>NZ_CP119127.1:930000-3642500 GCF_030128825.1 Sphingobium sp. WTD-1 | reverse complement strand
CAAATTGCCTCCGTACCTTCGGAAGAAGGAGGCCCCATCTTAAGGCAACTTTTGATGGGGGGCACAGGCCAGGGGGTAGCGACTGTTTAGCAAAAACACAGGGCTCTGCTAAGTCGGCTTCAAGACGACGTATAGGGCCTGACGCCTGCCCGGTGCCTGAAGGTTAAGAGGAGGAGTGCAAGCTCTGAATTGAAGCCCAGGTAAACGGCGGCCGTAACTATAACGGTCCTAAGGTAGCGAAATTCCTTGTCGGGTAAGTTCCGACCTGCACGAATGGCGTAACGACTTCCCCACTGTCTCCAGGATATGCTCAGCGAAATTGAATTCTCCGTGAAGATGCGGAGTACCCGCGGTTAGACGGAAAGACCCCGTGCACCTTTACTGCAGCTTCAGAGTGGCATTAGGAAAGAACTGTGTAGCATAGGTGGGAGGCTTTGAAGCATTGACGCCAGTTGATGTGGAGCCATAGGTGAAATACCACCCTGTTGTTTTCTGATGTCTAACCTCGCACCGTTATCCGGTGCAGGGACCCTCTGTGGCGGGTAGTTTGACTGGGGCGGTCGCCTCCTAAAGAGTAACGGAGGCGCGCGATGGTGGGCTCAGGACGGTTGGAAACCGTCTGTTAGAGTGCAATGGCATAAGCCCGCCTGACTGCGAGACTGACAAGTCGAGCAGAGACGAAAGTCGGTCATAGTGATCCGGTGGTCCCTCGTGGAAGGGCCATCGCTCAACGGATAAAAGGTACGCCGGGGATAACAGGCTGATGATTCCCAAGAGCTCATATCGACGGAATCGTTTGGCACCTCGATGTCGGCTCATCACATCCTGGGGCTGGAGCAGGTCCCAAGGGTTTGGCTGTTCGCCAATTAAAGTGGTACGTGAGCTGGGTTCAGAACGTCGCGAGACAGTTTGGTCCCTATCTGCCGTGGGCGTCGAAATTTGAGAGGAGTTGACCCTAGTACGAGAGGACCGGGTTGAACATACCTCTGGTGTACCTGTCGTCACGCCAGTGGCGCAGCAGGGTAGCTATGTATGGACGGGATAACCGCTGAAAGCATCTAAGCGGGAAGCCTCCCTCAAGATAAGATTTCATCGAGCCGTCGTAGACCACGACGTTGATAGGCTGGATGTGGAAGTGCGGTAACGCATGGAGCTAACCAGTCCTAATTGCTCTGTTCGCGCTTAAGAGTCCCACCATCAACGACAATGCTGGAAACAGCTAAGACGCTGATGGCG
This sequence comes from Sphingobium sp. WTD-1, assembly GCF_030128825.1. Classification (NCBI taxonomy): domain Bacteria; kingdom Pseudomonadati; phylum Pseudomonadota; class Alphaproteobacteria; order Sphingomonadales; family Sphingobiaceae; genus Sphingobium; species Sphingobium sp. WTD-1. The sequence goes on along the minus strand of NZ_CP119127.1, from coordinate 3,641,264 downwards.
TGGTTTTAAGCCAGCCCAGATATACGAACATCAAACACTCAAAATTGTGCACGGTATCGATTAAAAACCCGCAGTTATGCGCCTGCTTCATTGCTTGGTGACCATAGCGTCTGTGACCCACCCGATCCCATCCCGAACTCGGCCGTGAAACCAGTCTGCGCCGATGGTACTATTGCTCAAGCACTGGAAGAGTAGGGCGTCGCCAGGCATTGAAGCACGCGCATAGCAACGGATAAAAAACCCATCACAATGTTACAAAACAGGGCGGCCAAAAGCCGCCCTTTTTTGCTTATCAGGGCCACACAAAAGCCCAGTGTCGCGGGATGGAGCAGCCCGGTAGCTCGTCAGGCTCATAACCTGAAGGTCGTAGGTTCAAATCCTACTCCCGCAACCACCGATACCGACATACCGGACACCTCCGACGCACCAGCGCCGGGGGCGGTATCGTTTTTGGCGGATTGCTGCCGCTCCAGCCAATCCAGGATGGTACCGAATTCACCATGCAGCATAGCGTTGACTTCGCCGCGCCTGGTGCCCGGCGTCAGGACGACGCGCTCGATGAGCCCGCGCAGGGCGTCGGCGGCCTCTTCGCGCTCTTCGGGACAGACCAGGGCGTCTGCCAGGCGCTCGACCTTGCCGCGATAAATCTCGGCGATGTTGGGATGGATATCCGGAACATCAGCCGGCGCGGCAGCTAGACGGGCGCGGATGGTGTCCTCCTGTGCTTCCAGATCGAGAAGGCGGTCGACGAGGGTGCGTGTTCCCTTGCCTTCTTCCACTATGTCCAGAACGCCCTTGATCGCTTTCAAAACCTTCTCGAGTTCAGCGCGATCTGCCGTGTCGGTTGCCCGGCGCTCGCGGTTCAGACGATTGGTCTCCTCTACGCAGGTGCGAATGGCCTTGGCGGCCACTTCGGGGCTCATCATCCGATCGCGGAGGCCATCGAGAACCCGCGCCTCCAGTTTCTCACGAGAGATGCTATGCCCGTTCGAACAGCTTCTCGTGTCGATATGGTTCGAACACGCAAACCGCCCCTGCCCGCGAAGGGTATAAGACCCGCCGCAGCATCCGCAGTAAACGAGGCCGGAGAGAAGGCTCCTCGGCCGACGGGTTCGGTTCAGTTTGTTGTGTGCCGCGCGCGTCGCTTCGATCACGCCGGCATACTGGACCGCTATATCTTCCTGTCTTGCCTTGGCTGCCTGCCACAGTTCCTCATCGACGATCCGTAGATCGGGGACGTCGGTGACGATCCATTCCGATTGCGGATTGATCCGTGACACGCGCTTGCCGGTCTGAGGATTCTTGAGATAGCGAAGCCGGTTCCAGACCAGCTTCCCGATATAGAGCTCGTTGTTAAGCAGACCGGTCCCACGCTTTGCGTGCCCCCGGATCGTCGTCGACGTCCAAAGTGTGCCGGTCGGCGCGGGTATGCCTGCTTCATTCAAGCGTCGCGCAATCGCCTGAGGGCTGAGTCCGTTGGCGAACTGCCGGAAGACCTGACGCACCACCTCGGCTTCGACGGCATTGATGCTGCGCTCGCCATGGACTGCCTCGCCTTCGCTGGAGAAGCGGCGAACAACGTCATAGCCGTAGCACAGGCCACCACCAGACTTGCCTTTCTCGACGCGTCCGCGCAGGCCACGATGGGTCTTCTTCGCAAGGTCCTTGAGGAACAGGGCATTCATGGTGCCCTTAAGGCCGACATGTAGCTCGGACACCTCGCCTTCAGCCAGCGTGACGATCTTCACGCCAGCGAATTGCAGGTGCTTGTAGAGCGTTGCAACGTCGGCTTGATCGCGGGATACGCGATCCAACGCCTCCGCGAGCAGAACATCGAACCGGCCCATCTGTGCGTCCTGAACGAGGGCCTGAATGCCGGGGCGCAGGATAACGCTGGCGCCGGAGATCGCAGCGTCCTTGTAGCTGCCTATAACATGCCAGCCTTCACGCTTCGCCTGCTCCCGGCATATTAGGAACTGATCCTCGATCGAGGCAGCACTCTGCTTGTCGTCGGAATAGCGGGCATAAAGGGCGACGCGGGTCATATCGTTCTCCTCGCGGAGAAATTAACATGATGCTCGTTACCTGCCAAATTGGGCGGCCCGCATTTAGGCAGTGGAGCATTCCTGCAGCTCACGAGGACAAGATAGCCTAGGCTTCAGAATGATCCATGGCGACGTTCCTCATTGGCGGACAAAGATTTCATAGGCGGGTACCGCTCGCATTCGAGTGCATCTTTGTAATCGCTTATGTCGCTCCCTATCTAGGGGGGTCGCAATTACTTGATCGAGGAATCCGACATGGCGAACGGATGGGCGCGCGATGGCGCCGTACAGGATCAGATCGATGATACGGTGACCGATGCTGTCTTGCGAGCCCGAGGCATGATGCCGACGGGCGAAGGTAGCGACGAATGCGACGATTGCGGCGAGGACATTCCGCAGGCTCGCCGCGCCGCCTTGCCGGGTACGCGGACCTGCGTTGCGTGCCAGGCGAAGCGGGATGCGAATATGCGCGCTGTCGGGATCAACCGGCGCGGGAGCAAGGACAGCCAGCTACGATAGACCTGTCGGTACGGTTCAAACCCGTCATTCAGCGCACTCGGGGAAAATCGTTCAGGGAAAAGCCTCTAATATCACGACATCGCATCGTTCTTCCTTGCCGATGCGGACTTCCGGCGGCGTACCGGCTTGCCGGCAATTTCGATCCAGACCGGTGCGTGGTCGCTGGTCTTTTCCCAGCCGCGCACGTGGCGGTCCACCTGCGCGTCGGTGAGCCGGTCGGTGAGCACCGGACTGAGCAGCAGATGATCGATCCGGAGACCGGCGTTGCGGGCGTAGGCGTTCCGAAAATAGTCCCAGAATGTGTAGATCGTCTCGCCCGGGTGGAGGATGCGCAATGCGTCGGCCCAGCCCTGGTCGAGCAGCCGGAAATAAGCCGCGCGCACCTCGGGCGCGAACAGCGCGTCGTCGAGCCAGCGCTCGGGTTTGTAGACGTCCAGTTCGGTCGGCATGACGTTGAAATCCCCGGCGAGCATCACCGGCAGGCCGGTTTCAAGCAGCCCCGCAGCATGCGCGATCAGGCGCTCGAACCAACGGAGCTTATAGTCGAACTTGGGGCCGGGTCTGGGATTGCCGTTGGGTAGATAGAGGCCGCCGATCAGGATTCCGTTGACCGCCGCCTCGATATAGCGGATGTGACTGTCATCGGGATCGCCGGGCAAACCCCGGCGGGTTTCGTGAATCTCGCCGACACGGCTGAGGATGGCGACGCCGTTCCAGCTCTTTTGCCCGTGCCAGATCGCATCATAGCCAAGATCGCGGATCGCTCGCAGCGGGAATTTCTCCTGCGGCGCCTTCAATTCCTGCAGGACGACGATGTCGGGCTGGCGTTCGGCCAGCCAACGCAGCAGCACCGGCAAGCGGCCATTGACCCCATTCACATTGTAGGTTGCGATGATCACAGGTCGGGAAGGATCTGATCGGCGCGCCCCCAATGGGCAAGGTTCTTCGACGCCGCGCGCTTCACCATCTCCGCTCCATCGCCGATATGCCAGTGCGATGGCTTGTCGAGATCGCGCAGTTCCTCCCAGGTCAGCGGAACCGCGATCGGCGCATATTCGCGTGTCCGCGCGCTATAGGGCATGACTGCGGTCGCGCCGCGCTGATTGCGCAGATAGTCGATGAAGATTCTGCCCGTGCGCTTCGCCTTGGCCAACGCGGCGGTGAAGCGGCCCGGCTCGGCCTGGGCGAGCGCCAAAGCAAAGCGATGTGCGAAGTCCTTTACTACCGGCCATTCGGCCGAGGGCGTGAGCGGCGCGATGACATGGACGCCCTTGCCCCCGGTGACCATCGGGAAGGTCGTGAGACCCATCTGAGCGAGCACGTCCTGCACATGGAACGCCGCCGAGACGACATCCTGGAAATCCAGTCCCTCGTCGGGATCGAGATCGAAAACCAGGCGATCAGCCTTCTCGACATCCTCGATCCGCGCGCCCCAGCCATGAAACTCGATCGTGCCCATCTGGACGCAGGTGAGCAGGCCGGCGGGCGTATCGACGAACAGATAGGGTTCGTCATGGCCGTCCTTCTCGCGGATGCCGACTTGTTTGACGTCGTCGCCAAAGCTGCCGGCGTCATGTTTCTGGAAGAAGCATTTCTTCGATCGACCCTGCGGACAGCGTACGAGGCTGATCGGCCTGCTGCCGGCCCAAGGCAGCATGATCGGCGCGACGATCTCATAATAATCGGCGAGCTGGCCTTTGGTGAGCTTGCCTTCCGGAAAGATCACCCGCTCGCGATTGCTGATCTTGACGCTGCTGCGGGCCGGGGTGGTCGCGATGGCAACCGGTGTCTCGGTCTCCAGCACGACGGCTTCGGGCTTCTTGTCCTCGCGAAGCCCAAGATAGCTCGGATGACGCAGCACGCCTTCGTCGGTGAACTCGACAAAGGCGATCTCGGCCACAAGCCTGGGTTCGATCCAATGCGCGCCGCGAACAGCGGCGCGGGGCGCGTCGACGGTCGGGCCTTTGCGCGCGAGCGGCGCCATGATTTCCATGAGCCGCTCGATCTCATCGGCGGTAAAGCCGGTCCCGGCCTTGCCGGCATAGCGCAGCTTCCCATTCTCGTTGACGCCGAGCAGCAGCGAGCGGAACCCGCGCTGCTTATCCGAGGGCGTCCAGCCGACAATGACGAACTCCTGCCGGCGGATACACTTGGTCTTGAGCCAAGTGCCCGAGCGCGAGCCGCTGTATCGCGCGTCGGCGCGCTTCGAGATCACCCCTTCGAGGCCGGCGCCGCAGAAGCTGGCTAGCAGCTTCTCGCCATTGCCGACGATGTGATCGGAATAGCGGATGCGCCCTTTGGCTTCGCCGATCAGCGCCGCCAGCTTCTCCTTTCGCTCGATCAGCGGCGACCGGGTCAGATCCTCGCCGTCCAGTTCAAGCAGGTCGAAGGCGAAATAGTCGATCGCGTCAGGATCGCTTTTGAGCGCCGCCTGCAGGGCCTGAAAGCTGGTACGGCCGTCGGGAAGGGTCACCACCGCCTCGCCATCGATCAGCGCGCTGCCGACGTTCAGCTTCAACGCGTCGGTGATCAGCCCGGCGAACCGATCGGACCAGTCGAGACCCGAGCGCGTATAGGCGCGCCCTTCGCCGCCACCGATCGCGAGGAGCGTTCGATAGCCGTCATATTTGAGTTCGTGCAGCCAGCGATCGCCCGGTGGGACATGATCGACGAGCGCGGCCAGCTGCACCGGCTGAAACGGCGGCAATAGGCCAGATTTCTTGCGGCGGGCGGGCGCGGCGGCGGGCGTTCTGGAATTGCCGGCCGCCGCAGGTGACGCTTTGGCGCCCGCCTTGCGCTTGCGCACAGCCTTGCCCGCTGCAATCTCCTCCATCGTGCGCCCCGTATCGACGCTGGTAAGATGGGTGCCGATCAGATCGTCTGAGCCGCCGGCGAATTCATCCTGCACCTTTCGCAAAATCCAGTTCTCGCCCTTTTCCTTGCCGCGCGGCTTCAGACGAAAGAGGATCCACTCACCCTGCATCCGCCGGCCGTGAAGAATGAAATGGAGGTGACCTTCGGGCAGCGTCTGGCGAGGATCCTTGCCGGGGATCGATTCCCAGGTGCCATTGTCCCACAGCATCACCGTGCCGCCGCCATATTCGCCCTTGGGGATCGTGCCTTCGAACCGGGCATAGTCGAGCGGGTGATCCTCGGTGCGGACCGCGAGGCGCTTGTCGTCGGGATTGCTGCTCGGCCCGCGAGTGACCGCCCAGCTCACCAGCGTGCCGTCCAGTTCGAGGCGGAAATCATAGTGGAGGCGTGACGCCGCATGCTTTTGGACGACGAACCCGTTGCCGCTCGTCGGCTCGGTTGCGCCCGACGGCTCGGCCGTACGGTCAAAGTCGCGCTTCTCGCGATATCTTGCGAGGCGCTCGTCGGCCGAAGTGTTGTTCGCTCTCGAGGCTCTGGCCATATTGATTTCCGATCACCCCGTTAATTCGTACGGTGGTGCACTCGTTCCCCGCTCGCCCCTTCGCCGATCGTGCGGACGAAGCGATAGCTTGCCTGTTCGAACTTCAGAGAGCGGAAGAAATTGTGGCTGTTGTCGATCGTGATGTCGCTCATCGCCTCGATTTGACGGCAGCCGGCCTTCGCCAGTGCGGTCTCGGCGGCCGCCACCATCGCCGTTCCGACGCCGCGGCGACGATGGCGCTTGTCGACTATGAGCACTGTCACGCGCCCGATCGGGCCGCGGTGGACAGTCGCTACAACCGCCCATCCGCAGCAGCCGACGATATCGCCCAGCTCGGCGACCACCATGCCGGCCTTCGCCTTTCGGGCTGCCGCGAGATTGTCTGCGACCTCCCTGCTACCGAGCGATACGCCGCTGAGCTGGCCGAGAAGCGCCGCCAGCGAACCAGCATCGTTCGCGGTGACAGCGCGAATACGCAACTCCGGTTCGGGTGCGGGCAAAGGCTCGGGATCGGGCTGGGGCGCTGGCTCAGCTTTCGGGACGAGCCGGAGTGAAGGCTGCGGACGCGCCTTCTTGGAAGGTTTCCGTGCCGGACCTGGCTCTTCTCGTCTACGCGGCGCCGGACGATCTCGTAACACCGGTTTTGCCCGGCGGCGGATGGGTTCCTCGTCCTCCTCGGGCTCGGCCGGGCGGGGTTTGTCTCTGGGGGCAGGTCGGTCGGGCGTCGCGTCGGCCGACTGCTTCCATGTGCTTTGCTCGCTGCTACGCAGATAGTCCTGAATGTCGTCGGCGCTCGCGGTCAGGCCATCGTAGCCGATACCGAGCAGCGCCTTGCCGCCCGCATCGGTCAGGCCATATTTCCCGAAGTCGCCGGTGCCGGGCTTGCGCCGCCGCGATTTGACCAGTCTCAGCCCCCGGTGCTGCGCCATCTCGCGGAGCTCGTCGTCGCTGACCTCTGCCATCTTACGACGAGCCTGCCATGCCAGCATTTGCAAGTGCGGCAGGATCGCCTCGGCATCTTATGGGTTCCAGATGACGCGACGCCCGGAACGACACGCAACGATACGCAGTTCTCCAGATATGCGCGCGCACCGCTTCTCTCAGTCCGCTATGATCGATCGCATCGGCTTCGATGACGATCTCGGCATCCTGTCGATCTCGTTTCGCGATACTGGCACATATCTCTATTATGACGTGCCGGCCGAGACCTTCGAGGGCTTCTGCCATGCGGCTTCGGCCGGAAGCTTCTTCAATGAGCTGATCAAGGACCGTTTTCGCTACGCACGCGATCCCGAACGGCGGCGCTTCGGGCCGAACGCCTGATCGCTCAGGCTTCGCCAAGGGCACGATAAACCGACTGTTGATTGCCACTGAGATGTGACCCGGGGGCGCTATAAGTTTCCACTGAGAATTGACCCATGTTTCCCTCCCCTCCGGCTGTCAGTCGGAGGGTCTCGGAGTGATCGACATGGACTTACTCAGTGTGATCCGCCGATGGCATTTCCGGCAGGAGATTTCCATTCGGGAGATCAAGCGACGGACCGGCCTATCGCGCAACACCATTCGCAAATACCTGCGTTCCGATGCGGTGGAGCCCAGTTTCAGGGTTCCGGTGCGCCCCAGCAAACTCGATCCCTTCGCGGACAAGCTGTCGGCTTGGCTGCGGGTGGAATCCAAGAAATCCCGCAAGCAGAAGCGGACCGCCAAGCAACTCTACGTGGATCTGGTGGAGCTGGGTTACGATGGCTCCTATAACCGGGTGGCCGCCTTTGCCCGCCGATGGCGGACCGAGCTTCAGTATGAACAGCAGACCAGCGGACGCGGGACGTTCGTTCCTTTGGCTTTCCAGCCTGGCGAGGCCTTCCAGTTCGACTGGAGCGAGGATTATGCCGTGCTGGACGGCAAAGTGACGAAACTGCAGGTCGCTCATACCAAACTCGCGCATAGTCGCGCCTTCATCGTGCGAGCCTATCTGCTTCAAACCCATGAGATGCTGTTCGACGCGCTGACGCAGGCATTCCGGGTGCTGGGTGGTGTGCCGCAGCGCGGCATCTTCGACAACATGAGGACCGCTGTCGACAAGATCGGGACGGGGAAGGCGCGGCAGGTCAATGCCAGGTTCGCTGCAATGGCCAGCCATTATCTTTTCGAGACGGATTTCTGCAATCCGGCTTCTGGCTGGGAGAAGGGGCAGGTCGAGAAGAATGTCCAGGATGCCCGGCGCCGGTTGTGGCAACCGATGCCCAGTTTCCCTGGTCTGGCTGAACTGAACGCTTGGCTGGAAGCTCAATGCATCGCCCAATGGAGCGAGATCCAGCATGGCGCCATGCCCGGCACTGTGGCCGATGTGCATGCCCAGGAAGCGTCCTGCCTGATGCCGCTGGGCCGGCCCTTCGATGGCTTTGTCGAGCAGATCAAGCGCGTATCGCCAACCTGCCTTATCGCCTTCGACCGCAACCGCTATTCGGTGCCTGCTTCGTTCGCGAACCGTCCGGTCAGCCTGAGGATTTACCCGGATCGTCTTGTCATAGCGGCCGAAGGCCAGATCGTGTGCGAACATGCCCGCCTTATCGATCGTTCTCATAACAAGCCGGGACGCACAATCTATGACTGGCGGCATTATCTGGCGGTGATCCAGCGCAAGCCCGGCGCCCTGCGCAATGGTGCACCCTTTCTCGAGATGCCCGAGGCCTTTCGGGAGTTACAGGGCCATCTGCTCAAGCGCCCAGGCGGCGACCGAGAGATGGTCGAGATCCTGTCCCTGGTTCTTCATCACGACGAGCAGGCTGTCCTGAGGACGGTTGAGTTAGCCCTGGAAGCTGGTGTCGCCACCAAGACCCACGTTCTCAACGTGTTGCATCGACTGATCGATGGCAAGGCGCCTCCAGCAGCGCCGATCGATGCGCCTCAGGCACTGCGTCTGACGCAGGAGCCCGAGGCCAATGTCGTTCGCTATGACAGGCTGAGGGAGATCCGCCATGCGTCATGACCCCGCCAGCGCTGCGGTCATCGTCATGCTGCGCAGCCTCAAGATGTTCGGCATGGCTCAGGCCGCCGACGAACTGATCCAGCAGGGCGCGCCTGCCTTCGATGCTGCCTTGCCGATGTTGGCTGGGCTCCTGAAAGCAGAAATGGCCGAGCGGGAGGTCAGGTCCATCGCCTATCAGATCAAGGCGGCCCGCTTCCCGGCCTACAAGGATCTGGCTGGTTTTGATTTTGCCGCCAGCGAGATCAATGAAGCGCTAGTGCGTCAGCTTCACCAGGGCGACTTCATGGAAAACGCCGACAACGTCGTGCTGATCGGCGGGCCCGGAACCGGCAAAAGCCATATCGCAACGGCGCTGGGCGTCCAGGCTGTCGAACATCACCGCAAGAAGGCCCGCTTCTTCTCCACGGTCGATCTCGTCAACGCGCTTGAGCAGGAAAAGACCTTGAACCGGTCCGGCCAACTGGCAGAACGCCTGCTACGCCTCGACCTGCTCATCCTCGATGAGCTGGGCTACCTGCCCTTCAGCCCATCAGGCGGCGCCATGCTCTTCCATCTGCTCAGCAAGCTGTACGAGCGCACCAGCGTCGTCATCACCACCAACCTAAGCTTCAGCGAATGGTCCGGCGTGTTCGGCGATGCCAAGATGACAACCGCGCTGCTCGATCGGCTTACCCACCACTGCCACATCCTGGAGACCGGAAACGATAGCTTCCGCTTCCGCGCCAGCACCGCTGCGCCCAAAACCAGAAAGGAGAAGCCAACATCTTGAACCTGCCGGTCATCGGCAGCACATAACCCGTACCCACCCGGGTCATTTCTCAATGGAAACCCCGGGTCACATCTCAGTAGCAATCAACAAACCGACATCAGATGGCGAGAAGCGACGGCCCGCGCGCGCGGCGACCGGATCGTCTCCTCATTGGTCTCATGAAGCATGGTGAGCATGTCGAGCACTTCCTGGCGGGGTGTGCCGGTTTCTCGCAAGTGCGTGCCGATCAACGTCAGCAGATTGGCCCACAGCGTGATGGCGCCTTCGGCAAACGCTGCATCGTCGTCGACGGTCGCCGCTACCGAGTCTGATCTGTCCGCCACGGATCAGGCCCGCTTGCGCGCAGCCGGTTTCGTGGCCGGCTTGGCCGCAGCCTTCTTGGCGGCCGGTTTCGCGGCAGCCTTGCTGGTCTTCTTTGCCGCCGCCTTGGACGAGCCACCACCCGATGAGCCGAGCGAGTTCTTGAGCGCGGCCATCAGGTCGACGACGTTGGAACCACGCGAATCGCTGCCCTTGTCATCGCTCTCGATGTTAAGCGTTTTGCCCTTCTTCTTGCGCTCGATCAGCTCCTTGAGCGCGTCGGCATAGCGATCGTGAAACTCCCTCGCATCGAACTTGCCGGTCTTCTTGTCGATCAAGGTGGTGGCGAGGTCGAGCAATTCCTCGTCCGGATCGGTATCGCCGATCTCGCGGAAATAGCTCGTCGCCTTATTGACCTCATCGGCGTATCGCAGTGTCTCCATCACCATGCCGCGCCCGCAAGCTTTTATGCTGACGACATATTCCCGTCCGCGCATAGCGAGCTGGCCGAGGCCGATCTTGCGGGTGCGTCGGAGCGCCTCGCGCAGGACGATGAAGGCCTCCTCGGCGAGATCGTCGGCCGGCACGACATAATAGGGCTTCTCGAAATAGATCGCGTCGATGTCATGGCTATCGACGAACTGGGTCAACTCGAGCGTCTTCTTGCTCTCCAGTTTGACCCCCTCGATCTCGTCGTCGTCGAGCAGGACATATTCGCCCTTGGCATATTCGAAGCCCTTGACGATCTCATCGACGTCGACCGGGCCGATCCCCGGCACGACCTTTTCATACTTGATCCGCTGGCCCGAGGGCTCATGAATCTGGTTGAACGCGATCGTGGCGCCGCTCCTCGTCGCCGAATAGATTTCAACGGGAATGGAGACCAGCGCCAGTCGGATCTGACCTTTCCAATAGGGACGTGCAGCCATCGATCCTCTCCTTCGCAGATTCTCCTAATCCCTAATGCCTTCGGCTCGTTCCCGCGCAATCTGCATCGCCGCGTAATCTACGTCGCCGCACCAGGCAAAGGTGTCGATGACCGGTGCATGGGGCTGTCGCTAGCCCGCGATCAGCGGCTCGCTGGTCGGGATAAGGAACGGCATCAGCAAACTTTGCTTCCCTATGGTTGAGTGCTAGAAGGCGAGGGCGCTGCGAAAAGGGCAGGGCCGGGACTGCTAATCCCGCAAATGGCCAAGGAAGCTCGGGAAACTCTGTTTTCCGGGATGCCGCCGTGCATGTCCAAACCTTCGGGTGAAAGACGGCGGCGCATGTCATTTGCGTGTTAGCAGTCCCGGCGGCTCCCGCGTCCAGTGCGCGGGAGTTCGGGATCGTCACCGCATCCGCCTCGGCACTTCCGCCTCATCCGCCATGGATGCGGGATGGAGATTCCCATGCACGAAAGCCGTGGAGACGATGCACCTTCCCTATCGGGCCGTACGGGCGATCACGTCACTGTCGAGGAATTCGAAAAGCTGCGACAGCGCGTTCCGCCGCGCGTCATGCATCTATGTCCCCACGACCGAATAGCGATCGAGCGCACGACGCGGATATTATGTGCCTGTCTCGATGACGGGCAGGAACGTGCGTTCGGGTACGGCTCGCTCTACTGGCTCATGCTCGTGGGCGACAACGCCGATCCGCAAAAGATCGACAAGCACCAACTTGAACTCTCCAAATTCGAACTCTGGGCATTCGTCGATCCCGAGTTCAATAAGGGAAGGGCACGCCATCTGGATGAGGCCCGACATATCATTAAAGCGGAAGTGGATCACCTGGCGACGATCACGTTGTCCATCTTCACCATCGATGAGCCCAAACGGTTCCGCGTTGAAGACAACCACTTCCTGACGGATCGCTATGACACGGGCATCGTTCTCTACGACCGCGCAATGGATGGACCGCGGGAGCCAAAGGCGCAGGCGCGTTTTGACAGGATTACGGCCGCTGCCATGAGGCTGCCCGAACCGCAGCATTCTGCCTTCGCCTGGTACCGGCGCCATGGGCTGGGCACGGTCAAGGGACTGGCGAAGTGCACACGCAGCTCAGCTAAAGAAGAGATGCACCTCGCTCAGGCCTTTGGGAAATTGCTCGGGTGCATCGGGGACGATGCCCTCCCGCATTCGCTTCGTCCCGGAGCGCGCAATCACCCATCCCACAACCTCAACCTCTATCACCGCCCCCAGGACTTCGACCGGATTCTGGCGGTGTCTCATTACCGTCACGCCCTGTATTTCCTGGAGACAGCGGAGGAGACCCTGCCGAAATACGGGCTTGATGTCCTCGTCCGCCATGCCGCCTATGCTACCGAGTTTGGGCTCAAGGCGATCCTTTTGAAGGCAGGCTACCACGACCACTTGATCCGCCGGCAAATCGGCCTCGATCTCGAGCATGCCTTGCTGGACGCCTTGAGGAACGGGTTGCCCGAGCCCTCGCCAGATCTGATGCGGTTGATTGGCCCGCTCTCTCGCTATCACAGCCAGGGCAGAACCCCGGAGCTGGCGCGGGCCGTAGGGGCGGCGGTGCCGCCTGACGAGATTGTGGGGACGGTCTGCGCGTTGATCCGGTCCGTAGGGTTGGTGACAGGCTATGAAGGGTTACCCGCCGATACCGGTTGAGGAAGCGTTCTGCGAAAGGAAAGTCCCGGAGTGGACCGCGCGCCGCACTGCATTGAAATGCACCGCCCAAGGTCCCGAATTACCGAGGATGTGAAGGGCTCCTCGACGGGAGAACCCTGCTGGCAGCTTCGTGGCATGTCGCAAGCCGTAGCCGGCAGTGATGAAACGGCAATGCATGTCGCACATGCCGCTCTCGTCCGCATGCGCATGTGGCAAGCGCGAGATCATCACGATAGGAGTGTCCTGCAGGAGGGCGCCCCGATTGATGCCTCAGTTCAAAGATATATTTCGATTCAACACGCATAGTGCTTTGTTGGCGATGCCAGGGTTCGCCCTGTTGCTTGTGGGCGGTGTGAGTGCCGGCGCCGCGATGCCGGCCTCCATCGCAGCGGGTGCGGCGTTCTCGGTCGGCTTCGGGGCGACCAAGCGAGTGTTTCATAATCGATGGGCCGCGATGACGCTGGCTGGAATCGGCATGACACTTGTCGCCTTTATCGGCACGATCCTTGGCAACGATCCATATGTGACACTGGCGGCGACAGCCCTGATGGGAGGCCTTTGCGGTGCGTTGATCAGCCGCGACATCGATTTGTGGTGGGTCTGGCTCCAGATCATCATTGCCTTTCTGCTGGCGCTGCACTTCCCCGGAAGCGTGCTCGATGGTCTGCGCCGGGCTGTGTTGGTGGCGGGTGGGTCTGCGATCCAGATCGCAGCGGTCGGATTGATGGTGGGAGTGATCGGCGAGGGAAAAGAAATTCCGGCAGCGCGCAGCGATCGGGCGACCCGACAGGAAATGCTGCTCCACGCGCTTCGAGCGGCGCTGTGTATCACCATCGCAAAAGTCGCCGCGGACAAGGCAGGTGTCGAGCATGGCTACTGGGCTGCCCTGACCGCTATGGTCGTTCTCAAGCCGGGGCTACGCGATACCGGTGTACGTGGCATCGAGCGAATTGGCGGCACGGTCGCCGGCATTGTTCTTGCGACGATAGTGCTGCATCTGCTGGCTGCGGTACCGCTTCCGCTGGCGGGTGCTGCTGTGTTGTCCGCTGGTTGTGCGTTCGGGTTCCAGAAAGCGCGTTACGCGGTTCTGAGCGCGGCCATCACCATGAGCGTCATATTGATGATCGCGCTGGCGGGCGGAGAGATCAAAGGCGCGGAAACCGACCGATTGCTCGCAACGCTGATCGGTGGCGCTGTCGCCCTGGCCGGGGCAATGATCGCACCGCGCCGATTGCCGGGTCAGCGCAACGCCGATGACAACGAATGAATCTGCTGCAAATTCATGCGATCACCATTCGAGCGGGGCGGTCGCGCTCTGGCCATACCCGCTCCCATAAGGAAGGCCGCAGCGTTTAACCAAGAACGGCAAACCGCTGCAGTCTCAGGCTGACAGTGCCGGTCCTGGTGCGTCGGTGATACGGGACACTGCAACGAGCCCGCCATCGCAGAAATCGATCGCAGCCTCAGCTCCTTGCCAAGCGCAGTAAGGCCAGCCAGCTTACAGTCACGTCCAGAAGATTCTCCCTGGCGATCCTGTCGATGCCGGAAATGCCCAGCAGCGCGCGAACCTGATCGAGCGAGACCCAAGATCGCGGGCGCGCCGGAGGAAGGACAGCCGACCCATAGTTCGCCCATGGTGCCGAGTTGGACATAGGGCTTGCTTTGCGTCCTGTAGGGATTGCTGTGCAGAACTGCCGCCCGATATAGGTGGCATCGATTGCTAAGTGCCCACGTCCTTCATTCTCCCACATACCGACACAAGGTGCGCGCCTTGGAATGCCCGGTATGCCCAACCACAGCGTTGGGAAGCTGTACGGCTTCAGGATAGCGTTTCAACGCTCCTATCGACCGCAGTGGAGAGAATAACGGCTGTATCCTGCCAGGCGGCAGCCCCTCTTTCGGGGGCCTGGCAGGGCGTAACAACATCCATGACGCGGCTTGTGGCCCAAGATCGGCCGCCACGCACCGAAGCCGAAATGCCTCGGATCGGAACGAGAAAGACTGTAAGAACGGCCTTGTCGAGGCCCAGGAAAGAGATCGCCTGCTTTGAGCTGAAAGAGAACTTTCTTTCCGCCTTGCATAGGCTTGTGCCTCAAGGCATCCCATTAGGGGGATCAGGCTGAGGGCGGCGTACCCTGACAATGCTGCACAGCCCCCGCAGCGGTGATGAGAAAGGCTTCATCGCTAAAACGGACGGAAGGCAGGATGATGGATCAGCGTGTCACAGATCTTTGGAATCGCCTCATGGCTTACAATGAGGGCGACGCTATTCCGCTTGCCGCATTCCGTGACGAGGTTCTGCAGTTGCACGAGGCCATCACCGATGAGGAGAGCCGAATTGGCCTCATGCGGATCTTCAATCTTGTCTGTGACTTAGTGGCGGTGCATCTCGAAGAAACGGGGGGCGATCTCCACGCTTTTGCCGCTCATCGGCAAAGCCAGATTTGGATGTTCTTGCGGGCCGAAAGCCTTCTCGATGGCGTGCTGGACCGTAGCCGACTTCGTGATGTGACCGGGCGTGAGGTGCAGGCCGGTCGCATGACGCCGGACGATCCGCTGCGACTGTACGCCCTGGGCGATGATTCGGCTTTCGCCGAGTTCTTGGAAGCGCCGTCAGCGCAGCCGACGCGCCACTAGGACGGAACACCGGCCTGCGGGCTCGCAGCAAGAAACAGCGCAGCGAGCGGCGCAAAGCTGGCGCCGATAAACCACGACGCAGTCGCTTTTCTGCCTGCGCCGGTGTAACGATGCTTGGGTGAAAGCTGCTATTCACCGGCCTTGAGGACTGTCCGAAGGAAAGGCCGAGGAGGATGAATCCGAGGATTATGTAGATGCACTCACCTGCGCTGCCTTGGCTGAAAAGCTGGGGAGCAAATCCACTGCGCGCCGCAATCATCCCAGTCGAGCAGCCCAATCGGATGGACGCTGGACCCTCCTTGCGTTCCTTCTCGCCTGGGCGATCGTTGTGCTGACAATCGGTGGGGCGATCTGTATTATCTCAACGTCAATATGATGCCGATGCCCGCGAGCATATGAGCACCATGTTCGGGCATTGATGGAACCGATGGCGAGCAGCCGAAATAACGCCAGCAAAATACCTGTGGTGTCTAGTTGCTCCCCAACAGTAAGACGGTGCTCCCGATAAAACGATCGGGGCCATTTGGTCATCCTGTCGGTACCGGCATCAAGTATCTGCAGTGCTCTGCGACGCGGCGGTGCCGGAAATGCCTGCTTTTGCGAGATCTGGATTTTGCGCGACCTGTTGGTCGACGCCGTCCTGGGCGCCCTCTTTCGCCGCCTGCTTGACCGATTTTTCGAACATGCGCTTCAGCACCCAACCGACCGCGAAAGTCACCGTCGCGGTGACAACGGCGCGAGCTGCGGTATCCTCGAGCGAGCGAAAGAGCTGTTTGCGGCGCTGGCGTCCATTCTGACCGGCAATGAGGTCGGCTACTTTCTCTCGTTTGCGCATTCGATCACCTCCTGGTTTCGGTCGTAGTATGCGTAACGCACGAAAAGGGAGAAGGGTGGCCGAGATAAAAGAACAGCCGGCTGGCAGATGATCCGAGCGCCCTTCAGGGCGATGCCGGGGAAAATCCTGAGGACTACAGTCCGCCCGCGAAAATGGTTCTCAGAGGCGTAGCAGGTTTTCAGCCGGCCAGCCTCGTCACTCGCCGGTTTGGGCATCTGGAGCGGCAATCTGCTTGGATACTGGTGCTTCACCTTGGCGGAAGAATAGGGAAAGTATGAGTAGGACCGCGGTCGAGAGAAATTCGCTCTCCCAGTTTTCGAAGACCCTTCGGCAAGCTTTTTACAGGCGACGCCAATTGACGAGGAAGTCTGGGAAGCGGTTGAGCAGCTTTTACGGGCAGTCCGACGATCAGGTATCACGAGGCGGGATACACCTTTCCCTCTGTCGCGTTCGCCTTGATCATTCATCCCATGGAAGGAGAGATGTCATGGCACAGACCGATATTGCCACGGACGAAACCAATCGGCTAATCGCCTCGAACAAGGTTGAGGGCACCACCGTCTACAACGCCCAGCGCGAAAAGCTCGGCTCTATCTACAATTTCATGGTCGAAAAGCGCTCGGGCAAGGTGGAATATGCCGTACTTCAGTTCGGCGGCCTGTTCGGGCTGGGGAGCGATTATTATCCGCTACCCTGGGACGTGCTGACCTATGATACCGATCAGGGAGGCTATGTCGTCAATCTCGACAAGAGCGTGCTGGAACAGGCGCCCCGCTATGCAGGCGACAGCGAGCCGGCTTTCGATCGCAACTACGGGCGAGAGGTATATGGCCATTACGGCGTCGACTACCCCTATTGATCGGACAGAAGTGGCCGGCCCGTAGGGCCGGCTACTTTTTCGCGCTTATGACGACTTGTCGCTGAGCGCCTCGCCACCTTCCTCCTCTTCCAGCAGAACGGCTGCCGATCCGGCTGCAGACAGACGTACCTGATTGCCTTCGACAGCGGCCACCAATCCTCCTGAAAAATAATGGTGATGATCGGAGTGCGAGCCGCTGTCGGCTTTCGTCATCTTGATCCGATCGCCCTCGACCTTGTCGACAGTGCCGATATGGACGCCATCTGCGCCGATGATCTCCATATGCTCCTTGATTTGGCTCAGGTCCGTCATCTCAGTTCCTTTCATCTGGTGAAATTTCTGTACCCATTTGCCAGGCCGGGCTCGATTTTCCCGTCGCCGGGCAGTTGGTTTGCGCTATGTCCCGTCGAGCGGCAGAAGCGATCTAGCCGTTCACAATGATCCCGCCATTTGGATGGAGCACCTGCCCGGACATGTAGCTGGAATCCTCGCAGGCGAGAAACAGGAAGGCCGGGGCGACTTCATTGGGCTGGCCCGGCCGACCCATGGGCGTGCTCTCGCCAAAATGCTCCAGCTTCTCAGGTTTTGCGCCGCCGCATGGGTTGAGCGGGGTCCAGATCGGGCCCGGTGCGACCGCATTCACGCGAATGCCATCGCCGACCAGATTTTCCGACAATGACCGAGTAAAGGCCGTGATCGCACCCTTGGTCGAGCTATAGTCGAGCAGATCCTTGCTGCCCTGGTACATGGTGACGCTCGTGCAGTTGACGATCGCCGCGCCCGGCTTGAGGTGCGGGCGCGCGGCCTGCGTCAGGAAGAACATGCCAAAGATATTGGTCTGGAAGGTTCGGCGCAGCTGTTCCTCGGTTATGTCCGTGATGTCCTCATCGGGATGCTGCTCGCCGGCATTGTTGACGAGAATGTCGATCCTGCCGAATGCATCGAGCGTCTTGCGTACGATCTCCTCGCTGAAATCCTTCTCGCCGATATCGCCGCGGATGGTGATCGCCTTGCGTCCTTCGGCCTCGACGATCCGCTTCGTTTCGGCGGCATCGTCGTCCTCGAGCAGATAGACTATGGCGATGTCAGCGCCTTCACGGGCATAAAGTGCCGCCACGGCGCGCCCGATGCCACTGTCGGCGCCGGTGATGATCGCAACCTTGTCCTTGAGACGCTCAGCCCCCTTATAGCGAGGCTGCCACTCGGGCTTTGGCTCGAGTTTGCTTTCATGCCCGGGAAGCGCATCTTCGTGGATCATCTGGGCGGTCTCGGTCATTGCGGCATCTCCTTTGGAGACAGAACCCTTTTCTTGCCGATGAGTTCTCCTGTCAGTGAACGGATGATCGCACGCCTGCGTCAGTCGATACCAAAGGAGACGATTGATGGCACTCAAGGCCCTGGCTCTCAATTGCACCCTTAAGAGCAACGCGAAGGAAGCCAGCTCAACCGACACCATGATCGCGGTGTTGAAACAGGCATTTTCCGACTGTCAGGTTACGATTACCGAGACAGTGCGGGCGGCAGCGCTCGATATCAGAGCCGGAGTAACATCCGACGAAGGGGACGGCGATGCCTGGCCTGCGCTGCGCGAGAAAATACTGGCGCACGACATCCTCGTCTTCGGCGGCCCGATCTGGATGGGGCAGATATCCAGCGTCGCCAAGCGCGTGCTCGAACGGATGGACGCGTTTCTCTCGGAGACGGACGATCAGGGCCGCATGCCCAGCTATGGAAAAGTCGCGGTGGCGGCGATCGTTGGCAACGAGGACGGCGCGCATTTTTCATCCGCCCAGCTTTTCCAGGCCCTGAACGATGTAGGCTGGACCATTCCAGCGGTCGCGGCATGCTACTGGGTCGGCGAGGCGATGGGGTCCACGGATTTCAAGGATTTGGCGACGACGCCGGAAAAGGTGACGGAAACTGCAAAGATGGTGGCTGGCAACGCCGCCCATCTGGCCGGCTTGCTGCAGAAAAATCCCTACCCCGGCTGAGCCAAAATTCTCGTTCTGATCAGCTTCCAGGGAGAAAGCTTTCGTGAAAGATACAGGATGGATTGCCGCAGGGGAGTTCGTCCGGCATCCGTCAATGGTCGGCTCGGCCTTTCCCGCAAGCGCCCGAATGGTGCGCCGTATGCTGGCCCCGTTGAACTGGTCTAACATCGAGGTTCTCGTGGAATACGGGCCGGGCAGCGGCAGATTTACCTTCGAAATGCTCAGGCGCATGCATTCGAAGCGCGCGTCGATCTGGCGAAGATCGCGCCAAAGCGCGATTTCTGACCACCAAGAAATTGCGGCGAGCCGATCGAAACAGATCGGGACGAATTGGCTGCTGCCGCGTTCAAGGGATTGGCGGTGGCAACCGACAAGGAGAAGGATCATGCCTCGCGGAGACAAGTCGAGCTACACCGACAAGCAGAAGCGCAAGGCCGAGCATATCGAAGAGGGCTATGAGGATCGCGGCGTAGGCAAGGAGGAGGCAGAGAGGCGCGCCTGGGCGACGGTCAACAAGGAGTCCGGCGGCGGAAAGAAATCTGGCTCTGGCCGCGGCAAGAAAGAAAACCACGAAAGTTCGCGCAAAGGTGGCCGCAAGGGCGGATCGAGTCAGAGCGCGGAAAAGCGCTCTGCGGCCGCGAAAAAGGGCTGGGAAACCCGCCGACGCAAAGGAAATGCCTGATGTCGACCCACAAGATGATGGCGCTGCACACGAATGTGAGTGGCGTGCATGACGCTGGGGTGTCCTGGTGACGCACTGCAAATCTTAATTTTCGGGATAGGCGTGTATGACGGAATGGATCACAGATATTGTCGAGCGGATGGGGTACTGGGCCATCGGCCTGCTCATGCTGCTTGAGAATGTCTTTCCTCCCATACCCTCTGAAGTGATCATGCCCCTGGCCGGCTACACTGCCGTAAGCGGTGTTCTCAGCCCACGGTGGTCCAAGGCATGAGTTCGGCGACGCCGTTCGCAGGATGACCGTTGGCCAGGCTGTTCAGCGTATCGGTCAGCCAGATGTGCGGGTTGATGCCGGAGAGCTTGCAGTTTTCGATGAGCGTGGCGATCACCGCCCAGTTGTCGCCGCCTTCGTCGGAACCGGCGAACAGGGCATTCTTGCGGTTCAGCGCGAGGGGCCGGATAGAGCGTTCGACGGTGTTGCTGTCGAGGTCGATGCGGCCATCCTCGAGGAAGCGTGACAGCCCATCCCAGCGGGTGAGCGCGTAGCGGATCGCTTCGCCGAGCTTGCTCTTGGCGCTGACCTGGCGGATGCGGGCCTCGAGATACTGGCGAAGATCATCGACGATGATGCGGCTGCGGTCATGGCGAACAGCCCGGCGTTGCTCCGCCGATAATCCTCGCGCCTCATCTTCGATGGCATAGAGCAAGGCGACGCGACGCAGCACTTCCGTTGCCACCGGCGAGTTGTCGGCCAGCTCGTAGAACTTGCGCCGGACGTGTGCCCAGCAAAAAGCGAGGCTGATCTGCTGGCGGCGCCTGGCGAGCGCGGCATAGCCGCCATAGCCATCGACCTGCAGGATACCTGCAAAATCACCGAGATGCGCTTCTGCCCGTTCGCCCTTGCGATCGGCTGCATAGACATAGGCGACCATCGGCGGATCATCGCCGCCCCAAGGTCGGTCATCGCGGGCATAGGCCCATAGCTGGCCGGTCTTGGTTCGCCCACGCCCCGGATCGAGCACCGGCGCCGTAGTCTCGTCCGCAAATAGTCGTTCTGATCGTCGCAATCGCTCAAGGATGTGATCGCGCAAGGGGCGCAGATACCAAGCTGCCCGTCCGACCCAGTCTGCCAGGGTGGATCGATCAAGCTGGATGCCTTGCCGGGCGTAGATCTGCGCCTGGCGGTACAGCGGTAGATGATCGGCGTACTTGGCGACCAGCACCTGGGCGATCAGCGCTTCGGTGGGAATGCCGCCCTCGACGATCCGCGCCGGTGCCGGGGCCTGCACAATGGCGCTCTCGCACGAGCGGCAACCGTAGCGCGGGCGGCGGGTGACGAGGACACGGAAGGTCGTGGGCACGACGTCGAGGCGTTCGGCTACATCCTCGCCGATCTGGTGGAGCGCGCCGCCGCAGCACGGACAGGCCTTGTCCTCGACATCGACGACCTGCTCGATCCGTTCGAGATGGGCAGGGAGCGAACCGCGGTTGCTCTTGCGGGGGCGCTCGGCGGGAGTCCGGCTTGCCTTGTCCCTGGCATGCTCGGCTTCAGCCAACGCCGTCTCGACTTCTTCCAGCGCAAGCTCGAACTGATCAGGATCGAACTGCTCTGACCGGCGTCCAAAACGGTGGCGCTGCAGAGCCTCGATGATCGCCTTCAGGCGTTCCACATCAGCCTGGAAAACCTTGAGCGTGTCGAGCTCGCGGGCCTGTTCGAGGACGAGCGCACGCAGCGCTTCAACGTCGTCGGGGAGGTCCGCTTCCATGAGCATGGCAGGCAGTGAATCAGTAGGCGAAGGCCCCGTCAACCGGCAATCTGCGGGACAATGGGACGGCGTCCACCGTGCACTCTGCGCCAGTCCAGACCCTCCAGAAGGGCACCGAGTTGCGCCGAGGTCAGGCGCATCACGCCGTCCTGGATGCCCGGCCACTTGAAGCCACCGGTCTCGAGCTTCTTGGCCATCAGACACAGGCCCGTGCCGTCCCACCAGACCAGCTTGATCCGGTCCGAACGCTTCGCCCGGAACACGTAGATCACGCCCGAATAGGGATCGCCGCCGTACTCGGCTCCGACCAGCGCGGCCAGGGCGTCAGGTCCCTTGCGAAAATCCACCGGGCGCGTCGCGACCATCACGCGCGCGCCAGCCCCAGGTCCTATCATCGCGTCGCCTTGAGCGCTTCGATCACCGCGGCAATCACACCGACGTCGGCACTGCGGCCGATCTTCACTGCCACACCGTCGATCTCCAGCTCGACAGCTGCAGCTGCTGCGCAACGTCGACGGCGGGGACGCGTGGGAGCAGGACCGGACACCGCGCTGGGCTCGATTACGGCAGGCACGAACGCGACCGCTTCCGGCTCTTCCGAAGGCAGGATCCCCCCCTTGGCCTCGAGCTGCTTGCGCAAATCCCGCCGCCACGCGTAAACCTGAGAGGGATCGAGCCCATGCCGGCGAGCCACGGCACTGACCCCGTCCCGGCCCGAATAGCACTCTGCAACAATCGAGGCCTTCACTTCGGGCGGCCACTCTCGCCGCTTGCCCGCGCCCGTAAACACCTCGAACCGCTGCGCGCCCTTGCTCACAGGATCATCACCCGAGATTATCATAGTAGCAGCGCACTCCAGCCCAATCAGGGCGCGGAAACTCGGCGCTACGCTTCAAACGCGCAAGGTGGGGGCAGAACAGCGCTTACACACTGCCGCCGACGGCGGCCTCAACATCATACTTGTGATCATATGCGGCACGATAGGGACGGTCACTGGCGCCGCCTTCTGGTGGTGGCTGGCAGGAAAATGTGGTGAACGGCGATTGAAAAAGCTGGCTGACCGCCACGGACGCTGGCTTACCTTGTCGGCTAACGAAATCGACCACGTTGATGCTTGGTTTGATCGGCACGGTTCCTGGGCCATTCCCGTCGCTCACATCATTCCTGGTCTGCGCACGCTGATCTCGATTCCGGCTGGCGTGTTCGGCACTCCTTTTCCAAGGTTTCTCATCTTGACCACGCTGGGATCGGCTGTGTGGAACAGCCTTCTTGCAGGAGCCGGATACTTCCTCGGCCGACAATTTTCGGCCGTCGATCGTTATCTTGGGCCTGCTGGCCTCACGATCATGGCAGCAGTGCTGCTGTACTACGTTTATCGCGTCATCACCTTTAAGCCGAGTGTCGAAAATGCTTGAGGACGATCTCTCCGTCACCCTCATGAGGCTCGGGCTCGCGACGCTTCTGGGCCTTGTGCTGGGGTTCGAACGCGAACGCCACGGCCATGATGCAGGCCTGCGAACACATGGTCTAGTCGCGCTGAGCTCAGGGATGCTTACCTTGTCTGCCCTGGAACTCGTGGAACACCATGGGGAGGGCGACCCTGTTCGCGTCATACAAGGGCTTGCACAAGCTATCGGCTTTATCGCCGGAGGCTTGATCTTTGTGCGCGGGGGCGATGTACGAAACATGACAACGGCGGCCAGTCTCTGGATGGCTGCGGCTGTCGGCATAACCGCCGGTGCTGGGCAGTATATTCTTGTGCTGGCAGGTACGGCCCTCGCCGTCCTACTCCTGGTCGCTGCGACCTTCGTTGAACGCATGCTGCCAAAAAATGGCGGATCGCCAGATAGCCAGAAATCGGTGCAGATGCCGAACCGGCGTGGCTCTGTCGTTCCCTCTCCTCCACCCGGTCAGCTTGGCGAGGAGGAAAAGTAGAGCCGCCTTGAGGAGCACCATAGCACAAGGCTTCGAGCCCTGACTGGGTTTCGCCCCCTGGAATCCGACCTAATGCAGGTACATGGAATTGGTCATAACGCGAGCGATGCCACGGCAGCGTGCGCCACACGCGGCCCAGAACCCACCCATAAATCGGCCAGGACGGCAGGGCTAACGGCCAGCCCGTGCTGCCGGTTAAGAGGAGTCCTTAGGAGCAGACTGTGCAGTTCGGGCCCGCAGGGCCCGCTGCTATATGGCGGGAAAGCTACATTTCCGCCTCCATCTGGCCAATTTCCGCAGAAACGCATGCGGGGCTTCGACGAAGGGCCTACAGCGCCCTTGCGTCGTCGTCAGATGACGTGGGGCTCGGATAGGGCATGATCAGCTTTCCGTCAGGGGCGGCGGTGAACGTCGTTTGCGTGGGATAAGGAATGGAAATCCCCTCCTGGGCGAACCTTTGCACGACCGCCACCATCAGCCGGTCGCGCAGCGGATGCGCCACGCCCCAGTCCTTGCCCGGCACGTCGACCAGCAGGCTGAAATCGAGCGAACTAGCGCCGAAGCTCTCGAACCCGGCCCTTGCCGCCTTACCGCCTTCCGCCTCGACAAGTTCGGTCAGGATGCCGGGAATGCGCGCGAGCGTCTCGGGCGGGGTCTCGTAGGCGACGCCGATGGTGAACGGCAAACGGATATGATCACGCCCGCTGACGTTCAGGATTTCCTTGTCGAGCAGGTTCTTGTTGGAGATGATCCGCAGTTCGCCCGTATAGGCGCGGATGCGCGTGGACTTGAGACCGATCGCCTCGATCGTGCCCGACGAATTGTCGAAGCTGATCTGGTCGCCCTTGGAAAACGGTCGGTCGAAGATGATCGCCAGCGCGGCGAACAGGTCGGCGAAGATACCCTGCGCAGCCAGACCTATGGCGATACCGCCGACGCCCAGACCCGCGACGAGGCCGGTAACGTTTACGCCGATGTTGTCGAGCAGCACCACGGCCGCCACCGCGAAGACCACCACGCTGACCAACAGGCGGATGAGGCCCATGGCATTAATGATCGCCTCGCCCTTGAAATGCTCGGCCGAGGTCTTGTGCTCTATCGCGCCGAGGATGAACTCGCGCGCCCAGATCGCGCCTTGCATCACCGCAGCCAGGGTGAACAGGAACGTTACCAGCTTGTCGAGCATCGGAGGCGTCTGCGCGTATCCGTCCACCGCACGGATGGCGACCATGATGATGAAGTAGTTGGTGGTCTTGGTGATGGCCCGGCCGACGATGGTACGCCAGTCGCCCCGCCCGCGCTCCTTTCGGCACAGACGCGCGCCAAGCCCGCGCAGGGCGTAGAGCGCGGAGACGATGGCGACGGCGATGGCCAATGCGATGATGATCTGCAGCCAGTACGCCTGGAACCACGAAACCGTCGATCGCGACAGGTCGCGAATTTGCGTGGATACGTCCGGGATGGCGGTTCTTGCGAGAGCTGGGGAAGTTGCAGCGGGCGTGGCTGCGGCGATAATCTGGATTACGCTCATCGTATGCACATGATCCTGCGTCTGTGGCGCGGTTGCGGATGGCGACCCGAACCGGCGGATTGGCGACGCTTGCACGACAGGCGCGCAAAGTGTCGGCGCGGGCCTCTAAAATGGACTGACCCCGAGTTTGTTCCCGTATCGAGTGATGAAGTCCCTCACGCTTTCGGGAATGCGACCGTAGCGGCGGCGATTGGCCTAATCTTGAACATCGTCAGCGCCCTACCGCTATCATCACCACGGGCACACGAGCATCACGATCATGATCATGGGCACCGTGACCATCGTCATGGATGAGCGCAAACGACAACTACCTGCGTTCGGCCTATCTGCCTGTTCTGGGCGGCGCACTAACGTCGATGAGGGAGATCGTCACGCTGCTGGCGAGGCATTGCCGGGGCTCGACGGTCCTCAACCCGCTGATGAATGTAATCGATTCGGTGGTCGTCGCGCGCCGCCGACGGGGAGAAAAGCCCGCAATGCCGAGCGGGATCCCTGGAATCGTCACCGGCTCGTACTCAGAGTCTGGCGCCCAACCAAACCCTAAAAACTGTTGCTGTTATTTTCCCACAGGCTGGGTATGCGAAGGGCGATGCGAGAGAACACCTACAGTCTGAATCGAACTTTCGGTTTCGCAATCGCGATGATCGCCCTCATTGCGCTCGTCGGCAGCGGAGGCGTCCTTATCACCTTGTCCCAATTGCATTCTGCGACGGCGTCGCGCTTCCGCTCTTCGCAGATCATTGTCGGACTGAGCGCCATCAAGAACGAGATGCTCAACCAGGAGACCGGCGCGCGAGGCTATTTGCTGACCGGACGTCGGACAAGTCTGCAGCCCTATGAAGAGGGGCGACGCAACTTCGACCATAGTATCGCGGAGCTGAAGGTTCTGCTGGCCACGAACCAACCTCAGTTGGATGCGCTTGAAGAAGCCGAACAAGCGGCGCGAAACTGGCAGCGTCAGGTGGGCGCCGTCATCATCAGGGACATGGCCTATCCCACGGCGCGCGATCACGCCCGTTCGATCGAAGCAGACGGGCAGGGCAAGGCCATGTTCGACACCTTCCGCGCACGGCTCGCCACTATCGAACAGCGCGAACAGGATTCGCTGGTTGTCCAGACCCGCCTGGTTGCGCGCGCGGAAGAAACCGCGCGGTTCACCCTGTGGGCTTCGTTGGTCCTGACATTGTTGATCAGTCTGGGGGTCGCAGTAGCCCTCAGCCGGTACATAGCCCGTCCCCTTGTGGGTTTGGCGGAAACGATGCGGAGGCTTGTCGCGCGTGACACGTCGGTATCCATCCCAAGCCTCAACCACCGCAATGAGGTTGGCGCCATGGCGCGTGCCGTCGCGGTGTTCAAAGACAGCCTCATCGAACTCGACCGCACGTCGGTCCTGCGGGTGACCGCGGATACCATGCCGGCGATGATCGCTTATATCGAGGCGGACAGATCCATCGGCTTTCTGAATGAGGAGTTTGCGCGCCGCTTCAGCGTTACGGCGGAGGACGTAGCTCATGTTTCGGGCCGAAATCTGGATCAATTGTTTCCTCAAAAGACGTTCCCAGGCGCTGGCGACGAACTCCAGACGGCACTCAGCGGGGAGGAAGTTCGGTTTGCCTTCCAGCTGCCCGATGCCGCGTCGCCGAGGGATTTCGAGGGTTACTTCCGTCCCCACCGCGCCAATAGCGGCCGTATCCTTGGGGTCGTCGCGCTCTTTACCGATGTGACGGATCGAAAGGAAATCGACCAGAAGCTGCGGCATCAGGCTCATGATCTCCAGCGTTCCAATGCCGAGCTCGAGCAGTTCGCCTATGTCGCCTCACACGATCTCAAAGCGCCTCTTCGCGGGATCGAGAACCTGGCGAGCTGGATCGAGGAGGACCTGGGTGACAAGCTGGAGGGCGATACCCGAACGAACATGGATTTGCTGAAGAGCCGGGTACGTCGGCTCGAGAGTCTGCTTAGTGATCTGCTCGCCTATTCGCGCGCCGGGCGCGACGACAATGTGATCCGGGAGGTTGATACGAGGGCGCTGGTCTCGGATCTTGCGGCCCTCATCAGCCCGCCGGAGGGCTTTCGGATCGAGGCGGACGCGAGTTTGCCTACGCTGGTAACCGCGCAAGCCGCGCTCACCCAGACGCTGCAGAACCTCATAGGAAACGCGGTAAAGCATCACCCGGATCCGGCCCATGGCCTTATCCAGGTTAAGGCGGCATCTGTGGGCAACATGTACGAGTTCACCGTCAGCGATAATGGGGCAGGGATACCCGAACAGTTCCGCGAACGGGTGTTCGGTATGTTCCAGACCCTCAAGCCAAGGGATGAAGTGGAAGGTAGCGGAATGGGGCTTGCGATTGTAAGGAAGCTCGTCGAACGGCAATCCGGACAGGTGTGGTTGAGCGAGAATGAGGCCCGCGGCCTCACCGTGCATTTCACCTGGCCCGCTATCTCCAAGGAATCTCGAGCATGAATCCAACCGTCAATCTGTTGCTCGTCGAAGATGACGAGGTCGATGTGCAAGGCCTAAAGCGCGCGTTCGCCAAAAGCCGGATCGCCAACCCGATCACAGTGGCTCGTGACGGCATCGAGGCACTGGAAGTGCTGCGGGGCGAAAACGGCCAGGAAAAGCTGCCCAAGCCTCACCTCATCCTGCTCGACCTCAACATGCCCCGGATGAACGGCATCGAATTCCTGGAAGCCATTCGGGCGGATGAGGAGCTGAAAGGCTCTGTGGTGTTCATGATCACCACCTCCAAGGCGGACGAGGACAAGGCGCGCGCCTATGGGCACAATGTCGCGGGCTACATCGTCAAGCAGGACCCGGCAAACACCTTTATGGAAGCCGTATCACTGCTTGAACATTATTGGAGAATCGTTGAGTTTCCGCGCTGACGATGCCGACCCAGACCCACATCCTCCTTATCGATGACGATGAAGTCGATCGCCAGGCCGTCCGGCGGGCGCTGTCGGCCTCTGACCTCACTTGGGTTCTGACGGAGGCAGCAAACGCTGCCGAAGGACTAGCGCTCGCAGGCGAGAAAGCCTTCGACTGCGTCCTGCTCGATTATCGCTTGCCCGATGCCGATGCCTTCGATGTGCTGGGGGCTTTGCTCGCTCCAGGGTGCGGTATCAATGCCGTTCTGATCCTTACCGGCGAGACCAACCCCGAGACGGCCCTCGATCTGATGCGAGCGGGGGCGCTCGATCATTTGAGCAAGGCGGAGCTCAACCCATCGGGCCTTGCGCGTGCAATCCGCTATGCCAAGGCAAGGCGCGCCTTTCTGGCGGAACTCGAGCAGGCGAAGCGGGAAGCCGAGGAAAAATCCCTCGCTCTCGATGCGCTCAATCGTCAGAAGGCCTTGCTGCTTTCGATCATCGCGCATGATCTGCGCAATCCCTTCCAGGCAATCATTGGTCTCTCGGACTCTTTGAGCCGGACCGCCGCGCAAAAGGATCCCGCGAAGGTTCAAATCCGTGCGCAGGCCGTGCAGGAGGCGGCAGTGCAGGCACACGCCCTGATGGAAAGCCTTTTCGACTGGGCACAGCTCCAGATGGATAGCGGCAATGTCGAACTCGAGATGGTCGATGTGGCTGCTATCGCACAGGAAGCGACGAGTGTGTGCCGCCACACGGCTGAAGAGAAGGGCGTATCGGTGTCATTCGATTGTGGCGGCGGGATGGTCCGTGCCCATCGCGACATGCTCGCGACGGTGCTGCGCAACCTGGTCGGCAATTCGATCAAGTTTACGCCAGCAGGGGGCGGCATCACCATCGCCTGCGAGAAAGGAACCGACGGGCGGTTCGTTATCCATGTTCGGGATTCCGGCGTAGGAATGTCGCAGCAGGCCATCGACAATCTCTTCCGCATCGATCGCCGCGTCACGACGCCAGGGACTGCGGGAGAGAAGGGGAGCGGGCTGGGACTACTGCTCTGCCGCGACCTTGTCGAACGGATGGGGGCAAGGATGGAAGTCGCCAGCAAAGTGGGCGAAGGAACCGCCTTTTCGCTAGTTTTCGAAGGCTTATCTAAGCAATAGCAGGAGCTTAGCCTCGTTACGCAGACAACATTTTGCTCACCGTGCGTAGCAAAACGGCGTGATCGACCGGTTTGGGCATGAAGATGGCGGACTGCGGCAGCGCGCCTCCATCAGGTGATATCGCGCCCGAGCACACGATTAGCGCGATTGGCGGATATGCATCATGGATATAGTTCGCGAGGCGCAGGCCGTCCATTGATCCGGGCATCTGAATGTCAGTCACGACAATGCGGATGGAAGGATGCGCTTTCAATAGTTCAAGTGCTTCGCCAGCATCGCCCGCTTCCTCCACCCGGAAGCCTGCATCCTCGAACAAATCCACCAAAGCCATTCTGAGCAGCGGCTCATCATCAACGACCAGAATCTCCTCTCGGCAGATCGGATGGGCAGCGTCTTCCTTCATACCGCATAAAATCAAAATTCGGCGACATCGTTCCCGGTGGAAACAGAGTGTTAATCAGACAGTCGTCTGTGGATGGCTCCCGCGTTGCAAGTACAAATTGACGCTTTGACGGTCGGTCGGTTGCAGTCGTCTGTCCGGCCTACTGTTGCAGTCGGTAGAGACTGCTGGCCCTGATGGGGTCCGCAAACTGAGTCCCAATCGGCTTTCCAGGCTATGACGCCTCTGACTGTCCATGGGTTGTCTCAGTTTGAGTAGCCCCTAGACCGTATGTTCGTGCGGTGAAGTTGGCCCGCCCTCGGAGTAAGCAGGAAACGGGGGTTACGCCGGACGGGCCGGCGCCTATCCCCATGCCTAGGCGAGGGCGAACCATGCGCGAGTATAACGAACTCTTTATCGGACTCGATACATCGAAAGCGAAGATTTCGGTTGCGGTCGCGGAAAAGGAGCGGAACGGCGAAGTGCGTTTCTTTGGCGATATCTCAGCCGAACCGACATCGGTTGCATCGATGGTAGCCAAGTTGGCAAAGCGCGGGGCCACTCTTCACTTCTGTTATGAGGCTGGCCCGACCGGGTACGACCTTTATCGCCAGATCATGGGGCTGGGGCATCAGTGCCAGGTCGTTGCTCCATCCCTTATTCCCAAGCGTCCGGGCGATCGTGTGAAGACCAATCGGCGCGATGCAGTCAGCCTGGCACGGTTGCATCGCGCCGGAGAGCTGACTGCTGTTTGGGTTCCGGACGAAGCCCATGAAGCTGTGCGAGACCTTGTCCGCGCTCGTGTGAATCTCGAACTGCGAATGGTCGAACAATACCGAGAGACAGGAAAGGAACGGGCCGCCGATCTGGTCGCTGTCTTCGGCGCTCCCGCGCATGCCGCCCATCAGCCGGTTGGCGCGCTCGGCGGTGATGCGCCGCGCGGGCGCCTTGGGCGTCAGGCAGCGCGCGACCTGGTTGCCGAGGAAAACTTCCGGCCCCTCGAAAAAGAGGTCGGGCCCCGCCTCGATGATCTGGCGCGCCACCGAGGGCGCGGGCATGCCGCCGACACCGTCCTGCAGGAACACGCCGGGCGCGGGCGCGAACACACCGTTGAAGATCCGCCGGTAGAAACTGACAAGCTCGGATGGCGGCAGACGGCGGATGCCCATCTTCGCCAGTTGCTCCTCGACCTGCCGACGCAGATCGGCGCCCAGCTTCACTCGCGTCTTCACCGCGAGGAACAGGCGAAAGTCGCGCACCGGGATGCCGTGTAGGGAATCGAGCCCGCGGGATCCGGCGCGCAGATAGTCTGCGGTCCGCCGTGCCGAGGCCTGGACCAGCGGATCGGGCCGGACCTTGAGGTCGAGATAAGCATCGAGCGCAGGGTCTATGAGGGGATCGGCGAAGGTGATAAGCTGCAGCACCGTTCCTTCGGGGAAGTGGATATTGAGCAGTCCGAGCAGCGCCTGCTGGACATGGGCGAACATGTAGGTGGCGGGCACGAGCTCCCAGGCCTGGCCCCAGCCATCGTCGATGCACAGGAACGCCTCTTCCTCCTCGACCCAGGCCAGCATCGGCAGGAAGTCGGAATAGGCATCGCGCGTCACCGCCGCGCGCAGGCGCTGGTAGCTGAGGCCGCCCCGTGTATTTCGCGCGCTCATGGCCGGCTCTCCGGTTCGAGGGCGTCGCGGCGTGCACCGGTGGCCGGTTCAGCGGCTCCTGCCGGGTCGTTCTCGCGCGTGGTGCGCAGCACCGGCGGCGCGGGAACCCGGCCGCCCGGTTCGACGAGATAGTCGCCGACCACCCATGCGGGCCTGTCGACGATCGAATAGATATAGCGCGGCATATAGAGGCGACCCGGCCGCTGCTTGTCCGCATAGGGCAGGATCAGCGTGCGTACGGTTCGCGAGGGCCGCAGCATCGGCGAGGAAGGGCTCTCGACCACTGCGCCGAAATTGGGCTGTGCGGGTCGGCCGGCGGCGGAAATCTTCGTACCCCGGCGGTTGGAGGCAAGCGCCGTTGGGGCGTGTTGAGCAGCGGGCAGCGCGTGCCCGCCTTCGGATTGCGGCTTTTCGTGGTCGAGCAGCTTACGATCGTTGGTGACGGCGGGATCGGACTTGGACGGCCTACCTGCCAGCGCGTCGGCATAGGCCTGGTCGGGATGGATGCACTGGCCATGGTCGCTGTTCTTGCAGGAGAACTTCTCGCTGTAGGGCGACATCACCGACCCGACCGCCGCACAGCCCGACAGGGACAGGCCGATGAGGGGGAGGGGGAGAGCCAGCAAGGCGGGACGTAGCATGGTCATGTTCCTGTCTCCGGTTGGCGAGGGTCAGAATTTGGCGGCGGAGCCGGGCTTGATCTCGAGGGTCACGCCCTCCTGGATCACTACGACGACGTCCTTGGCGGCGCCGACTTCGACGATGGGCCCCGCTTGCCGGGCAAGATCGAGGTAGAAGTCGGTGAGCTTGTCCGACGACTTGGAAAGACCCCCGGCGATCCCGGTCTTGGCGGCGTCCGCAGCATCGAGAGTGCGCACCGAGCCCAGCGCAGAAGTCGACGTGCTGCCGAACGTGCTTTCGACCGATTGCGAAATGCCGCTGATGGTGCCTGCGATGAAGGCACGTGCGAGCGTCGCGCCGGCGCGGGTCAGGGGTGCCCGTGGCCTTGTCGTCCGGCCCGTTCATTGAACCGCTCCCCGGCGTACGACCACGAGGCGGGCGGTTTCTCCTGCGGCCAGGCGCACACGATCGAGGGTGATCGCGAAGATACGCTCCCCGAGACCGGCATCGACCAGCTGGCGTTCGTCGAGCACGATGGGCACAGCGGCCTGCAGCCGATATTCCGAGGCGGAGAGCCCGGTGCCTTCGATGGCGATCCGGCGCTGCTCGGTGAGCGAAAGGGCGGGTAGAGACGCAAGCTGTATCGCCGTGTTCGATGGCGCGACTTCGCTGAAGGTCGCCGGGACATGATCGTCGAGGAGCGCCATCGTCACCGAAACCGCGCGGTCCTCGTCGGCGAGCGCGGCGAGAAGGTCGCTGTTCGCCTGCGCGCGCTGGCGGGCGCCGGGCACAAGCAGCACCGTCTGCGCCGGAATCTCGGCAGGTTCGGCATAGAGCGGATAGGTTGCGCCGTTACAAGTGACGAAGAATTCGGCAGGCTGGGTCACATAGGTCCGCGTGACCTGGCCGGCGTCATCGACCTCGCGGGTCAGGAACTTGATCCAGGCGTCCGCGCCGCCTTTCTCGACGGCGAGACCCTTTTCCGCCGAGAACTTCACGTCCTCGATCTCGCCGCCCTCGCATACGACATGATTGATGTCGCGGTTGGAGAGACGGATATGGCTGGTCTGGTCCGGCAGAGCCTGGATGCCCTGTGCCGATGCCGGCGCTGCCATGAGCAGCAGGCAAAGCATTGGGACACAGCGCAGCGACGCGCCGGGGTCAGCGTGTTTCGGCATCGAACTGTTCCTCGGAAAGGCGGGTCAGCCAGAAGCGGCCATTCTCGATCCGGTAGCCGATCCGCAGAACGCCCCGGAACTTGCGGATCACCCCGCCGATGACCCGGACTTTCTCCACCGGCACGAGGATCTCATGCGGCGTCCAGCGCACCGGCTGGTCACCCCGGATGTAGGTGGCGATCGACAGCGTCGGATTGTCGGCCAGTTCGTCGAGCACGCCGTTCAGGCTGTCGCGCATCGCGCCGTAGGCGGACGGATGGACCAGCCCCAGCAGCTCCTGGAACTGGCGGTCGGCCGAATAGGCCGACCATGTGCCCGACAGCGCGACGATGTTGCGCGTCATCGCGACCAGGTAGGCTTCGGACGGCTTGCTGCCCGAGACGTAGAGATCGCCGGTAGCACCGAAGGGTACGACCACGGTGCGCGCGTTCTGGTTGGTCGTGTAGATGACCGCTCCGAGCACCACCGTCACGCCGAACATGCCGGCCACCGCGACCTTGAGCAGCCGGTTCTCCTCGAAGAGGTTGGCCGAACCCTGCAGATAGCGATGGATGCCGAAACTCGCCGGTTTACCCAGCAGCGGATCTTCGGCCACTCGCTTGCGTGAGATGATGCCCATCGCGCCTACTCGAAGAAACGGGTCTGGGTCGGACCCGGATAGTGGGGGAAGGAAACCAGGCCCCAGCGCCAGGCGAGGTGGGACAGGTAGCCCCTGGGCTTGCTCCGCTTCCACGGGATGAAAAGGAGAAGGGCGGCGATGAGCGCCCAGCCGACAAATCCGCCCACGATCGCGGCCACGAACACGCTCGAGGTCGCGAGCAGGAACTCGTCCGATCCGAACCACAGGATCTGGACCGGCCGATGCAGATATTGCGGAAGGCGCTCGTCCATGTGCCCTTCTCCTCCTGCTTCATGACACCTTGCGAAGGTGTCGGTTTCCGGGGACCGACCATCGGCCCCCAGCACGGTGCCGGCGCGGGACGGACCTGGCCGGTCGGCCAAGCGCGCCCTGCGCCCGGCGTCTCAGACGACCATCCCGAAAGTCTGGAGAATGGAATCCGCCTTGATCAGGCACACCGCCGCGACGATGGTCGGGATGCCGATCATGATGTTCGAGAAGAGGCGCGAGACGCCGAACAGGAAGGCGGCGACGCCGCCCACGAAGCCCAGCGGGCCCTTCACGCCCTTGTTCACGACGATATCGTAGATGTCGTAGCCAAGATCGCCCTGGGCCGGTGCGGAGAAGGCATGGGCCGGGCCGGCGATCAGGGCCATCACGCCCAAAGGGAGGCCGATATTCGCCGCTGCGAGAGCCTTGTTACCGAATGTACGCATCATGGCATTGCTCCAAAGAGGAGCCGTCCGGACATTCGCCTGCCGGCATCGACGGGGATCGGTGTCGGCCGGGGCGTCGGTGGACGGCTCCATGAGCCCGCCGCCGCCGGCATCCTGGTTCACCCGCCCCGCCGGGATCGGCGCAGGCTGGATGTCCTCCGGAAAGAGATCGTCGCTTGCCGCGACGGTGCGTGTGAAGTCAGCGCGGCGCATCGGTCACTGCCTTCGTCGGCGCGGGCTTCGCATGCCGGTCGAGGAACGCCTCGAGCTCGGCCTGCTGGAAGCCCGAGATGAGCTTGCCGTCCGCGATGAGGGTCGGCGTTCCCGAGACACCCACCCTGGCTACCAGTTCGGCATCGGCGGCGACCTTGTCGCGGCCTGCCGCGCACTGGCGCAGAACCGGCGGGGTCTGGCCCGAATACGCGGCCCTGAACGCTCCCTCGCGATCGGGCGAGCACAGGATATGCTCTGCCTTGGCGGCGGCGGTCGGGTGGATGCCGCTCACGAAGAAGATCAGACGCCGGACCGGCTTGCCTTCGGCTGCCTTGGCGTTCCAGTAGCGGTCTAGCGCCTGGCAGTAGGGGCAGTCGGGATCGGTGAATTCGATCACCGTCGGCGCGTCCCCTGGGCCGATCGCCAGGGCCTTGGCGGGATCGATCGCCTTCAGGCGCCGGCTCGCGCCCTGTTCCTGGGCAAGCGCCGTAAGGTTCACGCCATTACGATCGTAGACCGTGGCGAACAGCAGATGCTCGCTCTGCGGCGCGAAATAGATGATCTTGCCGCCCGCAGTGGCCTGATAGAGCGGACCTTCGACCGGTGCGGGACCAAAATCCTCGAAGCGCAGGTTGGTAAAGGTCTGGTGCAACTGCTGCTCGGCATCGGCCTGCGCGTTGGCCAGCGGGTCACCGTGAGCCTGCGCTTTGCCGGGCAGATCCGGCAGGATGACCTCGTGCTCGAGCCGTCGGCGGGCACGGGGATGCTCGCGGTCCATGCATGGCGAGCCGGCGCGGGCCTGCAACTCAATGAATTAGATCCGAAACGGGCCGACCTGCTCGGCCGGATCTTCGATCGAACCGTCACCCGCCATGACGGCGAACATATCGGCGATCTGCTCGCGGGCGCTCCGAGGCCGACGCTGGTGCTGATCAACCCACCCTTCAGCCGCAGTGCCGGGCGCGGTGTCGACCGCCACGCCGGCGCCCGCCATTTGCGCGCCGCGCTGGCCCGCCTCGCTCCGGGCGGCCGCTGCGTGGCGATCATGCCGCCGAACTTCGCGGCGGACGGCACCGCCTCGCTCGGCTGCACTGCCGTTGCCGAGATGGCGCCGCCGCGCGCCGAGATCACCATCCGCGGTAACCCCTATGCCAAGCATGGGACCAGTATCGATGTGCGCCTCCTTGTTTACGACAAGGGATGGACGGGAGAACCCCAGCGCCACGTTGCTGACACGATCGAGGCTGCTCTCGATATCGTGCTGGCTCTTCCCTCCAGGCTTGATCCTTTTGATCCACCCCCGGCGCCCGCACCGGTGGCCAGGCCCTTTCCCGCGCCCGAACCCAAGCCACCACTGACTGCTCCCCTGATAACGCGGCCTTCACGGAAAATAGCGCCGCCAGTCCGCATTCCCTCAAGCGAACCGACCGAACCGGTATCTTACAGCGTACGCGAGACGCCGCTCGCACCGGGACAGGCGATCGGCATCTATTCCCTGTGGCAACCTGCTCGGCTTGTGATCGACGACGCCTGCACGCATCCAGACGAACTTGTCGAATCCATCGCGATGGCATCCGTCTCGCTTCCGGCGCCTCGCTACCACCCCCGTCTCCAGAAGCGTGCCTTCAAGGCGCTCTCCGACGCGCAGCTTGAGACCATCATCCATGCAGGCGAAGCGCACGAACGCGATCTTCCCGGGCGCTTCTCGGCCAATCTGGCTGGTGATCGCCTGCTCGAGGACGAGGAGGGCTGCACCTACCGGACCGGCTTCTTCGTTGCCGATGGAACCGGCGTCGGGAAAGGGCGTGAGGCGGCAGGCATCATTCTCGATCAATGGAACCGCGGCAATCGCCGCGCGATCTGGATTTCACTGGCCGATCTCATCGAGGACGCGCGCCGTGACTGGACGGCGCTTGGCGGCCTTGCCATCGATATCCAGCCGGTCGCGAACTTTGCGCTGGGCACACCGATCACGATGGAAAGCGGCATCGTCTTCCTGACCTACGCTGCGCTGCGCTCGAGCCGCCATGATACGGCATCGCGCCTGCAGCAGCTGCTGGACTGGACCGGTAAGGATTTCTCCGGAGTGATCGTCTTCGACGAATCCCACGCCATGGCCCATGCCGCCGGGACCGAGACGGATTTCGGGAAGGCGCACGGCTCGGAACAGGGGCTCGCCGGCGTCCGGCTGCAAAATGCGCTGCCGCGTGCCCGCATCCTCTACATGTCGGCAACCGGCGCGGCCCGGCCTGAAAACCTCGCCTATGCCGTTCGTCTCGGGTTATGGGGAGCCGGTACGGCCTTCGCCACGCGCGACATGTTCATGAAGGCCATGGAAGAGGGCGGCATCGCGGCGCTCGAAGTCGTGTGCCGCGATCTCAAGGCGATGGGTCTCTACACCGCGCGCGCCTTGAGCTTCGCCGGCGTTGAGTATGAACCGCTGGAACATGCGCTCACGCCGGACCAGATCTTGGTTTACGATGCCTACGCGGACAGTTGGGCGATCTTATGCGCAGCTCGCCATAAGATCGCTTATCGCGAGGAAGCGGTAATGCGGAGGAACGCGGCGTAGTCCTGCAAAGCTGCGGAACATTTCGCCACGTCCTTCACATTATTCTATAGGGTGTCGAGCCATCCCATCAGATTGGCATCTCGCTTCCACGAAGGTGGCACGTTGCTCGCCGCCGGGGCGCCAACCTGTTCCAGCGCCTTTCGTTTGGTCTCCAGATTGGCCTGAGCATAGTGATTGGTCGTATCGAGACTGACGTGCCCGAGCCAACTGCGGATGACGGTGATATCGACCCCGGCGGCAACGAGGTGGACGGCGGTCGCGTGCCGGAAGCTGTGAGGCGTAACGTGTTTTGACTGGAGGGTCAGCGTCGATTTCGCGGCTTGTTCCACGTAGGCGTTGAGCTTGAACCGCACCCCTGACGCCCCTAGCGGTTCACCGTATCGATTGACGAAGATCCGCTCATCGGGCGCACGCGGCTGTCGCTCCAGTAGCTTCCTGAGCAATGCCACGGTTTCTGGCCAGAGCGGGCAGATGCGTTCCTTGCGCCCCTTGCCGTAAAGACGCACGAAGTTCGGTGCATCGAACCGGATTGCTTCGGGACAGAGGTCAAGCGCCTCTTGGATTCGCGCGCCACTGTTATAGAGGAACGAGAGCAGTACATGGTCGCGCAGCCCTTCGAGTGTCGATCGGTTGGGCTGGGCGAGGATGGCCTCGACCTCCTCGGGCTCGAGGTAGCACGGCGCGGAGGTGGGCTCCCGCTTCAACGGAACAGCCAGGACCTCTGAGCACTGCGCGATGTATTCCGGATTCTTGTCCGCCACGAAGCTGAAGAAGCTGCGGATGGCGGCCAGTCGGCAGTTCCGCGTGCCGATCGTGGTCTTGCGGCCATGCTCGGTATGATGAAGGAACGCGCGCACCTCGCCGGCCGAGACGTCGGTGAGCGTCAGCCGCGCGACCCCGCAGCCTTTTCGCTCCGCGACGAACCGAAGCAGCAGCCGCCAGGTGTCGCGATAAGAGCGGATCGTGTGGATTGACGCGCTGCGCTGCTCGGCCAGCCACTCCTGGAAGAACGCCCGCAACAACGCGGGCAATGGATTGCCTTTCCTCATGGCCGCGCCTCCGTGACAAGGCACGGGGCGCCGAGCGCGCGGAACCGTTCACTGGCTTCCTGCAACAGATCCTGCGTGACGGTGATGTAGACCAGCGTGGAGTGGAGATCCCGGTGCCCCATGTAGGTCGAGAGGAAGTGCAGTTTTTCCTGAGGGTTAATGCCGGACCGGTACCACTGGAGGATGCGGTTCACCACCATCGAGTGACGAAGGTCATGGACCCGCGGCCCGGTCCGGCCCGAAGCGGGCTTGAGCCCAGCACGGCGCATGACGTTGGTAATCATTGTCGTAACCGCCTCGGGCCTGTAGCGGTCATTTAAGTGGGCATGCCAGAACAGCCCTGATTTCGGGTTCTGTGGGCCGCCAGCGCGCCGCCTCGCATCGATGTACGCGCGCAGTTCGACCGCGACACTGTCGGATAGAGGCAAGATCCTGGTCTTGTAGAACTTCGTTTCCCGGATCGTGATCGTGCTTGATTGCAGGTCCACGTCACCAAGATCGAGCCATGCCAGCTCGCTTCGCCGTAGCCCGGCACAATAGGCCAGCATGATCATGGTGTAGAGGGTCAACGGCCGCAGCGGAGCGTCCGGCGACGGATAAGTCCGTGCGGTATCGAGCATACGCCGAACGTCAGCCGGGCTGAAGATATGCGGTTGCCGATGCTCCCGCGCTACTTCCCGCTCTGGCCGGGGATTGAAGCGCTTTGGCGGGATAGTCGGATCGAGGCGGAACCGCGCCTTGGTCAGGATGCGCGCCAGCTTCTGGCATTCAGCCGCGTGGTTGCGGGTCGGCTTGGCAGCCGCCCAGCTCGCAATCATTGCCTCAAGTGGTTGCTCCGCGAGGTCGGGACGGGCCTGAAGGAACCGATCGAACCGCAGCAGCCAGTGAGCCTGCGCTTCATATTGATATCCCCGGCTGCGCATCAGCATGACATGGTCTTGCATGAAGTCACCCAGCACGCTGCCGAAGGGCGCAGGCCGTCGTAACGCGGCCAAGGATTCGTCGGGATTCGGGGAAGCCAAGGCCCGCCAGATCGGCTTGCTTTGCTTGACGTTGTACCGACGGCGAAGTGCAGCAACAGGGTTGTCGGCGATCAGCCCGATTTCGACGAGGTGGTCGAGGAAGCGGTCGACAATGCAGACCTGATTGAGCAGCGTCGACAATCGCCAACGTTTTTGCATCTCCTTCAGCCAGGCGTCGAGCATCTGCCGGTCCACCGCCGGATGCCGGCGGGCAACATCTTCGAAGGTGCAAAGGAACCAGCGATATGTCGGTACGCTTCCCGGCCGGAACTGCGATTTTACCAGGAAGGCGTCGACGACGGTGCGATCGGGATCGTGCCAGGCGCTCATGACAGCACCTCCATTCCAGGCACCTCGAGTGCCACGGCTCGGAGATCATCTGTTGCCAGTTTGAGATAAGTATTGGTGGATTCGGTGGATCGATGCCCGAGCACGTCGCCGATGATCTTTTGCGGGACCGATGCCCGCAGCATTTCGACCGCACGTGCGTGGCGGAAGACATGCGGCCCCCGCTTTCCTGCTGGCACTACGCCTGCGGCGGCCAACCGACCGCGGATCATGCCGTACAGGTTCGTCATTGCGATATAGGGTGCGCAGGATCGGA
This sequence comes from Sphingobium sp. WTD-1, assembly GCF_030128825.1. Classification (NCBI taxonomy): domain Bacteria; kingdom Pseudomonadati; phylum Pseudomonadota; class Alphaproteobacteria; order Sphingomonadales; family Sphingobiaceae; genus Sphingobium; species Sphingobium sp. WTD-1. The sequence goes on along the minus strand of NZ_CP119127.1, from coordinate 3,601,708 downwards.
CGAAGATTTCCCGCACTTCAACCTGGGGCCGCCCAAGGCGCAGATAATCCAGCAGCGCTTCACCAACAGTCACCATTAGCGGCATGTACGAGTACGCGTTGGTCTTGGTGTGGCAGATCCGGAGGGATTCTGCGCGCCAGTCCACGTCATCGAGCCGAAGGCGGCATATCTCACCTTCGCGCAGCCCATACGTGGCAAGCAGCTGAAGTATCGCATAATCGCGTAGTCCGCGTGGCGATCTGTCCTCCTGCGTTGTCGCCAGAACCGCGGCGATTTGGCTCCTTTCCAGCGTCGACGGCACATCTTCGTAGGCATAGAGCATGGGGCCGATGATGTGTGGCGTCAGATCGGTCGGGATGCGACCCGTCCGATGCAGATGGCGAACCACCGAACGGAGACGCTCAGCGACATCGGCCAATGATTTGCGCCGTAAACCAGGCGCGCGCATGTCCATGTAGAGATCGATGTCCACGATGCTCAACGTTTCGAGGCTGGCGGCACCGGCCCGGTCGAACTGCCATCGCAGGAAGTTTCGCGCCTCCCACATCAGCGCCGCAATGGACGCGCTTGCCAAACCGCGCTCCTCGCGCAGCCATGCCTCGTATTCGCGGCAAATTTCATGTCGATGCTCGTCATCGGGACCGATCATTTCTGCGTCCGGGGGCCAATTGCCTTGAGCAAGCCGGAGGAGCTTGGCGATCGCGGTGCGGGGCAACATGTGCCAACGCGCACTGGGAGGCCGACCGTACTGGATCTCAAAATCCTGAACCGCATAGCCAAAATACTGATCGACCTGCTGCGGCGTCACAGTCTCGACCTGTATATCGCACTCGGCCAGATAATCGAGAAACGCGCGGGCGTAGAGACGGTGGTTCGCCACGACCACGGGATTGTAATTCTGTGTGGTGAGCGAATTCGAGAGTTCGGTGATCAACTCGTCATGCAACTTCAACATGATTGCCTCCTCAGCTGGTCCAGGGACCGCCGAGGTTCGCAACCAATATAATGCGCAGCAACTGCGCACACTATCATGGGAATTCGCCGGTTACGCCGCGCTCCTCCGCATTACCGCTTCCTCGCGATAAGGGATCATCCATCGAGGCCTGCGAGAAGTTCTCGCCGAGATCGGCGTAGTCGACCGGATTTCCGGCAAGACCCAGAACGGCCAGGCGCGCGGGTCAGCGCTCAGCTCCTTCGAGGGGGCGAAGTTGCGGTTTTTCTCCAGCCTGCTCGTGAGCCTGAAGATCCCGACGCTCATCGCGGCCATCGAGCAGGAACTGGCGGCGGGTAATGCCGTGCTGGTGCAGCTGGCGAGCACGGGCGAAGCCATCATGGACCGGCGGCTGTCCGAACTCTCGCCGGAGGAACGGGCGATGATGGATGTCCAGGTCTCTCCCAAGGAGACCCTCGTCGACTATCTGAAAAATGCCTTCCCGGTGCGCCAGATGCGGGTCTTTCGCGCCGATGACGGCACGGTTCGCTCGGAACCGATGAGTGACGCCCAAGGCAATCCCGTGCTCTGCAGGCAGGCAATTGCTTCTCGCGACGAACTGATCGAGGACCTGTGCGCTCTGCCTGCCATTCCGACCGCGCTCGACGCGCTGATCGCACATTTTGGTACGGAGCGGGTCGCCGAGATCACGGGCCGTTCCCGGCGCATCGCCACCGACAGTACGGGCCGGCAGAAGATCGAGAGGCGCGGCGCCCGCGCCAATGTCCTCGAGGTCCAGGCCTTTCAGAACGGCAATAAATCGATCGCCGCCTTCTCTCTCGCGGGCAGCACCGGCCGGTCCATGCATTCGGATCGGAACTGCCCGACCGCGCATTGTCGCCGGACCCATTTTCTCCTCGAACTGGGATTTCGCATCCTTTCGGCAGTACAGGGCTTCGGTCGCAGCCACCGCACCAATCAGGTGACGCCGCCGGTCTATCGCCCGCTCACGACCGATTGCCGCGGCGAGCGCCGGTTCCTCAGCACGATTATCCGGGGCCTCGAAGCGCTCGGCGCGCTGACCCGGGGCCAGCGTCAGGCCGGATCGCAGAATCTTTTCGATCCATCCGACAGTCTGGAATCCGAGTTCGCGCGCGATGCGCTCGTCCAGTGGTTTCATCTTCTTTATGAGGGCAAGCTGCGCAGCGTGACGCTCGCCGATTTCCAGGAGAACACCGGATTGGAACTGTGCGACGAGGGCGGGGAACTGAAGGAGCGCCTGCCGCCGATCCACCGCTGGCTTAATCGCATCCTCGCCCTGCGCATCGCCACGCAGAACCGCATCTTCGAAGAATTCCTGGGACTGGTCGAGGATCGCGTCGAAGCGGCGCGGGCCGCCGGAACGCTTGATCTGGGGATCGAGACGATCCGCGCCGAACGTGTGCATGTTCTGTCCGACCAACTCCTGCGCGCCGACCCAGTGACCGGCGCGGAAACGAGGCTGTTACGGCTCGAACTTCATCGAAGACCGCCGGTCACCAGTTGGGCCGCGTTGCAGTACGAGTTGCGCGGTTCGGGCGAGGTGCGGTGGCTGCACAATACGCGCTCGGGTCGGGTGGCGCTCTATGTGTCGACATGGCCGGGGCAGGACGAGGACGGCCAATGGATCGAACGCTGTTATCTCATACGCCCTGGTGGCCGGGCGCGAATGGACGTGGCGGGGAGGAGATCGAGCGTGACAGCTTCCACGCGCTCTGGGACGCGGAAGCCCGCCATGCTGGGGAAAAGCTTGTGGTCGAAACGATCACGCTGGCGACGGGCCTGCTCCTGCCCGTGTGGAACAGACTTCCCGCCGATGACGTACGCGTGTGGCGGATCGACGACGGCACCGGCATGTCCATTCTCGGGCGTATCATCCATCCCGGCGCCATCGGACGGCTCGAACAGGCATTCGGGCTTGCCGGCGGCGTAATTCTCGGGCCTGACGAGATCATCGCCAGCGCGCGCATCGCGGGCGGCGTAGCGATTCCGGGCCTGGGCCCAGCCAGGCTGGTTCGGGCCCAGGTTAACGATAGTCCTCGCCTCGAGATCCGCGATTACCGGCCGGAGGATCGCACCTGGCTCAAGTCCTGCGGGGCATTCTCGGAGGTCTTGAGCTTCAGGACCAGATTGTTCCTGCCGCCCGATCGCGCGTGCGACATATTGACGAGGATCATCGAGGATCGGAGTTGATCCACCGCTGTCGCGCGAAGCTATGCCGCTCCAGATCCCACTATATTGCAGAAGGAGAGGGTGAAGCGCGGCAGCACCGCACTTCACCCTCTCCAATCATTCCGCGGATGCCGGTGTCTCATCCTTGGCTGCGTCTTTCTTTGCGGCATTCGAACGCTTGCCAGAAGCTTTCGACTTCGGCGATGCGGCGGACTTAGCGCCAGTGACGATCCCGAGCTTCTTCTTCCTGGGGACAGGCGCGGACGATTCCGTTTTCGCCGCTTCAGGAGTCTTGATCTCCGGAGTGGTCGACGGGGCGGCAGCTTCCTTGGCAGCGGCGGGCTTCTTCGCACCGCTGGATGTTTTCGGGGATGCCTTCTTCGCCGCCGGTTTCTTTGCGACTGACTTTGTGGCTGCGCCCTTCGCATTTCTGGGTGCGGGTGCGGGTGCTGGCGCAGGTGCGGCCGCAGTCGAGACAGCCGGTGTGACCGGTGCCAAGGGTGCGGCCTCCGACGTCTCGACGGCGATCACGGGAGCCTCGCTGGCGGGTTTGGGGTTAGCCGCCGTTGCACGCGTACGCTTGGGCTTTTCCGGCGCCGGAGCCGATGTGGATTCCGGCGTTTGCTCCAAGGCAATCGCGGCAACCTCATCGGCGGGCGTCACTGTATTGGCTTTTCTGCTCGCGCGTTTCGACTTCTGTTCCTTCACTGGCGCCGGAGTCGGTGCGGATTCCGGTGTTTGCTCCACGGCGGTGGCGGGGACCTCAGCGACCGGCGTCGCCGCATTGGTTTTTCTATTCGTGCGTTGCGGCTTCCGCTCCTTCACCGGGGCGGGCGGAGTGGCTTCCTGTACGGCCTGTTCGGTGACGGGCGCTTCCGTCTGTGCCGTTTCGCTCGCCTTTCTTCCAAGGCCCAGCTTTGCAGCGACGGCACGGCGGTGCTCGGAATAGGCGGGAGCCACCATCGGATAATCCCGCGGGAGCTTGTAGCGCTCGCGATACTCGGCCGGGGTCAGCCCGTTGGTCGCCAGATGCCGCTTGAGCGTCTTGTACGGCTTGCCGTCGATCATGCTGATGAGGTGCTCGCGCGAGCCCAGGCTCTTGCGCACCGATACGGCAGGAACATGTTCCACCGGTGCCGGCGCTTCGGCTTCGCCCTTTCCTTCGAGGGCGCCGCGTGTCGCTTCGATGATCCCGGCGATGTCGCCGGCCGGCACCTGGTTGTTCGAGAAATAGGCGCTCAGTAACTGCACCGTCATTGCAGTGAGATCGGGCTGCTCGGTATCGGCCACGCAAAAACTCCAGGCTAAGGGAAGGCAATAGGGAAGTTGTCTCTTGCCGAAAAAGAATTGCCGAAGAGCTAACCCGGCTTATTCATGAGCCCGCTGCACTGGGGTATTTCGGGTTTGGTGGGTCGGTTGCCGCGTGATCTGGGCGAGCGCCAGCGCCGGCGTTTTTCACCGCAGCAGGAGCAAAGGGCTTTTCGAGGTTGATGGACGAGGGCTCGGGCTTTCGGCGGCACTGCCGCACTGGCTATGTCGGTGCTGGCCGGAGACTGGTGGCGATTGCTTTGAACACGTCGGCCTCCGGGCAGGCTGACGCGAAGGCGAGACGGATACGCGAGGAGGTTTCGATGACGCGGGCAGCCACCTTGAGCAGCCGCAAGCGTAGCGTTGCGAACTCGGCCGTGGCCAGCGCGGTGGTCTTGGGGATCGCCTGCTGGACGCGCCACAACAGCCAGTAGGCGGCGGTGTGTAGGATGAGGCGCATTTGATTGGCATTGGCTGAGCGGCACGAGGTGCGATCGCTGGCGAGTTGAGCCTTGTGGCGCTTGATCAGGTTTTCGGCTTGGCCGCGCGCGCAGTAAAGCGTGTCGTAGATATGCTCGGCCGAGCCTTCGGTCAGCGAGGTGACGACGTAGCGGATATCCATGCCCAGCGTGCTGGCCTCGATCCGGGCGACGACGCGGCGCTGGCAGTTCCAGCTCTTTGCGCCGTAGTGCGTCTCGGCATAGTTGCGCAGGACCGGATACTGGGCCGTGGCCCGCTTGACCGCGCAGGCGTCTGCGATGGCAACGATGACCGGATCAGCACGTAGCGCGGCATTGGTCGGCAAGCCGAACACGTAATCGACGCGGTGGGCCTCGCAGAAGGCCATGACTTCGGGGCGGCCATAATGCCCGTCGCCGCGGAAGGTGATGTGCGTTTCTGGCCAGTACCGGCGGATATGACGCACCAGGCGCCGGATGTGGCCGGCAGCTTCGGCGCCTGACGGCGTCTTACCGGTGCGCAGCAGCATCGCGACCGGACGACCGGTCGCGGTGTCGTACACATGGATCGGCAGGAAGCAGCGCTCACCGTGATGCCCGTTCCAGAAGGACAACTGCTGATAGCCGTGCACGACATCGCAGGTGTCATCGATGTCCAGCGTCACCGCCACTGGTGGAGCCGGATAGCTGGCGCAGTAGACGCCGATCATCTCGGCCATCATCCTGGCCAGCTCACGCGTGGTCGGAGCATTCTCCCAGCGGCTCATCGTCGGTTGGCTGGCAAGCCCCGCGCCCGATCCCGGCAACTTGCCCAGCGCCAGGCGGAAGCCCGGATCGTCGCGCAGGGCGTCGAGATCATCGGCATCTTCATAGCCGCACGCGATCGCGAACACCCGGGCACGTAGGATGTCATCGAGGCGATGGATCACCCGCGTCGGGTCACGCGGATCGGCAATGCAACCCGCAAGCCGCCGGCAGAGCCCCATCGCGCGCTCGGCCTGCGCAAGCAGCAGAACGCCGCCGTCCGAGGTCAGTCGGCCACCGTCAAACGCGGCTGTGATCTTCTTCCCGCCGACCGCTGGGAATCGGAATGAAGTTGCGATATCGTCTTTCATGGCGGGTGTGGCCTGTGGCATTTTCTGCCCTGCAGCAGGGCCGGCGTAGACACCCAGTTCCTAATTCAGATCAGAGGCTTATGCCACTCCCGCCAACCCTTCAGGCCCCCGTCGGTGAATAAGACGGGCTAAGCCTGTTCCCACGTCTCATGCAAGTCGTCCGTGGAAACAAGTCCGTCAGTCCGCGGAAAGGGGAGGGAGAGGAGTAGAGCAGAAGACCAGCTCGAGGTCTCGCTATTCCATGAGGTGCAACATGGCGAACTGCGTATCCGCGCACATCCTGATCGGCGGCAGACTTGCCCGGTCCTGCTACCCCGAACTGATCAACGCGATCAGAAATGATAATCCGGCTGTCGATTGGGACGGTACGCCGTTCGATCCCGACGATATCCCGGTCGGTAAGCCGCTCGCGCTCATGGATCATGATGTCGCCAACGGCTGTTTCGAAGAAATTGAGGCAATTTGTCACCGGCACGGTCTCCACTATGTACGCTGGTCTGGCGCTTCTCCCGGTAGCTTCCCGTCGGTTCGCATCGTTTACACCGGTAGCGGCGAGCCACAGCTGGTCCTGACCACCGAGGAAGACGAGCAAATCTTCTCCATCGCGCGCATCCGGGAACTGGGAAGCATGGAGGCGATCGAAGCGGACTACCAGCGCGCACGCAGGAATCCGCCTCCCCTGCTGATCGTGGACGACGAGCCAATCGATGTCGTCATCTCGGAGATCCCCCATGGCTGATCACCATGTTCAGGGCTCGGTCGTATTCACCTGTACAGCGCGGGAAGCCGCACTGGTCGAAGAGGCGTGGCAGCATGCCGCTGACCTCGACAACGAGCTGGCGCCGGGCGACCCGAGCGCAGAATTCCTCGCGGCTTTCCCGCCGGTCGAACTGGGCAACCCTTTCAATGGCCTGCTGGCGATCTTCGATGATCCGCGGTTTCCCCAGTTCGGCGCCGAGCTCCGGGTCACCGGAGCAGATCCTTGCATGGTGTCGATCTATGGTGACAGCGATTTTCAAACCGACGCCATCGCGACGCTGATCCAGCGCTGCTGCCCGCAGACGCTGAGCGAAGCGCCGATCGGCTTTACGTGGAGCTATGGTTCTTCGCGTCCCGGGCCCGAGGATACGGGCGGTGGATGGTGCGCCATCTTTGCCGATCGGATCGAATTCGGCGAGACTGCCGAGGGACTGTCGAAGGCGCTGCAGCCCGCTGCCGACCCCTGGAGCGATCACCCGGTCCATCCCGTGTCCGACTGGAAAACCGAAGTTGCCAATGACGAGACCCGTCTCGGCTATCTCGACTGGATCGCCGCACGGCAAAGTTCGGCCGGTGCGGCAATTTAAACCTAATCCCTTCCGCATCTGCATGCCGTGAAACGGCGGTCGGCGAGACGCCACCGCGTCCCGTCGCGACCTTCTTCCGAAAACCAAGGATAGACACATGACCGACGCCACCGCGCCGGGTGCGCCTACGCGCCTCTATAGCCAGACCGACTACGACGAACGCGGCAATTTCCAGTACCAGGGCGATCTGTACCGCTCGGGCGAGGATCTGCCTTCCCTTGCGTCACGAATGGGCCGGCATCTCGCCGAACAGTTCATCCTCACGCGCATCGCGATCAGTACGAGCAAATTTGCGGGCGGCCGCAAGGTCACCGCCGAAATCCTCGATACGCCTGCCGACCTTACCGAGCGCGATAGGCAGAACGCGTTCATCGTCGAAGTGCGCGACCAGATGGAGCGGTTCGGTTTCACGTGCGCCAATGCGCTCCAGGGATTTCACAGTTGCTCCTTCTTCTGCGAAACGCGGATCGGGCGGGCCTACTGGGCGGCGCTCGCGAAAAGGCGCGGTCCCAGAAATCCCGTCGAAGCGCTGGTGTCGCTTGCCGCGTTCAAGAAGCGGGTGAAGGCGGGCGACAGTCTGAAACTCATCGATGCGCCGGCGGGCCATCGATCGCTGGGAACGACGCGCACGATCACCAAGGTACGATCGGGCGATCTGATCCTCGAAGGCAGGAGCCATCTCGATTTCCCGCGCGCCGCTGCCTTCGCCTGCGACGGCAAGCTGGTGCGCATTTCCATCGGCTCGGATCACGACCCGGATGCCCATCTGCTGTACGAATGGCGAGCAGCGGCCTGAGCGATGGTCGCCTCATCGTTTGCTTCGGATGTGTCCGCAGCCCATGCCCCGCATCTCAAGGCCATGCGAAAGCTCCTCGAGCGCTGCCAGCCGCGCCACGATATCTACACGGTGTTCGGGCACTGCATGGAGGCGATGGCAATCGCGATCGCCAACAGCGTCGACCTGCGCCAGCGGGCGCGGCGCGAAGCCCGTTACCTCGACATCGTCGGGCGCTACGGCGCCGACGTCGTCGAAAGCTTCCCACGGGTCATGGCCGAACTCGCCATGGCGCTGGAAACGGGAATGAGCGACGTGCTCGGCCAGCTGTTCCATGATCTCGAACTGCACAACAAGGCGAAGGGCCAGTTCTTCACGCCCTATTCGCTCAGCAGGGCGATGGCGGACATGCTGATCGGTGACAACGCCACCCGTCGGGAAACCATAGAAACCCGAGGGCATCTTACCGCCATGGAGCCGGCATGCGGGTCCGGCAGCATGGTCATCGCGCTTGCCGACGCCCTGCGGGCCCAGGACATCAATTATCAGCGCCACCTCCATGTGACCGCGATCGACATCGATCCCCGCGCGGTCCATATGGCCTATGCGCAATTGTCGCTGCTGCACGTTCCCGCGCGCCTGATCGTCGGCAATGCGCTTTCCGGTGAGATTCGGGAGCAGTGGTTCACACCAGCCCATATCCTTGGCGGTTGGACCGCCCGGCTGGCGTCAGCGCCCCAGGACAAGACCGCGATCGAAACGATCCCGCCTGTTGTGGCTGCGAAATCGGCCGGCTCGTTCAAGGAGACCGAACCTGCACCCGGCTACAACAAGCCATCGCCGTTACCGCGTCAACTCAGCCTTTTCTGATCCAGCCATTGATCATCAGGTAACTTCGTCGAGCATTCCTCCAACCACAATTGCCGGTATGACCCGTGACGATCCATAAGCTCCCGATGCGTACCGCATCCTGCCAGGCGTCCGCCCTCCATGAACAGGACCTGGTCTGCGGCCTGCGCCGTCGCCAACCGATGCGTGATCATGATGAGCGTGGTTGCCCCGTCGGCTCTGCTCCGCAATTTCGTGATCGCGTTCGCCTCGCTGCGCGGATCGAGAGCGGAGGTGCTTTCATCGAGGATCAGCACCGGCACGTCCACGCCTGCCAGCCGCGCGAGCTCCAGCTTCTGGACCTGGCCTCCCGAAAGACGCTCACCCTGTTCCCCCAGTTCCATCTCGAAGTCGATCGGTCTGCCAGGTTCATGAAACCGCCAAAGGTGCAGCAATTCCTCGACATCGCCGATCGCCTGGTTCGCCGGGGGATAGAGGATGTTCTCGCGCAGCGACCGGTTGAACAGGCCGATGAACTGCGGCGCATAGAGGATATGGCGATGCCGATCCGCCCAGGGGATCGCCGCGATATCTGTCCCGCCCATCGTGATCGTGCCGAATGAAGGTTCAAGGACACCTGCGAGAAGCTGGGCGAGCGTGGACTTGCCCGAACCGTTGGGACCAACGATCGCGACGAAAGAACCAGCCGGCACATGCACAGATATCCCGGCCACGCCGGACATCCCCTCGCCATAGTGGAAGCTCACATTCTCGGCGACAAGATCTGACGACGCTGTAAGACCAGGGGACAGGGCGCTGTTCTCTGCATCGATGGTCGCAAAGTTCAGGACGTCGCGGATGTTGGCAATGGCTACCCCCGCCTGCGCGAGGATATAGCCGAGCGAACTGAGCGGCACGGTCAGCCGGAAGGCGTACGTTTGGAGCAGGACGAAATCGCCCGCACTCATGCGCCCCCGGCCGACATCGAGAGCGGCGAGCAACAGCAGCGCCACGAGACCAAGCCCGACCACACAGAACTGCAGCGCCGCCATGAGCGTGAGCGAACGGTACATGCCGGCGGCCGCGTGACGCTTCGCGCCGAGGGCAGCGCCGGTATGCAGCAGCTCGCGGTCGAGCGCGCCGTTCAGCACCACGCGGCGAGCATTGCGCACGATATCGCCGATCGTGCGCGAGACATGCGATGCCGCCGCATTCGTCGCCTCGGCATGAATGCGATGACGCCTGGCGCCGAGCCAGGTCGCGGCAAGGAAACCCAGCAGCGTCAGCGCCAGGATCAGGACATAACGGGGCCGGATCAGGCCCGCGATCACCACGAGACTGGCCAGGGCCTGGAGGATCACCGGCCCGAGCCGCCAGATCAGACCCTCGACGACCAGCGTCAGGCTGTAAGGCAGGCGCTCCAGCATGCCGGGAACGCGGCCGCTGCGGCTGTCGCGCGCCGCGGTAATCTCGGGCAGGGCCGCAGCGAGCGCGCGGATGATGAAATGCCGCGCCAGCGCATCGACCATTTTCGCGGTACAGGAAAGCCTCGCGGTCTCGAGGATCGATGCGCCCGCCCAGCATCCCACGAACAGCATCACGGTGACGAACAGATACAGGAGCGATCCCGAAGGATCTGCCAGCATGTCGATCAGGAGTTTGAGGGCGTAGGGTCCGGCAACGCCCATCGCGATCACGAGGGCTTCGAGGGCGAAGGCCTCGACCAGGCTTTGCCTTGCACCCAGGCGCGCCGATAGCATCAGCTGCGTCAGCCGCGCCAATATAGCAAATGTCGTCACTGCACAGACCTCCTGGCGATTGATGAGCCAGAAGGAGGATTTGGAACGCGGCCGCTATCCTAGCGCCAAATCAGCCCCTTTGGAATGCGCGATCCCATGATCCGGAAAGGGGGGAAGGGGGTGCGGGAAGGTGACGGGAGACGTGGATCGTCCCGTTACCCTCAAGCTCAAGGAGATGGTTTCCATGGCGAGCATAGCCCGCATGACCGACACGCCCCCCGTGTCCGCTCCCTATCGCATCGACGTCTCGCGCGGCGGCCGCAGTGGCCGCGTATCCTCGGAATGGTTCTCCCGGCCCGACGACGAGAAATTCCTCTCGCTCTCCAGCCTCTACGACAGCGTGCGAGCCCGGGCCGATCGCTCGACCACCCGGACCGTCGAAAGCCGCGCGATCCGCGTCGAGGCGAGAAGCGATGATCCCGAACGGCTCACGCTGATCGCACCGGGCGACGAGCGTCCACTCACACCCACCAACTGGTCCTTCGGCCAGGTCGCGAGCCTCGTCGGCGCCCCGGCCTCCTACCTGCGCCAGCTGCCCGCGGCGCTTGCCGGTATCAATCTACAACACGGACTTGTCACCCACAGAGGCGAACAGGTCAAAATATTGCAGACTGACGATGGCCGAACAGAACTGCGGGCCGCGACCGGAAGTCAGTATGGCAGGGTGTATGACTGGGAACTGATACAGGCCATCATGGCATTCGCCGGGGATGGCGTCGGCGATACACGGTGGAAAGTTCCTGGAACGATCGATTGGGGAAGCATGCGCTATAACCCTTATGTCGATATAACGAAGGAGACGACCACGCTCTACGCTTCGGACAGGGATGTCTTCGTGTTTCTCGTCGACGACACCCATCCGATCGAGGCCGGTAAACTGCCGAACGGCGATCCCGACCTCTATTTTCGCGGATTTTATGCCTGGAATTCCGAGGTCGGCTCCAAAACCCTCGGCATCGCGACATTCTATCTACGCGGCGTATGCGCGAACAGGTGCCTGTGGGGCGTGGAAAATTTCGAGGAAGTGAACATTCGCCACTCGAAATTCGCCAGCGCCCGCTTCGCACACCAGGCCGCCCCGGCGCTCGAGCACTTCGCGAACTCCTCCCCGCAGCACTTCATCACCGGCATCAACGCCGCGCGCGAACGTATCGTCGCGCGCAAGGACGAGGACCGCGACGCGTTCCTGCGGCGGCGCGGCTTCTCGAAAACCGAGACGACGAAGATCATCCAGACGGTCCTCGCCGAGGAAGGGCACCCGCCCACGAGCGTCTATGATTTCGTGCAGGGCATCACCGCCGTTGCGCGCACGAGGCCGCATCAGGACAGCCGCCTCGAACTCGAAGCCAAGGCCCGAAAGCTGCTCGAACAGGCGCTCTGAGGCGCAGTTCCCGATCCGAATTTTCCCTCCATCGCCCGCTCCGGTCTTCGACCGGGGCGGCTATGCTCATGAAAGGATGAGGCCATGCGTGCCCAGTCCGATATTTCCCTTTCCGATTTCACCGTGGACGTCGCCTTCTTCAGCGACGGCGAGCATTATGCCACCCAGAGCTACATAGTCACCGCGTCGACCTGGTTCAGCGCCCGCCAGCAGGCGCTGCAGATGTCGGTGAGCAGCGTCTATGACGACCCGCGCATTCCCGGGCTCAGCCGCACCGCCACCCTGCGGCCCGGCTCATGACCCGCCAACCTACCCGCCGCCTCGGCACGGGAATCTCCGCGCTGATCGCCGCGTCGCCCCCGCCCGCCACGACGCTGCCGCTCGCCAGCATCAGCGCCGGATATAATCCGCGCCGCTATTTCGACAGCCGAAAGCATGACGAGCTCGTGGCATCGCTGCGGCTGCGCGGAATGCTCCAGCCGATACTGGTTCGTCCCGTCAAGGAGACGGGTGAGGGCTATCTCATTGTCGCCGGGGGACGTCGCTACCGCGCGGCGCTCGAAGCCTTCGGGCCCGAGGGCGAAGTCCCCGTCATCATCCGCGAGATGACCGACCAGGAGGCCCTCGAGGCGGCAATCGACGAGAACGACGTGCGCGACGACGCTTCGGAAACCGAGCAGGCCGATGCGGCGCTCCGCGTTCTTGCCGCCTGCCAGGACGATCGCGGCGAAGCCGCTCGCCGGCTCGGGTGGTCGAAAACCAAGCTCGATCGCCGTCTCGCGCTCGCAGCCCTCTGCGAGCCGGTCAAGCACGCGCTCGACCAGCGCCGGATCAAGCTGGGACATGCCGAACTGCTCGCCGCCGTTCCCGCCGACAAGCAGGAGAAGGCGCTCGAGACGATCCTCGCCTCCGGTCTTGACGTCGGGAAGACCCGCGACCTGCTGATCCGGGTCACCCAGGATCTCGCCCATGCCTGCTTCGATAAAGGCGAGTGCCTTGCCTGCCCGTTCAACTCCGCAGCGCAGCGCGCCTTGTTCGAGACGCATATCGAGGACGGGCATTGCACCAATGCCGGGTGTTTCGAACTCAAGACCCAGACCGCCGAAATGATCCGCTTCGAACAGGAGGAATGCGCTGAAAAGGCTGCGCGGACTGCGAAGGTTTCCGCAGACGACGATACCGGCGCTGAGCAGGCCGAGGACGAGATCGACGCCATCGACGATCCGGATATCGCTGCCGATGGTGACGAAGACGGTGTCGTGGATGACGACAGCGGGGACAGCGGCGCGCCCTTCCTTCATCTCCGGGATGAACAGGCCGCATCTTCTGCGAATGATGCCCGAAAACCGACAGCGCCGATCGATACTGGCGCCAGGAAGCCGGACACGCCGAAGTCCCCCGTCACCGCCCGGTCGATCGCGATCCGCACCAGGGAACTGCGCGAGGCGACCTGGCGCACCGCGCTCGCCCGCGCGCTCGCCGCTAATCCGGCCCATGCCCAGGCCACGATCCTGGTCGCCGCGATGTCCGGTACGCTTCCGGAGATCAAGGCGGAGACATTGCGCGGGCGTGCCGGGCTGCTGGTCGGTGCGTCCTTCCCCGATCTCGATTTCAGCGAGAAGATCGCCGTGGTCCAGGCGCTACCGGAACCACAGGCCGCGACAGTGCTGTCCGCTATCGGCGCGGCCTATGCGAAGGATGTGGCCGGTTTCGATCATGTCGCCGACCTGGCGCGAGTCTTCGCCGTCGACCTGCGCGACGCCTGGCACGTCGATAAGACTTTCCTCGAACGCTACTCGAAAGAGGAACTCAGGTTCATCGCCCGCGAATGCGGGGTGATCGCACACATCGGCGAGAAGGCGTTCGCGAAACTGCTCGGCCAGAAGAAGACCGATCTCATCGCCGGCATGCTCCACGCACTCGGCTTCGAGTGGGCAGGGCGTCTGCCGAGCGCCATGACCCTCGACGGCGCATATGGGCCACCGCCTGCTCGGGCAGTTGCACGCGCTAGCGAGGTTCCGATCACGGACCTTGCCGCCTGAACGGTCCCACGCTCTTCCAGAAGGATTTCTCCCCATGCTGATTACCAGCCTGCTTCCGCTGCTCGCCCGCTATTCGCTCGGTTGCGATCTTGTCGCCGGGCCCGGGGGCATGGTCACGCTCACCATCATCCCGCGCATGATCGAAGGCGGCGGCCACAAGCCCGACGCCGGTGAACTCCGGCCGATCGCGCTCACCGCGAGCGCCGCCGAGATCGATGCCGAACTTGCGCGGGGCGAGGACGGCGCACTCGGCCAGCTCATCGCCGGGCGCAAGGCGCTTGCCGACCAGCTGGAAGAGCAGCGGCAGGCTACCGAAGCCGCTCGCGCTGCCGCGACCGCGAAGGCCAAGGCGGCGACACCGACACCGAAACCGACGCCGAAACCGGTGGCCGCTGGCGCGACCGCGCACGCTTCCGGCAGTCCGCCGGCCGACGCCAAGCCCGAAGAGCCCGCCAGCCTTTGGTGAATTACGGCGCGGAAACCTCGCTCCATCTCTCCTTCTATCTCCCGGAGACAGTCATGCAGATCGATCATCTCACCCGAACCTATCGCTATGACGGCATCGACCTTCCGGTGCCGCCGCATCTCGCGCAGGACCCGGCCGCGCTGCGCGCCTATCATGCGACGCTCTACCCGGCGATCCTCAACGCCGAGACGGTCGATGCCGGGGTCATGGGCGGCGCGCATGTCACCGAATATCGCCGCGCCGTCGGCACCAAGGGCTGATCCCGGTGCCGACGGCGCCGCGACGCCGCGGCGCGACCATCCCGCCAGCGCTGCGTAAAACCCTCCTGGACTGGATCGAGACGGACGATGGCGACACTGCCGGCTTCACCCCGCCCGCCTGTAGCCCTTGTGCCCGAGCCCTCCATACGCGGATCGTCGTCGACCTGCCGGGCAGCGCGGGCGAGTCCCGCGAACCGCTCCAGCCGCCGGCCGGACTTCGCCTCCCGCCGCTCGGCTGATCTTGCCAGTGATCCTGCGGGTGATCTTGCGGGCAGGGCCGTCGGGCTATCCCCCGATGTCCCCGCGATCTTCGACGCGCCGCTGGCGCCGCATCACCGGGTGATCGGGCGCTGGGCCGCGCCTCGGACACAGGATGCAGGAGCCTGTACGCGCCTCGAAGCCCGCCGCCACATCGAGGCGGTGTTCGATGCCGCTGTGCGTGAAATCCTGGACCCGATCGATATCGTCGATCTGCGCATCGCCGTGCTCAACAGTGAGGCGGATGGGCCGCCCGCGATCGCGATCATCTGCGACAGCATGGGACA
The DNA here is from genome assembly GCF_030128825.1 of Sphingobium sp. WTD-1. Classification (NCBI taxonomy): domain Bacteria; kingdom Pseudomonadati; phylum Pseudomonadota; class Alphaproteobacteria; order Sphingomonadales; family Sphingobiaceae; genus Sphingobium; species Sphingobium sp. WTD-1. Next base: position 3,586,243 of record NZ_CP119127.1, on the reverse strand, counting down.
GCTTGACCTTGGATGGATCGAAACCGGCGATGCGCCCACCGCCTGGCGCGCCGCCGCCTACCGGGCGCTCGAGCAGACGCTTGGGCGCGTGCTGCCGGTCTTCAGCTACCAGGATCTCTTCGACGAGATGTCCATGTACTACTGGGAAGGGGAAATCGATGACGAAGCGGCCCGCCGCAGCCTGATCGAATGTCATGGCGCGGACGCCGAGGATCTCGACGGTCACATGCTCCCTTCGCAGATGAACGAACGCCGGCCGGGCTGGATGATCGCAGCGAACGCGGCGCCGCTGAGCCGTCTTCCTGCTGCCCTGCGTCGCAAGCTGGCGGATGTGCGTGCTGCGCAGGAGGTTCTCAGTACGCTCTCGCCCGAAGCTGGTGCCTGGCACTTCGATTTCGAGATCGCCAGCGCATATCTCCCCGGTATCGAGGAATGCGCCTCGCTGCCGCCGCTGACGCTGGTTCCCTTCGTTCCGTTCGCCCGCGAACTCGACGATGTCATGCGCAGCGGCATGGAAATGGGGTTCATGGATATCGCCGGTATCTGCCCGCTGCCGGATGTGGCCTGCATCGACGACTGGTTCGCCTCACTGCGGCTCGGCGCACAGTTCCTCCTCACGGTCCAGAACCTCGTCCGCTTCGATCCACCCAAGGCCAGGAGCCTCCCATGTCCGACCATAGCACCCACTTCGAAGCGAGCGGCGGCGGTCTCGTCCTGACGAACGCCATCCTGCTCTATACGAACCAGGCGCCTCGGCATCTCAAACCCTGTGGCACCGCGCAGGGCGATACCACCGCCTTCGCCAGCATCCATACCGTGGAACACGATGGCGATGGCCGGCCGACGATCGCGGCCGGCAGCCCGCTGACGCGCGCACATCTGCGGCAGTGGTCACAGGCGCTTGGCCGTACCGCCCAGCCCGAGCTTCTCCCCGAACATGTGCTGGTCGCGCATCCCGACATGCTGGCTTGGTGGGTGCCGGCTAAGGTGCGCCTGGCCTATTTCGCGCTGTCCGATCCTCCTGCCGATCTCCATGCGCTCGCTGCGCGAACGACGCTGCCGGTTCCCTATCCGCCCCATCTCCTGATCGCCACGCGCCATGGGCTTGGCGTCTATGCCCTCCCGGTAAATGAACGCCCGGACGCCGAGACGCCGGTTCTGCACTCGCCGATCCTCAACGTCTTCGCCGACGGGCGGCTCTGCTGGGGCGACATCCCGAAACCCAGGGCGCTCAGTATCGCCTCCATTCCCGCCTATGAGAGCGCGCTGTTCGACTCCTGGTCGACGCATCCCAATCCCGGGCAGGATCGGACGATACGCGGAAAGGGCGGGCTGGTGCGGCTCTGGGACGATCTGGCAGCGCGCGGGGCTACCCGGTTTCCGGTGAGCCGTCTCAAGCCTTTTGGAACCGGCACGGCCGGGCAGGGGATAGGCCCGCGAAGGACCGCCGCCTGCGCGGTGACGGTAGGCCGGCTCATCGCGCGGGGCCGGGTATGACGATGCCCACCGATGATGCGACGGCAGCGGCGGTGCTTGAGGCCATGCCCTGTTATCCGGTGCCGCCCTTCGGCAGGTCGCCCGCCATCGAGACGCTGCGCGCTTCCCGCGTCGGCCATGGTCTCGCCATCGGCAGTGACGGTGTGATGCTGATCCTGCGTCGCCCGTGGCTGGCGCTGGACGTGCCGGTTGCGGCGCCCATCGTCGGCTATGTCCCTTATGGCAGCATCGGGGCGGCGCGGGCCGATCTACGCTGCGGCCTCGTACCCCGGCGTTATTTCGTGCAGATATTGAAATTTCTCAAGGCGGCCCTGCCGAATGAGGCCGCCGCATTCATCCTGTGGAACGAGGCGAGCCGTGAATTTGCCGTCGAGTTCCCCGAGATCGATGAAGCGACACCGACACGACTGGTCTATCGTATGCCGAGGCTGCCGCCTGACTGGCACATGGTCTGTGACATCCACAGCCACGCGGGCGGCCGTGCATTCTTCAGCGCCACCGACGACGCCGATGATGCCCATGCCACCAAGATAGCGATCGTCTTCGGACGTCTCGATCATCCCGATGGTCCCACCATGGCTGCGCGGCTCTGTGCGGGCGGCATGTTCCTGCCCTTGCCGCGCTGTCCCTTTGCAGGAACTCCCGATGCAGACTGAGCAGACTGACCAAGCCCGGCACTATCTTCCTGCTGTCTTTGACGATTGTGCGATCACGATCCTGCTGGTCGGCTGCGGCGGGAACGGAGCCCAGATGCTGATGGGTCTCGCCGCGCTCGACACCGCACTGCGCGCGATCTCCTCGCGTTCGCTCGACGTCACCGTGGTCGACGACGATATCGTCACCGAGGCGAACATTGGGCGTCAGCCTTTCTATCGCTGCGATATTGGCCATTCCAAGGCGCGTACACTGACCGAGCGCATCAATCTCGCGCATGGCCTTGCCTGGGAGGCGGTTCACGGACGCGCTCCTGAAGCGATCGGCATCGAGGCCTTCGACATGCTCATCAGCTGCGTCGATACCGCCGCGGCCCGCCGGGCGCTGGGGGCGGCACTGCAGACCGGCAGAAATCCGCCCCTCTACTGGATGGACCTCGGTAACCGCGCTGGCGACGGTCAGTACCTGATCGGCTGCCCGCGGCGCACCAGTCACAGCGATCGCCCCCGTCTTCCCACCGTGCTCGAAGTCTTTCCGGAACTCGCCGACGAAAGCGTAGCGGAAGACGATGCGCCCTCCTGTTCGGTCGCAGAGGCGCTCGAGCGTCAGTCGCTGTTCGTCAACCGCGTCGTCGCAAGCCATGCGCTCGCGCTGCTTTTCGATCTTCTCGGGCGCGGTTCGATCGGGCATGCCGGGGCCTTCATCAATCTTGCCGGCGGTCAGACCGTCCCGATCCCGCTTCCTTTCGCGAATGGCGCATCACTTGCTGCGCCCGGACACGCAAACATCTCGCATTCGTAGCCTGTATAGGCTATGTCATATGCCAAGGAGTCGCCATGAACCTCGAGCGTCACGTCAAACTGTTCAAGAACGGCCGCAGCCAGGCGGTCCGCATTCCCCGTGAGTTCGAGCTTCCGGGCGAGGACGCCATTATCCGCAAGGAAGGCTCGCGCCTGATCATCGAACCCGCCCGGCCGCGCTCCCTGCTTGCCGTTCTCAAGACATGGGAACCGCTCGATGAAGAGATCGGCCCGATCGAGGACCTGCCGGCAGAACCGGTCGACATCTGATCCATGTTCCTGCTCGATACGAATATCCTGTCGGACCTGATCCGACAGCCCGATGGCATGGTCGCCCACGCTATCGCCGACGTCGGCGAGGATGCGGTTGCGACCAGCATCATCGTTGCCGGCGAACTGCGCTATGGCGCAGAAAAGCGCGGATCGCCGCGCCTGAAAAGCAAGATCGAGGATTTGCTGTCTCTCATTGCGGTGCTGCCGCTCAAGGACGATGCCGACGCCTGCTATGGGCGTCTGCGTGCCGACCTCGAGCGCCGTGGCACGCCGATCGGCGCTAACGATATGCTGATCGCCGCCCACGCGCTCGCAATCGGCGCGACCCTCGTTACCGACAACATCCGCGAATTCGAGCGGGTCGATGGCTTGCAACTGGTGAACTGGCTCCGAACCACCTGACGCCCGGTTCGCACGGCGTTCCCGGTCTGGTTCTCGTGGTTAGCGAGCATGAAGAAGGGAAGGGGGAGGGCAGAAGGGTGGTCCCAGGGAGATCGCCCCATGCTTACCTCGTACTGTCAGTGTCGGCAGCCCTGCCATTCCTGGCGCGCGGCTGAAGCATTCGCCACCTCATCGATGCCGGGTCTTGCGGCGTGACGACCGATCCTGCCACCTTCGATCCCGCCGACCGGCAGTGCTGGATCGCCCATGGCCGCCGCCCCGAGCATGCCGAGGTGCTGGCATCGGTATGGAAGGACTATCCGGACCTTCCTTCCGATGCACCGCTGCATGAACGCATGGCGCGCAGCCGCGCGCGCGTCGCCGCGCTCCGCCCCTTCAATGATGCCATCCGCGAGGAAGCCGAACGCGAAAGACAGCGCACGAACTTCGCCTGCATCGAGAAGCGCGTAGCAAGCGGCCAGATCAGGCCCTTCGATCAGGCCATCCTCCAGGCACGCGCCCAGCATGGCTATAACTGGGACGCTGCAGTCCTCTATGCTCAGGGTCGATACGCGACGGAGGCTGGCTGGGGACCTCGCGATTTCTCGGCGCCACCGGGTGAAACCTCGCCCGCTTACGCCCAGGGCTTCCGCGATGGCGGTGGTTGTTTCGAAGATCTGTTCGACGTGGCCAGGCGTTCCTACGCGGCTGCCACGCGACAGGAGGACCGATTCCCGGCTCCCGGAAAGGCTTTGGTTTCACGGCCGGCTCCGAGCAGTTGGCCGTCTCCGACAGACGCCCCGCGTCCCGCATTATGGTCGAAACGCACCGTGATCATCGGTGCTGCCACTGCATCGAATGCCGCAGCAGGCTTGATGACCATGCTCCAGGCACAGCCCGGGCATGAAATGGCGCATATCATCATAGCCGACGTCGGTCGGGGCTTTCGTGCGTGGCGCAGTGCGGAGCCCGCCCAGACCGGGAATCCAGCAGATCAGTTACGGGCCTTGTTTGCCGGGATCGAACCGGACGACCTGCTGATCATTGCCGATGGCGAAGATCTCGCTTGGATAGACCGACATGCCGGCATGCTTCCGCTCTGCCGGACCATGGAGCGCACGTGTAATTCGGCGATCCAGCAGCGCGCGCAATTGCGCGCCTGGCTCGAGCGCGGACTATGCGAGGGCGAGGTCCTCGCCGGCGGCCATATCCGCTGGACCAAGCTCGCGCAGGGGCTGTCCGGCCGCCTCGGCGAATTCGTCGCCCGCTATGCCCATAAAGCCCAGCCACGCGGACACCGCCTCGTTATCGAACTACGCGATGGCGATCCCGCAATCGGCTTCATGACGCCGCAGTGCGAACTGCTGAACCCCGAGGCGATCATTACCAACAAAGCGCATATGCGCAGACACATGGCGGCGATGCTGCGACGCTTTGCAGCCGCCATCCCGCATCATCGCAACGCGGCTGCCTGACCGCGCCGCCCACTGCACGATCAGACAATTTGGGAGGATCCCATGCACGAGATGCCCAACTTCCCCGTCATGTCCGGCAAAAACGCGCAAACGGCAATACTCCAGCCAGGGCCAATCGACGATGACCGCTGAATCGGGCCGGGCGCAGGCAGACTGCCCGAGATCGACTCGTGCCGAAGTCCGCAACCCGGTCCTCGCGCTTCCGGCGGCGGGCATCCTTGCGACTATCGACCCCGATATGCGCGCGCTGCTGGCGCTTCTTTTCGGCGACCTTCAGCAGGACGCCCGCGCGAGAGCGCACCAGAACTGGAACAGGCACAAGGCCGTCATGGCCGCCTATTGGTCGGCTGTCGCCACTGTCGCCACTTATGCCGGGCACATACGGCGAACCCTTTATGGTCCTGCAGGTCATCGCAATCGGACGCCCCTGCTGTTGCGGCAACAGGGTTATTCGCCGATCCCGGTGCGCGACTGGGCTGAGGCGTCGCGCTGTTACTGCCAGCGCCGTGACCGCAGTGGTCTTGGTGCGAGGGACTTTGTCGAAGCCGAACTGACCATTGGCGACACGGTTATCGCCCGGATCAGCTATAACGGTCGCATCTGGCTCGCAGGCGACTGGCAGCCCGGCGATACGCCGCTCTACGACAACGCGGCGAGCAACTTGCGTCTCCCCTGACATACCCCCCGATTTCCTACGCTGATCATGGAGAATGGGCGCGGGTAGAGAGCAGGGAGCGGAGAGGGGAGGAGAGCTGGGGCGACGGACCCGGGGCGGTCGACTGCCTCTTCCGTGCCACAGGAGATTACCCCATGGATGTGATCGTTTCCCGCGCCCGCATCGCCGGGTGCGCGCCTCTCTATTCCTATCGCGCGCTGGTGCCACTGGAAGACGTCGATTCCGATCGGCGACACCGCGTTGCGGTCCTGCATGTCCAGGCCGCGACGATCCGTGCGGCATGCACGCGCATTGCCGACACGATTGCACCTCATCGTTGGTTCGAACGGGATATGGCCGTCTCCTTCGGTCTTGCCGCCCAGCTCGGCCTCGCCGCGCGGCGCATCGAAGCGCTTCTGCTGCAGTCGGTGTTTCCCGAGATGGCCACCTGGTTGGCGCCGATCGCGCTTCGGCTCGACCATGACCCGGGAAGCGCGTCCCACCGCGTCGCGGCGATCGATCTCAATGCCGCTTTCGATGCCATCGTTCCTCGCATCGACACCCTGACCGCCGCCGAACTGGCGCCGCCTCGGTCCATCGATCGCCGCGCCGCCTGATCCAGGAAAGATGCACATGATACATTACACACTTTCCCATCCCGAAGCGGCCGCCTCCCTCTGGGAAGCGGTTCTCGACCTGCGCGACCATCCGGCCGCCGAACCCGACGCTCTCGTTCGTGCGCTGGCGATCCGCAAATCGTTCGAGGCGATGGGGACCTGCACCATGCGCATCATTGTCGTGGGCTGGATCGATGCGGTCGATGCCGCCTGGTACAGGAACCAGGAGACCTGCCCCTTCTGTTTCGACTGGTCCTTTGTGAAGCAGTGGGTCATCGACACCATCGACTGGTCGGACCCCAATAATCCGGCCATCCGGATAAATGCTTCGGGCACGGACATGACGGACAATGTGACTATGGCGGCCCAAGCGGGGTCGAAGTCGCCCGAGCCAGCGAGGCCGCAAATCACTCGGCACGATCATGTCGCCCTGCTCGCCCGCGTGCGCGCTGCCCTGGAGAGGCCGGACAGCCTCGATGCCGCCGCGCGCGCCACATTGACCGGGGCGATTGGCGCCAGCGAAAGCGGGCTCCGTGTCTGTGCGCTGCCATGGCCGATCGATATGCATCTGGGCATCATCGAGCACCGTCACGGCGTCAACTTCTACGCAGGCCTGAACCGTGACGTTCTCGTCGCGGAGATGGCGGAATACGCGCGCGAATGGTGGAAGGAGATCGGCGACCGGCGCGATCCGAATACGCTGCCCGATGACGAGGTCCTCGCCGCCTATTTCAACGATCACCCTTCGGAAAGCTATTCGACCGAGATCCTGCGCCTGGAGCCCCTCCCGGCGGTCCGCTCGGTCTCTTCGATCGAAAGCGGCGCCTACTGTGTGCTCTCGACCGCCCATCTGACGGTGCAGACGGCCGGCCTTCTCGACAAATGGGCCTGCTGGCCTCCGAGCGACCGCCCCATCGACATCGCCGCCTCCGTTTATGGCTGGTTCGTGCCGACGCGGCCGCTTCCCGATGACCGCCGAGCGCAGATCCCGGATGATCTCCAGGAAATCATCGCGTTCGGACGTGATCGCGGCTTCCAGTTCCTGCTCCTCGACTGCGATGCAGACCGCGCCGCCGATCTCCCCGTCCACGACTGGTGACCGCATCGAGGAACGGCTTACCAGCCAGGAAGAGTCTGGCTGGCATCCCGCCGGCGATGGGCATCACTCGGAATACCATCGCCTTCAATCCATCATGGAGCGCCCGCGCCGGCCTCCATCAGCGGCAGCAGCATCGCATGGAGGGCATCTTCCGCGCGCTCACGCCGGGGGGCATCGCTCGAGGCCAGGTCCTTGCGCATCCAGTCGGGCAGTCGCCGCACGAGGTCCCGCAGTTTTACATCGTTTGAATCGCTCATCGCCTCCTCTTTGCAGGACGCTCACCGCGACGACAACTGTCTTGGCGCTTTGCGTCGGCAGAGCGTCAAGCCGGGACGAAAGGGAAGGGGGCAGGGTAGGGGAGACGGCCGGTTGGTCCGTCGCCGAGACAGGAGATGATCATGCTTCTTCCCGCCACGATCGAGATCGCAGTCAGCCAGGACGCCGTTCGCTGCGCGTCCCGCCTTGTCGCGGGACGCGCGCTCGCTGCGATCCACGAAATCCTGCAGAATTGCCGCCGGGCCGGCGCGCAGCACGTCATGATCAACCTTGTCGAGAAAGACGGCCGCGCCATTCTCGATATCCACGATGACGGCTGCGGCATCGATAATCCCGCAGCGCTCCTGACCCTCGGTTTATCCGTTTGGGGCGACGATATCATGCGGCGTGAGGCTCCGGCCGGCATCGGCCTGTTCTGCCTTGCCGGTCGTGCCATCGAGATCCACGCCTTCTCGCCCGCGATGGGACACGGCTGGAAGGTCCGGATTCCCGCTGAAGCCTGGAATGGCGACAGGGCGCTTGAACCCGAGTCGTGCGACCTCGGCTGGGGAACGATGGTCCGCATCGAGATATCCGACGACTGGAAGATGGGCATTTGTTCGACCATTGCTGAGGCCACCCGTTACTATCCCTTGCCGGTGACGCTGGACGGTGCGTTGCTGCCCCGCGAGGATTTTCTCAAGGATGCGCTGCTGATCGAAGAGGCCTGCGGTTGCCGTATCGGCGTCTATAAAGGCAACTCGGTTCGGCAGGATGGCCCCTGCATCAACTTCCATGGTCTGGCTGTCCCGTGCTCTCTTCCCAATATATTCGAGTTGAACAGGCAGGACTGCCGCTGGTCCGCTCGCATCGATGTGATCGACGCGCCTGAAATTCGCCTCGCCCTGCCGGCCCGCAACGCGGTGATCACGAACGAGGCGATGAAAGCGCTGCGCATCGCCGCCGAACGCGCCATATATACCGGCATTGCTGCCCAGGAGGACCATCGCCTGCCCTTCGCCTTATGGCTGCGGGCTCGAGAACTCGGTGTGATGCTGCCTGCGGTACGGCCAGGGCTCTCGATCTGGAATCCACTGTCCGGCGATGAACATCAAAGGGCCGCCAGTGCGAAAACTGCCCCTGAGACTGTCTCTGGGGGCGCATTGATGGTTGTCCCCTCGCTGCGCTCCGAGATCGCGCAGGCGCTGGCACTCGCCCACCATCAGCCGCCGCTTCAGGATTTCGTGCTGGTGGAGGAGGAACGCTGGCTCGACGGCTATGACTGGTACGACGCTCTACCGATCATCCTCTATGTTTCCTTCCGGATTTACCGCGGCGGCATCGAACATCCTTATAGTGAAGACGACCGCCTTCCATGCGGCTTCGCTTCAGGTTTCGTCGACAGGATCGTAGCCGACCTGGAGATTGCCGAGACCGGGCATGAGGATGCGCCGCGGCACGTCCATTCCATTGAAATCCCGGCCCTGGTCTGTCCCACTGGCAGTTGGGATATCGAGGAGGCCGTGGTCCTTGTGACCCGCGGCGGCGGTATCGACCCGGATCGCCTGGGATGCATGATCCACGCGACGCTGTTCTCTTCGCGCGACGATGTCGGAGCCGCCGCCCGAACCCATCCCCTGAGCAGCAGATCCGGCGTCCGCACACGATGCCGACGGAAGGAGCACGCCCATGACCATCGCCACTCATGACTTCACCCGCAATGCGAAAGTTCCGCTCGGTCACTGTTCGGCCGGCACGCTGGAACTGGATCTCGGCAAACTGATGTCGGGTCGCTGCCTGATCCAGGGATCGTCGGGCGCGGGCAAGAGCCAGACGCTGCGCCGGATCATCGAGGAGGCCTTCGATTATCTGACCACCATCATCGTCGATCCGGAAGGCGAGTTCGCCAATCTTGCCGCGCATATCGGCGCGACCACTGTCGTCGCACGCGACTACGCCAATGACGGTCTTACTGCGCTGGCGCTGCGCACCCGCCAGCACCGTATTGCCCTGCATCTCGATCTCACCGATCTGGAGCCCGACCACCGCATCGAGAAGGCCGCCGCCTTCTTCGCAGGGCTCCTCTCGGCGCCGCGCGAGCATTGGGCCCACACGGTGCTGGTCTGCATCGATGAAGCGCATCTCCTCGCGCCGCATATGGCGGCCTCGGCCCGCGACGCCGAAACCCGCCGCCTAGGCGTCGCTACCCTCACTGACATGTGCGCGCGGGGGCGCAAGCGCGGGATCGGCACGATCATCGCCACGCAGCGTCTCGCCAAGCTCGCCAGTTCAGTGGTCTCCGAACTGCACAATCACCTGATCGGTCTCAACGTCTTTGACCGTGACGTGGCGCGGGCCGCTGACCTGCTCGGTTTCGGCGGCGATCAGGCGGCGCTGCTCCGGCAATTGCCACAGGGAGAGTTCTTCGCCTTCGGTCCCGCGCTTTCGGCGCTGCCCGTACTGGCGAAAATCGACACGACGATCACACCGCACATCGGTCGGACACCCGATCTGGTCGCCGCTGCCCACCTCGACCCGGACGAGAGCCGCACGCTCCTCGACCTCGATACCTTGCGCGAGGTGGCGCCGAGCAGGAACACCCATGCCGCCATGCGTGGCCAACGCGCGCTCGATGCTTTCCTGCTCGACCCTGCGGCGCCCGCCGCCGCGCGCATTGTCGGGGCGCTGGGCAGCATCACGCCCAACGCCACCACGGCCGATGATCTAGCGCGCCATCTCGCGCTCCCCGCCACTGACGTCGACGCCGGTCTCGATCTGCTCGCCGCGATCGGCGCCTCGGACACCATGCCGCGCGGAGATACGCGTCTCGCGCGCCTGTCGGCCCGGTTGCGCCTGCGCGTCGTCGACACCCCGGTCGTCGGCCTGGCCTGAAGGAAGCCCACCATGACCCAGACCAGCTTCGATCTCGACGCCGATATCGTCGAACTGACCCCTTTCGTCCCCGCGACGGAGACCGCGCCGACCATTCCGCTTTCGGAACTGGCTTTCCGCGCGGACGCATGGCTTCCCGATGAGACGGCGCGTCTCCGCGTAGCTTTTACCGACGATTGCACGATTGAGGAAATCGCCGCCCAGCTTGGGCGGTCCCGGGCCGCTGTCGCTACCCGGATCCATGACCTGGGCCTGCGCCGTAATTCGCGGCGATCGTGGAGCGACTGGGACGATGAGGAAATGGCGCGCTGCTACGCCCACGAGCCGACGGCGACGTTGTCGGCGCGGCTTGGTCGCGGCGTGAGCGCGCTCTATGCGCGCGCCCGGCTGCTTGGCCTCTCCGAACCCGGATCCCCGCCGTACAGTGGCTGGGAGGACACGCAGCTGCGCACCGGCTACGCCACAGGCGTTCCTGTCGCGCAGATCGCGAGCCTGATCGGGCGACCCTTCGCCGGTGTCATCTCGCGCGCTTCGGCGCTGGGGCTGCGCCATGCCTGCCAGCCGGACGACTGGAGCAATGCGGAAATGAACCGCGCCCTCGAACTCGCGACAACCGGCGCACGCTATGTCGCCATCGCCGAGGTTCTGGTGGCCGAAGGCTTCCCGGCCCGGAACAGTCGCAGCCTCGGTCAGCGCCTGCGTAAGCTGGGCTATGGCAGAGGCTGGGGCCGCCCGTGGATCGCCGAGGAGGACGCGCTTCTGCATCATGCTTACGCGACGGGCGCGAGCCTGACGCCGCTGCGCGAGCGGCTTGGGCGCACCCCCCACTCGATCCGCTGGCGGGCCGAAGCGCTGGGGCTCAAGGGATCGCATGTCCGCCGGGACGGATTTCGGCAGGGTCCGGTCTGGACGGCCGGGGAAGAAGCCCGGTTGCGGGCAGACTATGGCAAGGTTCCGACCCGCCAGATCGCCGAGGCGCTTGGCCGCGGCGTGCGCGCCGTTCTCTACCATGCGAACCGCATGGGCCTTTCCCACGGGTTCATGCGCGCATTCAGCGCCGACGAGGACAGGGCGATCCGTAACGCCTGGGCATATGGCGTCTCGATGGTCGATGTCGCGCAGGCCCTTGGCCGCGATCCCGCCGTCATCGGCAAGCATGCCGCGCGTCTCGGCTGCCGGTTCAATGATCCGGCGCGGCCCACGCGCGGGCCGAAGACGCGGCGGGCGAACCGGCCACCTGTCACGCTCCCCAGCCTGCTGGCGCTCGATACCGCTGTTCCGACCGGTGTCGATCTTCCGATCGCTGCCTGATCACGGGCGCCGCTTCTTTCCCGGAGGTTTCATGTCTACGCCTGTCCCGCCCAGCAGCCTGTCGTCTCTGCGGCGGCAACTCTCCAGCTTCGATCACGCGCTCAGAACAGCCCAGCAGCTGCGGCGTGCGACTGGTGTGCCGCACTATGTCGTGCATGGTGTCGCGCCGCTACAGGCGTTCAGGGTTACGATGCGGCCGCCGGCCTGGCCCGATCGCTGGCTGGCGATGGTCGCATGACGATGCCATCTGCCACCTATCCAGTCGTGGCGGCCTGGGGCATGGGCGTAAACAGCACCGCCATGATTATAGAATGGGTAGCCCGGGGCCGAAGGCTGGATGCCGTATTGACCGCGGATACTGGCGCCGAAAAGCCCCAGAGTTACGCCTACCTTCCGATTTTTCAGAAATGGATGGACGATCGAGGCATATCCCATCATATTGTTCGATATGAGCCGAAGAAATTCAAGCATTGGCCGCCGTACTTCACAATATTGGAGAATTGCCTGACGAACTCGACTTTGCCATCTGCCTCATTTGGTAGAAAATCTTGTTCAGTCAAATGGAAGATACAGCCTCAAGACCTTTGGGTGTCAAAATGGCAACTTGCAAAGAATATATGGCAGGTTGGCGGTAAGGTTGTCAAGCTGAACGGGTATGACGCTTCACCTGCCGACAGCCGGCGTTATGCGAACCGAAGGCATCGTGGATGCCCGATACGACTATCTTTATCCGCTTCTGCACGAATGGCATTGGGACCGCGACGCCTGCATCAGGCGGATTGAGGCTGAAGGCTTGCCGGTTCCCCCGAAATCGAGTTGCGTCATCTGTGCGCATATGCGTTCCGAGGAAGTCGCGCAATTGCCGCGCTGGGTGCTTCGATTGATCGTGTTGGTTGAGGCGCGGGCCGCGCCCCGCCTGCGCAATGTCGAGAGCTTGTGGCGTCGGGCGACAAAAGCCCGTCCCGGCTCCATGACCATGTTCATCCGGCAGCGAGAGCTTCTTGATCCCGACGAGATCGACGCCATCGTCGCAGGCGCATCTGTCGATCTCATTGATTTCCAGCGTGTCGCTGCGGCCATTCCCGTGGAGCGGCGACCGCATATGCGCGAATGGATCGATCGGTTCAATGAAGGTGTCGAGAAGCTCGCCGCCTGATTGCCTCGCCTGTATGGAAGTGACCGTCCACTGGCCCCAGCATTTGATGAACGCACGATCAGCATGCGCAATACTTTGCTTCAAGACGAGCCGATCATCGAGCGCTGCCTGGTGAAAGATATTTGTGAAACCATTCGCAGATCTCGCTGACCACGCTTCGGACGGTTGCGGGGGAACCCGCTAACGAGTGATTTTCGCCCCCGTACCGCAGGATGCGAGCAGTCTTTCCCTGGCGCCATAGGCCCGTATAAAATGCCTCCGATTGGTATGTTGTGCCGCGGATGTCCAAGTCGCCGTGGATTAGGCGGCGTTGACAAAAGGGATTCCCAATCGGTGCGTGTTCTGATTCAAGGCTGCTCTTTGGGGAGCGGTCATGGATCGAGGGGATTTGTCGGACGCGGAGTGGGAGTTGATCGGGCCGCTACTCCCGTCCGAGCGTGGGAGGCATGCCCGACCGGCCGGCGATAACCGGCGCTTTCTCAATGGCATGCTGCATGTGCTGCGGGTCGGTTGCCCGTGGCGCGACATGCACGAGCGCTATGGCAAGTGGAACTCGGTCTATGTCCGGTTCCGGCGCTGGGCGGAGCAAGGCGTCTGGGACGCCATGCTGCAAACGTTGGTCGATCTGGGCCTCACCGACGACTGGCAGCACATGATCGACAGCACCACGGTTCGCGGCCACGTCTCGGCAGCGGGCGGAAAAGGGGGGCTTGTGCGCAGGCTTTTGGTCGATCACGCGGCGGCTTTACGAGCAAGATCCACGCCCGCTGTGACAATCAGGGCCTCCCTGTCGGCTTCATCCTTACCGGCGGCGAGGCATCGGACTATACGGCGGCCGACGATCTGATGAACCTGCCGCTGCCCAAGCCCAGGGCGCTGCTCGCCGACAAAGGCTATGATGGCGACAGGTTCCGGGAGAACCTGCTCATGCGAGGCATCCTGCCCGTCATCCCGCCGCGCTCCAACCGCAAGGTGCCGGCCCATCCCGACTACCGGCGCTACAAGGATCGCAATCGTGTCGAGCGCATGTTCGCCAAACTCAAGCAGCAGCGCCGCATCGCCACCCGCTACGACAAGACCGTCCTGTCGTTCGAGAGCTTCATCAACCTCGCTGCCGCGCGACTATGGCTGAAAGCTTTTGTCAACACCGCCTAGCAATACTGGCGCGTTCACTCGATCGACGAAACTCAAGGGGGAATTACGCTGGTAAAACTCTCCCTTCGCATATGGAGGCCCTTGTGCCGCCGGCGAAGTCAGTTCAGCAATTACCACATTGTCTGATTTATCTTGTTCGTCGAGATCGTACCCGCGAGCCGTCGGATCAAATGCCCCATAGTAGGTCCTCAAATCGGATATAGGGGCTATAGCCGCAATGGCATTGAAGCGATGGGACTGCGTAGCCAATCCTAAAGCTGTATAGCCGCCGAAACTTTGGCCCATGAAACCGACCCGTGTCCGGTCCGCAATGCCAAGTTCGACCAATCGGTCCACTGCGGGATCAACATCCAGCGCAAGCTCCGTGAGCGGATCTTGCTTGCCATCCCGCTTTAATGGGATCGACGGGAGCAGAATGGCGAACCCCTGAGCGGCGTAGAGATGGAGATTGTAGATGCCCGGCATATACAGATCCAGCGAGTAGTCTGACCAGCTTGGAACAGTCGCTACCGCGTATCCCCATGTTATCACGGGTACCCTGCCGCCCTTATATCCTGGAGGCAGCAGAACGGCCGCCTTCAGAGGCTCACCGTGTCCGCTTAGGTAATCAAATTCGAACGCCCGCCCGGTCTCCACTGCGGCTAGGTGGCGATTAAGCTCAAGCAGAGTGACAGCTTTTCCATTTCGCGCGGATGCGCGAACGAATAAGCCTTGGGCCGTCTGCTCGCTCCATACGATTCCTTTAGCATCGCGGCCAATCAGTTGGGCCTTCTCCGGAAGTCCAGCGGGGCGGGATGACATGATGTCCTTTTTACGATCTGCCTCAGGTCTGATGACGCCCGTGACAGTATTGGCCGCAAAATATTGGACGGCTTGGCTTTCCAGTTTCGGGCGAGCCGCGAAAGTGAATGTATCTCCGGCATCTCCAGCCCAGCCGAGGAGCAGCAATGGTAGTGCCGCTTCATCTGGTAGTTTCATCCACTCGATGGCTTTCGGTCTATGAAGATCGACCAGACCCAATTTTTTCTGAACCAGCCATTCGCCGTCATTTCTGGGAAAGGATGCATCTTTGGCAGGCGCAAGCACGCCGGTTGTTGCCATAACGGCAGCCCGGTCACCTCTTGGAGAGACGCGGACGGCAAGGCCCCCCTTGAAGGGATATGCCGGCACATGCGCCAAATCTGTAGACGTGCCCGTCTCTACGTTCACGATGGTAAGGATCGCTTCCTGATCCGAGCCCACTGTCGTGCGCTCTGCACCACTCGCAGAGGCACTGACCACGGCTTCCTGGCCCTCGCGCACTTTGTCCCGGGTCATTGATACATGGCGATAGAAGCGCTCTGTGGCTTCGAGGAGGCTCGAAATGCTGCCCGGCGGGAGCATCGCGGCCAGCAGTCGGCTTCCGTCAAGCCAAACGAACGGGGCATTCTCATCACCAATCGTACAGACATTCGGCGAATTCGACCCCGGACCCGCGAAATCAAGCCTGTTGACGCCGCTGCCGTACCTGGTTTGTGTTACGATCGCCTGGTCACTAAGTCTGTGGACCCGATCGGTCGTCCGATCCCACATGTATAGCCTGACATTATTGCCGCCTTTGGGCTCAGTACCTTCCGGGCGCGTAGACAGAAACGCCAGGCGCTGCCCATCGGGGGACCACGTCGCACACCAGGATCCGGCAGCCTCGGCGTGTCCTTCTGTCAAATTTCGGCGTACGCCGGTGCTGCGATCGATGAGCCATATATCTGCGCGAGATGGATCAATTTCATATGCTGCTCGGCCATATATTTCGCCATCTCTCGCCGGCCGAAGGACAACGGCGGCGAGAAGCATTCCATCGGGGGATAGCTGGGCCCGATCCAAACGTTCCATCCCGAGTACGTCGTCCACCGACATGGGGCGCGATGACACAATCGAGGGCGCCAGAATAAGAAGCATGGCAATAACAACTCTGCTCATCCGGCACCTTCCTCTGGTTCCTGTCGAACGTACCGATCGCTACGGGGATGGAAACCCGAAATGAAGGATTTCTCAGGCCAATATGCCTTCATAACCTCCGTCCGATTCTGACGAGTAGCGGCCTTGCGATAGCCAGCTATGGAGACACAACCCGTTGCATTTAATCGCAGGATTTCTTGTCTGAAGGCGTAGGCGACAACTGGTCGCTCGCTAGTCGGCCCTATCTTGAGGCCACGCTGGGGATAATGGGGGACCAAGCCAGCGGCATTTCGCTGGTGCCGAACCGTTCCACCGCGCGGCCCGCCACTATCTCCCGTTCGCTCCCGATACCGGGACCGCACCTGCCGGTGGCGCCGACCACGCCGCTCCCGCTGTGCCTGCGATGACCGCCGGTTCACGCCGCTGCCCCTCGCTACGGCGACTCCCGCGAGACTAGCACCCGCGCGGCTACCGCCGCGCCCCCGGCGTCGCGCCCCAATCCACCTTCATCATCCCTCGCGCCGCGCCTCTGCCCCTGATCGTGCCGCGTGGCGCGCGGAGTTGCGGGCGGCCGGGGCGTTGCGCGTGGACCGCGGCGGCGTCGCGCTGGGGGAGACGGAGCGCCTCGCCGTGGGCGGGCGGCGCGGGAGGCGAGCGCGGGATAGAGAGGAGAGAAGGGCCGGTGAGGGTGTCGCCGAGAATGGTTTCGAGCGACATTCGAAAGGTAAAGACGATGAACATCGGTGAAATCTTTAATCGGAATGGCCGTCTGAAGGGCTCGATCGCCACCCGCACCATCGATCTGCCCAGTGTCGGGCTGCGCAAGGTCGTGAGCGATAATCCGAAGGCTCCGGTCTACGAGATCCTCGCGCTTAACATCGCTCGCCGCTACGTCCAGATCGGCGCGCTGTGGGAGGCCGTGTCGAAGCAGGGGGATGTGTTCCTCGCCGGGAACATCGACGACCCCAGCCTTTCCGAGCCGCTGCCGATCGCGCTCTTCCCGGCCGATCATGGCGGCTACATGGTCGCCTGGCGCCGCGACACCATGCGCTCCGACTTCGGTGGCGGCATGGGCGCGAGCAGCGGCCGGTACGATGATCGCGGCCCGGGCGATCAGGGCGGCTTCGGCGACAGCACCGTGGGTGCCGGCGGCGAACGGTCGGGTTCGGACACCTCGTTCGAGGGGGAAGACCCGTTCTGATCACGCGCTGATCAGTCCCATTGGGCCGGGGAGGCGTCAGGCTTCCCCGGCTTCTTTCTTTTTCGCCCATGAGGAGACATCCCATGCGCCGCTCTTCATTGCATTCTTCCGCCCCGCTGACCGACCTTGCCGCGCTCTCCGCGGCGATCATGGCCAGCCCCTCGATCCGCGACCTGCTCGCGCGGCATGTCGAGGGTGCGTCTCCCGTGCCGGACATCCCGGCGGGCATCACCTGCGGCGAGATCATCGCCGCCATCTACGACCTGCTCGAGAATACGCCGCTCGCGCCGCACGCGGCCGGGATCGTCAATGCCGTCCTGACGCGCGCGGCATTCGCCGCGCCCGCTAGGGCGAGCAGGCACTGACCCGGCACGACGCCCATGCAGGGCCGCGGCGCTACCCTCGCGTTCGCGGCCTTGTTCCTTTTGCCCTCCTGACAGGGAGAAGTACCATGAGCCACGACCATTCGCACAGCATCAGCCGCTTTGCTGATCTGCCCGCGCTATTCGCCGAAATGACCGCAACCCCGGAATTCCAGCGCGCGTTCGGCGATCCCATCCCCCTCTCGATCATCAGCCCGGGGGATGAACCTGGCGAACATGACATGCCCGAGCCGCTCCACGCACAGGCCGATTGCGCCGGGATCATCGCCACCATCTTCGACCTGCTGACCGACACCCGCCTCGATGCGCTCGCCCCCGAGATCGCATGGGGCATGGTGAACAGCTTCCATTTCGTCGCCGGAAAGCTCGAACGGCAGGAAGACCTACTGGCCGACGAACTGCGCGACATGATGCGCCGCTCCGACCTTTCCGAGGTGTTTAATACCGAGCTCGAGGAGAAGCAGCTGCTTTGCCAGTCGTTGTCCGAACAGCGCGAAGCGGTCGAGTGCATGCGCGACTATGCGGCCGATACCTTCCGTGTACTTTCGGGCCGTCCCTGGTCGCCGGCGCGCGGTTCGCGGGTCTCGAAGGTCGCTACCGCCACGCAGGTCGCGATACAGGACTTCCTGCGCGCACGCGAACTCGCCGATCGCGAGCGCTATCGCCCCCGTGGCCCGATCGTCGTCGCCTCGGGCCATGCCGAATGGCATGACTGGCAGATCCTGTGGGACCGGCTCGACGCGATCCTCGCGCGGATCCCGCACATGACGCTGGTGACCACCGCGCAGCGTAAGGGCTTCGATGCGATCGTGGCCTCGTGGGCGGGGAGCCGCGAGGTTCAGCTCGTCACCTACTCGCTGATGGGCGCGGGGCGCGGCGCGCCCTTTGCCCGTAATCGCAAGCTGGTCGAACTGAAACCTGTCGAAGCCGTGCTGGGCGAGGGCTCGGGCATTCAGGCGAACCTCTATCAGGCCCTACGAAAGGTCGGGGTTCCGATCCATGCCTTCCGGAAGGCCGATCAGGCACCCGCCGAGAAGATCACCGCGCTTCCGCGAGGCCGCTTTCGCCGGGTAGCCTGACACCGAAGTCTCAGTGCATTTTTCGAGGGACGGCGCGCCGCGCCGTCCCCCTTTTTTGCGCAAGGGGCGTGCAGGGTCGCGAGGTCGCGGGCGCTCCACTGAGAGGTAAGCGCCTGGAGGCACCCGTTGCGAATCAGGGGCATCGAGCCCCAGATTCGCGAGGCCTCTTCTCTCTCTCAAGAATTCCAATCGTGGCACGGGACCGCGTCGGCCTCAAGGACGACGGGGCCCCACCATTTTTCCGGGCGGGTCGGGCGCCATGCTTCCATTCGGGCAATGTGGCCGCCCGGAAAAATCGTGACCCCCATCGCCGGCTGCGCCGGTCGCGTTCCGCGATCCTTGACCCCGCCGCTCGGAGCCCGTGCCCAGGGGGGAACCTCTTTCGTTTCTACAGGAGGTTCCCATGACGAAGATCCACCGCAGCGTCCGCCCGTTCTCCGACATCGCCGAATTCATCGCGCAGGAGACGATGGCGGGTACCACCGACGACTTCCACGCTGCCTTCTCCTCCGATCTCGACGGGGTCCGCATCGGGCGCGGCGAGGAGGAGATGGCGACCGACATGCCCGATCCGCGCGAAGCCCAGCTTGCCGTCGAGCTGATCGTCACGACCCTCTTCGACCTGCTGCGCGACACGCGGCTGCAGCCTGCCGCCGAGCGCCTCGCATGGGGCATCGTGAACAGTTTCCATCACGTCGCCGACCAGTGGCAGGGGCAGGCCGATAAGGCGACGCGCGACGTCCAGGACCTGCTGCGGCGCGCCGACGGCAGCGAAATCCACGGTGTCGAACTCGAGCAGGCACAGGACGAACTCGAATTCCTCGACGAAGCCACCGACGCGCTGCGGTGCATGCGCGACCATGCCGCCGAACCGCGTCATAATCTGGGCGACTGGCCTGTCCGGCGCATTCCTACTTCCGGGCGAAAGGGCACCGCCGCCTTCCATGCCGCGAAGGATGCGGCGATGGCGCGCGATGCCGCCTTCGGTCTCGTGATCTGGGATGGTCGCAGCCGGGGCAGCCTTGCGAATATCCACCGGTTGGCGGCGCAGCGGCGCTTCATCATGATCTGGTTCGGGCCCGAAGCGCGGTTCATCACCCTGAGATCGGATTCCGACAGGGACAGCTTTCTCGAGGCGCATCCCTGCCGGAACCTGATGATGACCAGCGCGTGATCAGATCGCTGTCGGCAGTACTTTAATCGCCGTCAGCGCCGCGCCGCCGCCGACCCGGACCGCCTGTGTGAGAAGCTCGCGAAACTCCTTTTCCGTGAGCTTCTCCACCGGCATCTCCGCGATCATCGCGGCATATCTGCCCCGCAACGCACGGCGCGCGTTTTCCAGTTCATCGTTCATCTTGCGCTGACGCGCTTCGAGATCGGCGAGCCGGTCCCTTTCCGTCATCTTCGGCATTTCCATCGTCCTTCCCCGATGGCCTGCCCGTCGCTTGCGACTGTGCCACATCGGCGGATCGGCGCAAGCGGGGATTGCCGCTTCCTGCGGAACCGGCGGGGCTTCGCGCCTGGCCGCTCCTGTCGGTCCGTCACCGACCACATCCCACCCCATCCATCGGCCCGCGGTGCCTGTCCTCCGCGGACACCCCATGAGGAGGCTTTCATGCTCACCATCGAACCCGATTACGACCGTTTCGTCGAAACCCATGAACCGCACTATTTCTCTGCGCAGGCGAGGGGGTTCGCTCTCATTCGCCGGATCGAGCGCCACCTCAAACGGGCTAATTCCTACGCGGGCCAGTACTATGCTTACACCGATTACGAGACCGGTGACTTCGTGATAACCGGCGAGTGCGACGAGGAATACGAGGCGGAATGGAACCGGGCTTCGGACCTCGCCCGCATGGCCGCCTGCTCCAATGCGTATCGGATCATCCGGGCACAGGGCCGTGACGACGAGGCGTCCATGCTCATCCTGGAAGCGCACGCGGTGGTCGCCCAGCAGGGCTGATCACATATCCCGGGACCGGGCCTGACGCCCGGTCCCCTTTTTTGCTTTCGGGGAGACCCTACCCATGAACGCCATCCCTCAAACCTCCTCACAACGCACCACCGCGAAACTGCACCAAGGGTGCCCCGCCCCTGCCGGTACGAGGCTGCGCAGCGCGAGCGCGCTGCGTAAGGCGGGACGCACGGCGCGAGGCCGTTTTGTAATGGACCCTACGCACGGGTGCTGCGACACAATTCTGTTCTGAAAACAAAGAGATGAGGCTGTACTGCACGTCTCACGCCACACCGGTCGGCTGTAGTACGCGAACCACCAGACGTCTATCGTGCGGCATATCTCATTGCAACTAAACCGGTAATTTCGTGAGACACGTCCTACGCTGCTCCAGATTCCAGATCGGGATCATACCGACTACCGGCTCGGCGGAAACGGTGGAATCTTGACCGAGATCATGGTCTCTTCGCTTTTGGACGAAGGAGAACACCCGTGGCTGAGCTGAACCAGGAGTATATCAACGACCTTCGTCGGGCGGTCGTCAAAGCCATCTGTGAAGTGTCGGCGGGAAGGCAACAATCCCCTTCGTGGGGGAGGGTGACACCCTCTATATCGGCTCGGCCGAAGTCTGCCTGAATAGCCCTCGGGCTTCTGGACGCCTTCGATCCTAATTTTGAGGATAGGAGGCGATGATGGGTGAGGGGAATTGCAGCGACGAGTTCAAGCGCAATGCTGTGTCGCGGATCGGGTAGCGGTGTTACCCGATAGCGGAAATTTCATAGCGGCTCAGGGTCAGCCAGCATTCGCTCTGTTCTTGGGCAACCGCTGGCAAGGGCCGCGTCAGACGATGTAACCAAGAATGCCGAGATCAGGCGATTGGAGCGCGAACTGGCATGATGGACCTGGGATTTTAAAACGACTGGACTGGCAAAACATCGCTGACTGGCATTGAGCCAGTCCCGTCATGGAAGCTTTGCGTCAATCATCCAGAGAATCAAAGCCAAAAGTCCGAAGGTCAGAGCAGTCAGGAAAGCCACATCCACGTTGCCGCGCAGGCGATTGAGAAATTGCATTTTCCGGCTCCTCGATAGCAGGTCGCAACCAAGTTATAAGACGGATATATTCGGGCTATCGGGAACAATACGTATCCGGTGCATCCCTGTGATCCAACTTCGGCGGGTAGGCACAGTTGTTTGCTCTGGACTCACTGGTAATGCATTCAAAATGCGGAGCCGTCGATCGCGCGCGAGCACGACGGCTCCGACAATCGCCGCCCCGCTTCCGATATCTGCCGAGCGATGGTGAGGGTAATGTCTCACCCGCGAGCGCCGGCAGCGGTGCCAGGCCAGGCGTGCCGCGGCCGACGACCGCAGTACCGCGCAACACGCCACGACGGTCGATCGACGTGTCTCACCTGTCCAATTTCCATCGCAACAGCGCGAGTCAGGGCGGGCCTGTCGCTTGACATCATGTCAGGGTCGAGCGGTCTCAGCGCCTTGATACCGGTCAAAGTCGAAAGACCTTGACCCTGACATGATGTCAGACCCTATCTGCCAGTGCGAAGGAGCAAGACGATGAACGATCCTCATGCACATGGCGGCCATTGCTGTTCGAAACCGTCCACTGCGCCCGCCGCCATCAAGGACCCCGTGTGCGGGATGACGGTAGATCCGGCGACGAGCGCGCATCATGCCGAGCATGGCGGTGTGACATATCACTTCTGCAGCGTCGGCTGCCGTGCAAAGTTCGTCGTAGATCCCGCCAGGTTCACAAATGGCGAGGCCGATACTTTAACGGCAGCGCCCCCGTCCTCGCTATCGGTGTGGACTTGCCCGATGCATCCCGAGATCCGGCGCCCTAGCCCGGGCATCTGCCCGATTTGCGGCATGGCGCTGGAGCCGGCGGAGCCGAGCGCCGACGAGGGAGCAAACCCGGAACTGGTCGATTTCACTCGCCGCTTCTGGGTGAGCGCGATGCTTGCCGTGCCCCTGCTGCTGATTTCGATGGGCGCCGAGATGGCGGGTCTGCACCTCGTGCCGATGCGCTGGTCGCCCTGGGTGCAATTCGCGCTGACTGCGCCGATCGTGCTGTGGGCAGGCTGGCCGTTTTTCGAGCGAGGCTGGGCGTCGCTCAAGTCGCGCCACTATAACATGTTTACGCTGATCGCGATCGGGGTCGGCGCGGCCTTCCTCTACAGCGTGGTGGCGACAGTCGCGCCCGGGGTGTTTCCGGCAAGCTTCCGCGACCATGGCGCCATGGTGCCCGTCTATTACGAGGCGGCCGGCGTGGTCGTTGCGCTGGTGCTACTCGGGCAGGTGCTGGAACTGCGCGCGCGCGCCGCGACCGGACGTGCGATCCGCGCTCTCCTGAACCTTGCGCCCAAGACCGCGCGGCGGATCGGTCCGGACGGCGAGGAGCAGGAAGTCGATCTCGGCAAGGTCACGGCCGGCGATCGTCTGCGCGTGCGTCCCGGCGAGGCGGTCCCGGTCGACGGGACCGTGATCGACGGCCGCTCGTCGGTCGACGAGTCGATGCTGACCGGCGAGCCGGCGCCGGTGCTCAAGGTGCCGGGCGCCGCGCTTACCGGCGGCACCGTCAACGGCACCGGTAGCCTAGTCATTGAGGCGCAGGCGGTTGGCGCCGACACGATGCTGGCGCGCATCGTCGCGATGGTCGCGGAGGCGCAGCGCAGCCGTGCGCCGATCCAGGCCGTGGCGGATCGTATTTCCGGCTGGTTCGTGCCGTTGGTGGTGCTGATCGCACTGCTGACCTTTGCCGTCTGGAACCTTGTCGGCCCCGAGCCGCGCTTCGGCCATGCCTTGCTCAACGCCATCGCGGTCCTGATCATCGCCTGTCCGTGCGCGCTCGGGCTTGCCACACCGATGTCGATCATGGTCGGGACGGGACGCGGGGCTCAGGCCGGCGTGCTCGTCAAGAATGCCGAGGCGCTGCAGGCGCTCGACAAGGTCGATACACTGGTGATCGACAAGACCGGGACGCTGACCGAAGGCAAGCCCAAGCTCGTGGCGGTCGAGCCAACTGAAGGGTTCAACGCTGATCGGGTGCTGGCGCTGGCGGCAGCGGTCGAGGCTCGCTCCGAGCATCCGCTGGCGGTCGCGATTGTTACCGGCGCCAGAGAACGCGGGCTGACCGTCTCGGCGGTCGAGGACTTCGACTCGCAGACCGGCATGGGCATAAGCGGCCGGGTCGATGGTCGGAGGGTCGTGATCGGCAATGCCGCGCAGATGCGGAGTGCCGGAGCGGATGCCACAGCGCTAGAGGCATCGGCCTCGCGGCATCGCGCTGAAGGCGGCGGCGTCATGCTGGTTGCCGTTGATGGTGAAGCGGCCGGGCTGATCGCCGTCGCCGACCCTGTCAAGGCGTCATCGCGCGGCGCGATCGCTGCGCTTCACGCCGAGGGGCTGCGCATCGTCATGCTGACCGGCGACAGCCGCGGCACGGCAGAGGCCGTCGCTCGGGCGATCGGCGGGATCGACGAGGTCCATTCCGATCTCAAGCCGGAGGACAAGGCGCGGATCGTCGTCGACCTCAAGGCGAACGGCGCTCGGGTCGCTATGGCGGGCGACGGTATCAACGATGCCCCGGCGCTCGCGGCCGCCGATGTCGGCGTGGCGATGGGAACGGGGACGGACGTGGCGATCGAGAGTGCTGGGCTGACGCTCACAACGGGCGACCTTTCGGCGATGGTACGTGCGCGGCGGCTAGCGCGTGCCACTATGGCCAACATACGGCAGAACCTGTTCTTCTCCTTCCTGTTCAACGGCGTGGGCATACCTATTGCGGCGGGTGTGCTCTATCCGGTGACCGGCATCCTGCTGTCGCCCATGTTCGCAGGGGCCGCGATGGCGCTGTCGTCATTCACCGTCGTCGTCAACGCGCTCCGCTTGAACGCTGTACGACTGGAAGCGCGCAAGCCATGAATATCGGTCAGGCCGCCGCTGCAAGCAGCGTGTCGCAGCGTATGATCCGCCACTATGAGAAGATCACGCTGATCCCGACACCGTCAAGGCGCGGCAGCGGCTATCGGGACTATTCGGACGCCGATGTTCACCGCCTCCGGTTCGTCGCAAACGCGCGCGACCTTGGTTTCCCGATCGAGGAAATCCGTTCGCTTCTGGACCTCTGGCAGGACCGTTGCCGATCGAGCGCTGAGGTGAAGGCGCTGGCACTTTCCCGAGCCGACGAGCTTGGCCGCAAGGCGGCTGCGCTGGACGGTATGCGCCGGGCGCTGATGGAACTAGCCAACAGCTGTACCGGAGACGAACGGTCGGATTGCCCGATCATCGATCGACTGGCTGAGGGTTGATCGTCGCAGCTGCCTTCCTGAAGGGCGCTTCCGACTTCACTATGAGATCTTGCACCGCGAAGGTACAAGCCATGATCCAAAACTCCGTCTCGACATTCCCGTTCTTCTCCCTGACGTGCCGGACGCGGCAGATGCTTGTGTCGACAGGCTCATCGGCTCGCTCGAAAGACGCCCGGGCGTCGAACAGGCCATGTGGTGCCAGCCGAAGCGGGAGCGCCCGCGATACGCTGCATCCATTTCGATCCGGCGGTTACGACGCTGTTGCGTACGCATCCGATAGCGGCCGCCTTGCGATGGGGGAGTAGTCGCGCGAGTTAGCGGCAGTGCAAGCACCGTGGTTTGCACTGTGGCTAGCGACGAGACGGTTTGTCAGGCGGCCATTTCGGCCGGCTTGCTGTTCTGGAGGGTTTTCCAGTGCCAGGGCAAGAGTTCG
The DNA here is from genome assembly GCF_030128825.1 of Sphingobium sp. WTD-1. Taxonomy (NCBI): domain Bacteria; kingdom Pseudomonadati; phylum Pseudomonadota; class Alphaproteobacteria; order Sphingomonadales; family Sphingobiaceae; genus Sphingobium; species Sphingobium sp. WTD-1. The sequence continues at coordinate 3,560,708 of NZ_CP119127.1, read as the reverse complement.
TGCAGCCGGTTCTGGGGGATATCGGCGATGCGAGCGAGGACATCGGTGAGCCATGCGAGCGGATCGACGTCGTTGAGCCGACAGGTGCCGATCAGGCTGAACAGCATTGCGGCGCGTTCTCCACCCCGGTCCGATCCCACGAACCCCCAGCTCTTCCTTCCGCGAGCTACGCTGCGCAACGGCCGCTCCGCGGCATTGTTCGTGAGACAGATGCGACCATCTTCCAGGAAGGTGGTGAAGCTTTCCCAGTCATTGAGGAAGTAGGCGATGGCCTCGGCCACGGGATCTTTCCGGGAAAGGGTCTTTCGGTGGGTATCAAACCAGGCCTTGAGCTGATCGACTAACGGGGCGACCTTTTCCTTGCGAACGGCCAGGCGTTCCTCGGGAGTCTTGCCGTTGACATCCCGCTCGACGGCAAAGATCTGGTCGATCATCTCCAGTCCCTCCCGCGCGAGTGGGGAGATGAGCGGCACTTTCCCCTTCTTCTTGCCCTTCAGCTGACTGGCCACATCGACCAGTACGAACAGCTTTCGCCTACCGTGTTGCCAGCAGTTTGCGCGGGTCATGGCCTTATCGGCCCACCCTTCCTTGAACATCTCGTTGAAGCCGGCATAGCGGTCGACCTGGAGGATTCCGGTATAGCCAGCCAGATGCGCGCGGGGATGTTCGCCCTTTCGATTTCGGGAGTAACGGCACATCAGCGCCGGCGGCGCCGCCCCACCAAAGGGGGTGTCATCGCGCACATAGTCCCAGATGCGAGCGACCTCGGTCTTGTATTTGGCGAGGAGAGGAACAGTGGTGTCGTCGGCGTGGAGGCGCTCGGCGGCCAGCACATGGGCATCGTTCAGCAGGGAGATCGGTTTGAGGGCGGCGCAGACGGCGCCGACCTGATCGGCAAGCGTCGAGATGCTCAGGGGGATGCCCTCCACCTCCAGGCGGTCGCGCTGGCTGTTAAGCGGCTGATGCAGTCCATATTTCTGGAAGACGAGATCGGCCAGGAAGTGCGGGCCGAACATGCCCCGGGGCGTCACGTGGAAGGGCGCCGGGGCCTGGCGGATCTTTTCACAATGCCGGCAGGAGACTTTCTCGCGCACCGTTTCGATAACCTTGTGGCGTGCGGGCACCTTCTCCAGGGTTTTGGTGATGTCGGGCGGCAAATGGCTTAGCGCATCCGAGCCGCAGCAGGGGCATTGCTCGGGTGCGGGGATCACTCGCTTCTCGCGCTCCACATGAGCCGGGAAGTCGCGGCGGGGTCCCCGCTGACGGGTGAAGAGAGCAACGGTGGTAGTTTTGGCCGCGGCTTGCGCGGCGATGCTCTCGGCTTCGCTGGCATCGGCCTCGAGCTCTTCGAAGCCCAGCTCGAACTGGTCAATAAGCCGGCTCGCGCGTTCCGATTTCGCGCCATATTTGTCGCGGCGCATGAGCGCGTTAATCAGTTCAAGATGCGCATTGCGGGCAAGAAGGTCGGCGTTGATCGCCTCAACGCGGGCGGCTTTTGCCTCCGCTTCGAGCGCCATGGTCTGAGCTTCGAGTGCCTTGGCTTGAGCTTCCTGGACCAGTTGATGCGCTGCATCGAGATTGGCGCGCAGCTTCAAAAATTCAGGACTGTCGTCGCTCGAGGGCATGCCCGTCTATAGCGAGAAAAGCTCACAAAACCTAAGGTTTTCTAGGATTTTGAGCGGTTTTTATCTCACCCGACGCCCCGGTTTTTGAGCAGGCGCCGCATGCCTGCGCCGTCAACCAACCTGACTGGGTCGCCAACTTCTCTGCGGATTGCGCCAATCTATCCCCTCGAGCAGACAGGCCAGCGCCGAGGGGGTAAGCGCGATCGCTCCGTCCTTGGCCGAGGGCCAGATAAAATGTCCACGTGCGAGACGCTTTGAATACAACGATACGCCCAGCGCATCGCTCCACAGAATCTTCACCAGATCGCCGCGACGTCCGCGAAAGACAAATAAATCCCCATCATGGAAGCGTCGCCCCAGATGCTGTTCCACCTGGCGGGCTAAAGTAGCCATGCCGCGACGCATGTCGGTATGACCGGCCGCTATCCAAATCTTTACATCCGCAGAAACGGGGATCATCGCAAGCTCCCCAGGATCGCACGGACAAGTTCGGGCCCCGCCTCATCGCCGAACCGGATTACCGCTCCCCGCGTCTCGATCTCCGCTGCAACGCGCAGGCCCTGCCTCTCGCTCGGCACGTCAGCGGAGGCATCAGCCTTCATCACCACCGGCACAAAGCTCGCCCCGGTGCTCGACGGACCTATCCTCTGTGTCAGCTCCCGCCGCCAGCGATGGATCAGGCTCGGATGTATGTCCGCCGCCCGCGCAATATCCGCTACAACCGCTCCGGGCGCACAGGCCGCCAATACCAGCGCTTCCTTCTGCTCGGCCGTCCACGCCCGGCGCCGCTCCGGCCCCGAAATCACCGTTATCCGATCCATCGCACTCTCGCTAAATCCAGTGCAAACCACCACGCTTGCACTCGCGCTAAATCCGACGACGGTCACATCAGAACAAGGCGGCCCCTAGCGGATGCGTACGCTGTTGCGTATCCGCTAACTGGCCCAACTCGCACATTGCTTATGTGGTCTCGACTGACCGCTTGATAGCGATCCTGCGTTTCGTGCTCGTATTTGAGCCATCGGGGTCAGCATCATGGTGCGGCGGCCACGCGCGGCCAATGCGCCGCTGCTGTCCATTTTCTTTTATAACTGATTCTGCTCGCGTCCGGCTTGTAGGTGGGCCTTGTCCTCGGCGACTTTTTGCATGCTCTGGGCATGGGGCGATGCCCAGACAGTCCGGGCAATGGTCATAAACATGCCTGTTGGCGCCGAGATCACCGGCCTCGGCTTGCCGCTCTTTGTCGTGCTGGAAGGCGAGAAGAGTTGCCGCGAAAGCTGAGATAGTTCGACGCATTGGCGTTACGCGCACGTGTCCGGATCCCAAGTACGGTCCATGCGAGCCTTTGACGACATCTGATTGCGCTTCAGCAGTAACGGCGACGGGGGAGACTGGAACATGCGCCTTCCCCCGACCGTGATTGGTACTGTTACGTATACTTGCTATGTGTCGGGACAGATAATCGTAATGAAGGCGCTATGGCATCACGACGGTCGGGAGTGATGGCAGTTGCTCTCTTACGATGAAGGTCGGAATATGGCGTGGCTCGCGAGGATAATGCTGTTTGTGCCGGCGCTGATCGCCGGATGGTTCGTCTCTAAAGAGGACCCCCGATACTGGGTGGTGGCGATGGTAATCGCGCTGGTGTTCATCGCGCTTTCATGCTGCATTGCTATCTACGTACCGGCCTTTCGCCTCTGGCCACGTCGCACGCGGCAGTAGCAACGCAACGATCACATATCCGGAGCGCTTGCGAAGGCTCACGCGCTTGAGCAAATGACCCTTTTCCAAGTGGCTGATGAAATCGGCATTGAACGGTCGGGTGCTCGGGCTCACTGGGGAATGTCATCAATGATGGGCGCCTTCGCACTGCCGGACCCCGGCTGGTAGGGGCGCCTGAATGCGAGTCCATGACTATTGCCGGCAAGTACGCCTTCAAGCCGGTACAGCTTGCCAACCTCTCTGATCGCTTTTCTCCTGGGTTAAGCCGCGACGGTATAGCGTGCTTCGAGCAGATCAAGCTCTCGGATAAGCTTGCGTGCGGGCTCGCTGTCCAGTTCGCGCTTGCGCACCATCCGGAAAATTTGCGCGCGTTCGGCCTTCAGCGCTGCCAGACGAGGGCGGCGCTCAATCTCTTCTGCTCGCCGCCCCAGCGCATTGTTTTCTGGGCTACCAACCCGGCTCTCGATCCTTTGCCGGTAACCATCCATAATGCGGGATGCGGTCGAGACATAGAGATCCGCGTCGCTTCGGCCCTCTGCCAGCGCATGCTGGACCTTCTCGATCTCCGCGATCGCAGCTTCTGCCGCCTTGACGCGGGCCGCATCCTCGGCCGCCTTATGGTCATGTTCGGCCGGCATCTCGAGACCTTTGAGCAGAAGGGGTAGCCCCAGGCTGGCAGCTAGCAACGACACGATGATGACGCCCATCGCCAGAAAAATAGCCAGATCTCTTGCCGGAAAGGGCGAGCCATCGTTCATTGCCAGAGGCAGTGTCAAGACACCGGCGAGCGTGATGGCGCCGCGAACGCCGGCAAAGGAGATCGCGGCGACGATCCGCCAATTGGGCGTGGAACGCCAGTCCCCTTCGCGAAAGAAGGTGAGACGAAGGGATGCCCAGACCCACAGGAAGCGAAGGGCGGCGAGCCCAAGGTTGATTGCGATGACATATATTGCCAGCCACCAAGGTTCCTGATGGCCGGTCGCGCGAACGGTTTCGGCCGAGCTGGCGAGAATGGCGGGCAGCTGCTCGCCGAGCAGCACGAAGATGACCCCGTTGGCGCTGAACTGGATCATATCCCACACTGTGTTGCGGCGTATGCGTGTGGAGCCCTCCAGTTCGCCAGTGCTTTCGACAAAGCCCATGGTGAGGCCGGCGGCGACTGCGGCCAGAATGCCGGAGCAATGGAGATGCTCGGCAAGGAGATAGGCGCCAAATGGGATGAGCAGGCTTATGAGAATCTGCGCGCCGCCCTCCTCTCCATAATGCCGTGAGACCCAGCTTTTCGCGCGCGACACAATCCAGGTGAAGCCGGCACCGATCGCGATGCCCCCGAACGCGACCCACAGGAAATTGAGCGCTGCGTCCTGGACTGAGAATGCTCCGGTTAACGCTGCGGCGATTGCAAAGCGCAGGCAGACGAGTCCGGAGGCATCGTTCAAGAGCGATTCCCCTTCGAGAATATGCATCATGCGCTTGGGGATGGAGACGCGCTGGGCGATCGCGGACACCGCGATCGGGTCGGTGGGGGAGACGACGGCGGCGAGACCGAACGCGACAGCCAACGGCATCGCCGGGACCATCCAGTGGATGAAAAAGCCCATGCCGACGACCGTAGCGACGACCAGGCCAAGGGCGAGCTCGACGATGGTCTTGCCGTCCTTGAACAGCTCTTCGCGGGGAATGCGCCAGCCATCGAGGAACAGCAACGGCGGCAGGAGCAGGAGAAAGAAAATCTCCGGATCGAGCGTGACGCGCCAGTCAGCGGCCAGCCCGATCATTGCGCCCAGGGCGATCTGAAACAGAGGTCGTGGCAGGGGCAGGGGAACCATGCGCGAGAAAATGCCGCTCAGGATGACGGCAAGCAGCAGCAGCAGGATGATCGTGATGGTTTCCAATAGTCTTCCTCACATTTGGGGCTGGATCAGACGGCCGCCTAGGACTGCCCAGGAATGGGAAGTTCGTGCCATTTTTTGCGATATCCCGGTCAGCCGCCAGCCCCTTGATGTTTTTCGCGACGTTTGACCTGGAGTGAACGCTCACATGATGATGATTGCGTGTGTTTTTAGATCATGATGCCCACCAGGATGGCATTGGCGAGATCGATGAAGAAGCCGCAGACCAGGGGCACGACGATAAAAGCCTTGGGTGCCGCACCATATTGCCGTGTGACGGCGCTCATATTCGCAATCGCTGTCGCGGTCGATCCAAGCCCTATTCCCCCGAACCCTGCGCTCATGACGGCTGCTTCATAGTCGCGCCCAAGGCAGGGGAAGAGAATGAAGATCATGAAAGCGATGGCCATTGTTATCTGCAAGCACAGGGCAACGGCGAGAAATGCGACCATGCCATCGAGAGCCCATAGCTGCAGGCTCATCAATGCCATGGTGATGAAGATGCCCAGGCTGATCTCAGAGATCAACGCGACGCCGCGTTGCATGCGTGGCCAATCCCATAACCTGCGTTTTCGCGTGGTTAGATGAGGGGTGACGCCGCGAAGGATAATGCCCGCCAGGAGGCAGCCGACAAAATCAGGAAGATTGAGGCCACTGCTCTTGATTGCCAAAGTCAAGGATTGACCAAGCAGGAGCGTGACATTGAGCCAGAAGAGCGCGAGGAGGGCACCATAATAGTCGAGGAGCGTCCGCTGCGGCTCGTGCAGCGTACCGATCTCGAGCATAGAGGCCCCTGAAACTGGGATATTGCGTGCGCGAATGAGATAGCCGGCTACAGGGCCACCGATCAGGCAGGCGGCTATCAGGCCGAACATATTGCCCGCTGTTCCGATTTCCGCGGCGTTGGCGATCCCCAGCGTTTCCACGAAATGCGGTGCCCAAGCCAGCGTAGTGCCGATCCCGCCGGTCAACGAAATCGACCCGACCATCAGTCCGGCGCGCGGATCCAGACCGAACGCGCTGGCGATCGTCATGGCAAGCAAATTCTGCAGCAAAATGAAGAGACTTGCGAGCGCGGTGAGGATTATGAGCGCCCATCCGCCGCTTCGGATCGTCCGGACGTCGGAATTGAGCCCGATGGCTGCGAAGAAATAGAGCAGCAAGGTGTCGCGGATACCGATGTCAAACTCTATCTTTCTGCCGTGCAGAAGATAAATGCCGCTGACCACAGCAGCGCAGACTATTCCCCCTATGACCGGTTCGGGAATGCTGTAGCGCTTGAAAAGATCGAAACGGCTGACGAGGGCCTTTCCCGCGAATAGCAAAAGGATCGCAATGGTCGAGGTGGTCAGGGCATCAATGTACAGCATCATCGTTCATTTTCATCGATTATCATTCACCCTGCTTTGGCTTGTGGGGCCGGCCAGAGAGTCTTCTCGGTCAGCAGGTAGAAAGCCTGCCGTCGAAGAAAATGCGGCAAAACAAAGAACTGGAGCAGCCGATCTGATGCATTCGAGTGGAACCGACTAGTCTGTTAGCGTCTGGCCCGTCCAGTCGACCACGGCGGCCGTGAAGCGCGCTGTCGCACGATCGAATGCCGCCGCGATTTCGGCCTTGCTGTTTTGGCGGGCGGGTTCTTCTTCAAGGAAGCGGTGAGAAGCCTTCATCTGCCGATCGGTTAGCGCGGTGAGGGTGGCATCGCCCGATATGAGGATCGTCGGTGGACTTTGCTTGTCGCTTTCGGGCGCATAACGGGCCTCGAAGCGGTCGAGGTTCAGTTGGAGCGCGACCGCTCCGGCGCCCCCGCCCCGCCAGGATACCATCCGGATATTGGAAGCCCGCTGATCGAACTGGCGGGTCATGGCCTGGGCGAACAAATCCGGTGCCGGTGCGACCCAGCGTGCGTCTTTGACGTACAAAACGCTGGAGCCACGGGCGGTCAATATGCGGTCGCCCTCGATCTCGGGCGCGAAGCGGATACGGGCCAGGGTGAGCGGTCGGCCCGCGGCAGGGCGTTCCGCGACCGTCGCGTTATTTTGTTCGGCAATCCCGAAGCGAAACAAGGTGTCGCGCTTGCCGCTGCTCCCTAAAAGGCCGCCGCAGCCACCAAGCAGGAGCAGCGCGGAAACGGTCAGAAGGTATCTGTAAGGCTTAACGAGAGTCATTCGGGGAGCTCCAGTTCCAGACCGCTGTCTTTACCCAAGGCCTGCCGGGGATTCTGACGGATCTGGCGGATCAGCCCGTCGAGTGAATCGGCAGTTTCACGCAGGCTGCTCATACTGGCGTTGATTGCCGGCAATGTTGTCGCGCCGATCGTCGCGCTTTGCTTGTTGACGTTGGCCAAAGTGCCGCGCGCCTCGCCGATAGCGAGTTTGAGTTCGGCCGCCGTGTCCGAGATGTCGGCAAAGGCCTTGCGGCCATCGGTGTCGGCGATGTCACGCACCGAGGCGGCCGCATGCTGGATATCCTCGGCTGCCCGATCCAGCTTACCGAGCGCGGACGCCGCATTGGCGAACATCGCCCGGTTGTCGGCGATCGCCCCGGTGGTCAGCCGGATATCGCGAAGAGTGGCGCCGAGATTCTGGATGTTCTGATCCGACAAAGCCTTGTTGACCCGTTGCAGCGCCGATGTCGCGCTCTCCACCATCTGGCCGCCGCCTTGAAGGAGCGATGACAGGGCATTGGGTTTGCTGGAAATGACTGGACGCCTGCCCCGATTGGCCCTCCGAAGCAGTTCCTTGCTCGGTGTCCCGGCGCTGATCTGCACGACGCTCACACCCGATATGCCCTGGGTCTCGGTCGAGGCGACCGAATCGATCCGCACCGGTGTCTTGTGCGTGATCTCTATATCAGTCAGGACCCGGTTGGGGTCGTTCTCGTCGAGTGTGATCCGCTGGATCTGGCCCATCTTGATGCCGTTGAACTGGACTTCGCCGCCGACACTGAGCCCGCGTACGGGCCCGCGGAAAATAACGCGATACTCATCATTTTCCTGCCCGAACCGCGTGCCGCCAAGCCACACCACGAATACGAGTCCGGCGATCAGGAGAATGATCGAGATGATCCCGACGAGGGCATAATTGGCATGGCGTTCCATCAGCGGTCCTTCGCCCCGGCGGCGGCGCGTCCGCGCGGCCCCAGGAAATAGCTTTTGATCCAGGGGTGGTCCGACTTTTCGAGTTCGGCGACCGGGGCCACGGCGACGACCTTGCGGTCGGCAATTACAGCGACTCGGTCACAGATGGCGTAAAGCGTGTCGAGATCATGGGTGATCATGAACACGGTAAGGCCGAGCGCATCGCGCAAGCTGCGGATGAGATCGTCGAACTCGCTGGCGCCGATCGGGTCCAGGCCAGCTGTGGGTTCGTCGAGAAACAGGATGTCTGGATCGAGCGCGATCGCGCGGGCTACGCCAGCGCGCTTGCGCATGCCGCCCGACAATTCCGATGGGCGCAGCGCACCGGCATTGTCGGGCAGACCGGCGAGCTTGATCTTGAGCCTGGCAAGGTCCCCGATAAGTTGCGGGGGCAGCCTGCTATGCTCCAGGAACGGCGCTTCGACATTTTCCTGGACGGTCAGGAACGAGAAAAGCGCACCCTGCTGGAACATTACGCCGATGCGCCGTTCCGCCTCGGAAAGCGCGGATGGCTCGCCGATGTCGCGGCCGAAGAGCTCGACCGAGCCGCCATCGGGTTGCCTAAGGCCGAGAATCGAGTTGAGCAGAACAGATTTTCCTGAGCCTGAACCGCCCACGACACCCAGAATCTCGCCAGGTCGGACCTCAAGGTGCAGACCTTCGTGGATGACCTTATCTCCAAAGGCAGTGTGGAGCCCCGTCACGCGGATCGGCGGCGTCTCCGGTTCGGTGCCCGGGCGGCTCACAGATCGAGCGCCATGAAAATCACCGCGAAGATCGCATCGAACATGATGACGAGGAATACCGACTGCACCACGGCGGACGTGACCTGCCGCCCAAGGCTCTGGACGTCGCCGCCGACCATCAGGCCATGTCGGCAACCAGCGGCGGCGATCACCAGCGCCAGGAACGGGGCCTTGCTCATGCCGATCCAGAAGTGGGTAATGCTGACCGTATCGAGCATGCGCTGCACGAAGAAGATCGGATGGATATCCATCGTCACCCAACTGACCAGCAGACCACCAATGATGCCGCCGATATCGGCGGCAAAAGTCATCAGCGGTATCATCAGCAAGGCGGCGAGAATGCGGGGCACGACCAGCGCGTCGAACCGGTCGACCCCCATGACCTGCATCGCATCGGTTTCCTGGTTCATCCGCATCGAGCCGATCTGGGCGGCGAACGACGAAGCGGATCGACCGGCAAGCAGGATGGCGGCGATGACCACACCGAATTCGCGAAGGATCGCCACACCGACCAGTTGCACGGTGAAGACCCCGACTCCGAGCGTCGTCAGAAGATTGGTGCCGACCAGGGCAATTACGGCGCCGATGAAGAAGGTCATCATGAAGACGATGGGAAGCGAGTTGATCCCGGCCTCCTGCATCGTCGCGACCAGCGGCGTCACGCGCAGGCGCGACGGGTGGATGAGGCTGCGCCCGAGCGCTGTCATCATTTCGCCGGTGAACACGAGCATTTCGTAGCCATCGCGCGCAATCCCGACGATTTGCCGCCCGAACCGGTCGAAGAAGGCCGGCAGACCGGTGCGGCGCACCTTTTCGGGTGATGGTTGCTCGAGTGCGGGCCGTACCAGCGTCGTCAATTGCGCGAAGTCCTCGCGCTCACCGCCGGCGACAGTCGCGTTCTCTTCCATGGCCCGCAGCAGAACCAGGGCCCCGGCCGTGTCGAGGCGGCCAAGCGCCGTGATATCCACCGTCCTGGCCTTGCGCCCGTCGAGATCCACATCGAGGCGGCGCGACGCATCACCCAGGGCTAATGCGGTCCAGTCGCCCTGGAGATGTAGCGCAACCCCATCCTCGGGGTCCTCAAGGCTATATTGTGCCAAGGTCATGGATCCGGCGCTCATCGCAGCACCTTCAGCATGACCTTGGCAGCACCACGCCCGCCGGCACTCCAGACGCCTCCGCCCGGGTCGGTGCTGGCGCCCGTGAGGCAGGTGCCGTCCACCGGACCCTTATTGCCCGAAATCTCTGGCGGCGGCCGGAACGTAAACATCTGGGCCATGCCAAACTCGAGATGGGTCCCATCGCCTTGAAACAGCCCGGTCAGGCGCTCGATCTCGAGCGGCGGCTCGATATAGCGGTCGATTGGCTTGTCGTTCATGTTGGGCGCATGGTCGCAGACCACGTTCCAAATCTTGTCGCCATCGCGCTCGGCAATGTGTTCCCTTCGCTCGCCGTCCAGATCATAGGGATATAGGGCGACCGCGGCCGGGCTGACGGATTGCTCGTTCATCGCACGAGCGCCACGCCGATCCGGAAGCGGGTCATCCGCCGATCATAGTCGAGCAGATTTTCGCCATAACCGACAAAGCTCTGGCCGAAGAGATAGAAGTCTGGTCCGCCACCCAGCAGGCGGGGGAGGGGATAGGAGATATCGGCGCTGAAGGCACCCTTGCCGCTGCCGAAATTAAACCGGGTGGAGGTGGAGAGGCGCAGTCCTTTATCCTCCCCGACCTCCATAAACAGAGCGGTATTCCCGCGATACCGGCGGATATCGGGATTGTCGGACTTGTCGCCGACAAACAGCGACAGGCGAGGCGCGACCGAGAAACGATAGCCGCCCCCCAGTGGGATCGCCGCCATCGGCGCGATATAGACACTATTGATGCTGCGTGACGCTGTCCCGTCGCGGCCATTGGATTCGTGGCGGATGCCGCCCTGCGCGCTGAGCGAAATGCCGCTCGACAGCGTCGCCGACGGTGTCAGGTAGAAAAGCTCGGGCTGATAATCGATGTTGCGGAATGGGGAGGAGTCGCCACCCAGGTCCCAGAACATGCGCTGCGAGAAGGCGAAATGGAGACCATCGCGCCAGGAACGGGGCAGACCCTCGGCGCGCCTGGTGCCGAACAATTGATATTTGAAGCTGATCTGGATCCGCGCCTCGCTGTTCGTGCCGGGGCCATAGACGGCATAGATCGGCTCATAGGCGGAAAGGTTGGCGAGAAAAGGATTGCCGGCCGATCGGTCCGATGGAGGCCGCGCCGCCTCGGGTGCTGCGCTCGCTGCAGCCTGCGCGGGGGCGAGTTCAGGGAGCGCCGATTGCGTCACCGGCGCCGGCCGCAAGGCGATGGCGATCTGCTGCGCGCTCCAGGCCGGTATGGAAAAGACCGCGCCATCCAGCGAAAGTTCGTCCGTATCCGGCAGGCGATAGCGAGCGCGCCTGAAACCGTCGGGCGGGATAATCAGATCTGCCGGCATGTCCGCCGTCCGCTCCAGCCAGAGGGTACGGCGTACGCCGTTGGCTGTAAGCTGCGCTTCGATCCGGTCGGGCAGGGGGACCGTCTGCGGTTCTGTTCCTCCATTGAGAAGGCGCACTTCGACCAGCACTGCCCCATCGGCATCTCGCTGTCCCGCGTCGCCGATCAGGATTTCCACCGGTGAGGTCGCATGTGCAGCGGGGGCCAGGGCGGTGGCAGCGCCTGCCAGCAGCCAGGGGAGGGAGCGTCCCATCATGCGCGTAGGTGCTGGCCGCTATCGACGGGGATGATCGTGCCGGTAATCCGCTTCGCCGCGTCACTGACCAGAAAGGCCGCCAGTGCCCCGACATCCTCGATGTCGACCGGCTGATGCCCTGGTATTTCGGCTGCTGCGCGGGCGAGCAGCTCGTCGAACCGGTCGATGCCACTGGCGGCGCGCGTCGCGATGGGACCAGGCGAGATGGCATGGGCGCGGATGCCTTTGGGACCCAGCTCGGCGGCAACATAGCGGGTGGCGCTTTCCAACGCCGCCTTCACCGGCCCCATCAGATTATAATGCTCAACCACACGCTCAGACCCGTAAAAGGTGACGCAAAGCAGGCAGCCTCCCTCGCTCATCAGTGGCTCAGCGAGCTTGGCCATTCGCAGGAAGCTGTGACAGGACACGTCCATCGCCATGGCAAAACCTTCGGCCGAGCTATCGACGACCCGGCCGTGCAAATCCTCCTTGGGCGCGAAGGCGATCGAGTGCAGCAGGAAGTCGAGGCCGCCCCATTGTTCTTTGACCTGCGCGAACAGCGTTTCGAGTTGGCCCGGCACGCGCACATCGCAAGGGGCCATCCATTCCACGCCCAGCTGCTCGGCGACCGGTTCGACCCAGGCCTTGCCCTTTTCGTTCAGATAGGTCGCCGCGAGTCTGGCGCCACATCGCACGAACGCGTTGGCGCACCCGGCCGCGATGCTCTTGTCATTGGCGATGCCGACGACGAGGCCGCGCTTGCCGGTGAGATCGACGAGCGGGCTCATACGGCGGTGCCGATGACATTGAGGCTATGGTGAGCGATCATACGTTCCTCATCGGTTGGAATGACCAGCACGGCGACCGGACTGTCTGGCATGCCGATCCGGGGGCCATTGCCCGCATTTGCCAATTCATCGATCTGCACGCCGAGCCATGCGATTCGGCGGCAGATGCGGCTGCGGATATCGGCGTCGTTCTCGCCGATCCCGGCGGTAAAGATGAGACCGTCGATCCCGCCGAGCGAGGCGGCGAGGGCAGCGATTTCGCGGGCGACACGCCAGGCGAACAATTCGATCGCTTCGGCCGCTTCAGGTGCCTTGCTGGCTGCGAGCGTGCGCATGTCGCTGGAAATACCCGAGACACCGAGCAGCCCGGATTTCTTGTAGAACAGATCCTCGACTTCGGCCGGGCTCATGCCGAGTTGGGTTTGGAGGTGGAGGACGACGCCCGGATCGATGCTGCCGCAGCGCGTACCCATCATCAGGCCATCGAGCGCAGTGAAGCCCATGGTGGTGTCGATGCTCCTGCCGGCCTGCATCGCGCACAGGCTCGCGCCATTGCCCAGATGCGCGGCGATCACCCGGGCCCCGGCCAGCACGGGATCGATTTGCGCGAGGCGCCGGGTGATATATTCGTAGGACAGGCCATGGAACCCGTAGCGGCGGATGCCTTGGTCATGCAGCGCACGGGGGATCGCGAAGCGCGAAGCGATCTCCGGCTTGTCATGATGGAAAGCGGTGTCGAAGCAGGCCACCTGCGGCAGGTTGGGCTGGAGTGCCGCAATCGCGCGGATGGCGGCGAGGTTGTGGGGCTGGTGAAGCGGGGCAAGTGGGCACAACGCCTCAAGCTTGTCGAGCAGCGCCGCATCGATCAGGCGCGGAGCCGCGAATTCCGTTCCGCCATGCACCACCCGGTGGCCGATCGCGATGATCTCGCGCCCTTCCAGCGGATGATCGGCCGCCCAGGCGAACAAATCAGCAAGCAGGTCCGCATGGGTGAGCGCTGCGCCATCCGGCCAGGCGCGTTCGAGCAGTACACCGCCTTCGACGGAACGCACGGTCACCGTCGGAGCGATGCCGATCTTCTCGATCTTGCCGCCGGCGGATAGCTGCAGCGCGCCATCGCCATCGCCATCGCCATCGAGCACGAATAGCGAGAATTTTATACTCGACGATCCCGCATTGAGGCTGACGACCGCCTTCATGCGCCTTGCGCCTCCAGCAAGCCCGGGGTGGCCTTCGTCGCGGCACGGGCGAGCAGAACCGCGACCGCGCAGGACGCAAGGCGGGTGCGCAGACTGTCGGCACGGCTGGTGAGGATGATCGGCACCCGTGCGCCCAGGACTACCCCGGCTGCGTCCGCGCCGCCAAGGAACGTGAGTTGCTTGGCGAGCATGTTGCCCGCTTCCAGATTAGGCACGACCAGGATCTCGGCTTTGCCGGCGACGGGCGAGATAATGCCTTTTTCTTTCACCGCGGATTCGCTGATTGCGTTGTCGAAGGCGAGGGGGCCATCGAGGATTCCGCCTGTGATCTGTCCGCGATCGGCCATCTTGCACAGAGCGGCCGCGTCCAGCGTCGACTGCATGCCAGCATTGACGGTCTCGACGGCCGCGAGGATCGCCACTTTTGGCTGCTCGATGCCGATCACATGCGCCAGGTCGATCGCGTTGCGGATGATATCCGCTTTCTCTTCCAGCGTCGGCGCGATGTTGATCGCGGCGTCGGTGATGATCAGCGGGGTCGGGTGATCGGGTACATCCATCACATAGGCGTGGCTGATCCTGCGCTCGGTTCGCAGGCCGGTGGCGGATGCCACCACCGCGCCCATCAGTTCGTCGGTGTGAAGCGACCCTTTCATCAGCAGTTTCGCTTCGCCGGAGCGAATGAGCGCGACGGCTTTGGCCGCGGCATCATGGCTGTGGGCGGCGTCGATCAGCTGGAAGCCCGAGATATCCTTGGCCGCTTCCTCGGCAGCCTTGCGAACCCTGGTTTCGGGACCGATCAGGATCGGAACGATCAATCCGGCTTCGGCGGCTTCGATTGCGGCGGTAATTGCCGCCGCGCTACATGGATGCGCCACAGCGGTAGCCACCGCCCCCTGGCCTTCCGTGCGCTCGATCAGCCGGCGATAGCCGTCATGGTCGCGAATGTGCACGTCGGGCAGGGCGATACGCGGCCGGCGGACCTTCTCGGTCGGTGCCCTGACCTCGGCCTGGCCGGTGATCACGTCGTCGCCGTCCTGATTGACGCAGCGGCAGTCGAACAGGATATTGTGGTGATCGCGCTTCTCCGCGACAGTCACCGATGTCGTGATCGTGTCGCCCAGACCGACCGGCCGCGTGAAGCGAAGCGACTGGTTGAGATAAATGGCGCCGGGTCCCGGAAGTTCGGTGCCCAGCACCGCCGAGATCAGGCCGCCGCCCCACATGCCATGCGCGATCACGCGGTGAAATATGTCGGTTGCGGCGTAGCTGGTATCGAGGTGTGCCGGGTTCACATCGCCCGAGACGAGCGCGAAGAGCTGGATATCCTGTTCGCACAGCGTGCGCGTGATGCTCGCCGTCTGCCCGATCTCTATCTGGTCATAGGTGTGGTTTTCGATCATCGGTTCGTCGCTCATTGCTCAATGCTCCAGCACATAATGGCCGGGAGCATCGCCGATCGGCGCATAGCCTTTGTCGGCATTGCCCATCGGCGGCGGGGCGACAGGTTCGCCCGAGCGCGCATCCAGCCAGGCGCCCCATTCGAGCCACCAGGAGCCGTCCTTCGGCGTTGCGCGCGTCAGCCAGTCCTCGGGATCACAGGAAGGACCGTCGAGTTCGCGGGTCATCACATGGTAGCGACGGCCGCGATGGCCCGGTTCCGAGACGATCCCGGCATTATGCCCGCCGCTGGTCAGGACGAAGGTGATTTCCGCGCCGCTCAGCAAATGGATCTTGTGGACCGAATGCCAGGGCGCCACATGATCGCGCTCGGTGCCGACAACGAACAGCGGCTTGCGAATAGCTGACAGGCTGATGGTCTTGCCATCCACCTTGTATTTGCCCTCAGCGAGATCGTCCTCGAGAAACAGGCGGCGCAGATACTGGCTGTGCATCGCATAAGGCATGCGGGTGGCGTCGGCATTCCATGCCATCAGGTCGTTCATCGGCGGACGCTCACCCATCAGATATTCGCCCAGGATACGCGACCATACGAGATCGTTGGACTTGAGGATCTGGAAGGCGCCGCCCATCTGGGTGCCGTCGAGATAGCCGCGGCTCCACATCATGTTTTCGAGCACGTTCAATTGCGCCTCGTCGATGAACAGGCCGAGCTCGCCGGGTTCGCTGAACTCGGTCTGGGCCGCGAACTGCGTGATACTGGCCAGCCGATCGTCGCCGTCGCGCGCCATTGCAGCCGCCGCGATCGAGAGCAATGTGCCGCCCAGGCAATAGCCAACCGCGTGAACGGAGGGCGCGCCGGTGATGGCGCTCACCGCGTCGAGCGCCGCCATTGGCCCCGACCGGCGATAGGCCTCCATGTCGAGATCGCGATCTTCGCTGCCCGGATTGTGCCAGGATACCATGAACACGGTATAGCCCTGGCCGGTCAGCCATTTGACCAGCGAGTTCTCAGGCGACAGGTCGAGGATGTAATATTTCATGATCCAGGCCGGCACGATCAGGATCGGCTCGGGACGCACCGTCTCGGTCGTCGGGTCATACTGGATCAGCTCCATCAGCCGGTTGCGGAAGACGATTTTGCCCTTCGCGGTGGCGACATTTTCGCCCACCTTGAAATCCTCGGTCCCGACCGGCGGCAGGCCGCGTACGCTATGCTGCATGTCCTCCAGCAGATGCTGGAAACCCTCGACGAGGCATTTCCCGCCGGTCTCGACGATCTTGCGCTGCAGGACCGGGTTGGTCGCCAGGAAGTTGGTCGGCGCCAGCATGTCGAGCATCTGTCGTGCGCCGAATTCCACCATCTCCTGATGATGCTTCGAGACGCCGCCGATCCCGGTCGTCGCCGCGTACCACCATTGCTGGTTCAGCAGGAAAGCCTGCGAGAGGATGTTGAACGGCGGCTGCTTCCATGCCGGGTCCCGGAAGCGCCGGTCCTGCGGCAGCGGTTCGATGGCGGGCGCGGCATCGGCATCGCTGGCGCTGCGCAAGGCATAGTCGAACAGCCGGGCATATTTGCGCGCCACCTTGGCGCCCAGTTGCAGCTGCTTGCCGGGAGAGATGGAGAGATGGAGCGCCCATTCTGAGAAAGCCTGGATGAGCGTGGCCGGTGAAAGGCCGAAGGTGGCTTGCGCGATCGCGGCGACAGCCGCGCGATCCAGGGTTTCGGCGATGCCATCAAGGGGATCTGGCGATGGGTGAGCATCCGCAGCGACCATGAACTTGTACTCCAGTTGGGGATGATCTCCCCTGTGAGGCGTCACACGAAAGCTCGCATTACGTAATTATCCCCTCCGGTTTACCTTTTTGCCAAACTGCGTTGCTTCGCCTGGCCGCCATCAACTGGTTCGAGAGCGAAAGCTCGCGCCCACCCCAAACCCAGTCTCCCGCCCGGCTGGATAACGGTACTGTGTAGGATAGATATTGGCAAGTGCCATATAGGCAAGAACCGGTTTTAGCAATGCAGCTGAACCGCCGCAGGCGGATTCCGATGGCGTAAACATTGGCGCGGCATAAGGGCCGACTCGTTGGACGAGCCGGTGCGGTATGGCCGCTTTGGTCCAAGTTTCGCTCAGAAGCACAGCTCCGAACCCTGCGCCAATACGAAACGCATAGGTATAGTTACCAATGGCGGCGTTGGCCCTCGGGGAGCAGGCCCGTCTACAGCTTCCGGCCGATCGTCGGCAGCATCGTTCTGGCGGACGTTGGCACGTTCAGCATTCTTGATCGGACAAGGAGGACGCATGACAGACTTCGAAGGAGGGGTGGCAATCGTAACCGGGGCCGCGATGGGTTTGGGCGCGGCAATTGCTCGCGAGCTTGCCGTATCCGGCGTTAGGCTGGTGCTGGGTGATCTCGACATGGACCGTGCAGATGCTCTCGCGGCGGAAATCGGTCGCGAACAGGCAATCGCCATCAGGGTCGATGTCTCGGACGCGGCGGCGGTCGAAGCCATGGTTGCCTTCGCTCTGGAAAACTTCGGCAAGCTGGACTTCGCCGTAAACAATGCCGGCGTGGGCGGCGCCTCTGCGCCTGCCGGGGAATATGCTCTCGACGAGTGGCGGCGCGTGATGAGCGTGGATCTCGACAGTGTCTTTTTCGGCATGCGCTACCAGATCCCTGCGATGCTGCGCTCGGGCGGCGGCGCCATTGTCAACATGAGTTCGATCTGCGGGATGATCGGCCTGCCGGGCACGATCGCCTATACCGCGGCCAAGCACGCAGTGGTCGGCATGACCCGGACCGCCGCGATGGACTATGCGCGGCAGGGCATCCGGATCAACGCTGTCGGCCCTGCCGTGATCGATACCCCCCTGATCCGCGCGCAGGGCGAACCCGCGGCCGAACTCGTCGAGCGGCATCCGCTCGGACGGCTCGGGCAGCCCGAGGAAGTGGCAGCTCTCGTCGCTTTTCTGCTGTCCGGCCGGGCGTCGTTCATGACTGGTGGCTACTACCCCGTCGATGGAGGCTATCTGGCCCAATAGGGTCTTCGCCTGATCGGGTGGCGGCGCGCCCAAGACCGCGCCCGCGCGCGTTTTCGCTCAGAACGAATTCTGATGTCAGAAAGGAATACTCATGTCTCGCATCGCTCTTGTCACCGGTGGCGTCAGCGGCATCGGCGCCGCTACATCGACGCTGCTTCAAAAGTCGGGTTTTACCGTCGCCGCCAATTATTTCGGCAATGACGAAGAGGCGAAAGCCTTTTCAAAAGAAACCGGTATCCCTGTCTACAGCTGGAACGTTGCCGACTTCGCCGCCAGCCAGGCCGGTGTCGCGCAGGTCGTCGCCGATTTCGGTCCGGTCGATGTGCTCATCAACAATGCCGGTATCACCCGCGACGGCACGCTGCACAAGATGACCGAGGAACAATGGCGCAGCGTCATCGATGTCGACCTGAGTGGCTGTTTCAACATGTGCCGGGCAGTTATCGAGGGGATGCGCGAGCGCCGCTTTGGCCGTATCGTCAACATCAGCTCGGTCAACGGTCTCTCCGGACAGTTTGGACAGACCAACTATGCCGCAGCCAAGGCCGGCGTTATCGGCTTCTCCAAGGCGCTGGCGCTTGAGGGCGCCGCGCGAAACATCACGGTCAACGCGATCGCGCCAGGCTATACCGATACCGAAATGGTCGCCGCAGTGCCCGAGCAGGCAATGCAGGGCATTCTCTCGGGCGTGCCGATCGGTCGGCTCGGCCATCCCGAGGAGATCGCGCGCGGGGTTCTCTACCTGGTGGCGGACGAGGCGGGGTTCATCACCGGCGCCACCCTTTCGATCAATGGCGGCAAATATATGGCCTGAACGGCCTGCACTGGAAGGACACTAATCATGGCATCCAATATCGTTCTTTGTGCGCCGGTCCGTACCGCGATCGGCGCCTATGGTGGCACCCTTAAGGATATGGCTGCGCCTGCCCTTGGGAGCATAGCCGTTCGCGAGACACTGGCACGCGCGGGCGTGGGCGGTGACACCATCGATACTGTCGTTCTGGGACAGGTCGTGCAAGCTGGCGCAAAGATGAACCCGGCTAGGCAGGCGGCCATCGGTGCCGGCATTCCGGACAATGTGCCGGCGATGACCGTCAACCGGGTCTGCGGCTCGGGCGCCCAGGCCATCGCGACTGCCGCGCAGGAAATCATGCTCGGGCTGTCCAGTGCTGCGATTGCCGGCGGGATGGAGAATATGGACCAGGCGCCCTACCTGATCGAGAAGGGCCGCTGGGGCTACCGCATGGGCGATGGCAAGCTCCATGACGCGATGCTACACGACGGTCTCAACGACGCCTTCTGCAACCAGCATTCCGGCTGGGTCACCGAAGATCTTGTCGACAGGTTCCAGATCACGCGCGAGGCGCAGGATGCCTGGGCGATGCGGTCCCAGCAGCGCTTTAGCGTTGCCCAGGCCGAAGGTAAATTCGACGCCGAGATTGTGGCGGTGGAGATAGCTGGTCGCAAAGGACCGACGATCTTCGCGCGCGACGAGCAGAACCGCGCGGACACGACGTTGGAGAGCCTCGCACGGCTGAAACCGGCCTTCCGCCCTGAAGGCAGCATTACCGCGGGTAATGCGCCCGGTCTCAACAGCGGCGCGGCGGCGATGGTCGTCGCCAGCGAGCAATGGGCGCAGCAGCATGGGGTCACGCCGCTCGGGCGTCTGGTCGCCTTTGGTGTCGGCGCTGTCGAACCTGGGATGTTCGGCCTTGGCCCGGTGCCGGCTGTCCGTCAGGCGCTCGATCGTGCGGGTTGGGCGGTGGCCGATCTCGAGCGGGTCGAGATCAATGAGGCGTTTGCGGCCATTGCGATCGCCGTCACCCGGGAACTTGGCCTCCCCGAGGACATCGTCAATGTCGAAGGCGGCGCCATCGCCCATGGCCATCCGATCGGCGCGACGGGCACGGTGCTGACGACGCGCCTGCTGCAGTCGATGCGTCGCGACGGACTGAAGCGTGGCCTGGTGACGCTCTGCATCGGCGGCGGGCAGGGGGTTGCGCTTCTCCTCGAGAGCGTGTCCTGAACTACGCCGATTCGCATGCGATGACAATGTCGGCGCAGGTGTCCGGCGCGATGGATAATCCAGGCGCCGGTCCCTCCGCGCATCAACGCCTGGCCATCGTTGGCATCGAGAAGTCCTATGGCAAACGCAAGGTCATCCAGGGCATTTCGCTGACGGTGGGTGCTGGCGAGATCGTCGGCCTCCTGGGCCCCAATGGCGCTGGCAAGACCGTGTGCTTCTACGCCATTGTCGGTCTGACGCCGATCGACGCGGGCAGCGTGCTGCTGAACGGGGAAGATATAACCGCCATGACGATGGATCGCCGTGCGCGGCGGGGGCTTGGATATCTTCCTCAGGAAGCATCGATCTTCCGGGGCATGACCGTGGCGCAGAACATCATGGCGGTGCTGGAGGCGACTACCGAAGATGGCGCCTCTGCCCACGAGAATCTCGAACAGCTTCTGGCCGAGTTCAACATTGTCCATGTTCGCGACACCCCTGCCATGGCGCTGTCGGGCGGCGAGCGTCGGCGCTGCGAGATCGCCCCGGCGATGGCGGCCGGACCCGCGATCATGTCGCTTGATGAACCGTTCGCCGGCATCGACCCGCTGTCGATCGTCGATATCAAACTCATGGTGCGCGACCTCAAGCATCGCGATGTCGGGGTCCTGATCACCGACCACAACGTCCATGAAATGCTCGAACTGATCGACCGTGCTTATGTCATCCATGAGGGCAAGGTTCTCTTCGAGGGTGTTCCGCAGGCCGTGCTGCGTGATCCTGAAGTCAGGCGCCTATATTTAGGCGAGAACTTCCTCCCGTGACGTCCCGCTTGCCAGTCCGATCAGGTGGTGTCTCGTTTCCAGAGCAGGATGTCGAGCGCCTGAGTAAGGTATGCGCGCTTGGCAGTGGGTGTATTTGGAAACTCGCGCCGGACGAGGATAAGGTGGCGGGGTACCATAACGAGTGTGTCGAATATATGGCGCGCAAAGAACTGCAGCGCGTCCTCGTCCATGCTGTGGTTCCACTCAGAGCTTTCCAGGATCGATCGAACAATTCTGATGCCTTCGGACGCACCAAGCGTTGGTGCAGCCGTTGGAGAAGATTCATGGTCCAACAGCCAGAGGATCAGTGCTTCCAGGCCGATCACCTCCCGCTTCAGCGACAAATCAAGCATCTTCCTGCCGACAAACAACAGCCGGTCGCGAAGTAGCCCCTTCGGGATCGTGGAGGCGATCGGTCGGAGATGGCGGCACAAGCCGTGCTCTACAGCCGCGCGCAAAAGTTCTGTCTTGGAGCCAAAGCGCGAATAGAGAGTGCGCTTGGAGACGTTGGCGCTGGCGGCGATGGATTCCATGCTCGCGCCGTCAGCGCCACGGTTGATGAACTCCTCGAGCGCCACATCAAGAATATGGGCGCCAAGTTGCGCAGCGACCTCCTGCGTCGGCCGGCCGCCTTTTGGGTTGCGCGGTGGAAGCGGAATATCGCGACCCTTCGGCGTTTGTTGCTTCATGATGCCAACCCTAGCGACGTCTGCGTCAAATTCCATGATATCGGATTATAGGCGATCGACTTGAAGCCGGTGCCGCTTGGCGTGTCCTTCTGATAATTGCCGATCAGGTCGAAGCTCAAATCGCCCTTCTCGCCATGGAAGCTGCCGCGCACCGCCTTGGTGTCGGCCGAGTTGAAGTCGGCGCCGCCCAGCAGGTTTTCGGTATAGCCGTCGCGCTTGCGGATGCGGCCGGCCAGGCGGATCGCCATGCCTTCGCCGATCGGCGCATTGACCATGCCCTCGGTCAGCCAGCTATTATAATTGCCATAGGAGACCCGGCCCGCTGCTTCGACATTGTCGAGCTGCGCCTTGTTCTGGATGATGTTGACCGCGCCGATCAGCGCGCCGCGACCATAGAGGGTCGATTGCGGCCCCTTGGCGATCTCGACCCGCTCGATATCGAACAGCTCGACATAGGAGCCGCGCGACTTGGAGATGGAGACGCCGTCCTGATAGACAGACACGCGCGGCTCGTTGCTGGCGGTGCCGCTGTCCGACGTGATGCCGCGCATCACGAAGCCGGGATTGTTGGGCGACTGGTTCTGGACTTCGAAACCCGGCACGAAGCGCGACAGCGCGTCGAACTCATAAAGGCCCATACGGTCCATCTGTTCATTGCCGACGACGCTCAGCGCCATCGGCACGTCGATCGGATCCTGTTCACGCAACTGCGCGGTGACGATGATCGAATCGGCCGGGGCGGCATCGGGCGTTTCGGCATGGGCGGTTGCCGTAGCGAAAACGGGCAGGCTGATTGCGGCCAGAGCAAGAGAACGGAAGTGCATGATATTTCTCCCCTTTCGGCGCTCGGGTAGGAGAGGAGTATGAAGCACGCATGACAGTCCAGTTGCGGTTCTGGGACGGTGCAAGGAAAGCGTGCGGATCAAGGTGCGCGTCGTGGCGTCCGGACATGGGAAGCAGAATTTGCTCGAATGAGCGGCTCCTGAGAAGCGAGCGCTGACATGGTTGCCATGTCCGACTGCCGACCTCGAAATGTCCTGGGGAACAGACCTTATGCATCGCCCGCATAGTCGTTCGGCATAAACTCTGGTACAGGGCGTGGGTCTGATCTTTTTCGACAATTTCTCGCAGATGCGGCCGATGCCGGGTCGGTTTGTGAACCCGTTTCCAAAGTTCTGGGATCGCCGCCTGGCTACTGCCGTGTGCCGTCTGCGCTTATTCCAAGTCCGACGCCGGACATTGGGTCCGGGACGGAATTGAAAGGTTGAGACCATGGCCCTCAAGGATATTCTGCCGGGGAAATTCGGCTTTGGCGCAGCACCGCTTGGTAACATGTTCCGCGACATTCCCGAAGCGGAAGCGCGCGCGACGGTCGAGGCGGCATGGGACGATGGCGTCCGCTATTTCGACAATGCGCCCTTCTATGGCGCGGGCCTGGCCGAGATCCGCATGGGCGAGGCGCTGAAGGACAAGCCGCGCGCCGATTATGTCATCAGCACCAAGGTCGGCCGACTGATCCTGGACGAGGTCGAGGATGTGAGCGCCCGCGACCTGGGCGAAAAGGGCGAGGTCTTCAAATATGGCCGCCCCAACAGGATCGTGAACGATTATTCCGAGGACGCGACCTATCGCTCGATCGAGGACAGTCTGAAGCGGCTGAAGACCGACCATATCGACATCGCCTGGGTGCATGACATCGCGCAGGATTTCTATGGCGACGAATGGCTGGCCATGTTCGAGACCGCCCGGCGCGGTGCCTTCCGCGCGCTCGACCGGATGCGGGACGAAGGGGTGATCAAGGCCTGGGGCCTGGGCGTGAACCGGGTCGAGCCGATCGAACTGCTGCTGGCGCTGGACGAACCCCGGCCGGACGGTTTCCTGCTGGCGGGGCGCTATACGCTGCTCGACCATGATCGCGCGCTCCAGCGCGTGATGCCGATGGTTGCCGAGAAGGGCCTGGGTATCGTGGTCGGCGGCCCCTATAGTTCAGGCGCGTTGGTGGGCGGTCCCAATTTCGAATATGCCCCCGCGACCCCGGCGATCCTGGACAAGGTCGCCCGCATCGAGACGCTGGCCGACCAGCACGGCATCAGCATGAAGGCGGCGGGCCTGCAATTTGCCCTTGCCAATCCGGCGGTCGCCGCCGTGATCCCCGGCGCCAGCCAGCCCAAGCGGATCGCCGAGGATCGTGCCGCGCTCAATGAAGTCGTGCCCGCCGGATTCTGGCGCGCGCTGCGAACTGCCGGCCTCGTCAATCCGGCCGCTGCGCTGCCCATCACGGACTGACCTGCACGGTCGGCCTGATACGCGTCCCCGACCAGGCTGCGTGCGGGTCGGGGCGCACCCCGCGCCATTGTCCGGCGCCTATGAACAGGAGGGAATTGACCATGATCGAAGTGAACAAGGATGCGACGGCCCTTGGGCGTCGCGACATCCTGCACGCGGCCGGCGCCGCGATCCTCGCCGGCGCCGCCGGTGCCCCTTTTGCTCCACCGGCCCAGGCCCAGAGCAGCGGCGCATCATCGCCCGCGACGTCCAGCCGGGCATCGTTGGGCGCCCGTCTTCAGGGCGTGCAGCATTTCGGGCTAACGGTCCAGAATATGGAGCGGGCGTATGAATTCTATACCCAGGTGCTGGGCGGTACCGAGGTATTCCGCCATGGCGATTTTTCGGGTGATGCGGTCCAGAATACCTTGCTGGCCGATCAGGAAATCGCCGCCAATGAACAGGGCGTCAATCCGCGCACCATTGGCGTGCCGGACCTGCGCGGCGGGGCGCAGCGGCTCGATGTCCGCTTCATCCAGTTCGACAATGTCGTGATCGAGTTGCTGCAATATCGCGATGCCGACCAGCCAATGGGCGGACCGAAGGCCTTTGCCGAACCGGTGCAGCATATGAGCCCGGCCTTCCCCCGGATGATGCACATCTGTTTCTATGTGCGCGATGATGTCGACTTCAACCAGTTCATCACCGACCTAGAAGCGGAGTCCGCCCGGCGCGGCATGACGCAGGTCCGCGCAAATCGCATTATCCGCGTGCGCAGCGAGGCCGAGCGTAAGGCCGCGCCCCAGAGCAGCAACACCAACAAGGTGACGGTCGCCCCGTCGGACGGATGGGAGCTGATCTATTGCAAGGGGCCGGAGGGCGAGCAGCTCGAATTCGTGAAGGCGCTGGGGCCGGTGAAACAGCGCTTCGCCAACACGCTGGCCAGCCGCCAGAAGGCCCGTGCCGGGCTTTGAACCCAAGCGGGGCGGCGTTGCCCGCCCCGGTTACCTTTCCCACATGCCAAGCAAAGGAACGCATGATGCGCAACATTCTCATCGGACTGTCGCCCATGTTGCTGTCGCTGGCCGCGACGGGTCCGGCACTTGCCCAGGCACCAACGCCAGCGCCTGTCGCCGACACGGTCCGCTATAACCGCATTCCAGATGGCGCCTGGTCGATCGTGGCCCAGGTGCGGGCGAAACCCGGCAAGGAAGACGCATTGCGCGCGGCAACGCTGCCGCTGGTGGAACTGGTCCGCAGCGATCCCAAGAATTTCGTCTATTTCCTGCAGGAGGATCGCGCCAAACCGGGCCATTTCATCTTCTATGAAGTGTTCGAGACCCAGGCCGATTTCGAGGCGCATAACGCCATGCCCTATGTCCAGGCCTGGTTCGACAGGCTGCCCGAACTGGCAGAGGGCGGGGTCGAGGTGATGCGCATGGCGATATTGGGGCACGGTGCCCACTGAACGATCGGCGCGGTCGGGCGGTCAATCGCCCGGCCACCTCATCCCTCGGTCAGAAAGGCCTGCATCCGTGGCACGGTAAAATCGAGAAAGGCCCGGACCCGCGCGGGCAGGAATTGCGCCCCGCGAAACAGGGCATGGATATCGTCCACCTCGCCAATCTCGCTGTCGATCAGCAGTTCCACCAGTTCGCCGCGCGCGATCGCCCCGCGCAGATGATAGTCGGCCGTCCGCACGATGCCGACGCCCGCAAGCGCCATCCGTCGCAGTGTCTCGCCATTATTGGCCAGCAGCGACCCGCTCAGCATCCGCTCCACGATCCGGCCGCCCTCGCGCATCGGCCAGACCGGCATGGCGCGTCGAAAATTGAAGCCAAGGCAGTTATGGCCGACCAGTTCCTCCGGCGTACGCGGCGTGCCGTACCGAGCGAGATAGGCGGGCGAAGCGACGATCCGGCGGCGCGTCTCGCCAATCCGGCGCGCCATCAGGATGGAATCCTGCAACTTGCCGACGCGGATCGCGACGTCCGTGCGGTCGAGATACAGATCGACCACCTCGTCCGACAGCGACAGATCCACGATGATCCGAGGATAGGCCTCGAAAAAGGCCGGCAGGATCGGTTCGAGCGCGGTGGTGCCGAAGGTCACGGACGAGGTGACACGGACCAGGCCTTCGGCTTCCGCGCCGCCCTGTGCGATCTGCTGTTCGGTCTCGTCGATCTGGGCGAGCATCGCCTGGCTGCGTTCATAATAAAACTGGCCTTCGCCGGTCAGCGCCAGTCGCCGGGTTGATCGTTCGATCAGGCGTACGCCCAGCCGCGCTTCCAGCCGGGCGATCAGCTTGGACACGGTCGAGGGCGTCATCAGCATCAGCCGCGCCGCTTCGGAAAAGCTGCCCGCTTCGACGACCCGAACGAACACCATCATCTCGCCTGCGCGATTGTCCATGCCTCACCTGTGATCGAGCGACCGGAAAGCGCGTGAAACATAGCCTGTTTCGCCAGTGACGTCGCGCCATCTGTGAAGCGATCTATCAAATGCAAGCAATTAGCGGCGAGGGCCGACGCTCTCTAGCTGCGATCCAGCCCGAGCGCCCGGTCATCGGCCGTTGCCGCGGCCATTTCGGCCTGGGCCGCGGCGATACGCGCCTGTGCCTCGATCAGCTTGACCGCGGCATCGGTGGCCGCTTCCTCGCGACTATTGACCAGGAAGAAATCGCTCGTTCCCAGATCGAAGCGGCGCCGCTCGGCCTGGGCCAGTCGTTCGGCCAGGTCGCGCTGCCGCCGGGTCGTATCCACCAGCACGCGCGCGGCATCGACCTCGATGCCGATGCCGGCCACTTCGGTGCGGATCTTTTCCGCCAGATAGCGCTGCTTGACGGTGAGTTCGTCGATCTTCGCCTGGCTCTCGGCGACCTTGCCCTTCGCCTTGCGGTTCTGCAGCGGCACCTTGAAGGTGACGCCGACGATCACCTCCAGCGGAGTGCGGCTATAGCCTCCCAGCCCCTGGGCGCCGACATCCTTGGCAACCTGCCCCTCGAAATCCAGCTTGGGGCGGGTATCGTTCTCGGCCAGCGCCAGCTTGACCGACGCATTGTCGATTTCCTCCAGCAGGATGCCGAAGTCGGGGCGATCCTCGATCGCGAACAGCGGGTTGATCCGCAGGCCGTCGAACGCGGCGGCGGACGCGGGCAGGCGCGCGGCATCGACGAGGATCGGCAATCCGTCCGCATCGCGATAATAAAGCGAGAAGCTGTTGGCCGCCGCCATGAATTCCTGCCGAGCCTGCACCACCAGCGCCTCGCGCTTGACCATGTTGGCTTCGTTTTCGGTCAGCAATATCGCGGATTTGGCGCCCAGTTGGACCTGGCGCGCAATGCCATCGCTGCGACTTTCGGCCAGATCGTAGAGCGCTTCATAGGCCTTGAGCTTGAGGCCGCTCGCCACCCATTTCTGATAGGCGGCAATGGCGCGCGCCTGCACGCCGATGGCGGTCGCCCGCGTTTCAAAGCGCGCAATGTCGATGTCGTTGCCGGCGATTTGCGACGCGGACCGCCGCGCGTCGATCAGGCGATCGCGCATCAGCGCATAGAGCGCCCCGATCTTCAACTCGCCCGCGCGATTGGTATAGGCCTTGTCCTCATAGACCGGGAAATCCCCGCGCGAATTGCGATACTGGCCATAGACATAGCCGCCGTTGCCGGTCAGCGGGCGTTCGACCTTGCTGTCGATCAGCGTGCCGTCATAATAGCCCTCGACCCGGCTGCGGGCATCCACGGAAAACACCGTGTCGAAGGCGCCCTGTGCGATGATCGCGCGCCCTTCGGCCTGACGTGCGCGCGCCAGGGCGGCAATGATGTCGGGCGCCGAGCGGGCCGAGGATTGCAGCACCTCGTCCAGCGTCAGCGGCGTCGAGGGCTGCCCTGCGGTCGGCGCGGGCGTCGCGCCGACCGACAAGGCTTCACCAGCCGCGCACGGGAGGGTGCCCGCGCCCATGGCCGCGACCAGCATGGGAAGCGCCATGGCGCGCCACATCGTCACTTCTTCTTCTCGATCGAACTCTTGTCGTCCTTGGGCGCTTTCGCCTCGCCCTTGCCGGCCACCTGATCCTGGCCGAAGTTGAGCGGGAAATCGTTGAGCTGGCGCCACAATTCGTACCAGACCGACACCGTGTCGCCCTGCACCCAGCCCAGCACCTTGCTGCCCTGACGGACGAAGCGTCGCTCCGGCCAGGCGGTCTTGCCCGGCGCCTGTTCAACCAAGATCCGGAACAACCCGTCAGTGCGCGGCGTGGGGTCGACCGACCGCACCTGACCGTCATAGATACCAACGGCAAAAGCCGGCCAGCCGCTGAACTGGAAGGCGGGGAAGCCCTCAAATTCCAGCCGCACGTGGCGACCCGGCTCGACCAGCGGCACATCGCGGCCGTCGACATACAACTCGACCGCGCGGGTGATATTCTCGGGCGCGATCGTCGCCAGCACCGTGCCGGACGAGATCAGCGCGCCGCCCGCTGCGGCATTCAGATCCTGCACCCGACCTTCGCGCGGCGCCGAGACGATTTGCGCCGAACTTTGCGCGAGCTTGATCTCGATCTGCTTGAGCTTTGCCCGCGCTTCGGCGAGCTTCGCATCGACATCGGCGACCTTGATCTGGGTCTGCTCATAGTCGCGCCGGGCGGCCAGCCCTTCGGCATAAAGCTGGCTGGTGCGATTGACGTCGATCATCGCGGTGGCCCGCGCCTGCTGGACCGCCGCGATCTGTGCTTCGACCTGCGCCTTTTCGCCCGCCAGCCGGGCGAGGAAATCGGGATCGACATCGACCACCCGGACGATCGGATCACCGGCGCGGACATGATCGCCGTCCCTGACGTAGAATTCGGCGACGCGGCCGCTCACCAGCGAGGATACGTCGCGGGCGCGGTCCTGCGCGCTCAGCGTCGTGACCTGACCACCGCCCTGCGCCGTCTGCTGCCAGGGCACGAACAGGATCGCCAGCACGAGCAGGACGCCCAGCAGGATGAGCCAGGCGACGGTCGTCACCAGTCGGGGTGGGTGCAACTGGGCGAGCGATGGGAAATGTTCGGCCTGGGCGCGATCGAGCGTCATGGCTGCGCCTCCCGCGCCGCGACGAAGCGGGCAAATTCATCCTTGTCGGTGAACCGTTGCTGCGCGCGCGCGCCGACCCAATACCAGGCGTCGAGGTCGAGCGCTTCGGGGCGCCCGCTGCTCAGCAGCACGGTCGTGCCCGCTGCCCGCAACTCGGCCAATGTCGCCTTGAGGCTGGCAATCGGCATCATGTCGTAAAGTTGCGACAACAGCAGCACGCGCGGACGGCTGAGCAGGGCATTGGCAAGCTTGAGCTGCATCACTTCGACGATCGACAGCGGCGAGCCGGAACTGGCGAGCTGGGTGTCCAGCCCGTGCGGCAACCTGGCGAGCCGCGCGCCCAGGCCAACCCGTTCCAGCGCATTCATGATCCGCGCCCCATCCATGTCGCGGCCTTCGGCGAACGAGAGATATTCGCGCAGGGTAACATCGATGATGGTCGGGCGATTGAGCACCATCACTGCTGAGCGCAGCAGATACATGTCGAAACTGCCCAATTCGCTGCCGCCGATCAGGACGATGCCGTTGTCGGGCGCGGCGTGGCGCTTGAGCAGCAGCGCCAGGGCGCTCTCCATGCCCGGTTCGGCCAGGATCACCGCCTGTTCGCCGCTCGCAATCTCGAAATTGATCTGGGCCTTGTCGATCTCGACATCGCGGAAGCGCACCGATCCGTCGCGTGGCGCTTCCCCGCGCTGGCCAAGCCGCTCCTGCGGTATGGCCAGGATTTGCGACAATTCCTCGCTGCTCGCGACCAGATCATAGAAGGTGTCGAGATAGGAACCGAGCTGGTAGATGCCGTAGAAGACGCCGGACAGGATCAGTTCCGCCGCAACCAGCTGCCCGATCGAAAGCTGGCCGGCCAGGATCAGATTGCCGCCGAGCGCGAGCAAGGCAGCGGCCGCGAAGGCATAGACCAGGAAATAGCCCAGCGTCTGCGCGAAACTGTAGCGGAAATAGCGGCGATGCGCGGCGATATAGTCGGCAATGACTGTTTCGGAGCGGTCCATCGCGAAATTCAGGTGCCGGGCCGATTTGTAGAAGCCGTTGGAACCGCCGACGCTTTCCAGCCAGTGCGCGGCATTATGCTTGGCATGGCTGACACCCACCGCGCCGGTGATCGCGCCATGCCGCCAGGCCAGCCAGATCATCAGGCACACCGTCACCAGCACTAGGTTGAACGCCAGGAAGAAGGGATGGTAGAAGCTGGTCACGACCAGTCCCACCGCCCCCTGCAGCACGATGGTGAAGGCGCCGATCACCAGGCTGGGCACCGATTTCTGGACGATCACCATGTCGAAATAGCGGTTGAACAGGCTGCCCCGGCTTTCATCCACGAAGAAGGGGTTTTGCGCATGGACCGCGCGCACGGTGATTTCCGCAACCACCCGCGCAAAGATGCGGCGTTCGAAGATCGCCAGCAGATAGACGCGCAGCGCGCTCAGCCCTGCCACGACCAGCAGCAGCGCCAGCAGCACGCCGGACAGGATCCACAAGGGCGCGACCAGCGCGGTGCGCGCCACCGAGTTGATCAGCAGTTGCACGGAGATGGGGGTCGCCAGCGACAACAGGCTGATCGCTATCGTATAGACGATTCCGACATTCACATAGCTGCGATCAGGTCCCACGACCTCCGACAGCCACGCGGCCGCCTGCCGCAAGCCGAAACGCTCACTCGCCAACTCGACACCTGTTCCCTGCCAGCCTCATCGAAAGCGCCCCTAACCGCGGCGATTACGGCCCACAATGGCTTATGCTGCACAGCAACATAAACTTATGAAGCGTTTGCAGAATGGTGCGAACCTAAGGAGGAACCTTTCGCATAACGTGTAAGTCAAGGGCGTTGCAGGATAGGCAGATTCCGGTTCATCTCCCTTCCATTTGGCGAAGCGAGGTCGGGTCCGAGGCGTGCGTTCATGGAGACAGCCATTTCGCGGGCAGCATCCTACACGCGCAGCAAGCTGGTCATGGTGCGGACTTGCGCCTTATGTGCGTCGCGCCGACAGTGGTCATGACATATTTGCCACGATGGCGGAGGATGATGGTGCGCGAGTCTCAGCCCCTGATCCCATGGAGCCAAAGGACATGTCAAAGAGCGCCGACCCTGCTAGCCGCCGTGATGTACGGGCGATCAGTTCTGCGGTGCGAGCCAGGGAGGACGGAGCCGATAGGAAGGTTCGCTTCGTCGCCACATATTGGCGGGCTAATCGCCGACTGCTTCCACGGGCGGGCAGTCGAACACATCTGCCACCCCGACCGTCCCGGCAAGGGCAACAAGATAGGTCTCCCAGGCTACAAGGCCGGCCGCGCGCAAGTTCAGCTGCAAATTCTTGTCTTATACGCCTGCGATTCCCTTGCGCTTGTGGTTGAGCGTCAACGCAGCAATGTTGTGGTCGACCCCAGCTGCTGCACATTGGATCGGAAAGTCTGGTGCAGCTCGTGGAAATGCTGGGACGGGATCGGGCGACCCGTGAGCTTTTCCATCCTGGCATGGATGCGGTCACGGACCGTGAACCAGCCATCGAGTTTTTTTGGGGAGGGCATAATGACCTCGACCGTCTCGAGGCGAAGGAAAGCATGGCACAAATTTGCGCACAATTCCTGTCAAACCGGGGCCAAATCAGGTCAATCCAGTCCATCCGGGGTATGTGCGGGGAAATGCGACAGTATGCTCGCAGCTGCCTGTAAGGCACTGTAAATAGTCAGTTTTGCGATCATTTCTATGTCTTGGAAATGGTAGCGGAGGAGGGACTTGAACCCCCGACACGCGGATTATGATTCCGCTGCTCTAACCAGCTGAGCTACTCCGCCCCATGGGCCTCGCAGGGGGTGTTTCCCTGCGGTGAGGCGGCGCTATACGCAGGGGATGGACAGTGGTCAACGGGGCGATTGCAAAAATCTGCATTCTTTTTTGAACACCTCGCCAGCCACCCCGTCGCGCGCTCGTTTGCGCGCGTAGAAACGATCGGCACGGCCTATTTCCGCAATCCAGACATCGCCGACGGAGCGCTTTTTCCGCTCCGCCATTTTTGTCTTGCAATCGCAACGATGCGGCGCACTATTGTTGCAATGCACAACCGGCCGAGGGCCGAGGGAGGAACGACAACTTGCCCTTCCATGAAATGTTTGAGCCTGATGGTTCGCTGCGCCCCTGTTACGACGAAGTGCAGAAATGGGTGGAGCGGACAGGCATAGCCGGGCTCAATCGTCGCATGGATGAGGCGGAAGCGATCTTCCGGCGCATCGGCATCACCTTCGCCGTCTATGGCGAGGGCGGCGACCCGGAACGACTGATCCCCTTCGACCTGCTGCCCCGCATCTTCACCGCGAATGAATGGCGCATCCTCGACAAGGGCATTCGCCAGCGCGCCCGCGCCCTCAACGCCTTCCTGCACGATGTCTATCATCGCGGCGAGATCGTGAAGGCGGGCATCATGCCGGCCGACATCATCTATCGCAACAGCGCCTATCTCGCCGAAATGGCCGACTTCACCCCGCCGGGGAAAGTCTACAGCCATATCGTCGGCATCGATATCGTGCGCACCGGGCCGGGCAGTTTCGAGGTGCTGGAGGATAATTGCCGCACCCCCTCGGGCGTGTCCTACATGCTCGAAAATCGCGAGATCATGACGCGCATGTTCCCCGAACTGTTCGCGCAGGGCATGGTCGCGCCGGTCGACGATTATCCCGCCGAACTGCTCAAGAGCCTGAAGGAAGTCGCGCCCCCGGCATGCAAGGGCGATCCCGTGGTGGTGGTGCTGACGCCCGGCTCGCTCAACAGCGCTTATTATGAGCATAGCTTCCTCGCAGATCTAATGGGCGTGGAACTGGTCGAGCCGGCCGATCTGTTCGTCGACAATGACCGGGTCTGGATGAAGACGACGCTCGGCCCCAAGGCTGTCGATGTCATCTATCGCCGCATCGACGACGAATATATCGACCCGCTGGTCTTCCGGCCCGACAGCCTGCTCGGTGTCCCCGGCATCTTCAGCGTCTATCGCAATGGCGGGGTGACGCTGGCGTCGGCGCCCGGATCGGGCATCGCCGACGACAAGGCGGTCTACATCTATGTGCCGGAAATGATCCGCTTCTATCTGGGTGAGGAGCCGATCCTCGACAATATCCAGACCTGGCAATGCTCCAAGCCCGACGAAATGGCCTATGTGCTGGAGCATCTGCACGAACTGGTGGCCAAGGAAGTCCATGGTTCGGGCGGCTATGGCATGCTGATCGGCCCCAAGGCGAGCAAGGCGGAGGTCGAGGCCTATGCCGAGCGGATCAAGGCCAATCCCGGCGAATTCATCGCCCAGCCGACGCTCGACCTGTCGACCGTGCCGACGCTCGGCCCGGCCAGCGTGGTCGGTCGCCATGCCGATTTCCGCCCCTATTGCCTGGTCGGCAAGCAATTGCGGCTGGTCCCCGGAGGCCTCACCCGCGTGGCGCTGACCGAAGGGTCGCTGGTGGTCAATTCCAGCCAGGGCGGCGGGGTCAAGGATACCTGGGTGTTGCAGGACTGATGGGCGCGACCGCCTCCTTCCTTCCGACTGCCCTTGATGATGCCGGGCCGGGCGCAACGACGCCGGCCCCCACGGTGAAAAGAGCCAAGACATGCTGAGCCGGACCGCCGAAAATCTCTTCTGGATGGCGCGCTATATGGAGCGCGCCGAAGCCACCGCCCGGCTGCTGTCGATGGGACAGCGCATGGCGATCCTGCCGGGTGCGCATCATCGCGACGAATGGCGATCGGTCGTGCGCGCAACCGGTGCCGGGCATCAGTTCCCGGACGGCGTGCCGGTGACGGAAAGCGATGTCGTGTCCTTCCTGATGCTGGACGCCGACAATCCCAGCTCTATCCGCTCCTGCCTGCTCAAGGCCCGTGCCAATGCCAAGTCGGCGCGCACCATGCTGACCCAGGACATGTGGGAGGCGCTCAACGACGGCTGGCGCAAGCTCGACAGCTATGACGTGGCCGAGGCCAAGGCGCAGCTACCGGCCCTGATCGATTGGGTGAAGACCCGCGTCATGACCTTCCGCGGCGCGGCCCATTCGGGCCAGCTGCGCAATGAAGGCCATGATTTCCTGCGCTGCGGATCGGCGCTCGAACGGGCGCAGATGACGCTGCGGCTGCTCGATGTGAAATATTATGTGCTGCTGCCCGAGACCGAGGTGATCGGCGGCAATCGCGATCATTATCAATGGACGTCGGTGCTTTATGCGCTGTCGGGCGCGCGCGCCTATCATCATGTCTATGGCGGCACCTACACGCCCTGGCAGATCACCGACTTCCTGATGCTCAACCGGCTGTTCCCGCGCAGCGTCGCCTATTGCTGCGATCAACTTGCCTATCGGCTTAACCGGCTGGCCGGCTGGCACAATGCGCGCGGCACCTGTCATGACACGGTGAAGCAGCTGGTGAGCGAACTGGAGGAACTGGACGCCGGCGAGATTTTCCGCCGTGGCCTGCATGAAACGGTGCAGTACAGCCTGATGATGAGCAACCGGCTCGGCGTCGAAATCGCCGAAACCTATCATTTCGGCTGAAGGGGGAGGGGAAGCGCGCCATGAAATTGCTCGTCCGTCACCAGACCGTCTATGGCTATCCCGCCTCGGCCGGCCGCGTTGCGATGCGGCTGAAGCTGGTGCCGGTCGATACGCCGGGCCAGAAAGTCCATGACTGGCAGGTCAGCATCAATGGCGAGGCGCTGACCAATTTTCGTCCCAACAGCTATGGCGAGATGGAGGCTGTGTGGGTCCGCCATGATAGCCTGAACGAGGCGGTGATCGTTGCCGAGGGGCTGGTCGAGACGCGCGAGACCCATGGCATTGGCGGCCTGCCGCAATGCCGGGTCGATGCCCGCTATTTCCTGCGCGACACGGCGCTGACCAGGGCATCCGACGCGATCCGCGCCATGGTCGCCGCTCTTCCCAAGGGCGACGGGCCGCTGGCGCAACTCCATGCCCTGTCGGCCGCGATCAGCGATGCCGTCCAGTATCGGCCGGGCGTGACCGGCGCCGACACGACCGCGGCGCAGGCCTTCGCGCTGGGGGCTGGCGTGTGCCAGGATCATGCCCAGATATTCCTGGCTGGTGCGCGCCTGCTGGGCGTCCCGGCCCGCTATGTTTCGGGCTATCTGCTCGCATCCGAGGGCGATCTGCTGCACGAAACCCATGGCTGGGCCGAAGCGCTGGTGCCGGGGCTGGGCTGGGTCGGCTTCGATCCGTCCAACCGCGTCTGCGTCACCGAACGCTATCTGCGCCTGGCCAGTGGCCTTGATGCCGACGAAGCTGCCCCGATACGGGGCTCCGTTACGGTCGCGGGCGATATCAGCATTGACGCCGATGTCCGGATCGCGCAGGCGGAAGACGGAGTCGAGGAACGGCAATTGCAACGCCAGCAACAGCAGAGCACGCCCACGCCTCGCTCCTAGGGTAGAGATAAGCAGGACTTCGGGGCGATGACCTATTGTGTGGCGGTACGCGTGGACCAGGGGCTGGTCATGCTGTCGGACACCCGGACCAATGCGGGCATGGACAATATTGCTCGCTTCCGGAAAAGCTTCACCTATCATGTCGAAGGTGAACGGGCGATCACCTTGCTCTGTTCGGGCAATCTGTCGATCACCCAGGGGGTGAAGACGATGCTGTCGCGCGCGATCCGCGAGGCGGAGAGCGATCCCGAGGTCGAAACCATCCTCAATTGCGACACGATGCACCGCGCGGCGCAACTGGTGGGTGACGCGATGCGCACCATGCAGGGCCGCTACCGTGAGAGCATCGCCATGGACGGATCGGCCGCCAGCGCCTCGATCATGATCGCGGGCCAGCGCAAGGGCGGCAAGCCGCGCCTCTATCTCATCTATTCGGCCGGCAATTTCATCGAGGCGACCGAGGACACGCCCTTCTTCCAGATCGGCGAGCATAAATATGGCAAGCCGATCCTCGACCGCATCATCCAGCGCGAGACGAGCCTGGAGGATGCGACCAAGGCGGTGCTGGTGTCGATGGATTCGACCCTGCGGTCCAACCTGTCGGTTGGCATGCCGCTGGACCTTACCGTGATCGAGACCGACACGTTCGACTTCCGCGTCCGCACCCGGATCGAGGCGGACAATGAGGAATTTGCGATGATCTCGCAGGGCTGGTCTGCCGCCCTGCGCAAGGGGTTCGAGGATCTGCCCAACGTCCTGGATTAAGGGAAGGGGGCCTAACCCGCCACCTCCAGCAACATGGTCGCGACCGCCTCCGGCTCGGTGACCATCAGGTCATGGCCGGTATCGATCTCGAAATTGCGATGGCCTTCCAGCTGGCGGGCGCGGGCCTCCTCCGGGCTGTTCTGCAACGCATGGGTGCAATTGATATTGGTGCGCGGCAGGCGAAACGCCGCATCGCCATTTTCCAGCCGTAGCGGCTGGCCGAAACATTTCCAGGGATGCGGCGTAAGCCGCGCCTCGGTCCAGGCGACATCGGCCGGATCGGTGATGCCGAAGAAGCCCGCCATGCCGGGGAAGGGCCACATCACCAGTTCGATCCCGTCGACCGTGCGGCCCATGGCGCGGGTCGGCTCCATCTGGGCTGGCGCCAATATCTCTAGGGATTCGCCGCCCCTGGGATGGGCGGCATCCAGATAAACCAGTTCGCGGATGCGCTCGGCCGCGCGATCGGCGACGCCGGTAATCACCATCCCGCCATAGCTGTGGCCGACCAGAATGACATCCTCCAGCCCCTCGAACGTCATCAGCGCCACCACATCCTGGATATGCGTGTCGAGATCGATGTCGGCGTTGAGCAGATGGGCGCGCTCGCCAAGGCCCGTCAGCGTCGGGCAATGCACCTCATGCCCCGCCGCGCGCAGCCGCCGGGCGACCTTCTGATAGCACCAGCCGCCATGTCCCCCGCCATGCACCAGCACGAATGTCGCCATGCTCCGTCTCTCCCATTCCATCTCCACCCGTCATTTGTGATATATTGTGGATCATAAGGCAACGCGGCTTGTGCAACGCCTCGGCGATGCTGCGGTTCAAGCTTTGGTCGTCCCAAGCAAATCTCCTGCCCAACTCCTGCTTGCGCGGGGGCTGGCAGGGCCTATCTCTGGCGGCCACACGAATCGCAGCTGGAATTATCGATGACCGCCACCCACTCCACCCGCATGCTCATTCTCGGTTCCGGCCCGGCCGGCCTGTCCGCCGCCATCTATGGCGCGCGCGCGGGCCTGGCGCCGATCGTGGTGCAGGGCATGCAGCCGGGCGGCCAGCTGACCATCACCACCGACGTCGAAAATTATCCGGGCTTCAAGGATGTGATCCAGGGGCCGTGGCTGATGGAGCAGATGCAGGCCCAGGCCGAACATGTCGGCGCGCAGATGATGTATGACCAGATCGTCGACGTCGACTTGTCTGAACGGCCCTTCAAGCTGAAGGGGGACAGCGGCACCCTCTATGTCGCCGACACGCTGGTGATCTGCACCGGTGCCCAGGCCAAGTGGCTGGGCGTCGAGGGCGAGGAGCATCTGCAGGGCAAGGGCGTGAGCGCCTGCGCCACTTGCGACGGCTTCTTCTATCGCGGCAAGAAGGTCGTGGTCATCGGCGGCGGCAACACCGCGGTCGAGGAAGCACTCTACCTCACCAACCACAGCCATGACGTGACCCTGATCCACCGCCGCGACTCGCTGCGCGCGGAAAAGATCCTGCAGCAGCGCTTGCACGCCCATCCCAACATCAAGGTGCTGTGGAACAAGGCGGTCGACAAGTTCGTCGGTGGCGGTACGCCCGAAGGTCTGGTCGGCGTCGACCTGATCGACACGGTCACCGGCGAGAAGTCGCATGTGCCGACCGATGGCGGCTTCGTCGCGATCGGCCATCACCCCGCGACCGAATTGTTCGACGGCAAGCTGCCGCTCGACGAAGGCTATATCGTGGTGGAGAAGGGCACGACCCACACCGCCATTCCAGGTGTCTTCGCGGCCGGCGACGTGACCGACAAGATCTATCGCCAGGCGGTGACCGCAGCCGGCATGGGCTGCATGGCCGCCCTCGACGTCGAACGATTCCTCGCCGAAGCCGACTTCGAGCAGCTGGCCGAAGCATAAGCTGCCAGCGCGGGATCGTTTGCGCCCGGCTATCGCGCGCGTTGGATGCCTTGTGTCTGATACTCTATTATGTTAGTAGAGAAGCCAGATGCAAGGCGTCATCCGTCTCTACGGTCCGCCAAAGGACCATGTAATTTGGGCAGCCCTCTCAGGCTATGAGATAGGTCCGCCCGACGCGGCTTTTTCCTTCACGGCGCGACTGGCGCGCGAAAATGGCTGGGCCGTCGCCTATGCGGCGCGGGTCGTGGAGGAATATAAGCGCTTCTGCTTTCTGGTCGTGACCGGCACGGATCAGCAGACCCCATCCGACGCGGTCGACCAGGCCTGGCACCTCCACCTCACCTATACGCGCGACTATTGGGAGCGCTTCTGCCCCCAGATATTGGGTCGACCCCTCCATCATGAGCCGACGAAGGGTGGGCCGGTGGAGCAGGGCCGATTCTTCAATCAATATGCCCGCACCCTTCGCCGCTATGAGCAGGTCTTCGGCGTCAGTCCTCCGGCTGACATCTGGCCCGGCGC
This sequence comes from Sphingobium sp. WTD-1, assembly GCF_030128825.1. Taxonomy (NCBI): domain Bacteria; kingdom Pseudomonadati; phylum Pseudomonadota; class Alphaproteobacteria; order Sphingomonadales; family Sphingobiaceae; genus Sphingobium; species Sphingobium sp. WTD-1. The sequence continues at coordinate 3,521,985 of NZ_CP119127.1, read as the reverse complement.
GGCGCAGCGCCTGCTGGATGATCCAAGGGCCAGGCGCGTCCATCCGCGCGACGCCCTCATCCTGTCGCGATCCGTCCTCCGCCCTGCCTTCTGGCTGGCGGTGCTCCTCGCCCTGTTTCTTATCCTTCTCTGGACCGGAAAGGCGTTTCATCATGCCCCTTGGCCCTTTTGATTGGACCGGCGGCCCCTTCCTTGCTCTTTATGCCGGCCTTTTCGTGCTGGCGCTCATTGCGTCCCTCAGCATCCCGCATGGCCTGCGCCCGCAGGGGCACTGGCACAGGCTGACCGATCCGGATGAACTGGCCTATCTGGCCGGTGGACCAGTCCGCTTCGTCGATACCGTGGTAGCCCGGCTGCTGACCGATGGACGCATGTCGCTCCAGGACGGGCGCAAGCTGGTCGCCCGACATCCGGGGCAGGGGCGTACCGCCGCCGAAATGCGCCTGCTGGCTTTGCCGGGGCCGGTCGGCTGGGGGCGCATCAGGTCCGAGATCATCGACTATGCGCAGCCTGTTCGCGCTACGCTAGAGCGCAAGGGTGCGATGATGGAAGCGGCTGAGGTGCTGCACCTGCGCCTGCTGGCTACCTTGCCTTTCGCAGCGCTGTTGCTGTTCGGTGCGATCAAATGGCAGATCGGCCTGGCCCGCGACAAGCCGGTCGGCATCCTCGTCATCTTTCTGATCTTCACGCTGGTCTGCGCCGTCATTCGCTTCGCCATTGTCGACCAGCACACGCGCGAAGGCATTGCTACACTGCAGGCGGCGCGTGCCAAAGCGGAGCGGCTGCAGCGCGCGCCGGTGACTGAGGAGATGGCGTTGGCCGTCGCCCTGTTTGGAACGACGGTGTTCGTCGGCTCAAGCTGGGCGAGCTATCATGAACTGCGTCGGACAAGCGGATCGGATGGCGGCGGCAGCACCGACTCGTCGTCGGATGGAGGTGGCTGCGGTGGGGGAGGGTGCGGCGGTTGCGGCGGTGGTGGCGATTAAGCGCCCAGCTTGGCGCGCAGGAAGGCAACCAGCGTGCCGAAGGTCTCGAACGTGTCGCCGTCGATATCCTCATCGTCGATCAGGATGTCGAAGCGATCTTCCATTTCGGTGAGCAGGCCGGCGACGGCCATCGAGTCCAGCTCGGGCAGGGCGCCGAACAGCGGCGTGTCGGCCTCGAACGCATCGGCCCGCTCCTGCGACAGGCTCAGCACGTCGCGCAGCAGCGCCCGCACCAGGGTTTCGATATCGTCTGTCCGGTCGACCGGCTGAGTGGATTGCGCCCGCATGATGGCGGCTATCTAATGGCTCGCCGCCTATCCGACAAGCGCGGAAATGCAGGTGCGCGCGGCGGGAATCCAGCTGGATGCGCGGCGCGGATTGAACAGGTCGATCTGATGGAGGGGAATGCGCTCGTCCATCCACTCGCGCTTATAGCCATTGTCACCGGTGCCATAATCGATCGTCGCGACCCGATCATGGTCGATGGCATGGGCGAACATCGCATGGCTCAGCAAGGTGCCGGGCGATCCTTCGTCCTGGGCGCTGTCATGGGCCAGCTTGTGGATCAGCGCCGTGCCATGCTCCACCGTCCATAATTGGGTCGCCACGGCGCGGCCGTCCAGCCGGGCAAAGCCCAGCCGCAAGGTGCCGGCATCGCTTTCCCGCTGCGCCAGGACGCGCAGGAAGTTGAGGCCCGGCTCGGGCGCCTTCCAGCTATGCGCCTGCACATCGACATAATCCTGCCACAGCGTATCGGTCAGTTTGTCATGGATGCGGAGGTCGTAACGGCCCTGCCGGGCCTTGCGCCGCACCTGGTTGCGCAATCGGCCGGGGCGCAGCGCCCAATAGCTGGCGAAATCCCGGCCATCGACATGCAGCAGGTAGCGACCGCCCATGGGTCGTTGCACCGCGAACCAGCCGGCGCGGCGAAAGGCATCGACCAGCGGGTCGGGCAGGGCGAGCGGATAGAGGTTGATCTGCGCCTGTTCGCGCAGCAGATGGCGGGCGATATTCTCCAGCAGCCGGGCCTGTTGCCGCGCGTCCGGCGACCCCAGGAAAATCGGGCTCCAGGCGAAACTATACCAATTGGCAAGGGCGGTCAGGTGACGAGCCGAGGGCGCGAGAAGGAACAACCAGGCCTCGCAGGCGTCCTCTTTCTGTTGGAACACCCTGAGCGGGGTGTCGCCAAGGCAAAGGGGGTGCAATGTTTCAAACCAGTCCAGCCGGTCGAACAGGCTGTCGATATGGGCGCGGTCCATCCGGCCGCCGATCGCCGACCGCACTTCCGACAGCGTCCGATATTCCCTTGGGACTAGCAACCTATTATCTCCCGGCACCTTAGCTGCCCTTAGGACCTAAATCTGGACATGACGTTAAGCGACCCCCTGTTGGCTTCCAAGGCGCCAATCGACGATGCCGATGTGCAGCCGATAGACCATCTGCTGCTGCGTGGCGATCCGGAACGGCCGGCGCTGGCGGGGCGATCGGGCGCGCAGGACTATGCCGGACTGGAACAGGCGCTTGGTCGTCTCGCCGGATGGCTGGCGGGCTTTGGGCTCGCGCCCGGCGCGCGGGTCGCGAGCTGGGTGGCCAAGGGGCCGGTCGCGGCGCTGATGCCGCTCGCCGCGCCGCGCGCGGGGCTTGTTCATGTCCCCATCAATCCGCTGCTCAAACATGCGCAGGTCGCCCATATCCTGGCCGATAGCGGCGCGGCGCTGCTGATCGGCACGGCCAGCCGCCTGTCGACGCTGGCACCCGGCGATGTCCCAGCCGGCTGTCATCTCCATCGCGAGGATGATGCGGCGGCGGGGATGAGCGGCGGGGCGGCATTGCCGCCGTCCGATGCCGCGCCCGATGCTCTGGCCGCCATCCTCTATACCAGCGGATCGACCGGCCGGCCCAAGGGGGTGATGCTCAGCCACGCCAATCTCTGGCTCGGCGCGGTGTCGGTGGCCCATTATCTGGGGTTGACGCCGGAGGACCGGACGCTGTGCGTGCTGCCCTTCAGTTTCGACTATGGCCAGAACCAGCTGCTTTCCACCTGGTATGCGGGCGGCTGCGCCTATCCGCTCGACTATCTGACCCCGCGCGACGTGGTGAAGGCGGTCGATCGCTGGGATATCACCACCCTGGCCGGGGTGCCGCCGCTTTGGGTGCAACTCACCGAACTGGACTGGCCGGCGGAGATCGCAGCCAAGCTCCGGCGCCTGACCAATAGTGGCGGGGCGCTGACCCGGCCGCTGGTCGCGCGGCTGCGTGTGCTGTTCCGGCAGGCCGATCTCTATCCCATGTATGGCCTGACGGAAGCCTTCCGCTCCACCTATTTGTCGCCTGCTCTGGTTGACAGTCACCCGGATTCGATGGGGTCTGCCATCCCCTTTGCCGAGATATTGGTGGTCCGCCCCGACGGCACGCTGGCCGAGGATGACGAGCCGGGCGAACTGGTCCATGCCGGCCCGCTGGTGGCGCAGGGCTATTGGCAGGATGCGGCGCGAACCGCCGAGCGCTTCAAGCCGGCGCCGTCCGCCGCGCGCCACGGCGGCACCGCCGTATGGTCTGGCGATACGGTCCGCCGCGACGCGGATGGCCTGCTCTATTTCGTCGGCCGCGACGATGCGATGATCAAGTCGGCCGGCAATCGCATCAGCCCGACCGAGATCGAGGAGGCGGCGGTTGCCGTTCCCGGCGTGGCGGAGGCTGTCGCTCTTGGTGTCAAGGATGAGCGGCTGGGGCAGGCGGTGCTGCTGCTGCTGCGCGCCGCCGACCCCGAGATATCCGCGGCTGTTGCTGCCCATCTGAAGGCCGAACTGCCCAATTTCATGCAGCCGCGCGAGACGCTAGTGCTTGCACAGTTCCCACGTAACCCCAATGGCAAGATCGATCGAGTCGCGCTGGCCAAGGAGTATGCGTCATGAAGCCCATGGGCCCTATCCCCGCCTGGTTCGCCGAGGAAGAAGGCATGCTGCTGATCGGCGGCTGCGGTGCGGCGAGCCTGGTTGACGAAGCAGGCGACACGCCGCTGTTCGTCTATGACATGGGCATCATTGAGGCGCAGGTCCGCCGCTTCCGCGAGGCGATCCCCAAGCGGATCGACCTGCATTATGCGATCAAGGCCAATCCCTACGCGCCGCTGCTGGCGCGCATGGCGGGGCTGGTCGACGGGTTCGACATTGCCTCAGGCGGAGAACTGGCGATGGCGCTGGAGGCCGGCATGGACCCGGCGCGGATCAGTTTTGCCGGGCCGGGCAAGCGCAATGACGAACTGGAAGTCGCCATCCATGCCGGCATCACCATCAACCTGGAGTCCGAGGGGGAGGGCGAGCGCGCGCTGACCGTGGCGGAGCGTCTGGGGAAGGTGCCGCGCCTCGCCGTGCGGGTGAACCCGGATTTCGACCTCAAAGGGTCGGGCATGCGCATGGGCGGCGGCGCCAAGCCGTTCGGCGTCGACGCCGATCGCGCGGCCGCGCTGGCGCGGACAATGATCGCTGGCGGCGCGGACTGGCGCGGCTGGCATATTTTCGCGGGCAGTCAGGCGCTCGATCCGATGGCTATCATCGAAACCCAGGCGGCGACGATCGATCTGGCGGCGCGCCTGTCCGATGCCGTCGGCGCCGCACCGCCTCTGGTCAATCTCGGCGGCGGTTTTGGCATTCCCTATTTCCCCGGTGACGAGCGGCTGGACATCCGGCCGATCGGCGTCGCGCTCGACACCGCGCTCAACGCGCTGCCCGATATCCTGAGCGACAGCGCATTCGCGATCGAACTGGGCCGCTGGCTGGTCGGGGAGGCGGGCATCTATCTGACTCGTGTGGTCGATGTGAAGCAGAGCCAGGGCGAGACTTTCGTCGTCGTGGATGGCGGCCTGCACCATCAACTGGCGGCCAGCGGCAATTTCGGCACAGTCGTGCGGCGAAACTATCCGATCGCGGTGGCCAACCGCTTCGGGCGCGAACCGACCACTCAGCCGGTCAATGTCGTCGGCTGCCTCTGCACGCCGATCGACCGGCTGGGCGAGAAAGTCGCGCTGCCGCCAGTCGATGTCGGCGATTTCATCGCGATCTTCCTTGCCGGTGCCTATGGCGCATCGGCCAGTCCTGCGGCCTTTCTTGGCCACCCAAGTCCTCGCGAACTATTACTTGGCTGATCCATGTCCGACAGCAGGCCTAACCCTATCTTTACCCTTTTCCGGCAAGACAAGGATGAAGCCATGGGCCTGCGCGCGACCAATTCTGTTGGTCGCCTGTCGGCTATGATGGTATGAAGGGGTGAATTTTATGCGTTTCCAGCGGATTTCCAGGCTCCTGATCGGCGCGTCGCTGCCTGCGGTGGCCCTGTCGGGCTGCGCTTCGACCAGCTCCGCGCCGCAGCTTCCCCCCGCATCCTTCGTCGCGACCCAGGAAGGGCCGGGCGAGGAATATATCATCGGCCCGCTCGATAACCTGACCATCTTCGTCTGGCGCAACCCGGAACTGGGCGCCAAGGTGCAGGTCCGTCCCGATGGCCGCATCACCACGCCGCTGATCACCGATATGCCGGCTGTCGGCAAGACGCCCAAGATGCTGTCGGACGACATCAAGCTGGCGTTGTCGCAATATATCGAAAATCCGCTGGTATCGGTGATCGTCGACAATTTCTCCGGCACCTACAGCCAGCAGGTGCGGATCGTCGGCGCGACCGAAAAGCCGGCCTCCATCCCCTATCGCGCGAACATGACGTTGCTTGACGCCATGATCTCGGTCGGTGGTCTCAGCGAATATGCGTCCGGCAATCGCGCCCGGCTGGTCCGCTTCGACAAGGCCAGCGGCAAGCAGAAGGAATATCAGGTCCGCATCGGCGACCTGCTCAAGAAGGGCGACACCAAGGCCAATGTCATGCTGGCGCCCGGCGACGTCATCATCATTCCGGAAAGCATGTTCTGATCATGGCGGGTCTGTACGACGAGCTGCTGGTCCTCCTCCACGGCATATGGAGCCGGCGCTGGATCGCGCTGGCTGTGGCCTGGGGCGTGTGCATGCTGGGCTGGCTGGGCGTGTCGCTCATCCCCAATGGCTATGAATCCAAGGCGCGGGTCTATGTGAACACCCAGTCGCTGCTGGAGGACAAGATCGGCATCACCCAGGTCCAGTCCCAGCAGGATCTCGACCGGGTGCGCCAGACGCTGCTGAGCGCGGAAAATCTCGAAAAGGTCGTGCGCGGCACGGACCTTGCCCAGACCATTTCCGGGCCGCGCGACGTGGCGGGCAAGATCACCACCCTGCGCGAACATATCACTGTGCTCGCCCAGGCGGACCCCAGCATGATCGACATCAGCGCGACCTCGGCCGACAGCGGCCTGTCGGATGGCGCCAATGCCCGCATCGCCCAGCAGGTGGTGCAGAAGCTGATCGATATCTTCCAGGAACAGAATCTGACCGGCGGTCGCACTGAAACCCGCCAGAGCCTGGCCTTCCTCGACCAGCAGATCGCCGGTCGCGGCAAGCAACTCGAAGCGGCCGACAAGCGGCGCGTCGAATTTGCCCAGCGCTATGCCGGCGTGCTGCCGGGCGCCGGCACGATCAGCCAACGCATGGATGCGGCCCGTCTGGAAATCAACAATATCGATTCCCAACTGGTGCAGGCGCAGAGCGCGCTCAGCGCGATGAACGGCCAGTTGGCCGGCACCCCGGCGACCCTGCCGGGCGTGGCGGTTGGCGGCGGTGCATCGCCGCTGGCCCAGGCGCAGGCCGAACTCGCCGCCATGCGCGCGCGCGGCTGGACCGCCAGCCATCCCGACGTCATCGCCGCCCAGCGCCAGGTCGACAATCTGCGTCGCCAGGGTGGCGCCAGTGGCGCGGCCGCTGCCGGCACGCCCAATCCCGCCTATCTGTCGATCAAGTCGATGCAGGCGGAGCGCGCCGCCACCGTGCAGGCGCTGTCGACCCGCAAGGCGCAGCTTCAGGCCGATCTCAACACCATGACCGCGCATCAGATCGATGAACCGGGCGTGGCGTCCGAACAGGAAAAGTTGGATCGCGACTATGCCGCGCTCCAGACCCAATATGACAAGCTGCTCGCCGACCGCGAGGAAATCCGCTTGCGCGGCGACGTGAAGACCGAAACCGGCGCGGTGCAGTTCAGCGTGCTTCAACCCGCCAGCCTGCCGACGGCGCCGGCGGCACCCAACCGGCCGCTGCTGCTGCTTGGCGTGCTGATCCTCGGCATCGGCGCCGGCATTGGCGTCGCTTTCGCGATCGGCCAGCTCAAGGGTACCTTCCCGACGGCCGCCCGTCTGGAACGGGCGGTGGGCATTCCGGTCGCCGGGTCGATCACCCAAGTCGCCAGCACGGCCCAGGTCGCTCTCGACAAGCAGCGGATGAAATGGTTTGCGGGCGCCAGCGGCGGCCTGGCGGCCCTGTGTCTGTTGTTGATCGTCGTCGAATTCATCCAGCGCGGTACGGCGTGAAGGAGCCTGATCCCATGAACCAGCATAGCCCCATCAAGGGCCGCGGCTCGCTGATCGAACGCGCCACCGAGATTTTCGATTTCCAGGCGGCCCTGCGTGGACGCGCAGCACCGGCCGTCGATGTGCCGGCCGATGCGCCGCCACCGCCGCCGATGTTCGATCCCGCGCCGCCGGCGTCGGCCCCGGTCGCGTCCGGCGAAGCGCCGATCTTCCGCGCGCAGGCCTGGACCAGCCCGGCCCAGCCGGTCGATCGCGCCCGGCTGACCGAAGCCGGTTTCCTGGTGCCCGGTGCGCCGGTCACTGCGATGAGCGAGGAGTTCCGCCTGCTCAAGCGCGGGCTGCTGACCCATCTTCAGGACAATCCGCGCGGCAACCGCATCCTCCTGTGTTCGCCCCATAGCGGCGAGGGGAAGACCTTCTGCGCGATCAATCTGGCGCTCAGCCTGGCGGCCGAACAGGATCGCGAGATTTTGCTGGTCGATGCCGATTTCGGCAATCCGGGCATCCCCGAAACGCTGGGGTTGCAGCCCGGACCGGGGCTGATGGACGCGCTCGCCGATCCGCTGGTCGCGATCGAGGATTGCGTGCTGCGCACCGACATTCCCTCGCTGTCCGTCCTGCCGGCGGGGCAGCGCAGCCATGCCGACACCGAATATCTCGCCTCGGCGCGCACCGAGATGCTGCTGCAGCGGCTGACCGAGGGGCGGCCCGATCGCATCATCGTGTTCGATTCCCCACCCTTGCTCGCGGCCTCGCCCGCCGCCGTGCTGGCCAGCCATGTCGCGGTCGCGCTGCTGGTCGTGCGGGCCGACAAGACGTCGGAAAGCGCGCTGCGGGAGGCGGCTGCACTGCTGAAGGGCGGGGCGCAGGTCCAGTTGCTGCTCAATGCCGTCCGCTATACCGGCGGCGCCCGTCGCTTCGGTTCCTATTATGGCAAGGGGGAGGCGGGATGACCGCGCGCGGCCTGATCGCCGGCACCTCGTTGCTGGTGCTTGCCAGTGTCAGCGCCCCGGCGCTGGCGCAAGGTACGCCTGCGTCCACCAGGAAGGTTGATGTCACGCCTTATCTGGGTATCGACCAGGTGGTGATGGTGCCGCTCAAGGGCGACGGCGACGTCGTGACCTACACCAATCTCACCGCCGGCGTGACGGTGGAAGTCCAGACCCGCCGGCTCAATGCCGCGGCGGACGTCCAGTATATGCACAGTTTCGGCTGGGGCCACGCGACCGATTCCGACGTGCTGAGCGGCATCGCCAATGCCGGCTACAAGCTGACCCCCGAACTCACCCTGCAGGCTGGCGGCATCGCCTCGCGCGTGCGGACCGACGGCTATTCGGGCGCTGCCGCGATCGACAACCGTTTTACCAGCCAGATCTGGGGCGGCTATATCGGGCCCAGCTACGCCACGAAGGTCGGCGATCTCGACATCAAGGCTTCCTATCGGCTGGGCTATGCCCGCGTCGATGACGATGTCGATGTGAATGCCCCCGGCGCCGCGATCGCCAATGGCTCCTTTGCACAAAGCTGGTCGCATGACCTCAAAGGCTCCATCGGCTTCGCGCCGGGCACGGTCCTGCCGGTCGGCCTGACCGCCAGCGCAGGCTATAGCCGCGAGGATGCCAGCCAGCTCGACCAGCGGTTCGAGGATGTCTGGGGCCGGGTCGATGCGATCATGCCGGTTTCGCCCACGGTCGCGCTGCTCGGCGGCATCGGCTATGAGGATATCGAGATCAGCCAGCGCGCGCCCTTGCTGGACGAGGATGGCGTGCCGATCATTCGCAACGGCCGCTATGTCACCGACAAGAGTTCACCGCGCGAACTTTATTATGATTTCGGCGACCTGATCTGGGATGTGGGCGTGCTGTGGCGGCCCAATCGCCGTACCTCGCTCAAGGCGACGGTGGGCGAACGCTATGGCGGCATGTCCTATCAGGGCCAGTTCACCTGGCAGGGCCGCAACAGCAGCGTCGGCATTGCCGTGTTCGACGGCATCGAAAGCTTCGGCCGGATGATCACCGCGGATGCGGCGGCCTTCACCGGCACCAACCTGATCGTGCCGCGCAATCCCTTCACCGGCGATCTCACCGGCTGCGCCTTCTCGCCGACCGGCGGGGGCGAATGTTTCAACGATGCGCTGGCCGGCATCACCGGCGCCAATTTCCGCTATCGCGGCATCGCCGGCCAATATTCCACCCGGCGTGGCCCGTGGGGCTTTGGCCTGGGCGGCGGCTATTCCAACCGCAAGTTCATCACGCCGACGACCCAGAGCGTGCTGATCAGCGGCACCCGCGACCAGAATTGGTATGGCAATGGCACCGTCACCTACGCATTCAACGATCGCGATTCGTTGGATACGGCGGTCTACATCAATTATTTCGATGCCAGCGGCGCCCGCGCCGATGTCTTGAACTATGGTGCCTTCACAAGCTATTTCAGGGGTTTGACCAGAAAGCTTACGGCATCGGCTTCGCTTGGCGTCGATGCGGCGAAGGCGGATGATTTTGACACGCTGATCAACGCGATGGGCCAGGTCGGCCTGCGTTACAGCTTTTAAGGGAATCCCGGTTATAAGGGCGTCTGTACGACGCCGGTCGGCCGGATGGAGACGACAGATGTACGATCAGTTCTATGGATTGCAGGGGCGCCCGTTCCAGCTGACGCCGGACCCGCATTTCTATTTCGAGAGCACGACGCATCGCAAAGCGCTGTCCTATCTGGGCTATGGCCTGGCGCAGGGCGAGGGCTTCATCGTCATCACTGGCGACATCGGCGCCGGCAAGACGACGCTGGTCGGCCATTTGATGAGCACGATCGATCCGGCGCGCCTGACCGCGACCAAGATCGTGTCGACCCAGGTCGAGGGCGACGACATGCTGCGCCTTGCCGCGCAGAGCTTCGGCCTGGCCACCGACGGCGTCGCCAAGGCGCAGATATTGCGCCAGATCGAGGCTTATTTGCAGGGGCAGGCCCGCGCCGGCCGCCGCTCGCTGCTGATCGTGGACGAAGCGCAGAACCTGCCGGTTTCGGCGATCGAGGAACTGCGCATGCTGTCCAACTTCCAGTTGGGCGGTCAGTCGCTGCTGCAGATATTCCTGCTCGGCCAGCCCGAATTTCGCGACCTCGTCCGCTCGTCCGAGTTGGAGCAACTGCGCCAGCGCGTGATCGCGACCCATCATCTCGACCCGATGCTGCCGCAGGAGGTCGAACCCTATATCAGCCATCGCCTGACGCTGGTCGGCTGGACCGGCAATCCCTATTTCACCGACGATGCGCTCGACGCCATCTATGCCGCCACCGGCGGCGTGCCGCGCCGCATCAATGCGCTGGTCAGCCGCGTGCTGCTGCTGGGCGCGCTGGAGCAACTGACCGAGATTGACGGTCAGGCGGTCCAGGCGGTGATCGAGGATATGGGCGTGGACGAGGATGTCAGCGCCGACCCGATCGCGCCGTCCATGCTGGATAGTGCCGGCGAAACCGCGCCGGAACCGGTCGCACCGGCCGAACCGGTCGCCGCTGCCGCCGCTCCGCAGGCGGTCGCCTGGCAGGCGCCGGCGCAACCCGATCTCGTATCGCCCGCCATGCATGAGGAGATTGAGGCGCTGCGGGCCGAGATCGCCGTCCTGCGCGCGATGCAGAACCATGCCTCCTATGCCGCGCCGACGGTTGATCCTGAAGCGCTCAAGGGCTGTTTCGCCCTGATCGAGGAGCGCCTGTCGGGCCTTGAATTCCGTGTCGAGGAACAGGATGCGGCGCTGCGCCGCGTGCTGACCTTGCTGGTCGACTGGGTCGAGCGCGACGAACGCGCCGCCGATCCGGAGCGCAACGCCGCCTGATCGCGCCCGCGCGCACAACCGGGACAAGATCATGATGCACAATGCCCTGTCCGTCGATGTCGAGGACTGGTTCCAGGTCGGCGCCTTCGAGCGGACGATCGATCGTTCCGACTGGGAGGGGCTGACGCATCGCGTCGAGCGTAACACCGATGCGGTGCTGGACCTGTTCGCGCAGGCTGGCGTCACCGCGACCTTCTTCACGCTGGGCTGGGTCGCCGAACGCTATCCCGCGCTGATGCGCCGCATTGCCGAAGCCGGGCATGAAGTGGCCAGCCATGGCTATGACCATGCCCGCGTCTTCACCTTCACCCCCGAACAGTTTCGCGCCGACCTGCGCAAGGCCCGCGCGATCCTGGAGGATGCCAGCGGGCAGAAGGTGTCGGGCTATCGCGCGCCCAGCTTCTCGATCGATCCGCGCACGCCCTGGGCGCATCCGATCCTGGCGGAAGAAGGCTATGCCTATTCCAGCAGCGTCGCGCCGATCCGGCATGACCATTATGGCTGGCCCGATTCGCCGCGCTTCGCCTGGAAGCCGGTGGGGGGATCAGACCTGCTCGAACTGCCGGTGACCACGGCGAAGCTTGGCCAGCGCACGCTGGCGGCCGGGGGCGGGGGCTTTTTCCGCCTGCTGCCCTATGGCTTTTCGCGCTGGGCGATCCGCCAGGTGAATGGACAGGCGCAGCGGCCCGCCATCATCTATTTCCACCCCTGGGAAATCGACCCGGATCAGCCGCGCGTCGCCGGCGCGCCGCTGCGCTCGCGGGTACGCCACTATACCAATCTGTCCGTCATGGCCGCCAAGCTGCGCCGCCTGACCCAGGATTTCGCCTGGACCCGCGTCGACGCGCTGGTGGCGCAGGAAGCGGCGCGCGCCGCATGATCGCGGGCAATCGGGCCGATCTGGCGATCACCACGCTGGACCTTGCCGATCCGGTACAGGCGCAGGTGGCCGATGCCTATGTGCTGGCCCATGGCGCCAGCACGCCCTTCCATCGCCCGGCCTGGCTGATCGCGATCGAGCGGGCGACCGCGAACCGGGCGCTGATGCTCGCGGCGGTCGCGCCCTCGGGCCAGATTTGCGGCCTGCTGCCGCTCCAGCATGTGCGTAGCCGCCTGTTCGGTCAGGCGCTGGTATCCGCGGCTTTCGCCGTCGACGGCGGCATATTGGCCGATGATCCGGCCGTGATCGCCGCCCTGGCTGCTGCTGCCCAGAATGAGGCGCGGGCACGCGGCGATGTGCCGGTCGAACTGCGCGGCGGTGTCGCACCGGGGGAGGGGTGGCGCGTTTGCGAGGGCGAGCATGTCGCCTTCGTCCGTCCGCTTGCCGCCGATGACGAGGCCGAACTGCTCGCCATCCCACGCAAGCATCGCGCCGAACTGCGCAAGGCGCTCGCCAATCCGGCGCTGACCGTCGATCATGGCCGCTCCCCGGCGCATCTGCGCGATCATTATCGCATCTATGCCGAATGCGTCCGCAACCTCGGCACCCCGGTCTTCCCCGCGCGCCTCTTCCGCGAGGTGATCGCCGCCTTTGGCGCCGATGCGGACATCAGCATCGTGCGCAATGGCGATCGCCCGGTCTCGGCCGTGCTGACCCTCTATCATGGCGACCGGGTCATGCCCTTCTGGGGCGGCGGCGGCGCCGATGCGCGCCGGCTGCGGTCCAACGAACTCATGTATTACCGCCTGATGGGCCATGGCCGCGCGCGCGGCGCCGGCCGGTTCGATTTTGGCCGTTCCAAGGTCGGCAGCGGGCAGGCCGCATGGAAAAAGAGCTTCGGCTTCGATCCGCAGCCGCTCGTCTATTATGACTGGTCGCCCACCGGCCAGTTGCGCGACGTCAGCCCGACCAGCGAAAAATATCAGCGCCGGATCGAACTGTGGAAGAAATTGCCGCTGCCGGTTGCCAATCTGCTGGGGCCGATGATCAGTCGGGGCCTTGGCTGATTACCATATATTCAGCCCTTAGGGCCTATGTTGGTGCCAGGGTACTGAGGGAATGACCAGATGAATGCGATTGTCGATCTGAGCGTCATCGTCGGAGAGGCGCGCCTGTCCGATCCGGCTGTCGTGGCGGAAATCGATGCCTGGGTCTGCGCCCAGCCGGGCTCGACGCCCTTTCATCGACCAGCCTGGATCATGGGTGTGGAGGCCGGCACCGGCCAGAAGGCGATCATGCTGGTCGCCCGCACGCCCGCGGGCGAGATCAACGGCGTGCTGCCGCTCACCCATATCCGCTCGGCCCTGTTTGGCAAGGCGCTGGTCGGCAGCGGCTTCGCGGTTGATGGCGGCATCCTCGCAACCCATCGCAAGGCGATCGCCAAGCTGGCCGATGCCGCCTGGTATCAGGCGGAAAGGCTGGGCTGCGACACGCTGGAACTGCGCGGCGGCGAAGCGCCCGGCGGCGCCTCATGGCAGAACAAGGCCGACGCCTATCTCGGTTTCTCCCGCGCGCTCGCGGCCGATGACGAGGCGGAACTGAAGGCGATCCCCAAGCGCCACCGCGCGGAAATCCGCAAGGGCCTCGGCAACGACCTCCAGTTCGAGACCGGCCGCGACCAGCGGCTGCGGGACATCCATTATCGCCTCTATTGCCAGAGCGTCCATAATCTCGGCACGCCGGTCTTTCCGCGCGCGCTGTTCGATGCCATCCTCGACCGGTTCGGGGCGGATGCGGACATCGCCATGGTATCGAAGGACGGCAAGCCCTTGTCGGCGGTCATCAGCCTCTATCATGGCGGCGCCTGCATGCCCTATTGGCATGGCGCCGGGTTGGAGGCACGGGCGATGCGCTCCAACGAAGTCCTCTATTTCACCCTGATGCGCCAGGCCCGCGAGCGTGGCCTCACCCATTTCGACTTTGGCCGCTCGAAAGTCGGCACCGGCCCCGCCGCCTGGAAGAAGACATGGGGGTTCGAGGGCGATCCGCTCGGCTATCATCTGCGCACCGCGCCGGGCAAGGAGACGCGTGACGTCAATCCGCTCTCGCCCCAATATCGGCGCAAGGTGGAATTGTGGAAGAAGCTGCCGCTGCCCGTCGCCAACCTCATCGGCCCGCATATCGCCCGGGGCCTTGGATGACGGGCGAGCTTCTTTTCCTCTGCCATCGTATCCCGTTCCCGCCCGACCGGGGCGACAAGATCCGGTCCTATCATCTGCTTCAGCGGCTGGCGCAGATCGCGCCGGTCCATGTCGGCTGCTTTGCCGATGATGATCGCGACATGGGCTTTGCCCCGGACATGGCGCAGCTGACGGCCAGCCAGTGCGTGCTGATGCGCGACCGTTCGCGCATCGTCGCCGGCTTGACCGGCCTCGCGCGCGGCCAGTCGCTGCTGGTGTCGCTGTTCGATCATCCGGACCTGCATCGCTGGGTCGCGCAGGTCATGGCCGAACGGCCGATCCGCGCCGTCATTGCCTATTCGGCGCAGATGGCGCATTTCGTGCCCATGTTGCCGGCGGGGGTGCGGTTCCTGATGGATTTCGTCGATTTCGATTCGGCCAAATATGCCGCTTATGGGACGCAGGGATCCGGCCCGATGGGCTGGATCAACCGCCGCGAGGGCCGCGTGCTGCTCGATTTCGAGCGGCAGGTCGCGGCCCGCGCCGACATATGCAGCTTCGTCAGCGAAGCCGAAGCGGCCTTGTTTCGCGATGCCTGCGGCCTTGGCGTCGACCGGATCGTCGCGCTCGAAAATGGCGTGGCGCTGGACTATTTCGACCCGGCGGCCGATTTCCCGGCCGTCGAGAAGGGGGCAGGGCCGCTGATCGTCTTCACCGGCCAAATGGATTATCGCCCCAATGTCGAGGCGGTCGAGAGTTTTGCGCGCCAGACGCTGCCCGCCATCCAGGCCGCGCGTCCCGACGCGTGCTTCGCCATTGTCGGCCGCAACCCGTCGAAGCCGGTGCAGGCGCTCGCCGATCTGCCGGGCGTCATCGTGACCGGCGGCGTGCCCGATGTGCGCGGCTGGCTGGCCGCCGCCGATCTGGTGGTCGCGCCGCTGCGTATCGCGCGGGGCATCCAGAACAAGGTGCTCGAAGCCATGGCGATGGCCCGTCCGGTCGTCGCTTCGCCCCAGGCCGCCGAAGGCATTGATGCGGTCGATGGCCGCGATTTCCTGGTCGCGGATGACCCGGCGGCCGAAGCCAAGGCGATCCTGTCGCTGCTCGCCGATCCTGCGCGAGGAACGCAGCTCGGCCTCGCCGCCCGCCGCCGTGTCGAGGCGCGCTATCGCTGGTCGGCGACGCTGGGCGGTCTGCCCGACCTGCTGCTCGGCGCGTCGGGCAAGGCCGATCCGCAGGCCGCATGACCGATCGCGTCCGTTCCCTTGCCGACATGCCGCGCATGGGCCTTGCCGGCTGGCGTGGTCATCTGACCGCGCTCGGCGTGGTGGCCGCGGCCATCCTGACGCTCTTCTTCGACGATCTCTATTCGATGGTCTCGATCTGGTGGAACGCCTCCACCTTCGGCCATTGCCTCTTCATCCCGATCCTCATCGCCTGGCTGGTGCAGCAACGTCTGCCCGGCCTGCGCCAGCTGGAGCCGGTCGCCTGGCCGCCGGGTCTGATCTGGCTGGGCCTTGGCGCCTTTGCCTGGCTCCTCGGCGCGGCGGCGGGCGTCGCGATGGTTCGCCATGGCGCGCTGGTCCTGATGCTTCAGGGCGCGGTGATCGCACTGCTCGGGCCGATGGTGGCGCGCGCCTTGCTCTTCCCGCTCTTCTACGCCTTCTTCATGGTCCCCTTCGGTGAGGAGATCGTGCCGCATCTCCAGCTGGTGACGGCGCATCTCTCGATGATGTTCCTGACGCTGGCCGGCGTGCCCGCCCATATGGAGGGCATCTTCATCACCACCCCGACCGGCTATTTCGAGGTGGCAGAGGCCTGTTCGGGCGCCAAGTTCCTGATCGCCATGACCGCCTATGGCGCGCTGGTCTGCAATGTCTGCTTCAAAAGCTGGCCGCGTCGCATCCTGTTCATGGCCGGGGCGCTCACCTTGTCGGTGCTGGCCAATGGCGTGCGCGCCTTCGCCACCATATTGGTCGCCCATTTGACCACGGTCGATGCCGCCGTCGGCTTCGACCATGTCGTCTATGGCTGGGTTTTCTTCGCGATCATCATGACCATCGTGATGGCCACCGCCTGGCCATTCTTCGATCGCAAGCCCGGCGATCCCTGGTTCGATCCCGCGCCCCTGCAGCGCCTCGTCCGGCGGCAGGCGCCGGCCGGCATGATGGCGGCCATCGCGCTCGGCATCATCGTCGCCGCGCCGCTCTGGCTGGCGGCCACTGCGGCCACTGCCTGGCCGCTGCCATCGCGCATCGATCTGCCGGCGGTGCCGGGTTGGACGCGCACCAGTGCCGCCCAGACCTATCCCTGGAAACCGCGCTTCGATGGCGCCGATCATTTCATCTCTGGCCGCTATGCCAACGCGCACGGACAGGTCGTGGACCTCGTCGTCGCCGCCTTTGACCGGCAGGAAGACAAGCGCGAGCTGGTCGGTTTCGGCCAGGGAGCTGTCGATCCGGACAAGGAATGGACCTGGTCCTCGCCCGCACCGGCACCCGCCGACGCACGCGGCGAGCAGATCACCGGTCCCGGCCCGCTCGTCCGCCATGTCGTCAGCTTCTATGTGGTGGGGCAGGGCGCACCGACCGGCAGCAAGCCGGAGGTGAAGGTCCAGACCATGCTTGCCCGGCTGCTCGGCCGCGATCCGCGCTCGGTCGCGATCCTGGTGTCGGCCGAAGAACATCCCGGCCATCCCTCCGATGCGGCGATCGCCGCCTTCCTGCGCGATCTGGGCAATGTGAAGGAATTGGCTGACCGCAGCGCGGGCATAGGCTAGGACCGTAACAATGTGCGGAATTGCGGGCATCTTCCATCTCGAAACGGCCAAGCCGGTCGATCCTGCGCGGGTGCGCGCCATGCTGGACGTGATGCCGCATCGCGGCCCGGACGGCAGCGGCATCTGGACTGCACCGGGCGTAGGGCTCGGCCATCTGCGCCTGTCGATCATCGATCTTGGCGGCGGCGCCCAGCCGATGCTGACCGAGGATGAAAGCCTGGTCGTCACCTTCAACGGCGAAATCTACAATTTCGCCGAGGTCCGCGCCGAACTGGAGGCAAAGGGCCATGTCTTCCGCACCGACAGCGATACCGAAGTCATCCTCCATGGCTATCGCCAATGGGGCGAGGAGTGCGTCAGCCGCTTCAACGGCATGTTCGCCTTCGCCCTGTTCGACGCGCGCGCGCAGTCGCTCTGGCTGGTGCGCGACCGGCTGGGGGTAAAGCCGCTCCATTATGCCCCGCTGTCGGATGGCAGCCTGATCTTCGGATCGGAACTGAAGAGCCTGCTCGCGCACCCTTTGCTTCGCCGCGCGCCGGACCTGAGCGCGGTCGAGGATTATCTGGCCTATGGTTATGTCCCCGACGATGCCTGCATGGTCGCGGGCGTGCGCAAGCTGGGTGCGGGCGAGACATTGCGTCTGGTGCGCGGCCGTCCGCTGTCCAATCCCCAGCGTTACTGGGACATCAGCTTTGCCAATCGCAGCAAGGCCAAGCCGGAGGTGCTGGAGGAGGAACTGGTCGCTCTGATGCGTCAGGCGGTGCGCTCACGCATGGTGTCCGACGTGCCGCTCGGCGCCTTCCTGTCCGGCGGTGTCGACAGCAGCAGCGTCGTCGCGCTGATGGCGGAAGCGTCGAACCAGGCGGTCAAGACCTGCACCATCGGCTTCGATGTCGCCAGCCTCGACGAGACCGCCTATGCCGACCGGATCGCGCGGCGCTTCGCGACCGATCACCGCACGCGCATCGTATCACCCGATGATTATGGATTGGCCGACACGCTGGCCTTCCATTTCGACGAGCCCTTTGCCGATGCCTCCGCGCTGCCGACCTACCGGGTCTGCGAACTGGCGCGCGAGCAGGTGACGGTGGCCCTGTCCGGCGATGGCGCGGACGAGGCGTTCGCCGGCTATCGCCGCCACCGCTTCCAGATGCAGGGGGAAAGGCTGCGTGGCCTGATCCCCGCGTCGGTCCGCGAACCCTTGTTCGGCACGCTCGGCCGCTATTATCCCAAGGCCGACTGGGCGCCGCGCCCGTTGCGCGCCAAATCGACCTTCCTCGAACTGGCCGGCGACGGCGGGGAGGCCTATGCCGCCTCGGTCGGGGTCACGCCCCATGCCCTGCGCCAGCGTCTCTTCAGCCAGGACATGAAGAGCCGGCTGGGCGCCTATCGCGCCGAGGATCGCTATATCAAGGCGATGGCCAATGCCCCGGCGCGCGACCCGCTCGACCGCGCCCAATATGCCGATATCCGCATCTGGCTGCCCGGCGACATCCTGACCAAGAGCGACCGGATGAGCATGGCCGTCAGCCTAGAAGCGCGCGAACCGCTGCTCGACCATCGGCTGGTCGAATTTGCCGCGCGCCTGCCAGTCGCCCAGCGCATTCGCGGCAATAGCGGCAAGTACCTCATGAAGAAGGCGATGGAGCCCTTCCTGCCGCAGGATATCCTTTACCGCCCGAAAATGGGCTTCGTGACGCCGATCAGCGCCTGGTTCCGCGGCGCGCTGGCGGGTGAGGCGACGGCGGTCGCCGGCGGCTCTGCACTTGCCCGCACCGGCTGGTTCGACACGAAGATGCTGGCGAAAATCGCGGCCGACCATAAGGCCGGCATATCCGACCATGGCCGGCTGCTCTGGCAAATGGTGATGCTCGACAAGGCGCTCGGCCGGCTGTTCGGCGCGTGATCCCCTTGCAACCGGCCCCGCCCGGTGCCAACGGGACAGCATAATGATCATGCAGGGCGCCTCATTGACTGTCTCGAAGGAAATTGTGCGGCTGCGCCTCTATGCGCTGTGCCTGGCCGGCGACATGGCGGGGCTGTTCATCGCCTTCCTCCTCGCCAACTGGCTGGTCGTCGGCGCCTTCCTCGGCGAACCGGGCAAGCCCCATGGCCTGGTGATGCTCTCGATGGTCGCGCCGCTCTATGCGATCCTCGCGGTGCAGGGTGGAGCCTATGGCATCAACACGCTGGATCGCGTGCGCCGCGGCATCTTCCGCGCCCTGCTTGCGCTGGCGCAGGCGGCGCTGCTGATGTTGCTGATCGTCTATCTGGGCAAGATCGCCGAACAGCTGTCCCGTCTGACCTTCCTCACCGGCCTGCTGCTGGGTGCGGCGACGCTGGCGCTGGTGCGCCTGGCGGTCGCGCACCTGGCCGTCCGGTTGCTGGGCGACGTGCCGCACCTCACGGCCGTCATCATGGACGGGGTCGCGATCGAGACCGGCGCCCATATGGAGGTGATCCAGGCGGACGCCGCCAATCTCCATCCCGAACGCCATGACGCCGACATGGCCGCACGCCTGGCCGCTGCCGTCGGCATGGCGGAGCGCGTGATCGTCGCCTGTCCGCTCGAACGGATGGACGACTGGTCGGCGGCGCTCAAGTCGTTGTCGGCACGGGGCGAGATTGTCGTCCCGGAACTGCTGCGCTTCGCCCCCGCGCGGGTCGATGAGTTTGACGGCCAGCCGACGATCATCGTCGCCGGCGGCCCTCTGCAATTCCGCGATCGCCTGATCAAGCGGCTGTTCGACATCATCGTCGCGACCATCGCCACCATCGCGCTGTCGCCGGTCCTGATCGGCGCCGCGCTGGCGGTGAAGCTGACCAGCCCCGGCCCTATCCTGTTCCGCCAGCCGCGCATCGGCAAGGATGGACGGCCCTTCTCCATCTACAAATTCCGCTCGATGCGGACCGAAGCGAGCGACCACAAGGCTGCGACGCTGACCAGGCGCGACGATGATCGCGTGACGCGCGTCGGCGCCTTCCTGCGCAAGACCAGCATCGATGAACTGCCCCAGCTCTTCAACGTGCTGAACGGCGATATGAGCGTCGTCGGCCCGCGCCCCCATGCCGCCGCGGCCAAGGCGGGCGACAGCCTCTATTGGGAGGTCGACGCCCGCTATTGGGAACGGCATTGCATCAAGCCGGGCATGACCGGCTTGGCCCAAGTGCGCGGCCATCGCGGCGCGACCGACCATCATCAGGATCTGATCGACCGGCTCCAGTCGGATCTGGAATATGTCAGCGACTGGTCGATCTGGCGCGACCTGCGCATCATCGTCGCGACGCTGGGCGTGCTGGTCCATCACAAGGCCTATTGATGGTGACGAACCTGCTGCTCGCCCTTGTCCTGCTGGCGTCGCTGGTCGCCGTCGCCTGGCCCTTCTTCTTCTATCCGCTGATCCTGCGGATGCTGTCGACCCGTGGGGAAGCCCCCGTCGCCGGTCCGGTGCCCAGTGCCTCGCTGCTCTTCTGCGCCTATAATGAAGCCGGCGCTATGCCGGAAAAACTCGCCAATCTCGCCATGCTCAAGGGGCAGCATCCGGCCCTGGAAATCTTCGCCTTCGATGATGGATCGTCCGACGATACCGCCGCGCTGATCGCGGCGCAGGGCGATCTGGTCACTTTGCTGCGTGGTCCCGGCCGCAGCGGCAAGGCGCATGGCATGAAATTGCTCGCCGCCCGTGCGCGCGGCGACATACTGATCTTCACCGACGCCAATGTGCTGCTGGATGCCGACGCGATCGACAATCTGCTCGACCGTTATGCCGATCCCGATATTGGCGGCGTGCTCGGCTCGCTTCATTATCTGGGGGAGGGCGATAGCGCGACCGCGGCTGTCGGTTCGCTCTACTGGCGGATCGAGGAAAGGCTGAAGGACGAGGAGTCTCGCACCGGCAATGTGTTGGGCGCCGACGGCTCGATCTTCTCCATCCGCCGCAGCCTCTATCCGGAATTTCCCGATAGCGTGCTGGACGACCTCACCGTCTCCATGGCGGTGGTGTTCGCCGGCAAGCGGCTGGTGAAGGCGAAGGACGTAATCGCACGCGAGCGGCTGGTGACCGGGCGCAAGGACGAATATCGGCGCAAGGTGCGGATCGCCGCCCGCGCCTGGCACACGCACAGCCATTTGCGCCCGCAACTGCGCCGCATGGCCGCGATCGATCGGTTCAAATATGCCTCGCGCAAGATCGTGCGCTGGTTCGGCGGTGCCTTCATCCTGACCGGCGCGATCGCCGCAGGCGCGCTGGCGCTGCGCCTGTCGCCCATGCTCTACATGGCCGGCGCGATCGGCCTTGCGCTGCTCGCCTGGATCGGCCTGCGCTCGCGCGGCGGGCCGCTTGCCGCGCTGGTCGACATCATGATCGCCTATGCCGCGACCCTGCAGGGCGTGCTCAAGGCGATGCGCGGCCGCACCGTCACGATCTGGAATCCGGCCCAGTCGCGATAGTCTTTCGCGTTGATCCCCTCTCGCCAAAGCCGCGCCATATTGTATAGGCCGGAAGCTGATACCGAGCGGAGAATGGCGTGATTACTGTCCAGCGGGTGGCCAAGGCCGCCGGCAAGCATCTGACCAAATTGGGTCTCGACCTGCGCAAGGCGCTGGGCGCTTCCGCCAATCGCGGCTGCCCGGCCTGCGGCATGACGGTCGTCGGCTTCTTCCGCTATGGCGACAATGGCGAATGGGGCTGTCCCAATTGCAACGCGTCGCCGCGCGAGCGGCTGATGAACTATCTCCTCATGAAGGGGGTGCTGACCGTGCCGACCGATGGCGCGATCCTGCACATGGCCCCCAATGAGGGCAGCCTGGTCAAGCGCTTTTCTGAAGCCGCCGACTATGTCCCGGCCGATCTTGACCCCGCGCGCTATACCGTGCCCGGCATGCACAAGGTCGATCTGATGGCGTTGTCCGACAGCGATCGCTACGACCTCTTCTACGCCAGCCATGTGATGGAGCATGTGCCCGACGACATGGCCGTGCTGCGCAATATCCTGCGCGCGCTCAAACCCGGTGGCGAAGCCTGGCTGATCGTGCCGCTGTGGGACAAGCCGACCGAGGATGGCAGTTTCGACATCCCGCCGCGCGAGCGCGAGCGCCGCTTCGGCCAGTGGGATCATGTCCGCCAGTACGGCCTCGACTTTGCCGATCGCATCCGTGCCGCCGGCTTCGAGCTAGAGGAAATCGACGCGCGCGACATCGACGCCGACACGCGCCATTTCTATGCGCTTGATGATCGGCTGTTCCGCGCGCGCAAGCCGCTGGGAACTGCGACGCAGTGAGCATGCTCGCGCGGATGGAGGCATCCGCCCGCATCCTCGCGCTGGTCAAACTCGCCAATGTCGGGCTGGTGATGATCTGGGGCTTCGCTGTCACCTTCGTCTTCGTGCGGGTGCTGCCGCTGGCGGAGTTCCAGGCCTTCCTGCTGCTGGTCGCCTTCGGCAATTTCACCATCTCGGCGGAATTCGGCCTCACCAGCATCATCTATGCCCGCCTGCGCCGCTTCTGGCTGGGCAGCGATGAGGAGGCGGCCGATGGCGGCTTCCGGCTGGAGGAAATGGGTGTCCTCTTCCTCTTCCTGGGCCTGCTGATCGCCGGCGCGGTCGCGATCCTGCTCGGCGCGCTGGCGCTGGGCGGGCTGAATACGGCCATGCCGGCGCTGTTCCTGCTCTTCTTCCTCACCGCCTGCCTCAACCTGCCGGCTTTGCTCGCCAAGCGGGCGTTGGCGGCGATCGACGGCAATTTCCTGTGGGAAGGGCTGGACTGCGCCCGCCGCCTGGTAACGATCGGCCTGCTCGCGGCGATCCTGTTCGGGCTCGATCCGCGCCTGTCCGTCGCGCTGCAACTGGCGGTCAGCGTCGCGGTGATCGGCTATGCCATTGTCCATGTCCATCGCCGCCTTGGCATGCACCGAAACCACTGGTTCGCCTTCCGTGTCGGCGGCGGCCATGTGCGCCGCCATTATCTGCGCGATATCGGTGCGTCAGCGGCCTTCACCGTGTCGGATATCGTTGCCTATAACGCGCCCTATTTCACCATCGCCATGGCCACCAGCGACGCCCGGCCGATGCTGCTGTTCGACTTCTTCTTCAAGATGTCGCGCTCGCTATCGATGCTGGTGCGCGCGATGGTGGAGGCGGCCCTGCCGCGCATCACCCGCGCCTATCATGCCGGCGAAAGGGCGCGTGTGCGCCAACTCCTGACCCGCGCGCTCGGCGCTGCGCTCTTCTTCGCGCTCGCCGGCTCGGCGCTGCTGATGCTGATCGGCGGCTGGCTGTTCGACAAGCTGTTCGACGGCCGCGCCGCGATCGACCAGGCCGACCTTGGCCTCACCGCGCTGGCGCTGGTCGCGCTCTCGGTCATCTGCGTCTCGGTCTATGTCCAGGCCGCGCTCGGCCGCTTCGCCCATCTGCTCCAGCGCTCGCTGCCTTTCCTTGCCGGTTCGCTGCTCAGTGTACCGCTCGCCGGCGCGTTCTGGCCGGATCGCTTCGATCTCGGCTTCCTCGGCCTCTATGCCCTGACCCTGATGCTGGCCGCCGGCCTCCATCTCGTCTCGCTGCGCCGGCTGGTGCGCGCATGAAGATCGCCATGCTCGATCCGTCGCTCTTCACCGGGCGCTATGATGACGGGCTGTGCGCGGGCCTGGCGCAGGCGGGCGCGGGCGTGACCCTGCTCGGCCGACCGATGCGCGCCACCGATGCGATCATGCCGCAGGGTTATAGCTACGCCCCGCGCTTCTTCCGCCGCAGCGAGGCCCTGCGCGATCGGCTGGGGGAGGGGCGCGCCTTCCGCCTCGCCAAGGCGGCCGAATATGGCCTGACCTGCGCGCTCGGCAATCTCGACGCGATGACCGGCGCGGACGTCACCCATGTCCAGTGGCTGCCGCTGGCGCCGGCCGACCGGCTGATGCTCGATCGGCTCAAGGGGCTTACCGCGCTCGTCCACACCGTCCATAATGCCGATGCCTATCATGCCGACAGTGGCCTGCAGGGGCGCGGCTATCGCGCGCTGCTCGATCGGTTCGATGCGCTGATCGTCCATGGCGACACGACGCGCGCGGCGCTGGTCGGGCAGGGCGTCGATCCCGCCCGCATCCATGTGACGCCGCACCCGCCGATGCAGCTTGCGCCCGCCACCCCGGCGGACCTTGCGGCCATTCCCGCACCCGCCGCGCCCCGCATCCTCTTCTTCGGCACCATCCGCCCCTATAAGGGCGTCGACCTGCTGGTTGAGGCCTGCCTGTCGCTCTGGCGCGCAGGTCACCATTTTGAGCTGGTGCTGGCCGGCAAGCCCTTCATGGATGTCGCGCCGATCCTCGATCCGGTCCATGCCGCCGGCTTTGGCGACCGCCTCATCACCGATTTCGGCTTCCTCACCGAACCCCGGCTGGACGCGCACATGAGGAGGGCCGACCTGATGGTCTTTCCCTATCGCCATATCGATTCGAGCGGCGCCTTCCTGTCGGCGCTGCACCATGGCAAGGCGATGGTCACCTCCGACGCGGGCATGTTCGGTACTCTGCCGGACGGCGTCACCACGCGGGTTCCGGCGGGAAATGCGGCGGCGCTTGGCCAAGCCCTCTTGCCGCTGATCGAAAGCGCGGCCATCAGGCAGGCAGCGGGTGCGCGGGCGCGCACCTATGGAGACATTATGGGCAATTGGAAGGACATGGCCTTGGCGACGATGGATATTTACCGCCAGGTGCTGCGCGCATGAGCCGCTATGTCCGCGAATTGTCCGACCGTGCATTGGCCCTGCGCCTGGCGTTGGCCGGTCGTGTGCATCAATATCCCGAGATCCAGGCGCTCAAGCGCTTCCTGTCCGCCTTCGCCATCGACTGCCTGTTCGACGTCGGCGCCAATCGCGGCCAATATGCGACCATGGCGCGCAAGGATGCGGGCTTCGCCGGCACCATCCTCTCCTTCGAGCCGAACCCGGACGTCTTCGCCGAGCTGAGCAAGGCCGCCGCGTCGGACCGCAACTGGCATGTCTTCAACATGGCCCTGTCCGATTTTGACGGCACCGCCAGCTTCAACATCATGGCTGCGGACCAGTTTAGCTCCCTGAAGGCCCCCTCGGGCGCGCAGGATGCGATCTTCGCCGATCGCAACAAGGTGACGAAGACGGTCGAGATGCAATGCCGCCGGCTCGACAGCCTGCTGCCCGAACTGCGCGCCGCCCATGGCTTTGCCCGGCCCTTCCTCAAGATGGACACGCAGGGCCATGACCTGTCGGTCTGCGAAGGGGCGGGGAGCGTCATCGCCGACATGGCCGGCATCCAGACGGAACTCGGTGTGCGTCCCATCTATGAAGGCGGCACCGGCTATCGCGCGATGATCGACTGGCTGGAGGCGCACGCCTTCATCCCCTCCGCCTTCTTCGCCAACAACAAGGGCCATTTCCCGCTGCTGGTCGAAATGGACGGCATCTTCGTCAACAAGGCGCTGCTGGACAGCTGATGCCGGGGGGAATGCCCTTCGTCAGCGCGCGGCGCCTGTTCCTCGCCGGGGCGATCGGCCTCGCTTTGTGGCTGGGCGCGACCTTCCTGTGGCATGTGACCTGGCGTCAGGGTGTCAGCCTCGCCGTCATCCTGTTCCTGGATCAGGATTTTCCAGCGCTGATGATCGGCCTGTTCCTGCTGGCGCTGGCCGCGCCTTTTGCGGAAGGGATGGGCTTTCGCCTGCCACAACCGCGCGCACGGATCATCGTGCCGATCATCGTCCTGCTGGGGCTGGCCGCCTGGGCGGGCCATTATGCCCTGTTCCAGGATTATTCGGTCTCCCGCGATGAGGAGGTCGCGCGCTTTGCCGCTGCCTATATGCGTGAAGGCCTGTTCGCCCGACCGATCCCGGTCGAATGGGAACCTTATCGCCGGGCGATCATGCCCGAATTCTTCTCGCCCTTCGGCGCCGCCGACTATTGGACCGCCGCCTATCTGCCGGTGAACAGCGCGATCCAGGCCCTGTTCTGGCAGATGGGCGACCCCAATCTCGCCGGCCCGGTCTTGCTGGTGCTAGGCCTCTTCTCGCTATGGCGGGTGGCGCTCCATCTCTTCCCCGATCGGCCCGATGCCGTCTGGGTGACGATGCTGCTCGGCCTCTCCTCGGCCCAGCTCTGGGTCACGGCGATGACCCCTTATGCCATGACCGGCCATTTTGCATTGAACATGGTCTGGCTGGCGCTGGTGCTGCGCGGCGGCATTGCCGGCCACGTCTCGGCCGGCGTGGTCGCGCTGATCGCGGCGGGCCTGCATCAATGGCATTTCCCGCCCATCTTCATCGCCCCGTTCATCCTCTGGATGCTGCTGGCGCGGCGCTGGACGGTGGCCGCCTTTCACGCGCTGACCCTGGTCGCGATCGTCATCGTCTGGGCCAAGATCTGGCCCGGCTTCCTGCTCCATGCTTTGGGCGCGCCGACCGATGTGCGTCCCTCCGCCGGCGTCGCGGACAAGGTGGGCAGCCTGTTCCAGCGTCTGGGCGATCGCTGGCAACCGCTGGTCAATCTCAGCCGCTATGCCGCCTGGAACAATATATTGATGGTCCCGCTCGCGAGCCTGGGCGTGTTGGCGATGCGCTGGCGCGATGCGATCCGCGGGCGTGAGATCGCCCTGCCGCTGGCGCTAGGCTGCCTTGCCGGGTGCCTGCTGGCGCTGGCCCAGGGCTATGGCTGGGGCTTCCGCTATGCCCATGGCTTCATCGGCCCCTTCTGCCTGCTCGGTGGCCTTGGCTGGGCGCGCTTCCGGCCACAGGGCGCGATGCGGCCGATTTTCATCGGCTTCCTGGTGACGCTGCTGACCGCCGGCTTCCTGGTCTGGCGCACCCATGTGTTCGTCGAGCCCTATGCTGCCAGCCACCGGATGATCGACGCCTCGCGCGCGGACGTCGTGCTGGTGGATCCGCGCGGCGGCCTTTACGTCACCGATCTGGTGCGCGGCCGCAACGGCGTGCCGGGCAAGCCGATGGTGATGAACCTTGGCATGCTGACGCTCGATCAGGTGGACGAGCTGTGCAAGACCTATGTGGTCGAGCTGTTCGACCGCGCCGAATTCCGTCCGCTCGGCGTGCCGCTGGCGCGCTGGAACCTCGGGCGCATGGACACGCTGCGCGCCCATATGAAGCTGGCCGGTTGCGATCGCCCGGTCCAGCCGCCGCTGCCCGAGACGATCGACGACGCCATGAACGCCGCCGACAACGCCTTCTAGATACGATGGTCGTCATCGCGAGCGAAGCGTGGCGATCCATGGATTGCTTCGCTACGCTCGCAATGACGCAATGCGTTAGCTTGAAGGGCAAGTGAGGGGCATCACTGTCCCTTCACATAGACCCGCTTGCCGTTGATCCAGGTTTCCAGCACCTGCGTGCCGCGAATGTCGGTCGGGCTGGCCGTCTCGATATTGCGGTCGATCAGCAGGAAGTCCGCCCGCTGCCCCGGCACCAGGCTGCCGAATTTCTTCTCGGCAAAGCCGGCAAAGGCCGCCTGCCGGGTAAAGCCGTCCAGCGCCGCCTCGAAGCTCACCTTCTGCTCCGGCATCCAGCCGCCGGCCGGCTCGCCCTTGGCGTCCTGTCGCGACATGGCGGCAGCGATACCGGGGAAGGGATTGGGGCTTTCGACCGGCACGTCCGAACCGAATGCCAGCGGCACCTTATTGTCCAGCATCGCCTTCCAGGCATAGGCGCCCTTCAGCCGTGCCTCGCCCAGCCGCGCCGTCGCCATGCGCCAGTCCGACGTTTCATGCACGGGCTGCATCGACGCGATCGTGCCGTAGCGGGCAAAGCGCGGCAGGTCGGCCGGATCGATGATCTGGGCATGTTCGACGCGCCAGCGTCGGTCGCCGCTATAGGTGTCCGACATTTCCTGGATCGCGTCGAGTATCTCGCCATTGGCGGCGTCGCCGATCGCATGGACCGCGACCTGGAAATTGTCCATCGCCGCGCGGCTCATGATGTTGCGCAACTGGGTCGACGGGATCATCGGCAGGCCGCGCTGGCCCGGCGCATCGCTATAATCCGCCTTCAGCCAGGCACCGCGTGATCCCAGCGCGCCGTCCAGCAGCAGCTTGATCCCGCCCATGCGCAGATGATCGTCATACAGCCAGGGCGTGGGTTCCGGCCCGGCGATCAGCACCATATTGTCGAGGCCATAGGCATAGGACATGATCCGCACGCGCAGCGCGCCGCGGTCGGCCGACCGGCGGAAGGCCTGCCAATCCTCGATGCTGGTGCCCATGTCGGCAATGCCGGTGATGCCCACCGCCAGCAGCGCGCGCTGCGCCTTTTCCAGCGCATTGTCGCGATCCTTGGGGGCAGGGGCGGGCACCACCTTCTGGATCAGGTCCATCGCCTTGTCGACGAAGACGCCTGCCGGCTTGCCCGCAGCCATCTCGATCCGCCCGCCAGCCGGCGCCTTGGTCGTGGCGCTGACGCCGGCCGCGCGGATCGCGGCGCTGTTGGCCCAGCCGGCATGGCCATCGACCCGCTCCAGCCAGACCGGAATGTCGCCCACGGCCGCGTCCAGTTCGGCGGCAGTCGGGAACCGGCCCAGCCCCCATGTCTCCTGGTTCCAGCCGGTGCCGATGATCCATTTGCGGCCGGTATTTTCCTGGGCATAGGCGCGGATCTTCGCCTGCGCCTCGGCCAGCGATTTCGTGTCGGACAGGTCCAGCGTGATCAGCGACAGGCCAAGCCCCATGACATGGCCATGCGCATCGATCAGGCCGGGGATCAGCGTCTTGCCGCCCGCGTCCAGCTTGAAGCTCGGTCCCTTGGGCCGTTCGGGCCAGGGCTGGCCGCGCTTGGGCTTCTTGGGCTTATATTCGGGTTCCTGATAACGGCCCTGGATCAGCTTCTCGACCTTGCCCTCATCGTCGATCATCAGCGCGCCGAAATGGACGATCTTGCCATCCGGTCCGATGGCGATGCCGTTCACATTGTCGATCACGCCCGATGCATGGGCCGGCATCGGCAGAGCAAGCGCGGCGATCGCCGCCAGCATCATCTTCCTCATGCGCGGGTGATCCGCCGCACCAGCGCGCTGGTGTCCTGTCGGTGGCCGCCCATCGCCTGCACGTCGGCGTAATATTGATCGACCATCGCCGTCATCGGCAAGGTCGCACCATTGGCCCGCGCTTCCTCCAGCGCCAGCCCCAGATCCTTGCGCATCCAGTCCACCGCAAACCCGAAATCGAAACTGTCCTGCGCCATCGTCTTCCATCTATTGTCCATCTGCCAGCTTTGCGCTGCGCCCCCCGAAATCGCCTCGAACACCTTGTCCAGGTCCAGTTCCGCCGCCTGGGCAAAGCGCATCGCTTCGGCCAGGCCCTGCAGAACGCCGCCGATGCAGATCTGGTTCACCATCTTCGTCGTCTGGCCCGCACCGGCCTTGCCGACATGGACGATGCGCGCGGCATAGGCCTGCATCACGATCGTCGCGGCCGCCACTGCCGGGGCGGACCCGCCGCACATGATCGACAGCCGGCCATTTTCGGCGCCCGCCTGTCCGCCCGACACCGGCGCATCGACGCAGTGCAGGCCCAGGCTCTCGCCCTCGACGGACAATTGCCGCGCGATCCGCGCCGACACGGTCGTATGGTCGATGAACAGGCCGCCCGGCTTCATCGTGCGGAACGCGCCTTCGCGCCCCAGCGTGATCTGGCTCAGGTCATCGTCGGTGCCGACGCAGCTGATGACGATGTCGGCCTCCTCGGCAGCCTTGGCCGGGCTGATCGCGACCTCGCCGCCATAGGCCTCGGCCCAGCTCTTGGCCTTGCCGATCGATCGATTGTAGACGGTCAGATGATGCCCCGCCTTGGCCAGATGCCCCGCGATCGGGCCGCCCATGACCCCCAGGCCGATAAACGCGATATTAGCCATAAGCCTCGTACATTTCGTGCGTGCAACCAAGCCATAGGGCCAGTTTTCGGCAAGTGCCAGTTTCTTCACCGGCAATTTTGCGTTAGGGCGCTGCGCCATGAACACGCTGAGCAAGATAGAGGGCGCCCTGCCGCTGCCCGTCACCGTCGATGACATCCTTGCGGCCCGGACACGCATTTCCGGGTCGATCGTCAAGACGCCGACGCTCATTAGCCAGACCTTCTCGCAAATGCTTGGCTGCAACGTCTATCTGAAGTTCGAAAATCTCCAGTTCACCGCCGCCTACAAGGAACGCGGTGCGCTCAATCGCCTGCTGCAACTCGATGAAGCGGCCAAGGCCAAGGGCGTGATCGGCGCCTCGGCCGGCAACCATGCGCAGGGGCTTGCCTATCATGGCAAGCGCCTTGGCGTGCCCGTCACCATCGTCATGCCGACCACCACGCCGATCGTGAAGGTCACCCAGACCCAGGGGCATGGCGCCACCGTCGTCCAATATGGCGAGAAGTTCGATGACGCCTATGCCCATGCCCGCAAGCTGGAGGTGGAGCAGGGCCTGACCTTCATCCATCCGTTCGACGAGCCCGACATCATCGCCGGCCAGGGCACGGTCGGTCTGGAAATGCTGGAGGATGCGCCACAGATCGACACGCTGATCATACCGATCGGCGGCGGCGGCCTCTTCTCGGGCATCGCCACCGCGGCGCGCGCGATGAAGCCCGATATCCGCCTGATCGGCGTCCAGGCGGAGCTGTATCCGTCGATGTATGATTTCATCAAGGGCGCGGACCTCGCCTGCGACGGCGACACGCTGGCCGAGGGTATTGCGGTGAAGCAGCCGGGCGAACTCACCCGCCGCTTCGTCGAGCGTCTGGCCGACGATGTGCTGCTGGTCACCGAACGCCGGTTGGAGGAGGCCGTCAGCCTGCTGCTCCAGATCGAGAAGACGGTGGTGGAGGGGGCCGGTGCCGCCGGCCTCGCCGCTCTGCTCAGCTATCGCGAGCAGTTCGCCGGTCGCAATGTCGGCCTGATCCTGACCGGCGGCAATATCGACACCCGCCTGCTCGCCAATGTGCTGCTGCGCGATCTCGCCCGCTCGGGCCGTCTCGCCCGCCTGCGCATCATCCTGCAGGATCGGCCCGGCGCGCTGTTCCATGTCGCCCGCATCTTCGATCAGGAAGCGGTCAACATCCTGGAACTGTCGCACCAGCGCATCTTCACCAATCTGCCGGCCAAGGGGCTCAGCCTCGACGTCGAGTGCGAGACCCGCGATGGCGCCCATCTCCAGCGGCTGATCACGGCGCTGGGCGCGGCCGGGTACGAGGTCGCGCCGATCGAGGTTGCCTGATTTTGGGACATGCTTAACCATCGGTAAAAATTTCGTGGTAAATGACCTTTTCATGGTTGGGCCGGGACGGCATAGTCCGACCATGAAAAGGCAAATTCGCATGACTGAATCGGGGGGAGAGGCATGAGCGCACCATTCCGCTTTCCGCGTTTCTTCGTGACGAACCCCAGCCCTTGCCCCTATCTGCCGGGCAAGAGCGAGCGGAAGGTCTTCACCGAACTCAACGGCGACAATGCCTCGGAACTCAATGATGCGCTCGGCCGCATCGGTTTCCGCCGCAGCCAGAATGTCGCCTATCGCCCCAGCTGCGCCGATTGCTCGGCCTGCGTGTCGGTCCGCGTCGTCGCGCAGGAGTTCAAGCCCAACGCGACCCAGCGCAAGCTGATCCGCCGCAACAGCGACCTTGTCGTCACCGCCTGCAAGCCCTGGTCGACCGAGGAGCAGTTCGAACTGCTCCAGCGCTATCTGCGCGCGCGGCATCCCGGCGGCGGCATGACCGAAATGGACGAGATGGACTTTGCCGACATGGTCGAACAGACCCCGGTCGAAAGCCATGTCGTCGAATATCGCCTGCCCGGCGAGGATGGCCGCCCCGGCAAGCTGGTCGGCGCCTGCCTGACCGATCGCCAGGGTGACGGCCTGTCGATGATCTACAGCTTCTTCGACACCGAACTGGAAGATCGTCCGGGTCTCGGCAACTTCATCATCATGGATCATATCCAGCGCGCAGCCCGTGCGGGCCTCGCTTATGTGTATCTGGGCTATTGGGTCGATGGCTCGCAGCGGATGCAGTACAAGATCCGCTATCGTCCGCTCGAAAAGCTCAGCCGCGCCGGCTGGGTCCGCTTCGATCCGGAGGAGCAGGCGCAGGCGATCCGGGTCGTCATGCCGCGGGACGAGCCGCCGCTGCCGGTCGAACTGGCCGCCATCCTGCGCCGCTGACGGGGCAATTTCTGTAATTTACAGATTCCCGGTCATTCCGGTTACGTGCAGGCTTGTTTAAGCTTTTCCTGCATCATCGCTGCCATGACGAACAGGGCGGCACGGCAATCGGGGATGGGCGATGGATCGCTTCGCTGATCGGCGCTTTGCCGATGGCGCCCGCGAACTTGGCGGGCCAGCGGCCCATATGCCGTCCGGCGCCCATGTCGCGCACAGGGCATTATCGTCCAAGATCAAGCATGTACGCCCACCGGTCATTCACTGGTTCGCGGATTGTCGCGGTCGCCTGCTGACCTACTGGGTCGAGGGCGAGGTGCGGGGCGGGGGGCTTCGCATGGGGCTGATGCGCCATGGCTGGCGCAAGGGCTTTGATTCGGTCGATATCGGGATCATCATACGGGCCGCCGCCGCGTCGTCGCAGCCGGAACCGCTGGTCGTTCGCCTGCGTTGCGCAGATGGCGCAAGCCGCTGGTGCCTGCTCCGCATGACGCGGCAGGCAATGCCCGCAGGGGCATGGCGCTGGTATGGAACGGTCGAGGATATGCATGATCGTCGCGACAAACAGGCTGAACTGCTGGAAACCGCGCTGGCGGAAAGTCGCGAACATCATCGCTGGTCGGTAGAGCTCAGTCCTCAGGTTCCCTGGACGGCCACCCCCGATGGCGCGATTGAGGAGGTCGGGCCGCGCTGGCGCGATCTGACCGGCAGCTCGCCCGAACAGGCGATGGGGGGCGGCTGGATCAACGCCCTGCATCCTGACGACATGGACCGGACCCTGGCGCTATGGCGCGAACGGCTCCAGTCGGGCGATCCGGTCGATGTCGATTATCGCCTGCGCCTGCGCGATGGCAGCTATCGCTGGATGCGCGCCCGCGCGGCCGCCCGGCGCGATGGCAAGGGCGCGATCATCCGCTGGTATGGCACGCTGGAGGATATCCATAATCAGAAGCTGGCGCAGCAGGCGGTGGCCGAGAGCGAGGAGCATTTCCGCCTCGCGGTGCAGTCGGCGCGGCTCGGCATCTGGGACTATGACGCACGGTCGGGCCAGCGTAGCTGGTCGGCGGAATTCCGGGCGATGCTGGGCCTGACGGCGGACGCGCCGGCGACCACCGAACTGGCCCTGTCGCTGGTGCATCCCGATGATCGCCACAAGCTCAAGGCGATGATGGACGGCGTTGCCGCCAATGTCCTGCCGCCGCATTTCGAGGCGACCCTGCGCGTCCATCGCGCCGACAATGGCGCGCTGCGCTGGATTCGCAGCACCGGCTGGGCGACGCGCACCGAAGTCGGCCAGTTGCGCCGGATCATCGTCACCTTCCTCGACGTCACCGAACAGCGCGATGCGGAAGAACGTATCCGCTGGGCTGCCACCCACGATCCGATGACGCGGCTGCCCAACCGGACATTGTGGCAGGGCGTGCTGGAGGAACTGGCGGATCAGGCGCGCCCGACCGGCGCGGGCTTCGGCCTGATGCTGTTCGACATTGATGATCTCAAGCGGATCAACGATTCGCTCGGCCATGACGCGGGCGATGCGCTGCTCTGCGGCTTTGCCGAGCGTCTGGCTGCGGCGGCGCCGTCCGATGCGGTGGTCGGGCGCCTGGGCGGCGACGAATTCGGCCTGATCGCTGCCTCGCTGGTGGATAGTGCGACCGTGCAGGCCTGCAGCCAGGCGATATTGGACAAGATGCGGGTGCCCTTCGCCTATCAGGGGCAATTGCTCGAAGCCGGTGTCAGTGTCGGGGGCGCCGTGTTCGGCGAACATGGCGATGATGCGCACGAACTGTTCAAGGCCGCCGACCTGGCGCTCTATGCGTCGAAGGCGAGCGGTCGCAGCCGGCTCACCATGTTCCATTCCCAGTTGCGCGCCGACGCGCAGCAGCGCAGTTCGATGATCCACATGGCGCGTCAGGTGATCGCCGAGCGACTGGTCGAACCCTATTATCAGCCCAAGGTCGACATGCGCAGCGGGCAGGTGCTGGGCTATGAGGCGTTGCTGCGCTGGCAGCATCCCCGGCTTGGGGTGCAGGCGCCTGCCACCATCGCCGCCGCCTTCGAGCATGGCGAACTGGCCATCCGTCTGACTGACCTCATGCTTGATGCGGTGCTGCACGACATGGCGACATGGCTCCGGATGGGCTTCGATCCCGGCCGGGTGGCGGTCAATGCCTCGGCGGCGGATCTGCTCCAGGCCGATTTCGCCGATCATGTCCTGGCCCGGCTGGATCAGCATGGCGTGCCGGCACAGAATTTCGAGATCGAGGTGACCGAGTCGGTCTTCCTTGGCCGCGGCGCCGATCAGGTCGCGCGCGCGCTTGATCGGTTCGCGCGCGGCGGGGTGCGCATCGCCCTCGACGATTTCGGCACCGGCTTCGCCTCGCTCAGCCACCTCAAGCAATATCCGGTCAATGTGCTGAAGATCGACCGCAGCTTCGTCAGCCATGTCGACAGCGATGCCGGCGACGCCGCCATTGTCGACGCCGTCATCAAGCTCGGAAGCAGCTTCCGGATGGAGGTGGTGGCCGAAGGCGTGGAGACCGCCGAACAGGCCGCTTTGCTGCTCCAGCACGGCTGCCATATCGCGCAGGGCTATCATTATGGCCGGCCGCAGCCCGCCGCATCGGTCCTCGCCGCGCGCGGCGCGGCGCCTATCGCGCCGAAAAAGTGACCGCCTCTATCTTGTTGCCGTCGGGGTCGCGCACGAACGCACCATAATAATGATCGTCATATTGCGGCCGCACGCCCGGCGGCCCGGCATCGCTGCCGCCCAGTTCCAGCGCCAGCCGATGAAATCCGTCGACCGCGCCGCGATCGGCGGCGACGAAGCAGATATGGATGCCGTTGCCCGCGCTCGCGGGCGCGCCATCGACCGGCGTCTCGACGCTGAACACCACGTCGGTCACGCCATAGTCGAGCGAATGGGGATGGTCGCGCAGGCTGCGATAGCCCAGCAGCGCCATCAGCGGGTCGTAGAAGGCCCGCGCCCGCGCCACATCATTGGTGCCCACCGATACATGATGCAGCATAGCGCCACTCCCGTCATCTGATCCCGCCCGTCAACGCACCAACCCATGGTTGCGGTTCCAGACGGCTCAGCGCGGCGCCGCCTCGGTCGCGTAGCGAGTCGTCGCCTGGGTCGTGCCGTCGGGATTGATGATGATGGTCGTCACCAGCGGCGGCGGATAATAGAAGCCGCCCGAAATATAGCCGCCCGGCGGCAGGCCGGGCACCGGCGGAGCGGCCGACACGACGGTCGTGGCCGCCGGCTGGTTCGACCAGTGCGTGCCGCTCGTCGCCGCCACCGATGCTGGCGGAGGCATCGGAGCCGCCGCAACAGTCGTCACCGTCGGCGCGCTCGGGCTGACGGCGCTGCTGGCATAGGCGGGCGCATCATAATCCACGCCGGGGCGGCTGGACGGGGCGGGCTGCGGCGTAGGCTGCGGCGCGGGGCTATAGGTCACCATGTCGTCGGGCGCACTATAGCCGGCCTCGCCACCGGAACTGGCGATGACGGCCGGCTGCGCCGCACCCTCTTCATAGCCGCCCTCATAGCGCGACCAGTCGATGCCGCTGCGCACGTCGCGCACCCGGCCATATTGGTCGGTCATCACCGCATCGTCATAATAGCGCGACCAGCCATAGCCGCTGGTCGGTGCCGGCAGGCCATAGGCGCCATAATTGGCGATGAAGAAGCGTGGATGGACCCAGTAGGCGGGCAGGGCAAAGCCCACGCGCGGCTGCTGATAGCTTTGCCAGCCGCCCGGCGCCGCCCAACCGGCATACCAGCGCCCGTCATAGCGCGGCCCCCAGCGATGGGCAGTGGCGGTCGTTGTCGTCGCCGTGGTGGTGGTGCGGACCACGCTCGTGCCGGATGCGACCGGTGCCTGCGCGGCAACCGGTCCCGCAAGGCTGGCGATCAGCGCTATGGCGCTGCTGGCAGAGAAAAAGCGCGCGGCCATCATCATGCTCCCTGTTCCTGCAGGGGCGTCGGGCCGCCCGCACGGTCATCATGCTAACGCGGAAATTAGCATGACGATCCGTGCAACGCCATGTTCGGCTTATGAAATCCTGTCCCGGAACGGGGCAGGGCGGCGATCAGCCAATGCGGCCGGCGACCCGCGCGACCAGTTCTTCCAGCCCCTGCTGGTCGGCACTGTCGAACCGGGCGGGGCGGGGGCTGTCCAGGTCCAGCACGCCGATCAGCCGGCCGTCATGCACCACCGGCACGACGATCTCGGACGCGCTCGCCGCGTCGCAGGCGATATGGCCGGGAAAGGCATGGACATCGGCCACCAGCTGCGTCTCGCGCGTCTGCGCCGCGGTGCCGCACACGCCGCGGCCCAACGGGATGCGGATGCAGGCCGCCTTGCCCTGAAAAGGCCCCAGCACCAGTTCATCCTCGACCATGCGATAGAAGCCGGCCCAGTTAAGGTCGGGCAGGAACTGCCAGATCAGCGCCGACAGGTTCGCCATATTGGCGACCGCATCGGGTTCGTCGCGGGTCAGCGCATCGGCAGCGGACAGAAGATCGGCGTAAAGCGTCGCCTTGTCGGCGTCGGCAGCGGGGGCGAAATCATACATGGGGACGCATATAGGATGGCGCATGCACCCCTGCCTAGAGGGGCAGATGATTAAGCGGAGTTTAAGGCAACGGCCTTATGCCGCCCCGTGATGCTTGCTGTCCTTCATCATTTGCGGTCCAGCGCCCTTGTCCGTTTTGCGATCAGCGGTGGCGGCGTGGCGGTCGTTGCCGTTGCAACCTATTATCTGTGTGCCGTTTCCATCGGAATGGCACCGCTCGCCGCCAATCTGGTCGCCTATCTCATCCAGTTGATGCTGAGCTATGAAGCGCATCGCCGGTTCAGTTTTCGACAGGAGCGGGCTGACCGGAAGAGCATCGCTGGCTACTGCATCCTGTCCCTGGGGGCGCTTGGCCTCAATTCCCTGTGGGTCTGGCTGCTAACCGATGTGGCGGGGCAGGCGCGCTGGACGCCGATCATGCCGATGGTGGCGGTGACGCCGCTTGTCACCTTCGCGATTGCCCGGCGCTGGATATTCATTTCGGCGCGCGCGCCGATTTGACCCTTCGTTAACCATATGGACCTAGTGCCAAAGCCGAGCGGTAAGGATCGCGAGGGGCAGGCATTGGTGAACATCGGAAACAACAGGAACAGAACGCCCTTTCTTCTTTACGGAGTGCTGTTCTTTTCGCTGGGCATAGTGACCTATCTCCTGGGGGTCGTGCTCGTTATCCCCCGCTATCTGCTTGGGCTGCATGCTCTGCTCGATCCGGTGGCGGCATGGCTGGTCTGGTATAGCGGGGTTCCGATCATGCTGGGCCTTGCGCTGGCATTGTTCGATCTTCTCGTCCTGTTCGGCAGCAAGAAGCCCGATATTCCGGTCCGGTTCGAGCCGGTCCGTCGGCGGCGCGTCACCGTCGCGCTGACCGCCTATAATGACGAGGACAGCATCGCCGGTGCGGTCGAGGATTTCCTCGCCCATCCGCTGGTCGAACGGGTCATCGTCGTCAGCAACAACAGCAGCGATCAGACGTTCGAGCGCGCGCAGGCCGCCGGCGCGATTACCTTCAATGAAATGGCGCCCGGCTATGGCCGCTGCGTCTATCGCTGCCTCGAAGAGGGCGTGAAATATCTCGACACCGAATTTGTCGTGCTGTGCGAAGGGGACAGCACTTTCCGCGCTTATGATATCGAAAAGCTGTTGGCCTATGCGCCGCATGCCGACATCGTGAATGGGACGCGGACGGTCGAACCCTTGCGTCAATATATCACCCAACTCAGCACCTTCATGTATTATGGCAATATTTTCGTCGGAAAATTGCTGGAGGCCAAGCATCTGGGGCGGGGCACGATCACCGATGTCGGTACGACCTATAAATTATGCCGCACGGATGCGCTCATTCCCCTGCTGCGTCGCCTCAATCCTGCAGTCAATCTGGAATTCAACGCGCATTTCCTGGATACCGCGCTCGGCAATGGCTTGATCCTGCTCGAATGCCCGATCACCTTCCATCCCCGCATCGGGGTAAGCAAGGGCGGTAACGTCAACAACTGGCGTGGCTTTGTCGTGGGCATGCGGATGATCCTGGGCATGCTGGGCGGTTGGAAGCGCTACGCATGAGCGGGGATTATCATGCTTCTCGCCTGACCGAGGATGGCCGCCGCACCAGCGTCTGGCAGGCGTTGTGGCGCTATCATTTCTGCCACCATGTCCGTCCCGCCGACACGGTGCTCGATCTGGGGGCCGGCTATGGCGATTTCATCAATAACGTCGTCGCCCGGCGCCGCATCGCGCTCGATATGTGGCCGGGCATGGTCGATCATGTCGCTTCCGGGGTCGAAACGATCGTGGGGCCGGCGGACGATCTTGCCGGACTGGAAGATGGCGCGATCGACTATGCCTTCGCGTCCAACCTGTTCGAGCATCTGCCACAGGAGGCCCTGGTCCGCCTGCTAGCCGCGCTGAGGCCGAAATTGTCGGCGCGCGGCAGCCTCACCATGCTCCAGCCCAATTATCGCTACGCCTATCGCGAATATTTCGACGACTATACCCATGTCGCCATCTATTCGCATGTCAGCCTGCCCGATCTTCTGGCGGCGCATGGATGGGAGGTGGTTGATGTGCGGCCGCGCTTCCTGCCGCTCAGCGTCAAGTCGCGCCTGCCGACTTGGCCGTTGCTGGTGTGGGCCTATCTGCATTCACCGTTCAAGCCGCTCGGCAAGCAGATGCTGATCGTGGCCCGGCCGCGCGCATGACCGGTCCGCTGCTGCAAGCGCGTCCCGCGACCCAGCTCGTCCATTTCGACCGGCTGCTGGCGATCGGCGGGCTGGCGATCCTGCTCTCGCTGCTGGCATGGCATCTGCTCGACCTGGCGGGCTATGTGCGTGAAGCGCTGAGCTATCGCTATCAGCTCGATTATGGCGAAGGCATCGTCTGGCAACAGATGCGCGATATCATGGCGGGCAGGGGCTATGCCCCGCTGCAAACCTATCCCGCGATCGTCTATCATTATCCCCCCGTCTATCATGTCGCTTCCGGCCTGCTGGCCTGGGCGACCGGGATGGACGAACTGTTTGCAGGACGGACCGTATCGATCCTGTCGACCGTTGCGACGGCCTGGATGGTCGGCGCGCTGGTCGACCGCATGATCCCGGCGACCGAGGATCGCCGGGTCCGCATGGTCTGTGCGCTTCTGGCCGGGCTGCTCTTCCTGTCCTGCTTCCCCGTGCGCATGTGGACGCCGCTGATGCGGGTGGACATGATCGCCGGCGCCTTCGGCCTGGCGGGCATTTTACTGGGGCTGCGCGCGCCATCGCGGCAGGCCGCCATCTATGGGGCGGGCCTGATGTTCGTCCTCGCCATGTACGCCAAGCAGATTTCGTTTGCGGCGCCTGCCGCCGTCTTCGCCGTCCTGCTCTGGACCCACCCGCGACTGGCGATCAGGGGCATCGTCTTTTCCGCCATCATCAGCCTGCTCGCCCTTGGCCTGCTGGAATGGCAGACTCAGGGCGGTTTCCTGCGCCATGTCGTCAGCTATAATGTGAACCGCTTCGACCCTAGGCTGCTGCTCGACATCTTCGTGCCGCAACTGATGATGCATGGTGCGTTGGTCATCCTGGGCTGCCTGGGGTGCGTTGCTGGTTGGCGGGCGCTGCGGGCAGCGGCCGACGCCAGCGGCCTGCGGCGGGCGATCGCCGGCCAGCCGCATCTCATGGCGCTGGCGATGATGCTGCTCTTCTTCGTGATCAAGGCGATCATGATGCTGGGCATGATGAAGTCGGGGTCCGGCTATAATTATATGATCGAATGGCTGTCGGCGGTGGCGATCTTCGCGGCGCTGGCGATCAGGCCCTGTGTGGAACGCGCACTGGCCGGTCCGGCCCAGGCAACCACGGCGCCGCCGTCGATCGTGCTGACCTTGTTGGCGTTCGCGGCCCTGCCGGCCCAGTTGTTCGCCATGTACATGGGCTTGCCTGATCACCGCGTCCTGCCTGCCCTCGCCAGCGAGCGCGCGCCGATCGAACGGATGATTGCCGCTTCGTCACGGCCGGTCATCGCCGACGATATGACCTTCCTCCTTCGCGCGGGGCGTCCGGTGCAATGGGAATCGGCGATCACCGCAGAATTGGGGGCGAAGAAAGTTTATGATCAGGCGGCCTTTGCCGCGCTGGTAGAGGCGCACTGCTTCGGCTTCTTCGTGAACGAGGGGCGCCCCGACGAGACGCTTTTCAAGCAGCGCTACAATCCGCAGGTCGCTGCCGCGATCGCGCAGGCCTATCCCCGCGAGCAGCGGATCGGGAAATATTATCTGCACTGGCCGGTCCGGCCGGCGGACGGAGCGGCCTGCCGTACCGTTCACTGACGTCTAGTCCATCCTGACCCGGCCGCGTCCCTGTTTCACGGCTGCGCGCTTGACCTTGCCGTCGACCCGGCGCTTCTGCGATGCCTTGGTCGGCTTGGTCGGGCGCCGCTTCTTGGGCACGATCGTCGCCTCGCGGATCAGCGCGAACAGCCGCTCGCGCACCTCCTGCCGGTTGAGCAACTGCGACCGCGCCCCCTCGCTGCGCAGGATCAGCACGCCGTCGCGGGTCATGCGCGATCCGGCGAGGTCGGCCAGCCGCTGCTTCACTACATCGGGCAGTCCCGTCGAGGCGGCCACGTCGAAGCGCAGCATCACCGCGCTGTCGGTGGTGTTCACATGCTGGCCGCCCGGCCCCGACGCGCGCGCGAAGCTCTCGACAATCTCGTCGCTATCGATCGCGATGGAACGGGTGACGGGGATGGCGACCATGGCGCGGCGCCGGGGCTTATAGCCCGGCTTCCTCCAATATCTCGGGGCCGAAACCTGCGTCGACGAAGCTCTGCGGCAGCGGTGCGGTCGCCTGCGCGGGCGGCTTGTTGTCGCCACGCGGCACGCTCAGGAAGCGGCTGTGCAGCAGCATCGCGCCCTGTCCGTCGCCATAGACCGGGTCGCCGACGATGCCGAAGCCCAGCCCATGCTGGGCATGGACGCGGATCTGGTGGGTGCGGCCGGTTTCCGGCGTGAAGGCGATCAGCGCGCGGCCGTCCTTCACCGCCAGCTTGCGCCAATGGGTGACGGCGGGCTTGCCCGCCTTCGCCGCGATCATACGCCAGCCCTGCGCCTGGGTGCTCACCTTCTTGAGCGACAATTCGATCGTGCCTTCGTCCGCCTCGG
Source organism: Sphingobium sp. WTD-1 (assembly GCF_030128825.1). Lineage (NCBI taxonomy): Bacteria > Pseudomonadati > Pseudomonadota > Alphaproteobacteria > Sphingomonadales > Sphingobiaceae > Sphingobium > Sphingobium sp. WTD-1. The sequence goes on along the minus strand of NZ_CP119127.1, from coordinate 3,480,514 downwards.
GCACGCCCTCCAGCACCGCGACATAGCGCTTCTCGACCGTGCCGGCCTCGAACGCGGCGGCAAAGCGCTTGTGCGCCTTGGGATTGCGGGCGAGCAGCAGGCAGCCGCTGGTGTCGCGGTCCAGCCGGTGGACCGCCAGCGGCCAGCGCTGGAAGCCGAAGGTCAGCGAGGCGAGGTGGTTTTCAAGGCTGATCGATCCGTCGCGCGGCGCGTCGACCGGCAGGCCGGCCGGCTTGTCGAGGATGATGGCCTCGCCATCGATGAACAGCACTTTGTCGCTAAGCAGGGTCAAATATCAATCCGATCGGGAAATCTGGCGTCCGGGTAATCTGGCTGGGCGATTGACGCCCACGTCGCATCCTATAGGGCGTGGAACCGATGGAGAATAGGGGCCTTGCCTATCAACATGCGCCGCAGCGGCTCGACTGGGTCGATGTCGCGCGCGGCATCGGCATCATCGCCGTGGTGGTCGGCCATGTCTGGACGCGCGGACCCTTGCGCGACGCCATGTACAGCTTCCACATGCCACTCTTCTTCCTGCTGTCGGGCATGCTCTCGCGCCCGCACCCTGTCGGGCCCTTCACCCGGCGCCAGTTGCTCGGCCAGATGCGCCCCTATGCGATCTTCCTGGCGCTGCTGATCCTGGCGGACCAGATCATCGAACCGGCCAAGGGCAATCTGCCGATCTTCCACCAATGGCCGCGCGATCTGCTGCCGATCCTGCTCGGCGGCTACTGGCTGCGTGGCCCCTATACCATCTTCTGGTTCGTGCCCTGCCTGATGATCGCGCGCATCCTGTTCAACCTCGCGCTCAACCGCTGGCCCGATCCGCGCGACCGGCGCTGGGCGTTGCTGCTGATCCCGATGCTGCTGCTCGCCTATGGCATCGGCCATGCAACACAGGCCTCGCCGCTCGGCCTGCTGAGCGTGCCGATGGCGATGGTCCTGCTCTGGATCGGCGCGCTCTGGCCGCGGCTGCACTGGCGCAATCTCTGGATCGTGCCGCTCGGGCTGCTCGCGCTGGCGGGCCTTGCCGGCTGGCTGCCGACGCTCAACATGAAGGTCGCCGATTATGGCTGGCCCTTGCTCTCGATCGGATCGGGTGTCGCGACGTCGCTGCTGCTCTTCCGCCTGTCCGCCCGGATCGCGCCCGTGGCAGGCCCGCTCGCCGCGATCGGCCGGGCGTCACTGGTCATCATGTATCTGCACGTCGCGATCATCCATTATGGCACGCCCTATCTGGCCAAGCCCTGGCTGCTCGCGCTCGCCCTGCTGGCGCCCTTCGCCCTGTGGCACCTCATCTGCCAGTCGCCCCGCCTCAGCCGCTGGATGTTGTAGCGGGGGAAGGAGCTACCGCGGGTCAGAAAAGGTGGTGTCCTGCCATCGCCCGACGTCATGCCGAACTTGTTGCAACATCCGTCAGGCCCAACAAGCCACTGGTCTGTTACGCGGAATGGCCCCTGAAACATGTACAGGGTGACAATGAAGGTGAAGACTGTTTCTGGTCGCCAGCTGCCGGAACCGGACGGTCGGCATCAGGGCCTCTAGGGTTCAGACTCGTTCAGAGCCAGAAGGCCACGGCGGTGGCGAGCGCGACGCCTGAGAGGAAATTGGCGGCGAGCTTATCATATCGTGTGGCGATACGGCGGAAGTCCTTCAATCGGCAGAAGGCGTTCTCGATCAAATGGCGGCCGCGGTAGCGTTGCTGGTCGTAACGGACGGCGCGTTTGCGGTTGCGGCGGCCGGGAATGACGGGAGTGACGCCACCCTCGCGCAGTGAGCGACGCAGCCGGTCGGCATCGTAGCCTTTGTCGCCCAGCAGGTAGCGCATCCGCCCGGCGCGTTCGAGTAGCGCGGGGGCGGCCTTTCCGTCACTGACGTTGCCGGGCGTCAGCATTAGCGCATAGGGACGGCCGATGACGTCGGTAAGCGCGTGGACCTTGGTCGTCCAGCCGCCGCGCGAACGGCCGATCGCTTGCGTCGAGCGCCCCCTTTTCCACCGAACGCTGCGCGTTGGGCCTTGATGTAGGTGCTGTCGATCGCGGTGCTTCGCGCAACCACCCCGGCATTGACCAGCGCGTCGAGCGGCCTGAGCCAGAAGCCCCGCCGCGACCATCGATTGAAGCGGTTGTAGACTGTCGTTGATGGCCCGTACTCGACCGGGCAGTCGCACCAGCGACACCCAACCTTGAGCACGTGCACGATGCCAGAGATCACCCGACGATCATCGACCCGTCTCGCACCGGGCTGGTTCTTGGGCAGGTGCGGCTCGATCGCCGCCCATGCTTCGTCCGAAAGCCAGAACAACGCCATCGCCACCTCCCTCATCAACCAACCCGTTGAATCAGGAAAGCGAAGCTATCTCAAGTGGATGGTTAGGTTTTGACCCTAAGCGGCGATGTGATACGCATCGTCGTCAGGACCACTTGCTCGCCCTTGATGTCCGGGGCGACATCGATCGCCAGCGCCTTGCGCGTAAAAGCGTCGACCACTGTCAGCGCCCGCAAGCGCCGACCATCGGAGAGCTCGTCCGATACGAAGTCCATCGACCACATTTCGTTCGGTGCCGATGCCGCCGGTTGCTGCCCGCGGCGCACATCGCTGACGTTGCGACGAGAACGCCTGAGCCGAAGGCTTAAGCCATCTTCCCGGTAAAGCCGATAAACTCGCTTGTGGTGCACCAATCATCCCTCCCGCTGGCGCAGGGTATAGATTCGGGAATAGCCATTCGGAATCTTAGGGCTGAAAAAGTGTGGCTCCCCGAGTAGGATTCGAACCTACGGCCATTCGATTAACAGTCGAATGCTCTACCGCTGAGCTATCGGGGAGCAGCCCCGCTTGCGCCGGGCAGGTGGCGCATATGCAGCGGGTTTTTCGAAATGGCAAGCGCTGTTGTTGCTATCCCGCAAAAAATCCCGGCCTCCTCGGAAAGTCGGGCATTATGAAGATGATGCTTTGCAATTTTCGCCGATATGGATGGCGAGCCAGATTGTGGCCCGATCGCTGTGGGTGACGCGATGGGCGATACCTGCGGGGATCAACAGATGGTCACCGGGGCGCAGGCTGTAGTGGCCGATACCATCGAGTTCCAACTCTGCAGTTCCCGTCAGCAGCATTACCCATTCGTCCCATGACTGGAGATAGGGCTGGTCGGCCGGGGTCGTGTGGCCGTGCGAAATGATCCGCTCGATTCTTACGCCCGGAAGGCGCAGCACATCTTCGAAACGCTCATCCCGTGTTGCGATATCCGGAATATCCAGCAGATTGCTGACGCGTGAAATGGGAATGGTCATCAGGGCATCATGCCTGATCATCGAGCTGGCGATATAGTGATTTTTCTGGACAGGAGCACTGCGCGATCACCGGTATGGTGATGGCTCGTCAGGGCTGGGGAAGCCCAGAACTATGAGTTGCCGATTGCCGTCGGTGATATGGTCACTGCTGCCCATATCCTGATCGGCAACGCATTGAATTTCGGGAGCCAGGCCTTCCCGGAAGATGCCCCTTGCTCCACGCCTATGTAGCGCGCTGTCCTGCACGTTCGGCCGCCGTGTGGGCGCTGGCCCTGGGTGACGTGAAATATATGCGGAAGGCTGCCTGAAAATGGTTTGTAGGTCAGCATCATAACTGGCGCACACCTGTCATCGCGTTGCAATCGTTCGGTCATCAAACTGACTATCGATGACGATAGGTCGCCGTGCCCATGGGCGATCATCCGCAAGAACAGACGCATATGCCATCGCGGCGGCTATGGACCGGCTGGGCCGGGCTGCTGGCGCAGGTCGAGCGGATGACCCGGCGTTCCGACAGCGAGGATCTGTTGCACGATGCCTATGTCCGCATGGCGGCCCGGCCCGAACGGCCCGACAATGAGGAAGCCTTTCTGGTCCGGGCGGCGGTCAACCGGGCGAAGGACAGCTTTCGGCGGGAAAAGGTGCGCGGGCCGGCGAACGGCGAGGATGCGTTGGCATTGCTGCGCGACGGCGCGCCGTTGCAGGACGAGGCGCTGATGGCACAGGCGCGGCTGCGGCGCGTGTCGGAGGGGATCGACCAGTTGCCGCCACGGACCCGCGAGGTGTTCCTGCTGCAGCGGATCGACAATCTCAAATATCGCGAAATTGCCGAACGGCTGGACATCAGCCAGAGCGCGGTCGAGAAACATATGGCCAGGGCGATGAGCTTCCTTGGCGAATGGACGAAGGATTGGTGAGCCCCGACATGCCCGGTGAGCGCCCCATGGCCCGGACCGCCGCCGAGTGGATTGCAAGGCTGAATGCGGACGAACGGGCGGTGGACGACGAGCAGGCCTTTCGCGCCTGGATCGCCGCCGATCCCGCGCATGCGGCCGATTTCGAGCGGGCGACCGATATCTGGACGCTGGTGCCCGGCACGGATGCTGCGACGCGTCCTGCGCCGGCGTCTGCACGCCCCGTTTCGCGCCGACGGATGATGGCGGCCTGCGCCGGCACTTTGGTGGTGGGCGGCGGCGGCATGGCGATCATGCAGACGGCAATGGCGGGCACCCGCTATCGCACCGCCATCGGCGAGCAGCGCCGGCTGACCCTGCCGGAAGGATCGGCCCTGTTCCTGGATGCTGATACCGATGTCCGGGTGCTGGCGAGCGCCAGCCGGCGGCGGCTGTGGCTGGAACGGGGGCGCGTCGCGCTGACGGTAAGGCCGTCCGCCGTGCCCTTTGCGATCGATGCCGGCCGGGGGCGTTTCGTCGCCGGCAGCGGCCGGTTCGATGTGCGGCGCGACAGTGATGACCGGCTGGCGATGACGGCGCTGGCGGGACAGGCCGATGTCGCGGTCGCCGGCGGGCAACGTAGCCTGTCGCCCGGACAACGCATCCGCACCGATGCCGCCGATGTCGTGCAGCTTGATCGGCCCGATGTCGAAACCACCCAGGCCTGGCTGAGCGGCCGCGCGGCCTTTCATGACGACCGGCTGGATGCGGTGGCGGCGGAGGCCAATCGCTACAGCCTGACCCGGCTGGTGATTGCCGATCCCGCCACCGCCGCGCTGCGGGTGAGCGGCATGTATCGGATGGGCGACAATGTCGCGCTGGGCCAGGCACTGGCGCAATTGCTGTCCGTGCCCGTCCGCCAGGTTGACGACCGGGTGCTGCTGGGCGGCTGAAAAAAATGGCCGACGCCGGGGTGGGGTAAAATCCTGCTGGCGCGTCGGGGAGGCGCGGCGCCTTCTGCCGCTGTCCACGGGGGATGATCGTGACCGTTTCTTCTTCGCGCACTTTGCGCCGCTCTCTGGTGCTGGGCGCCGCTCTTGCCGCCTTCTACGCGGTTCCGGCCCAGGCGCAGCAGCGCCAGGCGACCGTCCAGATCGCCGCGCAGCCGCTGGGGACCGCGCTGGAGGCGCTGGCGCGCCAGACCGGCACCGACATATTGTTCGCGCCGCAGCTGGTGGCCGGGATGAGCGGTCCGTCGCTGAGTGGCCGGATGGACGCCATGGTCGCGGTCGAGCGTCTGATCCAGGGCAAGCCGCTGGCGGTGCGGCGGCAGGGCAATGGCGCGCTGTTGATCGTGGCGGCGGCGGCCGAGCCGCAGGAGACAGTGGCCAGCGGCGGCGGCGAAGTCGCGCCCGACATCATCGTCACCGGCTATGCCGCCAGCCTGTCCGGCGCGCTGGCCGAAAAGCGCAAGGCGACCAATGTCGTCGACGTGGTGAAGGCCGAGGATATCGGCAAATTCCCCGCCCAGAACATCGCCGAAGCGCTGCAGCGCGTGCCCGGCGTGTCGATCGTGCGTGATCGCGGCGAAGGCGTGTTCGTCCGCATCCGCGGTCTGGGCGCCAATTTCCAGGTCGTTACGCTGAATGGCCGGTCGGCCGCGGTGAACGAGAATGTGCGCGACAGCGGCCAGAGCGGGCGCCAGTTCCGCTTCGACACGCTGCCGTCCGAACTCATGTCGGCGGTCGAAGTCATCAAGAGCCCACGCGCGGACCTGGCCGAGGGCGGGATCGGCGGGATCGTGAACCTGCAGACCTTCCGTCCGATCGACCTCAAGAAGCCGGTGCTGGCTTTGTCCGCCACCGCCAGTTCGCCGCGCCTGGCCGATACGGTCGATCCGCGCCTGTCGGGCATGGCCAGCTGGGTCAATGAGGAGGGCACGTTCGGCGCGCTGATCGCGGCGGTCTATGACGAACGCACCACGCGGCAGGACCGTGTCACCGGCGTCGGCTGGGCCGACGGGCGGATCGATGCGGATGGCGACGGCACGCTGGACAGCGACACCATATTGGTGCCGACCAGCACACGCCCGACGCTGGAGCGCGAAAACCGCAACCGCATCGGCCTGAACGGCGCGATCCAGTGGAAGCCCGACGACCGGTTCGAGCTGAATGTCGATGGCCTGTGGAGCCGGCTCAACATCGATTATGACGAGCTGACCTATTCGACCGATTTTTCCGCGACCACACCGGGCGCGATCGTGCCGGGCACGGCGGTGATCGAAAATGGCGTGCTGACCGCCGCGACCGTCACTACCTCGACCCAGATCGGTCGCGAGACGTCGCGGCTGGAATATGAGAATTGGCTGATCGGCGCGAACGCCAAATGGTCCGCCAATGGCTGGACGCTGGCCGCCGACGCGAGCTTGGGCCGGGCCTATTCCAATACGCCCACGCCCATCTATCGCACCCGCCTGCTCGGCAGCGTCGGCCAGGTCGCATTCGACTATGGCAAGGTGGGCGAGCGGTTGCCGAACCTGGAGTTCCTGACCGCCGACCTGACGCAATCGACCACCTTGCCCGGCCGCCGGATCGAATATCGCGTCAATGACTCGCTCGATCGCCAGCGGGCCGCGACCTTCGACGTGACGCGCGAGCTGAGCGGCGTGGTGCAGGCGCTGCGCTTCGGCGCCAAATATGAAAAGCGCGACCGGACCTATAACCGTCGCGACATTAACTTCACCAGTGGCATATCCGGCCAGCGCTTCGACGATAGCTATTTCGAGGCCTTCCCGGTCGATGATTTCCTGAGCGGCGTGGGCGGCAATCTGCCGACGAATTGGGTCATGCCCGATCCCGACCGTTTCTGGGACGCGGCGACCGGCAAGGAGGCGCTGCTCGACGCGCCACTGACCCGTGGCGACCGGCGCAACAGCTATGCCATCGATGAACGGATCATCGGCGGCTATGGCATGGCGGAGTTCAGCCTGCCGCTGGGCGGCATGACCATCCGGGGCGACGCGGGCCTGCGCTATGCCCATACCCGCCAGACATCGTCGGGCTATGCCGACAATGGCAGCGCGGCGCTGCCGGTCAGCTATGAGCGCAATTACGGGAATTTTCTTCCCTCGCTCAACCTGGTCGCGGAGTTCACGTCGAACCTGCAGATGCATCTGGCCGCGTCGAAGGTCATCACCCGGCCGTCGCTGGCCGACCTGGCGCCGCGCCTGACGATCAATTCCAACCCGACCGTGCTGACGGCGGTGGGCGGCAATCCCGAACTGCGGCCGTTCGAGGCCTGGCAATATGACGGCACGGTCGAATGGTATTTCGCGCCGGGCAGCGCGCTGATCGGTGGCGCCTTCTACAAGGACATCACGACCTTCGTCTTCCAGCAGACTCGCAATTTCGACCTGGATGGCCAGATCTATCGCCTGACCGCGCCGCAAAATGGCGGCAATGCCTATGTCGCGGGGATCGAGATCGCCTATCAGCAACTGTTCAAGATGCTGCCGGCGCCGTTCGATGGCCTGGGCTTCCAGGCCAATTACACCCATACCAAGAGCAAGGGCACCTATGCCCTGTCCGACGGCACCACCTTCCGCGACGACCTGACCGACGTGGCCGGCGACAGCTTCAACCTGACCGCCTTCTACGAAAAGGGGCCGGTCGGCGCGCGGGCCAGCTATAGCTGGCGCGGCAAGGTGCTGCGCGACGTCGGCGGCGCGGGGCTGGCGGCCAATAACGACGCGGCGTTCGGCAGCCTGGACTTCGACATTTCCTACAAGGTCACGCCCAATGTCACATTCGTGGTGCAGGGCATCAACGTGACCGGCGGCGTCCAGTGGCAATATGTCCGGGACGATCGCTTCGCGGGCTACACCGATTATGGCACCACGCTGATGGCCGGCGTGCGGGCCCGTTTCTGAACGGAAGGACGGCAATGACGATGCGATCGATCGGGATCATGCTGGCGGCGGGCGCAATGCTCGCCGCCGCTCCGGCGCAGGCCCAGGACAGGGCAAAGGATGGGGGCACGCCACAACGGGCGCGCAACATCATCCTGTTCCTGGGCGATGCCGGCGGCGTGCCGACGCTGAACGCCGCGGGCATCATGGCGCATGACCGGCCGCAGTCGCTGTTCATCCAGTCCATGCCCCATGTCGGCCTGTCCGACACCTCGGCGCTCGACAATTGGGTGACGGATTCGGCGGCGGGCATGAGCGCGATCATGACCGGGCACAAGACCAACAGCGGCATGATATCGGCGCTGCCGGCGGCCGATGGGGCGATCACCCCGGTCAAGAGCTTCCTGGAATATGCCGAGCAGCGCGGCCTTTCGACCGGCGTCGTCACCAACATGCCGATCTGGGACGCGACCCCGGCCGCCTGCTTCGCCCATGTCGCCACGCGCAAGGACAAGGACCAGATCTTCCGCCAGATGCTGGCGCCCCGCTTCGGCAATGGCGTCGACATCCTGATCGGCAAGGGGCAGGCCGATGCGGTCGCGTCCTTCGCCAAGGACGGCACCACCCCGCAAGCGGCCTTCACCAAGGCGGGTTATCGGTTCGGGGACGATCCGGCACTGGTCGGGGGCAGCGGCCAGGCGGCCGTGCTGCGCGATGCCGATTATGCGCCGATCCCGGCGGTCGAGGCGACGATCGGCCAGCTTGCCCGCAATCCCAAGGGCTATTTCCTGATGGTCGAATGGGACATGCACACCGACAAGCCGGAAAATGGCCTGAAGCATGTGATCGAGATGGACGAGATGATCCGCCGGGTGAGCGCGATCGCGGGCAAGGATACGCTGATCCTGTTCACCGCCGACCATAGTTTCGGGCTGCGCATGACCAGCGGCAAGCGCAACGCGCCGATGGCCCAGCAATATGCGACCGCCGCCGCAAAGCCGGGGGCAACGGTCGCCAATAATGCGATCATCGGTGTCGAGGACAGTCACACCGGCGAGGAAGTGATCGCCGCCGCCGCCGGGCCGGGCGCCGATCAGGTCCATGGCTTCTTCGCCAACACCCGTCTGTTCGACGTGATGCTGAAGGCGATGGGCTGGACGAAGGAGGATTGAGCCGGACGGGGCGGGTCAGCCGTCCTCCCGCCCCAGCCGGACATGCACCTTTGTCTCGCGATTTGGGCCGCGCAGGGCGTCGAACATCGCGGGCAGGTCCAGCAGGTCGATTTCGCTGCTGATCAGCATTTTCGGGTCGGCATGGCCCTGGTCCATTTCGCGCGCGACATGTTCGAAATCCGACAAGGTGTAGCCGACCGGAAAGCGCATCGTGACGGCCTTGCGCGCGGCGATGGCCGGGACGATGGCGTCGGGCGCGGTGCAGAAGCCGAGCGAGATCACTTGGCCGAACTGGCCGACATGGCGGATCGCCCGACCCAGAAAGTCGGGCAGGCCGACGCATTCGATGACGATGTCGGGCGCGCCGCCCAGATGGGCGGCGACACGCTGTTCCTCGCCCTCGCCAAAGGGCACGAACGCATCGGCACCCATGGCGAGCGCCATGTCCGCGCGATGGCGCGAGCGGGAGGCGGCGACGATGCGGGCCGCGCCCATGCGCCGCGCCCACCAGATCGCGCAGAGCGCCACCGATCCGCCGCCCAGGATCAGCACCCGGCTGCTTGGCCCGATATCCGATTGGCGAAGGCCGTAGCGGGCGACGGCGAGCGGCTCGATCAGCGCGCCATCGGCAAGCGACAGGGTGGCGGGGAGGCGGATCGCCACGGCCGCCGGCACGCGCATATAGTCGGCAAAGCCGCCCATCACGCCGGGCGCGTTGGGACACAAGACCAGATTGCCCCGCGCGCAGGCCTCGCAATGGCCGCAGCCGGTGGAGGGCAGGGCGGTGAGCCGGTCGCCGATCCGCCAGCCCGCGACATTTTTCCCGAGCGCGACGACTTCGCCGGCATATTCATGGCCCGGCACGGTGCCGGCCGGGAACTGGAAGGCATGACCCTCCGTCATGTGCAGGTCGGTGCCGCATATGCCGCAGCGATGCACCTGGATCAGCACTTCGTCCGGGCCGGGCACGGGGTCGGGCAATTGTTCGACGACCATGGGCCGGCCGGCGCCCGGATAGATGGCGGCCTTCATCGTCTGCCTCCGGCCAGATCAAAGCGATCGACATAGGCGCCGAAACGGGCGCGGATCGTCGCCTCGCTCATGCCGAAATCGGCAATGTCATAGCGGTGGGCGCCATGCTGCCGTTCGGGATCGTCGGCGATGCGCGTCGCCATGGCGGCCCGGACGTCGTCGCCCAGATCGATCCCGGCGAAGCGATAAATGCGTTCGATCACCGCCATCGGCGCGCGGTGCAGGTCGGACTGGATGACGTGCAATATCTGCTGTCCATGCGTCTGTTCCACCATCTGCGCCTTCTGCACGGCGGTCGCCCATTTCTCGGTCTCGCGCGCCAGCATCATCTGTGCCCGCAGGTCGGCCGGCCCTTCGTCCATCAGCGGATGGCTCTTCATCAGCAGCGAGCAGAGCGAAGGCACGGCCTTGGCCGGATCGCGATGGGTGATGATGACCGACGCATCCGGGAAGACCGCGAACAGCAGGTCGAGATTGGCGATATGGCCGGGGTTTTTGAGCAGCCAGCGCTTGTTTGGCTCGCGGCAGCCGACCAGCTGCACGACGCGGGCATAATGGTCATAAGCGGCGCGTTCGCTCTGCGCCTGCCACCAGGCGTCATAGCCCGCCGCATACCAGCCGCTGTTCCAGAAATTGGAGACGAAACCTTGGCGCAGGATGAAGAGGCATTCGTCCACTTCGGCCGCCGCCATGGCGTGGGCGGTGACGACATCGGGCACGGCGGCATAGCGGGAGGCCAGTTGCGCCGCGACGTCGCGGAACAGCGGATGGCCTTCCCAGCTGTCGCGGGGCGGGCGCGGCTGTGGCGCGGCGTTGAGCCAGGTTTCGAACCCCTGGAACTGGGGATCGACGGCCATCAGCTTGTGCAGCGCGGTGGTGCCGGTGCGCGGGATGCCGGTGATGACGATCGGGCACAGCACTGCTTGCGCATCGAAGCCGGGATTGTCCTTCATCGACCCGATGGCATGGGCGCGGGCCGCCAGCGCGGCGACGATGCTACCCCAGGCGATGCGGCGCCCCCGCTCGGTGAAGCGCGGGTCACGATCCATCGACAGCAGCAGGACGCGCAGCCCTTCGCGATAGCTGTCCTCGCCGAAATCGTCGCTGCCGGCCTGTGCGATGGCGAGGTCATGGGCCTGGTCGGCCGCATCGCGGAAGCGCGGCGGCGGCGCGAAGCGCTCGTTCATGACTACCACCGGCGGCGCCTCTGGCAGGCGCGGACCCGCTGGCGCAGTTCCTCGGCCCGCTCCTCGGCGGTGACGACCGGGGTGTCGTCGGGCAGATGGTCGCGCAGTTCGCGCAGCTTCACCCGTTTGATGACCGGCGTCGGCGCGCTGTCGCAATCGAACCAGCGGCCATAGATGCCGCCCTCGCTATAGCCCGCCGGATCAAGCCAGTTGGGCACGCCCGGATCTTCGAGTGCGATCACGGCCCGGAACCGGCCGTCGCTGCTGATCCGGGCGCTGTGGCCGTTCAGGCTGGAGAGGCGATAGACATATTCGAGCGCGCTGAAGAGCGGGTCGTTGAGCTGGATATTCCAATAGGGGCGATGGGCCGGCAGATCGGTCTCGATGATCAGCGCCTCGTCCGCGTCGAACTGGAAGACGGCGGGCCAGTAGACCTGCTTGGCGAGCGCGCCCTTCATCCGTGTGGGTTCGAACCGGTTGAAGCCGACCCGGTCCTTCACGCCATTTTGCAGCCGGTAATAGCTGCGCGTCTTGCGCGCCGGGAATTTTGCCATCTCGACGATGCGCGCGTCGATCTCGTCCGGCGTCAGGCGCGGCTTGGGGCCGACCGGATCGAGGCATTCGATCGCAATCACCGGATCGACTTCATTGGCCCAGTCATAGCTGCGGAAACGGACCATCATGCCGGTCGCCTCGGGATCGATCGGCGCCCAGTTGCCGGTCCAGCCCTCGGGGCGCCGGGCGCTGAAGATCAGTTCGAAATTTCCGGCCACGTCGATATCGATGTCGGCATCGTCAATCTCGTTATGGCCGCCGATCTGGCTGATGTCGTCGACCATGCCGGACATGAAGCGCTGGGTGGTGAAGGACAATATCCGGCAGGTGCCCCGACTGCCGCTGACCCGGTATTGGCGATCGCCCCGGATCGGGCTGTAGAGGTAGATGTCGTCCGGGTTGGGCTGCAGGGTGAAGACCGGGTTCCACAGCGGCGCCCAGTCGGGATGATCGGCATCGGCGTGGAAATAGGCGAAATAGCTGTAGGACAGGCTCATCATCGCCTGACGTCGGACATCGGCCTGATAGGTGGGATCGTCGGGTCGCCAGCAATTGGCCAGTTCCGCCATCGCGCCTTCAAGATCGGCCAGATAGGGCAGGATATCAGTCTGGCTCATGGGCTTGCCCTTCAATGATGGCGCCGCCGAGAAACTGCCTTCCCCATCTGGAGACATTGTCCATTCCACCTCTCCTTCGACCCGATTTATGGGCTCGACTCGAAAGATAGTATTCACTACTTATCTCGCTGGCAAGCTGGAGAGATCATGACCCCGATACAACGTCGCAAGCGCAGACCGTCAGCGGAGATCGCGGCTGCTATCCTGCGGGCGGCGGCCGAAGCGTTCGAGCGCTTCGGCTATGCCGGCGCGACCACAGCGGCGATTGCGCGCGCGGCCGATGTGACCGAAGCACAATTGTTTCGCCATTTCCCGACCAAGGCCGAGCTTTTCCGCGAGGCAATTTTCAAGCCGCTGGATCAGCATTTTTCCGACTTTCAGAGCCGGCATGTCGAAGATGCCGGGAAAGCCGGTGATCGCGCTTTGGTTGCGCGGGACTATATCATGGAATTGCAGGCGCTTCTTGGCGATCATTCGCGCATGTTGATGTCGATGATCGTCGCGCAAACCTATGCATCGACCGGCGCTGCTACGGACGAAATCGAAAGTCTGAATGCCTATTTTGACCGGGGGGCGGCAATGATGACGCAGCGTGTGGGCAACCAGGCCAGGGTCGATCCGCGCTTGATGGTGCGCGTTTCGTTCGCCGCTGTGCTTGCCTGCGTGGCCTTCAAGGATTGGGTCTTTCCGCCGGGGCTGGCGAATGAAGAGGATATCGCCACCGCGATCACCGAATTCGTGATGGACGGTATCAATGCGAACGGTGCCGCCATAGATTCACCGCCTCGCAAGCCTCTGTAAAGCGGGCTTTCCGGCGGCCGCCGCATGATCAACCAGACGCTGGCTCGCCTCGATATTGCGCCGAGCCTGTTCAAGCTGACACAGCGTCGCACCATTTGGGGGTGGCCTCCCTCTACTCGAAAAATGGGGCGGAACGAAATTCGCGTTAAAATGTTGCGCGTGCTTGAAATCCTGCGCCTATCGTGCTGACCATGCGGCCTGGCCGTTCGGCCCAATGTCAGAACAGGGGTTTGATACCGTGACAATGATATCCCGTTTGCTGCTGTCGGCGGCAATGGTGGCGGGCGCTTGCGCCGCGCCGGCAATCGCGCAGCCCAAGCAGGTGCTGACCCACGAAACCTTGTGGATGATGAAGCGCGTCGGCGCGCCGGTGGCGAGCCCGGACGGCAAATGGGTGGTCTATGCGCTCAGCGAACCTTCCTATGAGAAGGATGGCGCCGTCAGCGACCTGTGGATCGTGCCGGCCGACGGATCGGCGGCGCCCCGCCGCCTGACCGCGACGAAGGCGGGCGAGGGTGATCCGGCCTGGGCCCCCGACAGCCGCCGCATCGCCTTTTCCGCCAAGCGCGAGGGCGACGATGTCGCCCAAATCTATGTGCTGGACCTGGCCGGAGGTGAAGCCCGCCGCGTGACCAGCATCCCGACCGGTGCGGGTAAGCCGATCTGGCGGCCCGATGGCCAGGCGATCCTGTTCGAAAGCGCGGTCTATCCCGGCGCGATGGATGCCGCAGCCAACAAGAAGACGGCCGAGGAGCGCAAGGCGCGCAAATATAATATGCGCGTCTATGAGCATTTCCCGATCCGCTACTGGAATGACTGGCTGGACGACAAGCGGCCGAGCCTTTGGCTCCAGCCGCTGGCGGAAGGTGCGACGGCGCGCGATATCCTGTCCGCCACCAAGCTGGCGCAGGCCGATGGCTTTGGCGGCAATGCCCAGAGCGATGGCGGCATGACGCTGGCCCCGGTCTGGAGCCCGGACGGCAAGGAGATCATCTTCACCGCCACCACCGAGCGCTGGAATGCGGCCCATGCCCGCGTCAATTTCGGCCTTTATCGCATGCCGGCTGATGGCGGCGAGCCGGTGCTGGTGACGCCGACGCCGGGCGAATATGGCGACATGAAGTTCACGCCGGACGGCAAGAGCCTGATCTTCCAGTTCAACACGCAGGGGCAGGAGGTCTATGACCTGGCCAAGCTGCACCGGGTTGCCTGGCCGGCGGGCGGGGCAGCGACGCTGCTCACCGGCGGCTTCGATCGCGCGGTGGACAGCTATGCCGTGACGCCTGATAGCCGCAGCCTCTATCTGACCGTGCCCGACGCGGGGATGGAAAATCTCTATCGCGTGCCGGTGAGCGGCGGCACGCCCGAACTGGTGATCGCGCCCAAGGTCGGCGGCTATGCCGGGATCGACATTCCGTCGGATGCCAAGTCGACGCAGATCATCGCCAGCTATGGCAGTTCGGTGAACCCGGCGGAAATCGTGCGGATCGACCCGGCGGCCAAGCGGCACAAGAACCTGACCAACGTCAACACGGCGCTCGCTGCGACCATCGACTGGGCCAGCCCGGACCATTTCTGGTTCACCACCGACAAGGGCCGGCGCATCCACAACATGATCGTCACGCCCCCGGCGTTCGACCCGGCGAAGAAATATCCGCTGATGGTGCTGATGCATGGCGGCCCGGCATCGTCCAACATGGACCAGATCGGCCTGCGTTGGAATTATCACCTTCTCGCCAGCGCCGGCTATGTCGTGCTGATGACCGACTATACCGGCTCGACCGGCTATGGTGAGGCCTTCTCGCGCGCGATCAAGCTCGATCCGCTGCGTGGCCCGGCGAACGAGATCAACCAGGCGGTGGATGAGGCCGGCAAGCGCTATGCCTTTATCGACACGGCCAATGCCTGCATCGGCGGCGCCAGTTATGGCGGCCATCTCGCCAACTGGATGGAGGCGACCACCACCCGCTACAAGTGCATCGTCAGCCATGCCGGTGAAGTTGACCTGCTGACCCAGTGGGGCACCAGCGATTTCAACTATGGCCGCGAAGTGGCGAGCGGCGGTCCGCCCTGGGGCGACAGCCCGGTGTGGCGCGACCAGAGCCCGATCACCTATGGCAAGGACTGGAAGACGCCGATGCTGCTGACCGCGGGCGAGCGCGATTTCCGCGTGCCGCTGGCGAACACGCTGGAAACCTGGTCGACCTTGCAGCGCATGCAGGTGCCCAGCCGCCTGCTGATCTTCCCCGATGCCTGGCACTGGATCACCAAGCCGGAGGATAGCCGCCAATTCTATCGCGAGGTGCAGGGCTGGCTGGCCCATTATCTGAAAGGGGCGCCTGAAGTGAAGGGCGGCCCGATCGCGGCCCCCGAAGCGGCCAAGGTGCAATAAGCAAAAAAGGCCCGGTCGATGAACGACCGGGCCTTTTTCCATCAGTCCTTTTCGACCTGGCTAACGTCGCGCACCGCGCCGCGGGCGGCGTTGGTGGTGAGCGCCGCATAGGCGCGCAAAGCGGGCGAGACGTTGCGCTTGCGGCCGAACGGTTTCCACGCCTTCTTGCCGCGGGCGACCATCTCCTCATGGCGCTTGGCCAGTTCGGCATCGTCGACCAGCAACTGGATACCGCGATTGGGGATGTCGATCAGGATCGGGTCGCCGGTCGCGACCAGCGCGATCAGGCCGCCTTCGGCCGCCTCGGGCGAGACATGGCCGATCGACAGGCCCGACGTGCCGCCGGAAAAACGCCCGTCGGTGATGAGCGCGCAGGCCTTGCCCAGCCCCTTCGACTTCAGATAGCTGGTCGGATAGAGCATTTCCTGCATGCCAGGGCCGCCCTTGGGCCCTTCATAGCGGATGACCACGACGTCGTTCGCCTTCACCTCATTGCCCAGGATGCCCGCGACCGCCGCGTCCTGGCTTTCATAGACGCGGGCCGTGCCATGGAAGGTCAGGATGCTGTCGTCGACGCCGGCGGTCTTCACGATGCAGCCCTCGGGCGCCAGATTGCCGAACAGCACGGCGAGGCCCCCATCCTTGGAGAAGGGGTGTTCGGCACTGCGGATCACGCCGGTCTGGCGATCCATGTCCAGTTCCTTCCAGCGATTATTCTGGCTGAAGGCCTGGGTGGTGCGCACGCCGCCGGGCGCGGCCTTGAAGAACTCCTGCACCGACTCGCTGTTGGTGCGGCTGATGTCCCAGCGGTTGATCGCCTCGCCCATGGTGGTGGCGTGGACGGTCGGCAGGCTGGTGTCGAGCAGGCCGGCGCGTTCGAGCTGGCCCAGGATCGCCATGATGCCGCCGGCGCGGTGGACGTCCTCCATATGCACGTCCTGCTTGGCCGGCGCGACCTTGCACAGGCATGGCACACGGCGCGACAGCCGGTCGATATCGGCCATCGAGAAATCGACGCCGCCTTCATGCGCGGCGGCGAGCAGGTGCAGCACCGTGTTGGTCGAGCCACCCATGGCGATGTCCAGGCTCATCGCATTTTCGAAGGCTGCATGGCAGGCGATGTTGCGGGGCAGGGCGGATGCGTCGTCCTGCTCATACCAGCGGCGGGCGAGATCGACGATGGTGTGGCCAGCCTCACGGAACAGCTTCTCGCGATCGGCATGGGTCGCCAGGATCGAGCCATTGCCCGGCAGCGACAGGCCCAGCGCTTCGGTCAGGCAGTTCATCGAATTGGCGGTGAACATGCCCGAGCAGCTGCCACAGGTGGGGCAGGCGGCCTTCTCGATCGCGGAGACTTCCTCGTCGGTGTAATTTTCATCGGCGGCGACGACCATCGCATCGACCAGGTCGAGCGCCACGGTCTTGCCGCGAATGTCGGCCTTGCCGGCCTCCATCGGCCCACCCGAAACGAAGATCACCGGGATGTTGAGGCGCATCGCGGCCATCAGCATGCCCGGCGTGATCTTGTCGCAGTTGGAAATGCACAGCAGCGCGTCGGCGCAATGGGCATTGACCATATATTCGACGCTGTCGGCGATCAGATCGCGGCTGGGCAGCGAATAGAGCATGCCGTCATGGCCCATGGCGATGCCGTCATCGACCGCGATGGTGTTGAATTCCTTGGCGACGCCGCCGGCCGCTTCGATCTCGCGCGCGACCAGCTGGCCCAGATCCTTCAAATGGACATGGCCCGGCACGAACTGGGTGAATGAATTGGCAATGGCGATGATCGGCTTGCCGAAATCCTCGTCCTTCATGCCGGTGGCGCGCCAGAGGCCGCGCGCGCCCGCCATGTTACGGCCGTGGGTGCTGGTGCGTGAACGATAATGAGGCATTTTGCGCCGTTCCTGTAATCTTGTTTCCCTGCAATGGCTGCGCCCTACGCCTTTGCGCAAAGGTTGTGAAATATATTATTGAAGCAGTATAAGGTCGCAAGGAGACTTTATTGCCATGGACCTTCGCCCGCTGCGTCATTTTCTGGCTGTTGCCGATACACTGCATTTCGGCCATGCGGCGCAGCGCCTGGGCATGACCCAGCCGCCGCTCAGCCAGTCGATCCTAGCGCTGGAGCGGGAGCTGGGCGCGCCGCTCTTCACCCGGTCGAAGCGCAATGTCGCGCTGACCGCCTTTGGCCGCCAATGGCTGGAGCATGTTCGTCCGGCGGTGGACGCGGTGAGCGCGTTGCCGGACATCGCCCGCCGCCTGCGCGACGGCAGCGCGGGGCAGATCGGCCTCAGCTTCGTGAGCACCGCCGACTACAGCCTGTTGCCCGCGCTGGTGCGCGATTATGCCGCCCGCTTTCCGGAGGTGGAGATCGCGCTGACCGAGGCGACCAGCGACGTGCAGATTGCCGATCTGATCGACGGGGTGAATGATGCGGGCATATTGATCGCCCCCGATGGTGCGCTTCCCGACACGCTCGCCTATATGCCGTTGCTGCGCGAGCCGCTGGTGGTGGCGGTGCCCGACGGCTGGGTGGCGGACGATCAGGCGCAGGGCGATCCCTGGCTCGACCGGCCGCTGATCCTGTTCCCGCGCCGGGTGGCGCCGGCCTTCCATGATCTGGTGAGCGGCTATCTGGCCGGGCGGGGGCAGCCGCTGCTGATCCGGCAGGAGGCGATCCAGATGCAGACGATCATCAGCCTGGTGTCGGCGGGCATGGGCATCGCGCTGGTGCCCGCGTCGCTGCGCAACCTCGCGCGAACCGGGGTGCGCTATCTCGACCTGCAGGATGCGCCGATCCTGGAGACCGGCCTTGCCTGGCGACGGGACGATGATGGCGCGACGCTGGCGGGGCTGCTGTGCGTCGCCCGTGCCATGGCATGAACAGAAAGAGACCCCGCCGCACAAGGGATGCGACGGGGCCGAGGTTCAGGGAGGTGTCACTCCAAGGGGGGAAGAAGTGACAGCCACATCTATAGGTCCGGTCCATGAACCTTATGTGAAGCAAGCAGAATTTTTCTGCAGAGGCATTTTGCGCCGATAACCGGCACGCCGGGCTACCAGCGTTCGCCCTGGGTCGAGGCGATGACGGGGCGCTGGTAGGAGGCGTCTTCCCTGCTCCAATGGGGCTTGAGGAAGCCCTTCACATTGGCGGAATAGACCCAACTCGCATCGGTGTCGGCGGTCATCTCGATCGTGCAGCGACGGGTGAGCAGCCGCCATTCGCCGCCGCGCCGCTCCAACTGGTCGATGTAGCGGCCAAAGGCGATCGTCGTGGTCTTGCCATCCTGCCAGAACAGGCCGCCGACCGTGTAGCTTTCGCAATAGGCGGTGTCGCCGTCGATCTCGCACAGATGGTTGGTGATATTGTGGCTGGTCGACAGGAAGAATTTGCCATGGCCCATATTGGCCCGCGCCGCATAGTCGGGCGCGCGGGTGATGATGGGGCCATGCTCGTCCACGCCATCCTCCCACCAGCAACTGTTGATGATGTCGACATCCTGCCGGTCGCGTCCGCGGCATTCGCGCAGGATGCAATCGCGGATCGCCTGCCGGTCCTGCAGGTCGCGCACGGTGGCACGCAGCGCGGCGACTTCCTGTTCGAGGTCCATCTCCAACTCTTCCTTTCAGTCCTGCGGCACCAGTTGCACCTGCATCATCTCACCATTCGGCCCCATCGGGCTGTCATGTTCCTCGACCAGGCAGACGGGGTTGCTGTTGCTGGCGAAGAGCTGCAGTTCGTCCGCCTTACGGATGTCGAGCATCGCCGGGTCGGACAGCCCCTTCATCGCGGCCTGATAATCGGCCAGGCTGTTCCACCAGATTTCCATGATGCAGTCATAGCCGGGATGAATGACCTCACCGGTCAGCGGGTTGGACTGGGGCGTGACATAGCGGCGGACATAGCGCTGGGCATTGGGCAGGGCGGGCTTGGCGCCCATCTTCTGCGACAGGCGCGAATGCTGGTTCTCATAATAGTCCATGAACTGGTCCATGGAGAGGTCGTCGCGCTTCCTGAGGAAGACGATCTGCTTGATCATGGCTCTCCTCCCGCGCTCAATATTGCCGTTCGCCGGTGGCGTCCGATGGCTTGAAGCCGTCGATCGGCTCGATCGCCTTCATCATCACCAGCGGGATCAGGCGGTCGGTCGATTGCTGATAGCCGGCATAGGCCGGGAAGACCTGGCACATGAAGGCCCAGACCCGATCGCGTTCCTCGCCCTGCGGCTCGCGCCAGGTCGCGCGGAACGCCTGGGTCGCGACCTGGAAGTCGACCGTCTCGCTGTCGCGGATATTGAGATACCAGGCGGGATGATGGTCGGCGCCGCCCTTGGATGCGACGATCACCACTTCGCCGCCGATATCGCCATAGATGAGGGTGGTGATGAAGGTCTTGCCGCTCTTGCGGCCGGTATAGCGGATCATGCAATGGGTGGTGAAGCCATGGCCGCCGACGGCGGTGATGTCCATGATATGGCCCTGCGCCCCGCCCGATCGCAGATACATGTCGCGATGCTCGCTGATCCAGTCCTTGCGCGTGTCGCGGATGGCGGCGGAACTGTCGTCGCTCATGACGGCCTCCTCTCTGTCAACTTCGTTGTAAACCAGCCCGGCGTCGGACGGATCTGAAAAGGGCGTCGCCATGGCGATGCTTGGCCGATCGGTTCAGCGGATGATCCGGTCATATTGGGGCAGCGGCGCGACGCCGTAGCTTTGCCGATAGGAGGGGGGCTGGCGATCGCCCGCGTCGCGCAGCCCATAATGTTCGGCCAGTTCCGCGCCGATCAGGGTCTGGCCGGCATGGTCCGCCAATGCCGGATCCTGCGACAGCGCCCAGATGACATGGCCGGTGAACTCGGGCGTTTCGACCATCTTTTCCAGATAGGCATATTTGGCCGGGTCCGACGCGATCAGTTGCAGCAGGCGTCCGGTGCGCAGCGCGCCCATCCAGATCGACAGGGCGGTAACGCCGGTATCGCGCAGGTCGACGGCCATGTCGGCCGCCATCTTGTCCTGGCTGACCTTGTGCGCGCCATAGCCGGGACCATAGACATAATGGGCGGCGCCCGACCCGGATGTGAAGACGATCAGCCCCTGGCCGCGATCGACCATCATCGGCGCGGCATGATAGCTGGCGACATAGGAACTGCGGATGCCGACGGTGATGATGTCGGCCAGCTTCAGCGGCTTTTCCCAGAAGCGGCCGGGCAAAGTGAGTTCGTCATGGATGGCGGCGACATTATTGACCAATATGTCGATATGCCCCTTTTCGGTGCGAACCCGGTCGAACAGCGCGCGGGTCTGCTCGTCATCGCCATGGTCGACACGCACGGCAATGCCCTGTCCGCCGGCGGCCGTCACGGCGGCGGCGGTTTCGTAGATGGTGCCGGGCAGCGGCGCATCGCCGGCCTTTTCCGACCGGCCGGTGACATAGACGATGCAGCCATGCTGGCCGAGCGCGGTCGCTATGCCCTGGCCCGCGCCGCGACTGGCGCCGGTGACGACCGCGACCTTGGGTGTCTGGCTCATCCATTCTCTCCTTGGGGCGCCGGGCTAACCCAAGCAGTCTGTGTCTGGCCATGCAGATGCGGGAGATATCGCTTCGGCGTTAGGCCGGGCCGGGCGGATTGCCGACCAGCTCCAGTTCATGGCCGTCGGGATCATGGATCATCAATATGGCCGGCCCCTTGCCCGATGCGCGGATCGCACCGACCGGATAGCCCGCCGCCTGCATGCGCGATGCGACACCCGACAGGTCGGGCACGCGCAGGACGATCTTGGCGATGCCACCGTCGGCCGGCCGCGCCTTCTGCGCCTTGTCGTGCAGCAGGATCAGGGTCAGCCGGCCGCCCTTGCCGTCGGCGCAGAGCATGACTTCCGTCACTGGCCCATGTTGCAGCGTGGTGGCAGGGACGAGACCGAGCGCGACCTGATAGAAACGCAACGCCTTGTCGAGATCGGCCACGGGCAAACCGGGCGCCATCAGGGTCGCGCCGATCGGCGGCGGCGTCTGGGCATGGAGCGGGGCCGCGCCAACGGGCAGCAGGGCGAGCAGAAGGGCGATATCGCGCATCGTTCAGGCACTTTCGCTGGCGGTGGCAACCGGGGCGTCATCCGTCTTCCGGCGCTGCTTGATCTTGTCGAAATCCGCCTCGAACTTCGGGCGCATGGTGCCGCACAGTCGGTCCCAGATCGTTGTGTAGCCGCCGAAATTGCCGGTGAAATAACGATGATGCTGATCGTGGAAGGTGGCGGAGATGAACCATTTGGTCGCCCAGCTGCGGTTCCACCAGCGCGGCAGCATCTCATAGCCGGAATGGACATAGAGGCCCATGATGATGTTGGTGGGGACAATCAGCGCGACGGTCGCGTCATGGACGGTGAAGACGGTCAGGAACAGCGGCACGAAGCCGCCATTGATCAGCGATTCCAGCGGGCTGACCGACAGGGTGGTGAGCAGGTTGGGGGAGGTCGACTTGTGATGCAGCTTGTGGACCCAGCTATAGACCGGTTCCTTGTGCATCCAGCGGTGCAGCCAGTAGAAATAGGTGTCGAACAGGAAGAAATAGAGCGCATATTCGAGCGCGATCATCCACCAGGCGGCGGGCGCCGGGTTGAAGCTGATCGCACCGATTTCGACCAGCTTGGTCTTGATCGTGCCGAGGAGCAGGCCGGTGATGGCGAGGTTGATGACCGCAAAGCCGGCCTCGTTCCGGAAAATTTTCCATTTGAAGCCGCGCGGCTGGATCTTGCGCGCCTTGAAATAGCCGCTGACGATGCCGGCGCCGATCCCGGTCGCGACAAACAGGCCAAGCCATAGCGAGAGAAGATGCTCGCCCTTTCCCAGATATTCCAGCACGCCGGTCCTTCCCGTTGCAGACAGTGGGGCCTGCTATCACGGGAAAGCCCGGGGATTTTGTCGGCGCTGACACATAGGCTGGAAATGCGGGCGGGCGCTCAGCTGCGATTGGCGTTGATCCCGTCCAGCACGAAATCGGCGATCGCGGCGTCGATGCTGGCATCGTCCGCCAGGCCCGCCGGATAGAGCCAGTCGCGAAACAGCCGGCTGATGACCTCTACCGAGAATCGGAGCGGTCGCCGGGCCGGCTTGTCCGTTCTGTCCCCGCTCATGCGCGCAGTCGCGCTTCGGACAGGTCAAGTTCACGGGTGAGCTTGCGCCCGACCTCGCTGCCGATCTTGCGGCTGCGCAGCAGGGTGAGGAGGGCGGCGCGTTCCGCAGCGACGCCGACCATGCGGAAATCGCGGAACAGGGCGCCCTGCGCGCGCAGGCTGTCGGCTTCGGCTGCGCCCAGGGCCTCTATCCGCTCGCGATACAGGTCCATCACGCGTGCGCCAGCCTCGGCATAGCGTTCGGCATGGCCATGGGTTTCGGCCAGTTCATGCTGATGCCGCTCGATCGCCTGGATCGCTGCCTCGGCGGTGACGATGCGGGCGGCATCTTCCTCCGCGGCCTTGTTGGCTTCGGCCGGCATGTCGAGATTCTTGAGCAGCAGCGGCAGTGCGACGCTGGCCAGGATCAGCGACAGGATGATGACCCCGGCGGCCAGGAAGATGGCAAGATCGCGCGCGGGGAAGGGGGTGCCGTCGTTGAGCGCGAGCGGCAGGGTAAGGACACCGGCAAGGGTGATGGCGCCACGCACTCCGGCGAAGGAGGTCGCGGCCACCAGCCGCCAGTTGGGCCGGCGCGGGCCATCGACGCCGCGATACTGGTTGCGCAGGATGGTGAAGCGCAGCGACACCCACACCCACAGGAAGCGCAGCGCAGCGAGGCCAGCGACGATCGCGACCGTGTAGAGCGCCAGCCAGCCGGGTTCGCTATGGCCGGTCAGTGCGACCGTACGCTTCGCTTCGGCGAGGATGCCGGGCAATTGTTCGCCCAGCAGCACGAAGATGATGCCGTTCAGGGTGAACTGGATCGTGTCCCACACCGAATTGCGGCGCATCCGGGTTTCGGCCATCGCCTCGCGCGAGATTTCGGCGAAGGTCATGGTCACGCCCGCGGCGACGGCGGCCAGGATGCCGGAGGCATGGACATGTTCGGCCAGGATATAGGAACCGAAGGGGATCAGCAGGCTGACCAGGATCTGCGACCCGGTTTCCTCGCCCCAGCGGCGCGTGACCCAGGCCTTGGCGCGCGACACGACCAGCGTGACGCCCACGCCGATCGCGATGCCGGCAAAGGCAAGCCAGAGGAAGTTGAGCGCAGCATCGCCGGCGGAGAAGCTGCCGGTCAGTGCCGCCGCAATGGCAAAGCGCAGGCAGACCAGGCCGGATGCGTCGTTGAGCAGCGATTCCCCTTCGAGGATGTGCATCATGCGCTTGGGAATGGGCACGCGCGCGGCGATGGCGGACACGGCGATCGGATCGGTCGGCGAGACCACGGCGGCGAGCGCGAAGGCGACGGCGAGCGGCATCGCCGGGATCATCCAGTTGATGAAGAAGCCCATGCCGATGACGGTGGTCAGCACCAGCCCCAGCGCCAGTTCGACCACGGTCGAGGCGTCCTTGAGCAGTTCATCCTTGGGAATGCGCCAGCCGTCGAGGAACAGCAGAGGCGGCAGGAACAAGAGCAGGAATATTTCGGGATCGAGCGCGACCCTGTGCGATGTCGACAGGCCGATGATCGCGCCAAGGGCGATCTGGACCAGAGGTGTCGGGATGGAAATCGGCATCATGCGCGACAAGGCGCCACTGACGACGACAGCCAGCAACAGGAATAATACGATCGAAATGACGTCCAAATCTTCGCTCCAACTTATGTGTCGGGTGACCCTAGGCGGACGGATTGCCTACGGGCAAGCGCCAGAGGCGAATTTTCTTTCGATTTCAGCGCCGCAACGCGGCTTTCATGCAGCGGACCTAGAGCGTTGCCATTATTTGCCGTTCGGGGACGATTCGATGAATGCAAGCGTGGCGATTGGCGGGGCAGGTCGGCCCGAGATGGACAAGGGGCTGGGCATGGCCGGCTCGATCGGCTTTGGCGCCGCCATCGTCGCCGCGCTGATCTACGTCGTCTACAGCGTCTATAGCGATGCGACGGCGGTGGGCGTGGCGCCGACCGCCTATCTGCCCTTCCTGCTGCTGTTCCTGGCGCTGCTGATCGCGCTCGGCTTCGAATTCGTGAATGGCTTCCATGACACCGCCAATGCAGTCGCGACGGTGATCTACACCAATGCGATGCCGGCCAATATTGCGGTGGTCTGGTCGGGCTTCTTCAATTTCCTTGGCGTGCTGCTGTCGACCGGCGCAGTCGCGTTCGGCATCGTGTCGCTCCTGCCGGTCGAACTGATCCTGCAGGTCGGGTCCAGCGCGGGTTTCGCCATGGTGTTCGCGCTGCTGATCGCGGCGATCCTATGGAACCTCGCCACCTGGTGGTTGGGCATCCCGTCGTCCAGCTCGCACACGCTGATCGGATCGATCATCGGCGTCGGCGTCGCCAATGCGCTGCTGCACGGCAAGAGCGGCACGTCGGGCGTCGATTGGAGCAAGGCGACCGAGATCGGCCAGGCGCTGCTCTTTTCGCCGCTGATCGGCTTTGGCCTGGCGGCGCTTCTGTTCGTGGCGATGAAAGTCCTGGTCCGCAACAAGGCGCTCTATCGCGAGCCGCAAAATGGCATGCCGCCGCCATTGTGGATCCGTGCGCTGCTGATCTTCACCTGCACCGGCGTCAGCTTCGCCCATGGCTCCAATGACGGGCAGAAGGGCATGGGCCTCATCATGCTGATCCTGATCGGCACGGTGCCGACCGCCTATGCGCTCAACCGCGCGGTGCCGGCGCGCTACACGACCGAATTCCACGCCAATTCGATTGCCGCCACGGCGGCGCTTGGCCAACATGCGCCCGCCATGATGCGGCCGGCCGAGGCGCGGGCGCAGGTGACGCGCTATATCGCCGACAAGCGTTTTGCCGACACGACCATGCCGGCGCTGTCGCTGCTGATCGCCGATGTCGACCGTCAGGTGATGAATTATGGATCGCTGGCGCAGGTGCCGGCCGCTGCTGTCTCCAACATCCGCAACGACATGTATCTGGCGTCTGAAGCGATCAAGCGGCTGGGCAAGGAGCAGGCGGCAGGGCTTTCCGAAGCGAAAATGAAGGCGCTGACGACCTACAAGGGATCGCTCGATGCCGGCACCCGCTTCATCCCGACCTGGGTGAAGATCGCCGTCGCCTTTGCGCTGGGGCTGGGCACCATGGTTGGCTGGCGGCGGATCGTGGTCACGGTGGGCGAGAAAATCGGCAAGACGCACCTCACCTATGCGCAGGGGGCATCAGCCGAACTGGTGGCGATGGCGACGATCTTCGGCGCGGACCATATGGGTTTGCCGGTTTCGACCACCCATGTTCTGTCGTCGGGCGTGGCCGGCACGATGGCGGCCAATGGATCGGGCCTGCAGATGGCAACGGTGCGCAACCTGCTAATGGCCTGGGTGCTGACATTGCCCTGTTCGATCCTGCTCGCAGGGCTGCTATATATGGTCTTCGCGCAGATCTTCTGATCGACAGGAGCGGCATATCGGCGACCGGAACGACCCGCTGATCCCCATCATCTTGCCGGTTCCGGGCATCGGGCCGGGACTAATCTGGGGGCTGGACTTCGCGCCTGACGCGATCAGGCCGGTCGATCATTGCGATGGCGGGGCGACGGGCGGCTTTCGCTGGCTGCACCTGAACCTGGCCGATCATGGCACGCGGCAATGGATCGAGGGTGCGGCGATGCTGCCCGAGGCGGTGCGCGAACTGATCCTGTCGCCCGATACGCATCAGCGGGCGCTGGTCGATGGCGACACGGTCGGCTGCGTCCTGCATGATTTCGAGCGGGATTTCGATGTGGCCGATACCGCGCGGCTTGGGGCGCTGCGCATGGCGTTGACGCCGACATTGATGCTGACCACCCGCCTGCATCCGCTGCGCTGCGCCGACATCGCGCGCCATCGGCTGGAGCGGACGAAGGGGGTGATCGGCGGGGCGCAGGCGCTGGACCTGCTGGTCGGCGCCATTGCCGAGAATGTCGCCGATATCAGCCGCACCCTGTCGGCCGACATCCAGCGCGCCGAGGATGCCTTTCTGGAGGGGCATCATCCGCCCCAGCCGCGCGACCTGGTCGGCATTCGCCGCCGGCTCGCGCAACTGCATCGGTTGCTTTCCGGGGCGCGCGGCGTGTTCCAGCGGCTGGAGCGGGACGAGGAACTGCCGGACGCTCTGCTGCCCACGGTCGAGAAACTGACCCAGCGGCTGCAGGCGCTGGACGCCGACATATTGGAAGGGCAAGCGCAATTGCGGCTGCTGCGCGATGAACTGGACATACAGGCGGCGCAGCGGACCAACCAGAATCTCTACATCCTGTCGATCATCACTGCGCTGATGCTGCCGGCGACCCTGGTCACCGGACTGTTCGGCATGAACACCGGGGGCATGCCCTTTGCCAGTGCGTCGCACGGCACGCTGACGGCGACGCTGGTTGCTGCCGGGGCGGCGGGTGTCAGCTATTTCCTGTTGCGCTGGATGGGGTTCATGCGGCGTTGAAGGGCGATCACACCTGAACCGCGACCGCCTTTCGCCCGTCGCCGCCGAAGACGCGCAGATAGCGGTCGATCTCGGCCGGATCACCGGTTGCCTTGGCGGGATTGTCCGACAGCTTGACCGCCGGGCGGCCATTGGCGTCCACCACCTTGCACACCAGTGAGATCGGGTCGAGCCCGTCGGTTTCGAACGGGGCGCAGCCGCGAAAATCATTGGTGAGATTTGTGCCCCAGCCAAAGCTCATGCGCACGCGGCCATGGAAATGGCGATAGGTCGCCTCGATACTGTCGACGTCCATGCCATCGGAAAAGATCAGCAGCTTGCTGCGCGGATCGCGCCCCTTTTCCTGCCACCAGTGGATGATCTGCTCACCCGCCTCGATCGGTGGCGCGCTGTCGGGGCGGAAACCGGTCCAGTCGGCCACCCAGTCCGGCGCGTCCTTCAGGAAGGCGGCGGTGCCGAACGCGTCGGGCAGGGCAATGCGCAGATTGCCGCCATAATGGGCCTGCCATTGTTCCAGAACCGCGTAGGGCGCGCGGGCCAGTGCTGCATCGTCCGGCGCCAGTGCCGCCTGGACCATCGGCAATTCATGCGCATTGGTGCCGATTGCCTCCAGGTCGGCATCCATCGCCAGCAGCACGTTGGACGAGCCGATGAAGCGGTCGCCCAGTCCTTCCTTCAGCGCCTCGACACACCAGCGCTGCCACAGGAAGCCATGGCGACGGCGCGTCCCGAAGTCGGAGATGACGAGATCGGGAAGGGCGCTCAGGCGCTCGAGCTTCTCCCACAATTTCGCCTTGGCGCGGGCGTAAAGCACGTCGAGCGCGAAGCGGCCACGCCCCTTCATCGCCGCGCGCGAGCGCAGTTCGTTGATGATGGCAAGGGCCGGGATTTCCCACATCATCGTCTCGATCCAGAGCCCGTGGAAGCGCAGCTCATATTGGCCATCGACCTGGCGCAATTCATAGTCGGGCAGACGAAAGGCGGCGAGCCAGGCGATGAAATCCGGGCTGAACATCTGGGTCCGGCCATAGAAGCTGTTGCCCGCCAGCCAGATCAGTTCCTTCTTGCCGAAGCGCAATGAACGGGCATGATCGAGCTGGGCGCGCAGTTCGCCTTCATCGATGATGTCGGCCAGGCGCACATGGTGGGTGCGGTTGATCAGCTTGAAGGTGGTGTGGACTTCGGGATGCTGCTGCCGGATCATCTGCAGCATCAGCAGCTTGTAGAAATCGGTGTCGAGCAGGCTGCGGACGATCGGGTCGAGCCGCCAATTATGGTTGTAGGTGCGGGTGGCGATATCGGTGAAGACCATGAGAACCTGATGGACAGCAAAATTGACAGGGGCGTGCTGCACCGTTCCCCATGGAGATCATGATGGCAAGGCTGATATGGCAAGGCTGATGAGGTGATTATCGGCCGATGAAGTTCGGGGCGCGCTTGTCCCGCGTTGCGGCCAGCCCCTCGCGATGATCGGCGGTGGTGGCGAGCAAGGGCTGGACCATGAACTCGCGGTCGAGGAACTGGTCGAAGGATAGCGTGGTTGCCTCGAACAACTGCTTGCTCATCGCCTGTGCGACAGGCGGCCCTTTCGCAAGGCGGGTGGCCAGGTCGATCGCCGCGTCGCAGACCGGTCGTCCCGCCTCGATCGAGAGGATGAGGCCGAGCTGCAAGGCTTCATCGGCGGTCAGCGTCCGGCCGCTATAGACGATTTCCTTCGCGCGCATCGGGCCGACCAGCCGGGTCAACTGCCAGATGGCGCCAGCGTCGGGCGCATAGCCGATCCGGCCGAAGAGTTGGGCAAAGCTGGCATTCGGGCTGGCGAGGATCAGATCGCAGGCGAGCGCCAGGCTCCAGCCGGCACCGACGCAGACGCCGTCGACTGCTGCGATGACCGGCTTGGGCGTGGCGGCGATGGCGCGGATCATGCGGTGGAGCGCGCGCATCCGCTTGAGGAAAGCGGCACTGTCGGCGGCACCCATCTCGCCGGTATCGGCGCCCGAGCAGAAATGCCCGCCTGCGCCGGTCAGGACGACCGCGCGAACCCCATCATCCTGCGCCAGATCGTCGAACAGGGCGGCGATTTCGCCGCGCATCGCCATGGTGAAGGCATTGCGCCGGTCGGGGCGATCGAGCGTCACGATCGCCACTGCGCCGGCCTGCTCCAGCCGCAGGGTCATGGCACGGGATTCCAGCCGAAGGACTGGCCACTTTCCCGCTGCCATTTGTCGAACCAGGGGGCGAGCTGCCGGGCGCGGAAGTCCGGGGCGGCGGCAATATGCTGGCCGATGACCAGCGGGTTGGTGCGACCGCCCTGGGTGGCGGGCCATGGCGGCAGGCCGGGGCCGTTGGGATCGCCGCTGCGCACATAGTTCAGCATCCAGCCCGACATGGTCCTGGCGAGCGCCTGGCTTTCCGCATCGGCCGAGGGGGACTGGCCGAGCCAGAACAGGCGGTCGGCGCAATGGTCCGCGCCGGGCTTCGAACTGCGCTGGTCGGGCGGCACGAAATCGAACTGATAGGCGCGTGTCGGCAGGCCGGCGCGGGCCGCCAACTGGGTCATGCCGAGCGCTGCCGAGGTGAACAGGAAGTCGGTCTGCACCTGGCGCAGCAATTCCGCCTCGTCGGTCAGGCCGTAGCTGGCGGACACGGCCGACAGATCGATGCCGAAGCGGCGCGCCATTTCGGCCCGGCCAAAGCCCATCAGGCCAAAGACGCTGGCTTCGTTGCTGGTCGATCCGCTGATCAGCGGGACATGCGAGATCTGGCCCTTTGCGAACAGGGTGGAAAGGGGAGCGGGCAGCCAACTGCCATCGACGGTTGCGCCAAAGTCCGGTGCACCGCTGTCGCCGGCCAGCACCTGCGCGACGCTGAGCCTGCGGAGGGCCGCGAGCGATGGCGCGCCATTGCCGGTCACGCCGGTGCGCTGGGCAAAGGCCAGTCCCTGTTCCTGCGCCTGGGACAGGGGGCGGTTGGCGTTGAACAGGCCGCCGGCCGAATGGGCGCTGGCGCGGGCGAACAGGCCCCTGGCCATCGGCGTCGCCATGAGCGCATTGATGCTGGAGCCGCCCGCCGAACAGCCGATGATGGTCACATTGTCCGGATCGCCGCCGAAACGGGCGATATTCTGCCGGACCCAGTGCAGCGCCGCGACCTGATCCATCAGCCAGAAATTGGCCGTCGCCTTGGGCGCTTCGTTTGTCAGCGCCGGGTGTGCGAAGAAGCCGAGCCGCCCGATGCGGTAATTGGGGGCGACAAGGACGACACCCTGCTTGACCAGCGGCGGCATGCCGTTGCGGAACGGCTCCCGGCCCGAGCCGACGAAATAGGCGCCGCCATGGACGACGAACAGCACCGGCAATTTGCGGGCGCCAAGGTCAGGTGAGGCGACGTTGAGGGTCAGGCAATTTTCATCCTGGGGGAAGGCTGAGTCCTCTTTGCGCCGTGGCTGGGGGCAATCAGCCGCAAAGCCTGTAGCGTCACGCTCGGTCGCCCAGGAGCGAGGCGGTTGCGGTGCGCGCCAGCGATTGGCGCCGACCGGGGGCGCGGCATAGGGGATGCCGCCAAAGAAGCGGACATCGTCGCGCATCATGCCGCGGATCGGACCGGACGCGGTGGACAATCGGGATGGTGCCGAAGAAGGGGCAGCATTTCCAAGGCTTGCCCATAAAGCGACGGCCGTAGCCGCGCAGGCGACAGGGCGCTGCACCATCTCCATCATCCCCTCATCAATTTTGCTCTACGGTGCATAATAATGTTGGAGAGGATTATCGCTGTCAAGCGCGCAGGCGCGTTGACAGGGTCATGAATCTGCACCAAGGTGCAATATAAAGAGGCGCGAACAGGGGCGCACGGAGAAGGATGAGAGCATGAAGGGAAGAGTGTCGACGGCCGTGGCGATCCTGGCTCTGGCGAGCGGGCTGATCGCCTGCGGCGCGGACAGCGCAGCGCCGGGTGGGCCGACCGCCAACTGGTCCAGCTTTGGTGGCGACGACAAGGAGCAGCATTACAGCGCGCTCGACCAGATCAGTGCTGACAATGTCGGCAAGCTCGGTCTCGCCTGGTCCTATGATATCGACACCTATGACAGCTATACCCAGCCGCTGGCGATAGATGGCGTCCTCTATTTTGCGGTCGGCCTGTCGGTCGTCCATGCGCTCGACGCCAAGACTGGCAAGCTGCTTTGGCAATATGACCCCGATGTGGCGAGCCAGCCGGAGGCGAAATGGCGGATGCGCGCCGGCTGGGGTACGCGCGGCATCGCCTATAAGGACGGGCTGATCTATACCGCCACCCGCGAAGGCCGGCTGATCGCGGTCGATGCCAAGACCGGCAAGCCGCGCTGGTCGGTCCAGACACTCGACGAGGCGGAAAATGGCTATATCACTGGCCCGCCATGGGTGGCCGGCGACAAGATCGTGGTCGGCTTCGGCGGCGCGGACTACAGCCCCACCCGCGGCTATGTGACCGCCTATGATGCCAAGACCGGCAAGAAGGCCTGGCGCTGGTTCGTGGTGCCGGGCGATCCGGCCAAGGGCTTCGAGAACAAGGCGATGGAGGCGGCAGCCAAGACCTGGACCGGTGAATGGTGGAAGTTCGGCGGGGGCGGCACGGTGTGGCACGCCATGGCCTATGACGCCAAATATGACCGCATCTACCTTGGCACCGGCAATGGCTGGCCGTGGAACCAGAAGATCCGTTCGCCCGGTGGTGGCGACAATCTTTATCTCGCCTCGATCGTGGCGATCGACGTGAAGACCGGCGAATATGCCTGGCACTATCAGGTGAACCCGGAAAACAGCCACGATTTCAACGATGCGATGGATATCGAGCTGGCCGATATCGAGATTGGCGGCAAGATGCGGTCGGTGTTGATGCACGCGCCCAAGAACGGCTTCTTCTATGCGCTGGACCGCGAGACCGGGAAGTTCATTTCGGCCGGCGAGTTCGCCAAGCAAAATTGGGCCAAGCGGATCGATCCGGTCACCGGCCGGCCCGAGATCAATCCCGAGGCGCAATATCCGAACGGCAAGCCGTTCATGATGTATCCCTTCCCCAATGGCGCGCATGGCGTCCAGGCGATGGCGTTCAGTCCCAAGACGAACCTCAGCTATATTCCGGTGATGGAGGGCGGCCGCGTGTTCGTCGATCCGGCCAATGTGAAGGACTGGACCTACAAGCCGGGGATGATGGTCAATACCGGGCTCGGGGCGCCGCCAGCCAATCTGGTGCCGCCCGCCGCGGTGAGCAAGCTGGTCGCCTTCGACGTCGCCAACAACAAGGTCGCCTGGTCGGTGCCGCAACCCGGCGTGTTCAATGGCGGCATCATGGCGACCGGCGGTGGCCTGCTGTTCCAGGGCACCAATGACGGCAATTTCAACGCCTATTCGGCGACCGACGGGCGCAAGCTCTGGTCCTTCCCGGCGCAGAACGGCATCCTGTCCGCGCCGATCAGCTATACGGTCGGTGGCAAGCAATATGTGTCGGTGATCACTGGTTTCCGCAGCAGCTTCCCCAACGTGCCCAACTGGGATTATCGCCAGCAGCAGCGCCGGGTGCTGACCTTTGCGATCGGCGGCACCAAGGCGCTGCCCAAGTTCGAGCCGGTGGATGAGCCGATCCAGGATGATCCGGCCTTCACCGTCGACGCCGCCAAGGCCAAGGTCGGCGGCGGCATCTACAATAGCAGCTGCGTCATCTGTCATGGCGCGGGCATGATGGCGGGCGGCGCCGCGCCGGACCTGCGCAAGTCGGCGGTGCCGCTGGACGCGGAGACGTTCAAGTCGGTGGTGCATGACGGGGCGCTGATGGCGCGCGGCATGGGCGCCTTCGAGCAGTTGAGCGACGCCGATCTGGAAGGGCTGCGCCACTATATCCGCCAGCGCGCGCGGGAAACCGCGCCCAAGGCCAACTGACCTCCCATGGCATCCTTCCCCTTGTGGCGGATGCTGCTTCGCCCCGCTTCCTTTCATCGGGAGGCGGGGCTCCTTGTCTGCGCCGAGCGGGGGCTTGCACAAAGTCCAGCTGTGCGGCATCAAATTTGCACGTTCATGCAATTGCGTTATGATCATCGGTTACGTGCCCCCGCCGGGCGCGCCTCGGGGAGGATGAGCGAATTTGACGACGGACAAGGACATGGCTGACCTCAAGGAAAATGGCGATCGGCCGCAGACCTATTCCAGTCCGGCGATCATCGAACGCCGTCGCCGGATATTGGAGGAAACGCGCAAGGTGATCGCCGAGCAGGGGATCGCGGCGCTGAGCATGAACGAGATCGGCCAGCGCGCGGGTGTCGCCAAGCGGACGCTCTACAACGCCTTCCAGACCCGCGAGCGGATGATCGCCACCGCGATCCAGGAATATTTCGACGAATATGTCAGCCGCATCGTCTATTCGAGCCCGCCCGGCACGATGCAGCATAATCTCGAGCGGATGATCTCGGTCGTCCAGCGCAACCGCAAGATCCGCAATTATATCAAGGCGATCATGGCGCTCTATTTCAGTTCCGATGTCGACCGCGACATCTGGACAGCGATGCACTCGCCGGCCATCCATCATAACAAGCAGTGGATCGAGGCGCTCGACGCCACGAAGCAGCTGCAGCCCTGGGTGCAGGTCGACAAGCTGGTCGATGATCTGGTGCGCTTCGAATATGCGACCATCAACGACTGGGCGCAGGGCCGCATACCCGATGACGAGGTGATCGTCCGGCTGGTCAGCAGCTATCTGTCCTGCCTGCTCGGTTCGCTGAAGGGCGCGGCGCGCAAGGAAGTCGAAGCGCTGATCAAGGATATTGCCGAGCGCGGGATGGACGCGCTCCCGATGTCGCCCAAGACCAAGACGAAAGCGGCTTGAATCTGCACCATGATGCAAATTTTCTTGCATCATGGTGTGCGCCTCGTCTAGGCATGCCCCAGGCCCGACATGGGCATCAGCATGGGAGAGTGAGATGAGCGCGCCGAGCGAAGACCCCGAACTGTTGTTCGAGCTGCGCGAGGATGGTGTCGCCGTCATCACCCTCAACCGGCCACGCGCGAAGAACACCGTCTCCTTCACCATGTGGGAGCAGTTTTCCGCCGCGCTCGACCGGCTGGAAAATGCGACGCCAGCGCGGATGCTGCTGCTGTGCGGGGCGGATGGCTATTTCAGCAATGGCGGCGACGTGAAGCTGCCGCCGGCGCGGGGCGAGGGGGCGTTGCGGCTCGCCGCTCGGCTGGAGATGGGGCAGCGGATCATTCGCCGGCTGCGCGCGCTGCCGATCCCGACCGTGGCAGCAGTGGAGGGTGGCGCCTATGGCGTGTCCTGGAGCCTGGCGATGGCCTGCGACATGATCTTTGCTGCCGACAATGCGCGGTTCGGTGCGCCGTTTCTGGATTTTGGGCTCGTCCCCGATGGCGGGGCGGCCTGGTTCCTGACCCGGCAACTGGGGCGGGCACGCGCGGCCGAGATCATCTTTTCGGGGCGGACATTGGAGGCGGCCGAGGCATTGAGCCTGGGGCTGGTCAGCCGACTGGTGCCGCCGGGCGAGGCGGTCGCGCAGGCCCTGGCGCTGGGCGCGACGATCGGTGGCGGCAATGCCCATGCGGTCGAACTGACCAAGCGGCTGCTCGACCAGGCGGAAAGCGGCGACCTGTCGGCCAATCATGCGCTGGAACTGGTCTATTGCCACACCTGCCAGGCGGGGGAGGAAGTGCCCCGCGCCCGCGAGGCGTTCAGGGCACGCGCAGCGGCGAAGGCTGCCGCGAAGGTCGCAACTGGGGCGAAGGAATAAGTCATGCAGTTCGACATGCGCAGCCTGCCGATGGCGACCCGCTACAAGATCGTCAATTCGACCATCACCCCGCGTCCGATCGCCTGGATCACCACCCGGTCCGAAGCGGGCGTGGTCAATGCCGCGCCCTACAGCTTCTTCAACTGCGTCGGCACGGAGCCGCCGTTAGTGGCGCTGGGCCTGCTGAAGGAGCCGGTATCGCGCGGCCTGAAGAACACGGCCGCTAACATCATCGCCACCGGCGAATTCGTCGTGAACCTGGTGTGCGAGGATGATGCCGAGAAGATGAACCATTGCAGCGTCGATGCGCCGGCCGATGTCAGCGAGATCGACTATGCCGGGATCGAGACCGCGCCGTCGGTGCTGGTCGCGCCGCCGCTGATCGCCAGCAGCCCGGTCAGCTTCGAATGCCGCAAGGTCGCGGCGATGGACATCGGCACGATGCAGACGGTGATCATCGGCGAGATCGTGATGGCGCATATCCGCGACGAGTTCATCACCGATCGCGAGCGGGTCTATTTCGATACGCCGGCGATGAAATTGATCGGCCGCACCCATGGCAGCGGCTGGTATGTGCGCAACGGCGACAGTTTCCAGATGGACCGGCCGCGTTATGATCCGGCACGGCTGACGGGCAAGGAATGAATTTGAACCTATAGTGCAATATTACTTGCGCTGCCGGGAAAAAGCGTGTCTGTTTCAAGGGAAAGGTCGGAGGCGCGATTCCGCGCACTATCGGCCAGATCCGAACAAGAGGCGGCGCAGACCGCCAAACAGGAGTGCGTGATGCCCGGCCCTCTGGACCATCTTGTCGTTATCGAGCTGTCGACCGAAATGCCGGTCGCGATTGCGGGCATGCTGCTCGCCGACCATGGCGCCGACGTGCTGAAGGTCGAGCCCAGGGGCGGCGCCTATTTCGCCCATGAACTGACCCGCAAGAGCTGGGACCGGTCCAAGCGCAGCGTTGAGCTGGACGTGGCCGATGCGGATGATCGGGCGGCGCTGCGCGGATTGCTCGGCGGAGCGGACATCTTCATCCATGCACTGGAGGAGGGAGAAGCGAAGGCGCTTGGCCTGGACGGCGAGAGCCTGGCGCGCGACTATCCGGAGCTGATCGTGTCGGCGCTGACCGCCTATGGCGCTGACACGCCCTTTGCCGACCGGCCGCGCGGCGAGGGGCTGGCGGCGGCGCTGCTCGGCACGATGATCGACAAGTCCAGCCCGTTCCGCGAGGGGCCGGTCTATCTCGGTCATCCCGCGCTCCATTATGGTCAGGCGTTTCTGGGCGTGATCGGCGCGCTGACGGCTATCCGGGCGCGGCGGTCGAGCGGCAAGGGACAGAAGGTCGAATCCTCGCTGCTCGACGCGATGCTGGCCCAATCGCCGATGAACAATTGGTGGCAGGAAGACGGTATTTCCTACATCAAGGCGGGGGATTCCGGCGCGGTCGACCGGTTTGGCCGGACCCGGCTGGTGACCGGCATGTTCGAATGCGGCGACGGCCTGTTCCTGCAGATCCATACCGGCGGGCAGGGCGGCTTCAAGGCGGCGATGGACCAGCTGGGCTTTGGCGACCGGGTGTCGGTGGTGAAGAGCGCGGCGGAAATGTCGGTGCCATTGAGCGACGACGAATATCATATCGCCCGCGTCGAGATTTTCGATGCGTTCAAGGCGCGCCCGCGCGCCGAATGGATCGCGCTGTTCCAGGCGGCCGATGTGGCGGCGCTGCCGGTGCTGGAGCCGGCCGAAGTCTTGCTGGACGAGCAGGTGGAGTTTGTCGGGCAACGGATTGCGCTGCCAGACGCGGAATTCGGCACCATCTATCAGGCCGCACCGGCCGTGCGGTTCGATCGCACGCCCTGCGCCGCGCCGCGCCCGGCGCCGGCGATCGGCGCCGACAATGGCGTTCTGGCCGACCTGATTGCGCGCAAGCGGGGCGAACTGGTGGCGGCGGGCAAGCCGATCGACCGGCCGCTCGAAGGCATCAAGGTGGTGGACTTCTCGTCCTTCTTCGCGGTCGGCTTTGGCGGGCGGCTGCTGTCGGACCTGGGCGCCGACGTCATCAAGGTGGAGACGCCCGACGGCGACCAGATGCGGCCGCTGCCCGACTGTTTCGACGCGGCGCAGCGCGGCAAGCGCGACATCGTGCTGAACCTGAAGCAGCCCGAGGCGCTGGAGGCGGCGCTGAAGCTGGTGTCTGAGGCCGATGTCGTCACCCATAATCTGCGCCCCGGCAAGGCTGACAAGCTGGGCATCGGCTATGAGGCGCTGTCGAAGATCAATCCGCGCCTGCTCTATGTCTATCTGCCCGGCTATGGCTCCAAGGGCCCCAAGTCGTTGCTCAAGAGCTTTGCGCCTCTGGTGTCGGGCTGGACCGGTCTGCTCTATGAAGGGGGCGGCGCGGGCAATCCGCCGACCCGGTCTGTGTTCGGCAATGAGGATTATAATAACGGCTTCCTGGGCGCTGCGGGCATATTGATGGGGCTGGAAGCGCGCGCGATCAGCGGCGTCGGCGACTATATGGAGATACCCCAGCTCCATTCGAGCCTGTGGACCACGTCCGAGCATTTCCTGGATGCCGACAAGCAGGTCGTCTACGGCTTCCGCCTCGACAAGGATCAGGCCGGCTATAATGCGCTCGACCGGCTCTATCGCACGAGCGACGGCTGGCTCTGCATTGCGTGTCGGCAGGATGATCGCTTCGCGGCGCTGGCGCGGGCGGTGGGGCAGGCCGGGCTGATCGACGATCCGCGCTTTGTCTCGCCACAGGAACGGTCG
The DNA here is from genome assembly GCF_030128825.1 of Sphingobium sp. WTD-1. Taxonomy (NCBI): domain Bacteria; kingdom Pseudomonadati; phylum Pseudomonadota; class Alphaproteobacteria; order Sphingomonadales; family Sphingobiaceae; genus Sphingobium; species Sphingobium sp. WTD-1. The sequence goes on along the minus strand of NZ_CP119127.1, from coordinate 3,442,568 downwards.
CTGCATGACGCGGCGCTGCGGGCGGCGCTGGAGCCCTGGTTTGCCGACAAGACCAGCGCGGAGGCCTTTGCCCTGCTCGATGCGGTGGGCGTGCCGTGCGAGATACCGGCGTCCAAGAGCTGGGTGCGTGAGGCGCTGTGGCAGGACTGGGCGGTGGCCAGCAACCGGGTGATCGAGAATTTCGATTCCATGTATGGCCATGTCCGCCAATTCGGCAGCTTCATCCATCTGAGCGACACGCCGGGCCATGCGCGCAAGTCCGCGCCGCGCCTGGGCGAGCATACGCGGCAGATATTGGCCGAGATCGGCTATGCGCCGGACGCGATCAACGCGCTAATCGACAGCGGCAAGGCGATGCAGGCGGCGGACGTGACCGGCCGCATCCAGTCGCGCGTCTCGGCCGCCTGAACCAACAGCCAATAATCGGGAAGAGGAACCCAAAGGGTGCAGTTGAACCTTCGTTACGACATGAACCGGCCGGATTTCGGCGCGCCGCATCCCGTGCTGTACCGCACCGCGATCGAGCAGGCGCAATGGGCCGACAGGTTGGGCTTCACCCAGGTGTTCCTGGCCGAGCATCATGGCGCGGAGGGCGGCTATTGCCCGTCCTCCATGGTGCAGGCGGCGTCGATCCTGGGAGCGACGGAGAATATCGTCGCGCATCTGTCGGCGCTGGTCGTCACCATGCATGATCCGCTGCGGCTGGCGGAGGATCTGGCGGTGCTGGACAATATCGCGCCCGGGCGCGTGTGGCTGACCGCCGGCATGGGCTATCGCCCGCATGAGTTCGAGATGTTCGGCAAGGACATCAGCAAGCGGCTGGCGATCATGAACGAGGCGATGGCCACGCTGAAGCAGGCCTGGACCGGTGAGCCGTTCGAGTTTCGCGAGCGCACCGTGCGGGTGACGCCGGCCCCGGCGACGCCGGGTGGTCCCAAAATCTACATGGGCGGGTCGACCGACAAGTCGGCGATCCGCGCGGCCAAGGGCGGCTATCAATATTTCCCCGGCCATCCCGACCTGTTCACCCTCTACAAAGAGGAGCGGGAAAAGGCCGGCTTCCCGCCGCCCGAGGAACTGCGCCAGCCGGCAGCGAGCTTCCTCTATGTCTCCGACGATCCGGATCGCGACTGGCCGCTGGTGGCGCCGCATGTCGCCTATGCGACCAACGCCTATGCCGAATGGGCCAAGGAGCGCGGCACCGGCCAGACACGCTACAAGCCTGCCGAGACGATCGAGGGGCTGAAGGCGATGCCGAACATCAAGGTGCTGACGCCCGACGAATGTTTTGAATATCTCAAGGGGCTGGGCCGGGGCACCGCCGTCACCTTCCACGCGCTGCTGGGCGGGCTGGACCCCGAAGTGTCGTGGCGCAGCCTGCGCCTGTTCGAGAAGGAGGTGCTGCCGCGCCTGCGCGCCGAGCCGGGCCTGCTGGAAAATCCGGGAGAATGAGCATGGAAGAACGCAATCGTCGCGGCACGCTGGCCGCCATGCTGGCGCTGCCGATCGGCATGGCCGCGGCTGCCGAGGCATCGGCCGCAGCCCCCAGGGGAAAGGCAAGCGGCATGGACATGGCCCAGCGGCTGGACATCGTCGAGTCCAAGCAGGCGATCACCGAACTCCTCTATGCCTATGCGCGGGCCAATGACCGGGCGGACGAGGCGCTGCTGCGATCGCTCTTCTGGCCGGAATCGACGCACAAGCATGGCAAGTTCGAGGGCAAGTCGTCCGATTTCGTCGGCTTCGCCTTCAAGATCGTGTCGACGCTGAAATATGCCTGCCACCACATCACCAATGTCTCGGTCGAGGTGAAGGGGGACAAGGCTTTTTCCGAATGCTATTATTTCGCGCAGCATCGGCGCGACCGCAAGGAAGGCGGGGGCGAGGAGGATGTCTTCTTCCAGGGCCGCTATCTCGACGATCTGGAGCGGCGGAACGGGGTGTGGAAGATCATCCGTCGCCGGGGCCTGTCCGACTATACCTCGCCGCCCGAACCGGCGCAGACGCCCTATGCCGACTGGCCGGCGGGGCAGCATAGCGAGAAATATCCGAGCGACGACTATTACAAGATGCGCCAGCAGTTTCTGGGCAGCTGATCCGTGCGGGCGCTGATGTGCGAGGCGCATGGCGCGCCCGAGCAACTGGCGTTCCGGGACGTGCCCGTGCCCCAGCCAGGGCCGGGCGAGATCAGGCTGGCGGTGCGGGCGGCAAGCGTCAATTTCCCTGACGCGCTGATGATCCAGAATCTCTACCAGACCAAGCCGCCCTTGCCCTTCATCCCCGGCGGCGAGGCGGCCGGGGTGGTCGATGCGATCGGCGAGGGTGTCAGCGGCTTTCAGGTCGGGGACCGGGTAGCGGCAATCCCGTTCCAGGGCGCCTTTGCCGAGCAGGCGGTGGCGCCGGCTTTCCGTACCAGCATCATTCCCGACGCGATGGGCTTCGATGTCGCGGCCGGTTTCACCATGGTCTATGCGACGGCGCTGCACGGGCTGCGCCAGCGCGGGCGGTTGCAGGCGGGCGAGACGCTGCTGGTGCTGGGCGCTGCGGGCGGCGTGGGGCTGGCGGCGGTGGAGATCGGCAAGCGCATGGGTGCGCGGGTGATCGCGGCGGCCTCCAGCGCGGAAAAGCGGGAGCTGGCGCGGGCGCATGGCGCGGGCGAGACGGTGAATTATGCTGAGGTCGACATCAAGCAGGCGGTGAAGGCGCTGGCCGGGGAACGCGGCGTCGATGTGATCTTCGATCCGGTCGGTGGCGATCTGGCCGAGCCGGCCTTCCGCACCATGGGTTGGGACGGGCGCTATCTGGTGGTCGGCTTTGCCGCCGGGACCATCCCTGCGATCCCGCTGAACCTGCCGCTGGTGAAGACGGCGTCGATCGTCGGCGTGACATGGGGGATGCACAGTCGGCGCGAGCCGGACATCCATGCCGCCAATATGGCACAGCTTTATGACTGGTATGAGCAGGGCGGACTGCGGCCGGCGATCGGCGCGCGCTTCGGCTTTGACGAGAGCCGGGCGGCGATGCGCTGGATCATGGACCGCAAGGCGCAGGGCAAGGTGGTGATCGAGATGGCCTGAGCGGGTCACTACAGGGTCAGGCTCAGGTCATCGTCGCGAAGTTCACACCGTTGATCATCGAAAATTGGGGCGGTTTGACGCGCAAACGCGCCGCCAAAGTCACGCCGACGCGACAGTCACGCGACATTGGGGTCACTCCCGCGCGTCTGTGACGCGACACGAACGCGCCTCTTGGGTTACGCATGGCATTGAAGCAGATCGGCTGGTCCATGGCGGAGTATGGAGCAGAAAAGCGTGCAGTAGGAAAGTGGTGCGTCAGCTGGCTGGCCAATTGGCGAGCGGGGCGCCGGCGATGGTGGTGTGGGCCTGGACGATCATGCCCTTGCCGCGCGAGACCACATAGAGCGTGCGGCGGTCCGGCCCGCCCCAGCAGAGATTGGTCGGCATCGCGATCTTTTCGCCGGCGGGATCATGCAGGATGTCGATCTGCCGGCCCTGCGGGGTCAGCGCGACCAGCCGGTTGGAAAAGGGCAGGGTGATCCAGAGATTGCCGGCCCTGTCGAAGGCGATGCCGTCGCAATAGCCCAGCGCTGCCTTTTCCTGCGGCGGCAGGGCGAGGATGGCCTTGACCGTCTGGTCGGGGACGACGGCGCCCAGTTGCGGGCCGAAATCCTGCGGGTCGGCAAGGGTGCCGTCGGCGTTGCGGCGCCAGCGGCGGATGCGCCCTTCGGCGGTCAGCGAGGCATAGACATGGCGTTCGTCCCGGTCGAGGCAGAGGCCGTTGACCCCGCGCAGGGCGCGCGCGACGATCGCGGCGCTGCCGTCGGGCCGGACCATGTAGATGAAGCCGGCCGGCGTGGTGGTGCCGATATTGGCGACCGGCCCCCAACTGCTGTGGGTGCAATAGATGCTGCCATCGCGCGCGGTGGCCGGGCCGTTGGAGGCGACGAGCTGGCGTCCCTCCAGTTCCGAGACGAGCGTTTCGACCGTGCCGGTTTCAAGGGTGATGCGCTGGAGCGGGCCAGGCTGCTGCTTGAGCAGGCCCATATTCGCGACGATCAAGCGGCCCTGCGCATCGACGGCGACGCGATTGGCGGCGAGCGGCGCGCCGACCTGCCGCAGCGGCTGTCCCGGTGTCAGAACGCCGATCGCGCCGCCGCTGTTGGACAGGAACAGGCGGCCGTCGGGGGCGCTGGCGACGCCCTCGGCATGGTCGAGCCCGTCGATGACCAAGCTGAAATCGGCCGGGGTCAGGGGCGCCGGAACAGTGGATGCGCGCGGCGTGCCGGCGCGGGTGCAGCCGGCGAGCGCGAGCGCCGTGCCGCCGAGCATCACTGTGCGCCGGTCCAACTGCATGTCAGCGAACCGGCGCGAAGCCGGCGATGCGATGATCGCCCGCCTCGACCGGGCGGAAGCGCAGGCGCATGTCGCAGGCCGGCTCGACGCCTTCATCATCGACCAATATGCCCGCGATCCGCACGCCCGGCGCATCGTCGGGCTCGAACAGGATGACGGTGTAGGGGACTTCAGCCTTGTGGTCGCCGGGCAGCAGGCTGCGGATCACGGTGGTGAAGCTATAGGCCTTGCCCTCGGCCGAGACCGGGCGCCATTCCAGCACAGCATCGGGCTTTCCGGGGACGACCTCTGGCGGATACCAGACCCATTCGCCAGTTTCGGCGTCGACGGTGATGCGCAGTTCGCCGGCATCGAGGCCGTCGTAGAAGCCCTGGAACAGCGGGTCTTCCAGATGGACGGGATAGATGGGAATGCCCATGGTCAGTCCCTCGCAAGGATGGTGGTGGAATGATTATTGCCGCCCAGGCCCGCGACCGCGCAGAGGCGGGCGTTGGGCACCTGGCGGTCGCCCTCCTGCCCGCGCAGCTGGCGCACGGCCTCGATCAGCAGGTTGATGCCGGGGACATAGCCGCCCGACATATGGCCGCCGCTGGTGTTGACCGGCATCCGGCCACCCGGTTTCGCATGGCCGGCGGCGTAGAAGCGCGCGCCTTCGCCGCGATCGCACAGGCCCAGCATCTCGGTCTGGACGATCGCCGAGATGGAGAAGCCGTCATAGACCTGCGCGAGGTTCAGATCTTTGGGGTCGACGCCGGCCATGGCATAGGCCTGCGCCGCCGAGTCCCAGCCGGGATAGTCGAAGGTGCAGGGTTTCTGCGTGAACAGCACGCCATGGGGGTAATTATTGTAGCCGATGCCGACGCCCTGCACCGATATCACCGGATGGGGGAGGTCGCGGGCGGCCTCCACCGCGCTCACCACATAGGCGCCGCCGCCATCGGTGGTGAGGCAGCAGTCGGCGACGCGCAGCGGGGTCGAGATCATCGGCGTCTGGCGATAGGCGTCGAGGTCCATCGGATCGCGCTTCTGCGCGCTGGGCGTCAGCGCCGCCCAGGCACGGTATGTCATCGAGACGGAGGCCAGTTCCGCCTCGCTCATGCCGAATTCATGGGCGTAGCGATTGGCCATGGTGGCGAAATAGGTGGGCTGGCCGAAGAAGCCGGCGGGCATTTCCAGCCCGGCCTTTTGCGGCTCGCGCGCGTGGAAGCCGTAGACGCCGCCCGGCTTGGTCGAGCGGATGGCATAGGGGACGAGGACATGGCGGGCGAGCCCGGCCTCGATCGCCAACTGCGCCAGCCGCAGCGCGTCGCCGGTGGTGGCGGTGCCGCCCGCCGTGTCGGCGACGGCGGTGAAGCGCCGGGTCGCGGCGCCGATTGCATGGGCGACCTCCTCCGACGGGTGACCAACATATTTGTTGCTGACATGGCCGTCGATATCGGCGGGGGTGAGGCCCGCATCGGCGATCGCGGCCAGGCTGGCGCGGGTCATCATCTGCATCACCGTTTCCTCGCCCTTGCGCAGGAACGCGGTTTCGCCAATGCCGGTGATGGCGATTTTATTGCCCTTCATCATGCGTCCCTGAACCCCTTGCCCTGTGCCACCAGTCGTTCGATCAGCGGGGAGGGGGTGAAGGCGGCGCCATGCGCGGCCTCCAGCGCCCGGAGTCGGTCGAGGACGGTGGGAAGCCCCTGGAGATCGGCCCAGAACATCGGGCCGCCGCGATATTTCGGCCAGCCATAGCCGGTGATCCAGACGATATCGATGTCGGACGCGCGCGAGGCGATGCCTTCGTCGAGGATGCGGGCGCCCTCATTCACCATGGCGAAGAGGATGCGATCCTGGATTTCCGCATCGCTGACGTCGCGGCGGGCGATGCCCTGTTTCGCGGCGAAATCCTCGATCACCTGCATCGCGACCGGCGAGGGGGTCTGCTTGCGGTTGTCGTCATAGTCGTAGAAGCCGCCCTTCGTCTTCTGTCCGTGGCGGCCCATTTCGTTGAGGATTTCGCGGACATTGGCGGAGCTGGTCGTCTTGGGGTTCCAGCCGACATCGAGCCCGACCAGATCGCGCATCTGGAAATGGCCCATGGCAAAGCCGAAGTCGTACAGCACCTTGTCCACCGCCCAGGGCGTGGCCCCTTCGAGGATCAGTTGGTCGGCTTGCATATTGCGGGCGGCGAGGATGCGGTTGCCGACGAAACCATAGCCATTGCCGACCAGCACGCCGATCTTGCCGATCGTCTTGGCGAGCTTCATGGCGGTGGCGATGATCTCCGGCTTGGTGTCCCTGGTGCGGACCACCTCCAGCAGTTTCATGACATTGGCCGGCGAGAAGAAATGGAGGCCGACGACGCTGTCGGGCCGGCTGGTGGCGGCGGCGATGTCGTCAATGTCGAGATAGGAGGTGTTGGTGGCGAGGATGGCGCCCGGCTTGGCGATCCTGTCGAGCTTGGCGAAGACCTCGCGTTTCACATCGATCTGCTCGAACACCGCTTCGATGATCAGGTCGCAATCGGCCAGATCCTCCATCGCGATCGATCCGGTGAGCAGGCCCATGCGGGTATCGACATCCTCGGGCTTCATCTTGCCCTTCTTGGCGGTCGTCTCATAATTGCCGCGGATGATGCGCAGGCCGCGGAACAGCGCGTCCTCGTTGGTTTCGACCAGGGTGACGGGGATGCCGGCATTGGCGAAGTTCATCGCGATGCCGCCGCCCATGGTGCCGGCGCCGATGACGCCAACCTTGGCGATCGGCAGGATCGGGGTGTCGGCGGGCAGGCTGTCGACCTTGGCGGCCTGACGCTCGGCGAAGAAGACATGGCGCTGGGCGGCGGACTGGCTGTCGGCCTGCAACTCGTTGAACAATTGCCGCTCGAAGGTCATGCCCTCATCAAAGGGCAGGTCCAGGGTCGCCTCGACGCAGCGGATGATCGCTTCGGGGGCGTTGAAGCCGCGGAATTTGCGGGCATTGGCCTTGCGGAAATCGGCGAAGATTTCGGGCTTGCCGCGCGCTTCGTCCAGTTTCTCGGTGCGGTCGCGGACCTTGAGCAGCGGGCGGCCTTCGTCGAGTACGCGCTGGGCGAGGGCGATGGCGTCGGCGCGCAACTGGCCTTCGGCGGCGAGTTCGTCGATCAGGCCCATTTCCTTGGCGGCTTTTGCCGAGACCGGGCTGCCGGCGGTCATGAGGTCCAGCGCCTTTGCGACGCCGACGATGCGGGGCAGGCGCTGGGTTCCGCCGGCGCCGGGCAGCAGGCCCAGATTGACTTCGGGCAGGCCGCATTTGGCCGAGGGGACGGCGATGCGATAATGGGCGACGAGCGCGAGTTCCAGGCCCCCGCCCAGCGCCGTGCCGTGGATGGCGGCAATCACCGGCTTGGTGGCGTTTTCCACCACCAGTTGCAGGTTGCGCAGCGTGGGTTCGACCGGCGGCTTGCCAAATTCGGTGATGTCCGCGCCGGCAAAGAAGGTGCGGCCTTCGCAGATCAGCACTATGGCGCCGACGGCGGGATCGCCAATGGCGGTCTCGACCGCACCGGCGACGCCCTGGCGCACGGCGTTGGAGAGGGCGTTCACCGGCGGCGAATTGACCGTGATGACCGCGATGGAGCCTTCCACCGCATAGGTGACGACGTCATTGACCTTCATTCAAGCCTCTGTGCGTTTGGGCGCCCGGCTGGCCGGCGGATTGCGCGGCCAGCACCTGACGGGCGCGTTGGCGGAAATAATGCTGGAGCCCGACGATCTCTTCGTCGGTCAGTTCCTGGAAGCGCGGCATGCCCCGTTCGCGCAGGATGCCATTGTGCAGCACATCCTTCATGCTGGCGGTGTCGAGCGGGACGCCCGACTGGAGCAGGTCCGGCGCGGCGCCGCCCGACACGGCGTTGGCGCCATGACAGATGGAGCAGCGCTGGCCAAAGACGGTGGCGCCGATCGCGGCCCTGGCCGGATCGACGGCGAAGGCGGGATCGTCGATCACCGGCATGTCGACGGGATCGACTTTCGGCAGCACGGCCTTGCCATCGAGGGCGAAGGTCAGGACGCGCCATTGCTGGGTGCGGTAATTCCATTCGCGCGGCAGGCCGATGGCGCTGGGGAAGCGGGAGCCGGCGATCACCGTCACATATTGCTTGCCGCGCGCGCGATAGCTGATCGGCTGGGCCATCACGGCGGTCTGGGCATCGAACGACCAGAGCGGCTTGCCGCTGGTGGCGGCATAGGCGACGAACTTGCCGCCGGCATTGCCCTGGAACAGCAGGTTGCCGGCCGTGGTAGCGGTGCCGCCGCCGCCGCGCAGGCCGGGCATCGGGATGCGCCAGGCCTCGCTTTGCGTCACCGGGTTCCAGGCGAGCAGGAAGCTGGTGGCGGGGCGATCGGGCGTGACGCCGGGCGGCGGCGCGCCGGTGCCGACGCTGATGCGCTGGCCATCGAGATGCTTCCAGCCCGCGAGCGGCTCGGCCGGGTCGATATAGACGCGGCCCTGGTCCATCGTCGGGATATAGACGAGGCCGCTGCCCGGATTGAAGGACATCGCCTCGATATTATGGGCGCCGAAGGGCGAGGGATAGACGATCGCCGCCTTGCCGCCGGGATAGCGGGCGGCGGGGTTCTCGATCGGCCGGCCGCTCTTCACGTCGATGCCGCGGGCCCAGTTGACCGGGACGATGTTGCGGGCGGAGATCAGCTTTCCGGTGGCGCGGTCGATGACGTAGAAGAAGCCGTTCTTGGGCGCGTGCATCAGCACGTCGCGGTCCTCTCCGTCGATCTTCAGCCGGGCGAGTTCCATGTCCATCGCCGAGTTGAAGTCCCAGGTCTCGCCCGGATTGGTCTGATAGTGCCAGACATATTCGCCGGTGTCGGCATCGAGCGCGACGATCGAGCAGAGGAAGAGATTGTCGCCGCCGCCCGGACTGCGGATCTTCTGGTTCCAGGGGGAGCCATTGCCGACGCCGATATAGATGCGGTTATATTTGGGGTCATAGGCCATGGCGTTCCAGGCGGTGCCGCCGCCGCCATATTTCCACCATTCGCCGGTCCAGGTCTTGGCGGCCATCGCCATCGCCTTGTTCTCGAAGCCGAGCTTCGGGTCGCCGGGCACGGTGTAGAAGCGCCAGAGCTGCTTGCCGGTCTTCTGGTCATAGGCGGTGACATAGCCGCGGATCGGCGCGAAATCGGCGCCGCCATGGCCGATCAAGACCTTGCCGTTGAACACCCAGGGGGCGCCGCTGATATAGCGTTCGTCATCCTTGCCGATGGTCTGGGTCGACCAGAGCCTGTGCCCGGTGCGGGCATTGATGGCGATCAGCCGGCCGTCGATCGTGCCGACATAGACGGCGCCATTGTCATAGGCGATGCCGCGACTGCCCCAGGCGCCGCGCATCTTCTGGTCGGCGACCTTCCAGCTTTGCGGGTCATAGGTCCATAGTTCATGGCCGGTCGTGGCGTCGACCGCGTGGACGACGCTGTAGCCCGAGGCATAATAGAGGATGCCGTCGACCGCGATCGGCGCGGTCAGGCTGGAGCCGCCGCCGTCGATATCCTGATACCAGGCGAGGCCGAGCCGGCCGACATTATGGTCGTTGATGTCCTTCAGCGGGCTGTAGTGATTTTCATCGATGCCGCCATAGCCGGGCCAGTCGGTGCCGTCGCGCCGGGCCTGGCCGGAGGGCGCGCAGGCGGCGAGCAGGGCCAGAAGCGGCAGAGTGAGGGACGCAAGACGCATGAAGATCAGCCCCCGATCGTCCGGTCGGAGGTCCAGAAACGCTGGCGCAGCGCCTTCTTGTTGACCTTGCCCATGATGGTGCGGCCGATATCATCGACCATCTCGTAGCCGCGCGGGCATTTATAGCCGGCGAGGCTGGCGCGGCAGAAGGCGTTGAGCTCTTCGGCGCTCGGCGGATCGGCCGGATCGCGCGGGATCACCAGCGCGCGGGCTTCCTCGCCCATCTCCGCATTGGGGGCGGCGACCACGGCGATGTCGGCCACCTTGGGATGGCGCAGCAGCACATGTTCGGATTCCGCCGGATAGATGTTGACGCCGCCCGACACGATCATGTCGGACACGCGATCGGTGATGAAGAGATAGCCTGCGTCATCGACATAGCCCATCTCGCCCAGGGTGAAGATGCCGGGCGCGATATGGGCGGCGGCGGTCTTTTCAGGGTCGCCGCGATAGACGATGCCATGGCCGCTGGTGTCGCGGAAATAGACCTGGCCAACCTCGTTGGCGCCCAGCACCGCGCCGTCGTCGCCATAGATGACGGTTTCGAACGGGGCCAAGGCGCGGCCGACCGATCCGGGACGCTCCAGCCATTCGGACGAGGTGATGAAGGTGGTGGAGCCGGCCTCGGTGCCGCCATAGGCCTCCACCAGCACCGGGCCGAACCAGTCGATCATCGCCTGCTTGACGGCGCGCGGGCAGGCCGCGCCGGTATGGGCGAGACGCTGGATGCTGGAGACGTCATATTTTGCGCGCACCTCTTCCGGCAGGGCGAGCATGCGCTGGAAATGGGTGGGAACCATGACCGAGCCGGCGACCCGATATTTCTCGATCAGCGCCAGCGCCTTTTCCGCGTCGAAATGCTCGACCGTGATGAGGCTCATGCCGCCGAAGACGTTGCGCGCCATGCCGAGCGGGCCGGTATGGTAGAGCGGGCCGACGGCGATGCCGGGCGAGGGGGTGATGCGGGCGCGCACGGTTTCCGCCAGCGCCTGAACCGTGGCGACGCGCGGGAAATATTGCGGCGGGGTCTCGGTCGCCTTGGGCCGGCCGGTGGTGCCAGAGGTATAATGGAGATGGGGCAGCGGCGCGACGCTGGGGTCAGGCTCGGCGGTCGAGGCGGCGGCGAGCCACGCTTCCCAATGGATCAGGCCTTCGCGATCGGGGCAGCGCCAGCCGACGACGGTGGCGACGCCGGCCTCGGCCGCGGCGGCGAGGCCCGCCTCCATCGTTTCCGGGCCGACCAGCAGGGCGACGGCGCCGCTGTCCTTGAGGATATAGGCGGCCTCTGACGGGGTGAGATGGAAGCTGACCGGGACGCTGGAAATGCCGGCCTCCAGACAGGCGACATAGGCGATCACGGTTTCCGCGCTGTTGGGGGCGAAGACGGCGACGCGCCGTTCGTGCAGGTCGAGGCCGTTCAGGGCATTGGCAGCGCGGTTGAGCAGATCATCCAGTTGCAGCCAGTCGAGCGAGACACGCTCGTCCGTCAGCGCCATGTCGGTGCGACGGTGGGGCGCGACAGCCTGGAGGGTGAGAGACATGCAGCGTCCTTTCAGGCGGCCGGCGCGTGGACGGCACGCGCGGCGATGGTGGGGGCGAGGTAGCGCAGGGCCATGCGGAAGGAGAGGAGGGCGACGACCGAACAGGCGGTGACGACCACCGCCAGCGACTGGCCCAGCGCGGCTTCCGACCGGAAGACATATTGGGTGAGCGCGGCGACGATCGCCGGGCCGGCGCCCAGGCCCAATATGGTGAAGACGAACAGGAAGAAGGCCAGCATCCGCGCGCGGATCGTCGCCGGCGCGATCAGCCCCATGATCGAGGAGACATAGACCATGAAGGGCACGGTGATGAACTGCGCCACGCAGTAGCAGACCAGGAAGACATAGACGTTGGTGGCGAAGAACATATAGGCGATCACCGGCAGGAAGCCGAGGATCAGCCAGCTGTAGAAGCGCAGATGGGCGTCCGTCATGCCGCGCGTGAACAGGCGGTCGACGATCCAGCCGTTGATCACCAGCGACACGGCCGAAACGATGTTCATCAGGCTCAACGCCACGCCATATTGCACCGGCTTCCAGCCAAAATGCCGTTCGATATAGGCGGGCACCCAGTTGGTCATCGAATAGCCGCACATGGCGAGGCAGGATGTGCCGACCAGCATCAGCGCCAGCAGCCGCCAGTTCTGGCGCACGAAGCCGGCGATCGCGCCCTTTTCCGCGACCGGGCGCGCGACCCTGGTCGCGCCGCGGCGGCCGGGTTCGGGGAAGGTGAAGACCAGCAGGGCGATGAGCAGGCCGGGCACGCCGACCATCATCATCACCAACTGCCAGGGCTGGGCCGGGCCATGGAAGGGAATATGGATGCCGCTATGCGCGGCGGCGAAGGCGATGGCGACGCCGCCAAGGGCAAATGCTGTTGCAGAGCCGACCTTGCCGGCCATCTGGAAGGTGGAGGTGGCGCGGGTCAGCAGGCGCGGCGGAAAGGCGTCGGCGATCAGCGAATAGGCGGCGGGCAGCAGCGCCGCTTCCCCCACGCCGACGAAGATGCGCCCGACCAGCAGCGCCTCATAGCTTTGCGCGAAGCCGCAGGCCGTAGTGGCGACGGCCCAGAGCGCGACGCCGCCGAAGATGATCCAGCGGCGCGAATAACGGTCCGCCGCCCAGCCGAGCGGCAGGCCGAAAATGGCGTAGAAGATGGCGAAGGAGGTCGAGGTGATCATGCTGACCTGGACATCGCTGAGCAGCAGATGCGCCTTGATCGGCGTGACCAGCATCGACACGATCAGTCGATCGACCCAGGACAGGACATAGAGGCCGAACAGCACCGCCACCATCCACCAGGCGGTGCCCAGTTGCTGGGGGGCGCGGCCGTCCGGGGCTGTTTCCTGGCTGGTCATCAGCATGATCCTTCCCTTCGCCCTCTTGCGTCTCTCAGCGTTGCGGCAATGCGTTGAGTTCGGCGATCTTGAGCTTGCCGAGCTGGGCCATGTGGACTTCGTCCGGCCCGTCGGCGAGGCGCAGGTAGCGCGCATTCATGAAGGCGGCGGCGGGCGGGAAGTCGCTGGCCATGCCGATGCCGCCGAACACCTGCATCGCGCGGTCGGCGACCGTCTGGGTCATGCGCGGGGCGACGATCTTGATCGCGGCGATCAGATCCTTGGCGACCTTGTTGCCATGACGGTCCATCGCGTCGGCGGCCTTGAGCGTCAGCAGGCGGGCCTGCTCGATCTCGCAGAAGGACAAGGCGATATCCTGGCGGATGCTGCCCTGATCGGCGAGCTTGCGGCCGAAGGCGACACGGCTGTCGACGCGGCGGGCCATATATTCGAGTGCGCGCTGGGCCTGGCCGATGAGGCGCATGCAATGGTGGATGCGGCCCGGCCCCAGGCGCCCCTGGGCGATCTCGAACCCGCGTCCTTCGCCCAGGATCAGATTTTCCCTGGGCACGCGCACATCCTTGAAGACCATCTCGGCATGGCCGCCGGGCGAATGGACGGCGTTCATCACGTCGAGCGGGCGGACGATCTCTATCCCCGGCGTATCGGCCGGGATCAGGATCTGCGAATGCTGCTGGTGGCGCGGCCGATCCGCATTGGGGGTGCGGCCGAGCAGGATATAGACTTTGGTCAGCGGATCGAGCGCACCCGAAATCCACCATTTGCGGCCATTGATGACATAGTCGTCACCATCCGCGACGATCGTCGTTTCGACATTGGTGGCGTCGGACGAGGCGACGCCCGGCTCAGTCATGACATAGCAGGAGCGGATATCGCCGGCGAGCAGGGGCTTCAGCCACTTCTCCTGCTGCTCGGGCGTACCGTAGCGGGCGAGCACTTCCATATTGCCGGTGTCGGGCGCGGAGCAGTTATAATATTCCGACGATCCGATCACCCGGCCCATCAGTTCGGCCAGCGGCGCATATTCGAGGTTGGTGAGGCCCGGACTCCATGCCCCATATTCATGCGGCAGGAACAGGTTCCACAGGCCCGCTTCCTTCGCCTTGGCCTTGATCGTCTCGGTGCCCGGCCAGCGCTGCCACAGATGGGCGGGATCATGGTGGAAATGATCCCGTTCCTTCTCGATCGGATAGACATGGGCGTCCATGAAATCGGTGAGCTGCGCCCGCAGCGCCTGCACCTTGTCGGAATATTCGAAATCCATGCGATCGGTCCTTTTGGGAAATGGGGCGAAGGCGGGCAGGGGGATCAGGTCAGCGTCAGGCCGCCGTCCACGATCAGCGTCTGCCCGCAGATGTAGGTGGAGAGGGGGGAGGCGAGGAACAGGGCGACGCCGGCCATCTCCTCCACCGAGCCGAAGCGGCCGAGCGGGATGCGCGACAGCGCGCGGTCGCGCCGCTCGTCATTATCCATCGTCACCTTGGTCATCTTGGTATCGACCAGGCTGGGGGCGATGCCGTTGACGCGGATGCCCTCGCCAGCCCAGGCGATGGCGAGCGCGCGGACCAGATTGACGGCGCCGGCCTTCGATGCGGCATAGGCGGGGTTGCCGAAGGTCGCCTTGAACCCGCCGATCGAGCTGACGACGATGACGGCGCCTTTCGTGGCCGCCAGCGCATCCTTGAAGCGATTGGAGATGTGGAGGATGGAGTCGAGATTGACCGCCATCACCTTGTTCCAGCCGTCGACCTCGAACTCCTGGCGGCGATAAAGGACGGCGCCCTGCGAATGGATGAGGATGTCCAGCGCATCGAACGGCGCGGGCGCGGCGGCGATCGCGGCGGGATCGCTGACGTCGACCTGGGTATAGCCGATATTGTCGAGGTCCGAGCCTTCCTCGCCAGCATAGTCGGCGGCGCTGGCGCGGGTGCCCCAGACATGGACGCGGGCGCCGCGCTTCAGAAAGGCCTGGGCCATGCCATTGCCGATGCCGCTCGATCCGCCGACCACCAGCACCGTCTTTCCGGTGAAGTCCAGTTCATTGCCCAATGGGGAACATCCTTCCTGCATGTCAGCGGATCAGCGCCTGGGCGCGGTCGAAAAGGTGGATGGCGCGGCTGTGGAGCCGGTCGCCGGTGTCGCGTGGCGCCTTGCCGGCACAGGCGCGGGCATGGGTGCCCTCCAGCAGGATGCCGAGCTTGTAGCAGGCGAGGACATGATACCAGTCGACCGCTGACAGATCGCGCGCGGAGCCGGCGCCATAGCGTGCGACCAGCTCAGCGGGCGTCGGGAAACCCTCCCATGGCGTGACCGACACGGTGCTGGCGCCGCTGCCGTCGGGCCAGGTGGCCAGCACCCAGCCCAGGTCCAGCAGCGGATCGCCGATCGTTGCCAGTTCCCAGTCGATGATCGCGGCAAGATCGCCGCTGTCGGGGCAGTACATGACATTGGCGAGATGATAGTCGCCATGCATGATGCCGGGGGTAAAATCGGCCGGGCGGTGCCGTTCCAGCCAGGCGGCGATGGCGTCGACGCTGGGGAGCGCCTGCGGCCCGGTCCAGTCGGCAAATTCGCCATAGCCGGCAAGCTGGCTGCGCCAGCGATCGACCTGGCGGCCGAGGAAATTGTCGGGCCGGCCGAAATCGGCGAGGCCCAGCGCCTGATGATCGAGCGCGCCCAATGCGGCGATGCCGTCAACCAGGGCGAGGCCCATGGCGTGGCGCATCGCGGGCGACCCGGCATGGGGCATGGGCAGCTGGCCGACCGGATTGAAGCCATCGACCGGCTCCATCAGGTAGAAGGCGACGCCCAGCACGCTTTCGTCGCCGCAATCGGCGATCAGCGCGGGATGGGGAACATTGGTGCCGGCGATCGCCCGCAGCAGCCGCGCCTCACGCCGCATGGTTTCATTGCTGTTGGGGCGGGGGTGCGCCGGCGGGCGGCGGAAGATATAGTCGCGGCCGTCGCGGGTCAGGCGCAGCAGGATATTCTGCGTCCCCCCGGCAAGCGGCGTCACGTTGTCGATCGGACCGGAGCCAAGGCCCTGATCCGTCATCCACGTCGCCAGCGACTCGATGTCGACCGCTGATTCCACTTAGGCATCCCTCGCTTTTTTCGACTGTTAGCCGTCGATTAGGTCAATTGGATAATGCACTTGACGAACCATCATTGCAATGAGAAATTGCACTCATGGTCAGACTTCAACTTGCCAAGGCCGAAGATGCCACCCGCGGATCCGCTGCCGAGCAGATCAAGCAGGTGGCGTTGCGCCTGTTCGCCGAAAAGGGCGTCGATGGCGTGACCGTGCGCGAGATTGCGGCGGCGGCGGGGCAGAAGAATCACGGTGCCGTCAGCTATTATTTCGGATCGAAGGAGGCGCTGGTCCGGGCGCTGGTGATGGACGGGGCGATGGCGCTGGACCGGGAGCGTAATGCGGCGCTCGACGGGCTGGAGGCGCAGGGTGGGCCGCGCACGATCCGTGAGGTGGTGGAGATATTGGTGCGGCCGGTGCTGGCGCTGCCCGACAGCCATTATGTCCAGTTCATCGTCATCTTTGCCATGACCCATCGCGACATGATGCTGGATGCGATCGATCCGGCCTGGAACAACGCCTATGGCCGATGCCTCGATCATCTGCGGGGCATGATGGCGGACCTGCCGGTGGCGTTGCAGAACCAGCGATTCGTGTTCATGGGGGCTTACCTAAGCGCCGTGCTGTCGGCGCGGCAGCGCGCGCTGGCCGACGAAAGCCGCGCGCATCCGATGTGGGGCAGCGAGGCGAGCGTCGAGCATTTCCTGCAGACACTGGTGGCGTTGCTGGAGGCGCCGGCGGACCTGCCGGCAGCGATGCTCAGGCAATTGGGGCAACGCGACGGCGCTATTGCGGATCGACCCGGCCCTGTCGGTTGAACCGGGGCGCAATCACAATCAGAACATAGAAGACGAAACAAGCGGAGCGGGATGATGGCAGTTACGGAAAGGATCGGCGAAGCGGAGCACGCGCGCACGGCAGAGCTGCTGGCGATGCCGCTGGCCGAACTGATGGCGCAGGCGGCGGCGCTGCGCGACGAAGGCCATGGCCGGGTGCAGAGCTGGTCGCGCAAGATCTTCATCCCGCTGACCCAGCTATGCCGCAATCTCTGCCATTATTGCACCTTCTCGCAGCCGCCGCGGCCGGGCGAGAACGCCTATATGACGCGCGAGGACGTACTGGCGGTGGCACGCGCCGGCAAGGCGGCGGGCTGCACTGAAGCGCTGTTCACGCTGGGCGACAAGCCGGAACTGCGCTTCGCCGCTGCGCGCGAGGAACTGGCGCGGCTGGGCCATGACAGCACCCTGTCCTATCTGGCGGAACTGGCGGCGCTGGTGCGCGACGAGACCGGGCTGCTGCCGCACATCAATGCCGGGGTCATGACCCGCGAGGAAATGGCCGGTCTGCGCCGGGTGTCAGTGTCGCAGGGGCTGATGCTGGAGTCGGTGTCCGACCGGCTGTGCCGCAAGGGCGGCGCCCATTATCGCTCGCCCGACAAGGAGCCGGCGGCACGGCTGGAGACGATCCGGCTGGCGGGCGAACTGGCCATCCCTTTCACCACCGGCATCCTGATCGGCATCGGCGAGACGCGCGAGGAACGGATCGAGGCGCTGGAGGCGATCCGCGACCTGCAGGATGGCTATGGCCATATCCAGGAAGTGATCGTCCAGAATTTCCGCGCCAAGGAACGCACGGTGATGGCCGATGCGCCCGAGCCGGACATGGACGATCTGCTGTGGACGATCGCGGTGGCGCGGCTGATCCTGGGTCCGGAAATGAATATCCAGGCGCCACCCAACCTGTCGGCGGCGGACTTCCCGCGGCTGATGGCGGCGGGGATCAATGATTGGGGCGGGGTGTCGCCGGTGACGCCCGACCATGTGAATCCGGAAGCGCCCTGGCCGGCGGTCGAGCGGCTGCGCGCGGCGACCGAGGGCGAAGGGCGGATGCTGGTGGCGCGGCTGCCCGTCTATCCCGCCTATGCGCAGGACAATGACCGCTGGCAGGACCATGCGATGGTCAGCCATGTGCTGGCCCATGCCGATGCGATGGGCTTTGCGCGCGAGGATAGCTGGTCGCCGGGTATCGCGCTGGAGCCGCGCATCATGCGGCCGTCGGCACTGCCGGTCGATCCCGCGATCGCGGCAATCGTTGACAGGGCGATGGCCGGGGCGCTGCTGGAAGAGGATGAGATCGAGGCGCTGTTCACCGCGCGCGAGAGCGACCTGGAGCATGTCTGCGCCAGCGCGGACGCGCTGCGGATGCGGGAAATGGGCGACACGATCAGCTATGTCGTCAACCGCAACATCAACTACACCAATATCTGCGCCTATAAATGCAGCTTCTGCGCCTTTTCCAAGGGCGACAAGGCAGAGGCGCTGCGCGGCAAGCCCTATGACCTGGACCTGGAGGAAGTGGTGCGCCGCACCCGCGAGGCGTGGGAACGGGGCGGCACCGAAGTCTGCCTGCAGGGTGGCATCCACCCCCATTATACCGGCGACACCTATCTGAACCTGGCCCGCGCGGTGAAGGCGGCGGTGCCCGAGATGCACATCCACGCCTTTTCCCCGCTGGAAGTGTGGCAGGGGGCGGCGACGCTGGGCCTGCCGGTCGAGGATTTCCTGCGCCGGCTGAAGGCGGTGGGCCTCGACACGCTGCCCGGCACGGCGGCCGAGATATTGGATGACGAGGTGCGGGCGATCATCTGCCCGGACAAGCTGGACACGGCGCAATGGCTGGAGGTGATCGAGACCGCGCATCGCGTCGGCTTCACCACCACTGCGACGATCATGTTCGGCCATGTCGATACGCCGCGCCACTGGGCAAGGCACCTGATCCGCATCCGCGACCTGCAGCGGCGGACCGGTGGCTTCACCGAATTTGTGCCCTTGCCCTTCGTCCATATGGAGGCGCCGATGGGCGTGCGCGGCCAGTCGCGCCATGGCCCGACCTTCCGCGAGGTGCGGCTGATGCATGCGGTCGCGCGGCTGGCGCTGCACCCGCATATCCGGTCGATCCAGACCAGCTGGGTCAAGCTGGGGCCGGAAGGGGTGAAGGCCTGCCTGGAGGGCGGCGCCAATGACTTGGGCGGCACGCTGATGAACGAGAGCATCTCGCGCGCGGCAGGCACCCAGCATGGCCAGGAAATGCCACCCGCGGCGATGGAGGCGCTGATCCGGTCGATCGACCGCACGCCCCGGCAGCGCAGCACCGCCTATGGCGGCGTGAGCGAAGATATTCATGCACGCGGAATGACCGCGGCGGAACTGACACCCATGGTCCTGACGCCCCCGCGCAAGCGGCGGCGCGAGGCCGATACGAACCAGGAGAGGTTTGAATATGCAGAATGAGGCTTTGGCGACGATCGCCGTGCTTGGCGGGACCGGCAAGGAAGGTGGCGGCCTGGCGCTGCGCTGGGCGCACAAGGGACACAAGGTCATCATCGGCAGCCGCACCGCCGAGCGAGCGCAGGAAGCGGCTGATACGATGAACGCGACGCTGGGCGGCAGTTCGGTCGTCGGCGCCGCCAATCCCGATGCCGCAGCGCAGGCCGACATCATCGTGCTGGCCGTGCCCTATGCTGCGCAGCAATCGACGGTGAAGGATGTCGCCGACGCGCTGGCCGGCAAGATATTGATCGACGTGACCGTGCCGCTGGTGCCGCCCAAGGTCAGCCGGGTGCAGTTGCCCGATGGCGGATCGGCGGTCGAGGCGGTGCAGAAGATGCTGGGCGAGGGGGTCCGCGTCGTCTCTGCCTTCCAGAATATCAGCGCGCATCATTTGACCAAGCTGGACGAAGAGATCGAGTGCGACGTGCTGGTCTGTGCCGACGACAGCGAGGCGGCGGACCAGGTGGTCGAGCTGGCGCAGGAAATCGGCCTGCGCGCCTGGAATGCCGGACCGCTGTGCAATTCGGTTGTCGCAGAAGGACTTACGTCGGTCTTGATTGCGCTCAATCGGCGGTACAAGGTGCCCGGATCGGGTATTCGCATCACCGGAGTGTAAGCTGCATCTATGATAGTCGCACCGGCCGCCGTCACATTATCGGCCCTGAACGGGGTTCCCATGGTTGCGCCGGGCGACGATCTGTCGGCCATGCTGCTGTCGGCCTGCCATGCCAATGGTCTGTCGCTGCAGGATGGCGACATCGTCGTGCTGGCGCAGAAGATCATATCCAAGGCGGAGGGACGCGCGGTGCCGCTGGCCAGCGTGTCGCCCTCGGACGAGGCGATCGATCTGGCAGCGCAATGCCACAAGGATCCCCGGCTGGTCGAACTGATCCTGTCGGAGAGCGAGAAGCTGATGCGGGTCCGGCCGGGCGTGCTGATCGTGCGCCATCGGCTGGGTCTGGTGCTGGCCAATGCCGGGATCGACCAGTCCAATATCGCGCAGGATGGGGATGGTGTCGCGCTGCTGCTGCCGCTCGATCCCGATGGCAGCGCTGCGGCGCTGCGGCAGGCGGTGCGTGATGCACTGGGCGTAGATATTGCGGTGGTCATCATCGACAGCCTGGGCCGGGCCTGGCGCAAGGGCACTTGCGGCGTGGCGATCGGCGTCGCCGGCATGAGCGGCCTGCTCGATCTCCGCGGTGAGCCGGATCTGCATGGTCGGCCGTTGCAGACCAGCGAACTGGGCCTGGCCGACGAGGTGGCGGCCGCCGCCTCGCTGATCATGGGGCAGGCCGGGGAAGGCCGGCCGATCGTGGTGGCGCGGGGCGTTGCGCGGGGCTGCAATGAGGGTAGCGCGGCCGAACTGATCCGCGAACCGGCGATGGACCTGTTTCCATGAGCGTGTTGGCCCTGGCCGGGGGCGTCGGCGGCGCCAAGCTGGCCAATGGCCTGGCCGGCGTCGTGCCGCCCGGCGCACTGACCATTGCCGTCAACACCGGCGATGATTTCGTCCATATGGGCCTGCATATCTCGCCCGACATCGACAGCGTCACCTACGCGCTCGCCGGCATGAACGATAGCGTGCGCGGCTGGGGCGTGGCCGATGAAAGCTGGGCCTTCATGGACGCGACACGGCGGCTGGGCGGCGAAAGCTGGTTCAACCTGGGCGATCGGGATCTGGCGACCCATGTGCTGCGCACCGCCTTGCTGCGCGAGGGCACGCTGTCTTCGGCCACGGCGGACATCGTCGCGCGGCTGGGCATCGGGCCGGCGATCGTGCCGATGAGCGACGATCCGGTCCGGTCGATGATCGACACCGACCAGGGCGAAATGGCCTTCCAGGATTATTTCGTGCGCCATCAATGCGGGCCGCGCTTCAAATCGATCCGGTTCGACGGCGCAGCAGCGGCGCGGCCGAGTGCTGGGCTGGTGGCGGCGCTGGATGATCCCGCGCTGGAGGCGATCATCCTCTGCCCGTCCAACCCGATCCTGTCGATCGACCCGATTTTGGCGGTGCCGGGTGTGCGCGATAGGCTGGTGGCGCGGCGCGTGCCGTGCGTGGCGCTGTCGCCCTTCATCGCGGGACAGGCGGTCAAGGGACCGGCGGCCAAGATCATGACCGAACTGGGCCTGCCGACGACCCCCGCGACGGTCGCCCGCCATTATGACGGGCTGATCGACGGGCTGATGGTGGACGTGGCCGACGCGCAGGGCTGGTCCGACGGCGGGCTGGCGGTGCGCAGTGCCGACATATTGATGCGCAATGTCGATCAGCAGCGGGCACTGGCCGCTCAGATGATCGATTTTGCGGTCGCCTTGCGGCGCGAGGCCCCGTGACCCTGTCGATCCTGATCCCTGCCAAGAGCTTCGCGCAGGGCAAGAGCCGGTTGTCGCAGGTGCTGGGGCCACGGGATCGGGCGGCGCTGTGCCGGCAATTATTGGGGCATGTGCTGGCGGTCGCGCGCGATGCTGGGCTGGATGCAATCACCTATGTCGTCAGCGCCTGCCCGGAGGTGCGCGGTTTCGCGACCGAGCGGGGCGCGACTGTCCTGGCCGAGCGGGAGCCGGGCCATGTGCCGGCGCTGATGGTGGCGATGCAGGCGTTGCCGGTCGATCGCCCGGTGCTGATCCTGAGCGCGGACCTGCCGATGCTGGCGGCTGCGGACCTGCGCGCGATGGTGCAGGAACCCGCCGATGTGGTGATCGCCACCGATCGTGAGGGGCAGGGAACGAACGCGCTGCTGCTGAAGCGGCCCGGCGTCATCCCGCTGCGTTTCGGGCCGGGTAGCTGTGCCGCGCATGTGGGCGAAGCGGAACGGGCTGGATATCGCGTGTCGATCCTCCGGCGGCCCGGTCTCGCCGACGATGTCGACCTGCCCGAGCATCTCCAAATATTTTCCGTTGGTGCATAATTGCCTTGGCCCTGCCGAACGGGCGGGGTAAGGCAATAAAATTGCATCTAGGTATATAATTGGAGGAGTCGGATGGCGGAGGCATATATTGCGGCCGTGGCGCGCAGCGCCGGTGGCAAGCGGGGCGGCAGGCTGGCGGGGGTGCATCCTGCGGATCTGGCCGGGCGCGTGCTGGCGGGACTGGTGGGCCGCAGCGGGATCGACCCGGCCGCGATCGAGGATGTCATCATGGGCTGCGCCTGTCCCGGCGGCGAGCAGGGCGCGAACATCGCCCGCAACGCCGTGCTGGCCAGCGGCCTGCCCGAATCCGTGCCCGGCACCCATGTCGACCGCCAGTGCGGATCGTCGCAACAGGCGCTGCATTTCGCCGCCGCGACGGTGATGGCGGGCGTGCAGGATGTGGTGATCGCCGCCGGTGTCGAGAGCATGACGCGCGTGCCGATGGGGCTGCCCTGGACGCTGGCGGCCAAGCATGGGTTCGGCACCTATCGCAGTCCGGGGATCGAGGCGCGCTATCCCGACACGCCGTTCAGCCAGTTTGGCGGGGCCGAGATGATGGCCCGCAAATATGGCTTCGACCGTGCCGCGCTCGACGCCTATGCGCTGGAGAGCCATCATCGCGCGGCGGCGGCGACGCAGGCCGGCAAGTTCGATGCGGAGATCGTGCCGCTGGAGGTCGAGACCGCCGAGGGCGAAAAGCTGGTCCACAAGGTGGATGAGGGCATTCGCTTCGACGCCAGCCTGGAGAAGATTGCCAGCGTCAAGCTGTTGACCGAGGGCGGGGTGATTTCGGCCGCCAATGCCAGCCAGATCTGCGATGGCGCCGCGGCGCTGCTGATCGTCAATGAGCGGGGCCTCAAGACCCATGGCCTGACGCCGCTGGCGCGGGTGCATGAAATGACCGTGCTGGGTCATGATCCGGTGATCATGCTGGAGGCGCCGATCCCGGCGACCGAGCGGGCGCTGGCGCGGGCAGGCCTGACGCTGGGCGAGATCGATCTGTATGAAGTGAACGAGGCGTTCGCGCCGGTGCCGCTGGCCTGGGCCAAGGCGCTGGGCGCCGATCCGGCGCGGCTCAACGTGCATGGCGGGGCGATTTCGCTGGGCCATCCGCTGGGCGGATCGGGCGCCAAGCTGATGGCGACGCTGGTCAGCGCGCTGCATGACCGTGGCGCGCGCTATGGCCTCCAGACCATGTGCGAGGCCGGCGGCATGGCCAATGTGACGATCGTGGAACGGCTCTGAGGGGAATGGATCGGCCCTTCCCCGATGGCGGGGAAGGGCCGATCCTTCAATTACCTTCGTCGAGCAGGCGGCGGGCGATGACCTGGGCCTGGATTTCGCCGGCGCCCTCGAAAATGTTGAGGATGCGCGCGTCGGCCAGCAGGCGGCTGACCTGATATTCGGTGGCGAAGCCGTTGCCGCCATGGATCTGCAGCGCATTGTCGGCCGCCGCCCAGGCGACCCGCGCGCCGATCAGCTTGGCCATGCCCGCTTCCAGATCGCAGCGCTTGTCCTCATCCTTGCGCCGGGCGGCGAAATAGGTGAGCTGACGCGCGCCCATGATCTCCGCCGCCATCATCGCCAGCTTGTTGGCGACGCGGGGGAAGTCGAAGATCGGCCGGCCGAACTGCTTGCGGTCGAGCGCATAGGACAGGCCGATGTCGAGCGCCGCTTGGGCGACGCCGATGGCGCGGGCGGCGGTCTGGATACGGGCGCTTTCGAAGGTCGCCATCAACTGCTTGAAGCCCTGGCCCTCGACCCCGCCGAGCAGATTGGCGGCGGGCACGCGGAAATCGTCGAAGCCGATCTCATATTCCTTCATGCCGCGATAGCCGATCACCTCGATCTCGCCGCCGCTCATGCCGGGCGTGGGGAAGGGAGCGTAGACGGTGCCGCGCTGCTTGGGCGCGATCAGCATCGACAGGCCGCTGTAATTGCGGGTGTCGGGATCGGTGCGGACCAGCAGGGTCATCACATCGGCGCGGGCCGCATGGGTGATCCAGGTCTTGTTGCCGCTGACCCGATATTCGCCGTCGGCGAGCGTCGCGCGGGTGCGCAGCGCGCCAAGGTCGGAACCGGTGTCTGGCTCGGTAAAGACGGCGGTGGGCAGGATCGCGGCATTGGCGATTTGCGGCAGCCAATGGGCCTTCTGCTCGGCGGTGCCGCCGGTCAGGATCAGTTCTGCTGCGATTTCCGACCGGGTGGCGAGACTGCCGACGCCGATCCAGCCGCGCGATAATTCTTCCGACACCACGCACATCGCGGTCTTGCCCATGCCAAGCCCGCCAAATTCTTCCGGAATGGTCATGCCGAACACGCCCATCTCGCCCAGTTCCTGGACCAGCGGCAACGGGATGAGTTCATCCTTGAGATGCCATTCATGGGCAAAGGGCGCGACCTTCTCGTTCGACAGAGCGAAGAACTGGTCGCGCACCATGTCGAACATCTCGTCGAGGCCGCAATTTTCCAGCGTCGCCCGGCCGCGCGCATCGACCAGATGGCCGGCAATCGCGCTCTTCACCGCCTGGCCGCCGCCGCTGCGGATGAGGGTGCGCAGGGCCGGTGCGTCGAGCGCGGACAGATCGTCGCTAAGGTCGGTGGGGCGGATCACCTCGCCCTGGTTCATCGGGATGCCGCCCAGCATCTGCGCGCCATATTCGGCGAAGAGCAACTGGGCGAGCAGTGCCTCGATCTCGCCAAAGCTGCCCTGCGTGTCGAGACTGGCGGCCCAACTGGCGACTTCGCGCAGCATTTCGGCATAGGCGGCGAACCAGCCAAAGCCGTGGACGACATGTTGCTCGACATCGGCGAGGACGCGATCGACCTTTCCGCCGTCATTGCTGATCCGCCCCTTCACATGCGGGCGGGCGGCGGCGACGAAGGCGTGCGCGGCATCGGCTGCGCTCGACAGCAAGGCCGGCAGATCGGGCAGGACCAGGATATTCTTGTCCATCTCCATGGCCGCGCTCATCCTTCCCCCGCCTGCTTCTTGTTGGCCGATGCCATTGCCTTGGCATCCAGTCCGCCGACCAGATTGCCGGTCATCAGCTGATTATGGGCATGGGCGAGATGATGCATGTGGAACACGCTATCCATCACCTGCCGCTTGCCGCGTGCATCCTCGACGAAATTGAACGCCTGCTTGGTCAGCGCCAGGCCGAACCGTTCATGCTGGGCGATTTCGGCGGCGATCTTGGCCACTTCCTCGCGCAGCGTCTCGCGCGGGAAAATCTCGTTCACCATGCCGAAATTATAGGCGCGCTGGGCCGGCATGCGGCGGCCGAGCAGCAGCAGTTCGCGTGCGACGCGGGTCGGCAGTTCGAAGGCATGGGCGAAATATTCGACCCCCGGCTGGGCCATGCGCTGCACCGGATCCTGGAAGAAGGCGTCTTCCGATGCGATGATGAGGTCGCAGACCCAGGCCAGCATCAGCCCGCCGGCGATGCAGGCGCCCTGCACCATGGCGATCATCGGCTTGGGGATGTCGGCCCAGCGCCGGCACAGGCCCAGATAGCCGTCCTGTTCCAACACATATTGGCGTTCGGCGCCGCCCTTGTTCAGATGGTCCCACCACATGCTGGTGCGCGTGCGCGGCATGTGACTGTCCTTGTCCGGCGTGCCGATGTCATGGCCGGCCGAGAAATGCTTGCCCTCGCCACCGAGCACGATCACCTTGACCTCGTCATCCTCGACCGCGCGCTTGAAGGCGTCGTCGAGCTGGCCGAGCAGCCGGTAATTCTGGGCATTGCCATATTGGGGGCGGTTCAGCATCACCCAGGCGACGCCGTCCACCACATTATAGGTCACGAATTCGGGCTGCGCTTCTTCGGACATCGTCCTTCTCCCTCAGCGCGGCGGCATGCGCAGGCCACCGTCGAGCCGCACATATTCGCCGTTCCAATAGTCATTCTCGATCATCGCCAGCGCCATCGCGGCAAACTCCTCGGGCTTGCCGAAACGCTTGGGGAAGGGAACGGTGGCCGACAGCGCATCGCGCACCTTGTCGCTGGCCCGCGCCATCAGCGGCGTGTCGAAGATACCGGGCAGGATCGCGTTGACGCGGATGCCTTCGCCCATCAGGTCACGCGCCATCGGCAGGGTCAGGCTGACGATGCCGCCCTTCGACGCGGAATAGGCCGCCTGGCCGATCTGGCCGTCGACCGCCGCCGCGCTGGAGGTGTTGATGATGACGCCGCGCGCCTTGTCCTCCAGCGGATCGAGGCTCAGCATGCCGGCGGCCGACTTGGCGCAGCAGCGGAAGGTGCCGATCAGGTTGATCTGGATGATCCGTTCGAACTGGTCGGTCGGGAAGGCCTTGATCTCGCCGGTCTCGCGGTCGCGGCTGGCGGTCTTGATGACATTGCCGGTGCCGGCGCAATTGACCAGGATACGCTCCTGGCCATGGGCGGCGCGCGCCTTGGCAAAGCCGGCATCGACCGAGGCCTCGTCGGTGACATCAACCTTGCAGAAGGTGCCGCCGATGTCCGCCGCGACCTTTGTCCCGGTTTCCTCGTTGAAATCGAACAGCGCGACCTTGGCGCCCTGCGCCGCGATGGCGCGGGCCGTCGCCTCACCCAGACCCGATGCCCCGCCGGTGACGATGGCGGCTACCCCCTGGTCGATCTTCATGCCTGTGTCCTCTCCTTCACGGGGCGCTGGGCGATCGCGCCGTCGCTCGTCAGCGCGTCGAGCGCGCCGTCGTCGAGGCCGAGCCATTCCCCCAATATTTCGCGGCTATGTTCGCCCACGCGCGGCGGGCAGTGACGATAATCGGCCGGCGTCGCCGACAGCTTGCCGGGATAGGCGACGGTCGGGATCTCGACCCCATCCTCTTCCCGGCGATAGCGATGGACGGTCTGGCGGGCGTCGATGAACGGATCCTCGAATACGTCCTGAATGCTGTTGACCGGGCCGGCGGGGACGCCCGCGGCGACGAAGCGCGCCATCAGGTCGTCGCGGGCGAAGGTGCGGACGATTTCCTGCACCTTCGCCTCGATCGCGTCGCGGTTGATGAGGCGCTGGGCGCTGGTCGCGTAGAGCGGATCGGTGCCTAGTTCCGCATGGCCCATTTCCGTGCAGAAGGCGCGGAACTGGCGGTCATTGCCGATCGCGATGATCATCATGCCGTCGGCGACCTCGAACGTCTTGTAGGGGACGACGGTGGGATGGCGATTGCCCAGGCGTCCCGGCACGATGCCGCCGACCAGCCAGTTCATCCCCTGATTGGCGAGCATCGCGATCTGGGTATCGAGCAGCGACACGTCGATCTGTTGCCCTTCGCCAGTGCGTTCGGCATGGCGCAGGGCAGCAAGGATGGAGACGGTGGCGAACATGCCGGTCGACAGGTCGGCCATGGCGACGCCAGCGCGCAGCGGGCCACCATCCTCTTCGCCGGTGATGCTCATGAAGCCGCCCATGCCCTGGGCGACGAAATCATAGCCGCCCCGGTCGGCATAGGGGCCGGTCTGGCCGAAGCCGGTGATCGAGCAATAGACGAGGCGCGGGTTGATCGCCTTCAGGCTGGCATAGTCGAGACCGTATTTGCTGAGGCCCCCGACCTTGAAATTCTCGACCAATATGTCGGCTTCCGCAGCCAGCCGACGGATCAGATCGGCGCCCTGCGGCGTCGCCAGATTGATCGCGGCGGAGCGTTTGTTGCGGTTGCAGGAGAGATAATAGGCGCTGGTGCCGATTTCCGGCTGGCCATCGGCGCCGGTCAGGAAGGGCGGACCCCAGGCGCGGGTATCGTCGCCATGGCCGGGCAGTTCGATCTTAATGACGTCGGCACCGAAGTCGGCGAGTATCTGGGTCGACCATGGACCCGCGAGCACGCGCGACAGATCGAGAACCTTGATCCCTTCAAGCGCGTGGCCGCTCATCGGCTGCCCGCCTTGTCCGTCATGACCGCTGTCATCGCCATCCGCTCCTGTCCCCGTCTATCTGCTGCATCGGTTGATGATTCTGATAGCGGGTGCAGGAATGGAGGGCAAGAATTATTGCACTATGGGATACTTTTGGTGCTATTTCTTGGTAGCGCCGGCGAGATAGGCGAGCAGGTTGGCGCGATCGGCCGGGTTGGGCAGGCCGGCAAAGACCATGCGGCTGCCGGGCACGGCTGCGCTGGGCTTAGCAAGGAAGCCGTCGAGCGACTTGGCATCCCAGCGGATCTTGGCCTTCTGCATCGCCGGGGAATAGGTGAAGCCGGGGACGGTGCCCGACGTGCGCCCGAACACGCCCGAGAGCGAGGGGCCAAGCTTCTTCACGCCCGGATCGACCGAGTGGCAGACGGCGCAGCGGGCGAAAACCGCCTTGCCCTTGGTCGCATCGCCAGCCTGGGCCAGCGCCGGGCCGGTGGCGGCGACCGCCATAGCGAGCATCATCACGCGCGAAACATGCTTCATCGACATCCTCAATCCTCTTCCCTTCTTCTCTGGCTAAAAGTTATACCAGTGTGCATAAATAAACCAATAGCCGTCTGAGTCTGAACGGCGGTTGAAGCAGGAAGGATGCGGAAATGGCCGATGGCGAACCCATGGCGAACCATCGGTTCGGCCCGGGCGGAATGGCGCTGGCGTTGCTGGTGAACATCATGTTCGCGCTCAACGTGATCGCGATGAAAGTGGTGGTGGATGCGACCGCGCCGCTATTGTCGGTGGCGCTGCGGATGGGGACGGTCTTCCTGATCTGTGCGCCGGCGCTGCGTCCGCTGCCGGGGCGGACGAGCTGGCTGATGCTTTATGGTTTCCTCAATGGCGGGCTGTTCCTGCTGCTGCTGAACCTGGCCCTGTTCATGGCGACCAATGTCGGGGCGCTGGCGATCGCGGGGCAATTGAGCGTGCCCTTCTCGCTGTTGCTCGGCGCGCTGCTGCTGGGCGAGCGGCTCAACCGGCGCAAGATCGTCGGCGTGCTGCTGGCCTTTGCCGGGGTCGTGGCGCTGGTGTTCGACCCGCATATATTGGCGGAGGTGCCCGCCGTGCTGGTGATGGCCAGCGCGGCGATGGTGTGGGGCGGCGCGACCCTGGTGCAGCGCAAGCTGGTCGGGGTGAGCGTGATGAACGGCCAGGCGTGGAACGGCCTGATGGGCGCGGCGGTGCTGGCGCCCTTTGCCCTGATTTTCGAGCGGCCGGCGATCGCGGGGCTGGCCCATGTCGGCTGGGTGCCGACCGGCTGGTTCGCCTTTTCCTGCCTGGGCGCGACGGTGCTGGGACAGGGGACGCTCGCCTGGCTGCTGCAGCGCTATCCGATCTCGACCATCATGCCGCTGATGCTGGCATCGCCGGTGATGTCGACGGTCTTTGCCTCGCTCTATTTCGGCACGCCGATCACGGTCGGCATGATTGCGGGCGGGAGTGTGGCGCTGCTGGGCGTGACGATCATCGCCTTCTCGCCCGATCGTAGGCCGGTCGACTGACCATCAAAAAAAATGGGCCGGCGTCGCATGCCTCGACGCCGGCCCAGGGGGCTTCCGAAGGGCGGCGGTCAGACCGCCCGTTCGAAGATGGCGGCCAGGCCCTGACCGCCGCCAATGCACATGGTTTCCAAGCCATAGCGGCCGTCGCGCCGCTGCAGTTCGCGCAGCAGATTGGCGAGGATGCGTCCGCCGGTCGCGCCGATCGGATGGCCGAGCGAAATGCCCGATCCATTGACGTTGAGCTTGTCGCGATCGTCCCAGTTCCAGCCCTTGAGGCAGGCCAGAACCTGCGGCGCAAAGGCTTCGTTGAGTTCGACCAGGTCGATGTCGTTCCAGCCAAGGCCATTGCGGACGAACAGCTTTTCGACCGCCGGCACCGGACCAATGCCCATGCGCGAGGGATCGCAGCCCGCCGCCGCCCAGCTGTGCAACCAGGCCATGGGTTCAAGGCCCAGTTCTTCCAGCTTGTCCTCCGCGACCACCAAACAGGCGGCGGCGGCATCATTCTGCTGGCTGGCATTGCCGGCGGTGACCACGCCGTCTTTCTCGATCGGCTTTAACAGGGCGAGCGATTCCGGCGTGGCGTCGGCACGAATGCCCTCATCCATGGCGAAGATCAGCGGATCGCCCTTGCGCTGCGGCACGGCAACCGGGACCAGTTCGTCGTCGAACTTGCCGGCGGCCCAGGCCGCGGCGGCGCGCTGATGGCTCATCGCGGCATATTCGTCGCAGGCCTCGCGGCTGATGTCATAATCCTTGGCGAGATTGTTCGCCGTCTCGATCATGCCGCTGATGATGCCATAGCGGGCGATCGGTTGCGACATGACGCGGCCACGGGTCAGGCGGTCGTGGAACTGGGTGGATCCCGATCGGGCACCCCAGCGATGGTCCATCGAATAATATTCGACATTGGACATGCTCTCGACCCCGCCGGCGACGACGATGTCGGCGGCGCCGGTCTGGATCCGCATGGCCGCGTCGATCACCGCCTGAAGCCCCGAACCACAGCGCCGGTCGAGCTGCACGCCGGGAATGCTTTCAGGCAGACCCGCCGCCAGCGCCGACCAGCGGCCGATGCAGGGCGCCTCGCCATTGCCATAGCCCTGGGAGAAGACGACATCGTCGACCCGTTCGGGATCGATTTTGGTGCGCTCCATCAGCGCCTTGATGATGACCGCGCCCAGATCGCCGGCGCTGAAGGATTTCAGAGAACCGCCATATTTGCCGACGGCGGTGCGGATGGGGGCGACGATGGCGGCTCTGCGCATGCGATGTCCTTTGCGGGAATGGGGAGGATCAGGCGGCCGCTTCGGCCTGGCGGATCATCTGCTTGGCGATGATGGTCTGCTGGATCTGGCTGGTGCCTTCATAGATGCGCAGCAGCCGGACATCGCGATAGAAGCGCTCGACCTTATACTCGGCCATATAGCCGGCGCCGCCATAGATCTGGACGGCGCGGTCGGCGATCCGGCCGACGGCTTCGGAAGCGTAATATTTGAGCGCGGCGCATTCCAGGCTGACCGGCTCGCCGGCGTCGAACTTGGCGGCGACCGACTGCATCAGCGCTTCGGTCGTCAGCATGTCGACCTTCATGTCGGCAAGCATCGCCTGGACCAGCTGGAAATCGGCGATGCGCTGGCCGAACTGCTTGCGCTCCATCGCATATTGCAGCGCCATATCGATCAGCCGCTGGCACATGCCGAGCGCGACGGCGGCGATATGGATGCGGCCGCGATCCAGCACCTTCATCGCAGTCTTGAAGCCGCGACCGGGTACGCCGCCGATGATGTTGGCGGCCGGCACGACGACATCGTCCAGGATCACGTCGGTGGTGATCGATCCCTTCTGCCCCATTTTCTCGTCCGGCTTGCCGAAGCTGATGCCGGGCGTGTTTGCCGGCAGAATGAAGGCGGAGATGCCGGCCGCGCCCTTCACGTCCGGTTCGGTCCGGGCCATCAGGGTGAAGACGCTGGCGCGCGGGGCATTGGTGATATAGCGCTTGGTGCCGGTGATGCGGTAAGTGTCGCCGTCGCGGATGGCGACGGTGCGCAGCGAACCGGCGTCGGACCCGGCCTCCGGCTCGGTCAGGCCGAAGCTGGCGATCGCTTCACCGGTGGCGAATTTGGGCAGCCATTCGCGCTTCTGTTCCTCGGTCCCGTCCATGACGATACCCTGGCTGCCGATGCCGACGGTGGTGCCGATGACCGAGCGGAAGACGACCGACGCGCGGGTGATCTCGCGGATGATCGCCGCTTCCTCCGCCATGGTGCAGCCGATGCCGCCAAATTCTTCCGGCACGGACAGGCCGAACAGGCCCATGTCGCGCATCTGCTGGATGATGCTCTCGGGAACGGCATCCGCTTCCTCGACGGCGTCCTCGGCCGGGATCAGCTTTTCGCTGACGAAGCGGCGGACGGTGGTGCGGAACAGGTCGAACGTCTCGGCGTCCATGAAAAATCTCCTCTCAATATCCGATGTCGGCGACCATCGCGTCGCTGCCGTCGCAGCGGATCGCACGGCAGCGGCCGGCTTCATCCTCGCGCAGCAATATGGGCTGGCCGGCGAAGACCGGCGCGACCGCGCGGAAGGCGAAACGGGTCGGGCTGCGGCCGCCGCGCCGGGCGTGACCGAACAGTCGGGTGGCAGTGAAGGGGCCGTGGATCACCAGGCCGGGATAGCCCTCCTCGCCGGTCGCATAGGGCAGGTCATAATGGATGCGATGGCTGTTGAAGGTGACGGCCGAGAAGCGGAACAGGTCGACGCTGTCTGGCGCCCAGTTCACATCATGGGGGGCGCTATCAAAGGCGGCGGGGACAATCGCGGGCGTGGGTGCGCCGGTGTCGCGATAGACGATGGTCTGCACTTCGCTCACCCGTTCGCGATCGGCCTGGACGATGCTGTGGCCGACCTTCACGAGGACAAGCTCGCCACTGCGGCCGCTCTTGTGGGCGATGTCCAGCACGGTCGAGGTGCGGGTCGCTTCCCAGTCGAGCATCAGGGGTGCGTGGAACTGCATCTCGGCGGCGGCGAACATGCGGCGGGGCAGGCTGATCGGCGGCATGAAGCCGCCGCGTTTGGGATGGCCGTCCGGGCCGATCTGGTCGGCGGCGGCCACCGGCAGGAAGAAGGCCCAATGGGCCAGCGAGGGCTGGACCGCCTCGACATCGAGCGGCTCACCGATGGCGGCGGCGAAGCGGCGCAGTGCTTCCCGGTCGAGCATTTCGGTCCGGCTCTCGGTCCTGCCGACCCATGTCTGCCAATGGTCAATATCGGATGGGGAAAGGGTCATGCGACCAGTCCTTCGTCGTGGAGGCGGCCGATCGCGCCGCTATCGAGCCCCAGCAGCTCGCTCAATATCTGGTCGCTATGCTCGCCAAGGCGCGGGGCCGTGCCGACGGCGCTGCGCGCCTCGCCGGCCAGCGTGCCGGCCGGGCCGGACGTCGGGTAGGTGAGGCCGCTGGGATGGGCGATCGTCTCGAACAGGGGATTGGCGGTGAACAGCCGTTCGTCTTGCGTCACGGCCTGGTGCAGCGACTGATATTCGCCCCAGGTGACGCCGCCTGCGTCGAAGGCGGGTTTCAGGGCATCGCTGCTGCGGGCGGCGAGGGCAGCTTCGAAAAGTGGGAAGAGCCGGGCGCGATGGGTGAAACGGGCACCTTCATCCCTGGCGAAATTGGCACCCGTTTCGCCCTCGATCGCGGCGATCGCGTCGCCAAGGTCCAGCGTCTTGAGGAGGCCGGTCCATTGGCGCGGGGTGATGGCGACGACGATCAGCCTTTTACCGTCGGCGGTCAGGAAATCCCGGCCAAAGGCGCCGAACAGGTCATTGCCCATGCGCGGCCGGTCGCCGGCCGACAGGACTTCGGCCACGGAGCCGAGATGCGACAGGGTGGAGGCGGCGAGGTCCGACAGGGGGACGCGGATTTCCGCGCCCTGGCCGGTCGCGCGCCGACGCAGCAGGGCGGACGTCATGGCGAAGGCGGCATAGGCACCGCCCAGCAGATCCCAGGCCGGCAGGACATGGTTGACCGGACGGTCATCGTCGGCCGGGCCGGTCATCATCGGCACGCCGGCGGCGGCGTTGATGGTGTAATCGACCGCCGGTGACCCGTCGGCCCAGCCCATCACCCGGACGCTGATGATGTCGGCACGACGCGCGGCCAGCGCCTCATGGCTGAGGAAACCCTTGACCGGATAATTGGTGAGGAACAGGCCGGCATTATCGCCCGGTGCGGTGGCGATGGCGACCGCCAGTTCGCGCCCTTCGGGTCGGCCCAGATCGATTGCGATCGATTTCTTGCCCTTGTTGAGCCCCTCCCAATAGAGGCTGGCGCCGGACGGTGCTACCGGCCAGCGACGATAGTCGGGGCCGCCACCGATCGCGTCGAAACGGATCACCTCCGCCCCCATCTGCGCCAGGTGCAGGCCGCAGGACGGGCCGGCGATGAAGGCGGCGCCTTCGACCACGCGCAGGCCCTTGAGCATGTCGTACATGGATATTCCCCCTAGCCCAGCCTGACCATGGTGCGACCGATATTGGCGCCCGAGAACAGGCCCCAGAAGGCGTCGAGCGCCTTGTCGATGCCGTCATAGACGGTTTCGGCCGAGGCCATCTGGCCGGCCCGGTTCCAGGCGGTCATGCGCGCCAGCATCTCCGCCTCCAGATCCATATGGTCGAGCGCGATATAGCCTTGCATGCGGATGCGCTTGGTCATCAGCATGGTGAGGTTGCGCGGCACGGTCGGCGCGTCGGTGACATTATATTGCGAGATCATGCCGCAGATGGCGAAGCGCGCGAAATCATTGGCGAGCGACAGCGCCGCCTGCAGATGATCGCCGCCGACATTGTCGAAATAGACATCGATGCCGCTGGCGCCGATCGCCTTGACTTCGCGGGCGAGGGCCTTGGTCAGGTTCGGCTCCGCCTTGTAATCGATTGCGGCGTCGACCTTGAGCACATCGCGCAGGAAGGCGGTCTTGTCCGGGCCGCCGGCCGATCCGATCACCTTGCACCCCATGTTGCGGGCGATCTGGCAGGCGATCGATCCGACCGCGCCGGACGCGGCCGACACAAAGACGGTATCGCCCGGCTGTAACTCCGCAATGCGGATGAGGCCGGCATAGGCGGTGAGGCCGGTCATGCCGGCGAAGCAGAGATAGGCCTGGGGCGGCAGTGCCTGGCGATCGCGATGCTGGAGCGCGCTGCCGGGGGCGTTGAACGCCTCACGCCAGCCAAGCCGGGAAAAGACCAGGTCGCCGGGCGCGAAGGCCGGATCGTTGGAGGCGATCACTTCGCCGATCGCCGGTCCTTCCATCGCCGCGTCGAGGGCGAAGGGCGGAACATAGCTTTTGGCGTCGCTCATCCGCCCGCGCATCGCCGGATCGACCGCCATCCAGAGATTGCGGACCTGGACCTCGCCGGGGCCGGGTGGGGGCAAAGCCTGTTCGACGGTGGCGAAATCCTCCGCCACCGGGGCGCCGACCGGGCGGCGCTTCAGCTGTATTTCGCGCGATGGCATGGTCATCGGCCCTTCAATAGCCATTGAGCCGCGCCCAGCGCTCGCGGTGCCAGGCGGTGCTGCCATGGCATTGCTCGGCGACGCGGGCCCGCTTGAGATAAAGGCCGGCATCAT
This sequence comes from Sphingobium sp. WTD-1, assembly GCF_030128825.1. Taxonomy (NCBI): domain Bacteria; kingdom Pseudomonadati; phylum Pseudomonadota; class Alphaproteobacteria; order Sphingomonadales; family Sphingobiaceae; genus Sphingobium; species Sphingobium sp. WTD-1. The sequence goes on along the minus strand of NZ_CP119127.1, from coordinate 3,407,199 downwards.
GTTCATGGGTCATGCCGATGCCGCCATGGAGCTGCACCATCTGCGAGGAAATGCGGTGCAGCGTCTCGCCGGCGGTCGCCTTGGCAAGCGAGGCGAGGGCGGGGAGCGCCGGATCATCGGCGTCGATCGCCGCCAGCGCGGTTTCGACCGCCGATCGCGTCAGTTGCAATTCGCCGAACAGTTCGGCCGCCCGGTGCTGGAGCGCCTGGAAGGAGCCGATGATCGCGCCGAACTGGACGCGGGTCTTGAGATAATCGAGCGTGATGTCGAACGCCTGGGTCGCGCTGCCCAGCATTTCGGCGGCCATGCCGATCGCCGCCCGGTCGCGGATCGCGTCGATCAGGTCGGCGGCCTTGCCGACTTCGCCGAGCATGTCGTTGACGGCGATGTTGACACTATCGAAGCGGTAGAGGGCCGGGCGACGGGCATCGACCTGGTCGAGCGCCTGCCGCTCCAGCCCGGCGCTGTCGGTCGGCACCAGGAACAGGGTCAGGCCATCGCGATCGCCCGGCGCGCCGCTGGTGCGCGCGGCGACGATGGCGAGATTGGCGATCATGCCGTCCTGCACCGGGCGTTTCGTGCCCGACAATGTCCAGCCATCGCCCGACGCTGTGGCTGCCAGCGCGGTGCGCTCGGGCGCATGATGCGGCCCTTCGTCGAGCGCGAGCGTGCCGATCAGCGAGCCGTCGGCGATGCCGGGCAGCCAGCGGGCCTGCTGATCCTGCGTGCCCGCGAGGCGCAGCGCAGACGCAGCGACCAGCGCGGAGCTGATGAGCGGCGAGGCGGCCAGGGTGCGTCCCAGTTCCTCGATCACCAGGCCAAGGCTCAGATAGCCGAAATCGGCGCCGCCATAGGCTTCCGGCACGATGATGCCGCACCAGCCCATCTGCGCCATTTCGGCCCAGGCGTCGGCATCATAGCCATCCGATCCGCTGCGGCCGCCGCCGCCATGGTCATAGAGGCCACGCAGCGCGGTCACGGGCAGGCGGTCGCGCACCCATTGCGACGCCATGTCCTTCAGCATCGTCTGTTCTTCGTTCAGCACCGCCACGGCGCGTCCTCCCGCATCCTGTCTTTTCTCTCGTCCTCGCCCATGCTCAGCCCGGCAGGCCCAGCGTGCGCTTGGCGGTGATATTATTCTGCACCTCGTAGCTGCCGCCGTAGATGGAGAAGGCCTTGCTGTGCAGCCAGGCGCGCGTCGCCTCCTTCTCGGCCGCGCCATAGGGATCGCCGGCCCAGCCCAGGCCATCGGCGCCCATGATCTCGACCAGCAGCTCGGCCCGTTCCTGGATGATGCCGGACCACAAATTCTTGAGCGCCGACACGCCATGGCTGGGGCCGCCATTCTTCCCTTCGGCGGCGAGCCGGCGGACCGTCGCCATATAGGCTTCATGCCGCATCGCATTGCGCACCAGCCGGGCGCGCAGGTCCGGGCTGTCGATCCGCCCGAGTGCGTCCGTGCCCAGATAGTCATGGGCCAGCGGGGCGAGGGGGGTGATATCGGCCTTCACCTCCGACAGGCTGTTGCGTTCGAACTGCAGCAGCCGCTTGGCGATGGTCCAGCCCTGGTTGACCTCGCCCACCAGATTGCCCTTGGGCACCTTCACATCGTTGAAGAAGACCTCGCAAAAATGGGTCGATCCGCTGATCAGGACGATCGGTCGCGCCTCGATCCCTTCGGATTGCATGTCGACCAGCAGGAAGCTGATGCCGCCCTGCTTGCGCTCTGTATCGGTGCGGACGAGGACGAAGCACCAGTCGGCCTGGTCGGCGCCCGATGTCCAGATCTTCTGCCCGCTGACCAGCCAGTGATCGCCCATGTCGATGCATTTGGTCTGGAGCGCGGCCAGGTCCGATCCTGCGCCGGGTTCGGAAAAGCCCTGGCACCAGCGCCGCTCATGGCTGGCGATAAAGGGCAGATGTTCCAGCTTCTGCGCTTCGTCGCCATATTCCAGCAGCGTGGGGCCAAGCATCATCGTGCCATAGCTGCGGATCGGGTTGAAACCGCAGATCGCGGCCAGTTCCTCGCCGATGATCTTGCCATGCGCTTCGGTGAGGCCGGCGCCGCCATAGCGCGGCGCCCAGGTCGGCACGCCCCAGCCCTTGTCGGTCATCCGCTGGCGCCAGAGCTGATAGTCGGCATTGGCGGCAGCAGCATGGGCGTCGCCCTGGAATAGGAGGCCGGGCACATTGGTCAGCGCCGGCGGAAAATTCGCCTTCAGCCAGGCGCGCGCCTCCTGCCGGAATTCTTCTCTATCGATGGGCTCCATTTCCGCCATCCACTCACATCCCTGTTCTGCTCGAAAGGCGAGCGTGCCGTTCGGGGTGTTACCCGTCGGGCTGCTCGCGGCTTTCGGATGGCCGCTTGCGATCCATGTCCGATTCCTTAGGTCAATATTGCACAGGTGGCTAGATATATTTTGCACTCAAGGATAATTTTCATCCGCAGCGGAAATCGCGAATTTTGCGCAATGTGGCGGAAAAGCGTGGAAATGCGGCGGCGCCCGTGCGCTGTGCGCGGGAAAATATCGTAACGACGATTGTCGGATTGACAGCCGGCGGCGTGCCCATAAACTATACCATAATGCAAAATTGATAAGGCCGGTCCGTCATGGCGCGAGAACTGGCTACCGCTGCAGGAGAGCGTAGTATGGAAACCATGGCCGCCCGTCCGATCCCGGCGCATGTGCCGCCCGACATGATCGGCAATTTCAGCCTGTTCAACTCGCCGGGGCTGGAGCCGACCCCCAATGGCGATCCGCAGGCGGCGAGCGCGGTGGTGCATGATGGGCCGCGCATCTTCTATTCGCCGGTCAATACCCGCGACGGCAAGGGCACATGGGTCATCACCCGCGCGCAGGACCAGCGGCGGGTGTTGCAGGATCCCGAAACCTTCTCCAGCCACCGCAGCATCTTTGCCTCGGCGCTGGGCGAAAGCTGGCCGATGATCCCGCTGGAGCTGGACCCGCCCGAACATGGCAAGTTCCGTTCGCTGCTCAACCCGCTGCTGTCGCCCAAGCGGGTGATGGCACTGGAGACGGCGGTGCGCGAAAGGGCGAGCGTGCTGATCGACCGGATCGCCGCGTCCGGCACCAGTTGCGACGTGATGACCGATTTCGCCTTCCCCTTCGCGGTCAATATCTTCCTGCGCTTCCTGGGCCTGTCGGACGATCGGCTCGACGAATTTGTCGGCTGGGCCAATGACCTGCTGCATGGCGACAATGTGAAACGGCCGGCGGCGGCGCGCACCATCGTTGCCTTCATCGACGAGTTGTCGGCCGATCGGCGTCGGCAGCCGGTCGATGATTTCATGTCCTTCCTGGTGCAGTCGCGGATCGACGACCGGCCGCTGACCGACATGGAGATCAGGGGCACGGGCGTGCTGCTGTTCATCGCCGGGCTGGACACGGTGGCGGCCGCGATCGGCTTTGACCTCAACTATCTGGCACGGCATCAGGCGGACCAGCAATGGCTGCGCGACGATCCCAAGCGGATCGTGCTGGCGGCGGAGGAATTGCTGCGCGCCTATCCGACGGTGCAGATGATCCGGGTCGCGACGAAGGACGTGGATTTCGAGGGCGCACCGATCCGCAAGGGCGATTATGTGTCCTGCGCGACGATGATCGCCAACCGCGATCCGCTGGAATTTGCCGATCCCGCGCGCATCGACCTCGCCCGCGAGGATAATCGCCACACCGCCTTTGCCTATGGCCCGCATCGCTGCTTGGGGTCGCATCTGGCGCGGCGCGAGATCGTGGTGGGGCTGGAGGAATGGCTGAAAAGCATCCCGACCTTCCGCATCAAGTCCGGCACCGCGCCGGTCACCTATGGCGGCCACGTATTCGGGATCGAAAACCTCATCCTCGACTGGTCGCAGGAGGATGCAGCATGAAGATCATCGTGCATCGCGAGAAATGCCAGGGCCATGCCCGCTGCTGGGCGATGGCGCCCGACATCTTCGAACTGGATGACGAGGGCTATATCATGCCCGGCGACATCGACGTGCCGGAAGAGCAGGAAAGGCTGGCCTGGATGGGCGCCAAATCCTGCCCGGAACGCGCGCTCGACATCCAGAAATGAAGCAATCCCTGCTGGCCCTTGGCGGCCTTGTCGCGCTGGCATCCGGCCCGGCGATGGCGGCGGAGCTGCGCCCCGACCAGATCGCCTTTCGCGATATCTATCGCGAACTGGTGGAGACCGACACCAGCGCGCCGACGGGCAGTTGCACCGTGGCGGCGGGCCGGATGCTCGATCGGCTGCGCAAGGCTGGGTTCGGGCCGGACCGCGCCGAGGTTTTCGTGCCGCAGGGGCATGACAAGGATGGCGGCCTGATCGCCCGGATCGAGGGGAGCGATCCGCGCGCCGCGCCGATGCTGCTGGTCGATCATATCGATGTGGTCGCCGCCCGGCGCGAGGATTGGCCGCGCGATCCGTTCCGCCTGACCGAGGAGAATGGCTATTTCATCGGGCGCGGGGTGATCGACGACAAGGCGTTGTCGGCGATTTGGATCGACAGCCTGATCCGGATGCAGGCGGCCGGCTTTCGTCCCCGGCGCACGATCAAGGTGGCGCTGACCTGCGGCGAGGAAAGTGGCGAGGCGGTGAACGGCGTCGACTGGCTGCTGCGCAACCGGCGCGATGCGGTGCAGGCCGGCTTTGCGCTGAACGAGGGCGGCTATGGCATCAGCGACAAGGATGGCCGGCCGATTGCCCTCTATCTGGCGGTGGGCGAGAAATATGCGCAGAGCTTCACGATCGAGGCGCGCAACAGCGGTGGCCATAGCAGCCGGCCGCGTCCCGACAATGCGATCTATGACCTGGCCGATGCGTTGGAGGCGGTGCGGCGGCTGTCATTCCCGATCCAGCTCAATCCGACCAATCGCGGCTATTTTACCCGCATGGGACCGATCGTCGGCGGCGCGATGGGGCAGGCGATGGAACGGCTGGGGCAGGGGCAGGACGATGCCGCGACGATCGCGACGGTAACGGGTGACGTCACCTATAATGCGATGCTGCGCACCACCTGTGTCGCGACGCAGGTGGAGGCGGGCCATGCCGAAAATGCCCTGCCGCAGCGGGCGAAGGCGACGATCCAGTGCCGCCTGTTTCCCGGCGACAAGGTGGAGGATGTCGAGGCGCGGCTGCGCGCGGCGCTGTCGTCCGGGATCGCCCTGACGCGTAAGGGCGACAAGGGTGCGCCGGCCGTGCCGCCGCCGCTCGATCCGCAGATTATGGGGCCGGCCGAAAAGCTGGCGCAGCGGCATTTCCCCGGCATTCCGGTGGTGCCCAATCTGCTGACCGCCGGCACCGATGGCCGCTATCTGAGCGCGGCAGGCATCCCGACCTATGGCGTGCCGGGCATCTTCCTCGATCCCGACGGCAATGGCGCCCATGGCGTGGACGAGCGCATCCGGGTGAAGAGCGTCTATGATGGACGCGACTATCTCTATGCGCTGATCCGCGCCTATGCCGAGGGGCGCTGACCGGCCCCTCGATTTTTACCGTCCTCAGGTGCGGATCCACACGCCCTTGGTCTGGAGATAGGCGTCGATATGTTCGGCGCCGCCCTCCCGGCCATAGCCGCTCATCTTGTAGCCGCCGAACGGGACCGACGGGTCCATGGCGAAATAATGGTTCACCCAGATGGAGCCGGCGCGGATGCGCTTGACCGCGGTCATGGCCTTGCTGATGTCGCGGGTCCACACGCCACCGGCGAGGCCGAAGCGGGTCGCGTTGGCGCGGCCGATCACCTCGTCCAGGCTGTCGAAGGGCAGGATGCAGGAGACCGGACCGAAAATTTCCTCACGCGCGATCCGCATCTCGTCGGTCACATCGGCGAAGATGGTCGGGGCGACCCAATGGCCCTTGTCGAGCGCGCCGCCGGTGACACGATGGCCGCCGGTGACGAGCCGGGCGCCCTCCTGCGGGCCGAGGTCAAGATAGGAGGAGACGCGGGCGAACTGCTTGGCCGACACCAGCGGGCCGATCACGGTCTCGGGATCGAGGCTGGGACCGATCTTGAGATTGGCGGCGAAGGCGGCGATGCGCTGCACCATTTCCTCATAGACTGGCCGTTCGACGAACAGCCGGGTGCCGGCGGCGCAGACCTGGCCCGAATTGTTGAACACGCCCATGGCGGCGGCCGGGGTGGCGGCGTCGAGATCTGCATCGGCAAAGATGATGTTGGGCGACTTGCCGCCCAGTTCCATCGTCACCTTCTTCACCGACCCGGCCGATGCGGCGATGATCCGCTGGCCGGTCTCGCACGAGCCGGTGAAGGCGATCTTGTCGACGTCGGGATGGGCGGAAAGGGCAGCACCGGTCTCGCCCGCGCCGGTGACGACATTGACGACGCCAGGGGGCACCCCGGCCTCCAGGCAGAGTTCGGCGAAGCGCAGTGGGCTGAGCGAGGCATCCTCCGCCGGCTTCAGCACGATGGTGCAGCCGGTGGCGAGCACCGGGGCGATCTTCCACGCGGCGCTGAACAGCGGGCCGTTCCAGGGGATGATCGCGCCGACGACGCCGACCGGTTCCTTCAACGTGTAGGATAGGAGATCGACCGGGAAGCTGTTGGACAAAGTCTCGCCATGGATGGCGGTGGCGGCGCCGGCGAAATGGCGCAGCGATCGCTGCAACATGCCGCGCAGCCCCATGGCGGCGGTGATCGGCCGGCCCATCTCGATCACGTCGAGCAGGGCGAGATCCTGGAACTCGGCATCAACCAGATCGGCGAGACGCAGCAGCACCGCCTGGCGCTCGGCGGGCTTGAAGCGGCTCCATGGCCCTTCAAAGGCGGCACGGGCGGCGCGCACGGCGCGGTCGACATCCTCGGCGCCGGCCAGCGCGAGTTCGGCGACCAGTTCGCCGGTGGAGGCGCTGAAGCTCTGGAAACGCTTGCCCGACAGGGCATCGACATGCTGGCCGTCGATCAGCAACTGCTTGGGCTTGCCGTCGATGAAGGCGGGGCGGCGGGTTTCGATCATCTTTATGTCCTTTCGGAAACAGCCGGTCAGACCGGATCGCCTTCATGGGCGCGGCGCATCGAGGCGCGGCCGAGGGCGAAGAGAAGGGCGGCGGGCAGCAGCACGCAGAAGACGCTGGTGATGAGCGAGAGGCCCACCTTCATCTCGTCGCCCCACAATTTGTCGGTGACGAGGCCAATGAAGGCCGGGCCGCCCGCCATGGCGATGAGGCCGGATGCCAGCACATAGAGCGCCGAGACGCGACCACGCAGATAGGCGGGGGTGACGACCTGCACGGTGGCCGGTCCCATGCTGGCGGTCGAGAGGATCAGCGCCATGAAGCACCAGTAGCAGACGACCGTCGCCCAGGGGCTGGCGACCAGGAAGGCGGCGATGCCGAAGGGGGCGGCGGCCAGCACGGTCATCAGGCACCAGAAGAGATGCGCGTCCTTGCGACCCCGGCGATAGAGGCGGTCGACGGTCCAGCCATGGACCGGGATCAGCGCGGCGGCGGCGATCTGGGCGATGCCGATCACCGGGCCGATCTGCGCCGGCTGCCAGCCATGGATGCGGGCGAGATAGACCGGGGTCCAGAGCTGGAAGCCGATGGTGGCGGCATAGGCGAGCCCGAAGCCGACGAAAGCGGCGGTGTAGAGCGGCTTGTGCCGGCGGATATAGGCCCAGGCTTCGCCATAGCCGGCTCCGCTGCTGCTGGCGGCCTTGCGCCGGGGCGGTTCGCGGAACAGGAAGACGAGGAAGGCGAGCAGGATGCCGGGCGCGCCGGTCATGATGAACACCTGTTGCCAGGGCTGGAGCGTGCCGAACAGCGGCCATGTGGCGGGGCCGGCCTTCATCGCCGCGCCGACGATCGGGCCGCCCAGCAGGAAGACGATGCCCGCACCCATGACGCCGCCCATGATGAAGACCGACATGGCGAGCGAGACGCGGTGCGGCGGGAAGCTGTCGCCGACGACCGAATAGCTGCCGGTGCCAAAGCCCGACTCGCCCGCGCCCACCCCGGCCCGCGCCATGGCAAGGCCGATGAAGCTGCCGGCGAGGCCGCAGGAGGCCGCGGCGATGCTCCAGACCGTGACCGACAGGTAGAGGACGATGCGGCGGCTGAAGCGATCGAGCGCCATGCCGAGCGGGATGGCGCACAGGCAGAAGAGGACGGCGAAGGCCGGTCCCTGGAGCAGACTGATCTGGAGGTCGGAGAGACCCAGATCCTGTTTGATCGGGCCGACCATCAGCGCCATGATGTTCCGGTCGGTCAGCGACAGGATATAGAGCAGGAACAGGATCGCGACCGTCAGCCAGCCCATGAAGGGACTGGGATAGTCGGCGGAGGCCGGGGCAGGGGGCAGTGGCGCGGGGCTGTCGATCGGCGCGGAGGATGACGGCGAAGCGGACAGGGACAAGGCAGGTTCGCTCATCGACGGAACGCCCTGATTATCACCGATTCTCTGTTGCACAGGCTCGACACCGACCTTCTCCATGCTGATCGCCGTGCCTGGTCCACGGATCGGCACGATCTGTTGCCGGCATAACGCACATTTTTGCACCATAGGTCAATATATGATGCGCCGCTTTTCGCGGCTTTATCCCATGCCCCTTATAAGAAGGCCCGATTTCCGTTGCGGCAAGGGCGCAACTTCTTTTCGATCAAACATTTACCACTGGTGCAAAATTAGTTGACATCCACTGCTGGAGCGATAGAAATAAAAATGCACACCGGGATAATAATGATAGGTGTGGGCCAACGAGCCGACACATTGCGTCCAGGGAGAGGAATGACCAATGTCCAAGCACAAGATTTTTGCGTCGTCGCTGGCGATCGGCGCTAGCATCGTCGCCATGACGGGCAGCGCGCTGGCGCAGGATGCGGCGCCGCCCGCACCGGCGCCTGAGCAGGCTGCCGAACAGAGTTCGAGCGCTCCGGTTAGCACATCCGACATCGTCGTGACCGGCTCGCGCATCGTCCGCGATGGCTATACCGCGCCGACGCCGGTGACGGTCGCGACCACCGAAGAATTGTCGCGCACGACGCCGTCGAGCATTCCGGACGCGCTCAACAAGCTGCCGCAATTCTCCAATTCGCTCAGCCCGTCCAAGTCGGCATCGAATTTCTCGAATGCGCCGATCCACGGCAATGTGCTCAATCTGCGCGGCCTGGGCACGCCCAGCGCCAATCCCAAGGGGCCGCTGCGCACGCTGATCCTGTTCGACGGCATGCGCGTGTCGCCGACCGAATATATCGGCACGATCGACACCAATGTGCTGCCGCAGTTGCTGATGCAGCGGGTCGACGTGGTGACCGGCGGCGCCTCGGCCCAATGGGGCTCTGACGCGGTCGCGGGTGTCGTCAACTTCGTGCTCGACAAGAAATTCACCGGCATCAAGGGCGTCGCCCAGGCGGGCATTTCCGACGAGGGCGACAACGCCAACCAGCGTCTGGGCCTGGCAGTGGGCCAGGATTTTGCCGGCGGGCGCGGGCATATCCTGCTGAGCGGCGAATATTCCAACAATGAAGGCATGCTGCGCAGCGATCGCGACTATGCGACCAAGGGCTATAGCTATGTCGGCAGCGTCGTGGGCTGTACCAAGCTGGCGAGCGAGCCGGCGTCGGTCTGTGCGCCCGGCGGCGCGCGCAACCCCTATACGATCGGGTCGAACATCCTGATTTCGGCGCTGGCGCCCAATGGCCGCATCACCGCCTCCAGCGTGGCGGGCAATCCCTATGTCGGGCAGGTCATCAACAATGACGGCACGACGCGCCCGTTCAACACCGGCACGGCGGTCGGCACCACCGGCTTCCAGTCGGGGGGCGACGGTTACCAGATCCCGACCACCGGCGCGGCGGTCATCCCGCTGACAACCTATCAGGCCTTTGGGCGCCTGAGCTATGACCTGACCGACGACATCAACGCCTTCGTCCAGGGCAGCTGGTCACGCTCGGACCTGGAATATTCGACCCAGGTGAATGCGCTGGTCCCCTCGTCGCAGGGCGTCACCATCTACAAGGGCAATCCCTATCTGTCGTCTGCGCTGAATTCGGCGCTGACGTCCGCGACGGATAGCTACACGGTCGGCCAATATGATGCCGGCCAGCCGACCGCCATCGCCAAGGAACGCACCGATTACTGGATGGTCAATGCGGGCTTCACCGGAAAGCTGGGCGGACTGGACTGGAGCGCCACTTACTCGCATGGCGACTCCAAGCATACCCTGGCCAATTCCGGCCTCTATGACAGCAAGAAGCTCTATGCCGCCGCCGATGCGGTGGTGGACCCCAGCACCGGCCAGATCACCTGCCGCGTGCTGCTCGATCCGACCTATGCCAGCCAATATGCGGGCTGCAAGCCGATCGACGTGCTGCATGGCGATCCGTCCAAGTCGACGCCCGAAGGCTATGCCTATGCCACCGGAACGTCGCGTTACCGGGCCAGCATCCGCCAGGACAGCTTTGCCGTGAACCTGAATGGCAGCCTGTTCGATCTGCCGGCGGGGCCGGTCGACTTCGCGGTCGGCGCGGAATATCGCAAGCAGAAACTGAACCTTACCAGCAATGCCGATCCGTCGCTGCTCGACACGGCGGCCGAGCGCAGCGCCTATTTCGCCGGCCTGCGCGGCGTGCCGGCCACCACGAACTTCTACTGGCTTACCAATGTCGGTACGGCGCGTGGCAGCCTGAACGTCAAGGAAGCCTATGCCGAACTGGCGGTGCCAATCCTGAAGGACAAGCCCTTCTTCCGGGAACTCAGCATCAACGGCGCGGGCCGCATCACCGACTATTCGACGTCGGGCACGGTCGAAACCTGGAAGGTCGGCGCAACCTGGAAGCCGGTCGACGACCTGCTGCTGCGTGCCACCCTGTCGCGCGACATTCGTGCGCCCAACCTGTTCGAACTCTATTCGGGCGCGCAGAGCGGCATCGGCATCGTCAATGATCTGCAGACCGCCGATGGCAGCTATGGCAGCGGCCTCAACCAGAACGTCAACACCGTCACCAGCGGCAACGCCAATCTGAAGCCGGAAAAGGCCAAGACGCTGACGATCGGTGGCGTGCTGACGCCGTCCTTCTTCCCCGGCTTCTCGCTGTCGGTCGACTATTACAAGATCAAGGTTACCGGCCTGATCGACACGCTTTCGTCACAGCAGATCATCACCAACTGCTATAATGCGGGCGGATCGGGCGTGGCCGAATGCGGGTTGATCGATCGGGCGACGCCGACCAGCCTGCCCTCACTGGTGCATATCGTGCCGGCCAACATCGCCTTCCTGAAGACCGCCGGCATCGATTTCGACGCCAGCTATCGCACGGCGATGGGCGACGGGGCGCTCAGCCTGCGCCTCTACATGAACTATCTCGACAAGTTCGATGCCCAGCAATATGCGGGCGCGCCGATCGCCCATTATGCGGGCGTCAGCGTGGTCGGCAGCAATCCGACCGGCTTCCCGCGCTGGCGCGGCAACCTGTCGGTGGACTATAGCAACGGGCCGTTCGGCATCACCCTGTCGGAGCAATATATTCACAAGATGCGGCTGGATATTCCCGGTGGGCCGGTGCCGATCCAGTTTGTCGACGATAAGGTGAAGGCGGTCTGGTATACCGACCTGGCCATGCGCTTCACCGTGCCCCAGGGGAATGGCAATTTCGAGCTGTTCGCCAACGTCAACAACCTGTTCGACAAGCAGCCGCCGATCATTCCGGGCACCGTGCCGGGCGTGAACCTGCCCACCAATATCGCGGTCTACGACTTTATCGGCCGCGCCTTCACGGCGGGTGTCCGCTTCAAATTCTGATAACCGAAGAAGAGTCATTCGGAACAGCCGCTGGAGGCCGGATCATCCGGTTTTCAGCGGCTTTTTTCGTGTCGGGGCGGTAGGCGCGCCGACCTGGAGGCGCTGGCGCTAACAGCCGCTAAAAGCGCCCAATGTGGGATCTGCGGTTGGCTATCGCCTCTGGTGATGGGAGGGGGTGGTGGACGCACTTGGGCTCGAACCAAGGACCCGCTGATTAAGAGCGACAAGATGTCGTTACAGCCTGAAACCGCATGGATCAAAATGTTACATAAAATCTGAGGGCAAATGGGACTTTTCTCCATTTTTCTGTCTCATGCTGTAACCCAGTATAACGCTCCGTAACGTGGAAAAGTGAGGCAGGAGTGAGGCAGTGTCCTTGTGGCGCGATCTACGGTGGCTTAGAAGCGAGGTGGAAATCTGCGTCATCAAGGAGCGCTACCAGCGTGAAAAAGCAACTCACCGCTGTCTTCATAAAGGGGGTCAAACCGGCCGATAAGAAACAGCGTTTCACCGACTCCGTTGTGGCCAATCTCCTCCTCACCGTCCACCCTACAGGCCGCAAAATATGGTCGTGGCACGGTAAGCTAAATGGCGAAACGAAGACGATCACGCTTGGCCAATGGTTGGTCACTGGTGGCATGGACCTTGCCACTGCCCGCGAGCGCGCGACTGAGATCAACACCGCGAAGATCGAGGGGAGGGAGATGAGCTTCATCATACCCAACGAGGAGCCGTCCGAGCCAGCAATCGATCCTCGCGCCGCCTTCACCTGCGACTGGATGTTTGACCAGTATATGGCGCAAGAAGGGGAGACCCGAAAGACCGCCAAGGAGAAGCGGACCACCTACAACCGAGAGATCAAGCCGACGCTTGGTGAGCGTCAGATTGACACCATCACCTATGACGATCTGGCAGCGATCGTGCAGAAGAAGTTCTCGGAAGGGAAGGGGCCGGCATCGAACCGGCTCAAGGCGCTGATCGCCCGGTGGTGGAAGTGGGGTGTGACTCGCGGCCGAGGAGTGACCGGCCTGAAAGCGAACCCGGCAATCGATCTGGTATGCCTCGCTGACGAGAACAAGCGCCGCCGCTATTTGACGAATTACGAGATCGGCATGTTCTTCAAAGGAACCTATTTGGCTCGCGACACCTTCGCCGAGATGCTGACCGTGATCCTCTACACGGGCCTCCGCCGGAGCGAAGCGGCTGGGTTGACGTGGAAGGAGGTGCGCTTCGAGGACAACACAATCATGATCAGCGGTGACCGCATCAAGAACGGGTTAGACCTGCTCTTGTGGATGCCGGACACGGTCACAGCGATTCTGCGGAAGCGCAAGTGTCTCACCGGTGACTACAAATATGTGTGGCCTGCTCCTTATTCTTGGCGACAAGGTGAGGTGGTGGAAAAGGGCAAGGATACGTCGAAGGAGCTTACTACCTTCACCAAGCCCATGAATGCACTGAACGACGCGTGCCAAAAGTACGCGATCAAGGAGCGCAAGAAGATGGAGAGGTTCACCGTCCATGACTTGCGCCGGACACTGGCGACGGGGATGCGAGGGCTGCGGGACGGGCACGATCGCCCCCTTATTCTGTCCGATACGGTCGAGCGGGTGATCAACCACATTATCGGTGGCGTGCGTGGCAATTACGATTGCCACGACTATTTCGCCGAGAAGAAGGCGGCGCTCCGCATCTGGGCAGAGCACCTTGATCCGATCAGGCTTGCCGCTCACGCAGCCATTCAGAAAGATCGCGCGGAAGCGATCGCGACAGGGGGCAAAAAAACATGAAATCGTTGGTTGCGAATCGTAAGTCACGCCGCTATCAGCGCGTCTCCCCGGTAGGATGGATCGTTAGCTCAGTTGGTAGAGCAGACGACTCTTAATCGTCTGGTCCTTGGTTCGAGCCCAAGACGATCCACCACCGGGGGCATAAATTGCTGAACTTTTTGAAAGTTCACGATGTGTGGATCGTTAGCTCAGTTGGTAGAGCAGACGACTCTTAATCGTCCGGTCCTTGGTTCGAGCCCAAGACGATCCACCAATACAGCTGCCACAGGATTCTATTCCGACCACGCCAGCTATCCATCACCTTTTTTACCTAAGAAGTGCTGGCTAACTACAATCCCTCGGCAATTGGCGCTTGTTAGCTCTCTGTGGGCAAATTTCCAGTAAGCGCCGCCACATCACACCCCAACGCGGCACACAGCCGACAAAGCACCGTGAACGTCAGGTTGCGTTGACCACGCTCGACACCGCCGACGTAGGATCGGTCGATCTCCGCTTCCAGCGCGAACTGTTCTTGACTCCAGCCAAGGCTTTTACGGCGCTGCCTGATGCGCCTGCCAAGTTCCTTGAGTTCGTTCTGGGCCACTGCGCGAAAGCACATGGAAGAGGACTTTCAGTCCACGGACGATCATACCCATTTTTAACCGCCTCCATGTATCTCCGCCTGCTCAGAAGGAGATATTGATGAGCAACCGGACCAAGAATGCACTGAAAGGGATCGCGGTTTTTGCACTTGTGCTTGGCATCGGGACTATGGGTTTGAAACTCCTCTATGATGCAACACCGGAGGGGAAGGAAGTTGTTGCCAAGCAGGCGCGGCTTGATGCCGATAAACCGGCAATCCGCGTCGCAGAGACATTGGTGAAGGTGAGGCTGCGTGAACCGGACAGCGCTGCGTTCACCGGTGTCAAGGTGGTTCATATGGATGGAAGCGAGGCCGTTTGCGGCTTTGTAAATGCCCGCAATGGGCTTGGAGGGATGACCGGAGATCAGTGGTTCGCCGTCATCGACGCCGATGTATTCTTCATGAGCGATGGCCCCGAGGCTTCCCGGAAAGTTACTGCAACTTGCGGGATCTTCGGATGAGGGCAGTTCCGGTGAGCGAGATCGCGCCGAAGCTGCCACGCCCAATGAGCGTTTGCTGATTACCTTGTGAACTCGCGGTGCGTAGCCGCGCCACGATTTTCCGCGAGGCCTGCTGAGCCTGACCTTGTGGAACTTCGGGCCGGTTTCGCTCGCTCGCATATCCTCCAGTCCGCGACGGGTCAGACTTCGGCATTTGTCGACGGCATCGTCGCGCTGGCTCCAAATGTGTCTTGGCCAGAAATCACTGCATAGCTAAAAACACATGTGGCCCTGATGACCGCGTAAGGAGGCACTATCGCTAATTGCAACGCGGCGCTGGCGGCAGTGTTAAATCATGCCGGGTTGCATTTTTAGACCAACAGGCCGAGTTGGGTTTCCTCCGATGCTGGAGCCTTTTTGATGGAGATTCCCCGCACCTTCGCAATGTCGCTGACAACCTGCGTGATGTGATGCGTCGTGTTTAGCTGCCGCCATGTGGTCGAGTTGCCGGGGCCTGCTGTCGGATTCTTTGCTCCGTTTGCGATGAAGGTATCGGCGCTCGAAAAGCCCTCGCCGGCAAAATCGCCGCTATCGACGATCGCCTTATAAACTCCGTGCATCCGTTGCCCGTCCTTGCCCGCCTTAACCGCGCGCTGGACACGCCACGCGCCGGGCGTCGTGTAACGGATATGGCGAATGGCCGGGGCACCCCCACCTCCGAAGGCCATCTTTGCGCAATCGGCGGCATAGTCACCGAAAATCATATAATCGGCCGTCGTAGGATCAAACCGCACCGCTTCGCGCCACGCCAGCCATTCGTTGCGCGGCCAAATTTCGACAGTGCCGTCCTTAGCCGGATTCACTTCGGGATAATGCGTGCCCTGAAAGATGATGTGCCGCCACGCGCCGATCTCCTGCAAGGTTTCAAGCGCACCGCTGATGATCGGGGCGGCTATCATCGGGTCCGAGAGTTCGGCACTGGCAAAGTCAGCTACCACTGCACAATCAGCTGGATTTAGCCCCAACGATAACAGGATATTCAAGAGGGTTGTGCGCAACTCCGCCCCAACCAACTCGTCTGATGAAACACAGACAGCGAATTTGAGCGGTGACTGTCCGGGGATGGATGCTCGGAAAGCCTGAATTTCTGCGCTGCCTAAGTCTGAGAGCTGAGCGATAGGGACCGCAATCACGCCAGCCGCCCATGCGCGCTGAAACATATTCGGCAACCATGCCGCCAGACGATCCCGGCCATATTCGTCCAGGATGTAGGTGGCGTCGATGAGCGCGGGGCGGTCTCGCCAATGCGCTGCGAGTGCCACGCTGATGTCTGGCATCTCGACCATCTCGATCAGAAGTGGCTCTGCGTCGTTCCGCTCCTTTTTAGGAGGGACAATAAAGCGCGGCAGAACGCTATCTGCAACGTCCGGCGCAAGCTGGCGGACCCCTTCCAACTCTCCAGCCTTCATCCGAAGAGCGCTGCAATAGACCGGCCTATATGACGCGTTCATTATTCACCTCGACTGTTTTGCTGAGGAGCTGCTTTCGAACACGGCCCCGCCCAATTTTGTCAGAGAATATCTTGTAGTTTTGCCTCTCCATACGCAAGCGACCGAATATAATCGCAGGCGCTATCTCCAACTGTTTCGCCAAGCGTTCGACTGGCTCCGCAGTCTTGGCAATGCGTGCTGGCGATTTACTCCAAACCGCATCGGGAATAAGCATGTTTTGGGCAAAGCGGTTCGCTTCCTCTTCCATCTCATCGATTTCGAGATGTTCAAAGTCATCGAAGAACCCGGACGCCAATCCGGTTCGATAGTGCAAAATAACATGCCCCATCTCGTGCATCAGCGTGAACCAAAAATTGTCCACGGTATCGAGCCGGAGGGTTAGGCCGATCACTGGATGCTCATCAATCAGAAATGCAGCACCATCGACACGCATTCCGGCGATCTGCGGCTCGATGACCAGTAAGATGCCTTGTTCGGCAAGCATCTCCTTCGCCCGCAGAGGGCCATCGTCGAGCGCGCTCAGCTTAACCAACGCACTAAGCCACGACATATTGAGCGGACGGTATTTCGGCTTCTTTCGCTGAATTAGCCGGAGGGCGCTCCGCGTGACTTGTGCCTTCCACGCCAGCAGGAACCAGTCCTTGGATAGATCATGGACGTTCAACCCAGTCCGCAGCAACGAAGGGGTTCCATATTCGCCGACATGCTCCGCGACGGTGCGGCGAAGCTGGCTAATTCCATTGTCGTCAGATTGGTCGGCTTTGTCGAGCCAACCGTTTTCGCGTGCGTGCTTCAACACCTTTTGAAGCTCGCTCGACGACATCTCGTAAGATGGAAGCCACGGCTCTTGCAGGGGCTGGTCGATGTGGGCTGTGAGTCTGATACCAAGCGTGCGCGCTACGCGCTGGAGGCCGGATAGACTGATGCTGCGGTAACGCTCCGCCTCATATCGTTGAACCTGTTGCTCAGGGAGAAAAAGGCGGCGAGCCAATTCCTTCTGCTTCCAGCCCTTGGCTACTCTCGCGGCCACAAGCAATGCTCCTAGGTCATTGCCGGCACGCGCTTTGAGTCCAGTCACATCGCCGCCTTGCGCAGTGCGATAGGCTTCTAGGCTCTCGATTAGTTCCTGCTGTTCAGTGACCAGAGATCGCCGAACGCCGTTCAAGACTTCTGGCGGTAGGCCATCGACGATTTGCTTTAGCACTTGGTCGGATGACAGGGCCTGACTAATCTGGTCGATTAGCGCACTGACCTCCCGCTCCTGCCGTTCATTTGTGATAAGGGAAGCGGTTGCCATCGAAAGCAATCTATACATCAAATATGATGTGTCAACGGGGCTGGCCGCCTTTAGATGTCACTGTTGCAGTGAGCCTTCGTGTAAAAACAACTTAACCCTAGGCATTCTCAGAGTCCTGCTGCTGGCCGGGTAAAGCGACTTCCGCGTCGGCGCAGTCGGGATCGCTTTTCGTTTTTCGGTTTGCACGGATATGTCCACGGTTGCCGGGAACATTGATAAGGTTTGCGAAGGGGCCTGAACGCAAAAGTAGGTCAGAAAGTAGGTTGGAGGCCATAAATGAAAAGCCCCGCCGGTGAGGGCGGGGCTATAAATCCTTGATATTCAAGGATAAAATGGTGGACGCACTTGGGCTCGAACCAAGGACCCGCTGATTAAGAGTCAGCTGCTCTACCAACTGAGCTATGCGTCCATTCCGTTGCCGATCAGTCTTGGTGGCTGATCGCTTCGGTGTGGGCGGGCTGTTAGCAGGCACATTTGATTCTGCAAACAGTAAATTGCGTTATCGCACAATTTTTTCGCGAGAGGTTCGCTCAGGCCCAGTTGCCGATGCGCGTGGTGCGCTTGGTCGAGCGGTCGATCGACATGATGATGCCCACGCACAGCATGACGGTCAGCATCGACGAACCGCCATAGGACATGAAGGGCAGGGGGATGCCGACCACCGGCGCAAGGCCCATGACCATCATCAGGTTGATCGCCATGTAGAAGAAGATGGTGGTGGTGAGGCCGGCTGCGACCAGACGCGCGAACTTGTCGGGCGTGCGCAGCGACACGCGGATGCCCCAGCGGAACAGCAGCATGAAGGCGCCGATCAGGAACACGCCGCCGGCCATGCCCCATTCCTCCGCCATGGTGGCGAAGACGAAGTCGGTATGACCTTCGGGCAGATATTGGAGATGGCTCTGCGTGCCCTGGAGGAAGCCCTTGCCCCAGATGCCGCCGGAGCCGATAGCGATCTTCGACTGGCTGATATGATAGCCCGCGCCCAGCGGATCGCTTTCCGGGTCCATGAAGATCAGGACGCGCTTCTTCTGATAGTCATGCAGGAAGCTGAAGGCGATCGGGATGATCGCGGCGACAGTGAGGCCGGAGCCGATGAACAGGCGCAGCGGCAGGCCGGCCAGGAACATGACGGTGATGCCGCCCGCCAGGATCATCGTCGCAGTGCCCAAATCCGGCTGTACCAGCACCAGCGCCCAGGGAACGCCGATCAGCACCAGCGCGGGCCAGATGGCGTTCCAGCGGCGGATTTCCCCCACTGGCAGCATCGCATAGAAGCGGGCGACCGCCAGCACGATGATTGGCTTCATGAATTCCGACGGCTGCAACTGCATGAAGCCCAGGTTGATCCAGCGCTGACTACCGCCGGCAACGCCGCCGATCAGTTCCACCAGCACCAGCGAAACCAGCACCGCGCCATAGGCGGGGAAGGCAAAGCGGGCGAACAGTTCCAGCGGTATGCGGCTGAGCACCAGCGCCATGACGGCGAAGATGACGAAGCGCACCCCCTGGTTGATGGCCCAGGGGGTGATGCTGCCGCCCGCGGCGCTGTAGAGCACCAGCGTCCCGAACAGGGCGATCGCGGCAAGCAGGCCCAGCACGCGCCAGGGAAATTCGGTGACGGACTGGGGTATGATGCTCATTACGGGTTTCCAGGGCCTGGGGGCGCGGGCAGGTCGTCGCCATCATCGGGCTCAGCCGATGACGGGGCCGGTGGTGGCGTGCTGGCGGCTGGCGGGCTGGCGGTCGGCGCGGTCGCATTGGCGGCCTCGCTGCCATTGGCGGCGGCGGCCGGCGGCGGCGCCTGTCCCTTCTCAATCGCCTTGGCCAGGCGGAAGGCGGCCATCTGCCGGGCCTGGCGTTCGGCCGGGGTGCCGCCCCAGCCCTTTTCCAGCGTGACCAGCTTTTCCATCGCCTTCTGCGGATCGAACAGATAGGACATGGTGTCGCTGGCGATCATCGGCGCATCTTCGTTGCGGATGGTGTGGCCGCCATGTTCGATGATGCAGGCGATGGCATAACGGGGATTGTCGAACGGCGCGAAGCCCTGGAACAGGGCATGGTCGCGCAGCTTGAAGGGCAGGCCGGCATTGCCGCGCACGCCGCCCGCGCGCTCCGCCATGGTGATGCGACGGACCTGCGCGGTGCCGGTCTTGCCGGCGATCAGCACATTGGGGATGCTCATCCGTGCCGCGCCGCCGGTGCCGCCGCCATTGACCACCGCGCTCATCGCGTCGCGGATCGTCACCAGATGTTCTTCCGGCACGCCCACCAGCGCCGGTTCGGGGCGCGCGGCGCCATGCAGGAAATTGGGCATCAACTGTCGTCCGGTCGCCAGCCGCGCCGCCATCACCGCCATCTGCAGCGGATTGATCAGCATATAACCCTGGCCGATGGTCGCGTTGACGGTGTCGTACACCTGCCATTTCTGGTTGTATTTCTTGAGCTTCCACGCCGGGTCCGGGACCGTGCCATAGCTCTGGCTGGGGAAGGGCAGGTCGAAACGCTGGCCCATGCCGACGCGGCGGGCCATGCTGGCGATGCGGTCCATGCCGATCCGCTGGGCCATCTGGTAGAAATAGATGTCGCAGCTCTGGGCGATCGCGCCGCGCATGTTGAGCGGGCCATGGCCGCGCTTCTTGTGGCAGTGGAACAATGTGTTGCCGACGCGGATCGCGCCGCCGCAATTGACCGTCTCGGCCGGCGATACGCCCGCCTCCAGCAGCGCCAGCGCCACCATCGGCTTGACCGTCGATCCGGGCGGATACAGGCCTTGCAGCACCTTGTTGCGCAGCGGGACATGGTCGTCCTTCGACAGCATTTCCCATTCCAGATGGCTGATGCCGTCGGAAAAGCTGTTGGGATCGAAGCTGGGCATCGATGCGCAGGCCAGCACGTCGCCATTATGGCAGTCGATCACGACCACCGCGCCGCTCTGGGTGGCGAGGCGTCGGCCGGCATATTCCTGCAGGCCCGCGTCGATCGTCAGCTTGATCGGATTGCCGGGCGTGTCGGGCCGGGTGGTCAGTTCGCGCACGATCTTGCCGCGCGCGGTGACTTCCACCCGCTTGGCGCCGGGCTTGCCGGTCAGATGCTCGTCATAGGCGCGCTCCAGCCCGTCCTTGCCGACCTTGAAGCCCGGCGTGATGAGCAGCGGATCCTTGCGCTTCTTATAGTCCTCCGCCGTGGCAGCTCCGACATAGCCGAGCAGATGGCCGACCGTGGCCCCGGCGGGATAATGGCGCGAAAAGCCCTGGCTCGGCGCGACGCCGGGCAGGTCGGTCAGGCGGACGGAGACGGCGGCGAACTGGTCATAGGTCAGCTTGTCGGCGACCTGGACCGGGCGGAAGCCGGCCGACTTGTCCAGTTCTTCCCTGATCCGATCGACATCGTCGGGCTGGAGCGAGAGGAGTTGCGCCAGATGGCCCACCGTCGCCTCGGCATCGACGATCCGCTGCGGGATCAGGTCGACGCGGAAATCGGTGCGGTTATTGGCCAGCGGCCGGCCGTTGCGATCGACGATCCAGCCGCGACGGGGCGGGATCAGCGTCAGATTGACGCGATTGCTTTCCGACAGGAGCTGATATTTCTCGTTCTCGGCAATGCTGATCCAGCCCATGCGGCCGACCAGCAGCGCGCCGATCGCGCCCTGCAGCCCGCCGACCACCATGGCCCGGCGGCTGAAGGTGAAACTCTGGGTGGCTTCGGTGACGATCTTGCGCTTGGGCGTCGGGAATTTCATGCCATCACACGCCAGCGGTCGATCCGGGCGCATTGCCGGACGACGAAGGGAAAGAGCAATATCGTCCAGAGCATTTGGGGCGCGACCAGCAACAGTTTCACAGGACCTCCGCCGGTAATTCGCGCGAAGAAGACGCCGCCGGCCAGGCAGAAGATAATCGCCATGGTCGCAATTAACCAGTCCTGCCGATAGCTGCGCCAGACGAGCCGATGCTCGATCGCGTCGATGCCGATCAGCATCACGGTCCACAGGAACATGGCCGAACCGATCGGCTGGCCGCTCATCATGTCGTCGAACAGGCCAAGCGGCAGGCCGACCCAGGCGCGCCACAATTCCGGGCGCAGCAACCGCCAGGCCAGCAGGACTAGCAGGCCGAAGGGCGGCATCGCCGGCGACTGGGCGATGACGGGCAGGATCGTCAGCATCGACCCCAGCATCACGGTCACCACCGGCGTTCCCGCCAGGCGCCAGCGCGACGGATGGCGGCCCAGGCGGGGAACCGGCGGCAGATTGCGATCGATCATGGCGTCGCGGCGTTCCCGGCGGCTAGGCCATTGGGGTCGCTGGTCGCGGCCACGCCCGGATCGGGGCGGGTCACGATCTGCTCGAAGGCGCGCTCCACCACCACGGCATCGACCTTGGTCGGGTTGGCGAGCGGCACGCCATAGGCGATCTCGCCCTGGACGCGGACGACCACGGCGACCGGGATATTGGGCTGGAAGATGCCGCCAATGCCCGATGTCACCAGCAGGTCACCCGGCTTGAACGGATTGCGACCGGCCGCCAGCGCGCGGATCTCCAGCGATCCGTCGCCGCCGCCGGTGGAAATGGCCGGGACATTGTCGTTGGCGCGGCGCACCGGCACGATATTGCTCGTGTCGGTCAGCAGCAGCACTTCGGCGGTGTTGGGCGTGGTGGTATGGACGCGGCCGATCAGCCCCTCGGCCGCGCGGACCGGCATGCCCGGACGTACGCCCTGCCAGCTGCCGGCGTTGAGCCGGGCGAAGCGACGCGCGCTGCTGGCGGACGAACTGATCAGGCGCGCCGACAGCAGTGCGCTGCTGTCGACATCGACCAGCTTCAGCAGCTTCTTGAGCCGCGCATTTTCCTGCGCGATGCCCTTTGCCTCGATGATCCGGTTGCGATCGGCCTCGACCTGACGGCGCAGGCCGACATTCTGGGAACCGGCGCGCCAATAGGCGGCCAGAACCTCGTCGATCGAGCTGACGCCGCTCACCGTCCGCTTCATGCCGGTGGACAGGGGGCGGGTGATTTCCGCCGTCCCTGTCCGGATCGCGGCAAAGCCGGTCGGATCGAAAATGGCAACAACGATCAGCAGCAGCGCGATCGCTGCCCCGGCCATTGCCACCACATAGCTGGCGAAGAGGCTATATTGCGCCTTCCGGTTATGACCGGGGCGTCGGCTGGGTGGCCGCGCCATCGTCTATGTCCCCCGGATCAGGCAGTCTGCAACACGCCCCGGAAGATCGGATCCTCCATCGCGCGGCCGGTGCCGATCGCGACGCAGGTCAGCGGATCTTCCGCGATGGTGACCGGCAGGCCGGTCTCGTCGCGCAATTCATCGTCCAGCCCCTTCAGCAGCGCGCCGCCGCCGGTCAGGACGATGCCCTGATCGACAATGTCGGCCGCCAGTTCGGGCGCGGTGTTTTCGAGCGCGATGCGCACGCCTTCGACGATCGTGCTGATCGGCTCGGCCAGTGCGTCGGCGATCTGGCCCTGGTTGATGCTGATTTCCTTGGGCACGCCGTTGACGAGGTCGCGACCCTTGATGTGGATCGTCTCGCCGACGCCGTCCTCGGGCGGCTGGGCAACGCCGAACTGCTTCTTGATGCGCTCGGCGGTGGCTTCACCGATCAGCAGATTATGGTGGCGACGCACGAAGCTGACGATCGCCTCGTCCATCTTGTCGCCGCCGACGCGGACCGAGGTGGTGTAGGCCAAGCCGCGCAGCGACAGCACGGCGACTTCGGTGGTGCCACCGCCAATGTCGACGACCATTGAACCGATCGGTTCGGTCACCGGCATGTCGGCACCGATCGCGGCGGCCATCGGTTCCTCGATCAGAAACACCTGGCTGGCGCCGGCATTGCTGGCGGCGTCGCGGATGGCGCGGCGTTCGACGCTGGTCGAACCCGACGGCACGCAGATCACGATCTCGGGCGCGCGCCAGGGGCTGTGCTTGCCGCCGTGCACCTTGTTGATGAAGTGCTTGATCATCTGCTCGGCCACGTCGATGTCGGCGATGACGCCGTCGCGCAGCGGGCGGATCGCCTCGATCGAATCCGGGGTCTTGCCCATCATCAGCTTGGCATCGTCGCCGACCGCCTTGACGCGCTTGACGCCGTTCAGCGTCTCGACCGCGACCACGGAAGGTTCATTGAGGACGATGCCGCGGCCACGGACATAGACCACGGTGTTGGCAGTACCCAGGTCGATGGCCATGTCCTGGGAGGAAAATTTGAAGAGGCGCGAGAAGATCGACATGCTTCATCCTGTTTCGCCCGGTTGCGCCGGGACGGCAGTGTTCGTGTCCGCGCTCCGTTCCGCCCAAATCTATGCTGGAATATTTTTGGGGTCGCGGCTCGCGGAAAGCGCTCGCTTGGGCTAGTCACTAATCAATGTCAATACGCCGTCTGCCCGAACATCTGGTCAATCGCATTGCCGCAGGCGAAGTGGTCGAAAGACCCGCCAGCGCGCTCAAGGAAATCGTCGAAAACGCGCTGGATGCCGGCGCGACGCGCATCGCCGTGCGCCTGTCGAGCGGCGGGCTCGACCGGATCGAGGTCAGCGATGACGGCTGCGGCATGGATTCGCAGGACATGGCCCTGGCGCTGGAGCGCCACGCCACCTCCAAGATGCCCGACGATGCGATCGAGAATGTCGCGACGCTCGGTTTCCGGGGCGAGGCGCTGCCCTCGATCGCGTCGGTCGCGCGCCTGTCGATCGACAGCCGACCACGCGGCGCCGATGGCTGGAACCGCACCGTCGACAATGGCGTGCTGGTGGCCGAAGGGCCGGCCGCACTGCCGCCTGGTACCCGCGTCACCGTCGACCAGTTGTTTGCTCGGGTGCCCGCGCGGCGCAAATTCCTGCGCTCGGCCAAGTCGGAATATGCCGCCTGCCTCGACGTGATGCGTCGCCTGGCCATGGCCCATCCGTCGGTCGCCTTCTCGGTCGAGCATGATGGCCGCCGCGTGCTGGGCGTGCAGGCGGGCGAGGCGCGGGAGGAGCGGGTCGCCGCGCTCACCGACCGGCAGCTTGCCGACAATCATGTGATCGTCAGCCTGGAGCGGGACGGGGTGCAACTTTCCGGCGTTGCCTCGCTGCCGACCTACAATCGCGGCGTTGGCGATCATCAATATCTGTTCGTCAATGGCCGCCCGGTCCGCGACCGACTGCTGATCGGCGCGCTGCGCGGTGCCTATGCCGACATGCTGGCGCGCGATCGCCATCCGGTGGTTGCCTTGTTCCTCGACGTCCCGCCGCTGGAAGTGGACGTCAATGTCCACCCCGCCAAGACCGAGGTGCGTTTCCGCGACCCGGCGCTGATTCGCGGCATGATCGTCTCGGGCCTGCGCCGCGCGCTCGATGCGGAGGGCTTTCGCGCCGTCCAGCATGCCGATCCCGCCGCGCTCAACGCCTGGCGGCCCGAACCGCTGTCGCCCACGCCGATCGGCGCCATGCCGATCTTCGAGGCAGCGGCCACGCCCTATGCGCCGCCCAGCTACAGCCAGTTCGCACCATCCTCGCCCGCCGGCTATCAGGGTGTCGGGGATTGGCGGCCGAATTTCCTGACCCCGCCGCCCCAGGCGCGCGCCGAACCCGCCGCCGCGCCGGCACCGGAAGGGCACAGCTTCCCGCTGGGCGTCGCGCGTGGTCAGGTCGCGCGCACCTATATCGTCGCCGAGGCGGAGGATGGGCTGGTCATCGTCGACCAGCATGCCGCGCATGAGCGGCTGACGCTGGAACGGATGCGCCGGGCGATGGAGGGGCAGGGCGTGGCATCGCAGGCGCTGTTGCTGCCCGAGGTGGTCGAACTGGACGAGCCGGCCTGCGACCGGCTGGAGGCGCGGGTCGCCGAACTCAAGGAATTCGGCCTGGAACTGGAGCGCTTCGGCCCCTCCGCCATGCTGGTGCGCGCCACCCCGGCGATGCTGGGGCAGGGCGATGTGCAGGGGCTGGTCTCCGACCTGGCCGATGATCTTGCCGCCTATGACAGCGCGCTGTCGCTCAAGGAACGGCTCGATCTGGTCGCCGCGACCATGGCTTGCCACGGTTCGGTCCGCGCCGGCCGCATCCTCAGCGTGGCGGAAATGAACGCGCTGCTGCGTGAAATGGAAGTTACTCCGCGCTCAGGCCAATGCAACCATGGCCGGCCCACCTGGGTGAAGCTCGGCCATGGCGATATCGAGAAGCTGTTCGGGCGAAAGTGACGGCCTGGCGTCAGTGCCAGGCCGTCCCCAGTAACGCCAGCCATCCGCGCGCATCCGCCTGGCTTGCGGGCCTGGGCGCGCCATAGCCGCGGCATTCCAGGCAGTCGGCGCGCACGCCCGCGCCGCTGACCAGTCCGCGCACATCAGCTACCGCCTGCAGCGCCCAGCGCTGCTGCAGTTTCGCCTCGCGGCCGATCAGGTCGCGCGGCGCGCCGGCATCATCCTTCTCGCGGTCGGCGATCGACTGGATGAACTCGGCGAACTTGTCCGGCTGCTTCTCGATCCAGTAGGGCTTGGCCTTGGCCGGATCGATCTTGGCGCGGCGCGCGGCTTCGGCAATCGCGTCGTTGAGGTCGCCGAACCGGTCGACCAGGCCGATCTGGCGGGCGGTGCCGCCGTCCCAGACGCGGCCCTGGGCGATGGTGTCGATCTGCGCCGGCGTCTTGTGCCGGGCCTGCGCAACCAGGCCGACGAAGCGGCGATAGATATCCTCGACCCCCATCTGCATGATCTGGTCGAATTGCGGCGTGGTGCCGCCGGCGATATCGGGCTGGCCGGACAAAGGCGTGGTGCGCACGCCGTCGGTGGTGATGCCCATCTTGGCCAGCGTGCCCTCGAAGCTCGGGATGATGCCGAACACGCCGATCGACCCGGTGATGGTGTCGGGTTCGGCAAAGACGATGTCGGCCGGGGTCGAGACCCAATAGCCGCCGCTTGCCGCGACATTGCCCATCGACACGACGATCGGCAGGCCGCCGGACTTGGCCTCCATGATGGCGCGGCGGATCTTCTCCGACGCCTGCACCGATCCGCCCGGCGAATCGACGCGCACGACCAGCGCCTTCAAGTCCTTCTCGTCCAGCGCCTTGAGCAACAGGTCGGAAATCGTGTCGCCCGCCGCCGTGCCGGGACCAGCCTCGCCATCGACAATGTCGCCGGCCACGGTGAGGACGCCGATCTGCCCGTCATTGGCGGGCTTCCTGGTCTTCACATAGGCGGCATAGTCGATCGCGGCATAATCGGTCTCGTCCTTGTCCGACGGATCGCCCGCGACCTTAGCGACGCGCTCTTCGAAGGCGTCCTGATCGCCCAGATGGTCGACCAGCCCGGCGGTCAGCGCAGCCTTGGCCATGTCGCCGCCGGCAGCGCTGGCGGCGGCGGCGGGATCGGCGGCATAGGCCGCGACCTTCGCCTTGGGCCGCGCCTTGGTCACGTCGTCCTGCCAGTTCTGCCACAGCGCGCCGGCCAGTTCCTGATTGGCCTGCTTGGCGGCGGGCGACTGGTCGGCGCGGATATAGGGTTCGACGAAGCTCTTGTAGGTGCCGACGCGATAGACATGGGTGTTGACGCCCAGCTTGTCGATCAGCCCCTTATAATAGAGGCCGGAGCCGCCGCGCCCGGCGATGGCGACGCCGCCCATCGGGTCGACCCAGGCTTCGCTGGCATGGGCGGCGAGCTGGTAACTGTCGTCGCTATAGAGGGTGGCAAAGGCGAAGACCGGCTTCTTGGCGGCGCGCACCGCGTCCAGCGCCTTGCCGACGCGGGCGATCGCGACCTGGCCGCCGCCGGTGAAATCGTCGAGGTCCAGCACGACCGCCTTCACCTTGTCATCGGTGCGGGCGGCGTCGAGCGCGGTCAATATGTCGGACAGGCGATATTCCTTCGCCTGATCGCCCGAGCCCGACAGGATGGCGGTGGCGCTGACCTCGGCTGGCTGCTCGACGATGCTGCCGTCAAGGTCCAGCAGCAGCGCGCCGCTGCCGATCGGCTTGGCCGGCTTGGGCGAGAAGGACAGGGCGGCATAGAGCAGCCCGAAGAAGAGCAGGAGGAACAGGAGCACCAGTCCGTCCTTGATCGCGACCAGGATGCGCCACGCGCCCTTCACAAATGCCAAATCGCCGTTCCTTTTCCGTTGGTCGTCCCGAGCTATCGCATCGCCGGTTTGACTGCAATGTGGGCTTGTCCTGACCCGCGACAAGCTTGCGCCTATAATTTTGCCCGCTATGGCAGGCGCATCTTTCGCCCCAATCGTGCAGGAGACACGCCCGATGCCCACGCTCGTCCTCATCCGCCATGGTCAGTCGACCTGGAACCTGGAAAACCGCTTCACCGGCTGGTGGGATGTCGACGTAACGGAAAAAGGCGCGGAAGAGGCGCGCGCCGCCGGCCGGCTGATGAAGGAAAAGGGGCTGGATTTCGACCAGTGCTTCACCTCGCTCCAGACCCGCGCGATCAAGACGCTCAATCTGGCGCTGGAGGAAATGACCCGGCTGTGGCTGCCGGTCGAGAAGGACTGGCGCCTGAACGAGCGTCATTATGGCGGCCTCACCGGCCTCAACAAGGCCGAGACCGCGGCCAAGCATGGCGACGATCAGGTCAAGATCTGGCGCCGCAGCTTCGACATCCCGCCGCCGGTGCTGGAAGCGGGCAGCGAGTTCGACCTGTCGAAGGACCGTCGCTATGACGGCATCGCCATCCCTTCGACCGAGAGCCTGAAGGACACGATCGCCCGCGTGCTGCCCTATTGGGAAGGCCGCATCGCCCCGGAACTGCGCGCCGGCAAGCGGGTGCTGATCTCCGCCCATGGCAATTCGCTGCGCGCGCTGGTCAAGCATCTGTCGAACATCCCCGATGACGAGATCACCGAACTGGAAATCCCGACCGGCCAGCCGATCGTCTATGAATTGGCCGACGATCTGACCGCGACCGATCGCTATTATCTGTCGGAACGCTAAGGGCGCCGTTCGTCCTGAGCGAAGTCGAAGGACTGGCTGAGCTTGGTGAAGCCACTTCACTTCGTTCAGTGCCGGGCTTCGACTTCGCTCAGCCCCAACGGAATTTTAATGTCCATAACAATTGCCCCTTGGCGGCCCGGCCGCTAAGGGGCTTTGCTTTCCGGGCAGGCCGGTGGGCCGCCCCATCAGGGGAAGCAAATTATGAGCGGGGCAGTGGAAGTCGGCATCATCATGGGCTCGCGCTCCGACTGGGAGACGATGCGTCATGCCGCCGAGACGCTGGAAGCGCTGGGCGTCGCCCATGAGTGCAAGGTCGTGTCCGCCCATCGCACCCCGCAACGCCTCTATGATTATGCCACCAGCGCTGCTGGCCGCGGCCTCAAGGTCATCATCGCCGGCGCCGGTGGTGCCGCCCATCTGCCCGGCATGGCCGCATCGATGACCCGCCTGCCGGTGCTGGGCGTTCCGGTGGAGTCCAAGGCATTGAAGGGCATGGATTCGCTGCTCTCCATCGTCCAGATGCCCGGCGGCATCCCGGTCGGCACGCTGGCCATCGGCAAGCCCGGCGCGATCAACGCCGGCCTGCTCGCTGCGTCGATCCTGGCGACGCATGACGATGCGCTGGCTGAGCGGCTGGACGCCTGGCGCGCACGCCAGACCGACGCCGTCGCCGAAACCGTCGAGGACTGATCCCGATCATGACGACCATTGCCCCCGGCGCCACCATCGGCATCCTTGGCGGCGGCCAGCTTGGCCGGATGATCGCCATGGCCGCGGCCCAGCTTGGCTATCGCACCCATATCTACGCGCCAGAGGACAGCGGTCCCGCCGCCGATGTCTCGCCCAGCTGGACCCAGGGCGCCTATGAGGATGCCACCGCGCTCGCCGCCTTTGCCGAGGGCGTGGACGTCGTCACCTATGAGTTCGAGAATATCGATCCGTCGGCGGTCGAGGTGCTCGCAAGCCATGGGCTGGTCCGCCCCGGCGCCGGGGCGCTGCGCATCGCGCAGGATCGTCTGGCCGAAAAGCGCTTCGTCGCCGATCTGGGCGGCCTGACCGCGCCGTTCGCGCCGGTCGACAGCCTGGACGACCTGGAAACCGCGATCGAGACGATCGGCAGCCGCGCCATCCTCAAGACCAACCGCATGGGCTATGACGGCAAGGGGCAGGCCCGGATCAACGAGCCGGGCGACGCGGTCGGCGCCTGGAATGCGATTCAGCGCCAGCCCGCGATCCTCGAAGGCTTCGTGACCTTCGATCAGGAATATTCGGTGATCCTGGTGCGTGGTGCCGACGGCGCGGTGCGCTTCTGGGATTCGGCCGCCAACGTCCATGTCGACGGCATCCTCGCCACTTCGACCGTGCCGGCCGGATCGCTGATCGAGGGGCAGTTGCCTGCCGCCCGCGCGCTCGCCAAGCAGGTCGCTGACGCGCTCGACTATGTCGGCGTGCTGACGCTGGAATTTTTCGCCAGCGCCGACGGCCCGGTGTTCAACGAAATGGCGCCGCGCGTCCATAATAGTGGCCACTGGACGACCGAGGGGGCGCTCACCAGCCAGTTCGAGAACCATGTCCGCGCGATCTGTGGCCTGCCGCTCGGCGACACCGGCCTGGCCGCCCGGCAGGTCGAGATGCGCAACCTGATCGGCGACGATGCGGCGGAATGGCTGGCGATCCTGTCCGACCCGGAAAATCATCTCCACCTCTATGGCAAGCATGAGGCGCGTCCGGGCCGCAAGATGGGGCATGTGACGCGGCTCAGCCTGTGAAGGCCGCTTGCTTTCTTTTCGCCGTCATCCCCGCGAAGGCGGGGATCCATCTCCTGAGCGATGTTCATTCGCAAGCTTGTGAGGTGGATTCCCGCCTTCGCGGGAATGACGGGAGTGTTGACGGATGAGCCGACCCGACATCGTCCTGATCCTGGCCCGTGCCGACAATGGCGTGATCGGCCGGGATGGCGACCTGCCCTGGCGGCTGCCGGCTGACCTCAAACATTTCAAGGCGCTGACCGCCGGCCATCCGATGCTGATGGGGCGCAAGACGTTCGACAGCCTGCCCGGCCTGCTGCCCGGCCGTCGTCACATCGTGCTGACCCGCGATCGCGACTGGACGGGCGAGGGGGCGGAGGTCGCCCATGATGTCGACGTCGCGATCGCGCTGGCCGACGCGCCGGTGCTGATGGTGATCGGCGGCGCGGAAATCTATCGCCTGTTCCTCGATCATGCGGACCGGATCGAACTGACCGAGGTGCATGTCGATGCCGAAGGTGACACCCATATCGCCTATCCCGATCCGGCGGACTGGCGAGAGACAGCCCGCGCGGATCATCCCGCGCTGGACGGGCGCCCGGCCTACAGCTTCGTGACGTTCGGCCGTCGCCCGTAAATCTTCCGTCGTTGCGAGCGTAGCGAAGCAATCCATGTGCGCCGGTGGATTGCTTCGCTACGCTCGCAATGACGACAGGGATGTGTGGACGTGATCGCCAATTGCCACGCCCTGTGTGTCACCCTATAGCCCCGGCCATGGAGCGGCTTACCAGCAATGCCCCGATCCCTGCGCATCTGCGCGGCGGCGTCATGGCGCTTGGCAATTTCGACGGCTTTCATGCCGGCCATCAGGCGGTGGTCGGCCGCGCGATCGCGCGTGCGCGGGCGGAGGGGCGGCCGGCGATCGTCGCCACCTTCGATCCGCATCCCATGCGCCTGTTCCAGCCCGATACGGCGCCCTTCCGCCTGACCACGCTGGACCAGCGCCAGGCGCTGTTCGCCGCCGCCGGCGCCGACGCGATGCTGGTGTTCGACTTCACCCGCGAACTCGCCGCGCTCGATCCGGCCGGCTATGTCCGCCTGCTGGTGGAGCAACTGGGCGTCGCCGCCGTCGTTACCGGCGAGGATTTTACTTTCGGCAAGGGCCGCAGCGGCACGATCGCCAGCTTCGGCGAACTGGGCCTGCCGGCCGAAGCGGTCGCACCGGTCATGGACGCGGAGGGAGTGATCAGCTCCAGCCGCATCCGCGCCGCATTGCAGGCCGGTGATTGCGCCACCGCCACCCGCCTGCTGACGCGCCCCTTCACGATCCAGGGCATGGTCCAGCATGGTGACAAGCTGGGCCGCACCATCGGCTTCCCGACCGCCAATATCGATCTTGGCCCCTATCTGCGCCCGGCCTTCGGCATCTATGCGGTGCGCGGGCTGCTGGCCGATGGCCGGGTGCTGGACGGCGCCGCCAATCTCGGCATCCGCCCGACCTTCGATCCGCCCAAGCTGCTGCTCGAACCGCATTTCTTCGATTTCGCCGAAAGCCTCTACGACCAGAGCATCGAGGTGCAGTTGATCCACTATCTCCGGCCGGAGGCGAAATATGACGGCCTCGACCCGCTGATCGCGCAGATCGCACGCGACTGCGACGACGCACGGCAAATCCTTGCGGGAACGCCTTACCTCGCGTAGGGCGACGCTTCCACTTTTCCCGTTCGTGTCGAGCGAAGTCGAGACACGCGGCCGAGCGGAGCCGAGGCCCGGTTGGAGCCCTCGCTTCCCTCGGGCCGGCCCTTCGACTTCGCTCAGGGCGAACGGATTCATAAACTTGCACGGACATTCGATGACCGACCAGCCCGATTACAAAAGCACCGTCTTCCTTCCCGTCACCGACTTTCCGATGAAGGCCGGCCTCGCGCAGAAGGAACCGGCGATTGCCGCGCGCTGGGCGGCGATGGACCTTTATGGCAAGCTGCGCGAGAAGCGCGCCGGCCGCGAACGCTTCATCCTGCATGATGGCCCGCCCTACGCCAATGGCGACATCCATATGGGCCATGCGATGAACAAGGTCTTGAAGGACATCATCGTCCGCAGCCAGTCCTTGCTCGGCAAGGATGCGCCCTATGTGCCCGGCTGGGACTGCCACGGTCTTCCGATCGAATGGAAGATCGAGGAGGAATATCGCAAGAAGAAGATGAACAAGGACGAGGTGCCCGCGTCCGAGTTCCGCGCCCAATGCCGCGCCTATGCCGACAAATGGGTCGATGTGCAGAAGGAGCAGTTCAAGCGCCTGGGCGTGATGGGCGACTGGGCCGATCCCTATCTGACCATGAAGTTCGACGCCGAAGCGACGATCGTGGGCGAATTGCTGAAATTCGCGGAAAGCGGCCAGCTCTATCGCGGCGCCAAGCCCGTCATGTGGTCGCCGGTCGAAAAGACCGCGCTGGCCGAGGCGGAAGTGGAATATGAGGATGTCGTATCGACCCAGATCGACGTGGCGTTCGAGATTGTGGAAGCGCCCAATGCTCCGGAACTGGTCGGCGCGCATGCGGTGATCTGGACCACGACGCCCTGGACGATCCCGGTGAACCAGGCTTTGGCCTATGGGCCGGAGGTCGAGTATGTTTTGATTGAAGCTCTCGGTGGGAATCCCGCCGGTGTCGATGCTGCCGGTTCCTTGACGATGGCTGCTGAACCGGGCGACTGGGGCGGGAACGTTTTCGGCAAGAAATTGCTGATTGGCCGTGAATTGATCAACTCCGTATTGGCGCGATTTGGCATTTCGCGTTGGGAGACGCTTTGGACTGGCAAAGGTTCCGACCTTGCCGGCGCCGTCGCGCGTCACCCGATGCACGCGCTTGGCGGTTTCTTCGCCAAGCCGCGTCCGTTCCTCGCGGGCGATTTCGTCACGACCGATGCGGGTACCGGCCTCGTCCATATGGCGCCCGACCATGGCGAGGACGATTTCGCGCTGTGCAAGGCGAACGGCCTGAACCCCCTCTTCGCGGTCGAGGGCGATGGCAAATACCGCGCCGACTGGCTGTGGCTGGGCGGGCAGGGCTCGGTCATCAACCCCAAATTCGTCGGCAAGGACGGCCCGATCTGCACCGACCTGCGCGAAGCGGGTGCGCTGCTCGCCGCGTCGGACGACTTCAAGCACAGCTATCCGCATAGCTGGCGCTCCAAGGCGAAGATCATCTTCCGCTGCACCCCGCAATGGTTCATCCCGATGGACAAGCCGCAGGAAGGCGTGGTGGCCGATGTCGATGGTGGCGTGATGCCGACCCCGATCGTCACCGGCAACGGCCCGACCCTGCGCGAAATCGCGCTCGACGCGATCGAGCATACGCGCTGGGTGCCCGAGCGCTCGACCAACCGCATCCGTTCGATGGTGGAAGGCCGCCCCGACTGGGTGATCAGCCGCCAGCGCGCCTGGGGCGTGCCGATCGCGCTCTATGTTCATCGCAAGACTGGCGACTATCTTGTTGATCCGGCAGTCAATGCCCGCATCATCGACGCGTTCAAGGGCGCCGGTGCCGACGCCTGGTTCGGTGCCGATCATCAGGCGCTGCTCGGCCCCGATTATGACCTCAATGACTATGAGGTCGTGAACGACATTCTCGACGTCTGGTTCGACAGCGGCTCGACCCACAGCTTCGTGGTCGAGGGCCGCTATGGCGAGGGCACGCGCGCCGACCTCTATATCGAAGGCTCCGACCAGCATCGCGGCTGGTTCCAGTCCTCGCTGCTGGAAAGCTGCGGCACCCGCGGCCAGGCCCCCTACAAGGCGGTGCTGACCCATGGCTTCGCGCTCGACGGGTCGGGCAAGAAAATGTCCAAGAGCCTTGGCAATGTCGTCGATCCGCTCAAGATCATGGCCGAAAGCGGTGCCGACATCCTGCGCGTCTGGGTCGCCAGCACCGATTATTTCGATGACGTCCGCATCGGCAAGGAAGTGCTGGCCGGTTCGTCCGACGCCTATCGCAAGCTGCGCAACACCTTCCGCTACATGCTCGGCGCCCTGTCCGACTATGATGAGAGCGAGGCGGTGTCCTATGCCGAGATGCCGGAGTTGGAGCGCTATATGCTCCACCGGCTGGCCCAGCTCGACGCGGAACTGCGCGCGGTGGTCGACAAGGCGGCGAAGAGTGAAAACTGGCTGGAATTCAGCCGCTACACCCGCGCCATCTTCGACTTCGCGAACAGCGATCTGTCGGCCTTCTTCTTCGATATCCGCAAGGATTGCCTCTATTGCGATGCGAAGTCGGACCCCAAGCGCCGCGCCTATCGCACCTTGCTCGATACGCTGTTCCATGCGCTGGTCCGCTATGTCGCGCCGATCATCCCCTTCACCGCTGAGGAAGTATGGCAGAGCCGCTTCCCAAGTGACGAGGATAGCGTTCATTTCCTGGAATGGCCGGAGGTCGACCATCGCTGGATCGACAGCCATCTGAACGACAAGTGGGCGGAGCTGCGCGACCAGCGCGAGCAGGTCAACGAGGCGATCGAACCCTTCCGTCGCGAAAAGGTGATCCGCTCCAGCCTGGAGGCCGATGTCACCATGGGCGAAATGCTGCCGAGCGACGGTGTGAACTTCGCCGAAATCGCCATCGTCGCGCGGATCGAGATGGGCGTGGGCGACGGCATCATCGTCAAGCCCAGCGAGTGGCACAAGTGCGGCCGCTGCTGGCGCCTGCTGCCGGAAGTCGAGGAAGACGGCACGCTGTGCCACCGCTGTGACGAGGTGCTCAAGGCATGAGCGCCGTCAACCATCGCCCGCTGGGGCTGACGGTCGCGATCGTCACCCTCGCGCTCGACCAGCTGGTCAAATATACCGTCACCTATCCGCTCGCGCTGCAGAGCCGGGCGGATGCGGGGATCGAGATACTGCCCTTCTTCCGCCTGCGCTGGCTGGAAAATCGCGGCGTATCGATGGGCTTCTTCCATGCCGACAACGACACGATGCGGTGGATGCTGGTCGGCATGACCATGTTGATTGCCGGCTTCGTGGGCGTGTGGATGTGGCGCGAAAAGGCGCGGTCTGACGTCGCGGCGCTCGGCCTGGTGCTGGGCGGCGCGATCGGCAATATCGTCGACCGGATGCGGCTGGGCTATGTCGTCGACTATGCCGATCTGCATTTCGGCGAATGGCGGCCCTTCCTGATTTTCAACCTGGCCGACGCGGCCATCACGTTCGGCGTGCTGATCCTGCTTGCGCGGGCGCTGCTGCTGCGCGAGAAGGGCGCAAAGACGGAGACCTTGAAGTAATGCGTAAACTGATCCTCGCCGCCGGCCTCGTTGCAACCCTGTCGGCGTGCGGCGGCGGTGGTAACGGCCTGCTTAATCGTGGCCGTCCCGACGAGTTCGCGGTGACGCGCCAGGCGCCGCTGGTCGTACCGCCCGATTTCGCGCTGGTCCCGCCCGCGCCGGGCACCCCGGCTGCTGCCACGGTTGATTCGAGCCGCGCCGCGCAGGAAGCGCTGTTCGGCGGTCCGGCCCCGCGCAGCGCAGCGGAAAGCGCGGCGCTGAATTCGGCCGGCCGTGGCACGGCCGCCGCCGGCATCCGCTCGCAGGCGGGTGATCCGGGCACCGAAGTGGTCGACAAGGGCGCCACCACCCGCGACATCATCGCTGCGCCCGAAGGCGACGGCCAGGACGCCCGCGCCGCCACCGGCACGCAGACGACCCCGCCGCAGCAATAAGCTATGGGGAAGGGGGCGGATCGTCCCCTTCCGCAAAGGCCTTGAGCCGGGCGAGCGTGCCATCCCATTGCGCGCCCACCCGGCCGAGCCAGTCCTGCGCCGTCGCAACCGCCTCGCGGCGCAGCGCGAAATGCACTTCCCGCCCCTGCCTGTGTCTGCGCACCAGTCCGGCGCCGTGCAGCACCTCCAGATGCTTGGCCACCGCCTGACGGCTGATCGGCAGGCCTTCGCCCAGTTGCACGATCGAGCGCCCATTGCCGTCGCCCAGCCGCGCGATAAGGCTGAGGCGCGTGGGATCGCCCAGCGCGGCGAAAATCTCAGCCGGTGACATGGTCGCGGATATTCTTCACCTGTTCCGCCCAGCCGCCGTCATTGTCGCGCATGACATTGGTACGGCGCGGTTCGGGCACAGCGTCGAACCCGCTTTCGGTGACGGTCAGGCGCGTGCCGCCGTCGATCGGCGCCAGCACGAACTCCACCCGCGTCCATTCGGGCACCGGCACGCCGCTTTCCATCAATGCCTTGTCGCCGCCGGTCGCAGGCCATTCATAGACAAAACGGGTCATCGGCTCGATTGCCACGACCCGTGCTTCCCAGCGATACGCCTCATAGCCGGGGTAGGTCATGTGCCCGGTCGAGGGCTGGCCGATGGCGAAGGGCTGGTCGAGCGCGACCCGGAACCAGGTGCCGAATTGCGCATGGTCGGTCAGGGCGTCCCATACCCGCTCTACCGGCGCGGCGATGTCGATCGTCTTGATGATGCTGTCGGTCATGATAGGCAACCTCCTGATTGCCTATATGCGCCTCATGGCAGAGATATGCAACTATATGGTTGCTTTACAATGGCCCGCCGGCGTAGCGGATCTCGGCCCGTCCGGTTGCCCGCACCGGCAGGTACAGACCCTGGCCATGAGCACTGATCTGGCCGATCTCCGTGCTGTCCAAATTAGTGCGGATACGGAAATGCGGGGTTTTGCGGTCGCCGATGGCGCGCCGGATCTTGCCCTTCAACTCCTCCAGGTCATGGGTGAAATTCTGGCTGAGCGCGTCGGCGATGGCGGCGGAAAAGGCCGGGCTGCCGGCCAGCGCGATCAGGATGTCGCCGCCAATGCCGTCGCTGTCGCCGGTGACCTGCAAATCCTCGAAATGGACCAGCGCCGAATTGGGCTGGTTGACCGGGCGGGCGGTGAGCCAGACGGTGCCATGGGTATCGCCCAGCTTGCTGTCCGCCGGACGTGCCGCGAGCGTGACGCCCACTGCGATGCGGTTGCCCTTCGTGCCATAGGCGGTCAGTTTGTCGAAGCGCGCGATGATCGGGCCGAGCTTTGGCAGCTCGAACGGGCGCGCGGCGCGCTTGTGCAGGGCGCGCAGGATGACCGGCTCCAGCTGCGCATAATCAGCCCGCACCGGCAGGAAGAAATGCAGCGCGTCATCGATCGGCGCGCGGGCGGGCGGTGGCAGTCCGGTCGGCTGAGGATCGACCGGCCGGTCGCCGACCACGGTTTCGGTCAGCGCCTCGATCCCCAGCCGGAAGCGCAGATGCGCGCCGCTATTGCTATAGCCATCGAACAGGAAGCGTTGCGGCGTGACGCGCATCCATACCGGCGGATCATGATCATTGAGCGACAGGGTGGTGAAGGCCGAACGCCACAGCCGCTCGATCTTGCTGCGCAGGTCGACCTTGGCGAGTTCCCGTGGCAATTGCCGTTCGAGGTCGCGGACGACGGGCGCGATCTTGCGATCCACCTTGTCCGCGAAGGTGATGCGCTGGCCCAGAAAGTCGATGCCGGGCGTCTGGGTCCAGTCATAGCTGAGTTTGAGCGTGCCATGGGGGCGCCATTGGGTATCGAGCGAGAGCTGGATGCGGGCATGGGCCATGGCGTTGCCGGTTGCGGTTTCGCCCTTCAGCAGCCCGGCAATGTCACGCGCGCTGACCTGCGCATGGATCGGGATGTCGGCGATCAGATCGCGCCCATTGCCGCGTAGGCGGATCGGCCCGCGCGTGACTTCGCCGATGATGTGGCAGTCGATCGGTGGCGTCACCTTGATCTGCTTGCCGAGCAATTTGACCCGCCTGGGCTGGACGCAGCGTGTGCCCGGCCGATCGATCCGCCAGAGCTGTCGCGGCATGGCCCGCTCGATCGCCCGGGCAATCAGGGCGCGGTCGATTTCCACCGGGACACTGATGATCGAAGATGCGCTGGTCGCCGGCACGGGATCATTGGCGTGCGGCGGCGGTTCTACCGCCTGTTTCTGCGAACAGGCGGCGAGCAGCGGCAGGAGCAGCAGCCAGCGATGATGTCGACCCGGCAATGCTCTGCCCAACCGCCTTCTCCCGGACATGGTCCAGCGGAAGGCAGGCTAGGGCAGTTGGGGGAGGAGGTCCAGCGCGGACCTTCAGGCCCGCGCTTCCTCCACCCCGGCACTGTTGTGGCGCAGCGCCGTCAGCACCGTGTCGACGATCGCATCGGCATCCAGCCGCGCATCGGCATATTGCTGTTCGGGCTTGTCCTGGTCCTGGAAGATGTCGGGCAGGCGCATGGTGCGGATCTTGAGACCATGGTCGGTGAGGCCAAGGTCGCTCGCCAGGGTGAGGACATGGGCGCCAAGGCCGCCGATCGACCCTTCCTCGATCGTCACCGCCACCTCATGGGTGGTCAGCATCCGGCGGATCAGCGCCTCGTCCAGCGGCTTGGCGAAGCGCAGGTCGACGACTGAGGCCGAGAGGCCCTTGGCCTCCAGCGTGTCGGCCGCCTTCATCGCTTCCTCCAGTCGGGTGCCGAGCGACAGGATCGCGACCTGGCGCCCTTCGCGCACGACGCGGCCCTTGCCGATCTCCAGCGCTTCGGGAACCTGCGGCATGGCGACACCCGTGCCATTGCCGCGGGGATAGCGCACCGCGATCGGCCCGCTGTCATGCACGGCGCAGGTGTGGACCATGTGCGTCAGTTCCGCCTCGTCGGCGGCGGCCATCACCACGAAATTGGGCAGGCTGGCGAGATAGGTGACGTCGAAGCTGCCGGCATGGGTCGATCCGTCGGCGCCGACCAGGCCGGCGCGGTCGATGGCAAAACGCACCGGCAGGTTCTGGATCGCGACATCATGCACCACCTGGTCATAGGCGCGTTGCAGGAAGGTCGAATAGATGGCGCAGAAGGGGCGCATCCCCTGGGCCGCGAGGCCGGCAGCGAAAGTCACCGCATGCTGTTCGGCGATGCCGACGTCGAAAATGCGGTCGGGGAAGGCCAGCTCGAACTTGTCGAGGCCCGTGCCCGACGGCATGGCGGCGGTGATCGCGCAGACGCGCGGATCGCGCTCTGCCTCGGCGATCAGCGCCTGGGCAAAGACATTGGTGTAGCTGGGCGGACCCGGAGGGGCCTTCGCCTGGGTGCCGGTGATGACGTCGAACTTCTGCACGCCATGATATTTGTCGGCGGCTGCCTCGGCCGGGCCATAGCCCTTGCCCTTCTGGGTCACGACATGGATCAGGCACGGCCCTTCGGCCGCATCACGGACATTTTCCAGCACCGGGATCAGATGCTCGAGATTATGGCCGTCGATCGGGCCGACATAATAGAAGCCCAGTTCCTCGAACAGGGTGCCGCCGGTCGCCATGCCGCGCGCGAATTCGTCGGTCTTCTTGGCTGCCTTGTGCAGTGGGCGGGGCAGCTTGCGCGCCAGCTTCTTCGCCATGTCGCGCAGGCCCAGAAACTCGCGGCTCGACACCAGTCGGGCGAGATAGGCGGACAAGCCACCGACCGGCGGGGCGATCGACATGTCATTGTCGTTGAGGATGACGACCAGACGGTTGCCCGCCTCGCGCGCATTGTTCATCGCCTCATAGGCCATGCCGGCCGACATGGCGCCATCGCCGATCACGGCGATGCCCTTGCCGGGCTTGTCCTGCATCTTGTTGGCGACGGCAAAGCCGAGCGCCGCGCTGATTGAGGTCGAACTGTGCGCTGCGCCGAACGGGTCATATTCGCTCTCGGCGCGCTTGGTGAAGCCGCTGAGGCCGCCGCCCTGGCGAAGGGTGCGGATGCGGTCGCGCCGGCCGGTCAATATCTTGTGCGGATAGCATTGATGGCCAACGTCCCAGACCAGCTTGTCGTTGGGCGTGTCGAACACATAATGGATGGCGGTGGTCAGTTCCACGACACCCAGGCCCGACCCCAGATGGCCGCCGGTCACGCCGACGGCGGCGATGGTTTCGGCGCGCAGTTCATCGGCCAGCTGGCGGAGCTGGTCGGGCTGCAGCTTGCGCAGGTCGGCGGGTATCTTGACGGTGTCGAGCAACGGCGTGGACGGATTGGACATGGGGAACTGCCTACTCGCTTTCCTGCGCCAAGTCGAACCCTGACGTCATGCAGGGGGGCGCCAAATCTTCAATCAGGGAAACGGCGCGGGTGAAACGGCTGTCCCAATCCCCGCCGACCGAAGCCCAGTTAACGCCGTTGTCGATCAGCACGTTCCGGCTGATATCGGCAAATCGCGCCCGCACCGGATCGTCGCCATAGATGCGCGTGCCATCGTCGATCCAGGCGACATCGGGTTCCAGCAGCAGATAGAGGTCTGCCTTGGGATGGGCGAGCAGCGCGTCGGGCACATGGCCGATCATCATCTCAGCCCAGGCCGCCGTCATCAGCGCGTCGGTGTCGGCGAACAGGCGACGGTTCGCCAGCCGCTGGCCGGCGGCGATCGTCGCGGACTGGGCCGCGCCGATCAGCAGCAGGTCGGCCTCGTCCATATCGACGCTGTGAACTTCGGCCTGGGCGCGGCCATATTCGGGCACACAGATCGTGTCGAAATGCCGGGCGAGGCGTTCGGCCAGCACCGACTTGCCGGTGCTTTCGACACCATGAAGCACGATCGTGCGGGTGAAATGGGCGCGGACCGGCGGCGCGATCCAGCGCCAATGGCTCCAGGGATCGGCACGCACGGCGCTGGCGGACAGGCCGCCCAGTCCGTCCCGGTCCGCGCCCAATATGCGGGCACCCAGCGGCACGAAGCGGCCGCCCACTTCCTGTGCCAGCCGCAGCCCATAGGCTTCGCCCGCGAACAGCAGGTCGATCGGCTCGGGATGGGCCTGCGCCACGATGGCCCGCCAGATCGGCCAGAAATCGGCGGAGTCTTCAGGAGCCTGCGGCACGACGGCATCATGGCCGATGACCCGGCATCCCGGCGCCAGTTCGCGCATCCATTGCAGCCGCAGCGGGCCGGGGATCGGATCGTCCGGCAGCCAGCAGACCAGGATGGTGAGATCGTCCACCATCGCCCGCGCGCTGTCGATCAACATCTGATGGCCGGCATGAGGCGGCATGAACTTGCCGAGCAGGAAGCCGCGGGTCATGCCGGCGCCTGATCCATCGTGCGGTGCCAGGCGATCAGGCCCCATAACGCGATGAAGAAGAAGATGGCGTAGAGGATCGCCGTCGCGATCAGGCCACGGCTCCAGAATAGGCCGGTGGCGAGCGCATCGACCGCCACCCACAGCACCCAGCTTTCGACCTTGCGCTGCGACTGCAATATCTGTGCGGCGACGCTCATGCCGGCGATCATGGCGTCGGCGAAGGGCGCGGCGGCATCGGTGTAATGGGCCATGCCCATGCCCCAGGCCAGGCTGGCGAGTGCAGTGCCCGCGATCCAGGCAAGGCGGGCAGGAACGCTAAGCCGCGCGACCGCTATGCCGCCGTCGGCGACCTTCTCGCTATGCACCCAGTTCCACCAGCCATAGGCATTGATGATCAGGAAGAAGATTTGCAGGAGCGCGTCGCTGTAGAGCTTCGCCTCGAAGAAGACGAAGAAATAGAGCGCGACCATGGCGATGCCGAACGGATAGTTCCACAGCGAACGGCGCGCCACCAGCACGACATTGATCAGGCCGAGCGCCGCTGCGACCCATTCGATGATGGTCATGAACCGCCCGTCAGTGGCAGGCGCTGCAGGTGCCGCGCACCTCGATCACCGGACGCACCGGCGCGAAGCCGGCCTTTTCCGCCACCGACCGCAGCGATCCGGTAATGGGATCATTGTCGATATGCGTCACCTGGCCGCAACTGTCGCAGACCAGGAAGATGCAGTCATGATGGCAACCGGGATGGGCGTTGGCGATATAGGCGTTCGCGCTTTCCACCCGCATCGCGATATTGTTCGCCACGAACAGGTCGAGGATGCGGTAGACGCTGTTGGGCGCGACCCGCTTGCCGCGCGCCTTGGACACGGTGTCGGCGATATCATAGGCCGATGCCGGCTTTTCCTCGGCTGCCAGCGCGTCGAAGATGGCGGCGCGCATTGGCGTCCACTGCTCATCCTTCGCCTCCAGCGTAGCCTGCGCCGCGTCGGCCAGCTTCTTGCCGGTGGGTTCGAGATGATGATGGTGCGAATGATCTGCCATGGCGATTATCTAGGCGTGTCCAACTGCGGCGGCAAGTGGCTGGCTCAGCCACGCTGCCAATAGGCAAAAGCCGCCCAGAGCCAGCCGCCGATCATCATCGCGCCGCCGATCGGCGTCACCGCGCCGAGCCAGCGCGGGCAGCCCAGCGCCATGGCATAGAGGCTGACGGCAAAGATCGCCGCGCCGATCAGCAGCAACAGGGCGCCGCCGCGCGTAATGCCCATGATCGTCAGGACGGCGACGGCATGGATCAGCTGATAGAGGCCGCCGGTGCGCAGCCACTCCGCTGCCTGCGGGCTGGCGGCGCCATGGGCGCCAAAGGCATCGGCAGCAATGGCAAGCGCTGCCGACAGGGCGGCCAGAATGGCGATCATGCTTCTTCTCCATCTCCGCGCGCGCGCAGGCGCATGCCCCGACCGGGGCGGTACATCAGATCCTTGGCCGCCAGCAGATTGCCATGCTCGATCTGCAGGGCGAGGCGCTGGCTGTCATTTTCGCGATATTGGCGCTCGACTTCCTCGACCTCTTCGGGCGGCACGCCCAGCGTCTGCATCGCCTGGACGCCCATGCAGACCGCCGATTCGAATACTTCGCGGACCACCCCGGCCAGAT
This sequence comes from Sphingobium sp. WTD-1, assembly GCF_030128825.1. Classification (NCBI taxonomy): domain Bacteria; kingdom Pseudomonadati; phylum Pseudomonadota; class Alphaproteobacteria; order Sphingomonadales; family Sphingobiaceae; genus Sphingobium; species Sphingobium sp. WTD-1. The sequence continues at coordinate 3,364,378 of NZ_CP119127.1, read as the reverse complement.
CGAGATCCTGCATCGCCAGAAGCTGACGGCGGTCGAACACGCGGGCCATCAGGGCGGCCTGCGGGAAGGCCTCGGCAATCGGCTGGAGCGCGCGGGCATCGAGCGACGGATCGTCGATGCAGAAGGCGATCAGGCGGGCTTCGTCGGCGCCGGCGCGGTGGAGCAGGTCGATGCGGGTGCCGTCGCCATAATAGACCTTCATGTCGAAACGGCTCGACACCTCGATCTGGGCGGGCTTCTTGTCGATCAGCACGACGCCGAAGCCATGGCCCATCAGCATCTGCGCCACGGTCTGGCCGAACCGGCCATAGCCCACGATGATGGCGCTGCCGCGCGGCGCATCCTCCGGTCCGGGCAGGTCGTCACGATCCTTGGGCTGGGCGAATTCGAAGCGGCGGGCAAACAGCATCAGGAAGGGGGTGGTCGCCATCGAGAAGGTGACGATCGCGCTGAATAGGCTCGCCGCCTGCGGCGCGATCAGATAGGCATTCTGCGCCTGGGCAAAGAGGACGAAGCCGAATTCACCGCCTTGGGACAGGAGCAGGCCGGCGCTCAATGCCTGTTGCCAGGCCATGCCGAACAGCCGGGCGAGCAGGGTGATGATCGCGGCCTTGGTCGCGACGAGCATCGGCGCCATGCCGATGACGAACAGCGGATTGGCGGCGACGGCGCGCAGGTCCAGAACCATGCCGACGGCCAGGAAGAAGAGGCCGAGCAGGATCGAACGGAACGGTTCGACATCGGATTCGATCTCGTGGCGATAGGGGGAGTCGGCCAGCATCACGCCGGCGACGAAGGCGCCCAGCGCGGTCGAGAGGTGCAGGCTGTGCATCACCGACGCGGCGGCCAGCACGGTGAAGAGCCCTACCGCGACGAACAATTCGCGTTCGCCCTGACGCCCGACCAGGTTGAGCAATGGCCGCAGGATGAAGCGGCCGGCCAGCACCAGCCCGGCGATCGCGGCAACGGTATAGCCGGCCATCACCCATCCGGGCGGGCCGCCGGCATCGGCCGGATTGCGGGAAAGAGCCGCGACGATGGTGATCAGCGGGACGATCGAGAGATCCTGGAACAGCAGGATCGAGAAGACCTTCTCGCCAAAGGGCGAGTTGATGCGGCCGCTGGATTTGAGGCTGGGCAGCACCTGCGCGGTCGAGGACAGGGCGAGCGGCAGGCCGAGCGCGATCGCCGCGCCCCAGGTGAAGCCGGTCGAATAGAAGATGATGGCGATGAGGGCGAGGCCGCATAGCACCACCTGTGCCAGGCCGAGCGCGAAGATGTCGCGCTTCAGTCGCCAAAGGCGGGCGGGATGGAGTTCGAGGCCGACGAGGAAGAGCAGCAGGACGATGCCGATTTCTGCAATCGCAAGCTTCGATTCCGCGCCGCCGACCAGGCCCAGCCCTTGCGGGCCGACCAGCGCGCCGGCGACCAGATAGCCCAGCACCGCACCCAGGCCGAAGCGGCGGAACAGCAGGACGAAGGCCACGGCGACGCCCAGCAGGATCACGCCTTCGGACAGGAGAACGTCGGTGGCCGACCTGGCGGTTTCGGCGACCGGCATCAGGCGTCCGCCATCCGCGCGGCTTCGGCGATCGCCTCGAAGCCCAGACGGATCGAGGGGTGGCGCGCGGGATAGCCGCGGGCCGGCGCCAGCACCGCAAGGCCGGGCCAGAAATCCAGATCCTCGCTCTCGCCCGACAGATAGGCGGCCAGCTTGTCGCGCGCCTCTGCCAGTTCGTCAGCAGTGAGGCCGATCGCCTGCGCCGCCATCAGCGCGGCGGAGGCCTGGCCCAGGGCGCAGGCCTTCACATCCAGGCCGATTTCGGCGAGCCTGCCGTCGGCCATGCGGACGTCGGCGGTGATGCGCGAGCCGCAGGTCGGTGACCGCTTCTCAACGCTGGCCTGCGGATCGGCCAGCCGCTGGTGGTGCGGGATGCTCGCGGCGAGGCGAAGAATGTCGTTATTGTAGAGGGATGCGCTCATTGTCCCTCCATGTAGGACAGTTATCGCCGCGGGAGAAGGCGGCAAAATGGCCTAGGGACCGCGATAGCGCAGCGCGTCGACCAATATGCTGAACGCGGCGGCGGGCTGGCGGCGGCTGGGATAATAAAGATGATAGCCGGCAAAGGGCGGGCACCAGTCCTCCAGCACCGGGATCAGCCTGCCTTCGTCGATATCTGCACGCACCTGATCCTCCATCACGAAGGCGAGGCCGAAGCCGGCAAGGGCGGCGCGGCGGATCATCTCTATACTGTTGAAGGCCAGTTGCCCCTCCACCCGCACCCGGATTTCATGGCCATCCTTTTCCAGCTCCCAAGCATAGAGGCCGCCGGCGCTGCGCAGGCGGAGATTGATGCAGTCATGCGCGGCCAGATCCTGCGGCGTGCGCGGCACCGGGCGGCTGGCGAAATAGGCGGGCGCGCCGACCACGATCATGCGCAGGTCCGGGCCGATGCGCACGGCGACCATATCCTTGGCGATCGCTTCGCCCAGCCGCACGCCGGCATCGAAGCGTTCCTTGACGATGTCGACAAAGCCGGAATCGATGCTCAATTCGACATGGATGTCGGGATAGCGTGGCAACAGCCGTTGCAATGCTGGCCAGACGACCGTGTTGCTGGCATGTTCGGCGGCGGTGATGCGGATGGTGCCGGCCGGCCGTTCGCGCAGGTCGCCGAGCGAGGCGAGTTCGGTCGCGATGCTGTCGAGTGCCGGGCGTAGCGTGGCGGACAGGCGATCGCCGGCCTCGGTCAGGGAGACGCTGCGGGTGGTGCGGGTGAGCAGGCGCACGCCCAGGCGCGTTTCCAGCCGCCTGATGGTATGGCTGAGCGCGGACTGCGACGTGCCGAGCAGCGCGGCCGCTCGGGTGAAATTGCCGGTGTCGGCGACCATCAGGAAGGCGTTGAGGTCGACCAGCTCTTCGCGCCGCATTCATGAACTCCGGATATAAAGTCTTACCGCTTTTATGATCTAATCTGCCGCTTGGCGACAACCTATCTTCCGTTCGGACATCAAATCGGAGTGACCGCTATGGAAAAGCGACTTTTGGGCAAGAGCGGGCTGGAGGTCTCGGCCATTGGCCTGGGCTGCATGGGCCTCAACTTCGGCTATGGCACCGCCGTCAGCCAGGATGAAGGGATCAGATTGATCCGTGCAGCTGTCGACTTCGGTGTCACCTTCTTCGACACGGCGGAGGTCTATGGCCCCTATACCAACGAGGAAATGGTCGGCGCCGCGCTGGCGCCGGTGCGCGACCAGGTGGTGATCGCCACCAAGTTCGGCTTCGACATCGGCGCAGGCCTTGGCGCGCTCAACAGCCGGCCGGACAATATCCGCGCGGTGGCGGACGCCTCGCTCAAGCGGCTGGGTGTAGAGGTGATCGATCTTTTCTACCAGCATCGCGTCGATCCGGCCGTGCCGATCGAGCATGTGGCGGGGGCCGTCAAGGACCTGATCGCCGAGGGCAAGGTCAGGCATTTCGGCCTGTCCGAGCCGTCGGCCGCGACCGTTCGCCGCGCCCATGCGGTTCAGCCGGTCGCTGCGCTCCAGAATGAATATTCGCTCTGGACCCGCGGCCCGGAAACCAACGGCATCCTCGAAACCTGCGCGGAACTGGGTATCGGCTTCGTGCCCTACAGCCCGCTCGGCAAGGGGTTCCTGACCGGTGCGATCGGTAAGGATACGGCGCTGGCCGAAGGCGACTTCCGCAACAGCCTGCCGCGTTTTGCTGCCGAGGCGCGGGAGAAGAACCTGGCGCTGGTCGATCTGCTCAAGGGCATCGCGGCCGAGAAGGACGCGACCCCGGCACAGATCGCGATCGCCTGGCTGCTGGCGCAGAAGCCGTGGATCGTGCCGATCCCCGGCACGACCAAGCTCCACCGGCTGGAGGAAAATCTGGGCGCAGCCAAGGTCGAACTGACTGATGCGGACCTGACCCGCATTCGGGAGGCGGCCGATACGATCCCGGTGGAGGGCGAGCGCTACCCGCCGCATCTGCTCGAAATCGTCGGGCGCTAACTACGGATGGGCCGGGGTGTTTCCCCGGCCCATTGCACGTTCGTCCCTGTCCGCCTATCGCCGCCGCGAACGGCCGGAACGAAAGGACAGCGCGGCGATGCACATATTGGTCGATGCCGACGCCTGCCCGGTGAAGGAGGAAATCTACAAGGTTGCCTTTCGCCATGGCGTGCCGGTCACCATCGTCAGCAACAGCCCGATCCGCATTCCGGCGCATGACCTGATCGACCGCGTGGTGGTGAGCGACGGATTCGACGCCGCCGACGACTGGATCGCCGAACGCGCCGGTGCCGATACGCTGTGCATCACCGCCGACATCCTGCTCGCCGACCGTTGCCTTAAGGCCGGGGCCGGGGTGATCGCGCCCAATGGCAAGCCCTTTACCAGCGCCTCGATCGGCAGCGCCATCGCGGTGCGGGCGATCATGGCGGACCTGCGCGCCGGCGCGGTCGGCGATCCGGTCGGCGGCCCACCGCCTTTCTCCAAGGCCGATCGATCCCGCTTCCTGTCCGCGCTGGACGAGGCGATCGTGCGGATGAAGCGGGGGCGGTGATGAGCGACTATGACGCGATAATCCTGGGCGCAGGCGCCGCCGGGATGATGTGCGCCGCGACTGCCGGCCAGCGCGGCCGCAGGGTGCTGCTGGCCGATCATGCCGATGCGCCGGGCAAGAAGATCCTGATCTCGGGCGGTGGGCGCTGCAATTTCACCAATATTCATACCGCCGCCGATCGCTATCTGTCGGCCAATCCCCATTTCGCCAAGTCGGCGCTGGGCCGCTATACGCCGCAGGATTTCCTCACCCTGATCGGCCGCTATGGCATCGCCTGGCATGAAAAGACGCTGGGGCAGCTCTTCTGCGACGGATCGGCGAAGCAGATCGTCGCCATGCTGGCGGAGGAGTGCGCAGCCGGCGGCGTGACCATGGCGCTGGGCCAGCCGGTGACGGATATCGCCCATGGCGATGGCCTGTTCCGCGTCAGGCTGGGGGATTGCATCGTGTCCGCGCCATCGCTGGTGCTGGCGACCGGTGGTCCCTCCATCCCGAAATTGGGCGCGACCGGCTTTGCCTATGAGGTCGCGCGCCAGTTCGATCTCAAGGTGGTGCAGCCCCGGCCGGCGCTCGTGCCCTTCACCCTGGGGCCGGACGACGCGCTGTTCCAGTCGCTGTCGGGTGTCTCGGCCGAGGTGGAGGTGCGCTGGAACAAGACCCGGTTCCGTGAGGCGGCGCTCTTCACCCATCGTGGCCTCTCCGGCCCGGCGATGTTGCAGATTTCCTCCTATTGGGAGCATCGTACGCCGATCCACGTCAATTTCCTGCCTGATCTTGGCACGGACTGGTTGCTCGACGAGAAACGCAATCGCCCTCGCACGGGCTTGCGACGCGTGCTGGTCGAGCGCTTCCCCGAGCGGATGGCCGATGCCCTGCTCGAACGGATTGGTGCGCAGGGCGACCTTGGCAATCTGCCCGACAAGACCCTGCGCCAGATTGGCGAGCGGCTGGCGGGCTGGTCCTTCATCCCCTCCGGCACCGAAGGCTATGCCAAGGCAGAGGTCACGGTCGGCGGCATCGCCACCGCCGGCCTGTCGTCGCGGACGATGGAAGCCGCCAAGGTGCCGGGGCTTTATGCCATTGGCGAGGCAGTCGACGTTACTGGCTGGCTGGGCGGCTATAATTTCCAATGGGCCTGGGCCAGCGGCTGGGCGGCCGGCCAGGCGCTTTAGGCACGCCCCACGGTTTGCGCCTGCGCGGCTGCGATGCTGGCCTGGAGATGCTGGCGGCGGAAGGGCTTGGAAAGCCGCGGAATATCCGGCGCGATCAGGTCGACGCCTTCATAGCCCGATATGATGAGTAACGCGATCTCGGGATGGTCGACGCGCAGCCGCAGCGCCAGTTCGGCGCCGGTCATGCCGGGCATGATATGGTCGGTGACGACGATGTCGGGCCGGAAATCGGCGGCGATCATGCTGAGCCCCAGTTCGGCATTGTCGATGTCGACCACCTCATAGCCAAGGTCGGTCAGCATCTCCCGCGTGCCGTGGCGGACCAGGGCATTGTCGTCGATCAGCAGCACCTTGCCCCGCGTTGCTACGATCTCGCCGCCATTGCCATCCGCCACTACGGCCACCGGCTTCTGCTTCTCGATCGGCAGCCAGAGCTGGATTTCCGTGCCCTGGCCCACTTCGCTGACGATTTCGAGTGCCCCGCCCAACTGGCCGGCCAGACCATGCGCCATCGACAGGCCAAGGCCGGTGCCATGGCCGACCGGCTTGGTCGTGAAGAAGGGCTCGGTTGCGGACGCCTTGACCGCCGGGGTCATACCGATGCCGGTGTCGGTGATGCGCAGGCAGACGAATTGGCCGGGGATCAGCGGCACGGGAAGGCGGCTCTTGCACCGTTCTGCCGAAATGATGACCTGCCCGCCGTTCGGCATGGCATCGCGCGCGTTCACCACCAGGTTGAGGATGGCCAGTTCCAGCTGATGTCGGTCGGCGCGCACCGGCGGCACATCCTGCGCGGCGTCTACATGGAGAATGATCTGCGGGCCGACCGTGCTGACCAGCAAGGTCTGCATATTCTCCAGCGTCTCGGAAAGATTGACCGATGTGGGTTGCAACGGTTGGCGACGGCCGAAGGCCAGCAGCCGCTTGACCAGAGTCTGCGCGGTTTCCGCCGCCTGCATCGCGATATTGGCGGTACGGGCTATCGCCTCGGGGGATCGGCCGCCAGCGATGATCTGGTCCAGCCCGCCGATGATCGGGGTCAGCAGATTGTTGAAGTCGTGCGCGACATGCCCGGTCAACTGGCCCAGTACATCCATCTTCTGGATTTGCCGCAGCTTGTCCTGCGCGCTTTCCAACTCGCTCGTGCGCTCGCGCACGCGTTGGTCCAGATGATCGTTCAGGGATTCGAGCGCGCCGAAGAGCCGGCCATTTTCGAGTGCGGTGGACGCCGCCCGTGCCAGCGCTTCGAGCAGCGAAATCTCGTTGTCGGTCGGCATGGCCGGCTCGGACCAATAGGCACCCACGGCGGCGATCGGGTCGACCCGCCCGATCGGCACCATGATCATGCTGCGGACGAAGGTCTGGCTATAGGCGTCCACCGGCACCCGAACGTCATCGAATATGTCGGCGATGACCGCCGTCTCCTGGTTCAGCATCGCCCAGCCGGACACGCAGGTTTCGGCCGGGAAACGTTGCCCGGCCCATAAAGGCGCCTTGGCGTCCTCGGCAATATAATGGCATTTGTCGCCATCGCGCAGCACGACCGCGATACCGTCCGCCCCCACCGCGCGGCGGGCGAAGGCGCGCAGGACGGCGACCACCGCATCCAGGGACCGTGCGCCGGCCAGGGCCTCCATGGCCTCGGCCGCTATGGTCCAGCGTGCCGCCAGCGCCCTCTGCGTGGAATGGTCTTCCCGGCCATATGCTCCATTCATCGTGTGACCTCTGAAGTGGAAGGGAATCACACTATATCATTGATCGGAATGGCAGGGGAAATGGATATTTGTCAGTGGGTTAAGGATAAGTGTGATTACACAATATACGCAATTTCACGGCATCATTCGGCGGGAACAATGCCGTGAAAATCTGGTAACAGACATGACCGCTATGGCTGCTGTGGTTCATTTTCCGGTGGCTGGGTCGGTGCGATCCGCGGTGGGGGCACGCCCTGTGGCGGCAGCGGCAAGGGCTGGTCTGACGGAATGCGAAGCTGGTTGCCGTCGATGGTGACGGTCATTCCGCCCTGATCCATGCCGACGCCGACATTGCCGATGCCGGTTTCGACGCTGACATTGGCGATGGCGTTGACCAGGTCGGGATCCTGCTCTTCCTCGGGCACCTTCTCGACCGGCTCGTTGATCGCGCCGGCCATGAAATTGCGCCAAATACGTGCTGGCACACCGCCGCCGGCCGCGCCACCGGGCAGCGGGGCGTTGTCGTCATTGCCAATCCATACCGCCGTCACCAGGCCGCCGGCATAGCCGACGAAAATCGCGTCGCGACTATCCTGGGTCGTGCCGGTCTTGCCGAAGGTGCTGGTGCGCAGCGCCGCCGCGCTGCCGGTGCCGCGATTGGCGGCGGACGACAGGAGGTCGCGGATCATTTCGAGCTGGTCGTCGCTGAAATGACGCTGACGCTTCATCAGCCGGTCGAACCAGCCCTGCTCCTCGGGAGGCAGGCCATGGGCGAGCACCGGATAGGCGCCGGCCGCCACCGAAGCGTAAGCCTCGGCCAGTTCCACCAGCGGGATTTCCGATGTGCCGAGCGCGAGGCTGAGATCCTCGGTCAGCGGCGCGGTAACGCCCAGGTCGCGGGCAACCTTGATGACATTGTCGACGCCGACCTTCTGGGTCAGGCGCACCGCCGCCACATTGCTCGACGCGGCAAAGGCCTGGCGCAAAGTGATGCGCCCGCGATATTTGCCGCCATGATTGGCTGGGCGATAGGTGCCGGTGGTGATCGGCGTATCCTCGATCATGTCGTCGGGTGTCATGCCGGCGCGGAAGGCGGCGAGATAGACGAACAGCTTGAAGGTGGAGCCGGGCTGGCGCTTGGCCTGCACGGCGCGGTTGAAGCTGCTCTTCTCGTAATTCTTGCCGCCGATCATGGCGACGACGCTGCCGTCGGGCTTCATCGCCACCAGCGCCACCTGTGCCCCGCCCAGCGGCGCGCGCCGGATCGCTGCTTCGGCGAGGCGCTGGATACGCCAGTCGAGCGTCGTCTTCACCTCCTGCGCGCCATAGACGGCGCCGGCCCGGTCGCGGGCTTCGGGCAGCACCCAGTCGGCAAAATAGGTGCCGCTGGTGGCATCCGGCGCCTCGCGCACATCAAGGCGGGCCGGAGCGAGCTGATCGCGCTGGGCCTTGCTGATATAGCCGGCCTCGACCATCGCCTGTGTCACCAGCGCGGCGCGGGCACGCGCACCCTTCAGGTTGCTGGTCGGCGCGAGGCGCGAGGGCGCCTTCAGCAGGCCGGCCAGCATCGCGGCTTGGGAAATGGTCAGCCGTTCGGGCTGGCGATCGAAATAATGGAGCGAGGCGGCGCGCAGGCCATAGACATTGTCGCCGAAATAGACGTTCGAGAGGTAGCGTTCGAGAATCTGGTCCTTGGTCAGCCAAGCCTCCAGCCAGAAGGCGATCAGCGCTTCGCGCGCCTTGCGACCCATGGTCCGGTCGCTCGACAGGAATACGCCCTTGGCCAGCTGCTGGGTGATGGTGCTGCCGCCCTGCGACGATCCATCGGACCAGATATTGTGCCACATGGCGCGGGCGATGCCGCGCGGATCGACACCCCAATGGTCATAGAAGCGACGATCCTCGATCGCCATGAAGGCCTGGGGCACATGGGCGGGCAGCTTGGCCACCTCCACCGGCTTGTCGATGATGGCGCCGCGCCGCGCGACCAGATGCCCGTCGGCCGACATCAGGCTGATGCTGGGCGGGGCAATGGGCTGCAGCGAGCGCGACATGGGCGCCGTTACTGCCAGCCAGGCGATGATCAGCATCAGCAGGGCCAGCCCCGCCGCCACGATCCAGCCGACAATCTGCAGCCGCCGCTTCCACGGGGTGGGCGGGGCAAAGGCGCTGGGCGGACCGGCGCCGAACGGGCGCGCTTCGTCAGCAGCCGGGGCAGGCGTGCCGGTAGGGGCGGGGTTGGGCATTTCGGTCATCGGCACGGCCATGCTGTATTATGTTATTGATACGGTCAAGTCTGTCCCGCGACGGGACATCCCGGATTTTACGAAATTTGCCATGGAACTAATGGTAAATATCGCGTTAACCAATCCTTATGAGAAACCGAGTCCTCGTCCTCACCAACGAAGCCGCCCGGCACCCCTTTCGGCAGCGGCTGCCCCGTCACATCTTCCAGCTGACGGACGATGCGTCTTCGCAGGCGCGTCGCCGCCGCGATGTGGCCGTCTCCGACGATAATGACTGGAAGCTGTTCGTGCTGAGCTTCTCGGCCTTCTTCACGGCGTTCTACAGCTTCATCTTCTAAAGCTCGCCGCTGCAGGCCGGGCCATCACAGGCCTTGTGCAGCCGCCAGGCCAGCCAGGCGCAGGGCAGGCACATCGCCGCCACCAGCAACAACTGATAGACCACCTCCAGGCCGGCCAGGGTCAGGCCGATCGCGATCAGCGATCCGACCACCATGGCGCCGGAATTGACGATATTGTTGGCCGCCACGGTGCGCGCCGCTTCGCACTTCTCGACCGTGGTCGTGAGGAAGGCGTAGAGCGGCACCACGAACATGCCGCCAAAGGTCGCCACGCCGAGCAGGCAGAGCGACAGCGGGATCGCCATCGGATGGGCGAGGAAGCCGACGAGCGGCAGCATCTGGCCGCCGGGTGCCGGCGTCCACAGGTCGCACACCACATGGAAGGCGATGATGCAGCAGCCCATGCCGATCACCGACGCGGGCGCATATTTGGCCGAGACATGGCCGGCGAGCAGCCGGTTGATCGCGATCGATCCGATCGCGATGCCGATCGAGAAGATCGCCAGGAACAGGCTGGCGACCGACTTGTCGGCGGTCAGGACATTCTTCACCAGCGGCGGGAACTGGATGAACAGCACCGATCCCACGGCCCAGAAGAAGCTGATCGACATGATCGCCAGATAGAGGCGCGGAATGTGCATCGTGCCCCGCACCAGCGCGACCGAGGATCGGATGACGTGGAAGTCGATTGGCTGCTTGGCGAGCAGCGACGGGGCAGGGGGCACGGCCCGGCTGGCAAAATAGCCGATGAAGGCGGTCACCACCACGCCGATGGCCGCGGCCTCGATCGGAATGATGCCGGCGAGGATGGTGCCGGCCAGAATCGCGATATAGGTGCCCGCTTCCACCAGGCCGGTGCCGCCCAGCACCTCGTCATCATGCAGATGTTGGGGCAGGATCGCATATTTGATCGGGCCGAAGAAGGTGGAGTGGATGCCCATGGCGAACAGGGCTACGAGCAGCAACGGGATCGCCAGGATATGGACGGCGATGCCGCTCCAGATCAGCGCCAGGCCGGTCGCGCCGACCGTCATGATGACGATTTCGGCGGCCTTCACCCAGCGGATGATGACGGCCTTGTCACGCTGGTCGGCCAATTGGCCCGACAGGGCGGACAGTAGGAAGAAGGGGATGATGAAGATGCCGGTAGCCAGCGCACTGAACCAGGTTTCGGACCGCTCGTCATTATAGACCTGATACACCACGAACAGCACCATGGCGTTCTTGAACAGGTTATCGTTGAAGGCGCCGAGAAGCTGGGTGATGAAAAGCGGCAGAAAACGGCGCTTTTTGAGGAGCCTGAGTGAGGCTTGCATGAGTGCGTTTGGCTTTTCGCTGTGGACGACCGGGGGGCGGTCTAGCCGCTGCAGGCGGGCGTGTCCAATTTCCTGTTCACTTCTTGCTGCCTTCGCTTGTGCCCGATGCGGGACTGTGGCAGGTCGCCCTGATGCTGACGCTGCCCAATTTGCTGACGCTTTCGCGCATCATCACCGTGCCCTTGCTGGTGGCCCTGTTGTGGCCCGGCGAGATGGGCGCGCGCTGGACCACGGGCTATGGCCTGGCCTTCGGTCTCTACTGCCTGATGGGCATCACCGACTATTTCGACGGCTACCTGGCCCGTGCGCAGGGCGCCGTGTCGAAGCTGGGCGTGTTCTTGGATCCGATCGCGGACAAGATCATGGTCGGCGCGGTCATCCTGATGCTTGCTGCAACGCGCGACATCGCCGGCATCCATATCGCAGCCGCGATGATCATCCTGCTGCGCGAGATCGCCGTGTCAGGGCTGCGGGAATTTCTGGCCGGCCTTCAGGTGTCGGTCCCGGTGTCGCGCCTGGCCAAATGGAAGACGACGTTCCAGTTGATCGCGCTGGGCGCCCTGATCCTGGCCGGCGCCGTGCCGCAATTCCCCTTCGTGCAGAGCGTTGGCATCCTGACCCTGTGGGCCGCGGCCATCCTGACGCTGATTACCGGCTGGGATTATCTGCGCGTCGGCATCAAGCATATGGACTGATCCTGATGACCGCTGTGACCCTCGTCTATTTTGCCTGGGTGCGCGAAGCCATTGGTCGCGATGAGGAGCGGGTCGAACTGGCTTCGCCGGATGAGACCATAGCGGAACTGGTGGCGCGACTGGCGGCACAGGGTGGGGGCTATGCCGAGGCGCTGGCCGATCCCGATCGGTTGCGTGCGGCGCTGGACCAGCAATTTGTCGGTTTCGATCAGGCAATCGGCACGGCGCGGGAACTGGCACTGTTTCCGCCGGTTACGGGTGGATGAAACGGGTCGCCATCCAGGCGGATGATTTCGATATTTCGGCCGAGCTTGCCGCGCTCGAAGCGCTGGGCGGCGGCGGGGTGGCCAGTTTCACCGGTATGGTCCGCGGCGAAGAGGGGCTGGTGGCGCTGGAACTGGAACATTATCCGGCGATGACGCAGCGCCAGGCCGAACGGATCGCGGATGAGGCGATGGCGCGCTGGCCGCTGCTGGGGCTGTCGATCATCCATCGCCATGGTCGGTTGCTGCCGGGCGAGCGGATCGTGTTCGTCGGCACGGCATCACGGCATCGCGCGGCGGCGCTAGATAGCTGTGCCTTCCTGATCGACTGGCTGAAATCGCGCGCGCCCTTCTGGAAAAAGGCGCATTATGCCGATGGCGCAGGCGCCTGGGTCGCGCCCCGCGCCGAGGATGAGGCCAAGGCGCAGGGCTGGGATCGCTGATCGATCAGGCGGCGTTGGCGCGGATCGCGGGATGGTCCGCTGCGTCGCGCAATATCTCGGCGAGCAGATGGAATTCCTTTTCGCGGGGGCTGTTCTTGCGCCAGACCAGGGCAATATCGCGCCAGGCATGATCGGACTGCAGCGGGCGCGCGGTGATATTGGTATGTTCCAATATGCCGCCGGCCAGCGCCATTTCCGGCAGCATGGTGACGCCCAGGCCATTGTCGACCATCTGGATAAGCGTGTGGAGCGAGGTGCCCATCATCGTCGCGCTGGCGCGCAGGTCGGGGCGATTGCAGGCGGCGAGCGCATGGTCCTTCAGACAATGCCCGTCCTCCAGCAGCAGCAGCTTGTTCTCGTCGATCATGTCCGGCTTAATCCAGTCCGGCGGATTGGTCGGATCGTCGCGCGGGAAGGCGACATAGAGCGGATCCTGGAACAATATCTCGCTGTCCAGTTCGCCAGTGGGATAGGGGAGCGCCATCAGCACGCAGTCGACATTGCCATGGCGCAGCGAATCGATCGCCGCCTGGGTCGTTTCCTCGCGCAGATAGAGTTTGAGTTCCGGCCGGTCGGCGCGCAGGCGGGGAAGCAGACGGGGTAGCAGGAAGGGCGCGATCGTCGGGATGACGCTCATCCGCAATTCGCCGGTCAGCGGCTTGCCTGACGCCTCGGCGATCGCGGCAAGCTCCTCCGCCTCGCGCAGGACGCGGTGCGCCTTTTCGACGATGCGATCGCCCAGCGCCGTGAAGCGCACGACGCGCCGGGTCCGCTCGACCAGCGTGACGCCGATCAGGGACTCCAGTTCGCGGATGCCGGCCGACAGGGTCGACTGGGTCACATAGCAGCTGTCGGCCGCCTTGCCGAAATGGCCATGTTCCTTCAGCGCAACCAGATATTGCAGCTGCTTGAGCGTGGGCATGTAGTTCGACATTTATCGGATTCCTGAATTAGAAATCCGAATATAAGCGAATTATCCGATATAACCAAGATATTTGGCGATGCCGAAGGCCGACGTCAGGGTCAGGATGATGCCGACGGCCACGAACAGCACTTTTGGCGCGACATGGCGGGCCAGCATGGCGCCGAAGGGGGCTGCCACGACGCCGCCGATCAACAGGCCGATCGTGTAGGTGGTGAAGCTTTCCCAGCCCAGATGGAACAGGAAAGTCAGGCTGATCGACAGGGTTAGGATGAATTCGACGCTGTTGACCGTGCCGATGGTGTGGCGCGGGCTCGATCCCTGGATCAGCAGGTTGGATGTCACGACCGGGCCCCAGCCGCCGCCGCCCGATGCGTCCATGAAGCCGCCGACCAGACCCAGCGGTGCAACCCATTTGGGGCTCTTGCTGTGCGGGGGGAAATGGAAGCCGCGCCAGATCAGGTAGATGCCGATCGCTGCCAGATAGAATTGGACGAAGGGCTTGATGATCGCGCCGTCGATATTGGACAGCAGATAGGCGCCGGCCACGCCGCCGATCACGCCGGGAATGACGAGCCGGGCGAACAGGCCCCAGTCGACATTGCGGTGCAGGATATGGCTGATCGCGGACACACCGGTGGTGAAGGTTTCGGCGGCATGGACGCTGGCGGACGCGCGGCTGGGCGGCACGCCCATGGCCAGCAACAGGGTGCTGGAAATCACGCCATAGGCCATGCCGAGGGCGCCATCGATAATCTGCGCGCCGAAGCCGATCAGGATGAAGGGCAGTATTTCGCCAAAATGGGCGATAAATGTGTCGATCATCCAAGCACCTTCGTTCTAATTGTCTACCTCAATGATTGGTATATCTTGAGGCGCCAAGCAAGTTTCTGTTTTGGGCCGGGAAGGCGAATTAGGGCGCGCTCTGGAAAAATTGCCGCTTAATCTCTATGTTGCTGGCAACAGGGTAAAGGGGCGCGCCAGCAGGGCGGGTCCGTTCAGGGACGTTTCGATGCTGCGTAATCTCATCGCCTATCTGGATTCGGTCAAGTCGCGCGACCCGGCACCGCGATCGCGGGCGGAAATCCTGCTTTATCCCGGTATCTGGTCGCTGGCCTTCCATCGCGTGGCGCATCGTCTCTATCGGGCGCGGCTCTATTTCCTGGCGCGGGCGGTCAATCATCTGTCGCGCTTCCTGACCGGCAATGACATTCATCCGGGAGCGAAGATCGGCAAGCGCTTCTTCATCGACCATGGTTTCACCGTGATCGGCGAGACGGCGGAGATTGGTGATGACGTCACCCTTTATCAGAATGTGACGCTGGGCGGGACTGACCCCGCCAACGGCATCGCTGGCAAGCGCCACCCGACGCTGGAAAATGGCGTGATCGTGGGATCGGGCGCGCAGGTGCTGGGGCCGGTTCGCGTGGGCGCCCGCGCCCGTGTTGGCGCCAATGCGGTCGTGACCAAGGATGTGGCGGAGGCCGCGACCATGGTCGGCATTCCCGCGCGCGCGATGCTGGTCGATGTCACCGCCTATCAGCGTGACTTCTTGCCTTATGGTACGCCCTGCTCTGATTGCTTCGATCCCGAAAAGCAGAAGCTGGAATTGCTGCAGTGCGAAGTGGAGCAGTTGCAGAAGCGGCTGGCCGAGTTGCTGGCGCAGAAGCAGGTGCCTGAACTGCCTGCCGATGACGTCGCCCTGTTCAAGGAGCGTGGCCGGGCCTGATGTCCAATGTGACGCCGTTCCCAGCACCCAACGGCCAGCAACAGGGGCAGGTCGGGTTCGATCGCCTGGAATTGCAGCGGATCATGGATCTCTATGGCCGCATGGTCGCCGCCGGACACTGGCGCGACTATGCCATGGACCTGGGACGTGAGGCCGCAATTTTCTCTGCTTTCCGGCGTTCTGCCGAGCGTCCTGAATATCGGATCGAGAAGCGGCCGGCGTTGCGTAACCGCCAGGGCATGTGGGCGCTGGTGGGCGAAACGGGCCATGTGCTCAAGCGCGGACAGGAATTGCAGGGCATCTTGGCGCCGGTTGAACGCAAATTGATGCGCATCGTCGAAGATTGATCCGTTTACCCGGTTAAGGGGGCTAGGGTCCGACAGTTCGGCGCATTTTCCATTCGGCCTACGTCCACATGTGCTGACGCAGCGCCCAGTTGCGTTGCAACAACTTCATGACCCGGCTTATGCTGCATCGCGTCAACAGGTGGCTGGTTCCACTGACACGGTAATTGGCCGGGCGGCTGGGGCTTCGATTTTTGTCAGGGCGAGAAATATGTGCATCCGGCTTTTCCGGAGCGCTTTGTCGTGCCTCGTGCAGATGGAAGACCCGCTCCTGGACGGATTGCCGAACGGCTATGCTTATTGGACAAGGAGTATTGTCATGCGGATCGTGATGACCGGATCTGGTTATGTTGGTCTGGTATCGGGCGCCTGCCTCGCGGATTTCGGGCACGAAATCATCTGTGTGGACAAGGATGAACGCAAGATCGCCAAATTATGTGCTGGTGGTGTGCCGATCTACGAACCTGGTCTGGCCGATCTGATCGCGCGCAACGTGAAGGCCGGCCGGTTGAGCTTCACCACAGATCTGGCAACGTCCGTGGCGGACGCCGATGTCGTCTTCATTGCGGTCGGTACGCCGGCGCGTCGGGGTGATGGCCATGCCGACCTCAGCTATGTCTACGATGCCGCGCGCGAGATTGCCGGGGCGCTCAAGGGATTCACCGTTGTGGTCACGAAGTCGACCGTGCCGGTCGGCACCGGCGACGAGGTCGAGCGGATCATTCGGGAAACCAATCCCGATGCCCAGTTCGCGGTCGCCTCCAATCCCGAGTTTCTGCGCGAAGGTGCCGCGATCGAGGATTTCAAGCGCCCGGATCGCATCGTCGTCGGCATCGAGGACGAACGCGCACGCCCGGTGATGGAAGAGGTTTATCGCCCGCTCTATCTCAACCAGGCGCCGCTGCTGTTCACCGGTCGGCGCACCAGCGAACTGATCAAATATGCCGCCAACGCTTTCCTGGCGATGAAGATCACCTATATCAACGAGATGGCCGAACTGTGCGAACGGGTCGGTGCGGACGTGCAGCAGGTAGCGCGCGGTATTGGTCTCGATAACCGGATCGGTTCAAAATTCCTTCATGCCGGCCCTGGCTATGGTGGCTCCTGCTTCCCCAAGGACACGCTGGCGCTGGTCAAGACGGCCGAGGATGCAGGCGCGCCCATTCGCTTGATCGAAACCACCGTCGCGATCAACGAGAGCCGCAAGCGGGCCATGGCGCGCAAGGTGATCGGCGTGTGCAACGGATCGGTGCGGGGCAAGACGGTCGCGGTGCTGGGCCTGACCTTCAAGCCCAATACCGACGATATGCGCGATGCGCCGTCGCTGTCGATCATCCAGGCACTGCAGGATGGTGGCGCGCAGATCCGCGCCTTCGACCCGGAAGGGATCGAGGCCGCCCAGCCGCTGCTGCAGAATGTCGACTTCTTCCACGATCCCTATGCCGCGGCGCAGGGAGCCTCGGCCGTCGTGCTGGTCACCGAATGGGATGCGCTGCGCGCGCTCGACCTGTCACGCCTGCGCGGCGTGATGGCTGGCAACGGCCTGGTCGACCTGCGCAACATCTATCGGCCAAAAGTCGCTGAAGCGGCTGGATTTATCTATGACAGCGTTGGCCGTGGCATGGCGCCGGAGCCTGAAATACTGGTTGCGGCTGCGGAGTAAAAGTTCCTCGCCTCGTCGCAAAAACGGCTGATTTGCGACGAGGCGAGCTTGCCCGGAAGCAATTGTTAACTCTCGTAGCGGACCCTTTAGGGACACCAAAACGGGGGTTGCATTATGCGCAGCAAATCAGCCGGCTCCATGATCGGAGCCGGAGCGATCATCACGTCTGTCTTCGCGGCAGGCGCCGCCACGATCCTGTCGGGCGGAACCAGTACGACCAGCAACTCATCGACCAGCACGGCCGATAGCGGCACGGTCACCATCTCCAGCAGCAGTGCGAGCAGTGCGACGACGACCAGCACGGCGACGACCAGCAGCAGCAACAGCTTTGCCGACTTCGACTTCGCCAATGGCACGGTATTGCCGGGCAAGGCGACGCTCTGGATCGGCAACGCCACCTACACGCCGGGCAGCAGCACCGCCTATGTCCCGGTCTATCTCGATCGGGCGACGCCCAACACGGTGATCGCGCGGATCACCACGGTGAACGGCACCGGCACGCTCAAGGCGACGTCCGGCACCAATTACAAGACGGTCGACACCGTCGTCATCTTCCGGCCGGGCGATCCGCTGGAACAGACGGTGGAAGTGCCGGTCATCAGCGCAACCGAAGGCCAGCAGTTCAGCGTGAAGCTGCGTGAGGCGCCCTGGGGCGCATTGCAGGGGCAGTCGACGGCAACCGTCACGGCCAAGGCCTATGTCGCGGCTACCGAGAAGGCGACCGGCACCTTCCGCGAAGCGCGGACCTTCGCGGCCTCGGGCACGCTGCAGTTCGAACTGCTCAAGGACACGCACAAGCGGTCGGTCGACGGCGGCTGGGACCGCTGGGCCACGACCCTGTCGCATGGCCGGGCGCAGACCGGCAATGGCGAGACCGGCCTCTATGTCGACACCACCACCTATCCGGGGATCGAAGGGCCGGTCTATTGGAGCAACAAGGGCCTGGTGCTGCACAGCCAGGTGCTCAAGACGCCGATCAGCTATGAGGGCGTGACCTATAATTATGGTGCGTCGATCCTGGACGGCCGCAACTTCCTCGCCTCGCAGATCGGCTATGGCCAATATGAGTGGGAAGCCAAGATGCCCAATCGGCGCGGTTCCTGGCCCGCTTTCTGGCTGATCTCGACCAGCGGCTGGCCGCCGGAAATCGATGTCTATGAAGGCTTTGGCTATCAGAGCTACTGGGATTTCGACCGTCATGTCGGCCAGACGATCCATGTCGGTGCCAACAGCACCCGCTATGACCAGCGCGGCATCGTCATCCAGACTGAGCAGGCCTATGGCCTGTCGGGCTATTCGCAGGACTTCCACAAGTTCGCGGTCGATATCCAGCGTGACTACATCACCTGGTTCGTCGACGGCAAGGAAACCTATCAGTCGGTCAACCCGTTCAAGGGCTTCCGCTTCTATCCGCTGATGAATGTCGCGGTGAAGACGACGGGGGCCTATGACGATGGCAGCGGCGACATGACCATCCGCAGCTTCAAGGTCTATTCCGCGCCATAATAGGTTCGGCTGCCACGGCCCGTCAGGGCATAGAGGCGGCCCCAGCATTTGATCCACTGCCCGGCGATGTCGACCCGTCGCGCGCCGGGCAGCAACAGGGCGAGGAGGCCGGCGGTGCGCATCGCGAACACCGCCAGCGTCCGGCCGAACAGGGTGAGAGTGCCGACGACGCCGGGCCGATGCTTTCGGCGGGTCAGCGTCTCGGTAAAGCCGATCCGCCACATGCGGGACAGTATCCAGCCGAGCCGGACCCGTTCGGGCGGCACCCATTCGCTGACGCGCGCATCTGCGGCCCAGCCGAAACCGATGCCGGCATCGCGCAGGCGCGTCAGATAATCCAGATCCTCGCCGCCGCTGCGGTTGAAATGCGGATCGAACCAGGGGGCGGGCAGCCGCTCCAGCGCCGCGCGGCTGAGCAGCAGATTGTTGCTGGCCCATAGCATATCGGTGGCGCCCGAAGGTCGGTCCTCGGCACGGAACACCAGCGCCTCGCGCGCCCAGCGCGGCGGCGGCCGCAGGAAATGGGCATCGACCGGGCCACCGATCACATCGGCGCCGCACATGTCGCGACAGGCCAGCAGCGCGTCGAGCCAGCCGGGCTGCGGCCATTCATCATCATCGATCATCGCCAGATACTGCAATGCCGGAGCCGCCAGTGCGGTGGCGACGATTGCGTTGCGGACCGAGCAAAGGCCCGGCTCCGGCACATGCAGGACACGGATGGGCAGCGGATAATCGGGGTCATCCTGCATCTCGTGCGCAACCAGCGCGCCTTCCTGCCCGACGGGGTCGTTGTCGGCGACCAGCAGTTGGACATCGTCATGCGGAACGACGGCGGCGAGGCTTTCGAGCAGGTGGCGCAACTGCCCCGGCCGGCGGAAGGTAGGGATCGCGATCCAGATGGTCGGGGCGAGGGGCATCAGGCAGCGACCTTGACCGGAGCCGGGCGGGCGCGTCCTCCGCGTTGCAGCCATTTGATGATCTTGTGGCCCGGCACCTCGATCAGGCGATAGCTAGCCCAGCAGAGCAGCCAGGTGGCCATCAGCATGGCGGCGATGAAGACCCAGTCATGGCCGACAAAGCCGTTACGATGGGCGATGCCCATGACGCGGGCCATGATGTCGCGCATCAGCGGATGCCAGAGGTAGATGGAGTAGCTGATCAGGCCCAGATGATAACTGACCGGATTGGCCATCACCGCGCGGGCGGCGGCGCCGTCATAATAGCAGGTGAGGACCAGCGCGGGCATCAGGCATACGACCAGCACGTCGGCGGCTCGGGGCAGCATCAGGACGACAGCGATGATGACACATATGGCGGCAAATCGACCGGGGCCATCGAGCAGGCTGCGGGTCAGCGCCATGTCGCGGATGCGATAGGTCAGGACGCCCAGCGCAAAGCCGGCAAGGCAGCGCAGCAGCGTCAGCACTGTGTCATAATCGTTGACATCCAAGGGGCCACTGGCGCCGCGGCCGGAGCTGGCGACCAGCACCAAAATGGCGACGCACAGCGCCAGTTGCGCCCAGGCCCAGCGGGAAAAGGCCATGATCGCGATCAGCGGATAAAGGAGATAGGCGGCAACCTCCGTACTGACCGACCAGCTGTTGCCGGCGATCGGCTGGGTGCCCCACCCCCAGCTCTGGATCATCAGCAGGTTGGTCAGGATATTGGGCAGGTCGAGCGGGATCGCCTGCGTCCCCGACACATTGACCAGGATACGGGCCATGAACACCAGCGTCACGATCAGGTGCAGCGGCCAGACGCGGGCGGTGCGATTGATCAGGAAGTCCATGTAACTGGACCGTCCCAGATTGTGCATCAGCCGGTCATAATAGCCGTAGGAAATGACGAAGCCGCTGAGAATGAAGAAAAGATCGACCGCCAGATAGGCGCGCGAGAAAAGCGGGATCGCGAAGGCCTGAAAGGCCGGCGCATGGGGAATATGGTAGAGCAGGACCGAAACGGCGGCGATGCCGCGCAGGCCCGTGAGCGAGGAAATTCTCATGCGGCATGTCTCCCGGCCGGCGGCGCGTCGTCGAAAGCGGCGGCGATGGCGTCCCACAGCGGCTTGCGGCGCAGGGAACCGTCGAGCGGCAATCCGCGCGACAACTGGCCGTCGGGCCATTTATAATCCTTGTAGTTGGACAACCAGGAATAGCGGTCCGACAGGCCCCAGCAGAGCACGGCCTGCATCGCCGGATTGTCCAGCGCGACATCGATGAAGGCCCGGCCGACACTGGCAACTTCGCTGTCACGCTTGGCCGGGTTGGGCGGGCCGCCAATGTCGGCAATGTCGAACTCGGTAATCTCCAGCTTCAGGCCATAGCCGCGCAGCTGATCGAGGAAATCGGCGAAGCGGCGCTCGTTGAACCCTTCCTTATAGGGTTTGAGATGGCCCTGGATGCCGATCGCGTCGATCGGGACGTCACGCGCCTTCAGCCGGTCGAGCAGCTTCAGCATCGCGGTCCGGCGCCGTTCGCAGCGGGGCGAGTCATGTTCGATGCCATAATCGGTCAGGAACAGGGTCGCCCTGGGATCGGTCTCGCGCGCGGTGTGGAAGGCGATATCGATATAATGTTCGCCCAGCGCCTGCATCCACATGCTGTCGGCGCGCATCCCGTCGGCGCGGCCGTCATTGGGCTCCAGCGCCTCGTTCACTACATCCCATTCCTGGATGCGGCCGGCATAGCGGGGCATGGCCGTGGTGATATAGCTGGTCATCAGTTTCTGGCGGCCGCGATCGCTGGCGGCCTGCAGTGCGGGTTCCAGCCATTTGGGCTGGGCGGCATACCAGACCAGGGCATGGCCGCGCGCGCGCATGTCATGCTTCTGAGCGAAATCGATGATCTGGTCGGCGCCGCTGAAATCATATTGGCCCGGCTTGGGCTCGGTCGTGCCGCGCTTCAGTTCATATTCCTGCACCAGGATATTGCATTCCTGCGCCACCGCCTGGGTGAAGCCGGCATCCTCTCGCAACTGGCGCGACTTGACCGCCGCGCCGAAATAGCGGCCCTTGGCACGGGCATGGGTGGCGAGGCCGGCCGGCATGGCGGCGGCCGCCACGCCAGCGGGCAGCGTCGCCGCCAGCGCCATGCCACCGGCCAGAAATTCGCGACGCTTCACAGGCGCGGCCTCCCGCCCACCATCTGGGCCATGTCGATCCATCGGTCGGAAATCCGGCGATAGACCGGGTCGGGCAGGATGATCTGCATCAGCACGGTCGCGGCCAGCCGCGGGCCGAAGGCGCCGCGCAGCACGGCGCCGACATAATAGCGCATCGCCTGAAACCGACTGGTCGGCCAGATGCTCTTGGCCGCATGCCAGCCCATATAGGCGGAAAAGGCGCGGGCCGAGATATGGGGGCGCAGGTCGCGCAGCCAGATGAGGCTGCCAACACTGCCGCGCACCGCCGACAGCCGATGTTCGGCATCGCGATCGGCCCAGATCGTGCCGGGCCGCGCGGTCATCTGGAACTGGCCGCCGGCCAGCGCCAGACGCACGGCAAAGTCGGTATCGTCGCCGAACTTCACATCCTCGCGATAGCGGACCTTGTTGGCGAGGCCGCGACTGAGCGCCAAGCTGCTGGTCTGGATGAAACCCCGATCGCACATGAGATAGCGGTCGATCGTCTCGCCGGTCGCGATCGCGCGCGGGGGCTTCAGGAAATTGCGGCCCTGGCCGCGATCGACCAGCACCTGGCCATAGGCGACCACATTCTCGTCCTGTTGGAGCAGGGGCAGCAGGTCGGCGAGATGATGGGGCAGGAAACGGTCGTCGCAGTCAAGGAAGGCGATATAGCGCCCGCGCGCCTGCGCGATCCCGGTGTTGCGCGCCGCCGATGCACCGCGATTGGGCTGGACGATGACGCGCAGGCGCGGATCTGCGATCCCGGCCAGCACCTGTTCGGTGTCGTCGGTCGATCCGTCGATCACGACGATCACCTCGATCAGCGCAATCGTCTGGTCGAGCGCGGACAGCACCGCGTCGACCACCTTGTCGCGGCGCTGATAGGTCGGGATGACCACGGAAAAGAGCGGCGAGGCCGCCTGTTCCTGCAGCGCGGACGGAGGTTGCCAGGCCGCCATCACGAACGGGCGCCGCTACTGAGGGCGTCGGCCTTGCCGAAGCGCAGGACGAAGCCGTTGACGAGCGAGCGATAGAGCGACTTGGGCATGTAGGAGCGCAGCAGCTGGCGCGCGATCACCCGTGGCGGAACGCCGCCCGCGGTCAGGCCGATGGCGAGGTCACGGATCGCAGCGACCGGGCGGATCGGCGCCATATGATAGGCAAGCACCGTGGCGCGATAGCCACGCCGCGCCCGGTTGGTCAGCATATGGCCGCAGCGGTCGAGCCAGTCGAGCGAGGTTTCATAGCCGCGCACATAGGAGGTGCGGCCGACCTCGGTCGCGTCGAGCCAGATGGTGAGTGGGCGTTCGATCATCCGGAAGCGCGCGCCGGCGCCCTGAAGCCGGACGCAGAAGTCGAGATCCTGCCCCTTCTTGAGCGCGGGGTCGAACAGCACCTGCTGGGCCATCCGGGTCGGCACGACCATCGTCGAGGTCTGCATGAACTGATTGGCGCAGAAGAGATATTCGCCGACATCCTCATCTTCCCGAATGCCGCGGTCGGGGCGGATCCAGTAGCGATCGACGCCTCGATCAACTTTCATCCGCGAATAAAGAACCGTGCGGCCGCCGTCGCCAGCCAATGCTTCCGCCATGGTCGACAGCTTGCCGGGCAGGAACAGATCGTCGGAATCGAGGAAGGCGATGTAGCGCCCCTCTGCGGCGAGAATGCCCCGATTGCGCGCCGCGCCGCCGCCGGCATTGTCCTGGCGGATGTAACGCAGGCGCGGGTCGCCGATCGCCTCGATTACCGGGCCGGGATTGTCATGCGAGCCATCATCGACGACGACGATCTCGAAATCGGTCCAGTCCTGCGCCAGTACCGACCGGATCGTGTCGGCGACCACGTCGGCGCGGTTGTAGAGCGGGATGACGACGGAGAAAAAGGGGATGCTGGTCATGCGCCATGGACCTTTCGATATTCTTCATAATGGATGCCGGTGAGGCCGGCGATCTTCCCCGCAGCGCGATAGAGCTTGCCGAGGCGCTCCACCCGCTTGCCGCGGTCCAATGTGGTGAGGGGGCCGACCGCGCCGACCAGGACGCCGACCGCGATGCGGGGGCTTTCGCTCAGCGCCGCACGAAGGGCGCCGCCATGGGTGCGGGCGACGATCATGTCGGTCATGCCGACGCGATAACCGCGCATCAGCAGCCATTTGGCGGTGACGCGACTGGCCGGGATGAGTTCGGTGACCAGCGCTTCTTCCGACCAGGCGAAGCGGAAGCCTGCGCGCTGCATCCGGGTGAAGAGCTGCTTGTCCGACCCGCCGGTCAGCGCCATGCGCTCGTCGAACGGGCGGGCGCCGATGCGGCGCAATGCGTTGGCGGACATCAGCACATTGGCGGTGCTGTCGACCAGCGATACCGGGCCGGACTTGTCGCGTCGCTTGGGCTGGAGCAGTGGATGGCGCGAGGCCCAGGCGGGCAGCGGGCTGTCCATCTCGCGCAGCACCGCGCCGCCCACGACATCGGCGTCCCAGCGATCGGCCGCCGTCACCAGCGCGTCGATCCAGCCAGGGCATGCCGCCTCGTCATCGTCCATCATCGCCACATGGGTGACGCCAGGCCGGGCGAGAGCAGCCTCGACCAGCGCATTGCGGACCAGGGGGATGCCCCGTTCCCGCACCAGCAGCGCCTCGATCGGCCAGCGATAGCCCGATGTCGCCAGGGCCTCCACCACGGCCAGCCCGTGCTGCTCCCTGGCGTCATTGTCGGCGACCAGCACATTGATCCGGTGGCGGGTTTCGAGCGCGGCGAGCGAGGCAAGCGTGCGACGCAGCCCCTGAGGGCGATTGCAGGTCGCGATGCAGATGACGACATTAGCCATGGGAAGCCTCCGGGCGGGCGAGAAAGCGGCGGCGCCACTGCGGCAGCGGACGCGCCTTGTAGGTGGCGTGGGCGGCAGCGATGGCCGCCAGGAAGATCACCCAGACCTGCCGATCCTTGTCGAAGAACGAGGTTTCGAGCAGATTTTGGTAGAGGACGAAGACCCAGATCGCGAAGCAGGGCACCATGATCGACCGGTTCTGCGGCGTCGCTCCGGTCAGGAACCAGATGGCGGGCAGCGCCAGGAAGGTAAGCAGCAGCATGACGAGGCCCAGCGGCCCGGTCGTCACCAGAATTTCCAGATAGCCATTATGCGAATGGGCGGTCAGCGTCTGGAACGCCTGGTTGAGATAATCGAGCGAGGGGCTGCGATCGCCGACCTGCCAGAAGCCGCCGAAACCCGCGCCGAGGAAGGGGTGGTCCTTAAGATAGGCGAGGTCGACTTCCCAGATGGACACGCGGCCGGTGAAGGAGGTGGGGTCGGCGAAGATCCGCTCCACCACCGGCTGGAAGGCGACATAGAGCCACAGCACTCCGACCATGCCGAGCGCGACCATGATGAGAAGGATCGCGCGTTTCTGAGTGGAATCGCTCAGTGCCCGATAGACGGCGCAGACGCCCAGGATGGCGAAGGACAAGGCGAGCGAGGTCTTGCTCTTGGTGCCGATCACGAAGACGAAGGCCATCACCGAGAAGAGGGCATAATACCATTTCTTAGTATCGACCCAGGCATTGGCCGCGACCATGAAGGTGAGCGCCATGACCGCGCCGGCAATATTCTTGTGGAAGAAGAAGCCGCGCCAGGCGCCGATCAGTGCCTTGTCGCTCTCGGTCGGCGGATGGACCGCCGCCGAGGTCAAGGGCAGCGAGACCCAGCAGATGATGAGGGACAGGATGAGGGCATAGCGCAGTGCCTGGAGCAGTCTTTCGGGGCCGATCAGGCTGAGCGCGCTGAAGGTGATGTAGATCACGATCAGCTGCTGCATCGCCCGCTTGAAGGACACGAACGGATCGACGCCCCAACTACAGGTGAGGAAGAACCAGCCCAGCATGAGCGCCAGTGGCCAGAGCGTGAAGCGATAGCGCGGGGGATAGCGGCGGATCAGCTGGACGCCCGTCAGCAGCAGGGCAAAGCCGATGAACAGCGCCTGCTTGAACAGGTCTGAGCCGTTATTTTCCTGCGCCATGGCGACCAGTTCGTCCTGGGTGCGCGAGGCGAAGGGCTGCTGGCCGATGAAGACCAGCATCAGGAAGATGAAATAGAAGATCTGGGCGACCAGGATCAGCCGGGCGCTTTCGGTCTTCTTGATGGCGGCGACGCCCGGCCGGGTCAGGGCTGGGGTCGGGACGTCACGATGCCAGGGCGTGCTTGCCATCGTTCAGCCCTCCGCCTGGTTGCGGCGCCAGTTGCGGTCGAGCTGCCATATGCCGAGCATCATGACGAGCTGAGACAGCACGACGCCGGCGATCGAGAAGACGGGCGCGACCAGCAGGGTGAGCAGCGTGACGGCGGCAATGCCGACGCCACAGCTGCGCAGGCTCTGGGCGGCGAGCGGACGGAACGCCTTGCGGGCCTGGGTCATGACGCTCATCGGCGTCTGCACGCACTGGACCAGCGAGAGCAGCGCGCAGAGCGCCACGGCAGTGATCACCAGTTGATGGTCAAGCGTGGGCTTGAGGATCAGGCTAGGGAAGAAATAAAGCGCGCCGGCCGCGACGAAGCAGGTGCCGAGCCACAGGAAGACAAGGGCGCCCATGAAGATGCGTTCCGACTGGATCGCCGCCTGATGATCGCCGCGCGCGACGGCACGGGTCATGCGCGGGCGTTCCAGCTGGGTGAGGGCGGTGATGCAGACATTGACCGGGCGGAAGAACAGCATGCCGACGGCGATCGGCGCGAAGGCGGTCGGTCCCGCGAGCAGGGTCACGGCATAGCTGTGGGCGTTCGACGTCGCCTCGGTCGACAGTACGCCGACCAGTGTCCAGGCCGACTGTTCCTTCCACACCGGGCGATAGGCGCGCAGGGCGGCCAGCGGCGACATGGCGACATGGCGGCGCAGATAGGGACTGCCGAAGGGCAGCAGGCCAGCGAGGCTGGCGGCGACCAGCATCGTGCCGATGCCGGTCAGGTCCGCGCCGGTGCGCATCGCGATTAGCAGGCCAATGAGGATGGTCGCGGCATAGGCGATGTCGGACCGCGCGGCCTGCATCGGCGCATGATGGGCATAGGCGTTGGAACGGCCGAACCAGCGGATCAGCGACAATGTGCCGGCGAGGCCGAAGACCAGGGCGGCCTGCGGCGAGGCGGAGGTCCAGGCTATCGCGGCGCAGATCAGCCCCTGGCTGAGTGACAGCAGCAGGTTGACCGGGAAGAAGAAGCGATGCGCCGCGCGATCGACATCCTCGCCCTGATTGACGGCGATCGTATAGGGCGTCGACACCAGCGCGTTGGATAGGCTGTAGCCGAACTGGATGATGACCAGCAGGAAGGCGAGCACGCCGATGCCGGTGGTCGCGAGATGGTGGATAGAGAAGAGCTGGACCAGCAGATGGCTGACCGAGACGATCGCCGAGGAGAAGCTGGCGAGGCCGAAGCGGCCGAAGATGGTGCCCAGGCGCTGGGTACGGCCGGAAGCCGCCTGCGCCTCAGCCATGGCGGTGCTTCCAGATCAGCCACAGGGCATGGGGATTGGTGGTGATATAGCGCCAGGCCAGTTCCTTGGGCCGGGTGCCCATGCGGTGCAGCCATTCCAGGCCATTGCGCTGCATCCACATCGGCGCGCGCGGATAGTCGCCGGTGATATAGTTGAACAGGCCGCCGCAGGTGACGATCCAGCCGGCCTTGATCCGATCGCGATTGCGCACGCAAAAGGCCTGCTCTCGCGGCTTGCCGGTGCCGACCCAGAGGACATCGGGTGCGGCCGCGTTGATCGCGTCGATCACCGCATCCTCTTCCTCCGACTTCCAGAAGCCGTTTCGGCGTCCCGCGACGGTGAGGCCCGGTGCCATTTCGACGATCCGATCGGCGCAGGCGGCGTTCACCTTTTCCTCGCCGCCGAGCAGATAGTAGCTGACCCCCGCCTTGGCTGCGGGCACCAGGCTGTCGATGAACATGTCGGTGGTGCTGGATCTGTCAGCAATCGGCGGCTGGCCGACCCAGCGCGACGCGGCGACGACGATCTGGCCATCGGCATGGATCAGGTCCGCCTGGGCCAGATTGTCGCGAAAGTCCTTGTCCGTGGCATTCATCGACAGGCCCTGACCATTGCAGTCGAAGATCAGCAGCGGGCGCTGGTCGAGCGCGCGGCGCAGCGGGGCCTCGCCCAGCATCCGGTCGATCAGCGCGTCGAGCGACAGGGTCGACACCGGAATGCCGCCGACCAGGGCAATCTCCTCCGGCGTGGACACGGGCTGTTGCAGCGGTTGGCGGGGAATGGCCTGCTCCAGGCTCATGCGATCACGCTCCCTGCGATTGCGACGCCGTGACGGTCCAGATCGTCGATCACGCGGCGCATGTCGGCGATCGCGGTCTCGCCACGCCGGGCGACGATGGTGACGGCATCAAAGCCGGCGAGGATGGAGCCGAATGGTGTCTGCTCGCCGCGCCGCTGGGCGAGGTAGAAGAGCATCGATGTGTCATGCAGGCCCCAGCCGGCGGCGGTGTCCGCCAGCGGCCCCTTGGTCACCAGGCTGGATGCGCTGCCCGAGGCCCGGCCGGCTGTCATCAGCCACAGGCCATCGACCGCCGTGCGCGCGGCGGGCAGCAGCGCGGCACTGCCCAGCAATTGTTCGGCCAGGCCCGCCTTGTTGGCGACGCGGAACAGCCGATCGAGCGAGGGACGGTCGATATCGACATCGACCAGCATCGTCTGCCCGTCCATCTGCGCCATCACGACGGCGAGATTGGCGGCAAGGATCGCGGCCTCGTCACCCGCATCGATCGACAGGATGGCAAGGCGCAGGGCCGCGCCGTCGCTGTCCTTGGCCGCCGCGCGCATCTTGGCGCGGATGGTGCGGACCTTGGCGGCATAGGCGTCCGCCGGGTCGAAGGCACTGACCACCAGTGGATCGACCCGCTGGTCGCCGGCCGCCAGCAGCGGGAAGCCACCCTGCATGGCGAGTATGACGCCCGCCGTTTCGGGATCCAGCAGGCCAAGGTCGATTGCAGCCTGTTGGAAGGGCTGGCCTGCGGCATGGCCATGGGCTTCGATCCGGCCGATGTCGGTTTCGGCGAGAAAGCCATGTTCGACCGCGAGCTGTGCGAAATCCTTGGTATCGCGGGCGCGGGGCTTGAGGCCGGTCGTGGCGCCGGCGGTCAGATGGGGATGGGCACTAGCCGTGGAACGCAGTCTCATGCGGCCTCCTGTCGCTTGGGGAGCCAGCCGCCCCGTGCGGGGGCAGGCAGCAATTCGGTGATGACTTCGACCTCGGTCGCACGGGCCACGCCGGCGGCGGAGCGGACGCGGGGCTGGGCGATTTCGATCAGGACGACCGCCGCAATGCCGCCGACCAGGCCAAGAGCGATACCGCCCACCAGCCAGAGCAGCAGGTTGGGCTTGGCGGGCAGCAGCGGCACGGTGGCCTCGTCGAGCAGGCTGGCATTGGGCTGCGAGATCTGGCTCTTGAGCGCCGCTTCGTTGAAGCGCTGGCGCACCGTGTCATAGGTCTGGCGGGCCGCATCGACATCGCGCTGCATGACCATCAGCTGATCCTGCACGTCGGACATGCGGATCATGCGGTCTTCCTGCGAGGCCATGTTCGACTTGAGATCGCCCTCGCGGCGGCTGGCGGCGACGCTGTTGGCGCTGACCGCACCGGCCTGGCTGGCGCGTGCGGCGCCAAGCTTGGCCTGGAGTTCGGACAATTGCGCCGAAGCGGCCGCCATGGTCGGGTGGTTGGGGCCGAGCGTCTTGCCCAGTTCCTGCACCTTGGCCGACTGGGCAGCGACCTGTTCCTGCAAATTCTGGACGATCAGCGACCCTTCGATGTCGGACACCGAACCGGCGCCGGCCTTGCCGCGCGCGGCGGCGGCTTCGGCCTGGGCCTGGGTCAGCTGATAGGACATGTTCTTCAGCTTCTCGGCCTCAAGATCCATGCGGTTGATGCCGATGATGTCATGGGCGCGCTGGAAGTCGGACAGGCGCTTCTGCGCATCCTCATAGCGGCGGCGCACGTCGGCGGTCTGTTCGTTGAACCATTTGGCCGAGGTGCGCGCCGGCGAGGCGCGCAGTTCCACCTGCTCGCGCATGTAGATCTGCGCGGCAAGGTTGGCGACGCGGGCGGCGACCTGCGGATCGGGATCGAGATACTGGATCTGCAGCACGTTGCTCTGGCGGCCGGTGGTCACCAGCAGCCCGGCACGCACGCGCGCGGCGGCCTGTTGCAGGCGGGCATCGGCCGGCATGTCCGCGGGTAGCGCGTCGATGAAGCCCGCTTCCTTGGCGACCGCATTGATCACCTTGGCGCTGCGGATGATGTCGGTCTGGGTGCCCAGGATCGAGTCCACCTCGACCCGGCCCTGATTCTGGGTCGTGTCGGTCGGATCGGTCTGCGACAGATCCAGCATTAGCGAGGTCGTCGCCATATATTGGCGCGATTGCATGAAGGCCGCGACCGCGATCAGCAGGAACAGGGTGCCGCCGATCATCGCGGCGACCCGCCAGCGCGCCTTGACGGCGGCGGCAAGATCCAGGGGGGTCATCGTCATAGTCCGTCCACTCCTCGGAGCATGGCGCGCATTTCCTCGGCCGGTGTCGGCGCGACCGTGCGCGGCGCGGGCTGCTTGGCCATGAGCAGCAGGAATTGCGGCGCCAGCGTATCTTCAAACATCCACAATTCGCCGCCCGGCGTCGGCGTGAGGGCAGGCTCCAACCGGGCCAGCGCATCGCTGGCATCGGCCTCCATGCCCGGATATTCGCCCAATATGTCGCTGCCGACGCGCAGCAGTCGCTCCAGCGAAATCGCCGACATCTGCGATGCGACGATGCCGGCCAGCGCGATCATCCGGCGCCCCGATGCGCTGTCGCGCAGGGCGCGGGTGAACAGGCCATGGCTGGCGCTGCTCATTTCCGCCCAGTCGTCCAGCGCACTGGCCAGCCCCTGTTCGACATCGCTGGCGGTCACCTGCTCGCGGCCGCCGGCCTCGGTAACAAGCGCCGCCTGCATGCCGAACAGCCGCGCGTGATAGGGTGATCCCATCGCTGCGCCGGCCAGCGCCTCCACGGCTTCGGGCGTGATCGACAGTCCGGCCTTCTCACCGCAGCTTGCCAGCAGCAACTCCAGCTCGGGGCGGGCGATCGGGCTGACCCGCTGGGGAGCGATGTGGCGGCGGAGCGAGGGATGGGCGGCGATCAGGCCGTCGACGTCCCCGGCGATGCCGACCAGCACGACCTGCACCGGCGAATGAATATCGGTCAGCAGCTTGAGCAGCGTTGCGACATCCTGCTTGGCGGTGTCGGAGCGGACCCGGTCATACTCGTCGAGGATCAGGATGGAGCGCTGGCGCACCTCCTCGACCAGCAGGGTGGCGAGGCCATTCACGTCCAGCGGACCGGTGGCGAGCTTGCGGGCCCGTTCTTGGCCCGCGCCGCTCATCGGCAGTTCGGTGAGGAAGGGACGGAACAGCGAGTCGAAATTAGCCTCGCCGCTCGCCGACCCATAGAGAGCAACGCAGCCCGCCTCGTCCGCCAGATCGCCAAAGACGCGCGCAAGCGAGGTCTTGCCCGATCCGCGCGTGCCGAAGATGATCGCATGCTTGCGCTGGACCACGATCGCCTCGACCAGCTTTTCCAGCTCATTGTTGCGGCCGGCCAGGCCATGGCGGTCGGTCACCGGCATGGCGGTGTTGAACGCGCTGTAGATCGAATCCCGGCGCAGGCTGATGGGCTTGAGCGGCGTTGCCATTGCGCCCATCGAAAGCGGTCGGGGGGTGTCGTCGGGCGCGGGTTCGGGTTCGGCCGTCCGGTGGAAGCTCGGTGCGCCCGGTTCGTCCAGCAACAACGGAGCCTGATCGGGGATGACACGGGCGGAGGGGGGTGAGCCGCCGGCCAGTCGGCGCGGCAGGGACCAGAGCCAGTCGAGCGTGCCCGTCGAGCGGGCGCCGAAATCATGTTCCATCGCGGTCAAAACAGCTTCTCCCGGATGATGAGGACGTCTTCGGGCTTTACCGGATCATCCAGCTTGGCCTGAACCTCCTGTCCGCCGCGCTTCACCTTGATGCTGCGGGTCGAACCGGCGAGGGTTGGACCACCGGCCAGGGCAAGTGCCTGGCGGAAGGTCTGGCCCGCGACATAGGAGAAGGCGCCGGGTTGCTGGACCTGGCCATAGACATAGACCTTCTCGGCCGGCGGCACGAACAGGATGTCGCCGGCCTGGAGCGGTCGTCCGGCGCCCGCGCTCATGTCGGTGAGCGAGATGCGTACCGCGCCGCTGCCATCGGCCGGGGTCAGGATGACGGCATTGGCGCCGGCCGTGGTCGCGCCGCCAGCCTTGGCCAGCATCGACGCCACGGTATAGTTGCGGTCGAGCGGATAATTGCCGGCCTGGGGCACATTGCCCAGCACCGTGACCGAGCGGCTGACATAGTCGCTCACCTCGACGCTGACAGAGGGTTTGGTCAGATAGCCGCCACCGGCATAGCTGGCGGCGATGTCGGACGCGAGCTGGGACGTGGTCTTGCCTTTCGCATCCACCGGCCCGACCAGCGCGAGCAGCACCGTGCCGTCGGCCTTGATCCGGGTTTCGGTCGACAGGTCGGGCTGGCCGAAGATCGAAATCTTCAACTGATCGTCCGGACCGAGCAGGTAGCCGGCGGGTGCAGCCGCAGCGGCACCGGCAGGCGCCTGGGCCGTCGGGGTTTGCGCCGACAATGCGGTCGGCACCGCCAGCAGGGGGAGGGCGGCAAGGATATGGAAGCGTGTCGCTATTCTCATGGGTCAGGCTCCCTTCGGGTCAAAAGCGCAGCAGGGCTGAGAGCGTCACCTGCGTGCCGCTATAGTTGGAGACATCGGTATCGGTACGACGGCGGTAATGCTGAGCGTCGAGGCTGAGGTCGAAGCGATCGGTCAGCTTGCGCTTGAGGGTTGCGCCGAACTGGCGATTGCGGTCCGCTTCGATCGAGAAGGGGCGCAGCGCCGCATCCTGCCGGAACTTGCGCCTCTGCCAGTCGGCATAGAGGCCGGCCGAGGTCAGCTCGCTGATCGCGAACTCCCCCTCGATCCGATAGCTGGACCGGATCGCGAAGCCGCTGGCGATCAGGCTGTCATTCATGATGTCGCGGGCGGTGGAGGCGGTCAGTTTCACGCGCGGGATGATGCTGGTCGACAGCCGCACATCCCAGCCCATGCCATTATAATTGCCGACGGCGGCGGAATCGCTGCTGACATCCAGCCATTGCAGATCGGCATCGATCTGGGTGATCGGCGTTACCGACCGCTGGAAATGCAGGCCATAGGCGTTGATGCGGTTCTTGATCCCCAGCGTGCGCCGGTCGCTGACCGTGCGCTCATAATAGGTGGTGAGCGTGCCGAAGCTGGGCTTGTTATATCCAAGCCCGACCTTGAAGCTGTCGCTGTCCTGGTCGGCATAGTCGAAATCATCGGCATTGCGCGTCGTGTCGTGCTGGTAGCCGGCGACCGGGAATAAGCCTGGCCGTTCGCACGACAGGTCGGCCCCCAGCGTCGAGAAGCGCTGGAGATTTTCGGTCGCGGCGTTGATGTCGCCATAATCGGCCCGCTGCTGGCGATAGCTGGCGCGTGGCGTGATGCCGCAGGTGGCGCCGAATCGAATCGTCGCCCTGGCCTCCGCATCGAGTCGCAGCTTGCTGCGCTGGGTCTCCGACACGAACTGGTCATAGCCGGCCTTGGCCCGGATCTGGATGTCGTGCCGCCCGATCGGATGGGCATAGGTCGCCTCGATCGAGGGTGTGACGATCAGGTCGCCGGTGGGGTCTTCGACCCGGTCGTCGACGCGATAGACATTGTCGTCATAGAGAAAATCGAGCCCGGCCGTCAGGTGCAGGCCGAGCGTATCTATGCGCTTGTCATCATCCTGGGCCTGTGCCGTGGAGGGCAGGGTGGCGAACAGCATTGCGCCGCCCAGAGCGGCCATGGCGGCCGCATGCGGCCATGCAAAATCATTTGCTGCGGGCGCACAGGCGCGCGCCCGCAAACACGGGTTATGGGCATTATCCAAACGCATGAATCCTTATTGCATTGCAGCAACAAGGGGCATGCTAATCGTATTTTTACGTAATGCACACGGGTCCGGACGCGGCTTGTCGCGCCAAAACAACGGCTCGTTTCATCGGCGAAAGGAGCGGTTAACAGCCGATCCCGGCTGTTAATCTGAGAGCAAGGAAACTGGCCCCGATCAGAAGATCAAATAAGCGATCGCGCCGATTGCAGCGCAAAAAGCGAGGATACCCGCCCAGCGCGAAACAAACTGAATTGGTCCTTCTGCGCGGTCGGCAATCGACAGCGCATGGCCGTTTTCGGGGAGGTCGCGGACGGCGATGCCCGCATCGGAAAAGGAGGTTTTCGTTGCGGCAACCGCCGCCATTTCATCTGCCACGACCGTCATCCTGGGAACTTTATGAACGGCCGTTAATATAGGATTTTAGGGTTCACAAATAGTTTACATCGGCATGAAAGCCGGCTCCGCTCATCGCAAAAGCCGGCTTCTGATGCGCAAAATCCTCAATCCGGATCAAAGCCCCTGTAAACATTGGGGCTCCACCAAGGGCGGGATTAATAGGCGTTGCGGTGAACCAGCACGCGAGCGGTGCCGACCAAGATGCCGATGTCGCGCATCAGGCTCCAGCCGTGCAAATATTCCAGATCGGCTTCAACCCGGTTCAGAATGTCGCGCCGGGTTTCGGTCGCGCCGCGGAAACCGCGGATCTGGGCTAGGCCGGTGATGCCGGGCTTGAGTGCATGGCGATGCCAATATTGGCGGTCGACCTGCCAGAACAGCTGGTCCTCGGCGGTAGAGCCCAGGGCATGGGGGCGCGGGCCGACCAGGCTCATTTCGCCCAACAGCACGTTAATAAGCTGCGGCAGCTCGTCGATGCTGGTGCTGCGGATGAAGCGGCCGACGCGAGTGATGCGGTTATCGTCGCGCTGGGTCGAGGTGGCCCCGGCGGTGTCGCACTGTTCCACCCGCATGCTGCGGAACTTGAGGATATGGAACAGGCGGTTGCCCCGGCCGATCCGTTCCTGGCGGAAGAAGACCGGGCCCGGCGAGTCCAGCCGGATGGCGACGGCGACCGCAATCATCAGCGGTGCCAGCGCGATCAGCACCGGCACGGTCAGGATGATGTCGAGCAGCCGCTTCTTGGCGCGGTTGGCAAGGTTGAGCGGGCCGCGGGCGACCACCAGCGTCGACACGCCGCGATGGCTCTGCACCGCGAGTGGCGCCATCGGGTCGAGTTCCGGCACGATGATCTCGCCCAGGATATTGCCACCCTTGAGCATCTGCGCCCAGTCGGCCTTGCGTTCCAGCGGGCAGGAAATGACCACCCGATCGAAATCGCGCAGCAGCATGCCCAGGCGATGCAGCATATAGGGATCGTCCAGATCGGCGCGCAGGCCGAGCGTCGGTGCGTCCACAATCGTCATGCCGTTGACATCGTCGGGGATCAGGCCGTCGTCGATGATCAGCAACTGGGCGAACAGGCCTTCGGCGAAATGGCGACGAACGGCGCGGACGACCAGCACCCGCTGCATCACGATCAGCGCGCCGCTGAAGAACAGGCCGGTGCTGATGCCCAGGCGCGAGAAATTGTCGGTGACCTTCAGCGAGAAGACGACCAGCAGGAAGATCAGCAGGGTTCCGGCGAACGCCATTACTGCACTGCGGCATGACGCCGTCATGCTGGTCAGGCAACGCGGGTTATAGGCCTGATTGTGAAAGGCGATGGTGCCATAGACCAATATCCCGCCGGCGAGCGGTTGCCA
The DNA here is from genome assembly GCF_030128825.1 of Sphingobium sp. WTD-1. Taxonomy (NCBI): domain Bacteria; kingdom Pseudomonadati; phylum Pseudomonadota; class Alphaproteobacteria; order Sphingomonadales; family Sphingobiaceae; genus Sphingobium; species Sphingobium sp. WTD-1. The sequence goes on along the minus strand of NZ_CP119127.1, from coordinate 3,328,571 downwards.
GACCTCCATCGACAGGATCGGAATGCCCGCCACGCGCAGGCCGATGACGAACCCTGCGGCGAGGGCCATCATGTCTGCAAGCAGCAGAACCAGGCTCAGCCACAGGCGCGCATTCCGCTGGAAAGCGGCTGTAGTGGGCTGGCGACTGGGGGTTCCTGCAATCGCCAGATCTATTTTGGACATCGGCAACCCTTTAAATGCGTCGTGACGTCTTGGTCCGCCCGCCCGTCGTCAAACGGTGGCGATCTTTCCCCAGGACATCCGCTGCCTTTGATTTATGTTGCGTAGCAGCAGGACATAGTTGCTCGGTTGTTACAATTGGGGGAGGGATATTCGGACGCACATTTCCGACGATCCGTTAAACGCACAATTTTCGTCCTGCCGCCCCTTCGTTCTGTCGCAGGGAAAATCGACCAGACGCGGTGAGAGGCCTTGCCGGCCTGATGGAAACGACGTCGAATCAAATCGCTCAGCGAAACAGCCACCAGCCGATCAGAAGCAGCGCGCCGACGAGGGCCATGGGGCCGGCCCAGCGTGACAGAAATTGCACGCCGACTTCGGCTAGATGATGGGGGAAAGGCCAGATTTTAGGGCCATCCACATCCTTGCCATGTTGCGGAGCGGGATCGTCGCGAGGCGTCGGCCGGACGCTGTCCGATCCGACATTGCGATCCTGTGGTGGCGGAAACAGGTCGACCATCATCATCCTCGACGCGATACAGAATGTGCGACCGCATCACAGATTAGCCTGCGGCCGGGCAAAGATAAACCATATATCCCTGCCCAGCCGCGTTCGGATCAATAGCGGAAACGGGCCGAGGCATAGACAGTACGTCCCGGTTCGGGAAAACCGTCCGTCAGCGTATAGTAATCATCGAACAGGTTGCGCCCACCGATGCTGAGGTCGATCTGATCTGTCAGCGCCAGATCGACGCGCAGGCTGGCATTCACGTAAGCGCCGGTGCGGTAGTAGCGGGCTGGCTGCGACGCCGGGGTTGCGGTGAACAGGGTCCAGCGGTTCGACGCCAGGTCGACGCTCGGAACGATGTGCAACCTTTCGACCGGTGCCCAGTCGAGATAGGCAAAGCCCTTGTGCGTGGGAACGCCGGTGGGGCGGAAGCGCGCGTTGGACGGATCGGTCAGATCGCGCTTGATGCCGGTATAGTTGATGCCCGCGTCCAGCCCCGGCAGCAGCGTCGCCGACGCCGACAGTTCGATGCCATAATATTCGCCCTTGCCGACATTGCGGCTCTGGCTGAGGTTGGCGAGGGCGCAGCCTGGCGTGAGCACTGCGGGCGGCGTGGTCGATGCGGTGCAGGGATAGGCCGGCGTCGGCACGCTGAAGATGGCGTCCCCCACCCAACTGTAGAAGAGCGCGCCTTCCAGCCGGATGGAGCCCTGGCTCCAGCTACCGCCGATCTCCGCATTGGTCGCCCGTTCGGCCTTCAGGTCCGGGTTGGGGATGGCGGTGTTGAAGCGCTGGCTGAACCGTTCAAAGATGGTCGGGAAGCGGGCACGCGATGACAGGCTGGCGTGGAGCGACAGCGCATCGCTGGCCTGCCAGTCGAACCGGCCCTGCGCGTTCCAGGTGTCGGCGTCGCGGCGCGGGTAATTATAGATGACCGATGGCGTGCCCGACGTACCGAGTCGGGCACCATATTCCTCGGCCCGCTCCAGGTTGCGCCAGTCATAGCTGCCACCCAGGGTGAAGCGGAGCGTCGGGCTCAGCGCCAGCTCATTTTCCAGCGCGATGGAATAGGTGGCCTCGCTCTGGGTCTGCTTGGGTTCAGTGGTGGCGACGCCGGCGGTCGAAAAGCTGGTCTGGAACTCGACATGCTCGTCATGGCGATAATGGAAGGCGAGGCGCAGCGTGTCCGCATCGGTCGCGGTGAAATCCAGCTGGGCCGATCCGCCCCAGGCCTTGTCTTCATAGGGGCTGTCAAAGGCGTAGGGCCGGCTCTGCGTGGTCTGTGACCGGTCGTTGAAGGAGCGGAGCATCGAATCGAACTGGTTATAATAGGCGCGGGTCTTCAGCGTCGCGCGGTCGCCCAGCGCCGTGGTCGACAGGAAATAGACGCTGGTGATGTCCCAGGACGGCCAGTCCCAGAAACGGGCCGTGGTGACCGTATCGCTGATGTGGAGCGGCGCGCCCTTCGATCCTTCCTGATGGGTATAGCTCAGCGCATATTCGTCGGTGGCGTTGGGGGTGAAACCGATCTTGGCATTGACCCGCCAGTCTTCCGCCCGTGAAAAGTCGCGCGCGCCGCCATCTTCCAGCGTCGGCACGCGCGGCGTGAAACCATTGGGCAGATCCCAATGATCGGTAAAGCTGCGGGCATAGCTGGCCTGCGCATACCAGAGGTCGTGCCGGGTGCCGACCTTGGCTGACGTGGTATAGCTGGCATAGTCCATGTCATTGTCGAAGCTGACCTGTCCGCGTAGGTCGATGTCGAGCGCCTTCGTTGGCTTGCTCGTCACCAGATTGATCGCGCCACCCATGGCACCGGGGCCGTCGAGCACGGAGGCATAGCCCTTGGCCACCTGGACCTCGGCAATGTCGGTGGTCAGGAAGCGGCCATAATCGAGCCGGTTGTCGGCGGGCAGATAGACACGGATGCCATCGATCGAGAGCGGCACCTGGAACCGGTCGAAGCCACGCACGAAGACCAGTCGCTCGTTGCGGGTGCCGCCGCTGTTACCGGCGGACACGCCGGGCATGAGGTTGACTGCATCGTCGAGCGATGTGCGGTTGAAGCTGTAGATGGCATCGGAGGACAGGGTGCTGCCGTCAATCTCGATCCCGCTGGTGCGGGGGGCGGTGACGATGATCTGGCCGAGCGAGAAGCGATCGCTGTCGCCGGCAGCATCCGGCGCGACCTGAGCAGCTGCCGTCGCGGTCCAGCAGCAGGCGCTGGCCAGCAAAATGCGCATCATGGTCGGTCGCATGAAAATCCCCCTATTCTTGGTCGTTCGACTCGCTATATCCCGCCGTATATAGTTTTGCCTTCGGGAGGGAAGCCCGTGCGTCAGCCTCTGTTCCTGCTGTTTCCGGCCCTGTACGCGGCTTTGGTGCCGGCATCGGCCTTCGCGCAAATGTCGGGCATGTCGGCCTGCGCTGCCCCGGCCGATCCGCCGGCGGAGATGGCATCGTGGCGCGCGCCGCAGCCGATGAAGGCGGCGGCGGATGCCAAAGGAGCCGGCAAGGTCAAGCTGAAAGCCGGGCAGGCCGTGGCGCTGACCCTGCTGCCGACACCCAGGATCAGCTATCCGCTTCGCCCGGCCAAGCCGGGCGGCAGTGTCAGCTTCGGTGGCATCGTTCGTTTCACCGTCGATCAGCCCGGCACCTGGCGGGTGGCGCTGAGCAGTGGCGCCTGGGTCGATGTGGTCAAGGACGGCATCGCCGCGACCTCGACCGCGCATGGCCATGGCCCCGATTGCACCGGCATCCGCAAGATGGTCGATTACAGCCTGGAACCGGGCGACTATATCCTGCAACTTGCGGCCAATGGCGATCCGCAGATGATGGTGCTGGTGACCCGCCTGCCGTGAAGCCAGCGCGCTGGCCGCTATTGCTCGCGACGCTGCTGCTGATCGGGGCAGGGCGGCCGTGGCATTGGAGCTTGCCCCTGGGCGAAGCACCGCCCCCAGTCCCGGTCGGCAACGCAATGAGCGCGGCGAAGGTCGAGCTTGGCCGCCGCCTTTTCTATGACGCCGACCTGTCGGCCAATGGCACGTTGAGCTGTGCCGGATGCCATGAGCAGCATCGCGGCTTTGCCGACGGCAACCGCACGCGGCCCGGCGTGCATGGCGATCCGGGCCTGCGCAATGTGCCGGGCCTGGCCAATGTCGCCTGGTTGCCGCGCCTCACCATGGCCGATCCGGCGATCACCAGCCTGGAGGCGCAGGTCGCGGTGCCGCTGCTTGGCGAGCATCCCATCGAAATGGGGATGAAGGGGCTGGAGGCGGAACTTCCGCGTCGGCTGGGTGCCGATGCCTGCTATCGCCGGATGTTTGCGCGCGCCTTCCCGGACCGTCGCGGCCGGATCGACATCGCGACGGTGTCGGCGGCGCTGGCGGCGTTCGAACGCACACTGATTTCGCGCGATAGCCCTTATGATCGCGATCGACGGGGGCAGGCCGATGCGCTGTCGCCATCGGCCTTGCAGGGTATGCGACTGTTCGCGGACAAGGGCTGTGCATCCTGCCATGCGGGGAGGGATCTCAGTGACGGTGCCTATCATCGGCTGGAACCGGCGACGGCCGCCGATCCGGGCCTGGCGGAAAAGACTGGGCTGACCAGTGATGCTGGTCGTTTTCGCACGCCACCGCTCCGCAACGTCGCAGTGACAGGCCCCTGGTGGCATGATGGGTCCGCGCAAACGCTGGATGCGGCGATACGGCGCCATGGTCAGAAACTGACTGACGCCGAACGGATCGCGATCAGGGCTTTCCTCGACAGCCTGACCGATCGGACTTTCCTTACCGATCCACGCTTCGCCATGCCGGACGAAGCCTGCGGCAAGAAATTATGAAAGAGTAGCGGGCAGGGGGATCGGCCGTAGCAGGGCGTCAAGCTGGCCCTGCGCCCGTCCTCCGGTCGCGGTGAGCGCGGCCTCTTCCAGCGCGCGATAGGCGGCCAGCACGGCCTGCCCTGCTTCCGTCACCCGCGCGCCACGATCACGGCCGCCGCCAGCGACCGTCTCGACCAGCCGGTCGTTCCAGCAGCGGTTCATGGTATCGACCAACAGCCAGCTGCGCCGATAGCTCATGCCCAGCGCCCGCCCGGCCGCCGATATGGAGCCGTGCAGTGCGATCGCATCGAGCAGATCGGCCTTGCCCGGTCCCATGGCGATCTCCTCCCCGCAAAGGATCTGGATCTTGAGCTTGAGCGTTCCGGTCTGCATGGCCCTGCCTGATTGCGTGCGATTTGTTCCTCTTAGCCCGTTGTCGCAGGTTCATCGAGGGGGTGGCATGGCGCGCATTTACTACCGCCTTGGAATTGCCGAATTCCTGTGGGACAGCCGCACAGGTCGCTGAAAAACATAGATAGCCGGATAGAGAGACATGCCCCAGCCTTCCGCCCCGATCCAGATCGCGCGTCTGCGCAAGCCGATCGGCCTGATGATCGGAACGGCGCTGGGGGCTGCATTGCTGACGCCGGGCCTTGCAGCCGAGCCTGCGCCGTTCGAGCTGGCCGGGCCGGACATCAGGGTCAGCGTGACCCGAGGCACGACCAGCTTGCCGATCAGCCAGGTGCCCAGCCTGCGGGCCGGCGACAAATTGCTGATCGAGCCGAACCTGCCCAAGGAACAGGGCGCCAATTTCGTGCTGATGTCGGCCTTTCTGCGCGGCGCGACCAATCCGCCGCCCAAGGACTGGATCGACAGCGCCGAAACCTGGAAGAAGAAGGACAAGGACCGCCGCCTTGCCCTGACCGTGCCGGACGGCGCGCGACAGATGGTGCTGTTCCTGGTGCCCGATACCGGTGGTGGCGAGGGGACGGTCAGTGACGCGGTGCGTGGCAAGCCGGGCGAGTTCGTGCGCGCGACGCAGGAACTCAACCAGGCGTCGCTCGATCGCTCGCGGCTCGACGCCTTCATGACGGCGATCCGGACGCAGGAAAATACCCATCCCGAATTTCTGCGTAGCGTCGCACCGGCGCTGGCCCGAAGCCTGTCGATGAAGCTGAACGAGGATTGCCTGTCCAAGGTGATCGAGCTTCAGGCGGCCTGCCTGCTGGAGAATAAGGACCAACTGGTCCTGGCCGATGTTCATAGCAGCTCCATTGCCGAGACATTGATCGGCACACCGACCGATCTGGCGCTGCAACTCGCCGCCACGCGGGAGGCGGGCTATGGCTATTACAGCCCCTATATCGGCGTGGTGCGCGATCTGGCCCGGATGTTCGGGGCCTTCAGCAGCCCCAGCTTCGAATATCTGCCGACCGTTAGCCTGCGCCGCGACGACAATATCGGGCTGATGCTGAACAAGGCGCCGTCCTTTGCCAAGCCAAAGTCGGTCATGGTGGTCGGCATGCCCTCGATCGAGGCGGACAGCCCCCCGCGCCTGCGCAGCGGAGCACAGGGTCCGATCTGCGCGGCATTGCCTGGCACGGTGCTGCCCGTCGAGGGCGCGCCGCTCATCTATTCGACCAGCTATGCGCGCGGCATGACGGTGCAGTTGAAGGCGGCGTCGGGCCAGACGATCGAATATCCGTTGGAAGCGCGGGCCGACCGGGGCGGCTATGTGATCCGCACCGATGGACCCTGGCCGGCCGACTTCAAGGGATCGATCGAGGCCCATGTCTATGGTCAATGGGGGTTCGACCGATTTGAAGGCCCTGATTACGTCCTGCAGCGGCCCGATGATGCGGCCTGGCAGGTGAAGGGGGAGGCGCCGACCCTGGTGGTCGGTCGCGACAATGGGCTGACGCTGACGGGTGGTGCGCCGGCTTGCCTCGAAAGTGTCACTCTGCGTCAGGGCAATGCAGCGCCCCAGGCGATCGGCTGGAAGGTGCAGGGCCGCGATGCGCTGGACCTGACGCTGCCGCTTGCCGATCGGCGCGCTGGACCTATCACCATCGATGTCAAATATCAGGGCGTGGCCAAGCCTTTCTCCGTGGCGCTGCGCGCCTATGCCCAGGCAAGCAAGATCGACGGGCTGACCGTGCATCAGGGCGATGCCTGGGGTGAACTGACGGGCCAGCGGCTCGATCAGGTGGCGAGCGTCGACCTTGACGGGCGTAGCTGGAAACCCGATGGCCTGACCCGCGACGGTTCGATCGATCGGCTGCGTCTGACGGCCGCGGGCGATGGGACTTTACCAGCCAAGGGCGGCAGCGCCCGCGTGCAATTGGAGGATGGCCGCACCGTATCGGTGCCGGTCGCCATCGTCCCCGCGCGTCCGCGCGTGACCCTGCTCAGCAAGAGCATCACGCCGGCTGTGGCCACGAGTTTGCCGATGACGCTGGGCGGATCGGATGTGCTGCCCAATAACGGTCGTCTCGTCTTTTCGGTGCAGGCGCAGGATGGCACCAAATTGGCCATGGCCGATGCGATCGAGGTCGCGACGCAGGATGGCGGGGCCAGCGTCAGGCTGGCGGCCGGTTCCGGCCTGCAATTGCAAGGCCCGCAGGTGATGGTGGCGACACTCGATCCGACGGCGCTTGGCCCCGCCTTCGGGCCGCTGCAATTCCGCATAGTGCGGGCGCGCGAACAGGGAGATTGGCAACCGCTGATACCGCTCGCGCGTCTGCCCCGGATCGAGGCGATCGATTGCGCGTCGAAGGATCAGAAGGACCAAGGCTGCACCATTAGGGGCCGAGACCTGTTTCTGATCGATGCTGTTGCCAGCAATCCCGTCTTTCACCAGTCCGTCCCCGTTGTGCAGGGCTTTACCGGATCGAGCCTGACCGTCCCGGTGCCCGCCGACGGGAAGCTCTATGTCCGCCTGCGCGACGCAGAAGGGGCGATGCTGGTGGTGCAGGCGCCATCGCCTGCCGTCTGATCGCCATTCCCGATCAAGGCTGACCGCGCTAAGCTGGCAGAATAGCATGATTTCGAGGCCCGAATGACCGTCATTGCCGCCTATCTCTATCGCAACGGCCAGCGCGTGCGCGAAGTGTCGATTACGGAGCGCATCGACTGCGCCGAAGACAAGTCGGAGTTCGTCTGGATCGGCGTTGCCAGCCCGACGGCCGAGGAAATGCGGACGCTGCAGCAAAATTACAATCTCCACCCGCTGGCGGTGGAAGATGCGATCAAGGCGGACCAGCTGCCCAAGGTCGACATCTATGGCGAGCAACTGTTCGTCGTGGCACGGACGGCCCATGTCGAGGCGCAGGCGATTGCCTATGGCGAGACCGCCATCTTCGTCGGCCACAGCCATATCATCAGTGTCCGCCATGGTTCGGCGCGTGGGCATATCGAGCTGCGTCACGCGCTGGAGGCGGTGCCGGATCGGCTGGCCCATGGCGTCGACTATGTGCTGCACGCCATCCTAGACTTCATCGTCGACGGCTATCTGCCAATCGTCGAGGGGATCGAGGAAGAGGTGCTGACGATGGAGCAGCATACGGTCGACAATTTCCTCGGCCGCGACGAGATCACCCGCATCTTCAACCTGCGGCGCCAGTTGATCCGCTTCCAGCGCATATTGGGGCCGATGCAGGAGGTCGCGACCAAGTTCGTCAAGATCGACCTGCCCTGTATCGATCCGGAAACCCGGCCTTATTTCAGCGACGTGCGCGATCATGTGCGGCGGGTGCAGACGATGGTCGACGATCTGCGCGAGGTGCTCAATTCCGTCTTCGAGTTCAGCAATCTGCTGGAACAGCAGCGCACCGGCACGATCACCCGCCAGCTTGCCGCCTGGGCCGCGATCCTCGCGGTGCCGACCGCGATCGCCGGCATCTACGGCATGAATTTCGAGCATATGCCTGAGCTCAAGACCCGCTACGGCTATTTCGTCGTGTTGGCGGTGATCATGCTGATCTGTTCGATCCTCTATCGGCGGTTCCGCAAGCTCAACTGGCTCTGACCGCATCGCCCCGCCGAAATGGGGTGGCCGCCGCTTGACCCATTCGGACAAGCGGTGCCAGCCTGTCCGAATGGGAGATCCGGCGATGGATGAGCGGCGCGACGCGTTCGAGGCGACCAATGCGCATATGCTGCGGTTCCTGCCGGAACTGGTGGCGGAACTGGGCGGGGAGGCTCCGGACAGCGGCGATGCGTCGCCCAGCTATCGCCAGACCATCGCGCTGATCGAGGATGCTGCGCATCGGCTCGCCTGTCCGGACTTCGGCATGCGCCTTGCCATGCGGCAGCGCGGGGCAGACCTGTTCGGGCCGCTGGGCGACGCGATGCGCAACGCGCCGACCTTCGGTGCGGCGATCGATTATGTGTGCAGCCATAATTATGCGCACAGCCTGGCGGCGTCGGTCTGGCTCCGCCGCTTTCCCTCGGTCCGCCATGTCTTCGTCGGGCATGACATCCTGCTCGACGGCGTGCCCAACCGGGCGCAGGCGATGGAGCATATTTTGCTGGTCGGCCATCTCTTCGCGATGGAACTGACCGGCGGGCGGGCACGGGCGCGGCGGGTGCATTTCCGCCATCAGCCAATCTCGCCGGCGCGCATCTATCGCCGCTATTTCGGATGCCCGGTGCATTTCGGCCAGAATGAGGACGGGATCAGCTTTTCCGAGCGCGACATGGCAAGCCCGGTGATCGACCGGGACGCTGCGGTCTTCGCCGCGGTCACCGCCCATATCGAACGCGAATTTCCCCATCGCCACCCGCCGCTGCATGCGCAGGTGCGCGGCATCGTCATGCAATGGCTGTGGACCGCCCATTGCTCGAATGACCGGGTCGCGGCCGAACTGGGGCTGCATCCGCGCACGCTGCACCGCCGGTTGGCGACGGAGGGAACGAGCTTCCAGAAGATCAAGGATGAGGTGCGGCGCGACATATTGCGCTACTATCTGGAGCAGACCGACATGGATTTTGCCCATGTGTCGGAGAAGCTCGGTTTTTCAGAACAATCGGTGATGACGCGCAGTTGCAACCACTGGTTCGGCGCGTCGCCGACGCGGTTGCGGGCGCGGTTGCACGCGCCCGCCTGAACCTTCAGCCCGCAATCGAGGTCCGGTGCATCATGCGCCCGGAATCGCGGGCATAGGGCACCACCCGGTGCAGCGCGCCGGTGTTGCTCCAGATAACGAAATCGCCCGCCTGCCACTGGTGTTGATAGACGAAATCGGGCTGGGTCGCCCATTCGTTGAGCCGGGCGATATAAGCGCGGCCATAGGCCAGTTCCATGCCGACGATCCGGTCGGCGGTCGACCCGACGATCAGGCTCTTGCGGCCATTCTTGTGGGTCTGGACCAGCGGCCGTTCCTTCTCGACGCCGATCGCGAGCTTGCCCTTTTCCGCTTCGGGGATGGCGTCGGCGATCGAGCGCAGGCTGGCGGCTACGCTGTGGATGATGCGCAGATCCTCGATCTCGGCGCGCTGTGCTTCGGGCATCTGTTCATAGGCGGCGAAGGTGTTGGCGAATTCGGTCTGGCCGCCCCTGGGCGCCAGGCGCCGGGCTGACAGCAGGGTGGCGAGTGGCGGCGGCATTTCCATCGGCATGCCATCCATGTGCCAGAAGAAGGTACCCAGCACATATTCGGGCGCGCGATTGATCTTGCGATCGAGCGTCACCTGATAGACGTCCTCGTCCTTGTTGGTCGTCGCCTCGCTGGTGAGGTTGAGCCGCCCGCCAAGCAGGTCGGTGAAGGCCAACTGCTCCTCATTGGTGAAATGGACCTGCGGCATGACCAGCACGGTCCGCTCCTCCAGCATGTCGCGGCACTGGGCGACCACCTCGGGATCGAACAGCGCCTCCCGATCGGCCTCCACCATCGCGCCGATCAGCGGCTTGACCGGGCGGAAGGTGATGCGGCTCTTGTGAATGACGTTCATGATCCTGCTCCTTCGATCTCAACCCTGTTCGGCGGCCATGCCGGAAAAACCGACGCAATAACCGCCATCGACCGGCAGCAAGGTGCCGGTAATGTAGGATGCCTCGTCACTGGCGAGGAACAGGGCAGCATTGGCGATTTCGCTGGCCAGACCCCACCGGTCCATCGGGATGCCGGGCACGCGGAAGATGCCGGGCGGCGGTTCGGGATGATCCTTGGCCATTGGCACCAGCCCGGTCCAGATCGATCCGGGCAGCACTGCGTTCACGCGGATGTGGTGCGCGGCATAATCGAGCGCGGCGCATTTGGTCATCTGGCTGACTCCGCCCTTGGCGGCGGCATAGACGCCATGCCCCTTCCATCCGACCATGCCGGTGGCCGAGCCGATATTGACGATCGCGCCGCCGCCGCTTTCCAGCATGGCAATCACGCCATATTTCATGCCCAGGAACACGCCCTTCAAATTGACGGCATGGACCCGGTCCCAATTCTCGCTGCTCTGTTCGTGCAGCGGCATGATGCCGCCGCCAAAGCCGGCGTTGTTGACGAGTATGTCGACCCGGCCAAAGGCTTCGCAGGCGGCGGCGATCATCGCCTGGATGTCCGCTTCCTCGGCCACGTCGACATGCAGGCCGATGGCGCCGTTGCCGATGGCGGCAGCGACTTCATCCTGCGCACCGCTGATGTCGGCGCAGAGCACCCGCGCGTCTTCCTGCGCGAAGCGTTCGGCCATCGCCTTGCCCATGCCCGATCCCGCGCCGGTGATGACCGCGCTCTTGCCCGCCAGCCTCATGGCATCGGCTCCGTGTCGATGGTCGGCTGGATCAGGATTCTGCTCACATTGGCGCGGCGCGGCAGGCTGACCGCGAGCAGGATGCCGGCGACGATGTCGTCCGGCGCCATTGCCCCGTCCTTGTGGGTGTGCTGCTGGATCATGTCGCGCCATTGCGGGTCGGAAATGGAACTGGCGATCTCGGTCGCGGTGGCGCCTGGTTCGATGATCGAGACGCGGATACCGGCCTGGCCGCCTTCCTGTCGCAGGCTTTCGGTGAAGCCGGTCAGGCCGAACTTGCTGGTCGAATAGGCGGCGAAGCGCCAGCCCGAGCGACGCCCGGCGGTCGAGGAGATGTTGACGATGTCGCCGCTGCCCTGCGCCTTCATCACCGGGAAGGCGGCGCGGCAGGCATGGATGGTACCCATCAGGTTGATGTCGATCACCCGCTGCCACTGGGTGCTGGTCAGGCTTTCGATCCCGCCCGCCTCGTTGACGCCGGCGGAGTTGACGAGGATGTCGAGCCGGCCGAACCGCGCCACCGTATCGGCGACGGCGGCGGCCGCATCCGCCTCGACAGAGACGTCGCCGGGCAAGGCGAGCGCAGTGCCGCCTGCTGCCTCGATCCGGGCGACCAGCGCATCGAGCCGATCGCGGCGCCGTCCGTTGACAGCGATGTTGACACCCTCAAGCGCGAGCGCGAGCGCCGCCGCCTCGCCAATGCCCGAGGATGCGCCGGTGACCAGCGCGACCTTGTTTTCCAGTGCTACCATGACCTCTCCTTGCCCCGCTGGCCTGTGCCGGACCGCGATGCTGAACAGGTCATTAGCAGGGGTAGGCGGGGTGGTGCGATGGCAGGATCGGCAATAGCGCCGGGGCGATCATTTGGCTTCGAGTTGGTCCATCATAGCTTCGATCATGGCCAAGGCCTGGTCATGGCCTTCGGTCAGGCCAAGCGCCGTTTCGCTGACCAGCATGCGGGCGAGCGAGGCGGCGATCATCATCAGGCCGCTGGCATTGGCGGCCTGATCGGCGGGGAGCAGCGCCGCGACGGCCTGCGCCTGATGCGCGCGGAACGCCTGGGCGGCGGTGACGATCTCGGCCCGCACCGCCTCGCGATGATGGGCGATGGCGCTGAGTTCTGCGGCAAGGGCAGCGGTCGAGGGATCGCGCATCATCTCCCACATGGCGCGCAGCGGGCTGGGCGCGGCAAGGGCCTCGGCGAAGCGGGTCATGCGCCGCTCGTTGATCCGCTGCACCACGGCGCGGAGCAGATCGTCCATGGTGCGGAAATAATAATAGAGAAGCTGGGTCTTCAGGCCCGCCTGCTGCGCCACCTGCCGCGCGGAAATGCCATGTTCGCCGACGTGCGCCAGGATCGCTTCGGCCGCGTCGATGAAGCGGGCGCGGTTCTGCGATCCTTCGGCGCCAAGTCTGCGAGCGGTAGCCATATCGTCCTTTCCGTCCTTCTCCGCCTTCGCTTCTGGGCAATTTTGCGAGGCGCGGCAATGGCCGGCCTGCTGTCCATTTTGGTCAAGGCGCCGTGCCGGGGCGGCGCTAGCCTTGCTGCCAAACAGGCCCCTTGCGGAGAGATGATCCATGACCACGCCGACACTCGATTGTTCGGATATCGACAATTATCTGGGCAAGCCGATCCAGCCCGCGCGGATGGTCGAGCCGATCAACAATGGCGATATCCGCCGCTGGGTGCAGGCGATGCATTATCCCAACCGGCTCCATTATGATGCGGGCTATGCCGCGCAGAGCCGCTGGGGCGGCATGGTCGCGCCGCAGAGCTTTGCCGTGACGATGGACTGCGCCCATGGCTCCGCGCCGTCCTGCATTGGCCGGGTGCCCAATTCGCACATGCTGTTTGGCGGCGACGAATGGTGGTTCTATGGCCCGCGCATGGTGGCGGGCGACCGTATCCTCAATGAACGCATTCCGTTCGACTATACGGTCAAGGACACGAAATTTGCGGGGCCAACCTGTTTCCAGCGCGGCGACAATTTCTATTATAACCAGCAGGGTGACCTGATCGCCAAGCAGCGTTCCACCTCGATCCGCTACAGCCAGGAAGCGGGCAAGGACAATGTCCCGACCGAGGGTTTTGACGATCCGGTCTGGACCGACGACCAGCTGGAGGAACTGGAAGCGCGCAAGATGCAGTGGGTCCAGATGCTCCATGATCTGGGCCATGACCGGCGTTGGTGGGATGATGCGACGGTCGGCGCGGCGCTGCCCGAACGGGTGGTCGGCCCGCATTCGATCGTGTCCTTCGCGACCGAATGGCGATCCTATATCTTCACCCAATGGGGCGGCACGCACCGGCGCACCGACCTCGACATGGAGGCGCTGGGCTTCGTCAAGGAAATGGCGGGGCATGAGAATGACCCGGTGATGGAGGCGATCAACCCGGAATTTACCGATGGCGCCTATGTCGGGCCGTCGCGCGGCCATCTCTTCCCGCGCTGGGCCCGCTTCATCGGCATGCCGCGCGGCTATGGCTATGGCGCCTCCATGGGGGCGTGGATCACCGATTATTTCGCCGGTTGGGCGGGGGAGTGGGGGATGATACGCCATTCCGCCTGCAATTATCGCAGCCCGGCGCTGACCGGCGACATCACCATCACCACCGGCACCATCCTCGACAAATTCGTGGACGAGGACAGCCGGCACATGGTGCAGGTCGATTGCCGCATGACCAATCAGTCTGGAGCGGTGCTGGCCACGGCCAAGGCGGAGATCGAACTGCCCAAGCGACCGGCCTGATCCATCTGGTCAAGCGCGCCGCGCTGTGGGATAGCGCGGCGATGGACCTGGACGATCAGTTTCGCCATTATTTCGGCACCGACGACCTTGCCAGCGTGCCGCCCGAGGGCATGGCGGCCGGGATCGAGCGGATGCAGGTGGCTTTCGGGCTGGAGACGGACCGTCCCCGGCGCTTCGCCCTGTGGACATTGCTCTACATGCTGGGTGCGGCGCCCGATCTGGATGTCGCGTTCGAGGATGAAGCCGACCGCAATGCCGCGCGCGACGTGATGGACATGCTGGACGAATAGGCCGCAGGGGCGATGGGAAAAGGCATCACCAGCGCCGGCAGGAAGGAACGGGCTTCGGCGCGCGGCGCCCTTTTGGCCGCGACCGAGAGGCTCATGGTCGAGGAGGGCTATGCCGCCGTCACGACCCGGCGCGTGGCGAAGATCGTTGGCGTGACTCCGGCGCTGGTCCATTATCATTTTGCGACGACCGATGACCTGCTGCTGGAGTTGTTCCGCAGTCTGTCGGCCCGGTTCAAGGAAGAGCTGGCGAACCGGCTGGACACCCCCGATCCGCTGCGCGCGCTATGGCGGCTCAATTCCGATCCGGACGGCAGCGCGATCGTGCTGGAGTTCATGGCGCTGTCCAACCATCGCAAGGCGATCCGCCAGGAAATCGCCGCCTTTGTCGAGGAATTGCGCGATATCCAGACGCGTGCGATCGGCGCGGCCGATGGCGCGGGGCTGTCGCCAGTGGGGCTTTCGGTGCTGACGGCAGGCATAGCCCGCTCGATCGTGATGGAACAGAGCCTGGGCGTGACACTGGGCCATGACGAGGCGCTGGCCATGGTGGAGGCGCTGATGCGCCATGCCACCGGCAAGGATGCCGACGGACACGCCGCCTAGCCGGTCAGACGGCGCGACTATGCGCGCCGGCCTTACCCTTATTTCTTCACCGGGATCTTGTTGAGATCGGCCTGCACTTTGGCCAGCGCGGCGTCGGTCAGCGTGTCGGCCGCATATTGCTGCACGCCCTTCAGCGTCATCGAACGCGCCATGTCGATCTGCGGATTGGCGGTGAAACCGGGCAGATTCTTGTCGAGGACTGCCTTGGTCGCGGGATTGTCGAGCAATGTGCCGATGTCGGTGGTCTCGACGCTATAGGCCGGGGCGGGCGCTGCGGCAGGGGCCTGCGCCATGGCGATGTGCGGCGTGGCGGCAGTGAACAACAGGCTGGCGGCGATCAGGACAGTTTTCATCGGCATCCTCTCAAGACAACAGGACATGTCCCGAAGCCCGGCGGCCGTGAGACGGACTATATCATAGACGGAGGATGAGGCCTGCGAAACCGGGCGGACCATCGCAACGCCCCGGCGATGCAGCGCGCGCGCCCTTGTGCCGAAGGGATCGGTTTGTTGGATTGGCGTCCTTGATGGGAAGGAAAGCCGATGACCGGGTTGCTACTGCCTTATGGCCCCTGGGCGCTGATCGCGGGCGCATCGGAGGGGACGGGGCGCGCCTTTGCCGAGCGACTGGCGGCGCAGGGATATAAGCTGATATTGCTCGCGCGGCGCGAAGCCCCACTGGCTGGCCTGGCGGCGGAATTATCTGCCCGCTACGATACGGAATGCCTGTGGGCGAGCGTGGACCTGGCGGATGCCGATGCCGCCGATCGGATCGCCGCACTGTGCGGAGACCGCAAGATCGGGCTGTTCATCGCCAATGCCGGCGCCGATCCGCATGGCACCCATTTCCTTGACAGCGATATTGACAGCTGGACGGCATTGGTGGGCCGCAATGTCATGACCCTGATGCGCCTGTGTCACCATCTGGGCCGGGCGATGCGGGCACGGAGGAGGGGCGGCATCATCCTGGTCGGATCCGGGGCCTGCTATGGCGGCGCGCCGGGCCTTGGCGTCTATGCCGGCAGCAAGGCGTTCGACCTGTGCCTGGGCGAGGCACTGTGGGCCGAATTGCAGCCCCATGGCGTGGATGTGCTGAACCTGATCCTGGGGCGCACCGATACGCCCGAACTGCGGCGGTTCCTGGCCAGTCGCGGTGCGGCGCTGCCGGCCGATCTGGCCCTGCCCGATGATGTCGCGCGGGTCGGGCTGGAGCGGTTGCCGCATGGGCCGGTCCATCATTGGGGGCTGGCGGATGAGGAGCAGGGCTATGCGCCGCAATCGGCTGCGGCCCGGCGTGACCGCATCCTGGCGATCGCGCAGGCCATGCGCGACCTGCAGGGCGCTGGCGCATGAGCGCATCGCGTGATCTGGCGGCGGATCGGCGGGCCATTGCCGATGCGCTGCATCTCTATGCCCGTGCCGTCGATCGGCTCGATGGGCCGCTCGGACATGCACTGTGGCATGCCGATGGCACGGCCGATTATGGCGATTATTATCAGGGGAGCGGGCGTGGCTTGATCGACCGTATCTGCGCCGATCATAGCGGACTGCTGGCCCATTGCCATCAGATGACGAACATGGTGATCGCGCTCGATGGCGACCGGGCCGGCAGCGAGACCTATTGCATCGCGACATTGCGGATGCAGCGACCTGATGGGCAGATGCAGATGTCGGTCTGGACCCGCTATGTCGATCGCTGGTCCTGGCGGGACGGGCGCTGGGCGATGGATCATCGCATCGCGCTACGCGAGTTTGACGAGATACGTCCGGTCCAGCCGCTCAGCGCAGGTGGCATGGGGCGGCGGGACCGGGACGATCCTTCTTATGCTGTCCTGGGAAATCTGCTTCAGTAAGTGCCGCCGATCCAGCTACGCACGACGGCGCCCTGGGCATCCAGTTGCAGCAGGTCGGCACGCAGGCCCGGCGCGATGCGGCCGGTTTCGGCGGTGAGGCCCAGGAAGGCGGCCGGCGCGGCGGACGCCATGGCGATGGCGCGCTCGATCGGGACGTCCAGCATGGCGACGCTGTTGTGGACGGCGGTGATCATGTCGAGATTGGAGCCGGCGAGCGTGCCGGCATCATCGGTGCAGGCGCCGTCGCGGACCAGGATATGGCGCCCCTGGAGCATGAACTCGTCCGCGTCGGAGCCGACCGAAGGCATGGCGTCGGTGACCAGCATCAGCTTGTCGCATGGCTTGCAGCGCAGGGCGATCTTGAGCGCGGTGGCGCTGACATGATGGCCATCGACGATGATGCCGCAGGTCACGCTATCCTGCTCCAGCGCGGCGCCAACGATGCCGGGCTTGCGCGATCCCAGCGGCGACATGGCGTTGTAGAGATGGGTGACGCCGGACAGGCCGGCCTCGACCGCGCCGATCATATCCTCATAGCGGCCATTGCTGTGGCCCGCCGCGACGATCACGCCGCGCTCCACAAGCTGGCGCACCATGTCGGGCGAGGTCCGCTCGGGCGCCAGCGTGACCAGGGTGCGGCCGCGCTTGAGCGAAGACAGCACTTCCAGCCCCTCGGCATCGAGCGGGCGAATCTTGTCGCCGTCATGAATGCCCTTGCGCTCGATATTGAGATAGGGGCCTTCGATATGGATGCCGAGCACGCCCGGCACGCCGGCCTCGATCGCGGCGTCGACGGCGGCGACCGCCTGGCGGATGACGGCCAGATCGTCGCTGATCAGCGTCGGCAGGAAGCCGGTGGTGCCGAAACGACGATGGGCGGCGCCGATCGCGGCGATGCCTTCGACCGTCGGGGCATCATTGAACAGCACGCCGCCGCCGCCATTGACCTGCGTATCGATGAAGCCGGGCACCAGCCGGTCGCCGCCCAGGTCGCGCCGTGCGACATCGGCCGGGATATCGGCGTCGGGCAGGATAGCGGCAACGCGATCGCCCTCGATCAGCAGCGCCTTGCCGGCATGGAAGTGGCCGTCGATCAGGATCGACCCATTGACCAGAGCGTGACGCATCAGAGGGTCTCCGTCACCTTGGCAAGGTGCGGGGGCTGGTCCGGGTTGAAGCCGCGCCGGACCGACAGCGCATTGACCGCGCGGTAGAAGGCCTGGACCTGCAGCATCGGCTCGATCGCCGGATGGGCGGCGGGCACCGGCAGATGAATGGCGCCATCGACCGGCTCGCCGGCGATCAGCACCTGGCCGCCGCGCGCGACAACCTCGCGCACCAGTTCATCGACGCTTTCGGCGGTCTCGTCCGCCTGGCGAAACACCAGCAGCGGGAAATCGGGGCCGACCAGCGCCATCGGGCCATGCTTGACCTCGGCCGCGCTGAATGCTTCGGCGTGGAGGCCACTGGTTTCCTTGAACTTGAGCGCGGCTTCCTGCGCGATGCCGAAGCCGATGCCGCGGCCGATGACGTAGAGGCCACGCGCGGTTGCGAGTTGTTCGACGAGCGGCGCCCAGTCGCAGGCCCAGGCTTGGGCGAGCAGGGCAGGGGCAGTCTCCAGCGCCGCCAGCAATTCCGCATCTTCGCTCCAATGGGCGGCAAGGCTCAGCAGGCTGGCGATTGAGGCGATATAGGATTTGGTAGCAGCGACACTGCGTTCCGGGCCGGCGTGGAGCGACAGCAGCGTATCGACCTGGCCGGCGAGCGGCGAGTCGGCGACATTGACCATGGCGACGGTCCTTGCGCCTGCGCTTTTGGCGGCATCGACCGTGGCCAGGATGTCGGGGCTCTTGCCCGACTGCGAGATGGCGATGGCCAGCATGTCGGCGAGGGCAGGAGCCGTGCCATAGACTGAGGCGATCGAGGGCGCGGCCGACGTGGTCAGCAGGCCCAGGCGGGTTTCGAACAGATATTTGGCGAAGGTCGCCGCATGATCGGAACTGCCGCGGGCACAGGTGACGATGCCGCGCGGCGGATTTGTACGCAGGCTGGCGGCCAGCGCCTTGACCGTTTCGGCGTTGGCGGCGAACTGGCGGGCGATGACGGCGCCAGCCTCTGCGGCCTCGGCGAACATCAGGGTATCTTGCGGGTTGAGCATCGTGTCAGGCATCTTTTCGGTCAGGCGCGCATGTCGAGTTCGGCAACAAAGTCATAGGCATCGCCCCTGTACCAGCTTTGCGTCGCTTCGATGACGCGGCCATCGTCCAGAAAGCCGCGCCGTTCGATATAGAGGCCGGGCGCCCCTGCCTCGATCCCCAGCAGCTTGGCCTGTTCGGCGTTGAACAGCACGGCGCGCAGGCGCTGGAGGGCGCGGACTGGACGGTTGCCGGCGGCTTCCAGGGCGGCATAGAGCGAGGCGCCGACGACATCGACACCGTCGAGGCCGAAGCCGGGAATGGTCGAATATTCGAGTGCCATCGCGACATCGTCGGCATAGCGGATGCGGTTGAAGCGGTAGACGGCGGCACCGGGGCTGAGGCCCAGCGTCAGCGCGTCGTCGGGCGTGACCGCGCCGACGCTGCGGCCCAGCCACTCGCTGCGCACGGTGCGGCCGCGTGCTGCCATGTCCTCGGAAAAGGAGGAGAGCTTGGCGAACTGCTTCTCGACCCGGTTGGCGACGAAGGTGCCGGCGCCCTGCTTGCGCACCAGCAGCCCTTCCTCGACCAGGGAATCCAGCGCCTTGCGCAGGGTGATGCGGGACACCGAGAGTTCCGATGCCAGGTCGCGTTCGGGCGGCAGCGCTTCATTGGGTTTCAGTCGCTGGGTGCGCAGCGCTTCGCGCAGGGCGTCTTCGAGCCGGCGATAGAGCGGGCCACCGCCCAGCGCGTCGAGCGGTCCAATCTGTTCGGCAAGCAGCGGCATCTCGTCTCCACCAGCATCTGTGTTGTTTGCACACTAAGACCAATTAAATACCATATGCCAGTGAAAAATTTCAAACGCCGTCACAATTTTGAAAATATCCCTCTTGACGGCGATATGACTTCGGCGGATGGTCTGCTTATTGGTATGCAGTTGGTCCGCCCAATTGGTGCCATGCATCAAATATAAATAAGGGGTGAGATATGGGGATTCGGACTTTTCTGGTCGGTACCGCCAGCGCCATCGCGCTGTTTTCCGGTGCCGCGCATGCGCAGGGAAGCGATGCTTCCGCGCCGGACGCCGATGCAAATGCCAGCGATATCGTCGTCACCGGCTATCGTGCCTCGCTCGCCAAGGCGATCGACGTCAAGCGGAACGCCGACGCGATCGTCGACAGCATTTCCGCCGAAGATGTCGGCAAATTCCCCAATACCAATGTCGCCGAAGCGCTGACGCTGGTGCCCGGCGTCACCGTCGACCGCCAGTTCGGCCAGGGCGAAAAAGTGTCGATCCTGGGCACCGATCCGGCGCTTAACCGCACCCTGCTGGACGGCCAGACCGTGGCGTCGGCCGACTGGTTCATCCTCGACTCGCCGGGCCGCACCTTCAACTATGCGCTGCTTGCGCCGCAGCTGGTCGGCCGGGTCGACGTCTACAAGTCGCCCGAACCGCGCATCGACGAAGGCTCGATCGGCGGCACCGTCAATGTCGTGACCCGCAAGCCGCTGGAGCTGAAGCCCTTCACCATGGCGGGCCAGCTTGGCTATCTCTATAATGATCGCTCGAAGAAGGGCGATATCCAGGGGGCGGCGCTGGTCAGCTGGCATAATGAGGAAGGCACGTTCGGCATCCTCGCCTCGTTCCAGCGCGCCAAGGACCGGCTGCGCCGCGACGGCGTCGAAACCTATGGCACGATGAAGGCCGATCAGTGGGCCGGCGGCAATGCCGACAATCCGGTGGACTCGCGCGACAATGGCTGCGTCGGTGAATGCGCCACCACGCTCAGCAACAATCTGGATGCGATCAGCCCCAATGCCTTTGGCACATCCTATTTCGAACAGGGCCGCGAGCGCCTGACCTATTCGGCCACCGCCCAGTGGAAGCCGGTCGATGAGCTGACGCTGGAAGCGAGCTGGCTCAAGATCGACGCGACCTACAACAACCTCAACCAGTCCATGTATGCCTTCCAGGGCAATACCTGGAACAGCCTGGGCGCGCTGACCGGTCTGGAGGTCAATAACGGCATTGTCACCAGCGCGACCTTCAAGAATGCGCTGTCGGTGCTGGACGTCCAGTATCGCGAGGCGGAGATGAAGTCCGACACCTATCGCGGCAAGGCGCGCTGGGACGGTGGCACCTGGGATCTGACGGTCGAAGGCGGCCTGTCCGACGCGGACGGCGGCACCAAGCGTCAGGTCTTCCTCGAATTCCTGAACTGGGCGGATTATACCGTGAATATTGGCGGCGCGCCCAAGTCGCCGGGTTCGCTCATCTATACCACCGACGTTCAGGGCAACCCCAATGCCTTCGTGACCGATCCGGGCTGGAGCGGCAACACCGTCACCAAGCCGACCAGCGACAAGGAGCGTTACGGCCAGGCCGATCTCGGCTTCGATTTCGACGGTGCGTTGAAGCGCATCCAGATCGGCTATAAATATCGCCATCACGAGACCGGCCAGCAATATGCGGGCATCGCGCTCAATGGCCTGGGCGTCGCGGCGGCGCAGTTCGATCCCAAGACGGTGGCGGGCAATTATCTGCGCGGCTTCAGCGGCGTGAACGACCAGATGACCGACCGCTTCATCATCAGCGGGCCATCGATGGTCGACTATCTGGAAGGCAAGACGCTGCCGACACCGTCGATCTTCGCGGCGGCCGAATTTACCGCCGGCAACTGGAACATCCAGGAAGATATCAACGCGGTCTATGCCCAGGCCAATTTCGACACCGGCACGCTGCGCGGCAATTTCGGCGTGCGCTATGTGAACACCAAGACCGACAGCGCCGGTTATGTCTGCAATCCGGGCGCGCCCTGCAACAGCCAGGCCGACTGGACCTGGCAGACGACCAAGCGCAGTTATGACAATTGGCTGCCCAGCGCCAATATTGCGTGGACCGCGCAGCAGGATCTGATCCTGCGCTTCTCGGCCGCCAAGGTGATGTCGCGTCCCAACTATGCGGACATGACCAATTATTTCTGGCTGTCGGACACGGTGCTGACCGGCGGTGGCGGCAACCCGAACTTGAAGCCCTATACGTCGGGCAATCTCAACGCCTCGGTCGAATGGTATTTCAAGCAGGGATCGATCCTGTCGGCGGAAGTCTTCTACAAGGATATCAGCAACTATATCCTGCAGAAGACGGCGCCCGAGAGCTATTTCAACCAGTCGCAGGGCCGGGTGACGACCTATCAGATCAGCCGTCCCTACAATGCCGGTTCGGCCGAGGTGAAGGGCTTTGCCGTCGCCTATCAGCAGAACCTGCCCTATGGCTTCGGCATATTGGCCAACTACACCTATTCCGACGGTTCGGGTGAAGGCGGCCAGGCGCTGCCCTATAATTCCAAGCATCAGGCCAGTGTCAGCCCCTTCTTCGAAAGCGGCCCGGTCGCGCTGCGCGCCACCTATACCTGGCGGTCGAAATATTTCACCGGCATCGACCGTGGCGACAATATGTTCGTGCGGGACTCCGACAATCTGGACGTGTCGGCGACCTATAATGTCACGCCGCAGATCGGCATTACCCTGTCGGGCATGAACCTGACCGACGCGGAATATTATGCCTATGCCAACACCACGGCACTGCCGCGCGGCGTCTATCGCTCGGGCCGCAAGTTCCTGGCGACGGTGAACTTCAACTATTGATTGCCTCGCCTGTCAGAAGGCGCATGACTTGAAGACGGCGGGACGGAACGCAACAGCGTCCGCCCGCCGCACGTCCCTTGTCGCGTCCGCGCGGCGCGGCAGGGGTACGCTATTTCGGGAGCCTGTTTCGTGATCCGTGCCCGCCGCCTGACGCTGCTTGCGTCGCTGATGCTGTCAGGCATCGCCACCGCCCCGGCCATCGCCGAACTGCCCCGCCTGTTGCCGGTACCTGCGCAGATGCGCGAGGGGCAGGGCATTTTCCTTATCAGTTCGACCACGCCGATCCATATTCCGGCCGGCGATGCCGCCGCCCGCAACGCAGCCGAGCGGCTCGCCGATCTGGTCGCGCGCAGCCGGGGCTTTCGTCCCCGGATCGAGACGGGTGGTGACGCCAACAATGCCATATCCTTTCGCCGGGCAAAGACCGGCGCGGCGGAATCCTACACCCTCGACGTGACCGGCAAGGGCGCTGAGATCGCTGCGGGCGACGATGCGGGGCTGCTCTATGGCGCGGTGACGCTGTGGCAGGCGATGACGCAGGATCAGGCCGCCGGCCCGGTGTCGGTCGCGGCGATGCAGATTGCCGACGCGCCGCGCTTTCAGTGGCGCGGGCTGATGCTCGACAGCGCCCGCCATTTCCAGTCGCCGGCCTATGTCCGCCAGCTGATCGACTGGATGGCGGTGAACAAGCTCAACCGGCTGCACTGGCATCTGGTCGATGATCAGGGCTGGCGCATCGAAATCCCCAAATATCCGCGCCTCACGGAAATTTCCGCCTGGCGTGTGCCCGCCGGGGCGCCCGGCGCGCCGCCGCTGCCCAAGGTCGGCGGCTTCTACACCCAGGCCGAAATCCGCGAGATCGTCGCATATGCCGCCGCGCGCGGGATCATCATCGTACCGGAGATCGAGATGCCGGGCCATGCGCTGGCGGTGATCCGCGCCTATCCTAAGCTTGGCATGGGTGTGGCGATCCCGCCGGGTACGGAGTCCGACTGGGGCGTCTTCCCTTGGCTCTACAATGCCGATGATGCGACCTTCGCCTTTCTGGAGGACGTGCTGACCGATGTGATGGCGCTGTTCCCGTCGCCCTATATCCATATCGGCGGCGACGAGGCGGTGAAGGACCAGTGGAAATCCTCGCCAGCGATGCAGGCGAAGATGAAGGCGCTGGGCATCAGCAGCGAGGATGCGATGCAGGGCTGGTTCATGCACCGCATCGACGATTTCCTGACGAAACATGGCCGCAAGCCGATCGGCTGGGACGAGATATTGGAAGGCGGCGCCTCGCCCCATGCCACCATCACCTCCTGGCGCGGGATCGAGGGGGCGGTGACCGCCGCCAAGTCGGGCCATGACGCGATATTGAGCCCGGCGCCGATCCTCTATTTCGACAATCGCCAGGGCTTCGGGCCGCTGGAACCGCCGGGGCGTGGCCATCTGTCCGACCTGCGCAGCGTCTATGATTTCAATCCCGAGCCAGAAGGGCTGAGCGCCGCAGAGCAGCAGCATATATTGGGGCTGCAGGGCAATCTCTTCACCGAGCATGTCCGCACCGAGGAGCGCGCCCAATGGCAGCAATTCCCGCGCGGCTGCGCCGTGGCCGAAATCGGCTGGTCGCCGGTCGCGAGCCATGATTTTGCCGGCTTCATGGACCGGCTGGTGCCGCAGATGGCGCGGATGGGGACGCTGGGGCTCAAGCCCGCGATCAGCGCGCTGACGGTCATGGCGAAGACGGATTATGTGCCGGGCGACAAGACGACGCGGGTGACGTTGGAAAGCCAGTCTGGCTTCCCGATCCATTATACGCTGGACGGCAGCGCGGTGACGCCGCGCGCGCCGGTCTACAAGGACGGTCTCAGCCTGCCCGTCGGCACCAGTCTGCGGGCCGGTACTGCCTGGCGCGGCGGGATGATGCCGGGCGCGATCGACATCGGCCTCGACGCGTCCTTCCTGCGCCGCCGCACCGATGAGCAACTGGCAAGCTGCGCCAACAAGGTCGTGCTGTCATTGGAGGATGATGCCCCGGCGCAGGGCGAGCGGGCGCATTTCCTGACAGATATCCTGCAGCCCTGCTGGCTCTATGCCGACGCCCCGGTTGGCGGCGCGTCCAGGATTGCGATCGAGGTCGGCCAGCTGCCCTTCAATTTCCAGATCGGCAAGGATCGCGCGGCCATCCATTTCCGCGCCCCGGCGACTCCGGCGGGCGAGGTGGAAGTGCGGGCCGGCAGTTGCGAGGGCGAGCGCATCGCCGTGCTGCCGCTGGCGCCCGCGGTCGGCAATCCGGAAGTGACCCGCCTGGTCGCGCCGATCGCGCCGCGCAGCGGCAAGGAAACATTGTGCATCACCTATACGGCGAAGGATGTTGAGCCCCTATGGGCGATCAAGCAGGTGGAACTGATCCCATGAGCGGGATGATGGCCAGCGTGACGCTGCGCGCGCCCTTGGCGGGCTGGCTGGCGCCGATCGAAAGCGTGCCCGATCCGGTTTTTGCCGAGGGGATGATGGGTGAGGGCTTTGCCATCGACCCGATCGAAGGCGAAGTCCGCGCACCCGCCGACGCGACCGTGCTGACGGTGGCGCCGACCGGCCATTCGGTCTCGCTGCGCCTCGCCAATGGTGCCGAACTGCTGATCCATGTCGGGCTGGAGACGGTGACGCTGGGCGGCAAGGGCTTTACACCGCAGGTGAAGCCGGGCGATTCCGTGGCGGCCGGAGACCTGCTGATCGGCTTCGATCTCGATGCCGTGGCCGAAGGGGCCAAGGCGCTGATCACGCCGGTGGTGCTGGCGGGCGAGGGCTATGCCCTGTCGCTGGAGCCGCTCGACCGGCTGGTCGGCTGGCAGGATGGCGTCGCGCGGATCACGGCGCTGGCGCCGGTGGCGGCCAAGGGTGACAGCGAAGGTGACAGCCATGAACGGGTCGTGCACGTCGATGCGCCCCATGGCATTCACGCCCGCCCGGCGGCGCGGGTCGCGGCGTTGCTGCGGACCTTCGTCGCGCCGGTGTCGATCGTGCGGGACGGCAAGAGTGTCAATGCGCGCAGCACCGTCGCACTGCTTGGTCTGGGCGTGCGCTGCGGCGATGAGATTATCGTCCGGGGCGCGGGCAGCGATGCCCGCGCGGCGGTCGAGGCGCTGGTGGCGCTGATCGAGGCCGGGCTGGGCGAGGAGGCGAAGGCCGATCATCCCGCGCCGGCGCCGGTCGTGCCGCAGCATGGGCCGGTGACGGCCGCGCCCGGCCTGGCGATCGGCCAGGTGGTGCAGCTGCGTGTCGCCGATGTCGATGTGCCGCGCGACGGGCAGGGCGGGGCGGCCGAACATGCCGCGCTCGCCCGCGCGATGGCGGCGGTCGATGCCGAATTGTCGGCCGGCCATGGTATGGCGGCCGAAATTGCGGCGGCGCATCGCGCGCTGCTGGCCGACCCGGAACTGGCCGAGGCGGCCGGGCACCAGATCGATGCCGGGCGCAGCGCGGCCTTTGCCTGGCGCCACGCGACCGCGCAGGCGGCCGAGGCAATCCGCGCGACCGGCGATCCGCTGCTGATGGAGCGTGTCGCCGACCTGATCGACATCGAGCGGCAGTTGATCGCCGCGCTGCTCGGCACAGAGTCCAGCGCGGTGCCGGTGCTACCCCCTCAAAGCATATTGATCGCCGAGGATCTGCTCCCCTCGCAGTTCCTGGCGCTCGATAGGGACCGTCTGGCCGGAATCTGCACGGCGGCCGGCGGTCCCACTTCCCATGTCGTGATCCTCGCGGCGTCGGCCGGCATCCCGATGCTGGTCGCCGCCGGCCGGGATGTGCTGGCCATCGCCGACGGGCGCACGGTCATCCTGGACGCGGACGGCGCGCGACTGGACGCCGATCCGGGCGTGAACACATTGTCGGAGGTCAGCGAACGGATCGCCGCCGCAAGCGAACGGCGCAGCCGCGACCGGGCACAGGCCCATGCCGATTGCCGCATGGCCGACGGCGCCCGGATCGAGATTTTCGCCAATCTGGGATCGCAGGCCGATGCCGCCGCCGCCGTGGCGGCCGGGGCCGAGGGCTGCGGCCTGCTGCGCACCGAATTCCTGTTCCTGGAACGGGAGGATGCGCCGGACGAGGCCGAGCAAAGAGAGATTTATTCCGGTATCGCAACGACATTGGGCGATCGACCGCTGATCGTGCGGACGCTCGACATCGGCGGCGACAAGCCGGTGCCCTATCTGCCGATGGCGGCTGAGGAAAATCCGGCGCTGGGCCTGCGCGGGGTGCGCCTCAGCCTCGCCCGGCCGGACCTGATGCAGATGCAGTTGCGCGCGATCCTGCGCGCCGTGCCGGCGGACCAGTGCCGCATCATGCTGCCGATGATCGTGGACCTGTCCGACTATCGCGCGGTCAGGGAGATGCTGGACGCGGAGAAGGCAGCGCTGGGCATCGACGTGCCGGTGCCGCTGGGCGTGATGATCGAGACGCCGGCGGCGGCGATGCTGGCCGACATGCTGGCGGCCGAGGCCGATTTCCTGTCGATCGGCACCAATGACCTGACCCAATATACGCTGGCCGTCGATCGCGGCAATGCGGCGGTGTCGCACCGGATCGATGCGCTGCACCCTGCCGTGCTGCGCCTGATCCGTGAAGTCGGGCGCGGCGCGCAGCGCCATGGCCGCTGGGCCGGCGTCTGTGGCGGCCTCGCCTCCGACCCGCTCGCTGCGCCGATCCTGATCGGCCTCGGCATTACCGAATTGTCCGCCACCCCGGCCGCGATCGCCCGGCTGAAGGCAGTGGTGCGCACGCTCGACATGGGGCGCTGCATCGACTTGGCGGAGCGCGCCTGCGCCGCCGAAAGCGCCGCTGCCGTGCGCGACATGGCCCAAGGAGTCCTGGCATGAGCTTCCGTCCCGCCACCCTGCTGGCCCGGCTGCAGCCGCTTGGCCGCGCGCTGATGCTGCCGATCGCGGTGCTGCCGATCGCCGCGCTGCTGCTGCGCCTTGGGCAGCCCGACATGCTCGCCATTCCCTTCATCGCGGCGGCGGGCGACGCGATCTTTTCCAATCTTGGCCTGCTCTTCGCCGCCGGTGTCGCCGTGGGCCTGGCGCGCGAAAATCATGGCGCGGCGAGCCTCGCCGGCGTGATCGCCTATCTGGTGACGACCGAGGGGGCAAAGGTGCTGCTGGTCCTGCCGCCCGACGTGGCGGAGGCGGCGCAGGCCGCCTGGCGCGCCAAGGAAATCGCCAAGGTCTCGGTGCCCGCCGGCATCCTCTCAGGCATCGTTGCCGGGCTGCTCTACAACCGCTTTTCCGACATCAAGCTGCCCGATTATCTGGCTTTCTTTGCCGGGCGCCGCTTCGTGCCGATCGTCGCGGGGCTTGCCGGCCTGTTCGGCGCGCTGATGTTCGGCCTGGGCTTCCCCTGGATCGAAGCGGGGATCGATCGCCTCAGCCAATGGGTGGTGGCTGCCGGGCCGCTTGGCCTGTTCGTCTATGGCCTGCTTAACCGGCTGCTGCTGATTACCGGGCTGCACCATATCATCAACAATGTCGCCTGGTTCCTGCTCGGTGACTTCCATGGCGCGACCGGTGATATCAAGCGCTTCTTCGCGGGCGATCCGACCGCCGGCGGTTTTATGTCGGGCTTCTTCCCGGTGATGATGTTCGGCCTGCCAGCCGCCTGCCTTGCGATGTATCGCACCGCCTTGCCCGATCGGCGCAAGCGGGTCGGCGGCCTGCTGCTCAGCCTCGCGCTCACCTCCTTCCTCACCGGCGTGACCGAGCCGATCGAGTTCAGCTTCATCTTTCTGGCCCCGATCCTCTATGTCGTCCATGCGGTGCTGACCGGCCTGTCGATGGTCGTCATGGACGCGCTGGGCGTGAAGCTGGGCTTCGGCTTTTCCGCCGGCCTGTTCGACTATCTGATGAATTATGGCCTTGCGACCAAGCCGCTGATGCTGATCCCGGTCGGGCTTGTCTATTTCGCTGTCTATTATGCCACCTTCAGCTGGTGCATCCGTCGCTTCAACCTGAAGACGCCGGGGCGCGAGGATGAATCCGCCGCTGCGGCCGAGGTGCCAAGCGTGGCCGGTGCGCGCGGGCCGGCGATGGTCGCGGCGCTGGGCGGGAAGGCCAATGTCCGCTCGGTCGATGCCTGCACTACCCGGCTGCGGTTGGTGCTGGGCGACAGCGCAATCGCGGACGAGGCGCGGCTGCGGGCATTGGGCGCACGCGGCATCGTCCGCCTGCGCGATGGCGGTTTCCAGGTCGTGCTGGGGCCGATCGCCGATCAGGTCGCAGCGGAGATCCGCAGCGCGCTGGCCGGGCATGATCCGGCGCCGGTCGCGGGCACGTCCGATCTGGTCGCGCTGCTCAAGGGCGCCGGCGTCCGCGCGGTCGAGCCGCGTGGCACGCGCCTGCTGGTGCGCGTCGATCGGCCTGCTGCCGTGGATTCGACCGCGTTGCAGGGCGCTGGGGTCAAGGCCTGGGTGCTGCCGGCATCGGCCGATGGCTGGCTGCACCTGATCCTGGGCGATCAGGTAGAGCCACTGGCGGATGCGCTACGGGCTGCCTAACCCAGCGCAATTCGTCGGCTGATGCCGATCGCGTCGAGAAAACGCTCGTCATGGCTGACGACCAGCAGGGCGCCGTCATAGCCGCGCAGTCCCGCCTCCACCGCCTCGATCGCTTCGAGGTCGAGATGGTTGGTCGGCTCGTCGAGGATCAGCAGCGGCGGTGGCGCGCTGCCCAGCACGCAGGCCAGACCCGCGCGCAGCATCTGCCCGCCGCTGAGGCTCCCGGCGCGTTGTAGCGCGGCGTCGCCTCGGAAGCGGAAATGAGCGAGAAGGGCGCGACGGCCATTCTCGTCCAGTTCGGGATGCAGGCGCGCGAGATTGTCCGCGATCGACAGCGCGGCATCGAGCAGTGCGGCGGTCTGGTCGAGCACGGCGTGGCGTACTGGCCGATCGATCCGCCCGGCGAGCGTCGGCAATATGCCGGCCATGGTCGCGAGCAGGCTGGTCTTGCCCGATCCATTGGGTCCGGTGATCGCGATCCGTTCCGGCCCTTCGACCAGTAGGTCGACATGCGCCAGCAAGGGCGTGGCGGGATCATGGCCGACGCTGACATCGGTGAGGCGCAGGACGATCCGATCCGGCGCCAAGCCGGTCGAGGGCAGGGTGATGCGGATCGGCTCCAATATCTCGACCCGGCCGCGTGCGGCCTGCGCCTGGTCCTCCGCCTCGGCGCGCATCCGTTCCGCGACATGGCGACCGGCGGCGGAGGAGGCTTCCGCCTGGTTCTTGCGTGCGCCTATCAGGATGCGGGGCATGTCGCCGCGCGCGCCCTTGCGGGCGCCGGCTGCGTCGCGGCGCTGCTGGCGCTCGGTCGCGACCTGGGCCTTGCGCGCGGCCTGCTTCACCTGCCGCTCGGCGATGTCGAGGTCATGGGCGGCGGCGGAGAGTTCGATCACCTTGCGCTCGCGATAATGCGACCAGTTGCCGCCATAGCGTTGCGCGCCGAGGCCGGTGAGTTCGACGATCGCGTCGACCCGCTCCAGCAGTTCGCGATCATGGCTGACGAGGATCAGCCCGGCGCGCCAGCCATCGACCAGTTCGGCGACGGCCGCGCGCCCGGTCCGGTCGAGATTGTTGGTTGGTTCGTCCAGCAGCAGGAAATCGGGGGCTTCCAGGATCGCGCCGGCAAGCGCCGCGCGGGTACGCTGGCCGCCCGACAAAGTGCAAAGCCGGGTATCCGGACCGGCATCGAGCCCGACCCGCTCCAGGGCGGCGTCGATCCGGCTTTCCAGCGTCCAGTCGGCATCGGCCAGTTGTTCGGCCGTGGCGTCGCCGCTTTCGGCAAGGCGCAGCAGGGCGATGGCATCGGCGGCGCCCCACAGATCGGCGATCCGCTCATCCGCGCCGAACTGCACGGCCTGGCGCAGGCGGGCGATCCGGCCCTCTATGGTGACACTGCCGGTCGTGGGAGCAAGGTCACCGGCGATCAGGCGCAGCACTGTCGTCTTGCCGACGCCGTTTCGGCCGACAAGGGCGGTGCGTTCGCTCTGGAAACGAAGGTCTAGGCCGGAAAGGACGGACTGGCCGTCAGGCGTGGTCCAGCCGAGATTGGAACAAATTATGGCGGGCATGAACATGAATTTCCCTGGCAGCGGTGCGGATCGGCATTGCGGTCAGGTTGAAATCCACGGCACGGTCTCTTTTCTTGTGAATTGAGGCATCAATCTAGCTGCGATCACCGCCCTGTTCAAGCGCTGGGCGATGCGGGGCAAACATCGGCATCGCGATAAAGGGCGAAAAACCGCGCTTTTCTGCGGCCTGGCGGGATGTTCCCGTCTGTCGGTGCGCATGCTGTCGGCGGTCCTGGACTTGTGCCGGCGGGCGCTGCTCCGCCATGGCAGGGCAGAACAAAGATTTCCTCGGAGGGGAACCATGAGCACTGCCGTCTTCGACTGTTCGGACATCGACCAATATCTCGGCAAGCCGATGCAGCCCGCGCGGATGCGCGAGCCGATCCACAATAATGACATCCGCCGCTGGGCGCAGGCGATGCATTATCCCAACCTGCTCCATTATGATGCCGATTATGCCGCCGAGGGGCGCTGGGGGCGGCTGGTCGCGCCGCAGAGCTTTGCCGTGACGATGGATGATGGCCATGGCGCCGGGCCGGCCTGCGTCGGTTCCATCCCCAATTCGCACCTGCTGTTCGGCGGCGACGAATGGTGGTTCTATGGTCCGCGTATCCAGGGCGGCGACCTGGTCCATAATGAGCGCATTCCGTTCGACTATACGGTCAAGGATACCAAGTTCGCCGGGCCGACCTGTTTCCAGCGCGGCGACAATAATTATTACAACCAGAATGGCGAACTGATCGCCAAGCAGCGTTCGACCTCGATCCGCTATCTGGCCGAGGCGGGGCGCGAGAAGACGACCGATGTGGTCGAGGGCACCGAAGATCCGGTGTGGAGCGACGAGGAACTGGCACGGATCCAGGATCGCAAGTTCGACTGGGTGCAGATGCTGCACGAACTGGGTCATGGCAAACGCTATTGGGACGATATCCAGATCGGCGCCGCGCTGCCCGAACGTGTCATCGGTCCGCACAGCATTGCCAGCTTCACCACCGAATGGCGCGCCTATCTCTTCACCATCTGGGGCGGCACGCACCGGCGCACCGATCTCGACATGGAGGCGCTGGGCTTCGTCAAGGAAATGGCGGGACATGAGAATGACCCCGTGATGGAGCGGATCAATCCGGAACTGACCGACGGTGCCTATTTCGGGCCGTCGCGCGGCCATCTCTTCCCGCGCTGGGCCCGTTTCATCGGCATGCCGCGGGCCTATGGCTATGGCGCGTCGATGGGTGCCTGGATCGTCGATTATCTGGCGGGCTGGGCCGGCGAATGGGGCATGGTGACCCATTCGGTCGCCTCTTATCGCGGGCCGGCCTTCACCGGCGACATCACGATCATGACCGGCACGGTGGTCGACAAGTTCGTCGACGATGACGGACGCGAGGTGGTGCAGATCGACTGCCGCATGGTCAACCAACTGGGCACGACCCTGGCGACCGCCAAAGCGGAAGTTGCATTGCCGCGCAAATAAGCGCGGCAATGGCCGCGGCGCGTTTTTGCTGCTCGCGGCGCCAAGATGTTGAAGCAAAAAGGGGATTTTCCTGCGTGCGACGAACGGTGCGTCGCACGCAGTGCCCGCAATGGCGCAACTTCTTCGAATTTCTAAAGATTTTGTTAACCATTTTACTCTAGGTTTTCCTTGGATATCAGGGAGAACAGGGCCATGCGCTCCGACGCAGAAAGCCTTCTGGCCCGGCTGGGGCGCCGGGATTTTCGCTATCGCGAGTTCGCAGACAGTTTCGCGGACATGGAGTTGTGGCCGATTTTCGAGGCCCTGCTGACCGACCCGCGCGTGGTTGGACGCCCGCTGTCCAAACTGGAAGCGCGCGAGGCCGAAGCCGTGCTGGCGGTCCGCCGCGCCGAGCCGGAACAGCCTGCGCCGGCACACCGCGCCAATGTGACCAGCATGTTCGACGCCTATCAGGACGCGCCGCCACCGCCGACGGCGCCGCGTGGCAACCTGCGCGATTTCCTCGGCCATCTGTCGAACGATCCCAACAAGCGAGACTATTGATGCCGCTGATCCTCTGTCATTCGCCCAAGGGCGGCGTCGGCACCAGCTTCATCGCGGCGCAACTGGCGATCCATCTGGCGCAGCGCGGGCATGATGTCAGCGCGCTCGACTTCACCTATCAAGAGGCGCTCAAACTCTATTTCGGCCTGACGCCGGCCCAGGGCCTGCCCGATTTGAACGATGGTAGCGCGGAGCAGATTGCCGTGTCCGGCGTCGCGCTCTTTTCCGCCTATGGCCTGCGTCGTGACGCGACCTTCCAGGATTTGCTGGGCAAGCCGGATCATTCGCCGTTCGCCGGCAAGAAAATCTTCATTGCCGATGTGGCGGCGGGGGATCGCGAGACCAAGGACATGTTGCTGCCGCATGCCGTTCTGCATGTCTGTCCCCTGCATCCGCGCCCCGGATCGCTCGCGGCCCTGCCCAAGGTCGAACCGGGCACCGCGACGATCGATCTTGCCAAGACCGGGTTCGTGCTCAACCATCTGGACGACACCCATCGCCTGTCGCGCCACACCCATATCTTCCTGCGCGAACTGTTCGGCAGCAAGCTGCTCGGCACAATCCGCCGCGACGAGGCGGTGAACGAGGCCAGCGCGATGTTCGAGCCGCTGGCCCGCTTCGCGCCGGCCAGCGTCGCGCTCAACGACCTGCGCAAGCTGGTGACGACCGTGGAGCAGGCGGCCGGCCTGGTCGAGGCGAGTGAGGAGGCTGCTTCGTGAAGGCCCGGCAGGCGATCCTGAGCAACGGACTGCTGGTGCTGGCCGGGCTGTTCGCCCTGCTGGCGATCACCGTGCCGCTCGATCTGGAAGCGCAGTGGATCTTTGCCGGCATCACCATCGTGGGCGCGACCATATTGGGGCGCATGCGCAGCCGCCGCGCACTGCTGGTGCTCGCGATCCTGTCGATGATCGTATCGACCCGCTACATGTTCTGGCGCACCACCGAGACGCTGGAGTTCGGCACCCTGGCAGAGTTTCTGCTGGGGTCGGGCCTGTATCTGGCGGAAGTCTATGCCTGGCTGATCCTGGTGCTGGGCTTCCTGCAGACGGGTTGGCCGCTCGACCGCGAAGTGGTCGAGATCGAGGGGGAGCCCGACCAGTGGCCCAGCGTCGACGTCTATGTCCCGACCTATAATGAAAGCCTGGAAATCGTCCGCAACACCGTGTTCGCGGCGATGGACATGGACTATCCGGCCGATCGCTTCCGCGTCTTCATCCTGGATGACGGCCGTCGGCCGGAATTTCAGGCGTTCGCGCGCCAGGCCGGCTGCGGCTATCTGACCCGCGGCGACAATCTTCATGCCAAGGCCGGCAACCTCAATGCCGCGATGAAGAAGACCAATGGCGAACTGATCGCCATCTTCGACTGCGACCATGTGCCGACCCGCGCCTTCCTGCAGATGACCGTCGGCTGGTTCCAGCAGGATCCCAAGCTGGCGCTCATGCAGACGCCGCATCATTTTTATTCGCCTGACCCCGCGCAGCGCAATCTGGGCACGGTGCGTGACCTGCCGGGCGAGGGCGACCTGTTTTACGGTGCGGTCCAGTCCGGCAACGACCTGTGGAACGCGACCTTCTTCTGTGGTTCCTGCGCGGTCATCCGCCGCGATGCGCTGGCCCAGACCAACGGCTTTGCCGGCGAGACGGTGACCGAGGACGCCCATACCGCGTTGAAGTTGCAGCGCATGGGCTGGAATACCGCCTATATCGGCGCGCGCCTGTCCGCGGGTCTCGCGACCGAGCGGCTGGTGCTGCATATCGGCCAGCGCATCCGCTGGGCGCGCGGCATGACGCAGATCTTGCGGATCGACAATCCGCTGTTCGGGCGCGGCCTCAATTGGCAGCAGCGGCTTTGCTACCTGAATGCGATGCTGCATTTCCAGTTTCCGCTGCCGCGCATCGTCTTCCTGACCAGCCCGCTTGCCTATCTGATCTTCGGCCAGAACATCATCCATGCCTCGGCCTCGCTGATCTTTGCCTATGCGCTGCCTCATCTGGTCTGTTCGATGACCTCGTCGGCCAATACGCAGGGCGGGGATCGCCGGCCTTTCTGGGGCGAAATCTACGAGACGATCCTGGCCTTCCACCTCGCGCGCCCGACGGTCATGACCTTCTTCCAGCCGCGCAAGGGCAAGTTCAACGTGACGGACAAGGGCAGCCTGCTCGACCGGACCTATTTCGACCTGTCGACGGTGCGCCCGCACCTGATCTGCATCGGCCTCATCATCTTCGGCATCGGGCTGGCGATCGTGAAGCGGGTCTTCTTCCCGCATCTGTTCAACATCCAGACCGATACGCTGGTGCTGAACGTTGTCTGGGCCGTGTTCAGCCTGATCATCCTGATCGCCGCCGTTTCGGTCGCGCGCGAGACGCGGCAGGCGCGCGAGTATATCCGCATCGTCACCGAATTGCCGGTCACCCTCTACATGGCCGATGGCTATGTGATCGACGCGACGACGATCGACATTTCGATGGGCGGTGCCGCGATCGCCGTGCCGCCCGACTTCCCGCTGCGCGACCGGCGTGTCGCCCATATGTCGCTGCCGATGGGTGACGAGAAGCTGACGATCCCGGTCGAAATGGTCCGGTTCGATCGGGGCGAGGTCAATCTGCGCTTCCAGGAACTGGACATGATCTCTTCGCGCCACCTCGTCCGCGCGGTGATGGGCCGTGCCGATGCCTGGCAGCCCGCTGCCCCCCGCAAGCCGGTTTCGGCCCTGCACTCTCTCTGGGATATCATCGTGGTCGACTATATGACCCTCAAGCGCCTGTTCCGCCTCAACCGCACGGAGCGCCGCAAGCAGAAGAAGGCCGTTCGCCTAGCCGCCGCGGCGAAAGCCGCCAAGCAGGCTGCGGCTGCATTGCTGGGCTTGGCCGCGATCGGGACGCTGGTGCTCGCAGGCAGCGGTCACGCCTTTGCGCAGGCGGTGCAGGCGCCTGCGGCCACGCTGGCACCCGCTACCGCAGCGGGCGTGCAGAAGCAGCGGCTCAGCTTCCGCGACCTGCAGGTCAAGATGCCGATCCGCCTGGCCGGCACGCGCGGCGAAATCGGCATTCCCTTCGGCATGCGCCGCAACGAGGTGGTGACCGACAGCAGCCTGACGCTGAACTTCGCCTGGTCGCCGGCCATGCTCGGCGATCTCAGCCAGCTGGTCGTGCTGCTGAATGGCGAAGTGGTGCGTACCATTCGCCTGACCCCGGCGGAGTCCGGCGGTCAGAACATCACCATTCCGGTCAATCCGGCGCTGTTCCTGCCGGGTGACAACCAGCTGAACCTGCGCCTGGTCGGCCATTATGCGCGCGATTGCGAGGATCCGTTCCACAGTTCGCTCTGGGCCAATATCAGCAATGTGCGGTCCTGGTTCGACCTGACGGTCCAGACCCTGCCGATGGCACCGGACCTTGGCCGTTTGCCGGGACCGTTCTTCGACCGGCACGACAATCTGCCGCTGCGCCTGCCGTTCGTCTTTGCCGGCGCGCCGCGCGCAGGCGAACTGGAGGCTGCCGCCAGCCTGGCTTCGTGGCTGGGTGCGCAGGCCAGCTATCGTGGTTTTTCGTTCAAACCGGTCTACAACCAGATACCGACCGGCAACGCAATCCTTTTCGCGACGCCGGACCGTCCGATCGCCGGGCTCAACCTGTCGATCACCGGGCCGAGCGCCACGGTCATTCGCAATCCGCGCGATGCGTTCGGCGAATTGCTGGTCGTCATGGGCCGCAACGCTAGCGAGCTGAAACTCGCCGCTGCCGCGATTGCCAGCGGTCGCGGCGTACTGAGCGGCGCGCGGATGAATTTCGATGGCGTTCGCATCCCGACCTATGCGCGCTACGCCGCGCCGCGCTGGTTGCGCACCGATCGCCCGGTCCAGCTGGGCGAGATCATGGATGCCAATGCGCTGCAGGGCATGGGCCTGCCGCCCGGACCGCTGTCGGCGCGCTTCCGGGTCGCGCCCGATCTCTTCTTCTGGCCGCGCCAGGGCGGTCGGCTGGACCTGCGCTACCGCTATCCAGCGGCCAAATGGCTCGATCGTCGTGCCTCGCGCCTCGATGTCTCGATCAACAACCAGTATCTGCGCAGCCTGCCGCTGGCCGGCGCCGGATGGTGGGACAGCCTGTTCGGTGCCCAGGGTGCTTCGTCCAACGATTCCAACGCTTCGATCGTGCTGCCGCGCTACAATCTGTTCGGCCAGAATGAGCTGATTTTCGACTATAATCTGATCATTGCCGACAAGAAGAAGTGCGAAGGGACGCTGCCCGACAATGTCCGGGTGAGCGTGCGTCCGACCAGCAGCATCGACCTCAGCCGTGCCTATCATGCGTTGCACATGCCCGATCTCGCCACCTTTGCCGGCGCGGGCTATCCCTTCACCATTCGTCCCGACCTGTCGGAGACCACGGTGCTGATGGGCGGTCAGCCTTCGGCCGGCGCAGTCGAGGCCTTCCTGGTGCTGATGGGCCGGATGGGCGATTCCACCGGTGCGCCGGTCACCGGGGTCGTCGTCGCCAACGCTGTCGATGGCGAGCGGCTGCAGGGGCGCGATATCATCGTCATTGGCGGTAGCAGTGTGGCCGGCTCCGAACAGCTCTTTGCCAGCGCTCCGGTCCGCTACGAAAATGGCCGACTGCAAGTGACGGAGATGAGCCCGGTCCAGCGCATCTTTGCCTTCTTCTCGCCCTTCGATCGGAACAATGACGGCGAGGCGCAGGAATTTGTGACCTCTGCCAGCGGTTTTGCCGGCATCGTCGGCTTTGAATCCCCGTTCGAGGGTGGACGCAGCGTCGTGGCCCTGCTCGCCGATGATCCACGCGCACTGCCCGATCTGGTGGGCGGCATGGCCGACGCCAAGATCAACGCACAGATCCAGGGCGACCTTGCCGTCACCAACGGCGACGGGATGAGCAGCTTTGCCGTCGGGCCGGGCTATTGGGTCGGTTATTTGCCCTTCTGGATGAAGGCCGCTTTCTGGCTGAGCCAGCGTCCGCTGCTGATGGCTGCCTGCGGCCTGCTCGCGGCGCTCATCCTCGCCGGACCGCTCTATCTCTACCTCAGCCGGCAGCAGCGCCGTCGCCTGAGCAAGGAGGATGAGGCATGAGCCGCACCCTCCGCCTGCGTGTCACCTGCGCCGCCCTGGCGCTGGTCTGCATGGCGCCGATGCCGACGCTGGCCGAAGTGCCGGGCGTCGCGCCGCTGATCCAGCAGGGCCGCTACTGGCAGTCCAAGGGGCGAC
Organism: Sphingobium sp. WTD-1; assembly: GCF_030128825.1. Taxonomy (NCBI): domain Bacteria; kingdom Pseudomonadati; phylum Pseudomonadota; class Alphaproteobacteria; order Sphingomonadales; family Sphingobiaceae; genus Sphingobium; species Sphingobium sp. WTD-1. The sequence goes on along the minus strand of NZ_CP119127.1, from coordinate 3,290,678 downwards.
AGGATCTGGCCAACCAGGCCTATCGCCGGGCGCTGGCGCTCGATCCCAATAATGCCGAAGCGCGCAAGGGACTGGCCGGGCCGGCACCCAAGGCGCAGCCTGCGGCGAAGCCGACGCCTGCACCTGCGGCCGCGCCCGCGCGGCGCGCCGAAGCGACGCCAAGCCCGACACCTACGCCGGCGGCTACCCCTTCGAGCGCAAATCGGACGCAGGCAGCGCGCCCGAGCGGCAATGTTGGCGGTGGCGCATCGCGCGCGAGCGGTTTCAAGGCGCTCGACGCCAATGATCTGGATGGTGCTGAGCGTGCGTTCGAACGCGCCGTGGCGGCCAATCGCAATGATGCCGACGCGCTGGGCGGTCTTGGCCTGGTGCGCTTGCGCCAGGGGCGCTTTGGCGAAGCGCGTGACCTGCTCGACCAGGCGTCGCAGCGCGGTTCGGCGGCCCAATGGGCGCAGGCGCTGGCCTCCGCGCGCTTCTTTGGCGGGCTGGCCGATGCGCGCGCGGCGCTGGCGCAGGGCCGGCTTGGCGAAGCGCAGGCGGATGCCGAGGCGCTGGTCCGTTCCGGTTATCCGCAGCGTGGCCCGGCGCTCGAATTGCTGGCCGATATCTATGAGCGGCAGGGGCGCTATGCCGATGCGGCAGACCTCTACCGTCAGGCAAATGAAGGGACGAAACAGTCCGATGGTCGCCTGGCGAGCCGGGCGGCGCGCGATCGCGCCCGTGCGGCGGCCGCGCGTGGCGATGATGTCACCGCCGAACAGGAATTTCATTCCGGCCTGTTGCTGGACCAGCAGGATCCGTGGATCCGTTATGAGTTTGCCCGCTATCTGATCCAGCGCCAGCGTCTGCCCGAGGCGGAGTCGCTGATCAACTCGCTGGGATCGTCGAGCGACCCGGACTGGCTTTATGCGGCAGCGCTGCTCAACGCCGATCGCGGCCGGGCGTCGGCCGCCGATGCGCTGATGGCGCGCATTCCCGAAATGCAGCGCACGGAACAGATGCGCAATTTCGCTGTTGGCCTGAAGGTGGATGGTGCGATCGAGCGGGCCAAGGCGATGGCCGCGCAGGGCCGGCAGGCCGATGCGCTGATGGCGCTGCGCCAACTGGCTGCGACCCCCGGCATCGACCCGACCAAGCAGGCTGCGGTGGCCGATGCGATGTTCGAACTGGGTGACCGGGAAGGGGCGGCGCAACTGGCGCAGCAGGCGCTGACCGCCGGGACCATCACCGACCCGGCCGGCTATGAACCGATCGTCCGGGTGCTGGCCAAGACCGGGCGCGATGCCTTTGCCACCAGCGCCGTGCAACGCGCCGCGCAAATGGCGGGCAATACGCCCGATGGCCAGCGCGTCGTCGCGCGGATGAACGGCATCATGGCGGCGTCGCAGGCGGATCGGCTGCGACTGGCCGGGCAGAATGCCCAGGCGTTCGACCTGCTGCAGGGCGCCTGGAACGCCGCGCCGGGCAATCAGGAAGTACTGGCCGCGCTGGCCCGGCTCTATCAGTCCGGTGGCATGCCGGCCCAGGCGGCCCAGACCTACCAACTGGTCCTGGCCCAGTCGCCCAATGATAAGGGTGCGCTGATGGGCCTGATCGAGACGGCGGGCGCAGCGGGCGACAAGGATCTGGCGCGCGCCACGATCGAGCGCGCCTTGCAGCAGTCGCCCAATGATTATCAGATTTACATGGCGGCGGCGCGGATGGAGCAGGCGCGGGGCGACGAGGGCGCCGCGCTGCGCTACCTGAAACGCGCGAAGGAAGTCTATGCCGCGCAGAGCGGCGCAGGCAATGTTACCGCCGGCAATCCCTTTGCCGCGACGATGCAGGGCAACAACCCGTTCCGCAACCAGTCGGCTGCGGCCGCTCCGGCGGCGGTCAATCCGTTCGCGCTGGGATCGGGCGCGCGGCTGGCCGGACAGGCGCCGTCACCGGCAGGCATGGCGTTCGCGCCGATGCCGCAGGCTGGCGAAGCCGGCGGCTTCCCCCCGGCGGTCGTGGCCCAGTCTGCGCCCATGCCGGGTGGCTATCCGGCCGTTGGCGTACCGGCGTCTGCGCCCGGCGGATCGATGATGACAAGCGGTGATCCGGTGATGGACCGCATCCAGACCGAGATCCGCACACTGACCCGTGACAGCGGCCCGCGCGCCGAACTGCGCACCGGCTATCGCGAGCGATCGGGTGAAGCGGGCCTGAGCGAACTCAAGGAACTGACCGGATCGGCCGAAGTCTCCACCAGCCTTGGCAACGGCCGGATCAAGGCGAGGGCGGAAGCCGTGGTGCTGGATGCCGGACGTCCCAGCCGGTCGGGCCTGGCCCGCTTCGGTCGCAATGCGACGCCTGAAGCCCAGGGGATCGTCGATCAGGAGGAGTCCGCGCTGGTGGATGCCGATACCCAGCATGCGTCCGGCGTGGCGCTATCGGCCGCTTATGAGACGCCGCTGCTGAAGCTGGAAGTCGGCGTCACGCCGCTCGGTTTCGAGGATAGCGACGTGACCTGGCATGCGGCGATCAGCCCGCGTTTCTCGCCCTATGCGACGGCCCGCGCCTGGTTCGAGCGCAAGCCGGTGACCGACAGCGTCCTGTCCTATGCTGGCACACGCGATCCCGTGACCGGGGCGATGTGGGGCCAGGTGATGCGGACCGGTGGCGGCGCATCCTTCTCCTATGATCAGGATGGGGCGGGGGTCTATGGCGACCTGTCCTATTATAAATATGCCGGGCATGATGTCCGCAAGAACCATGGCTTCCAGGCCAATGTCGGTGGCTATCTGCCCTTCTATCGCGGCGATCGGTCGTCGATCACTGGCGGCGTCAATGTGAACTATCAGAATTTCGACAATAATCAGAATTACTTCACCTATGGCTTTGGCGGCTATTTCAGCCCGCAGAGCTTCTTCAGCATCAGCCTGCCGGTGCGTTATGCCTATGCGTCGGACCTGCTGGAGGTGAAGGCCGGCGTGGCGCCTGGCTATCAGAGCTACAGCCAGGATCAGGTCAACGTCTATCCGACCGATCCCGCGGCACAGGCGGTGCTCGATGGCCTCAAGGCCCAGAACAGCGATGTGCGCTCCTATTATGACAGCCTGAGCAAGACCGGCTTTGCCCTTTCGGCGGACGGCTCGATCTATTATCGTGTCAGTCCCAGCACGCGGGTCGGCGGTGAGATGAGCATCAACACCTTCGGCAGCTATGACGAGTTCAAGTCGCTGATTGGGATCAAACAGTCTCTGGGAGGCAATTGATGATCCGGGAAGCCGTGGAATATCAGCCCGCCGAAACCGATCAGTGGACGATGGACGGGCTGTCGCTGCTGACCGCGATGATCGGCAGCGAGGTGTTCGGCACCGCGACCCGTGGCCAGGCCGATGCCTTCTTCGGCGCGGTCGGTCGGCGCATCGCGTCGCTGCTTCAGGTCGCCGACATTTCGGACGGGGACGCGCTGATGGCGCGGATCAACCGGCTGTGGCGGACGTTGGGCTGGGGTGAGGCGCAATTGCGGATGACGGACGATGCAATCATGATCCAGCATGTCGGTTTGCCCGAAACGCTCCAGGGCGATGTCGATGGCCGCTGGGCGGACATGGCGCCGCCGCTGCTGCGTGGCGCCTATGACGCCTGGTTCCGGGCGCTGGGTGGCGGCGCGGACCTGCATACCTCCGTGCTGCAATGGCGCGACGGCATCATGGAAATACGCCATGGGCGTTGACCGGCGTGCGTTGCTGGTGGGGATGGGACTGGTTTTCACGGCAGCCTGCGCCAAGGCGCGTCAGCCGCGGGGCAGCAGCGTGACCAATGGCGACTGGGCCCGGTTCAAGGCCGCCTTCCTCGACCCGTCCGGCCGCATCATCGACAATGGCAATGGCGGTGTCAGCCATAGCGAGGGGCAGGGCTATGGCCTGGGCCTGGCATTGTGGAACGATGACCGGGAAGCGTTCGACGCGATCCTGCACTGGACTGATAGCAATCTGGTCCGGCCCGACATGGCGCTTTACGCCTGGCGCTATGATCCCCGGCAGCCCAATCCGGTGGCCGACACTAATAATGCGACCGATGGCGACCTGTTCATCGCCTGGGCGCTGGCCGAAGCCGCGAAAAGCTGGGGCGAGGGGCGTTATGCCACCCGTTCGGCCGAGATCCGCGCTGCGATCCGCCAGCATCTGGTGCTGGAACGCCATGGGCGCAAATTGCTGCTGCCCGGCCTGCAGGGCTTCGTCACGCCGGAGGCGGTGACGCTCAACCCTTCCTATTTCGTCTGGCCTGCGCTCGACGCCTTCCGTCGCCTGGATGGCGAGGCGGCCTGGGGACGGATCATCAGTGACAGCGAAGCGCTGATGGCGGCGGCGCAATTCGGTCCGCTCAAGTTGCCGACCGATTGGGTCGATGTGACGGGGCATGACATGGTCGTGCCGGCCGTGGGCAAGCCTGCCCGTTTCGGTTTCGACGCGATCCGCGTGCCGCTCTACGCCCAGGCCGGGCGCCGGGCTGCGCTGCTGAAGCCGATCCGGGATTATTGGCAGGGCTATGTGACCCGACAGCAGCCGATCCCGGCCTGGGTCGATGTCCAGTCCGGGGAGGTCGCGCCCTATGCGCTGTCGGCGGGCGGGATGGCGATTGCCGGCAAGATCATGGGCCTGCCGCAACCGGTAGGCTTGTCGACCGACTATTATGCCGCATCCTTGCAGATGCTGGCGGGCAAGCTCGCCTGATTGGGGCTGAGCCGGTGGCTCAGCCCAATATCCCCGGCAAGTCCAGTCCCTTGTCACGGGCACAGTCGCGCGCGATCTCGTAACCCGCATCGGCATGGCGCATCACGCCGGTGGCCGGGTCGTTCCACAATACCCGCTCCAGCCGCGCGGCCGCTTCCGCCGTGCCGTCGGCGACAATGACCATGCCGCTATGCTGGCTATAGCCCATGCCGACGCCGCCGCCATGGTGGAGCGATACCCAGGTCGCGCCCGATGCGGTGTTGAGCAGCGCGTTGAGCAGCGGCCAGTCGCTGACCGCGTCCGAGCCGTCCATCATCGCTTCGGTCTCGCGATTGGGGGAGGCGACCGAGCCGCTGTCGAGATGGTCGCGACCAATGACGACCGGGGCCTTGAGTTCGCCCTTTGCCACCATCTCGTTGAAGGCGAGGCCGAGGCGATGACGATCGCCCAGCCCAACCCAGCAGATGCGCGCGGGCAGGCCCTGGAAATGGATCTTCTCCCGCGCCATGTCGAGCCAGTTATGAAGATGGGCGTTGTCGGGGAGCAATTCCTTCACCTTGGCGTCGGTCTTGTAGATATCCTCCGGATCGCCCGACAGCGCCGCCCAGCGGAATGGGCCGATGCCGCGGCAGAAAAGCGGGCGGATATAAGCGGGAACGAAGCCGGGGAAGTCGAAGGCATTGTCGACGCCCTCGTCCTTCGCCATCTGGCGGATATTATTGCCATAATCGGTGGTGGGAACGCCCGCCGCCTGGAAATCCAACATGGCGCGGACATGGATGGCCATGCTGGCCTTGGCGGCCTTGGCCACCGCTTGCGGCTCGCGCTCGCGCCGCTCGATCCATTCGGCAACGCTCCAGCCGGCGGGCAGATAGCCATTCACCGGGTCATGGGCGCTGGTCTGGTCGGTCAGCAGGTCGGGGCGGATGCCGCGCGCGAACATTTCCGGCAGGATTTCGGCCGCGTTGCCGAGCAGGCCGACCGAAACGGGCTTCTTGTCGGCGCAGCTTTGCTCGATGATCGCCATGGCTTCCTCGATCGTCGCGGCCGCGACATCGAGATAGCCGGTGCGCAGGCGCATCTCGATGCGGCTGGGCTGGCATTCGATGGCGAGGCAGGAGGCACCAGCCATGACGGCGGCCAGCGGTTGCGCCCCGCCCATGCCGCCCAGGCCCGCCGTCAGCAGCCATTTGCCGCTGAGGTCGCCGCCATGATGCTGGCGCCCCATTTCGACGAACGTCTCATAGGTGCCCTGCACGATACCCTGGGTGCCGATATAGATCCAGCTACCGGCGGTCATCTGGCCATACATGGCCAGGCCCCGCTTATCGAGTTCGTTGAAATGCTCCCAATTGGCCCAGTGCGGCACCAGGTTGGAGTTGGCGATCAGCACGCGTGGCGCATCGCGATGGGTGCGGAACACGCCGACCGGCTTGCCCGACTGGACCAGCAGGGTCTGGTCGTCCTCCAGCCGCTTCAGCGTCTCGACGATCCGGTCATAGCTTTCCCAGTCGCGCGCGGCGCGGCCGATGCCGCCATAGACGACCAGTTCTTCCGGCCGCTCCGCGACGTCGGGATGGAGATTGTTCATCAGCATGCGCAGCGGCGCTTCGGTCAACCAGCTCTTGGCGCTGAGCTGCGTGCCGGTGGCGGGCTTGATGATGCGGCTATTGTCGATGCGGGTCATGGAGGATCAGCCTTCCTGGCGGGTGAAGGCGAGGCAGGCCTTCAAGATGGCGGTGAGGGTGGCGGTCAGCGGTGCGGCATGGGCCGGGTCGAGCGGTGGTGGCCAACTGGTCTCGGTCCGCTCGGCCGGTTCGTGGAGATAGCCGCGCATCGCCAGTTCCATCTGGATCGCATGGACGCCCTGTTCGGGCCGGCCGTAATGGCGCGTGGTCCAGCCGCCACGGAAGCGGCCGTCGACGACATGGCTCATGCCGCTTGCTGCGCAGAGCCGGGCGACCTCGGCGGTGAGGTCCGGCGAACAGGTCGTGCCGAAATTGGTACCGATGTTGAACTGCGGCAATGCGCCGTCGAACAGGCGGGGCACATGGCTGCGGATCGAATGGGCGTCATAGAGGACGACCCGGTCATGCCGGGCGCGCAGCCGGTCGATCTCCGCCTGCAGTGCGGCATGATAGGGTGTGAACCAGTTGGCCAGCCGCCGGTCGATCTCGGCCGCGTCAGGGACGGCGCCGGCATAGAGCGGTCCGCCATCGAAATCGGTCGTCGGGCAAAGCTCGGTCGTCGCCTGCCCCGGATAGAGCGAGGCACCGGAGGGATCGCGATTGACGTCGATCACGCTGCGCGAGATGGCGGTGCGGATCGTCGTCGCGCCCAGATCGCGAGCGAAGGCGTAAAGCTGGTCCACCCACCAGTCGGCATCGGCGCGCGCTATCCAGGGCGAACGAAAGGCGTCGCCGACATCGGCGAGATCTGTCCCGGTATGCGGGAAGGCGACGATCAGCGCCGCCGCGCCCCGCTGGATGTCGAGCCAGTCGTTCATCCCAGCACCGGGAGGGCGTGACCAGCGGCCGCCACCAGCGCGCCCGATCGGACGATGCGGTTGGCCGCTTCCATGTCGGGATGGAAATGGCGATCGTCGGTCAGGTGCGGCACCTGATCCCGCATGCAAGTGCGCGCCGCTTCCAATGCGGTACTGGAGGTGAGCGGGGCGTGAAAGTCCATGCCCTGCACGGCCGCCAGCAATTCGATGCCGATCACTGCGGTCGCATTTTCCGCCATGTCGAGCAGGCGGCGCGCGCCATGGGCGGCCATGGAGACATGATCCTCCTGATTGGCGCTGGTCGGGATCGAGTCCACGCTGGCCGGATAGGCGCGTTGCTTATTCTCCGACACCAAAGCGGCGGCCGTCACCTGCGGGATCATGAAGCCCGAATTGAGGCCGGGTTTCGGCGTCAGGAAGGCAGGCAGGCCGCTCAGCGCCGGATCGACCAGCATGGCGATGCGGCGCTCGGCGATCGACCCGATCTCGCAGATGGCGAGCGCGATCATGTCGGCGGCGAAGGCGACCGGCTCGGCATGGAAATTGCCGCCCGACAGCGCTTCGTCGCTGTCCGGGAAGATCAGCGGATTGTCGGACACGCCATTGGCCTCGATGGCCAGCGTAGTCGCCGCCTGGCGCAGCAGGTCGAGCGCGGCACCCATCACCTGCGGCTGGCAGCGCAGGCAATAGGGATCCTGCACCCGCGCATCGCCGCTCAGATGGCTGGCGCGGATCGCCGAACCGGCCATCAGGCCGCGCAGCGCATCGGCCGTCTCGATCTGTCCGGCATGGCGACGCAGTGCGTGGATGCGAGGATCGAAGGGGGTGTCGGAGCCCTTGGCCGCCTCGGTCGAGAGCGCGCCGGTGACCAGCGCCGCCTGGAACAATGTCTCCGCCTCGAACAGGCCGGCGAGCGCGTTGGCGGTCGAGAATTGGGTGCCGTTGAGCAGCGCCAATCCTTCCTTGGGGCCAAGCTCCAGCGGCGCGAGGCCGGCGCGGGCCAGCGCTTCGATGGCGGGCAGGCGTTCTTCGCCTAGCATGATGTCGCCGACGCCAATCATCGCGGCGGCCATGTGCGACAAGGGAGCGAGATCGCCGCTGGCGCCGACCGATCCCTGGGCGGGCACCACCGGGGTCAGCCCCTGGACCAGCATCGCCTCCAGCAGGGCAACGGTCTGCGGCTGCACGCCCGACGCGCCCTGGCCCAGGCTGGCGAGCTTCAGCGCCATCATCAGGCGGATGACCGGCACGGGGGAGGGGGCACCGGTGCCGGCGGCATGGCTCAGCACGATATTGCGCTGGAGCGTGGCCAGGTCTTCGTCACCGATCCGCACGCTCGCCAGCTTGCCGAAGCCGGTGTTGATGCCATAGACCGGCTCGCCCTTCGCCAGGATGCGCGCCACCGCTGCCGCGCTTTGCGCGATGCGCGGCGTCGATCCTGCATCGAGCCGGGCCGTCGCGCCGCGATAGATGGCGCGCCAGTCGGCCAGCGAGGCTTCGCCGGGGACGAGGATGATAGCGTTCATTGACCACTCCAGATGCGGGCATGGAGCGGGTTATACCCCATGCGATAAACCAGTTCGGCGGGGCGCTCTATGTCCCAGATGGCAAGGTCGCAGCTTTTGCCGGCCTCCAGCGTGCCGATTTTGTCGGATAGACCCAGCGCGCGGGCCGCGTTGCGGGTCACGCCCGCCAGGCATTCGTCGACGGTCAGGCGGAACAGGGTGGCGCCCATGTTCATGACCAGCAGCAGCGAGGTGAGCGGCGAGGTGCCGGGATTGCAGTCGGTCGCCAGCGCGATCGGCACGCCGGCACGGCGCAGCCCGTCGATCGGCGGCAGCTTCGTCTCGCGCACGAAATAATAAGCACCCGGCAGCAAGGTCGCGACCGTGCCGGCGCGGGCCATGGCGGCGATGCCGTCTTCGTCCAGATATTCCAGATGATCGGCCGACAGAGCGCCATGGCTGGCGGCGAGCGCGGCGCCAAGCAGGTTGGAAAGCTGTTCGGCATGGAGCTTCACCGGCAGGCCGAGCGCGCGCGCGGCGCTGAACAATCGGTCGGTCTGCGCCGGCGAAAAGCCGATCCCCTCGCAAAAGGCGTCGACCGCGTCCGCCAGCCCTTCGGCGGCGACGGCGGGCAACAGGTCGTCGCACAGCATCGCAACATAGGCGTCGGCATTGCCGGCATATTCGGGCGGCAGGGCGTGGGCGCCGAGGAAGGTCGTGGCGATCCGCACCGGCCGTTCGCGGCCCAGCTGGCGCGCAGCGCGCAGCATCCGCAACTCGGAGGCGGGATCGAGGCCGTAGCCGGACTTGACCTCGACCGTGGTGGCGCCTTCGGCGATCAGCGCGTCGAGCCGGGGCAGGGCGCTGGTGACTAGGTCCGCCTCGCTCGCTGCGCGGGTGGCGCGCATGGTCGAGACGATGCCGCCGCCGGCACGCGCAATCTCTTCATAGGAGGCGCCGGCTAGGCGCAGCTCGAACTCGGCGGCGCGATCGCCGCCATGGACCAGATGGGTGTGGCAGTCGATCAGCCCCGGGGTGATCCAGCGGCCGGCACAGTCGATCGTTTCGGTGGGGGCGAAGGCAGGGCCATCGGCGCGGGCGCCCGCATAGAGGATGCGGCCGTCGCGCGCGGCGATCACGCCATCCTCGACCGCGCCGATCCCGTCGCCCTCCATCGTCGCCAGCCGGGCATTGGTCCATAGCCGGTCGCATATCATCGTCATCGCCAGCCTCCCTTCACGGCCTGTACCCAGATTGCATGATTCGATATTTAATGTATAGACATTATATCGGTCCGGGAGATTTGCAGTCCATGACGTCCCTGTTTTTCGACCATGTGTTGCTGCCGGAGGGGTGGGCGCGGGATGTCCGCATGCAGTTGCAGGGCGGCGCGATCGCATCGATCGAGCAAAGCACCGCGCCGCAGGTCGAGGATATCCGTCACGCCGTTGCGCTGCCGGGCCTGCCCAATCTGCACAGCCATGCCTTCCAGCGGGCGATGGCCGGCCTGACCGAAGTACGCGGCCCGGCGGGCGACAGTTTCTGGACGTGGCGCGACCTCATGTATCGCTTCGTCGGCCGCATGGAGCCGGACGACATCGCGGCGATCGCGGCCCAGGCCTATGTCGAGATGCTGGAAAGCGGCTTCACCCGCGTCGGCGAATTTCACTATCTGCATCACGCCCCGGACGGCGCGCCCTATGCGAACCCGGCTGAAACCAGCCTGGCGATCATGGCGGCGGCGGCGGAAAGCGGCATCGGTCTGACGCTGTTGCCGGTCTTCTATGCCTGGTCGGGTTTCGGCGCCCAGCCGCCGAGCGCGGGCCAGCGGCGTTTCATCAATGATCTGGACGGCTTTGCCCGGCTGCGCGAGGCGACGATCGCCGGTGCACGTGATCTTCCCGATACCGTCGTCGGCGTGGCGCCGCACAGCCTGCGCGCGGTCGCGCCCGATGAACTGGCGCTGCTCGCCCGGATCGCGGGTCATAATCCGGTTCACATCCATATCGCCGAGCAGCGGAAGGAAGTGACTGACTGCATCACCTGGAGCGGCCAGCGGCCGGTCGAATGGCTGCTGGACCACGCGCCGGTAAGCAACCGCTGGTGCCTGGTCCATGCGACCCACATGACCAAGGATGAGGCACGAGCAATGGCAGCCAGCGGCGCGGTGGCAGGGCTTTGTCCCATCACCGAGGCCAATCTGGGCGACGGCCTCTTCCCTGCCGAACCCTTCCTGGATGGCGGCGGCGTCTATGGCGTCGGCAGCGATTCCAATGTCCGCATCGATGCGACCGAGGAATTGCGGCTGCTTGAATATGGCCAGCGCCTTGGCCTGCAGCAGCGCAATGTGCTGGCGCGCGAAGCGGATATGTCGACCGGCGATCGCCTTTATCGTGCGGCAGTGGCCGGCGGCGCGCAGGCGCTGGGCGCCGCGGCCGGATTGCGGGTCGGCGCATCGGCCGATTTCGTGACGCTGGACCTTGATCATCCCTCACTGTTCCATCGCCCGGTCGAGCGTGTGCTGGATGGGTTGATCTTCGGCGCCGGGCGCGAGGCGATCGATACGGTCTGGCGCCGGGGCGTGCAGATGGTAAGCGGCGGGCGGCATCGCGCCCGCGAGGCCATCGCCACCCGCTATCGCCGGACGCTGGAGAAACTGACCGCGTGAAACAGCCGCTGCACGAGAAGATCCGCGCCGATTTCGAGGCCCGCATCCTGGCCGGCACGCTGGCGCCGGGCGATCGGCTGCCGACCGAGCAGGAACTGATGCAGGCGCATGGCTGTTCGCGCATGACCGTGAACAAGGCGCTGTCGGCGCTGCAATCGGCCGGCCTGGTCGAGCGGCGCAAGAAGGCGGGCAGCTTCGTCGCGCGGCCGCGCGTTCATTCGATGGTGCTGGATATCCCGGACCTTGCCGTCCAGATCGGTGAGCGCGGCCAGCGGCACAGCTATCGTCTGACCGGACGGCAATTGCGCGGTCCGGTTGCGGGTAGGGACGAGGAAGCCGCGCTGGCCAATGGCGCGCAACTACTGGAACTGGATGGCATTCATTGCGCCGATGATCGGCCGCTCGCGGTGGAACATCGCCTGATCGCGACCCGCGCCGTGCCCGCGATCGTCGATGGCGATTTCGACAGCATCTCGCCAGGCACCTGGCTGCTGCAGCATGTGCCCTGGACAGAGGCGGAAAACCGGATTTCGGCGGTGGGCGCAACGCGGGAGGAGGCGACCCTGCTCGGCATCGCGCCCGGCGCGCCCTGCCTGTGCGTCGAGCGCCATACCTGGCGCGGCGGGGATCCGATCACCTATGTTCGCCAGATCTTCCTGGCTGACGCCTATGACATGGTGGCCCGCTTCGGTCCGGCGGGCGGCAGCGGAAACTGACCCGTACACGCAACCTCTCTGGACCTTCTGCGTTTATTCAACACACGGAAAGAAGGAGAGGATTGCGATGGGCAAGGGCATATTGCTGTGGCTGATCGGCGTGCCGATCCCCATTATCATACTTTTGTGGCTGTTCTTTCATTGATGGTGGATTGACGAAGCGCGCGCTCCCCCGCTAAGGCGCGCCTGCATCGGGGAGTAGCGCAGTCTGGTAGCGCGCCTGCTTTGGGAGCAGGATGTCGCAGGTTCGAATCCTGTCTCCCCGACCAACCTTCAATAACTTAGCGAATGCTCTCAGGGGCGTTTTACAATTGGTTCACACCGCCCCCTTCTTGCGTGTGGCTTCCGCGCCATGAGATTGGGGCCTGTAACCTCCTTTCGTCAATTCCGTCATGCCTCCATGCTCTGTGGCCTTGGCGTCGGCGTCAAGGGCTTCAATCGCGCGTCTCTCCGCGTCGGGAACAGGCCCGCTTCCGCTGTGTCGGCGGCATCGACAATGATGCTGGAGAATGATGCTGAAGCGATTCGCAACCACAAGCGAATGACCGGTGCCAAGGCCACTGTCCGCAGCATGTTCAGCCGCCAGCAGTTCGATCCAGTGCGCCATCAGATGCAGAAGATGGGAAAGGCGGTCCCGGTTCCGCAAGGGGCGTCATCATGGCGTAACCCAGCGGTCATGCGCACGACACGCGCCTGCCCTATCGGCCGACCGAACGACCCGGCAGCGAGGAGTGCGCCCATGGCCGCATCGGCCCACAAGAAAGTCACCAACGCGGTGCATCGTCACCGCCATCTGTCGAAGCAGGGGCTGCTGGAACGCGCCTTCACCTTCGCCTTCCGTGGCCTGGTCTATGCCCAGATCTGGGAAGACCCGGCGGTCGACATGGAAGCGCTGGCGATCACGCCCGACAGCCATGTGGTGACGATCGCGTCGGGCGGCTGCAATGTCCTCTCCTACCTGACCGCCGATCCCGCGAAGATCACCGCGGTCGACCTCAACACCGCCCATATCGCGCTCAACCGGCTAAAGCTGATGGCGGCGCAGACCTTGCCCGATCATGCCGCCTTCCATCGCTTCTTCGCGCGGGCCGACGACAAGGCGAACATTGCCGCCTATCGCGAGATCGTCGCGCCGCACCTGGATGAGGCGACGCGCCGCTATTGGGAAGGCCGCGACATGACCGGTCGCCGTCGCATCGGTGGCTTTGCGCGGGGCATATACAGGCATGGCCTGCTCGGCCGCTTCATCGGCGCAGCCCATCTGCTCGCCCGGCTGCATGGCGTGAACCCCAAGCGGATGCTGGACGCGCAGAGCCGCGAGGAGCAACTGGCGATCTTCGAGCGCGAACTGGCACCGATCTTCGACAAGGGCTTTGTCCGCTGGCTGACCAGCCAGCCCGCCTCGCTGTTCGGCCTCGGCATCCCCCCCGCGCAGTTCGAGGCGCTGGCCGGCGACGACCGGATGGACAATGTGCTGAAGGCGCGATTGAAGAAACTGGCCTGCGACTTCGACCTCCAAGACAATTATTTCGCCGTGCAGGCTTTCGGTCGCGGCTATGCAGGCGGCGAAGGGCCGTTGCCGCCCTATCTGCAGGCGGCCAATCATCGTGCGGTGCGCGACCGGGCCGAACGGGTCGATGTCCGGCATATCAACTTCACCGACTTCCTGACCAGCCAGCCGGCCGCATCATGCGACCGTTACATCCTGCTCGATGCGCAGGACTGGATGGATGACGAGCAGTTGAACGCGCTCTGGGCGCAGATCACCCGGACGGCCAAGCCGGGCGCCCGCGTGCTGTTCCGCACGGCTGGCGAACCGAGCATCCTGCCCGGCCGGGTCGCCGACGATGTGCTGGCCCATTGGGACTATCGGGCCGACGCCTCGCGCGACTATACCGCGCGCGATCGCTCGGCCATCTATGGCGGCGTGCATCTCTATGTGCTGAAGGGCGCCGACGCATGAGCGGCCATGGGCAGCTGATGGACGGGGTCTATCGCTACCAGCGGCACATTTATGACCTGACCCGCAAATATTATCTGCTGGGCCGCGACGGGTTGATCGCTGATCTCGATCCGCCCGCCGGCGGCGCGGTGCTGGAGATTGGCTGCGGCACCGGCCGCAACCTGATCGCGGTCGGCAAAGCCTGGCCCAAGGCGCGGCTCTATGGCGTCGATATCAGCGACGCGATGCTGGATACGGCGCGAGCTTCGGTCGCGAAAGCAGGCATGGCGGATCGCGTGACGCTGGCGCAGGGCGACGCCTGCGGTTTCGATCCGCAGGCGCTGTTCAGCCGGGCGAGCTTCGAGCGGGTGTTCATCAGCTATGCGCTGTCGATGATCCCCGAATGGGAAATGGCGCTGGTCCAGGCGGCACGCTGCGTGGCGCCCGGCGGCAAGCTGGAGGTCGTCGATTTCGGCCAGCAGGACGACCTGCCAGCGCTCTGGAAACGGGCGCTGTTCGGCTGGCTGGCCCGTTTCCACGTCTCGCCCCGGCGCGAACTCAATGGCGCGATCAACCGACTGGCGCAGGATATGGGCGGCTTCCCCCATGTCCGGACGCTCTATCGTGGCTATGCGGTCAGGGGCGGGCTGATCCGGGTCTGAGTGAGCGGGCTACCAAGCTTCCAGCACCATATTGAATGGCCCATCGGCAGCGCGACGCACATTTGCAAACCCGCCGCTGCGGATAACCTCCGTCAGTCGGGCTTCGCCTGCCTGGGCGCCCAGGCCCTCGCCGACCTCCTGATCCAGCGAGGTCGGGACGCAGATCATGGTGGAGGCATTGTAATAGAGCCGGCCGACCGGATTGAAATTGTCCTGCGGGCGATTGCCGGCCGCTGGCTCCACGATCATCCAGCTGCCACCGGCGGCCAATATCCGCCGCATATGGCTCGCGCAGCCGCGCGGATCGCCCATGTCATGCAGGCAATCATACATGGTCACCAGATCGAAGTCGCTGTCAGGCACGTCCTTTGCCGTGGCAACCTCGAACTGAACACTGTCCGCCAGCCCATGGGCTGCGGCATGGCGCCGCGCTTCCTCGATCGATGGCGCATGGAAATCATAGCCGATGAAACGACTCTCCGGATAGGCCTGCGCCATCAGCAGGGTCGAAAAGCCCACGCCACATCCGACATCGGCCACCTTGGCACCCACGCGCAATTTCGCTTCCACGCCTTGCAGGGCGGGGATCCAATATTGGACGATATTATTGACATAGCCGGGGCGGAAGAAGGCACCAGTCGCGCAGAAGAGGGAGCCGGCATGATCACCCCAGCGCACGCCGCTACCGTTTCGGAAACATTCTTCCACCTTGGATTCCGCCTCGATCATCGCGGCTACCATCTCGAAAGCCGCGACCAGATAGACCGGGCTGTCGACATAGTGGAAGACCATCGCCTGTTCGGGCGACATGCTGAATTGCTGCGTCGCCGGGTCGAAATCGACATAGCCATTTGCTGCCTGGGCATAGGCCCATTCGCGGATGTAGCGCTCGTGCAGATTGCCGGCGCGCGCCGCCAGTTCGGCCGCGGATGCTGGCCCGTTCGCCAATATATCGAAAAGGCCGAGCCTTACCCCGATACGCACGGTCGGCACGCTCATCGCGCCGCCAAGATCCCCGAGCATTTTGCTCGTGAAAGCGTGCAATTTGGCTTCGTCGATCGGTGCGGACATGGTGCGCTCCTCTCGCAGGACGCGCGACTCCGGCGCGTTCGCGCCGCCGCTATAACATATTCGCGCCCGAAAGGCCCAGGCAGACACGCTGTCCTGCCCTGGGCCTTTGAAGAGGTAAGTGGCCTGTCGGGACCGTCAGGCCGCCTGGCGCTCGAGCAGTTCCAGTTCCAGCCGATCCCAGATCTCGACCAGCGCCGACACCAGGTCGCGCATCATCTCTTCATTATGGGCCGGGCCGGGGGTGAAGCGCAGCCGTTCGGTGCCGCGCGGCACGGTAGGATAGTTGATCGGCTGCACATAGGCGCCATATTCGGCGAGCAGGATATCGCTGATCCGCTTGGCCTTGACCGGATCGCCCACCATCAGCGGCACGATATGGGTGACCGAGTTCATCACCGGCAGGCCTGCGTCGCGCATCAGTTGCTTGAGCTTGGCGGCGGAGGCCTGCTGGCCTTCGCGCTCGGCGCTGGAGCCCTTCAGGTGCCGCACGCTCGCCAGCACGCCGGCGACCAGCACGGGCGAGAGCGAGGTGGTGAAGATGAAGCCGGGCGCATAGCTGCGGATCACGTCGACGATCATCTGGTCGGCGGCGATATAGCCGCCCATGACGCCGAACGCCTTGCCCAGCGTGCCTTCGATGATGGTCAGGCGATCGGCGACATCATCGCGCTCCGAAATGCCACCGCCGCGTGCGCCATACATGCCCACGGCATGGACTTCGTCGAGATAGGTGAGCGCGTTGAACTCGTCGGCCAGGTCGCAGATTTCCGCGATCGGCGCGACGTCGCCGTCCATCGAATAGACGCTTTCGAAGGCGATCAGCTTGGGCGCCTCGGGATCTTCGGCGGCGAGAAGTTCGCGCAGATGATCGAGATCATTGTGACGGAAGACGCGCTTTTCGCAGCCCGAATTGCGGATGCCCGCGATCATCGAGGCATGGTTCAGCTCGTCCGAAAAGATGATGCAGCCCGGCAGGATCTTGGCGAGGGTCGAAAGCGTCGCTTCGTTCGAGACATAGCCCGAGGTGAAGAGCAGGGCTGATTCCTTGCCATGCAGGTCGGCGAGTTCCGCCTCCAGATCAACATGATAATGGGTGTTACCGCCGATATTGCGGGTGCCGCCCGATCCGGCGCCGACATCATGGAGCGCTTCCTCCATGGCGGCGACAACCTTGGGATGTTGGCCCATGGCGAGATAATCGTTCGAGCACCAGACGGTGATCGGCTTCGGGCCGTTATGGCCGTGGAAGCAGCGGGCGTTGGGGAAGGCGCCCTTGTTGCGCAGGATGTCGATGAACACGCGGTAGCGGCCCTCGCTGTGGAGCCGGTCGATCGCCTGCGAAAAGATATGCTTGTAATTCACTACGCCGTTCTTCCCGTTGCTCGCGCGCCGGTTCTTCTATGGTCGCGCCATCCTCTGCCTGAGGAGTGCATTTACCTGCGCGCGTCTGCCATTGCCAGCGATAACCGCTCGCAACGATACGCAGATTCCCTATCAGTGTGATCGAAACGCTTTGCCATTGGACAAATGGCCTACCCCTGGGGTCAGAGCGCGTCGATGCGATCGAGGCCATAGCCGGCCAGCGCATCGCGCAGCGCTTCGACCCTGTCATCGACGCGGGTGAAGACGGCGATGCCGGGCGAGGGCGCGTCCGGCCAGGGCTGGCCATCGGTCAGGAAGGCGATGCGCCGGGCGATCCCTTCGCCGCCATGGACGAAGCCCATAGGATGCGGCGCGGTGGCAGCAAGTTCCTGTTCTACCAGCGGGAAATGGGTGCAGGCGAGGACGACCATGTCCATCCGGTCGCCGCCAGGCTGGTCGAGGAGGCCCGCCAGCGCATCGCGGGCGATAGTGGGATCGAGCGTTTCGCCGCGCAGCTTCGCCTCGGCCAGTTGCACCAGCGCGGCGCTGCCATGGCGCAGCACCGTGCAGTCGGCGCCATGTTCAGCGGCAAGCCGGTCGACATAGGGCTGGCGCACGGTGGCATTGGTGCCCAGCACGCCGAACACCCGGCTTTTGGACAATAGCGCCGCCGGTTTGATCGCCGGGACGGTGCCGACCACCGGAATGTCGAGCGCGGCGCGAACATGCGGAAGGGCGATGGTCGAGGCGGTGTTGCAAGCGATGACGGCGAGGCGCGGGCGATAGCGCTCCACCAGCCGACCGAGCAGGGCAGGCACGCGCGCGGCAATCTCCGCCTCGCTCTTGGTGCCATAGGGGAAGCCGGCGCTGTCCGCGGCATAGACCACAGGGGCGTTTGGCAAGGCGGCGCGGGCCGGGGCGAGGATGGACAGGCCCCCCACGCCGGAATCGAAGAAAAGGATGGGAGCGTCTGGTGCGACCGTCATGCGCGCCTGTGTCGCGGCATGGGGCGGGAGTGTCAACGCCTGGTGCTTGCAAATCGGGCCGGTCGCTGCCACCTCGCGGGCCGATCAAAGGAGAACAGGATGACGCAGCCCAGCATGAAGCAGAAGATGATCGCGGGTGAGCCCTATCATGCGAGCGACCCGGAAATCATCGCGGATCAGTTGGCGGCGGCGGCATGGATGCAGCGTTTCAACGCGACCCTGCCGCCTGAGCGCGAGGAACTGCTGCGCGAGCGGCTGGGCGCGCTGGGAGCTGGATCGACGATCCGGCCGCCCTTCCACTGCGACTATGGCTTCAACATCTTCCTGGGCGCGGGCGTGTTCCTGAACTTCAACTGCGTGATCCTGGACGTCGTGCCGGTGACGATCGGCGATGGCACGCAGATCGGCACCGGGGTGCAGATATTGACCGCCGACCATCCGCGCGATCCGGCCGAGCGCGCGACCGGCATCGAATGGGGCGTGCCGATCACTATCGGCCGCAATGTGTGGATCGGTGGCGGCGCGATCATCCTGCCCGGTGTGACGATCGGCGATGATGCGCTGATCGGTGCGGGCAGCGTGGTAACGCGCGATGTGCCGGCCGGCGCAACCGTGGTCGGCAATCCCGCGCGGGTGCGGTAAACCGATACTGCCCATTGCTCCCCGCGCCTGTCTCGCTATGGTCGCGCGCAACAATCAGAACAGGCCCGCCGATTGCATCGGCAGTTCTGTTCTGATCTTTTGATTTTCGCGTTTTCCGAGTCAGCTGCTGTTCCAGCTGCTTCGAAAACGCTTTATCGGCGAATTTCATGACACCTCCCTGGCTGCTTCCCGCTTTTGTCCTGGTGCTGGGCTATCTGCTCGGTTCGATCCCCTTTGGCCTGCTGCTGACGCGCTTTACCGGCGCGGGCGACCTGCGCCAGATCGGGTCGGGCAATATCGGCGCGACCAATGTGCTGCGCACGGGCCGCAAGGGGCTGGCGGCGGCGACCCTGCTGCTCGACCTGCTCAAGGGGGCGGCGGCGGTGCTGATCGGCGCGGCGCTGGTGGATGGTGGCGGGCCGATGGCGGGCGCCATGGCGTTCATCGGCCATTGCTACCCCGTCTGGCTGCGCTTTGCCGGCGGCAAGGGCGTGGCGACGATGATGGGCGTGGTGACGGCCATGTACTGGCCGGCCGGCATCGTCTTTGCGGTCGTGTGGCTGGGCGCGCTGTTCGGCACCAAATGGTCGTCGGTCGGCGGCATGGCAGCCGCGGTCAGCGCGCCGATCGCCATGTTTGCCTTTGGCCGGATCGATCTGGTGCCGGTCAGCCTGGCGCTCGCGTTGATCGTGCTGTGGCGGCACCGCGCCAATATCGCCCGGCTGATGAAGGGTGAGGAACCCAAGGTCGGCAGCTCCAAGCAGAAAGCCGCCACCGAGTGACCGGGCAGGAGCGGTTCGACCGTCTCCGCCTGATCCGATCCCCGCGGATCGGCCCCGTCAGCTACCGCCAGTTGCTCGCGCGCTTCGGCAGCGCGGCCGAGGCGCTGCGCGCCATTCCCGTGCTTGCCGCGCGCGGCGGGGGCGAGGCGCGGGTGGCCGATGCTGCCGCGATCGAGCGGGAGATTGCCGCCACCCGCGCGATCGGTGTCCGCTATCTGCTGATGGGCGATCCCGACTATCCGGCCTTGCTGGCAGAGATGGAGGGCGCGCCGCCGGCGTTGATCGTGCGTGGCGATACCGCAATCGCGGCGCAGCCCTGCATCGCCATGGTCGGCGCGCGCAACGCCTCGGCCGCCGCCTGCCGCTTCGCCCGGATATTGGCGCAGCAACTGGGTGATCGCGGCGCGGTGGTCGTGTCCGGTCTGGCCCGCGGCATCGATACCGAAGCGCATCGCGGGTCGATCGACAGCGGCACGATCGGCGTGATCGCCAGCGGCATCGACATCGGCTTCCCGCCCGAAAATGCAGCCTTGCAGGAAGATGTGGCACAACGTGGCCTGCTGGTGACCGAGCATCCGCCCGGCACCCAGCCGCTCGCCCGGCATTTCCCGGCACGCAACCGGATCATCGCCGGCCTCGCGCTGGGCACGGTTGTGGTGGAGGCGGCGCCCAAGTCCGGGTCGCTGATCACCGCAAGGCTGGCGACCGAGGCGGGGCGCGAGGTGATGGCGGTGCCGGGATCGCCGCTCGATCCGCGTGCGCAAGGCTGCAACCTGCTGATCCGCGAAGGCGCGACATTGGTGCAGAATGCCGACGACATTTTGGAGGCGGTCGGCGGGCTTGATCCCCGCATGGTGCGGCAGGGCAGTTTCGATTTCATCGGCCAGCCGGTGTCGGGCGATGTCGCCGATACCGATCGCGCGGCGGTGATCGCGCTGCTGGGGCCGGTTGCGGTGGCGGCGGACGAGATCATCCGCCTGTCCGGCCTGTCGCCCGCCATCGTGCAGACGGTGCTGCTGGAACTGGAACTGGCGGGCGGGCTGGAGCGACAGGCGGGCGGACGGGTCAGCCTGATATGAGGCGGCGGCGCGCGCGATGATCCGGTTCGATCGGCCGATGCAGGGCTTCGCCATCGCCCTGGCGTTTCTGGCGGGTTATGTCGATGCGCTTGGTTTCCTGATGACATCGGGCTTCTTCGTGTCGTTCATGAGCGGCAATTCGACCCGGCTGGCCGTCGGCATTGCGAGCGACAGGAGTGATGCGACGGCGGCGGCCATCCTGATCCTGTGCTTTGTCGCGGGTGTTGCCGGTGGCGCGATCGTCGGTGCGGTTGCCGGGCGGCGGCAGAGCAGCGCCATATTGATCCTCGTCGCGATACTGCTGGCTGCTGCGGCGCTGATGGTCGGTCATTCGGCATTTTGCGCTGCGGGGGTGCTGGCGCTGGCGATGGGCGCCGAAAACACCGTGTTCGAACGCGAAGGCGAAGCGCCGCTGGGGCTGACCTATATGACCGGCAGTCTGGTGCGTATCGGCTTTGGGCTTGCCGGAATGGTTACCGGTCGGCGCTATCCAGGCTGGGGCAGCTATGCGCTGCTCTGGCTGGGGCTCGTCTTGGGCGCGGTGACCGGCGCATGGCTGTTTCCGATCCTGCAACGGGATGCGATATGGCTGGGGAGCGGGGCGGCGCTGGTCATGGCCTTGCTGATTGCGGTCATGAGACGAGATGCGCAGGGCGCTTGACGCCCTCCACCACTACCCTACAGACTCGCGCGTATACGTGAGAGACTTCCAAACCGGGGCCTGAATGCAACTTGTCATTGTCGAATCGCCGGCCAAGGCGAAGACCATCGAGAAATATCTGGGCGGGGATTTCCATGTCCTGGCCAGCTACGGCCATATCCGCGACCTGCCGCCCAAGGACGGGTCGGTCGATCCCGACAACGGCTTTGCCATGTCGTGGGAAAATTATGGCGACAAGGGCAAGCAGCTCAAGGCCATCGCCGACGAGGCGAAGAAGGCCACGCGATTGATCCTGGCGACTGACCCTGATCGCGAAGGGGAAGCGATCAGCTGGCATGTGCAGGAAGTGTTGCGCGCCAAGAAGGCGCTGCCGCAGACGGTCGACCGGGTGACGTTCAACGCCATCACCAAGGCGGCGGTGCTGGACGCGATGGCGAAGCCGCGCGCGCTGGACGAGGATCTGATCGACGCCTATCGCGCGCGCCGGGCGCTCGACTATCTGGTGGGCTTCACCCTGTCGCCGGTGCTGTGGCGCAAGCTGCCCGGCGCCAAGTCGGCGGGGCGCGTCCAGTCGGTCGCGCTGCGCCTGGTAGTGGAGCGCGAGCGCGAGATCGAAAGCTTCGTGCCGCAGGAATATTGGTCGATCGCGGCCGAGATGGAGCAGGGCGGGCAGGGCTTCACCGCGCGCCTGGTCCGCTGGAAAGGCGAGAAGATCGATCGCCTGACCATCGGCAAGGAAGGCGACGCCATGGCCGCCAAGGCCGACGTGGAGGCCGGGCGCTTCACCGTCGACAAGGTCGAGACCAAGCCGCTCACCCGCAATCCCCCGCCGCCCTTCACCACCTCGACCCTGCAGCAGGAAGCCGCGCGCAAGCTGGGCTTTTCGGCCAGCCACACGATGCGGATCGCGCAGCAGCTCTACGAGGACGGCGCGATCACCTATATGCGTACCGACGGCGTGCAGATGGATAGCAGCGCCATTTCCGCAGCGCGCAAGGCGATCGCGGAGCGCTATGACGGCGGCTATCTTCCAGAAAAGCCGCGCCAATATCAGACCAAGGCCAAGAATGCGCAGGAAGCGCATGAAGCCATTCGTCCGACCGAATTCCATCGCGACAAGGTGGGCGGTGGCGATCATGCGCGCCTCTACGACCTGATCTTCAAGCGTGCGCTGGCGAGCCAGATGGCCTCGGCCCGGCTGGAACGCACCACCATCGACATGGTCGACGGCAGCGGCAGCCACACGCTGCGCGCCACTGGCCAGGTGGTGATCTTCCCCGGCTTCCTGGCCCTCTATGAGGAAGGTCGCGACGACGCCGAGGATGATGACAGCAAGCTGCTGCCGCGCCTGAACGAAGGCGACGCGCCAGCCAAGAGGAAGGTGAGCGCCGAGCAGCATTTCACCCAGCCGCCGCCGCGCTATTCCGAAGCTTCGCTGGTGAAGAAGCTGGAAGAACTGGGCATCGGTCGCCCGTCGACCTATGCCTCGACGCTGCAGGTGCTGAAGGACCGCGACTATGTCCGCGTCGAGAAGAACCGCTTCTTCGCCGAGGAGAGCGGGCGACTGGTGACGGCCTTCCTGGAGCGCTTCTTCGAACGCTATGTCTCCTATGATTTCACCGCGGGTCTTGAGGATGAACTGGACGAGATTTCCGGCGGCCGTGCCCAGTGGCAGGAAGTGCTCGAAGCCTTCTGGAAGGACTTCAAGCCCAAGACCGCCGAGATCATGGAGCAGAAGCCGTCGGACATCACGGCCGAGCTGGACAAGTTTCTGGAGCCGATGCTGTTCCCGCCCAAGGCGGATGGCAGCAACCCGCGCGCCTGCCCGCTCTGCGCTGATGGCCAATTGTCGCTGCGCGGCGGCCGCTTTGGTGCGTTCATCGCCTGCTCCAACTATCCCGAGTGCAAATATACCCGCAAGTTCGGTCAGCCGGGCGGCAGTGAGGGCGCGGATACCGGCCCCGAAATTCTGGGCCAGCATCCCGAAACCGGGCAGGACATCGTCAAGAAGTCCGGCCGTTTCGGTCCCTATATCGAGATGGGCGAGGGCAAGGAGGCCAAGCGCGGGTCGATCCCCAAGGATCTGCCCGATGGCGAGATGACGCTCGACTGGGCGATCAAGCTGCTGAGCCTGCCGCGCGAGGTCGGCCTGCACCCGGAAACCGGTCTGCCGATCGTCGCCAATATCGGCCGCTTCGGTCCCTATCTGCTGCATGACGGCAAATATGGCCGCCTGTCCTCGACCGCCGAGATTTTCGAGGTGGGCATGAACATGGCTGTCGCCAAGCTCGCCGATGCGGCGAACAAGGGCGGTCGTGGCGGTTCGTCGCGCGAGCCCTTGAAGGTGCTGGGCAAGCATCCGCGTACCGAGGCGGAGATCAAGCTGATGGCGGGCCGCTATGGCCCCTATGTCACCGACGGCACGACCAACGCGACCCTGCCCAAGACGATCGAGCAGGACGCGCTGACGCTGGAGGAAGCGGCCCAGCTGATCGACGCGCGCGCAGCGGCGGCCCCGGCCAAGAAGGGCAAGAAGGCGCCGGCGAAGAAGGCCGCTGCCAAGAAGCCGGCGGCGAAGAAGGAAGCCGGCGAAAAGAAGCCCGCCGCCAAGAAGGCCCCGGCCAAGAAGAAGGCGGAGACTGCCAAGGCATGATCGGCGCCATGGCGGCGCGCGCCTGCGCCATCGCCGCCCTGTTGCTGTCGGCGGCCAGCCCCGCGCTGGCCGCCGAACCGGAGGTCGTGCGCTTCCAGGTCGGCGACAAGGAACTGCACTGGACCGTGCCGGAGGGCTATTGTCCGCCCAAGGGGCAGATGGCGTCGCTGGCGCAGATGATGGCGACCATGGATACGCAGAATGTCACGGTCCTGACCCTTTATGCCTGCGACGCGACGCTGACGAAGCTGGATCGCTATATCCTTGTCAAGGCGCCGGTCGCGGCGCTGATGGCGACGCTGGAGCGGGACCAGTTCCTGAAGCTCATGGAAGCGGAGTTCGATACGCCGGCGTTCAAGGCGTTCCTGGACAAGGGCGATGTGAACGGGACCATCGACAAGGGGATGGAGACGCTGTTCGGCGCCAAGACCCAGACCAGCGGCAAGGTGGTGCCGATGGGGATGGATGATAGCTGCGCGATCATCGGCGGATCGATGACGATGCAGACCCAGCAGGCGCAGGTGGCGATCGGCGTCGGCGGCTGCCTGACGGCAGCAGCGGGCAAGGCGATCCTGGTCGCGGCCTATGAGGGCTATGACGGGCCGGACACGGTCCGCACGCTGGTGCAACGGTCGCGGGACTTTGCCCTGTCGATCATCGCCGAGAATGAAGCCCCGACGAACTGAGTGGCTGACCAGTTTCTCGCTTGCTTTGTTGTGGCGCGGAGCCGAACCGACGCCCCTCTAGCCGAAATAGTGCGCGGCGGCGATCAGGGCGCCGGCAGCCAGGACGGCGGCGGCGATCCATTTCGCGCCATTGTCGGGCGGTGATGGCGTGGCGGGTGTTGCATCTGCCTCCAGCCGGCGGGTCAGCGCGCGCAGCAGGCGCGGGGCGTCGTCGGCGATGCGCGAGAGTTCGAGCAGCAGGGCGACGGTCTTTTCCGGGGCATGGGCCGCCGCAACCTGGTTCATCACCAGCCGGCCGCGCGCCTTCTGCAGGGCCTGCGACAGGTCGAAGCCGGGCTGGATCGCGCCCAGCACCCCGTCCATCGTGATCAGCGCCTTGAAGATGAGGGCGAGGTCGGGCGGTAGCACCAGCCCCTCCTTGCGCAGCAGCGGGAAGAAGTCGGCAACCATGCGGGTGAGGACCAGCGGGCCGCTGCCATGGCGCGCGACCAGTTGCTCGGCCGCGTCCAACACCCGGCCGGGATCGGGCGCGCTGGCCTTTGACCAGACCAGCAGCGTGTCGGCCAGGGTGCGCGCGTCGCCGGAGCGAAGCGAGAGGATGAAGGACAGGAATTCCTGCCGCCGTCGCGCGCTGACATGGCCGATCAGGCCCATGTCGAGCAAGGCGAGTCGGTCGCCGGGCAGGCAGAGAAGATTGCCGGGATGCGGATCGCCATGGAAGCGGCCATGGACCAGCACCATGTCGAGCACCAGCGCTGCGCCTAGGTCGGCGATCGCGGCCGGATCGATGCCTGCGGCGCGCAAGGTGTCGCCGTCGCGCGGCGGTACGCCGTCGATATAGTCCATCACCAGCACGGTTTCCGCGCAATAGGTCCAGTGGATCGCCGGGATGACCACGGCCGGGTTGTCGGCCAGGTCTTCGCGCAGCCGGTCGGCATTGCGGCCTTCCTGCGTGAAATCCAGTTCCTCCAGCACGGTGTCGAGCAATTGCTGCACCAGCGCCTGCGGCTGGAAACGGCGCGCCTCGCGGCTGCTCGCTTCGACGATGCCGGCGAGGTGGGTGATGAGGCGCAGGTCCGCCTCCATCGCCTGGCGGATGCCGGGCCGGCGGATCTTGACCACCACCTCCTGCCCGTCGGTCAGGGTCGCGCGATGGACTTGCGCCATGGAGGCGGCGGCGAGCGGGGCCATGTCAAAGCGGGCGAAGGCGGTCTCGACCGGTTCGCCAAGCACCGCTTCGAGGCGCGGGCGGAGTTGCTCGAAGGGCAGGGTCGGCGCGTCGCTGTGCAGCTTGCCAAATTCGGCGATCCACGCTTCGGGCAGCAGATCCTGCCGGGTGGCGAGGATCTGGCCCAGCTTCACATAGGTCGGGCCGAGCGCTTCCATCGCCTGCCGGGTGCGGCGGGGCAGGTCGGGCGGATCGGCGGCAGCGCCGTCGCCGCCCTTGGCCAGTCCCAGGCGGGCGAGCAGCATGTCGAGGCCGAAGCGGGTCGCGACGCTGGTAATCTCGGCCAGTCGTGCGCGATCCCGCGTGGCCACCATGATGGTCTTGAGCATGACGGCTCAACGACCGGGGTAGCGATTATGTTTCGCTTGTGCAGCGAAGTGGATCAGTCGACCCAGTCGAGGCCGATGTCGCGATAGATGAAGCGGTCTTCTTCCCAGTCTTCCTTCACCTTGACGTGAAGGTAGAGATGGACCTTGACGCCCAGGAGGTTGGCCAGTTCGGCGCGCGCCTTGGACCCGATTTCCTTGAGGCGCTGGCCACCCTTGCCGAGCACGATCGCGCGCTGGCTGGAGCGGCCGACCAGGATCTGCTGGTGGATTTCGACCGAACCGTCGTCGCGCTCCTTATACTGCTCGGTATCGACCGCAGCGGCATAGGGCAGTTCGGCGTGGAGCTGGTGATAAAGCTGTTCGCGGGTGATTTCGGCCGCCAGCATACGGTCGGTCGCGTCCGACACCTGATCCTCGGGGAAATGCCAGGGGCCTTCGGGCATGGCGTTCGCAAAGGCGGTCTTGAGTTCGGCCAGGCCATCGCCGGTCGCGGCGGAGACGAAGAAGGTCTCCTCGATGTCCAACTGCTCATAGAGGCGCTGGGTATGGACCAGCAGCTTTTCCTTGATCGCGATGTCGACCTTGTTGAGGATCAGCCACTTCTTTTCCGGCCGGGCGGCCAGCGCTGCGATGATCGGTTCCATCTTGGCGCCAAGACCAGCCTTGCCGTCGACCACCAGCACGATCAGGTCCGCGCCCTGCGCGCCGCCCCAGGCGGCCTGCACCATCGCGCGGTCGAGCCGGCGCTTGGGCGCGAAGATGCCGGGCGTGTCGACCAGCACCATCTGCGCGTCGCCCTCGATCGCGACGCCCATGACCCGGGTGCGCGTGGTCTGCGCCTTGGGACTGGTGATCGCCACCTTCTGCCCGACAAGCGCATTCACCAGCGTCGACTTGCCGGCATTAGGGGCGCCGACGATGGCGATGACGCCACAGCGCTGATTTTCAAACTCGATGGTCAATCACATGCTCCGTTCGCTCCACGCCAATGCGCGGAGACGTCTTCCTAAACCAAAATGAATGTTGGGGACAGGCTTAGCCCGCCAATTGCTCCAGCAGGGCTTTCGCTGCCGCCGTCTCGGCTTCCTGCTTAGAGCCTCCGGTGGCGCTCGCTTCGCCTGCGCCCTTGATCGAGACGGTGACGGTGAAGCGCAGCGCATGATGCGGCCCCGACCGGTCCGTCATCACATATTCGGGCGGCTTGCGCTTGTTCGACGCGGCCCATTCCTGCAGCGCCGACTTGGGGTGGCGCGGCGCGGCGGTCTGGGTATCGACCCGATCGCCCCACAGGCGACGGACCAACGTGCGCGCCTCGTCCAGTCCGGCCTCCAGATAGAGAGCGCCGATCAGTGCTTCCATCACGTCGCCGAGCACATTGTCGCTGTCGGCGGCGCCATCGTCGCGGGCCTGCTTGCCCAACACCAGATGGGTGGGCACGCCAGCGGCGCGGGCCACCTGCGCGCAGGTCTCGCCCGAGACCAGCGCGTTGAAACGACGCGACAGCTTGCCTTCCGGTTCAGCCGGAAAGCGGGCATAGAGCCATTCGGCGATCAGCAGCCCCAGGATGCGGTCGCCCAGAAATTCCAGCCGCTCGTAATTTTCCGCCTTGGCGCTGCCATGGGTTAGCGCCTGTTCGAACGCGGCGGGGTTGATCGGCGCGCGGCCGATCAGCGCGATCAGCCAGGCTGCGCTATCAGGCCTGTGCGAAGCCACCATCAAAAGCCTTCCCCGATCCGGCTCCAGCGCGCGGCGGTGAACCAAGTCCAGGGCAGCAGCCAGTTGGCGCTGCCATCGGTCGAGAAGACGGAGACGAGCGCCTTGCCGACCAGATTTTCCTCGGGGACGAGGCCGATGCCGCCGCCTTCGACCGCCGGGAAGCGGCTGTCGGCGCTGCGATCGCGATTGTCGCCCATCATGAACAGATGGCCTTGCGGCACCAGCACGGTGTCACGGTCGTCGGCAGCGCCATCGGGCACCAGGTCGAGGACGTTATAGCTCTTGCCGCCGGGCAGCGTCTCGCGGAACTGGGGATAGCGGCACTGCTTGCCGCCGCCCGGTGCCGCCTGCTCGAATTCGGGGCGATAGCAGGGGGAGGGGCTGCCTTCCTTCTGCGCGGCATCTTCCATGTTGGGCGTCACCGGAATGACGAGGTCGGCAACCTTCTGCTTCGGGATTGCCTGGCCATTCAGATAGACGGTGCCGCCGCGGACCGAGATCATGTCGCCCGGCAGGCCGATCACCCGCTTGATATAGTCGTTCTTCTGGCTCGGCGGCGCCTTGAACACGACCACGTCGCCGCGCTGCGGCGTCGAGGCGAAGATGCGGCCGGGGATCAGCGGCACCGAGAAGGGCAGGGAATAGCGCGAATAGCCATAGGGCCATTTGGCAACCAGCAGATAATCGCCGATCAGCAGCCGCGGCTGCATCGATTCCGAGGGGATGTTGAAGGGCGAGACGATGAAGCTGCGCAGGACGAAGACGAACACCGCCAGCTTGGCGAGGAACCAGATGAAGTCCCGCGTTTCCGATTTTGCGTTCATGTCTGTCTTATAGTCCTTCAAGATCGTGCCGCACGGCAGCGTGTGAGTGCGGCCTGTCGCGGCTTTTGCGGGGTCGCCCGCGCCGCGTCAAGCGCGTGGACGATGCAATGCGTGCCGCTTTTGGATAAGGAGAGGAAGAATCGACCGGTGCAGCGTCGATATCGACCAACGACCAAGAGGATCTCCCGCATGTCCAGTCCCGCACTGGCGGCCCTTGCCGCCCTGCCTCAAGCTGAACTCAAGACCATCTTCGAGAGTGATCCCGACCGCCTGTCCAAGCTGGTGCTGAGCCACGGGCCGCTGCGCTTCGACTGGTCCAAGACCCACCTGACCGACGATCTGGTCGACGGCTTCCTGAAGCTGGCGCAGGAACAGGATTTCACCGGCCGGCGCGAGGCGCTGTTTGCAGGCGAGGCGGTCAACAATACCGAAGGCCGCGCGGCAGAGCACACCGCGCAGCGTGGCGTCGGCAATGCCGACAGCGTGGCGCTGGCCAAGGCGCTGCACAATCGCACCCGCGCGCTGATCGACGCGATCGAGGCGGAAGCGCTCGGCCCGATCCGCCATATCCTGCATATCGGCATCGGCGGGTCGGCGCTCGGCCCGGACCTGATCGTCGATGCGCTGGGCGGCGACGGGATGCGCTATGACGTCGCGATCGTCTCGAATGTCGACGGCACGGCGCTTGAAAAGGCGATGGATGCGTTCGACCCCGACGCCACGCTGATCGCGATCGCATCGAAGACCTTCACCACCAGCGAAACCATGCTGAACGCGGCGAGCGCGATCAACTGGATGGTCGAGGCGGGTGTCGAAGACCCTTATGGCAAGATCATCGCGCTCACTGCCGCGCCGGAAAAGGCGATGGAATGGGGCGTCGACGAGACCCGCATCCTGCCCTTCCCCGAAAGCGTGGGCGGCCGCTATTCGCTCTGGTCGTCGATCGGCTTCCCGGCCGCGCTGGCGCTGGGCTGGGACGCGTTCGAAAGTCTGCTGGAGGGCGCGGCGGCGATGGACCGTCATTTCCAGCTTACCGATCCGCGCGAGAATATCCCGCTGATCGCCGCCTTCGTCGACCAATATTATGCCCGTGTGCTGGGCTGCGAGACCCGCGCTTTGTTCGCCTATGACGAGCGGCTGGCACTGCTGCCCTCCTATCTCCAACAGCTGGAGATGGAGAGCAACGGCAAGTCGGTGAAGCTGGACGGCTCGCCGGTGGATGGGCCGACCGCGCCGATCACCTGGGGCGGCGTCGGCACCGATGCGCAGCATGCGGTGTTCCAGTTGCTGCACCAGGGCACGATCCTGACCCCGGTCGAGTTCATTGCCTCGATCGAGCCGGGCAACGCGCTCGACCCGGCGCATCATCGCGCGTTGCTGGTCAACTGCTTCGCCCAGGGCGCGGCGCTGATGCGCGGCAAGGACAATGAAGATCCGGCCCGTGCTTATGCCGGCAACCGCCCGTCGACCACCATCCTGATGGATGATGTGAACCCGGAGGCGCTGGGCGCGCTGATCGCCTTCTACGAGCATCGGACCTTCGCCAATGCCGTGCTGATGGGGATCAACCCCTATGACCAGTTCGGCGTCGAGCTGGGCAAGGAGATCGCCAAGTCGATCGAGGCCAATGGCCCGACCGGCTTCGACCCCTCGACCATGGCGCTGATCGAGATCGCACTGGGCGAATAATCCTCTCCGGCACGGGGAGGGGGATCGGCCGCAGGCCGGTGGAGGGGGCTATCCTTCTTCGCCGGGCTGGCGGCGCCCCCCCTCCACCATGTTGCGCATGGTCCCCCTCCCCGCGGGCGGGGAGGAAATTCCCATTTGTAACTGCGCCGTCCAGCCGCCATATCCGCCGCCAAGAATGTGCGCCGAGCGGAGACTGGCATGAGCGATTATGATTTCGACCTTTTCGTCATCGGCGCAGGATCGGGCGGGGTGCGTGCGTCGCGCGTCGCCGCCGCGCATGGCGCCAAGGTCGCGGTGGCCGAGGAATTTCGTGTCGGTGGCACCTGCGTCATCCGCGGCTGCGTGCCCAAGAAGCTGCTTATCTATGGCGCGCATTTCGCCGAGGATCTGAAGGACGCCCGTCGTTTCGGCTGGAATGTGCCGGATTGCGGTTTTGAATGGGCGACGCTGCGCGACAATGTGCTGGCCGATGTCGACCGGCTTGAAGGGCTCTACACCAATACGCTGAACAGCCATAAGGTTGAGCTGATCGCCGAACGGGTAACGGTGACCGGGCCGCACAGCGTGAAGCTCGCCAGCGGGCGCGAGGTGACGGCCAAGGTCATCCTGGTCGCAACCGGCGCTTGGCCGCTGATCCCCGAAGTGGAGGGCGCCGAACATGGCATCACCTCCAACGAGGTTTTCCATCTGGACGAATGCCCCAAGCGCATCGTCATCGTCGGCGGCGGCTATATCGCCAATGAATTTGCCGGCATTTTCCACCAGTTCGGCAGCCATGTGACGATGGTCAACCGGGGCGGCACACTGCTTCGCGGCTATGACGAGCAGATACGCGACCGCCTGCTCCAGATTTCGACGATGAAGGGGATTAATTTCCGCTTCAATGCGCAGATGGAGAAGATCGAGAAGAAGGAGGACGGTACCTTGTGCGTCCACTTCAACAATGGTGATCCGGTCGCGGCCGACATCGTGCTGTTCGCCACCGGTCGCCGTCCGCACACCGACGGGCTGGGGCTGGAGAATGCCGGCGTCGAGATCGACGACAAGGGCGCGATCAAGGTCGACGAATATAGCCGCACCAGCTGCGAGAGCATCTATGCGGTGGGCGACGTCACCGACCGGCTGCAGCTGACCCCGGTGGCGATCCGCGAGGGCCATGCCTTTGCCGACACCGTGTTCGGCAACAATCCGCGCACCGTGGACTATAGCTGCGTGCCCTCGGCCGTGTTCAGCCATCCGCCGCTGGCCGGCGTCGGCCTGACCGAAGCGCAGGCGAAGAATAAATATGGCACGGTGAAGGTCTATACCTCCGACTTCCGGCCGATGAAGAATGTGCTGGCCGGGCGCGACGAGCGGGCGCTGTACAAGATGGTCGTGGACGCGACCACCAACAAGGTGGTTGGCCTGCACATGATCGGCCCGGACGCGCCGGAAATCCTGCAGGCAGCCGCCGTCGCGGTGAAGGCGGGCCTCACCAAGCAGGATTTCGACGATACCGTGGCGCTGCACCCCAGCATGGCCGAAGAACTGGTGCTGCTGAAATAAAGGCGGAGAATCAAAGAGCCGTTCGCTTCGAGCGTGTCGAGAAGCGCAGAGCGCGGCGTTCGCCCTTTCTTTCTCGACTTCGCTCGAAACGAACGCGCTTAGCTGTTGGCTACAAAGGTCATCACCAGCGCGTCGCGCCAGGCGGGCTGGGCTGGGTCGACGGCGTGGATTTCGGTCACGCCGTGGAAGATGCGGTGATCGTCGATCAGCATCGCGTCGCCCGGCTGGGCCAGGGTGAATTCCCCCATCGGCGTGCCGTCGGCACCGCCGATGCGGGTGACGCCCTCGCGCACGTTGCGGCGTTCGACCAGCATCACGAAGACCCGGTCGACCCCGTCGCGGTGCATGCCCTCGGGCGTGGGACGGCCAAGCTCGCCCGGCTTCGCCTCGATCCGGAACTGGTGCATCTCGACATGCCAGTCGCCTGATGACGCCGGATCGAAATGCCCGGCGCAGAAGGCCAGCAGCGCCTGCGTCACCGGCAGCGCGATCGTGGCATCCTCGACCGGATCGAACCAGCGCTGCACGTCGCCGTTCAGCGGATTGTAGTCGCGGCTCTGATAATGGGGCTGGTGCGGCTGGCGGCTGAACTGCCCGGCGGCGCAGCGAAAGGTGGCGTGGCGGCGACGGCGATAACGGCCGCCATCGGCCATGAAGAGATCGGGGCCAAGATCGTCCCAGCTGCGGGCAAAGGGCGCCCAGTCAGCCGCGCCGATATCCAGTTGGCGAAGCAGGTCGGCGCCGGCCAGGCGGGCATAGCCATCCTGTTCCAGCGCCTGGTCGATGGTGGGCAGGCAGTCCGTATCGCTCATTTCCATCCTCATAGGCAGAGGGGGAAACGAGCGACAGGGCCAGTTGCCACAAGCAGGATGCAAACTCCCGTTCGCTTCGAGCGAAGTCGAGAAGCGGCAAGCGCTTTGCTTCCGTTTCTCGACAAGTTCGAAACGAACGGAGGTGGAGTTTCTTAGTAGATCGTCGGCACCATGCCGCCTTCGACCTTGACCGCCGCGCCGTTGGTGGCGGCCGCCAGCGGGCTGGCGAGATAGGCGGTCATCGCGCCGACTTCGTCGGCCTCGATCAGCCGCTTGATCAGCGAGAGCGGGCGCAGCTTGGTGAAGAATTCGGCCTCGCGCTCGGCTTCTGACGCGTCCTTGTTGTCGACCACGGAGCGGATGAACTCGACAATGCCTTCCGACCGGGTCGGGCCGGGCAGCACCGAATTGACGGTGACGCCGGTGCCGCGCGTATGTTCGGCAAGGCCCCGCGAAATGGCGAGCTGGGCGGACTTGGTCATGCCATAATGGATCATCTCGGCCGGCGGCAGCAGGCCGCTTTCGCTGGCGATGAACAGGATGCGCCCCCAGTTCTTGGTCAGCATCTTCGGGAAATAATGGCGGGCAAGGCGGGCGCCGCTCACGACATTGACCTCGAACAGATGGTGCCAGTCCGCGTCCGTGATGTCGGTGAAGTCCTTGGCCTCGTAGATGCCGAGATTGTTGACGAGGATGTCGATGTCCGGGACGGCGGCGATCAGCGCGTCGGCGCCCGCAGCGGTGGCGGGGTCGGCCAGCACCGCGCGGATGGTGCCGGCCTGCGAAAGCTCGGCGGCAGCGGCATCCAGCTTGGCCTGGTTGCGACCGGTAATGATGACCTCGACCCCTTCCTCAGCCAGGCGCTTGGCGATGGCGAAGCCGATGCCGGCGGTCGATCCGGTAACGAGGGCGGTCTTGCCCGAAAGCTGAAGATCCATGGTGCATTCCTCTGAAAAGTGACAGCGAAGTTGACACCAAGATAGACTATTTATCATTGGTGATTAGATTGCACTTTTGCATTTTAGAAGTGATTTAAAATCATGGATAACCGGTTCGGTGATATCGAGACCTTCCTGATGGTGGCGGGCGAGGGCAGTCTGGCGGCGGCCGCCAAGGCGCTGCGTCTGACGCCATCGGCGGTCAGCCGGTCGATCGCGCGGCTGGAACAGCGGCTGGGCGTCACCCTGTTGCGGCGGACGACGCGGGCGCTGGCGCTCACGCCGGAAGGCGTCACCTATCGCGACCGGATGGCGGTGCTGCTGGGCGACATGATGGCGCTGGAGGCGGGGCTGGGCGAGGATCGCACCGCGCCGCGCGGGCTGTTGCGGATCAACGCTTCGCCCTCCTTCGGCATCGAATGTCTGATCCCGGTGCTGCCGGGCTTTCGGGCATTATATCCGGCGGTAACGGTGGACCTGACCCTGTCCGACACGATCGTCGATCTGGTCGAGGAGCGGGCCGATATCGCCATCCGCATCGGTCCGCTGCGCGACACCAGCCTGCGCGCGAAGAAGCTGGGCCATAGCGCGATGATGCTGGTGGCGAGCCCGGCCTATCTCGCCCGGCGCGGCACGCCGCTAACGCCGGACGATCTGGACGATCATGACTGCCTGCGCTTCAGCTTCCGCCGCTCGATCGACGGCTGGCCGTTCCGCATCGGCGGAAAGCTGGTGCAGCGGCCGGTGCAAGGCAGCTTCTACGGCAATTCAGGCGAAGTGGTGCGCCAGATGGCGGTCGCCGGCGGCGGCATCGCCCGGCACGGCCATTTCCATGTCGCCAGCGACATCAGGGCGGGGCGTCTGGTCGAAGTGCTGGCCGACTATAATCCCGGCGATGGCGAGGACATCCACGCGCTCTACGCGGCGGAAGACCGCACCGCTGCGCGGGTGCGCGCCTTTCTCGACTATCTGGACGGGGCGATGCCCGTGGTGGGGTGAAGGGGCGCCCGCCGGTGCCGGCGCCCCTTCGTCCGGTCAGAAGGCCACGACCATCGACCCGCTGATCGCGCGGGGCGAGCCGAGATAGGCGGTGGTTGCAGTGCTGGTGAGGCCGGTGCCCGAATAGCCGATATAGACCTTGTCGAACAGGTTGGTGACGTTGAGCTGGAAGAAGGTCTTCTTGAGGCCCCATTGCTCCAGCGAGAAGCGGGCGTCGAGATCGACCAGCGTATAGCCGGGCAGCTTCACCGTGTTGATGTCGTTGACATAGCGTTCGCCGGTCCGCTTGATCTGGAGGCCGAGGTCGACCGGGCCGAGCGTGCCCTGGATACGGCTGCCCAGCGTATAGACCGGCGCGCCGGCCTCGCGCTTGCCGGCGGTTGCGGCATAGGTGCTGGCACCGGTCTGGACATCATCCTTGATCTCCGACTTGAGGTAGGAGCCGAAGACGTAGAGCATCAGATCCTTGACCGGGCGCACCGCGACGCTGCCGTCGACGCCATATTTGTCGACACGGCCGAGGTTGCGGGTCACGCTGCAATCGCAATCGGCGTCATAGGCGGTCGCCAGGCGGTTGTTGTAGCGCGTGTACCAGCCCGACAGCTGCGCCTGGACGATGCCCGACTGATAGCGAACGCCGAGGTCGAAGGCGTCTGACGTCTCCGGCTTGGGATTGCCCGAACTGGAGCCTTCGTCGAAATAGAGCGCGCCATAGAGGGCGTCGGTGCCGGGCACGGACAGGTTCTTGGCATAGCTGGTGAAGACGCTGGCCTTGCTGGTGAACTTGTAGGTGACGCCAAGGTTGGGCAACAGCTTGTTATAGTCGAACTTGCGCGACTGCGGCGCGGCATAGGCGCTGTTGGCGGCAAGCTGGGCATCGATGCCGGCCTGGGTCGCCGGGCAGTTGACATTGCCCGATGCGTCGGTGGTGACGCAATATTGATTGAGGTCGCGGCTGAAGAAGGGCATGCGCGCGCCCAGCAGCAGGATGACCTGATCGTCGAGATAGGCGCCGCGATATTCGCCCGAAATCTGGTTCAGCGTGGCATAGGATAGCCGATTGCGCTTCTGCACGACATTGCCGTCGGCATCGACGATCGGATTGTTGATCGGGAAGACGTCGACCGGATCGCCGTCCAGTTCCAGATAGCCGGCCTCGCCGGTCTGGCGATGGCGGGCACGGTCATAGGTGTAGGACAGGCGCAGGCGGTTGTCGGGATCGATATCGTAGGACAGGTTGGCGATCACGCCATAGCGCCTGGTCACCGTCTGGCTGGGTGACAGGACGCGGACGAAATCCTGCGTGTCGCCATCGCCGTTGAGGTCCACGCCGCCGACATAATAATATTGGGTCGAGCTGCTGGTGGCGCTGTTGCGGCTGTCCTTGAGATAATAGCCACCCGTGTTGCCGTCGGCGCTGGCGCCTTCATAGGCATAGGATGTGCCGCCGCCATTGGCCTTGGTATATTGGAAGCTGGGATCGACCGTGAGGGTCAGGCCGTTCGCCAGAGTAAAGCGCGAATTGAGGCGGACATTGCCGGTGTTGGACGGGTTGTAGCGCCGCTCGAACGCCGAACCGCAGCTATTGGCATAGTCGGTGACGCCGGTTTGCGGCGTGTCCACGGTGCAGGTCGCGGTGTCGTAGAAGCGGCCGTCGGTCGTGCCGGGGAAGGTCGCGGTGGTATAGGTCGAACCGTTGAAGGTGTTGCGGTTCTGGTTGTAGTGGCCGGCCAGCGCGATGAAGTCGCCATTGCTGCCGATCGGCTGGTAGATCTTGCCATTATATTGCTGCTTATCGACGCCGCCATAATTGGTGTAGGTCGACTTGTTGGTCGCGCGTGAGGCGGAGAACCAGGCCTTGGTGCCAAAGGGCGTGAAGACGCCGGTCTGGACCATGCCGAAAATGCGGTGATAGGCGCGATCATCGTCATTGCCGCGCGCGACGATATTGCCATAGCTGGCGCTGATCATCGCGCCCATCTCGTCCGATGGCATCAGCGAACGGATGTTGATCGTGCCGCCGGCGGCCGAGGCGGTCGGGCTGTCGACGTCGGTCGAGCCCAGGCTGACGGTCGCCGCCTCGATGATTTCCGGGTCGAGCTGCTGGTTGGTGTAGAGCGCGTAATTGCCCGAGTCATTGAGCGGAATGCCGTCGATTGTCTGCGACACGCGGTCGGAACTGAAGCCCCGCACGGTGAAGCTGCCGCCCAGCGATCCCCAGGGGTCCTGGTTGGAGAAGCTGACGCCGGGCACCAGGTTCAGCGTTTCGTTGATCGCCTGGCCGGGGCGCTGGCGGGCGATGAGTTCCTGATCCAGCGTGACCTTGGCCTTGGGCGTCTCCGGGATCTTGACGCCGCCGACGCTCTGGTCGCCCTGCGCGCCGGTGACGATGATGCTGTCCTCGAAATCCTGCGAGCCGGTCGATTGCGCGAGCGCGATCGTCGGCGCAGCCGCCACGACCAGCGCGGCGCTGCACATCAATAGCTGTTTCATTGACCCGAAATCCCTTTTTACCATGTGCGACAAGGGTGCCGATTATCTGTTCTGGCACCGAGCTGTCCGTGACAGTCCCGCCCTGCAACTGGGATTTCGCTATGACAATTTTGTTAAAAGTGACACGACATATAGCTGAATTATATTTCAATATGCTTCATTATATTCATGATTGAAGATGAATATTGAAATGTAAAAGTAACAGTGAATTTTATTTCGTATTTTTTGCCATTATTACTTCGTGTCAGCCGATCCAGTAGGGCACGATCTGGCGATTGTCGGGGTCGACATGGATCGGGCGGTCGGCGGGCGGGAAGGCGCGCTGGTCGCAGCTCTGGCGCGAGCAGAGGCGGCAGGTGATGCCGATGGGCGTCGCGGCGCCTTCCTCCTGCAGATGCAGGCCGTCGGCATAGACGAAATTGGCCGCATGGGCGACCTCGCAGCCCAGCACCACGGCGAAACGGCGCGGGGTGCGCTTGTAGCTGCCGGACGGCTTCACCAGCCCCTTCGCCATCGAGACATAGCGCACGCCGTCGGGGGTCTCGCCAAGCTGCACATTGATGCGGTCGGGCACGGCCACCGCCTCATGCACGTTCCACAGCGGGCAGGCGCCGCCAAAGCGGGCGAATTGCAGCCGGGTGGCGCTGTGGCGCTTGGTGATGTTGCCGGCCATATCGACCCGGCAGAAGAAGAAGGGGATGCCGCGCAGGCCCGGCCGCTGCAGCGTGGACAGGCGGTGGCAGGCCTGTTCGAAGCTGACGCCGAAGGTTCGGGCGAGCCGGTCGATATCATGGCGCATCGTCCGCGCCGCCTCGCGGAAGGGGGCATAGGGCATCAGCAGCGCACCGGCGGCATAATTGCCAAGGCCGATCGCGAGCAGCCGATCGGCGCCAGTCACGGGCAGGCCGGCCTTGCGCACCACATCGGCGATCACCGCCTGTCCCTCCAGCATCATCAGCTGATGGGCCAGCATGAACTTGCGGCTTTCGGTCGGCAGGGCGGCGTTGATGAACAATTGCCGGTCGGCGGCGCGATAGGCGCGCAGCGCGCTGTCGGGCGTCTCTGCGATCAGCGTCTCGATGCCGTGGCGGCGGGCGAGCGCCTCGACCAGCATCCCTTCGTCCAGCACCTGGCCCTGGGCAAAGCTCTCGGCCATCTCCTCGGCCAGGCAGTCGAGGCTATGGACATAATTGCCGGCCTCATGAAACCAGTCGCGCGCCGCTTCCCAGGGCAGGCGGGCCTGCACCTCATGATCGTTGGCGATCGCCTCCTCGATCATGTTGATCCGCTCATTGGCGCGCATATGGGCGTTGTAGAGATCGACATAGCGGGCCGCGAATTCGGGAAATTGCAGGTGCAGCTTCTCGATCCGTTCCGGCTCCAGCGCCGGGCCGGGCAGTTCGGGATGGGACAGGGCAAAGGCGAAGGCGCCCAGCAGCTGTTCATCCTCGCGACTGTCGAAACTGGCCCAGTCGGTGGGAAAGGCATTGGCGAGCGCGGCCTTGACCTTGGCGGTCAGCGGGCGATCGTCATTTTCCATCTGGCTCAGATAGGATACGGATATGCCCAGTGCCTGCGCCATCGTCGCCTGGTCCATGCGATGGTCCAGGCGCAGCTGGCGCAGGCGCGGGCCTGCGAATATACGGTTGCCGCGTGCCATAATCCTTACCCTAATTTGCGAAGTCGCGATTTGCAAATTGGCAAATTTACATTTGCGAACTTTGTGTGCGGCTGGGTAGGGGAAGGGCAAGGCGGCGTCGGCCAAGCTATTGACGCCACGAATTTGGAGAGAAGCCTTTCATGTCGAAGCTCGCCATCATCGAACAGCTGGAAGCCAAGCGCGAAGGCGCCCGCATGGGCGGCGGCCAGCGCCGCATCGACGCGCAGCATGGCAAGGGCAAGCTGACCGCGCGGGAGCGGATCGAAGTGCTGCTGGACGAGGACAGCTTTGAAGAGCTGGACATGTATGTCGAGCATAATTGCATCGATTTCGGCATGGATGAACAGCATATTCCGGGCGACGGCGTCGTTACCGGATCGGGCACGATCAACGGCCGCCTCGTCTATGTCTTCAGCCAGGATTTCACCGTCTATGGCGGCGCGGTGTCGGAACGGCACGCGATGAAGATCTGCAAGATCATGGACATCGCGATGAAGGTCGGCGCGCCGGTGATCGGCCTCAACGACAGCGGCGGTGCGCGCATCCAGGAAGGTGTCGCCTCGCTCGCCGGCTATGCCGAGATTTTCCAGCGCAATGTGCTGGCGTCGGGCGTGGTGCCGCAGATCAGCGTCATCATGGGGCCGTGCGCGGGCGGCGCGGTCTATTCGCCGGCGATGACCGACTTCATCTTCATGGTGAAGGACAGCAGCTTCATGTTCGTGACCGGGCCTGACGTGGTCAAGACCGTCACCAACGAGGTGGTGACGCAGGAGGAACTGGGCGGCGCGATCACCCACACGACCAAGTCGGGCGTGGCGGATGTGGCGTTCGAGAACGACATCGAGGCGCTGCTGGCAGTGCGCGATTTTGTCGACTTCCTGCCTGCGTCCAACAAGGAACCGGTGCCCGAGCGGCCGAGCGCGGACCCGTGGGACCGGCTGGAGGACAGCCTCGACACGCTGATCCCGGCCAATGCCAACCAGCCCTATGACATGCACGAACTGATCCGCAAGGTGGTGGATGAGGGCGACTTCTTCGAGGTGCAGCCGGCTCATGCAGGCAATATCCTGTGCGGTTTCGGCCGGATCGAGGGCAAGACGGTGGGCATCATCGCCAACCAGCCGATGGTGCTGGCCGGCGTGCTGGATATCAACTCGTCGAAGAAGGCCGGCCGCTTCGTGCGCTTCTGCGATGCGTTCGAAATTCCGATCGTCACCTTTGTCGACGTGCCGGGATTCCTGCCGGGCACGGCTCAGGAGCATAGCGGCATCATCAAGCATGGCGCCAAGCTGCTCTTCGCCTATGCCGAGGCGACCGTGCCGAAGATCACCGTTATCACCCGCAAGGCCTATGGCGGCGCCTATGACGTTATGTCCTCCAAGCATTTGCGCGGCGATCTGAACTATGCCTGGCCGACCGCCGAGATCGCGGTGATGGGCGCCAAGGGCGCGGTCGAGATCATCTTCCGCGGCAAGACGCCCGAAGAGATTGCGGAAAAGACCAAGGAATATGAAGACCGCTTCGCCAACCCCTTCGTGGCGGCGAGCAAGGGCTTCATCGACGAGGTGATCCAGCCCCACTCGACCCGCAAGCGGATCGCGCTGGGCCTGCGCAAGCTGCGCAACAAGGCGCTGGAGAACCCCTGGAAGAAGCACGACAATATTCCGCTGTGAGGTCTTGAAATGACATCTCATTCGTCATTGCGAGCGCAGCGAAGCAATCCACTGGCGCGCCATCTGGATTGCCGCGTCGCCTGCGGCTCCTCGCAATGACGGAGGTATGGAATGAAGGTGATGCGTCCGGCGGCCTACATCATGGCGAGCGGGCGGAACGGGACGCTCTATACCGGTGTCACCTCAAACCTGCCGCAGCGTGTGTGGCAGCATCGGGAGAATATCACCGGCGGGTTCACGCAACGGTACGGCTGCAAGATGCTGGTCTGGTACGAAATGGCGGAGACGATGGAGGTAGCCATTGCGCGCGAGAAACAGATCAAGGCAGGCTCGCGGGCAAGGAAGATAGCATTGATCGTCGGGTTCAATCCCGATTGGCAGGATTTGTATCAGGGCATCGCTCAAGGGTGAAACGTCGCATGGATTGCTTCGCTTCGCTCGCAATGACGAAGGATAGGATGTGAAACTCGGCCGTCTCAACCATATCGGCATCGCGACGCCTTCGCTGGCGGCGAGCCTGGCCTATTATCGCGACATCATGGGCGCGACGATCACGCATGAACCGTTCGACCTGCCGGCGCAGGGGGTGAAGGTGTGCTTCGTGGATACGCCTGGCGAAGGCGGCACGGCGGGCACGCAAATCGAGCTGATCGAGCCGCTGGGCGAGAACTCGCCCATTCACGGCTTCATCGCCAAGAACCCGGCCGGCGGGCAGCATCATATGTGCTATGAAGTGCCCGACATCATGGAAGCCAAGGCCTGGTTCGAGGGGCTGGGCAAGAAGGTGCTGGGCGAACCGCGCATTGGCGCCCATGGCACGCCCATCTTCTTCGTCCACCCCAAGGACATGAACGGCGTGCTGACCGAGATCATGGAGACGCCGAAGGACGGCCATTAATCGCCTCGCCCCTTCAGGGGAGAGGCAGCGAGACTTGGGGCTGCGCAGCAGCCCTTAGTCGCAGCGGAGAGGGGCTGATTTGTGCGATGTCGCAGTCCCCTCTCCAACTTCGGCTAGGCAGGCAAGCTGCCAAGCCTGCGTATCCTCTCCCCAATGGGCGAGGAAAGGGATGGATTAGGATGACCGAGAAGCCGACATTGGACCAGTGGGCCGCCGCTGCCGCCAAGGAAGTGAAGGGCAAGGATCTGAACTGGGATACCCCGGAGGGTATCGTGGTGAAGCCGCTCTACACCGCCGAGGACGTGACCGTCGATCCGGGCCTGCCCGGCTTTGCGCCGTTCACGCGCGGCGTGCGCGCGTCCATGTATGCGGGCCGTCCCTGGACCATCCGTCAATATGCGGGCTTTTCTACCGCCGAGGAATCCAACGCCTTCTATCGCCGGAACCTGGCCGCCGGGCAGAAGGGCCTCAGCGTCGCCTTCGACCTCGCCACCCATCGCGGCTATGACAGCGACCATCCGCGCGTCGTCGGCGATGTCGGCAAGGCGGGCGTAGCGATCGACACGATCGAGGACATGAAGATCCTGTTCGACGGCATTCCGCTCGACAAGATGAGCGTGTCGATGACCATGAACGGCGCGGTGATCCCGATCCTGGCCTTCTTCATCGTCGCGGGCGAGGAACAGGGCGTCGAACGCAAGCTGCTCGACGGGACCATCCAGAACGACATCCTCAAGGAGTTCATGGTCCGCAACACCTATATCTACCCGCCCGAACCCTCGATGCGGATCATCAGCGACATTTTCGGCTATACGTCGCGGGAGATGCCCAAGTTCAACAGCATCTCCATCTCCGGCTATCATATGCAGGAAGCGGGCGCGACACAGGTGCAGGAGCTGGCCTTCACCATCGCGGACGGGGCGGAATATGTGCGCTATGGCGTGGCGAGCGGCCTCGACATCGACAAGTTTGCCGGGCGGCTGAGCTTCTTCTTCGCCATCGGCATGAACTTCTTCATGGAGATCGCCAAGCTGCGCGCCGCCCGCGTGCTGTGGCATCGGGTCATGACGAAGCTGGGCGCGCAGGACGAGCGCAGCAAGATGCTGCGCACCCATTGCCAGACGTCGGGCGTGTCGCTGACC
Organism: Sphingobium sp. WTD-1; assembly: GCF_030128825.1. Classification (NCBI taxonomy): domain Bacteria; kingdom Pseudomonadati; phylum Pseudomonadota; class Alphaproteobacteria; order Sphingomonadales; family Sphingobiaceae; genus Sphingobium; species Sphingobium sp. WTD-1. Next base: position 3,248,105 of record NZ_CP119127.1, on the reverse strand, counting down.
GAGCAAGACCCTTACAACAACGTCATGCGCACCACGATCGAGGCGATGGCTGCGATGCTGGGCGGCACCCAGTCGCTCCACACCAACGCTCTCGACGAAGCGATCGCGCTGCCGACGGACTTCTCCGCCCGCATCGCGCGCAACACGCAGATCGTCATCCAGGAAGAGACCGGCATGTGCAATGTCGTCGATCCGCTGGGCGGCAGCTATTATATCGAGGCGCTGACCCAGCAACTGGTCGACGCCGCGCAGGAAATCATCGACCGCGTGGAAGCCGAAGGCGGGATGGCCAAGGCTGTGGGCGCGGGCTGGCCCAAGGCGATGATCGAGACTGCGGCGGCCGCCCGTCAGGCCCGCGTCGACCGGGGCGAGGACGTCATCGTTGGGGTCAACAAATATCGCCTGGCGAACGAGGATCTGCTCGAAACGCTGGAAGTCGACAACACCAAGGTCCGCGAGGCGCAGATCGCCCGCATCAACCGGGTGAAGGCGGAGCGCGACGAGGATGCCTGTCAGGCCGCGCTGCAATCGCTCCGCGATGCCGCCGCCGCGCCGCAGTCGATCGAGACCAATCTCATCGCCCATGCCGTCGAGTGCGCCCGTGCGCGCGCGACGCTGGGCGAAATCTCCGCCGCCATGGAGGATAGCTTCAACCGCTATGGCACGCAGCCGACGCCGGTGAAGGGCGTCTATGGCGCGCCCTACAAGGATGACAGCCGCTGGAAACAGGTTCTCGACGGGGTGCAGGCCGTCGAACGGCGCCTCGGCCGCAAGCCCAAACTCCTCGTCGCCAAGATGGGGCAGGACGGGCACGACCGGGGCGCCAACATCATCGCCTCGGCCTTCGGCGACATGGGCTTCGATGTCGTGTCCGGCCCGCTGTTCCAGACGCCGGAGGAAACGGTGATGCTGGCGCTCGACAGCGGCGTCGATGTGGTCGGCGCATCGTCGCTGGCCGCCGGGCACAAGACGCTGATCCCGGAACTCATCAACCGGCTGCGCGACCACGGCCGTAGCGACATCAAGGTGATCGCCGGCGGGGTCATCCCGCCGCAGGATTATGACTATCTTCGTGACGCAGGGGTTCAGGGCATTTATGGGCCGGGTTCCAATGTCGTGGAGTGCGCCGCCGATGTGCTGCGCCTGCTCGGCCACAACATGCCCCCGGCGGGGCTAGAGGAAGCTGCGTAAATGAATACCCCCTGCACCCTGACCGCCCGCAACGACTGGACGCGCGAGGAAATCGCCGCGCTGTTCGACCTGCCCTTTGGCGACCTGATGTTCGAAGCGCAGTCGATCCACCGCGCGAACTTCCCGCGCAACGAGGTGCAACTGTCGACCCTGTTGTCGATCAAGACTGGCGGCTGTCCGGAGGATTGCGGTTACTGCAACCAGTCGGCCTCGGCGGAAAGCGGCCTGAAGGCCGAGAAATTGATGAGCGTGCAGGCGGTGATGCAGGCGGCGGCACAGGCGAAGGACGCGGGCAGCTCGCGCTTCTGCATGGGCGCGGCCTGGCGTAACCCCAAGGATCGCGACATGCCCGCCATCGTCGAGATGGTGAAGGGCGTGCGCCAGATGGGCATGGAAACCTGCATGACGCTGGGCATGCTCAGCGAAAGCCAGGCCGACATGCTCGCGGAGGCCGGCCTCGATTATTACAATCATAATATCGACACCTCGCCCGAACATTATGAGAAGGTCATCACCACCCGCACCTTCGACGACCGTCTGGTGACGCTGGAAAATGTCCGCAATTCGGGCATCAATGTCTGCTCGGGCGGCATCGTCGGCATGGGCGAGGCGCGCGAGGATCGCGTCGGCTTCCTTCATGCGCTCGCCGTGCTGCCGGTCCATCCGCAAAGCGTGCCGATCAACGCGCTAGTCCCGGTCAAGGGCACGGTGCTGGGCAATATGCTGGCCGACACGCCACTCGCCAAGATCGACGAGATCGAGTTCGTGCGCACGGTCGCGGTCGCGCGGATCGTGATGCCGGAAAGCATGGTGCGGTTGAGCGCGGGTCGCGAGAGCATGTCGGATAGCTGCCAGGCGCTCTGCTTCATGGCCGGCGCGAACAGCATTTTCACCGGCGACAAGCTGCTGACCACCGCCAATGCGGGAGACAATGCCGATGCAGCGCTGTTCGCGAAGCTGGGCGTCGTGCCGATGCAGGCCGAAGTGAAGATCGAGCTGGAGGCGGCGGAGTGAAAATCGCGCCCACCCTCGTCACCCCGGCCTTGAGCCGGGGTCCCGCTTCTTCTTGCCGTCGCGGGGGAAGAAAGCGGGATGCCGGATCAAGTCCGGCATGACTAAGGTGGGTTTGGTGTTTGAATGGAAGGAATGACACGCCGCCGGCAGATATGGGTGACGGTGTGGACGAGCCTTTTGCTCGTTCCCGTTCTCCTGCTGCTATTCGGCTGGTCGATGATGGAATGCTCGGACGCTGACCCGTGTCCGACGGGTGGGAAGATGCCTTTTGGAGAGGCCGCGGCGATTTTCGGTGTGATGCTGATGATCGGGCAGGGCATTTTCCTGAAATCGATCTGGAGAGGTCGATAACCGGAATGGGATTGAGCCTCGCTTGAAAGAGCGGGGCGAACGAAACTGAACAAGGACTGGGACAGGAAATATAATGGCAATCACCAAGATCCTGATCGCGAACCGTGGCGAAATTGCGTGTCGTGTCATGCGCACGGCGAAGAAGATGGGCATCAAGACCGTCGCGGTCTATTCCGATGCCGATGCCCGCGCGCCGCATGTGCTGATGGCGGATGAAGCCGTCCATATCGGCCCGCCGCCCGCCGCCCAATCCTATCTGCTGGCCGACAAGATCATCGAGGCGTGCAAGGCGACCGGCGCCGACGCCGTCCATCCGGGCTATGGCTTCCTCTCCGAGCGCGAAAGCTTCCGCAAGGCGCTCGACGCCGAGGGCATCATCTTCGTCGGCCCTCCGGCGAATGCCATCGCCGCGATGGGCGACAAGATCGAATCCAAGAAGCTGGCGATGGAAGCGGGCGTCAATGTCGTCCCTGGCTTTGTCGGCGTGATCGACGACACCGAACATGCGGTGAAGATCTCCAACGAGATCGGCTATCCGGTGATGATGAAGGCCTCGGCCGGCGGCGGCGGCAAGGGCATGCGCCTCGCCTACAGCGAACAGGATGTCCGCGAAGGCTTCGAGGCGACCAAGCGCGAGGGGCTGAACAGCTTCGGCGACGATCGCGTCTTCATCGAGAAGTTCATCGAAAGCCCGCGCCATATCGAAATTCAGGTGCTGGGCGACCAGCATGGCAATATCGTCTACCTCAATGAGCGCGAATGCTCTATCCAGCGCCGCCACCAGAAGGTGGTGGAGGAAGCGCCGTCGCCCTTCGTCAGCCCCGAAATGCGCAAGAAGATGGGCGAGCAGTGCGTCGCCCTGGCCCGCGCGGTCGGCTATTTCAGCGCCGGCACGGTCGAACTGATCGTCAGCGGCGAGGACAAGACCGGCGACGGCTTCTACTTCCTCGAAATGAACACGCGGCTTCAGGTCGAACATCCCGTCACCGAGGAAATCACCGGCGTCGACCTGGTCGAACAGATGATCCGCGTCGCCAATGGCGAGAAGCTGAGCTTCGGCCAGGCCGACGTGAAGATCAACGGCTGGTCGATCGAGAACCGCGTCTATGCCGAAGACCCCTATCGCGGCTTCCTGCCGTCGACCGGCCGCCTGATCCGCTATAATCCGCCCGAAACCGGCACGGATGAGAGCGGCGCGCTGATCCGCGTGGATGACGGCGTGCAGGAAGGCGGCGAGGTGTCGATCTTCTACGATCCGATGATCGCCAAGCTGATCACCTGGGCGCCGACCCGTCTGGAGGCGATCGACAAACAGATCGAGGCGCTCGACAAGTTCGAGATCGAAGGGCCGGGCCACAATATCGATTTCGTCTCCGCGCTGATGCAGCATGAGCGCTTCCGCTCCGGCAACATCACCACCGGCTTCATCGCGGAAGAATATCCCGAGGGCTTCCATGGCGCGCCGGCCTCGCCGGAATTGCTCCAGCGCCTGTCGGCGATCGGCGCCTTTGCCGCCATGGCGCAGGCCGACCGCGCCCGCCGCATCGACGGGCAGCTTGGCAAGCGTCTTGCCCCGCCCACCGGCTGGCAGGTGAAGATCGGCGACGCGATCCATGATGTCGTGATCGACGGCGACGAAGTGACGGTCGACGGCGAGAGCATCGACATGGCGCTCGAATATACGCCCGGCGATCGCCTGATCGAGGCGGAATTTGGCGAGGAGCAGCTGGCGGTGCGGATCGCGCCGATGCGGTCTGGCTTCGTGCTGACGGCGCATGGCGCCAGCCACAAGCTGCGCATCCTGCCCGCCCACGCCGCGCCCTATGCCGCGCACATGATCGAGAAGATCCCGCCCGATCTGTCGAAATATCTGATTTGCCCCATGCCCGGCCTGCTGGTCGCGCTAAACGTCAAGCAGGGCGACAAGGTCGAGATCGGCCAGCCGCTTGCGGTGATCGAGGCGATGAAGATGGAAAATATCCTGCGCGCCGGCAAGGCGGGCACGGTCAAGAGCGTGTCGGCGGCACAGGGCGAGAGCCTGCCGGTTGACGCGGTGATCCTGGAACTGGAGTAAGCATTCCTCCCCGGAACGGGGAGGGGGGCCACGAAGTGGTGGAGGGGGGATACTTCTGGACGCGGCCTCGCATTTGGGGCACGCCCCCTCCGTCGGCTTCGCCGCCACCTCCCCGCAGGCGGGGAGGAGATGGAGTTCCTGCATGCACCTGACACACGACCCCAGCGCCCCCGCCGCCGACCCGATCGGCTTCGACGATTTCCTGAAAGTGGATATCCGCGTCGGCACGATCATCTCGGCCGAACCCTATCCCGAGGCGCGCAAGCCCGCCTACAAGCTGCTGATCGATTTCGGCCCGACGATCGGCCAGAAGAAATCGAGCGCCCAGATCACCGAAAATCACGCACTGGAAGAGCTGCCCGGCCGCCAGGTCGCCGCCGTGGTCAATTTCCCGCCGCGCCAGATCGGCAAGTTCATGTCGGAAGTGCTGACCCTGGGCTTCGCCGATGCGGCCGGCGCCGTCATGCTGTTCGCGCCCGACAAGCCTGTGCCCAATGGTTCGCGCCTGTTTTAGGCTATAGCGCGCCCTTCCGCGCCCATGCACGCACCACCTGTTCCACGCCATCGACCACCCGCGCCATGCGGTCATAGTCCAGCCGGTCGGGTGTATCGGCTTCGCTATGATAATAGCGATAGCGGAACGGGGCCGTGTCGGTGATCATCAGGGCGGGTATCCCGACCTGCGCGAACGCCCAATGGTCCGACCAGTCGATTCCCTGTACGAAGCCGGGAGCGCTGCCGCCGACGCTGGGGAAGGCTGCTTCGCGCCGGAATGCTGCAACCGTGGCACGAATGAACGGGCGCGGGGATGTCATGCCGACGAAGGCGATGAAATTGCCGGTGTCCGGATAGAGGGCGGATAACGGAAAGGGGTAATGCTGGCTTCCCTTGGCATCGCTGTAGAAGCCGATTGTCTCCAGCGAAATCATGCCGAGCGTGCGCTCCTGACCGGCCGCCAGCGCCTTGGCATAGGCAAGGCTGCCCATGTGCGTAGTCTGGAAATAGGGCGGCTCTTCATTGGCGAAGAAGGCGAAGCGTAGCCGCAATCGGCTCCGTCCGCGCAGATCGGACAGGGCGCGGGCAAGTTCCAAGGTTGCCGCCGTGCCCGATCCATTGTCATTGGCCCCCGGCGTTGTGCCATAGCTGTCATAATGTGCGCCGATCACCAGCGTCGGGGCATCACCATTGGCGGGTTCGAGCATGGCTTCGATATTGAAGGTGCCGGGGACGCCCTGGATTGGCTGGCGGTGTGGGGCATAGCCGGCCTGTCGCAATTTCATTTCGACATACTGTGCGACATGCTCCATTTCGTGCAAATGCGCAGCGTTGTGCGGCTTTCGCGCGATGAGCGTGACATCGGTCCTCAGCCGCCCGCTGAGCGCCCGCTGCTCCGCTGTAAGGCGTGGCAGCGGCCCTTGGTGCGACCGACCGGGCACGGCGGTCATCCAGAACAGGATCGCTTTCGTCGGCATGCCGGATGCGTTCGCGCCTTCGCTGTCCATTCTGCCTCCCCCAAGCCCGGCCGCGCATGGCTGCGCCCGCAATTGCTGCACCTGTCCTACACAGGCCTCGCCATGCTAGACCAGCATGATCTTATCGATATGGTGATTGGAAATTTCCTTTCCCGTTGGCGCATGAAGATGTCAAAATATACGGGAAATATGCGAAGTTAAGGGGGCAGGATGACGCAGGCGGTCGGGGGCGACTATGTGATGGATGCGAAGCGGGACCGGTTGGTCATCACCGCTTCGGCACTGGGCACGGTGTTCGAATGGTATGATTTCTACATCTATGGCGTGCTCGCACCGATCATCGGTCGCACCTTCTTCCCGACCGACAATCCGACCGTGGAGCTTCTCTATTCGCTCGCCGGCTTCGCGATTGGCTTCGGCTTCCGGCCACTCGGTGCGATGCTGTTCGGCTATCTGGGCGATCGGCTGGGCCGCAAATATACGTTCCTGGCCACCATCGTCCTGATGGGGCTGGCGACGGCCGGCGTCGGACTGACCCCGTCGGCGGCCAGCATCGGCGTTGCCGCGCCGGTCATCCTGATCCTGCTCCGCATCGCGCAGGGGCTGGCGCTGGGTGGCGAATATGGCGGCGCGGCCATCTATGTCGCAGAACATGCGCCGGCCGGAAAGCGCGGCTTCTATACCAGCTTCATCCAGGCCGGGGTGATTGGCGGCTTCATCCTGTCGCTGATCGTCGTGGTCGGCACCCAGTGGATCGTCGGCATGGATGTCTGGGACGTCTGGGGCTGGCGCATTCCCTTCATCTTCTCGCTGGCGCTGCTCGCCATTTCGCTGTGGATGCGGCTGATGCTGCGCGAAAGCCCGGTCTTCACGGCGATGAAGAAGGCGGGGCAACAGGCGAAGAACCCCTTGAAGGAAGCCTTTACCGCGCCGGGCAACAGGAAGCGGATGCTGGTGGCGATGATCGGCATCGCGGCGGGCTTCACCGTGATCGCCTATACGGTGATGTTCCAGGCGCTCTATTTCCTGCAGAGCGGCCTGCATGTCGCGCCGGGCATCGCCCAGTTGCTGGTCGGCGGCAGCGCCTTTGCCGGCATGGCGAGCTTCATCTTCTTCGGCTGGTTGTCGGACCGGGTCGGGCGCAAGAAGCCGATCATCATCGGCTATGCACTGGTGCTGCTGCTGGTCATGCCGCTCTACCAGTTTATGGGCGCGACCGCGAACCCGGCGCTGACGCAGGCGGCGGCACGGGCGCCGGTGGTGGTGAGCGGCCCCGATTGCCGGTTCGATCCCTTTGCCAAGATACAGCCGACCGCCTGCGGCAAACTGCTCGACCATTTTTCCAAGCGCGGCATCCCCTATGAGAAGCGCAGCGGCGTCGCCCCCGCGGTCAGCATCGGCGGCGTGGCCGTGGCGGACCTCAGCAGTGACGGGATCGATGCCGCGCTGACGGCGCAGGGCTATGATTTCGGTGTCGTCCGGCCCGACTGGCCGCGTGCGCTGATGCTGTTCGCCGCGTTGCTGTTGCTCTGGACCCTGTCGGGCGCGACCTATGGCCCGGTCGCGGCGCTGCTCTCGGAATATTTCCCGGCGCGCATCCGCTACAGTTCACTCTCCATTCCCTATCATATCGGCACCGGCTATTTCGGCGGTTTCCTGCCGCTGGTCAGCCAATATATCGTCGCGCGGACCGGCGATCCCTATGCCGGGCTGTGGTACACGATCGCGGTGGTGGCGCTGGCGCTGGTCACCTGCCTCGTCGCCTTGCCGGAAACCAGGGGACGCCCCCTCGACGCCTGAGCCCCGGCGCGCTATCGGCTGCGGGCAATGACTGGCTATATCGCTCCGCTCCGCCTGCGCCTCGATGGCGATGCGCTGCTTTCCAACTGGCGCTGGCTGGCGCGGCAGGGCGGCGCCCCGGCCTGTGGCGCGGCGATCAAGGCCGATGGCTATGGCCTGGGCGCGGCCGGCGTCATGCAGCGGCTGAAAAGCGCGGGCTGCCGCGATTTCTTCGTCTCTAACTGGGGCGAGGCGGCAGCGCTCGAAGCGCAGATGGACGGTGTGAACTTTGCCGTCCTGCACGGCGTGCGCGACGAGGATATGGCGCAGGCGCTGGCCTCGCGGGCGCGGCCGGTGCTCTGTACACCGGGGCAGGTGGCGCGCTGGAAGGCTGCGGGTGGCGGCGTCTGCGACCTGATGATCGATACCGGCATGAACCGGCTTGGCCTCGACTGGCGCGCCGACCTCGGCGAACTGGTTTCGGGGCTGGAGATCGTGACGCTGCTCAGCCATCTCGCGTCAGCCGACGAGGACAGCGATCTCAATCCGACACAATTGGCCCGCTTCCGGGATGTCCGGGCCGCAGTGCCCGCGCAGCGCTACAGCCTTGCCAACAGTGCCGGTATCTGCATGGGCAGTGACTATGGTTTCGACCTGGCCCGGCCGGGTATCGCCCTTTATGGCGGCGTGCCGCATCCCGATGCGGTGCCGCATCTCCGCTCGGTCGTGCAGCCACAGGCCCAGATATTGCAGCGTCGCGCGGTGATCGCCGGCGACACGATCGGCTATAACGCTACTCATCGGGCGGAGCGTGATATGGAGATCGCGATCCTCAACATCGGCTATGCCGACGGCTATCTGCGCGGCTTTTCGGGGCGCGGCGCGGCGCTGGTCGATGGCGTGCGCCTGCCGGTGCTGGGCCGGGTGTCCATGGATTTGCTGGCGGTCGATGTCGGCGCACGACCGGATGTCGCGGAGGGCGACTGGCTGACCATCGACTATGATCTGCCGAAGGCGGCGCAGGCGTCGGGCCTGTCGCAATATGAGTTGCTGACGGGCCTTGGCAAACGGTTCGACCGCATCTGGGCCTGACAGGAAAAAGGGCGCCGATCGCGAGACCGGCGCCCTTTTCTAGATATTCGGCTTGGAGCTCAGCGTTCGATGCACATGGCAACGCCCATGCCGCCGCCGATGCACAGGGTGGCAAGCCCCTTCTTCGCATCGCGCTTTGCCATTTCATACAGCAGGGTGGTCAGCACGCGCGCGCCCGATGCACCGATGGGGTGGCCGATGGCGATCGCGCCGCCATTGACGTTCACCTTTTCCGGATCCCAGCCCAGCTCCTGGCCGACCGACAGCGCCTGTGCGGCAAAGGCTTCGTTCGCTTCAATCAGATCGAGGTCGGCGACCGACCAGCCCGCCTTTTCCAGCGCCTTGCGGCTTGCCGGGGCCGGGCCGATGCCCATGATCGACGGATCGACGCCACAGGTCGCGAAACCGGCGATGCGACCCAGGATGGTCGAGCCACGCTTGGCGGCGTCGTCGGCGCTCATCAGCACCAGTGCGGCCGCGCCGTCATTGATGCCGCTGGCATTGCCGGCGGTGACGGTGCCGTCCTTCTTGAAGGCGGGGCGCAGGCCCTGCATCGCTTCGATCGTGGCACCGGCGCGGATATATTCGTCGGCATCGACGATGGTGTCGCCCTTCCGGCCCTTGATCGTCACGGGCAGGATTTCATCGGCGAAGCGGCCCGACGCGCGCGCGGCTTCCGCCTTGTTCTGGCTGGCTACGGCAAAGGCATCCTGCGCGTCGCGGCTGATCTGATATTTCTCCGCCAGATTTTCGGCGGTGATGCCCATATGATAATTGTTGAAGGCGTCGGTCAGGCCGTCATGGATCATCGTGTCGACCAGGCTGACCGGACCCATCTTCGTGCCGCCGCGCAGCATCTGGGCATGGGGAGCCAGCGACATGCTTTCCTGACCGCCGGCCACCATGATGCGGGCGTCACCGGCCTTGATCGCCTGGGCCGCGAGCGCGACCGCGCGCAGACCCGATCCGCACAGCTGATTGAGGCCGATCGCGGTGCGCTCGACCGGGATGCCGGCATTGACGGCGGCCTGGCGGGCCGGGTTCTGGCCCTGGCCGGCGGACAGCACCTGGCCGAGGATCACTTCGTCCACTTCTTCGGGCGCGATCGCCGCCTGCGCGATCGCGGCGAGAATGGCCTGACGGCCCAGTTCATGCGCCGGGGTCGATCCGAACGCCCCCAGGAAGCTGCCCACAGGCGTGCGCTTGGCGGCGGTAATGACGATGTCTGACAAAGCCTTGATCCTCACTAGTGGTAATGTTGTTTTCGCAGGCGCACATAACATCATCCGCCATGCTGCGAAAGCCAAAGGGACAGCGGATGCCACAGGAGTTCGGGCGCCCGCTGGCTCAATATCATGCCGACATGCCCCAGGTGCAATGTCCTGCTTTCCGTAAAGGGCGGCGCTGCCGAAGCGGGCACGATTCGGTCAGTGGCCGACGCGATCGACAGGGCCGGGCAGCGGATCGCGTCAGGGGTGATAACGGTTCCGCCGATGCGCCATTCGTTTCGGCCGCTCGCATTTGCGGCATAGAGTGTTTCGAACAATTGCTGGCCCGCGGCAAAGGTGAGTGGCGCACCTTCATTGGCCCAATCCTCGACCGCGAGAAAGGCATGCTCCTCATCGGAGTCCGGGGTCATGTCAGCGAAGGCGGCATATTTCAAAACGGTACGCTGCGGGTCCAGCGCCCAGAAGCCGGATTGCAATGCTTCCATCGGGACATAGCCCAGGCGATCGCAGACGGCTTTGGCGTCCCGCCACAGAGCGGCGATCCCGTTGAGGTCGGTGGCCGGAAAGCCGGCAAAGTTCCAGGGGGCGGCAATCGTCGCGAGAGCCGCTATCCGATGCAATGCGGCGGCCGCGATCGCCAGCGTGCCGCCCAGGCAATAGCCGACCAGGATCGGCGGGCGCGGCAGTGCAGCGATCATCGGGATCAACCGTTCGGTGATATGCGCGTCGAGGTCGAGGAGGCGGTCGGCGGCGGTCGGCGTGCCCCAATCGACCAGATGAATATCATGGCCTGCTGCAGCCATATGGCGCAACATGGATTGTCTTTCCGATAGGTCCAGAACCTGGGGCGGGTTGATGAGCGAAGGGATGAAGACGATCGGCACCCGATCGCTTTGCTGTGTCAAATCTGATCCATACCGCAGCAATCGAGCATGGCCTGCGGTAGCCGCAACGGGGGCGGGGGGAGGTGGCGGGGGACGCCGGGCCTCCTGATATCGGCGCAGGCCGATGAAGGCGCGGCGACGCAAATCAGGATCGCCCTCCGTTTCGCGCCATAAAATATTGAGAAAAAGGGGTAAAGGACGCGGGCCATGTTGCGGCGCGGCATCGCTCTGTGCTAATGCGACATGAGCAGGTGAGGGAGAGACAGGCATGGCCAAATCGAAGGCTGCTAATGAATCCGAACCGGTGATTATCAAGAAGTACGCTAACAGGCGGCTTTATAACACCGAAACTTCAAGTTACATCACGCTGGACCTTTTGTCGCAGATGACCCGCGAGGGACGCGAGTTCGTTGTGGTCGATGCCAAGTCCGGTGAAGACATCACGCATAATGTCCTGACCCAGATCATCATGGAAGAAGAGCAGCGCGGCAAGAACATGCTGCCGGTCAACTTCCTGCGCCAGCTGATATCGATGTATGGCGATTCCATGCAGTCGATGGTGCCGCAATATCTTGAAGCGTCGATGGATGCCTTCCGTAAGAACCAGCAGCAGTTCCAGGAAGCCATGAAGGGCGCATTTGGTGGCGGTCCGCTGGCCGAGATCGCCAAGCGCAACATGCAGATGTTCGAGGCCGCGGCGAGCGCGTTCGGCAATGGCGTTCCGGGCATGCCGGGCGCCACGCCCAGCCCGACCCCGGCCGCGACCGAAGAAAGCAAGGATGACGAGATCGCCGTGCTGAAGGCGCAGCTGGCTGCGCTCAATGCGAAGATCGACAAGCTGAGCTGATCCAACATGGCCAAGGCGGATAGACTCGAGCGCCTGGATATCCGCCGGGCGGAGCTGGAAGAGGAATATCGCGCGGCGCTGATTGCGGCGCTGCGCGTGACCGCTGGCGGGCGCTGGGGCCTATTCGACCATCAGCAGGATCGCAGCGCCCGCGCGAAGACCGCGCCGGTGCTGGCACAGCTCGACGAGCTGACACAAGAGATCGACGCGATGCGCTACACGCTGGGGCTGGAGCCGTTCGATCTCCATCCTGCCTTCATGGCCGCGCGGGGCAAGCCAGCCGCCGACGCGGTGGGCGAGCCCAAGCAGGCCAGGGCCTGGCTGGAGCGACTGGGCGCCGACGCCGGCTGAACCCCGCCCGGCGTGATGCTTGGGGGTCGACAGGGGTGGCGGGTCTGGCCTATGGCGCCCCATCCACTTTTAGACAGGCGACAGACCCCGTGAAACACGCCCTTAACGTTACCCGCGAACAGGATTTCGCTGCCTGGTATCAGGCCGTCATCACCGAAGCCGACATGGCCGAGGAAAGCGGCGTGCGCGGCTGCATGGTGATCCGTCCCTGGGGCTATGGCATCTGGGAACGCATCCAGACCCTGCTCGATGCGCGGATCAAGCAGACCGGCCACGAAAATTGCTATTTCCCGCTGTTCATTCCGCTCTCCTATTTCGAGAAGGAAGCCGAGCATGTCGACGGCTTCGCCAAGGAAATGGCGGTCGTCACCCATCATCGCCTGATCCAGAAGGACGGCAAGATGGTGCCCGATCCTGAAGCGAAGCTGGAAGAGCCGCTGGTCGTGCGCCCGACGTCGGAAACCGTGATCGGTGCCGCCTTCAGCCGCTGGGTCCAGAGCTGGCGCGATCTGCCGGTGCTGATCAACCAGTGGGCGAACGTCGTCCGCTGGGAAATGCGCACCCGCATGTTCCTGCGCACCAGCGAATTTCTGTGGCAGGAAGGTCATACCGCGCACGCCACCGTCGATGAGGCGATGGAAGAGACGATGAAGATGCTCGAAGTCTATCGGAGCTTCGCCGAGGAATGTGTCGGCCTGCCGGTGGTGGCGGGCGAGAAGCCGGAGAATGAGCGTTTCCCCGGCGCCGTCGCGACCTATTCGATCGAGGCGATGATGCAGGACGGCAAAGCGCTGCAGGCCGGCACCTCGCACTTCCTGGGCACGACCTTCAGCCAGGCGCAGAATATCAAGTTCCAGAATGCCGAAGGGCAGCAGGAACTCGCGCAGACCACCAGCTGGGGCATGTCGACCCGGATGATCGGCGGCCTGATCATGGTCCATGGCGACGATGACGGCCTGCGCGTGCCGCCGCGTGTCGCGCCCTATCAGATTGTGGTCGTGCCGATGTTGCGCGATACCCAGGAAGACGCCGCAATCGTCGATTATTGCACCGACCTGGTGAACCAGCTCAATGGCCTGGACGTGTTCCGCGAGCCGGTCCGCGCGCTGCTCGACAAGCGCCCGTCCAAGGCCGCGACCAAGCGCTGGGGCTGGGTCAAGAAGGGCGCGCCGATCGTGATCGAAGTGGGCGGCCGCGACGTTGCCGGTGGCAATGTTTCGGTCATCCGCCGCGACCGCCTCTATCGGGAAGATGGCAAGCTCGACAGCCAGATCGTCGCCAAGGGCGATTTCGTCGCCGGCGCAACCGCGATGCTGGAGGATATCCAGGCGTCGCTGTTCGCCGATGCCAAGGCGCGGCTTGATGGCAATATCGACAAGTCGATCACCGATCTCGACGCGCTCAAGGCCTATTTCAACGCCAGCAAGAAGCCCGGTTGGGCGCTGGTCCAATGGGCCAAGCCGACCGGCGCGGAACTGGAGAAGGTGGTGCAGTGGCTGAAGGGCGAGAAGCTCACCCTGCGCAACGTGCCGACCGACGCGGAAGCGGCGGATGGCAATTGCATTTTCACTGGCGGCGCGGCCGTGGAGCGCGTGTTGGTGGGCCGCAGCTACTGAACATTATTTCCCCTCCCTTTTAGGGAGGGGATTAAGGGGTGGGTAGCGAGCGAAGCGAGCCTTCTACTGCCGCTACGCGGCAGACCCACCCCCGACCCCTCCCTGGAAGGGAGGGGTGGAGAGTGGTTACTTCACCCCCAGTCGCTCCAGCGCGAAGGCGCTATATTCGGCCTGATCGCGATAGCGGCGGAAGCGGCCTGACTTGCCGCCATGGCCGGCCTCCATATTGATGCGGAAGACGAGCGGGTTGCTGTCGGTCTTGGTCGCGCGCAGCTTGGCCACCCATTTGGTCGGCTCATAATATTGGACCTGGCTGTCCCACAGGCCGGTGCCGACGAACAGGCTGGGATAGGCCTTCGCCTCGACATGATCATAGGGCGAATAGGCCAGCATCACATCATACCATTGTTTCTGCTCGGGATTGCCCCATTCGTCATATTCGCCGGTGGTGAGCGGAATGGTCGGGTCGAGCATGGTGGTCACGACGTCGACAAACGGAACCTGTGCGATGATGAGTTTGTAATCCTGCGGCGCCATGTTCGCGACCGCGCCCATCAGCAGGCCGCCAGCGCTGCCGCCCATCGCGGCAACCCGGCCCTTTTTCGCATAACCCTGATCCACCAGCGCGCGGGTCACGTCGATGAAGTCGGTGAAACTGTTCATCTTGTTCTTGAGATGACCGTCATCATACCATTTGCGGCCCATTTCCTGGCCGCCGCGAATATGGGCGATGGCATATACGACGCCGCGATCGAGCAGGCTGGGCAGCAGCGGCGTGAAGGCCGGGTCGGTCGAATAGCCATAGCTGCCATAGGCATATTGGTAGAGCGGGGCGCCGCTGTCCTTCTTGAAGGTCTTGGCGTAGATGAGCGAGACCGGCACCTTCGTGCCATCGCGCGCGGTCGCCCAGACGCGCTCGGTCACATATTTGGTGGGGTCATAGCCCTTCACTTCCTGGACCTTCAGCACCTTCCGCTCGCCCGTCTCGACATTCACCTCATAGGTGGTTTCGGGCGTGCGCAGGCTGTCATAGGTGTAGCGGACCCAGGGCGTGCCGCTTTCGGCGTTTACGTCGAGCGCCATGGCATAGGCTGGTTCATCGGCATTGACGAAGCTGCTCTTGCCGGCCTTGGTCAGCAGGCGCAGGCGCTTATTCCCTTCGGAGCGTTCCTCGATGGCGAGGAAACTGTCGAAGGGCTGGAAATTCTCGATGAAGACGCTGGCGCTGGTCGGCACGATGTCCGTCCAGGCCGCGCGGCCCTTGGCGGCATCGGCGTCCGATATGGTCATCAGCCGGTAATTGGGCGCCTGCCAGTTGGTGCGGATGGTCCATTGCCCGCCGACATTGTCGCTGCTGTAGAGAAAGTCCCGTTCGCGTGGGGCGAGCGGCGTGAAACTGGCCGGATTGGCGGACGGCGCGCAGCGTTCCTCATTGCTGACCGTCGATTGCAGCACGATACAGATATATTTGTCCGACGTCGTCTTCTTCAGGCCCATGTAGAAGGTATCGTCCTTCTCCTCATAGACCAACCGATCAGCGCTGACGGGCGTGCCCAGCACATGCGCCTTCACCCGCTTGCCGAGCAGGGTGGTGGGATCCTTCTCGACATAGAAGATCGTCTTGCTGTCGTCGGCCCAGGCGAAATCGGGTTCGGCATTGGGGATTTCGTCAGCCAGCAGTTTGCCGTCGGCAATCGTCTTGACGCGGATTACATATTGGCGGCGGCCGACCAGATCCTCGGCATAGGCGAGCAACCTGTCGTCGGGACTGACTTCGCGGCCGCTGATCGCAAAATAGCCCTTGCCCGCGCCCATCCTGGGCTGGTCGAGCAATATCTGCTCGGGCGCATCCATACTGCCCTTGCGCCGGGCGACGATCGGATAGTCGCCGCCGGTCTCGAAGCGACTGTAGTACCAGTAGCCCTTCTTGCGATAGGGGACGCTGCTGTCGTCCTGCTTTATGCGGCCAGTGATCTCCGTGTAGAGCTTGTCCTGCAACGGCTTGGTCGGCGCGAGCAGCGCGTCGGCATAGGCATTTTCGGCCGCCAGATAGGCGAGCATCTCGGGGTTCTTACGGCTGTCGTCGCGCAGCCAATAATAGGGATCCTGCCGCGTCGCGCCGAAGGGCGCCTTCACCTCATGCGGCTTCCTGGCCGCGACGGGTGGTTTGGGGGCGGTCTGCGCCTCGGCGGTGGTGGACAGTGCGGCAATGCTGAGGCTCACCAAGAGCCAGGCCGAAGTGCGGATCATATTCCCTCCCTGCGAATCGCATGGCGGAGGCTGACATGATGGCGGGCAGGGGGGAAGATTGCGGGCCGGCCAAAAGCAATGGCCGGCCCGAATTTAAGCTATGCGCTCAGTTACAGCACATATTTGCTGAGGTCGGTGTCATGGGCGACGGCCGACAATTGCTTGTCGACATAGGCCTGATCGATCACCAGCGTTTCGCCGCGGCGGTCCTCCGCCTCGAAGCTCACATCCTCCAACAGCTTTTCCATGACCGTCTGCAGGCGACGGGCACCGATATTCTCGACCTCGCTGTTCACCTCGGCGGCGATCTTGGCGACGGCGCGGATGCCTTCGGGCGTCAGGTCGATCGTCACTTCCTCGGTCGCCAGCAGCGCGCGATATTGCGCAACAAGGCTGGCCTTGGTGTCGGACAGGATCGCGACGAAATCCTCTTCCGTCAGCGCCTTCAGCTCCACACGGATCGGCAGGCGGCCCTGAAGCTCGGGCAGCAGGTCGCTGGGCTTGGCCACATGGAAGGCGCCCGAAGCGATGAAGAGGATATGGTCGGTCTTGAGCGGGCCATATTTGGTCGAGACGGTCGTGCCCTCGATCAGCGGCAGCAGGTCGCGCTGAACGCCTTCACGGCTGACCGAGCCGCCGCGCACGTCGCTGACGGCGATCTTGTCGATCTCGTCGAGGAAGACGATGCCATTCTGCTCGGCGCTGGTGATGGCGACGCGGGCGACATCATCCTGATCGAGGCGCTTGTCCTGCTCTTCCTCGACCAGCTTGTCCCAGGCGTCGGCGACGCGCATCTTGCGGCGCTTCTTCTGCTGCTGACCAAAGGCCTTGGACATCATGTCGCTGAGGTTGATCATGCCGACCTGGCCGCCCATGCCGGGAATTTCCATCGGCATCGACGGGGTGTCGGCGACTTCCACCTCGACCTCGACCTCGTTCATCTGGTTGCCCTCGATCTTCTGGCGGAAGGAGAGGCGGGTGGCCTCGCTCGCATCCTTGCCAGTCAGCGCGTCGAGCAGGCGGGCCATGGCGGCTTCCGACGCGGCTTCCCGCACGGCTTCGCGGCGACGGTCCTTTTCCAGGCGCACCGCTTCCTCGACCAGGTCGCGGACGATCTGCTCGACATCGCGGCCGACATAGCCGACCTCGGTAAACTTGGTGGCCTCGACCTTGACGAAGGGTGCGTCGGCCAGCTTCGCCAAGCGGCGGCTGATCTCGGTCTTGCCGCAGCCCGTCGGCCCGATCATCAGGATATTCTTGGGCGTCACCTCGTCGCGCAGGTCGGCGGGCAGGTGCTGGCGGCGCCAGCGGTTGCGCAGCGCGACGGCGACGGCGCGCTTGGCATCATGCTGGCCGATGATATGCGCGTCGAGCGCGGCGACGATGGCTTTGGGGGTCAAATTGTCGTTCATGGTCTTTTCTTGAAATCTCAGGCTGCGCTGTCGAGCGTTTCGATGGTGAGCTGGTCATTGGTGTAGACGCAGATGTCCGCCGCCACGGCCATCGCCTTGCGGGCGAGGGTTTCGGCATCCTCCTCATATTCCACCAGCGCGCGGGCGGCGGCGAGGGCGAAATTGCCGCCCGAACCAATCGCGGCGACACCGCCAAGAGGCTCCAGCACGTCGCCATTGCCGGTCAGGATCAGGGTCACGTCCTTGTCCGCGACGATCATCATCGCTTCCAGGTTGCGCAGATATTTGTCGGTGCGCCAGTCCTTGGCGAGCTCGACGGCGGCGCGCATCAACTGGCCATTATGGCGCTCCAGCTTGGCTTCGAGCCGCTCGAACAAGGTGAAGGCGTCGGCGGTCGCGCCGGCGAAACCGCCGATCACGCTGCCGTCATGCAGGCGGCGCACCTTGCGCGCATTGGGCTTCATCACGGTCTGGCCCATGGAAACCTGGCCATCGCCGGCGACGACGACCTTTCCATTCTTGCGGACCGACATGATGGTGGTGCCATGCCAGACCGGCATGGACGAGCGGTTATGGTCATTCATGACCGCGCATATGGGAGCGGCAATCAAGCGCTGCAAGCGTCTATGCAGAAACACGGGCATGCCGTCGAAACGTGCGATTTGCGGGACGATTTCTGACTATCGGTTAAGGAACCAATGCCGATCAATTGACATTGTGCATTGCAACAATCATTGTCGATTGTCCCAAATGGAGGGAAGTTGCCCATGACACTCAAGGCCAGAGCACAAGAAAAGGTCGAGCGCGCGGGTATTTCCAATTATTCGTTCGATCAGGATGTGCTGGTGATGTGCGGCGTACGCTATGCGATCGAAGCATGCGAATGCGGCGAACCGGATTGCGATGGCGTCCGTTTGCGCAAGGCATTGGCCTTTCCGCGCATCCTGCAATGACGCAGGGCGGCAGGACGCCGCCCCACGCCCGTCTGTCAGTGGATGACTTCCTTGCCGGCGGTGCCGACCGATTCGATGTCACGGCCGACGCCCTGCACCGTATTGCAGGCGGCGAGCGCGGACAGGAGCATGGAGGCAAGGACGAGAGCGACGGTCTGACGCATGGATGATGCACTTTCTGATCTATGTTTGTCGAGCCTGTATAATGCGACCGAACGCGCTGGACAGCGATAATTTCCCAAAAGCTGTAAGGCAGCGCTTGACAGGTCAGACATCGGATGCGAAAGGCCGCCTCCTCCTTATAGGGGGCGCGTAGCTCAGCGGTAGAGCACACCCTTCACACGGGTGGGGTCACAGGTTCAATCCCTGTCGCGCCCACCATTAACTCTTGTCTTTCAAAGAGTTAATGGCCAGCCGAAAATCGGTCTTGGAGTTTTCAGCAGAACAAGACGCAAACGTACGGCATGTCGCGCAGATCGTTTGTGCAATCCCAGTATAGCGATCTCGCGAACATTCGCCGTTTCGCGAATCGCGCCACCCGCCGCTTGGAAGCGGCCCGGCCGGCAGGCGCTTTGTCATGCCGAGATTGATGCCCGCATCTTGGCCGTCCTCGTCGAATTCCTTACAGGCCATCGCTATCGGGGATGTCTGGAGTCGATGGAGCGCAGAGCTGCGACCAGGGCAGGTGAACGGATCGTCCGATGGTCGGCACCATGCCTAATGGTGCAAGGGTGCTGCGGAGCCTGAGCCTAACGGGGGGGGGCTCCTGCAAGTGGTGCTTCAACTACATTTGTCGTCGTCGCAATGTTGTTCGTCGATCAACGGGTGCGATGGGCCGAAAATGTGGCCAGCAGCGGGAGCGTCGTACCCGGCCTGGCTCCAGACAGGAGCGGCTGTTCGGTTCGCACAGGCACATCAGGGGGAGCGTGCGGCTGTCGGCATAAGGCAGCGGCGCGAAGAGGGGAATGCAGATCAAAATTCATGCAACGGCCGTCGCCATTGGGGCGGCGCTGGCTTCATCAGCAGTGCGCGCGCAGGATGTGACCGCGCCCGGCGACGAAACGCAGCCGACCATCGTCGAAAATCCGGCCGCCAACCGACCGGCTGAACGCGCCGTCTATACGCCGGCCGATTTTCAGCGCTTTGCGCCGCGCAATGCCTGGGACATGTTGTTGCGGGTACCGGGCTTTGCGATCAAGGAGAGCCAGGAACGGCGCGGCCTGGGCCAGGCGACCAGCAATGTGCTGTTCAACGGCGCGCGCCCATCCAACAAGTCGGACGATCTGGAAACCCAGCTCACCCGTATTCCGGCCGCCAATGTCGAGCGCATCGAGATTGTCGATGGTGCCAGCCTGGATATACCGGGGCTGAGCGGCCAGGTGGCCAATCTGACCTACAAGGCCGGCCGCACGTCGGGCCAGTTCGAGTGGCGGCCGGTGATGCGGGCGCATTTTGCCGATGAACTTTATACGCGGGGCAATGTCTCGGTCAGCGGCAGCACGGGGGCGCTGCAATATGAGGTGGCGCTCAACAATGACGAGGCGCGGCGCAGCGCCGCCGGTGGCCAGACGGTGATCCGCGGGCGCAACGGCGATGCGATCGAGCAGCGCGACGATGTGTGGACGTCGAACCATGATGCGCCGAAGTTTTCGGGGCAGTTCACCTGGGACGGGCCGGGCAGTTCGGTCGCCCATTTCGGCGCGAGCTATCAGCAGATCTGGCATCATTACCGGGAACGCAGCGAACGGACCGGTTCGCCGGTCTATCTCGACCGTCTGCGCTGGATCAGTGAGGATAATGACAGCTGGAATTATCAGTTCAGCGGCGATTTCGAATTTGCCGCCGGACCCGGCCGCCTCAAGCTGATCGGCCTCGAACGGCGCAGCCATGAACCCTATTCCTCGGAAGTGATCGACACGCCGCTGGATGGCCGCGCCGCGAGCGGCGATCGCTACGCGCAGGTCGGCACGTTGGACGAGACGATCGCGCGCGGCGAATATAGCTGGAAGATGCTGGGCGGCGACTGGCAACTGGCGGCGGAGGCGGCCTATAATTCGCTCGACAATATCGCCTCGCTCGGCACGTTCGATCCGATCGAGGGCGGCTTCACGTCGCAGCCCTTCCCCGAGGCGAGCGGCGGAGTGAAGGAAGATCGTTATGAAGCCATATTGAGCTTCGGTCGCCCGCTGGCCAAGTCGCTGTCGGTGCAGGTCGCGCTGGGCGCCGAACATTCCCGGATCGCCCAGACCGGCCCGGCCGGGATCACCCGCGTGTTCGACCGACCCAAGGGGTCGATCTCCCTGGCATGGAAGCCGACCAAAAGCTTTGATCTGTCGGCCAAGTTGGAACGGCGCGTGCTGCAGCTCGATTTCTATGATTTTCTGGCACGCGCCTTCCTCGACGACAATAACCAGAATGCCAGCAATGCCGACCTGCGGCCGCAGCAGGATTGGTCATGGACCGCAGAGATGAACAAGCGGCTGGGCCGATGGGGATCGACCAAACTGGAGTTCATCTATCGCGATGTGCAGGACCGGGTCGACATCATCCCGGTCGGCGCGACCGGCGAAGCGGTGGGTAATATCGACAAGGCATGGGCCTGGGCGATCGTGTCGACCAATACGCTCAACCTCGATCCGATCGGCTGGAAGGGGGCGCGGCTCGACACCACGATCGTCTACCAGACGTCGGGGCTGAAAGATCCCTTCACCGGGCAGACGCGCAACTGGAGCGAGTTCGTCGATTGGGAATTTGAAGGCGATTTCCGCTATGACGTGCCGGCGACCAGTTGGGCGACGGGCGTGTCCGCATCCTATATGCATCAGCAGGCGGGCTATCGCCGTAATCAGGTCGACCGTATCTGGGAGGGACCGGTCTTCGCCTCGGCCTTTATCGAGAACAAGAATGTGATGGGGCTTACCATGCGCTTCACGGTCGGCAATGTGCTGAACGCCCGTTCGCGCCGGGAACGCACCATCTATGAAGGCGTGCGGGGGGCGTCGCCGATCCTGTCGACGGAAAGCCGCGACCGCCTGATCGGGCCGACCTTCACCTATATGGTCAAGGGGACGTTCTGAGACGAGCGGATGAACCCGACGATCAAGTCGGCATTGCGTGACCCATATGGGCCGGTCCGGGCCGATCTCATGGGGGGATGATTAATTGCTGGCCGGCGATGGGATTCTGCAATTCCTCTTGTCCCGTTACACCAGACATCTACACTGTCGGCTGGTGCAGGGGATTGTCATGGGAATATTGGATTTTCTGTCGAAGCAATTCGTGGATGTCATCGACTGGGTGGAGGAACCGGGCCAGCTTGGCTGGCGGGTGCCGCTGGCCGATCGGGAAATCCAGAATGGCGCGCAACTGACGGTGCGAGAGGGGCAGATCGCTGCCTTCTTCAACGAAGGCCGCATCGCCGACATGTTCGGCCCCGGCCTCTACACGCTCGACACGTCGACCCTGCCGCTGCTGACGGCGATCATGAACTGGGACAAAGGGTTCAAGTCGCCCTTCAAGTCCGATGTCCATTTCTTCTCTGAAAAGGAGCAGATCGGCCTCAAATGGGGGACGGCGCAGCCGGTGACGCTGCGCGACCCCGAACTGGGGCCGCTGCGCGTCCGGGCCTTCGGCCGCTACAGCTTCCGTATCAAGGAAATCGCGCCCTTCGCCTCGCGGATCATGGGGACGCTGGGCGAAGTGAAGGTAGCGGATGTCGAGCCGCAGCTCCGTGCGGCGATCCAGACTGCGCTGGCAACCGGCGTGGCGGGCGGCGGCACCGCCTTCCTCGACCTTGCCGCCAGCCAGAGTGCCCTGTCCGATGCGCTCAAGGCCGCGGTCGCGCCCGCCTTCGCGCAATGGGGCCTGTCGGTCGAAAGCTTCTTCGTCGAAAGCCTGTCCCTTCCCGAAGAGGTGCAGAAGCATCTCGACAAGGCCAGTTCGATGCGGGTGCTGGGCGATCTCGACCGCTATGCCAGGTTCCAGGCGGCCGAGGCGATCGAGACTGCCGCGGCGCAGTCCGGCGGTGTCGCCGGCGTCGGCGCGGGCGCAACGGCCGGCCTTGCCATTGGCCAGGCCATGGCCGGGGCGCTGGGCGGCGCGGCCAGCGCCCCGGCGGCACCTTCCGAAGATCCCTTCGCCCTGATCGAAAGGCTGCACAAGTTGCTGGAAATGGGCTCGCTCACCCAGGCCGAGTTCGACAGCAAGAAGGCGGAACTGCTGGGCCGCATCCGCTAAGCCGTCGATGCAATCCCTTGCCTGTCCCACTTGCGGCGCGGAGGTTGTCTTCCGCTCGCCGGCTCTGCCCGTCCGGGTGTGCGACTATTGTCGCGCGCTGGTGGTTCGCTACAGCCAGAGCGCCCAAGCGATGGGGGAGGCGGCGGTCCTGCCGTTCGACATCAGCCCCGTCCAGATCGGCACCGAAGGGCAGTGCTTCGACCAGTCCTTTTCTATCATCGGCCGGGTCCGCTGGGCCTGGGACGATGGCGCCTGGAACGAATGGCTGATGCTGCTGGCCGATGGCAGCCATGCTTGGCTGGGCGAGGCGATGGGCCAGTTCATGGCGCTGCGCGAGGTGGAACTGGCAGGATCGCTGGCGCAGATGATCCGCCGCCTGATGAACGACGCGCCGGTCATGCCGGGCGAGAGCGGCAATATTGCCGGGCACAGCTATGAGATCACCGATATCCGCACCGTGCGCTGCATTGGTTGCGAGGGCGAACTGCCCTTCACCGCGCCGGCCGGCTGGGAAGCGTTGAGCGTCGATTTCCGCAACCGCGACGGGCGCTGCGCGTCCTTCCAGAAGGATCGGCACGGCCCGTCCCTCTATGTCGGCCATCATGTGACGCTGGCGTCGCTGCAACCGCGCAACCTGCGGTCCCTGCCGGGCTGGAGCTTGCACCCGCATGTCGCCTGACGACAGCAGCGTCCGCACCCTGTCCTGCCCGGCCTGCGGCGGGACGATCGCCATGCGCGCGGCCGGCTATACGGTGACGCTCGCCTGCGAATATTGCGGCACGCTGATCGATGCGACCAATCCCGATGCGCGGATCATCACCCGCTATCATGAGGTGCAGGCATCGCTCGCCATTCCGCTCGGCACGCGCGGTACGCTGCGCGGAGTGGAGTGGGAAGCGATCGGCTGGCTGCAACGGACCGATGGCTGGGCGGCCTGGGACGAATATCTGCTGTTCAACCCATATGCCGGCTATCGCTGGCTGATCGCGCAGAACGGTCATTGGAGCCTTGGCACCATGCTGACCGCTACGCCGCAGCGCGACGGTGGCGACCTGATCGTCGGCCGCCGCCGCTTCAGCCCCTTCTACAGCGGCAGCACCGCGCGGGTGACGCGGGTGGCGGGCGAATTCTACTGGCGGGTCAAGGTGGGCGAGGAAGTGCGCGCCACCGATTATGTCCGCCCCGGCTTCATGCTGAGCCAGGAACAGGATGATCGGGAGAAGAGCTGGACGATCAGCGAATTGCTGACCGGACAAGAAATCGGTGCCGCTTTCGATGTCGCGCCGCCGCCGGCCTGGCTGCCCGGGATGACGCCGCTCGCGCATCAGCCATCGCCCTATGCCCGGCGGATCAAGGGCTGGTGGCCGATCGCCGCCTTGTCCTTCGTGGCGCTGCTAGTGCTAGCGACCCTGTTCGGCTGGACCGCGCAGCCCCAGGGCTTCAGTCTGTCGGCGATCCCCGATGGCCCGACCGTGTCGCAGACCTTCGGCCCGATCCAGTTGCCGCTCGGACGACAGGCGATGACGGTGGAAGTGGAAACGCCCGGTGTCGAGCAGGGCTGGGTCGACGTCGATGTCGCCTTCGTCGATCGCAAGACCCAGGACAGCTATGATGCCTATGCCCTCAACGAACATTATTCGGGACGGGATTCCGACGGCTATTGGTCGGAAGGGGCGCGGGCGCAGACGCTGAAGGTCGCCAGTCTCCCTGCTGGCACCTATGATCTGGTGGTAGACGTACAGGCACATCATTGGGGCAGTTCGGGAAGCTTTGCCTATGATACGGCCAGCGGCACCTACAAGGCCGAAGGTCTACCTCCGGTCGAGATCGTCCTGACCGTGGCGCGTGGTGCGCGCTTCGCCTCCAACTTCTGGCTGGCGGTGCTGATGATCCTGGTCCCGCCGCTGCTGATGCTGGTGCTGCACATCATGTTCGAAAATGCACGGCTGGCACAGAAGGACGGGTCACCGGCAGATGCTGACGACTGGCTGCAGGGGATGCAATCGCCATGAGCCGCAGCAGCTTTCTTTACGCCCTCTGGTGCCTTGGCGTGCTTGGCCTCTATCTTGCCGCCGCATCGCAGGGTTATTCCCCCTTCGCCGATGGCGGCCGCACGGCCGGCGCCTATCGCGCTTATGGTCCCACGCATAAATAGGAGACGTCGATGCTCATCTCGCTGCCGACATTGCTCAATTCGCTCGTCTATGCCGGGGTCGGCATCCTCGTCTTCGTCGTCGGCTTCGTCATTCTCGACCTGCTGACGCCGGGCAAGCTGTGGGAGGAGATACGCGACAAGCAGAATCTCGCCGTCGCCCAGTTTGCGGGCGCTATCGCCATTGCGCTCGGGATCATCGTTGCCGCCGCCATTCATGGCTGACACGCCTTCTGCCCCGACGGAGCGCAGGCGCACCGCGCTGGTCGGGCTGCTGCTGGCCAGCGTGTTCGCGGTCGCGACCTGCGGCCTCATCTACGAACTGCTTGCCGGGACGATCGCCAGCTATCTGCTGGGCGACAGCGTCACGCAATTTTCGACTGTCATCGGCACCTATTTGTTCGCCATGGGTGTGGGCAGCTGGTGCTCGCGCTATGTGAAGCGCGACGAATTGCGGCTGTTCATCCGGGTGGAGATACTGGTCGCCTTGCTGGGTGGCTGGTCGGCCGCCGGCCTGTTCCTGCTCTTCCCGCTGGTGGAGCAGTTCCGGCCGATCCTCTACGGCCTCGTCTTCGTCATCGGCTTCCTCGTCGGCCTCGAAATCCCGCTGCTGATGCGTATCCTGCGCGACCGTTTCGACTTCAGCGAAACGGTGTCGAACGTCCTGACCTTCGACTATGTCGGGGCGCTGGCGGCGTCGCTGCTCTTCCCGCTGCTGCTGGTGCCGCATCTGGGGCTGATCCGCACCGGCCTGATGTTCGGCCTGCTCAATGTCGGCGTCGCGCTGCTCCTGCTGCTGCTGGTCCCCGCGCGGGCCAGCCTGATGCGGGAACGCATCCTGGCGTTGCTGGTGATGGCCAGCCTGATCGCCGGCTTCCTGCTTGCCGATCGCATCCAGCGCTGGTCGGAAATTGCGGCCTATGGCGAACGCGTCATCTATGCGACTTCCAGTCCCTATCAGCGGCTGGTGCTGACCCGGCATGACGACGACATCCGCCTCTATCTCAACGGCAATCTGCAATTCTCCTCGCGCGACGAATATCGCTATCATGAGGCGCTGGTGCATCCGGCGATGGGGCGGGTCGCGCGGCCAGCGCATGTGCTGATCCTGGGCGGCGGCGATGGGCTCGCCGCGCGCGAGGTGTTCCGCCATCCCCAGGTGCGCAGCGTGACGCTGGTCGATCTCGATCCGGCCATGACCCGTCTGTTCAGCCAGACCGGCCTTCTGCGCTCACTCAACGGCAGCGCGCTCACCGACAAGCGCATGCACGTCGTCAATGCCGATGCCTTCCGCTGGGTGCGGGAGAACAAGGCGCGCTTCGACGTCATCATCGTCGACTTTCCCGATCCGGTCGATTTCTCGGTCGGCAAACTCTATACTGAGACTTTCTACCGCATGCTGCAGCCGCATCTCGCGCCCGGCGGCATGGCGGTGATCCAGAGCACCTCGCCGCTGGTCGCCCCCGCCGCTTTCTGGACCGTGGCGCAGACGCTGGAAGCGGCCGGTTTCCACACACGCGCCTATCATGTCTATGTGCCCAGTTTCGGCGAATGGGGCTTCATCCTGGCCGGGCTGGCCGATCCGGGCGCGGCGACGCGGCTGCTGCCGGGCAATCGCTTCCTGTCGGACGCCATCGCACGCCAGGCCCAATTCTTCCCGCCCGACATGGCGCGCCGTCCGGTGCCGGTGAACCGGCTCGACAATCAGGCGCTGGTGCGCAGCTTCGCCGAGGAATGGGCGCGCTATGAAGGCTGATCCCATAGTCCAGAACAGGCGGGCCGTGTTGAAGGGAGGCATGGCGGCGGCGACTGCTTTGGCTCTGCCCGGTTGCGAAACACCTACGGCTGGCAGCAGTGGCGGCGCCGACATGGCGCTTGGCCACCGGCTGCGCGACGGCGCCTTTCCCGAACCGGAGCGGGAGGCGCATGTGCCGATCCTGATCGCGGGCGGCGGCGTCGCCGGCCTGACCGCCGGCTGGCGGCTGCGCGAGGCGGGCTATGATGATTTCCGCCTGATCGAACTGGAACAACAGCCCGGCGGCAATGCGCGCGGCGGCCGCAACGCCGTGTCAGCCTATCCGCTGGGCGCCCATTATCTCCCCATTCCCAACCAGGAAGCGCGCGGCCTGCGCCATATGCTGCGGCAGCTGGGCATGATCGTCGGCGATCGGGACGGCAGACCGGTCTATGATCCGCTGCAGCTCTGCGCCGACTTGCAGGAACGCTTGCTCTGGCAGGGCAAATGGCAGGAGGGGCTGGTGCCGAAAACCGGCCTGTCGGTGAGAGACAGGGCCGATCTTGCCGCCTTCGACCGGGCCATGGCCGATTTCTCTCGCCGTCGGGATGCGCAGGGGCGGCCCGCCTTTGCAATCCCCATCGCCTATAGCGCGCAGGATGCAGACCTGGTCGCGCTCGACCGGATCAGCTTCGCGCGGTGGCTCGATCGGCAGGGCTGGACCTCGTCGGTGCTGCGCGCCCATGTCCGCTACGCCTGTCGCGATGACTATGGCACCGAACCGGCGGAGGTGTCCGCCTGGGCCGGCATCCACTATTTCGCCAGTCGGCGCGGCTTCACCGCCGATGGCGCGGGTGACAATGAACTGACCTGGCCCGAAGGCAATGGCCGCCTCACCCGCTTGATGGCCGATCGGCTGGGCGACCGCGTCCTGACCGGCCAGATCGCCTTTCGCGCGCGCCCTGACGATGCCGGCGGTGCAACGGTCGATGTTTTCGATGCCGCGCGGGGGACCAGCATCCGCTACCGCGCTGATGCCGTCATCCTCGCCATGCCGCACTTCATCGCCAGCCGCCTGCTGGGCGAGAAGGCTGACGTCGCCCACAGCTATGCGCCCTGGCTTATCGCCAATGTCACCGTCGATCGCGCGCCGGCGGGGAAGGGCAGTGGGCTCGCCTGGGACAATGTTTCCGCCAGCAGCGCCTCGCTCGGCTATGTCGTCGCCACGCATCAGAACGCATCGCGCGAAGGGCCGACGGTGCTGACCTGGTATATGGCCCTGTCCGACATGCCGCCAGCCAAGGCTCGCCGCCTGTTGGTCGAGCGTTCCGATGCCGACTGGCGGCGGCTGGTCCGCAACGACCTTTTGGCCATGAACCCCGATCTCGACGGCGCAATCGGCTCGATCGACTTGTGGAAATGGGGCCATGCCATGATCCGGCCGACGCCCGGCTTCCTCTGGCAGGTTGCGCCGGGGCAGCGCGCCGGGATTCGCGCGCCCTTCTTCCGCGCCCATTCCGACCTCAGCGGTCTGTCGCTGTTCGAGGAAGCCCATTATCAGGGCATGGCCGCGGCCGAGGCGGCGCTGTCCGCGATCGGCCATGCTCATGAGACTTTGCTGTGAAACCACCCATGACCTATGATGGCCGACATCTGCTGGCGGACCTTTATGGCTGTCCCGTGCTCGACGATGTGGCGCTGGTCGAAACCGCCCTGCGCGCGGCTGCGGACAGCGCGGGCGCGACGGTGATCGGCCTGCATCTCCATCATTTCGGCGAAGGTCAGGGCGTCACTGGCGTCGCGCTGCTGGCCGAATCCCACATGTCGATCCATAGCTGGCCCGAACATGGCTATGCTGCGGTCGACATCTTCCTGTGCGGCGCGCGCCATGATCCGGCGGCGGCGCTCGATGCGTTGTGCCGCCATTTGGCACCGATCCGCATAAGTCAGAATCTGGTGCGCAGGGGGGACCTTTCGGGGCCGGCATCTCGATAGGTAAACTGCGGACCGTCGCTTCATTCATTTTCGATGAAGGATGGAGCGGACTGTCTGTAAATTTCACACATCGGCGGACAAGGCATGAATGGGCAGCAGCGCGGCGCCAAAGGTGATCGGTGACCCCTGAAGGCTGGATATCCGAACAGGCGGCCGGCGGTGATGGACCGTTGTCACGAGGTCTGCATCATCCAGGCGGTTGGCCAGGCCCTGAAGAATGGTGGGTGGCAAGGTGCCAGCCAGGACGATTGCCCCCGGATCAAGCCAGGCGAATGCCGTGTTGCACACCGACTCCAACTGCTCTGCAGCCCGGTCCAGCCACTTTTTAATGGTTTGGATCTGGTCCGCGGCATTGAAATCAATGTCGGTGACCGACGAAAGATCGCACCCATTGCTGCGGAGCATAGCCAACAGATCCAGCGGGCTGGGACGGGGCAGATGGCCCGGAAACAGGCAGCCAATCTCGCCCGCCACGCCATATTGCCCGCGCATCAGTCGCCCGTCGACAATGACGCCGGCGCCAATGCCGAAGCCCAGCAGCAGTACGACGATCGTGCCGAAATCGCGCAGCAGTCCCCCCAGATAATATTCGGCGATCGCCGCGGCATTGGCATCATTCTCGATCCACAGCGGCCAGCCCATTTCGGCGGACAATATGTCGCGCAGCGGCGCATCGCGCCAGTTGGGCAGGACGTCGACGACGCTCCATCGATCGCCGGCCGGCGACAGGGACGGCCCCGGCACCGCGACGCCCAGGCCCAGCATGCGCCGTCCCAGCAGGCCGTGCCGGTCCACCAGTTCATGCGTCATGCGCCGCACCTTGCGGGCAAATTCCTGGGGATCGATCGGTGCCACGGCCTCATGATGGGTGGCGATGGTGGCGCCGGTGAAATCGACCAGGGCGATGTCGATGAAGCCCTTGTGCGCCGTCGCGCCGACAGCATAGCCGCCATGGCCGGCCAGGCGCAGGGGAATGGCAGGGCGCCCGCGACCCTGTGCTTCCGCGCCCGGCACTTCCTCCACCAGATTGAGGCCGATCAGGTCGCGCGACAGGCGGGTGAGGGCGGTCCCGCTGATCTCCAGCGCGGACGCCAGCGCGGAGCGGGACAATGGCCCGGACTTGCGCAGCATCTGGAGGATGCGCCGCTGGTCCTTGTCCAGGGTGGGAAACTGCATGATCGATCCCGCTATCGGTGAAAAGCGACGACCAGTTATGGTGATTTATTTATTTTCACAACAATAATTAAAAATGTCATATCGGACGGCCAGAGGCGCCCCGACCAATTCAGAGGGGACGCATCATGCTCAAGACTTTCCTTGCCTCCGGCACGGCGCTTGCCGCGCTTTGCACCATCGCCACGCCCGCCCTGGCGCAGGCCGCCGCCGACACCGCGCCCGCCGCCGAAGCGGCCGCCGATACCGGCAACGGCCCCAACGACATCATCGTCACCGGCTCCACCCGCGCTCAGCGCCGCTTCGACGTATCCTATGCGATCAACACCATCTCGGCCGAAGATGTGGAGAAGATCGCCCCTGTCAATTTCGCCGACCTGATCGGCCAGCTGCCCGGTTTCCAGACCGAAATCACCGGCGGCGAAGTGCAGAATATCTACCGCATCCGCGGCCTGCCGAACGACGGCGGCTTCGTCAGCTTCCAGCAGGACGGCCTGCCGCTGTTCCACGAGAATGACGGCGTCTTCTTCCGCGGCGACGCGATCCCGAAGCAGGATCTGATGACCGACCATGTCGAGGTCGTGCGCGGCGGCCCGGCCCCGGTCTATGCCAGCTATTCGGGCGCGATCATCAACGCGATCACCGTGACCGGCAGCGACGAAGCGCGCGGCAAGGCGCAGGTTACGCTCGGCGACACCGGCCTCTACCGCCTTGACGCCTATCAGGCCGGCCCGCTCGGCAACGACACCTATTATGCGATCGGCGGCTTCATCCGCTATCATGACGGCTATCGCGACAATGGCTTCGCCAACGACAAGGGCGGCCAGCTGCGCGCCAATATCAAGCATGATTTCGACAATGGCTCGATCAAGCTGAACCTCAACTATGTGAACGACCACAACGTCTTCTATCTGCCGATCCCGATCTCCGACCCGCGCGATCCCAGCGTCTCGCTCGACAAATATATCGACTATTTCGATGGCACGATGAACTCGCCGGCGCTGCGCCACGTGAACCTCAAATATCGCGACGGCACCGGCCAGGTCCAGAGCCGCACTGGCGACCTGTCGGACGGCCGCCACATGCAGATGGTCAATTTCGGCGCGCAATATGATGGCGATTTCGACGGCTGGCTGGTTTCGGCCAAGGCCGGCTACACCCAGGGCAAGCTCGATTTCAGCGCCTTCTACTCGACCACCAACCCGGCTGACGGCAACGCCTTTGCCGCCGGCTATCTCGCCCGCGCCACGACGGCTTTCGGTGCGGTCGACCATTTCGGCTATACGCTGGCCGGCACCAACACCGTCTATGATCCCTATGCGGCGTCCGGCCTGGTGATGCAGGGCCAGTATCGCGACATCCATTCGAAATTCTATTCGGCCCAGGCCAATCTGTCGGTCGCCAAGAAGTTCGAGACCGGCTTTGGCACCCATGACCTCAAGCTCGGCGTCTATGGCAGCTTCTATGGCGAGGACAGCCGCACCCTCTATCAGAATTACCTGATCGAAGTGGCGGGCAAGCCGCGCACGCTGGACCTGGTCGCCTATAATGCCGCCGGCGCGGAAATCGGCCGCGTCACCGACAATGGCGTGCTCAACTATGCCGCCACCCTCAACCAGGGCGACAGCGACGCCAAGATGTTCGCCGTCTTCGCCAACGACACCTGGGAAATCGTGCCGGGCCTGCGCATCGACGCCGGCATCCGTCACGAACGCTACAGCTACAAGGGCTGGGCCGCGCTGACCGAGGCGGCCAATCTGGGCGACGCCAGCACCCTGGCGGACGACAGCACCCGTGCCTTCACCGGCGTGATCCTGAACCAGAAACTGAAGCCCAACGTCACCAACTGGACGGTCGGCGCCAATTACGACTTCTCCAGCCATGTCGGCATCTATGGCCGCGCATCGCACCTCGAAACGCCGCCCAACGTCCAGACGGTGATGAGCATCAACCCGACGATCATCACCACCAAGGCCGACCAGTTCGAGGCCGGGCTGAAGCTCGCCTTCGGCCGCTCCTATCTCTACGTCACCGGCTTCTACACCAATTTCGATCCCTTGAACGCCAGCTTCCTGGCCTATGATCCGACCACGGGCCGCAACGATGTCAACGTGCCCTTCATTGGCGAGGCGCAGGTGAGGGGCGTCGAATTCGACGGCAAGCTGGCGCTGACCAACTGGTTCTCGCTCAATGGCGCGCTCACCATCAGCGATCCCAAATACAAGAATTTCGAAAGCTCGACCGGCGCCGATCCGGAACAGGCCGAAGGCAACCAGATCGTCCGCCAGCCCAAGATCTACGGCAATATCCGCCCCAGCTTCGACTTCCAGACGGGCGACACCGACGTGTCGGTCTATGGGCGCTACACCTATATGGGCAAGCGCTATGTCGACCTCTACAACAACACCGCGCTGCCGGCCTATGGCACGATCGGCGCGGGCATCACGGCGCGCCATGGCAGCTGGCAGGCACAGATTGTGGGCGACAATCTGTTCAACGCCCATGGCCTGACCGAAGGCAATACCCGCACCGACTCGCTGAGCGGGCAGGGCAGTGCCGAGGCGATCTATGGTCGCCCGATCTTCGGCCGCAACTTCCGCCTCGTCATCAGCAAGTCCTGGTGATGGCCCGCCGCCTCGGCCGCGTTGCGGCGTCTTTGATGACGATGGCGGCGGTGGCGATCACGCCCGTCCCGGCTCTGGCCGGGGCGGCGCGCGACGCCGTGACGGAGGCGCTGTCCCGGCGCCTCTTTCCCGTACTTGACGCCCTTGGACACGACCCGGCCGCCCTTGCCGCCTTCCGCGCCCGGCCGGACATGGATGCGCTGCTCCATGCCCGCGAAGATCGCCGCACGGCATGTGCCGGCGATGTCGATTGCGTGGCACAGGCCCATATCTGGACCCCGACTGAGATCGCCCTGATGGTGCAGGCCGCGCTTTCGCTGCGTGACGTGCCGGTCGCCGACGATGGTGCCGGTGCGCAGATCCGCCGCGAGGTAGAGGGGATCAATGCCATCCTGCGCAGCTATGCGCTAGGGCAGGTGCCCGCCTATCCCGATATCGACGGCGCTGGCACCATCGACCCGCGCGAGCGCCAGGCCAGGCTGCGCGCCGCCGCCTGGATCGCGCAGACGCCGCGCAAGGGATCGGCCCAGGCGCTGGATTCCAGCATCGACTATGTCCTTGCCCTGCTCGACGTCAGTGACCGCACCGACGCGATCGGCTTCGAGCCGCTGACCGGCGGCCTCAACGCGCCCGCCATGGCGCGGGCCAAAAATATCGACTGGAAACGCTATCGCTACAGCGCGCTGATCGTCACCGGCGTCGGCCCGGAAATCGACGGTATGGCGCTGAGCCCATTCGGCAAATATCATCTGCGTCTTGCCGCCAACCGCTTTGCCGATGGCGACGCGCCCTTCCTCATCCTGACCGGCGGCCGCGCCCATCCGCGCGCGACCCGCTTTGCCGAGGCGCAGGAGATGCGCCAGGCGCTGATCGACCGCTATGGCGTGCCGGCCGATGCCATCATCATCGAACCCTATGCCCGGCACACCACCACCAATTTGCGCAACGCCACCCGCCTGCTGATGGCGATGGCGGCGCCGCTGGACAAGGATACGCTCATCGTCTGCAATCCGGGGCAGAGCGCGATGATCGAAAATCCCCTGTTCGTGCAGCGCAACGACAAGGAACTGGGCTATCAGCCCGGTGCCATCGGCGCGCGCCTGACCCCCACCGAATTGTTGTTCCGCCCGTCGCGCCTGTCCGCGCGGGTCGATCCGCGCGATCCGCTTGACCCCTGAAGGGAGGCATGATGATGATGCGTAAACTGACCTTGGCCCTGGCGCTCGGTGCGCTGGCGTTCAGCCCCGGCGCCGCCATGGCCTGGGGCGGCACCGCCCATGCGGTGATCGACCGCGCCGCGCTCGACGCCATCCCGCAGGACGGCCCCGTCTTCCTCAAGGCCTATACCGACTATATCGCCGCCTCCGCCTCGCTGCCCGACAGCTGGCGCGGGGATTCGGAGAATTTCTCGAAGATTGAGGAAGATCCCAATCATGGCTGGTTCCGCGAGCAATTCGCCTTTCTGAAGCCGATCCCGCGTTCGCGCTATGAATTCGTGATCGCACTCTACAAACGCTATGAGACGATCAAGGCCAGCGATCCGGCGACCGCCGCGCGCACCAATGTTCGCTGGACCGGCACTTTGCCCTATGCGGCGATCGAGGCCTATGACCGGCTGATTGTCTGCATGCGCCAGGTCCGCAAGGCGCAGGCGACGGGGCAGGACGCATCCGTGCCGGCGCAGCATTGCGCTTTCGACACAATCCGCCTTGGCCATTATATTGGCGATGGTGCGCAGCCCATGCATGACTCGATCCATTCGGACGGGTGGCGTGGCGACAATCCGAATGGCTTCACGACCGATCGCAGCGTGCATGGCCGGTTCGAGAGCCAGTTTGTCGATGGCATGAAGCTGACCGTGGCCGACATCGCGCCGCGCATCGGCGCGCCCGGCCGTCGCGACGGCGACATGTTCGACGCCGTCCTCGCCTATCTGGACGAGGCCGGCGACAAGGTGGCGCAGGTATATACGCTGGAGAAGCGGGCGGGCTTCACCGATTTTGCCGACCGGATCGTGCGCGCCATGGTCTATGAACGGACCGCGGCCGGTGCCGCGATGCTGCGCGACATGCTCTGTCGCGCTTGGGCCGAAAGCGCCCAGCCGCCGGCGAAGGTCACGCCCGCCCCGCTGGACTTCGCCAATCCCCGGTTCAATCCGGAGACCGGATCGGCGCCCGACTGACGGCGCCGGTCCAGCGCGGCAAGCAGGCGGCCATGCCGGGCGTGACCCAGTGCGAAGCAGCGCATCAGCGCGATGGCGGCAAGGCTGCCGATCAACGGGATGCCCAAGCCTAGCCCGATGATACCCGCCTGCACCGCCATCGTCTGCGTCTGGCCGGGGACATAGCCCAGGCCGCCCAGCGTCCAGCCGATCAGGCTGGTCGAGGCCGCGCCGCTTGCCTTCACCATCACGAGGTAGGCGGCGAACAGGCCAGTTTCGAACCGCCTGCCGTGCCGCCATTCGACCACATCGACAGCATCGGCAAGCAGCCCCCATGGCAGCATGAAGACGCTGGCGAGGCCGAAGCCGATGACCGCCGCGCATCCCAACAGCGCCGTTGACCAGGACAGGCAGAGCCCGAATGCCACCAGCCCCAGGATGCTCACGCCATGGCCCAGGGCAAGCAGCACACTCTTGCTGAACCGGCCGGTCAGGGCGGTCCAGCACAGGACTCCGGCGAACTGACCTGCTGCCAGCGCCAGTAACAATGTCGCGACCAGATCGGGGCGGTGGACGACATAGCTGCCCATATAGAGCAGCGTCCGTCCGAAGGTCGGCGCGGCAAAGCCGGTCAAAAGGGCCAGCAAGCCCATGCCGATCACCATGGGATCGCGCAGCGGCACGCCGACACCGTCGGGGCCGGACCCATGCCCCATCGGCCGGGGACTGCCACTGCCGGATGTCCAGGCACACAGGATCATGGTCAGGGCGAACAGGCCGCCGGCCACCGCGCCGGCCAGCGCCATGGTGCCGAAGGCATGATCGCTGCCGGCCCGTTGCACCAGCGGCGTCAGGACGGTCGCCACGACCAGCGCACTGGCCGTGCTGAAGAGCAGGCGATAGCCGGACACGCGCCCGCGGGCGCGGCTGTCGCTGGTCACTTGCGCCATCAGCGCATTGTGCGGCACGTCGATGATAGCATAGGCACCCCGGAACATCAGCAGCGCGGCCGCCAGCATCCATAGTTGCCGCGCGCCCAGCATCGGCATCGCATAGAGCAGGGCAAAAGCGATCGCGCAGGGCGTCGCCGCGACCGCGACCATCCAGCGATAACCCCTGCCTGCCTGTCGTAGCCGAATGACCAACCGTGCGGCGATCAGATCGAAGACGAGATCGCCGCCCAGGGCGGCCAGCATCAGCCATCCCGCGGTGGTGCCACCTAGGCCGAATATGTCTGTAAGCAAGAACAGGATCGTCAATTCCGCGCCGCCAAAGACCAGCGCCTTACCGAAATTGCCGGAGGCATAGGCCAGCATGCGGCCATCTTCCCGTGTAATGATCACCTCAACGTCCCGTATGTTCGTGACCGCACGGAGATTTGTGGGGCGCGCGCGTCCTAAAAGGCTATTCTTTCATTCGTGCGACAAAGGGCTAAGCGCAGGCCTCATTGATTGAGCCGGAAGGTGACGGTTGCGGCGATGCAGATGGCGGACATGCAGGTGTGGCGGGACATATTCTTCCAACAGATTGATCTTTTCCATCGCGTCGCGCTAAGCGATATGCAGGTCTTGCCGCGTCCTTTTGGATGCGGCCTCGAAAGGATGAAGATGCCCCCATATCTGAAGGCCGGTGCTGCAGTCAGCGCCTTGCTGCTGCTTCCCGTCGCTACCGCGCAAGCGCAGGACAAGCTGACGCTGGAGCGCGTGTTCGCCAGTCCCGACCTCGCCGGCCCGCAGCCGCGTGCGCTCAAGCTTTCGCCTGACGGCAAGCTGGTAACCTTGCTCAAGCCGCGTGCCGACGAGAAGGAGCGGCTCGACCTCTGGGCGATCGACACGGCAACCGGCGCCGAGCGCATGCTGGTGGATTCAAAGAAGACCGGCAGCGGCGCGGAACTGAGCGAAGCAGAGAAGATGCAGCGCGAGCGCGACCGCTCGGTCGCGGGAAGCACCGGCATTACGAGCTATGACTGGTCGCCTGATGGCAAGACGATCCTGGTGCCGGTCGACGGCGATCTCTATCTCGCCGCGCTCGACGGCAAGGTCACCCGCCTCACCGACACGCCGGATGGTGAACTCAATGGCGTGGTCAGCCCCAAGGTCGGCTTCGTGTCCTTCGTGCGTGGCGGCAATCTGTTCGTGCAGCCGATGAACGGCAGCGAGAAGCAACTGACCCAGGGCGCCAGCGATACGGTCAACTGGGGCGTGTCGGAATTCGTCGCGCAGGAGGAAATGGACCGGCGCACCGGTTATTGGTGGTCCCCCACCGACGCGATGATCGCGGTCGCACGGGTCGATGAAAGCCCGGTCGGGATCGTTACCCGCACTGCGATTGGCGGCGAAGGCACCAAGGTCTACCAGCAGCGCTATCCCGCCGCCGGCACGCCCAACGCCATCGTCGATCTTTTCGTCATGAAAGCTGATGGCTCGGACCAGGTCCAGGTGGATCTGGGCACGGACAAGAATGTCTATCTCGCTCGTGTCGACTGGTCGAAGGATGGCAAGACCCTCTATGTCCAGCGCGAAAGCCGCGACCAGCAGCGGCTTGACCTGCTTACGGTCGATCCGGCGACCGGCAAGGCGAAGATCGTCCTCACCGAAACGTCGAAGAGTTGGATCAACCTCAGCAACAATTTCACGCCGCTGAGCGACGGCAGCTTCCTGTGGTGGTCGGAAAAGACCGGCCATGGTCATCTCTATCATGTGCGGGACGGCAAATGGACCGCGCTGACCAGCGGTGACTGGGAAGTGCGCGATATCGTCGGCGTGGATGAGGGCAAGGGCCTGGTCTATTTCACCGGCAATCGCGAGACCCCGCTGGAACAGCAACTTTACGTCGCCTCGTTGGCCAAGGCTGGTCCACTCAAGGCGCTGACCGCCAAGGGCTGGTGGAACGACGCAGTGATGGATGGCGCGGCCAGCCGCATGGTCGTCACCCGCCAGAATGCAGACCAGCCCAAGCAGGTCTATCTGGCCGATAGCGCGGGCAAGCAGTTGCAGTGGATTTCAGAAAATGCGCTGAAGGGTGATCATCCCTATGCGCCCTATCTGGCGAGCCATGCCAAAACCGTATTTGGCACCGTCAAGGCCGCCGACGGAAGCACCCTCTACACCAAGATGCTCACCCCACCGATGCAGCCGGGCAAGCGCTATCCGGTGTTCATGATCCATTATGGCGGTCCGGGTGCTGGCCGCCAGGTGACCAACACATGGAGCGGCGCACTCAACCAATATCTGGTCGATCAAGGCTGGATCGTCTTTTCGATCGACAATCGCGGCACGCCCGATCGCGGCAAAGCCTTCGAGGACCAGATCCATCGCGCCATGGGCACGGTCGAGGTCGACGATCAGTTGAAGGGCGTCGAATGGCTGAAGGCCCAGCCCTTTGTCGATCCCAAGCGGATCGCCACCTATGGCTGGTCCTATGGCGGCTATATGTCGCTCAAGCTGGCGGAAAAGGCACCCGACACGTTCGCCGCGATCGTTTCGGGCGCGCCGGTGACGAAGTGGGAGTTTTACGACACCCATTATACCGAACGCTATCTGGGCCAACCGCAGGACAAGCCGAGCGCCTATCCAGGGTCGGATGCGGTCGATGAGGCGGTGAAGATCAAGGCCCCGTTACTGCTGATCCATGGCATGTCGGACGACAATGTCGTGTTCGACAACTCCACTGCGCTGATGGCGAAGATGCAGGCTGCGGCGGTGCCTTTCGAGCTTATGGTCTATCCGGGCCAGACCCACCGCGTGGGCGGACCGAAAATCAGCGTTCACCTTTGGACGACGATCGAGAATTTCCTGCGCGATCACGGTATCGATCCCAAGGATTGAGGATCGCCGAAACGAAAATGGCCTCCCGCTCGGCATGGAGTTGGAGGCCATTTTCTTGAAGCGGAACAGGCTCAGCGCCAGGCGTGGAAGATCGCCCGGCGATAGCGATCCTTGCGACGGAAAGGCATCGCCCAACGGCGCCAGCCCAGATTGTCCAGCGTTTCGGGCAGTACCTGGAAACGGGTATAACCAAAGCGGCGACACATCTCGCGCAGTGCCAGAATGTTGGGTGCCCAGAAATTGGTCGAATCGCGATCCAGTTCCAGTTCGGTGAACAGGCGCATAGCGGGAACCGGCTCATGGCGCAGCGCCGTCACCGTCTCGATCACCAGATGATCGCTGCTCATCGCCGCTGCCGCTTCGAGTACGCGATAAGGGTCGGTGACATGATAAAGCACGCCCAGCAATAGCACGATGTCGAACTGGCCGAGTTCTTCGGCCCTATGTTGCGCGACGTCGAGGTCGAGTGAGCGAACGCCAGAGTCGAAGCGGGCGTGGGCGTGGTTGAAGCCGCGCTTGTCGCCCCAGCCTTCGCCAGACCAGCAGAAATGGTCAGTGGCCAGCACTTCTTTGGCGCCGCGCCGCTCTGCTTCGAACGAAAAGAAACCATCCCAGGCACCGATGTCGAGGACACGCTTGCCCGCCATCGGTTCGTTGAAGATCAGGTCTGCTTCAGCACGCAGCGGCTGCAGCGGCTTGATGCCCTGAACCTGTTCACCGTCAGGAAAGGCGAAGGAATGAA
This sequence comes from Sphingobium sp. WTD-1, assembly GCF_030128825.1. Taxonomy (NCBI): domain Bacteria; kingdom Pseudomonadati; phylum Pseudomonadota; class Alphaproteobacteria; order Sphingomonadales; family Sphingobiaceae; genus Sphingobium; species Sphingobium sp. WTD-1. The sequence goes on along the minus strand of NZ_CP119127.1, from coordinate 3,208,945 downwards.
ACCAGCGATCGGGGAGGGGGGGCAGCGTCAAAGACGACATCAATATCGGTCCGGGCCTTGCGGAAATGGACTGGCTTCCTAGCCGTATCTGGGCGCGTCGACAATCCACTGCCTATCGCTGGCAATAGCCCTTCTTTCTGGACAAATCGCGCCACTGCGCTATGCGCCACCCCGCAATACTGCATGGAGTGGAGTGTTAAGTCATGGGTTATAAGGTCGTCGTCGTTGGTGCCACCGGTAATGTGGGCCGCGAGATGCTGACCATTCTCGCCGAACGCGAATTCCCGATTGACGAGATCGCGGCGGTTGCATCGCCCCGGTCGCAGGGCACCGAAATTGATTTCGGTGACACCGGCAAGACACTCAAATGCAAAAATATTGAACATTTCGACTTCACCGGCTGGGACATCGCCCTGTTCGCGGCCGGCTCCGGCCCGACCGCCGAATATGCGCCCAAGGCGGCGGCTGCCGGCTGCGTCGTGATCGACAATTCGTCGCTCTATCGCATGGACCCGGACGTGCCGCTGATCGTGCCCGAAGTGAACCCGGACGCGATCGATGGCTATGTGAAGAAGAACATCATCGCCAACCCCAACTGCTCGACCGCGCAGATGGTCGTGGCGCTCAAGCCCTTGCATGACGCCGCCAAGATCAAGCGCGTCGTCGTCGCCACCTACCAGTCGGTGTCGGGCGCCGGCAAGGAAGGCATGGACGAGCTGTTCGAGCAGTCGCGCAACATCTTCGTCGGTGATCCGGCCGAGCCGAAGAAGTTCACCAAGCAGATCGCCTTCAACGTGATCCCGCACATCGACGTCTTCCTGGACGATGGTTCGACCAAGGAAGAATGGAAGATGGTCGCGGAAACCAAGAAGATCCTCGATCCCAAGATCAAGCTGACCGCGACCTGCGTGCGCGTGCCGGTGTTCGTCGGCCATAGCGAAGCGATCAACATCGAGTTCGAGAATGAGATCTCGGCCAAGGAAGCGCAGGACATCCTGCGCGAAGCGCCGGGTATCATGCTGGTCGATAAGCGCGAGGACGGTGGCTACATCACGCCGATCGAATGCGTCGGCGATTTCGCGACCTTCATCAGCCGCGTGCGTGAGGATTCGACCATCGAGAACGGCATCAACCTGTGGTGCGTCAGCGACAATCTGCGCAAGGGCGCGGCGCTGAACGCAGTGCAGATCGCCGAACTGCTGGGCCGTCGCCACCTCAAGAAGGGCTGAGCCTGCACATGATCTCCGGCGCTGTCGCGGCATGGAACGCCCTTCCTGTCGCACAGCGTCGGATGATCGCCACCTTGCTGGTGGCGATCGGGCTGGCCAATGTCGCGCAGCCCTTTCCCGATCTCGCGCCGTTGCAGCATGGGCCGACACTGCTGCTGGCGTTTGCCGCGCCTTGGCTGCTGCGGCGCTGGCCGCTCTCGACCGGATCGGCTGGCTGCATCTGGCTGTTCCTGCTGCTTCACACCTTCGGTGCGCGCTGGATCTATACCTATGTCCCCTATGACGATTGGGCACGGATGCTCAGCGGTCATGATATTTCCAGTCTCTTCGGCCTGCAGCGCAATGCCTATGACAGGCTCGTCCATTTTGCCTTCGGTGCGTTGCTGACGGCGCCGTTTGCAGAGATTGCGCGACGCAATGGCAGCCTGCGCCATGGCTGGAGCCTGGCCTTCGCCTTTGCTGCAATCGGCCTTGGCAGCGCACTTTACGAGATATTCGAATGGCTGCTGACAGTGATCGCCGCCGGCGAGACGGCGGACTATTATAACGGCCAGCAAGGCGATGTGTGGGATCCACAAAAGGACATGGCCGCCGCCCAGATCGGCAGCGCCCTGGTCCTGATCGCGCTCTTGCGCGGGCGCGGCGGAGATCCTATCGGCGAGACCCCAAGCCCCGAAGGACCAGCGCAATGACCGACCTGCAGATCGAACGCCATGATATCAAGGGGCTGGGCGGCCTGCCGATCGCGGTGCACGTCGTGGGACAGGGACGCGACCTGGTGCTCATCCATGGTTATTTCTCCAATGCCTGGACCAACTGGATCCGTTACGGCCATGCCGCCAAGCTGGTGGAGGCGGGTTTCCGCCTGATCATGCCGGACCTGCGCGGTCATGGCGAAAGCGGCAAGCCGCATGATGCAGCGGACTATCCGGCCGATGCGCTGACCGACGACAATCTGGCGCTGGTCGAGCAGATGGGGCTGACCGATTATGACCTCGGCGGCTATTCGCTGGGCGCCCGCACGACCGTGCGGATGCTGGCCCGTGGTGCGACCCCGCGGCGGGTGATCCTGGCCGGCATGGGCCTGCGCGGCCTGACCAAGACACTCGACAAGGGCGGCTATTACAAGAAGGTGCTGACCAATCTCGGCACGTTCGAGCGCGGCACGTCGGAATGGATGACCGAGGCGTTCCTCAAGACCACCAAGGGCGATCCGGTGGCGATGCTGCACATCCTCAACACCTTCGTCGATACCGACGAGGCGACGATTGCCGGCTTCCAGCAGCCGACCGAAGTGATCTGCGGCGCCGACGACCAGGATAATGGTATTGCACAGGAACTGGTCGATGCACTGCCCAACGGTCGCTATGTCGAGATACCGGGTAATCATATGAACGCCGTAACCCGCAAGGAGCTGGGGCAGGCGATGGTCGATTTCCTGACCGCTTGACTGTCTCGCCCGCCTAATCCACCTTGGCCCCATAAGAAGACCTGAGGGGCCAAGTTTCATGAAAATCGCCATTTCGATCGCCGCACTTGCGGCTGCGCTTGTTGCATCGCCGGTGCTGGCGCAGCAGGCGCCGACCACGCAGCAGCAGACCGCGGCCGAGGCCGAAGCCTTCCTGACCAAGGCGGAGAAGGCGCTGTTCGACCAGTCGCTGATCAGCAGCCGGGCCGCCTGGATCAACGCAACCTACATCACCGACGACACCGACGCGCTCGCTTCCTATTTCGGCGCGATCGATACGACGATGCGGGTCGACTATGCCCTGGAGGCTGCCAAGTTCGCCACCGCGCCGGGCCTGACCGAGGAAACCAAGCGCCGGCTGACGCTGCTGCGCACCGCGCTGACCTTGCCCGCGCCGACCACGCCCGGCGCCTCGCAGGAACTGAACGATCTCGCGACAAAACTCCAGTCCACCTATGGCAAAGGCAAAGGCACGCTGAACGGCCAGCCGATCAACGGTAGCGATATCGAAGAGAAGATGGGCACGGACCGCAATCCGGACGAGCTCAAGGAAATGTGGGTCAGCTGGCACGACAATGTCGGCGCGCCGATGCGTGGCGACTATGCCAAGCTGGTGACGATCGCCAACCAGGGCGCCAAGGAACTGGGCTTTGCCGATACCGGTGCGATGTGGCGGTCAAAATATGACATGCCGGCTGACGACTTCGCCAAGCTGACCGACAAGATCTGGGCCGAGGTGAAGCCGCTCTATGACGAGCTGCATTGCTATACCCGGACCAAGCTCAACGAGAAATATGGCGATGCGGTCCAGGCCAAGACCGGGCCGATCCGCGCTGACCTTCTCGGCAATATGTGGGCACAGGAATGGGGCAATATCTATGACATCGTCGCGCCCGCTGGTGCCGGCGATCTGGGCTATGACATCACCGACCTGCTGACGGCCAAGAATTACGACCCGATCAAGATGGTGAAGACGGGCGAGGGCTTCTACAGCTCGCTCGGCTTCGCGCCGTTGCCCCAGACCTTCTGGGACCGTTCGCAGATTATCAAGCCGCGCGACCGCGAAGTGATCTGCCACGCTTCCGCCTGGGATCTGGATAACAAGGACGATATCCGCATCAAGATGTGTACCAAGGTGAATGGCGACGATTTCGTTACCATCCACCATGAGCTGGGCCATAATTATTACCAGCGCGCCTATAATATCCAGAAGCCGCTCTATCTCGACGGCGCCAATGACGGCTTCCATGAGGCGATCGGTGATTTCATCGCGCTGTCGATCACGCCCGACTATCTTGTGAAGATCGGCCTGCTCGATCCGGCCAAGGTGCCGGGCACCGACAAGGATCTGGGCCTGTTGCTGCGCCAGGCGATGGACAAGGTCGCGTTCCTGCCGTTCGGCCTGCTGATCGACAAGTGGCGCTGGGGCGTGTTCGACGGATCGATCCCGGAAAGCAAATATGAGTCGGCCTGGACCGACCTGCGCCGCCAATATCAGGGCATCGTTCCGCCGGTCGCGCGCGACGAGATGAAGTTCGATGCGGGCGCCAAATTCCATATCCCAGGGAATACGCCCTATACCCGTTATTTCCTGGCGCGTGTGTTGCAGTTCCAATTCTATGAAGCAGCCTGCCGTCAGTCCGGTTGGAAGGGTCCGCTCCACCGCTGTTCCTTCTATGGAAACAAGGCTGTAGGGGCAAAACTTGATGCCATGTTGCAGATGGGTGCATCCAAACCCTGGCCGGATGCGCTGCAAGCCTTCACCGGCAGTCGCGAGATGTCCGGCAAGGCGCTGGTCAACTATTTCGCGCCGTTGCAGGGCTGGCTCAAGGAGCAGAATAAAGGCAAGTCCTGCGGCTGGTAAGTTGCCGTAAAAATTGGTAAACGGCCGGTTTATGAGCGCGCCGGCCGTTATCCTTTCTCTCCTTTTCGGTACTGCCCTGGTGATGACAATCGCCATGGCTGTCTCTTGGCTGCATTTCGGTCGTCAGAAGCATGTGCTGACTTGGACAGCCTCCTATGCGGTTGCCATACTTCAGTGGATTGCCAACGCGGGCGGCTATTTCCTGCAAAGCCGGCTGCTGTTCATTGTGACCGGTATCGGCCTGATCATCAGTGCATCCTTGTTAGCGATCGGCATCCGCCAGCGCTCGGGCCGGCCTTTGCAACTGCTCGCTTTCGCCTTGCCCGCAATTCTGGTGAGCCTGGCGATGGCCATTGCGATCGGACCGGTGGGCAGCCAGATCATGCAGGGGATGATCATACCGGCCTATGTCGGCCTGCTGATGGCGGTCAGTGCCCTGTCGCTGTGGCCCCGCAATCGGCCCTTCACACCGCCAGAGTTCGCCTTTTTCCTGGTGCTGCTCGCCTTTGCTATCGGCCAACTGGCGCTTGCCACCTCCGCCGCCCTGATCCGCGGCCCCGACGAAGGCAAGGAGCTTTATCGCGCAATTTTGGGCCTGTTCATGCCGACCGTCTATGTCGGCACGGCGGTTGCGGCCGTATTGGTGGTTGCGGGCGACCTGGCCCAGCAATTGCGACAGAAGATGATGCACGACCCGCTGACCAATGTGCTCAATCGTCGGGGTATCGCGGAGGCAGCAGAGCGGGCGATCGCCAACGCCCGCCGTCAGGGGCGTCCTGTCTCGCTGGTCATTTGTGATCTGGATGGCTTCAAGGGGCTGAATGATGGCTATGGTCATATGGCGGGCGACGCGGCGCTGCGCGGCTTTGCTCATTTGCTGACCAATGCGGTGCGGCGTGGCGATGTGGTCGGTCGCCTGGGTGGCGACGAGTTCGGCCTGCTGATGGTGGACACTGGCGCAGAGGTCGCGGCCGATGCGATGGAGCGCGTCCGGGCCGAAATCAGCTGCCTGCGCCTTGGCGAGGCGCCGCAAGCGCTGTTGCATGCCAGCTTTGGCGTTACCGATTTGCGGCCGGATGATCGCGAACTGGACGATCTGGTCGCGCGGGCGGATGCGGCGCTCTATGCCGCAAAGCGCGAAGGCAAGAACCGGGTCACGGTATCCCGCGCCGCCGCCTGATCGAAGAGATCGGCAGCAGCGCGGGGATTTCCGCTTTACCGGAAGGGCGGCTCGTTGAAGGCGCGCAGCTTGCGGCTGTGCAGCTTTGGCCCTTCCTGGCGCAACAGTTCGCAGGCCATCAGGCCGACGCGCAGATGGCCGGCAATGGCTTCCTCATAGAAGCGGTTGGCCTGGCCGGGTAGCTTCAGTTCGCCATGGATAGGCTTGTCCGACACGCAGAGCAGCGTGCCATAGGGGACACGGAAGCGATAACCCTGCGCCGCGATCGTGGCGGATTCCATGTCGATGCCGACCGCGCGGGACAGGCTGAAGCGCAGGGCGGAGCTGGAATAGCGCAATTCCCAATTGCGATCGTCGGTGGTGACGACTGTGCCCGTGCGCAGGCGGCGCTTGAAATCCTCAGGATTGCCTCCGCCCAATATTGCTTCGGCGGCGCTTGCCATCGCGACCTGCACTTCGGCGATCGCCGGCACCGGGATTTCGGGCGGCAGCATTTCGTCGAGGACATGGTCGTCGCGCAGATAGGCGTGGGCTAGCACATAGTCGCCGATCCGCTGGCTGGGCCGCAGGCCGCCGCAATGGCCGATCATCAGCCATGCTTCCGGGCGAACGACGGCCAGATGGTCGCAGATCGTCTTGGCGTTGGATGGGCCGACGCCGATGTTGACAAGCGTGATGCCGCTGCGATCCGGTGCGATCAGATGATAGGCTGGCATCTGATGCTTGCGCCAAGCGCTGTCGGCGATCATCTGGGCCGGGTCCGCCGTTTCAGGCGTCACGAAGACGCCGCCGGCACCCGATAGCGCGGTGAAGCGGCTGCCCGGCTGCTGCAGTTCCTTGCACGCCCAGTCCACGAACTCGTCGACATAACGATGATAGTTGGTGAACAGGATATAGCGTTGCACATGTTCGGCCGGCGTGCCGGTATAGTGCTTCAGGCGCGCCAGCGAAAAATCGGTGCGCAGCCCGTCGAACAGGGCCAGCGGACGGTCGCCTTCGGCATCGGGCGTGAACAATCCGTCGGCGATCTCGTCGCCGATCTCGGCCAGTTCCGTTGCCGGGAAGTGGCGCGCCAGTTCGGTCGGCGGCGTGCCGTCGAGCGCGTTGATGTCGAGCCCGTCCAGGACATAGGGGAAGGGGATCTGCTGATCCGACAGGCCGGTTTCCACCTCCACGCCATAGTCGCGGACCAGAAGGTCGATCTGTTCGGCAAGATAATCGGCGAACATGGCAGGCCGGGTGACCGTGGTCACATAGCGGCCGGGTTTCGACAGGCGCGCGAACGAACGGCCCGGCGGCGGCGCCTGGCTGTCATCCTGATAGGTGACCCGCAGTTCGGGATAGCAGAAGCGCCGATCGGCCCTGGCCTCGGGCGGCGGGATGCTGCCGTCGCGGGCATAGGCACGCATGGCTTCCCGCAGATTTTCGATGGATGTCTGATAGATGGCGTCGAGTTGCGCGACGATCGCTGTGCCGATGCTCTGTGTCATCACCTCTTGCTACCGCACTTGTGTGACGGAAGGAAGATGCCAGCGAAACAATCGCGCACCCGACCGACCGGGCCGGGCGCGCGATCGGAAAATTCAGAGCTGTTCGAGCATGAAGTCGGCCGAGGAGACCTTGAAGTCGCCCGGTGCTTCGACGTTCAGTTCCTCTACGACGCCGTCCTTGACGATCATCGAGAAGCGCTGGCCGCGCTCGCCCAGGCCAAACTTGCTGCCGTCCATCGTCAGGCCCACGGCCTGCGCGAAGCTGCCATTGCCGTCGGCCAGCATGGTCACCTTGTCATCGGCGCCGGCCGACTTGCCCCATGCACCCATGACGAAGGCGTCGTTGACGGCGGTGCAGGCGATTTCATCGACGCCCTTGCCCTTGAGGGCGTCGGCCTTTTCGATGAAGCCGGGCAGATGCTTGGCCGAGCAGGTCGGCGTGAAGGCGCCGGGCACCGAGAAGAGGGCAACGGTGCGGCCTGCGAAATATTCGTCCGAAACAACCTGCTCGGGGCCGTTTTCGGTCATCTTCGTGAAGGTCGTGCTGGGAAGGCGATCACCCTTGGCGATGGTCATATCTTGTCTCCTGGCCTGTGGCGTCGCGGAGTTCGTTGCTCGTGCCTTCGCTGTCAAGGGTGCGGGCGCGGAATATGGCATGATGCCCCTTTGCCGCGACGGTCGCCGATTGGCATTGGCGCGTTTCTGCCTATATTCCGAAGCATGACCGATCCGCGCTTTTATGGCGGCCGCTTCCTTCTGGCATTGCCGGGCATGGAGGATGAGCGCTTCGACCACTCCGTCATCGCTCTGTGCGTGCATGACGAAGATGGGGCGCTGGGCATTTCCCTGAGCGAGGAGGTAGAGGGGATCGGTTTGCGCGATCTGCTCCAGAGTTTCGATATCGACGGCTCGGCCATTCCCGACCAGCCGGTGCTGAAGGGCGGACCGGTGGAACCGCGACGGGGTTTCGTGCTGCATTCGCTCGACTGGGCCGGGCAGGATATGGTGCAGTCAGGACCGGACTGGGGGCTCTCCGGCTCGCTCGACATATTGAAGGCGATTGCCGAAGGGCGCGGCCCAAGCCGCTATCTTGTCGCGCTGGGCTATGCGGGCTGGGGCGCAGGCCAACTGGAACAGGAAATGGCCGGCGAAAGCTGGTTCCTGGCCGAAGGGGATGCAGCCCTGCTGTTCGACACACCTGCGCACCGCAAATGGCGCGCGGCCTATGCCGCTGCCGGGGTCGATTCGGCTCATCTGGTGAGTGGCGGCGGGTCGGCCTGACTTTTTGATCCGTTGCGCTGTCGATTGTCGACCGTTGTAGAACCAGAACAACAAAAGTCATTCGCGGCTTGTTCTGTCATCGCAACTGAACCGTTTAGGGTAAATTCGCCTTAACCGTGGCGCGATAGATTGCAGCAATCGGTTCCGCCCATTCTCCGTCTCCGGGGAATATGCGGGGTTATTTCATGAAGAAGATTATCTGTGCGGCGCTTGCCGCAGCGATGCCGCTCGCGCCGGCGTCGGCGGCGACCTGCTGGAAGAAGGATCATGTCGAGGCGGCGCAGGTCCGCAATTTCGAGATGATGCTGATGGTGTCGGCGCTCCGCTGCAATACGAGTGCCTATGATTTCCTGCCGGCCTATAACCAGTTCGTGCGTGAAAAGCGGACGGCGCTGGTCGAGGTGAATGACGCGCTGCGGAGCCACTTCGCGGACGTTGCAGGTCTGGAGGGCGGCCTCGACGCCTATGATGACTATGTGATCATGCTCGCCAACAGCTATGGTGCGGGTGCCGGCGGGCTCGAATGCCGGGATCTTCAGGCGATCCAGGCGGCGGCCAATGCGGTCCCGGCCAATCGGGCTGCGATCTGGAAATTGTCGGAATCTGCCGGCATCGCGCCGCGGATCGATGCGCCCCAGTGCGACATGGCGATTGCGCTGGCCAATGATCTGCTGGCCGACGAAGGTGTGAGTGGCGGCTCGGCGGGCCGATCAATCGCACTGGCGGAGGGGGAGGCACGCCTACCGTCCGCACAGGTTCGGGGACCGGCCAATTAACACATAAAGAAAGCTTTATATTGAGTTGCCATGCTTGGCGGCGATTGGTAAAGCCCGACCATCGCCGCCGCCTTCCTTATGCCGGCGGCCGGTCAATTTCTAATGATGGAGACAGGCTCGTGGCCACCGTACCCGCTGACAAGGCGCAGGATTATGTGATCGCCGATATCGGCCTTGCCGCCTTTGGTCGCAAGGAAATCGAGATCGCCGAAACCGAAATGCCCGGCCTGATGGCTCTGCGCGCCGAATTCGGTGCGTCGCAGCCGCTCAAGGGCGCGCGCATCACCGGCTCGCTGCACATGACGATCCAGACCGCCGTGCTGATCGAGACGCTGACCGCGCTGGGCGCGCAGGTCCGCTGGGCGACCTGCAACATCTATTCGACGCAGGACCATGCCGCCGCCGCGATCGCCGCGTCGGGCGTGCCGGTCTTCGCTGTCAAGGGCGAGAGCCTCCAGGAATATTGGGACTATGTCGAGCGCATCTTCGACTGGCACAATGACGACAGCGGTGTCTGCAACCTGATCCTCGACGATGGGGGCGACGCCACCATGTTCGCCCTGTGGGGCGCCCGCGTCGAAGCCGGCGAAGAACTGTTCACGCCGTCGAACGAGGAAGAGGAAATCTTCTGCGCCGTGCTGAAGCGCGTTCTGGCCGAGCGTCCGGGCTTCCTGACCAAGACTGTCCAGTCGATCAAGGGCGTGTCGGAAGAAACCACCACGGGCGTGCATCGCCTGTATGAACTGTCGAAGAAGGGCAAGCTGCCCTTCCCGGCGATCAACGTGAACGACAGCGTCACCAAGTCGAAGTTTGACAATCTCTATGGCTGCAAGGAATCGCTGGTCGACGCCATCCGTCGCGGCACCGACGTCATGCTGGCCGGCAAGGTCGCCTGCGTCGCCGGTTTCGGCGATGTCGGCAAGGGTTCGGCCGCATCGCTGCGCAACGGCGGTGCCCGCGTTCTCGTGACCGAAATCGATCCGATCTGCGCATTGCAGGCCGCGATGGAAGGCTATGAAGTCGTAACGATGGAAGAAGCCGCGCCGCGCGCCGACATCTTCGTCACCGCCACTGGCAACGAAGGCGTTCTGACCGTCGATCACATGCGCGCCATGAAGAATATGGCGATCGTGTCGAACATCGGTCACTTCGACAGCGAGATCGAAATCGCCGGCCTCGCCAACATGAAGTGGACCGAGATCAAGCCGCAGGTCGACGAAGTCGAATTCCCCGATGGCAAGAAGATCATCGTCCTGTCGAAGGGCCGCCTGGTCAACCTGGGCAACGCCACCGGCCATCCCAGCTTCGTGATGTCGGCCAGCTTCACCAACCAGACGCTGGCCCAGATCGAGCTGTGGACCAAGAGCGAAACCTACGGCAACGACGTCTATGTCCTCCCCAAGCATCTGGACGAGAAGGTCGCCGCGCTGCACTTGGAAAAGCTGGGCGTCAAGCTGACCCAGCTCAGCCAGCGTCAGGCCGACTATATCGGCGTGCCGGTCGAAGGCCCGTTCAAGCCGGACCATTACCGCTATTAAGACAAAAAAGGGGGAGGGTCATCCTCCCCCTTTTTACCTTATCTGATGCCCGGACCATGCCGTACCGGGCATTCATCATATCTGGATGCTTCCCGCCGTCGCAGACTTGCGATAGGCCCATGGCCATTGGTCTGTATGAACGATAAACAATTGGTCGCGAACGGGATGGGAATGGCGCAATGGGGTCTGTGAGCCCGCTTGCCACTTTGTTGCTGGGCACGATGATGGCCGGCTGGCTGGGGGCTGCGATATGGGCGCTGGTCACTGGCCAGCGCATGCGTCGTGAAGGCATGCAGGCGCAGGGAAAACTGGATCGACTGACGACATTGCTGGCGTCGGCACCCGCTGCACCTGTGATCATTCATCCCGACGGACGGATGGAGGCTGCAGACCGGCTGGGCAAATGGCTGGGCCGGGATCGTGTCCCGACCTTCGTGTCCGAACTGACGGCGCCTGACGGTGGGCTTGAGCCCGGCGATGCCGCCGCGTTGGGGCGTGAAATTGGTGCCGCACAAAAGGCCGGCAAGAGCTTTTCCCTGCCGATCAGAGGCAGCGGATCATCCCGAACCTTGCTGGTTCGCGGGGCGCCGGCAGGGCCGGGGCTGGCAGGCAATGGCGGCGTGGTCCTCTGGATCTTCGACGCGACCGACAGCCAGGCTGAAATTCAGGCGCTGAGCGGGACCGTGGCACAACTGCGCGAGGCGCTGGAGGCACTGGCAGGACTGGTCGAGGCCGCGCCGTTCCCGATGTGGCACCGGACGCCCGATCTTCGATTGAGCCTGGTCAACAGCGCCTATGTGCGCGCGGTCGATGGCCCTGGTGCCCATGATGTGATCATGAACGGCACCGAACTGGTCGAGGACGTCAACGGGTTCAGCCCACAGGATGCCGCCGCGCAGGCCATGGAAGAGGGCGCCTCACTTGCGCGGATCGTTCCTGCGACCATTGATGGCGAACGGCGGACGATGCGCGTCGTCGACGTGCCGCTGGGTGCGGCCGGGGTCGCAGGCTTCGCGATGGACCAGCATGAACTGGAACAGGCACGGGTCGAGCATCGCCGGCTGGAAGCGGCACAGCGCGATCTGCTCGATCGGCTGTCGGCCGGTGTCGCGCGCTTTGGTCCCGACCGGGCGCTGCGTTTCTGGAACCAGCCCTTCATCAGCCTGTTCGGCCTGAAACAGGAAGCGCTCACGGATGCGCCGCTGTTCGAGCGCGTGCTGGATCAGATGCGCGATGCGCGCCGCCTGCCGGAAAATCGCGATTTTCCGGCCTGGCGCGCGGAGCGGCGCGACTGGTTCCTGTCGCCTGATCCACTGGAGGAAAACTGGCTGCTGGTCGATGGCACGCATTTGCGCGTCTATGCCCAGCCGCTGCCCGACGGTGGCCTGTTGCTGATCTTCGAGGATCGGACCGAGCAGGTGCAATTGTCCAGTGCGCGCGATACGCTGCTGCGGGTGCGGACGGCGACCTTCGACAATCTGTTCGAGGCGATCGGCGTCTTCTCGTCGGATGGGCGCCTGCATCTGTGGAACAGCCGTTTCCGCACCATCTGGGACATCAGCGAAGAGGCGTTGGGCAAGCATCCCCGCATTGATGAGTTGATGCGCGCCGTGCAGAGCCGCCTTGCCAAACCGCAGCAGAGCAATCTGGTGCGCGAACTGGTCCGCGCGGCAACGGTCGAGCGCAAGCAGCGCGTCGGCCATGTCGGCTTTGCCGATGGGCGTATCTTCGAATTTGCCGCCATTCCGCTGCCGGATGGCAATGCCCTGTTCACCATGCTGGATGTCACCGACAGCCGGCGGGTCGAGCAGATGCTGCGCGACCGTAACGAGGCGCTGGAGCAGGCCGACAAGGTCAAGACCGCCTTCGTCACGAATATGAGTTATGAATTGCGCACGCCGCTGACGACCATTGCCGGCTTTGCCGAGATGATGAGCGCGGGCTATGCCGGTGAACTCAGCGAAAGTGCGGTCGAATATGTGAACGGCATCCTACAGAGCACCGGGCGCCTGTCGATGCTGATCGACAATGTGCTCGACCTGACTCAGGGCGAGGCCGGCACCCTGCCGATCGAGCGCAGCGAGGTCGATCTGGCGGCGCTGGTGCGCGCTAGCGTCGCGCGCATCGACGCCGAGGCAAAGGCCAAGGGGATCGATCTTGCCGTCACCCTGCAGGATACGCTGGGGGTGATCCAGGGCGATGCGCGACGGATCGGTCAGGCGGTCGATCATCTTCTGGAAAATGCGGTGCGCTATTGCGGCGCGGGCGCACGAGTGCTGTTGCATGGCGATGGCGGCCCCGATCTCGCTCGCCTGGTCGTGTCGGACAATGGCCCCGGCATCGATGCGATCCGGCAAGCCACGATCTTCGATGCGATCAGCCGCGCCGAGCAGAACCGCAAGGGCGCGCGAGCGACGATTGGCCTGCCGCTGGTCAAGCAGTTGGCGCAGGCCCATGGCGGCACGTTCGAATTGGTGTCTGAACCGGGACAGGGAACGATGGTCGTGATCGAGCTGCCGCGTGGCTGATCTGGATATGATCCTGGAGGGCGAGGGCGCCCAGCTCGATCTGGGGCGACGACTGGCGGCGCATGTCCGCATCGGTGACGTCATCGCGCTGGAAGGCGGACTGGGTGCAGGCAAGACCACTTTGGCGCGCGGCCTGCTGGAGGGGCTTGGCCTGGAAGGGGAGGCGCCCAGCCCCAGCTTCGCGATCGTCCAGCCCTATGACATTCCCGATGTCCGCCTGCCGGTCGCCCATGTCGATCTCTACCGGCTTGATGATGCGGAGGAAGCGGCCGAGCTGGCGCTGGACGAATATCTGCAGGACAGCCTGCTGATCATCGAATGGCCCGACAGGCTGGGCGATGGGCTCTGGTCGCACGCCCTGTTTCTGACCATCATGATCGAGCCGGATGGCGCACGGCGCTTGACAGCGCGCGTGCCCGACGCTTGGACGGAGCGATGGTCACAGATATGATCCCCCCCGCAACCGCCCCCGCTTTCCTCACGCAGGCGGGCTGGGATGGCGCCGCCATCGTTCCGCTTGCCGGCGATGCCTCCTTCCGTCGCTATTTTCGTGTGCTCAATGGCGGCCGCCGTGCCGTGCTGATGGACGCGCCGCCGCCGCATGAAGATCCGCGCCCCTTCATTGCCATTGCTCAGCATCTGCTGGGTCAGGGCTTTGCCGCGCCCGCGATCCTGGCGCAGGATCTGGCGCAGGGGCTGGTCCTGATCGAGGATTTTGGCGACGAACGCCTGAAGGAACATGTCGAGGAGGTTCCGGCGGGCGAACTGGCGGTCTATCGCCGCGCAATCGACCTGCTGGCCGACCTGCACAAGCTGCCCGCTGCCGATGTCCCGCCTTACGACCGCGCGGTCTATCAGCGCGAGGTCGGCCTGCTGACCGAATGGTATTGCCCGGCGCTCGGGCTGGACGTCGATGCCGACGCCTATCATGCGGCCTGGGACGCGGTGTTGCCGATCGCCGAAAAGTCGGCCAGTCCCGTCGTCACCGTGCTGCGTGACTATCACGCCGAAAACATCATGCTGATCGACCGCCCCGAAGTACGAGGCCTTGGTCTGCTCGATTTTCAGGACGCTCTGGCGGGGCATCCCGCCTATGATCTCGTCTCGCTGCTGCAGGACGCCCGGCGCGACGTGTCGCCGGAACTGGAGGCCGCGATGCTGGCCCATTATCATGCGGTCGCCAATCCGCCGGCCGATTTTGACGCCGCTTATGCTGTGCTGGGTGCCCAGCGCAACGCGAAGATCATCGGCATCTTCACTCGCCTTTGGCAGCGCGACCACAAGCCGCGCTATTTGTCCTATCTGCCGCGCATGTGGGGACTGCTGGAACGCGATCTGGCCCATCCGGCGCTGGCACCGGTCAAGGTCTGGTTCGACGCCAATATCCCCGCCGACAAGCGCCATCATGCACTCGAAGAGTTTGCCCAGGCATGATCGATACCGCCATGCTGATGGCCGCTGGCCTGGGTAAACGGATGCGCCCGCTGACGGCGACCCGACCCAAGCCGTTGGTCAAGGTCGCCGGCAGGGCGCTGATGGACCATGCGCTCGATCGCCTGGCGGCCGGCGGAATCAAGACGGTGGTCGTCAACGTCCATTATCTCGCTGACACGGTCGAAGCGCACCTGAAGACGCGCAAGGATATGGACTTCCGCATTTCCGACGAGCGGGCCAAGCTGCTGGAAACCGGTGGCGGATTGATCCACGCCAGACCACTGCTCGGCGACAAGCCGTTCATCTGCGCCAATAGCGACAATCTGTGGATCGACGGGCCGGCCGAGACGCTGGGCATGATGCAGCGGCTATGGGATCCCGAACGGATGGATGCGCTGCTGCTGCTGGTGCCGCTGGCGCGGGCCAATTGCCATAGCGGACCGGGCGATTTCCACATGGACGCCAATGGCCGCCTGACCCGGCGCAAGACCGCCCATGTCGCGCCGTTCGTGTTCACCGGCGTGCAGATCCTGTCGCCCCGCCTGCTGGTCGATCCACCGGCGGATGTCTTTTCGACGAACATCTTCTGGAACCGTGCGATCGAGGCGGGGCGTCTCTATGGCGCGGTGCATCAGGGACTGTGGTTCGACGTGGGCACGCCGCAGGCCATTCCCGTCGTGGAGTCGATGATCGCCCATGGGTGATCAGGCCAAGCCGGCGCTGTACACCATCCCGGCGCACCGGGCCTTCGCCGACGCGCTGGTCGCCGGCATATTGGCGCAGCAGGGGAGCGATCCCGTCCGCCTGGCGCAGGGCATGATCCTGCTGCCCAGCAATCGCGCGGTCCGTGCCGTCAGCGACGCCTTTGTCCGGCGGGCCGAGGGCGGCCTGCTGCTGCCGCGCCTGGTCGCGCTGGGCGATCCGGAACTGGGCGAGGAAGTGGGCGGTGCGCTCGATCCGCTCTGGGAAGGCAACGCCGTTCCGGCCGCCATCCCGCCGATGCGGCGACAGATGATCCTTGCGCGTATGGTGCAGGATGCAGGCGGCGCGGCCGATGCCGGTCAGGCGCTGCAACTGGGGCAGGCGCTGGGCGCCGTGCTCGACCAGATGCAGGTGGAGCGGGTGCCGCTCGATGCGCTGTCGAATCTCGACCTTATCGAGGGGCTGTCGAGCCATTGGGAAAAATCGCTCGACCTATTCTCCATCCTGATCGCGCGTTGGCCGGCCGAACTGGCGCGGCTGGGCTTCATCGACCTTGCGGATCGGCGCAACCGGTTGTTCGATCGGGTCGCGGCGCGCTGGGGCGAAGCACCGCCACCAGGTTTCATCGTCGCGGCCGGCATCAGCGCAACCGCTCCGGCGATCGCTAGGCTGCTGCGGCGGATCGCCGAACTGCCTAATGGGCAGGTGATATTCGCCGGCCTCGACCAGAATTTGGATGAAGATGCCTGGACGGCGATCGGTCCATTCCCGCCCGATCCCGTCACCGGCCGCAGCGCCGCAGGGCATGAGACCCATCCTCAATATGCCTTGAAGCGCCTGCTCGACCGCATGAGCGCCAGCCGCGAGGATGTCGCTCAATGGCGCTGGGGCAGCGAGCATGATGCCCGCGCTGTGCGCGGCCGCAATATTTCCAACGCGATGCTGCCGCCGCGCCTGACTAGTCGCTGGCGTGACCTCAAGACCGCCGACCGCTCGCTCGCCGGGGTCGAGGCGCTGGAGGTGGCGACGCCCGGCGAGGAAGCGCAGGCCATTGCCATCGCGCTGCGTGAGGCGCTGGAAACACCCGAACTCACCGCCGCGCTGGTAACGCCCGACCGACAACTCGCCGTGCGTGTCTCCGCCCATCTGCGCCGTTGGGGCATAGACGCCGACGATTCCGCGGGCCAGCCTTTGTCGCGCCTGCCGCCCGGCACCTTGCTGATCGCCATGGCGGAGGCGGCGGCCGAGCGCTTTGCGCCGGTCGCGCTGCTGACCCTGCTCAAGCATCCGCTGGTGATGCGCGGCGCGATGCGCCTGCCCTGGCTGGAGGGGGTGCGTCAGCTCGACTTGCTGTTGCGGGGGCCGCGGCCGCAGGCGGGGCTGCGCGGCATCGACCTGCTGCTGGAGCCACGCGAGGGAGAGGACCGGCAGAAGGAGTTTCGGGCGCAGGCCCGCGCCTGGTGGCCCTGGGCGCGTGATCTGCTCGAACCGCTGGAGGCCGCCTTCGCGCTCGCGCCTGATCTGGCGGGGCAATTGGCGGCGGTGCGCGAACAGGCCGGGGCGCTCACCAACGACGCGCTTTGGGCCGGGCATCAGGGTCATGCCGCCGCCGACCTGTTCGCCGAGATGGAGGCCGCCGCCACCGAAGGGCCGCGCCAGGCCGATATCCGGTCGCTGCCGGCGCTACTCGACCATATGCTGGGCGGCGTGTCGGTGCGACCGCCACAGGGCGGCCATCCGCGTATCGCCATATTGGGTCTGGTCGAGGCGCAGTTGGTGCAGGCAGACCTCATGATCCTGGGCGGCCTCAACGAAGGCAGCTGGCCGGGCCTGCCATCGCCCGATCCCTGGCTGGCGCCGCGCATTCGTCGCGAACTGGGCTTGCCGGGCCTCGAAACCCGGATCGGCCTTGCCGCGCATGATTTTGCGAGCGCGCTCGGCGCGCCCCATGTCCTCATCACCCGCGCCCGGCGCGGCAGCGGCGGCCCGGCAATCGCCTCGCGTTTCTGGCTGCGGCTGAAGGCGATGGCGGGTCCGCAATGGAAGACGGCCGATCGCTATCGCCTGCTGGCCGATGCGCTGGACCTACCGCCCAGCCATCGGCCATCGCAACGCCCCGCGCCGGTGCCGCCGCTCGCCGTCCGGCCAACCCGCATTCCGGTCACCGATGTCGACCGGCTGAAGGCCGATCCCTTTGCCTTCTATGCCCGGCGCATCCTGAAGCTCAATCGGCTCGATCCGGTCGATGCCGATGCCGGCCCGGCGTGGCGCGGGACGGTCGTGCATGAGATATTGGAGCATTGGGCGCAGGGCGGCAGCCGTGATCCGGCCGATCTGGAGGCGCGCGCCCGCGCCATGTTCGCCCGGCCCGATGTCCATCCGCTGCTGCGCGCGCTGTGGCAACCGCGCCTGATCGAGGCGATCCGCTGGATCGCGGCCGAAGTGACGAAGGATCAGGCTGCGGGCCGGCATATCCTTGCGGTCGAAACCGAGGGCAAGGCTGAGATTGCCGGCGTGCTGCTGACCGGCAAGGCCGACCGCATCGACCGGATGCCCGACGGCAGCATCGGCATCGTCGACTACAAGACGGGCAAGCCGCCCAGCGCGCGGCAGGTGCGCGGCGGCTATGCGTTGCAGCTCGGCCTGCTCGGATTGATCGCGGAATCCGCCCATGGCGCCTTTCCCGGTGTAGCCGGCGCGCGGGTGGCGGGCAGTTTCGAATATTGGTCGCTGGCCAAGAAGGGCGACGCCTTCGGCTATCGCGAGAGCCCGGTCGATCCGATGGGCAAGCGCGACAAGATCGTCACCGCCGATTTTACCGCCTTCGTCTATGATCAGTTCCGCGACGCGGCCGAAACCTGGCTCACCGGGACTGCGCCCTTCGCCGCACAGGTCAATCCGGAAGTGGCCAATTATGGCGATTATGACCAGTTGATGCGGCTGGAGGAATGGTATGGGCGCGACGATGGCTAAAGGCTCCAGCCCGCTGCAACCGCTGGCCGGCGCGCAGGCGCTGGCCGCTGCGCCCGATGCCCATGTCTGGCTGTCGGCGTCCGCCGG
Source organism: Sphingobium sp. WTD-1 (assembly GCF_030128825.1). NCBI lineage: Bacteria > Pseudomonadati > Pseudomonadota > Alphaproteobacteria > Sphingomonadales > Sphingobiaceae > Sphingobium > Sphingobium sp. WTD-1. The sequence continues at coordinate 3,190,395 of NZ_CP119127.1, read as the reverse complement.
CACCGGCAAGACCCATGTGCTGACCGCGCGCGTCTTCCGCCTGCTGCTGCAGGGCGTGCGTCCCGAAAATATCCTCTGCCTGACCTTTACCAAGGCGGGCGCGGCGGAAATGGCCGACCGCATCCATGACCGGCTCGCGACCTGGGTGCAGGCCGAGGAACGCGACCTGTTCAACGATCTGGAAGCACTCGGCGAAGAGAGCGGACCGGAAGCGCGCGACCGCGCCCGGCGCCTGTTCGCCGAAGTGCTGGAATCGACCGGTGGCGGCCTGCGCATCCAGACTATTCATGGCTTCTGCCAGCAATTGCTCGCCTCCTTCCCGCTGGAGGCGGACCTCGCCCCCGGCTTCCGCCCGCTCGACGCGCGCGAACAGGGTGTGCTGGCGCGCCAGACATTGGCCGACATGGTCATCCGCGCCGAGGAACTGGGCGATGGCGACCTGATCGACGCGTTGCAGGCTTTGAGCCTGCGACTGGGAGAGGGGGCGGCCGAGACTTTCCTGCTGCGCTGTGCCGCCCGCCTCTCCGCACTGACAGAGCTACCCGGCGATATCGGTCCCTGGCTGGCGCGCGAACTGGGCCTGCCCGAAGGCGATATCGACGCCTGGCTGGCGGATCAGTGCAGCGACGCCATGTTCGACATGCGCAGCCTTGCCTGGGTGGCGCAGGCCAATGCCGACTGGGGCACGGGCCGGGCGCTGGAGCGCTGCGACCGGATCGCCGCCTGGCGCGGCCGCGAACCCGCCGCGCGCGCCGCGACCCTGACCGACCTGCACGGCGCCTGGGCCAAGGCGGATGGCGACCTTATCTCCGCCAAGGGCTGGGTGCCGCCGATCGACGGCTATGGCGATGCGACCGCGCGCCTCCATGCCCGTTGCGCCGAACTGATCGGCGTCAAGCTGCAGGCCGATTATGCCGCACTGCTGGCCCGCGCGCTCCATGCCGGCCGCGCCTATGCCCGCGCCTATGACGAGGCCAAGCGGCTCGCCGGTGCAGTTGATTTCGATGATTTGATCGCGCGCACGGCGTCCCTGCTCCAGAAGGAGGGGATCGCCGAATGGATACGCTACAAGCTCGACCAGCGGATCGATCACATCCTGGTCGACGAGGCGCAGGACACCAATGTCCATCAATGGGCGATCGTCGGTGCGCTGGCCGCCGAGTTTTTCGCCGGTGACGGTGCCAAGGCCGACAAGGTCCGCACCATCTTCACCGTGGGCGATTTCAAGCAAGCGATCTTCGGCTTCCAGGGCACCAGTCCACAGGCTTTCGCCGCCGCGCAGATGGTGTTCGCCCGCCATGCCGACATCGCCGGCCATGCCTTTCACGACCTGTCGCTCGATCGCAGCTTCCGCTCGACGCCGCCGGTGCTGGATCTGGTCGACCGGACGATCGCCACCTTGCGGGCGCAGTCGCTGGGCCTTTCCGATGGCGAGGTGCGCCATATCAGTGCCAATCGCCATCCCGGCGACGTGCTGCTGTGGAAGCCGACGATTGCGGGGCTGGCCGACGAGGTCGAGGGCGAGGAGGATTGGGTCGCCGATCAGGAACGGGAACTGGCCGGCAAGATCGCGCGCCAGATCCGGCAATGGATCGACGACAAGATGATGCTGGAGGCGCGCGGGCGCCCGGTCCGCCCCGGCGACATCATGATCCTGGTCCGCCGCCGCAGCGAACTCGCGCGCCTGATCGTCGCCCGTCTCTATGAGGAAAAGGTCGCGGTTGCGGGGATAGACCGCCTGCGTCTCAATGCGCCGCTGGCGGTCCGCGACCTGTTGGCCGCGCTGCGCTTTGCTACGCAGCCCGACGATGACCTGAACCTCGCCGCCCTGCTGGTGTCGCCGCTGATCGGCTGGACCCAGGATGAATTGATGGAGCGAGCGATCGGGCGCAAGGGTGGCCTGTGGCGCCATCTGCTCCAGCACTTGAACGACGCCCAACTGCTGCCGCTGCGGCAATTGCTGGGGCAGGCGGACTTCACCACCCCCTATCGCTATCTGGAGGCGATCCTGTCCGGCCCGATGGACGGCCGCCGCCGGCTGATCGAGCGGCTGGGGGCGGAAGCGGCCGACCCGATCGAGGAATTGCTGAACGCCGCGCTGGGCTTTGAGGCGGACGATCATCCCTCGCTCCAGCGCTTCATCGACTGGTTCGATCGCGGCGAAGTCGAAATCGTCCGCGATGCGGCGGCGCAAGGCGATGCGCTGCGACTGCTGACCGTGCATGGCGCCAAGGGGCTGCAGGCGCCGATCGTCATTCTCGCCGATGCCTGTCTCGATCCCGACGCCGGCAACCGCATGGATTCGCTCGAGTGGAACGGCCTGCCGATCCTGGCCCCGCGCAAGGGCGAGCGACTGGGACCGGTCGGCGACGTCGCGGCCGATGCCGCGGCAATCGAGCGGGAGGAGCATTGGCGCCTTCTCTATGTCGCGCTCACCCGTGCCGAGGAGAAACTGATCGTTGCCGGATCGCTCGGGCCAAGGGCGAAGGGCGAGGTCAAGCCGCAAAGCTGGTATGGCGCGGTCGATGCGGCGATGGTCGACATGGGCTGCGACTGGGAAGCCGATCCGCTCTGGGGCGCCCGCCGCCGCTGGCGCGGGACCGAGGTGCTGACGCCCAAGGCCGCGCAGCCCGAAAGCGCCGAAGAGAAGCCTGTGGTGGTCGAGCCGGACTGGCTGCGCGCGCAGGCGCCGGCGGAACAGCGTCCGCCCCGGCCACTGGCGCCGTCCGCGCCGGTCGAGGATGACGTGCCCAATCCGCCGCCGACCGCCGCGATGCGCCAGGCGGCCGAGCGCGGTCGTTGGCTCCATGCCCTGTTCCAGCGCCTGCCCGACCTGCCTACCGAGCGGCGGCGCGAGGGCGCGGAGGGCTGGCTGGAACAGCAGGGGGCAGGGGATGCCACGCTGCGCCGGGATGTAATCGACCATGCGCTTCGGGTGATCGAGGATCCGCATTTCGCCGCCCTGTTCGCGCCGGGGGCGCTCGCCGAAGCGCCGATCGCGGCGGTGGTGGGCGAAGCGGTGATTGCCGGCACGGTCGACCGGCTGCGGGTCGAGGCGGACCGGGTCCAACTGGTCGATTTCAAGACCGGGCGGATGACGCCGCGCGATGCGGAGGAGGTGCCGGTCGCCCATGTCCGGCAGATGGCGGCCTATGTCGCCGCGCTGGAAGTGATCTTCCCCGGCCGCGTGGTGGAAGCGGCCCTGCTCTATACCAGCGCGGCACGGCTCATCGCGCTGCCGGCGGCGCAACTGGCGCCCTACAAGCCGGGCTTCTCGCCCACGCAGCAATATTTGCTGCTGTGACCCGTTGAGCAGCGGGCGCAGCCATCCTAGATATCGACCAACTTAAGGAGTTTGTAGTTATGGCCACCAAGGCAGTTACCGATGTCAGCTTCAAGCAGGACGTGATCGACGCCGACAAGCCCGTGCTTGTCGACTTCTGGGCCGAATGGTGCGGCCCGTGCAAGATGATCGGCCCGGCTCTGGAAGAGATTAGCGAGGAACTGGCCGACAAGGTCACGATCGCCAAGATCAACATCGACGAAAATCCCGATGCACCGGGCCAGTATGGCGTGCGCGGTATTCCGACGATGATCCTGTTCAAGAACGGCGAAGTCGCCGCAACCAAGGTCGGCGCTGCGCCCAAGAGCGCGCTCAAGGGCTGGATCGAAAGCGTCCTCTAAGCCGCTGATGCATCTTAAAAAGGGACGGCAGCCCACTGCCGTCCCTTTTTACTAGCTGAGCGGGATCATCACCAGTTCGGCATAGGCCGGCCTTTCGCGCAGCCGCTCATACCAGGCCCGCAGATGCGGCAGGTCGGGCCGCGCCATGTCGAGCGTGAAATAGGTATGGGCATAGACGCCCATCGGCACATCCGCGACACCGAAATTGACACCCGAAAGCCATTCTTGATCCGCCAGCGCCCGGTCGAGGATCGTCATCGCCGCGCCGGACGCCTGCGCGGATGTCTCGACCACCTGTAAATTTCGCTGTCCACTTTGGCGTCGCACCAACTGGATGAAGGCGTCGCGCTGGGCATCGGCAAAGCTGAATTGCCAGTCCATCCATTTGTCACCCTGCGCCCGCCGCGCCGGATCGGCAGGATACATCTCCTCCGAGGCGTAGCGGTGGGCAAGATAGCGCAGGATCGCGTTGGATTCCCACAGCACGACATCGCCATCCTCGATCGTCGGGATCAGCCGGTTGGGGTTCATCGCCAGATAGGCGTCGGACATGCCATGTTCCATGCCGACATCATGGCGGATGAAGGGCAGGCCGATTTCCTGCGCGAACCAGGCGACCTTCTTCACATTATGCGAATTGAGGCGGCCCCAGATCGTCAGCATTGTCGGTCTTCCTTCGGTCAGGCGTAATAGGTTTTGGCCGCCAGATCCCACAGGCGCGGCGAGGATGCGCCCATCAGGCCCCGACGCTGTTCACCGACCCGATAGGCGCTGCCGTCGAGCCGCTGGCAGCAGCCCCCCGCCTCGTTGACGAACAGAGTGCCGGCCGCATGGTCCCAGGGCAGCACGCGCGCGAAGATCGACACGTCATTCTGCCCTAGCACCAGCCGGGGATATTGCTCGGCGGCGCAGCGGGGAATGTCCACCATGGTGAAAATGGCCTGCGACTTGCGCTCCATCTCGGCCCGTTCGTCGGCTTCCATGAAGATGGTGGAGATGGCTGCGATCGGCAGGTCGCCGATGCTTTCCTTCGCCATGATCCGTTCGCCATCGACATGGCTGCCACCGCCCAGGGTTGCATGGCACAGCCGGCCCGTCAACGGATCGAGGATCCAGCCGGCCAGAGTCGCGCCATTGTCGGCAAGCGCGATCATGATGCCGAAGGGCGGCTTGCCCGACGCGAAATTGCCCGTGCCGTCGATCGGATCGATAATCCAGTTGAGGCCGTCGCCGGCGCGGTCGAGGATCGACGGGTCGGCCGCGCAGGCCTCTTCGCCGATGACCCCGGCTTCGGGCAGGATCGACGTCAGCCCTTCGGCGAGCCGTATCTCGCTTTCCTTGTCGGCGATGGTGACGAAGTCGTTCGCCGCCTTCTCGCTAATCTCTTCCGCCGTCAGATTCTGGTAGCGGGGCATGACGATGTCGCGCCCGACCTGTCGCATCAGCGCGACGACGGGATCATGCAGTTCCACCATCATGCGCCGGTCCCCTTAGCTGCGATAATCCGCGTTGATCGAGATATAGCCATGGGTCAGGTCGCAGGTCCACACCGTGGCGCGGCCTTCGCCCAGGCCGATATCGACGCCGATGACGATGTCCTGCCCCTTGAGATGCGCGGCAACGGGGGCCTCGTCATAACCGTCGAGCGCTAGGCCGCCGGCCGCCACCTGGGTGGCGCCAAAGCGGATGGCGAGCTTGTCACGCTCGGCCGGTTCGCCGGCCTTACCCACCGCCATGACGACGCGGCCCCAATTGGCATCCTCGCCAGCGATCGCCGTCTTCACCAGCGGCGAATTGGCGATGGAGAGGGCAATGCGATGGGCGCTGGCATCGCTCTCGGCGCCCTCGACCGTGATTTCGATGAACTTGCTGGCGCCTTCGCCGTCGCGCACGACCAGATGGGCGAGTTGACGGCACAGGTCGGACAGCGCAGCGGCAAGGGCATCCGCCCCGGCATCGTCCATCGACGCGAGCGGCGCGTTGCCCGCCTTGCCGGTAGCGAAGGCCAGCACCGTGTCGCTGGTCGAGGTGTCGCTGTCGACGGTGATACAGGAGAAGGTCCGCTTGTTGGCGGCCGAGAGCATCTGTTGCAGCAGCGCCGGCTCGATCGCGGCGTCGGTGAAGATATAGCCGAGCATCGTCGCCATGTCGGGCGCGATCATGCCCGATCCCTTAATGATGCCGACCAGATCGACGCGGGTGTCGCCAATCATCGCCGAGACATGGGCGCCCTTGGCATAGGTGTCGGTGGTGCCGATCGTGTTCGCCGCATCCTCCCAGCCGCAGGGTGCGGCGGTGAAGGCCGCTTCCAGGCCCGCCTCGGCTTTGTCGATCGGCAGCGGCACACCGATCACGCCGGTCGAGGAGACGAAGATGTCGGACGGCTGGCAGGACAGATGATTGGCAACCTTGGCGGCGATCGCCTCGACAGCGGCACGGCCGCGATGGCCGGTAAATGCGTTGGCGTTGCCGGCATTGACGACGACGGCGCGGGCCTGACCCAGCGGGATGGCGTCACGGCACCATTCGACCTCGGGCGAGGGGCATTTGCTCTGCGTCGTCACGCCTGCGACCGCCGTGCCCGCGTCCAGCTCGACATAGGTGAGGTCGCACCGGTCCCAATTCTTGTAGCGCGCCTTTGCGACACGCAATGTCACGCCGGCAATGGCGGGCAGGGCCGGAAAGGCGGCGGGGGCGAGGGGGGAACGGTCGGTCATGGGGCGCGGCATGAGCGAAATCCCCCCTTGCGTCAATGGCCCGATCGGGCGCTAGTCCCGCAGATAGAGGCGCCCGACGCCGTCGGGCATCGGGACCATGCGATAGCCATGGCAGCGGGCGTAATATTCCAGGCTGTCGTCAGGGCGCAGCGGCAATTTGCGCGTGCCATTTTCATAGCCGGTAAGGATCGCTGCCGGCATGGCGCGATCCAGGTCAGGCAGGGTAGCGGGCGTCAGCGCATGGAGCCGGCGGGCCTGCTCGGGGCGGAGCGTCCAGCCGGTGCGATAGACGAACGGGCCGGTTGCCAGGCGCGGATCGAGCGCCAAGCCGCTGTCGATCGCGAGATGCGGCGAGAGGGTAAGGATATCGGCGCCGCCCGCGGCGCGCACCGTCATGCCCAGCCAATGGGCATTGGCCTGCGCAGCCAATAGCGGCGATCCGGTACGGGCGGCCGTCACCAGATCTCGGATCGAGGGAATGAGACCGGGGATCATTGCCAGGCAGAGCAGCGCCAGCATCGCCTTGCGCCGCAGCGGCCGCCAGTGACGGGCGTCGTCGAGCAGATAGCCCAGGGCGAGGGCGAGCGGCGGGAGCAACGGCATCAGATATTGCAATTGCGTCGGCGTCGGCAGCGCGGCGCCGATCAGTGCGCCGGCGCTCATCCAGATCGCCAGCCGGCGCCCGGATGAGCGCGTGCGGCCACGGGTCGCGATCCAGTTGGCGATGAGCAGCAGCAAGGCGACAAGAGCCGGCCCCTTCCAGAGATATTTGAAGAGGTCGCGCAGCTTTTCAATCGTTGCCAGTTCCTGCGCGGCACCGTTGGCCGCATACCAGGCGTGGGGCGCGGTCATGCCATAGGTCAGGACGCCGTACAGAAAGCTGTCCGGCCCCGATGCCCAGGCAATGGCCATGGGGACCATGCCCAGCAGCGCGCCGAGGGCCAGGCACAGGGCCGCGCGAATAGCGTGTCGGCCGCCGCTGACGATAACGAACAGGCCGACGGTGGCGCCGAGCGGGGCGAAATTGAGCTTTGTCGCGATCGCAAGGCCAAACAGCAGGCCGGCCCCAAGCCAGTGGCTGTCCGCGCGATGGCGCAGGCCGAGCAAGGTCAGCAGCATGGCGGCAGAAGCCAGCAGGGTCGGCAGCATATCATTGCGAACCACGGAGCCGCTGAACTGGAACGCGGCTGTTGCCGCCATCAGTAGCATGGCCAGGGTAGCGCTGGAGCGGGATATGCCTGCCGTACGCTGGGCCGCCCAGATGAACGCAAGCGTCGCGAGTGCCATGACGGCAGTGGCGAGGCGCATCGCCAGTACCATATGGCCCGATACCAAGAGGCTCAGCGGTGCCAGCACCCAGGCATGCAGCGGCGGCTGAAGATAGAGAAAGTCGCGAAACATGACTGCATGCCCGCTGAAATAGGCGCCGGCGACATATTGGCTCTCGTCATGATCGAAGGGCGCGGCAATCGCGGCGATCAGGAACCAGCCGGTCAATGCGCTGATCAGCAGCACAGCCAGAGGCAGGCGCAATCGGCGCGACGGCGCCATGGAAATGGAACGATACACCCTGTTTGCGACCCTTGTTGCCGTGGCGCTCTTGCGGCGGCGTGAGCCCAAACGCAAAATATTTTCGGCCGCGCGTCGCGCCTGCACGACGGCAGGACGGCACGGCTGCGGCAAAACCGCATCGGGCAAAGCCGTTACAGCCGTGCGACAGTCCGTTGCGTTGATTGACTATCGGCTGTGCCATGCCTAAATCGCGGCGCATATCTGCCCATGTGTCCGTTGGACCCATGGCCCCCTCATTGTCAGGAATTTGCATGTTCGGCGCACTCGCCAAGTCTATCTTCGGATCGTCCAACGAACGTTATGTGAAATCGCTGGGCAAGGTCATCGACCAGATCGCCGCCTTCGAACCGACGATCCAGGCGATGAGCGATGAGGAACTGGTGAACCAGACGGCGCGCTTCCGCGAGCGTCTGGCCAATGGCGAGACGCTGGACGGCCTGCTGCCCGAAGCCTTTGCGACCGTCCGCGAAGCATCGGTCCGTGTGCTGGGCATGCGTCACTTCGACGTCCAGATGATCGGCGGCATCGTGCTGCATCGCGGCGAGATCGCCGAAATGCGCACCGGCGAGGGCAAGACGCTGGTGGCGACGCTCGCCACTTATCTGAACGCGCTTGAAGGCAAGGGCGTCCATGTCGTCACCGTGAACGACTATCTGGCCAGCCGCGACTGCGAATGGATGGGCCAGGTCTATCGTTTCCTGGGCCTCACGACCGGTGTGATCGTGCCCAACCTGTCGGAAGACCAGCGCCGCGAGGCCTATAATGCCGACATCACCTATGCGACCAACAATGAACTCGGCTTCGATTATCTGCGCGATAACATGAAGTTCGATCGCGGTGCGATGGTCCAGCGCCCGTTCAACCATGCGATCGTCGACGAAGTCGATTCGATCCTGATCGATGAGGCGCGCACGCCGCTGATCATTTCCGGTCCGACCGACGACAAGTCGGAGCTGTATGTCGCGGTCGACGCGATCGTGAAGCAGCTGGTCGAGGAGGATTATGAGAAGGACGAGAAGCAGCGCACGATCACGCTGACCGAGGACGGCACCGAGAAGATCGAGCGCCTGCTGGAGGCCGCCGGCCTGCTCCAGGGCAATAATCTCTACGATTTCGAGAACACCCAGGTCGTCCATCACGTCAACCAGGCGCTGCGCGCGGTGGTGATGTTCCGTCGCGACATCGATTATATCGTCAAGGACGGCAAGGTCGTCATCATCGACGAATTCACCGGCCGCATGATGGATGGTCGCCGCTGGTCGGATGGCCTGCATCAGGCGGTGGAAGCCAAGGAAGGCGTCCAGATCGAGCCGGAAAACCAGACGCTCGCATCGATCACCTTCCAGAATTATTTCCGCATGTACCCCAAGATTTCGGGGATGACCGGCACCGCTTCGACCGAAGCCACCGAATTCTACGAAATCTACAAGATGAACGTCGTCACCATCCCGACCAACCGGCCGGTGCAGCGCGTCGACGAGGAAGACACGTTCTACAAGAATCTGGAAGACAAGTTCCGCGGCATCGCGCGCACCATCAAGGAACATGCCGAAAAGGGTCAGCCGGTGCTGGTCGGCACCGTGTCGATCGAAAAGTCGGAAATGCTGTCGGAATTCCTCAATCAGGAAGGCGTCAAGCACGCGGTCCTGAACGCGCGCTTCCACGAGAGCGAAGCCCATATCGTTGCCCAGGCAGGTCGCAAAGGCGCAGTGACGATCGCCACCAACATGGCTGGCCGCGGCACCGACATCAAGCTGGGCGGCAATCTGGAGATGCGCGTCGAGGACGAGTTGCGCGATGTGCCGGAAGGCCCGGAGCGCGATGCTGCGATCGCCCGCATCGAGGTCGAGATCGAGGCAGAGAAGCAGGAAGTGCTGGCCGCCGGTGGCCTGTTCGTTCTGGCGACCGAGCGGCACGAAAGCCGCCGTATCGACAATCAGCTGCGTGGCCGTTCGGGCCGCCAGGGTGACCCCGGCCTGTCGCGCTTCTACCTCAGCCTCGACGATGACCTGATGCGCATCTTCGGCCCGGACACGATGTTCGCCAAGATGATCCGGTCCAACCTGGAGGATGGCGAGGCGCTGCCCCCGTCCAAATGGCTGAGCAAGGCGATCGAGACCGCCCAGCGCAAGGTCGAGGCCCGCAACTACGACATCCGCAAGCAGGTCGTCGAATATGACGATGTCATGAACGATCAGCGCAAGGTGATCTACGAGCAGCGCAGCGACATCATGGACGCCGAAACGGTGGACGATGTCGTCACCGACATGCGCCATGAGACGGTCAACGACCTGGTCGGCGCGTCCTGCCCGCCGGGCACCTATCCCGAACAATGGGATATGGAGCGGCTGAAGCTGCGCACTGCTGAAGTGCTGGGCCTGGAGCCCGATTTCGACGCCTGGCTGGCCGAGGATGCCGTCGATCCGGAAATGATCGAGGAACGGCTTGCCGGTCTGGCCGACGCGGCCATTGCCGAGAAGACGCAGGAAGTCGAAGCGACCGACTGGCACATGATCGAGAAGAGCATCATGCTCCAGAGCCTCGACCATCACTGGAAGGAGCATCTCTCCACGCTGGATGCACTGCGCCAGGTGGTCCATCTGCGCGCCTATGCGCAGAAGACGCCTATCAATGAATATAAGCAGGAAGCCTTCGCCCTGTTCGAGCGCATGCTGGAAAATATCCGCGAGGACGTGACCAGTTCGATCGCGCGGGTGCAGTTTCGCATGGAGGCGCCGCAGCCGCAGTTCGACCTGCCGGTGCTGCCGGACTTCATCACCACCCATATCGACCCCTTCTCGGGCGAGGATAACAGCGCGGATATCGATGGCAGCCAGCTGGCGGGCATCACCACCACCATTCCGCGCGCGCCGGTGGACAATGTTGCGCCGGGCGAGTTCGCCAATCTGGATATCAGCCGCAATGCGCTGTGCCCCTGCGGTTCGGGCCAGAAATACAAGCATTGCCATGGTGCGCTGAGTTAAGGCGCGACCACAGGCGAGAAACAGGGAAGGGCGTTGCCGATGGCAGCGCCCTTTTTTTGTTTTGATCCTGCAATGAAAATGGGGAACTCTTGCGCTGACAGGCCGTTGCGCATTGCGCCTATGCGATGCGGACCGGATGTTCCGGCGGAAGGAGAAGGGCATGAGAAAATTCGCGATGGTGCTGGCCTTGGCTGTGATGGCCGCCCCGATTGCGGCCACGGCTCAGCCGCCCGGCCACGGACAGAACAAGCCTTCGCACAATAACGGCAATGGCCCCGGCCAGCGACCGCCAGGCCATAATGGCGGACCTGGTCCTGGCGCATCCCATGGCAAGCCGTCCCATAATAATGGACGTCCGCCGGCACCGGGCAGGCCGTCGCATTCCGCCTCCCACGGCGGAAAATATTATCCCGACCAGCATTATCGCCCCGGTTCGTCGCGTGATCGCTATCGCATTGATCGGAATACGCGCGTTTATCGTGGCGGTAATGGGCGCTATTATTGCCGTCGCAATGATGGATCGACTGGCCTGATTGTTGGTGCGGCCGTCGGCGGCCTTCTGGGCAATGCGCTGGGTGACGGCGACTCCGGCGTGTTGAGCACGATCCTGGGCGCAGGCGTTGGCGGCGCGCTGGGCCGTGAGATTGATCGCGGTAACGTCTATTGCGAATAAGCGATCGTCACTAGGTCGTAAACTCATAAACCGGCAAGAACAGGACGCCATTGATCGGTTGCAGGCTGCTACGCTTGTGTCCATTCGTTGGTGGTATTGGCTAATCCTGTTTCTTTGGTTGTGGCTTGCTGCGATGGGTTTTGCCGCTCTCCACGATTATGGATTTTCGACGATAAGGCCGCTCGCGCCAGGGCCGTTGGGCATTCTGGATGCTGCACTCAGCATTGCTGTGCTGACTTTGCCCGTCTGGACGTTTTTCATCGCAAGATAAAGGTGGGTCTGTTCGATTGTTGGCTATCAATTCGAGCTGCTATCTGATTCAGGCTTGGCATGAGCCGATATGTCCTGGCCGACTTCGAGCGGCGCGTGATCGAGCCCCTGCTGCCCAACAAGCCGCGGGCGTGCCGCGCGTCGATGACCGCCGCGTGCTGAATGGCATCTTCTGGATACTGCGCTCGGTGCGCCGTGGCGCGACCTGCCCGAGCGCTATGGCCCATGAACCATCTGCTACAACCGCTTCGTGCGATGGCGCAAGGAAGGCGTCTGGGACCGGATGATGGACGCCATCACCGCTGCCCATGACGGCGAGATCCAGATGATCGATAGCACCTCTGTTCGGGCCCACCAGTAGGCCGCGACGGCAAAAAGGGGGATCGAGATCATTGTCTCGGTCGCTCCCGTAGCGGTCTCACGACCAAAATCCACGCGGTCATCGATGCGCAAGGCCTCCCGATCCGGCTCGGCTTGACGGCGGGGCAAGCGCATGATGGCCAAGCCGCTGACAAACTGCTCAATCGCCTCGGCCGCATATGATCGTGCTGGCTGACAAAGCCTATGACTCCGACCGCATCCGGGATGCTAATTCACGAATAGGGTGCCACGCCCAACATCCCAGCCAAATCCAACCGGAAATGGAAGTCCTGCTTCAGCAAGCGCCTCTACCGCGAGCGCAGCCTGATCGCGCGGTTCTTCTCCAAGCTAAAGCACATCCGCCGGATCGCCACCCGTTACGACATGATCGCCGCCCAATTCCTCGCCATGGTTCAACTCGCCTCAATACGCCTTTGGTTCCGCGTTTATGAGTCACAGCCTAGTGATTTGGTCGCGGTACTTAAACTGCCTGGGATATATCGGAGGATGTAATTGTTATGTACTTTAAGTTATTGGCAAGATGATTCCATGTGAGTCCAGAGGCGAACGGGAGCCAACGCCTGACAGAATACGGACCTTCCGCAACCGAGCGTTTAAATTTGGCCGCAGAGTGGCCACAAGGGGGCAACTGCGGCGCCCAACGAAAGAGAAAGTAGACGCAAACGATAGCGCAAGATCGGGTTGCATCAAACGAGCGCTCAGCCAATGATCCCGTGGTGCAAACGAACGATGGCCCAACAGACCCCGAGCTCATCCGCTTCCTGCGCGAGGAACTGGGCGGAGACGTCTCACGTGACGAAACAGCTTGGGAGCATGTCGGCCCTATCTGGTTGTGGCGCGGGAAAGCAAGGAAGGCCAGCCCTCATCGATGTCGTGGCATTTTCTGACGATCGACGGTGAGGTCGCCGACGCCATCCGTGTAGCATCGTCTGGCCAATCAGCGGCTTGGGGATCGGTCTACGTAGAGGCCGGCATTGGCGAAACATGTTGGTGCACATCAGTCTTTCCGAACAAGGCGCGCCAAGGCTACTTGCTGCCCATCAAGGCGAGCGTGAGAAAAGCAGAAAAGCTAGCCGAAGGCGACATGATCACAGTACGAATTACCCTATCCAAGGGACCATCACGCTAGGAATGAGCGCTCAGCCTGAGGGCGGTTGGTCCGCACAGTTCTGATCAGCGTGGTGACAACTTCTCTAGACGGCTCCATCGTCGCGCTTCGCTGCTCGACAATCGTCATGCGAGAAGATGGCTTGCTTCGGCGCAATCTGACATTGCCAGCATTGCTCCAGAACGGCGCAAGTCGGTCGCGAGCTGCCAGAAAGCGGAAGGTCTGTACCTAGGGAGCCGAATTCTGGCTCTGAGCGTCTCATAAGGGGCGCGTGTGAACAGAGATTTTGTTCTTAGTCGAATGCGCGTGCGCCCGACCCGAATCCGGCTGCTACGTCGCCAGGATTACGCAGCGGGCAATCCGTCAACGATAGACAGCCGCAACCAATGCAACTGTCCAACTGATCGCGCAGCCGCACCAACAGCGCGATCCGCTGATCCAGTTCCTCGCGCCAGTCTGTCGATAAGGCCGACCAGTCGGCTGCGTTGCGCAAATGCCCAGAGGGCAGATGGCTGAGGTTCTCGCGAATCTGGCCGAGTGGAATGCCGACCCGCTGCGCCACCTTGATCACTGCGATCAGGCGAAGCACCGAGCGATGATAGCGCCGCTGATTGCCACTGGTCCGCTGGCTCTCGATCAAACCCTGCGCCTCGTAGAAATGAAGCGTCGAGATCGGCACGCCGGCGCGCCGGGCGACTTCACCCACACCAAGGCCAGTAGCTGCCAGCGGCATCGATATATCCATTTTGCAGCGATACCGTCGCGGACGAGATATCGCTTTACCTCAACTTTTGTTGAGGTTTTATAGAGGCACTCCCTGATTCGCAAGGGAGGCCAATTTGTTATTCCTGATCTCAATGGTTCGCGCGTCGCATTGGCGCGCTCACAAGCGATTCCTGTTGCAAGCTTCTCGCAACAAGAATAATCGATGTTGGCCGGAAATAGAGTTGCAGGGTGGTGTCTCCTGCGCTTGCCAGGTGGCAAGTTCTTCTCCGCCGCGGCGTCAACCCGAACCTGTTTCGGGGCATGGCGCGCGGTATTTGCGGCTCTTGCCGACGCACGTCCTGTCCCAGCGAAGGATAGCCCGTGCGCGCAGACGATTGCGCCCCTTCCCCATTCTCCGATGAGCGACTGTCTTTGACGAAGCCCTGCGTGACTTCGCGGCAGCCATCTCGCCTATATTCCTCTTATCCAACTGGATTCTCGATGAGCATCGATCCTTTCGGCCTTGCGGTTCTCCTCTGGCCCCACTTCGTTCGCCCGAAGCGGGGGAGGTGAAAGCATGAGCGACCACAATCTGTCCGAACCATCGCGCGTTGCACCCCGATTGATCCGCCCGACACGCACCATGTCGCTGACGATCGTCCTGCTTTTCGTGCTTCTGGGGACCCTTTATCTTTGGCGTGGATGGCGCGCGAGTCAGGCCCAGACCTGGCAGCCACAAGCGGTGCCGGTCGCTGCCATGGTCGTGCAGTCGCGTGACATCCCCGCAGCGCTGGAAGCTGTCGGTTCTCTGCGTGCCGTGCGCGAAGTCACTTTGTCGCCCGAAATTGCCGGCAGAGTTTCAGCGATTCATTTCAAAGCGGGGCAACCGGTTGGAGCCGGCGCGCTGCTGGTGCAATTGTTCGACGGGCCGGAACTTGCGGATCGTAGAGCGGCGCAGGCCAAGGCGGCCTTTGCCGGGGTGCAGGTCGCCCGGTCGCAGCAACTGGCGCCGACCGGTGCGGAGCCGCGCGAGAAGCTGGAGCAGCGCCGTGCCGATCGCGATCAGGCCGCAGCCGCCGTGCAGCAGATCGACGCACGGCTGGTCCAGAAGCAGGTGCGCGCGCCTTTTGCCGGGGTATTGGGCATCCGGCAGGTCAATCTTGGCCAATATCTCAATCCCGGCGATGCCGTGGCGACGCTGACCGCGCTTGACAGCCTGTTCGTTGATTTCGCCCTGCCGCAACAGGAACTGAGCCGGTTGAAGCCGGGAGCAACGGTCATTGTTACCAGCGATGCCTGGCCCGGCCGCCGCTTCACGGCAAAGGTGAACGCGATCGAGCCGAAAATCGGCGCGGATACCCGCAACGTCAGCGTGCAGGCGCTGCTGGGGAATGGCGATCGCGCATTGCGTCCGGGCATGTATGTCACCGCCGCGCTGGAATTGCCGGTGCAGCAGGGCGCGCTGCTCGTCCCCGCCACGGCGATCCAGACGTCGGCACAAGGGGACAGCATCATCGTCATTCGTGGCAGCAATGCACGCGTTGGCGGCAAGGCGGAGATCGTGCCGGTCCAGACCGGGCGCCGGGTCGGCAATGATGTCGTCGTCACGAGCGGCCTGCACGTTGGGGACGTGATCGTCACCGAGGGCCAGTTGCGAGTACAGCCGGGCGCCGAGGTCAAGGTCGCCGGGGCCATCCCCGCCAAGCAGGGAGGGCGCTGATATGACGGCCACCCGCTCCTTCACCGATCTCTTCATTCGCCGGCCGATCCTGTCGGTCGTCGTCAGCCTGCTCATCCTGCTCGTCGGTCTTGCTGCGCTGTTCAGCCTGCCGATCCGCCAATATCCCCGGATGGAAAGCGCCACGATCACGATCGACACGGCGCTGCCGGGCGCAGCACAGGATGTGATGCAGGGCTTTGTCACGACGCCGATCGCGCAGGCGATCGCGACCGCCAACGGCATCGAATATCTCACCTCCACCTCCAGCCAGGGCAAAAGCCATATCGCCGCCAAGCTGGTGCTGAACGCCAATGCCGACCGGTCGATGACCGAGATTCTGGCCAAGGTGCAGCAGGTCAAATATCGCCTGCCGACCGGCGTCACCGATCCGGTCATCGCCAAAATCACCGACGGCGCATCGGCGATCCAATATGTCTCCTTTTCCAGCAAGACATTGTCGCCGCCGCAGATCCAGGATTTCGCCACTCGCGTGGCGCAGCCGATGATCACCTCTGTCCCAGGCGTTGCTTCGGCAGAGATGACCGGCGGTGCGCCGCTCGCCATGCGCATATGGGTCGATCCGGTGAAGCTGGCGGCGCGCGGCTTGACCGCCAGTAACGTCGCCAATGCGTTGCGCGCCAACAATGTGCAGGCATCGCCCGGCCAGTTGAAGGGCGCCAGCACGACGATCAACATCACGGCCGCGACTGATCTGCGCGATGTGGCCGCCTTCCGCGACATGGTGCTGAAAAGCGGGGAGGGCGGTATCGTCCGCCTGGCTGATGTCGCAACGGTCGAAATGGGCGGGCAGAATTATGATGCCGGCGCCCTGTCATCGGGCGTGCCGGGGATATCGATCGCGATCGCGCCGACGCCGGATGGCAATCCGCTGGAGATCGTCAAGGCGGTGCAGGCCCTGTTGCCCGAAATGCAGCGCGTCGCCCCGCCGGGGGTGAAGGTCCATAACGACTTCGACGTCGCCCATTTCGTCAACGCCTCGATCGAGGAGGTCGAACATACGCTGATCGAGGCGATCGTCATCGTCATCCTCGTCATCTTCCTGTTCCTTGGCTCCGTCCGTGCGGTCATCATTCCGATCGTGACCATCCCGCTATCACTGCTCGGCACGGCGGCGCTGATGCTGGCCTTCGGCTTCTCGCTCAACCTGCTGACCCTGCTGGCCATGGTGCTGGCGATCGGGCTGGTGGTCGATGATGCCATCGTTGTGGTCGAAAATATCCACCGCCATATCGAGGAAGGCCTGTCGCCCTTCGACGCGGCGCTGGTCGGCGCGCGCGAAATTGTTGTGCCGGTCATCGCCATGACCATCACTCTGGCAGCAGTCTATGCGCCGATCGGCTTGATGGGTGGCCTCACCGGCGCGCTGTTCCGGGAGTTCGCCTTCACCCTGGCCGGATCGGTGATCGTTTCGGGCGTGATCGCGCTTACCCTGTCACCGATGATGAGCGGCAAGCTGCTCAATGCCAAGCTGGCAGAGGGCAGGCTGAGCCAGGCGATCGAGCATAATATGGAACGGCTGATCCGGGGGTATGGGCGGCTGCTCGATCGCACGCTGGCGGCGCGCGCGGCCGTACTGGTGGTCGGCGTGGCGATGCTCGGCACGATCGTCCTGCTCTTCACCGGCAGCCAGCGCGAACTCGCCCCGCAGGAGGATATGGGCTATGTCTTCGTCGCGACCAAGGCGCCGCAATATGCGAATATCGACTATATCTCGCGCTTCAATGCCCAAGTCGATGACATCTTCCGCACCTTCCCCGAATATCGCGGCAGTTGGTTCGACGCCGGCGGCGCCAACGGCACGAACAGCGGCTTTGGCGGGATCATCCTGTCGGAATGGGACAAGCGCAAGCGCAGCGCCGATGCCATCCAGAATGAGCTGGCCGGTCGCACCGGCGCGGTGACCGGCATCTATGCCACCGCCTTCCAGGACAGCCCGCTGCCGGCGGGCAGCGGCGGCCTGCCGGTGCAGATGGTGATCCGTTCGTCCGACGATTTCCCGCAAATCTACCAGACGCTGGAGGCAGTGAAGGGGGCAGCCTGGGGCAGTGGCCTCTTCGCCTTCGTCGACAGCGACCTCGCCTTCGACAGTCCCGAAGCGCATATCCGCGTTGATCGAGCCAAGGCCGGGCAACTGGGCGTCACCATGGCGGAGATTGCCGATACGCTGGCGGTGCTGGTGGGCGAAAATTATGTCAACCGCTTCAACTGGCATGACCGGAGCTATGACGTGATTGCGCAGGTGCCGCGCGACAAGCGCGTGACCCCCGACAATCTCGGCCAATATTATCTTAGGGCTGGTTCCGGCGCGCTGATTCCGCTGTCCACGGTGGCACAGGTCGAGATGCGGCCCCAGCCCAACAAGCTGCCGCAGTTCAACCAGATGAACTCTGCCACCCTGTCCGCGGTTTTGATGCCGGGCGTTACCATGGGCCAGGCGGTCGATTTCCTGAAGAAGCAGCCGATGCCGGCCGGCACCAGCATCGACTGGCTGTCGAACAGCCGCCAATATGTGACCGAGGGGGACCGGCTGACCGTCTCCTTCGCCTTTGCCCTGATCGTCATCTTCCTGGTGCTGGCGGCGCAGTTCGAAAGCTTCCGCGATCCACTGGTCATCCTGGTAACGGTGCCGCTGGCGGTGTGCGGCGCGCTGGTGCCGCTCTATCTCGGTTTCACCACGCTCAACATCTACACCCAGATCGGGCTGGTGACGCTGATCGGCCTGATATCCAAGCACGGCATTTTGATGGTGTCCTTCGCCAACGAGATGCAGGCGAAGAAAGGGCTGAGCCGCATGGAGGCGATCCGCCATGCCGCCGCCGTCCGGATGCGGCCTGTGCTGATGACCACGGCGGCGATGGTGGCGGGGCTTGTCCCGCTGCTCTTCGCTGGCGGCGCGGGGGCGGCGAGCCGCTTCGCCATCGGCATCGTCGTCGTCATGGGCATGCTGATAGGCACGCTCTTCACCCTGTTCGTCCTGCCCACTTTCTACACGCTGCTGGCCGGCGACCATCGCAAGACGGCGTCCGGCGATGAAGCCGCCCAGCCTGCGGGAGACCTTGCCCATGCATAAGATCCTGTTGCCGCTGGTCGCGGCGCTGCTGGCCGGCGGATGCGCCGCCGGCCCCAACTATCATCGTCCCGAACCGAAGGCCGACGCCAGTGGCGCTTTCATGACGCAAGCCAATGCCTTCGATCCGACCGCGCCGCTGCCGGACCAATGGTGGAAACTCTATGATGATCCGGCGCTCGATGCGTTAGTTTCGCAGGCACTGGTCGCGAACACTGACCTGCGCGTCGCCGCCGCCAATCTCGCCAAGGCCCGCGCCACCCTGAGCGAGGCCAAGGCAGGACGCCTGCCGACCACCGACATCAATGGCGGGGTCAGCTATGGCGATGGGATGCAGGGGGCGGGCGGCGCCTTCAGCCAGGACACAGCGCAATGGTCGCAAAATGGCAGCCTGGCGCTGATCTGGGAGGTTGACCTTTTCGGCCGCGTCAGCCGCGCGGTCGAGGCCGCCCGCGCCGATGCGCAGGCGGTGGAGGCCGCCCGCGACGTTGTGCGCGTGACGGTCGTGGCGGAAACGACACGCGCCTATCTCGATGCCTGCTCCTATGCACGTGCCCTCAGCGTTGCACAGGATAGCTGGCGTGTCAGCACCGACAGCCTGCGGCTGGTGACCGCGCAGGCAAAAGCCGGATCGGTCGGCAAATTCGATGTCGAACGTGCCGCCGCCGCGGCCGCAACCGCGCGTGCAGCGATCCCGGCGCTGGAAGCGCAGCATCAGGTCGCCCTGTTCGAGCTTGCGGCCCTGCTCGGCGCCACACCTACCGACATTCCCCTTTCTGCCCGGCAATGCACGACGCCGCCTGCCCCCGTGGCGGCATTGCCGGTGGGCGACGGCGCATCCCTGTTGCGCCGTCGCCCTGATCTGCGCCAGGCGGAACGGCAACTGGCGGCCGACACGGCGCGGATCGGCGTCGCCACCGCCGCGCTCTACCCGAAGATCAGCCTGGGTGGATCGGGCAATCTCTTCCGCAACGACAGCGTCCGCGGCAATGACAGTCTCAGCTTTTCGGTGGGACCGCTGCTCAGTTGGAGCTTCCCCAATATCAGCGTCGCGCGTGCCCGCATCCGTCAGGCCGAAACGCAGGGGGACGCCTCTCTGGCGACCTTCGACGGCACCGTCATCACGGCGCTCAAGCAGGTTGAACAGGCGCTCAGCAATGTCGCGCGGGAACAGGAAAGGCTCACCGCACTGGAAGAGGCGCAGAGCCGGTCCCAGCGCGCATTCGACTTTGCCAATGCGCGTTATCGCGCTGGGTCTGTCGGTCTTCTCGATGTGCTGGTCGCGCAGACGGCGTTGCTGGACGCGCGGGCGGCACAAGCCTCCTCGGTACAGCGCCTGTCATCGTTGCGCGTGGACCTTTTCAGATCCCTTGGAGGGGGGTGGATGGATATCGGGAAATGATCGGTCACGCGATGGCAACCGCAGGCTCGCGTTCGCGCCTGCCTTCAATCAGGCGAGGTCAACCGCTGGTGGACAACGATAGCAGTCGGTCGACTGCTGGGAGGGGAGATATGTTCGCTAAGCAACCGAGAAGGCTCTCTCCGGGCTCTCCCATACCCTAGCGAACCTATCCTCCAACAGCCGTCACGAAGAAGCCAGATCACCGGCAGCCCGCAACTCCCATGCGACAGCGCCTTGCTGACGGGCGAGCGTCATGGCGCGATCCAGCAAGGGTGTCGCAATTGTCCCGTTGAGGAGCGCGATTGCGATCCTGGCCTTGATCCGCAACAATTCGGGCATCAGGCATTGTTCGCCATTCGCCTCGCATCGACGGATGGTGGCGTCGATCACATTCCCAGCCTCTGTGAAACGCGTGTCGAGCATCATGCCCTGCGCCAGTGCGATGGAAAAAGGCGTCGTCAGCAGGTCATAACGGGCAGTGCGCAGCCGGACGAGGCATTGCTCGATGGCGGCCAGCGCGCCGCCGCCTGCTTCCCCGCGCAGGATTGCGAACTCGCCGGCAAAGCCGCTGGCTGCGGCGATATAGGGGCCTAGGGCATTGGCTTCGGCACAGTCGGCAAAGGTGGCGAGCGTCTCCTCCGCGGCAGCAAAGTCCCTCATCCAGCTGTGGATCGACAGCGACCAGATGAGCGCGATGCAGAGGGTCACGGGATGATTGAGCGTCGCGGCGTCCTCGACGGCCTGGCGCGCCAGCGCCTTGGCCCGTCGTTCGTCACCGGTCAGCCAGAGCGTGCGGGCCAGTGCGATGATGGAGCGATTGCGATGGTCGAAGCCATAGCGCACCGTCTGACTGCGCAGCGATTGGGGAGCATGCGCCAGGGACATTTCCAGATCGGCGCGCGCCTGTATCTGGTTGCCGGCCAGATGGTGCGAAATGCCTGACAGCGAATAGGCGACGCCGATGGCTTCATCCTCGCCGACCGCCTCGGCCACCTGGATTGCCCGCGCGGCGTGATCCATCGCGGCCTGATATTCGCCGATCCGCTCATGAAAAATGTGCAGTCGGCCAAGAATGCGCAGCTCGCTCCAGTGATCGTCCAGCAGCCGGGCGATTTCCAGCGCGCGGTCGAGCGCCTTGCCGGCTTCCGGCCGATTGCCACGGGTGAACATCAGCGCGATGGCGAGCGCGCCCTGCAATTCCAGCTCGATCGCGGTGCCGCGTTCGCTGTCCATCATTTCGGCCAGCGCCCGGCTGCACCAGTTGCGGCATTCGATTAGATGCGAGAGATTGAGGAAGACCGGCGCACTGGCAGCGGCAAGGCGCACGGCAATGCGCCGATCGCCCTTGTCACCAAAGGCCCAATCGAGCGCGCTGCGGATATTGCCCAGTTGCTGTCGCAGGGGGCGCTGATCCTGAAGGACGTCATCTTCCTGCGCGAGCAGGGCTTCCAGTTCCGCCAGATAATAGGCGGCATGGCGCCGGGCATTGGCATTAACCTCGGCCTGTCCACGGGTCAGCAGATGTTGGCGCCCATGAGCACGGGTCATTTCCAGGAGGCGATAGGTACCCGCGCCTCGCATCCGATTTGGCGCGATCAGCGACTTGGCGACCAGTTGATCGACGGCGGCGGCGATATCGTCCGCGCCCACCAGCGCGTCGGCCACCACCGCGAGCGCCGCGTCGATCGAGAAGGGGCCGACGAAGATGGCCAGCCGCTCCAGCACGATCCGCTCGACGTCGGGCAGGAGGTCATGGCTCCAGTCGAGCGTCGCCTGCAATGTCTGCTGACGCGGCAGGGCGGTGCGCCGCCCCGGCCACATCAGGCTGAACCGTTCGCCCAGTTGCCGGGCCGTCGCTTCCAGCCCATGGGTCGCCGCGCGCACGGCCGCCAGTTCGATCGGCAGGGCCATGCCGCCCAGCCGGGCGCAGAGATCCCCGATCAGGCGCGCGTCACCCTCATCGACCCGAAACTGGCTGTCGGCCGCGCGCGCCCGTTCCAGGAATAGCTCGATCGCGGGATAGGCGCGCAACTCCGCTAGCGTCAGCGCCTGTGCATCATCGGGATAGCCGAGCGCATCGAGGCGATGGACATGTTCGCCGCGGACGCGCAGCGGCTCACGCGAGGTGGCAAGGATGCGCACCTGCGGCGCGGCGTCGATGATATGCTCGACCAACTCGGCCGTGGGGCCGATCAGATGCTCGCAATTGTCGAGCAGCAGCAGAAAGGATTGATCGCGCAGATGGCCCAGGATCACCGCCAGCGGATCGTTGCTCTGCACGGTCAGGCCCATGGCGCCGGCGATCATCGGCCGCACCAGGCCGGGATTTTCCAACATGCTGAAATCGACGAAGGCGACGCGATTGGCGAATTGCGGGGCGAGGGCGTGGCCGATCTCGATCGCCAGCGACGTCTTGCCGACCCCGCCAGCGCCGACGATGGTGAAGAGCGGCGTGTCCATGACCCGGTCCTGCAACAGCGCCAGATCCTCCGTCCGGCCGATCAGGTGCGGCAGGCGCGGCGGGATATTATGCGTCGGTGCGAGCGGGGCAGGGGCGGGCGTCACGGTCTGACCCGTCTCCGGCCCTTGCACCGCGACCGGGGCGACGAAGGCATAGCCGACACCAACCTGGGTCGCGATATAGCGTGCGCCACCGGTGCCTTCGCCCAGCAGCTTGCGCAGGCCCGCCATATGGAAGCGCAGGCTGCCATCCTCGACCACGACATCGGGCCAGACCCGCTTCAACAGGTCGCGTTTGGAAAGGATCTGCCCTGGCTGTTCGGTCAGCACTACCAGCAGGTCGAAGGAGCGGCCGCCAATCTCGACCGGGACACCATCGCGGGTAAGCAGCCGTTCGGCCGGCAGCAGCGCGAAGGGGCCGAAGCTGCGCCGTTCGCCCAGAAGCTGCCTGTCTCCGTCCGCCACGCTCGCACCGTCCCATTTCCGGCGACGCTCGCGCCGCTGTCTGCTGCATTGCCATATCGTTAGCGAAAGGCAACGACCAGTAGGGTGGCGAAAGATGGACCGGGAAATCAGCCGAAGGTGAAGGAATAGGCTCTGGCCTCCGGCCGGGCGAACTGGATGGCGATGGTGCGATCGCGAATGGGGCCGGTCTGGCGGACAAGCTGGTAGAGCCGGTCTTCCCGCACTTCGCCCCAGCCCTGCGCATCGGTATCGGCGCCATGGCTGGCACCGGGCGCCGCGCCGTCGATCGTCACGCGGAAACGGATCGGGTGGCCATCGGGTGCGCCGCCCAGGACCAGATGCGCGTCGCGCGCATGGAAGCGATAGCGCAGCGTGCCATTGGGCGCATCCAGGCGGGAAAATTCCGATCCGACGGTCCAGTCGCCGGACAGATCCCACCCGCCCAGCGGCAGATCGGTTGTCGCGTTGTAGCTTGCGGTCGCATCCCGGCGCAGGCCGCCGGGCGACCGGAAGCCGCTTGCCTTGTCATGGCCCAGATAGGCTTCGCCCGATGCCAGATTGCGCCAGTCGGCCGGGGCCTCGATTCCGCGCCCCTGGATCGGCGTCACGGGAATGGCCGCAGGATCGTGACCGGCCTCGGCCAGCAGGCGGCGGATCAATTGTTCGGACTCGGCATAATCGCCCTCGCCGATGCGATAGCCGCGCACCTGTCCCTTGGCGTCGATGAAATAGAAGCCGGGCCAGCCCTGATTGCCGAACGCCTGCCAGACGGCATAGTCATTGTCCTGAAGATTGGGATAGCCCACGCCCAACCGGGCGGTGGCCTGACGGACCTTGGCAGGATCATGCTCGAACCGGAATTCGGGCGTATGGACGCCGACCACGACCAGCCCCTTGTCACAATAGCGTTCCTGCCAGGCGCGCAGATAGGGCAGGGCGCGCAGCGAGTTGATGCAGGAATAGGTCCAGAAATTCACCAGCACCACCTTGCCGCGCAGCGAGGCCACGCCACCCGGCACGGGCGTCAGCCAGGGGCCTGCATGATCGAGCACGTCAATGGCCTTTCGCGGGGCGCCGAACGGCGCGGCAAGGGAGGGCGCTGCGCGGATCGCATCGGCGCAGCAGGCGATGGTGGTGGCACCGGCTGCCAGCAGCGTGGCGGTGATAAAGCGGATGGAACGGGTTCTCGTCATGGCGGGCGGCCTTGTGGTTGCTCTCTTGCCTGCAATGTAGCGGCCGGTTGCGCGGATGCCTGTTAGGCCCTGTGCGGGCGCATTAGTTGGCGGCAGTGGCGCGGGCGGCAGATCGCATTTGCAACGGCTAACGCCCCATCATCCCAACTAACGGGCGTTCCGCGCGCGCTCCTCTATCTCCGGGACCATGACTTCCCGGATCGAGGAAATGAACATCACGGAACCCCATTCGACATCACGCCGCCGGTTCATGGCAGGTGCTGCATTGGCAGGCGCGGCCGGCGCCATGCCGTCCGCGCTGCGGGCCGCGATCGACGACACGGCTGTTCGGCCCTTTCGCGTCGCCATCCCGCAGGTGGACATTGCAACGATGAAGCGGCGCATCGCCGAAACCCGCTGGGCCGATCCCCAGTCGGTCGCTGATGACAGCCAGGGCGTGCGGCGCCAGACGCTGGAACCGCTGATGCGCTACTGGGCGGGCGCCTATGACTGGCGCCGGGTCGAGGCGCAGCTCAATGCGCAGCCGATGTTCATGACCCGGATCGACGGGCTCGACATCCAGTTCATCCATGTCCGTTCGCGTCATGCTGGCGCCTTGCCGATGATCCTGACCCATGGCTGGCCGGGGTCGATCCTGGAATTTCTGAAGGTCATCGGTCCGCTGACCGATCCGACCGCGCATGGCGGCACGGCGGACGACGCCTTCCACCTCGTCATTCCCTCGATCCCTGGCTTCGGCTTTTCCGAAAAGCCCCGCGTGCCGGGCTGGGGATCCGACCATATCGGTCGGGCCTGGTCAGTGCTGATGCGGCGGCTGGGCTATGACCGCTATGTCAGCCAGGGCGGCGATTGCGGATCGGTGATCTCGCAGCGCATGGCTCCGCAGCATGTGCCGGGCCTGATCGGCATCCATCTCAACATGCCGGCCGTGGTGCCGGCCGAGATCGCCCATATCCTTGCCGCCGGCGATCCCGCCCCCGCCACCTCGAGCGCGCCGGAACGCCGGGCCTTCGACCAACTCGCCGCCTTCTATCGCGACAATGCCGCCTATGCCGCGATGATGAACACGCGGCCGCAGACGATCGGCTATGCGCTAGTGGACTCGCCGGTCGGCATGGCGGCGTGGATGTACGAGAAGATCGCGCAATGGACCTTTAGCGACGGCCAGCCCGAGAAGCTGCTGGGCCGCGATGTCATCCTCGACGATCTTTCGCTCTACTGGCTGACCGGCACTGGCGCCTCGGCCGCCCGGATCTATTGGGAAGATCATAGCAATAATTTCAACGCGCGCGGTGTCATCGACCTGCCGGTCGCTATCAGCGTCTTCCCCGGCGAGATTTTCCGCGCGCCCAGAAGCTGGGCCGAGCGCTGCTACAGCCGCCTCCATTATTTCAACGCGGTGGCCGATGGCGGCCATTTCGCCGCCTGGGAACAGCCGATGCTGTTCGCACAGGAACTGCGCGCCGCCTTCCGTTCGCTGCGCTGAACCCCCTCAATAAAAGGAGACTTGCCATGTCCGACACCAAGACGCTCTATACCGCCCAGGTCCATGTGACCGGTGGACGCGAAGGTCACGCCCGCAGTTCCGATGGGCGCCTCGACCTTCCTCTTTCCACGCCCGGCGGACCGGGGCAGGGGACCAATCCCGAACAATTGTTCGCGGCCGGCTGGTCTGCCTGTTTCGAAGGCGCGATGGTGATCGCTGCGAAGGGGAAGGGCGTGACCCTGCCGGATGACCTGGCGATCGATGCGGCGGTGTCGCTGTGCCATGGCGACGAAGGCTATTCGCTTGCCGCCCGGCTCAATGTCTCGGTACCCGGCCTCGCGCCCGACATGGCCCGGCAGATCATCGAGCAGGCGCACCGCACCTGCCCTTATTCCAAGGCGATCAAGGGCAATATCGATGCCCTGGTCACGCTTGTCTGAAACCCCGAACCTCAGGAGATTTGACATGCGGACTCTCATCATGGGCGCATTGCTGGTGGGGCTTGCCGCAAGCAATGCCCAGGCCCAGCCGGTCAAGCCGACCATCATTCTTGTCCATGGCGCCTTTGCCGACGGTTCCAGCTGGAACGGGGTGATCCCCTTCCTTGAACAGGATGGCTATCGGGTGGTCGCCGCGCCCAATCCGCTGCGCGGCGTGCGCGCCGATGCCGATGTCGTGGCCGATCTGGTTCGCAGCATCGCCGGGCCGGTGATCCTGGTCGGTCATTCCTATGGAGGGTCGGTGATCAGCGAGGCTGCGGCCGGCCAGGCCAATGTGAAGGGGCTGGTCTATGTCGCCGCCTTCGCGCCGGACGTCGGCGAAACCGCCATCGGCCTGACCGGCAAATTCCCCGGCAGCACGCTAGGGCCGGCACTGGCACCGCCGGTCTCGCTCGGTTCGGGAGGCAAGGATCTCTATATCCTGCAGGCCCGCTTCCATGACCAGTTCGCCGCCGACGTGCCGCCGGCCGAAGCGCGCCTGATGGCGGCGGGGCAGCGCCCGATTGCCGAGGCCGCCCTGTCGGAAGCCGCGACCCAGGCAGCGTGGAAGACCGTGCCGTCCTGGTTCATCTATGGCGACGCCGACCGCAACATCCCGCCCGCCGCCATGGCCTTCATGGCGCAGCGCGCAGCGGCGCGGCAGAGCGTGGTGATCCGCGGCGCATCGCATGTCGTGATGGTATCGCACGCACCCGAAGTCGCCCGGCTGATCGAAAAGGCGGCGACTGCCGACTGACAACGGGAACCATGCCGGCTCACAGCAGATCACAGCGATTAACAGGCGCATCGCCGGCGATGCGTCTATCAGGAAACCGTCGCCGTGAGTGCCGGCTAGCTTGAACCCGGCTCAGCCCATGGATGGGAGAATGATGATGCGTCAGGATATTGCAGACCCCGCTCGCCGGGATTTCGTTCGTGTCGCAGCCGCCATGGCCGCGACGCTGGTGGCTGGCGGGTCGGCTGGTCGGGCGTTTGCCGCTCCGGTAGCCGGGGCGAACCCGCCTGCGCTGGGCCCGATCCGCCAGATCGACGCCGGTGTGCTCAATATCGGCTATGTCGACATGGGGCCGCGCGATGGCGCGCCGGTCCTGCTGTTCCATGGCTGGCCCTATGACATCCATGCCTTTGCCGAGGTCGCGCCGCTGCTGGTGGCGCAGGGGCACCGGGTCATCATCCCGCATCTGCGCGGCCATGGCAGCACCGTCTTCCGCGACGCAGCCACCCCGCGCAATGCACAGCAGGCGGCGCTGGGCGCGGATGGCATCGCGCTGATGGATGCGCTGGGCATCCGCCACGCGGTGGTGGCCGGCTTCGACTGGGGCGCGCGCACGGCAGACATCATGGCGGCGCTGTGGCCCGAACGGTGCAAGGCGCTGGTGTCGGTCAGCGGCTATCTGATCGGCAGCCAGGCCGCCAATGCCAAGCCGCTGCCGCCCGCCGCCGAACTGCAATGGTGGTATCAATATTATTTCGCGACGGAGCGCGGCAAGGCCGGCTATGCCGCCAATACCAACGCCTTCAACAAGCAGATCTGGCAATTGGCGTCGCCGCGCTGGGCGTTCGACGATGCGACCTTTGCCCGGTCGGCGGCCTCCTTCGTCAATCCCGACCATGTCGCGATCGTCATCCACAATTATCGCTGGCGGCTGGGCCTGGCCGAAGGCGAGCCGCAATATGACGCGCTGGAGGCGAAACTGGCGGCGGGCCCGCCGGTGACGATCCCGGCGATTACGATGGAAGGCGATGCCAATGGCGCGCCGCACCCCGATCCGGCCGCCTATCGCGCGAAGTTCGCGGGCGTTTATGACCATCGGCTGATCGACGGGGGCATCGGTCATAATCTGCCGCAGGAAGCGCCGGCCGCCTTCGCGAAAGCGGTGCTCGACGCCGCACGCATGGCCGGATGAGGGAGCCAGCGATGACACGGATCGGCACTCTGGCCCTGGGCATGGCGGCATTGCTGCTGGGCGGATCGGTGGTCTTCGCCGGCCCAGCCCGCGAGGCACAGGCTTCCCCGATTTATGGCGTGCCCCTGCCCAAGGGCTATCGAGACTGGAAACTGATCAGCGTGGCGCAGGAAAATGGCAGGAATGACGATATTCGCGCGATCCTGGGCAATGCCATCGCGGTGAAGGCCTTTTGCGATGGCAAGCGGCCTTTTCCTGATGGCGCGGTGATCGTTCGGCTGGCCTGGCGTTATCAGGCCTCGCCGCGCAACGATGCGGTGTTTCCCGCGCCGCAATCCTTTGTCGCCGGCGCGCCGACCAATGTGCAGGTCAGCGTCAAGGATGCGAAGCGCTACGGCGCGACCGGCGGTTGGGGCTATGGCCAGTTCGAGGGCGGTCGACCCAATCCCGACCCGGCCGTGGTGCAGAGCTGCTTTGCCTGTCACCAGAAGCTGGAGGGGCTAGAAAAGGGCAGGGATTTAGTCTTCACCGACTATGCCGAATAAGGGGCGGCCTTGCTCTACCAGGGCAGGGGGCCATCCTCATTGAAGAAGCCGCCATTGGGGCCATCGTCCGGCAGCGTCGCAAAGGTCATGACCACCCGCGCGCCCTGTTCGACGGTGCGGGTGCCGGCATGGCCGTTGAGGTCGGTGGCGATATGGCCAGGCGTCACGCTGTTTATGCGGATGTGCTGGTGCTCCGCGCTGCGCTGGAAAGCGTGGGCATAATGTTGCGTCAGCATCAAAATGGCGGTCTTGGACGAGGCATAGGCCAGGATCGTGTCCGACTGGCCGAACAGAGTGGCGGGATCGCTGGTGAGCGCGAGCGAGGCGCTGGTGCTGGCGATGTTGACGATGCGCGGCGCGTCGGATTGGACCAGCAGCGGCAGCATCTGCCGCGTCACCCGCACCAGGCCAAAGACATTAGTGTCGTAGGTTTCGCGCATGTTCGCCGCCGACGTCTCGATCGTCGGCACGCGCCGCAACATGCCGGCATTATTGACCAATATGTCGATCCGGCCATGCTCAGCCTCGATCTGAGCGGCGGCCGCGATCACGCTGGCGTCGCTGGTCACGTCGATGCGGATCGACTGGACGTCGATCCCCTCGGCGCGCAGTTCCGCCACCGCCTCTGCGCCGCGCCCGGCATCGCGGCTGCCGAGCAGCATCGTCATGCCGGCCTGGCCGAGCTGGCGCACCACTTCCTTGCCCAGCCCCTTGTTGGCGCCAGTGACGAACGCGATCCGGCTCATGCCAGCACCGTGCGCGGTTCGAGGAAGGCGTCGAGGCCGAAGCTGCCAAATTCGCGGCCGATGCCTGACTGTTTGACCCCGCCAAAGGGGGCGAGCGGCTCATGTGCCGCGCCGTTGATGACGACCCGGCCTGAGTCCAGCTGTCTTGCTACGCGCTTCAGCCGGTCGGGGTCGGTACCCAGCAGATAATTTTGCAGGCCATAATCGCTATCGTTGGCGATCCGGATCGCATCCGCTTCGTCCTGATAGGCGATGATCGCTAGCACCGGGCCGAATATCTCCTCGCGCGCGATGCGCATGTCGTTGTCGACATCAGTGAACAGGGTAGGGCGGACGAACCAGCCGCGATCCAGGCCCATGGGACGTTCTTCTCCGCCCGCCAGCAGGGTTGCGCCCTCCGCCTGGCCGAGCCGGATATAGGATTGCACCCGGTCCCATTGCTTCTGGCTGACCATTGGTCCGATGCGCGATGAAGGATCACTGGCCGGGCCGACCGGCCAGTGATCCAGCGCGGCGACCAAACGATCCTGCAACGCGGCCTTCAAGCCGGCGGGAACCAGAATGCGGGTGCCGGCAATGCAGGCCTGGCCGCTGTTGATGAAGCCGCTCGCCAGGGCTTGGGCAGCGACGGTATCGAGATCGGCATCGTCGAGGATGATCTGTGCGCCCTTGCCGCCCAGTTCGAGCGTGACGCGGGCCATCCGTTCGGCGGCGGCATGCAGGATCGCCCGGCCGGTGCCGGTCGATCCGGTGAAGCTGATCTTGGCGATGTCGCGGTGGGCCGTGAGCGCGGCACCGGCGACCGCGCCCGATCCGTTGACGATGTTGAGCGCGCCCGCTGGCAGGTCGGCTTGGTGCAGCGCCTGCAGCAGGACATGGGTCTGGAGCGCGCTCATCTCGGACGGCTTGATGACGATGGATGTGCCGGCTGCAATCGCGGTGGCCAGCTTGGCGCAGATGAAGCCGAAATTGCTGTTCCATGGCGTGATCGCAGCCGCGACGCCGATCGGGCGCATTTCGACCTCCGCAGCCCCGATCCGGCGCTGCCAGGTATAGCTTTCCAGCACATTGGCCATGTCGAAGAAGGCTGAGCCTGCGCGCCGTGCGCTATAGTCAATGAAATAGGTCGGGGCGCCATATTCCTGGCCCATTGCGGATGCCATGGCATCGCCATGGGCGGCGACCACATCGGCCAGGCGCCGCAGCATCGCGATGCGTTCGGGCACCGTGCTATGAGCCATCACGGGAAAGGCCCGCTTCGCCGCCGCTACCGCGGTATCCACATCCGCTGCGTTGGACAGGCGGACGATGCCGATCTGCTCTTCCGTAGCAGGGTTGAACAAGGGCGCCTGTTCATCGCCCGAAACAGGCTGGAACCGGCCGTCGATATAATTTTCGCTGATCTTCTGCATGGCGTGACGCCTCCATCTTTGCATCTGCGCTGCATGTGGACCCGCATCGTCGATCTGATAAGAAGGACAATATTGTACAGACTGATAAGGTATTTCGCACAATGATGCCGAGCGTTGCGGAGATGGAGGCGGTGCTGGCGGTCGCCCGCCATGGCGGCTTTCGCGCGGCAGCGCGTGATCTGTGCCTATCTTCGTCCGCGCTCAGCCATGCGGTCGCCGTACTGGAGGAAAGGCTGGACGTGCGCCTGTTCAACCGGACGACACGCAGCGTGATACTGACGACTGCGGGTGAGCAGTTCGTGGCCGGGATCGCGCCGGCATTGCAGGCGATTGCCCAAATTGTGGACGATCTGGGCGCCAATGCCAGCGAGCCGTCCGGCACGCTGCGGATCAACACTTCGCCCGGCGCAGCCCGCATGATGCTGCAACCGATCATCCTTGAATATGGTCGTCGCTATCCTCAGGTCACGGTCGAAGTCGTGACCGAAAGCGCGCTGGTCGACATTACGGGCCAAGGCTTTGACGCGGGCGCGCGGCTGGCCGATGCGATCCCGCCCGACATGATTGCCGTGCCGATCTTTCCGCAACTGCGGATGATAGTCGTCGGCGCACCGGCCTATCTGGTTGGGCGTCGTGCCCCGATCGTGCCAGCCGATCTGCTGGACCATCGCTGCATTGGCATGCGGCTATCCAGCGGACGCCTCTATCGCTGGGAGTTCGAGCGGCATGGAGAGGCGACGCTGATTGACGCGCCAGGCAATCTCATCCTCGACGCGACCGACCTGATCCTGGACGCGGCCGTCGATGGCGCGGGGCTGGCCTATGTCGAGGAGCGCGGCGCGCTGCCCCATATTGCCGCCGGTCGGCTGGTCCCACTGCTCGACGAATGGACGCCGCCCTTTGCCGGCCTGTCGCTCTATTTTGCCGGGCGTCGCCATATTCCGCGCAAGTTGCAGGCGCTGATCGACCTGATCCGCGAGGGGCACAGACTAAACTATGATTTGACCAACTCGATTCTGCGCTAGAAGGACCACAAGAAGCTATGATCGCCACGGTGGTCAAAGAGACGGCTTAGGTCTGATGCATTCCTTTCACCGTGTACCTCTCGCACTGCGTGGGAAAAGCGGACGGTCGGCACTTAGATGATCAAAATTGCCACCGGAATGACTGGCATGGGTCGTCAATGCGGCTCTGACCGGTCGATCCGGCCGCTGTCGAGCAGCGGTGCGGCGTCGATCGAATCTGCATCCATAAGCATCGCCAGCCTTTCCGTCGCGGCGAGGATCATGGCCTGTTCCCAGGTGGGAAGGGCGTCGAAGCGATCGGTGAAGCGCTTCTGCAGCGGGTCGGGGGCGTCGGCCAGGGCGTCACGGCCGGCGGGCAGCAGGGTCAGGTGGATCTGGCGCTTGTCGCGTTCGCCGCGCTGGCGCTGGACGAAGCCGAGCGCGACCAGTCGGTCGACGATCGCGGTGATCGTCGCCTGGCTGAATTGCAGCGCCTGCGCCACGGCGGAGGGGGTAACGGACAGGCGCGTGTCGATTTCCCGCAGTACCAGCAATTGCGACGGCGTGAGTCCGGTCGTCGTCGCCAGCTGGCGACTGCCGATTTCGGTCGCGCGCAGGACGCGGCGCAGCGCGCGCAGGGTCAGGGAGGCAATTTCGGAATCCATGGGAAAGCGCATAGCGCGAAGTCCCGCAAAGCGCCAACGGGGCCAAAAGTTCCTCGTCACATACTTCATTATATGAAATATAATTTCGGCTTTGGGGTTGAAGATGGCGCCGATTATCGGCATATAAGCGCCCGTCTCGCCGGAGAACCTGCTTCTCCGAGTAAAATATAATTCGGGAGATGAACAATCTTCGATTCCCAAGCTACAGCGGCTGCCTTGCCGCCACGGGCTTCTGCGCGCTCTCGATCGGGCGAGGGGCAGGACA
Source organism: Sphingobium sp. WTD-1 (assembly GCF_030128825.1). NCBI lineage: Bacteria > Pseudomonadati > Pseudomonadota > Alphaproteobacteria > Sphingomonadales > Sphingobiaceae > Sphingobium > Sphingobium sp. WTD-1. Next base: position 3,157,443 of record NZ_CP119127.1, on the reverse strand, counting down.
TCGTCTTACGCAAGCCCGTCGCCACGGACGGGCCAGCCATCAGCGGATTGATTGCAGCCTGTCCGCCGCTTGATCCCAATTCGGCCTATTGCAACCTGCTGCAATGCACCGACTTTGCCGACTACTGCATCGTTGCCGAGCGTGGCAGTGCGGTGGTCGGCTGGGTATCGGGCTATCGCTCCCCGGCAGCACCCGACACGTTCTTCGTGTGGCAGGTCGCGGTGTCGTCCGCCGCGCGCGGCCAGCGCCTTGCCGGGCGCATGATCGAGGCGCTGCTGGCCCGGCCCGCGCAGGCCGGCGTCACCTATCTGACGACGACCATCACCGACGATAATCGCGCCTCCTGGGCCCTGTTCCAGGGGCTGGCGCGGCGTTGGGGCGTTCGGATCGAAAAGACTGCCCGCTTTGAAGAACAGGCCCATTTTGCCGGCGCCCACGCCACCGAATGGCAGGCGCGCATCGGCCCGCTGCCGACCCCGGCACAGAGTTGAGAGAGATTGAAACCATGACCGTCACGACCCAGCCCAAACCCACCAGCACCATGCCCGACACGGCCATTTATGAGCGGCGCGAATCCGCCGTGCGCAGCTATGCCCGCGCCATGCCGCGCCAGTTCAACCGCGCGGAAGGCGTGTGGATGCACGACAATCAGGGCGGCCGCTATCTCGACTTCCTGTCGGGTTGCTCCACGCTCAACTATGGCCATAACCACCCGGTCCTGAAGGCCGCGCTGCTCGACTATATCGCCGGCGACGGTATCACCCATGGCCTCGACCTGCACACCGATGCCAAGGCCGACTTCCTTGCCACGCTGGAGGATGTGATCCTGCGTCCCCGCGGGCTTGATTATCGCGCCATGTTCACCGGGCCGACCGGCACCAATGCGGTCGAGGCCGCGATCAAGCTGGCGCGCAAGATCACCGGTCGCGAACTGGTGATCGCCTTCACCAACGGCTTTCACGGCATGACGCTGGGCGCGCTCGCCTGCACCGGCAATGCCGCCAAGCGCGGCGGCGCGGGCGTGCCGCTGAGCCATGTCGCCCATGAACCCTATGACGGCTATCATGGTCCCGATGTCGATACCGCCGACCTGCTGGAGCGGCGCCTGTCCGATCCGTCGAGCGGCCTCGACGCGCCGGCCGCCATCCTGGTGGAGACGGTGCAGGGGGAAGGCGGCCTCAATGCCGCCTCGCCGCAATGGCTGCGCCGGATTGCCGAGATCGCCAGGCGCCATGGCGCGCTGATGATCGTCGACGACATCCAGGCCGGCTGTGGCCGCACCGACAATTTCTTCAGCTTCGAAGGCATGGGCTTCACCCCCGACATCGTCACCATGGCGAAGTCGCTGTCGGGCATGGGCCTGCCCTTCGCGCTCACCCTGTTCCGTCCGGAACTGGATCAATGGGCGCCGGGCGAACATAATGGCACCTTCCGGGGCAATAACCATGCCTTCGTCACCGCCACCGCCGCGCTGCGCCATTTCTGGAGCGATGCGCAGTTCGAGCAGGATATCGCCCGTCGCGGCGCGCTGCTGGAACGGCGGCTGGACGCGATGGCGGCCGAACATGGCCTGTCGACGCGCGGCCGCGGCATGATGCGCGGCATCGACGTCGGATCGGGCGAAATCGCTCAGACCATTACCGCCGCCTGCTTTGCGCAGGGGCTCATCATCGAAACCAGCGGCGCGCATGACGAGATCGTCAAGATACTGGCGCCCCTCGTGATCGAGGACGCCACGCTGTCGGCCGGCCTCGACATTCTCGAGGAGAGCATCCGGTCCGCGCTGACCGTCACCTATGGCGTCGCCGCAGAATAAGAGGAGATTTCAGACATGATCGTTCGCAAGCTTCAGGACATCCGCAAGTCCGACCACAATGTGAAGTCCAAGGGCTGGGAAAGCGCCCGCCTTCTGCTGAAGGACGACAATATGGGCTTTTCCTTCCACGTGACCACCATGTACGCGGGCGAGGAACTGCACATGCACTACCAGAACCATCTGGAGGCGGTGCTGGTGCTCAAGGGCACGGGCACGATCGAAGATCTGGGCACCGGCATCACCCATCAACTGGCGCCCGGCGTCATGTATGCGCTCAATGCCCATGACCAGCATATCGTGCGGCCGGAAACCGACATATTGTGCGCCTGCACCTTCAATCCGCCGGTCACCGGCAAGGAAGTGCATGACGAGAATGGCGCCTATCCCGCTGATATCAGCGCCGCGCGCGAGCCTGCGCTGGCCGACTGATGCGTGACGCTCCAGCATTTTCAAAGCAGATGGTCACATCTGCTGACTCGGAAAATGCGGACAACAACGAAAATTGGAGCTTGATCCGATTCAGTATGAACGGATCAAGCTCTGGCTTGGGGGCTGCCCGAGCCTGCCACGCCCAAATCATTCCTAGACTGAAAAAAGGGGGAGTCCCATGAAAGACCTCTACCCGTCCCGCCATGCCGACATGGCGGAATTCCTGCCGCGCCACGATCCGGTCGTCCATGCCGACTGGAGCGCCGACGCGCCGATCAGCCGCGACCAGGCCGATGCCTTCGACCGCGACGGCTATCTGGTGCTGGAGGACATTTTCTCCGACGCGGAAGTCGCCTTCCTCCAGCACGAGGCCCGCAAGCTGCTGGCCGATCCCGATGCGCTGGAAGCCGAAACGGTGATCACCGAACCGGGCGGCAAGGAAGTTCGTTCCATCTTCCGCATCCATGCCCAGAGCCGGGTGATCGAGCGGCTGGCGGCGGACAGCCGCCTGGCCGGCGTGGCCCGCTTCCTGCTGGGTGACGATGTCTATGTCCACCAGTCGCGGCTCAACTATAAGCCCGGTTTCCAGGGCAAGGAATTCTACTGGCACAGCGATTTCGAGACCTGGCATGTGGAGGATGGCATGCCGCGCATGCGCGCGCTGTCCATGTCGGTGCTGCTGGCGGAAAACACGCCGCATAACGGCCCGCTGATGCTGATCCCCGGATCGCATCGCCAATATCTGACCTGCGTCGGCGAGACGCCCGAGGACCATTATCGCCAGTCGCTCAAGCGCCAGGAATATGGCGTTCCCGACGAGGACAGCCTGGCCGAACTGGCGCATCATCATGGCATCGTCGCGCCGACCGGCAAGCCCGGATCGGTGGTGGTCTTCGACTGCAACATCATGCACGGGTCGAACGGCAACATCACGCCGTTCCCGCGCGCCAATGCCTTCCTGGTCTATAATGCGGTGTCGAACCGGCTGGAGGCGCCCTTTGGCGTCGATCGGCCACGTCCCGCCTTCATCGCTGCGCGCGGCGAACCGCAGATGATCGCACCCGTCACCGGGCCGCTGATGAAGGAGGCGCTGGCATGAGCAGCCTGCATAGCGTCGAGAAGATCGGCGGAACCTCCATGGCCGCGACCGCGACATTGTTCGACAATGTGCTGATCGCCGGCCGCAAGGGCGCGGACCTCTATCATCGCATCTTCGTCGTGTCGGCCTATGCCGGCATGACCGACCTGCTGCTGGAGCACAAGAAAAGCGGCGAACCGGGTGTCTATGCCCGTTTCGTGGCGGACGAGGATGCGGACGGCTGGCGCCAGGCGATGGAGGCGGTACGCCGCGCCATGCGGGAGCGCAATGCGACGATGTTCGTCCGCGCCGACCGGCTGGCGGAGGCCAATGCCTTTGTCGACATGCGGATCGATGCGGTCGCCGCCTGTCTTGACGATCTGGCGCGGCTGCGCAGCCATGGCCGCTTCTGCGTCAAGGAACAACTGGTGACGGTGCGCGAACTGCTGGCGGGTCTCGGCGAAGCGCATAGCGCGCATTCGACTGCGCTGCTGCTGCGCGACCGGGGCGTCAATGCGCAGTTTGTCGACCTGACCCTGTGGGACCAGCAGGACATGCGCGAGCTGGACGACCGGATCGGCCAGGCGTTTGCGCCGATCGACCTTTCCACCACCCTGCCGATCGTCACCGGCTATGCCGGATGCAGCGAGGGCATGGTGCGCCTTTATGCCCGTGGCTATTCGGAAATGACCTTTTCGCGCATCGCCGTGCTGACCAAGGCGCGCGAGGCGATCATCCACAAGGAGTTCCACCTGTCGAGCGCCGACCCGCGCCTGGTGGGCACGGACAAGGCGCGCAAGATCGGCCGGACCAATTATGACGTGGCGGACCAGCTTGCCAATCTGGGTATGGAGGCGATCCATCCCGGCGCCGGCCGGGGGCTGCGCCAGACCGACATTCCGCTGCGGGTGCGCAACACCTTCGACCGGGAAGATGGCGGGACGCTGATCTGCGGTGCCTATGTCTCCGACACGCCGCGCGTCGAGATCGTCACCGGCGTGCGCCAAGCGCAGGCGCTAATGTTCTCCGAGCAGGATATGGTCGGCGTGAAAGGCTATGACGCGGCGATATTGGACGCGCTGGCCCGCCATGGCGCCTGGATCGTCAGCAAGGCGTCGAACGCCAATACCATCACCCATTATCTGTCCGCCGATGCGGCGACGGTGAAGCGGGTGATCGCGGATTTGCAGGCGCGCTATCCCGACGCTGCCATATCGGCCCAGCCGGTGGCGATCGTGTCGGTCATCGGCAGCGACATCGCGCGGCCAGGGCTGGTGCCCGACGCCCTGCAGGCGCTGGCCGATGCCCATGTGCCGATCGTTGCGATGCAGCACCAGATCCGCAATGTCGACGTGCAGTTCATCGTCGATGTCGATCATTATGAGACCGCCGTGGGCGCGCTGCACCGTGCTCTGGTGGAGGACGGGGCGGAACCGGCGGAGGATCGGCGCGCGGCCTGATCCGCACCTAGCCATCCCCCATGTTCGCCGCGATCCACCCCGTCCGCAGCCTGCTGCTCGCCATCTTCATGCTGATGGCGGGCAGCGGCTTCCTGTCCACGCTGATCGGCCTGCGGCTGGAGCGGGCAGGGGCAGGCACGATGGCGATCGGTGCGGTCGCCACCGCCTATTTCGCCGGACTTGTGGTCGGCGCGTTGCGCGCCGGGGCGATCGTGCGACAGGTCGGCCATATCCGCGGCTTCGCCGCCTTCGTCTCGCTGCTGTCGGCCAGCACGCTGGCCTATGCACTGGTCCAATATCCGCTCTTCTGGGCCTGCCTGCGCCTGATCGACGGCATCTGCGTCGCGGGCGTGTTCATCTGTCTGGAAAGCTGGCTCAACGATCGGGCGGAGGCGGAAACGCGCGGGAGCGTGCTCGCAGCCTATATGGTTGCCCTCTATTTGGGGCAGGCGGTCGGGCAATTGCTGCTGGGCGCCAGCGGTGCGTTGCCGGCGGTGCCGTTCCAGATCGCCTCCATCCTCATTTCCCTGGCCATCATCCCGCTCTGCCTGACGCGCAGCAGCGCCCCCGCGCCGGTCGATGCCCAGGCCTTCACCATCCGCGCCCTTTATGCCGCGTCACCGCTTGGCACGGTCGGGTCGGTCGCGACCGGCCTGATGCTGGGCGCCTTCTATGGCATGGCGGCGGTGCATGTGCGCCGGCTTGGGCTGGATCTTGGCGCGACCGCCAGCTTCATGATGATCGTCATCCTGGGCGGCGTCGCGCTGCAATGGCCGCTGGGGCGCCTGTCGGACCGGCTCGACCGGCGGCGGGTGATCGTGGGCTGCTTTGCCGCGACGCTGGCTGTCTGCACGGTGCTGGCGATGCTGGTGTCGGGCGGCCCGCTGCTGCTGGCGCTTGGCGCCCTGTTCGGCGGCCTCAGTTTCGCCCTCTATCCGCTCTGCGTCGCCCACTGCAACGATCGGCTGCTGGCGACCGAGCGGGTCGCGGCGAGCGGGCGGCTGGTGCTGCTCTATTCGGTTGGCGCGGCGATCGGTCCGCTCGGCGCCGCCCTGCTGATGAGCCTGGCGCCGACGAGCGGCCTCTTTCTCTTCATTGCCCTGTGTGCCGGCGCGACGCTGGCCTTCGGCCTCTGGCGCCAGACGGCGACCCCGCCCGTGCCGGTGCCCGAACAGCAGGACTTCCAGATCGTGCCGCGGACCACGCCGGTGGCCTCGCTGCTCGATCCCAATACCGTAGACGGACTGACCGAATGACCGCTTCCGCCGTTCCTGCCACCGCTGCTGCCCCGGTACAGGCCGATAAGGCCACCTTGCGCCGGGCCATCGCCGCGTCGGCGCTGGGCAATGCCACCGAATGGTTCGACTATGGCATCTATGCCTATGGCGTGACCTATATTTCCGCTGCGCTTTTTCCCGGCGAGGTGGACGATGCCGTGCTGTTCGCACTGGCGACCTTTGCCATTTCCTTCCTCGTCCGGCCATTGGGTGGCCTGTTCTGGGGGCCGCTGGGTGACCGGCTGGGGCGCAAGTCGGTGCTGGCGCTGACCATCTTGCTGATGTCGGGCGCGACGCTGGCCGTAGGCCTCATCCCCGCCTATGCGCAGATTGGCTGGGCTGCGCCCGCGCTGCTCATCCTGCTGCGCATGGTTCAGGGCTTTTCGACCGGCGGCGAATATGGCGGGGCCGCGACCTTCATGGCCGAATATGCGCCCGACGCCCGACGCGGCTTTTACGGCAGCTTCCTGGAGTTCGGCACGCTCGCCGGTTTCTCCTTCGGTGCGGCACTGATGCTGGGCTTTTCGCTGCTGCTCGGAGACGCGGTCATGCATGCCTGGGGCTGGCGCATTCCCTTCCTGGTGGCCGCGCCGATGGGCCTCATCGGCATGTATCTGCGGTCGAGGATGGAGGACACGCCGGTCTTTCGCGAGCAGGCGGCCGAAGGCAGCGGATCGCCGTCCCTTTCCCGGCTCCTGCGCGATCATAAGCGGCCGATGCTGGTTGTGGGCGGGCTGGTCGTGGCGCTCAACGTCGTCAACTATACGCTGCTCAGCTACATGCCGACCTATTTGCAGCGCCGCATCGGCCTGTCCCCGGACGAGGCGCTGGTCGTGCCGATCATCGGCATGCTCTTCATGATGCTCTTCCTGCCGATCGCCGGCCATATGTCCGATCGGATCGGGCGCCGTCCGATGTGGCGGCTGTCGCTGATCGGCCTGCTGGTCGCGGTAGTGCCGCTCTACATGCTGATGGCGACGGGCCTTGCCGGCGCGACCATCGGCTTTGTCCTGCTCGGCCTGCTCTATGTACCGCAACTGGCGACGATTTCGGCGACCTTCCCGGCGCTGTTCCCCACCGCCGCGCGCTTCGCCGGTTTCGCGATTGCCTATAATCTGTCGACATCGCTGTTCGGCGGCACGGCGCCGGCGATCGGCAGCGCGCTGATCGGCGCGACCGGCAATGAACTCATGCCCGCCTTCTACATGATGGCGGCCTGCATCATCGGCCTGATTGCGCTGCGCTTCATGCCGGAAACGGCAGGCCGCTCGCTCCATGACGATCCTTTCGAAGGGGAGCGTGCCGCATGATCAGCCAGCTCTATATCGCGTCCGACAGCCTCCAGATACTGACCCGCGGCTATGTCGAGAATGCGTGGTTGCAGGCCGGGACGGGATTGCTGCTGCTTGGCGCATTCGCCTGGGCGGCCAACTGGGTGGCCAAGCGTATCGTCCTGACCCTGTTGCTGCGGCTGATCGATCAACTGCCGTTCCGGGTCGAGGCCGCGCATATCGGTGCCGTCGTCGCGCGCCTGTCCAACATCGTGCCGGCGCTCATCATCCAGTCGGGCGCGGCCGCCGTCCCGCATCTGCCGGCCAGGCTCGCCGGCTTCATCGCCAGCCTGTGCGCCGCCTTCATCATCCTGACGCTGGCCATCGCCTTGAGCGGCCTGCTGACCCTCGGCAACGACCTGTACCAGCGCCGCCCCGATGCCGCGAACCGGCCGATCAAGGGCTATGTGCAGGTGGCCAAGCTGCTGGTCTATGGCGCGGCGTGCATCCTGATGATCGCGGCGCTGATGGACCAGTCGCCCCTGCTTCTGCTGTCGGGGCTGGGGGCGATGGCGGCCGTGCTGATGCTGGTGTTCAAGGACACGATCCTGTCGCTGGTCGCATCCGTCCAGATCGGCTCCAACGACATGATCCGGGTGGGCGACTGGATCGAGATGCCGCAGCTCGACGCCAATGGCGACGTGATCGACATCGCGCTGCACACGGTGAAGGTCCAGAATTTCGATCGCACCATCACCACCATCCCGACGCACAGGCTGATCAGCGAGAGTTTCCGCAACTGGCGCGGGATGCAGGAATCGGGCGGCCGCCGGATCATGCGGGCGCTGGTGATCGACCAGAACAGCGTCGGCTTTCTCGATGAGGCAGGGCTGGAGGCGGTTGCGCGCTTCGGCCTGCTCCGGACCTATCTGCACGACAAGCGGGATGATCTGTCGCGCTGGAATGTGGACCATGCGGCGGACAACAGGCTGGACAGCCGACGGCTGACCAATATCGGCACCTTTCGCGCCTATGTGCTGGCCTATCTGCGCGCGCATCCCAATATCCGCCCCGACCAGACTCTGCTGGTGCGCCAGTTGGCGCCCAGCGAACATGGACTGCCGCTGGAAATCTACGCCTTCGCCAACACCATCATCTGGGCCGAATATGAAGATATACAGGCCGACATTTTCGACCATCTGATCGCGATCCTGCCCGAATTCGGGCTGCGCCTGTTCCAGCGGCCCGCGGGAAGCGATCTGGGGTCGTCCAAGTGATCGAACCCGATGAATTCTTCTGTCACTTTCTATTGCCACGCAGCGATAATTAAATCGGTCCGGCGGTCTTTATGAGAAGTTGAAGCGGCATCGAAAAGCGGACGGGCTGCAATTGGAGGGCAAATTTCGGGTTTAGTGTCTCGAATGGGGCGGATATGATCAAGGGAAAGAAACCTCATCCAATGATCTTAAGACTGCATGCCGCTGGCGGAACTGTTCGAGATTGGTGCGGCGACCGATTAGTACAACGCACACCGTTGGATAGGGACTGCTTGTTTCCGCACCCTGATCGAGCACCGGGCCATGGTTGCTGAAACCGTAATGGGCATGATGTGCGACAGCGTTGATCAGACCGGTGATCTCATGAACCCGCAAATCACCGATTTATGAGAACACGTAGGCTTCGAGGGTCTGATGCCACTGCCTAGCATGCTTTTCATGCCGCCATGTCTTGCTGTGGGCAGCGATCACCTTGGCTGCAGCCTGCCGAAATGTCGGAATGCCCTCAGCCTTGCAGCGTTCAAATATCGGATCCAGGCCAAGTTCTACCCAAGCGCGAATCTCGCATGCACGCTCACGCGCTGTCGCCAATGAAACTTTCGAGGCGCGTCCCGGGCAAAAGTCACGGCGATGGCCATTTTTTTCTATACTCGGCACATCCAGTTCTTCCGACCACCAGGCTGAACAATGAAAAACAGCCCATCGCCATCGCCGGGCCATCCAGGTCGTTTTGCTGCCTTTACAGCGGTAGCGGAAAGCTTTCCCATGCTCCCAAATTTCCCACATTACCAATCGGTCACTTGTGGACGAGCAGGGATAGCCGTGGACACGAATCACGTTCAAACCCTTGAAAAAGTTTGGCTTTTGCGATTTGATACGGATTCGAAAGGACAGGATGGTGGCGGAAGCGGTGGGATTCGAACCCACGGTGAGCTTGCACCCACGGCGGTTTTCAAGACCGCTGCCTTAAACCACTCGGCCACACTTCCGTTGCGACGCTTCCTAGCGAAGCCGGCGAACAAGCCAAGGGCAAAAATGACAATATTGAGGGGAATGGTCGCCCATTCGCGACTTCGTATCGGATAGGGGTTTCGCCGGTTGCCCTGGCTGTGCCACAAAAGGCCATGGCAGATTCTCGGTTCAATTCGCTGGCCATTGCGCTGATGATGGGTTTTTCGACGGTTGTGGCAGGATTGGCTGCGCCGCAGGTCGCGATCGCGCAGGATGATGGAGATTTTCGCGCCTATCTGGAATCGCTGCGGCCCAAGGCACGGGCCATGGGCATTCGCGATGCGACGCTGGACGCCGTCTTTCCCACCCTGACGATCAACCCGCGCGTCGTGGCGCTTGACCAGAGCCAGCCGGGCGGCGGCGCCTATTCGCCCATTCCCAATTTCGAGCCCTATCGGGTCAAGCATGTCGATGCCGCGCGGATCAGCCGTGGGCGGGCGGTCTATTCCGCAAATCGCGCGCGGCTGGCCCGGATCGAGGCGGAAACCGGCGTGCCGGAGGAAATCATGGTCGCCATCTTCGGCCATGAGACCAATTATGGCTCCTATACCGGTGATTTCGATCTGATCCGGTCGCTTGCAACCTTGGCGCATGAAGGGCGCCGCCGCACCTTGTTCGAGCCGGAATTGCTGGCGACGCTCAAAATGCTGAACGACGGCGTGCCGCGCAGCCGCTTGGTCGGCAGTTGGGCCGGGGCAACCGGCTATCCGCAATTCCTGCCCTCGGTCTATCTCAAGCTGGCCAAGGATGGCGACGGCGATGGCCGGGCGGACATCTGGACCAGCCAGGCGGATGCCCTCGCCTCGATCGCCAATTATTTCGTCGCGGCCGGGTGGCGGCGGGGCCAGCCCTGGGGCGTGGCCGTCAGCGTGCCGTCGAGCTTCAACCGCAGCGCAGTGGCGGCGCGCACCACCGCGCCGCGCTGCCCGCGGGTATTCAACCGCCACAGTCGCTGGCTGACCATGGCCGAATGGCGCAAGCTGGGCCTGTTCCCGGCCAGCGGCATCTGGCCGGCGGACAATGTCCTGGCAACCCTGCTGGAGCCGGATGGGCCGGGCAAGACCGCCTATCTGCTGACCAGCAATTATCGCGCGATCCTGGATTATAATTGCTCCAATTTCTACGCTCTTTCCGTGGGGTTGCTGGCCGATGCGGTCAAGCAATAGGAACTGGCTCACGCTGGGCGGCGCGGCGTCTGTGCTAACCTCCTGCGGCAGCGACCGGGCCGTCGCGCCGCCGCTCCCACGCCCCGCGACACCTATAACGGCGCCAGCGGTTGCGGATGAACCGGTCAAGATCGGCGAGCCCTATAATGTGGGTGGCAAGACCTATGTCCCGGCCGACCCGGTCAATTATGACGAGGTCGGCTATGCCAGCTGGTATGGGGAGGAGGCGATTGGCAAGCCGACGGCCAATGGCGAGGATTTCATGCCATCCGCGATCAGCGGCGCGCACAAGACCTTGCCCCTGCCAAGCTATGTCGAGGTGACGGCGCTCAACAGCGGTCGTACCATCCTGGTCCGGCTCAATGACCGTGGCCCGTTCAGCAACGATAAGCTCATCGATCTGTCGCACGGCGCGGCCGAGCAATTGGGCATTACCGGCGATGGCGCGGCGGCCGTTCGCGTCCGCCGGGTCAATCCGCCGGAGCAGGAAAAGGCGCTGCTGCGCGCCTATCACCGCGCGCCCGCGCGGATCGAGACGCCGCAGCCCTTATTGAAGGTGCTGCGCGGGCGTCTGGCGGAAGCCCCTGCAAGCCCGCCGCCGCAGCCCCAGGCAGCACGCCCCGTCGTTCAGACGTTACCGGCCGTGAGCAGCCGCAGTCGTCCCGGCGCCTCCTTCGACACGTCCACGCCGCCCATTCCCAAACCGGCCCCGAAGGCCATGGCACCGGCAAAACCAGCACCGGCAAAACCGGTATCGGGTGGCTATGTGGTTCAGGTTGCTGCGCTTTCCTCGCAGAGCCGGGCGGAAGCGCTGGCCAGGCAGATCGGCGCACATGCGGTCGCGGCCGGTCCGGTCTGGCGGGTGCGCTATGGTCCTTACCCCTCGCAGGCGGCGGCGCAGGCCGGCGTGAAGGCGGCGGAAGCGAAGGGCTTTGCGAATGTCCGTGTCATGGCTAATGACGCGCGCTAATCATAGCGATGCGTCCAGCGAATCTATCCAGTCGAAGGCTTGAGTTCATGAAGAAAACCGTTGCCGCCACTCTCTTCGTCGGTCTGCTGGCCCAGCCGCTGGTTGCCGCGGCCCCGCCTTATACGAGCGAGGCGCCGATCGCCTATCTCAAGGATCTTTCCTCGGGCGCTGTCCTCTATGACAAGGGCGGCGAGACCCGGATGCCGCCGGCTTCGATGGCCAAGATGATGACGGCGCATGTCGCCTTCCGCCTGATCCAGAAGGGCGAACTTAAGCTCGATACCAAATTCACGGTCCGTCCGGAAACCTGGCAACAATGGCACGGCCCCAAGGCCGGTTCGACCATGTTCCTGTCGGTGGGTGAGCAGGTGTCGGTCGAAAATCTGCTGCACGGCATCGTCACCCTGTCAGGCAACGACGCCTGCGTCGTGCTGGCCGAGGGCATTGCCGGCACCGAGCAGGCGTTCGTCGCGCTGATGAACGAGGAGGCCAAGCGCATGGGCCTCAAGAACAGCCATTTCGGTACCAGCAACGGCTGGCCTGACGAGGGCGTGACCTATGTCACCGCCGAGGATCTGGCCAAACTCGCCGAAGCCACGATCGTCGAGACGCCGGATCTCTACAAGAAATTCTACGCCACCCGCTCCTTCACCTGGGGCAAGACCATGGGCGGCTCTGACATTGCGCAGGCCAATCGCAATCCGATCCTGGGCAAGATCGCGGGCGCCGACGGCCTCAAGACCGGCCATACCGAGGAAGCCGGTTTCGGCTTCACCGGTTCGGCCGAGCAGGATGGCCGCCGCCTGGTAATGGTGGTCGCCGGCCTGACCAGCTTCAACGGCCGGATTACCGAATCCGTCCGCTTCATGGATTGGGGTTTCCGCGCCTGGAAGGCACAACCGCTGTTCAAGAAGGGGCAGACGGTCGAAACCGCCGCCGTCCAGCTAGGCAGCGCGTCGACCGTGTCGCTGGTCGCACCGCAGAATATGGCCGTCACCATGCCGCGCACCGCATCGGCCAATGTGAAGGTCAAGGTCGTTTATACCGGCCCGATCAAGGCGCCGATCGCCAAGGGCCAGCAGATCGCCCAGCTCATCGTCCAGACCCCGGATACGCCGCCACAGGTGCTGCCGCTGGTCGCTGGTGAAGATGTCGCGGAAGCCGGCATTTTCGGTCGTTTGTGGAATGGTCTGAAGTCCTTCTTCGGGTGATCACAGGCCGTTTCATCACGCTTGAAGGCGGCGAGGGCGCCGGCAAGTCGACCCAGCTTCGTGCGCTCGCGGCGGCGCTGCGGGCGCGCGGGCTTGAAGTCGTCGAAACCCGCGAGCCGGGCGGCAGCGAGGGGGCGGAGGCGATCCGCGCCATGCTGCTGACTGGCGGCGCGGACCGCTGGAATGCCCGCGCCGAAGCTCTGCTGTTCGCCGCCGCGCGCGCCGACCATATCGAAAAGACGATCCGCCCGGCACTGGCCCGTGGCGCCTGGGTTCTGTCCGATCGCTTCCTCGACAGCAGTCGCGCTTATCAGGGGCAGGGTGACCTCACCGACGCCGACATATTGGCGCTGCACCAGATCGGCAGCGCCGGCTTCCTGCCCGATCGCACCTTGTTCCTGACCCTGCCGGAAGCCGAGGCGGAAGCCCGCGCCCATGCCCGTGACGGCGACGTGTCGGACCGGATCGGCGGTCGCGACCGTGCCTTTCATCGGGCCGTGGCCGATGCGTTCGTCCGCTTTGCCGCCGATGAGCCGGCGCGGGTCCGCGCGATCGATGCGTCGGGCGCGGCAGACGATGTCACTGCCCGGCTGCTCGCGGCACTGGACGACCTGCTGTCATGACGTCACTGGTTGGGCATGATGCCCAGGCGCAGACCCTGCTGGCGGCGGCGAGCAGCGGCCGCATGCATCATGGCTGGATCTTGAGCGGCCCGCGCGGCATCGGCAAGGCCAGCTTTGCCCGCGCCATGGCGATGCGCCTGCTGGCGGATGCGGCCGGTCCGAAGATCGAGGACGAGGGGCTCGCCGTTCCCGAAAGCCACCCGATCCGTCGCCTGATCGAGGCGAGCGCCCATCCCGATTATGCCGAGCTGGCGCCGCTGGAGAAGGATGGCGTTACCGCACGCAACATCAGCGTCGACCAGGTGCGCGGCCTGCAGCGGCTGATCCAGTCGGCGCCGTCGCTTTCCTCCCGTCGAATCGTCGTGATCGACAGTGCCGATGATCTGGAGCGCGGCGCAGCCAACGCCCTGCTCAAGACGTTGGAAGAGCCGCCGGCAGACATGATCTTCCTGCTGGTCAGCCATGCGCCGGGCCGGCTGCTGCCAACCATCCGCTCGCGCTGTCGCACGATGCGCTTCGATCCGCTGTCCGACGGGGCCATGGCGACGGTGCTTCGGCGGGAGGATGAAAGCCTGTCTGGGCCGGAACTGGACGCGCTGCTGCGCGCCGGGGAGGGTTCGCCGGGTCGTGCGCTGCGCTATGCGGGCCTCGAGCTTGCGGGCCTCGAAAAATCGCTGCTGGCGATCGCGGCCGACGGCGATCCGGGCAATCGCGAACGCCTGCGCCTGGCTAAGACGTTGGCAGGCAAGGCGGCCAAGCCGCGTTACGAAGCCTTTCTGGAGCGCGCGCCCGCCTTCATTGCACAGGCGGCCCGGACCCGCCATGGCCCGGCACTGGGCAGCGCGCTCGATCATTGGGAAGCAGCCCGGCATCTGGCGGGCGGTGCGGTCATCCTGTCGTTGGACCCGGCCTCGGTCGTTTTCGAGCTGGGCGGGCATGTCGCGGCGCTGGCTGATACGGCGACCTGAAAAGCGGCTTTGCGGCGACGCGAACAGCCGCTAGGGAGGCTGCATGTCGCAGCCTTACACCATCACCACCGCCATCTCCTATCCCAACGGCCGTCCGCATATCGGCCATGCCTATGAGGTGATCGCCACCGACGCGATCGCCCGGTTCCAGCGGATGATGGGCCGCGATGTCTTCTTCCAGACCGGAACCGACGAACATGGGCTGAAGATGGCCCAGACGGCGCGCAACCGGGGTATCGAGCCGCGTGAGCTGGCCGATGAGATGTCCTCCTATTTCAAGCAGATGAACGACAGTCTGAATATCAGCTATGATCGCTTCATCCGCACCAGCGAACCCGATCACCACCGCGCCAGCCAAGCGATCTGGCAGGCGATGGAGGCCAATGGCGACCTGTATCTGGGCCGTTACGAGGGCTGGTATTCGGTCCGCGACGAAGCTTTTTATGACGAGAAGGAAATCACCGAGGGCGAAGGCGGCGTAAAGCTGTCGCCGCAGGGAACGCCGGTGGAATGGACCGTCGAGGAAAGCTGGTTCTTCCGCCTGTCCAAATATCAGGACAAGCTGCTGGAACTCTATAACAGCCAGCCCGACTTCATCCGCCCGGAAAGCCGCCGCAACGAAATCCTGCGTTTCGTCGAGGGCGGCCTGTCCGATCTCAGCATCTCGCGCACCAGCTTCGACTGGGGTGTTCAGGTGCCCGGCGCCGACGGCCATGTCATGTATGTCTGGGTCGACGCGCTGACCAACTATATCACCGGCTGCGGCTATCCCGACGATGCCGAACGGATGGCGCGCTACTGGGCCGAGGGTGGCGACATCACCCATATCATCGGCAAGGATATCGTCCGTTTTCATACGGTTTATTGGCCGGCTTTCCTGATGAGCGCGAAGCTGCCGCTGCCCCGCCAGGTGTTCGGCCATGGCTTCCTGCTGAACCGCGGCGAGAAGATGTCCAAGTCGGTCGGCAATGTCGCTGATCCGATGGAACTGGCCGAACGCTTCGGCGTCGACCAACTGCGCTATTTCCTGCTGTCCGAAGTGACCTTCGGCAATGACGGCAGCTATAGCGCCGAAGCTATCGTCCAGCGCTCCAACAGCGATCTCGGCAATGCGTTCGGCAATCTGGCCCAGCGCACGCTGAGCTTCATCGCCAAAAATCTGGAAGGGCGCCTGCCGGCCATCAATGGCCATGATGCGGCCGATACCGAGCTGTTCGTGTTGATCGACAAGGTCGTGCGCGGCGACATGCCCGCCGCCATGGCCGATCTGGCACCGTCGGTGGCGATCGATGCCTGGCTGCGCGCCGCCTTTGCCTGCAACCAATATATCGACGCGCAGGCGCCCTGGTCGCTGCGCAAGACCGATCCGCAACGGATGGAGACGGTGCTGGCGACGCTCTATATCGCCATCGCCCAGCTGGCGGTCGCGATCCAGCCGGTGATCCCGGCGAGCGCCACAGCGCTGCTCGACCATATGGGCGTGCCGGCGGACAAGCGCAGCTATGGCGCGATCGGCGATCATTGGTACAGCGACCTGGCCGAAAGCGATTTCGTGCTGGCCGCGCCCAAGCCACTCTTCCCGCGCCTGGAACTGACCGAAGCGGACGCCTGACGGATGTTGATCGACAGCCATTGTCACCTCAATTACAAGGGGTTGATCGAGGATCAGCAGAATGTGCTGGAACGCGCCCGCGCGCGCGGCATCGACCTGATGCTCAACATCGCCACCCGCGAAAGCGAGTGGGACGATGTGCTGGGCACGGCGGTGCGCGAGGCGGACGTGTGGGCGACCGTCGGCATCCATCCGCATGAGGCGGACGAGCATCCCCATGTCGACACCGCCAAGCTGGTCGAGCGCGCGGCCCATCCGCGCGTCATCGGCATCGGCGAAACGGGCCTCGATTATTATTACGACCATAGCGATCGCGAGCGGCAGCAGAAGAGCTTCCGCAGCCATATCGCCGCCTGCCGCGAGACCGGCCTGCCGCTGATCGTCCATACCCGCGAGGCGGAAGAGGATACGCTGGCGATCATGCGGGACGAGATGGGGAAGGGGGCCTATAGCGGCGTCATCCACTGTTTCACCGCCAGCGGCGCCTTTGCCGACGCGGCGATGGACCTTGGCTTCTACATCAGCATTTCCGGCATCGTGACCTTCAAGAGCGCGAAGGATCTGCAGGAAACGGCCGCGCGCCTGCCGCTCGACCGGTTGCTGGTGGAAACGGACTCGCCCTTCCTCGCCCCGGTGCCCCATCGCGGCAAGCCGTGCGAACCGGCCTTCGTCGCCGACACGGCGCGCTTTCTGGCCGATCTGCGCGGCGAGAGCATCGAGGATTTGGCGGCGGCTACCTCGACCAATTTCCTGCGCCTTTTTGCCAAGATCGAGGGCCGGCCGCAGGCATGAGCCTCAAGCTGACCATCCTTGGCAGCGGCACATCTTCCGGTGTTCCCCGGATCGGCAATGATTGGGGCGCCTGCGACCCCACGGAGCCGCGCAACCGCCGGACCCGCGTCTCGATCCTGGTGGAAAGCGCAACGACCCGGATATTGGTCGACACCTCGCCCGACATGCGGGCCCAGTTGCTGGCCGCCAACGTGATCGGCATCGACGCGATCCTGTGGACCCACGACCATGCCGATCACAGCCATGGCATCGACGACGTTCGCCAGTTGTTCCATCATCGCCGCAGCCCAATCCCCGGCTATGCCCGTGCCCAGACGATGCGCCTGCTCCAGGCCCGCTTTGGCTATGCCTTTGCGGGGAAGGGGGGCTATCCCCCGATCATCATCCCGCAGGATCTGCCCGATGGGCTACGGATCGGCGATATCGACATTGCCTGCACCGACATGCCCCATGGCGACATTTATTCGACTGGATTTCGCTTCAGCCATGATGATAGTCATATCGGATATGCAACGGATTTTCATGAAATAACGCCGGATATGCTAGCGCTGTTCGATGATCTCGACATTTGGGTGGTCGATGCACTGCGCGCGCAACCACATCCCACCCATGCCCATCTGGAGATGACATTGGCGGGGATCGCGGCAACCCGGCCCGGTCGCGCGATCCTGACCCATATGGACCAGAGCATGGACTATGCGACCCTGTGCGACACGCTCCCCAAAGGGGTGGAGCCAGGCTATGATGGGCTGGTCATCGACCTCAACGACGGAGCACCCCGCTGATGGACGGCACGGATCAGGCGATGTCCAGCATCTGGTATCTGCTCGCCCTGGTCTTGGTCGGCTCCGCCCTGATCGGCCGCCGCATCGCGCTGGGCAGTTTCGTAAGGATGGCGCTACTCTGGGTGCTGATCTTCGGCGCCCTGCTCGGCCTCTTCACCTTTGCCCAGAAGGCGGGACTGATGCCGGCAAAATTTGCAGCGGAGGAGGGGGCCTTGCTCCAGCCGCAGAACAGTGCCGAGCCCATATCGCAGCCCTCGCCACCGCCGGCCCCACCGCCGATCCAGTCCGATGGGCAGGTGGTGCGCATTCCGGTCGCGCCGGATGGCCATTATTGGGTCGAGGGCATGGTCAATGGCATGTCCGCGCGCTTCCTGATCGACAGTGGCGCGACCATCACCGCCCTTTCGGAAAATACCGCCCGCGCCACGGGCCTCAATATCGACATGAATGCGCCCCCGATCCCGCTCAACACCGCCAATGGCAAGATCGACGCGCGCCGCGCCAGCATCTCGACGCTGACGGTCGGGCCGCTGCGCGCCAGTGAGGTCGAAGTTGTCGTCTCGCCGGCGCTGGGCGACGTCAATGTCATCGGCATGAATATGCTGTCCCGCCTCAAAAGCTGGAGCGTTGAAAATGGTGAAATGGTGCTGACACCATGACGTCACATGAGGGGCAGGGTGTCGCACCCGACAAACAGGCCCGGCTCAAGGCGATCATCGGCGGTTCCACAGGCAATCTGGTCGAATGGTATGACTGGTATGCCTACGCCGCCTTCACCCTCTATTTTGCACCGCATTTCTTCCCGAGCGAAGATCGCACCGCCCAGTTGCTGAGCGCGGCCGGCATCTTTGCCGTGGGCTTCCTGATGCGCCCGATCGGCGCCTGGCTGATGGGCGTTTATGCCGATCGCCATGGTCGCAAGAGCGGGCTTACCCTGTCGGTGTCGCTGATGTGCGCGGGGTCGTTGTTGATCGCGGTGACGCCGGGTTATGAGGTGATCGGCGTCGGCGCGCCGCTGTTGCTCGTCCTTGCCCGGCTGATGCAGGGACTGTCGATCGGCGGCGAATATGGCGCCAGCGCAACCTATCTCACCGAAATGGCCGGGAAGGACCGGCGCGGATTCTATTCCAGCTTCCAATATGTGACGCTGATCGCCGGGCAGTTGGTGGCAATCTGCGTCCTGCTACTGCTCCAGTCGATCCTGACCGAGGCACAGCTTGACGCCTGGGGCTGGCGCATTCCCTTCGCCATTGGCGGCGCGCTGGCGGTGATCGTCTTCTGGCTGCGGCGCGGCCTTGCGGAAACGCAAAGCTATGAAGTGGCGAAAGCCGAAGGCGCGCCCAAGTCCGGCTTCATCGAACTTATCACCAACCATCCGCGTGAGACGCTGACGGTGATGCTGCTGACCGCCGGCGGCACGATCGCCTTCTATGCCTATTCCATCTACATGCAGAAGTTCCTCGTCAACACGGCCGGCTTCGGCCGCGAAACAGCGTCGGAAATCAATGGGATAACATTGTTTATTTTCATGTTGTTGCAGCCTTTGGCCGGCGCCTTGTCCGACCGGATCGGGCGCAAGCCGCTGATGATCGGCTTCGGCATCATGGGCGTGCTCTGCACCTATCCGATCTTCGCCACGCTGGCGGTGACGCGTGATCCGCTGGTCGCTGGACTGCTGGTGATGGCGGGCCTTGTGATCGTCACCGGCTACACCTCGATCAACGCCGTGGTGAAGGCCGAGTTGTTTCCGGCACATATCCGCGCATTGGGCGTGGCGCTGCCTTATGCGCTCGCCAATACCTTGTTCGGCGGCACGGCCGAGTTCGTCGCGCTCTGGTTCAAACAGTCCGGGATGGAATCCGCTTTCTATATTTATGTCAGCGTCATGATCGCGATCTCGCTGACAGTCTATGTCCGCATGCGCGACACCAAGGCCCATAGCCGCATTCTGGAAGACTGAAATGGATGAGGAGGAAGACCTCCCCTCGATCCCGGCTATGATTTAACATATATCAACACCACGTCATGTCTTGTGGTGTAGTTTCAATGGCTTGATGGCATTATGCCTGTCCATTGTGTTTCGCTAATTATTTGGACGATCAAGGGAGTTGGAAGTGCAAGACGCCGTAGGCGGCTCACTTCCTACTCGATTGATCGTAACCCGATGGGAGCGGAACGGTTCAGTCTTCGGCGGACGGCAGCGGTTCGGGGGACTGTCCAGGGGACACGCGCGTCAGGACAGCTGTGTAGAGCTGACGCCAGTGTTCGGCTTTGCCGCGCTCACGTTCCGCCGTTCGGTCCGCCTTGGCCTTTTCGGCACGGGCATCCCGCAGTTCGGTCTCAAGCCGCTCGATCTTGTTGCGGAGCGCCGCTTCGATGTGCCGGTATTCCTCGGGCGTTCGCAGCGGGACCTTCTTGCCGTCGATGACCTCGGTTTCTGCACGGGTCTCGACGCGTTCCTCGCCGATTTCATCGGCGAAGTTATTGTAGAGGTACTGACGGCTGACCTTGGCCTCACGAGCCACCGAGACGAACGTCACAGCCTGCCTGGTCTCGCGCAGTTGCATGATTGCGTCCTCGACCGCGGCGCGCTTTTCAGCGCTACGACGGCTGCGGGCATCGTTGAGAGTGGCGATCCGTAGATCAGTCATTGCGTCGCTTCCTCCCGAGCAGCGCTCGGCCTGTAGCGCTGCTTTTGACCTTTGTAGAGACCGTGCTCCTCGATGGAACGGATGATGGTGTCAGTGTTGTGGACGGCATCCTTGTTGCGTTGCAGCCGCTTGCGCGTGATGTCGGCCATGCGGGCCTGACCGCCTTCCTCGTAATCCCGCGCTTCCTGTTCGAGGCCTTCGATCGCGACGTAAAGTCCGGCGCGCTCGCAGCGGAAGTGCTCGAGGTCGTCGCCATCGGCGCGGAAGAACCGGCAGGTCAGGCAGGCATGGGCGTGCTCGCACCATTCGCCAAGCTGGCCGGGCAGCGTACAGGCGCCGCCACTGACCCGCGTCGCCAGCATGGTTTCCTTGCGCAGCAGGAGATCGCCGACGGCCTCGTCGACCTTGCCCGCGATCGTGAAGAACTGGCCGCCACCTTTCCGCAGCAAGGCGTTCTTCTTGAGGTCGAGACGCTTGTTGACGTACATCGACGCCATATCGGGCGAGGCATGGCCCAGTTCGAACATGATGCTGAGGATGTCATGGCCTTCGGCCGCCATCTGCGTCCCGCGATGGTGGCGCAGTGGATGCCACGAGAAGTCGAACGGCTTGCCCTCGCCATCGACGATTCCATGCCTGAGGCACAGCATCTTGAGTTCCTGCAAGGTCCAGTTGTAGCCGAGGAACGACTCCCGTTTGCCGGAGAAGACCGGGAACAGGTATTTGGTGACGCGCCCGTAACGCTGCCGGACATGATCCCGCTGCGCCTCGATCAGCTTGATCATCGCCTGGTGCGCAGGATCGGTGACCAGCAAGGGCTTGGTATTCCAGCGGCTGACCTTGTTCTGCCAGAACGTGAACAGCATGAAGCGCGTGTCGTGCGGATCGGGCCGCAGGCAGTCGAAGAGCAGGGCATGCAGGTCTTCGGCCCGCGCCCCGGTCGTGACGCCGATCATGAAGATTACCGGGATAGGGGCGGGCAGTTCGTCGAGCCTGGCCACCATGGCCGCCAGGGCTTCCGGCGGGGCGGCCCGGTTGGCACCCTCGCGTGATGCGTAAAGCCGGTTCCGCGGGTCGTCCGGTGCCTGCTTGTAACGGATGCGCCGTGCGGCGCGCTTGTCGAGTGCGATCCGCGGCCATTGGCCTGGCAGCAGGACCGGAGCCGCGCGCAGGAGTTGCACGATGTCGGTGTACCAGTTCTTGCCTGCGGCATTTCGCGCGTTTCCCCATGCGAGGTAACGCTCCATCGTCAGTTCAGTGACTCGCCCGGGCTCGGCGATGCCCTCGCCGTGCAGGAACTGCCCGAAGGTTCGCAAGCGCGATTGCATTCCCACAAGGGTCGCCGGCGCAAGTTCGCCATGTGCGACCTTGTCGAGCAGGAAGCCGCGCATCAACGGGCGCAGCCAAGGCTCGAAGCACAGGAAGTTCAGATAAGTGTCGCTTCGGCGTTGCCGGTCGCGGAAGCGCGTGTCCTCCTCGCTGTAAAGATCGTTGATCCAGATGATGTCGCGGTCATGCATCGGCGCCATCTGCGCCCGATTGATGATCGAGAAGCGATGGATATCACCGAACAGCTGCACTTCCGGTGATCGATACTGGGTGGTGACGATCTCGCCGTCCCGGATCCATTGGCGGGTCTGGCTTTGCCTCCGCCGCCCGTACTGTTCGCCGTACCATGTGGCGTAGAGTTCGAGGACGGCATCGTTGTGGCATTTCGTCTTCGCAGTATCGCCATCTGACGCGCCGAAGCCCGGGTGGGGGATGTCCGCCAGACAGCCCGCTCCAAAATGCTGAAGCAGGCTTGCGCCTTCCTCGACGAGATATCGGATCACCGGGATCCGGCGCTGGAACCATTGGGTGTCGGCCTTGCGATCATCGAGCACCGATGCCGCGAGGTAGGCCTTGATCTCGTTGGTCAGCACCGGAACCGCAGCGCTGAGCGGCAGACTTGCGTATGTCTGGCTCAGCCAGGAATGGCCGAACACCTCGTTCATTATGGCGTCTGACCAGACAGGATTCTCAACGAGAAGGGGGGATAGTCCCCCGAGCCGAGCTTCGAGCCAGTTGCTGTAGCGATCGGTATCATGCGGTGTGCCGCCGACGAGCGCCAGCGGCGTCATGCCCATCGCATATCCCTTCTAAGAAGCTCTGCCTCGCGAAGTTTCTCAAGCCTTTCATGCACCTCGTCGGGACCTGTGAGGTAAAGCCTGCGGATTTCCGAGGCGAACAGGTGCTGGTAGAACGCGGCCGTTGTCTGCGGGCTGGCATGTCCGAGGCGATCGGCCACTTCGAGCAGGCTGTATCCCGCCGCGATCGCTTCGGATGCATGGCTGTGGCGGAACATGTGCCAGCTGAAGTCGATATGCGTGCGCTGCTCGAGCAGGCCCGCGAGCTTTTGGGCATAGGACAGGCTCATGGCGTGCCCGATCATGCCGACTTTCACATTGGCGAAGACGTACTCCGCTCCGGACTCGAAGGCCGGGAGATATTCGTCGCTGGTGAGGTAGTCGACGTACATGTTGAGCACGTAGTCGTGGACCGGCACACCGCGCGTCCGGCCGGATTTGGCGCGGGCGCCATTGGCATTGTCTTCGCGCGGAACGACCCAGACGACCTTTTCAGCGAGGTCGATGTCGACATGGCGCAGACCCAGCGCTTCGCCGATCCTGAGACCGGTATTGTAGAGCAGCACGATCAGGAACGCGTCGCGCGCGAGACCGCACGCCTCGATCAGCCGCAGGACCTCGCTTGGCGTCAGGCGCTTCTTGAGCACCTGCTGCTGTACACGGCCGGGATCGCCCGACAGATAGCGGTCCTTGCGCCGCGTCGTGCGACGCTGGCTGATATGCTCGAGGAACGGCTTGTAGATCCGGTGCCCGTCATAGACCTTGCTGACCTCAGCCGTATCGACCGCGAAGTCGTCGGTGCCGTTATAGAAGCGGTAGAACGATTTGATCGCCAGCTGGATCTGGTTGCGCGTCGATGGCGCCAGAACCCGCGTTTCCTGCTTTCGCAGCAGGATCAGCCGCGGGCTCGGCAAGGCATCCTTTCGCCGGGCAAGCCGCCAGGCAAGGAAGCCGTCGTAGAGCGCAACCGTGGCTTCATGGATGCCGGCGCCGTTGGCGCCGAGGAAGTTCGCGAAGTCGACGACATGGCGAACATACGCGCGGATCGTGTTCGGAGACGCGTGCGTCTGCTCGAGATGGACGATCCAATGACGTAGGCACTCGACGACGTCGCCGTGATCATCCAATACCGTCCACGACCGGCGGCCGCCGGGCATTTCGATACGCGCTGCCTGCCAGGGCGTCGTGGCGAACGAAGTGGACACGGTCGCTGATACTGTTGAAAGACCGCCGTGACTGCAAGCCTTTCCCCATCACACTGGACACAGTTTACATGGACAGTTGCGGTATCGCTATTAACATAATATATATTATCGAACTTAAATCGATCAGGCCGGACTGGCTATCCCCCGGCCGAAACTCTATCGCCAAAGCCATCCATTCCTCGCATCAGGTTCCTCATGTCCGACACCAGCAAAGCCAGTCCCGCCGATATCATGCCGATCGCCAACGTCATGGCGCGGCTGCGCGATCCGGAAACGGGCTGTCCCTGGGACATCGAGCAGGATTTCGCGAGCATCGCCCCCTACACGATCGAGGAAGCCTATGAAGTGGCGGACGCGATCGAGCGTAACGACATGGCTGACCTGCGCGATGAACTGGGCGATCTGCTGCTGCAGGTCGTCTTCCACAGCCGCATCGCCGAACAGGCCGGCCATTTCCGCCTGCAGGACGTGATAGACAGTATCGCAGACAAGATGATCCGGCGTCATCCGCATGTCTTTGGCGAAGGCGCCCGGCGTGAGGATGGCCATGCCCAGTGGGAAAGCATCAAGGCGGCTGAGCGCGCCGACAAGATCCCCGATCCGAGCGCCATGGCCGGCGTGGCGCAGGCGCTCCCCGCGCTGCTGCGCGCCGAAAAATTGCAGAAGCGGGCCGCCCGCAC
This sequence comes from Sphingobium sp. WTD-1, assembly GCF_030128825.1. Lineage (NCBI taxonomy): Bacteria > Pseudomonadati > Pseudomonadota > Alphaproteobacteria > Sphingomonadales > Sphingobiaceae > Sphingobium > Sphingobium sp. WTD-1. Next base: position 3,133,035 of record NZ_CP119127.1, on the reverse strand, counting down.
CGGCTTCGACTGGCCCGATGCCCAGGGCGCGATCGCCAAGATCCATGAGGAACTGGACGAGGTCGCCAGCGCGACCAGTCATGCCCATCGGGAAGAAGAGGTCGGCGACCTGCTCTTTGCTGTCGTCAACCTCGCACGCCATCTCAAGATCGATCCTGAAGTCGCCTTGCGTGGCGGAAATGCCAAGTTCGATCGTCGTTTCCGCCAGATGGAGGCAATCGCCGGCGATGCGTTCGTGGGCCTGTCGCTCGACGAGAAGGAAGCGCTATGGCAGCAGGCGAAGCAGGCGGAATGATCAGGCCGGTGACGCCGGCCGATCATGACGCGATCTGGGCAATCCTGGAACCCGTGCTGCGCGCTGGCGAAACCCTGGCGGTCGATCGCGCGATCGGCCGCGAAGATGCCCTTGCCCTGTGGCTGTCCCCAGACCGCACCGTCCGCGTCGTCGAGGAGGATGGCGCCCTGCTCGGCATCTTCTACGTCCGCGCCAATCAGCCGGGCGGTGGCAACCATGTCGCCAATGCCGGCTATGTCACCGCTGCCCACGCCACCGGACGCGGCATTGCCCGGCGCATGTGCGCGGCCTCCTTCGATCTGGCCCGCGATCTCGGCTTCAGCGCCATGCAATATAATTTCGTGGTTTCCTCCAACAGCCGCGCGGTCGCGCTGTGGCAGGCGATGGGCTTTGCCATAGTCGGCCGCATGCCCGATGCCTTTGCCCATCCAACGCTGGGGCTGGTCGACACATTTGTGATGTATCGTTACCTTTGACGCGGCGCGTGCGCGGCGGCATAGGGCGCGCAATCGCGACCATCGCGCATAGGGGGTATCTGGTGTCAACTTCGCTGTCCGGGCCGGCCATGGCCCCTTCCCTTTTCCTGCCCGGTTGCGCGCGATGACCGCTCCCCTGTCCTCCTGGCTCGACAGACGTTTCCAGATAGCTGCGCGCGGCAGCAATGTGCGCACGGAAATCGTCGCGGGCATCACCACCTTCCTCACCATGGCCTATATCGTGCTGGTCAACCCGGCGATCCTGAGCGAGGCCGGCATGCCGCTGGTGGGCGTGGCCGCCGCAACCTGTTTCGCTGCGGCCTTCGCCAGCATCCTGATGGGCATGGTTGCCAATGTCCCGCTCGCACTGGCACCGGGCATGGGCCTCAATGCCTATTTCACCTATTCGGTCGTGCTGGGCCTGGGCATTCCCTGGCCAGTGGCGCTCGGCTGCGTCTTCCTCTCCGGGGTCGCCTTCCTGGCGCTGACCTTGGCGGGCATCCGCCAGATGATCCTGGCTGCCATCCCGCCCCATCTGCTCGCGGCGGTTGCCGGTGGCATCGGCCTTTTCATCGCCTTCATCGGCCTGCGCAATGCCGGCATCGTCGTCTCCAACAGCGCCACCTCGGTCGCGCTCGGCGACCTTCGCTCCGCGCCGGTGCTGCTCACCCTGTTCGGCCTGACGCTGATCGCGGGCCTGTCGATCCGCCAGGTGCGCGGCGCGATCCTGATCGGCATCGTTGCCACTACCCTGCTCGGCCGGCTGGTCGGCGCGCTGCATTTCACGCCGACGCCCTATGATGTCTCGGCACTCGGCAGCACCGCCTTCCATCTTGATCTTGGTGCGGTCTTCGCCGGCAGCCATGGCATCGGCGTACTGGAAATCATCTTCGTCTTCCTGTTCGTCGACCTGTTCGACAATCTCGGCACGCTGATGGCCGTGACCAAGCGCGCGGGCCTCGCTCGCCCGGACGGCAGCGTGCCCAATCTCAACCGCATCCTGATCGCCGACGCGGCCGCGACCATGGTCGGCGCGACGGCGGGCACCAGCACCGTCACCTCCTATGTCGAAAGCGCAGCCGGCGTTGCGGCGGGCGGGCGCACGGGCCTCACCGCCATCGTTACCGGCCTCCTCTTCCTGGTCACCATCTTCGCCGCGCCCTATGCCGGCCTGGTGCCGCTCTATGCGACGGCGCCGGCGCTGATCCTGGTCGGCAGCCTGATGATGGCGCCGCTGGTCGAGGTCAGTTGGGAAGAACCGTTCGAGGCCGTCCCCGCCTTCCTCACCCTCGCGCTCATCCCTCTCACCTTCTCGATCGCCAACGGCATCGCCTTCGGCATTGTCGCCCATGCGATCCTGAAGCTGCTGCGCGGCAAGATGAGCCGCACCGACTGGCTGCTCTTCCTGCTCGCCATCTTGATCGTCATCCGCTTTGCCTGGGTTGCCGCCGCATGAAACTCCTCCTCGCCCTGGTCGGCCTGCTGACCGCCAGCCCTGCCCTCGCCCAGAAGCTCGACGAGCAGCCGCGCACGGCGATCATGACCGCCTTCCCGCCCGAACATGCCGCGCTGGTCGGCCGGATCGAGCAGCCCCGCACGGTGCGCGTCAACGGCGTGCCGGTGACGCTTGGCCAGATGGCCGGCAAGCCAGTACTGCTGGTCGAAAGCGGCGTCAGCATGGTCAATGCCGCCATGACCACCCAATGGCTGGTCGATCGCTTTGCGGTGAAACGCATCCTCTTTTCCGGCATCGCCGGCGGCATCGATCCGTCGCTGCATATCGGCGATGTCGTGGTGGCGGCCGACTGGGGCCAGTTCATGGAGAGCACGATCGCGCGTGAGGCGCCGGGCGGCTATGCGCCGATCTTCCGCACACCGGGCAACGACCTGCCCAATTATGGCATGATCTTCCCGCGCGATGTCGAGGTCGGCAATGAGGCCGAGGCCAAAAGCTGGCACCGCGCCTTCCCGGCCGATCCCGCTCTGCTCGCCGTCGCGCGCGCCCTGTCATCCTCGGAAAGCCTGGCCCGCTGTGCCGATGCGGCCGCTGCCAAATGCCTGCCGCATCAGCCCAGCCTGCATGTCGGCGGACGCGGCATCAGCGGCCCCGCCTTCATGGACAATGCCGCTTATCGCCAATATCTTTTCGCGACTTTCCAGGCGCAGGTGCTGGATATGGAAAGCGCAGCGGTGGCGCAGGTGGCTTATGCCAACCGCGTGCCCTTCCTGGCCTTTCGCAGCCTGTCCGACCTCGCCGGTGGCGACGCGGAGCAGAACCAGATGAGCGTCTTCATGGCGCTCGCCTCAGCCAATTCGGCCCGCGTCGTGCAGGATTTCGTGGCGCGACTGCCCGATTAACGATCGCGCTTGAGGAAGCGGGCGAGACCGGAGTCGGACAGGCGGACATCCACCTGCATCTCCGCCTCGCTCGGCCGGGTCGCCAGCACCTCGCCATGCTCATGTAGCCAGGCAAGGGCGGCACCATCACTGATCGGCAGGCGCAGGCTGTGAACCCGCGCGCCACGGGTCAGTCGGGCGCTGATTGCCCGCTGTAGCTTGTCGACACCTTCGCCGGTCAACGCCGAGATAATGACGACATCGTCACGCCGGGCCGCCGTCTCGCGGGCCAGCGCGGCCTGTTCCTCGTCGAGCAGGTCAAGCTTGTTCCACGCCTCGATAATCGGCGGCGGATCAGCCTCGCCATCGCCACGCTCCAGGGCACCTTCGCCGGCCACGCCCAGTTCGCTCAGCACGTCCAGCACATCGTCGCGCTGGGCGTCCGTGTCGGGATGGGCAATGTCACGGACATGGACGATGATATCGGCCGACAGCACTTCCTCCAGCGTCGCGCGGAAGGCCGCAATCAACTGGGTCGGAAGGTCGGAGACGAAGCCCACAGTGTCGGACAGGATCGCCTTGTCCAGCCCCGGCAGCACGATCTGCCGCATCGTCGGGTCGAGCGTGGCGAAGAGCAGATCCTCCGCCATCACCTCGGCGCCGGTCAGGCGGTTGAACAGGGTCGACTTGCCGGCATTGGTATAGCCGACCAGCGCGATCACCGGCCAGGGCGCGCGCTGGCGCCGAGCGCGATGCAGGCCGCGCGTCTTGGTCACCTGATCCAGTTCGCGCCGGATCTTGGCCATGCGGTCGCGGATCATGCGCCGGTCCGCCTCGATCTGGGTTTCGCCCGGACCACCCAGGAAGCCAAAGCCACCGCGCTGGCGCTCAAGATGGGTCCAACTGCGCACCAGGCGGCCGGCCTGATAGTCGAGATGGGCGAGTTCGACCTGCAACCGCCCCTCGTTGGTGGCGGCGCGCTCGCCGAAAATTTCCAGGATCAGCCCGGTCCGGTCGATGACCTTGGCGCCGGTTCCCTTCTCCAGATTGCTCTGCTGCACAGGGGTCAGCGCATTGTCGACGATGACCAGTTCGGCCTCTTCCTGGTTCACCAGCGTGGCGATCTGGTCGACCTGGCCGCTGCCAAACAGGGTTGCAGGCTTGCGGTCGCGGACGCGGAAGCTCTGGGCCGCGCGCACATCAATACCGATGGCGAGGGCCAAACCACGGGCTTCCTCCAGCCGGGCGTCGCTGTCGCGGCGGTCGCCGCCGTGGGTTTCGGCATGCACGACAACGGCGCGCGCACCGCGCGCCACTTCGTCCTCGGAGTCGCGATTGAATATGGCCATGTCAGCTTAGAGCATCTGGCCGCGCTCCGGTCTATCCGCGCGGATCGGCAGGAAGACCGGATGCGGCGCGGACGATCAGTCGTCCTGCTCGTTCTCGCCCGACAGGTCGAGCGAATGGAGCGGTTGCACGGTCGAAATGGCGTGCTTGTAGACCAGCTGCACCATGCCGTCACGTTCCAGCAGCATGCAGAACAGATCAAAGGCGGCGATCTCGCCCTGGAGCATGACGCCGTTGACCAGGAACATGGTCACCGGGCTGCCCGACTTGCGCACGGCGCTCAGGAAGATTTCCTGCAGCAGGCGCGGCTTGCCATTGCCGTCGCTGGCCTTGCGCAGATCGGTCAGGTCCATCGTCTGGGCCGGCATGACCGTCGAAATGGCATGCTTGTAGACCAGCTGCGACTGGCCATCCCGGCGCAGCAGCACGGAAAAATTGTCGAACCAGGTGATGATACCCTGCAGCTTCACGCCCTTGACCAGGAACATGGTCACCGGGGTCTTCGACTTGCGCAGGCTGTTGAGGAAAATATCCTGAAGGTTGTTCACTTTGTCGGCCATGGTTTTTGCCAGTCCTTTATTGGCGGGACGTTACCCGCTCTCGCACCTCTGGGCGGAGGTGTCTTGCCTGCCCCCGCTTGTCGAGGGCGAAGCAATCCTACCGCAATTGCGAAGGGGCGTCCATGCCTGACATCGCCATCAGGACTTTCCCCAGCGTCAGCCGTCCTTTCCGTCGGTAATGCCCAGCAATTTCAGTTTGCGATGCAGCGCAGACCGCTCCATGCCGATGAAGGTCGCGGTGCGCGAGATATTGCCGGAAAACCGCCGGATCTGGATGCGCAGATATTCCCGTTCGAAACTTTCGCGCGCCTCGCGCAGCGGCGCGCCCATGATGGCGGACTGGCCGATGCCATCGCCGCCGCCCCCGCTCGTCAATTCAGCCGGCAGCATGTCCAGCTCGATCCGGCCGATCCGATCGCCCGGTGCCAGGATCATCGTCCGTTCGATCACATTGCGCAGCTGGCGGACATTGCCCGGCCATTCATTGGCCTGCAATGCGGCCATCGCGTCGCTGGCGATCTCCGGCGGGTTGACGCGACGATCGGCGGCGAAGCGTGCCAGATAATGCTCGACCAGCGGCGGAATATCATCGCGCCGCTCGGACAGCGACGGAATCTGCAACGGCACGACATTGAGCCGATAGAAGAGATCCTCGCGGAAGCGCCGCTCCTCGATTTCCGCCGTCAGGTTGCGCGCGGTCGAGGAAATCACCCGCACGTCGACCTTCACCTGCCGCTGCCCGCCGACGCGGGTGAAGCTCTGGTCGGTCAGCACGCGCAATATTTTGCCCTGGGTGGTGACGGGCATGTCGGCGATCTCGTCCAGATAGAGCGTGCCGCCATGCGCCTGTTCCAGATAGCCCGGACGCACCAGCCCGCTGGGATCCTCTACGCCGAACAGTTCTTCCTCGACCCGATCCGGGTCCATCCGCGCCGCGGCGACGATGATGAAGGGCGCATCGGCCCGCCCGCTCCAGCTGTGCAGCATGCGGGCGGCGACTTCCTTGCCGACGCCCGCCGGCCCGGAAATCAGCACCCGGCTGCCGGTGCCTGCAACCTTCTTGATCGTCGCCCGCACGCCGTTGATCGATGCCGACGTGCCGGTCAGCTCATCATCTTGGCCAAAGCGCGCGCGCAGCGTCTGGTTCTCGCGCCGCAGCCGCTCGGTCTCGGTGGCCCGCGCCACCAGATGCAGCAGCCGGTCCGCCTCGAACGGCTTCTCGATGAAATCGGCCGCGCCCTTGCGGATCGCCGCTACCGCCGTGTCGATATTGCCATGACCGGAAATCATCAGCACCGGGACGGTCGCGTCGCGCCGCTTGATCTCGTCCAGCAGTTCCAGCCCGTCGAGCTTCGACCCCTGCAGCCAGACATCGAGCAGCACCAGCGAGGGGCGCCGGCTGTCCAGCGCCTCGATCGCGCTGTCGCTGTTGGCGGCAGTGCGGGTCGTGAAACCCTCATCTTCCAGCACACCCGCAACCAGATCGCGAATGTCCTCTTCGTCGTCGACTATCAGAATATCAAGCGCCATTGGCCGTCACTTTTCCTTTGGGCAAGGCAACCACCTGCCCCTCTTCCAGTTTCTCCAGGGCCGCGACAGGGAAGCGCAGCGTAACCCGCGCGCCCCCGCCTTCCGCGTCATCGAAGCGGATTTCGCCCATATGTTCTTCGACAATCTTCTTGACGATGGCCAAGCCCAAACCCGTCCCCTTCGACCGGGTGGTCATATAGGGCTCCAGGATGCGCTCACGTTCGGGCGGCAGGCCGATGCCATCGTCGCGCACCTCGATCACCAGCGCGCCCTCGACTTGATGGAGGCGCATGCGGATATTGCCACGCACATTGCCCTCTTCGGGCACGGGCTTGGGCTCGATCGCCTCGACCGCATTCTTGACGATGTTGGTCAGCGCCTGACCGAGTTGGCGGCGATCGCAGACCATTTCCATGTCGCCGTCATCGGCCTCGAATGCGAAGCGAATGTCAGGATGGGCCACCTCGTGCAAGAACAGGGCGTGGCGAGCAATATCGCCCAGCGCCTCGCGCCGGAACACCGGCTTGGGCATGCGGGCAAAGGAGGAAAACTCGTCGACGATGCGGCGCAGGTCGCCCACCTGACGGACGATCGTGCCGGTCAACCGGGCAAAAGTCGGCTTGTCGCTCGTCACCTCCTCGCCATAGCGGCGCTGCAGGCGCTCGGCGGCCAGCTGGATCGGCGTCAGCGGGTTCTTGATCTCATGCGCGATACGCCGCGCCACGTCCGACCAGGCGGCGCGGCGCTGATCCGACAATTGCTGGGTGATGTCGTCGAAGGTCAGGATATGGCCGGACACATCTTCGGACACCTTGACCGCCAGCGTGCGCAAATCTCCCTGGGCGCGCACCTGGACAATCCCGGCATCCTCCTGCGACGCAACCAGTTCGGCCAGCTCAGCCGAAATCTCGGCCAGCGGCCGTCCGACCGGATCATCGCCTTCACGCACCAGGATCGCAGCGGCCGAGCTGTTCAGCAACTGGATCACGCCGCCGCGATCGACCGAAAGCACGCCGGCACTCACGCCCGACAGGATCGCCTCGATAAAGGCGCGCCGCTCGTCAAGCTGGCTGTTGGCCGCGACCAGCGCGCCGGTCTGCGCTTCCAACCGCTGGGTCATGCGGTTGAAGGCGGAGGCCAGCGTGCCGATTTCGTCCCGGCTGGCCGGGCTGGTCACGCGCGCGGACAGGTCGCCCGCCGTGATCTTGCGGGCCGCTGTCACCAGTTCATTGACCGGCCGCACCATCCAGTCCGCCACCGCCAGCGCGATGTAGACGGCGATGCCGACCAGCAACAGCGATCCGACGAACAGCAGCAGGTTGAACCGCAATTGCAGCGCGCGGGATTGGGCCGCGAACAGGTCATAATCGCCCAGCACCTTCTGCGCCCGCTCCACATTGGAGAAGGACGAACTGCCGGCATTGCGCGTGGCGTAGAGATAGATTTTGGAATTGGGGTAGAGCAGCGTCACCGCTTCGATCTGGTTCGGCTTGGCGGCCACCACCACATCCTCGCCGGACGCCAGGCGCTTCACGACATCGGCGGACAGCATTTCGGATGCCGGCCGGCTCTCGGGGTCGACCGTCGCGGCGGTCCGCGCCACGCCGTCCTTGCCGATCTCGATGATCGCCGACCGGTTCAGCTTTCGCGTCACTACCTGATAGATATAGCCTTCGGCAAAGCGCGGGCTCGAAACGCTCGACTGGCCCAGATAGTCGCGCAAGTCGCTCGCCATGGTCAGCGTCTCGTCGCGGACCTCGCGCAAATTCTGCTCATAATAGCCGCGCGCCAGATCGCTGGCATTTTGCAGCATGCCGCGTGCGCTGTCCGAAAACCAGAATTGCACGCCATATTGGAACAGCAGCGACGCAAAGATCACCACCAGCAGCATCGGCACGCTGGCCACGACCGAGAAGATCGCCACCAGACGGACATGAAGCTGGCCATCGCTGCCGATCGCCGATTTGGCCGCCCGACGCTTGGCCACGCGACGCCCCAGCAGCATCAGCAGCGCGATCGCCGGCACCAGATTGGCAACCAGCAACAGCGCCACGATCGGCGGGGTCAACAGGGTATAGGACTGGTCCTGCCCAGACAACAGGCGATAGGTCAGGCCAGCGGTGCCAAGAAACAGGATGAGCGTGACCGCTTCGATCGCGGCGGCTAGGCGACCGTTGCGCAGGTAAGGCCGGATCAGCCTTGCCCAAGCCTGCCCCCGTCGGGGGATTGTCACCGCACCAGTCATAGTGGCTTCGTTACAACAATGCCGTGCCCGATCAAACACAGTTTTTACATAAAACCATGTCGCTGGTCGATGCGATTGGGCACTTCGTCCCGCCGCCGCTAATCGCTCAACCGCAGTTGCAGCGGATCGAGACCATAATCGGTCAGCTTCTTGCGCAGCGTATTGCGATTGATGCCGAGCAGGCCGGCAGCCCGGATCTGGTTGCCATCGACGCTGGCCAGCGTTTCCTGGAGCAGGATCGGCTCGATCACTGCGAGCAGATTGTCGTGCAGGTTGGGATCAGTCTGACCAAGGCCTACGCCAAGCTGTCGCTTGGTCCATTCCCGCACGGCCTGCGCCAGTTGGCCTGCCGGCGCGGCATGGTCGGCGGGCATTGCATCAAGCGGGAGCGCATGGCGCAGCATATCCGCCGCGATCACATTCTCACGGCTCAGCACGGCCAGGCGCTGCATGATATTCTGAAGTTCGCGCACATTGCCCGGCCAATGATAGGCCATCAGCAGCTGCGCCGCGTCGTCGGACAGGGCCTTGCGCGGCAAGCCGTCCTGCGCCGCCCGATCCAGAAAATGGCGGGCCAGCAAGATCACGTCCTCGCGTCGTTCGCGCAAAGGCGGCAGCGACACCGGCACGACATTGAGCCGATAATAGAGATCCTGCCGGAACCGGTTTTCCTCGATCAGCCGCGGCAGATCCTTGTTGGTGGCGGCGATGATGCGGACATCGACCCGCACCGGCTTCGACCCGCCGACCGTGGTCACTTCGCCTGACTGGAGCACGCGCAGCAACCGGGTCTGAGCCTCCATCGGCATGTCGCCAATCTCGTCCAGGAACAGGGTGCCGCCCTGCGCCTGCTCGAACTTGCCTGCGGTGCGCGCCTGCGCGCCGGTAAAGGCCCCCTTTTCGTAGCCGAACAGTTCTGCTTCGATCAGTTCGCGCGGAATGGCCGCCATGTTGATCGCGACGAAGGGCCGGGTGCGCCGCTGACCCAGGCTATGGATCGCTTCGGCCACCAGTTCCTTGCCCGTTCCCGACTCGCCCAGCACCAATATGCTGAGATCATTGGAAAGAACGCGGGCAATGGTGCGATAGACCTCCTGCATGGCAGGCGAGCGGCCCACCAGCGGCAGGCCATCATGCGGCAACCCCTGCTCGGTTGCGTCCGCCCCGCCCGATCGATGCCCCAAAGCGTCCGCGACAGCTCGCGTCAACTCATTGAGATCGAACGGCTTTGGTAGATATTCAAACGCCCCCTTCTCGGTCGCCCGGATCGCGGTATTCAGGGTGTTCTGTGCGGAAAGAATGATAACATTCAGGTCAGGCTTGCGCTCGATAATCTCCGCCACGCCATCCAGCCCATCGCCGTCTGGCAGCATGACGTCGGTAATCAGAATGTCCGGAGAAAAACTCTCCATCAGCGCCGTGCGCTCACGGATCGACCCGGCGATCTTCACCTTGTGCCCCTGACGCCGCAGAGCCTCCCCCACCACGACGCAGATGGCGGGATCATCATCGACAACCAGGACCGTACCCGTCGCGGCCATCAGCCCATTCCCATCGGCAGCAGGATGCGGAAGGTGGACTCCCCGACTTCCTGATCGCGGGAATATTGCACGAAACCGCTCATGTCCCTCACCAACTTGTCTACCAGTGCCAGGCCGAGCCCCTGCCCGTCCCGCTTGCCCGTGATGAACGGGTTGAAGAGGTGGTCTAGAATATGTTCGGGTACGCCCGGCCCATTGTCGATCACCACGATCTCGATCGGCAGCACGGCGCTGCCCTTGCGGTCGCCGACCAGCACCGACATGCCATGCCGGAAAGCCGTCTCCACGCGAATGCAGGGCTGTTCGACATGCTCCAGCGCTTCCGCCGCATTCTTCAGCAGATTGATCATCACCTGCACTAGCGCATCGTCATTGATGATCGCGAATGGTAGGGACGGATCATAACGCTTTATAATTTTTACATTCTTTGCAAATCCGGCTGCTGCAATATGCGATGCGCGATCGATCAACGGATAAATGTTGCCGGGGCCGCATTCCAGCGTGCGATCCGTCGTGAAATCCTGCATCCGATCGATCAGCGCGGCAATCCGATCAACCTCGTTGCAGATCAACTGGGTCAGCGCTGCATCGCTGCCGCCGTTGCTCGTTTCCAGCAACTGCGCCGCACCGCGAATGCCCGACAGCGGATTCTTGATCTCATGAGCCAGGATCGCCGCGGCACCGACCGCCGATCGCGCACCGCCTGCCGTGCCGCGATGGCCGATCTTGCGGGCCTGTCCCTGCGCATGGATCGACACGACCCGCCAGCCCTCATGATCGACGATGGGGGAAATCATCAGGTCCACCTCCATCTCGGCGGTGCGACCGGCATGGACCTTGATGTCATAGGCGGCGATCGGCTTGTTGCTGTGCCAGATATCGAACCGCGCGCCAGCCTCCGCGATGCGCACCGTGCGCGCCACATCGCTGCCGATGATCGCCGACCGCGCCATGTTGAGCAGGGTTTCCGCCCGCACATTGGCATCAGCAATGCCGTTGTCCGGTCGCACCACCAAGGTCGCGACCGGCAACGCCGTCATCAGTTCCGACAGGGATGGTCCATCCTGCTGCATCTGAAGCGGCGGGAGGGACGGCAATGGCATGGTCATGCAGCCTGAAGTGCGACCGCCGGTTCATCCGCCGCGATCAGCGGCTCATAAAAGGCGGCCAGCATATCCAGCACCCGCTGCGCGTCGGCCTCCTGATTGACCGTGTTACGGAACTCCGCCGATCCGGTCAGGCCCTTGGTGTACCAGCCGATATGCTTGCGTGCCATGTTGACGCCGGTCATATTGTCATAATGATCGAGCATCATGCGATAATGTTCTGTGATCAGGTCATATTGCTCAGCAAGGCTCGGGTCGGCACGGCGCTCGCCGGTAGCGAACCAGTGCATCACCTGGCCCAGCAGCCAGGGCTTGCCATAGGCGCCACGGCCGATCATCACGCCATCGGCACCGCTCTGGTCGAGCGCGGTTTCAGCGTCCTCGATCGAGCAGATGTCGCCATTGACGATCACCGGCAGCTTGACCGCATCCTTGACCGACCGGACGAAGCCCCAGTCGGCGCTGCCCTTGTACATCTGGCAGCGGGTGCGGCCGTGAACCGTGATCAGCTTCGCACCCAGATCCTCGGCGATATGCGCCAACTCGGGCGCATTGAGGCTCGAATGATCCCAGCCCATGCGCATCTTGACCGTCACCGGCACATCGACTGCCTCGACCGTGGCCTTGATGAGCGCTGCCGCCAGCGGCAGGTCGCGCATCAGCGCGCTGCCCGCATCGCCATTGACGACCTTCTTCACCGGGCAGCCCATGTTGATGTCGATGATCGCCGCGCCGCGATCAGCGTTCAGCCTGGCGGCTTCGGCCATTTCTGTCGGCGAACAACCGGCCAACTGCATCGACACCGGTTCTTCCAGCGGATGCCAGGCAGCCTTCTGCAAAGACTGGCGCGTTTCGCGGATCATCGCCGCGCTCGCGATCATCTCGGTGACGTTCAGGCCCGACCCGAAACGGCGAACCAGGGTGCGGAAGGGCATGTCGGTAACGCCCGTCATCGGCGCCAGGATCACCGGCATATCGACCGTCACCGGTCCAACGGAAATGGAGGAAAGCCTGCGCGTCATCTTCTATCACTGCCTAAAAAACAGGCAGCCCTTAGCCGAAAATGGCCGCGACGACAAGGCGGGCGCCAAGGACGCGCGTTACGCTTTAGAGGTTGGCGAGCATGGGGCAGAGCGTCTAAGCGCCGCTGCATGACATCGAACAGCAGGATCGCCGCGCTGATCGTCGCCGCCGGACAGGGAAGCCGGGCCGGTGGCGACATTCCCAAACAATATCGGCAGATTGGCAGCAAGGCCGTGCTCGCCCATGCCCATGACGCGCTGACGGCGCATGACGGCGTGTCGGCCATCCACATTGTGCTGGGCGAAGGCGAGGAAGACCGTGCTCAGGCTGCACTCGGGGATCGCACCGCCCATTTCGTCACCGGCGCGGACAACCGGCGCGGTTCGGTCCGGGCCGGGCTGGAGGCGATCGCGACAGGGGGTGGCGCTGACATCGTGCTGATCCACGACGCCGCCCGCCCCTTCCTTCCGCCATCGGTAATCGATCGACTGCTGGCCGCGTTGGCGGATGCCGAAGGCGCCATCCCTGCCCTGCCCGTCGCCGACACGCTGGTGCGCAGCGACGGCGCGCGGATGGGCGACGGCGTCGATCGCGCCAGTCTTCATCGCGTCCAGACGCCGCAGGCCTTCCGTTTCGAAACGATCCTGGCCGCGCACCACGATTGGGACGAGACTCAGGAAGCCACCGACGATGCCCAGATCCTGCGCGCCTGGGGCCATGACGTCATCTTGGTGCAGGGCGATGAAAGGCTGGAGAAATTGACCTATCCTGAGGATTTCGCTCGCGCGCAAGCGCGCATCATGGACGCCCGCACCACCCGCGTCGGCATGGGCTATGACGTCCATCGCCTCGCGCCCAACGAAGAATTGTGGCTCGGCGGCGTGCTGGTCCCGCATGAACGGGGCCTCGCCGGCCACAGCGATGCCGATGTCGCGCTCCATGCCATCGTCGATGCGATCCTCGGCGCGCTCGCCGATGGTGATATCGGCAGCCATTTCCCGCCGTCCGATCAGCAATGGCGCGGCGCCTCGTCCGATCGTTTTCTCGCCCATGCCCGCGATCTGGTCCTGAAACGGGACGGCCGGATCGACCATATCGACCTTACCATCATCTGCGAAGCGCCCAAGATCGGGCCGCATCGCGACGCCATGCGCGCCCGGATCGCCGAGATATTGGCGGTTCCGCTCGACCGGATCAGCGTGAAAGCCACCACCACCGAGCGGCTGGGTTTCGCCGGCCGGCGCGAGGGCATCGCCGCGCAGGCGGTTGCCACCCTCTCCCTCCCCACGCTATTCTGAGCCGACCATGCCCAATACCATCCTGCCCGCCCAGCTCGTCGACCTCGCCGAAAAGGTCATCATCGCCAACCGCCGCGCCGGCCGCACCGTCGCAGTCGCGGAAAGCTGCACCGGCGGCCTGGTATCCGCAGCGCTTACCGAAATCGCCGGCTCCTCCGACGTCTTCGAGGCCGGTTTCATTACTTATTCCAATGACATGAAGGCGGAACTTCTGAAAGTTTCACATGACGTGCTGGACACGTTCGGCGCAGTCTCCATAGCCACCGCCTGGGCGATGGCACAGGGCGCCCTCAAGAAAAGCCACGCCCATGTCGCGGTCGCCATCACCGGCATCGCCGGGCCGGGCGGCGGCAGCGAGCAGAAGCCAGTCGGCACCGTCGTCTTCGCCCGCGCAGAACGGGGCGGCAGCCCCGACAAGGTCGTGGCCGACATGCATCATTTCGAGGATAATGGTCGGGGCGGCGTCCGGCTTCAGGCGGCGTTGTGTGCGCTCGAACTGCTGCTGCCCGATTCGCCGGCGCCGTAAAGCGCTGCCGCGCGCGTCTCGAACGCGCCGATCATCTTGCGCAGCGCCTTGTCGAAGAACTGGCCGGCCAGCATCTCGAATATCCGGTTCTTGAATTCGAACTCGACCTCGAAATCAACCAGCACGCCGCCCTGCCCGTCGTCGCGGAAGCGCCATTCATTGTGGAGATGCTTGAGCGGGCCGTTGAGATAATCGACCCGGACATGGTCCGGGCGATGCTTGTGGACGCGCGAGGTGAAGCTCTCGCTGATCCCCTTGAAGCCGACAATCATGTCCGCGACCATCTCGCTTTCGCTGTCCGAGCGGATACGGATCGCGCTGACCCAGGGCAGGAATTGCGGATAGGCCGAGACGTTCGACACCAGGTCGAACATCTGTTCCGGACTATAGGGCAGTTGACGGGTCTCGTTATGCTTGGGCATTCGCCAGTCAGGCCTTCGTGGCGGCCGCCTTGGCCAGCTTCGCCTCGCGCGCGGCGCGCATCTCGGCGAAGTCCTTGCCGGCATGATAGCTCGACCGGGTCAGCGGGCTCGATGCGACCTGCAGGAAGCCCTTGGCCCGCGCGATCGCCGCATAGGCGTTGAACGCCGCCGGGGTGACGAATTCCATCACCTTGGCATGCTTGGGCGTGGGCTGCAGATATTGGCCCATGGTCAGGAAGTCGATGTCGGCCGAACGCATGTCGTCCATCACCTGGTGGACTTCCAGACGCTCTTCGCCCAGGCCCAGCATGATGCCCGACTTGGTGAAGATCGACGGATCGAGCTTCTTGACGCTCTCCAGCAGACGCAGCGACGCATAATAGCGCGCGCCAGGGCGAATGGTCGGGTAGAGCCGGGGCACCGTCTCCAGATTATGGTTATAAACGTCCGGGCGCGCTTCGACGATCATCGCGACCGCACGTTCATGCTTGTTGCGGAAGTCGGGGGTCAGGATCTCGATCGTGGTACCCGGCGTCGTGCGGCGCAGCGCCTCGATCACCTTGACGAACTGGCTGGCGCCGCCATCGGGCAGGTCGTCGCGATCGACCGAGGTGATGACGATATGTTCAAGCCCCATCTCGGCGGCGGCATCGGCCAGGTTCTGCGGCTCGTTGACGTCCACCTTGCGCGGCATGCCGGTCTTGACGTTGCAGAAGGCGCAGGCGCGGGTACAGACATCGCCCAAGATCATCACCGTGGCGTGCTTCTTGGTCCAGCATTCGCCGATATTCGGGCAGGCCGCTTCCTCGCAGACCGTGTTCAAACCCTTTTCCCGCATCAGCTTGCGCGTCTCGTGATAAGCGGGACTGGTCGGCGCCTTGACGCGGATCCAGTCAGGCTTGCGGGCACGCTCGGTCGTGGCGGGCTGACCGGGGACGGGGATCGGGGCAATGTCGTTCATCGGCCCCAGATAGCGATGCAGGACCATACTTGCCAGCCCTCTCTTTGTGCGGCACATCAATCATCATGACCGACTTTGCAGACATGCTCGAAGGCTATCGCCGCTTCCGTGACACCGGCTGGTCCCAGCAGCGCGAGCGATGGGACGAACTCAACGAGGGGCAGAGCCCCAAAGTGATGGTGATCGCCTGCTCCGACAGCCGAGTCGACCCGGCCCAGATCTTCGACACCAGCCCCGGCGAAATCTTCGTCGTGCGCAATGTCGCCGCGCTGGTGCCGCCTTTTGAAACCAATCCCGGCTGGCACGGCGTGTCGGCTGCGCTGGAATTTGCCGTCCAGGTGCTCAAGGTCGGCGAGATCGTCGTCATGGGCCATGGCAAGTGCGGCGGCTGCAAGGCGGCGCTCAGCCATGACCTCAAGGACGCGCCTCCGGGCGAAGGCGGCTTTATCCATAACTGGATCCAACTGCTCGATGATGCCCGCGACGTGGTGGTAGGCCGCTATGGCGACCAGCGCGACCGGGATGTCGAGCGCGCCATGGAGCAGGAAGGCGTGAAGGTCAGCCTTACCAATTTGCGCAGCTTCCCTTGCGTGCGCGCCAAGGAGAAGAGCGGCGAACTGAAGCTGGTCGGCAGCTTCTTCGCTATTGCCGATGGCCAGCTTCACATATTGGACGAACAGACCGGCGTCTTCGCCGCAGCCTGACGGGAGGCACATCATGCCCATGCGGCAGGAAGGGCGCGGCAATATCGCCCTGTTGATCGACGCAGACAATGCGTCGGCGGCCCATTTCGACGCGGTCATGACGGTGCTGGCGGAGCTGGGCACGGTCAATATCCGCCGCGCCTATGGCAATTGGAACAAGGCGACGCTCAAGACCTGGGCGGCACTGTCAGTCGCGCAGGCGATCGAGCCGCAGCAGCAGTTCGACCTGACCAAGGGCAAGAATGCCACCGACATGAAGATGACAATCGACGCGATGGACCTGCTGTCCAGCGGGCGCGTCGACGGCTTCGGCCTGATGTCGAGCGACAGCGACTTCACCCCCTTGGTGACGCGGCTGCGCCAGGACGGCATTCCGGTCTATGGCTTTGGCAACGCCAATGCGCCCGAGGGCTTTCGTCGTGCCTGCACCCGCTTCATCGACGTCGCGGCACTGCGGCCGGTCGAAGTGCCGGTGGCCAAGCCCGCAGCGGCGCCCAAGAAGAAGGCACCAGCCAAGAGCAGCGCGGCTGCCAAGCCCGTCGCAACGCCGACCTTCTCGCCACCGCCAGCGGCAACGCCTGCACCGGCAGGCACAGGCGCAGCGGTGGACCCGGAAGTCGTCCGTTTGCTTATCGACGCCTATGACGAGGCGAAACGGGACGAACGCGGTTTCGTCGCCCTGGGACCAGTCGGCCAGCGGGTCGGCAATCGCTCCAGCTTCGACGTGCGCAATTATGGTTTCAAGCGCCTGTCCGATCTGGTCGCCGCCATCCCCAATTTCACCACCGAAGTGCGCGAAGGCGGCCAGACCTGGATCAAGCGTATCCGCTGATGTCGGCCAGCGCCCGCCATCTGATGATCCTGGGCTGGTGCAGCGCGTCTTTTACCGCAACTGGACAGTCGACACCGTGTGTAGCCTGGTTTCAGCGGGTTGGGTAGGCAATCGTATGGACCGCAGTGCCGAATTATCGGTACAAGACGAAGGAGCGAGCGTGAGCGATTTGTTGCCCTGGTGCAGGACGGGTCGCTCGCTGTGCTGATTACCAGGATCACGGCAATTAGGTGTCGCGGTCACGCAAAAAGCAAGACGCGCAGCGCGCGCTGGTATGACGGCCCAATTGGCCGATCACCTACCCCCATAAATCGGGCCATTGGGCGCTCGCTGTTCAGCTCAGCCGGTCGATCGCGTCGCTGTCCAGGCCGCCGGGAATGATCATGATCGGGCAGGGCATTTTGCCCGCGTCCGATCCGGTGAAATGGGATACCAGGGCACCGGGCGGGCCACTGGCGGCAGCACCCAGGACCAGCGCGGCGACATCGTCCATTTCCTCCAGCGTCTTGCGCACGACCGCGACGGGATCGCCCTGGCGCACGGTGATGCTGGGGCGGATGCCAGATTCGTCGGTCAGCGTGCCGGCCGCACTGGTCACCAGCGCTTCGGCCCGTTGCAGCGCTTCATCTTCCATCGTCGCCTGAACGCCGCCCCACTGGACGAATTCGGACGGCGGGATGAGGGCCAGGATGCGGACGGTGCCCGCCGTCTTGGCGGCACGGCGCGCGGCGAAGCGCAGCGCGGTTTCCGCTTCGGGCGATTCGTCCACGACCACCAGATATGTCCGCATTGTTCGATATCCCCGAGAAACAAAAATCGGCCTTGCCGGCCCGTCAAAACTGCCCCGACGAACCAACGAGGTGAAATGTGGGGCATTATGGGCCCTTGCGCAAGGCGTGGCCTTGACCGTTCCGGCCAAAGGGTGAAAACGGGCTCCGAAACGGCGCGTGCCAGATAATCAAGAAGAGGCCCCGAACGCATGAGCAAGACGATCCAGATGCCTGCCCTGTCCCCCACCATGGAGGAGGGCACGCTGGCCAAGTGGCTGGTCAAGGAAGGGGACAAGGTATCGTCCGGCGACCTTCTCGCCGAGATCGAGACCGACAAGGCCACCATGGAATTCGAAGCGGTCGATGAAGGTACCGTCGCCAAGATCCTGGTGTCGGAAGGCGCCGAAGGCGTGAAGGTCGGCACCGTCATCGCGATCATCGCCGAAGAGGGCGAGGATGTCGCCGCAGCTGCCGCCAGCGGTGGCGCTGTGCCCGCGCCCAAGGCTGATGCGGTGCCGGCCAAGGCCGAAGCCGCCGCCCCCGCCGCCAAGGCTGATCCGGTGCCGGCGAAGGCGGCTGCGCCTGCCGCCGCTCCGGCGGAAGGCCGCGTGAAGGCGAGCCCGCTCGCCCGTCGTCTGGCCGAAGCCAAGGGTGTCGATCTGGCCGCTGTCGCCGGCTCGGGCCCGAACGGCCGCATCGTCAAGGCCGATCTGGATGGCGCCGCTGCCGCGCCGGCCAAGGCCGCTGCACCGGTTGCCGCCCCGGCCGCTGCTGCGCCCGCCGCTGCCCCGGCGCCGGTGGCCGCCGCCGCACAGGATTTCGGCATCCCGCACGAAGTCATCAAGCTCAATGGCATGCGCAAGACGATCGCGCGTCGCCTGACCGAGTCCAAGCAGCAGGTGCCGCACATCTACCTGACCGTGGACATTCAGCTCGACAAGCTGCTGAAGCTGCGCGGCGAGCTGAACGCCGGCCTGTCGGGCCGTGGCGTCAAGCTGTCGGTCAACGACCTGCTGATCAAGGCGCTGGGCGTGGCCCTGATGCAGGTGCCCGAGTGCAACGTGCAGTTCGCCGGCGACCAGATGCTGCAGTTCAAGCGTGCCGACATTTCGGTGGCCGTGTCGATCCCCGGTGGCCTGATCACCCCGATCGTCACCGGCGCGGACATCAAGGGCGTGGCCGCCATCTCGAACGAGATGAAGGATCTGGCCGATCGCGCCAAGGCCGGCAAGCTGCAGCCGAGCGAATATCAGGGCGGCACCGCGTCGCTGTCGAACATGGGCATGTTCGGCATCAAGCAGTTCGAGGCGGTCATCAACCCGCCGCAGGGCATGATCATGGCGATCGGCGCGGGCGAGAAGCGTCCCTTCGTGGTCGATGACTCGCTCCAGATTGCGACCGTCATGTCGGCGACCGGCAGCTTCGATCATCGCGCGATCGACGGCGCCGATGGCGCTCGCCTGATGAAGGCGTTCCGCGAACTCATCGAAAATCCGCTGGGCATGCTGGCCTGATGGCGAAGATCGACGAGCAGCCGCCGGAGCATAGCCCGGCGGTGCGCGTCATCGCCATGCCGGCCGATACCAATCCCCACGGGGATATTTTCGGCGGCTGGCTGATGAGCCTGATGGATTCGGCTGCGGGTTCGGTCGCGGCGCGCTACAGCCACGGCCGTGCGGTGACGATCGCGGTAGAGGGCATGACCTTCCACCGTCCGGTCATCGTCGGCGACGAAGTGTCGGTGTTCGCGACGCTCAAGTCGGTCGGCCGCACGTCGATGAAGATCGATGTCGAGGCGTGGCGCCGAGCCCGTCATGACGACCGGTCCTATCGCGTGACCCAGGCGACCTTCACCTTCGTGGCGATCGGTGAGGATCGCCAACCCCGTTCCGTGCCGCCGCTGCCTGCTCAATAAGGGCGCGGCCTGACCAAGATATCGAATAGCGAGAGAGACCATGGCTGATACCTATGACCTGATCGTCCTCGGCTCCGGCCCGGGCGGCTATGTTGCTGCCATCCGGGCGGCGCAACTGGGCCTCAAGACCGCGATCGTGGAGCGCGAAAATCTGGGCGGCATCTGCCTCAACTGGGGCTGCATTCCGACCAAGGCGCTGCTGCGTTCGGCTGAAATCTTCCATTATATGCAGCATGCCAAGGATTATGGCCTGGCAGCCGAGAAGATCAGCGCCGACATCGAAGCGGTGGTGAAGCGTTCGCGCGGCGTCGCCAAGCAGCTCAATCAGGGCGTCACGCACCTGATGAAGAAGAACAAGATCACCGTCCACATGGGCGATGGCAAGCTGACCGGCAAGGGCAAGCTGACCGTCACCAAGGATGGCAAGAGCGAAGAACTGACCGCCAAGCATATCATCGTCGCGACCGGCGCCCGCGCCCGCGACCTGCCGCAACTCAAGGCTGACGGCAAGCGCGTGTGGACCTATCGCCACGCCATGACCCCGGCGGAAATGCCGACCAAGCTGCTGGTCATCGGTTCTGGCGCGATCGGTATCGAGTTTGCCAGCTTCTACAACGACATGGGCGCTGATGTGACCGTGGTCGAGATGATGGACCGGATCGTGCCGGTCGAGGATGCCGATGTCTCGGCCTTCCTTGAAAAGGCAGTCAAGAAGCAGGGCATGACCATCCTGACCGGCGCCAAGATCGAGAAGATCGCCGCGACCGACAAGGCCGTGACCGCGACCATCAAGGACAAGGCCGGCAAGGACATCACTGCCGAATATAGCCATGTCATCGTGGCGATCGGGATCGTCCCCAATGTCGAGAATATCGGCCTGGAAGATGTCGGCGTCGAGCCGGATCAGCGCTATCATATCAAGACCGACGCCTATGGCCGCACCAATGTAGACGGCATTTGGGCGATCGGCGACGTCACCGCGCCGCCATGGCTGGCCCACAAGGCGAGCCATGAAGCCGTCACCACGGTCGAGGCGATCGCGCAGGCGCTGGGCAACAAGGATGTCCACCCGCATGCGATGGACGTCCGCAACATTCCGGGTTGCACCTATTGCCACCCGCAGATTGCATCGGTGGGCCTGACCGAAGCCAAGGCCAAGGAAGCGGGCTACGACGTCAAGGTCGGCATGTTCCCGTTCATCGGCAACGGCAAGGCGATCGCGCTGGGCGAGGCCGAGGGCTTCACCAAGACCGTGTTCGACGCCAAGACCGGCGAACTGCTGGGTGCCCACATGATCGGCGCGGAAGTGACCGAAATGATCCAGGGTTACACCATCGGGAAGACGCTGGAGACGACCGAGGCCGAACTGATGCAGACGGTGTTCCCGCACCCGACCATCTCGGAATCGATGCATGAAAGCGTGCTCGCCGCTTATGGGCGTGCGCTCCATATCTGATCGGCATATGGTGCTGAAAAAGGGCGCGGGGATATTCATCCTCGCGCTTTTTTGCGTGCTGGGAATCGCGCTGGCGCAGCGTAATGGTCTGCTCGACGATCTGAACATCGGCCTGATGGGCGCCGCCGGGCGGGCACGGGATACGAGCGGGGGCGCCATTGTCACCTTGCTCATGCAGATTGCTTCGGCGGTCGGCGGCACGGTGGGGCGTTTGTGCCTGCTGGCTTTGGCCCTGGCCTTTCTTTGGCGGCGCGCGCGTGATCGGGCGATCTGGCTGCTGCTGCTGGTGATCGGTGGGACGCTGCTCAATCTGGCGCTCAAGCAGGTCTTTGCCGCACCCCGGCCCGACCTGCTGCCGCATCTCGACATCGTCCACACCTACAGCTTTCCCAGCGGCCATTCGGCAGGGAACATGATGTTCTTCGGCGCGCTCGCGATGCTGCTCGGCATGCGCTCGGCCTATGGGGCAGCGGCAGTGATGATCGCGCTGATCGGCGCCAGCCGGGTATGGCTGGGCGTGCATTGGCCAAGCGACGTGATGGCCGGATGGATCGAAGGGCTGGGCTGGCTTATGCTGTGTGCGGTCTGGCTACCAGCGCGGCGAGGGCAGCAGTAAGGCGCGGCCGATGCTGCTGTGCGGCGGCATGCCGTCGGCGGTGACGAAGCCATGGACCCAGAAACTGTCCCAGGCGCTGAGCATCGCGACCAGCAGCAGGGCCAGGCCCGCGCCGGCGCAAAGCAGGCGAGCGCCGCGCAGCGGGGCGGCCGGCATCAGCGCCAGCAGCACAAGCGGCAGCAGCGGCAGGAAATAACGGCCCTGCGTCCCCTGGACATAATCGGCGCCAAGCGGCGTGCCGGTGAGATACATGGCGGTTTCGATCAGCAGCGCGGTGCCGAGCGCGATCGCCAGCCACCAGAGGCGCTGGCCGAGGCCGAAGCGCGCGCCCGATCCGCTCAGCACCGCGCTGCCCAGCATCAGCAGGGCAAGCGGGTAGGCGAGCAGCGGCAGCAGGATCGCGTTCCAGCCGAAGCGGCCGACGATCTGCAGCGCATAGACTGGTGCCCGTTCGATGATGCTGGACGCGAGGATGCGGGCATAGCCGGCCGGATCGGCCAGGATCACGGCGAGTTGCTGGGCCAGCGGCGCGGTCAGCACGCTCTCCCCGGTCTTGCGCGAGGTGATGTGATAGAGCGCCTGGCTACCGCCGTTCGCCTTCATCCAGACAGCGAAGATGACAGCGCCCAGCATCATCGCGCCAAGGATCAGCGCGTTGCGGGGCAGGCTGGCGCGGCTGGACCAGCGGAGGCCGGCGGCCATCAGCGGTAGATAGACGCCCTTGGCCAGCGCCAGCAGCGGCGCGGTGACGAGCGTGGCGGCGGTGCCGGCGCGCTGCGGCGCCATGAAGCCGATCCGCAGCGCCAGAGCGAGGCCGAGAAAACCGACGCCGTTGATGACCGCATCGGGCGAGAGCGAGCCGATCTGGTAGCAGAAGGTCGGCAGCAGCGCGGTGCCGAGCAGCGCCATGCGGCCGAAGGGGATGAGGCGCAGCGCGGTGCCGAGCAGCAGCAAGGCGGTCAGCGCATTGACGATGCGGCCGGCATAGAAGGCGCCGATGCGCGGCAGGCCGAGCGCGTCGCCTATCGCGAGGCCGACGGCGCCGAGGGCATAGAGGGTCGGCGCATAGCTGGCGACATTGGGAAATTCGGCAAAGCGCGTGCCGGGGCGGGCGACGTCCGCGGACCAGGCTCGATCGATCATCGCCTTGTCATAGCGGTGGCGTTGGCCGTCCGGTTCGGTCGGGAAATCGACGGCATGCAGGTCAACCGCGGCGTTTGGTAGCTCTGCGCCGATCCGGTCGCCCTGGATTTGCGTCACGACCTGGCCCTGCGACAGGGCCAGCGCCTTCATATAATGCTGGTTCTCGTCGGGCGCCTGAAAAGGCGGAGTGAGGATTGAGAAGAACATCGTCGCGAGGGCTATGGCGAGAAACAATATCTGTTCGAGGCGCGACCATGGCGCGATAACCGCCTTGTCGGTATCAAAACCCATATTAAAAGAAGATCGATCGCTTCGCATGTCCGCCTTGTATATCGATGCTGATACATCGTAGATATGCCCCGTTAACATTTTACATTGGGAAATTGGCAAAGATGAAGCCGAACGGCAGTGGCACGGACGGCTTCATAGAGACTGTTTGAGAGTGGCCGATGGCGGGATTGGAAAAGCGATAGATGCGCTGGATTGCCGTCGATACCGATAGCCGGTTGCTCATGGTCACTCTGACATTGCCGACGGTGCATATAGACCGCACCCGCCTGATGGACGTTGCTGCCTATCAGGCCTTCGTCCTTGAAGTCATTTCAGGGCCGCTCCCCTCCTCCTCTTTACCCCGGCCTGAGGATCAGCCAGCTTTGTTTCGTCATATGTGACGAAGGGGACAGCGGATGCGAGTGGGCGGAGCGGCGATCATCGGGGCGGCGGCGTTGCTGGCGACGGGACTGGGGGCTGCGCGTCCCGCCTGGCGCTGGCCTGCCCTGCCCGCTGGCGTTGCAGCGCCCGCCATCCCGTCCGAAAACGGCATGACCGCGGCCAAGGTCGCGCTTGGCCGCCGGCTCTTTTATGATCGTACGCTGTCGGCCGATGGCAGCATGGCCTGCGCCGATTGCCACCAGCAGGAGAAGGGTTTTGCCGATGGTCTGGCCACCCATCGGGGCGTGAGGGGCGAGATGGGCGTGCGCAATGTGCCCGGCCTTGCCAATGTCGCGTGGCGCAGCAGCCTGACCTGGACCGAGGCCGGCCTGTCGTCGCTGGAGCAGCAGGCGATGGTGCCGATGACCGGGACCAAGCCGGTCGAGATGGGGTTGACGCAGGATGATGTCGGGCTGGCCCGGCGGATCGGTGCCGATCCCTGCTATCGCCGCATGTTCGCGGCTGCCTTCCCCGGCGCACCCAATGACCTGGACTTCGCAAGGGTGACCGCCGCTCTTGCGGCGTTCCAGCGCACGATGATCTCCTTCGGCAGCGCCCATGATCGCGGCACATTGTCGCCACTGGCGCAGCGTGGGGCCAAGCAATTTGCCGCAGCGGGCTGTGGCGGCTGCCATTCCGGGCCGGACTTCACCGACAGCAAGACCCATTATGTCGGCACCGCTGCACCGCAGGAGGTCGATGCGGCCGCTTATGGCGGAAAGCCCCTGCCGCCGGGCTTCGAGCCGCCGCCCGAACAGTTCCGCACGCCGTCGTTGCGCAATGTCGCCGTCACTGGCCCCTGGCTGCACGATGGCCAGTCGCCGACGATCGAATCGGCCATCCGCCGTCATGCCGCACCGATTCTGGTCGATGTCGACATGCCTGCCCTGCTAGCCTTTCTCGACGCGCTGACGGACCATGATTTCCTGAACAATGACGCGCTGGCCCGGCCGCCCGCGACCTGCCCAATCCCCGCGTGAACTGGCCCCGCGTGAACTGGCCCCGCGTGAACTGGCCCAACCTGAAACCACCCGTTCGACGGACAAAAAAAGGGCCAGCCCCGAAAGGCCGGCCTTGATAAGTTTTAGGAGAGGATGCCTGAAAGGCCCGTCCTATGTGCAGCGCAGTGCGTTCTTTCGCAATTGCGAAGGGCGGAACCCGCGTTGCAGATATTGCAACTTCATTACCGCGAGGGCGATGGAACAGCAAAACGCCCGGCATCCCTGAGGGACACCGGGCGTTTCAAGTCATTGTTCTGACGCTATTTTGCGAGAGGCCGTTTCCAGCCTCCCGATCAGATCAGCGCGTCAGCTTCTTATAGGCAAGGCGCGTCGGGCGATCGGCAGCATCGCCCAGGCGACGGCGCTTGTCTTCCTCATAGGCCTCGAAATTGCCTTCGAACCATTCGACATGGCTGTCGCCTTCGAAGGCGAGGATGTGGGTCGCCAGACGGTCGAGGAAGAAGCGGTCATGGCTGATGACCACGGCGCAACCGGCGAAATTCTCGATCGCCTCTTCCAGTGCCGCCAGCGTTTCGACGTCAAGGTCGTTGGTCGGTTCGTCGAGCAGCAGCACATTGCCGCCGCGCTTCAGCATCTTGGCGATGTGGACGCGGTTGCGCTCACCACCCGACAGCTTGCCGACATTCTTCTGCTGGTCCTGGCCCTTGAAGTTGAAGGCGCCGACATAGGCACGGGTCGACATGTCATGGCCGTTGACCTTGACATAATCGAGACCGTCCGAGACTTCTTCCCAGACATTCTTCGATGCGTCGAGATGGTCGCGGCTCTGGTCGACATAGCCCAGGCGCACGGTCGAGCCGATGTCGATCTCGCCCGAATCGGGGGTTTCCTGGCCGGTGATCAGGCGGAACAGGGTCGATTTACCCGCGCCGTTCGGGCCGATGACGCCGACGATGCCACCGGGCGGCAGCATGAAGGACAGATCCTCGAACAGCAGCTTGTCGCCATAGGCCTTGGAAATGCCCTTGGCCTCGATCACCTTGCCGCCCAGACGCTCGGGCACCTGAATGACGATCTGCGCCTTGCCGGGCGCACGATTTTCCTGGGATGCAACCAGCTGTTCGAACTTGGCGATACGCGCCTTGGACTTGGTCTGACGGCCCTTGGGCCCCTGACGGATCCATTCCAGCTCGTCGTTGATCGCCTTCTGGCGGCCGGTGGCCTCGCGGTCTTCCTGCTCCAGACGCTTGGCCTTCTTCTCCAGATAGGTGGAGTAGTTGCCTTCGTAGGGGAAATATTTCCCGCGATCGAGCTCCAGGATCCAGCCGACAACATTGTCGAGGAAGTAGCGGTCGTGGGTGATCATCAGCACCGACCCGGCATATTCCTTGAGGTGATTTTCCAGCCAGGTGACGCTTTCGGCGTCAAGATGGTTGGTCGGTTCGTCGAGCAGCAGGATGTCCGGCTTCTGGATCAGCAGGCGGGTCAGCGCGATACGGCGCTTTTCACCACCCGACAGGCTTTCCACCGACCAGTCCGACGGCGGACAGCGCAGCGCTTCCATCGCGATTTCGAGCTGATTGTCGAGCGTCCAGCCATCGGCGGCGTCGATCTGTTCCTGCAGCGTGCCCATTTCCTCCATCAGCGCGTCGAAATCGACGTCTTCCGGCGGATCGGCCATGATCATGCTGATCTCGTTGAAACGGTCCAGCTTGTCCGCCATCTCGCGGGCGCCGTCCTTGACGTTTTCCAGCACATTCTTGGTCGGGTCGAGCTGGGGCTCCTGCGGCAGATAGCCGACGGTGACATTCTCACCCGGCCAGGCTTCGCCGCTGATATCGGTGTCGATGCCGGCCATGATCTTGATCAGGGTCGACTTGCCCGCGCCGTTCGGGCCGACGATGCCGATCTTGGACCCGCGATAGAATTGCAGATTGATGTTGTTCAACACCGGCTTGGGCGCGCCGGGGAAGGTCTTTGTCATGTTCTTCATGACATAGGCATATTGCGATGAGGCGGACATGGGTTCGCGCAGCTCCAAAGGGTATGGACAGGAAAATTTGCGCCGAATTAGCGAAGGCGGAAGCCATTGGCAAATGGGGTATGTCTGAGTAAGCCTTCAGCCATGCAGAAAATCCGATCGGGCCCGCTCGCCGCCCTGCTCCTTGGCAGCATCCTCACCCCCGCTCTGGCGCAGGCCGCTCCGGCCAGTGACGCAGCGATTCGCGAAGCCGCCCTGAAGGATGATGTCGCCTGGGACATTACCGAGGGGCTGACGACCGAAGTCGGTCCGCGCCCGGCCGCCACGCCGCAGGAAGCGCGCGGGCGCGAATGGGCCGCCGCCAAGCTCAAGGCATTGGGCTTCGCCAACGTCCGCATCGAACCCTATAAGATGCCGCTGTGGGAACGCGTCCATGACGAGGCGGCGATTATCGCCCCCTTCCCGCAGAAGCTAGTCGTCGCGGCGCTGGGCAACAGCGGATCGACCCCGCCCCAGGGGATCGAGGGCGAGATCGCCTATTACCCGACCATCGCCGATCTCCAGGCTGCGCCGGACAGCACGGTGAAGGGCAAGATCGTGTTCGTCAGCCATGACATGGTCGCCGCCCAGGACGGGTCGGGCTATGGCTATTATGGCGCCGCCCGTCGCCAGGGCCCCAGCATCGCCGCCAAGAAGGGCGCGATCGCGATCCTGGTGAAGTCGATCGGCACCGATCATCACCGCATCGCCCATACCGGCGTGCAGATGTGGGCCGATGGCGTGACGCCGATCCCGGCCGTGGCCGTCAGCGTACCCGATGCCGAGCAGATGGCACGCGTCGTGTCGCGCGGCCAGCCGGTCCGCGTCCATCTTACCGCCGTGTCCAAGACCGCCAAGGATCAGCCATCGGGCAATGTCATTGGTGAAATTCCCGGCAGCGATCCCAAGACCGGCGTCATTGTCGCCGCCTGTCACCTCGACAGTTGGGACCAGGGCACCGGCGCGATTGACGACGCTTCGGGCTGCGGCATCGTGGCCGCTGCTGCGTTGCAGGTCGCCAAGGCCGGCACGCCGCGCCGCACGATCCGCATATTGTTCGCCGGTGCCGAGGAAGTGGGCGGCAATGGTGGCCGCGCTTATTATGCTGCCCATGGCAAGGAGCCGCATGCGCTGGTGCTGGAATCGGACTTTGGCGCCGACAAGGTGTGGAAGGTCGACTTCACCCTGCCCGCCGGCCATGAAGCGCTGTCGGCCCGGATCGCACAGGGGCTGGCGCCGCTGGGCATCGTGCCGAGCCGTGACAAGGCGCATGGCGGATCGGACATCGAACCACTGGTGGAAGCGGGCATTCCGGTGATCGACCTGCAGCAGGACGGCACCCGCTATTTCGACATTCACCACACGCCTGACGACACGCTGGACAAGATCGATCCGGCGCAGCTGCGGCAGAATGTCGCCGCCTGGGCGGTCACGCTCAACATTGCTGCGAATGCGACAGAAACATTGGGCATTAACTGAACTTTTATAGTAGAGAACGCCCCGTCGCGTGATTCTGCCGCTTCACCGACGTCAGAAAAGCATTGATTTGTGCAGCGCACACGTTAATGCGGGTCGCTCGCGTAGGGTCACATTTGTAACGTGCCAGACGCGGCATAATGCTATGGGAGCCGTACACAATGAAGAAGATCGCTGTTGTTTTCGCTTCGGCCAGCCTGATGGCCCTCGCCGCTTGCGGTGAGAAGCCGGCCAACGAAACCGCGAACGCTTCGAACGCCGTCGTCGAGAACGTTGTCGAAAACGCCGCCAACGCTGCTGACAACGCCGCCAACGCCGCCAACGAAGCTGCTAACGCCGCTAACGTTGCCGAGAACGTTGCGAACGCGCACTAATCTCTGCCACGGCGAGATTTCGAAAGGGCGGACCTCACGGTCCGCCCTTTTTTGCTTCAGGGATATGCATATTCTTGGAACCGCTACCTGGAGCAGATTCCTATCCGACTGCGTCGGCTCCACGGTCCTATATTTTTGATTTGGCAGGTTTTAGCTGCGCTGGCCTTCGCCTCCGAGCCATCAGGTTATTCCACCTGATCGGAATACGCTCTAGACGCTCCCGAAAAGACAATCCTAGCCGTCCATATCTTTATAAGCTGGCAGACCCAGCCCGCGCCGGATCGCCAGCGCCCGCAGGCCAAAGCCCAGCAGCGCCGCGATCACGCCGGCGACCGGCACATCCAGCCCGGCCAGCCGCAACAGCACGAACAGGCCGGAGGCGAACGCCGCGGCAGTGACGTAGAGTTCGGGGCGCAGCAGGATCGACGGCTCGCCCGCCAGCGTGTCGCGCATGATCCCGCCGACGCAGCCGGTGACCACGCCCATCATCCCCGCGACAAAGGGCGGCACGCCAAAGCCCATTGCCTTGGCCGCGCCGAAGACCGCGAAAGCGGCCAGCCCTATCGCATCGAGCCAGTCGAGCGCATGATCGCTCCACCAGCGGCGCGGCGTGATCCAGACGGTGATGGCGGCCGCCATGCACACGATCGACGGCGCCGGATCATGGATCCAGAAGACCGGCGCATCGATCAGCAGGTCGCGCACCGTGCCGCCGCCCACCCCGGTCAGCAGTGCGAAGAAGGCGAAGGTCACCAATGTCTGGCGCAGGCGCGCGGCGGCCAATGCCCCGGAAGCCCCGAAGACGAAGGTGCCGATCAGGCTCAACGCCTCCAGCACGGGTCCGATATGGGTGGCGATCGTCGGGGTCGGCGGCAGCATGGCTTTCCGTAGCCGCTATCGGGCGCCAGCGAAAGCCGGCGCCCGAGGGGCGATCATTTCCGGCCCTTCTCGGCCGACAAACGGGTCATCAATATGGCCGCCCGCTTGGCCTGGCGAGGCATGGTGGACAGGTCCGCCTTTTCCGCCGGACTATGATCGCCGGTCGAGGCGAGGCCCAGCCCTACCAGTCCGTCAACATCCTGCGCAACAAAGCTGATATCGCCCGCGCCGCGCTTGAGCGGATCAAGCTCGGGCATTTCGGCCAGGCCCAGATCCTTGTTGATGCCATTCAATTTGGCGAGCAGCGCGCGGTTGCCTGCCGTGGGCGCCATGGAGGGATAGCCGAGGTCAAAGGCGATGCTGGCACCGGTGCCGGGCAGATGGCCGCTATCGACGATCGCCTGCATCTTCGCCCGGACCCGCTCGGTCTGGTCCTGGCTGAGGGTGCGGAAATCGCCCTTGGCGACGGCGATCGGCGGGATGATGTTGGTCTTGCCGGTCACGGCGATGCGCACCCCATCCTTGTCGACTTCGGCGCTCTGGCCGCCACCGATCAGGCCGACATTGAAGGTCAGGTTGGGTTCCGGCAATTCCTTTCGGAAAGCGGTGATGATCCGCGCCATTTCATAGACGGCGCCATCACCGGCGGCGGCGGAGAAGATGCCCGAGCTATGCGCCGACTTGCCGCTGGTGGTCAGCGTCCAACTGTTGGAGGAGCGACGCGCGATCGAGCCCATATCCTTGCCGTCCTCACGGCTCAGCCCCTCGAAATCGAGCGCCACGTCGGCGCGCTTGCCAGCCGCGATCAGATCCGCGCGCGAGATCGAGACCGGATCGCCCGAATCCTCCTCGTCACCGGTCAGCACCACCTCGATATTGGCGCCCTTGAGCGTGCCCGCCGCCTGCATCGCTTTGAGCGCGAGCAGCATCGTCACCACCCCGCCCTTGTCGTCGCCGACTCCCGGCCCGGCGGCCCAGTCGCCATCCCGCTTGAAGGTCTGAAACGGCGAGTCCGGCTCAAACACGGTATCAAGATGGCCGATCAGCAGCATCTTCGTCGAGCCGGCCTTGCCCTTATGCACGGCGATGAAATGGCCAGCCCGCTTGACCTCATCCATCGGTTTCCAGGTAACGGTGAAGCCCAGCGCCTCGAACTCGGGACGCAGCATGTCGGCCACCGCCTTGACGCCGGCGACGTTCATCGATCCGCTATTCTGGTTCACGATCTTTTCGAGGAGGGCGATCGCGGGCTCATGGCCGGCATCGACGCTGGCGCCAATCTTCTGTTCAGCCGGGCTCAGTGCCGCCTGTGCCGTGGTCGTCAGCAGCATTGCGCCGCACAGCGCCGCCTTCACAATAGTCTGTCGCATGGGTTCGTAACTTCACCGAAACAAAGGAAGAATGGGCCGCTCCGGGGCAGCCGTAAAATAGAACGGGTGGCGCGCGCAGACACGCCACCCGTCGGATGCTTATT
Source organism: Sphingobium sp. WTD-1 (assembly GCF_030128825.1). Classification (NCBI taxonomy): domain Bacteria; kingdom Pseudomonadati; phylum Pseudomonadota; class Alphaproteobacteria; order Sphingomonadales; family Sphingobiaceae; genus Sphingobium; species Sphingobium sp. WTD-1. The sequence continues at coordinate 3,102,036 of NZ_CP119127.1, read as the reverse complement.
TCGCCAGTTCGGCTTCGATCGCGGCAACCAGCGCCGGATCGTCGGGCGCCGTCGTCGGCGCGAAACGGGCCGCGACACTGCCATCCTTGGCGATCACGAACTTCTCGAAATTCCACAGGATTTCCGGCACCGGATTGGGCGTCATGCCATAGCCCTTGAGGCGCTCGCGGAAGCTGTCGCCATCGCCCTGCGCCTCCGGCAGGGCGCTCGTCAGCGCGGCATAAAGCGGATGCTTGTCCGGCCCGCTGACCACGATCTTCTCGAACATCGGAAAATCGACGCCGAAATTGGTGGTGCAGAAGGTGGCGATCTCGTCATTGCTGCCCGGTTCCTGGGCGCCGAAATCATTGGCCGGGAAGCCCGCGACCACCAACCCCTTGTCCCGATAATCGGCATAGAGTTTTTCCAGCCCCTCATATTGCGGCGTCAGCCCGCATTTGGAGGCGACATTGACCGCGAGCACCACCTTGCCGGCATAATCGGCCAGGGTCGCGTCGGCACCCTTGATGGTCTTGAGCGGTATCTGCTGGATGTCGGTCATGCATCGTCTCCCTTGGATATCAGGCGGCGGACCTTGCCATCATATGGCGGCGCCGAAAAGATGCCCCGCCGCCGCCGTCACAGCCATCGCCAGCGCGCCCCAGAAGAAGGTACGCAGCATCGACCGCCCCGGCCGTGCCCCACCCAGCCTCGCCCCGACATAGCCCAGCAGCAACAGGCAGAGCAGCGACACCGGCACGACGCTGATCCCGGCCAGCGACGGCGCGATGGCCGCCGCCAACACAGGCGGCGCCGCACCACAGGCAAAACTCGCCGCCGAGGCCAGCCCCGCCTGCACCGGGCGCGGCGTGCTGAGGTCGGAAATGCCAAGCTCGTCGCGGGCATGGGCGCCCAGCGGATCGGTGGCCATCAACTGGGTAGCCACCTGCCCAGCCAAGTCCCTGTCCAGCCCGCGCTCGACATAAATGTCGCGCAACTCCTCCCATTCGGCATGAGGCTGCGTCGCCAGCGCCTTCTTTTCCTTGGCAAGATCGGCGCGCTCGGTATCCGACTGGGCGCTCACCGACACATATTCGCCCGCCGCCATCGACATGGCGCCAGCCACCAAGGCCGCGATACCGGATAGCAAGATGGTCGATCCCGACGCGCCGGAAGCGGCAATGCCGCTCATCAGGCTCGCCGTCGACACGATGCCGTCATTGGCGCCCAGCACGGCCGCGCGCAGCCAGCCGACCCGGTTGACATAATGAACGGCGTGATGCGGCCTTGGCGGCTCGACGCGCGGCGTGGTCATGGCAGTATCTCCGTCGGGCTGACCCGTCGCGCCGCGATATGCATGGTCAGGAAACGGCCATGCCGTTCCACATCAACCAGCGCCTGGCCAAAACCGCGCAGGTGCATCATCGAGAAGATGGCGGACACGGGATATTCGTTCATCTGCATCATCGGCTCGCTCGGCTTCTTCCCGCGCAGCCGATGAACCAGCCGCTGCAGGCCGGGAATATGGGTGCGCGCGCGATAGAAGGCGGCACGGACCGGCGTGTCACCGCGCCGGATCGCCACATGGATATTGGCCATCCCGCCAATCGCCACGCGATCAAGCAGACGCCCGATCAGCGGCAGGCCGCGCTCGACCGCGATATGCTGAAAGACGATATAGCTGTGGACGAAGTCGAACTCGCCGACAGCCATGCTCAGCCGATCATCGGACTGGCGAAAATGGGCGTTGCCGATGCCGCGTTCCAGCCGCAGCCGCTCGGCCTCCTTGAGCATGCCCGGCGCGACATCGAGCCCGACCACCTCGTCGAACAATCCCGCCAGCGGCAGGGCGACGCGGCCTACGCCGCATCCGAAATCCAGGGCCCGTCGACGCGGGAGCATCCCCAATTGCCGTTCCAGCCGGCCCAGCCGTTCCTGGATATAGGCGTCGCCGGTCTGGAAAAAGGCGTCGAGATCGACCTGTTCGCGTCGGAACTGAGGCGCGGAGACCACCCCATAATAGGGGTCGGTCTCCCCCCATATCCGCCAGTCCCTGTCGGTATCGATCATGCGACCATCCTGAAGTCTCGACGCCGTCTGGCTATCAGATGGAGGGGGTAGCGCAAGAGGCTCAGCCCAGCCCCTCGGCCTTCTCCGCCAGTTCCAGCCAGCGTTCCTCGGCCGCGTCCTTTTCGCCCCGCGCCTTCTCGATCGCAGCCGTCAGCGCAGCGAACTTCTTGGGATCGCGGGTATAGAGCGCCGGATCGGCCAGCGCTTCTTCATCCCGAGCAATAGCCGCCTCCAGTTCCTCGATCTTCTTGGGTAGCAGGTCGAGGTCGCGCTGGTCCTTGTAGGTCAGCTTGGTCGAGGCGGGCTTGGGCGGTGGCGGGGCGACAGCCTCCTTCTTCTCCGCCTTGGGCGCACGGCGCGGGTCGCGTTTGGCGATCCAGTCGGCATAGCCGCCGACGATCACATCGACCTTGCCCGATCCGTCGAGGCCGAGCGTCACGGTGACGGTGCGGTCGAGGAAGTCGCGGTCATGGCTAACGATCAGCACCGTGCCGTCATAGTCCGCGATGACTTCCTGCAGCAGGTCGAGCGTTTCGAGGTCGAGGTCGTTGGTCGGTTCGTCCAGCACCAGAAGGTTGGATTCGCGGGCAAATTCGCGCGCGAACAGCAGGCGCGAACGCTCGCCGCCCGACAGGGTGCCGACCTTCGCCTCGGCCAGCGAGGGATCGAACAGGAAGTCCTTGAGATAGCCATGGACATGCTTCCGCACGCCGCGCACGTCGATCCAGTCGCCGCCTTCGGCCAGCACGTCGCGCACGCTCTTGTCGCCCTGCATCAGGCTGCGCTGCTGGTCGATGAAGATCATGTCCAGCGTCTTGGCCAGCGTCACCTCGCCGCTATCGGGCGCCAGTTCGCCGGTCAGCAGCTTCAGCAGGGTCGACTTTCCTGCACCATTGCCGCCAACGATGCCGATCCGGTCGCCACGCTGCACGCGCAGCGAGAAGTCGTTGATGATGGTGCGGTCACCGAATGTCTTGGTGACATGCTCGGCCTTGATGACGCTCTTGGTCTTGCTGTCGTCGCTCGCCACCGCGATCTTGGCGGTGCCCTGCGGTCCCTGCATCGCGGCACGCTGGGCGCGCATCTCCCAAAGTTTGGCCAGGCGGCCCTGGTTGCGCTTGCGCCGCGCGGTAACGCCCCGCTCCAGCCAGTGCGCCTCGATCTTGAGCTTGGCGTCCAGCTTCTCGGCGGCGCGCGCCTCTTCGGCATAGACCGCTTCCATCCAGTCCTCGAAGCCGCCGAAGCCGATTTCGTTGCGGCGCATCTGGCCACGGTCGAGCCACAGCGTCTGGCGGGTCAGGCGCGTCAGGAAGGCGCGGTCATGGCTGATGACGATGAAGGCGCCGGTATAGCGGGCGAGCCAGCTTTCCAGCCAGTCGATCGCCGCGATATCCAGATGGTTGGTCGGCTCGTCCAGCAGCAGCAGGTCCGGTTCGCTCGCCAAGGCTCGGGCGATCGCGGCGCGGCGGCGCTCACCACCGCTCGCGGTCGCGGCCTCGCGCGACAGGTCGATACCAAGCTGGTCGGCGATCGCCTCGACCTCATGGGCGGGCGGCGCGAATGCGCCGGCCAGCGCAAAATCATGCAGCGTCTTGAAGGCGCTGACGTCCGGATCCTGCTCCAGCGTCACCACCCGCGCGCCCGGCTGTACCGAACGAATGCCCTCATCCGCCTCGATCTGCCCGCCGATCAGCTTCAGCAAGGTGGTCTTGCCCGCGCCGTTGCGCCCGATCAGTGCCAGCCGGTCGCGCTGGCCGACATGGATGTCAATATGCCGGAACAGCCAGTGACTGCCCTGCGAGAGGCCGAGATTTTCGAAGGAGAGAATGGGTGCTGCCATGGCGGTGCAGCTAGGGCCTATCGGGCGTCGGGGCAAGAGTGGAACCGGAAAGCTGTCCGACGGCTTTCAACGCAGGACAGCGTCCATTCATCGCACCCCGGCCAAAAACGGGTGCAGGACTTATAGAGGAGACCATGTCCATGAAATCCGCTCTCGCCCTGATGGCGCTCGGCGCCGCCGCACTGCCTGTCGCGGCTGTTGCCCAGACCAGCGTCACCATCGCCGAGACCGCGCCGGTGGTGACGTTGAACGTCACCGAAAGCGTCGAGGCCGCGCCCGATGTCGCGACCATCGGCACCGGCGTCCAGACCAAGGCCCCGACCGCGGCCCAGGCGATGAAGGACAATGCCAGCAAGATGGACGGGCTGATCGCCGCGCTGGCCAAAGCGGGCATCGCCAAGGCCGACATCCAGACCAGCGGCATCAGCCTCAACGCCCAATATGATTATAGCAACCGCGATGGCCAGCCGTCCGGTCCGCGTTTCCTGGGCTATGAGACGTCGAACCAGCTCAGCGTCAAGGTACGCGACGTGAAGAAGGTTGGCGCGCTACTGGATACGCTGGTGCAGGCGGGTGCGACCAACATCAACGGCCCCAGCTTCTCGATCGAGGATCCCAGCCCCTTGCAGGCGCAGGCCCGCGCCACCGCGCTCAAGACCGCCAAAGCCCAGGCCGATTTCTATGCCCAGGCGGCAGGCTATCGCTCGGCCCGGCTGGTCTCGATCTCGGAAAGCAGCAGCGGCGGCAATGCGCCGATGCCGCTGATGGCCGCCCGGTTCAAGGCCGACGCGGCGCCCACCCCGGTCGAACCCGGCCAGGTCAGCGCATCGATCAGCCTGACGGTCCAGTACGCGCTGGAACGCTAAGCCGTCACTCCTCGACGCGCCAGTGCGGTACCGCAAGGTCCGCGCTGGCGCCTTTGACCAGCCGCGCGTCGATGCCACGATCGGCAAAGGGCCTGAGCAGCCCCTCATGCCCCTCCCCCTTGATCGAAAGGTCGATCGGCAAGCCGGTGCGCTGCGCCGCCCACAGTACGAGCGCCAGCCGATCCTTGTCCGCCACGGCCCCCTCATCATCCAGCGCGAGTGACGGCAGGGGCAGGGTCGGCGGCGTAATCTCTATCGCCCAGCCCGGCGTTGCCGCCGCCGCCCGCCGCTCCAGCGCCCAATAGGCGCCGATGCCCGCATCCGGCAAAGCCCGCGCCCGCACCACCGCCCGCTTGCGCGCAGTATCCACCGTCACCGCATCGGTATTGACCCCGGCGACCAGTGCCAGCCGGTCGGTCAGGCGATCGACCTGGCCCTGCACCTCACGCCGGGCGGTCTGCGCGGCGAGCAACTGGGCATTGTCGGCATCCGTCCCCTCACCCACCCGGATCTGTTCGATATCCAGCAACACCGGCTTGCCAAGCATGTCGCCAAGGATACGTCCTGCGCGCGCCGCAGCGTCGCGCTCATAATGGCTGGTGAGGACGCTGGCGGTCACGGCAAGCGGCCTGGCGGCAAAATCCAGATCGAGTTGCGCGATCCGGGCGCCATCGGGAAATTCGCGCTGGATGACGTCGCGGGCATCGCGGGCGGCCCGCGCTTCCCAGGCGATCTGGCCGAGCGACAGGCCGAGCGGCACTGCCAGCGCGACAAAGATGGCACCGATGAAAACCATCTGCAGCCAGCTCTGGCTGGGCGACAGGCGCCGGCCAAAGCCATAGAGGCGCGCCATGATCGCCGCGGCCAGGGCGATCGTGACGAAATTGGTGAAGAAGAGGAGAAAGGCACCACCCGCAACCGTCGCATTGAGCGTCGCCAGGCCAAAGCCCACCGTTGCCAGCGGCGGCATCAACGCAGTGGCGATCGCGACGCCGACGATCGTGCCCGCCTTGCCGCGAATCATCGCATAGGCGCCCGCCAGCGCGGAAAAGAGTGCGACCATCAGGTCGAACAGGTTGGGCCGGGTGCGGGCGGCGATTTCACTGGTCACCGTCTGCAACGGCGACAGCAGGACGATGAAGGCGGTGAACGCAATCGCCACCAGCGCCCCGCCCGCCAGCGCGACGATCGTCCGTCGGATTTCGCGCGCATCGGTCATGGCAAGGCCAAAGCCCAGTCCGACGATCGGCCCCATCAACGGCGAGATCAGCATCGCGCCGATCACCACGGCCGGCGAGGAGAGCAACAGGCCGAGCACCGCAATGCCCGCCGACATCAGGATCATGAAGGCATAGGAGGGGCTCCAGCCATCATCGGCCCGGACCCTTTCGAGCACGGCCTGATGATCGATCCCGCGGATCACATGGCTGCGCCACCACCGCGGAACGGAGCGCCACAAGGGCGCATCGGCTACGGGCCTGTCATCTTCCATCTGCATGGCTGGCAAGCCTAATTCGCCCGGCCGCTCCTTTCCAGCGCGGAATGACCGGTCATTCACCACCTGTTCAATGCGCTTCGCCTATGCCATGCCCATGACAATGATCGCCAAAAGCCTGACTGCCGGACTGGCCGCAATTATGGCCCTGTCCTTGATGACACCGGTCGCAGAGGCCGGTGGCCGCCGCGACGAGCAGGATGCCGCACGGCGCGCCATGCTGGACGGCCAGGTCATGCCCTTTTCGATGATCAAGCGCCGGGTCGACGCCCAGGTGGGCGGTGCCACCTATGTCGGCAGCGAGTTCAACCCTTCCACCAATCGCTATCGCCTGAAATATGTGAAGGACGGCAAGGTGATGTGGGTTGATGCCGACGGCCGGACAGGCGATATCATCGGCTGGGCACGCTGACCGCGTGCCGGCCAAACCCATTGCGTCGATAACAAGAAACGGAACCCTATGCGCCTGCTGATCGTCGAGGATGAACCGAGTCTGGGCCAGCAGCTCAGGAACACGCTGGAAGGTGCCGGCTATGCCGTCGATCTCGCCACCGATGGCGAGGACGGCCATTTCCTGGGCTCTACCGAAAATTATGACGCCGTGGTCCTGGACCTGGGCCTGCCGACGATCGACGGCCTGACCGTGCTTGATCGCTGGCGCAAGGAAGGCCGCAGCTTCCCGGTGCTGGTGCTGACCGCGCGAGACAGCTGGTCGGACAAGGTCGCCGGCCTTGATGCCGGCGCCGACGATTATCTGGCCAAGCCGTTCCAGAGCGAGGAACTGATCGCCCGCCTGCGCGCGCTCATCCGTCGTGCCAGCGGCAATGCGTCGAGCGAACTGATCGCCGGCGATGTCCGGCTCGACACCCGTTCGGGTAAGGTGACGCTGAACGGCGACCCGGTGAAGCTCACCGCGCAGGAATATAAGCTGCTATCCTACCTGCTCCACCACAAGGGCAAGGTGGTCAGCCGCACCGAGCTGATCGAACATATTTACGACCAGGATTTCGATCGCGATTCCAACACGATCGAAGTGTTTGTGACGCGCATCCGCAAAAAGCTCGGCGCCGATGTCATCACCACCATCCGCGGCCTTGGCTACAGCCTGGACGAGCCGGGGCGCTGATCCGCGCCCCATCCGCCTCCGTTCGCTGCGGGCGAAGTCGACAGGCAAACAGGTCCGACCCATCGGCCATGTTTCTCGGCTGCGTCAGCAGTGAACGGGTGTAGGATCATTTTGCATGGCCAGCCCGTCGCCCTCCCCCGTCCGGTCCACCGGTTCGATCAGCCGCCGCATGATCGGCATTGCCGCGCTGTGGATCAGCGTGCTGCTGCTGGGCGGCGGCGTCGCGCTCGACCGGGTGCTGTCGGACGCGGTGACGCGCAATTTCGACGACGGCATGAATTATGTGCTGACCGCGATGATCGCGGCGGCCGAGATCGGCCCGGACGGCGAAGTGCTGTTCAACCGCGAACTGGCCGACCAGCGCTTCCTGGAACCCAATAGCGGCCTCTATTACCAGATCAGCGCCAAGGGGCATGAGGATTGGCGGTCGCGATCGCTGTGGGACCGGGCGCTCAAAGTGCCGGGCGACCATGCCGACCGCAACTTCCATGTCTATGACAGCAAGCAATTCCCCGGCGAGGATCTGCGCGTCATGGAGCGCAGCGTCATCCTGCCCGGTTCCGACGCGCGCTGGATGTTCATGGTAGCACAGGCCCGCCAGGGGCTTGATGCCCAGATCAAGACGCTGCGATCCACCCTGTTCAAGAGCTTCGCGCTGCTGGCGCTGGGCCTGATCGTGCTCGCCACCTTGCAGACCATCTATGGCCTGCGGCCGCTGCGCAAGGTACGGCTGGAAATCATCAAGATGCGCGATGGCGACAAGAGCCGGGTGACAGAACCCATGCCGGCCGAAGTGCTGCCGATGGTCGAGGAACTGAACGCCCTACTCGCCCATAATGAGCGACAGGCGGAAGAAGCCCGCACCCATGCCGGCAACCTCGCCCATGCGCTCAAGACCCCGCTGACGGTCATCATGAACGCGGCGACCGCCAGTGCGCCGGACCTAGGCGAAACGGTGGTGCGCGAGGCGACGACGATGCGGCGCCAGGTCGACCATCACCTCGCCCGCGCCCGTGCCGTCGGCCGGCGCGGCGCGGCGCAGAGCCGGGCCGAGGTCTGGGCCAGCCTGGAGGCGGTCGAGCGCGCCGTGCGCCATCTCTATCACGATGCGCGGGTCGATATGGATGGCGACAAGCATGCCGCCGTCCGCGTCGAGCGCCAGGATCTGGACGAAATGCTCGGCAACCTCATCGAAAATGCGGCCAAATATGGTGGCGGCAGCGTGTTCGCGACGGTCAGCCGCGTCGACGCAATGGTCGAGATCATGGTCGAGGATGACGGCATGGGCATTCCCGAAGCTGACCGGGTGCGCATCTTCGACCGCGGCGTGCGGCTCGATTCGGGCAAGCCCGGCACGGGCCTTGGCCTCGCCATCGTCCGCGACGTCGCCGAAATTTATGGCGGATCGGTCGCGCTCGAGGAAAGCGAGGATCTGGGTGGCCTGCTGGTCCGCCTGCGCCTGCCGGCCGCCTGACAAAAGGCCCCCAACGAAAGGCGATTGCGTTCCTGCAAATCAATAGCATAGACAGGACAGACCGGGCCGCATTGGCCCATTCCAGACGGGATCGACGGGTGCGGCGCCATCTCTATCTCATTGCCGGCTTCCTCTCGATCGGATTGGGCACGCTGGGCGCCTTCCTGCCGCTGCTGCCGACCGTCCCTTTCATGATCCTCGCCGCCTATTGCTTTGCCCGGTCCAGCCCGGAACTGGAGGCGAGGCTGCTCGATCACAAGCATTTCGGCCCGCATATCCGGCGCTGGCGCGAACGCGGCGCGATCAGCCGGAGGGGCAAGAAAGCCGCGCTCTGTGCCTTCGCCTTCAGCGCGATCCTGGCGCTGATCTTCTCCCCCTTCCCCTGGTATCTCATCCCGCTGGCTGCCGCGCTGATCGGCGGCAGCTGGATCTGGACCCGGCCGGAAGTCTGAACCTATCGTCGCCTCTCTGGTTAAGGTCGGCGACCGGAAAGGCGAGCCTTAACCGCCCCATAGGCTGCTCGTGCCCTGATCAGCGCGTCAAAATGAAGCCGTTGCCATGGAGAACCGATGGCGACCACACCATCGATAATCCTTCTGTTGCCTTGCCAAAGGCTGTGGCAGTGACTGGCATCACGTGGGACGCAGGTATCGAAAGACATATCGGTTCGGTGCGCGATCGTGTCCCTGACGGCGCGCATCAGCAACTGACCCGGAGCATAAGGGCGATATTCCTCGTCAAAGGTCATTTTGAAACCATGGCCCCAGATTGCGGATTCAAACCAACTCGACATGGCAATCGCACGGCCATTGACCGAAAGGGTCGCAAGCCGTGCGCTACCATTGGCATGACCGCGCGCGACAACCGTGCGAAACAGGCCTTCAGTCGCACAATTATTACCCAATGCGCTGCCGCCACGTCCCTTCCAGCCTGCGGCCTCCATCTCTAGGAATGTGTCAATCCAGGGAAGGCAAGGCTCACCTGGGTCGAGGATGCCGATCGCAACCGGCCCATGCTCCTGTTCGAGCCGCTTCAGCAGACTCCGTAGTCGGCTGCGGATCTTGGCGTCGCTGCGGCCCTGAACGTCTTCTCCTGCGCGCTGCGCCGGACGATCATGGCAATGGATGGCGTGAAACCCGCGCCCTTCCCGCTTGCAACGGTCGAACAAGGCGATGCAGACCGGATCATCAGCGTCAAAACGCTCGAAATGCAGCATGATCTCGGCGCCTGTGCGCTGATCGAGGAACGCCAGCAACTTGTCCCAGAAGATGTCAGCAGATTGCGCGGACACCAGCGGCGTACCCAAAAACTGGTTCGTCGCCGACCAATTGCGCCAGACACGCACGCGCCAGCGTCCGAAGCCCCGCTCAGCGATCAATGGCATGACGCCCAGCCATGGCCCGTCGACCGGGCTGACGACGACCAACAGTACCTCGTCGCTGCGGCCATCATCGTGACTCAGCGCTGCCTGCATGAACCAATCCTGCGCAAAGACATTGGCTGCCCCGGCCAATGCAGACAAGGCCGCCCAATGCGCGCGATCACCCGCCGTCAGATCGGCATGACGCAGAATGCGCACTATAGGCTGATCAGTACCTGCCATCGGCCATATGCGGCTGGTGGCCACATGAAAGCTACTCGCCGCAGGCAGATGGCTCATAAGAACCCCGCCTTGCGCGCCACGCGGCAGCCAAGCGAACGCCATTTGGCCGTCTTTGGCCACCCCGGCACAGCACCGGTTGGCAACCCCCATCGCCGTAACAACGGATTGACCTGCATGGCATCACCGAGCGCCTGGCTCCATTCGCTCTGCCACGTGATGGATAGCGAGATGGATGGCTCGGCACCGGCCTTCACCCAATGCGGGGACGCATAGGGGATGAACAGCGCATCGTCCGGTCGCAGATGATGGATGTTTGCCTCGACCTCATAGGCGTCGTTCCAGGGCAGCATATTGTCGCCGCCGCCATAATATGCCTCGTGCCGGTCATGCGGCAACCATGGTGCAACGGGGCGATAGGTCGCGAATTGCTTGTCGCCCGCAATCTGCAAGAGGATATTATATTCGCAGTCGAAGTGGAACGGAGTCAGCGTTCCCGGCGCAGAAATGAAGATGAACCCTCTCACGGTCAGGGCTGGCCCTGTCGCGGGGGCAATGGCCGGCCCGATCTGCTCCATCAACTTATCCAGCAGATCGCGATAGGCTGGCAATTGCTCGACAAAGCGCAACATGATCCAGTTACCGCTGCCATGGATCGAGCGAATGACGGTTGCGACATCGGCATGGTCCGATTGGTCCATCGCAAATATGCCGCCATTTGGAGCGTTACCGATGCGGCGCTCGACATATTGCGGCGGCAGTTCGAGGGACGCTTTCGCCAGCGCTTCCCATGACAACAGCGAATGCCCCCTCAGAGCGTGCGTCAGCATTGTCGGAGACAAGGGATAAGCGCTTGAAAAAGGAGCAAGGCTGGACGCGGCAAGGAACGACATGGCTGCTATTCTTCTACGACGGCAAGAGTGATTGCTTTCAAATTTGTCGCTGAAAATTGAAAATAACGTTAAACAAGAAATTTCAATCTTTAAATATCGCCCGATCATACTCCAATGAAAAATTCATGACATCACACGAATTTCAACACAACAAATCCCTGCCACCATAAAATGGAATTCCATTAATACGGAATTGCAAATAAATATACACATTTATTTCCAATGTGTTTCCATGCATATACGGTACGATTGATTCACAGCAACAAAGAAATTATTGAATTTTCGCTACACCCAATCAATGCCGATGTCGGGACAGGAGAAGCACAGGCCGCCGATCAGATTGAAAGCAGGGGCGACCCTTGACTTCATTGCACAGCAATGTACTTTGCCTTGCAAAGGAGATGTGCGTTGTGAGTGACGTAGATCGTGCCCTGGCCCAACTGGCTGACATACGGACACAGATGACTGCGAGCATTCGGTTCAGGGGGCTTGCCCCGGAAGCCGTAGCGGGAACGGGCATGCTCGCTCTGGCAGCCGCTTTTTCCCAGATGACCTGGCCTGCGTACTTTTCCGGTAATCCAGCAAGATTCGTGCTGTTCTGGACAATTGTCGGTGCGATCGCGGCGATCGCAATCGCGATCGAAGCCTTCGGTCGCTCGCATCGGCTACATGGCAACATGGCCGACTTGATGATGGGCAGCACCATACGCCTGTTCGTTCCTTTCGGTGCGGTCGGCGGTCTTCTCACACTGGTCCTGCTGCATACTGCACCCGAAGTCTACTGGCTGCTGCCGGGCCTGTGGCAGATGCTGATCGCGCTATTGGCCTTTACCGCTGCCATTACAAACCTGCCGCAGACAGTCGCATGGGTGGCCGGCTGGTATCTACTCTGCGCAACTATCGTCCTTGTGCTTGCAGGACAGGATCATATGGCAACGCCATGGATGATGGGCCTCCCCTTTGGAGGCGGCCAACTCCTCATGGCATCCCTGCTTCAGCGCGCATCGGAGAAACAGTGATGGCGGGGCCTGCGGGTCTTTATGCCTATGAAGGCCTTGATCGCATCTTTCATGAGAAGGCACGGCTGAGCATCGTGACGTCTCTTGCCGGCCATGGCGACGGCCTTGGCTTTGCCGACCTCAAATCGCTTTGCGGCCTGACGGATGGCAATCTCAGCCGTCACCTTCAGCTATTGGAAGAGGCAGGGTTCGTTGCTCTGGAGAAGGGCTATGAAGGCAGGCGCCCGCATACCCGTTGCAAGCTGACCGAAGAAGGGCTTCGCCGTTTCGGCGACTATCTGACGGTGCTCGAACAAGTCCTCAAAAAGGCTTCACAAGCAACTTCCAAGGCAACCGCATCAGCGCCGACGTTTTCGGAGAAGCCGATATGAGGCGTGCCTTTCATTTACCCGTAAACTTTGCATTGCAAAGTTATTTAAATAACTGGAGCAATGCGCCGTTGACGCTGTATCGGCAGCGCCAGACAATAGCTGCATTACTTTCGATCGCCGCCATTGGACTAGCCGTCGCGATCACCGCCCGGTCCACGACGATGCTGGCTTTCGGGCTGGGCATCATGGCTCCGGGCGCCGGTTTTGGCGCGCCGATATGCGTGGGCGCAGATGCCTTCGCCCCCGCCATTGCCATATGTGGAGCAGTGGCAATGTTTCTGGCCGCCCTCATCCTGTGGTTCGGGACAGGTAATGTTCTGGCGCCGCTGTTCGTGTGGATCGGCAGCGCCGGCATCGCCGCCTTTCTCTCCGACAATCATACCATCCCGCCGATCGCCGTTCTTGACCTGCTGCTTGTCGCCAGCATCATGCCCGCGACTTTCGCGCTGGCGCTGCGGATCACGCGGGGCGGCAAGCGGCCAGCAGTTTCAACCTCGTTTCCCGCGCTCGCTGCCCCTCCCCGCCCTGCCGAACTGGATATCTCCGCCTTGCAACTTCAGCGGCTGTTGCTTGACCGCGCCCTCCAGCCAGTAGAGGAGTTCCAGGGGTTTGAATGGCGCGACCAGTTCCAGACAGCGGCCGTACGCTATCAACTCAACTTCCTGTCCTATGCCCTTTCGCTGTCGCAGGCGCATGTCATGCCGGCATTTACCGGCTATATGTTCGAAGCCCAGCGCAAGTTGCTCGCCAAGCAGAGCGATCCCCGCATGTGGCGCTATTGGCTGCTGGAAAGCCTGTGGGGCCATCTGCGCTGGTCCACCAATCCGGTGTCGCGCGATAACATCATGTATAGCGGCTTCGTCGCGGCGCAGATCGCATTCGCACAGGCAGCAGGCGGAAGGACGATCGCTCAGGACGACCATCTCGATCTGCGTATCGGCAAGCAACGGTCCAGCTATGATTTTCTCTCGCTCGTGGCCCAACTTGTCGAGCAGTATCGGGCATCGCCCTGGGGCCTGCTGGCCTGCGAGCCCAATTGGATCTACCCACTTTGCAATCTGATCACGGCCGCTGCCATTCGCACTGCCGATGCGCACTCCGACGCTTCCGATTGGGATGCGATCGCACCGACATTCCGTAACGGCCTCCTGAACGAATTCATGACCAGCGATGGCCGGATAGTCCCGTTCCGATCGAGCCTCACCGGAATGGCTATGCCGATGGCCGGAGGTATCGTCATGCAGGCCTTTCCCTGCCTGTTCCTCAATACACTTTTTCCCGATCTGGCCCAAGAACAGTGGGCACAGGTCCGGGCACGTCTGGACCGGACCAACTGGAACCGTACCTTCTGGCCCATTGATGTCGGCAATTATGGATTCTCCCGTGCATCAAGCCTGGCAGCCAGCGCAGCGGCCGCAACGGAAATGGGCGACGGCGACAGTGCGGCGGCCATGCTCGCAATGCTCGACGAGCAATGCCCACAGATACTCATTGATGGGGTTCGCCATCGGCCTCGGGCCTCGCTCTGGGCGCATGCGCTGGAATTTTCAGCCTTGTGCAACCATCGCAATGGCCTTGCCGATCTTGTCATGGCCAAATCCGGCGCTGGCGCAGGCCCCTATCTCGCCGAAGCCTGCTACCCTGCCGTGCTGGTGGCACGCGCCGTTGCAGAGGATGGCGGCCTGACCCTCATTCTCTATCCAGGTGGCCTCGACCGCCTTCAACTCATTCGTCTCGCCGGGCTGCAGCCGGAGCGTCGCTATCGCGTTGCAGGCCCCGCACCAAGCATCATTCAAGCAGGAGCAACGGGCGAAGCAAGCTTGGCCGTCAATCTGACCGGCCGCACAGCTCTGACAATCACACTGCTTGCATGAGTATGAAGCCATGATCTGCTGCGCCCTCTTTGCCGCATTGCTGACCCTCACCTGCTGGCCGTGGCGTCGTCTCCTTTCTCGTCGCGCATCCCCGCTGGCTTGGCGGCCTGACGCCACACTCATGAACGGCCCTTCCCATCCCGGTTTCAGCCTGTCTGCCAGGGCACGAAGTATCGGTTATGCCGTGGAAGGACTGTGGTATCTCGTTCGCCATGAACATAATGCATGGATACATCTCGCGGCATCAGCAGCCGCCATCGGCGCAGGTCTGATGTTGCACATCAGCCTTTCTGACTGGCGCTGGCTGATCCTCTCGATTGGTCTCGTCTGGGCCGCAGAGGCCGGCAATACGGCCATTGAGCAACTCTGCAATCTGGTGCATCAGGCGCGCCACCCCACAGTGAAGCGCGTCAAGGATGTGGCAGCCGGTGCCGTTCTCCTATGCGCGATTGCCGCAGCCGCGATTGGCGCAATGACGCTAGGCGGCGTGGACAAATTCCGGCTTGATGTTGGTTTCCCTCAGTCACCGACGCATCTAGGGTCTGCGCGTCAGTGGAGGGCCTGATCTTGGCAGATTCGATTGCGATCCAGCGCATTATTCGTCGCGCTGAAGGCGAAGGGAACGCCATCATGAGCGTTAGCTCTGGATGGAGCCGTATCCGTGAAATGACGCATATGGTTGCTGATGTCAGCGAGGACCTCTGGATCGCTTTGCAACGCGATGAGCCGCAACTTCGGAGTTGGACCAGCGACGCCACGCCGCATAACCGCGCGGAACGCGGTTTCACGGACGAGGGTGTCAGCGAGGCCGTTTCTTTCCCTCGCTAGCTGCATAAGGGTCATTGACGGTTCGCAAGCGGGTTGATTCAAGGCTGTCTTTTGGAGGCAGGCTTGAGCAGGGGCGATCTTACTGAAGCAGAATGGCGGGTTCTGAAGGGCTTGTTGCCCATCGAGCCTGAAAACCGTGGTCGAGGCAGGCCGCCCGAGCAAAACCGCTCAATTATCAACGGCATTCTGTGGCGGCTCCGCTGCGGCGCTCCGTGGCGCGACGTGCCGCCCAAATATGGCAGTTGGAACACGATCTATCGCCGGTTCCGACGGTGGAGCGAAGCCGGGGTCTGGGAGACCGTTGCCGTGACGCTGGCCGAGATCATGGCGGACAGCGGCCATTACAGTATCGACAGCACCACAGTTCGCGCGCACGTCTCGGCAGCGGGCGGAAAAGGGGGACTCATCGACGCGCTCTTGGTCGCTCGCGGGGCGGGTTCACCAGTAAGCTTCACTGCCTGGCCGATGCCCTCGGACGACCGCTCGCCTTCCATCTAACGGTCGGCGAGGCGGCAGACTGCAAAGCCTATGATGCACTGATCGGCCTGCCCGAGCGTGCACCGCTCGCGTTGCTTGCCGACAAGGGCTACGACGCCGACGCCATCCGTGCCGACCTTGCCGAACGGAAAATCGAGGCTGTCATTCCCGGCCGGTCAAACCGCCGCGTGAAGATCGAGCATGACCGCACGCTCTACAAGCAGCGAAACCGCATCGAGCGCATGTTCGGCCACCTCAAGATCAACCGGGCCATCGCCACCCGCTACGACCAACTGGCCAATAGCTTCCTCGGCATGGTTCATATCGCAACCGCCAGATACTGGCTCAAATTTGTCCACGCCGCCTAGGACCATATTTCAGCGCTGGTAGCGAGGCACCTTTTCCTTCCTGCGGCGAGTTTATCCAATAACGATGCGTGCATGCGATCGATACTGAAGCACTGACCATCCGGAAGATTGACGGAGCGCGCTTCTAACTCTGACTTTGCTCTGTCACGCGACGCCCCTATATGGGCGCTTTCGCGCGTCCGGCGCGACCACAGTTATGGAGCAGTTGAATTGAGCAAGGTTCTGGTCATCGGCGCAGGCGGCGTCGGGTCTGTCGCGGTCCACAAGATGGCGATGAACCCTGATATTTTCAGCCACATCACGCTGGCCAGCCGCCGCATCGTCAGCTGCGAGAAGGTCGCCGAATCGGTGAAGAAGCTGGTCGGCGTGGATATCGACGTGGCCCAGGTCGATGCCGACAATGTCGAAGAGACCATCGCCCTCATCCAGAAGGTCCAGCCCAAGCTGGTCGTGAACCTGGCGCTCCCCTATCAGGATCTGGCGATCATGGACGCATGCCTCGCGACCAAGACCGACTATCTCGACACCGCCAATTACGAACCGCGCGACACCGCCAAGTTCGAATATAGCTGGCAGTGGGCCTATCAGGAACGCTTCAAGGAAGCCGGCATCATGGCGTTGCTGGGTTCGGGCTTCGATCCGGGCGTCACCAGCGTCTTCGCCAGCTATATCAAGAAGCATCTGCTCGACACGATCGACACGCTCGACATTCTCGACTGCAATGGCGGCGACCATGGCCAGCATTTCGCCACCAACTTCAATCCGGAAATCAACATCCGCGAAGTGACCGCCCCGTCGCGCCACTGGCTGAACGGCGAATGGGTCGAAGGCCCTGCGCTCAGCCACAAGCAGGTGTTCGACTTCGACCAGGTCGGCGAAAAGAACATGTACCTCATGTATCATGAGGAACTGGAAAGCCTCGCCACCCACTATCCCGAAATCAAGCGCATCCGCTTCTGGATGACCTTCGGCGACGCTTATCTCAAGCATCTCGAAGTGCTGCAGAATGTCGGCATGACCCGGATCGATCCGGTCATCTATAATGGCCAGGAAATCATCCCGCTCCAGTTCCTGAAAGCGGTTCTGCCTGAACCGTCGAGCCTGGGTTCGACCACCAAGGGCAAGACCAATATCGGCGACATCGCGACCGGTCAGAAGGATGGTCAGGAAAAGACCGTCTATATCTATCAGGTCTGTGACCATGAGGACGCCTATGCCGAAACCGGCAACCAGGCTGTCAGCTACACCACCGGCGTGCCGGCGATGATCGGCGCCGCCATGATGCTGACCGGCGCCTGGAAGGGCGAAGGCGTGTTCAACATCGAGCAGTTCGATCCCGATCCCTTCATGGATATGCTGAACAAGCATGGCCTGCCCTGGCAGGTGAAGGAACTGGACGCGCCGCTGGCCTTCTAAGCGACACGCGATATCACATGCCGCTCCACTCATTGAACCTCGCGTTCATAGGAGTGGGGCGGCATGTTGATCCGTGACAGCGGTATGATGGAGGGGATGGAATGCGAAAGCTGATGAGCGCCGTTCTGGCGCTTTCTCTTTTTGGAGCGCCGGTTTCTGCGCAGCAGCCCGCCGATCCCTATGCCCCGGCCAAGGCAATCGTCGCCGACGTCAACCGGATCGTGACGCCGAATGGCGTCCAGGAAAATCTGGTCGTGACCTTGGGCGGCGCGCGGCAGGCGATCAATGTGCGCGGCGCCGATCGCGCCAACCCAATTCTTATCTATGTCCATGGCGGCCCCGGCGCGGTGGAAATGCCCTTCGCCTGGTCGTTCCAACGGCCATGGGAGGATTTCTTCACCGTCGTCCAGTGGGACCAGCGCGGCGCTGGCAAAAGCTATGCCCTGAATGATCCCAAGGCGATCGCTCCGACCATGACGCTGGATCGCTATCGCGACGATGCCATCGAACTGATCGACTATCTCAAGGCCCGCTATGGCAAGCGCAAGGTCTTCCTGCTCGGCCATAGCTGGGGCTCCGCCGTCGGCCTGTCGGTGGCGATCAAGCGGCCCGACCTGCTCTATGCCTATGTCGGCATGGGCCAGGCGATCGACTTCCGCGCGGGCGAACGCATGGGCATGGACTGGACGATCGCGCAGGCAAGGAAGGCCAGCAACACCGATGCCGTGAAGGCGATCGAGGCGCTTGCCCCCTATCCCGCCAGCGGGCCGTTCACGATCGACAAGGCGGACGGCTGGCGCCGCTATGCCATTCCTTACGGCTCGCTGATGGCCGACCGGCCCGACCCGACGCTCTATTTCCAGACGCCGCGCCTGTCGCCCGACTATACGCCCGAAGACCGCAAGGCCTGGGGCGTGGGCAGCGAATTTTCGACCACGACCATGTGGCCGCGCGTCGCCGATGTCAGCTTCGCCAAGGTTCACGAGATGAAGCTGCCGGTGATCATGCTGCTCGGCCGCACCGACTATACCGTGCCCTCGCCGCTCGCCGCGCAATGGATGGACCGGTTGAAAGCCCCCGCCAAGAAGACCATCTGGTTCGAGCATTCGGCCCATATGCCGATGGTCGAGGAACCCGGCCTGGTCCTCAAGGCCCTGATCAACGATGTCCGCCCGCTGGCGGATCAGGAGTAATAATTTCATGGAAACCAAGGCTGGCGATCCCGCCGCTTTCGCCCATTTCGACCTGTACCGCGTCCCCTCGCCCGCCTTCGTCGTCGATGAAGCCGCCGTGCGGCGCAACCTGTCGGTGCTGCGCGATATCGGCGACCGCGCCGGGATCAAGGTGCTGGGCGCGCTCAAGGCCTTTTCCATGTGGTCGTTGGGCGGCGTGCTGGGCGAATATCTCGACGGCGTCTGCGCCTCGGGCATCTATGAAGCTCGGCTTGGCCGCGAGGAATATCAGGGCGAGGTCGCGACCTATTGCGCCGCCTACAAGCCCGACGATCTGGCCGAAATCCTCAAGATTTCCGACCATGTGATCTTCAACAGCCCTGGCCAGATCGCCCGGATGAAGCCGGTGATCGACGCCGCGCGCGCAGAAGGTCGCATCTTCGACATCGGCCTGCGCATCAATCCGCTCCACCCGGAGGGCGAGGTGCCCAAATATGACCCGTCGCAGCCGCATAGCCGCCTCGGCTTCCCGATCGACCAGTTGCGCGCAGAGCATCTGGACGGCGTTGACGGCCTCCACGTCCATAATCTGTGCGAACAGGATTTCCTGCCGCTCCAGCGCACCTGGGCGGCGATCGAGCCGTTCGTCATGCCCCATGTTACCGGCCTCAAATGGCTGAACTTCGGCGGTGGCCACCATGTCACCCGCGCCGACTACCAGATCGACGAGTTGATCGCCTTCCTTCAGGCGATCAAGGCGCAGACCGGGCTTGAACTCTATATCGAGCCGGGCGAGGCGATGGCGCTCGATGCGGGCATCCTGGTCGGCGAGATCCTCGACGTGATCGACAATGGCATGGCCGTCGCAATCACCGACATCAGCGCCACCTGCCACATGCCCGACGTGATCGAGGCACCCTATCGCCCCGCCATGCTGCATGAGCAGGAAGACGGCCCGGTCACGCGCCTGGGCGGCCCATCCTGCCTGGCGGGCGATATCATCGGCGATTATCGGGTGCCTGGCGGCGCCGAAGCGGGCGCGCGCATCGCCTTCCTGGACCAGGCCCATTATTCGATGGTGAAGACCAACACCTTCAACGGCGTGCCCCTGCCCGCCATCTGGCTGTGGAATTCCCAGAGCGATGAACTCCGGGAAATCCGCAGCTTTTCCTACGCGGATTTCAAGGGCCGCCTGTCCTGATTCCATTCCTGTTTCTGCCCGGCCGGGCGTGTGAAATTCCGCGTTAATTTCACGGAAACTATCTTTCGCCCGGCCGAAATATCCTGCCTTTTCAACGACCCATCCAGGATGACGCACGTTTCATAGCGGGCTGCGCAACAAAATTTTCATATGCGCTTTACAGGGGGGACCCCACCGCATATATCGGCCGCTCGCTGCCCCATGGGACTTCCACCGCAAGGCAGCTTTTTCGCCCTGAACTACACTGGAGGTCCCTTGAGTTGCACAAGCATCATAGCGCGCTGGGGGTAGCGACCGCCCTCACACCGGCAGCACCGGTAACGCTGATCCGTCCCGAAGCCGCAGCTCGGGCCGCCCGTTTCTTCACTGAGAAGTTTCCGGGTCGCTCGCTCTATGCAGTCAAGGCGAATCCGTCTCCTGATCTGATCCGTACGCTTTTCGCATCGGGCATCACGCATTTCGACGTGGCCTCGATTGCCGAAGTGCGTCTCGTTGCCGAAACGCTCGAAGGCAAGGCCAAGCTCTGCTTCATGCACCCGGTCAAGGCCGAGGAAGCGATCGCGGAAGCTTACCATGTCCATGGCGTGCGCACCTTCTC
This sequence comes from Sphingobium sp. WTD-1, assembly GCF_030128825.1. Lineage (NCBI taxonomy): Bacteria > Pseudomonadati > Pseudomonadota > Alphaproteobacteria > Sphingomonadales > Sphingobiaceae > Sphingobium > Sphingobium sp. WTD-1. The sequence goes on along the minus strand of NZ_CP119127.1, from coordinate 3,081,369 downwards.
GCTCGACACGATCGACGAGCTGGAAAAGATCATGCGCGCCACCGGTGATGCGACCGATCTGGAGCTGTGCGTGCGCCTGCGCGTCTCGTCCGAACATTCGGAACTCAGCCTGGCGTCGAAGTTCGGCGCGGAGCTGGGCGAAACCCGCGAGCTGTTGATGGCAACCCGTCAGGCCGCCGATGCGCTGGGCATCTGCTTCCATGTCGGCAGCCAAGCGATGAGCCCCCAGGCCTATAGCGATGCGATCGAGCGTGTGCGCGCCGCGATCGTGGACGCAGCCGTCACGGTCGACATCATCGATGTCGGCGGCGGCTTCCCGTCCATCTATCCGGGCATGGAGCCGGTCGCGCTCGAAAATTATTTCGAAGCGATCCATCGCGGCTTCGAAAGCCTGCCCGTCAGCTATTCATCGGAATTGTGGTGCGAACCCGGCCGCGCGCTGTCGGCCGAGTACAGCTCGATCATCGTGCGCGTCGAACGCCGCCGTGGCCAGGAACTCTACATCAACGACGGCGCCTATGGCGCATTGTTCGATGCCGCGCATATCGGCTGGCGTTTCCCCGTCGCCCTGCTGCGCGGGGATGAGAGCGAGGAAGAGCTGGAAGGCTTTTCCTTCTACGGCCCGACCTGCGACGACATGGACCATATGGTCGGCCCGTTCATGCTCCCTGCGGACGTGAAAGTCGGCGACTATATCGAGATCGGCATGCTCGGCGCCTATGGCGCGGCGATGCGCACCGGCTTCAACGGCTTCACGTCGGAATCGACGATCGAAGTGTCGGACGAGCCGATGGCCAGCCTCTATGCCGAAACTCTGCCGGCCCGTCGTCGCGCAACTGTCATCAAGCTCGGTTAAGACGGGCGCCGCTCCCCTTTAGGAGAGGGTGCCCGCCCAACGGCCCGCATAGGCCGAGGATCGAACGAAAGACTATATCCCTCGCTGCCGCCCCCTCGCAGCGGGGGATTTTCTTTGGGGCATTTTACCCCTCCACGACGGTGTGAACTTCGTAGGAAATCGCTCAGGGGCGCCGGAAAATCCCGACCAGCTCGACATGGGTGGACCAGCGGAACTGGCCGACCGGCATGACGCTGTCGAGCACATAGCCGCCCGCCACCAGATGCGCAGCATCGCGGGCGAAGCTGCCCGGATTGCACGAGACATAAGCGATCAGCGGCACGGTCGACTGCGCCAGCTGCATCGCCTGTTCGCGCGCACCAGCACGGGGCGGATCGATCACCACGACGGCAAAGCGGTTCAGTTCCTCGGGCGTCAGCGGGCGACGGAACAGGTCGCGATGATCCGCCACCATGCGCCGCTGCGCGCGATGGCCCGCAAGCTTGAGCGATAGCACCAGATCGCGCGCGCCCTCCGCCGCATAGACCGGCCGATTAACGCCGATCGCCAGTGCAAAGGTGCCAAGGCCGCAGAACAGGTCGGCGACAGCACCGGTCGCGGGCAACGCATCCTGCACTGCCTTAACCAGCGCCGCCTCACCATCGGGCGTCGCCTGCAGGAAGGAATAGGGCGGGAAGCCGACCGCGACACCGCCGAAGCTGACGGTCACTGGTTCCGGCTCCCAACGGGTTTCGGGGCCATCGCCCTGGTCGATCGTCAGCCGTGCCAGAGCGTGTCCGCGGGCGAAATCGCCCAGCGCCTCGTCCGCCGCCAGCCCCTCGACCTTCACGCCTTCCAGCAGCAGGTCGACGCCCTGGTCGGTCAGCGACATGCGCACATGCGCGGCGCGCTTGTCGGGCAGGCAGGTCAGCAGCATCGTCCGCAGCGGCGCGATCAGTGCGAACAGGCGCGGATCGAGGATTTCGCACATCGTCAGGTCGACCAGCACATGGCTGCCCTGCTCGGCAAAGCCGATGGTGATCCGCCTGCCCTGCCGCGCAGCCCGCAGCGAGGCGCGGCGACGCGTGCGCGGCGGCGAGACATGCGCCGGCAGTATCGCCTGCGACACCACGCCCTGCCCGGCCAAGGCGCCGGTCACGCGGGCGCTGACGAAATCAGCGAGGCTCGGCTCGTCGATCTGCTGCAACTCGCAGCCACCGCAACCGGGAAAATGGATGCAGGGCGCATCGACATGATGCGGGCCGGCGATGATGCTGCCATCGGCGGCAATCCGGTCGCCCGGTGCTACCAGTGCGAAATGCCGCCCATCGGCGGTCACGCCATCGCCCTTGGCGGCGATGCGGAGGATGAGATCATTATCGTGGGTCACAGCCGCGAGCCGATAGCGGCTGGAAGCGCAGCAAGCAAATCATCCGCGACAAAAGCCGGCCCAGCCCTTCGCGCAGCCTCCCCATGCAACCACACCGCCTCACACGCCGCGCGGAATGGATCGCCGGTCACGGCCAGTCGCCCGGCCGCCAAGCCAGCCAGCACATCGCCCGTTCCAGCGGTGGACAGCCAGGTCGAAGCACTCCGCGCCACGGCTACCCGGCCATCCGGCGCGGCGATCACGCTATCCGCGCCCTTGTAGATCATGATCGCGTTCGTCATGCGCGCCGCCGCCAGCGCCCGATCGATCTTGCTGCCCGGCAGATTGCCGAACAACCGGACGAATTCGCCCTCATGCGGGGTCAGGATCGATCCGGCGGGGACATGGGTCTCAGCTTTGCCGGCCAACAGGGTCAGTGCATCGGCGTCCAATACCACTGGACGCTTACATGCCAGCGCTGCGTCGAGGCGCGCTTGCGCGCCCTCTGCCCGGCCCAGTCCCGGACCGACCAGCACAGACGCCAGCCGAAGGTCGGAAAGGGAAGCGCGCAGAACAATGACATCCTCAATCTGCTGATGAACGATGGCGTGCAGCCCGGCCTCACAAGGTGAAGCGTCATAGCGCCTCACCATCCCAGCACCGGAATGGGCCGCTGCGGCCGCTGCCAGCGCCGCCGCGCCCGGCATGGCGCCTCCAACAACCCCAACTAGACCCCGACTATATTTATGTGCAACGGCATCAGGCGCACGGAGCCGCGGCGGTGCAAGCACATGCACATGCTGCGGCATGGCTATGCCGATGTCCGCCCGCACCAGCCTCCCCATAAGGTCCGCCGCCGGCTGCAACAGATGCGCGGGCTTGAACGCCCCCAGCGCGATCGTCACACCGAACTTCGGCACCGCCGACAATAGCAGGCCATCATCGGTCCCCACCCCGCTGGGCAGGTCGATCGCATAGCTGTGATTGGCATGCGCCACCAATGCGCCCAACCGGTCCGCGACAGCCGCATCCAGGCCGCGCGTCAGCCCTGTGCCGAACAGCGCGTCGACCAGTTGCGCAGCCGGCGCGGCGTCCGCCAGCGGCTCTACCGGGCCACCCCATAAAGCCCTGGCCCGCTGGGCGGACGCAGTGCGACTATCCCCTATGGAGGCGACCCGCACCGGCACGCCAAGTTCGCGCAATATCCGCGCAATAACAAAGCCATCACCGCCATTATTGCCAAGACCACAGAGGACCAGTACATCGCGCCGATGCCCCGCGCGCCAGATAATATGCGCCGCCGCCGCGCCGGCTCGTTCCATCAGTTCGTAAGGATCGACCCCGGCATTAAAAGCCGCCTGCTCGGCCGCGCGCATGGCTGCTGCCGTCAATATCGGGTCGGGCACCATCAGTCCGACTTGGCCGCCACGGTAGCGGGCAGCCGATACTGGTCGATACCGATCGTCACTTCGACCAGCCCCTTGTCGATAATGGTGAGCTTTGCGTCCTCGGCACCATCGGCCGAAACCAAGCCACGCCCGTCCTGCACGATCCTGAGCCGCCGGAACCCGCCGTCAGGATGGCGCAGGGTCAGCATGTCGCCCTCGCGTTCGACGCCGCACGCCCGCGACCAATCGCCCTTGCCGATCGCGCAGTCGATCAGGCTGTCGTCATCGGCGATCGCTCCAGTCCGACCACCCTTGCCGTCACATCCCGTCAGGGCCAGCCCCGCCAGCAATAATGCGCCAGACAATCGCAGCCCCATCAGAATATCCCCTTTCGACACCATTATAGCCCGGCATGTTAGACCGCACCATCAACTCAGCCGGTTGCGGCATTCCAGCACGATCGGCCCGAGCAGATCGGCAAAGCGACGCTGCCCGGCAGCATCGCCAACCAGGTCCTGCCGCATCTCGATCCCCAGATAGGGGATGCCATTGGCTTCGGCATGGCGGTTCATGGTCGCGTTGAGCAATTGCCCCGAATAGGGCAGTTGGTCGCCGACATTCAGGCCCGCCGCCGCCAGCATCGGAATGGCGATCCGCGCCGCCCGATCATCCTGATTATAGAGAATGCCGATATCCCAGGGCCGCTGCTGCGCCGAATCGCTCGCCAGGCGCGGCGTGAAGCTATGCACGGACAGGATGAAAGGTGACGTCATGCCGTCAAGGATCGCCGCCACCTGATGATGATAGGGATGATGGAAGCGGCGCATCCGTTCGGCCAGATCGGCGTCGCGATTGCCCGGAATGGCATGGCCGTCACTCATCACCGGCAACAGGCCGGGTGCATCCTCTTCGCGATTGAGATCGATGACCAGGCGGGAGATGCCAGCCAGGATCGTCGAGCAGCCCAGTTGCGCGGCGAGCAACTGGCTGACTTCCGCCACGCCGATGTCGATCGCGATATGGTCGCGAAGCAGCGCCGGATCGATGCCCAGGTCGATATCGTCGGGGACATGGGCCGAGGCATGATCGACGATGATCAGCAGGTCGAGATCGCCCTTCCGCATGGTGGTGAAGGCTTCGCTCATGATGTCCTGATCCTCGTTTCCATCACCCACCAATCCGGATGATCACGGCGCAGGGCCGTCGCGGCCTGCGCCATTGCCTGCCCGTTATCGAACAGCGCAAAACAGGTCGCGCCCGACCCGGACATGCGCGCGAGCCGTGGCCGTTGCGCCTGCACCGCCTCCAGCACTTCACCGATCACCGGCGCCAACAGCAGAGCCGGCGCCTCCAGATCATTGCGCCCGTCGCGCACAAGCCCGTCAATATCAAGCGCATCGAGCGCACCGCGATCGATCCTGTCCCAGCCGGCAAAGACCGACGCCGTCGAGACGCCAACCCGCGGATTGACCAGCAGCATCGGCCGGCCCGACAGGTCATCCAGTGCCTGCGCCTCCAGCAGTTCGCCGCGGCCGCGCACCAGTTGCGTGATGCTGGTCAAGCAGGCCGGTACGTCCGACCCGAGCGACAGGGATAATTGCTGTAATACAGCGTCTTCCACGGCAATATTCCAGAGGCGCATCAGCAAGCGCAGCGTCGCGGCCGCATCCGCCGAACCGCCGCCAATGCCGGACGCAACCGGCAGCCGCTTGTCGAGCCGGATATCGGCACCGGCCATTATCCCGGTGGCCGCCTGAAGGCGCCGCGCCGCCCGCATCACCAGATTGTCCTCGTCACCGCCCAGGCCGGCGCCACAAGGGCCTTCCACGGCGAGCGTGATGACACCATCGTCGCGCTGCCGAGCGCGGAGAATATCCCCATCCTCGGCAAAGACGAACAGGCTTTCCAGCGCATGATAGCCATCTGCGCGGCGCTCTCGCACATGCAAGGCCAGATTGACCTTTGCATAAGCAATTTCAGTTAGTTGTTCAGATATATTCACAAAATTTCTATGCAATCTCAGGGCGCGGCATATTCGGGCTTCAACCCTTCACGGGCCTTGGCGTCAAGCCGATTGGCGACATCCCCCTCCGCGAACACCGCCGCCGCGCGCCATGCATAACGCGCCTCGTAGCGACGGCCAGCGGTCCACAGCGCATCGCCAAGATGTTCGTTGATCGTAGCATCGCCAGGCGCTCCGGCTGCGGCGCGCTCCAGCACCGGGACAGCGCCCTTGACGTCCCCGGTCACGAATTTGGCCCAACCGAGCGAGTCCGTGATCGACGCATCCTGGGGCTTGAGCGCACTCGCCTTCTTCAGCAGGTCCAGTGCCACATCGACATTCTGGCGCCGTTCGATCTGGGCATAGCCGAGATAATTGAGGATGACCGGTTCATTCGGGGCCATGGCGGCCGCCTTTTCCAGCACCGCATGGGCTTCGTCCCACCGTTTACCCTGCTCCAGCGCGCTGCCTTCGAACAACAACAGCGCCCAAGGCAGGTTGTCAGCCGAATAGCCCGCCTGTGCGCGATGAAAGGCCGATGCAGCGCCGTCGAAATCGCCAGAGTCCGCCAACAATCGCCCAAGCCTTACAAAGCGTTCCGGCTCAGCATTGGGAGCCGATGCCAGGCTTTGTGCCAGTGCAATCGCGCCGTCGCGATCCCCCGAGGCCGCCAGTGCCTCGACCAACTCCGCCTGGGCGAGCGCGCCATACCAACCAGTGACCGGCACCTTGCGCGCTTCCTCCGCGCCATAATTGGCCAGGTTGCCCGCCACCAGCAGCTTGGCGGCCACCAGATGCGGTTCCGCCGCCGCTGGATCGGCAAAGGTTGCGATCCGCGCCAGGCGAATGCCCAGCGCCGTGCCCGTCTCGTCGGACGCGATATCGACCGCCAAGCGGGCCAGCAATTGGGCAAAGCCCTGCTTGGGCGTGAAGGACATGGCAATCGCACCGGGCATCTTGCCGCGCGCAACGTCCGCGCGGGCCTTGGCGAAGCTCGCTTCATCGGCGGGCAGCAGGGCCAGGGCATCCGCCTTCGCCCGGCGCCCGGCCAATTGCGCGGCGAAGGTCAGGCGCAGCGCGTCATCATCCGTCACCCGCAAGGACAGGGCGCGACGCATCGCACCAATGGCCTCTTCCTTGTCGCCCCGCGCCATGGCCTGCAACGCCAGATGTTCGTCGAGATAGCGGGCGCCCAGCGCGCCGAACTTGTCCTTGCTATCGATGACCGGCGCCACATAGCGGCGCTGCCCCAGCGATATCCAGCTTTGCACGATCGGGGCGAGGAAGGAGAAATTGCCCTCCTCCACCAGTCGGTCGGTGAAGGCCTGCGCCACCGCCCAATCCTTGCGACCCAATGCGTCGCAAATCCGCAGCAAGGTGCCGTCGCGCGGCAGCATGCCGCCCTCATCCAGCAGCGCCGCCGATTGCAGCGCCAGCGGCATGTCGCCGCTTTCCAATGCCTGGACATAGGAACGACGGGCAATGGCGAGGCTGGTCGGATCGCCGGCGAGGGCCACACGATAGCTGTCGACCGCAACGCCAAGCGCGCCTTCACCATCGGCAAGGCGCGCGCGGGCATAGGCATGCAAGGCCATATCGGGATCGACCGATGCGCCGGCCGCAACCGGCAGCATCAGCAACAGTCCTGGAATCAGGCCCTTACATGTTCGGATAATTCGGTCCTCCACCGCCCTCGGGCACGACCCAGTTGATATTCTGGGTCGGGTCCTTGATGTCGCATGTCTTGCAGTGAACGCAATTCTGCGCGTTGATCTGGAATCGAGGCTCCCCTTCATCCAGACCGACCACTTCATAGACACCGGCAGGACAATAACGCTGAGCCGGCTCGTCATAAAGGGGCAGATTGTAGGAAATCGGGACCGACGGATCCTTCAACTGCAGATGGACCGGCTGGTCCTCCTCATGATTGGTGTTCGACAGGAAGACAGAGGACAGACGATCGAAGCTGATCACGCCATCGGGCTTGGGATAGGCGATCTTCTCGCACTGGTCCTTGCGCCACAATTTCTCGCAATCGGGCTTATGCTTCATGGTGAAGGGCAGGCCGATCTTGAGCGTCCGCATCCACATGTCGATGCCCGCCAGCAGCGTGCCAATGGTGTTGCCGAACTTGGCCAGCAGCGGCTCGGCATTCTTCACCAGTTTGAGTTCATCCGCGATCCAGCTCGAACGCAGGCGATCCTCATAATCGTGCAGCACGTCGCGCGCACGCTCATCCTGGATCGCCTCGAACGCGGCCTCGGCGGCCAGCATGCCCGACTTCATGGCGGTATGGCTGCCCTTGATCCGCGGCACGTTGACGAAACCGGCCGAGCAACCGATCAGCGCACCACCAGGGAAGACCAGCTTGGGGATCGACTGCCAGCCGCCCTCATTGATCGCGCGCGCGCCATAGGAAACGCGGCGTCCGCCCTCCAGGAACTTGCGGATTTCCGGATGCTGCTTCCAGCGCTGGAATTCCTCGAACGGATAGAGATGCGGGTTGCGATAGCCCAGGCCCACGACGAAGCCCAATGCGACCTGTCCATTGGCCTGATGATAGAGAAAACCGCCGCCATATGCGTCAGTTAGCGGCCAACCCTGACTATGGATAACAAGTCCCGGCTGATGCTTGGCGGGATCGATGTCCCACAATTCCTTCATCCCCAAACCATAGACCTGCGGCTCGCAATCGGCCTCCAGATCGAACTGGCGCTTGAGGATTTTGGTCAGGTGGCCGCGCGCGCCCTCCGCAAAGAAGGTATATTTGGCGTGCAGTTCCAAGCCCGGCTGATAGTCCGCCTTCCGCTCGCCATCACGGGCAATGCCCATGTCGCCGGTCGCGACGCCCTTCACACTGCCATCCTCATTGTAGAGAATCTCAGCGGCGGCGAAGCCGGGGAAGATTTCGACGCCCAGGCCCTCGGCCTGCTCGGCCAGCCAGCGGCACAGATTGCCCAGCGATCCGGTATAAGTGCCCTTATTGTGCATCCAGCCCGGCGTCAGGATGTGCGGCATCGCGATCTTGCCGGTCTTGGTCAGCATCCAGTGCTGGTTGTCGGTCACCGGCACGTCGGCGAGTGAACAGCCCATATCACGCCAATCAGGGAATAGTTCATCCAGCGCCTTGGGATCGACCACCGCACCCGACAGGATATGGGCGCCGATTTCCGACCCCTTTTCCAGCACGCAGACGGCCAGTTCCTGCCCAGCGGCGTTGGCCAACTGCTTCAGCCGGATCGCTGCAGACAGGCCAGCCGGTCCCCCACCGACGATGACGATGTCATAAGGCATCGATTCCCGTTCGCTCATAATCCCTCCATAGAGGCGTCCGCCGGCACATGTCCGTCCATCCGGTCGCCTTATTACTCCAACGTTTTGACATCTCACGCGATGAAGATTCTTGACCCTCGCGTCAACCTCTGGCCCAAGGGCATCGTGATGCGGGGATTAGAGCGGGACTTTGGAGCCGCAGCGCCTGACGCTTATTTGGCGTGGTGGTCGCTGGCGGGGGTGGATGGCGCCGTAGCGGAAGCTCCAGTCAACTGGTTGCGGCCGCAACCGACGCGCGTCCAGATCGCCGAGCAGGCTGCGAAAGCCTTTGCCCCGCCACCGCCCGAAAAACCCAAGACGCTCGACGCCTATCTCGAATGGCTTGCCAGTGATTCGGCCCAGCCCGAACGCAAATGGCCCGGCACCCCGATCCTACCGGCCGGCCCGGCCGAGGCGTCGTTGATGGTCATTACCGACATGCCCGACATGGCAGATGTCGGCGCGGGCCATTTGTTCGCCGATCGTGCCGGCGCCTTGTTCGACGCCATGATGCGCGCCATCGGCCTGCGCCGCGACGATATCTGCCTGACCTCACTGTTCACCGTCCGCCCCGCTGGCGGCATGGTGGAGGCAAGCGATCTGGCGCATGCGGCCGATCGCATCAGGCTGCATGTCCATCTCGCCGCGCCCCGCCGCCTGCTCCTGCTGGGCGATCGGACGGCCCGTGCTCTGCTTCCGACCGACGGCGCCGATCAGTCCGCCAGTTTACGCCCCTTTAACCATGATGGCGGCACTGTGCCCGTCATTGCCACATTCCATCCGCGCCTGCTGCTCAGCCAGCCCGCGGCCAAGGCGGAATGCTGGCGCGCCCTGCAAAGCCTGATTGAGGAAGATCGCCCGTGATTCGCGTTGCAACCCGCATTTCCAGCCTTGCCCTGCTCAGTATGAGTGCGGCGCTGGCGATCCCGGCCAGTGCCAAGGCGGCCGAAACCCTCCCTCTCTTGCCGACCAGTTCCATTGCAAACACGCCGCTTCTGCTGTCCGATGGCGACAAGGCGCGTTACAATGCGATCTTCGCCGCCCTGCGCGACCAGAAATGGTCGGATGCCAAGGCGATGATCCTGGCGCTCGACCCGCAGGATGCGGTTCGCCCGCTCGCCCTGTCGGAACTTTATCTTGCCAAGGGGTCGCCGCGCGTCGAGCTGTTTGATCTGCTCGACCTCGTCAACAAGGCGGCCTGGCTGCCCAAGGCGGACCAGCTTTCCCGCCTGGCCCAGAAGCGCGGCGCGACCATCCTGCCCGATCTGCCGCAGGTGCAGAAGCTGGTATGGCTCGGCTCCGCGCCCCGCCGCCAATATGTCAGCGGCAGCAAGACCGACATGCTGGCCCAGAGCCTGTCGGCCCAGATCCTGACCTTCATCAAGAATGACGATCCGGCCGGCGCGGAAGGGCTGCTTGCCGCTGGCGAAGCGGGGCTGACGCCCGAAGGCCTGACCGAGGTGCGCCAGCGTGTTGCCTGGGCCTATTATATCGAAAGCGATGATCTCAACGCCCGCCGCATGGCGGCGCGCGCGCTCGAAACTCGTACCGGTGGCGACTGGACCGTGCAGGCGCACTGGACCACGGGCCTGGCCGCCTGGCGCCAGAATGACTGCCGCGCCGCCGCCCCGGCCTTCGCCAATGTCGCCGCGTTGGCGGGCGACGCGGACATGCGGGCCGCCGGCGCCTATTGGGCATCGCGCGCCTATATGGTCTGCGGCGAGGCCGAGAAGGTCGAGAATATGCTGAAGCTCGCGGCGCGATCCGACGAGACCTTCTATGGCCTGCTCGCCCGCGAGAGCCTGGGCATGCCACTGGGCGGCGCAACCATGAATGCCCGCTTCAGCGACAATGACTGGCGCCAGCTCAAGGACAGCCCCAATGTCCGCAGCGCGATCGCGCTGGCCGGCATCGGCGAGAATGGCCGCGCCGATGAAATCCTCCGCTATCAGGCGAAGCTGGGTGGCACCGCTCAATATGATGCACTGCTGCGCCTCGCCAGCGCGCTCAACCTGCCGGCAACCCAGCTCTGGCTCGCCCATAATGGCCCCGCCGGCAAGCAGCCCGACAGCTTCGCCCGCTTCCCGGCGCCGGCCTGGCGGCCGGACGGCGGCTGGCGCGTCGACCCGTCGCTGATCTACGCCCATACGCTGCAAGAATCCGGCTTCCGTTCGGACGTCGTCTCCAGCGCCGGCGCCCGCGGCCTGATGCAGGTGCGGCCCGGAACCGCCGGCGATGTCGGCCTGTCCAACGCATCGCAGCTGTTCGTGCCGTCCACCAACATGGAATATGGTCAGCGCTATCTGGAATCGCTGCGCGACATGAGCGCGACCGGCGGCCTGCTGCCCAAGGTGATGGCGGCCTATAATGCCGGCCCGCTGCCGGTCGAACGCTGGAACAGCGAGGTGAAGGACAAGGGCGATCCGCTGCTCTTCATCGAATCCCTGCCCTATTATGAAACCCGCGCCTATGTGAACATCGTCATGCGCAATTACTGGATGTACCAGATCCAGGCCAAGGGCGAGGCCGATTGCCTGACCGGCATGGCACAGGGCATGTGGCCGACCTTCCCCAATGCCAAGGGCGTCAAGCTGGTGCGCCTCAGCAAGGCCGATGGCCGGGCGATGATCGCCGGCGGATCGGACTGATGCCGATCGATGAGGGCCGGACCTTCCTGCCCGTCCGCATCGCCGTCCTGACCGTTTCCGACACTCGCACGCTGGCCGACGACCGGTCCGGCAATACGCTGGTCGAGCGCCTGATCGGCGCGGGCCATGTTCTGGCCGACCGACTGATTGTCACCGATGATCGCAGCGCCATCGTCGCCCGCCTTCACGCCTGGATCGACGATCCGCAGGTCGATGTGATCCTGACCACCGGTGGCACCGGCGTCACCGGCCGGGACGTCACGCCCGAAGCACTGGCCCAGGTGCAGGACAAGGAAATTCCCGGTTTTGGCGAGCTGTTCCGGTGGCTCAGCTATCAGTCGATCGGCACCTCCACCATCCAGTCGCGCGCCACCGCCTGCGTCGCGCGCGGCACCTATATCTTCGCGCTGCCCGGCTCGACTGGCGCGGTGCGCGATGCCTGGGACGGCATTCTCGCCAGCCAGCTCGACAGCCGGTTCCGTCCCTGCAATTTCGTCGAACTAATGCCGCGCCTCACCGAGCGCTAAACGCCCTCACTTCCTGAGCGTGGGCGCCGGGTTCTCCTTGAAGAATTTGCTGAGTTCACCGAGCATCACCGCCCACCAGTCGACCACATCGGCAAAATTCTCCTGATTGAGCCCACCGATCGTGCTGACGTCATAGGAAACGTCCATCGTCTTGTCGTCCGCGATCGACATCTGGATGAAGCGCTTGGACTGGTTCCACTTGTTCGCGACTTCCGGTGTATTGCCACCATCATCCGCGAAATTGATACCGAACTGCAGCGAGTTGCAGTTCTTCATCTCCTCGCAGCCATAGAAATAGATGGTAAAATTATAGCCACTCGCAGCGCTTTCGATCATCGGGTTGCCGGTCGACTTGCTCTTGGTCAGCGCCGCCTTGTAGCCCGCTGCCTGTAGCGCATCGACCACCGACTGGGGCCGGCTGGCGCAGACCATATTTGCCGCGCAATCCGTCGTCGGCGTCGCGGCATCGACCGCGCCAGACATCATCATCAGAGCCGGAACAAGCCACCAGGCACGCATGATATTTCCCCCTGCTTTCAAGGGCGCAGCCATGACGCGTTGGAAGCGACCTTGTCAATAGGTTCATGATATGTTCTTATTCCAAGATGGCAAACATCCCAGGACGCGGCGCGACGCATAATCAGGCCAGCAGCCGCTTCAACCTGGCCGCGCGCGAGGCGGACGGCGACTGGCTTGACGCCGTGGAGGCAATCGACGGACCGGCCCAAAAACTGCGCACCAGCGTGTCGCTGATCACGCCACGCACGATCATCTCGCGCAACGCGTCGCCCGACATCGCCTTCTCCCAGTCGATCAATGCCTATGCCGGATGTGAACATGGCTGCATCTATTGCTTTGCCCGGCCGACCCACGCCTATCACGACCTGTCGCCGGGTCTGGATTTCGAGACTCGCCTCTTCGCCAAGCCGGATGCGGCAGCGCTGCTGCGCAAGGAACTGTCGCATCGCAACTACAGCGTCTCGCCGATCGCCATGGGCACGAATACCGACCCCTATCAGCCGATCGAGAAGGATTGGGGGATCACCCGCCAATTGCTGGAGGTGATGGTGGAATGCCGCCATCCGGTCTTCATCACCACCAAGTCCGACCGCATCCTGCGCGACATCGACCTGCTTGCCGATCTGGCGCGCGACAATCTGGTTGCGGTGATGATTTCAGTCACCTCGCTTGATCCCAAGGTCGCACGCACGCTGGAGCCCCGCGCGCCCCATCCCGAACGGCGGATGGCCGCGATCGCTCGCCTAGCTGAAGCCGGCGTGCCGGTATCGGCCAACATGTCGCCGATCATCCCGGCAATCAACGATCATGAGATCGAGCAAGTGGTGACGCGGCTCGCCATGGCCGGCGCGCAGGACGTCAACTACATCCTCGTCCGCCTGCCGCATGAGGTCGCGCCACTGTTCCGCGCCTGGCTGGAAACCCATTATCCCGATCGCGCTGCCAAGGTGATGGCGATGATCCGGGACATTCGCGGCGGCCGCGACAATGACCCCGATTTCGGTAGCCGGATGCGCGGTCAAGGCGTCTGGGCCGACCTGACCCGCACCCGCTTCATCAAGGCCCGGCGCAAGGCCAATCTGGGACAGGCGCGGATCAGCGTCCGCACCGATCTGTTCCGGCCGCCCGAGGGCGCGCAGATGCGGCTCTTCTAGAGGCCGGTCAAATCTCGACCTGGCTGCCCAGTTCGACCACGCGATTGGTCGGCAGGCGGAAAAATTCCATCGCACTTTCCGCGTTGCGGAGCATCCAGGCGAAGATCTTCTCGCGCCACAAAGGCATGCCGGGATTGGCCGAAGGCAGCAGCGTCTGGCGCGCCAGGAAGAAGCTGGTGTCCATCATCTTGAACGCCTGGCCGCAGCCGGTGACATTCTTGAGTGCGGCCGGAACATCCGGTTCCTGCATGAAGCCATATTGCAGCACCAGACGGAAGAAGCCGCGGCCCAGATCCTCCAGCTTGCAGCGGCCATCATCCTCGACCACCGGCACATCCTTGATCTTGACGGTCAGCAGGATCACCCGCTCATGCAGCACCTTGTTGTGCTTGAGATTATGCAGCAGCGCATGCGGCACGCCGTCGGGCGTCGAGGTCATGAAGACAGCGGTGCCCGGCACGCGCACCGCACTGTTGGCGGCCGAAGCCACGAATACCGGGATCGGCATCGCCGCCTCACGCAGCCGTTCCTGCACCAGCCGGCGACCACGCGACCAGGTCGTCAGCAGGGTGAAGACCACGAATCCGATCAGCAGCGGGAACCAGCCACCGTCGGGCACCTTGGTCAGATTGGCCGCCAGATAGGCGCCATCGACCAGATAGAAGACGGTGAGCAGCGGCGCGGCATAATACCATTTCCAGTGCCACAGGCGGTACAGCACCACGGTCAGCAGCACATTGTCGATGAACATCGCGCCGGTGACGGCAATGCCATAGGCCGCGGTCAGGTTGGACGAGGTCTTGAACACCAGCACCAGCAGGATGACCATCACCATCAGCCCCCAGTTGATCAGGGGAATGTAGATCTGGCCGGCCGTCGAGGCGCTGGTATGCTCGATCCGCAGTCGCGGCATGAAGCCGAGCTGGATCGCCTGCTGCGTGACCGAAAAAGCGCCGGATATCACCGCCTGCGACGCGATGATCGCCGCCAGCGTGGCGAGGCCGATCAGCGGCAATTGCATCCATTGCGGCGCGAGATTGTAGAAGGGGCTGTGCAGCGCCGCGGCACCTTCACGGAACAGAAGCGCGCCCTGCCCCATATAGTTGAGCATCAGCGCCGGCAGCACGAAGATCAGCCAGGACACGCGGATCGGGCTGCGGCCGAAATGACCCATATCGGCATAGAGCGCCTCGGCGCCGGTCACGGCCAGCACGACCGACCCCAGCGCCAGGAAGGCGGGCAGCGGATCGGTGGCAAAGAACATCACCGCCCAATAAGGATTGAAGGCGTAGAGAATGCCCGGTGTCTTGACGATGCTGAGCACGCCGAGCGATGCGATCGTCACGAAATAGATCAGCATGATCGGCCCGAACAGCGTCGCGACCTTGTTGGTCCCCAGCCCCTGGATCCAGAACAGGCCAAGCAGGATCAGCACCGCGACCGGCAGGATCGCCGGCGCCAGGTTGGCGTTGTAGACCGCCAGACCTTCCACCGCCGACAGCACGGAAACCGCCGGTGTGATCATCGAATCACCGTAGAAGAGCGACGTCGCAAACACGCCCAGCAGCACGATGCCGCGCGACCAGCGCTGCGTCTTGGTCTGCCCGTTGATCAGCGCCAGCAGCGCCAGGCTGCCGCCTTCGCCCTTATTGTCGGCGCGCATGATGATGCTGACATATTTGAGCGTCACAACCAGCATCATCGACCAGAACATCAGGCTGATGACGCCCAATATATGGTCGGGATCGAGGTCGAGATGATGATGGCCGGCGAAGGTTTCGCGGAAGGCGTAGAGGGGGCTGGTACCGATATCGCCGAAAACGATGCCGATTGCGCCGACGACCAGCTTGGCCGTGGCTTTCTGGCGGGCATGACCATGCCCTTCCTGCTCGCCGTCTTCGGGGACGGCGACCGCGCTCTCATCAGCCATGAAGGAAATGCTCGATCATCAATATCATGTCGCAACCCTTGCCAGGGCAATTCTCATTCCAAGGACGGAGCCCAGCAAACCGCCGGCCCCTACCATGGGCACAGGGTTCACGCAATGATCGCCCCGATGCGGATCATCGCGAAGCCGCATCCATCGCCAGCATGGCATCGATACGCGCGATATTGGCCTGCAGTTCCGCCTTGATCTTGCTACCCTCTGGCGCACTTTGTGCCAGCGGCAACCATTGATCACGCGCCGCTTCCAGCTGACCAGCCTGGGCCAGCGCGAGGCCGTAGAAATAGCGCGGCGCCGGTCCCTCCGGGTCAAGCCGCAGCGCCTGGCGATAGGCATAGTCTGCCGCCGGCGCGACCACGCCATCGGCATGCGCAACCAGTGCATTTCCCATGCCCAGCCACAGATTGGCGTCTTCCGGCGTCTGCTTGAGGCCGGAGAGCAGGATATTGGCCGCCTCCTTGGTCAAGCCGCGCCGTCCGAAGGAATCCGACATGATCAACCATTGGCCGGCCGGACCATAGCGCTCCGCCAAGCTCCGGCGTCGTTCCGCCAGCTTCTCGTCAAATTGCGCTTCCTTCTCGGCCGCCAGCAGATGCGGCACACCGGCAAGGCCCGGATGCCCCTGCCAGGCATAGCCGGCGAGCCCGACCAGCAAAGCCGCAGCGACGATCTCCCGCGTGACCCGCGGGATGCGACCGATGAAGCAGAGCGCCACCATGGCGAGGATGGCGATGCCAAAAGCGATGATCCAGCCCGTCATGCCCGCGGCCTCCGCTTGATCCGTCCGCGCATCAACAGCACCCCCAATGCAAGCAGCACGATCGGCGCCGCCCAGAGCGGCCAGAGGATCGGTGCGGCCGTCGGCTCATAGCTGACCCAATCGCCATAACGCTCGATCAGCCAGTGCCTGATATGCTCCGGCTCCTCCCCCGCCCTGATCCGTTCACGGATCTCGGAGCGCATATCACCCGCCATACTGGCGTTAGAATCGGCGATCGACTGGCTCTGGCAGGTAAGGCAGCGGATGGTTTCCATCAGCGCCTTCGCCTTGCGCTCCAGCGCCGGGTCATCAAGCTGCCGGTCGGCATAGGGCGCGGGCGGCAGGGCGGTCTGCGCCTGAACCGGCGCTGCCAGCATCAACAGGAGAAGAGAAAGCACCCCCCGCATCATTGCGCGTCCTTCAGCCGTTGCAGCAGCATCGGCACATCATCGGCGCGGATGTCGCCAATATGCTGATAGGCAATCCTGCCCCTGCCATCGATCACGAAGGTTTCCGGTACGCCCGACGAGCCCAGTGCGATCTGCACGCCACTGCGCGCATCCAGGCCTATCCGGCTATAGGGATTGCCGTTACGCGCCAGGAAGGCGTCGACATCGGGCCGGGCATCGCGGATCGCGATCGCGTCTATCGCTACCCCAGCCTGCTTGAGCGCCATCAGTTGCGGCGCCTCCGCCGCGCAGGGAATGCACCAGCTGGCAAAGATATTGAGCAGGCGCGGCTTGCCATCCGCCAATTGCGTGCTGGCGAGCGCGGGCCGATCGCTGGCGGCAGCCGGCAGGGTGAAGACCGGCAAAGCCTGGCCGATCAGCTTGGAGGTGATGACACGGTCATCCGGCTTGAAAAGGCCGCTTGCGAACAGCGCGAAAAAGCCGAGGAACAGGCCGAGCGGCAGCCAGATCAGCAACTTCCTCATGCCATTGCCCTCCGCGCTCGCCATTTCATCAGCCAGCCGCGCCGCTCCCGCCCGATCAGCGCCAGCAGGCCACCCAGCGCGATCATGATGCCCCCCAGCCAGATCAGCGTCACGAACGGCTTCCACCAGATCCGCATCTGCCAGCGGCCGGCATCGGCTTCCTGACCCAGCACGACATAGAGCTGGCCATTCCACCGGGTCAGCAGCGCCGCCTCGGTCGTGGTCGTCGGCGGCGAAGCGAAAAAGCGCGATTGCGGATGGATCACCACCGCCCGACCGCTGCGCTCCGCAATGACGTCCGCCTGCAGCGCCGTCCAATTATCGCCGGCAAGCGGCAGGATGCGCTGGAAGCGCAGCGTCCAGCCGGCCGTCTCGATGCTATCGCCCGGCCGGACCGCGACCAGCTTCTCGACCGTGAACGCCGAATCGCAGGCCATGCCCGCCAGGCTGACGGCGCAGCCCAGATGGGCAATCACCATGCCATAGGTGAAGAGCGGCGTGCGGCGCAGGTTACGCTTCCACAGCGGTGCCAGCGATCCCACGCCGACGGCCAGCGCCACCACCAGCCCGCAATAGGGCAACAGCGCGATCCGGCCCCAGGCCAGCGCACCGACCAGCACCACAGCCGCCAGTGCGGCCGCCGCCGGAACAAGCATGCGCCCGGCCACGGCGCGCGCCTGATCCCGGCGCCAGCGGGTGAGAGGCCCCGCCGCCATCACGATCAGCAGGATGAGCGCTATCGGCCCGGCAATGCGATCGAAATAGGGCGCGCCGACCGATACCTTGTGCCCGAACGCTTCGGTCATCAGCGGGTAAAGCGTGCCGATCAGCACCAGCCCGAGGATCACCGAAAGCAACAGGTTGTTGACCACCAGGAAGGTTTCGCGGCTGACCAGTTCGAACGGCGCGCCCTCGCGCACCGAGCCGATCCGCCAGCCGAACAGGGCCAGGGCGCCGCCAATATAGAGCGCCAGCAAGGCCAGGATGAAGCTGCCCCGCTCGGGATCGACGGCGAAGGCATGGACGCTGGTCAATATGCCCGACCGGACTAGGAAAGTGCCGACCATCGACATGGAGAAGGCGACGACGGCCAGCATCACCGTCCAGGCGCGCAGCGCGTCGCGGGTCGCCAGCACGGTCACGCTGTGCAGCAGCGCGGTCGCCGCCAGCCAGGGCATCAGCGACGCATTTTCGACAGGATCCCAGAACCACCAGCCGCCCCAGCCCAGCTCATAATAGGCCCAATAGCTGCCCGCGGTGATGCCAAGCGTCAGCATGATCCAGGCGGCCAGCACCCAGGGGCGCATGGCGCGGGCGAACGCCGCATCCACCTGCCGCGTCAGCAAGGCCCCGACCGCGAAGGAGAAGGCGACCGACAGACCCACATAGCCGAGATAGAGCGTCGGCGGATGGAAGGCGAGGCCAGGATCCTGCAGCAGCGGGTTGAGCCCCTGTCCGTCCGCCGGTGCCGGGGCAATGCGGGCGAAGGGATTGGAGGAGAAGAGCAGGAAGGCATAGAAGCCCAGGCTGATTGCCGCCTGCGCGCCCAGCGTCGCCATATGCGCGTCGCGCTTCAACGCCCGCTCGAACAACGCCACGGCCGCGCCGGCAACGCCCATCACCGTGACCCACAGCAGCATCGACCCCTCATGATTGCCCCAGGTTCCGGCGAATTTGTACAGCCAGGGCTTGGCCGAATGGCTGTTGGTCGCCACCAGCAGCACCGACATGTCGGATCGCAGGAACAGGCTGATCAGCGCGACAAAGGCGACGGCCGTCAGCACGCCCTGCAAAACAGCGACCGGGCGCACAGCGCCCAGCACCTCGCTTTTGCCGCCCGCCAGCCCCATGCCGACCAGAAACAGCTGGAGCAGCGCGAGGACGGCGGCAAACCACAGGGCGGCGAGACCCGCTTCGGCGATCATGGCGCGGCCTTCATCTCATGCGTGGTTTCATTATAGGTCATGCCGTCCAGTTCGCGCGGCATGTAGCGCTCGTCATGCTTGGCCAGCAAATTGGTGGCGACGAACCGCCCCTGCCGGTCGAAAGCCCCTTCCGCAACGACGCCGCTGCCTTCCTTGAACAGGTCGGGCGCGATCCCGCTGAACGTCGCCGGCACGGTCGCCTTGCCATCGGTCACGTCGAAATTGATCGTCACCCCATCGGCCGCACGCTTGAGGCTGCCCTTCACCACCATGCCGCCCAGACGGATCGCCTTGCCGGGCTCCACACCCTTGGTCTTCACGTCGTTGGGCGCGTAGAAATAGGCCGCCTCGTCCTTCAGCGCCGAGACGGCAAGCAACCCGGCACCGATGATCGCCACCAGCGCCGCGAGCGCCAGGATCAGCCGTTGATGCTTGGCCTTCATGTCCGGTCAGACAGTCGTTCGGCCTGACGTTCCGCCGATCGCATCGCGCGCCAGCTGGCGATGGTGACGATCGCCGTACCCACCGCCGTCACGGCATAGGCGGCGATCACGAAAGCCCATTGGTTCATCTCTACCCTCTCGTCAGGCGCTGCATCCGCGCCTCGACCTTATTTTGTGCCAATATTGCCCGCATCCGCATCAGTACGATCGCGGCGAACAACAAGGTGAAACCCAATAATGTCAGGCCCAGCGGCCAGAGCATAGATCCGTCGATGCTCGATCCGCGCATCGTGATGCTCGGCCCCTGGTGCAGGCTGTTCCACCAGACCACCGACCGATTGATGATCGGGATGTTGATCGCGCCGACTAGGCCGAAGATCGCGGTCACCGGGCTAACCCCGCCCTGCCCCTGCCGCGCCGAGGCGCTGGCCAGGGCAATATAGCCCAGATAGAGAAAGAGCAGGACCAGCATGGATGTCATGCGCCCGTCCCATTCCCACCAGGTGCCCCAGGTCGGTCGCCCCCAGATCGAACCGGTCATCAGGCAGATGGCGGTGAACAGCGCGCCCGGCGCCGCGATCGCGCGTCCGGCCACGGAAGCCAGTGGATGGCGCCACACCAGTTGCATCAGCCCGGACACGGCAATGCCGGTCCAGCCCGCCATGCCCAGCCACGCGGCCGGCACATGTATATAGAGTATGCGCACCGTATCGCCCTGCAGATAATCTGCTGGCGTCAGGAACAGGCCCGAAGCGCAGCCGGCCAGCAGCAGCACAAGGCCGGGCCAGAACAGCCAGCTCGTCATCGGACGAGCGATCTTCAGGAAGCGGGCGGGATTGGCAAAACGGTGCATGAGTACAGGTTTCTTAGCGACACCCGAACGCCAACGCCAGTGGCCGTTTAGCCCATGGAAAAGCCAGCAAAACGCAGCGTTGCCACGATTGACCACGCTTTTTTGTTACAGGCAGGCGACAAATCGAGCGGGAGGGACTATATGCGCGCGAAAGGTCGCCCCAGAGGGGTGGTCAGGAACGGCAATGGACCCGCTCACACCCATGATTACGACGAATCCTTTCGACGACGACAAGTTGCGCGAAGAATGCGGCATTTTTGGCGTATCTGGCGCAGAAACCGCGTCCGCGATGGTAGCGCTCGGCCTTCACGCCCTGCAGCATCGCGGGCAGGAAGCGGCAGGCATCACCAGCTGGGACGGGCATGATTTCCATACCCATCGTGCCATGGGCCATGTCGCCGGCAATTTCGACCGCGACGAGGTGATTCGGGGCCTGCCCGGCGACACGGCCTGCGGCCATGTCCGTTACTCGACCACCGGCGAAACCTCGCTACGCAACGTCCAGCCGCTTTATGCCGAACTCAATTCCGGCGGTTTCGCGGTTGCCCATAACGGCAACATCTCGAACGCGATGAAGGTTCGCCGCGAACTGATCCGCCGCGGCTCCATTTTCCAGTCGACCTCGGACACCGAAGTCATCATTCATCTGGTCGCGACGTCCAATTATCGTACCCTGCTCGACAAGTTCATCGACGCGCTGAAGCAGATCGAAGGCGCCTATTCGCTGATCGTTATGACGCCAGAGGGTATGATCGCCTGCCGCGATCCGCTGGGCATCCGCCCGCTGGTCATGGGCAAGCTGGGCGATTCGATCATCTTCGCTTCGGAAACCGTCGCGCTCGACGTGGTTGGCGCCGACTATGTCCGCTCGATCGATCCGGGCGAACTCGTCATCGTCACCAAGGATGGCGAAATGCGCTCGATCCGCCCGTTCGGCGAAGTGCATCCGCGCCCCTGCATCTTCGAGCATGTCTATTTCAGCCGCCCCGATTCGATCATCGACAATTCCAGCGTCTATTCGGTCCGCAAGGCGATCGGCGCGCAGCTGGCGATCGAAAATCCGGTCGAGGCCGACTATGTCATCCCGGTGCCCGACAGTGGTGTGCCGGCAGCGATCGGCTATGCGCAGGAATCGGGCATTCCGTTCGAACTGGGCATCATCCGTTCGCACTATATCGGCCGCACCTTCATCCAGCCGGGCGACAAGGTCCGCCATCTCGGCGTCAAGCTGAAGCATAATGCCAACCGCGCCCTCATCCAGGGCAAGCGCATCGTGCTGATCGACGACTCGATCGTGCGCGGCACCACCTCGCTGAAGATCGTGCAGATGATGCGCGAAGCGGGCGCGGCCGAAGTGCATATGCGCATCGCCTCGCCGCCGACCAAGCATAGCTGCTTCTATGGCGTCGATACGCCCGAGCGCACCAAGCTGCTGGCGCACAAGCTGGACATTGGCGGCATGCAGGACTTCATCCACGCCGACAGCCTGGCCTTCATCTCGATCGACGGCCTGTACAAGGCGCTGGGCGAGGCGAAGCGGGCCGACATTCGTCCGCAATATTGCGACGCCTGCTTCACCGGCGACTATCCGACCAAGCTCACCGACCAGGATGAAGCCGTGGTCGAAAACCAGTTCGAACTGCTGGCAGAACGGGTCTCCTGATCCACGGGCAAGGCCCGACCGGGCGGGGTCGCACGACCCCGCCCCTTCCTTTTCCCACTACGACACCCGGCATCGGTCGGGGCGAACGGAGAGCCGATGTCTGATACCTTGCCGCTGTTCGGAAAACTTGCGCTCGTCACCGGCGCCAGCCGTGGGATCGGCGCCGCGACGGCGGAGGCACTTGCCGCAGCCGGTGCCCATGTGATCCTGACCGCGCGCACCGGCGGCGGACTGGAAGAGGTGGAAGACCGCATTCATCAGGCCGGCGGCAGCGCGACCATCGCGCCGCTCGATCTGATCGACGGCGAAAGCATCGGCCGCCTGGCCCAGGCCATTTCGGGCCGCTGGAAGGCACTCGACATCCTCGTCCTCAACGCCGCCACACTTGGCTCTCTGGCATCGGTTCCGGCGATCGATGCCAAGGAATTTGCCCGGCTGCTGATGCTCAACATCGCTGCGCCCCAGGCGCTGATCGCGGCCTTCGACCCGATGCTGCGGGCGAGCACCGATGCACGGGTGATCGCGCTGACATCCTCGGTCGGCGCCACGCCGCGCGCCTATTGGGGCGCCTATGGCGCGTCCAAGGCGGCGCTCGAAACGCTGGTCGGCGCCTATGGCGAGGAGATGAAGAACATCTCCGCCATCCGCACCCATATCGTCGATCCCGGCGCCACCCGCACCGCGATGCGCGCGCGCGCCTTCCCCGGCGAGGATCCGGCAACGCTCAAGGGGCCGGAGACGGTCGCCAGGGCCATCCATGATCTGGTGTTGAGCGATGCGCCGAACGGCCACCGCCTGCGCGTCGAGGGTTAAGCGGCCGGCTTTGCCAGCGTGACCTGGGCGACATCAATGGTGCCGCCCCGGAAACCGCCTTCGCAATACATCAGATAATAGCGCCACAAGCCGACGAAATGCTGGTCGAAACTGGCCGGCAATCGTCCTTCGTCGATCGCCCGATCGAACCGCTCGCGCCAGCGGCGCAGCGTTTCGGCATAATGGCCGCCAAAGTGACGCGCATCGCGCCATTCCAGCCCGCGCTCCTGCGCCAACGTCCGAAAGCGACTTTCGGATAACAGCATGCCGCCGGGGAAAATATAGGTCTGGATGAAATCCGCGCCGCGCGCATAATGATCGAAGATTGCATCGTCGATCAAAATATATTGGATCGCGGCGCGGCCGCCGGGCTTCAGCAGGCGCGCGACCGCATCTAGATAATCGGGCCAATAATGCTGGCCGACCGCCTCCACCATTTCCACGCTGGCGATGGCCTCATACTGCCCCTGCGCGTCGCGATAGTCGGTCAGATGGATCTGCGCGCCCGATCCCAGTCGATCGCGCGCATAATCGGCCTGCTCGACGGACAGGGTCAGCCCGTCATATTGGATGGAACAGCGCTCCATCGCCTGTTCGGCAAGGCCGCCCCAGCCGCATCCGATTTCCAACAGCGCCTGCCCGTCACGAAGGTCCAGCCGCTCCAGCAGGGCGTCCACCTTGCGCTGCTGCGCCCGCTCCAGACTTTCGATCCGATCCTCAGGATTGAGAAACAAGGCACTGGAGTAGTGCATATTCTTGTCCAGCCATAGGCTGTAGAAGTCATTGCCCAGATCATAATGGAAGGCGATGTTCCGGCGCGAGCCGTTACGGTTGTTGCGGCGCGCCCAGTGCAGCACTTGTCCTGCCCAACGGGCCGGTCCATGGGGTCGCGCGACGCGCCCCAACGATACGGCGTTGGCCATGAACAATGCGAACAGCGGCACCGGATCGGCACTGCGCCACTCGCCCGCCGCCCAGGCGCGATACCAGCCCGCCGAGCCACCCATCGCCAGTCGCACCAAGGCGCGCCAGTCGACTAGGTCCACAACACAGTCGAACCCCGGCGACCGTCCGCCCAATAGCCGGCGCGTGCCGTCCGGCAAAGCCGCATCCAGCGAGCCCTGCTCCAATCCCTGGTCGATACGATCGAGCAGGCGATGGAAGAGCGGCGCGAACAGGCGCGCCCGCCATCCCGGCGTCCGGTCTGCCGGCGGGCGCCGGATCGACAATGCGGCCTTGCCGCGACGGGGATCGACTGCATTCATCGGGCCTCTTTCTGCCCCATGCCGCGCGCCGCTGCAATCACCCCTTCATCTGGCGATAGGCCGCTAGCGCGCGCTCGCGACCCTCGCGATGGCCGATCCGCTTTTCGGGATAGGATGCTGGCCTAACCCCATGAGAATCCGGATCATGGATGACGCGATCGTCCAGATCCGCCAGTTCCGGCACCCATTGGCGGATATAATCGGCGGCATCGAATTTGTCCGACTGGGTCAGCGGCGCCATGATCCGGGTGAAGAGATTGGCATCGACGCCGCTGCCCGCCACCCACTGCCAGTTGACGCTGTTATTGGCATAATCCGCGTCGACCAGCGTGTCCCAGAACCAGCGCGCGCCATGGCGCCAGTCGATCAGCAGATGCTTGATGAGGAAGCTGGCCGCGATCATCCGCACCCGATTGTGCATCCAGCCCGTCTGCCAGAGCTGGCGCATGCCGGCATCGACGATCGGATAGCCGGTTTGCCCCCGTTTCCACGCCGCCCAGTCACCCCGCGCCTCGCGCAGATCGCGCCAGCGCATGACATCGAAGGCCGGCTGGGCATTTTCCGATCCATAGGTCGGCAAGGCCCAGACCTGATTATGCGCATAGTCGCGCCAGATCAGTTCCTTGAGATAGACGGTCGCGTCCCCCGGCGCCTGCGCCACCCGATGCCAGACCTTGGCTGGCGAAATCTCCCCGAAATGGAGATGCGGGGACAGGCGGGACGTTCCCTCCTGCGACGGCAGATCGCGCGCGACGGCATAGTCGCCGACCTCCCCCAGAAAACTGTCAAGATAGCGCTTTGCTCCCTCTTCGCCCGGTGACCAGTCGGCAGGGAAGCCGCTGGCCCAGTCCGGGTCGCACGGCAGCAGCTTCCAATCCTCCAGCCGGTCGCTCGTCGGCCAGTGCGATGGCGCTTCGATCCGCTGCGGCGCGGGCTGCGGTGGTGCGGGCGGCATGTGCAGCATCACCGCACGGGAAAAGGGCGTGTAGATGCGATAGGGCGTCCCGCCACCCGTCCGCACCGCCTCCACCGGCAATAACAGTCCGCCGTCATGAAGCCGCAGGTCGATCTGCCTTGCCACCGCCTTTTCGGCGTTGCGCCACCAGGGTTCATGATGGCGGATCGCATGCACGACCTGCGCGCCGCTTTCCTGTGCCATCTGCGCCAGCACATCGGCGCAGCGGCCGCGCCGCAGGATCAACCGCGATCCCTTGGCCCTCAGTCGCTCGTCCAAGCTGGCAAGGCTGTGATGCAGCCACCAGCGGGATGCGCCGCCCATCGCCCATTGGCGCGGGCTTTCATCATCAAGGATATAGAGCGGAATGACCGGGCCGGCCTGCGCGGCGGCGGCAAGCGCCGCCTGATCCGAAAGGCGCAGATCCTGCCGGAACCAGATTATGGTGGGGGATGGCATGATCGCCCAATGCCTGCCCAGTTCCCCGGTTCCAAATGATTTTTGCGTCCCCTTTCGGAAGATGCCCGACAAATCCGACGAATGTCGATTCTGCCAATGGACGCGGACATCTGCGCCGCTTATTCTGCGGCCGAAACACTATGCCATGCGCCGCCAACCGGCCATGGCTGCAGCGATGCAGGGGAAGACATGGCGTCGATGCCGAATGATGCAGAACTGAACTACCGGCCGTGCGTCGGGATCATGCTGGTCAACATGGCGGGCAAGGTCTTCGTCGGCCAGCGCCTCGATAATGTGGTGGAAGCCTGGCAGATGCCGCAGGGCGGGATCGACGACGGCGAAGACGCCAAGACGGCGGCGCTGCGCGAACTGGGCGAAGAGACCGGCATCACGCCCGAACATGTCGACATCATCGCGAAGAGCCGCGACGAGCATTTCTACGACCTGCCGCCCGAACTGATCGGCAAGCTGTGGGGCGGCAAATATCGTGGCCAGCGCCAGATCTGGTTCCTCGCCCGTTTTCTGGGCAAGGACAGTCACATCGATATCCAGACCAAGCATCCCGAATTTCGCGAATGGAAATGGGCCGCGCCCGAAACGCTGCCGGAACTGATCGTGCCGTTCAAGCGCAAGCTTTACCGCGACATATTGCAGGAATTCCACGACTTGATCTGATGGGGGCTTAAAATCCCCTGTCGGTTCGCTATGACAGCGGCATGCGTCACTGTCTGGCTATCCTGCCCTTCCTCTTTGCCACCCAGGCCTGGGCCAATGCGCCTGCGCTGCTGCCGCCGTCCGTCCGCGAAATGCTGGAGGCGGCGATTGCCAATGGCAATGAGACGGAAATCGCGACCGTCGCCAAGATCGCCAAGCAGACCAATCCGCAATCGGCCGACCAGATCCAGCAGATGGTCAACAGCTGGAAGGAACGGACCAAGGCGACCCATGACACGGTGATTCGCGAGGCGCGCTTCACCGAATTATGGACCGGCAAGTTGGAGGCCGGCGGCTTCCGCTCGACCGGTTCAACCAGTGAAATCGGCATCAGCGCCGCGGCGCAGGTCAAGCGCGAAGGGCTGGAATGGAGCCATAAGCTCAGCGCCACGGTCGATTATCGCCGTGCCAATGGCGTCACCTCGCGCGAACGCTACACCGCCAGCTATGAACCGCGCTACCAGTTTGATCCGCGCGGCTTCGCCTATGGCCTGACCCAGTTCGAACGCGACCCCTCGATCGGCTATGACGAACGCTACACCGCCTCGGCCGGCATCGGTTACAAGGTGATCGTCAGCAAACCGATCGACCTGTCGCTCGATGTTGGCCCGTCCGTCCGTCATGCCAAATATGTGATCGGACCACGCGAAACCAAGCTGGGCGCGCGTGCATCCATGGACCTGGCCTGGCGTCTGGCACCCAATGTCACCTTCAAGCAGACTGCCGCAGGATACGCGGAAACCGACGTGTTTTCAGTCAATTCCCTGACACAGTTGCAAACCAAGGTGAGCACACGCCTGTCCGCTGGCCTGTCCTACACGGTGCAGTATGAGTCGGAGACCCTGCTGTCCGCGCGCGATTTCGACACGCTCAGCCGCCTGACCCTCAGCTACGATTTCTGATCGGGGTGGAGCAGGCGCCCGCGCTCTGATAGACCTCCGGGATGAACGGCATCCACCCGCCCGTAACAGCCCCTGAAACCGCCCTGCTGGAGCAGGCCGCCGCCGCGCCGATGCTGGCACAGGTCGAGACATGGGCCAGCATCAACAGCGGATCGCGCAACCTGACCGGGCTCGCCACCATGGCCACCACGCTCGCCGATGCCTTTTCGGTGCTGCCGGGCGCGATCGACCTGATCGACCCCGATCCGGTCGAAACCGTGGCGCCCGACGGCCGGATATCGGTGATCCGCCATGGTCAGCATCTTCGCCTGACCGTCCGCCCCGATGCGCCGGTCCAGTTGCTGCTGACGGGCCATATGGATACGGTCTTCCCGGCCGATCATGCTTTCCAGGCGCTCCGCTGGCTGGAACCCGGCATTCTCAACGGCCCCGGCGTCGCCGATATGAAGGGCGGCATCGCCGTCATGCTCGCCGCCCTGACGGCCATCGAGCATAGCGTGGCAACCCGGACGCTCGGCTATCAAGTCGTGATCAACAGCGACGAGGAAGTCGGCAGCCCCTCCTCCGCCGCCCTGCTCCGTCAGGCCGCAGCCGGCAAGCGCGCCGCCTTCACCTATGAACCGGCCCTGCCCGATGGCACACTGGCCGGCGCGCGGGCGGGCAGCGGCAATTTCTCGATCATCGTCACCGGCCTCAGCGCCCATGCCGGTCGCAATCCGGACGATGGCCGCAATGCCCTGCTCGCGGCCGCCGACCTTGCTTTGCGGCTGAAGGCCGGCAGCGGCACAGGCTTTTCCTGCAACCCCGCCAAGATCGACGGCGGCAGCCCCAATAATGTCGTGCCCGACCATGCCGTGCTGCGGGTCAATTTCCGCCCGCGCACGCCGGACGATGAAATCGCGGCCCGCGCCCTGCTGGATCGGGCCATGGCCGATGTCGCCCGCGACCATGGTGTCAGCCTGCATCTCCATGGCGGCTTTGGTCGCCCGCCCAAGCCCATGGATGCCAAGGCCGAGCGGCTGTTCGGCCTGGTCAGGCGTTGCGGCGCGGAACTCGGCCTCGACATTGGCTGGCGTGACACCGGCGGCGTGTGCGACGGCAACAACATCGCGGCCTGTGGCGTCCCGGTGGTCGACACCATGGGCGTGCGCGGCGGCAGCATCCACAGCGACGCCGAATTTCTGATCAGCGACAGCCTGGCCGAGCGCGCGCAACTGTCCGCGCTGGCGCTGCTGCGGATCGCCCAAGGACAATATTGAGAGAGAGGACCGCCTTTTGAGTTTCTACATGCGCACCGCGCGAGCGGACGACCTTCAGACCCTATATGAAATGGCGAAGCTGACCGGCGGTGGCTTCACCAACCTGCCGCCCGATCGCGCTGCCCTGACCGCCAAGCTGGAGCGCACCGAACAAGCGCTCAGCCGGCAGAATGGCGGGATCAAGGATGATCTGATCGTCTTGGTGCTGGTCAATGCGCAGACCGGCCAGGTGCGTGGCACCTGCCAGATCTTCAGCACGGTGGGGCAAAGCTGGCCCTTTTACTCCTATCGCCTGGGCGTGCTGACCCAGCATAGCCGGGAACTGGCCCGCACTTTCCGCGCGCAGATGCTCTCGCTCACGACCGATCTGGAAGGATCGACCGAAGTCGGCGGCCTTTTCCTCCACCCGCGCGAACGGGCCGAGGGACTTGGCCTGCTGCTCGCGCGCAGCCGCTATCTCTACATCCGCAACCATCGCGATCGCTTCGGCGACCGGGTGATTGCCGAATTGCGCGGCGTGATCGACGAAGCGGGCGGCTCGCCCTTCTGGGATGGTCTGGCCGGCCGTTTCTTCGGCATGAATTTCCAGGAGGCTGACGAGTTCAACGCCGTCAACGGCAACCAGTTCATCGCCGACCTGATGCCCAAGACGCCGATCTACACCGCGATGCTGACCGACAGCGCCCGTGCCGTGATCGGCCTGCCCCACCCCAATGGCCGCGCGGCGATGCGGATGCTGGAGACCGAGGGCTTCACCAATGCCGGCTATGTCGACATTTTCGATGGCGGCCCGACCATGGTGGGCCAGATCGACCAGCTCCGCACCGTAGCCCAGGCACGCGACGTGACGCTGGCGGCCACCCACGACAAGGGCGGCGACAAGATGCTGGTATCGACCGGCCTGCTGGCCGATTATCGCTGCACCTATGGCTATGTGCAGGAGGGCGAGGATGGCAGCATCTCGCTCGACGCAGCCAGCGCCGTGCTGCTGCAACTGGACGTCGGACAGGCATTCACCATGGCGGGGCGGGCATGAGCGTGCGCGAGATCAATTTCGACGGGCTGGTCGGCCCCAGCCATAATTATGCCGGTCTCAGCCTTGGCAATCTGGCCTCGTCCCGCAATGCCGGCGCCGTATCGCACCCCCGTGCAGCGGCCCTGCAAGGGATAGAGAAGATGCGCGGCAACCTGCGCCTCGGCCTTGCCCAGGGTATTTTCCTGCCGCAATGGCGTCCTGACGGCGCCTGGCTCGCGACCCTTGGCACCGACATCAGCAATGCCGATCCGCATATCCGCGCCGCCGCCATGTCGGCCTCGTCCATGTGGGCCGCCAATGCCGCGACCGTCTCACCCGCCGCAGACACGGCCGACGGGCGCACCCACCTGACCGTCGCCAATCTCGTCACCATGGCGCATCGCAGCCATGAATGGCCCCAGACGCTGGCGCAACTGCGCCTCGCTTTTTCCGACACCCGCGCCTTTGCGGTGCATGGCCCCATCCCCGCCCCCTTTGGCGACGAAGGCGCAGCCAATCATATGCGCCTGTGCGACAGCCATGGCGCACCGGGCGTCGAGGTCTTCGTCTATGGCCAGTCGGGCGGCCCCTTCCCCGCCCGCCAGCATGTCGAGGCCAGCAAGGCCGTAGCCCGCATCCACGGCCTCGATCCGGCCCGTACCCTGTTCGTGCAGCAGTCACAGGAGGCGATTGCCGCCGGCGCCTTCCACAATGACGTCGTCGCCGTCGCCAATGAACGCGTCCTCTTCACCCATGAACAGGCCTTTGCCGACAAGCAGGCCTTCTACGCCTCGCTGCGCAGGCTGTTGCCATCGGTCGAGATCGTCGAAGTGCCTGCCAGCGCCGTCAGCCTGGCCGACGCAATAAAGAGCTATTTGTTCAACGCGCAGCTCGTCACCCTGCCCGACGGCACCATGGCGCTGATCCTGCCAAGCGAGGCGCAGGCGGTTCCGGCCGTGTGGACCTGGCTGGAGCAGATGATTGCCGGCAATGGCCCGATCCGCCGCCTGATCCCCGTCGATGTGCGTCAGTCCATGGCCAATGGCGGCGGCCCCGCCTGCCTGCGGTTGCGCGTGGTCGCGGATACAAAGGACATCGACCCGCGTTTCCTGGTCGATGAGGCACGCCTGGATGAAATCGCCCGCATCGTTTCGGACTATTGGCCCGAAACCATTGCGCCCGACGACTTGTCCGACACACGCCTTATTGCCCGGATCGAACAATCATGGTTAAGCCTTGTTGACCATTTGCAACTTTCGGGCGACTTAATGCCTTAGAAGATGGACGAAAGCCTCGGATGAGTCTGATGGAACGGATCAAACGCCTCTTCACGATCAAGACCAAGTTCGAGGCTTTTCTCGTGATCTACGCGCTTGCGCTGGGCGCCAGCGAGCGCGGGGTCGTCTATATGCATCAATATCCCGGCGTCGGCGGCCAGTTGCTCGCCCTCGCCTGCTCCGGCGCCGTCTTCATGGCGGGCGGAAAAATGCTCGATGCCCTGGAACTTCAGCGCAGTTACGGCTCTTGATACTGCCTGAACACCATTGCTCGCAAAGTAGCACCGGTTTGCCGCACATAAGGGATATTACGTAGCCGCCGCCCGTTGGCCAGCGTCTGTTTCCCTGAGGCCCAGATTTGGGAGAGGGTCAAACCATGCCGGACGACATAAGCGATCGAAGTGTCACCGCAGCGGAACTGGTCCGCAACTTCGCTCATTGGCGCGAGATCGGTGCGCGACACCCCCTGCTGATAACCCATCATGGCCGAGAAACCCATGTGTTCATGGGCCTTGACCGGTTCAAGGCGCTGGCCAGCCAGGACGAGTTCGACCAGAATCCGGATCGATTACGCGAACTGGCCGTGCGCATGGCCCAGGGACTGATCCTGTGCCGCGCCGATTTTCGCATCGACCTGATCAATCCGGTCGCGCTGGCCATGGCACGGCGCTGGGACCGCCGATTGGAAGGCCAGATGCTGTGGGATGCGCTGCCCGAACTGGTCGGCACGCTGACCGAGGCGCATGCCCGGCATAGCCAGGTGTCCGGCGAAATCAGCGCTGCGGATATTCCATCTCCCTTCCGCGACGATAGCTGGCTCCACGTCGAAACCTTTCCCTTCGCCGACGGGATCGGCCTGCTGCTGCGCGACATCACGTCGGACGTGCAGCGCCATCGCCTGGCCGACGTCAAATCGGCCATTCTAAAGGCGATGGGCATCCATGGCGGCGTCGGCTATGCCCGCCTCTCCAACAGGGGTTTCATCGAATATGTCGATGCCACCATCTGCACCCTGGTCGGGCTGCCCGAAGCCCGCCTGATCAACGCCTATATGACCGACCTCATCGCCCTGCCACAGCGGGCGCATTTCCGTCAGGAGCTGGAAGCCGTGCTGCGCGGCGAGGGCGACCGCCGGGTCCAGGCAAATCTGCTCACCAATGGCGGCGCCTTGCTGCCCATGGAGGGCGCGCTGGTTCAGTTGCGCGGCACCTACGGAACGGAGGGTGTCGTGTTGGTGATGACCCCGCCCTGCTTGAGCGAAAATGACCAAGCCGGACCCCAATGATGTAAAATCCAGCGGTCAAAGCGGATTTGTCCGTGTAGACCGTTCAGTATTTTCCCGAAATGTCCGAAAAGCCCCGAAAACGCTGCTTCGGATTTACATAATTCGCACAAAACGTGCGCGAATTTCGCATACCGCTTTTTGAATGTTGCGCCCGTATTGGGGTGTTATGCGGAACCATCCTCTCCATGCGGTGCTTCGCCTCGCCCCACTAGGCCAGGCCATTTCCCGTCATGAGCGTGGCAGCGTGCTTGTCGAAGCCGCCTTC
Source organism: Sphingobium sp. WTD-1 (assembly GCF_030128825.1). Classification (NCBI taxonomy): domain Bacteria; kingdom Pseudomonadati; phylum Pseudomonadota; class Alphaproteobacteria; order Sphingomonadales; family Sphingobiaceae; genus Sphingobium; species Sphingobium sp. WTD-1. The sequence continues at coordinate 3,048,883 of NZ_CP119127.1, read as the reverse complement.
GCCCTTCCCCTGATGATCGTCCTGTTGCTCGGCGTCCTGCTCTATGGCGGCTGGTTGATGACGGCCCATAGCCTGCAGCAGGCGGCCAATGACGCGGCACGCGCGGCCGTGGCCGGCATGACCGCGACCGAGCGTAGGGCGCTGGTCGACGAAAGCGTCAATGCCAGCCGTCCATCCTTTCCTCTGCCGGGGGCGCAGACGATCGGTGTCGCGGCCAATTCGAATAGCGGCTATTATACGGTCACACTGACTTATAATCTCAGCAACGCCCCCTTCTTCTCCGCCGCCATCTTCCCGCTGCCCGCAACCCAGATCCAGCGGAGCGCCGTCGTGCGGATCGCATCATGAGCCGGCCGGGCTATCGCATCCGTCGCCTACTCACCGACAAGCGCGGTGGCATCAGCGTTCTGCTGGCGGGATCGCTATTCATGCTTGCCGGCGCCGCCACAGTCGCTGTCGACCTGGGTTCGGTCTATCTTGCCAAGCGCCAGTTGCAGGGCGTAGCCGATGCCGCCGCACTAGCGGCCAGCAGCGGCGGGCGATCGGCCGCCGAAGCCCTGCTGACCAAGAGCGGCGTTTCAGGCGTGTCGCTGGTCGCCGTTCAGACCGGCTATTATGACCAGAACAGCGCAGTCGCGGTCGGCAATCGTTTCGTATCGGGCGACCCGCGTGCCAGCGCGATCCAGGTCGAGGTCCAGCGACGCACCCCCCTGTTCTTCGGCCGCCTGCTGGTCGGCAAGGATGGTGTCGATGTGCGCGCGCACGCCACGGCTGCGCGTTCGGACGCCGCCGCCTTCTCCATCGGCACGGGTCTCGCGTCACTCAGTGGCGGCCTGCCGAACATGCTGCTGTCGGCTCTTGCCGGGACGGAACTCAATCTGTCTGTCATGGACTATCAGGGCCTGGCCAGCCTGAACGTCGACCTGCTCCATTTCGCGGACGCGCTCAAGGTTCGCACCGGACGCAATGACGCCGCCTATGGCGAGCTATTCGGTGCCAATATTCCCTTGTCCGATGTCATCGGCGCCATCGCCGACACTGCGGACAATAGCGGCACGGCCGCCTTGCTCCGCAATATCGGCGCCAAGGTGCCGGGCAAGAACGTGAAGTTGAGCGACGTCATCGACTTGGGACCAATGAAGGGCACCGGCAGCTCGACCGGCCAGCCCAGCCTGCTGCTCGACTCCTTTTCGATGCTGCGCATGGTGTTGAGCCCGCCATCCTCAACCGCCGTGCCGCTCGACCTGACCCTGAATGTGCCCGGCCTCACCAGCACGCGGCTGAAGCTCATCACCGGCACCGGCCAGGCCAGCACCCCCCTGATCAGCATCACCAACGACAAGAATTTCATTTTGCGCACGGCGCAGACACGCATCTTCCTGGAAAGTCGGGTCGCCACCCTGCTGACCGGGATCGCGACGATCCGCATCCCGCTCTACGTCGAACTGGCATCGGCCGAAGCGCAATTGTCGAACATCGTCTGCGATCAGGGTGCCATCAACAACGGCGTGACGCTGGCGGTCAAGCCGTCGATCGGCACGGCGGTGATCGGTGACGTCGATGAAACCGCGCTCACCGATTTCTCGACGCCCGCCAATCCGCGCACCGCAACGCTCGCTTCCGTCCTTGGATCGCTGACCCAGGTCCATGCCTATGCCAATATCGCGCTGGGCGGCGTGACACAGCAGAATGTGCTGTTCACGCCCAGCGATATTTCCGGGCAGCAGAGCAAGACGGTCAGCACCCAGGATCTGACCCAGGGCGTCGCCTCCAGCCTGGCCAACCAGACCAAGGTCACGGTGACGCTGGCAGGCCTGCCGCTACCTCTCAGCCCCCTGATTTCGCCGGTTGCGGGCCTGCTCGGTACGACCGCGCCCATCCTGGACGACCTGCTCAGCAACCTCACCGCCATCCTCGGCGTGAAGCTGGGCACCGCGACGGTCAAGGTCCACCAGATGCGCTGCGGGATGCCGACCCTGGTCGCCTGATGCGCTAAGCCCTTGCCATCATTGCCGCCGGCTTGCAGGAACAGGCCATGGGCGCAATCATGCTGCAAGGAACCGGATCGGACGTCGGCAAATCGGTGCTGGTGGCGGGGCTATGCCGCGCCCTGCTCCGCCGGGGCTATCGCGTCCGGCCGTTCAAGCCACAAAATATGTCGAACAATGCCGCCGTCACGGTCGACGGTGGTGAGATCGGCCGCGCGCAGGCGCTGCAGGCGATCGCCTGCGGGGTCGAGGCGCATACCGACATGAACCCAGTGCTGATGAAGCCCCAGGCCGACCGGACATCCCAGTTGATCGTCCATGGCCAGGTACGCGGAACGCTGGGTAGCGGAAATTTCCGCAGTGCGCGCGGGCAATTATTGGGTGCCGTGCTGGAAAGCTATGAGCGACTGAAGGCGCAATGCGATATCGTCGTGGTTGAAGGCGCCGGATCACCGGCCGAAATCAACCTGCGCGCTGGCGACATTGCGAACATGGGCTTTGCCCGTGCCGCCGACGTGCCGGTTCTGCTGGTCGGCGATATCGACCGGGGCGGCGTGATCGCCGCGATCGTCGGCACCAGGGCCGTGATCGACCCGGAGGATGCCGCGATGATCCGCGGCTTTCTGATCAACAAGTTCCGGGGCGACCCCGCGCTGTTCGAAGACGGCTATCGCCAGATCGAAGCGCTGTCGGGCTGGCGCGGCTTTGGTGTTATACCCTGGCTGGAGGCGACCGCCCGCCTGCCCAGCGAGGATGCGGTGGTGCTGGAGCGGACAGCACAATCCGGAACCGAGCGCACCATCATCGCCTGCCCCATCCTGCCGCGCATTTCCAATTTCGACGATCTCGACCCGTTCAAGCTCGATCCCGGCGTGGAATTGCGCATGGTGCCGCCCGGCCAGCCGATACCCGCCGAGGCCGCGCTGATCGTCCTGCCCGGCTCCAAGGCGACGATCGCCGACATGGCGGCCATGCGCGCACAAGGCTGGGACATCGACATATTGGCGCATCATCGCCGCGGCGGCGCGATCCTCGGCATTTGCGGCGGATATCAGATGCTGGGGCACCATATCGCCGATCCCGACGGCATCGAGGGACCGGCCGGCACGGTCGAGGGCCTGGGCCTGCTCGACGTCGAGACGCGACTGTCGGCGGGCAAACGGCTGGAACGGGTCGAGGGCGTGGCGCTGGGCGCCGTCTTTGGCGGCTATGAGATGCATATCGGCGAAACGGCCGGCCCCGACAGCGACCGGCCCTTCGCACGCCTTGGCGGCAATGCAGACGGCGCGATCAGCGCCGACGGCCGGGTGATGGGCACCTATGTCCATGGCCTGCTCGCCAGCAGCCCGCTGCGCGCTGCCCTGCTTGCCCGGCTGGGCGCTGATGGCGGCGTGGCGGATTATGACCAGTCGGTCGACATGGCGCTGGATGCGATCGCCGCGCAATTGGAAGAGCATCTGGATATCGACGCGATCGTCGCCTTGGCACTCGGCTGAGCGCCCAGCTCCAGAACGCCAAATGGGCCGGAAACCTTGCGGTTTCCGGTCCATTTTATTCCTGTGAAGGAATGGTGCACCCGGAACGATTCGAACGTCCGACCCTCAGATTCGTAGTCTGATGCTCTATCCAGCTGAGCTACGGGTGCGTTGTGGAGGCGCAGATATAAGGGCCCGGCTGATCTGGCAACCCCTAAAATCATCAATGTGAAATTTATGCGAAAACCGCCGACAAAAGCCCGTATTTCCGGGACTTGTCCTTCGCCGCCTATTGCTTGCGACGCGGCCAGGGATGGAGAATCGGGATGTAGATGGCGGCAATGATGCCCAGCGCGAGGAAAGTGAGGCCGATCGCCAGCGCAATCACCCAATAGCGCGGATCTTCCTGCGACACGAACCAGCCCGCAATCAGCGACGGAATGAACAGAAGGAGGCGTGCGATCCAGACCATGGATATTCCCCGCATGTCGAACGATGCACCGATCCTAGCATGCTGACTTCGGCAGGGAAAATATTCTGGAAGCCACTTTGGCCTCCGATCGGTCATTCCCGATAGGGTGGCCGCAGCCGCATGCCCTTGGTCCGGCTGGTCAGATGATATTGGCGACACAGCGCACAGCGATAAGGCCGCAGGACGATGGATGCACGATGGACGACAGCCCATGCCTCCTCCTCCGTGGCATAGCGTGCCTTGCGGGTGCAGATGCCCAATGTCGTACGCATGATGGAATGCTTCGCCAGATCGCGCCCGGCGTCAATGCCGATTGACGCAGCAAAATCTAAAGCAACTACAGTGAGTTGCGTTCGATCGTTCAGCGATGAAGGAAAATGGTGCACCCGGAACGATTCGAACGTCCGACCCTCAGATTCGTAGTCTGATGCTCTATCCAGCTGAGCTACGGGTGCGTTGGAGTGGCGCTGTTAGAAGCGTCCGGCGGTGCTGGCAAGCACTTTCTTTCACTTTTTTCGACAATGCCCGAACGACGGGCGTTTTCGGCAACTTCCCGGCGGGCTGATCGTTTCGACGCTGGAAAGGATGCCGACATGAGCTTCACACCCAATGAAATTGCGCTGCTGCTGGTGGCGCTGCTGGCCGGACTGGTTCTTGGCCTGATGATGAGCGGCCGGGGCAAATATAAGCGCCTGTGGCGCGAGGAGCAGAGCGCCCACCATCATGCCATCCGGGATCGCGATGCGCGGCTGAATGCCGCCAATGAACGGATCGCCGAGTTGGAGCGCCAGTCCGCGCCGATCGGCCCCGGCACGGCCACCGCCGTAGCCGGCGGCGTGCATGGCCGCGATGACCTCAGCCGGATCAACGGCATCAGCCAGACGCAGGAGGTCGCGCTCAACGAGGCGGGCTATCATCGCTATGGCCAGATCGCGGCGCTGAATGGCGAACAGGAGGCGACGCTGGAAGCCCGCTTGGGGCTCAAGCCCGGCACGATCGCGCATGAGGACTGGCGCGGCCAGGCGCATGATCTGGATCGGGGCGAAAAACCTGGCCTACTGAGCCGCCTCACCGGCCAAGCCTGACCCCTTGTAACGAAGAAGGGCGGGAGTTGCCTCCCGCCCTTTCCTCTTACTTCTTCGCCAGAGCGGCCTGCGCCGCAGCAAGGCGGGCGATCGGCACGCGATAGGGCGATGCCGAGACATAATCGAGACCGGTCTGCTCGCAGAAGGCGATCGATGCCGGATCGCCGCCATGTTCGCCGCAGATGCCCAGCTTGATGCCAGGGCGGGTCGCCCGGCCGCGTTCGGCCGCCAGTTCGATGAGCTGGCCTACGCCCTCCACATCGATGCTGACGAACGGATCGCGGGCGAAGATGCCCTTGTCGACATATTGCGTCAGGAAGCGGCCGGCGTCGTCACGGCTGATGCCGATCGTCGTCTGGGTCAGGTCGTTGGTGCCGAAGGAGAAGAATTCGCCCACTTCGGCGATCTCGCCAGCCTTCAGCGCGGCGCGCGGCAGTTCGATCATCGTGCCGACCAGATAGTCGACCGACGCGCCCTGCTCGGCGAACACATCCTTGGCGACCTGATCGACGATCGCCTTCATCAGTTCCAGCTCCTTCTTCGTCGCGACGAGCGGGATCATGACTTCGGGGATCGGCGCTTCGCCGCTCCGTTCCTTCACGATCAGCGCGGCTTCGAAGATGGCGCGGGCCTGCATCTCGTAGATTTCGGGATAGGTGACGCCCAGACGGCAACCACGATGGCCCAGCATCGGGTTGAATTCATGCAGTTCGGCGGCGCGACGCTTGAGCGCCTCGACCCCGACGCCCGCCGCCTTGGCCACTTCCTCGAACTCCGCTTCGCCATGCGGCAGGAATTCGTGGAGCGGCGGATCGAGCAGGCGGATGGTCACGGGCAGTCCGGCCATCACCATGAAGATCTGGGCGAAATCGTCCCGCTGTTCAGGCAGCAGCTTGTCGAGCGCGACGCGGCGGCCCTTCTCGCTGTCGGCCAGAATCATTTCGCGCACGGCGGTGATGCGGGCCGCGTCGAAGAACATATGCTCGGTCCGGCACAGGCCCACGCCTTCGGCCCCGAAGTCGCGTGCGGTCTGGCAGTCGAGCGGGGTTTCCGCATTGGCGCGCACCTTCAGGCGACGGACCTTGTCGGCCCAGGCCATCAGGATGCCGAAGTCGCCGGCCAGTTCGGGCTGCACGGTCGGCACCTCACCCGCCATGACTTCGCCGGTGGCGCCGTCGATGGTCAGGATATCGCCTTCCTTCAACTCGCGGCTGCCGATGCGCAGGATCTTGTTGGCGTTGTCGATCGACAGGCTGCCCGCGCCCGAGACGCAGGGACGGCCCATGCCGCGCGCCACCACGGCGGCGTGGCTGGTCATGCCGCCACGCGCGGTCAGGATGCCCTTGGCCGCGTGCATGCCGTGAATATCTTCCGGACTGGTTTCAACGCGAACCAGGATGACGGCGTCGCCCAGTTCGTTGCGACGCTCGGCGGTGTCGGCATCGAACACGATCGCACCGCTGGCCGCGCCCGGCGAGGCCGGCAGGCCCTTGGTCAGCACATCGCGCGGCGCCTTGGGATCGAGGGTCGGGTGCAGAAGCTGGTCGAGCGCGGCGGGATCGACGCGGGCGACGGCTTCTTCTTCGCTAATCAGGCCTTCGCTGGCCATTTCGACCGCGATCTTGAGTGCAGCCTTGGCGGTGCGCTTGCCCGAGCGGGTCTGGAGCATCCAGAGCTTGCCCTGCTGCACCGTGAACTCGATGTCCTGCATGTCGCGATAATGGGTTTCGAGGATGTCGAACACCCGTGCCAGTTCGGCATAGGTTTCAGGCATCGCCTCTTCCATCGACAGCGGCTTGGCCCCTGCCCGCTCGCGCGCCTGCTTGGTGAGATATTGCGGGGTGCGGATGCCGGCAACGACGTCCTCGCCCTGGGCATTGATCAGATATTCGCCATAATAGGCATTCTCGCCGGTCGCGGGATCGCGGGTGAAGGCGACGCCAGTGGCCGAGGTGTCGCCCATATTGCCGAACACCATCGCCTGCACATTGACGGCAGTGCCCCAGTCGCCGGGGATCGAATTCAGGCGGCGATAGACCTTGGCACGGTCCGCCTGCCAGCTGCCGAACACGGCCGAGATCGCGCCCCAGAGCTGGTCGGCGACATCCTGCGGGAAGGGCTTGTTCCAGAGCTTGGCGACCAGCGCCTTATATTCCGAAACCAGCGCCTTCCAGTCGTCGGCGGTCATTTCGGTGTCGAGCGTGTAGCCCTGATCTTCCTTGGCGATTTCAAGGGCTTCCTCGAATGCGCCATGATCGAGTTCGAGCACCACGTCCGAATACATCTGGATGAAGCGGCGATAGCTGTCCCAGGCGAAACGCTCGTCGCCCGATGCGGCGGCCAGGCCCAGCACGGTCTCGTCATTGAGGCCGAGGTTGAGGACCGTGTCCATCATGCCCGGCATCGAGATGCGCGCGCCCGAGCGGACCGAGACCAGCAGCGGATCGGCAGCGTCGCCGAACTTCTTGCCGGTGACCGCCTCGATATGGGCGATGCCATTGGCGACTTCCGCCTTCAGGCTTTCGGGATAGACGCCGCCATCGGTATAATAGCGGGTGCACATTTCGGTGGTGATGGTGAAGCCCGGCGGCACCGGCAGGCCGATCGCGGCCATGCCGTCAAGGTTCGCGCCCTTGCCGCCCAGCAGATTCTTGTCGCCCTTGCCCCCGTCGTTCACGCCACCGCCGAAACGATAAACATAGCGCGTCGAAGTGGTGCTCATCTGGGCCTCTTCCGTCATAACCATATACCGGCTCTCCCTGCACTGATTGCCGAGTTGTGCGTTGCAATAATAATGCCGCAATTAGCGGCTCAAGCCATTAGGGGATAGGACTTATCCCGCTTAACTTCGCATATTTCCCGCAGATTTTGGAATTTCGTTTCCTTATCCTGTAATCTTCGAAAAGTCGGCGACATTGTGCACTGCATCACGGACCCGCGCCAGCAGCTCGAGGCGAGTCGTGCGCTTCGCCGGATCAGCATCATTCACCGTCACGGTCTCAAAGAAGGCGTCGATCGGCGCACGGAGCGTCGCGAGCGCAGCCATGGCGCCCTCGAACTCCTCGGCCGCGACAGCCTGTGCCGCCTGCGGTTCCGCCGCATCGAGCGCAGCGATCAGATCAGCTTCCGCCTTTTCGGGTTCATAGGAAAGCGAAATCGCCTCCGCCTGCTCCACGCCTTCCTTCTTGAGGATATTGGCGGCGCGCTTGTAGCCCGCGAGCAGATTGGCACCATCATCGGTCGCGACGAAGGACTGGAGCGCCTTCACGCGGGCGAGCAGGCGAACAAGGTCGTCCTCGCCGCCCAGCGCGAACACCGCGTCGATCAGGTCATGACGAACGCCGGCTTCCTTCTGCTGGACCTTGAGGCGGTCGGCGAAGAAGTCGAGCAGGTCGCCCTCTGCAACCGGCATACGCAGACTATTGGCGGTCACGATCTGGATCACGCCCAGTGCTGCGCGGCGCAGCGCAAACGGGTCGCGCGAACCGGTCGGCTTTTCATCGATGCCGAAGAAGGAGCGCAGCGTATCCAGCTTGTCCGCCAGGCTGACCGCCACCGTCACCGGCGCAGTGGGGACGTCATCGCCCTGCCCGACCGGCTTATAATGGTCGCGGATCGCATCGGCGACGGCGTCGGGCAGGCCTTCGGCGCGGGCATAATAGCCGCCCATAACCCCCTGCAATTCCGGGAATTCGCCGACCATTTCAGTGACGAGGTCCGCCTTGCACAGTTCCGCCGCCTGGCGCGCCAGCGCCGGGTCGCAGTTCGGCACGATGCCTTCGCGCGCCAGCCATTCGGCCAGCTTGGCGACGCGCTCGACCTTGTCGGCCACGGTGCCCAGCTTCTCATGGAAGGTGATGCGACCGAGCTTCTTCGCCTGATCGGCGAGCGGGGTCTTGCGGTCCTGCTGCCAGAAGAAGCGGGCGTCGCTGAGGCGCGCGGCCAGCACCTTGCGGTTGCCGGCGACGATCGCCACGCCGCCATCCTTCGCCTGGATATTGGCGGTGCAGATGAAGGCCGGGGCGAGCTTGTCCGTCGCGTCACGCAGAACGAAATATTTCTGGTTTATACGCAGGGTTAGCTGAATGACTTCAGGCGGAACCTCAAGAAATTCCGGATCGAAATCGCCCAGCAAGGGCACCGGCCATTCGGTGAGGCCGGCATTTTCCGCAACCAGGCCCTTGTCCTCGATCACGCTATAGCCCTTGGCCGCAGCGGCCTCGCCGGCCCTCGCCTCGATGATCGCCTGACGCTCCTGATGCGAAACGATGACATAGGCGGCGCGCAACTTGTCGGCATAGTCGTCGGCGCCGTCGATGCTGATGGTGCCGGTCGAATGGAAGCGATGCCCCATCGTCTCGCGGCCTGCCTCGATCCCTTCGATCGACAGCGGCACGATTTCCCCGCCCAGCAGCGCGATGATGCCCTGCAGCGGGCGGACCCAGCGCAGGCTTTCGGTGGTGGCGCTGGCCGCACCCCAACGCATCGACTTGGGCCAGGGGAAGGCGCGGATGACTGCCGGCACGGCTTCGGCCAGCACGTCGGTGGTGGCGCGGCCGGGCTTGTTCACCACGGCGAACCAGACGCCGTCGCGATCCTCCAGTTGCTCCTGGATCAGGCAGGTCTTGCGCAGGAAGCCTTCAAGCGCCTGCGCCGGGGCGCTGGTGCGGGGGCCCTTGAACTCCTCGCTGACCGCCGCGGTTTCCAGCGGCAGGTCGCGGGCGATCAGCGCCAGGCGGCGCGGCGTGACGAAGCTGTCGATCGACGCGGGCTTGAGCCCGGCCTTGGCCAGTTCTTCGGTGAAGAGGCGGGCCAGATCATCGGACGCCTTCAATTGCATGCGCGCGGGGATTTCCTCGCAGCGCAGTTCAAGGAGGAAATCGGTCATCAGGCGGTCCATCCGTTGGTCTTCATCCACGCTTCGCAGCTACCCTTCGCCATGTCGCGGACCTGGCCCATATAGCTGGCGCGCTCCTGCACGGAGATCACGCCGCGCGCCTGAAGCAGATTGAAGGTGTGGCTGGCCTTGATCGCCTGCTCGAAGGCCGCGAGCGGCACATCATTGGCGATGCACTGGTCATATTCAGCCTTGCAGTCCTTAAACCAGCGGAACAGTTTTTCGGTGTCGGCGACCTCGAAATTCCATTTCGACATCTGCCGCTCATTTTCCAGAAACACGTCGCCATAGGTGACGCCCTGGTCGTTGAACTTCAGGTCATAGACGCTGTCGACGCCCTGAATATACATGGCCAGGCGTTCGAGGCCGTAGGTCAGCTCGCCCGCGACCGGCTTGCAGTCATAGCCGCCCATTTGCTGGAAATAGGTGAACTGGGTGACTTCCATGCCGTCGCACCAGACTTCCCAGCCCAGCCCCCAGGCGCCCAGCGTCGGGCTTTCCCAGTCATCCTCGACAAAGCGTATGTCGTGGACCAGCGGATCGATGCCGATTTCCTTGAGGCTGCCCAGATACAGCTCCTGCAGGTTCGCAGGGCTGGGCTTCATGATCACCTGATACTGGTAATAATGCTGCAGCCGGTTCGGGTTCTCGCCATAGCGGCCGTCGGTCGGACGGCGGCTGGGCTGGACATAGGCCGCGTTCCAGGGCTTGGGGCCCAGGCTGCGCAGCGTGGTTGCCGGGTGGAATGTCCCCGCCCCCACTTCCATGTCGTAGGGCTGAAGAATGACACAACCCTGCTTGCCCCAATAGGCGTGCAGGGTGAGAATGAGGTCCTGGAAGGAAAGCGCTTTGCCCTCGGCCACCGGTGGTCCTTGCAATAATGACAGATTATGGTCGGCCGCGCCTTGGCGCAGCGCGGGCCAAGGGTCAAGGAAAAGCCGCGTCGAACAGGGTTAAGCCGCTTGCCCTGCGCGCCCGGCGCCCGCATGGAAGGGATATGAGACTGACCGCCTTCCCGTCCCGCTGGCTCGCCGCGGGACTTTTGCTGCTCGGCGCCTGGGGCCAGGCCCAGCCCCTCGCCGCCCGCGAACCCGTCAACATCGCTGTCAACGTCGCCCCTGCCCTGTGGCAGGTGAAGGACGCCGACACGACCATCTATCTGTTCGGCACGGTCCATGTGCTGAAACCGGGGATCGACTGGTTCAAGGGCGGGGTGAAGCAGGCGTTCGACGCATCGGACGAACTGGTGCTGGAAATCATCGAGCCGGAAAATCCCGGCGAAATGGCGCAGATGATGGCGGGCAAGGCGATGGCGACCGACCGGGTCGCCCTGTCCACCCGCCTCGCGCCCGACGCCGCGCAGAAATATCGCGCGGCGATGGTGGCGGCCGGGGTGCCCTGGCAGTCGTTCGAGGCATTCAATCCCTGGATGGCCGGCATGATCCTGTCGGTCGCGCCGCTGCAGAAGCTGGGCTACCAGTCCGACATCGGCGCGGAAAAGATATTGCGCGCCGCCGCCGAGAAGGCCGACAAGAAGGTCGGCGCGCTGGAAACGGTGGAGCAGCAGCTCAATTTCTTCGCCGACCTGCCGATGGCGCAGCAGGTCCAGTTCCTCAACGCCACGGTCGACGGCATGGACGGCATGGAAGGCGAGTTCGCCGCCCTGCTCAATCACTGGCAGACCGGCCAGCCGGAAAAGCTGGCGGACGAGATGAATGATTCGCTCAAGGCGACGCCGGAACTGGCACAGGTGCTGCTGATCAATCGCAACGCCAATTGGGCCAAGTGGATCAAGGCGCGGCTGGATCAGCCCGGCACCGTCTTCGTCGCGGTCGGCGCGGGCCATCTGGCCGGCAAGGGCAGCGTGCAGGACCAGTTGAAGACGCTGGGCATCGCCAGCGCGCGCGTGAAGCAGGGGGAATAAGGCCGTGAAAAGCTGGATGATCCGTTTTCTGGCCCTTTGCGGCCTTGCCCTCATCGCCGCCTGCGGCGGCGAGCAGAAGGCCCCTGCCCCCAAGGTCGAGGCCGGCCAAGGCCCGGCACTGTGGCGGGTCGAGCGCGCCGGGCTGGACGGCTGGATCTTTGGCACCATCCATGTCCTGCCCGAAGGGGTCGACTGGCAGACGCCGACGATCAAGCAGGCCTGGAAGGATGCCGACCAGCTGGTGCTGGAGGCCGCCGACCTGCAGGACCAGCAGAAGACGCTGGGCCTGTTCGAGAGCATGGGCCGCAGCCCCAACCTGCCCGCGCTCGACGCGCGCGTGCCGGCGGGCGAGCGCCCCGAACTCGACCGGATCGTCAAGGAAGGCGGCACCAGCGCGCAGGCGCTGTCGGGCTATGAAAGCTGGGCGGCGGCCATGCTGCTGTCGGCCGCGTCGCAGGAAAGCCTGAACGTCAGCCAGGCCAATGGCGTCGAGCCGGTGCTGATCGCCGCCTTCAAGGGCCGGCCGATCGGCGGCCTCGAAACCGTCGAGCGCCAGTTCGGCGCCTTTGACGGCCTGCCCGAAGCGGCGCAGCGCAAGCTGCTGATCCAGACCATCCATGAAGCCAAGGATATGAAGGCGCTCTATAATCGCATCCTGACCGCCTGGGCCAAGGGCGACATGGAGGCGATCGCGAAAGAGGACCAGAATGGCGAGCAGCCCGATCCGGTGGTCGAGGATGCGATCCTGACCGCGCGCAACCGCGACTGGGTCGGCGCGGTCGACAAGTTGAAGGGCCGCCCCTTCATCGCGGTGGGCGCCGGCCACCTGACCGGCAAGGACAATCTCATCGATCTGCTCAAGGCCAAAGGCTACAAGGTCACGCGCGTGCAATAAGCCAACGCTAAACTTGCTTTATCGCCGCTTTCTGCTACAGGGCCGCCTTCCCGCGATGGTCATCCCTGGAGGCGTGGCGGGAAAATGTATCAAATTTGCTTTTGGAGACACGCAATGAGCGAGCAGCTTACGCTGTCGGCCGAGGCACGCGATCGGGCAGGCAAGGGAGCCTCCCGCGCCCTCCGCCGTGAGGGCCGCGTACCCGCCGTCATCTATGGTATGAACGAAGAACCCCTGTCGATCCACGTCGAGGAAAAGCTCCTCAACAAGCAGCTCGGCACCGGTCACTTCTTCAATTCGGTCATCATGGTCGAAGTCGGCGGCAAGACCGTCCGCACCCTCGCCAAGGATGTGGCCTTCCACCCCGTGACCGATCGTCCGCTGCACGCCGACTTCCTGCGCGTTTCGGAACATGCCACCGTGACCGTCGCTGTCCCGGTGCGCTTCGAGAATGAAGACGCCTCGCCCGGCCTCAAGAAGGGTGGCGTGCTGAACGTCGTCCGTCACGACGTCGAACTGGTCGTCGATGCCGCCGAGATCCCCGATGACGTCGTCGTCGACCTCAAGGGCTTCGAAGTCGGCGATTCGATCCACATCAGCGCCGTGACCCTGCCCAAGGGCGCGAAGGCTGCGATCGAAGACCGCGACTTCACCATCGCCACCATCGTCGCTCCCTCGGCTCTCAAGAGCGCCGAAGGCGAAGCCGCCGAGGGCGAAGGCGAGTAATCGCCTTACAGCTTGCTTGCAGGCTGGAAATTCCGATCCCGTCCGCCTACTCGGCGGGCGGGATTTTCTTTTTATGCGGGATAGACGATGCAGATCTGGGCCGGCCTCGGCAATCCGGGGCAGCAATATGCGATGCACCGGCACAATGTCGGCTTCATGGCCGTGGACCTGATCGCCGACATGTATCGCTTCTCGCCGCCCAAGAAGCAGTTCCAGGGCTGGGTGCAGGAAGGGCGGATCGGCCCGGAGAAGATCATCCTGCTGAAGCCCGCCACCTTCATGAACGAAAGCGGCCGCGCGATCGGCGAGGCGATGCGCTTCTACAAGCTGACGCCGCAGGACGTGACCGTCTTCCACGACGAACTCGACCTTGCGCCGATGAAGGTCAAGGTGAAGCGCGGCGGCGGCAATGCCGGCCATAATGGCCTGCGGTCGACCGACGCCCATATCGGCAATGATTTCCGCCGCGTGCGGCTGGGCATCGGCCATCCCGGCCACAAGGACAAGGTCCATGGCTATGTGCTGGGCAATTACCACAAGAGCGAGATGGACGCGCTGGCCGACATGCTGGGCGCGGTCGGCGCCGAGACGGAATGGCTGGCCAAGAATGACGACGCCCGCTTCATGAACGAGGTGGCGCTGCGGCTGGCCGACTGAGCCGGTTCAGAGGCCCAGGAACTTGAAGGCCGGCGCATCCCTGAACTGGCCGCTGACCTCGCCCGAATATGTTTTGGTCTGGTTCGGGCCAAGATCGAGCTTCCTCACCTTCGCGGACGGGGCGAAGTCGATCGTCTTGAGGTCAACCCAGAAGCTGTTGGGCGTCATCGCGGATTCGAAGAAATAGAGCTTGCGCTTGTGGTCCGCGACCGTGCGCCAGCGCGTCGAAGAGATATTGGGCTGGTCGGGGGTCGAGATGCCGAATGGCACCGAGACATTGCGGATCACGCTGAACACGCTCGCCAGCGCCGTCACCGGGTCTTCGCTCTTGGGAATGGCCTTCACATAGAAGGAGGCGCGGGCGAAGCGATCGGCCGAGCGGTTGGTGCCCGGCAACATGGTCGTTCCGCCAATCTCCTTCCAATAGGCGTTGAGCGCCAGTTGCTCGTCGAAGATCGGCGAATTGGTCATCACCGGATATTGCGGGCCGTGATGGATCACCAGCTTGCCCTTGATATATTCGAAGATGGCGCTGTCACCCGATGCGTCCGAAATTGCGAGGTGGAGCGTGCCGAGCCGTTCCTCGCCCGGAATATTGTCGGTGACGACGACGAAGCTTTCTTTGGACAGTTCGTCGACCGCCGCCTTCACGGTAGCGAAATTGTCGAGCACATATTGGCTCCAGATCGCGATGCTCATCCCCGGCTGCTTGCCGTCGAAATGCGGATATTCGGACTCGACCAGCCACAGGAGATTGGCGGTCAGCCCCGCCTCGTTCATCCCGTCCGTGGTGGAAATGTCGTAGCCGGTGGCAATCACACTGCCATAGCGGGACGTCCATTTGACCGAATTGGGGCCGGCCTGCCCGCTGCGCGCGATGCCGCGCGGAAAGATCCAGAGGTTGGTGCCGACATCGATCTTCCAGTCCATCGACCGGGCGGTGATCACATCGTCATTGGCACCATGATAGACGAGGCGCGTGCAGGCATCGGCCGACGCCGAAGCCAGTTGCGCCGTCAGCAGCGCAAGTCCGGACAGGAAAGCGGGCAGACGAGACATGGAACCTCCCGATATGGTCGCGATACTGCCCCTGAAAATGCCGATTTTCTGAATAGTTGCCATGGGTGATAACCCGCATGACCGCTTTGCCCGACCATTCTTTCGCGCAGTAATGGACCCTGATCACGGTCGCCCGCACCTTCGGCGCGACAAAGCGCATTGCGCAGTGCAGCATGAACAAGCCATAGAGGCGTAACGACTTATTAGGCAAAGCAGGGGACAGAGGTGATCCAGACCGTCGCGACCACGCCTTTCGACGACCAGAAGCCCGGCACATCGGGCCTGCGCAAGAAGGTCCGGGTCTTCCAGCAGCCCCATTATGCGGAAAATTTCATCCAATCGGTGTTCGACAGCCTGGACGGCTATGCGGGCCAGACCTTGGTGATCGGCGGCGATGGCCGCTATCTCAACCGCGAAGTGATCCAGATCGCGCTCAGGATGGCGGCGGCCAATGGCTTTGGCCGGGTTCTGGTCGGCCAGGGCGGCATCTTGTCCACCCCGGCCGCGTCGCACCTGATCCGCTCGTCCGGCGCCTTTGGCGGCCTTGTTCTGTCCGCTAGTCATAACCCCGGCGGGCCGGACGAAGATTTCGGCATCAAATATAATGTGTCGAACGGCGGTCCCGCGCCCGAAAAGGTGACCGACGCGATCCACGCGCGGACCCTGACCATCGACAGCTATCGCATCCTCGACGCCGCTGACGTCGATATCGACAAGCTCGGCACCAGCCAATTGGGCGCCATGACGGTGGAAGTGGTCGATCCGGTCGCCGGCTACGCCGCGCTGATGGAGGAGCTATTCGATTTCCCCGCAATCAAGGCGATGATCGGCGGCGGCTTCACCCTTGCCTTCGACTCGATGAGCGCCGTGACCGGCCCCTATGCGACCGAGATTTTCGAGAAGCGGCTGGGCGCACCGGCCGGCACGGTGATGAACGGCACCCCCCTGCCCGACTTCGGCCATCACCATCCCGACCCCAATCTGGTCCATGCCAAGCTGCTCTATGACCGGATGATGGCCGCCGACGCGCCCGATTTCGGCGCAGCATCGGACGGCGACGGCGATCGCAACCTGATCATCGGCCGCCATTGCTATGTGACGCCGTCGGATTCGCTCGCCGTGCTGGCTGCCAATGCCCATCTGGCACCGGGCTATGCCGGTGGCCTGAAAGGCATTGCCCGCTCCATGCCGACCAGCGGCGCGGCCGACCGCGTCGCAGAGAAGCTCGGCGTCCCGCTCTACGAGACGCCGACCGGCTGGAAATTCTTCGGCAATCTGCTCGACGCCGGCATGGCGACGATCTGCGGCGAGGAAAGCGCCGGCACCGGGTCCGACCATGTGCGCGAGAAGGACGGCATCTGGGCGGTGCTGCTGTGGCTCAACATCCTGGCCGCGCGCCGGCAGAGCGTGGCGGACATCATGGCCGGTCATTGGGCGACCTATGGCCGCAACTATTATGCCCGCCATGATTATGAAGCGATCGCGAAGGACAAGGCCGACGCGCTGATGGCGGCCCTGCGTGACACGCTCGCCAGCCTGCCCGGCACCGGCAACAGCGGCGGCACAGTGAAGGCGGCGGACGATTTCGCCTATACCGACCCGACCGACCAGTCGGTGAGCCGGAACCAGGGCGTGCGCATATTGTTCGAGGATGGATCGCGCGTGGTGTTCCGCCTGTCGGGCACCGGCACCGAAGGGGCCACCTTGCGCGTCTATATCGAACGCTATGTCGGGCCGGACGGCGATCTGGCGCTGGCCACCGGCGACGCACTGGCGCCGCTGGTCGCCGCGGCGCAGGAACTGGCCGACATCGCCGGCTACACCGGCATGGACCAGCCCAGCGTCATCACCTGAGCCGGTTCACCATCACTTACCCCGCAGCAACGGGACAGCAATGACAGCAACCTAAAGGCGGTGGGAATGTCGCTTTCCACCGCCAGAGGTTTCATGCGTTTCCCGTCCCTTGCTGCAGCCCTGCCCCTTGCCGCCCTCGCCCTGCCCGCTCAAGCTGCAACAAGCGAAGACGAGCAGCTTTGGGTCAATCTGACGGCGATGGGGTCGATCAAGGACGAACTGGTCTATTTTGCGGAAATCCAGCCGCGCGTCGGCGACGGCATATCGCGGATCGACCAGGCCCTGTTTCGCGGCGCATTGGGCGTCAAATTGTCGCGCGACATCACCCTCTACCAGGGCTACGCCCATGTCGTCGTCCCGATCGAGGGCGGCAAGGACGTCAATGAGGAACGCACCTTCCAGCAGCTGAGCTGGACGCTGGCGCGGCCAAAGGATGCCGAGATTTCCTCGCGCACCCGGCTGGAGCAGCGCTGGCGCTCGAACGGCAACGACACGGGCTGGCGCCTGCGCGAAATGCTGCGGGTGGAACATGCGCTCAAACCCGGCAGCGACGCCATCAATGCGCTTGCCTATGGCGAGGTCTTCTTCGCCCTCAACGATACCGACTGGGGCGCCCGCAAGGGCTTCGACCAACTCCGCAGCTTCGCCGGGGTCGAAATCGGCCTGCCGGGCGCATCGACCATGGAAGTCGGCTATCTCAACCAGCTGATCGACCAGGGCGGCAGCCGCCAGCGCGTCAACCATGTCGCATCGGTGACGCTGTTCTTCCGCCACTGATCCTCCGGGTCAGACAAATTCGTTGGTGGCGGCGGAATAATGTTTCTGCCCCAGCCGCCCATCGTCCTTGGCGACCTTGATTGCCGCGCGCAGCCGATTGTTACGCCCGCTCCAGGCGGCATCATTGACCTTCAGCAGCGCCTCGACCGGGTCGGCGCTGCTCAGCAGCGGCTTGACGGCCGCGAAGGTCGATCGCCCCTGATGGAAAATATCCGCCACGATTGCGCAGACGATGTCGGACTGTCCGTCCAGCGGCAGTTTCCGGGCGTAGCGCGCGGACATCTTGCGCTGCAGGATATCGGCGGCGGTCCGCACCTGAGCCAGCCGGGCAGCCGGATCATGCTGTGTCCAGTGGATCAGCCGCGCCGCCTGCAAGACTTCCTGGCGGTCGATCGGCACCCGCTGGGGGTTTAGATAGTTCATGAACAACATGATCTGCCGTTCGCCGTTGCTGGCGGTGAATTCCTGCTCCAAATCCGTCGCTCCGCCATCGGAATCGACCCGGAACAGGCGCCCGCCCCGCAGTTCCAGCTCGGGAAAATAGCCCTTGAAATCCGGCAATTCGGCCAGCCGGTGGAACATCAGGATCAGATTGTCCTGCGGCGTATGCGCAGCCAGCTGATAGAAGCCGAAGGTGAATTTCGCCCGGTCATAGGTGTTGACCAGATTGAAGTGATTTTCGCTCTCGCAAGCCCCCGTCACTTCCAGCAGCGTCGCCCAGGTCCGCAAGCTGGGCCGATACTCCTCCGCCCGATAAATTTCGCCCCAATAGCTGGCGCCCGGCATGAAGATGCCGTGATATTTGCGGGCGGCGTCATTGACCTCCTTCCCCACCAGGAAGAAATCGGGTTCGCCCACCAGCCGCGCCTTCCAGCGACCATCGACCGGATCAGGCAGCTCGAACTTCTTGTCGGCGCTGACCGATCGCGGCTCGGCCTGCACGTCGAGCAGCAGATTTTCGCCCGGTATCCAGCCAAAGAAAAGGCCCTGATTGCCGGCATAGAGCGCCTGAAACTTGGCAAGGAAGCTGTCAGGAGATTCCGACGTCACCTGATCGGCGGTGTTGCTGTAATGATAGACCTTCCCGCCATGATAGACGCCGATATGCTTTTGCGGGATGTTGATCATCTCCTTGCGGGCAAGATCGACATTGCTGGCCAGCGTCACGAAAATCAGCTGGGTCTTGGCGAGATCGGCATCGGCCCAGAGTCCCACGCGCGGGCATTGCGCGAACACCTCATGCACACGAATATTGGCGCCAGGCTTGTTTCCGCCGGAGAACTGTTTGCAGTTAAAGGAAAATGTCAAATCGCATATATGCGAAACGAAATGCGCACAGTGATTCGCAGCCAGATCGTGAAATTTATTTTCGCATATCTTGTTGATATTCTTGCCAAGAGAAGCATCAAGCCTTGTCGCGATGGTCATAATCGTCTCCCGATTGCCAGCGCGACCCGCTTATTTTTCGGCCATAGTAGAAAAAGCCCGATTCCCCAGAATAGGGGGCAACCCGGAGGAACCCCCGAAACGACGCCCGCACCCATTGTTTTCCGCCCCCGCATCGCGGAAATGCTGGCCTTGCAGGCGGGAAGGCGCTAGCGGGCAGAGCATCAATCTGCGTCTTCAAAGGTTTCGATAATGGGTTTTCGTTGCGGTATCGTCGGGCTTCCCAATGTGGGCAAGTCCACCCTGTTCAATGCGCTGACCGAGACGCAGGCAGCGCAGGCGGCGAATTATCCCTTCTGCACGATCGAGCCCAACGAGGGCCGCGTCGCCGTGCCCGACGACCGGTTGCAGACCATCGCCAGGATCGGCGGCAGCGCCAAGATCATCGAGACGCAGCTCGCCTTCGTCGACATTGCCGGCCTGGTGCGCGGCGCGTCGAAGGGCGAAGGGCTGGGCAACCAGTTCCTGGCGAACATCCGCGAGACCGACGCCATCGTCCACGTCCTGCGCTGTTTCGAGGATGACGACATCACCCATGTCGAGGGCAAGGTCGATCCGATCGCCGACGCCGAGACGGTCGAGACCGAACTGATGCTCGCCGACCTCGAAAGCCTGGAAAAGCGCGTTCCCAACCTGCTCAAGAAGGGCGCGCAGGGCGACAAGGAAGCCAAGGCCGCCGCATCGGTGCTGGGCCAGACGCTGGAACTGCTGCGCGACGGCAAGCCCGCCCGCCTGACCCAGCCGCGCGACGAGGAAGAGGCCCGCCTGTTCGCCCAGGCGCAACTGCTGACCGCCAAGCCCGTCCTCTACGTCTGCAATGTCGAGGAAGGCGCCGCGGCCGAGGGCAACGCATTTTCCGCCCGCGTGTTCGAGAAGGCGGCGGCCGAAAATGCCAGCGCGGTCATCGTGTCGGCCGCGATCGAAGCCGAACTCATCACCATGCCCGTCGAGGAACGCGGCGAATATCTCGAAGCGCTGGGCCTGACCGAAGCCGGCCTCGCCCGCATCATCCGCGCCGGCTATGAACTGCTGGGCCTCATCACCTTCTTCACCGTCGGCCCCAAGGAAGCCCGCGCCTGGACCGTGGCCAAGGGCAGCAAGGCCCCGCAGGCCGCCGGCGCGATCCACTCGGACTTTGAAAAGGGCTTCATCCGCGCCGAAACCATGGCCTATGCCGACTATGTCCAGTTCAACGGCGAAGCCGGCGCCAAGGAAGCGGGCAAGTGGCGCTCGGAAGGCAAGGATTATGTGACGCAGGACGGCGACATCATGCTGTTCCGCTTCAACGTCTGACAGCAAAAGATACACTGACATGGAAAGGGCCGGAGGAGCGATCCCCCGGCCCTTCTTCGTTCAGCGCGGGGCGCTTTCCTCTTCCGGTGCCTCGGCAGCGGCCGGCTCCTGTTCCAGCGGAGCGACCTCCTCCTCGCCCTTGCCCAGGCGGCGCTTGATCCAGCGCCAGCCGCCACCAAAGACCAGGATGATCGGGATCAGCAGTTTCTTGCCGAAGGCCAGGATCAGCGCGATCAGGCCCAGCTTCTTGGCCGCCAGCAGGCCGGCACCCGCCGCGATCATCCCGCCAATGCCATATTCGGCAACCTTGTCGACATTGGGCACATAATCGGCATAGCGCGCGCCTGCATCATAGCTGACCGAAGCGCCGAACTTGGCTGCCGCCGTCTTCACCGACGGCAGCTGCGACATGGTCGACACCATGTTGAGGCTGAGCACGCCATAGCGGCCGAGCAGGCGGACGTCATAGTTGAGCGTATCTTCCCGCGCATTGCCAAAGCGCATGTCGCGCGCCCAGATGACGCTGTGATGCGCCTTGTCATAGGCCGGGCGCTCGGCCCAGCCGACCAGCTGGATAGCAGGATATCCGGCGTCAGCGCGCTCCTTGTTATTCTCTTCCTCGCCCGACTTCATGTCGGCCATCAACGCATCATAATCGGTCGAGGCGGCGTCATCATCCTTCACATAGCCGCTCTGCTCATAGGTGATGACCGCCCCCCAGGCATCCTCATCGACAAAGGTCTTGCCGGCCGGAAAGACCAGGCCCAGCACACCATCGGCCTGGGCCGACGGATTGCCCCACATGTCAACGATCACCTCGCGCGCCTGCGCCGCATCGAGATAATAATAATCCTGGCCCAGATGCAGCACGGCCTTGGCTCCGGGTAGCGCGATATCGCCATTTTGCGGACGCTGCTTCGCCAGCACCGCCTTCACCTTGGCCTCATAGGCGCGCTGTTCCGCGCTCGCCGCCTGACCGGCAGGCTGGTCCGACTGGGCAAAAACCGCTACCGGCATGGCGCCGAGCAGCAACATGGCGCCAATGGCGCTCCACATCTTCTTCATCAGATCCCCCTTGTGACGCGCAATCTTTTAGAAACAAAAGCTTGGAAGGCAATGACCCAACCGCCCCGCATCATGTCCGTCCGCCGCAAGGTCGCCTTTCCACCCAGCGTGGATGCGGGCACACGGCTGCTGATCCTGGGCAGCCTGCCCGGCGACGCGTCGATCAAGCAGGGCGAATATTATGCCCATCGCGGCAATGCCTTCTGGGCATTGATGAGTGACGTTCTGGGTGAGGATGTCCGCAGCGCCCCCTATGCGATGAAGCTCAAGCGGCTGCGCGCACGGGGCGTCGGCCTGTGGGACGTGATCGAGAGCGCCGATCGCGACGGCAGCCTGGACAGCAGCATCCGGGGTGCGGAACTGCGCGACCTCAGCGCCTTCCTGTCCCGCCTGCCCAATCTCCGCGCGATCGCCTTCAACGGCAAGACCGCCGCCCTACATGGCCGCCGACAATTGGGGGAAAGGTCCGATCTGGTGATGATCGATCTGCCCTCCTCCAGCGGCGCCTATGCCAGCCTGTCGCGTGATGCCAAGCGCCAAGCCTGGAGCGCGCTGGCGCCCTATGTCGATCCGACATGAACCATTCGTCACTTTACCGACATGCTTGGACTGCTAAGCAGCGGTCAAATCTTCCTTTTGCCATGAGGCCATGATGTCCCCCCGTCGCCTTTCGCTTATGCTTGCCCTGTCCGTTTCCACCCTGCTCGGTGCCTGCGCCCCGGTACAGCAGCATCCCGAGAGCGTCGCCGCCGCCCCGGCCGAGCAGCGCGCGCCGGTGACGATCCTAGTGTCGATCGACGGCTTCCGCCCCGATTATCTGACCGGCGGCGTCTCGCCCCATCTCAACGCGCTGGCGGCCGGCGGCACCGAGGCATCGATGCGGCCCTCCTTCCCGACCAAGACCTTCCCCAATCATTGGGCGATCGTGACCGGCGATCGGCCGGACCGCAGCGGCATCGTCGCCAACAATATGGAAGATGACAGCCGGCCCAAGGACAAGTTCACCATGGCCAGCGACGATCCCTATTGGTGGAACGAGGCCGAGCCGATCTGGATCACCGCCGAAAAGCAGGGCGTGCGCACCGCGACCATGTTCTGGCCCGGTTCCAACGTTGCCTGGGGCGGCAACAAGGCGGCCGAGTGGCCCTACAAGATCAGCGGCGGGTCGCGCCCGAGCGACTGGGCCCAGTTCAACGAGGCGATCAGCCCGACCCAGCGCGTCAACGGCGTGCTGGACGTGCTGCGCCGCCCGGCCGACATCCGCCCCCGCTTCGTCACCCTCTATTTCGATGAGGTCGACACCGCTGGCCATGTGAACGGCCCGGCCGCGCCGGAAACGACGCAGGCGGTCGCCGATGTCGATGCCCATATCGGCGACCTGCTCGCCGGCCTCAAGGCGCTGGGCCAGCCGGCCAATATCGTCATCGTCTCCGACCATGGCATGGCCGCCAAGGCCAACGACCGGGTGCTGCCGATCGACAAGATCGCCGACCCGGCCGACTATCGGGTGGTGGAGGCCGGCCCCTATGCCAGCCTGGTCGCCAACCCCGGCCGCGAAAAGGCGCTGGAGGCCGCGCTGTTCAAGCCGCGCGATCATATGCAGTGCTGGCGCAAGAGCGACATCCCGGCGCGCTTCCATTATGGCACCCATCGCCGCATCCCGCCCTATTTCTGCCTGGCCGAAACCGGCTGGGTATTCCAGAATACGACCCCGACCAAGCCCGTGACCGGCGGCGACCATGGCTGGGACGATCGGGCGCCCGAAATGCAGGCTTTGTTCATCGCCAACGGCCCGGCCTTCGTCAGCGGCTTCCGCCCCTCGGCCGATTTCACCAATGTCGATGTCTATCCGCTGCTCGCCCGGCTGATCGGCGTGACGCCGGTGACGAGCGACGGCAACCCCGCGGTGCTACAGGGGCTGGTCAAGCCCTGACCCTGTCGTGAGGCGGCGCGTCATGGTCCCGCGCCGCCCAAGACCGAGTGCATCCAGCAGTTGACGTAAACGGAAAGCAACCCTACACCATCTCCGGTAAATATGATGTCGCGATTTCCGAGCCGGCAGATGTCCCATCTGCCTCGAAATCGCTTCGAGGAGACGGATCAAATGGACGAGATTCTCTATTTCGAGGATATCGTGGTGGGCGACAGCGTGGCGTTCGGGCCGCTGACCCTGTCGCGCGAGGAAACGATCGCCTTTGCCGCGGAGTTCGATCCCCAACCCTTCCATCTGTCGGACGAGGCAGCGGCCACCACCCATTTCCGCACCCTCTCGGCCAGCGGCTGGCACACCACCGCCCTGTTCATGAAGATGTTCGTCGCCGAAATGCAGAAGCAACCGGGCCGCCAGGCCGCCAGTCTGGGCGCGATGGGCGTCGACGAATTGCGCTGGCTGCGCCCGGTCCGCCCCGGCGACACGCTGCGCGGCACCAATGAAGTGATCGACAAGAAGATTTCGCAGAGTCGACCTGAAATGGGCATCGTCCGCAACAAGGTGACGCTCTACAACCAGAAGGACGAACCGGTGCTGACCATGTGCCCGATCGCCATGTGGCGCACCCGCCCGGCCTGACCTGCGCCGATATCCGGGGGTGGCCAATTGCTGCCCCCCGGACCTGTCGGCGCGGCCCCTTCCCTCCTAGGCGATACCGAACGCTCATCCGGGGAACCCAGCCATGCCCAGCGCCGCGCATCTTGCCGCCTTCGCCCTCATCTCGCTCGGCATGGTACTGACGCCGGGGCCGAACATGATCTACCTCATCTCGCGCTCGATCAGCCAGGGCCGCGCCGCCGGCATGGTCTCGCTGCTCGGCGTCGCCTGCGGCTTCCTCTTCTACATGGTGGCCGCCGCCTTCGGTATCACCGCGCTGTTGATGGCAGTGCCCTTCGCCTATGACGTGCTGCGCCTGGGCGGCGCGCTCTATCTGCTGTGGCTCGCCTGGAATGCGGTGCGGCCCGGCGGCCGTTCGCCCTTTCAAGTGAAGCAATTGCCGCTCGATGGCCCGCGCAAGCTGTTCGCCATGGGTCTGCTGACCAATCTGCTCAATCCCAAGGTGGCGATGATCTATCTCTCGCTGCTGCCCCAGTTTGTCGATCCGGCGCGTGGCCATGTGCTGGGCCAGTCGCTGATCCTGGGCGCGACCCAGATCGCGATCAGCCTGTCGGTCAACGCGATCATCGCCTGCCTCGCCGGATCGATCGCGGGGTTCCTTGGCACCCGGCCGCGCTGGCTGACGATCCAGCGCTGGCTGATGGGCACGGTGCTGGGTGGCCTCGCCGTGCGCATGGCGGTGGAACGCTAGGCGGCGTGAACAAATTCCGCGCCCGCCAAATGGCCGGGATGGGTGGGAAGATGGCTACCTGTTTCACAGCGTCATCCCCGCGCAGGCGGGGATCCATCTCACCAGCTTCGGACCAGATGCGAGGTCAGGAGATGGATTCCCGCCTGCGCGGGAATGACGGAGTTGGGTGGTTAGGCGACAGTCGGCTTATGGCCCTAATCGGCCAGAGCAGACACATGATCGCCTTCTGCTAAACCTACACGGCCCTGATCTCGTTAACGACGCCGTCGAACAAGCCAAGGTATCTCGCTTCCAAATCCGCGATAGAAAGCGAAAACATGTGTGTCGAATGAGGCAGGCCAGCTTCCTTGGCAGCGACGTGGCCATCACTCATAAACGATGCAAACAGATCAATCGCCGTGGTTAAATCGCCTGCATTTCGCATTCCGTAATCCGCAACCCACAAGCAATAGGTCACGCGCTGGATCGAGGTCATAGCTGCGAAGCCGATCTCCGCCTTCGCGTTCATGATTTCGTCGGTTGCGTCAAGCAGCCATGTCTCATTGTCGCGATCGTCATGCGTCATCGATGGCATACTTGATAAGGCGTTCGCATCTAACGCGCTCCGCAGTTTCTTCGCCCTCTGCTAACCCCGCGAAATCTTCCAAGAGATCACGCGCGATAAACGTTTCGAGAAAATAGCTGTAAACTATCCCTGATCGTTCGATGTCATCGGTCGCGTCTGGCGCAGGGGTGATAACGATAGCGTCTGCAAAACACCCCCAAGGCTTGGCAGCGTAAATCGTGCCATCGTCGTCACTCCACTCCTGCGCGCTTTTCAGCAATTCAATCAAATGCACCCGGCCATCTCCGTCCGCTTATGGGGAGGCTAGCGGCGGATTCTGGCGGCGGCAAATGGTCGTTAGCCGCTAAAATCCGACATCGTCATTGCGAGCGTAGCGAAGCAATCCACCGGCGCGAGATGGATTGCTTCGCTACGCTCGCAATGACGGGAGATGGTCGCTTCCAGATCATCCGAATTTATCCACGCGACCCAGGCAGGACCAGACTGCCCGCCCGCCTCACCGGCGGGCCGCCCGTTCCGGCTCCGCTAGTTTTTCCGCATGCCGCCGGCGACGATGTCGTCCACGTCATGGATGACGCCGTTCATCATCACCTTCTTTACCTTGAAGGTGTTGGCGATGTCGGCGCGCGGATCGCCGTCGACCAGCACGATGTCGGCCAGCTTGCCGGCCTCCAGCGTGCCCGCATCCAGGTTCAGATCCTTCGCCGAGTTGACGGTTGCGGTCTGGAGCGCCTGGAACGGCGTCAGGCCGGCGTCGACATAGGAGGAAATCTCCGCATGGAGATTGTTGGCGATCATCGTGTCGGTGCCCGCCGTCACCAGCGTGCCGGCGTCATACATTTTCTTCAGGCTCTTATATTGGCCCTCCAGCAGCGGGCGCAGCATGCTCGCCATCGGATCGGCTTCGGTGATCGTTTCCCGTGCCCAGACCGGATAGAGATTGAGACGCGGGTCGTCCTTGTAGCCGGGATGCTTGGCGAGATAAGGCGTCATCGCGCCGAAATGGGTCGGCGTCAGCGTCCGGCCGCTGCGGCCGAAAAGCTGGATCACATCCTCATAGGCCATGCCCTGCGGTCCCTGCTTGGGCGAATAGCCGCGCCGGCTGGTCGCGCCCATATGCTCGGTGCCATCCACGCCGGAAAAGGCCGCCGGGAAGATTTCATGACCGCTGACCGGAATGCCCATTTCATGGGCGGCGCGCACGATCTGCCGCTGGAACAGGTCGGGCATGCGCACATAGCTTTTGATCATGTCATAATGGAGCGCGCGCATGCGGCTGAATTCCCGCTCCAGATGAGCGGGGCTGGAGACCGCCACGCCCATCTTGTAATAGACGCGCTGCCATTCGAGCAGCGGCCCGGCGACATAGAGGCGCGGTGACAGCCGCACACCCGATTCCGCCGCCTCGCGATCCTCCACCGCATCATAGATTTGCGTACCCGGATCGCGCACCGTGGTGATGCCATAGGCGAGCCAGGCCCGTTCCAGATTGGAGCCGAAATCCTTCTGGGCGTGGGAATGATGCTCGATCAGGCCGGGAATGGCGGTGAGGCCCGTGCCGTCGACGAAATGCTCCGCCTGATGCAGCGCGGGATCATGATCGCGAATTTCGGCGATGCGGTGGCCGTCGACGATGATGTCCTTGTCATGCTGGGTCACGTCATGGACGGAATCCACCAGGTTGCTGACATGGATGACCGTGCGCCCGTTCGGGTTGGCGATGCGATAGGTCAGGTCCAGCGGGATATCGGTGATAGCGCCGGTTTCGGTGTCGAGCGACTTCAGCTTGTCGGCCGACTGGAACAGGATCGTCTTGTTGTCGCCGGCCCAGCTCGGGAAATAGGAGATGTCGGAGGTGTAGGAGCGCGGCGGCCCCAGCGGCTTGCCGTCGGCGGCCACCGGCCAGATCTTCAGCAGTCCCTCATAGATGGCGGCCATCTTCGTTCCGTCGGGCGACCAGGCGGGGCCGCCACCGGCGCGGGTGTCCATCGACATATTGGGTTCGGGCAGATGCCAGAAGGCTTTGCCCACGCCATCGGTCGGCACCATGTAGACCTGGTTGGTGCCCTCACGGAAGCTGTTGGAATATTTGTAGGATAGCGGGATGGCGACATATTTGCCGTCGGGCGACCAACTGGGGCTGCCGGGCTGGCCCAGCGATCCCTGAAGGCGGGTGATCTTGCCGGTCGCGACATCGACCACGCACAGGCCAGCGACGCCCCAGCGCCCGTCGACATCGATATAGGCGATCCGCGTGCCGTCATGCGACCAGGCGGCACCCAGCGGCTGGGTGTCGATATCGGTCAGCCGGCGATCCTTGCCGGTCTTCATGTCGCGGATCCACAGCTGCGGCAGGCCGCCGCCCTTGTCGGAGGTGTAGACCAGGCTCTGGCCATCGGGCGACCAGGCCGGATCGGTGTCGAGCGCGCCATCTTTGGTCAAATTCTCCGGCACCCCGCCCTTGGACGACATGACATAGAGGTCGCCGAGCGCAGCAAAGGCGATGCGGCTGCCGTCGGGCGACAGGGTCGGATGGACGATGCCCAGCGCCTTGCGCGGCGCGGTCGAATCCCAGTCGCGCTTGGCGCGGGTGTAGCTGGGCTTCACCACCTCCAGCGTGGCAGCGAAGTTGACGGTCGACAGGCTGGTGCCCTTACGGCTGCGGATCTTGCCGTCGGACACATAATAGTAACCGCCCTTCCCCCAGGACACACGGAAGGGGAAGACATTCTCGGCACCGCCGACGGCCTTGCCATCAACTTCCAGGCGGCTGCCCTGGGCGTCCTGCACCACATAGGCAAGCTCGCCGCCGGGGCCGAAGGACGGCGCATCGATCTTGCCCTGCACCTGCTTCAACAGGCTTTCCTGCCCATCGGCGAGGGCCGTGACATAGAGGGCGGTCTTGGCGCCATCCGTCCCGGAATAGGCGATGCGCGCGCCGTCCGGCGACCAACTGGGCATGCGATCTTCGCGTTCGTTACTGCTGACCTGCTTCATCGCGCCGCTGGCGATGTCCAGCGTCCAGATGTCGTAATTACCGCTGCGATCGGACGAGAAGGCGATTGTCCGGCCATCGGGCGACCAGGCCGGCTCGCGATCGTCATAGGCGCCCTCGGTCAGCTTGCGCATCTCGCTGCCATCCGGCTTGATCGTCCAGAGATCATAATTGCCGTCGCGATAGGAAAAATAGGCGAGGCGCGAGCCATCGGGCGACCAGACCGGCTGGCGGGCATCGTTGAAATAGTCGGTGATCCGCTTCGCCTTGCCGCCGCTGGTCGGGATGATCCACAGGCTGCCCTGCAGGTCGACCGCCAGCCATTTGCCGTCGGGCGATACCGACACCGCCATCGACGTGCCTTCATGCACATCGAAAGCGACGGGGGTCTCGCCGCCGGGCGGGGGCAGATTGGCGGGCTGGGCATAGGCCTGGACGGCGCCGGCCGACAACAGGGCCAGCGACAGAAGCTTGAAGGCAGATTTCATCGGATCGATCCCCTTACCAACCAAATATATAGCGCTCGCGGCGCACATCCGCGCCACCGCGCAGCGTGCCGCTGCCCGGCACCACGCCGGCCGCGACGATGCCGGTCGACACCGCGAACGGCCCCAGCACGTCCAGCTTGTGACCGCGCGCGGTCAGATCGTCGCGCACCGCCTGGGGCACGCGATCCTCGATTTCCAGCACGCCCGGCTCATCCTTCTTGATGCCGAAGGAGCCATGGAAATGATTGGAATTGATGCGCGGTGCCTCGATCGCGGCCTGGAGTGGCTGGTCGAACGCCAGCACCCGCAGCAGCACATTCATGATCTGCTGATCCTGATTGTCGCCGCCCGGCGTCCCGATCGCCAGATAGGGCTGGCCGTCCTTGAGCACCATCGAGGGCGACAGGGTCGTGCGCGGCCGCTTGCCCGGCACCAGGACATTGGGGCTTTCCGGATCAAGATCGAACACGGTCAGGCGGTTGCTCATCGGCACGCCGGTGTCGCCCGCAATATAGGCGCCACCCAGCATCCAGCCGGAACTGGGCGTGCAGGAAAAGAGGTTGCCGTCCTTGTCCACCACTTCGATCGCGGTCGTGTCGGCGGTCGGCTTGGGCGGAGCCTTCAACATATGCGGCGTGAATTGCGGCGTGGTCCGCGCCTTGCCCTCGAATGCCCAGGGATTGCCGAAGCGATGCTCCAGTGAAGCGCGCGGGCCGATCTGCCTGGCCCGCTGCGCCGCATAGTCCTTCGACAACAGCCCCATCATCGGCACCGTCGCGAAATCGGGGTCGCCAAAATACATGTTGCGATCGTCGAAGGCGAGCTTGATCGCCTCGGCAACGGTGTGGAGATAGGGCGCCGAGCCCGGCTCCATCGTCGCGATCCCGGCCGCCTCGGCAATGTTGAGCGCCATCAGCATGGCCGGCCCCTGGCTCCAGAACCCCGCCTTGCAGACCTGATAGCCAAAGACGCTGGTCATCGCCGGCGCCTCGACCTTGCCCTTATATTTGGCGAGATCCTCATAGCGCATCAGGCCGCCGTCCCGCTCCATCGCGGCGCCGATCCGGCGGGCGATGTCGCCCTTGTAGAAGGCATCGCGTCCGGCCTGGATCGCGGCCTTGCGATCCTTGGTCTTCTTGAACGCCGCAGCATCCGCGTCGGCAATGATCCGCATCGTGCGGGCGAGATTGGGCTGGCGGAAAATCTCCCCGGTCCTGGGCAATTGGCCGCCGGGATAATAGGCGTCGTAGGCGTCCTTATATTTGGACGTCGCCTTCTGCTGGCTGACGAACACTTCGGCCAGGAAATTATACATGACGAAACCGTCGGCCAATTCGATCGCCGGTTGCATCACTTCATGCAGGCCCATCGTGCCGTTGAGCTGGAGCGCGAGCGCCATCGCATCGACCATTGCCGGCACCGTGCCGCCATTGGGACCATTGCCCGGAATGACGCCGGCATCGGCGAACTTGTCCGGCGTGGCCAGGCCCGGCGCGACGCCCTGGCCGCTGATCAGCGACACTTTCTTCGTCTTGCCGTCATAGATGATGGTCGGCGCTTCGCCGCCAAAGCCGAAATGCGAAATCTCGGTCACGGCTGCGGCAAAGACCGCCGCCACGCCCGCATCGGTCGCATTGCCGCCGGCCAGCAGGATGCGCGTCCCCGCCGCCACCGCATAATGGCGCCCGGCCGCGACGATGCCGAACTGGCCGACGATTTCCGGCCGCAGAGTCTCGCCTGCGCTAACCAATCTGGTTGGCTCGATCGCTGCCTTGCCGGGCGTTGCCGGCGCATTACCCGCCTGGGCGGAGGCCGGCCCGGCGCTCGTGACCAAGGCCGCACCGGCCATGGCCGACGCCGCGAACTCCCGCCGGGTCACCCCCTGCTTTGCGTTATCGCTCATTGATGGAATCCCCTGTTTTCGGCCTGTCCGGCACCGCCCGAGGGAAGGCGTTTGCCGGCCGATACGCGAAACAACGAGCCAACCCGATTTTTCCGCTATATGCCGGTAAATCCGATTTTATTTCAAAAATATTTCGAAACATATGGTGGAAATTTCACGCCCATCAGTTCTAGCGCAATGAACGCGCACAATGGTGGGTGTTGTGCCCGGAAAAAGCCTTGCCGTCGTGAGGGCGACAGCAGCAACGATTTCCCACGCAAGGGATGATGCCGGAACTCCAGTTTTTCGGGAGGGCCTGCAAATGCACTATCTGAACGGTCATCAATAAACATGGGTCGCTGCACGCGTTGTGCGGCGCCGACATTTGCCGACCTCCCCAATCTCTGAACCGGAAAGGCACCTTTGCCCAACGGCGCGAAGCTTCAGGCTTCATCACAGGGGAACAATAATGACGAAAGAAAGAGGAAAGACGCTTTTCGCCTTAACCACCGCCCTAACCAGTGCCAGTCTCTGGGCGTTGACGGCCGGCATGGCCCAGGCCCAATCCAGCACAGAAGCCGCCCCGCAGGCCGATGAACCGGCCGCTGCGGAAATTGTCGTCATCGGTTCCCAGATCAAGGGCGCCAATACCGCCGGCGCGCTGCCGGTCAGCCTGGTCGGCGAAGAGCAGATCGAGGCCGTGGCCGCCGTTTCGGGCGCCGATCTCTATCGCTCCATCCCGCAACTGGGCGGCGTCACCTTCAACGAACAGGTGCTGGGCGGCGGCAATGCCAACGCCGCACGCGGCGACGTATCGACCGTTTCGCTGCGCGGCCTGGGCCAAGGCAATACGCTGCTGCTGATCAACGGCCGCCGCACCGTGCTGCACCCGACATCGCAGGCGATCACCGGCGTGGTCGATTCCGGCGTCCCGACCTTTGGCTATAACGCCAACACCATTCCCGTCGGCAATATTGCGCGCGTCGAAGTGCTGCGCGACGGCGCAGCCGCCCTCTATGGTTCGGATGCGGTCGCCGGCGTCGTCAACAATGTCCTCCAGTCCGATTACAAGGGCGCCAAGTTCGACGTCCAATATGGCGGCGCGGAAGGCACCAATCTGCGCGAATTTGCCGCCAATGGCCTGGTCGGCTTCGATTTCGCCGAAGGCCGCGGCAATATCTCGATCTTCGGCGGCTATGCGCAGAAGTCGAAACTCTATCTCAGCGACCAGGATTATACCGCCAGCGTCGACCGGCGCGACTATGTCGCCGGCACCTCCTTCGCCAATGTGGCGGCGTGGAACGGCACCAGCACCAGCACGCCCTGGGGCACCTTCCGCGTTGTCCGCCCCGGCGGTGGCGCGAATTTCCTCAACCGCACTCTCACCAGCAACGGCACCGCCTTCACCAACAGCTCGGGCCAGTTCCACATTCAGCCCAGCACCAATGCCGGTTGCCGCATCGCGTCGGGCACGCCCGACACCTGCTATGATGACGGCAATGGCGCGACCGAAATGTCGGGTGCGGATTCCAACCTGCGCTTCAATTCGCCGGCGACCTTCGACGACCTGACCGCCCAGCCCTCGGTCAAGCGCATCAATATCTTCTCCTACATCAACTATGAACTGTCGGACGCCCTCTCCTTCTTCGGCGAGGTCGGCTTCTATCGCGGCAAGACCAGTTCGACGATCGGCGCGCCCGGCTCGCTCGCCAACATCCCGATCACCGTGGCGGCCAATGCCTATTGGAACCCGCTCGGCCCGGTCGGATCGCCCAACCGCCTGCCCGGCCTCGACCTTTCGGTGGTGCCAGCCGAGGGCCTGCCGGTCCAGATCACCTCGCTCAGCTATGTCGATGTCGGATCGCGCAAGGTCGACGTGACCAATTACCAATATCGTTTCCTGGGCGGCCTGCGCGGCAGTATCGGCGACTTCGACTGGGAATCGGCCGGCCTCTACACCTGGGCCACGGCCAAGGACACGCAGGAGAATTTCTCCAACACGCTGCTGCAACAGGCGATCAACAAGACCACGCCCGACGCCTATAATCCGTTTAACGGCGGCTGCGTCGACACGCCCTCGATCGGCGACTGCACGCCCAACAGCCAGTCAACCATCGACAGTTTCATGATCGAGGCAACCCGCAAGACCCGCACCTCGTTGGCGCTGTGGGACTTCAAGGTGTCAAACGCCAATCTGCTGGGCCTGTGGGCCGACAACAGCATCGGCGTCGCGGCCGGAATCGAATGGCGGCGCGAGACCTATCATGACAATCGCTCCACCTATCAGGGCGGCATTGCCGGGGTCGATACCACCTATACCGACGCGGTCACCGGCGTCTTCTATGGCTCCGACCTTGGCGGCGCCAGCCCCAGCCCGGACGTGCGCGGCAAGCGCAACGTGAAGTCCGCCTATGCCGAACTCGCCATCCCGATCTTCAGCCCGGAAATGGAAATCCCCATGTTCCGTCGCCTGAATTTCCAGGTCGCGGGCCGTTACGAGGATTATAGCGACGTCGGGTCTGTGGCGAAGCCCAAGATCGCGGGATCGTGGGAATTGCTGGAGGGCATGATGCTGCGCGGCTCCTGGTCGCAGGGCTTCCGTGCGCCGAACCTGGAGGTCATCAACACCTCCACGCTCGATCGCGTCAATGGCGGCTTCGACTATGTGCTGTGCGACGCCGATGTCCGCTCCGGGCGCGCGACGAACTTCTCCAGCGCGGTCTGCAACGTGTCGGTGCTGCGTCGCAGCGGCGGCAACCCGAACCTGAAGCCGGAAGAATCGACCAGCTGGAGCTTCGGCGCCGTGCTGTCGCCGAAACTGGGCGATGGCCTGGGCAAGGTCACCTTCACCGTCGACCGCTGGAAGATCCAGCAGAAGAATGTCGTGGGCCTGCTCGACTATCAGAATGCGCTCAACCTCGACTATCTGCTGCGCACCCAGGGCAGCAGCAATCCCAACGTCATCCGCCGCGATCCGACCGCGGATGATATCGCCCGCGTCGCCGGCACCGGGCTCGCACCGGTCGGCGAACTCCTCTACGTCGTCGCCAATTTCCAGAATCTGCTGCCGGTCACCGTTCAGGGCATCGACTTCAATCTGGACTATTTCCTGCCCACGACCTCGGTCGGCACCTTCTCGCTCAACGTGAATGCCTCGCGCCTGATCAGCTATTATGTCGATGCCCCGGCGGGCGTGCAGCAGGTGATCGCAGGGCAGGCCGCTGGCGAGATCAATGCCGGCGTGCCGATCCAGGGCGGCGGCGATGTGATCGGCCGCGATGGCCAGCCGCGCTGGCGGCTTTCGGCAACCTTCGACTGGTCGCTCGGCCCGTGGAAGTTCGGCGCCTTCACCCAATATATCGACAGCGTCTATGAAAATGGCGTGCGCGATGCGTCCGCCAATCCCTGGACGGTGAAGGGCCAGACGACGGTCAATCTCTACGGCCAATATACGTTCAAGAATGACGGACCGTTGAACGGCACCACCGTTCAGATCGGCGCGCGCAACATCTTCGACAAGGATCCGCCGCTGGCATCGGGCGGCTATCTGTCGAGCCTCTACCAGCCGCAGGCGCGCTACTGGTATACCAGCCTGAAGAAGGTCTTCTAAAGGCTTGCAAAACATGGGCACGGCGCGATGCTGCCGTGCCCATTCCTCCTTTTCCTTTCCTCTGCAAGGTCGCCCCGCCATGTCCGATACGCCCCCATCCTTCCTGGATCGCCGCGAAATGCTGGCCGCCGGCCTTGCCGGCATGGCGCTCACCACCCTGCCCGCCCGTGCCCTCGCCCAATCGGGCGCACGCGCGCCCGACGCACCCCGCACCGGCAGCGCCAGCGTCGCCGCGCACCGGGTCGAAGTGCCCATGCCGCATGGCGGCGTGACCGCCGGCCATCCGCTGGCCGCCATGGCCGGCGCCCGCATGCTGATGCAGGGCGGCACCGCGGCCGACGCCGTGGTCGCGGCGATGGCGGTCATGAACGTGGTCGAACCCTGGGCATCCAGCGCGGGCGGCAACGGCTTTGCCACCTGCCTCGATCGCAAAACGGGCAAGGTCCAGTCACTGGCCTTCACCGGAGGCGCGCCGCGCCTGCTCGATCCCGATGGCGATCCCAAGGCGCTGGACCATGGCCCCAAGGCATTGACCGTGCCGGGCGCCTTTGGCGGCTGGATCGCGCTGGCCCGCCGGTTCGGCAAATTGCCGCTCTCGACCCTGCTCGAACCGGCGATCGGCTATGCCCGCGACGGCCACCCGCTCGATGCCTCCATCGCGATGTTCATCACGCGGGCGCAAAAGACATTGGCGCTCTACCCGACCAGCGCGGCGATCTTCCTGCCCGGTGGCCAGCCGCCCGTCCCGCGATCCATCTTCCGCAATCCCGATCTGGCCCGCAGCTTTCAGGCCCTTGCCGACGCGGAAAGCCAGGCGCTCAAGGGCGGCGCCGATCGCGATCGCGCGCTGCAGGCGGCGCATGACTATTTCTATACCGGCCCGATCGCGCAGGAATTTGCCCGCTTTTCGACACAGACAGGCGGCTGGTTGCGGCTCGATGACCTCAAGGCCTATCAGCCGCGCTGGGACGATCCGGTGACGACCAATTATCGCGGGCTCGACGTCTATTGCAGCCCGCTGACCTCGCGCACGGGGCTGGAATTGTGCGAGCAGCTCAATCTGGTCGAGGGGTTCGACCTTGCTGCGCTGCCGGCCGACGATCCGCTCTTCACCCATTATCTGATCGAGGCGATCAAGGTCGCGAAGGCCGATGTCTACAAATATGCCGCCGATCCCAAATTCGCGCAGACGCCGGTCGAAGGACTGCTGTCCAAGCGCTTCGCCGCCGAGCGGCGCCAACTGATCGATGCAGCCCGCGCGGGCCTCTATCCGCAGGGCGGTAATGCCGCCGCCTTCGACCGGGCGGCGCTGGAGCGGGCACGGCAGGATTTCGCGTATCAGGGCGACGACCATACGCGCGGCGGCGACACCACCAGCCTGTCGGCGGTCGATGCCGACGGCAATGCCATCGCGGTCACGACCACCGTCGGCGGCGGCTTCGGCACCTTCCTGGTGATGGGCAATACCGGCATATTGTTCAACAACGGCCTGCGCCTCGGCTCGTCCGCCCCCTATGCCGGCCATCCCAACAAGGTCGCGCCGGGCAAGATCGCCCTGCTCGGCAATGGCCCCACTATCGTCCTCGACAAGGGCCGGCTGAAACTGGTCTTCGGTTCGCCCGGCGGCGAGACGATCGGCCAGACCCAGTTCCAGTTCCTGGTCAATATCGTCGATCGCGGCCTGCCGATCCAGGCCGCGATCGAAGCGCCGCGCTTCGCGCTCGACGCCGATCCCAATTTCTACAGGCCAGGCGCGGCGATCACCGTGCAGGCGGAGCGACGCTTCCCCGACGCCACGATCCAACGCCTGACCGCGATGGGGCACAAGATCGAACTGGTCGGCCCCTATGCGATCGGCAGCGTGCAGGGCATATTGGCCGACCCATCGGGTGCCCGCATGGCCGGCGCCGATCCCCGCCGCATGGGCTATGCCATGGGCTATTGAGGAAGACTGGCCGGGCCTGTCCTACAGGCCCGACATCATGTAAACTTCCGGTCGGCCCCTCGAAATGGCCAACCCATTATATTCGTTATATTTTTCTAGGCCCGACTAAAATCTCCCATGGCGCACACGCGCAAACTTCCAAAGTCTGCCCGATAAAGCCTTGAAATCAGGAGAGCGGCATAGCCGAATCATAACAGGACCGGGCCGGTTCGCCCCGGGAATTGCGCTCAAATGCCGCCCGGCACCGGGGTCCAGCCCCCTAATGCCAGGGCAGCGCCCAAATCGGCGACACAGGCGTCCAGCACCGCCTGGTCGGTCGAGCGGATGACGAAATTGGCGCCGGTGCGCCCTTCGCGGAAGAAGGGATAGCTGCCGATCTGGACGCCGTCATGGGCGCGCTCGGTGGTTCCGAGCAGGTCGGCGATCTCGCTTTCCGCGACCCAGCAGCCAATCGTCGCCGACAGGACAGGCAATCCGCCTTCCAGCGTGCCGGTAAGGCTGTCGAGCATGCCGGCGGTGATGTGCGGCACGCCGGCCATGATGAAGATATTGCCGTGGCGAATGCCCGGCGCGCCCGACATCCGGTTTTCGATGAGGTCGGCGCCCGCCGGCACCCGCGCCATACGCAGCCGCGCGTCGGTCAGGCCCCCGCGCGTGACATAATAGC
Source organism: Sphingobium sp. WTD-1 (assembly GCF_030128825.1). NCBI lineage: Bacteria > Pseudomonadati > Pseudomonadota > Alphaproteobacteria > Sphingomonadales > Sphingobiaceae > Sphingobium > Sphingobium sp. WTD-1. The sequence goes on along the minus strand of NZ_CP119127.1, from coordinate 3,011,819 downwards.
GCTCCAATATCGCCCGCGCTTCGGGATGGATTTCGACGCCGACGCCCAGCGCCGCCGCGATCGCATCGACCGTGATGTCGTCATGGGTCGGCCCAATACCGCCGGTGGTGAAGAGATAGTCGTTGCGGGCACGCAGCGTGTTCACCGCCTCGACGATCGCGTCCTGCACATCGGGCACCACCCGTACCTCGCGCAGGCGAATGCCCTGGACATTAAGCCAGGTGGCGATCTGCGCGACGTTCTTGTCCTGGATGCGGCCGGACAGGATTTCATCGCCGATCACGATCACAGCGGCGGTCCAGATACGGTCACTCATGCCAGCGGCTCCGCACGGGCGGCAAGCGCCATCAACCGGGCCAGCCGATCGGGTGGCAATATGTCCGCCGGCTTGTAGCTGGCCTCGAAGACCGGCACGTCGGCGGGCAAGGCGGTCCAGTCCGACCGGTCGGCCACGAAGATCGCCGCATCGGGCCGGATCGCCGAACGATCGTCCAGCGTGCCGACGCGGATCGCCGCGCCGGCCCGGCCGAGACGAGGATAGAAGCTCCAGACCGCAGTGCCGCAGTTGGCGCAGCGCACGATCACCTGGGTCTTGCCGCTGCCGGTGGGGACGACATGTTCGCTCAATTGTCCCGACAGGAGGTGAAGATGATCGACCTCGACAAAGGCATTGACCGCAGACGCCGCGCCGCTCTGCCGCTGGCACAGGCTGCAATGGCAGTTGTTGACGAAGATGGGATCGGCATCGACCCGATAGCGCACCTCACCACAGGCGCATCCGCCTTCCATCACCATGTCCGTTTCTCTTTTCCTGATAGCGACCGCGGGGCTGAGCGAAGACACTCGCAATGCCGGATCGCAGGGTCTATATCAACCACATGACCGAATATATGACGATGACGGCCGACGCGCCGGTTTCCCGCTCGACCGCGATCAAGCTCTACGACGCGGCCGGTTTTGAAGGCATGCGCAAGGCCGGCCGGCTGGCCGCCGAGATCCTCGACGCGCTGGTGCCCCATGTGGTGCCGGGCGTAACCACCGGCGAACTGGACGACATCGTTCGCCGCATGACGCTGGACGGCGGCGGCGTGCCGGCGACTTTGGGCTATCGCGGCTACACCCATAGCTGCTGCATCTCGCTCAACAATGTCATCTGCCATGGCATTCCGGGCGACTATAAGCTCAAGGACGGCGATATCCTGAATATCGACGTCACCCCGCTGGTCGATGGCTGGCACGGCGACACCAGCCGCATGTTCATTGCCGGCGATGCGCCGATTAAGGCGAAGCGGCTGGTCGAGATCACCTATGAATGTCTGATGCTGGGCATCGAGCAGGCCAAGCCCGGCAATCATCTGGGCGACATCGGCCATGCCATCCAGCGTCATGCCGAAAAGCATCGTTACGGCGTGGTCCGCGATTTCTGTGGCCATGGCCTGGGCCGCGTCTTCCATGACAGCCCCGAAGTGGTCCATGTCGGCCGTCCCGGCACCGGCCCGGAGCTGAAGCCCGGCATGTTCTTCACGATCGAGCCGATGATCAATATCGGCAAGCCCGGCGTGAAGATGCTCGACGATGGCTGGACGGCGGTGACGCGCGACCGCACCCTGTCGGCTCAGTTTGAGCACAGCATCGGCATCACCGAAACCGGCTGCGAAATCTTCACCAAGAGCCCGACGGGTCTCGACTGCCCGCCCTACGCGCGCTGATTTCTGCCTGCCCATGGCGGTCCCAAAGGCCCGCTCCGTTCATGCTATCGGGATCATTCCTGACCGGCGTCGACGGGGCGGGCCTTTTGCATGACGGGCCGTCCAACCACTGCCCAAAAAACAGGCAGAATGACATGATATTGCCCGGAATCCGGGCAATATGGACAAAGATTGCTGCATCGCCGAAAGCAGGCCTAGCGATTCGCCATTTGGCACGGTAATTGATTGTTAAGGGAGACGGCGCTTGCCTCGGGGGGCATGATGATCGTCACTTGAAGGTTTGGATGCGGGTCGCGCCCGCATCCGGTCGTGCGTCATGGGTTGGGATTAAGTGATGAAAAAGATCGAGGCGATCATCAAGCCGTTCAAGCTGGACGAGGTGAAGGAAGCGCTGCACGAAGTGGGCGTGTCCGGCATTACCGTCACCGAGGCGAAGGGCTTCGGCCGCCAGAAGGGCCATACCGAACTGTATCGCGGCGCCGAATATGTCGTCGACTTCCTGCCCAAGGTGAAGCTGGAGGTCGTCGTCGACGACGCTCTGGCCGACCGGGTCGTCGAAGCGATCTGCAGCGCCGCCCAGACCGGCCGGATCGGCGACGGCAAGATCTTCATTTCCGCCATCGAGGGCGCGGTGCGCATCCGCACCGGCGAACGCGACAGCGACGCCATCTGATTTTCGACAGGTTCTAGCCGGCGGACAGGGGTCCGGCGGACACAGGCTTCAACGACCCCTTCGGGGGGGTATCCATAGAGAAGGGCAACTGCACATGGCCAACACGCCAAAAGACATCCTGAAGATGATCGAGGAAAAGGAAATCGAGTGGGTCGATGTCCGTTTCACCGATCCCAAGGGCAAGTGGCAGCACCTGACCATGGTGTCTTCGGTTCTCGGCGAAGATGAGCTGACCCAGGGCCTGATGTTCGACGGTTCGTCGATCGAAGGCTGGAAGGCGATCAACGAGTCGGACATGATCCTGAAGCCCGACCTGGACGCCGTCTATGTCGATCCGTTCAGCGCGACCCCGATGCTGATCATCTTCTGCGACATCGTCGAGCCCGACACCGGCGAACTCTATGCCCGTGACCCGCGTTCGTGCGCCAAGCGCGCCGAGGCGTTCGTCAAGTCGGCCGGCTTCGGCGACACCATCTATGTCGGCCCGGAAGCCGAATTCTTCATGTTCGACGATGTGCGCTTCGAGAATGATTACTCGCAGAGCTACTACAAGATCGACGACATCGAACTGCCGACCAACACCGGCAAGGAATATGAAGGCGGCAACCTGGGCCACCGTCCGCGCGCCAAGGGCGGCTATTTCCCCGTCGCGCCGGTCGATCCCTGCACCGACATCCGCGCCGAAATGGTGTCGACCATGCTCGAAATGGGCCTGCCCTGCGACAAGCATCACCATGAAGTCGCCGCTGCGCAGCACGAACTGGGCCTGACCTTCGGTACGCTGGTCCAGACCGCCGACCGCATGCAGATCTATAAGTATGTCGTGCAGATGGTCGCCCAAGCCTATGGCAAGACCGCGACCTTCATGCCGAAGCCGATCGCGCAGGACAATGGTTCGGGCATGCACACCCACATGTCGATCTGGGAAGGCGGCAAGCCGCTGTTCGCGGGCGAAGGCTATGCCGGCCTGTCCGACACCTGCCTCTACTTCATCGGCGGCGTCATCAAGCACGCCAAGGCCCTCAACGCCTTCACCAACCCGACCACCAACAGCTACAAGCGCCTGGTGCCGGGCTTCGAAGCCCCGGTTCTGCTGGCCTATTCGGCCCGCAACCGTTCGGCCTCCTGCCGTATTCCCTACGGCGCCGGTGCCAAGGCGAAGCGCGTGGAATTCCGCTTCCCCGACGCGATGGCCAACCCCTATCTCTGCTACGCCGCGCTGCTGATGGCCGGCCTCGACGGCATCGAGAACAAGATCCATCCGGGCGCCGCGATGGACAAGAATCTCTATGACCTGCCGCCCGAAGAGCTGAGCCAGGTGCCGACCGTCTGCGGTTCGCTGCGTGAAGCGCTGAACAGCCTCGAAGCCGACTATGAGTTCCTGCTCAAGGGCGACGTGTTCACCAAGGACCAGATCGATGCCTATATCGAACTGAAGTGGCCCGAAGTGTATCGCTGGGAAATGGCGCCCTCGCCGGTCGAATTCGACATGTATTACAGCGCCTGATCCTTTCACAGGTTGCTGGAGGACGGGCCCGGTCGCGCAAGCGGCCGGGCCTTTTCCGTTGCGGTGCGGCAGGCGTGCTGTTCTATTCCGGCACCACGCATCGACGAAGGGAGACTCGCCTTGCAGATCAGCGGAAAGCTTGCCCGCGCCGCCCGCGCCCTGGTGGAATGGCCGCGTGATCATGTCGCGCGCCTTGCGGGGATCGATACGCCGATGCTGGCCGATTTCGAAGCCGGGCGCGCCGATCCGGGTGACGATGCCAAGGCACGACTGCGCCTGGCACTGGAACAGGGGGGCGCCGTCTTCCTGCCGGAGAATGGCGAACAGGGCGCTGGCGTTCGCCTGAAATTCACCGCACGCGACGTGCGCGCAATCAACCGCATGGAAGGCGAAGGCGGCCCGGTGGGTACCGACGACGTCTGATCCGGCTGTTGCAGGATCGATCGCCACCGCCCACATGAACGGCATGAACCCGATCGACGCGCTAGACCTTTCCCTTCCCCTGATCCAGGCGCCGATGGCTGGCGTATCGACGCCGGCGATGGCCGCCGCCGTCAGCAATGCCGGGGCGCTGGGATCGATCGCCGTGGGGGCAACCGACGCAGCGGGTGCGCGCGCCATGATTGCGGCAACACGCGCGCGCACTGACCGGCCGTTCAACGTCAATCTGTTCGTCCATGCGCCGCCCAGCGTTCGCCCGGCCGAGGAGCAGGCGTGGCTGGCGGCGCTGACGCCGCTCTTTGCCGGGCAGGATGCGGCGCCACCCGCCAGCCTGGACACCATCTATCGCAGCTTTGTTGACGACCCAGCGATGCTCGACCTGCTGGTCGAAGCGCGCCCACGCGTGGTCAGCTTCCATTTCGGGCTGCCCGGCGCTGAGCAGATCGCGGCGCTCAAGCAGGCGGGTTGCCTGTTGCTGGCATCCGTCACCAATTTGGACGAGGCAGGCGCCGCGCACGCCGCCGGGATCGACGCGCTGGTGGCCCAGGGATTCGAAGCCGGCGGCCATCGCGGCATGTTCGATCCCGATGCGCCCGATGCAATGCTCGGCACCTTCGCGCTGACCCGCCTGCTGGTGGCGAAGGCCGGCTTGCCGGTGATCGCCGCCGGCGGCATCATGGACGGACGGAGCGTGCGCGCAGCGCTCGACCTCGGCGCGGTGGCGGCACAACTGGGCACGGCGTTCATCGCCTGCCCGGAAAGCAGTGCTGACGCCGCCTATCGCGCAGCCCTTGCCAGCCCGGCCGCCCAGCACACGGTCATGACCCGCGCCATTTCCGGCCGCCCGGCCCGCTGCCTTGCCAATCATTTCACCCGATGGGGCACTGAAAATGGTAGCGACGTCCCCGACTATCCGCGCGCCTATGCCGCCGGGAAGGCGCTCAACGCGGCCGCCAAGATCCAAGGCGAAGGCGGCTATGGCGCACAATGGGCGGGCCAGGGTGCGCCCCTCGCCCGTGTTCTGCCGGCGGCAGACCTGATTGCGGCAATCGCGGCGGAAATGCGCGAAACATGAGCCGCGTCGCGCATGACGTCGCGCTGAAACGAACCGGCGTCCTAACGTTATTGGCGCCCCATGATCCGCATGTTGCGGGCACGCCGCCGCTTAGCCTCGACCTGCCGGACAGCGACATCGATATCGTCTGCGAGGTGCGGGATTTCGATGCCTTTGCCGCCTTGATGACCGAGCATTTCGGCGATCGCCCCGATTTTGTGGTTCATGCGCGCCCCGACCTTGATGCCATGATCGTCCGCTTCCGCGCGTGGGACTGGCCATTCGAGATTTTCGGCCAGGCCTTGCCGATCGCGCAGCAACATGGCTGGCGCCATTTCTGTGTCGAGCGACGCCTGCTCGATCTGGGCGGCTCTGCTTTGGCGCAGGCGATCATGGCTTTGCGGCATCGCGGCCTGAAGACCGAGCCCGCCTTTGCCGCGCTGCTGGGCCTGACGGGCGATCCCTATACCGCGGTGCTGGAACTGGAGGGGCAGGACGACGCAGCCCTGCGCGCCCTGCTGCCCTGAATTTTCCGACCTGAATTATTCCGCGCGATCGGGAATGGCGGCGCCGAACAGCAGCACCGAATCGCCCGGCGGCGACAGCACGATCTCGCCGCCAGCCTCCATCACCAGCGCCCGCACCATCCAGGCGGCCGCCGTGCGCGACGCCAGGCCACCGGCCGGCAAGGTTCCCGCCAGCGCTGCGCGCAGTTCGGGATCGAGAATGACCTTGGGGCCCTCGCCCCGCACCACGATCTCCGTCACGCCCGGCCGCTTCTCCGCACCAATGTCGAGCTGCCCACCGCGCACCAGCGCATCGCCGGCGATCAGCGCGAGATTAAGCAGCACCTTGACCGCGAGCTTGGCCAGCATCTGCTCCTCGACCATCCAGCCGAGCTTCACCCGGCCCGAGGCGAACATGCCCTCGATCGCGACTTTCGCCTCATGCGGCGGCACCGCATCGCCAAAACCGCCCGCCGAACCGAAGGCCAGGCGGAAAAATTTCAGCTTGTTGGCCGAGGTGCGCGCGCTGTCGGCCAGCAGGTCCAGGCAACGCTGGCGCATGTCCGGATCGGTTTCGTCGGCCATCAGTTCCAGACCATTGTTGAGCGCCCCGACGGGGCTCAACAGGTCATGGCAGAGGCGCGAGCAGAGAAGGCTGGCAAATTCGATGCTGTCGATCGGATGGGTCATGGAGATGGAGGCCGCCGGATTTACGGGAAAAGACACCTTCCCGGCTAGGCTTCCCCAGCCGATGATGCAAGCCCGGCTCACCCCCTTTGCATCACCTTATATCGAGCAACGCCTCCACGAAGGCCACGCCCCCCTCCCCGTCTGGCGCGGCCAGCCACGCCCGCACCGCTCCCCCGCCGACTATCAGCCACAAGGCGCCGTCCGGCACAGCACAGGCCCGGTCCGTTTCCGACGGAATCGGCACGCCCGATGGGTGGGAATGATAATGACCAAGCACCGCCGGCCCGCCCCGGCGCGCGGCCCGATGCGCGGCCAGCAAGGTCGCCGGCGCCAGTTCGAAATGACGAGCCGGGTCAGGCGCGACATTGGCCGCTGGCAGGATCGCGTCGATGCGCGCGCCCTGCCCCAGCAACAGGCCGCAGACCTCCCCCGGCTCGGCCGCGGCCAGGGCCATGATTTGTTCCAGCAGCACCCTTGAAATTTCGGCCTTCATTCCTACATCCCTAGGCAATGGTTCCGGGGGTTTCCATCATTGAAACGACGATAGGCGAAGCCCAGGCGGGTTTGCGCCTCGATCGCGCGCTGGCCGAACTGCTGCCCGACCTGTCGCGCGAGCGGATCAAGGCGTTGATCGTCGAGGGACAGATCGTCTCTGGCGGTCGATCGCTCAACCCGTCGATGAAGGTAACGGTGGGGCAGGATTACAGCATCACCCTGCCCGCCCCGGTCGCGCTCGACGCCGTGGCACAGGATATTCCGCTCGACATCGTGCATGAGGATGCCGACCTGATCGTGGTCGACAAGCCTGCGGGCCTGGTGGTCCACCCGGCGGCCGGCAATCTGGACGGCACGCTGGTCAATGCGCTGCTGCATCATTGCGATGGCCAGTTATCCGGTATTGGCGGCGTGGCGCGTCCCGGCATCGTTCATCGCATCGACAAGGATACTTCCGGTCTGTTGGTCGTTGCCAAGTCGGACAAAGCCCATGAGGGCCTCGCCCGGCAGTTCAAGGATCACAGTATCGACCGGCTCTATGCCGCGATCGTCTATGGCATTCCAACGCCGGGGTCCGGCACGGTCGATGCCTGGATCGGGCGATCCGACGCTGATCGAAAGAAGATGGCGGTTCATCGGGAAGGGCGCGGCAAGCATGCCGTCACCCATTACCGCGTGATGGAGCGCCTGCGCGGCGCGGCGATGGTGGAATGCCGGCTCGAAACCGGCCGCACCCATCAGGTTCGTGTGCATATGGCGCATCTGGGTCACCCCTTGATCGGTGACCCGGTTTACGGTAGAGACAGAAAAGGTTTCAAATCAATACTGGAAACGCTGGGTTTCAAAAGGCAGGCATTGCACGCGAAACGGCTGGGGTTCATACATCCTGTGACGGAGGAACCCCTGGCTTTCGACAGTCCCCTGCCTGCAGATATGCAGGAACTGTTAAGCGAGCTTCACGTATAGGTTCTGACAAGTTTGCGCGGCCAGCGGATGCCACTTTCGGGTTCGCCTGGCGCGCATGTAAAGGGAAGGAATTGTGACATGGCCAATCGGAGCAATGTCCCCGCGGTTCCGGCGCTGGGCGGTGAAGCCAGCCTCAACCGCTATCTGTCGGAAATTCGCAAGTTTCCGCTGCTGACCCCCGAGCAGGAATATATGCTCGCGAAGCGCTACGAGGAACATCAGGATCCCGAGGCGGCGGCCCAGCTCGTCACCTCTCACCTGCGCCTCGTGGCGAAGATCGCCATGGGCTATCGCGGCTATGGCCTGCCGGTCAGCGAACTGATCAGCGAAGGCAATATCGGCCTGATGCAGGGCGTGAAGAAGTTCGAGGCCGAACGTGGCTTCCGCCTGGCGACCTACGCCATGTGGTGGATCCGCGCGTCGATCCAGGAATTCATCCTGCGCAGCTGGAGCCTGGTCAAGATGGGCACCACCGCGTCGCAGAAGAAGCTGTTCTTCAACCTGCGCCGGATGAAGAACAATATCGAGGCGTTCGAGGATGGCGATCTGCGCCCCGAGGACGTGACCAAGATCGCGACCGATCTAGGCGTGTCGGAAGATGATGTGGTGTCGATGAACCGTCGCATGGCGATGGGCGGCGATACCTCGCTCAACGTGCCGATGCGCGAGGATGGCGACGGCCAGTGGCAGGATTGGCTGCAAGACACCGATCCGCTGCAGGACGAACGCGTCGCCGAGGAGCAGGAACGCACCCAGCGTCACGAGATGCTGGTCGAGGCGATGACCGACCTCAACGACCGCGAGAAGCACATTTTGGCCGAGCGTCGCCTGGCCGAGGAGCCCAAGACGCTTGAAGAACTGAGCCAAGTCTATGGCGTATCGCGCGAGCGCGTCCGCCAGATCGAGGTTCGTGCCTTCGAGAAGCTGCAGAAGGCGATGATGCGCATCGCCGGCGGCAAGCTGGAAAAGATGGCGCGTTTCGCCGCCGCCTGATCCGGCCACACAGGAAAAAAGAAGAAGCCCCGGAGCGATCCGGGGCTTTTTTTCGTCTTAGAGCATCCGCACCATCGAGACGCTGTCCGCGCCATAGCTACCGGCGGCAACCGGCGCGTCGACGAAACCCTGTCGGCGCCAGAAGGCATCCGCACCGTTGACGGCGGTCAGGGTGATGCGATCGAAGCCGGCGGCGCGGGCCTGCGCGACGGTCAGATCCACGGCCGCCGCAGCAGCGCCGGTGCCGCGCGCTTCGGGCAGTAGCGCCAGGTCGTGAAGATAATAGCGGTCAGGCGCGCCCGGCAGCGCGCCGATCAACTGGTCGAGCGCCGGCGGCCGGTCGCCTGCCCAGGGATGGGTTACGAGATAGCCGAGCGCCTGCCCGTCCCGCTCCAGTAGGAAGCAACCCGCCGGATAGAGGTGCAGCCGTTCGGCATAGATGGCAGGCTTCTCCGTATAGGCGCCGTGGACTCGATCGGAAATGGCCGCCGCAGCGTCCACATCCCCCTGCCCCATCGGTCTCCACCGGGCGCTGCCGCTCATGCCTCGACACCTAGGGCACGGCGATTGGCCGCCAGCAATTCCTCAGACAGCGCAGGATCGTCGACCGCGCGAGCCAGCACCATCGTGCCGACCAATTGCGCCATGCGTGCCAGCGCCGCGTCGCGATCGGCGATACCGGCATTTTGCAACGTGGCGGTCAGATCCTCAAACCCTTCGCGAAAGGCGGTGGCGAGCGGTCCACCCTTGCGCGCAGCGTCCGGGCCAAGCGCGATCAGGGCGCAGCCGGTTTCGGGCAAGTCGCGATTACGGGCGCTCAGATAATCGGCGGTGATCGCATCCGGCCCATCCTCGGCCGACAGACGACGCCACTTGGCCGCGCCCCTCGCAAGCGACGTGGCGCAGGCTTCGGCCGCCAGCGCCTCTTTCGATTCGAACTGATTGTAGAAGCCGCCATGGGTAAGGCCGCATTCGCGCATCACCTCGCCAATGCCGACGCCCTCGACGCCACGGGCACGAAACAGGCGCGACGCCGCATCCACCACCTTCTCGCGATTACGCTCGGCCTGTTCGCGGCTGACTTTCATGATTCCGACACTCCAATTGGCCTCTTGACCTTATATATGATACCCATCATTTAACGCCAGTCCGTTTTCCGGTCGAAGCGCCAATCCGAGGGGAAGTCGATGCTGTCCACCATGTTCGCCCGCCGCCTGGCCGCGCGCAATGTCCATTATGGCTGGGCAGTCGCGGGCACGACCTTCCTCACCATGCTGGTGGTGGCCGGCGCGGTCGGCGCGCCGGGCGTGTTCATCGTGCCACTGCAGAAGGAATTTGGCTGGAGCGCGGCCGATATTTCCGGTGCGCTGGCTATCCGTTTCCTGCTGTTCGGCGGCATAGGGCCGTTTGCCGCCGCCTTCATGAACCGCTTCGGCGTGCGGCGGATGATGTTGATTTCGCTGTCAATCGTGATTGGTGGCCTGCTGCTGTCGCTCGGCATGACGCAATTGTGGCAGCTCGTCCTTCTCTGGGGCGTGGTAATCGGCGTCGGCACCGGCCTCACCGCCATGGTGCTGGGCGCGACCGTCGCCACCCGCTGGTTCAGCGAGCGGCGGGGACTGGTGATGGGGCTGCTGTCGGCCAGCACCGCGACCGGCCAGCTCGCCTTCCTGCCGCTGCTGGCCAGCATGACCGACAGCTATGGCTGGCGCGTGGCGATGCTGCTAGTGTGTGGCGCGATCCTGGTCGCGGCCGTCGCGGTCATGCTGCTGATGCGCGACCGGCCATCGGACCTGAACCTTGCCCCCTATGGCGAACAGGCGATCCAGCCCGTCCCCACCCAGCCGGCCAGCCTGGGCGCGCTGCTGGCGACGCCGCTGATCGTGCTGCGCGACGTGGCAAAGGTGCCGACCTTCTGGATTCTCTTCTTTTCCTTCTACATTTGCGGTGCCAGCACCAATGGCCTGGTCCAGACCCATTTCATCTCCCTGTGCGGCGATTATGGGCTGGCGGCGGTGGGCGCGGCGTCGATGCTGGCGATGATGGGGCTGTTCGACTTTGCTGGCACGTTGGCATCGGGCTGGCTCAGCGATCGCTATGACAATCGCTGGCTACTCTTCTTCTATTATGGGCTGCGCGGCCTGTCGCTGCTCTATCTGCCGTTCAGCGACTTCTCGATCTACAGCCTGTCGCTGTTCGCCATCTTCTATGGCCTCGACTGGGTGGCGACGGTGCCGCCAACAGTGAAGCTGACGGCGCAGCGCTTCGGTCCGGAAAAGGCGAATATCGTGTTCGGCTGGATCTTTGCCGGGCATCAATTGGGCGCGGCGAGCGCGGCGCTGGCCGGTGGCCTGTCGCGCACCGCCTGGCAAAGCTATATGCCCGCCTTCATCGCGGCAGGTATATTGTGCCTGATCGGTGCGGCGCTGGTGCTGCTGATCAACCGGGGCCGCACGCCGAGCCTGGCGACAGCCTGAAGGAATCGATGACGACGGCGCGCGGGGACGCTAGTTTGCGGCCCATGAAAAAAGCCAAAGCCGCGCCCAAGCCTGCCTCCGCCCAGAAACGTCGCTCCCGCTGGATCAGTATCCCGCTCAAGGTCGCCATCGGCTTTGTCGGCCTGTCGGTCGGCACCGTGGTCATTTATCGCTTCGTGCCGCCACCGGTGACGATCACCATGCTGCTCGATCCCAATGGCATCACCAAGGAATGGAAGGGCCTGGACGCGATCGACCCGGACATGCCGCGCGCGGCGATCGCGGCGGAGGATAGTCGCTTCTGCAGCCATCATGGCTTCGACGCGGTCGCAATTGCCCAGGCGATGCGCCACAATGCCAGCGGCGGGCGCATTCGCGGCGGCTCCACGATCAGCCAGCAGACGGCGAAGAATATCTTCCTGTGGCAGGGTGGCGGCTTCGTCCGCAAGGGGTTCGAGGCCTGGTTCACCGTGCTGATCGAGGCGATCTGGGGCAAGCGGCGGATCATGGAAGTCTATCTGAACGTCGCGGAGACCGGCATCGGCACCTATGGCGTGCAGGCCGGATCGATCCGCTATTTCGGCCATGGCGCCGGCAAGCTGAGCCGGGCCGAGGCGGCGCGGCTGGCGGCGGTATTGCCGCTGCCCAAGAAGCGCGAAGCGATCGACCCGCATGGCTTCACCCGCCGCTATGGCAACAGCATCTCCGCCCGCATCCCCGTGGTGCAACGCGACGGGCTGGACGACTGCCTGAACTGAGGCCGCGACTGAGCGCCCAAAAATAGGAAATCGGGCGCTTAACTTCCCATATTTCCCGCACATTTCGACATTTTATTGCGCTGCCCTGATCCTATCGGAAAGCGCACACTGCCCGGTCCCCGATCATAATCGAGCGGCGGCGAATAGGACATGAAAAAGGGAGGCGCGGATCGCTCCGCACCTCCCTTCCTTTTTGCCTGTCGGCGCCTGGCTTAGAAGCCGATGATCAGCGAGGCGCTGATCGCGCGCGGCGAACCGAAGTTCACGAAGGCCGAGGACGAGCTGGCGAGCGTATCCAGACCGCCGCTGAACGAGCCGACATAATATTTGTCGAACAGGTTGCTGACGTTCAGCTGGATCGCGCCCTTCTCCATGCCGACGCTGGCCAGCGAGTAGCGCAGGTCGAGGTCGACGACGGTGTAAGCACCGAACTTCGCACCCGGGAAGATCATCTTGCTGGTGCCATCGGTGAGCGTCACGCTCTGAATTTCACCGTTGATGTCGTTCAGATAGCGCGAGCTGGTCTTCTTCGCCTGGACGCCCAGGGTGAAGTCGCCCAGATTGCCCTGCAGACGGCCACCGAACAGATATTTCGGTGCGCTGCGTTCACGCTTGCCCGAGGTGCGGAGATAGGCAACGCCATCCTGCACATAGCACAGGCCCGCCAGAGCGATGTCGCTGGTCGCGGCACAGCTGCCGGTCACGGCGTCGTTCTGGATTTCCGACTTGATGTAGGAACCGAACAGATAGGCGGTGATTTCCTTGATCGGGCTGTAGGAAATATTGGCGTCGACGCCATATTTCTTCACCGGACCCAGGTTGGTGTCGGTGCCGTTGCCATCGATGTCATAGGCAGTGACCAGACGGTTCTTGTACTTCGAGTACCAGCCGGTGACAGCAGCCTGCACCTTCGACGAGGTGTAGCGGAGGCTGGCGTCGAAGCTGTCCGAGGTTTCCGGCGCACGATAAGCGGAGTCGCTATCGACCGGGAAGATGAACGCGTTGTAGAGCGCATCGGTGCTGGGCACCGACAGGTTCTTGGCATAGCTGCCCGCGATGCTGATTTCCGGCGTGATCTTGAAGGTCGCGCCGACGTTCGGCAGGAACTTGTCATACTTCAGCTTGCGCGCCTGCGGCAGAGCCGAACCGGTCGCACGGCCGGTCGTCTCGTTGAAGCTGTAAGGATGGGTCGCGATGTAAGCAGCCTGCTGGTCTTCCGGCACGCAGTTCACGAAACCACCCGAGCTGGTGGTGAAGCAATACTGGTTCAGTTCGCGCTTGAAGAAGGGCAGGCGGCCACCGATCAGCACCGACAGCTTGTCCTCGAAGAACTGGCCGCGATATTCACCGGCGATCTGGTTCAGTTCGGCGATCGACTTGCGGTCGCGCTTCTGCAGGGCATTGCCGGCAGCATCCAGAACCGGATCGTTGATCGGGAACACGTCGAACGGCGTGCCGCCCTGATCCAGGAAGCCAGCATAGCCGGTCTGGCGGTGACGCGCACGGTCATAGCTGTACGACAGACGGATACGCTGGCCATCGCTGATCTCGTAAGCGAGGTTGGCAATGCCGACCCAGCGACGGGTGTTGGTCTGGCTCGGCTGGAGCAGGGTCACGCGACCCAGCACGCCGTCACCGTTCAGGTCGCGACCGAAGTAGAAGCTGCCGCCATAGTTGCCGGTGCCACGGAAACCGGTCGAGTCCGTGAAGAAGGTTTCGTTGGCGCTGGTGGTGCCGCCGCCATTGGCCTTCACCCACTGATAGGCGCCGTCGACCGACAGGGTCAGACGCTCAGCCAGGGTGAACTTCGAGTTCGCACGGACGTTGCCGGTATTCGAAGGGTTGAAACGACGCTCGAAATCGGTGCCGCAAGCGTTGGGGGTGCTGGTCTGGCTGACCTTACAGGGGTAGCCGCCAGCGATGTCGTAGAAACGATCGCTCTTGTCGCCGGTGAAGGCACTGGCGCGGAAGGGCGAACCACCGAAGTTGTTGCGGTTCTGGTTATAATGGGCAGCGACCGAGATGAAGTCGCCGTTGCTGCCGATATCCTGCCAGATCTTGGCGTTATACTGCTGCTTCGACACCTTGCCATAATTGGCGAAGGCCGCGTCGTTGCGAATGCGCGAGGCCGAGATCCAGGCCTTGGTGCCGTGACCGGTGAGGTCACCGGTGTTCACCACGCCGAACATGCGGAAATAGGGACGATCGCCCGCACCGTCGGCGGCGATGTTGCCGTAGCTGACGCTGGCCAGAACGCCATAATCGTCGCTCGGCTCAAGGGTCTTGATGTTGACGGTGCCGCCAACCGCAGCGGCGGTCGGGCTGTCGACGTCGGTCGAACCGAGGTTGACGTTGACGTTCTCGATCAGTTCGGCGTCAACCTGCTGGTTGGTGTAGATCGCATAGTTGCCCGAGTCATTGAGCGGGATACCGTCAAAGGTCTGCGAGATACGGTCCGAGCTGAAGCCGCGGATGGTGAAGCTGCCGCCCGACGAACCCCAGGGATCGTTGTTGGTGAAGCTGACGCCCGGCACCAGGTTGATGATTTCGTTGACCGACTGGCCCGGACGCTGTGCCTGGATGATTTCCTGGCCCAGAACGACCTTCGCCTTGGGCGAATCCGGGATCTTCACGCCGCCAACGCCCTGGTTGACGACGGCGCCCGTCACGATGATCGAATCGAAATCGTCCGAACCGGTCGACTGCGCGAGAGCGACAGCCGGGGCAGCGACGGCGAGAATCGCGGCGCTGCACTTGAGAAACTGCTTCATTGACCCTTGTCCCTTTTTCAAGAGTGCGCCCCACGGCGCCATAACCATTTTGCTCTTCGAGCCGGCGCCGCATCTGGCGGCCACTGGCGACGCCCCTGTGATGCTATGATTGCAATTATGTTACAATGCAGGTGCGAGACTGTCACAATTGGACGGACATCTGGACAAGGCACTGAAAAACAGGCCGAAACCTCAAACTATCATATTGATTTCATTGCATAATATGTCGAAATTTTACACCACGCCAACACTGGTGCAATTATGCAACGGCGCAGGAAATTTTGTGCAGTGCGAAAGACTTGCACGAAAAAGGGGCCGGTGGATGGTCCACCGGCCCCTTTTGTTCCAGCCTGAACGGCGAATGAACTAGGCGGCGTCTTCCGCGCGCTTGTCCTTCTCGCTGAACACGCGAATCGGTTCCTTGGTCCCGGCGACGACATCCTTGTCGACCACCACTTCGCCGACGCCCTCCATCGAGGGCAGGTCGAACATGGTGTCGAGCAGGATCGCTTCCAGGATCGAACGCAGGCCGCGGGCACCGGTCTTGCGCTCGATCGCCTTCTTCGCGATCGCAGTCAGAGCATCGTCGGTGAAGCTCAACTCGACATTCTCCATGTCGAACAGCTTGCCATATTGCTTGACCAGCGCGTTCTTGGGCTCGACCAGGATCTTGACCAGTGCGGTCACGTCCAGATCTTCCAGCGTCGCGATCACCGGCAGACGGCCGACGAATTCGGGGATCAGACCGAACTTGAGCAGATCTTCCGGTTCGCTTTGACGCAGCAGTTCGCCGGTCTTGCGCTCCTCTGGGGCCGCGACATGAGCGCCGAAGCCGATCGACTTGGCTTCCAGACGGTCGCCGATGATCTTTTCCAGGCCCGCGAACGCGCCGCCGCAGATGAACAGGATGTTGGTCGTGTCGACCTGCAGGAATTCCTGCTGCGGATGCTTGCGCCCACCCTGCGGCGGAACCGAGGCGGTCGTGCCTTCCATCAGCTTGAGCAGCGCCTGCTGCACGCCCTCGCCCGACACGTCGCGCGTGATCGACGGGTTTTCGGCCTTGCGGCTGATCTTGTCGATCTCGTCGATATAGACGATGCCGCGCTGCGCCTTCTCGACATTATAGTCGGACGCCTGGAGCAGCTTGAGGATGATGTTCTCCACGTCCTCGCCGACATAGCCGGCTTCGGTCAGCGTGGTGGCATCGGCCATGGTGAAGGGCACATCGAAGGTCTTGGCAAGCGTCTGCGCCAGCAGCGTCTTGCCGCAGCCGGTCGGGCCGACGAGCAGGATGTTCGACTTGGCCAGTTCCACCTCGCCTGGCTTGGAACCATGGTTGAGGCGCTTGTAATGATTGTGGACCGCGACCGACAGGACACGCTTGGCGCGCTTCTGGCCGATCACATAATCGTCAAGCACATCGCAGATTTCCTGCGGGGTCGGCACGCCGCCATCCTTCTTGCCGACGAGACCGCCCTTGGTCTCCTCGCGGATGATGTCGTTGCACAGTTCCACGCATTCATCGCAGATGAAGACGGTCGGCCCCGCGATCAGCTTGCGCACCTCATGCTGCGACTTGCCGCAGAAGGAGCAGTAAAGCGTGCTTTTAGAATCGGAGCCCGTAAGCTTAGTCATTCGCCAATCTTTCCTCCCCGCCGTCGGCACCATGCCGGATCTGGCCGGGGATATTCTGGTCCAAAGGCCATCCTAGACCGGGGCACGGCGGTTTCACAAGAGGTGATGTACCGCGCCCCGGTAAAGATCGCCTTTAGGCGTCCGCGGATTCCGCAG
The DNA here is from genome assembly GCF_030128825.1 of Sphingobium sp. WTD-1. Taxonomy (NCBI): domain Bacteria; kingdom Pseudomonadati; phylum Pseudomonadota; class Alphaproteobacteria; order Sphingomonadales; family Sphingobiaceae; genus Sphingobium; species Sphingobium sp. WTD-1. Next base: position 2,994,988 of record NZ_CP119127.1, on the reverse strand, counting down.
CGGCCGGGCGGCGATCGAACACTTCGTCGACCAGACCGAACGCCTTGGCTTCGTCAGCCTCCAGGAAGGTGTCGCGGTCCATTGCCCGCTCCACCGCTTCCAGCGTCTGGCCGGTATATTTCACATAGAGATCGTTCAGGCGGCGGCGAATCCGAAGGATTTCCTTGGCCTGGATCTCGATATCCGACGCCATGCCCTGCGCGCCGCCTGACGGCTGATGCACCATGATGCGGGCATTGCTGAGCGCGATGCGCTTGCCCGGCTCGCCGGCGGCCAGCAGGAAACTGCCCATCGAGGCGGCCTGGCCGATGCAGACGGTGCCGACCTGGGGACGGATATATTTCATCGTGTCGTGGATCGCCATGCCCGCCGTGACGACGCCGCCCGGCGAGTTGATGTACATCCAGATGTCCTTCTTCGGATTTTCCGATTCGAGGAACAGAAGCTGGGCGACGATCAGCGAGGCCATATGGTCCTCGACCTGGCCGGTCACGAAGATGATCCGCTCGCGCAGAAGACGCGAGTAAATATCGAAGCTGCGCTCGCCACGGTTCGATTGCTCGATGACGATGGGAACCAGCGCGGCCATGGGATCATGCATGATGTTGGTCATTGTGCTCTTTCAGTCAGGTGCTTTTGCCCGGCCCCCTACATCGGCACAAAACCCGACTGGTTCAAGGGGGAACCATGTGTCACCCCTCTCGCTCCACAATCGTTTCAAATCGCGACAGGGGGAACAAGCCGATGGTTTCCGACGTGCAATCCGATATTCCGCCCCATGACGGCCGGGCCGGACCGGGGCTGATCGCCGCCTTCTCCTTCGGTTGGAAGGCGCTGGCGCTGCGTGGCGTGGTCTCGATCATCCTGGGCCTCATCGCGCTCTTCTACCCGTTCAGCGCGCTGTTCGCGCTCACGCTGATCTTCGCGGTCTATGCACTGGTCGACGGCATATTCTCGGCGATCAGCGCCTTTCGCCGGGTGGGGCATGGCCGCCATTGGGGCGCGATGCTGCTGCGCGGCCTGCTGGGCATTGCCGTCGGCATCATCTTCATCGTCACCCCGATCGCGATGACGATCACCTATGCGCTGCTGACCGTATTCATGATTGCCGGCTGGGCGATCATCGCCGGCGGCCTGGAAATCATCGCCGCGATCCGGCTGCGCAAGGAGATAGAGGGAGAATGGCTGCTGGCGCTGAGCGGGCTGCTCTCGCTGCTGCTGGGCCTGTTCGTCCTCTACCTGGCCCTTGCCAACCCGCATGTGTCGGTGGCGATGCTGGGCTGGGGCATCGGCTTCTACGCGCTGGTGACGGGCGTCACCCTGCTGATCCTGGCGATGCGGCTGCGCCGCCGGGTTCAGTCCTTCAAGGCGTAGTCGCTGGGCGCGCGGAAGGCGAGATAGGCGAGCCGCCGCACTTCGCGGCGGCCACGCACCACCGTGTCGAGGATGAGGCCGCACATGCCGCTCAAGGTCGCCAGGATCATGAGGCCGGTGACCAGGATCGCGGTCGGAAAGCGCGGGACCAGCCCGGTATGGGCATAGGTAACGATCAACGGCGCCGCGAGGCCAAGGCCCAGCGCCGCGAGGAACGCCGCGATGATGCCGAAGAACAGGATCGGCCGCTCGATGCGATAGAGGGTGATGATCGTGCGCAGGATGCGCCAGCCGTCGCGATAGGTGGACAGCTTGCTGACCGACCCTTCGGGCCGCGCGCCATAGGCAGTCATCACTTCGGACACCGGCATCGCCAGTTCGAGGGCATGAACGCTGATCTCGGTTTCGATCTCGAAGCCGGCGGACAGCACCGGGAAGCTCTTGACGAACCGACGCGAGAAGACGCGATAGCCCGACAGGATATCGGTGAAGCTGCGCCCGAAAAGTTGCTTCAACAGGCTGGTGAGCGCCCAGTTGCCGAAGCGGTGGCCGCGGCGATAGGCTTCCTCCACCTGGTCGCGACGACAGCCCACCACCATGTCGAGATTATCCTCCAGCATCGCTGCGACCATCGCCGGTGCGGCAGCAGCCTCATAGGTCGCGTCACCATCGGCCATGATGTAGATATCGGCATCCACATCGGCGAACATGCGGCGCACGACATGGCCCTTGCCCTGCTGGGTCACGCGCCGGACGATCGCCCCTGCCCCAGCAGCCAGTTCGCGGCTGCCGTCCGTGCTGTTATTGTCGAAGACATAGATGTCGGCATCGGGCAGCGCACGGCGGAAATCCTGCACCGTCTGCACGATCGCGCCCGCTTCATTATAGCAGGGCAGGATCACCGCGATATGCGGGGTCGCAACGCCCTCGCCATTCGCCACCGCCGGAAATTCCTTCATCTGCCGCACGCTCCTGCGCCTCTCTTGCCCCTGCCATGGCCCAGCCATGGTTAATATTTCGACCGCCCTGCCCCAAGAATGCGGGCGACGATATAAAGAAAAGGCGCCCGGACCTCCATTTGGAAGCCGGGCGCCCTTCTCGTCTCTAGCCTGCCAGCTTATTCAGCCTTGGCAGCGGCCTTCTTGGCGGGAGCCTTCTTCGCCTTGGGCTTTTCCTCGGCGGCAGCGTCCTCAGCCGGGGCTTCGTCCTTCTTGGCGGCAGCCTTCTTGGCCGGGGCCTTCTTGGCGGGCGCTTCCTCGGCTACGGCTTCGGCCTCGGCGGGCTCGGCCTTCTTCTTGGCAGCGGCCTTCTTCGCCTTGGGCTTGTCGTCATGATCGTGGTCATGGCCGCAGCCCGGACCGTGGACGTGGGGCTTCAGATCGCCATCTTCGGCTTCGATCGCAGCTTCCAGTTCCTCACGGCTGACAGCGCGGTCGCTGACTTCCGCCTTTTCGAACAGGAAGTCGACGACCTTGTCCTCATAGAGCGGCGCGCGCAGCTGGGCGGCGGCCATCGGATCCTGGCGGACATACTGCACGAAACGCTCACGATCCTGCGGGCTGTACTGCTGGGCAGCCTGCATGATGAGACGGTTCATTTCATTGTCCGAAACGACGACATTGTTGGCCTGGCCGATTTCCGACAGCAGCAGGCCCAGGCGCACGCGGCGCACGGCGATGCCGCGATAATCTTCCTTCTCGGCTTCCATTTCGGCCAGAGCCGCTTCCGGATCGGCTTCATGGCTCGCTTCATGCTGAAGCTGCTGCCAGATCTGGTTGAATTCGGCTTCCACCATGCTCGGCGGAACGTCGAAGTCGTGCGAAGCGGCGAGCTGGTCGAGCAGCTTGCGCTTCATGTAGGTGCGGGTCAGGCCGTTATGCTCCTGCTCGATCTGGCCCTTGAGCAGATCCTTGAGCTGGTCGAGACCTTCCAGGCCCAGCGACTTGGCGAAATCGTCATCGAGCTTGGGCTTGTCGGCGTTCAGCACCGACTGCACGGTCACGTCGAAGGTCGCGGCCTTGCCGGCGAGGTGCGCGGCGCCATAATCTTCGGGGAAGGTGACTTCGATGGTCTTTTCTTCGCCCTTCTTCACGCCGCCGAGCTGCTCTTCAAAGCCGGGGATGAACTGGCCCGAACCGATCTTCAGCTTCACGCCTTCGGCCGAACCGCCCTCGAACGCTTCACCGTCGACCTTGCCGACGAAGTCGATGACCAGCGTGTCGCCGTCCTTCGCCTTGTGGCTGGCGGCATATTCTTCCAGCGCGCCCTGCTGGGTGGCGATGCGGCCGGCCTGTTCCTCGACCTGCGCGTCGCTGACTTCGGCGGTCAGGCGTTCCAGCTTCAGACCGTCGATGCTCGGGGCTTCGATCACGGGCAGAACTTCCAGTTCCACCTTGACCTGCGCGTCCTTGCCGAACTCGAAGCCTTCGTCCAGCTCGACCGAAGGCTGCATCGCGGGACGCAGCTTTTGGTCGGCGATCAGCTTCTGAACGCTTTCCTGGATGGAATTGTTGAGCGCGTCACGCTGCAGGCTTTCACCATGCATCTTCTTGACGAGGTTCGCCGGCACCTTGCCGGGGCGGAAGCCGGGCATGCGCACCTGCGGCGCAATCGCCAGCACTTCCTTCTCAACGCGGGCGTCGATATCCTTCGACGTGATGGTCACGGTGTAGGCGCGCTTCAGGCCCTCGTTCAACGTCTCGACAGTCTGCATCTCTTCTCTCAAACGCTTTCTTAGCTGAATCTCGTTGGCGCCGGATCAAGCCAAGCCTGACACTGGTGCGGGCGAAGGGACTCGAACCCCCACATCTTGCGATACCAGAACCTAAATCTGGCGCGTCTACCAGTTTCGCCACGCCCGCATCGGTCGCCGGTCGGCGCGGCATAGAGAAAAGCATTGGCGAGAGCAAGGGATATGGATGCATTGATGGAACCGGCATCCTTGCCCGCGCGTAGCTTCTTCTTTGCAGGAGAGCATAGCATGGCCACCCAGCCCGATCCAGCGCCCGACACCCTGCCCCCGCCCGACCGGATCGAACCGCAGTCGCCGCCCGAAACGCCGCCGCCCGCGACTCCGGATGAGACTCCGATCCAAGAGCCGCCCGAAATCATCCCTGGCGAACCCGACTATGACCAGCCCGATCGCGCGCCGGACGAGGTTCCGCCTGACATAATTTCGTAACCACGCAACAAAAGAAGGCCCCTGAAAACTTTTTTGCAACAGGGTGGAACTTTTTATGGCGGATTACGGAATATGCGTAATCACGTGCTGGACACCCCCCGAAATCCATGATTGAAATGTGACAACAAAAAGAAATTCAGGAGAGGCGCGCTGACATAAAAGGGGGTCGACGTGCATAGGGTTCGCGCCAAATTAGAATGGTTCAAGACCGTGATTTTGCCGCAGGAAGCTGCCTTACGAGGCCGTCTGCGTCGCATTCTCCCCTCTACCCATGAACTGGAGGATATGGTCGCCGAAGTTCTCGCCCGTGCCTATGCCACGGAGAACTGGGAAAATGTCACCACCGGGCGCGCCTATCTCTTCACCATCGCCCGCAACCTTGTTATCGACACAGCACGCCGCAACAAGGTGGTGAGCTTCGAGACAATCGCCGATCTGGAATTGCTGGGGGGCGAAAACACCATCGAGGCACAGCTCCACGCCCGCGAAGCGCTCCGCCAGGTTGAGGCGATCGTCGATTCGTTGCCCACCCAGTGCCGCCGCGTCTTCATTCTTCGCCGTATTCACGAAAAATCGATGCTGGAAATAGCGGAGGAAATGTCTCTGTCCGTTTCTACTGTTGAAAAACATCTGGCCAAAGCGATCGGCATAGTTATGCGGGCCTGGGCAGAACGTGAGGAAACGGATTTCGAACGTGCAGGCGTCGGGACCAGGTTCAAACAGCGGGGACAGGGACGCGATCGCGTTGGAAGCCGCGCGCCTGCTGGCCAGGCTTAACAGCGACCCTACTCCCCAGGACGAAGACGAGATATGTGCGTGGATCGAGGCCGATCCGCGCCATGGCGTGGCCTTTGCCCGCGCCGAAGCCGCCTGGGATGCGGCCGAGCGGCTGAAGAGCGCCGCCGCCGAAGTCAATCTGCCCCCGCTCGAAGCGATCGTCAGCGAGGAACAGCAGCGCCGCCTGTCGCGCAACATCATGATCGCCGCCGGCATCGCCATCGCCTTCTTCATCGTCGCCGCGATCGTCACCATCCGCACCTTCAGCGGCGTGGATCGTTATGAGACGGCGGTCGGCCAGATCCGCGACGTCGCGCTGGCCGACGGCTCCATCCTGCACCTCAACAGCAATAGCGAGGCGGAGGTCCGCTTCACCGACATCGGCCGCAAGGTGCGCGTGCTCAAGGGCGAAGCCTCCTTCGACGTGGCCCATGACAAGGGCCGGCCCTTCGACGTGGAGGTGCGATCGGCCCAGATCCGCGCCGTCGGCACTGCCTTCAACGTCCGCATGCGCCCGTCGGTGGTGGAACTGACCGTCACGCAAGGCACGGTGACGGTCCATTCGGGCAATAGCGGGCTGGAAAAGGTCAGCGCAGGCAGCGGCGCCGTGATCCAGTCGCGCAGCATCGACCTCACCCATCTCAGCCCCAAGCTGATCGACCAGCGCACCGCCTGGCGCGACCAGATGGTCGAGCTGGACGGGGAAACGATCGAGCAGGCGGCGAGCGAGTTCAACCGCTATCGCCGTGCGCCGATCCTGATCGGCGACGCGCGCGTCTCCTCGTTGCGGGTCGGCGGGCGATTCCGCGTCAGCGACAGCAAGGAATTCCTCTCCGCCCTGCAACTGAGCCTGCCGATCCGCGCGGTGAATGGCGAGGATGGATCGGTGATGCTGCTCTATCGCGATGAACCCGCTGGTGCCGACATCATGGCGGCACCCGGCGAATAAGGCCGGTCAGCCGAGCAGGTCGTGGACCAGTTCGGGCACCAGTTCGCTTGCCGGGCCAAGCCGGCTTTCCTCGAAATAGCTGCTGCCCGCCGACGGATCGAGATTGAGCTCCAGCGTGCGGGCGCCATAATGGCGCGCCATCTGGACGAAACCGGCGGCCGGATAGACCGCGCCCGACGTGCCGATCGACACGAACAGATCGGCCTGCGCCAGCGCTTCCTCGATCCGCTCCATATCATAGGGCATTTCGCCGAAGAAGACGATGTCGGGCCGCAGGCTGGGCGCTCCACAGCCCGTACAGGCGCTGCCGGGCGGCAGCGGATCGGCCCAGGCCACCGCCTTGCCGCAGGCGGCACAAAGGGCAGACTTCAATTCCCCATGCATGTGGAGCAGCCGGCTCGCCCCTGCCCGCTCATGCAGGTCATCGACATTCTGGGTGACGATCAGCAGATCGCCCGACCAGGCGCGATCGAGCGCGGCCAATGCCTCATGCGCGGGATTGGGCGCCACCTCCGCCAGCTTCGCGCGCCGCTCGTCATAGAAGCGATGCACCAAGGCCGGATTACGCGCCAGCGCCTGTGGCGTGCAGACATCCTCCACCCGATGCCCCTCCCACATGCCATCCGGCCCGCGAAAGGTGGCAAGCCCGCTCTCGGCCGAAATGCCCGCGCCGGTGAGGATGACGATGTTTTCGATGTCGATCGGCATGGCGGGCACCTCGGCAGGCAGGCTTACGCCTTGGTCAGCATCTTCTGGGCGCTGGTCTTGATGAAGTCGGAGATCGGGCCGGACATCATCTTGAGGAACATCGGGATCGACACGGTGCCGCGCACCTTGTCCTCCTCGATCAGCAGCTTGACCGGGATGGTCTGGGCCATGGCCGAGATTTCCATATCCAGCGCATAATCGGACGGCCAGGTCGCGGTCATGGTGCCGCCGCCGGGGATATGCTGTTCCAGCTTGGGCAGGCCCTGCTCCACCCGGCGCTTGGCTTCGTCCCGGCCGAGATCATGGGGAATGTCGATGTCCATCCTGTTTATCCTTGTTCCGATGGTCAGTTCTGAAAGGCGATGTCGAGCGGCGGCAGGCCGGCGATGGTCGCCTGCACTGCCTGGCCGGGCGCGATCGGACCGACGCCGGCAGGCGTGCCGGTGAAGATCAGGTCGCCGGGCGCCAGTTGCACATAGGTGGAGAGATTGGCGATGATTTCTGGCACCGACCAGATCATGTCGGCCAGGTCGCCCGACTGGCGCGGGTCGCCATCGATGCTGAGCGCGATGGCGCCGCTGGCCGGCGGCGTGCCGGGATGGATCGGGCCGATCGGCGCGGAGCGATCAAAGCCCTTGGCCATGTCCCAGGGACGACCGGCCTTCTTCGCGACCGCCTGCATGTCGCGGCGGGTGAGGTCGATGCCGACCGCCCAGCCGTAGATCAGCGCCAGCGCATCCTCGACCGCGACATCCGTACCGCCCGCGCCGAGCGCGACCACCAGTTCGACCTCATGATGCAGATCCTGCGTGCGCGAGGGGAAAGGCAGCGACGCGCCATTCTCGACCACGGCATCGGCCGGCTTGGTAAAGAAGAAGGGCGGCGCACGATCGGGATCGCCGCCCATTTCGCGCGCATGTTCGGCATAATTCTGCCCGACGCAGAAGATGCGACGGACGGGAAAGCGATCGGCGCTGCCGTCGATCGGCAGGGTCGGAACGGAGAGTCGGGGAAGATCGAGCATGGCCCTCTCTTAGAGCCAGTTCGAAAAATCGCGAAAGAGCGATTTTTTCGGTACGGTACCCGCCCGCTCCCCCGCCCAACCACCCGATCCAGTGTCATCCTTTCGGGTGGTTGGGCGGGGGAGCGGGCTGGTACCGGCTTTCTCGAACGAACCCCTGGCCATGGCCGGTCGCCGTTCCCAAGAAATTCATGGTGCCGGATGACAAAGGGCCGCCGCTCTGGCATCGCCCGCTCACTTATCTTCAAGGAACGGATCAGGGCATGACCAGCATCGGGATTTTCGGCGCCGCCGGGCGCATGGGCCGCGCCATCGCGCAGGCCGCGGCGGAAGCGGGACTGACCGTGGCGGGCGGCACCGATCGCGACGGCAGCGGCGAACTGGCGCCCGGCGTCGCCATCACCAGCGATCCGCTGGCATTGGCACAGGCGGCCGACGTGCTGATCGACTTTTCCGTGCCAGCCGCGCTTTCCGCCAATCTCGACGCCTGCATCGCCGCGAACAAGCCGATCCTGATCGGCACGACCGGACTGGAGGGCGAGCATCATGCGCTGATCGATCAGGCGGCCGCCCGCATCCCGGTGCTGCAGACCGGCAATACCTCGCTGGGCGTCAACCTGCTCGCCGCGCTGGTGGAGAAGGCCGCCGCCAGCCTGGGCGACGATTGGGATATCGAGATCGTCGAGATGCATCATCGCCACAAGGTGGACGCACCGTCGGGCACTGCGCTGCTACTGGGCGAAGCAGCGGCGAAGGGGCGCGGCATCACCCTCGCCGACCATAGCGAGCGCGGCCGTGACGGCATCACCGGCGCGCGGGCGAAGGGCGCGATCGGCTTTGCCGCGCTGCGCGGCGGATCGGTCGCGGGCGACCATCAGGTCATATTGGCGACCGAGGGCGAGCGGATCGAACTCGGCCATCGCGCCGAGAACCGCAGCATCTTCGCGCGCGGCGCGATCAAGGGCGCAAGCTGGCTCGCCGGCCAGCCGGTCGGTCGCTATGACATGAAGGGCGTGCTGGGGCTCTGATGCCATGAACAAGGGCCAGATCTTCGACTTTTTCAGCCGCCTGGCAGAGGCCAATCCCGCGCCGGTGACGGAGCTGGAATATGGCAATGCCTATCAGCTGCTGGTCGCGGTCACCCTGTCGGCGCAGGCCACCGATGTCGGCGTCAACAAGGCGACCCGCGCCCTGTTCCGCGAAGTCGAAACGCCGCAGCAGATGGTCGACCTAGGCGAGGATGCGCTGAAGCAGCACATCAAGACGATCGGCCTGTTCAACACCAAGGCGAAGAATGTCATCGCCCTGTCCGAGATATTGGTGCGCGATTTCGGCGGCGAGGTGCCGCAGGATCGCGACGCGCTGACCACCCTGCCCGGCGTCGGCCGCAAGACCGCCAATGTCGTGCTCAACACCGCCTTCGGGCAGGAGACCTTCGCGGTCGACACCCATATCTTCCGCGTCGGCAACCGCACCGGCCTTGCGCCGGGCAAGACGGTGCTGGCAGTCGAGGACAAGCTGGAAAGGCGCGTGCCCCAGCCCTTCCGCCGCGATGCGCATCATTGGCTGATCCTGCATGGCCGCTATGTCTGCAAGGCGCGCAAGCCCGAATGCTGGCGCTGCATCGTGTCGGATCTGTGCCGCTTCAAGCCGAAGACGCCGGAACCCGGCAGCGTCGCGAAAGCCGCCTGATCGCGCCCGACGGCGGTGCTAGGATCGGTACGGAAATCAGCTCCGCGAATCGTCTTGTCAGCACGAAGGAGAGAGACAATGTCCATCCGCCCCATTCTCACCGCCGGCCTGCTGCTGGCCTGTGGCCTGACGCCTGCTTTCGCCAAGACCAAGGACAAGCCGGATCCCTATGTGCCCAGCGGCGATCCGGTCGACTGCATTTCGATCAGCCAGATTCGGTCGAGCAATGTGCGTGACGATCGCACCATCGATTTCGAGGTGAGCGGCAAGAAGATCTACCGCAACACCCTGCCCAACAGCTGCCCCAGCCTGGGCTTCGAACGGCGCTTTTCCTATCGCACCAGCATGTCCCAACTCTGTTCGGTCGACATCATCACCGTGCTGTTCAACGCCGGGCCGGGCCTGCAACCGGGTGCCAGCTGTGGCCTGGGCAAATTCCAGCCAATGGTGAAGGCCCCGAAATAAGTTTCGGGAACAGGTGATTTTGTGGCTGGCGCGGTTCGAAGCCCTTTGCTAAGCGCCCCTTCTGACCAGCGTCATGCACCCATAGCTCAGCTGGATAGAGCGTTGCCCTCCGAAGGCAAAGGCCAGTGGTTCGAATCCACTTGGGTGCACCACAAGCCATTTTTAGCCCTTATTTTCCGGCGTTTTCGAGGCGTTTTTGTCTAACCCGGTTTCTGAGGTAGACAAATCAGCGCGGATCATCGCCGCCATGGTCTGGTCAGCCATCAGCATCTGATCGGCATCGCGCGTGTATCGCGAAATCTCCGAATCGGTCGTGTGGCCGGTGATGGATTTGATCGACTGGTTCGACATGCCGATCTCCGCCATGCGGCGAGACGCGGCCTTGCGCAGGCCATGCGCGGCGCATTTCTCCAGCCCGGCTTCGTCGCAGCGCTTGCGGAACCAGTTGCCGAAGCCATTCGCTGTGAATGGCTTGCCAAACTCCGTCACCAGATATGCGAGCTGGCCCGATGGGCACGCAGCGATCGCGGATGCCAGGCGCGGATGGATCGGGATAAAAAGCTCCTTCCCTGTCTTCATCTGCTTCACGCGGATGCGACCGTTCTTCACATGCTGCGGCCCCATCGTGACGACATCAGACCGGCGTTGCGCGGTGTAGAGCAGGAGGCAAAGGGCCAGATGCGCCTTCGTGCCAACCGGATGCCGGGCCACGAACGCGTCGATCTCTTCCTCATCCCATGTGTGGAAGCCGGTCCCCTTCGACTTCGGCGGCTTGACCGCCTTGGCCGGGTTGTCCTTCCGCATCCCCATCAGGATCGCATAGTCGAACAACTGGCGCAGGCGCTTGAGCAGGATAGCGCCGGCGGTGGGCGTTTCGTGCATCTTCTCCATGAGCCGCGCGACGTTCTTGGCCGACATCGTGGCAACCTGGCGATCGCCATACTGCGCGCGGAACCTCTCATAGGTGCCGCGGTAGACGCGCTTGGTGCTTTCCTTCGGGATGTTAGCCCATGTGGTGCTGCGGTAATATTGGGCGATCAGATCGTTGAATGTGCCAGGCTCCAGCCGATCGGTGCCAACGGCCAGCTTCTCGCCATTCTTGAGCGCCAGATATTCCTTCCAGAAATCATCGCTGCCAACCGGGTGGTTGATGTATTTGGATGGGAAGCCAGTGCGGCGGAATCGGAGGCGCATCTTGCCATGCCGGTCGCGAAACTCGGTCACATATGGGGGAAGCCCCTTCGTCACTCTAGGTCTTCCCATCCTTCGCCATCCCTGCGCTGATTCGGCTGCTCGGTCAGGATGACGATTTTGCCATTGGGGTCTATCTCGACCCGCATATTACGGAAGCCCGCCGCCGCCATGCCCGACGCGGCGCGCTTTATGTCGGCTTTGGTGAAGCGCGCAACCTTCCCCATTCTACCCCACCTCCCCCACAAGAGCGGCGTCGATGGCGGACTGCCACTTGCGCTCATGCAGACTGCCGCCGCCGTCGTCCTTGGTGTTGAACATGGCCTTGACCATAGGAAAAGTCGGCTCGCGCATAGCCTTGATGGCTGCGGCGGCGATCCGTCGATACGCATCTGCCGTTCCCTGCTTTTCGTTCAGGTCAGGCCAAGGCCACGCCTTATGCCACGGGTCGTCCTCCTCGTAGATGGCTTTGGCCACACGTTCGATCATCTCGCTCACGGCTTCACCTCCCGGATGGCGGCCTCTGCCTCCTCCTTGCTGGCAAATTCGGTGATGATTTCGTCGTCATCGGTGTCTAGCGCGTCCTTCTCCTCATCGGTCAGGACGTGAACAACGCACCAGATTGACGGCATTGGGCCAGCGCAATCCACCTGCCTGATATGTTTCCCAGGCTCCAGATCAAATTCGCACAGCGCCTCGGCCGGGCTGTCGCAGCAGTCCTCGCTGCTATAGCCGTCGGCATAGAACCATTGCGGCACCAGCATCTTGCGGATTTTCGCGTTGTCGGCCTCAGCCGCCTCCAACCGATCCAGCAGGGCCGGGAGGTGGTTGATGGCGGCAACGATGAGGTCGGCGTTTGCTTCGTCAGCGCACTTCCCGACCCGCACGATGTTGAACTTGTCTCCATCTTGATAATGGACAACATTGAAGCCGAAGTTTTCGAGCGTGCGTATCAGATACGGCCCCGGCGTCGCCTTCGCGATCAGCCCGCGCAGTTCCTGGATGATGTCAGTCATGTGCGGCGTCCTTTCCGAAACCAATTTGCCCACGACATGCGGCCGGCGCGGGTCATGCTGAAATGCTGCCACGGAATGCAGCGTTGGCGTTCAACCGCCTCGATCTTGGCCGTCCGGTGCAGATCGATCGCCATCACAAACCTCCCGCCCGCGCGCGCAGGGCTGCGGCGGTCATGGCCAACGCAGGCGTGGCGCCACGGCCGACAAACCTGTCCTGCCCTTCCCGGCCTCCGTGCAAGTTCAGATGCCACTTGCGGTCGTCGGCGCACGGGGCAGAGAACTGCATCCCACGCAGCTTCCATTTTTCTGGAAGCAGCGTCATGGCCGTGTCGATCGAGGTCAGCCACTTGGCGGGGTCGATGCGCTGCGGGGGGATGCGTCCATCCTCGCCGGTCAGCATCCACCATCCGCTGTCATCCTCACGCCATCCATAACCGGAATGCTCGGCCACTTCTGGCGCGCCAAAGATGGAGCGGTGAATTTCCTTGCCAGCTGATCGGTAGTCCACGCACCATTCAGCAGGAAGCCCCTCCACCCGCTCCGCCAAAGCCAGCAGGGTATCGCGATCAGTCATGGTCCAAATCCTCTGCTTCCCAGCCACAGACCGTGCAGACCAGCGGCGCTTCCGTGCAGCCCGCGCAAGGGGCGGCGATATGACAGGAACAATCGACGGCCGCGCTCAGCATAAGGACGCCACCGCATTGATCCGCCTCGTTGTCGGCCGCAGTTAGCGGGCAACGCTGGCCGATCTCGTAATCCTCAACGTAGAGCGTCATGCCCCGCCTCCTCCCTCGCAGCCGGATCGACATCATCGGAGAAGATGGTCCGGGGGCGGTTGTCGTTGGCGAGCTGCTGGAACCGCTTGGCGCGCTCTTCCTTGGCCGCTAGTTCAGCCGCAGTCGGGCGATACAGGCACGGATGCGAAGGCCACAGATCACCATCGCTGGCGACCATCCAGCCACCAGTCGGCCAAGTCCCGAGATAGTGCGCGCGTTGAATGCCGGTGCTGCCAGCCTCAATAGCGTCGAACTCGGTGCCGTCCTTCGGGCAATAGATCGCCTCCCGCCAACCAAGCTCACGAAGCCGGAGGTGCGCTTGATGCATCAGATCAATGGCATCCTGCTCAGTCGGCATCAGATCGGCGCGTGCCCGCTTCTCAGCGTCGCCAGCAGATACCAGCATATCCCACTGATCGGCGTCAGCATGGACCACGCCGCAAGGGTTATGGTTCGGAATGATGGACACAACCGCTTCGCCATGCGCTTTGATCGCGGCCTTCAGGGTTTCCAGACGGTCTCTCATCGCCCGCCCTCCGATCCGGCGAGGGCGGCGACGATCGCATTTGCTCGCGATGTAGCTTGTTCCGCTGATGCGCCCCAGACTGTGGCTATGACGCTCCACCCGCCGATGTCTTGCACTTCGGCATACCACAGAGGGTCACCGTCCTCGTTGCAATCATCTGCGCTCATCACCGGATCGGCCGCAATGAAATCCGCCTCCCGCACCGCCGCCGCATCAGCCGTCAAGCTATCCGTGGGGCTGGTCGCCGGCAGGGTCCACTCCGCGACGCTCTTGGGAAGATCGGCAGCGTGCGCTTCTGGAGCATGCGGCCACACTGCAACGACAAACCGGCTGATGTCTGCATGTTGAGCGAACGTCTTGTTGCCCCATTCGGCCCACTTCCACGCCGTGTCGAAGTCTGGCGCAGGGTGGACTTCATCTGGTCCGATATGATGCAGGCACCATAGGCGAGTATCCAGCGCCTCCAGCAGCGCGGTGTTTTCCTGGGTCATGCTTCGATCCTCACAAAGCCGTCGCGGGTCTGAACCCACTCGCCGGGCTTCTTCGTGGTGCGCTGGATTGGGCGCGGGCGGGGTTGAGGGTGGCGGGGGCGCGGGGTCATCAGAACTTGATACCGGTGATGGCCACTGCGCCTTCGGTGTCGGCCTGGCACCAGTGCCACGGAAACATGCCGTCTTCGCCAGCATCTTCTTCGTCGCGCGCCATCCAAAGATGCTCGATATCGGCATGGTCGATCGTCTCAAATCCGCCGGCATCGAGAGCGACGTTGATCGCTTCGACCGTGATCAGCGCCGGATCTACGTGGCCATGAGCGAACACGCCCCACGGCTCGCAGTCCTCGGTTCCGTAGCATGTCAGTTCGATGCTCATCGAAAACTCTGGCCGGGCTTGTTGGGCACCGGCCAGTCCCTTGGAAATGGTTAGGCGGCGGCCGGATCGGCGGTCTTCGCGCGCGGGATCAGCCGACCGGTCTTGGGGTCGCGAAGCTGGCCGTTGGCGCGCCAGTTGGCCAGTTCGTCCAGCAGCGAATTGACGCGCTGTTCGGCCAGGTCAGCGCGAACGGTTTCCTCATCTTTCCGGCGGGAAAGCGTTGCCACCTGCCCTTTCTGAAAGCGGAGTTCGTCACGCGCCTCCAGCAAAGCATCATGCTTGGCGCCATAGCTCTTGTGGATCGCATCGCGGTCAGCCGTGATATCGTCCACCACCGCCTTGTGCTTCTTCACGCTCATAAGTCCGAACATGCTTGTTCTCCTCTAGGCCGCGCGTGCGGCGATTTGCTTCTTCCACTGGTCGAGAATGATCGCCTTCGCTTCGGCGGCAGGCACCTTCTTGGTCACCACCAGGCGCCGGTATTCGTCGCGCATGGCTGCCGGGATGTCTCGCATCCGGGTGGCAGACAGGGACGCGGCGCGCTTGGCGTTCACTTCGGGCGAAACGGTCTTGGCCACCACATCGGGCCGGGTCAGCACGTTGGCGCGGAGCCAGCGGCCATGTTCGCGCCGCCGCTCCAACTGCTCGGGATCAGCCATGCTCGCCGCCAAAGCCTTGCGCATCCGCTCGCGATATTCGAGCTTCACGCCGGGCTTCTGATGATAGCGCTGGATTCCCTCACGCCGCCGGCGCTGGATTTCCGGGTCGGTTGCCATGTGCTTCGCCGAACAGGGCTTGCACCGCTTGGCGCCCTTGCTGCGCGGGTGGGTGCATTCGGTCACTTGCCGGCCCCAGCTCGGTCTTGCGCACGCCGGCATGGACGAACAGGTCATCGCCATCAGCCTCCGACAGATCGGGGAGCAGCGATTCCAGCTTGGTGTCCACATCGATCACCGTGCCGCACTGGTCGATTTCCGCCATGGCCTGATCCAGCGTCAGGCGTTCGCCGCGCTCGTTGTCGTCCGGGCCTTCGCCGCCATCCGCGGCCTGCTCCGACTGGATCTGATGCTCCAGGGCATCGAGGCGGCCGGCGGGCTGCTCGGTTTCGATCTGCGCAATCTCGCCCTCGGCGGCCATGGCAAGCGCCGCCGACTTGGCGACCATCGTGTCATCGCGCTCGAACTCGGCTTCGATGTCGGTGGAACTCGGCAGCCGCTTGGCGAAGCGCCGCATGACGGTCTTGCGCGCCATTTCTCCCCACCAGTCCACCCACGGCCCCTTGTCGGAAGCGCGCGAAACCTTCCGCACCGCCTCGATCTGGGCGACGTTCATGATTTCGGGCGGGACGACCTCGCCGCTCTTGAGGGTGGCGATCGCATAGGCGCCGATGGGATTGCCGCGATCGGCGAACCAGTCAGGCTCGAACACCGGGACAGCATCGAGGCCGGGCCGATAGGTGAATTTGTCATGCTCATGAACGACATGGACATCGACGCTGGCAATCTCGCCCGACTGCCGGATCTTCTTGAGGACGCCGGCAATCATGGGCATCCACTGGACCTTCTTGTCCCACCCGCCCGATTGCCGATTCTTCGTGTTGAAGATCACCAGCGCACCTTCGCGACCGTCCGGAAGAAGGCCGTCCTGGGCCGCCTTGACCACGGCGCCGAACAGCGAGCGGCGATCAGCGTTGAGCAGATCTGGGTTGCTCTGGATCGCCGTCATGGTGACGCGCTGGAACTTGTCGACCGCAATATGCGCCGGCAGCGCCATCTTGAGCTGGTCGCTCATCTGCGCCAGGCTTTGCCGCAACGCTACTGCCGGGTCGGCCCGGCGCTCCTGAAGCTGGGTTGCCAATCAATTTCTCCTTAGAACGGAACTTCTAGGCTGGTATCGAAGTCCTCGATCACCAGCGGATTGTGGATGGTCACGCGACGGTGAGCCTGCATGACGAAGAACTCTTTGCCGGGGTTAGCCACAGCTAGACGCTTGGCCTCTTCCGCTGCTCGTCCGAAAGTGTCGTGACGGACACGGGGGTTCATCCCTTCTGGATTCCAGACGAGATAAAAGGTGTCTGCGAGCCTCATCCGCGCTTCTCCACGATGCTGAAGCGCCGGTAAGATTTGCGCCCCTTGATAATTGTGCCGATGTCGTCGGCAGTGATTTCGCGATCCGGCTGGGCCTTCGTGGTCGGGCATTTGACGGTCATCCCATCGAGCAGCGCCACGCCAGCGGTGCCCAGCTTGTCGAGCAGTTCAGCCTGCGCCGCATCGGCCTGCGCCTTGCCCTGCTTCTCCAGCGCCTTGCCGGTCAGCCAGCGGTCTGCAGCGTCCACAGCCAGATTGTCCGTCCGCAGGTCGATCAGGTCGCCGTTGTCCTCGGGATAGAGCGCGCTGATCGTCGGCAGGTCGCGGGTATAGTCTGCAGCCGGCGGATCGCCCGCAGCGATGGAGCGCCAGAACGCTGCAACCCGCGCCTCTATGTCGGCCCAGATGACCGGGCGGAACTGATACTGGAACCGGCGCAGTTCATTGCCGCCGACCAGCACGATGACATCGCCCCAATCGCATCCGGCCAGCCCCATGTAGGACATGACCTGCAGCAAATAATTCAGCGGCGGCTCATCGCCCCAGCCCTTGGCCACGATCCAGTCTGCCGTCTTCACCTCAAGGATGCCGCGCCCGCTCTGCGGGCACATCACCATCTGGTCAGGGTGGCCGCCCAGGCCGGCTTCGTTCGTCAGCCGCTTGGGCGTTTCCATCTTCTGGTAGCCAAAGCGATCGCAGGCGCCTTCGATAATGACCGGCTCAAGGCGAACGCCCCATTCCGCGCGCTCATTGCCAGTGAAGTCTGGCGTGGCGACATTGCCGGCCTTCCGGTGCCAAAGCTCGAACTCGGTCAGCCAGGGATGCTGGCCGAACAGAGCGGCGACCTCGGAAGCTCCGACCACCGATGCGCGGAAAGCGTCGTCGCCATCCCCGGCCATGATGTTGGTCACGGCGTTCATATGTGACTCCCCATCAACAACCCCATCATGAACACCACAGCCCCCGCCCCGATCAGCTCGGCATAGGGAGGGTGGAGGCCGATGCGGGCGTCGCGGTTGGTCAGGGCGGCGCGGATTTTGCTGATCATGACCTGCTCTCCATCTTCTCGCGGTGGGCGCGCTGGTGCATTTCATCCATGCTGACCGGCGGTTCACCCTCGCACATGTCGGAAAAGGCATCGGCCGCGGCGTCGTCCATTTCGTCCTGCGTCATCGGGCGCCATCCATGGCCAGCGCAGTCGGCGCACTCGACCGTGAAATCGTCAGGCGAAAGATCGTCCATGCCGACGAAGCGCGAACGGCGGTTGGGGTTGACCCCGCACACTTCGCCATTTCCGTTGCAGGTGGTGCATTCGACTTCGGGCACGAAGCCGTTGAGGTAGTGGGTCACGCTTCGATCCTCACAATCCGGATGGCCATCGCCACGGAAACCACGTCCCGGCGCAGCGCATCGTTGAACTCCTCGACCGCATCCCATTCGGCTTCGGTCATTTCACTGGTGCCGCTCACGCTGTGGTCGCAGATGGCTTCCTCGCGGATATCCTCGATCTGCTGGTGCAGGCGGTTGGCGGCCTTCTCGATATGCGGCCAGGCGGCGTCGAAGGTGCGCGGATCGCAGCCAGACAGCTCGTTCGCATCCATGTCGAACAGCGCGATCATGGCGCGGATCACGGGCTTGGCGGTCACCAGCCAGTTGCCAGCCTTCTCGGCAGCGGCTTCAAGGGCGGTGTGCGACGTTGCGTCGATGAGGGTGGCGCCGATCATGCCCGGCGCCCCTTCATCTGGGACTGCATGGCAGCCTCGATCGCGCGGGCAGCCTTCGCAGCGCCCTTCGCGTTAAGGTCGTTGAGCATGTTGCGATACGAGGCGGGATCAGTGGGTTCGCCCCGTTCCGCTGCCTTCGTGATGATTTCGTGTCTCATGGGACGCTCCATCGGTGAACTGATGTCATCCTCGCCCCGGCGCGAAGCCGGGGTCCGGTCACGTCAGTCGGCGGCGCGCTGCCAGCCTTCGGGGGACGGTTGGCGTTGGCGCTGGATCAGCCAGGCGCCGGCAGGGATTTCCTGCGGGGCATGGGTGTGATGGTCGCGCAAATGCTCCAGAGTAGCCGGTTCGCCCTCGATCAGCAGAAAGTCGCGGAAGGTATCCATGGCGCTGAACATCTTCACGTTCGGCCGTTCCAGCACGACATGGTGGTGGCCCGTTTCCGAGTGGGTGACGATGAACTTGCCGTTTTCCGCTGCCACAGCCTTGTCCATGGCTTCCGCCGGCACGGCGATGATCGGCACAAGGTAGACATCGCCCTGCGGGATGGCTTTGCGCGACGCATCAAATTCGAACTTCATGACATTACGTCCTTTCGACAGAATTGCGCAGGATGTGCGCGGGGATGCCGCCGTGAAGCTCGCTCTGAGCCTCATCGACAGTGTTGACGTTCATGGTGGTGAGAAGCGCGAACCGGCGGCCGGTGCCGCACATAGCGTCAAGCATCCGCTGAGGCCCGTTGTCGGGCAGATCGACCTCGACCAGCTTGCCCCAGACGGGATCACCACTGTCATCGATCGTGCGGGCGCCGACCTCATCGAGGATGCGATGCCAGCCAACAATTTCACAGGCAGCCGCGCGCTGGTCGAGATTGCGCCAGGTCAGGCATTCGGCGGGCGACGGCGGATTACCGGTGACCCATTCTGCTGGGATCGACTGACCGTGCCACGTATGCAGAGAATATCCGTCCGAGAACTCGACAGACGGGCCGGTCTCGCCATGCAACAGCCGGTTGTCGTCCCAGCGAACATGGCGCGGCTTCTCGGATGCGATGACAATACCATCGAAAGGCCACCAGTATCCGCACTGCTGCGAGATACCTTCCATGATGTCGAAGCGACGCGCACTCTCCGCATCGTATTTGACGCCGATCTTCTGTCCGAAGCGGCAAAAGGCGAGCCAGTAGAGATCCATCGAACCCCACAGGAACCCGCTTTCATAGAGGTTCTGGCTTTCGAGCTGGCTGCGGAGCTGGCTGTAGAGCTGGCTGTAGAGCTGGCTGTAGAGCTGGCTGTAGAGCTGGCTGTAGAGCTGGCTTTCGAGCTGGCTGCGGAGCTGGCTGTAGAGCTGGCTGTAGAGCTGGCTGTCGAGCTGGCTGTCGAGCTGGCTGCGGAGCTGGCTGTAGAGCTGGCTGTAGAGCTGGCTGTAGAGCTGGCTGCGGAGCTGGCTGTAGAGCTGGCTGCGGAGCTGGCTTTCGAGCTGGCTGTAGAGCTGGCTGTAGAGCTGGCTGCGGAGCTGGCTGTAGAGCTGGCTGTCGAGCTGGCTGTCGAGCTGGCTGTAGAGCTGGCTGTCGAGCTGGCTCAGCTTATCGCCGCCCATCTTGAAGATCTTGATCGCCAGCATGCAAGCTGCCGGGCTATCGAAGATAAACAGCGCCGGGGCCGGCTTTCCGATCAGCGCATATGCGTCATTCAGATGACTCTGGAGGATGTCGCGATTGATGCGCGACCCGCCGCAAGCGATGTCCAGATACTTCTGACGGAACGCCGGAAGCTCGACCTCCTGCTCTGGCGTGAGTTTCGTGATCTTCGACAAGGCTTCCTCCATCTCGCGGTTTCCCGCTGGTGCCGGGTCTGCGGTGGTGCGACCGGCGATGGAGTGATAATTACGCATTGCGCAATTTAAGCGCAAGAGGAAAAATTACGTGATGCGCAATTTATTTTGGTTCGCCGGGAATCGCGCGCACGAAAAACCCCGCCGTGAGCTGGTCGGGCGCCAGGAACTAACCTCAGGTTGCAACGAATCGCATTGTGATGCATTGTGCATAAGCCAGTCTGATCCGGTGAAGGCCGGGGTAGGTCTGGCACCTTCAACTATGATTGCTGATGTACCAGCGCTCAATCACTCCATTCCGCATTGTTGGCTTGGCGCGAACCTCCAAGACGGTTTGGCCGGCAAAAGCATCCGCATAGGCATTGTTGGGCACCAGCACTTCAGGATCAGTTATTTCGGCAGGGTATCGAAGCTCTGGCTCGGAAACCAACTCAACCTTGCAAGTGCGGGCATCCCAATTCATTTCACTGAATCTGACGCCTATAGAAACCTCGGCCCCTATCTCGATCGGCTCAGACGCATCTATGGCATCGCGCTCAACTTTGCCCAATGTAATGCCACCGCCATGGGCACCCTGTTCGCCGATTTCCAACGTCCCGGCGCTACGCCCGATCGGCGCAACCGCCTGCCTCGCGGCAGGCTTCAAAATGTCTGCCATTCGATCAATGGTGTCCAACAGCCGCTCGACCACTGGCTGATCGCGGTGCCCCAACTCCTTAATTGCAGTCTCTAGTGAGGCCCGGAGATGCTTCATTTCTTCCCGTTGTCCAGCAGCGCTTTTGAACACGTATCCTATCAGAAGAACAGTCAGGCCGCTAACAGTACTTGCCGCGAAAGCATGTTGATCCAGCCACATCATGGCTGCCTCAACGGTTAAACTGCCATCCCTAGGTGGACCGACCAGCACACGCACTGGGCGTGCGGACGACCTCTCCATGAGCCGCTGTTGCGCCGCAAACGTGCCCGCCACAGTGATGATGCGCCCCAGCCCGCGAAGGGAAACAGACAGGTCTCCAATCTCAACGACATGACGGTCGGCATCCAATCCGTCGTATCTAATGACGATGCTATTGCCGAGCTGCGCCGCCCCCACTAAATCGCTCATCCGCCCCTCACATCTTCCGCACGATAGCCACGACGCGGCCGACGACATGCAGTTCGCCGTCATATGCCGTCTCAGGTGCTACGTTTTGGTTATCGGTCAAAATTCGCCCCCACTTATCCACAGCTAAATTCGCGCGCCCACTTGATCAATGTTCTTTTTTTGTTCCATCCTGCCGCCATCGATTCGGGAGGCGGTATGCAATACAGATACAGGGCCATTTGCCTTCGGCGTCCGGTTGGCCCTTGGCGCACAAGCCGCGATCTGGCGCGCCGCGATCTGATTGCTCTTGACCTTGGCGCCTATGACGAATGGGGCCGATTCTACATCGTCGTGCCGGGCGACATGGAATGGGAATATGTGGCCCATCAGTCTAGGGCGGCCTGACTTGGATCTAGGATGATCTTGATGACGCGGCCGACGATCTCGAAATCCCGATCGGTGATAGGGATCGTGGTGTGCGACGGGTCGGTCGAACATGGCACCAGGCGCGCCGGGTTCTCGCGATACTGCTTGAACGTCACCTCGTATTCGTCGTTGCGCACGACATAGAACCAGCGGTCGAACAGGTCGCGGTCCTCTGGATCGATGATGATCGTGGCTCCATCCCGCACAACGCGGTCCATCGAATTGCCCGACACCTTGAGCGCATAGGCTGATGACGGCATGCCCGGCTGCGGCGCCGGGATGTAGTGATGCGAGCGGCGCACCGCTTCTTGCCACGGGCCGGCGGGTACATCGCCCAGCATCGGGATCGGCATTACCGGGATCGCGCCTTCGGGGATGTCGGACGGCTCTTCAGGCTGGTCGCCGCCAAACAGCTCGCCTAGCCCCGCCTCATAAGCATCAGCGAATGCGGTGAGCCGCGCGCTCGGCACATTGTCGATACCATTTTCCCATCGCGACACCTGAGGCACCGAAACGCCCAAACGTTCGGCGATAACAGCCTGCCCTACCTTCAATCGCTTACGGGCGGCTTTCAGTCCATTGGGTTCCATCGTTGCGATATTACGCAGCGCGCAACGCCGAACCATGCCGTGATACGAAAATTCCGCCTTGCGCAAACTTTCGTATTGCGTAATATCAGCGGCCATGGACCTTAAAACCTATCTCGAAACCGCGAACGTTCGGCAAGCCGAATTTGCTGAGAAGGCGAAGACCACGCCCGCCACCGTTTCGCGCCTCGTCGCCGGCACCCTGCGCCCCGCGCTGGATCTCGCTCACAGGATCGAAGACGCGACCGGCGGGAAGGTGCCGACTGAAGTGTGGCTCAAGGCTTCGACCCGCCCCACCAAGCAGGTGGCCGCATGATCCGCTTCCGCCCCGTTGAACCTGCTGATGGCTGGCATCCTGGCGACCTCGCATACTGCGTCAACGCGGGAGGGAGCGCCGCCATGCTCGTTGCTGGTCGGATATACACCGTCGAGACGGTGAAGGTGCTGGCGCATATGTTGAACTGCGGCCTTACCCTTCAAGAGGTTCGCCACCCGCTTGGTGTGGAAGGTTTTTGGAGCAGCCGTTTCCTGAAATTGGTTCGCGGTCATAGCTTCCTCAAGCAGATTGAAGCCGCATACGAACATCCGTTCTGGCGCCCCACCAAGCCCGCGAGCGCGGCGGCGTAATGGCGCAGATCGAACTTGCGGGCGGATACGCAGCTATCATCGACGATGAAGATGCCGATCGCGTCCTTGCTTTGCGGTGGTATCGTGCGCACCGATATGCGGTGCATGGCCGCGGCGGAAGCAACCCGACCCCCGGTGGACGCATATACCTGCACCGTTTTGTCATCGGCGCACAGCCGGGGCAAATTGTCGATCATATCAACGGCAATGGCCTTGACTGCCGTAAATCGAACCTTCGCGCGGGTGACCTGTCGCTCAACAACATCAACCGCAGATACGCCAATAGCTGCGGCTATCGAGGCGTGCGACGGAATCATCAATCCAGCTTTTCTGTCGCGATCACCATGAAGGGTGAAAGGCGCCAGCTGCATGGCTTCTCCTCCGCGGAGGATGCCGCCAGGGCATACGATGCCCTCGCTGTCCAGTTCCACGGATCTGCCGCCATCCTCAATTTCCCGAATGAGGCCTGACAGCACATGCCCCACCACCTCACCGATCACCTGTCCCCCACGCCGATCCATGCCCCCTGCGCGGTTCGCATCGGCGGCCATAGCTTCGGCTTCGGGGCGGTGTTCTTTGCCATCGCCACCGTGACTAACGGCGGCGTCGGCGGGCGTCCGGTCGTACCCGCGTCTCCCTGCGATCGTTCGTCCGCCACCAATTCTGTTCCTGAGGGTCGCACCCAGGACGGCGCCGAGGGTCGTTCCCTCTCTCCGGCTCTCGGCGCCAATGTTTCCACTCTCGATCATGCTGCAACCGCTAACGGAAAGGCGCAACAGGATCATGGCTGACTACGACAAGATCGTGCGGGATCGGCAGGCGACCATTCGCCGCCAGATGGACGTGCGCCGGATTTCCATCAAGCAGGTGCAGTATGACGGCCAGTGGGAATCCCCCTCTACCGTCCTGTCCTATTTCCCCGCCGACGAAGGCAAGCAGCCGGCCACCATGTCGGTCGCCTCGCTGTTCCGTCTGCTGGAGACGGGAGCGCTGCCTGCTGACCTCCTGTCGATGCTGCTGCCTGCTGGGTTCCAGATCGTCCGCGCCCCCGAGGAAATCGACCACGACGAGATGGAAGCCGCCTGCCGCGACTATCTGGCGGCCAAGGGCAAGGCACACCATCCCGATAGCCCTGATGGGCGCGAGATTAGTTCGTGTGAAGATGACGCTCTGGATGCGAGGGCTGCGCGCCTTCGGGCGGTGGCGGCATGAGCCGCGTCGAAACCATCGGGCGCGCCACGCTGTATCTGGGCGACTGCCGGGACATCCTGCCGACGCTCGGCAATGTCGACGCGGTGGTTACCGACCCACCCTATGAGTTCGAAACGAGCGGCGGCGGCATCTTCCGCCGGGGCCGGGAGAACATGGACCAGATCGCAGCCGCTGGGCTGGACAAGGGCTTCGACTATTCGCTGCTGTCGGCCGCGCAATTCGGCTGCGCGGTCGTGTTCGCGCATAACGACCAGTGGGCTGGCCTGCTGCCCCACCTCGCCGCCGAGTTTCCGCGCTATGCCATTTGCCAGTGGCACAAGACGAACCCGATGCCGGTGGCGAACAAGCATTATCAGCCCGACACCGAGATCTACGTCCATGCCTGGAAGCCCGGCTATCACCCGGCGGGGGAGTTGCCGCAGAAGCAACGCTTCATCCTCGCGCCGAACGGGCAAGACGGCGATATCGACCACCCTACGGTGAAGCCCCTCAAGGTGATGCTCAAGATCATCGGCAATGTGACCGGTGCCAGCATCTGCGATCCCTTCATGGGTTCAGGCACAACCGGCGTCGCCGCCGTCCAGATGGGCCGCCAGTTCATCGGAATCGAGCGCGACCCGAAGTATTTCGACATCGCCTGCCGCCGCATCGAGGATGCCCAGCGCCAAGGCGACTTCTTCACGGAGGCCGCAGCATGACCGGCCCCCAGGAAGCCGGCCCCTGCTGCGAGCAATGCGGCAAGGCATTCCCCATACGCCGTCGCGCTCCCAAGACGGGTCTTTGCCGCCACTGCTGGTCGATCAAGGCTCTGCTGCTGCGCGGCGTGCATCGGAGGGCGGCATGAACTGGCGCCGCATCTTCGCGCGCCGTCGCCCGGCCCTGTCGCTGGACGCTCTGGTCGCCACCACCCGCGCCGCCAACGCCCCATGGGCCGCCAAGCGCCGCGCCCAGCTTCCGGCCGAACGTCAGGCCCGCATCCGCACCATCATTGAAACAGGAGTTCGCCCGAGCGGCTGACCATTCGCCGGGGCGGGATGGGCCGCGCCCCGAGGAAAGCGAGACACGGCCCTTTTCTACGCCACGGAGAATATAGATGGAAATCCGGGGCGAGGATGAAACCAGTGGACGCGATATGAAATTCGACCTGCCCTTTCCCGCATCCTCTCTCGCTGGCCACGCCAAGGGCAACGGCCAGTGGAAGAAGATCGAGGACACCAAGAAGCACCGCGAGTGGGCGCGCAATGCCGCGCTTGCCGTTCGCGCCGCCATGCCGGCCACGGGCGATATCACCGTGCGCGTCCGCTTTGTGCCCGCGAACCGGCGCGGCGATCGGGTGAACTATCCCAATCGGATGAAGCCGTATTTCGACGGCATCGCTGATGCGCTGGGCGTGAACGATAGCCGGTTCGTGCCGGCCTATGAGTTCGCCGCGCCCGAGGCGCCGGGGCGGGTTGAGGTGGAGGTGCTTCCGCTGTGAGCAACCTCCTGGCCCGCCTGATCGCCGCCGGCACTCCCGCTGATCTCGTTGCAGAGGTCGCGCTGGAGCTTGCTCGCTCGCAGGCGGCGCAGGAGGCAATCACCGAGCGCCGGGCGAAAGATAGGGAGCGTCAGGCTGCAAAACGTCAGCGGGATAACGTGACGTCACGTGACATCACGGGATGTAGCGTGACTGAGCGTGACAATACCCCCTCTCCCGCCCCCTCCCCCCTTCTTCCCCCCAGACCCCCAACAACCCCCCGCCCCCACCCACACCCCCGCGAACACCACGCCCGCGCGTAAGGGAACCCGCTTGGATGAGGATTGGGAGCCGCAGCCACTGTCCGGGAAGGCCGCCGAAATGGTGGCGATATGGCCGCCGGGCGCTGTTGAGCGGGAACTCGCCAAGTTCCGAAACTACTGGCTCGCCAAGCCAGGCAAGGACGCTGTGAAAACAGAATGGCAGCGCACATGGACCAACTGGCTGATCTCAGCCGACGAAAGGATCGCGAAGCATGGATCAGCACCACGACCAGTTCAGGCAACCCCGGACGGACGCAGCATGGGACGAACAGAAGCAGCGGGCCGCGCAGCTCTTGCTCGCATCGCTGTCGGCGGAAATCGACAGGCTGGAGGGCATGCTGGCGCCGCGCTCCATGGAAGAGATCATGGCGGAACTCTCGCGCTGCCTGACCCTGACGGCGCCCTCCGGCATGTCCCAGGACGATCGCGTTGAATGGCTGACCGTTGCCGCGATGGAATTGCTGGCCGTGCCGTCGTGCATTTTCGATGAGGCTTGCGCCGAGGCTCGCCGGACCTGCGATCATCCGTCGAAGATCGTTCCGGCCATCCTGCGCTATCAGCCCGGTCATTATATTTCCGAGGGATTCCTGAGCAATCGCCTCCGCATCGAGCGCGCCAAGCTGGCGAACATTGGCGCTCCGCGCTTGGCCGAAGCGGAAGAGAACCCTGAGGATCGACGCGGCGTCGTCAAGGGCATGGGCGATCTGGTCAAGGAAATGCAGGCCAAGGTCGCGGCCGAGGGGCGGATCTGATGCCATGCCCGCAAATCCCGGCCGCAACCCCTTCGAGGGCAACGACAGCCCGCCGCTTGTCGATATCCGATACCGCTGTGGCCTCGTCGCTCGCGCTGTCGATCCGAACAAGCGCCGCTGGGTTCGCTGGCCCGGTCGCGACGACAGCATGGACATCGTTTCGTGGCAGCCCGCCGAGGGCAAGGACTACGAGCTGGTTTGGCCAGCGGGGGAGGTTTGACCGATGAGCAAGGACACCCTCCAGCAAGCCCGCGAGAACGTCGCGGCCCGGTATGCGCAGCCGTATCACCAGCGCGCGATCCTCTCCGGCCAGTGGGACGCCGGCTCCCTCGTTCGGGATGAGATCGCCAAGGTTGAGGGGAGGAAGTGATGGGGAGGTTGCTTTGCCTCATTGGGCTGCATCGTTGGCACGTTCCCCATCCCTATCTGCCGAAACGCCGGAGGCTGCCACCGATAGAAACATGCGCGAGAGAATGCGGCGCCTGGCGCAAGGGGTTTGAATCATGAACCCCCGCGCCGCCCGCCAGGCCAGCGGCATGACCCGCAACGAATGGGCAAGGGCCATGGGGGTGTCCGTGCTGACGACCAAGAGATGGGAGCAGCCGAGCAGCCGATACGCCCGCGCCCCAACGCAGCACCGCGTCGAGCGCATGGAGCGCGTGCTTACCACTTGTGGGGTCGATTTGAGGGAGGTGATGGGATGAACGCTGTTGCTGTGATTGAGGCGGCGGTGACGCCGCTGAACGCTTGGGTGAATGAAGGCCGCGCGATCGCTGGCCGCATCACCGCCGCCACATGGGAACTTGGCGATTGGGCAAATAGAGGCGAGCAGGAGGGTTGGTGCGATCAGGGCAAGTTCGAGCTTCTGGGGGGAGAGTTGGGCCTTTCCCCGAAGCGCATCCGCGAGGTTCACCGTGCCTCCAAGGCATTCCCGCCGCACCTTCGCGATTCCGCGCTGACGGTCGAGCATCACATTCAGGTCGCTGACCTCCCACGCGACGAACAGTTTGAACTGCTCGGCATGGCCAAGGATCAGCACTGGAACGCGGACGACCTGCGCAAGCAGACAATCACGCGCAAGGTGGAGACGGGGCGCGCGGCGATGTTGAGCCAGGAGGAATGGGACGACCTTTCCCGGATGCAATTCCTGCATGTCTGGAACCGCGCCAGCGTAGCCGCTCGGGAAGACATCGCTGAACTCGTATCCCAAAGCCACATGAGGTGCATCGATGCTTAATCACGGATCACGGGGTGCCCATCGTCGCCCATCATCCAAGCTGATCCCGCCCCTGCCGCCCGAGTTCGCGCAGCAGTTCGTGGAAGGCGGATGGCGGCGCATCGAGCGGGTCTATGGGGCGCGGAACGATTTGGTGCGCAAGTGGATCGCCATGGCCGGCGGGGAGCGCGAGCTTAAGCGGCTGCGGCGCGAGTATATGGCTGGGAGGCGGAAGGGATGACTCCGAAGCAACAGCGCTTCGTGGATGAATACCTGATCGACCTGAATGCCACTCAGGCGGCCATTCGGGCAGGCTACAGCGCGAAGACGGCAAACGAGCAAGGGGCGCGACTGTTAGCGAATGTTAGCGTCCGTAATGCCGTCTCAGAGGCCAAGGCCAAGCGGTCGAAGGAAACGGGAATTGATGCCGCATGGGTATTGAGCCGGCTCGCCGCCGAAGCCTTCGCTGACCTTGCTGATCTGTATGATGAACATGGCCGGGTGAAACCGGTGAAGGATTGGCCATTGGTTTGGCGCCAAGGCCTTGTCGCGGGCATCGAGGTCGAGACGATCGGCGCAGGCGCTGGCCAGGTCACGAAGGTCAAGATTAGCGAGCGGATCAAGCGGGTCGAACTGATCGGCAAGCATGTCGACGTGCAGGCCTTCAAGGAGAAGCTGGAGGTCGCTGCGGCGATGACGCTGGTGATTGATCCTAAGGACGCTGCGCTTTGAGTCCAGAAACTGGATTTGCTGATGAAATCACTGCCGAGCGGCCGGTTGGCATAGGCCATAACGGCGGCCCGCCGATCGCCAAGCTGACCCCGAGGCAGGAAGAGGCGCGCGACCTCCTTGCCTCCCCTGCTCGCAACATCATGCTCCGCGGCGGCTCGCGCTCGGGAAAGACCTTCCTGCTGTGCCGCGCGATCGTCCAGCGCGCCATCAACGCCCCAGGCAGCCGGCACGCGATATTCCGCTTCCGCTTCAATCACGCGAAAACAAGCATCTGGGCCGACACGCTCCCCAAGGTGCTGAAGCTATGCTTCCCTGCCCTTCGCGTCCGGTTCGACAAGACGGATTTCTATGTCGAACTGCCCAACGGGTCGCAAATCTGGATCGCTGGCCTGGACGACAAGGAGCGGGTCGAGAAGATCCTTGGCGCGGAATATTGCACGCTCTACTTCAACGAGAGCAGCCAGATTCCTTGGGGATCGGTGGAAATCGCCATGTCTCGTCTCGCGCAGAAGTGCGAGCTGGCACCCAAGATCGCGGCGGCCACCGGGCGAACCCATCTGCCGCTCAAGGCCTACTACGACTGCGTTGCAGGCGAAACGGTGCTGGACGGCCACACAAAGACCATTGCGGAGCTTGCGGAGACTGGTGAGCCAATCACGGTGATGACCACGCACGGCCCGCGCCTTTCGTCTGCGCCGTGGCTGAACGGCTACGGTGAAGTGTTCACTGTCACGACCTCGGCAGGCCGCACAATTCGCGCCACCGCCTCGCATCGGTTCTGGACGCGAGACGGGTGGAAGCGGCTAGATGCTATCGCCATCGGTCACGAGCTTCTTTGCAGCGCTCAATCCCAGTTTCCGCATGATGGTCAAGGTGATCCCGCTCAGACGCAAACACCGCCAGATTGGCCGGAGAATTGTTGTAGATGTCTCCATCAATGTGATGGACAACTTCGCCCGGCAGTAGATGGCGACCAAGTTTGTCCTGCATCCGCATCCGATGCAGGGCAGCATAGCCGGTGTGCTTGCCTCCATGACGGATCAGGTTCCCGTATGGGCCGTCTCGATCAACCCGAAGCTCGACATAGCCTCCATAGCCAATCGTCCCGTGAACCTCTTTCGCAGGCGTCCGGCGATCAGCGCGGGCGTATTCCAGCCCACGCCGCGCAGCAAATTTGCGGATCGTCTCAACGAAAATCCCGGTCTGACGCGACACCTCTGACAGCGGTTCGCCTTGCTCAATCAGGCGGCGAACCTCCTGCCATTGCTCGCCCTCGACTAACTCTCGCTTGGTATTGGCGGACAGCCCGTGACGCTGCCGCCATCGGCAGACAGTGGCTACGCTGCAACCTTCTAGCGCGGCTATCTCTTGATCCGAATGGCCCCGGTCGTGAAGGGCGGAAAAGTCTCTCGCTGGCATCTGATACCCCTGTCGTCGCAGGGCATGAATATGAAACAGTGGTTGATATTAGTCAACCAACCACCGTTGCATTTTACACAGTGGATGTGCCTTTTTCTCGGCATTATCTCGCCAATGGGTTTGTCAGCCATAACTGCAACCCGCCGAGTAAGCTGCACTGGTCGTTCCAGATGTTCCGCGCCAAGGTGAAGCCGGGCACAAAGGAGCCGCTGCCGAACCCTGACGACTATGCCGAAATGAAGGTCAACCCGTCCGACAATGCGGACAATCTGCCGGCGGAATATTTCGAGGTGCTGGCGTCCATGTCGGCGGCCAAACGGCTCCGTTTCGAGGCTGGCGAATGGGCGAGCGAGGTCAACGGGGCGCTGTGGGCGTTGGAGGACCGCCAGACCGAGGGCGGAACGATACCTGGCATTGACGTACACCGGGCGACGCTGGAGCGCAGCCCAGACGACGGCAGGCCTCAGGTTCGATATGCCGGGGCAGTGATCGACCTCCAGCGCATCGTGGTCGCGGTCGATCCGAGCGGCACAAAAGGAGACGGCGGCGGCGACGATATTGGCATCGTGGTCGCGGCAAAGGGTATTGATGGCCGCGGCTATGTGCTGCAGGATGCGACCTGCCAGCTATCGCCTGATGGGTGGGGCCGGCGCTCGGTCGAGATGTATCGTCGGTGGGGTGCCGATCGCGTCGTTGGCGAACGCAACTTTGGCGGCGCCATGGTCGAGTTTGTGGTGAAGACGGCCGACAATTCGGTCCCTTACAAGGAGGCGAACGCGACGCGCGGCAAGGTCGTCCGCGCAGAGCCGATATCAGCGCTCTACGAGCAGGGGAAGGTCAGCCATGTTGGCGATTTCCCAGACCTTGAGGACCAGATGTGCAACTTCACCGCGTCGGGGTTCGTCGGAGAGGGATCGCCTGACCGGGCTGATGCTATGGTGTGGGCGCTCACTGAGCTGATGCTGAACGGCAAGGGCAGCGCATTCGACGTGCTTTAACGTCCGTAGCGATAAGCGGCCCCTCCCCGCACCGTCGCAAGCATGGGAACCGTGACGCGCCTCTGGGATGGCCTGGCCAACGTTTTGACCGGGCGCGGCACGACAGTCGACCGCTCAGCGCACAACTTCTGGATGCGCCGGTTCACCACCCCCGAGCAGATCGAGAGCGCCTATCTCGGCTCCTGGCTGCATCGCAAGATCGTGGACATCCCCGCGCAGGACATGACCCGCGCCGGCCGCGATTGGGACGCGTCGGACGACCAGATCAGCGCCATCGAGAAAGAGGAAAAGCGCCTAGGCTACTGGCCCAAGCTGTATGAGGCGCTGACCCTCGGACGCCTCGGCGGCGGCGCTATCCTGATCGGCCTTGGCGACGATCCGACCAAGCCCCTGCCTGCCTCGATCCGGCCTGGCCAGATCCGCTACCTGTCCGTCCTCTCGCGCTGGCAGTTGTCGCTTGGCGAAATGGAGACGGACCCGGAGAGCAACAACTTCGGCCAGCCCCGCTATTTCCGCCTGTCGAGCACAGGGCGCCATTTCCGCCTGTCGGGCACAGGGCGCCAAGTCGATATCCACCCCTCGCGCGTCGCCGTATTCAAGGGGTTGCCCATCCCCGCGATCCGCATGACATTGTGGGAGGATAACTTCTGGGGCATGTCCGTCGTGGAAGCCTGCGACGAAGCTGTTCAGCAGGCCACCACCGCCTGCGCCGGCTTCTCCGCGCTGATCGATGAGGCCAAGATCGACGTGTTCCGGTTCAACGGAACGGTCGACCAGCTCAGCCAGCCCGATGGCGAAGAGAAGCTGATGAAGCGCGTGAAGCTGACCAATACGGGCAAGAGCGTCCATCGCGCGGTCATTCTCGACAAGGAAGACGAGTGGGAGCAGCGCCAGCTTTCGCTGGCTGGTGTGCGCGATGTCATCACCACCTACGACGGCCGATGTGCCGGCGCCGCTGACATGCCGGCGGTGCGCCTGTTCGGCAAATCCCCCGATGGTATGAACGCCACCGGCGAAAGCGACCTTGCCAACTATTTCCAGGGCGTCGGCGCCAAGCAGGACATGCAGCTTCGCCCGCCCATGCAGCAGATCGATGCGGTCATGCTCCCGTCCGCCGGCGTGCCCGCCGATCTGCCGTGGACCTTCTCGACGCTCATGGTGCTGACGGAGCAGCAGGCGGCCGACATCGAACTGAAGGAAGCCCAAGCCCTCGAAAAGATCGTGAGCCTCGCCTTGGTGCCCGAAACCGCGATGGCCAAGACCGTCCAGAACCGCCTGATCGAGAGCGGACGCTGGCCGGGCCTGAAGAAGGCGATCGAGGACGCGGAGGCCGCTGGCAAAGAGCTTCCCAAAAAGGTTGACGAATCCGAACTGGGGATCGTGCCCCTCGGAGAGAAAGGAGGTGGTCAGGGATCTGCCGGTAGCGGCGGGAATGCTGACCCCAATCCCGCCCGCCGTGCTGTGAATGATGCTGCGACCTGGCTGTCAGACGCCACGCCGCGCCCGCTCTATGTCCAGCGCAAGCTGCTGAACGCCGCCGACCTGATCGCGTGGGCCAAGGATAACGGCTTTGCCACCACCCTGCCCGCCAGCGACATGCACGTCACAGTTCTCTACTCCCGCAGTCCGGTCGATCCCATGAAGATGGGCCGAGACTGGCGTGAGGACGAGAAGGGCCAGATCATCGTTCGCCCCGGTGGCCCGCGGGCCATCGAGAAGCTGGGCGAGAATGCCGTTGTGCTGCGCTTCGCTTGTCCCGATCTCGACTGGCGGCACAAGGACATGATCGAAGCCGGCGGGTCGCATGACTGGCCGGAATATGCGCCGCATGTGACGATCAGCTACACCGCGCCCGAGGGTATCGACCTTGACTCGCTCAAGCCGTTCAACGGTGCGCTGCGGTTCGGGCCTGAGATTTTCGAGGCGCTCGATCTGGATTGGAAGTCGAAGATAGCGGAGGCCTGACGGTGCCCTATTCCCTCCCCCGCATGGCCCGCCAAGCAGGCAAGCGGCGCGACATCACCCTGCGCCCCATCATCCCGACCCAAGCTGCCGCAACGGACCTCGCCGCGATCTACGCGCCCGCCTGGCAGATATGGGCCGACAACATCGACCGCATCCTCGCCGGGTATGATCCGCAGCCGCTTTCCACCGCCGACACGCTGACGATCGACACCGTGGATCAGGTTCAGGCCGCCATCAGCAGCGTGGCGCAGGAGTTCCTGACAATCCTCACCGCACGGATCGCGCCGGGGTTGCGGCAATGGGTGGTAAAAGCAGAGAGGACGCACCGGTCGAAATGGTCGGCGGCGATCAAGGCAGGCGTGGGCGTCGATCTCGACCTGATCCTTTCCGCGCAGCCGGTGGAGGAGACGCTGGGTTCCTGGATCGGGCGAAACGCTGCACTCGTGCGCAACGTGTCGGACGTAACGCAAAGTAAAATCGCAGACGCGGTGTTCCGTGGATACCAGAACCGAACGCCTGTCAGGGATGTGGCGAAGGAGATCAGGGAGAGCGTCGGCGGCAGTCGGGCCCGGGCGATCCGCATCGCCAGCCATCAAAATTCATCCCTGTCAGCGGCGCTGGACACGGAACGGCAAGCAGAAGCTGGATTGGATTTCTTTAAGTGGCGCCATTCAGCCAAGCGCTTCCCGAGGCAGGATCACCTTGCCAGAGACGGAAAGATTTATAACCTGCGGACGGGCAAAGAACGCGACGGGTCTGGACAGGTTGCTGCAGATGATAGGCCCGGCATGAAACCATTTTGTGGTTGCCGCGCCCAAGCGTGGATACCGATCCTGTCAGATATTGAATAACTCCCGTCCGTAGAGCCTAGCCAAGACCATGCGGCAGACAAGCCCCATGGTGCTATTCTCCGACGCCCTGACCCTTGACGCGCCCCGCCGGACCAGTGACGGCTACATGGCCGTGCGGGCGAAGGCGGCTCGCACCGGCGTCTACCAGTATACCGGTCGCGAAGTAGACCCGAACAACGAGCACGGGCTGCGCGACCAAGCCATCGTTAACGTGCTGCGTGACGAGGCCGCTGTGTTCGACGAGCGCGCGGTTCGCAGCTTCATCGCCAAGCCGATCACCGACGACCATCCCCGCGAGGCGGTGAACGCGAGCAACTGGCGCGATCATGGCCGTGGCATCGTCATGGGCGCCGTACGGGACGGCGACTACCTCGCATTTGACCTCGTTCTGATGGATGCGGGCACGATCTCAAAGGTTGAGGCGGGCAAGGCCGAGCTCTCCAATGGCTATGCCGCCACACTTGAGTTCGGCGACTTCGCTGGCCCCGCTGGCGAGAAGTGCCAAGCGCGGCAGGCCGCAATCGTCGGAAACCATGTCGCAATCGTGGACCGTGGCAGGGCCGGTCCGTCGTGCCGCATCGGCGATGCCGCGATCTGCGACGCGTTGCCTATCGCGTTGCAGGATGGAGCGAAAGAGGCCGCCGCATGGCTCAAGAAGGCCATAGCGCTCCACGAGAAACACATGAACGGCTCTGCCCCGACTACCGGCAAAGAGGGCGAGAAGAGTCAGATGCTCATGATGGAGCAGATGAAGAACGCGCTGGCCGAACTTGGGGGCGGCGACGCCAAGTCCGGCGAGACCGGCATGAAGATGGACGTTTACCCCTTCCACATCCTTGAACAGGAGAAGCCTGTGAAGACCATGTTGATCGACGGGCTGACCGTCGACGTGTCCAACGCCGATACGGCCGAGGCCACGATCAAGACCCTCATCGCCTCGCGTGATGCGGCCGGAGCGAAGGTTGCCGGCCTCGAAACGCAGGTGGCGACCCTGACCGCTGCCGGCCAGACCAAGGACGCGCAGATCAGCACGCTCGAACAGCAGGTGAAGGACGCCAAGCCGACGCCCGCGCAGCTTCGTGAAGCCGGCAAGTCGCTGATGCAGACCGCCGACAAGGCCAAGACCCTCGGCATCGCCGTCACCGACGCGATGGACGAAGCGCAGATCATGCGCGCCACCGTCGACAAGCACATGGGCGAGAAGGCCAAGGACTGGTCGGATGAATCGATCGCCGCCTCGTTCGCCGTGCTGACCAAGGACGCCAAGCCGGCAGACCCGCTGCGGCAGGTGATTTCGGATGGCGTGCAGAGTTTCGGCGATGCTGAAGCCGCCTTCGCCGACGCCCAGCGCAAGGCCAGCGAAGAGCGCCGCAACGCCTGGAAGACCCCCGCCACCTCGGCCGCAGCGTAAGGAAACCGCGACATGGCAATCACCATCCAGACCACTTACGCCGAGGACTATGCCAAGGGTTACCCCGGCATGGTCGCCAATGGCGAAACCTCCAACCGCATCAGCCGCACGGTCGAAACCGCTGCGGGCGCTGCGTTCGGTGCGCCGCTCTATCGTGGCGCAGGCGATCACGGCTGTGTCACCACCGTTGGAACGCTGGCCACCTTCCTGGGCTGGGCCATTGCCGATCGCGGCATCGTCCCGACTGTGGTGACCGGCGCGGTGGACACCTACCCGCAATATTCGACCGCCGGCATCCTCACCGATGGCGCAATCTACGTCACCATCACCGGTTCGGTGGCGGATGGCGCGGCGATCACGGTCGGCACCGGTGCGGGCGCCGCCGATGGCATTGGCGGAACTGCTGCCGACGCAACCCACATCGCGACCGGGTGGGTCGCGGACGAAACCGTGACGAACGGCATCTGCCGTATCGTGCGCCGCTAAGGGGGGAATGACCCAAATGACTGGCCTGATCTTCACCGACGCGCAGCAGGCAATCGGCTTCGCCCGCCCCGCGCTCTATCGCACTCACTCCACCGTCATGGAGGAAAAGTACCCGGCATTCCAATATGCCAAGTACATCCCCACCAACGAAGACGGCGACATGTGGGATGTCGGCACCGTCGTGACCTCGCTGAACGGTCCCGCTGGCCGCGCCGAATATCTCTCGGGCAAGGGTTTCGACATTCCCAACGTGTCGGCCCAGATGTCGCAGGGCGTCAGCAACTTCTACCTGGCGGGCTGCGGCTACGAACTGTCGCTGCAGGAGGTCAATCGCGCCTCCAAGATGGGTGTCGACATTAACACCCGCGACGCTTCGGACGCACGCAAGATCGCCGAAAAGTTCATCTATGATCGTGCCATGACCGGCTCGACCGAAAAGGGCTTCACCGGCCTGCTGAACAACGCCACCGTCCCGGTAGCCAACGTTCCTGCGGACGGCACGGGTTCCGTCACCAGTTGGTCGGCGAAAAATGCGGACCAGAAGGCGCGAGACATCAATCTTGCGCTGACTGACGTGTACACCGCGACCAAGGAAACGGAACTCGCGGACACCCTGCTCCTGCCGACCTCCAGCTTCCTCGATGCCTCGACCACCCGCATGGGTGACACGGGCATGACGGTTCT
The DNA here is from genome assembly GCF_030128825.1 of Sphingobium sp. WTD-1. Taxonomy (NCBI): domain Bacteria; kingdom Pseudomonadati; phylum Pseudomonadota; class Alphaproteobacteria; order Sphingomonadales; family Sphingobiaceae; genus Sphingobium; species Sphingobium sp. WTD-1. Next base: position 2,958,569 of record NZ_CP119127.1, on the reverse strand, counting down.
GGCGTTCCTGCAGCAGAACAACGCCTATACCGCGATCACCGGCCTGCCGCTGAACATCATGCCGGCGCGCGAGCTGGAAACCGCGGGCGCGGGCGGCACCAAGCGCATGGTCGCCTATGCGCGCAATCCGGGCATCCTCGAATTCTTCCTGCCCGGCGCCTTCACCTTCCTGCCGCTGCATCCGCTGTCGTCCATGTCCTGGCGCGTCGACGGGATCATGAACGTCGGCCAGACCGAAATCTATCGCCCAAAGGGCATCAGCTACCGGGATGGGATCTAAGCCATGAAGTCGTTCACCAACCACACCGCAGGCCCCAAGGGCATCAACATCACCGGCGGGGCGACAGTATGGATAGATCCCGGCCAGACGGTCGAGATCGACCCGAAGACGATCGACGGCAAGGTGCCCGATCTGGGCAAGGCTGCCGACGCTTCGGCAAATGCCGATGATGGCGCTGTCGAAGCCCTCGCCGCGCAGGTCGCTGACCTCACCAAGCAGGTCGAGGCCCTGACCACCGAGCGTGACGGCCTGGCGAAGGACAAGGAAGACCTCACCAAGCAGGTCGAGGCCCTGACCAAGCCCGCCGACACGAAGAAGTAACCGCCACCTCCGGGGGCAAACGGGGCCGCTGCTCAACCGGGCGGCGGCCCTATTCGTAAGGACTGACCCATGGCCTACACCCCGCCCAACAAGGCGACGTTCATTGCGATCTTCCCCGCCTTCGCCGCAGTGACGGACGAGGGCTATGCGTTCTGGTCTGCGCGCGCCGGGCGGATCGTGGACCCAATGCAGGCGTGCCTTGGCGAGGACGCCGATCTGGCCGCCATGCTGCTCACGGCGCACTATCTGACGCTCCAGGGCATCGGCACCGGCACAGAGGCGGAAATGGCCGCACAGGGCGCCAGCGGGTTCAAGCGCATCAAGTCGGGCACGATCGAACTGGAGCGCGGCGACGCGGCGTCCAGTGGTGCCGACATGGGCGAATATGGCACGACCAGCTATGGCCAGCAGGCCTATCCGATGCTCAAGGCTTGCTTGGCTGGCCCGCGCGTAACCGGCACTGGTCCCGTCATCGGTGGCTGCGGCTTCAACGGGTTCGCCGGGCCGCTGCCTTATGGGGGGTGGTGATGGGTTTGTTGGATGGCGGCATCGCCAGCATCTTCGGCGCGGCGCTGGGCGGGCTATACCTGCCGGCCACCCTGCATGTGCCAGGCACGCGCACCGACGACGAAGAGGGCAATATCTCCTATGGCCCCGGAACCGACGTCCCGTGCCGCGCGCAGATGGACGCCGCGACCTATGCCATGCGCCAGAGCGAGGGCTATTCCGAAGGCGATGTGCGGATCATCATCCTGACCGCCGGGCTTGGCGCTGAGGTGACGACTGACTGCCAGATCACCGTCAGCGGCAAGCGGTGGATGGTCGGGAGCGCCGATCTGGACGCGGCCAGCTCGCATTGGGTTTGCCGGGGGCGGGCGGCAGGCTGATGGTCGCCATCACCGGCCAGAAAGCCCACAAGGCCCGCCTCAAGCGCATCCGTGGCGCAGCGATGCGCGCGGAGGTCGGCAAGGCGATCTACGTTGCGGCCGACTATCTCAGCACCGAAGCCGCCCTGTCGATCACGAACGGCGCCGTTAGCGGCAAGAACCATGTCGCCAGTGACCCAGGTGACCCGCCCAACGCTGACACGCACATGCTCGATCGCTCCATCCACACTCAGCGCGAAAGCCAGTTGATGGCGCTATCCGTCGCGGACGCCCCATATGCCGCAGCACTGGAGCAAGGGTCCGAACGCAAGGCGGGCAAGGCGGCCCGTTCATTCGCCTCCAATATCACTGATTACGGGCCAAGCCGGGCGAAGCAGGGGCCGGTTAAGATGGAGTTCGGCGATTCGAAGACAGCCGCTCGCCCATTCATGCAGCCAGCGGCCAACAAGACCCGACCCAAAGCCCAGCGCCTCGTCCAAGAAGCGGTCAAGCGGGTGGTCAAAGGAGGCACGCTATGAGGGTAAAGTTCACCGCCGACTACGACCACAAGTGGCCGTCGCGCGCCATGACGTTCTTCCCCGCCGGCTACGAGGGCACAGTGCGCCGCGAGGTCGGAGAACGCGCCATCGCGAAAGGCAGGGCGACAGAGGTCAAGCGCCGTGGTAAGGCTGCGGCCAATGGCGAAACCCCCGCGATTTCCGACAGCCGACGAGGTGGACGAGTGGCTGGATCAAACGATGCTCCTGATGTGGGGGCCGTCGTTCTCGATCCGCAGGTGGATGGGGCCGGATAACGATGACGACGTTGGACCCATCCCTATCGGTCAGGGGCAAGATCATAGCGAGCCTCAAGGCTGACGGGCAACTGACCGCGATCGTGCCGGCGGCGCGGATCTATCCTGGCAAGCCACCCGCCTCTCCCGTCTTCCCCTTCATTCGCGTGCCCATGCTGATCGGCACAGTGGCTGAGTTGGACGGAGGCAGCGGGTCGGAGCAGTCGGGCGTGATCCATTGCTTCACCAAGCTAAAGTTGAGCAAGCCTCCTGCCCCTGAAGACATCAAAGATCCCGAAGCGCAGGCCGCGACCATCAACCGCCACATCGTCCGCATCGTCAGCGGCATCGATGATGTGGACCTTGGCGACGGGGAATCTCTGGGAGTTCATACCACCCAGACGCAGGTGATCGAGGACGGCGCCGAGGCTGATGCATATCACGGCATGGTCACAGTTCGCGCTACTGCCACCTAGCGTCCGTAGAGCGCCAGCCCCCTCCCCCATAGCCTGCCCGCAAATCCTCGCTGGAGTTGCGGAATGGCCTATACCGACAAGCTGAAATCGACGCGCGTCTATATCGCGATGGGCGATGGCGCGACCCCGACCGAAGTCTTCGCGCCGATGTGCGGAATCAACACCAAAGGCTTCCAGCAGACCCGCGCGACGAACGACACCGTTGATTGGGATTGCGCCGATCCCGATGCTTCGCCGATCACGGTTCGCGATATCGGCGCGAAAGACTGGACCATCACCGGCTCGGGCCTGCTGCACCGTTCGCTTCTGGCCGATCTCCAGGCCGCGTTCGACAGCGGCAACCCGACCAATTTCCGCTTCGTGTTCGATGAAGCCACCGGAAACGAGGTGATCGACGGCTATTATCAGGGGCCAGGCATCGTCACCGACTTCAACATCACCGGCACGAATGGCGAATATGTCAACATCAGCATCACGATCAGCGGCGCAGGCCCGGTCGCGTTCGTCGCCAACCCCTAACCCTCTCCATCTGCCAGCGAACCTTGAGGGGCGGTCGAAAGGCCGCCCTTATTTGCGCCTCCTTAAGCTGCGTGGTTACAGCCTCAATGAAAAGCCCGCAGGACTTTAGGTTAAGCTATCCGGCGCTGATCCCCTATACCAGTCATGCAGAGCGTCAAGGAATGCCAAACTGGTCGGGCCGATTGGCGGGCGGCTTGAACCGCTATGGCCCTCGGCCGCGGCGATAATGTGCCACAGCGTGCCACTGATGCTGATGACAGCCATACGCTCCACCCACGAATTTGATACGAACCATTTAAAGCGATCGACAGCGGATCCCTCTCCGCCATAATCAAACGTCGCTTCTGCTGGATCAAACCCATCTGCTGCCCCATTTACGATGGCTGGATCGAACCAGATCACAGAAGGTTGGATCTCACCTTTCTTTCCAACGGCAAGGCCGATAGCCAAACGAATGGCGTCTTGGTTAGCTTTGATTGTTTGGACGACGCGCTCGGGCGACAGGCCCAATTGAAGCATTTCAAACGCCACGGCGACAACGAGTACCTGATGAGCGCGATACTCAGCCGCACGGCCACGGCCGGGATTGATACCATCAATCAAAGAAAGGCGCTGAAGGTGTTGAAAGCGTCCGAGCATGGCTGATCGCCGATTCTCAGGCACCTCCATCGATTCAGCTAGGAGGTCGATCATTCCGGATCGAGGCAGGCTAAAATCCACTTTTCACCTTTCCAGCGCAAATTTATTTTTCTCTTGCCATCGCCCGTAAACAGTGGCAACCGTTGTTTCGGACGCAACAATGATGTTGCTCTGAAAAGGAGGTAATTATGCCAGCCAAAGAAGCTGGCCGCGTGCTGGTTAGCGTCCCCGCAGCTGTGGGTAACTTGCTTAGGGCGCGGGCCAAAGAGAATTATCGCTCTATCAGCAATGAAGCAGCGATGCTGATCGAACGCGGCCTCGCCGCAGAGAAAGCGGCGTCGAACCATCCGGCCTGAGAAACCCGGTTCGACGCCTCACCCAAAAGGAATGAGCTATGAAACATCTTATCCCATTTACGTTTGAAAGCCAATCCATCCGCGTGATCGATCAGGATGGCGAACCATGGTTCGTGCTGGCTGATGTCTGCAAAACGCTGACCCTGAAAAACCCTTCCGAAGCGTCCAAGGTTCTGGCGGGCGACCAGAAGGCTAAGTTTAACTTAGGGTCGGGATCGGACGCGATCATCGTCAGCGAATCTGGTCTGTATCTGATCGTCCTGCGCAGCGATGACGCGATCAAGCCGGGGACAACTGCCTACCGGTTCACGCGCTGGGTTACCGGCGAGGTGATCCCGTCAATCCGCAAGACCGGTCAGTATTCGCCGTACAACCAGATTTCCGACCAGCCTTCACTGGCGGACGGCTTGAGCGCCGTTCGGGAAACCCGGTTCACATGGGGAAAGCCCGCCGCCAAGCAGATGTGGGTTCGTATGGGCCTGCCGATCGTCCCGGCAATGTTGGCTGGCCCGACGCAATCTGACCTGTTCATTCCGAGCTGAATAACAGAACGGCGCCGGGATTGCCCTCCCAGCGCCGCTCCTAACCCCTGAACGCATGAAAGGACCATGCGCCATGGCTACCCGCCCCAATAACATCATTGCGTTCCCGCCCCAAGTGGTTGCTGACCAGAAAGTCCGCGAAGCCGAACGGATGATTGCCAAGCTTCTAGGCCATATCGAGGATGCCGGCCGCTTCCCGTCGAATGTCGACATGCAGATCAGGGCCGCCGTTGCGCCGCCTATGATCGAAATGTGGCAGGAAATGCTGGAAGAGGCCAAGGTCAAACGTGAGCTTCTGGAGGCAGGAGACACCATGCGCCACGCCGGCCTCACCTATCGCGCCCAACCCAGCCAGAACGGAGCGCACTGATGACCGATCGTCGCGCATTCCTCACCGCCGCGCTGGTGGCGCCCGTCGCTATCTCGGCGCCTGCGGTAGCATCGTCCAGCCCCATCTCCGCCTATTGGAGCGCTCACCACGGCCTTAATGGGGGAACGGTGGAGGAGACTGAATACCTCGCCGCTCTCGACTCCGTAATAGCATGGAAGCCGCAAACCCCAGAGCAATTCATGCAGAAGTTCCTTGTCCTCTGCGACGACCGCGATCTTACGGGTGATAAGATCATGATTGGCCTCTGGCGTGACGCTCGACGGCTCGCGGCCTAATGGGGCGGCCTTCGGGCCGCCTACCTTTCATTGATCTCCACCTCAAACTGGCCTTGCGTGGTCATTACGCAGCGAGCCGAGGCTGGCAAAGTCAGGCCAAGGGCGTTCTTCGCCTCAAACGTAAATTCGACAACTCTATTCCCTGATGTCCCCTGCCTATCGGAAACACTGAAAAAATCCCTATCAAACGTTGATGGGAGGTTCAGCCTCGATTTAACCTCGCTTGTGCAGCGGCTGATTAATTCTGCGCTTGAGAAGCGAGATCCCTTTTCTTTCTCCGACGAAAGTTGGCCGCCCACATCCGCTTCGCTTAAATAGAAGCGCTCAGAGTTTCGGCAGTCGACATAGACAACCGGGCTGTCCGGCGGAGCGGAACGCTGATCGGAGATTTCTGACAGTTCGACCGCGTCACATTTGGGATTTTGAGCAACCGTTTCTGCAGCCGCCTCTCGCAGCTTCTGGATGCGCCTAACGCCTGCGTCGCCCCACTTTGCGAATGTCTTCTGCCAACCGTTTTCACGAACATACGGCGAATAGACGCCTGGATCTATCGGGGCAGCGCCTACCCGCTGCGCCGAAATATTGCTCGCTGAGTTATCAGCGATATCGGGTGGCGCTTGGCAGCTCGATGCTACCATGGCCAAAGCTACAAAAGCCCTCTTCACTTGGCACCTCTCCCGTCCGTAGCACCGCGCCATGCCTCGCACATAGCGTTCCCCCATGCAAACCGAGATCGCCCTGCCCTTCGCTGACGGGACTTATCTGTTCCGGTTGCCCATCAAGCGCATCATCGAAATCGAGGAAAAGGCCGGCCCGATCGACCTTGTGAAGCATCGGCTGATGCATGGTGGCTGGTCGATCCATGATGTGGTCGAGACGCTGCGGCAGGGCCTGATCGGCGGCGCCAAGGGTGAAGTGAACGGCAAGGCGATCGACGTAACCTCCCTTCGCGCGAACAGCCTGATCGAGAACTATGTCGACGGCCACGCCCTGGCCGAACACCACCTGACTGCCAAGGCCGTCATTGCCGCGCTCTATGTCGGCTATGCGCCCGCGCAGGAGGCTAAAAAAAAAAGCCCCGGTGAAGCGGCCGAGCCGTCGAAAATCGACTGGGGCCTCGTCCTCCACAACTGCCGAACCCTCGGGCTTAGCCTGAGCGATGCGGAGGCCATCACCATGCCGGAATATGCCGCGCTGATCCATCATCATGAACTGGCCAATGAGGACGGCGAGGAAGCGCCGCCTTCGGCCGATGACGTGAGCAGCATGTTCCTGCGTATGGAGCGCGCTGGTATCGGGAAGATCCACTGATGTCCGGGATTACTGCCGATCGCGTCGTTGTCGAGCTTGAGGCCCGGCTTGATCGATACGAGGCCAATGTCGCGCGCGCGGAAACCCGTTTCGACAAAGCGATGAGTGGCATCCAGCGCAGCGCCAAGGTCACAGAGCAAGTCGTGTCACGCGCAGCGCTCGGTATGGCGACCGCCATCGGGTCTATCGGCTTCATCGCGCTGGGCAAGGCCGCCGTTGATACCGCCTTGCGCTTCCGGCGCTTTGAGCAGGGTCTGGCTATCGCAGTCGGATCGACCGAAAAAGCCGGCGAGGAAATCCGCTTTCTTCGCGATCTCGCGGATAGCCTCGGCCTCCGCTTTGTTGATCTGGCCGAAAACTTCACTGGTTTCGCTGCGGCGGCGCGCGGCACCAATCTTGAGGGCGAAAAGGCCCGCGACATTTTCGAGGCGATCACGAAAGCGATCGTTGCTACCGGCGGATCGACCGAGCAGTTGAACGGCGCCCTACTTGCTGTCCAGCAGATGGTGTCGAAGGGCAATGTCCAGGCAGAGGAGTTGCGCGGACAACTCGGAGAGCGACTGCCAGGCGCATTCCAGATCGCAGCGCGCGCGATGGGCGTCACAACCGCCGAACTGGATAAAATGCTCGAAAAGGGCGATGTCGCGGCCGATGTCTTTCTACCCAAGTTCGCGGCGCAGTTGGGGAAAGAATTGCCCAACGCCCTGCAGACAGCAGACGCATCGTTCCAGCGTTTCCAGACAGCTCTCGATGACATCGCGAATAGCACGGCCGATGGGTTCATGCGCCAGTTGGGTGACGCCACTGACGACCTGACCAAGGTGCTGAAAGACATGCAGGCGAGCGGCGCCCTTGAGGCTGTCGGCTCGTTCCTCGGGACCGTTATCCGCCTCGGCGCTGGTGCGGCCAGTGTGATTGGCGATCTCGCGCTGGCGTGGCGCAAATGGCGGCTTGAGGTTGGCATTCGTCAGCAACAGAGCGTGGAGAATGGGTTTCTCACTTCGTCCGCCGACAAGGCCCAAGCCCAACGGAACAGGCAGGCACTTGAGCGAGAACTGGAGCTAGCCAACAATCCCAGCGTAGCCGCATTTCGTCAAAGGCTCGAATCGTTCGGGGCGTCTGCCAACAATGGCAAGCCCTTGGCGAGTTCGCCCGCAACAGCGTCCGGTTCAACAGGCGAATCCGATGCAGACAAAAAGAAGCGTCTAGCAGCCGAGAAGAAGGCGGCGCGCGAGGCGGAGCAGCGCGCTCGCGAGGCATATCAAAACGCCCAAGAAGATCGGCAAATCCAAATCGAGGTGCTGCGCGCTCAGTCTGATCTCACCGACAACATCGAAGCGAAGGCCCAATTCGAGCGAGAAATGCTGGAGATTGAACGCCAGCAGCGCATCGCGGAGTTGGCGCAGAATAAGGAATTGTCTGCCGAGCAGCGCAAGGCCCGCATGGCGGCGATCAACAAGCTCTACGGCTCAGCCGGCCAGGGCGACGAGATCATTGTCGACGGCGGCGGCCTGCTGCCACGCGCCGTCATGCGCGACCTCCAGAAGCGCCTTGAGGATGCCGCCAACATGCAGGCGGAGGCGCAGTATGATATCGCCCACGACGCCTTGGCATGGCAGGAACGCATGGCCGGCACCCGCGAGGAGCGCCAGAAGGTCCAGCTTGAACTGCTCAACCTTGAGTATGAAGAGCGCCGCCGCCAGCTCGAATTTCAGCAGAAGAACGCCACGTCTCAGGCTGAACGCGACGCCTTCCAGGCGCGCATTGACGCGCTCGGCGGGCAGATGGCCAACGACCGTGCGTCGATCGAGCGCGACAATGAAGGCCCCCTGGCCCGCTATCGCCGCCGCATGGACGAAACCAGCACGCAGGATCAGGTCGAGGAGCTGATCACGCAGGAACTGGACTATGTGCGTGACGGAATCCGGGACAGCATCACCAAGCGGCTCGGGGTGAAAGACCCGTTCCTGGCTGGGCTGATCGATATCTTCATCAACAAGAATATCATCGAGCCGTTCCTGAACTCCATGCGCCGCACGGGTGAATCGGGCGGCACGTTCGGCAATATCCTGACCTCCATCAGCACCTTCTTCCAAGGCTCCGCAGGCGGCGGCGAAACCGGCACCGGCGTCGGCTTCGCATCCGGCGGCACGGCGACGCTCGGCGGTCGCGGCGGCACCGATCGCAACACCCTGTCGCTGAACGGGCGGCCGATCGCGAACGTGACGCGCGGCGAGACCTTGAGCGTGGGCAGCAAGGCGATCCGCGCCGGCGGCGGCAGCCAGCCCACCGTCTATGCGCCGCAGTTCAACCTGGCCGGCGCGGTCGTCACCGCCGAACTCTATGCCGACATGGAGCGCATTTCCCGCGACAGTTCCGCGAGGGCGGCAGGTGCGGCATATGCGCAAAGTCAGCAGTCGATGCCCGGCACCCTCAACAAGTTCACGCAGTTGAAGGGCGGCTGATGAACGAGTCCTTCGGCATCCGCATAGCCTCCGATCCCCCGGCCCGGCTCTGGGGCGGCTTCGGCGACCTCGAAATCCCTGCGGACATCGTGGAGAGCGAACCGGCTGTCTACCTCGGCGGCGGCGAACTGCTCAACGCGCCCGACTTCGAAATCCCGATCAACGGCCAGGCCGAGCGCATCGATATCCGCCTGTCCGGTGTCAGCGCCGAAGTGCTGGCCATCGCGATCGGCGAAGCGGCCTCCGTGAAGGGCGCCAAGGTCCACTTCGTACGCTTCTACTTCAATGAGGACTGGCAGCTTGAAGATGTCGAATATGACAACGCCTTCATCGCCGACAAGCTGACCTTCAGCAGCGAGGAAACTGACGAAGGCCGGTCGCGGGTGCTGACCCTCTCGATCGCCACCGAAGACACGGATCGCAATCGCTCGCCGCAGGCATATTGGACCGATGCTGACCAGCGGCGCAAGTCGCCCGCCGACGCGATATTCAGCCATGTCGCCCAAATCTACCAGGGCGTGCTGCGCCGGTTCGGGCCGAAATGATGGAGCTTGGCGAATATCTCCGCGCCCGGCGGCCGGCATGGGACTGGCAGACGCATGACTGCTCCCGCTGGCTCGACCGGTGGCTGGTCCTTCGTGGCCACGCCAGCGCCATGGAGGCGACCGGCATTGCCTATGATAGCGAGCGTTCGGCGGCGCGCGTCATTGTGCGCGGAGGCGGACTTCTCTCGCTCTGGCAGCGCGGCATGGAGGCGATCGGGCTGGCCGTGGTCGATGAGCCGCAGATGGGGGACGCTGCGATCCTAAGCGCGCCAACCGACGACGGCCACAACCGAACAACCGGAATCTGGACCGGGCAGCGCTGGGCCAGCGTCCATCGTCACGGCCTTATCTGCGCGCCGGGCGATCCTTTGATGATCTGGAGGGTCTGATGGGCGGTGTTGCAAGGGCGATCGTCTCGCCGCTCAGCATCATTGATAAGGGTCTGGGCCGTCTCTCCCTCCAGATCGTGGCAGTTGCTGGCAATTTCATCCCTGGAGGACAGCCATTCGCCGCAGCAGCAGCGCTGGCCCTTGCCGTCCTCTACAGGCCGAAGGGGCCAAAGCCTGAGCAGCAGGAGCGGTCTATCAAGACGGCAGTTCCGCCTCGCGTGTCGGCCTATGGCCGTGTCCGGTTGTTCGGCGCCTATATCCTCTATGTCACGAACGATGACGGCTATGCGGTCGATGTCTGGGCTTTCCATGACGGCCAGCTCGACTTCATTGAGCGCATCTATCTGGGCGACAAGCAGGTCAAGCTGAACGGCGGCGGCTTCGTCATCAAGCAGAATGATGGCGAGTTCGGCGACGGCGACACCATCAAGATCGGGACGCGGCTCGGCCTGCCGACAGAAACCGCATTTGCAGAGGTCATCGCGCGTCTGCCCGGCATCTGGACCAGCAACCACCGAGGCGATGGCGTGGCGACCGGATGCATGATCTCCAAGCCGGTGAAGGCCAAGAACTATAACGAGGTCTATCCGACCGGCGGGCCGGATGCGAACGTCATGTCGATCGTCGCACGTGCTCAGATGGTCTTCGACTGGCGCGATCCGGCGCAGGACATCAATGATCCGACGACATGGAAATGGTCGGACAACGCGGCCCTTGCCATCGCTCACTATTACCTCATCCGAAACAACAAGGATTGGGACACGCATTTCGCGCCCACCATCTCCTACTGGACCGCCTTCGCCGATGACTGCGATGCGCCCATGGAGGTCTATCACGGCGCTGGTGTGTTCGTGGATGATGCGGATTCCGGCGACACCAGCTTTGAACTGACCAGTGTTGAAGGGCTGGCGCCGGGCAAGACCGTCACCTTGGCGGCCTATGGCATCGACAAGGTGGTGGGTAGCGTGGTGGGCAACACCGTCACGCTGACGACATCGCTGGGCGACGATTACAAGGCCGGCACGGTCCTTCGCTGGATCGGCGGCGGGACTGAACCGCGCTATCGCGTCGCCCTCGCACACAAGCACACCGATGCGCATAAGGTGACGCTGGGCAACCTGCTGGCGGCTTGCGATGGCATGGTGACGACGCGCGCTGACGGCGCGCTGGTCCCGTGGTCTGGCCGCTATGTCGATCCTGATCCTGATGACCTGATTGGCCCCGGCGAGATCGTCACTTGGTCGATGGACGACGGGATCGTTGATGAGGATCAGGCCAACGTCGTCGCGCTGACCTATCTGTCTGCCGATCACGATTTCACGACTGTGCCGACCAGCGATTGGCGCGACGAGGACAGCATTGATGAGGTTGGCGAGAAGCCGACTTCGCTGGAGAACGCGGTGCCAAGCCATGCGCAGGCGGCGCGGCTGGCAAAGCGCCTGCTCGACAAGACGATGGCGCCGAAGCGCGGCACGATCGCGACCAATCCCAAGGGCCGCAAGATCAGGGGCAAGCGCTTCATTCCGCTCCATATCGAGGAAGCGGGGACCGTTTTCTATTCCGGCCCGGCCGAGATCGTGCGCATCCGGCGGACACAGACCGGTGTCCAGTTCGATTGGGTGCGCGCCAACCCGAACGTGGACGCATGGAACGCAGCAACCGAGGAAGGCGAGCCGGCCCCAGTCGGCGCGCGGCCTGCGGTTGTGCCCCTACCCACTCCGACGATCACCGACGCCGAAGCGGAACTTGGCGAAGGCGGTGCCGATGCGCGGGTGCGGATCACCGTTGATGGCTTCGACCGGGATGATGTGACTTGGTATGCGCGCTGGCGGATCACTACCGACACGACATGGAACGAACAGGAATATACCGACATCGATCCCGGCCCGGCGGCGGTCCTGCTCTCCAGTCTGGTGCCGATCGATGTCAGCATAGATGTGGCGGTCGCCTATGGCGTTGGCGATGGCCGGCGCTCGGAATGGTCCGCCATTGAATCGGTCAGCACCTCCACCGCAGCCCTCGCACCATCGCCGCCGGCGTCTGTTTCCGCCAGTGCCGGAACCGGCCAAGCGACGATCCAATGGACAAACTCCAGCTCGGCCAACCTGTCCTATAGCCGGGTCTATCGCAACAGCACGAACACCATCGTCGGCGCGTCTCTTGCGAGCGGGGATCTACCGTCAGCGCCTGGTGCCACACAAAGCTATGTCGATACGATCGCTGCCGGGACATATTATTATTTCGTTCGCGCGTTTAGCGCATCTGGCGCACAATCTGGTGCAGTCGGGACAGGCGCGGTGACGGTCGCTTAACTGTCCCGTCCGTAGCTTGGCACCCTGGCTATGGCCACGCTTGCGCACATGCTCGCGACCTTTCCGACGTGCCAGTTCAGCTTCGCTTCGCGCGAAATGATGGTGCGCGCCAACGTGATTTCGGGCGGGGTTGCGATCAACGGCGATGAAAGCGCGATCGTCACCGATGGCGGCGGCCGTTGGGTTGCCGATTACCAGAACGCGCCACTCAACCGCCGTGAGAAGGTCTTGTCCTGGCGCGCGCTGCGGGCGCTGCTGAACAGCGGCACTCGGGCAATCATCTTCCCAATTTGCGATGCACGCCACCAGCCCGTCGCATCGCGCCAGCATGTCCCGCATAGCGATGGCACGCCGTTCAGTGATGGGACGCTTTACACCGCTGGCGATTGCGAGGTTGAGGCCGCCGCCGATGCCCCGCTGCGCGCCACTTCGATGACCCTGACCATCGTGACGCTCGGCAAACCCCTGATCGGCGGCGAGCGGTTCAGCATCGATCATCCGACATGGCGCCATCGTCTCTATGAGATCGCGACCGTCATTGGCAACGAAATCACGTTTCGGCCGCCGCTTCGTGAAGCAGTCCCGGCTGGGACCAATCTCAATTTCTCCGATCCTCGCTGTGTGATGCGGTTGTCCGGTGACATGTCGGCGCCGCTCAACGGCCCGCGCTTTGCCACTGGTTCCCTCACGCTGGTGGAAGATATGACCGGGAGCTACGAATGACCCTCGGCACTGACGCACTCAAGCTGGCCTGGCGTGATTATGTCACCAATGGCGTTCCTGGAACCGGCGAAAACGAGCCGGTAAAGCAGGAAATCCGGGACGGTCTGGATGCTCTCGCCATCGACATCGCGGCGGCTGGCATGGGCGACCTTGAGGAGGCGGTCGCCATTCTCCAGCCTTTGGTGGATGCTGCTGAAGCGGCGGCGGATGCCGCAGCGGATAGCGCCGAAGAGGCGGCTGACACCGTGGCCGAAGTCGCCAGCACGATCGGCAAGCGCAGCGTTGCCCCTCTCGCCGTCATCACCGACAAGGATAGATATGCTGCGCTCGTCATCGAGGCGGACGGCCACGCCAGGCGGTCGATGGTTCGCGAACCGGCCCGCCACACGCGCGGCATCTATTCGCATGTCGAGACTGACCGCAACGGCTATGCGCTCACCGCGCCGCGCCGCACCGATGCGAACGGCATCGAGCATGTCGTATCCCCGATCAACGCGCTCGACACCGAAGTAGGGATCGTCTCCTTCTACGGACAATCGCTGAGCGAGGGCTATGAAAGCCTGCCCATCATCACCCCGGTTGCGTTCTCGCCCCGGCTGGTGATGTTCGTCGGCGGCGTGAGGCCTCAGGACGATGGCACCACCGGCGCGGACTATGCCAGCGTCGTTCCGCTCCACGAAACGGCATCAGGCATCCGCGGCGAAACGCCTGCCTCTGGCGCCGGCCTTGCCACGCTGGAAACGATGCCTGATCGCTTTGGCGTCACGCTGGATGATATGGGTTCGGTTCAACTCTTCCACTCGGCGGGCGAGGCGGGAACCGAAGCAATCCGGCTGGCGCGGGGCAGCGGCTATTACAACCGCCTGACCAGTCAGATGCGCTTCGGCGTCCAATATGCGCGCTCGCTGAGCCAGACCGTCAGCGTGCCCTATTATGCACGGGTGCAGGGCGAGGCGGATATCTCGCTCCAGACGCCGGGCGCGACATGGCGCGGTATCGTGGCGAAGGAGCGCCGCGACTACGAGCGTGATGTCGCTGGCGCGGTTGGCGAGCAGCGCCCCGTCATCTGCGTCCACACGCAGACCTCCAGCTTCAACCTGGCGGGATACGGCCTGCCCGATCCCACCGGGATCACGTTCGCGCAGGCTGAGCTGTGCGAGCAAAGTCCGTGGTTCGTCATGGCCTGCCCGATGTACATGCTGGACTATATCCCCGGCGATGGGGTGACGGTTTCAGGCCTGCATCTGACCGCCACTTCTTCCAAGGTGCTGGGAGCATATATCAGCCGGGCCTATCTCCAGTCCGTCTACGAGAATGCGGATGGGACGCTGGCCTTCGACCCCGATCGCAAGTTCCGGCCGCTCCAGCCAATCAGGGCCAAGCGCCAGGGGCCGCGCGTCGTTGATGTGCTGTTCCACGTGCCTAAGCCGCCGCTGGTCTGGGACACGTCATGGATTGCTGCGGCGACGAATTACGGCTTCTACATCGAGCGTCCAGGTGCCGGCGATATCGCACTATCCGGCGCTCCCGTCATCCACGCGCGCAACCGCGTTCGCATCAATTCAAGCTTCGATCTGAAGGCCGGCGACATGCTTTGCTACGGCCTGCGCGATAGTCAGGTCGTGGGCGAGAATTGGGAAACCGGTCGCATCAAGGGCGCCCGAGGCAACCTGGCAGACAGCGAGGATCATGTCTTTGACCCCGCCGGGATCAACCGCCGGCTGCGCAATTACTGCCTCCACTTCCGCATTCCGATCAAAGTCTGAGGGCCTGACATGACCGTCCCGCAAATCATCCTATCCGATAGCGCAGACGCCTCCGGGCTGGGACTTGGCTGGTATGGCCGCCCGGTCGATTGGGACGGCGAATATGCTACCTATCTGCCTGGCATCGACCAGCCAAATGCACCGGGATGGGACTATAGCCTGAATGGCCGCGACACTTCCCCCGAGGGAGTCACCTTCGGCTCGGGCTGGTTCAACGGCGGCTGGATCGACACGCCGGTTGCGCCGCGCGATCTGGGCGACGCCTTTACCGTCTGGGCGCTGGTGAAGACGCATAGCACCTCCGGTTCGCCGGTCGCTGAAACCTTCCTCGGTTCGTCCGGCGGGACCAACCAGCGCTTTGTTGACCTGCTCATCGATCCGACTGCGCCGGGCTATTACAAGATGCTACTCAGCAATGGCGCTGGCTCCGGCTTCATCGCTTCGCCTGCACTGCCGCTGACCGCTGGCACTGGCGTCGGCTGGGATCTTCTGGTCGGCTGCGTCCAGCCCAATGGCTGCGCGCTGCATCGGCGCAGCCTAACCACCTCGGCCGATGTCACAGCCTCGTTCACTGCCTCGGGTGTCTACGGCTCCGTGCCGCTCACGATCGGCAACAACAACGACCACACGGTGAGCACGCCTGCCAATCTGGCAATCGCAGGCGCCGGGATGATCTCCGGCTTCCTCGGTAACGCAGATGTCGATGACCTCTACGCGCGTCTCAAGGCGCATTTCGCCACCATCGGCCTGGCCATCTGAGGGGGATGACGATGAGCTATACCAAGCCAGGGCTTTACGAAGAAGCTGCCCTTGAGGATGTCGATGCTGAGCTGGAGCGCCTGGCTGCGGAAGCCGAAGAGCCGGTCGTGGTTGAGGATATCGTACCCCTCACCGGGCTGTTCGACAGTTTCACCTCCGATCCAGATGGGCGACTTGTCTCCGGCTGGATAGGCGACAAGGAATATGAATATCAGAGCGGGATATTGGTCGAGAAGCTGAAGGCGCCGACAGAGGAAATCGTCCCGCTCGTCGGCATGTTGGATCGCTACTCCTGCGACAGCACCGGGCGCCTGATCGAAGGCAAGGAAATCACCGGCGCGACCAAGGCGGCGGCGGATGGCGCGATCGTCACAGTCGGAGGCTCCATCACGGCCAAGGCTGCGCTGACCTATGGCTATAACGCCACCACCGCGTTGACCTTCCCGAACGAAGCCAATGTCATCTATCTCGTCGTCGTCATGGGCCAGAGCCTCGCCGGCGGGTTCAACTCCAACGCGGCGGACAACCCGGTCACGACGGTTGCCGAGCATGCCGGCTATGCGCTGATGCCGGGCACCACGCCATGGCCCGAAGACACCGTTTTCACGTCCTTCTCCGACCTGATCGAGGTGAAGAAGGACGACGATCACAACAAGGAATCGATCTGTTCTGGCATGGCCGACGCCATCATGCGCCGGATGCAGGCGGACCTTGGCTTCAAGCCGAAGATCATCTTCGCCAATTGCGCGTGGGGCGGCACCTCCTATGCAGGCAATCCGGGCGGGACGGGCCTGAAGGAAGGCGGCATCCCCTGGCGCTATCTGCAAAATCTCATCGTCAACTCGCGCCTGACCGTGGCCAAGGCTGGCGCGCGTCTGGAAGTGCTTTGCGCGCCGATCCTGCTGGGTGAGCAGGACACGACCTACGGGACATCAGCCGAGGTTTACCGCCGCGATATGTCGCAGTGGCACACCGCATTCGTGGACATCGTGCGCCGCCTCAACCCGGATCAGGCTCGCACGCCTCTCTTCTTCCTGAGCCAGACCGATCGACCCAAGGATGTGGGCACGATCACCACCGAGATCCCCATCGCCATGGGCCAGCTGGTGCCCGACGACAACCAGTATGTCCGCACGGTCGGGCCGATCTACTGGACCGATGACAGCGGCGACAACGTGCATCCGTCATGCCGCGCCTATCGCCGCATCGGCCAGATGTTCGGTCATGCAATCTGCGAAGACCAGTTCGGACGCGGCTTTATCCCGCTCAAGGTCAAGGATGCATGGTGGTTCAGCACCACCAAAGTCCGCGCCCAATTCACCATGCCGATCGCGATCGAGACGACCGACACGCTGGTCGAGATCACCAGCCTGGGCGCGGCCAAGGGGGTCAACTTCGATGACGGTTCGGGATCGCCGCCGGCCATCACCGGGATTGCGCTGGTCGCTGGCACCACCGACACGATCGAGATCACCCTTGCCGCGGCGCCGACCGGCCTGCGCCAGCGCCTCCTGATCGCCAATCGTGGAACGGCGACCGGCGTTGGTCGCCTTGCTGGTGGCCGTAGCGGTATCCGCTCGGCCGCCAGCTATGGGACAGACCCGCAGGATAGCGCTGTCCTCTATCATTGGGCCTGCAAGCAGGTCGTCATCCTCCCCGTGCTTTCCTGAAGGATCAGCGCATGACCAGTCGCGAAACCAAGACCGCCTACGCAAATCCGGCCAGCGCCGGCACGCCGATCATTTCCCCGACCGCCGACGAACGTCTGCTGGTTCGTCATCCGCGCCTGCTGCACTGGTGGGACGCGGGCCATGGCTTCGACAAGGATGGCTGGCGCTGCCGCAAGGACCGCAAAATGCTGGTCAAGGAGCGCACCGCTCTGCCGACCCTCCAGAATATCGCCGCCTATCGCAGCATCCCGTCGCTATTCTTCGCAAGCGCTAATAACCAGCTCTGGGACAATGGCCAGAACCTGTTTCCCGCGGGCGAGTTCACGCTGCTGGTGGTCGGACGCAGCGGCCCGAACCAGAACACATTCATCGCGGGCGCCGCAACGGTCGGCCGCACGGACAGAACCTATATCCAGAATAATGATCAGGACGCTGGGCCAGGCAGCCAGGGCCTTCGCGTCAATGACGGCGTGACGCTGGGCGGATCGCTGACCGACACCGCCGTTCTGAAATATGCAGACGGCCCGGCAATGCAGTGGATCGCCAACAAGCCGCAGGAAGTCGGCGCGCTAGGCAACAACATGTGCATCCGCACGATGCGGGTCGACACCGGCGTCATCAGTGAGACGCAGGGCGACACCGCGAACGGCGCGCTCCCGAACGTCCACCGCGAATTCCATGTCGGCGCAGTCAACCCATTTGGCTCGGCGGCAAGCGGCGCGCTGATTGGCGGCGACCTCAGCCTCGTCATGATCTTCGACATCGCCCTGCACTTCGACACCGCGCTGCGCGATCTGGTCGAGGGCGTGATCCGGGCGCGCTACTCCATCCCGACCCCGTAACCTGACAAGGACCATCCCATGACCGCAGACGAGCATATCGCAGGCATACAGTCGGCGGCAGGGATGGTGACGGTGGAAATTGCGTGATGTCTATAACAACAAACCAAGGAGCAGCGGCGATGACGCCATGGGGTGAGGCGGCCCATCTCCATGCCTGACGAAATCGCCGAACTGCGCATGGAAGTTGCGAAGGCGCACGAGCTGATCCGCGTCGTCAAGCATGACCTCAACAACGACCGGCAAGCCCAGATCAACTTCGAACGACACCTGGAGCGCATGGAAAAGAAGCAGGACAAGTTCGATGAGCGCATCGAGAAGCTGGAAGAGAAGCTGGCCGGCAAAATCGAGGAGAACCACAAGGTCATCAGTGACAAGGTGGACGCGCTCAAGGACAGCCTGAACGCCGTCAACCTCAAGCAGGAGAAGAGCGTCGGCTTTTATGGCGGCGTCGCTGCGGTGTTCACGATCTCGGTCACAATCATCCTGTTCTTGGTGAAGCTGCTATTTGAGAGGGGGCATTGATGACCACCATTTCCGATGACGAATTCGTGCGGCTGTTTCAGGAACGCACCGGCCTTTCGCCGATCGACGGATGGGCGGGGCGCGACACGATTGCGATGCTGGACAAGCTGGCACCGCCCAAGCCCGCGCCAGCAACCGGCTTGCCCGATGACTATTGGCCGATGCTGTCCAAGATAGAGAGCGGTGACCGGCCTTACATCAAGGCCAGCACCTCCAGTGCTTCGGGTCTCTACCAGTTCATCAAGTCGACCTGGATCGGCGAAGGTGGCAAATGGGGCGCCGACATGTCCAAGGCCTTCGGCGGCCTGATGCCATCGGCCGATGAGCAGCTTGCCCGCGCCAAGACGTTCACCGCCAAGAACGCGGCCTATCTGCGCGGCAAGGGCATCCCGATCAACAAGGCCTCGCTCTATGCGGCCCACTTCTTCGGCCCGGTGACGGCTGCGGCGGTGATCGGCGCGGATACCAAGGCGCGGGCCGATCTGATTGCCGGCGAGGCAGCGACCAAGGCCAACCCGTCGATCCTGCAGAACAAGACGGTGGGTGAGTTCCTCGCGTGGTTGCAGAAGAAGACCGGGGAGTGGGCGCGATGAACCCCACCGTCCCCCACCTCCGCATAGTGGTCGCGGCCTGCGTCGCCGCGGTTCTCGGCTATCTCGGCTTCTCCGTCTGGGTCGTTCTCTGGTCGAACGATGTCGCGCTCAAGGGCGATGTCATAGGGACGTGGAAGAGCTTCGCCGTCCTCGCTTTCGGCTTCTGGCTGGGTTCGTCCAGCGGTGGCAAGGCATCGGTCTCCGGGCCGCAGCCGGTGACGATCGATCAGCCGCCCGAGAAGCCCGTTCCCGTGGAGCCTCAATGACCATGACCTACGGCGAACTCGGTGCGCTCATCGGGGCCTGTCTGTTCATCGGCGCGCTGGTGCCCTTCACGCTGCTGACCGTCGCGGCTGTGGCGATCTTGAAGGACATCCGCGGATGAGCCTCGGCAAAGCCATCCTCTCGATCGCCAAGTTTGCGCTGAAGAAGATCGTCAAGCCGGCGGCCGAGGAATATGGCCCCGATATCCTCGCCGATGTGGTCAGGCGGCGGTCATCTGGAGACGAGGCCAGCGATCCCCATCGCAACCCCAGCGACCGACGCGAACCTTTCGGGAATTCCGAATAGTTAGGTGACGGCGCTCTATCCAGTTGAGCTAACCCGGAGTCTCTTACACCCCGAAGCCGGGACTTGAACCCGGAACCTCCGTCACCCGTGCCGCCGACCGGGAACCCCCAGTCCAAAGCGGCAATCCCTTATACCCGATCCCCGGCGGCAAGGGAATCCCCCGCCTCCCGCGCTTCGGATAGGTCGGAGCCGATACTGAGCGACGGACCAAGTGTAAGGATACATGTTAGCTCGTCTGGCCCCGCCTCCCGCGATTCGGAGAGGGCGGCGCGTGCCTTCTCGCATTCTGGAATATGCTTGTCGTCCCGGCACCAATCGCCACAAGCGACCGGCTGGACCGCCGCCAGCGCCTCCCGCAGCCGCGCAACCTCCGCATCCTTCGCGGCGGTTGCAGCGGCGACGGACTGGAGGCGGTGGGCGGAAATGGCTGCCAGCATCTTCTCGCAGTCGCCAGCGCAATCCAACAGGCCGTCCAGATGGTCGATATCCCCCTGCGTCACGCCAGCATAGGCCGCAGTCGTCAAGCATTCCTTGACAGTTGACGGCTCCCCGGCCTGCTCAAGGGCGACCTTCTCGGCTTCGCGCAGATGCTTGCGCCACCAGAAATTGCCGCGCTCATGCTCGGGCTTCTCCCCGAAATAATAGCCTTCCAGCGGGCCATCGCCGCACAGGAACGCCAGCATATCGCGGGAAATAAGAACGCCGTCAGTGGTCATGTTCTTGGCCTTTCGGAAGGTCGCACAGCCGCTTGCCGTGCCAAGGGATGTGCCTGATCGAAGTCCTGCCGCAGTTGGCGCAGAAAAAGCCGCGACCGTCTGGGGTGTATTGCCGAGCCGGAATCACGCGCTGCGCCTCTGTTAGCTTCTCGGCTATCTGGTGGGCGGGGGTCATCCCATACCTCCTCTCGGACATTCCCAGTCACATTCCTCGCTGCCCCAGAGCGGACAGTAAAAGCCCGTCCCATCGTTGTAGCCGGCGCACTCAAACTCAGGCTCGGCATACTCTTCGTCGCAATCCCGGTCGGCCAGTTCATCAGCTAGGCAGCCGTCGCAAAGCCTCCCCGATCCGACTGAGTTGTCGCAGCGAAGGCACCGCCTCCCCTCCCCGCCCGCCAGCGCTTTTTCTTGGGGGTGGGTCATGCGGCGGCTCCAGGCTGATGGATCCTGACAAAGGTGTCGGCGGCATCGATCACGCCCTTCGCTGGCCACTTGTTGGCAAACGCTTTGATCTGGGCGGCGCGCTGGCCAACGATTTCGAGGGTAGCCATTCGCCGCATATCCACCCGGATCGAGTAGATATGGCATCCACCATTCATGACGCGGGGAATGTAGCTGGCGACGCAGTGCCGCATTCGACGCCCTTCTTCGATCAACATCGAAGGGGTGGACAGCTTGAAGAACTCAAAGCCGCCATGCTCTATGTGATCCGGCCAGTCGCTCAGGTCGATGACTGTCGTTGGAGTAATGCCAATCCCTATCTTGCCCAGCGAATTGTCGGCAGCGAGCCGGTCGTGCCAAAGCTGGACCTCGTTCGCCATGCGCTCAAATGACCACCGCGAGATATCGACAGATTTGTTCCGCGACACGAAATCCGCGAAGTCGCTAGCCTCTCCTTCAGCGCACCGGTGGGCGTGCTGCGCGATCCAGGCAAATCCAGCCTTTGGCGAAGAGTGGTTAAGCCGCATTCGCCGACGATACGTCTTCAGCGCGCCAAGCCACTTTCGCTGCGCATGAGGCCGATCTGGTATCACCTGCGATAGGGTTGATGGCGAAAGGTCGTTCAACTCACGGACGAAATCCGACATATATGGCTGGATCGCATACGCTTTCAGCTTTCGGAGCGGCGTCGCTATGCCAACAGCGGCCATGACCGTCTTGATCTTTTCGCCACGCTCGATAGGGCCGCCGATCCGGCTTGCGATGTATAAGCGATCCGCACGACTATTGACCTTCACGCCAAACGAAGCGGCTAGCACTGGCGCCTGCTCTAGATAGTCGATCGCCAATGGGTGAAGATTTGCGATGAACTCGGCATTGCGGTGCATCCCTTGGTTAGGAAACAACGCACGCGCGCGCATCCCTGGGCTGTTCTCTTCGCTCACATCCCCCTCCCCATCAGATCGGCGGGGCGGGTGGCGCGGATACTGCTATAGCGCTGAGCCGGAACCCATCCGAGCGCAGCGGCCTCCTGCTTCCACATGTGGCCAAGGCGAATCTTGCTGACCATGGCGTGACCGATCGGTAGGTCGCGCGCGATCTGCTTGTTATTCAGCCCGCGCTTTAGGCCGGCGATAACCTTTGCCAGCCCGTCCTGATCCAGCTTGGCAGCGCCATTCGACGCGCCGGCCTGATCGCCTCCCCGCCAGCGGTCGCGCTCCACCTTGTCAGCGGCATTGTCGGCAGGCGTGCCCCACCGCAGATGAGCCGGGTTGCAACATGGCGGATTGTCGCAGCTATGCAGGACATGGAGGTCCATATGCTCGACGCGCTCAGCCAGGACGAGCGCAAACCGGCTCGCCACTACCGCTTCGTATGAGCAAATCTTGAACCGGCCATACCCCTCTTTGCAGGAGGCTGTCCAAGGCCAGCACTCATCCGGCCCGCGCCGATCCACATGGCTGTGGAAGCGTTCGATAATACCCGCACCACGCGGGCTTTGGATCTGTGGCAAAATCCGAATAGTGGCAGTGGCAGCCATGTCGCACCTCCATGCGCCTTGGTCAGGGCCGGAGTGCTGTTGGCGCAGCATTTCGGCCCGATTTCGGTTAGCCATGAAGGTCGGGTTTTCTGGGGTTTTACATCGCGATTTCGCGCGCGTTAGACAAACCAACCCTATGGCTGGCCCCAATCTTACGCTCCACTTGGGTGCACCAAAACGCCGCATAGATCGGCTGGCGCGCAGCATGCCCCCTATTTTAGTGTTGCGTAACGCTGGAACTGATTGGTCCATTTCCGATCCAGTTCGACTGGCGCATATCCCCTCCCCCTGTACGTTCGCCATCCGAAACATTTGCTGTTTTGGAGGCACGCATGGCGAATTTGTTGCATGTCGAACCCAGCGACGATGTCTTGGCATGGGCAATTTTCATCGACCGCCGGCCGATCACCAACTTCAATCGCGACTTCGAATCGCTGGTAACGCTGGCAGAAGGCGAGCACCGCCTGGTGATCGACGCCGATGGCAGCGGGGCGACGGTGACTGTCACCATCGATGGGGCCACGTTGCTACCCGAAGGCTCGACCTGGCCGCTGACGCTGGAAGTTCCCGGCAACCGGACCGGCCAACATCTCGTCGCCAAGTTCTCCGTATGAAACGGAGCGCCCACCTCCTGCTAGGCCTTTCTCTAGTGACCTTTCCCGCCATCGCGGCCGCGCAAACCGATTTGCCCTCCTGCCCAGGCGCGCCGGGAATGACACTGGATGAAAAGGCAACAGCTCAAAGGCTGGCGCCGTCCTTGCAACAGATGGCAGCGCCTACCGCCCGAACCGCGTCGCTGCTGCAGGGTCTGGGCGGCGAGATGGAAGTCAATAATGGCGAGGCCCGAACCAGCCTCAGTTATGGCGGCAAGCTGCCGCCCCGCATTTGTCCATCGGACGCCGATGGCGCCGTCCGCTTCCGTCAGACCAGCTATGGCCTGACATTGTCGGTCCCGCTGGCCAACGACACCGACCTCATCGATCCGCAATTGCTCGACGGGCTGTCGGACGGACCCTCCTTGTCTTTCAGCCTCTCCCGCTACAGCGCAACCAAGCGCGATGCGCCGACGGGCCTCCAAAGCCACGCATGGCAATTCGGCGGCGAAGTTTCGATCGGCATGAACCAATTTAATTATCGCGATCCCGTCAGCTTGGCGAAGCATAGCGATTGGAAGCCGCAACTGGGCATTGGCGGCTTCCTCGCCTTCTACCCCGGCGATCGCAGGACCATGATGAGTTTCGGCATCGACTATCAGTCCAGCTATGAAGCGGCAGAAGAGCAGATCCTGTGCAAACCCGTAGCGACCGATCCGGACAAGGATTGCGCTAAGGCGGCTCCGAAAGGCCCCGATCGCGACGATTCACTGAACCTGTCCTTGGAGTATCGCTATGCGACGGGCCTCAATATTTTTGGAGCGAATATCGCGACGTCGCCCAAATTCACCTATGACAGTCTGAACGATGATTTCGGTGCGGAACTGCCTGTCTACTTCCTGCCATCTGCCAAATCACCCGTGCTGCCCGGTTTCAAGATCGGCTATGCGTCCGACAAGGATGATCTGATTCTCGGCCTCTTTTTGAAGGCTAGCTTCGGCATGATGCACTGACGCCGAGCATCAATGGGGGGGGTGATGAGCAATGACATGAGGCTAGGCCGTAGACTCATAAGCGCGAAGCCACAGCCGCATTGAGGCGAGTTGGACCATAGCGAGGAAGTTTTCGGCCAGCTTGTCGTAACGCATGGCGACACGGCGGAAGTGCTTCAATTTGGAGAAGAAGCGCTCGATCAGATTGCGCTCGCGGTAGAGCCGTTTGCCGAAGCAGGGTTTCCACTTCCGATTGGATTTGGCGGGGATGTTCGGTGTGGCTCCTTGCTGCTCGATCAGTTCACGGATGCGGTCAGCGTCGTAGGCTTTGTCGGCAAGCACGATGGTGTGCGGGCCGAGATGGTCGAGTAGCGTGTCTGCGACCCGGCCGTCGTGCGCCTGTCCTGCCGTCAGCCCGAGCCGGATGGGGAGCCCATGCGCGTCAACTACCGCGTGGATTTTTGTCGTGAGCCCGCCTCGGGAGCGACCGAGACAATGATCTCGATCCCCCTTTTTGCCGTCGCAGCTTGCTGATGAGCGCGAACGGAAGTGCTGTCGATCATCTGTATGTTACCGTCATACGTGGCGGTGATGGCATCCATCATTCGATCCCAGACGCCCGCCTTCCGCCATCGCACGAAGCGGTTGTAGCAGGTGGTGCGCGGCCCATAGCGCTCCGGCAGATCGCGCCATGGTGCACCGGAGCGCAGTACCCAGAAGATACCGTTCAGCACGCGCCGGTCATCGACCCGCGGCACGCCTCTGGGGTTGTTGGGCAGCAGCGGTTCAATCACGCGCCACTCGAAGTCGGTCAGGTCATATCGGCTCATGCCAACGCTGAATCAGATCTGCGGCGTTCGATCAATATCCCGGCTTCCACGGCTCGTTTTCGAGCGAAACAAGATCGCCATCAGCCAAAAGCCGCCATAGCGCTACGATCCTCTCAGGCGGTACGTCGGTCATATGTCGAGGATCACCCTCTTCCAGATTCTCAAAGACGACGTACCCGCCTCGGTAGGCGCCAAGGCACCATTCGCTCTCGTGGGTCACACTGACCGACGTGTGCTCTTCGTCTTCGGGGTCGGCATCAAGCTCATGCAGCAGGTCGGGAAACGCCGAATGCGACGCCTTCTCCATATTCCCCAGCCGATGCGTTATGTGAAAGCCCATTCCACGCCCAAATCACGAACGAGCATGAGCTATAGGCGAACGTTAGCCATCCCGCCATTTATGAGTTCACGGCCTAGTCTGGCGCTACCCCGCTCCGGCATCGACAAGCGGCGCTGGTGCGAACGAAAAAAGGTCATCCCCACCCCGCTCCAGATCGAGCAGATATTTCTTGGTTTCCACCCCGCCGGCAAAGCCGGTGAGCGCGCCGTTGCTGCCCACTACCCGGTGGCAGGGCGCAATGATCGAGATCGGGTTGCGGCCATTGGCGGCGCCGACGGCACGGGTCGCGGTCGGGCGACCGATAGCGCGCGCGATGTCGGCGTAGCTGCGCGTCTCACCGAACGGGATGTCGAGCAGCGCGGCCCAGACCTGGCGCTGGAAATCCGTGCCCTGAAAATGCAGCAGGACGGAGAAATGCTGCCGCTGGCCGGCGAAATATTCTGATAGCTGGGAGGCCGCGTCGCGCAGGACCGGATGGTCGGTCGCTTCGGACCGGGCGCCCAGGTGGACGCGGGCGGGATCATCGTCGGGCCACAGTACTGCCCTCAACCCTTCGTCGCTTGCGACCAGCGTCAGGTCGCCCACCGGCGACGTCATCGTCATACAGGCCAGGGTCATCGTCATCCTCCATGCGTCATCGCTGGAGATAGGCGATGATCCCCGCCCCCGCTTCCTGCCGCTTGCGGTCAAAATCCGCAAGCGGCAGGCCGCTTCATTTCAGGCCACCGCCCATGGCGCGATACAGCTCGATCATGTTGGTGAGCCGCGCCAGGCGCGTCGTCACCAGGCTCTGCTCCGCACTCGACAGGGTCCGCTGCGACACCAGGGTCGGCAGGAAGCCGTCGACACCCGCGCGGAAGCGGGCCTGCGTCAGGTCATAGGCCTTGCGCGCTGCATCGCGCTGCGAGGTCTGCGCCTCGACCTGATCGGTCATCGTGCCGCGTCGGGCGAGCGCATCGGCGACTTCGCGGAAGCCGGTCTGCACGCTCTTTTCATAGGTGGCGAGCATCGCGTCATAGGTCGCCCTGGCGTAACGCAGATTACCCTTATTCCTGCCGAAGTCGAAAATCGGCAGGGTCGCGCTGGGCGCCACCGACCAGCTATCGCTGCCCGACGCGAACAGGCCGGACAGGCCGAGACTGACCGTACCCAGCGCCGCCGTCAGCGACAGCTGCGGGAAGAAGGCCGCCCGCGCCGCACCGATATTGGCGTTGGCCGCGATCAGCTGATGCTCGGCCGACGCGATGTCGGGCCGGCGCAGCAACAGGGTCGAGGGCAGTTCCGCCGGCAGATTGTCGAGCGTGACATGGCCTTCCGGCAGGGCCGAGGGCAGATCCTCGCTGCCGAGCGTCGTGCCCGCCAGCAGGTTCAACGCATTCTGGTCCTGCGCGACCAGCGTGGTGGCGCTGGCGATGGCGGCGCGCGCCTGATCATAGCTGGTCTGTGCCTCGCGCACTTCCAGTTCGGACGCGATCCCCTTGTCGAAGCGGGCCTTATTGAGGTCCAGCGTCTCCTTGAACGCGGTCGCCAGCGTGCGCGAGATCGACAGCAATTCCTGATCGGCGGCCATGTTCACCCAGGCTGTCGCCACTTCCGCCACCAGTGCGGTCTGCGCCGCATTGCGGTTTTCGACCGAGGCGAAATATTGCTCCTGCGCCGCCTTGGTCAGGTTGCGCACCCGGCCGAACAGGTCGATTTCCCAGGACGAGATGCCGACCTGTGCCTGATAGACGTCGGTGTTGAGGCGCTGGCTCTGGCCGAACTGGACCAGCGGCTGTTCCGAATAGGTCGCCGTGCCGGTGGCACCGACGGTCGGCAACAGATCGGCCCGCTGCACCTTATATTGTGCCCGCGCCTGTTCGACATTGGCGACCGCAATGCGCAGATCGCGATTGTTGGCGAGGCTCGTCTCGATCACCCGCACGAGGCGCGGGTCGGTGAAGAAATCGCGCCAGGCGGTATCGGCCGGCACGATCGCCGCGCCACCGTCCGCCGCGGTCGCATAGGCCGGCCCCTGGGGGCTGGCCTGCGGCACCGGCAGTTCGGGGCGGGCATATTTGGGCGCCATGTCACAGGCGGCCAGCGTCAGCGCCAGAGAGGCGACCGACATTGCTTTGATATTACGCAACATTCTTATGCCTCCTGCGGTGCGTTCGGCGTTTCGCCGTCGGCGTTACGCTGTTCTTCCCCTTCATGATGTTCGCGGAACAACCGCTTCACCACGGTGAAGAAGACCGGCACGAAGAAGATGGCGAGGACGGTGGCGGACAGCATGCCGCCGACCACGGCCCAGCCGATGGCGTTCTGGCCACCCGCACCCGCGCCCTTGGACACGGCCAGCGGCAGCACGCCGAAGATGAAGGCGAAGCTGGTCATCAGGATCGGCCGCAGACGCAGCTTGCCCGCTTCCAGCGCCGCCTTGGCGGGCGGCAGCCCCTCACGCATCTTCTCTTCGGCAAATTCCACGATCAGGATCGCGTTCTTCGCCGACACGCCGATGGTCGTGATCAGCCCCACCTGCAGATAGATGTCGTTGTTGAGGCCCGCCAGCGTCGCCGCGATCACCGCACCGAGCACGCCCAGCGGCACGACCAGCATGACCGCGATCGGCACCGACCAGCTCTCATAGAGCGCAGCCAGGCAGAGGAAGACGATCAGCATCGAGAGCGCATAGACATAGGGCGCCTGACCACCGGAGGTCTGTTCCTCATAGGAAATGCCGTTCCAGGCAAAGCCGATGCCGGCCGGCAGCTTGGCGGCAAACTCCTCCATCGCCTGCATCGCGGTGCCGCTGGACACGCCAGGTGCCGGGGCACCCTGAATGTTCATCGACGGCACGCCATTATAGCGTTCCAGACGGGCCGGACCCTGGACCCATTCCGTGGTGGAGAAGGCCGAGAGCGGTGCCATCACGCCCGTGCTGCCACGGACATGGAAGGCATTGATTGCATCGGGCGAAGTCCGGAACGGTGCATCGGCCTGGACGAACACGCGCTTCACGCGGTCACGGTCGATGAAGTCGTTGACATAGGTACCGCCCAGATTGGTGCTGATCGTGTCGTTGACGTCCGCCTGGGCGATACCCAGCGCACCGGCCGCAGCCTGATCGACGTTCAGCTTCAATTGCGGCGTATCTTCCAGGCCATTGGGACGGACCTGCGCCAGGCGCTTGTCGCCCATCGCCATGCCCAGCAACTGGTTGCGCGCCGCCAGCAGCTTGTCATGGCCCAGATTGGCCTGATCGAGCAGTTGGAAGTCGAAACCGGAGGCGTTACCCAGTTCCTGCACGGCCGGCGGCACGAAGGCGAAGGCCATGCCCGACGAGATCTTCTGGAACGCCATATTGGCGCGCAGAGCGATCGCGGGGACGCGGCTGTCGGCGCCCTTGCGTTCATGCCAATCCTTCATGCGGGCAAAGACGATGCCGACATTTTGGCCCTGGCCCACGAAGCCGAAGCCGGCGACCGTGAACACTGCCGAGACATTCTTCTTCTCGTCGACCAGATAATGGTCGCGCATCCGCGCCAGCGCACGTTCGGTTTCTTCCAGCGTCGTGCCCGCGGGCAGCGACACCTGGTTGATGATGATGCCCTGGTCCTCATCCGGCAGGAAGCCGCTCGGCAGGCGCAGGAATATGAACGCCATGCCGACCACGACCAGGCCATAGACCAGCATGGTCCGCACCCAGCTGCGCTCGACCTTCTCGACGCCCGCGCCATAGCGCACCACGCCCTTGTCGAAGGTCCGGTTGAACCAGTCGAAGAACCGGCCAAGGATCGAGCCGATCGGCCCGTTCCAGCTATGCCCGTGCGATGCAGGCTTGAGGATGGTGGCGCACAGCGCCGGGGTCAAGATCAACGCGACCAGCACCGACAGGATCATCGACGACACGATGGTGATCGAGAATTGCCGGAAGATGACGCCGGTGGACCCGCCGAAGAAGGCCATCGGCAGGAAAACCGCAGACAGCACCAGGCCGATGCCGATCAGCGCGCCGCTGATCTCGTCCATCGACTTCTTGGCTGCTTCCTTGGGGCTGAGCCCTTCATCCTGGATCAGACGTTCGACATTCTCGACGACGACGATCGCGTCATCGACCAGCAGGCCGATCGCCAGCACCATGCCGAACAGGGTCAGGGTGTTGATGGTGAAGCCGGCTGCGCTGAGGATCGCCAGCGCGCCCAGCAGAACCACCGGCACCGCGATCGTCGGGATCAGCGTGGCGCGCCAGTTCTGCAGGAACAGGAACATGACGACGAACACCAGCAGCACGGCTTCGAACAGGGTATGGACCACCTGCTCCACCGACAGCTTGACGAAGGTCGAGTTGTCGACCGGGAAGTCATATTTGACCCAGCTCGGAAAATTCTTCGACAGCTGGTCGACGCGCGCCTTGACGGCTTCCACAGTGTCGAGCGCGTTGGCGCCCGGTGCCAGCTTGATGCCGAAGCCCGACGCCGGATGGCCGTTGAACTTCACGCCAAAACCATAGGTTTCCGCGCCCAGCTCGACTTTGGCGACATCCTTCATCAGCACGACCGAACCGTCGCTGTTGCTGCGCAGACGGATATTCTCGAATTCCTCCGGCGTGCGCAGGCGCGACTGGGCGGTGACGGTGGCGTTGAGCGCTTGCCCCTTGGGCGAGGGCGAACCACCGATCTGGCCGGCCGACACCTGGGCATTCTGCGCGGTGATCGCCGACTTCACGTCGCCGGTGGTCACACCCAGATTGGCCATCTTGTACGGATCGAGCCAGATGCGCATCGCATATTGCGAACCGAACAGCTGGGTATCGCCGACGCCGGTCACACGGCTCAGCGGATCCTGCAGGCTGGACGCGATGAAGTCCGCCGCGTCCTCCTGGTCATGAATGCCATCGTCCGAATAGGCCGCCATGATCAGCAGGAAGCTGGACGTGGACTTGCCCACGCGCAGGCCCTGCTGCTGCACTTCCTGCGGCAGCAGCGGGGTCGCCTGCGACAGCTTGTTCTGCACCTGCACCTGCGCGATGTCAGGATCGGTGCCCTGCTCAAAGGTCAGGGTGATGCTCAGATTGCCCGAACCGTCGCTGGTGGAAGCAAAATAACGCAGATTGTCGATACCCTTGAGCTGCTGCTCGATGATCTGCGTCGTCGTGCTTTCCAGCGTCTGGGCGTTGGCACCGGGATAGGTGGTCTGGATCGTCACCGCCGGCGGGGCGATTTCCGGGAACTGCGCGACCGGCAGCGACCGGATCGCGAGCAGGCCTGCCAGCATGATGACGATGGCGATGACCCATGCGAAGATGGGCCTGTCGATAAAATAGCGGGCCATGGCTTAGTGCGCCCCGCCCTGGGCTGCCACACCAGCTTCGGGGGCGGTCACCTGCTGCGGCGCGCCGGGCTTGACCACCGTGCCGGGACGCAGATTGACCAGCCCCTCGACGATCAGCTTGTCGCCCGGCTTCAGGCCGCTGGTGACGATCCACTTGTCGCCGATCGCGCGATCGACCTCGACTTGGCGGACCTCGACCTTGTTGTCTTTGCCCACGACCATCGCCGTCGCCCGGCCGCGCGCGTCGCGCGAAATGCCCTGTTGCGGGGCCAGGATCGCCTGGGTGCGCTCACCCTCGATCAGCTTGGCGCGGACATACATGCCCGGCAGCAACAGCCCGTCAGCGTTGGGGAAGATTGCGCGTAGCGTGACCGCGCCCGAGCTGGAATCCACCGTCACATCGGCAAATTGCAAGCGGCCTTCACCCGGATAGACACTGCCATTGGGCAGGATCAGCTGGATGCGGGCGCCCTGCGCCTCGCTGATGCCGCCGGCCTTCATCGCCTGCTTGAGGTCGATGATCTGCGCGGCGGACTGGGTCACGTCGACATAGACGCGGTCGGTGCGCTGGATGGTGGTCAGCGGATCGGCCTGACCGGTCTGGACCAGCGCACCCGGGGTCAGCAGCGAACGGCTGATACGGCCCGAGATGGGCGCACGAATACGGGTGAAATTCTGGTTCACCTGTGCCGCCTGCACTGCGCCCTGCTGCGCCGCAACATTGGCGCGCGCCTGCTGGGCCGCTGCATCGGCATCGTCATATTCCTGCTTCGACACCGCATTGATGCCGACCAGATCCTTGTAGCGCTGAGCCTGAAGCCCGGTCGAGCGGATCGCCGCTTGCGCGTTGGCGAGCGAACCCTGCGCCTGGGCGAGCGCGGCCCGGTAGGGCGCGTCATCGATCTCGTACAGCACTTGTCCGGCCTGGACGTTACCGCCCTCGGTAAACAGACGGCGACGAATGATGCCGCTGATCTGCGGCCGGACTTCGGCCGTTTCAAAGGCTGAAATGCGGCCCGGCAGTTCGTTCAGCAACGGTGCCGACTCGGTCTTGAGCGTCACCACGCCCACGCTCGGCGGCGGCGGTGCGGGCGGCGCTTCCTGACCGCAAGCGCTCAGCGCAAGGGCCGAAACACAGGCCAGCAATCCGAAGAAGTTCCCCTTTTGCATCAATTTTCCCAATCCGATAAATATCGCAGGACCGGAATGAACGTTCATTCCGCTTGCCGCGCACCTAAGAAGCTGTCAGAGGGAATTCAAGAGAAAAACAATTTTCCGAGGGTAAAATGGTTGCAGCGCAGCATGAAAAAAGCAGTCGCGACCGTGTTCTTGCAGCGGCGCGAGACCTGTTCAACAGCCATGGTTTCCACCAGACGTCCATGGCCGAACTCGCTTCCGCCGCACAGGTATCAGTGGGGCAAATATATCGGCTTTTCAAAGGAAAGGAAGATATCATCGAGGCTATCGTCCATGCCGACGCCGATCAGTGGGCGGAGGACGTCGATATCCTGCGCAAACGACTCGACAGTGGCGAGTTGAGCATCGACGATACGTTCGAGCAACTGATGCTGCACGTCATTGACGAAAAGGATGAGGCGCTGTCGTTCGACATCTTGGCCGAAAGCTTCCGCAATCCGACGGTCGGCGAGATGATCGGGACCATGTGCGGCCGTTTCCGCGACGATATTCGCGACTTTGCCTGCGCCGCCAATCCGGAGCTTTCAGGCGAAGCGCTGGACGGCGCGGAGGAGATGATCCTGGCCTGCATGTTCGGCCTGGGCCATCGCAGCCTGTCGCGCCCCAATCTCAGCCCGGAGGCGTCGGCCCGACGCGCCGCCCAGATGATCGTGGCAGGCCTGAAGGCCGTGCGTTAACGGCCTGCCACCTGGTCATAAAGCGCCACAGTTTCGCGCGCGCACCGGTCCCAGCTATAGCCACCGGCGATGGCCAGTCCGGCAGCGCGCGCTGTCTCCCGCCATTCACCATCCACCAGCGCCTGCTCCAGTCGATGCGCAAAATCGTCGATATCTTCGGGTTCGACCAGCATGGCCGCGCCGCCTGTAACTTCCGGGAGGCAGGAGGCATTGGCGACGACGGTCGGCACGCCGCTCGCCATCGCCTCGACCGGCGGCAGGCCAAAGCCCTCATAAACCGACGGATAGACGAACAGCGCTGCACCGGCATAGAGCAGCGGCAGATCTTCCTCCGGCACGAACCCCAGATAGCGCACCCAGCCCTCTCGTGCGCCGCGATCCATCAATGCCTGGATGTCATCACTCAGCCAGCCGGCCCCGCCTGTCACCATCAACGGCCAGCGGCTTCGCACAGCCGGCGGCAGCATTTCCCATGCCTGCAGCAGTTGCGGGATGCGCTTGCGCGGCTCCACCGTCGACACGCACAGCGCATAGCCCCGCGGCGCCAGATCATAGCGCGACAATGCGGGGCGCAATTGATCGCGATCCCGTGGCATGAAAGCCGGGCTGGCCGCCAATGGCACTGCCGTAACCTGCTCGGGCGAAAGCGAAAGAAAATCGATCACCTCGCTCCGCGTGGTCGCACTGTCGGTGATGATATGGGCGGCGCGGGCAACCGACGCTTCAAAATTCCGCTCGAACTGGCGCAACCGCGCCTCGGGATGGGTTTCGGGATAGCGGAATACCGACAGGTCGTGAACGGTGATGACCCCGCCCTCAGTCGCTGCCGGCAGGAAATAATTGGGACCATGGAACAGGTGCGACCGCATGACCGCAGCATCGCGCACGTCCCTGCCCCACTTGCGCAATCCGGTGGTGCGCTTGCGCAGCCAGCGATGAACCTTGTGACGCTGCTTAGGCGTCACAGGCTCATCCAGCAGCTTCGCCGGATCCGCGATCCACTCGCCATTGCGATAGAAACGAACGCCATCCACCTCGGGCGCTGCACCAATGCGTTGCGCCAGTTCCCAACTATAGCGACCAATACCCGAGAGACGCGGCTCCAGCGCCTCCACCGACAATATGACCTTCACGCTCATTCGACCAGTTCGCCGCCCTTCACCACGTCGCTGACATGCTGCAGCAAGGTGACGTCCTTGAGCGGATCGCCCTGCACCGCAACGATGTCCCCATAGCGGCCGACCGCGATCGCACCGACATCGGCTTCCCAACCCAGCGCCTTGGCGCCGCTGACGGTCGCCGCCTGGATCGCCTGCATCGGCGTCATGCCCCATTCGACCATCTTGGCGAACTGCTTGCCATTGTCGCCATGGGGATAGACGCCGGCATCGGTCCCGAACAGCATCGGCACGCCCGCCTTCACCGCCTTGCGGAAGGTTTCGCGCTGCAACCGCCCGATCAGCTTTTCCTTGTCCAGGCTTTCCTGCTCGGTGCCATTGGCCGTGCCGGTCGCCAGGATATAATCGTCATTATAGATATCCATGTCGAACCAGGTCTTCTTGCTGGCCGCCAGCTTGATCGTCTCGTCATCGGCCAGGCTGCAATGTTCGATCGTGTCGATCCCCGCCTCGATCGCGGTGCGGATACCGTCATTGCCATGGGCATGGGCCGCGACCTTGAGTCCCAGCATATGCGCCTCGTCGACGATCGCCTTCATCTCGTCAAAGCTCAGCTGCTGCGCGCCGACCGCGTCGCCCAGCGAGAAGACACCACCGGTCGCACAGATCTTGATCACGCGGGCGCCATATTTGTGCAGCCAGCGCACCTTGGCGCGGCCCTCCTGCGGGCTGTCGACCACCGAAGGCTCCTTGCGGTCCATTGAGGGCGGCAGGCCACCGCCATCGCAATGGCCGCCGGTCGCGCCGATTGCATAGCCGGCCGGGATGATCCGCGGCCCGACAATCTGCCCCTCCTCGATCGCCTGCTTGAGGCCCACATCGGCGAAATCCGCCGACCCGACATTGCGCACGGTGGTAAAACCGGCCTTCAGCGTGATCCGCGCATTCTTGACGCCCACAGCGGTCCAGAAACTGTCGGTGTAGCGCAGCCCCTGATAGCCGCCGACTTCCGCCAGGCTGGTCAGGTGGACGTGCATGTCGATGAGGCCCGGCAGGATGGTCTTGCCCGACAGATCGATATGCTTGACGTCGCTGCCCCAGCGCACGGTGCGCGCGTCGGCGATGCCGGTAATGCGACCATCGGTGATGAAGATAGCCGGATGATCGACCGTCTTGCCGGCCAGCACATCGACCATATGATCCGCGGTGACGACCACCTGCTCGGCAAGCGCCGGCGCGGCAGCCAGCGACAACAGGATGGTGGTGGCCATGGCCGATGCCCGGACAGTCTTCAACATGCGATGCAAATCCCCCTGGGCGATCGATGTCCGGGCCGCGTATGGCCGGATCATCATTGCCCCACGCCCCTGACCTAGCGACCAAAGCCGGCCAGCATCAAGGGCAAAGATGGATGGTCGCATCGTGCCGCCCGCCCCTGTTTCGTCCCCGTCCACCGCAAGCCCCTGCCCTGCCCGCAACCTGTTGGCGCCTCGCCCATTGGAGGATCAATCGAGGGAGGTATTTCATGGATCTGGAAGCAAATTTCGGCCGCGCCTATTTCGAGCAGCGACGGGACCGCAATCGCCAGTTGGCCGCGCGATCGGCCACACCGGCGCTCCGCAACATGCATCTGGAATATGCGCGGCTCTACGAGCAATTGCTGCAGGCAGAGGACGCGCAAGCAGCCTCCGCCTGATCCAGCCGTCTATTTGGCGGCGACGCCCTGTGGCAGCACCACTGCCGACCAGCTCTTGCCCGGCACCAGATATTTGGTGGCCAGCGCCTGGATGTCGGCCGGCGTGACGTTGAGCAGATCCTGGCTCATGGTCTGCATCGCCTGCACATAGCGCGGGTCGTGGGTCGCCCCTTCCATCTGGCTCATCCAGAAGGCATTGCCGGTGCTGGCGCGCATCAGCAATTGCCGCATCGGCGCCACGGCCCGTTGCAGTTCGTCGGCGCTGATCGGCGTCTTCGCCAGATCGGCGGCCGTTTCCTTCACGACGCTGTAGAAATAATTGACCCGGTCCGGCCGCACCTGGCTCGTCACCAAGATATAGCCGCCACTATCATAGGAGAAGGGCCAGCTATTCTGCACGCTGGGCGAATAGGCAGCGCCCTCGGTCGAGCGCAGCTTGTCGAACAACCGGTCATTGAAGATCTGGGTCAGGATTTCGAGCTGGCGCGCCTCCTTGGTCATTGTAAAACCGCCGGACGTCGGCCAGGCCATGACGGCGGCCGCCTGCTCCTTGTCGCCGTCATGGCGCAGGATGACCGGCTGTTCGACATGGGCGGGGAAACGC
Organism: Sphingobium sp. WTD-1; assembly: GCF_030128825.1. Classification (NCBI taxonomy): domain Bacteria; kingdom Pseudomonadati; phylum Pseudomonadota; class Alphaproteobacteria; order Sphingomonadales; family Sphingobiaceae; genus Sphingobium; species Sphingobium sp. WTD-1. The sequence goes on along the minus strand of NZ_CP119127.1, from coordinate 2,922,587 downwards.
TGCACCTTGTTCGCGGCCGGCACCGGCACGTCCGGGCGAGCCGGCATCGCGCCAAAGGTCGCCGCCACGGCCTGGATCGCTTCTTCGGCCTTTACCTGGCCGAAAATCTGGATCTCGATCGGTCCCGAAGCCAGGATCGGCTCCCAGGTCTGGCGGAAGCTTTCAGGCGTCAGCGCGTTGATTTCCGCCTTGGACGGGGTGCGGAACCGCACATCCTTGTCATGCAGCAGCCAGTTGAGGTCGCGCCCCAGCACGCCATCGGGCGCGCGCGACATCGCGTCATAGGCGACCGAGGCGCCGGTCTTCACCCGCGCGATCGGCGCCGGATCCCAGCCCGGCTGATACAGCTTGGCGGCGAACAGGCGCAGCTGGTCCTTGTAATCGGCCGGACGGGTAACTGCCTGCAATTCGAACGCGTCATCGTCGGTCGAAAACTGCATGCCCATGCGCCGGCCATTGGTCAGGTCGTCCAGTTCCCGCTGGCCAAGCTTGCCGATGCCGCTCGCCACCAGCGCATAATCGCCGGCCCAGCTTGCCACCGGCTTGGTGGGTGAGAAGGCCTGCTGGCCATGACCGAAGCGGACATTGATGCGTACCTTCTCGGTCTCCGCATCATTGGCGAATAGCGTCAGCTTGACGCCGTTGGAAAAGGTGATGCTCTCCATCCCCTGCAACCCGACCGGCGTGCGCGACACGACGGTCGCGGGCGCACCGAATTTGGGCAGGTCGTCCATCGTCACCGCCTTGTCGGCCAGCCGGGCATTGGTCGCCGCCTTGACCGGCGTGGCGAGCGCAGCGGCCAGCTTCTGGTCCTGCCCCGCCTCGACCTTGCCAGTGATCAGCATCGCCCGGAACACCCCGGCGGAAAAGAGCCGGCGGGTGCAATCCAGTATCTTCTGCGGCGTCATCGCCGGCTTGCCGGAGCGGAAGATGTCGAGCGCCGCCTGCGGGCTGACCGTGGTTTCGCGAATATCCACCGCGCTCACCAGATCGCTCGCCTGCTTGGCCCCGGCTTCCGTGTCGGCATTTTCGACCTGGATCGCCAGCGCCGTGTCGAGCTGCGCATATTCGCGGTCGATTTCCTGCTGGGTCGGCGGCGCGGCCTTGGCATCCTCGATGATCGCGCGCACATCGGCCAGCGCCTTCTCCCAATTCTCGCCGGTGGGCGTGATGGTGATGAAGGTGCCGTCGGCCGACCGGCTGATATCCTGCTGATCGACGCCCGCCGCCAGGAAGCTGCCCCCTGCCCGTGCCGCCTGCTCCAGCCGCCGACTGACGATCTGCAGCGCCAGCATGTCGGTCAGCTTGTCCTGATTATAGACGATCGTGTCGGCATGGGGCTTCCACGGACGCAGCCAGGCCATGGTGAGGCCCGTCGGCGAGCCCGGTTCCACCACGACGCGGGTAGCCGGCGCCTTGGCGTCCGGTTCTCCGAAATCGGGCTGCTCGGCGCCCTTGCCGCTATCCTGCCAACTGGCGAAATTATCCTTGAGCAACTGTTCGGCCAGCGCCGGGTCGATATCGCCGGCAATCGCGATCACCGTGTTTTCCGGGCGATACCAGCGCTGGTGGAAGGCTTCGGCCTTGGCCGCGGTCGCCGCGTTGAGCGTCGCGACCGTGCCGATCGGTGCATGGTCGGCCAAGGGCTGGCCGGCGAAGAAATGCTGGCGACTTGCGTCGGAAATGCGCATCTGCGGACCGTCGCTCTCGCGCCGTTCGGCCAGCACCACCGCCCGCTCGGCATCGACCGCGCTGTCGACGATATTGGGGTCGGTCATCATGCCGGCCAGAATTTTCAGGCTTTCGCCAAGGCTCGTCTGATTGGCCTGGGGCAGGTCGAGCGCATAGGTGGTGCCGGTCGGCGTGGTCGCGGCATTGCTGTCGCTGCCGAAGGTTACGCCCAGCCGCTGCCAGATGCGCTTCGATTCGCCATCGGGCACATGGCGCGACCCGCGCATGGACAGATGTTCCATGAAATGGGCATAGCCCTGTTCATCGGGACGCTCCATCAGCGATCCGGCATCGATACGCAGGCGGATCGACACCTGCCCCGGCGGCACACCGTTGCGGCGGATGGCATAGCGCAGCCCGTTGGACAGCGTACCGAACCGCCACGCCGTGTCGATCGGCACATCGCTATTTTCGTAGAGCCAGGGGCGGATATCCGCCTGGCTACCGCCCGGCGCAGCCTTTGCTCCGGCAACCGAAGGATCGGTTCTGGCCGCCAGCGGCAGGGGAGAGCCCGACAGAAGCAGGGCAAGAATGGTGAGCGAAGCGGCCGAACGGCGAGAGGTCAAACGCATAGGCATGGGAGCCTAACGGCATTTTCCTGAATGACCACTGACAAAGATGGTCACGCCGAGGCTTCGGAGCATCGCGCACAGAAGGGGGAACCGCTCTTGCGCCCCACGCGATGCGACAATGAAGATATGGCGCGGAAGCAAAATGGCGTGCGCCAGACCGGTTCGTCCCGGACGCCCCATGGGGAGCGCCCGGAACGCCTCAGCTATTAGCCGCGCGGTGCGCCGGTGCGCTGGACCGCGCCCTTGTGCGTGCCGACGGCGCCACCGCCGCCACCACGACGACGACGGAAATTCTTCTTGGCGCCGGCACCATCGCCTTCGCCACGATGCGCACCCTCGCCACGATGGGCCCCTTCACCCCGGCGAGCCTTGTCGGGCGCGCCGCGCTGGGCCTTCTGTCCATCCTGATAACGACGCTGGCCTTCGGCGCGCTTGGCCTGCTGGGCAGGGCTCTGGCTCGGCCCCTTGCGCTGCGGAGCGGGCTTGGGAAGGTTGCGCACGGCCTCCAGGAAATTCTCCGGCAGGGGCACGATCTCGGGCTTCACCTTGGTCGCCCGCTCGATCGCCTTCAGATAAGGCCGTTCATCATCCGCCACGAAGCTGATGGCGATGCCGTCCGCGCCGGCACGCGCCGTGCGCCCGATCCGGTGGACATATTGTTCCGGCACGTTCGGGATCTCGAAGTTGATGACGTGGGACACGCCCGACACGTCGATGCCGCGCGCGGCAATGTCGGTCGCGACCAGCAGCTTGCAATGGCCATGGCGGAACGCCTGCAACGCGGTGGTGCGCTGCGCCTGGCTCTTGTTGCCATGGATCGCGAAGGCCTGGATGCCCGCGCCCTCCAGGAAACGCACGACGCGGTCGGCGCCATGCTTGGTACGGGTAAAGATCAGCGCGCGGTCGATCTCCTCGGTCTTCAGCACGATATGCAGCAGCGCCTGCTTCTCCGCCTGGTTGACGAAGGTCAGCTGCTGGCGGACACGCTCGGCCGTGGTCGACTGCGGCGCGACGCTGACCTTGACCGGATCATTGAGGAACTGGCCGGCCAGCGCCTCGATCTCCTTGGGCATCGTGGCCGAGAAGAACAGGTTCTGGCGATCGCGCGGCAACAGCTTGGCAATACGCTTCAGGGGGTGGATGAAGCCCATGTCCATCATCTGATCGGCTTCGTCGAGGACGAAGATTTCCGTATCCTTGATGGTGAAGGCGCGCTGGTCGATCAGGTCGAGCAGGCGGCCGGGGGTGGCGACGACGATGTCGACGCCGGCCGACAGGGCACGGATCTGCTTGTTGACCGGCACGCCGCCGAACACGGTTTCCACCGACAGGCGCAGGAAACGGCCATAGTCGCGGAAACTCTGGGCGATCTGGGCGGCCAGCTCGCGGGTCGGCGACAGCACCAGCATGCGACAGCCCTTGATCGGCGTCGGCTTGGGATTGCGCGCGAAATAGTCGAGGCTGGGCAGCGCGAAGGCTGCGGTCTTGCCGGTGCCGGTCTGGGCGATGCCGCACAGGTCGCGGCCTTCCAGCAGGACCGGAATGGCCTTTTGCTGGATCGGCGTCGGCTCGGCATATTTCTTGGCGGTAAGCGCCTTGATGATCGGCTCGGAAAGACCAAGTTCATTGAAATGCATGAGAAACTCACAAGTCGGCCGGGCGCCAACCTGTCTGCGGACGCAGCAAGGGCGCAAGGCGGGTTAGGAAACGACCCGCGTGAATAGGGAAGCCTCAAGCTTGGCGCAGACTGTCATTGGCCGGTCCCCAGGGCCTGTCAGAGCCGGGAACGATCACGCTGCCAATCGCTATCGGGCCCCAAGGGCCATGCTGCGCTGCCGCACATATGGGGTAAATGCCGCCGAAAAGCAAGCGGCCACGGGATTTCGCCCGCGGCCGCCCAACATCATGTCAGTCCTTTAGAGGCTGACCTCGGCATGCTTGTCGCGCAACTCCGCCCGGACATCGCCGCCGAACATCATCTTGAACACCCCGCCGATCGACAGATCAGCGCGCCAGATCTCCGCCGTGCCAAGGTCAAAGCGCAGCATCAGCAGGTTGGGATCCTGCCGTCCGCCCGGATACCAGGCCTCGACCTGCTTCGACCAATAACGGTCGATCACCGCCTCGTCGGTCTCGGGGACCAGCGTGCCGTTGATGCAGGCGAACAGATAATGATCCTTCGCCGCGAACTGCGCCATCGCCGGGCCGCCCGTCGCCAGCCGATTGTCGCGACTGGTATAGAACCAGAAGCAATGATCGGCATCTTTGTCCAATTGCGCGGTCATCGGCACGCTGTGCGCATGGGCACCCTGCAACCCCACCATCAGGAACGGGCTGCTCGACAGGTCCGTCCAGAAACGTTCGCGAATATCCTTGTCGTCGCTCATCTTTCCATCTCCTTATCTGGGGCTTCACCAAAGGAAATGGCCCGACGCCGCCGAAGTTCCGTTTGACCGCTTGATCTCGCGCGCGCACGTCGCCACATAGCGGCCATGCTGATCGAGACTGAACTCACGCCCAATCCGGCGACCGTCAAATTCCTCCCCGGCCAGGCCGTCATGGGCGCTGCAGGAACCCGCGACTTCGCCAGCCCTGAAGAGGCGGAAGCCTCGCCGTTGGCCGATGCGCTGTTCGGCCTGGGTGACGTGACCGGCGTCTTCTTCGGCGCCGACTTCATTTCGGTGACGATCGCGCCAGGCGCCGAATGGAGCGACGTGAAGCCGGAAATCCTCTCGATCCTGCTTGACCATTTCTCGGCCAACATGCCGCTGTTCGCCGCCGGCACCGCTGCGGGCTTCAGCGTCCCGGCCGAGGAAGAGGCTTTTACCGACGATCCAGAAGATGCCGAGATCGTCGACCAGATCAAGGATCTGATCGAAACCCGCGTGCGCCCGGCCGTAGCCAATGACGGCGGCGACATCATCTATCGCGGCTTCGACAAGGGCACCGTCTATCTGCGCATGCAGGGCGCCTGTGCCGGCTGCCCCTCCTCCTCCGCCACGCTCAAGAACGGCATCGAGCAGTTGCTCAAACATTATGTGCCGGAAGTGACGGAAGTCCGCGCGGTCTGACGCTGCGATGACCGGATTTGGCAAATCGCGCCGGATCGATTAACCGCAGCCATATCCATATCGGCACCGCGGCTTCGGGGGAGTGAATTTGCGCATATTGGTCATCGACACCGCCACGCAGGCGCTGTCCGTTGCGCTGCTGGAAGACGGCCAGCCAATCGGCCATTTTCATGAAATCGTCGGCCGCGGCCATGCCGAAGCGCTGCTGCCCGCGATCGCCGCGCTGCCCGATGGCGGGCGCGCCGATGCGATCGCGGTCGATGTCGGGCCGGGCAGCTTTACCGGCGTGCGCATCGGCATCGCCGCCGCCCGCGCCTTGGCGCTCGCCTGGTCGGTGCCGCTCCATGGCTATAGCGCCTTTTGCCTGATCGCCGCGATGGCGGCCGCCGACCATCAGGAAGGTCCGATCGCCGTCACCATCACCGGCGGCCATGGCGAACTCTTCTGGCAATTGTTCGAGGCCGATGGCCGCACCGCCACGACCCAGCCCGCCTCCACGCCGATCGCCACGCTCGCGACCCAACTGGACATGACGCAATTTTACGGCACCGGGGCCGAGGCGCTGGTCACCGCACGCGGCGACGGCACCGCGATAGCCCTTTATCCCGAAGCTGCGCGCTACAGCCTGATTGCAGAGCTGCCGCCGCTTGCCCCCTCCCCGCTCTATGGCCGCGAGGCCGACGCCAAGACGATCGCGGAGCGCGCCGCTTCATGATCCCCGCCGGCCTGACGCTCGACACCTATGATGAGGGCGAGCGCAATGCGCTCGCCGACGCCATGGAAGTGATGACCCGCGCCTTCGACCCGCTGTTCGGCGAGGCCTGGACCCTGCCCCAATTGTCGGGCGTCATGACCATGCCCGGCACCTGGCTGACCATCGCCCATGTCGATGCGGCCCCGCTCGGCTTCGCCCTGGTCCGTTCGGTGCTGGACGAATGCGAACTACTGCTGCTGGCGGTCGATCCGCTATGGCGTGGCCGTGGCATTGGCCGGTCCCTGCTGGGCCACAGCCTGACGCTGGCGCGTCGCCGTGGCATCACGTCGATGAACCTGGAAGTTCGCGCATCGAACATGGCGGTCAAACTTTATGAGACTATTGGTTTCGAATATGTACATCGTCGCCCCGGTTACTATCGCGGCAATGACGGAAAGCTTCATGATGCATTGAGCTTTCGCATAGACATGCTTGTTTAAGGCAATCTTCTCTTGCGAAGGCAGGCCACAGGGTCTAGCCAAGATATACCGCTCTGAATCCATTTCCTCAGGCGGGTCGCACAATAGAAGCCTTTGCAGGAAACAAGAAAAATGGAAAACGAATCGGCACAGAGCGAACTGCTCGTCACTCTGACCTCCGACATTGTCGCTGCGCACGTTTCGAACAACAGTGTTGCTGTTTCCGACGTCGCAACCCTGATCCAGAATGTTCATGCCGCGCTGACCGGTCTTTCGACCCCGGCGCCCGCCCCCGAAGTCAAGCCGGAACCGGCTGTTTCGGTGCGCGCATCGATCAAGCCGGATTACATCATCTGTCTGGAAGACGGTAAGAAGCTGAAGATGCTCAAGCGTCACCTGATGACCCATTATCAGATGACCCCCGAAGATTATCGCGCCAAGTGGGGCCTGCCGGCCGATTACCCGATGGTCGCCCCCAATTATGCCGAACAGCGCCGCTCGCTGGCCAAGAAGATCGGCCTCGGCACCAAGCGCCGCCGGACCCGTGGCGGCAAATAAGCCCCACAACTTCGGTATTTACCTATTGCGAAAGGGGCGCATCGACGATGCGCCCCTTTTCCGTTGGAACAAAAGCGGCTAGGCAATGTCCGACTTTTCCATTTTTGAAGCGAGCCAGCCCCCCGCATGAACCGCAAGATCGACGTCGAAGCCCTTTGCCACGAAAAGGGCCTGCGCATCACCGAACAGCGCCGGGTCATCGCCCAGGTGCTGAGCGACGCGACCGATCATCCCGATGTCGAGGAACTGCACAAGCGCGCGTCCACCATCGATCCGGGCATCTCGATCGCCACCGTCTACCGCACCGTGCGCCTGTTCGAGGAAGCCGGCATTCTGGAGCGCCACGATTTTGGCGACGGCCGTGCCCGCTACGAAGCGGCCCCGGAATCGCATCATGACCATCTGATCGACGTCGAAACCGGCAACGTCATCGAATTCGTCGATCCCGAACTGGAACTGCTGCAGAAGCAGATCGCCGAAAAGCTCGGCTTCCGCCTGGTCGACCACCGCATGGAACTGTACGGCGTCGCCCTCGACCGCAAGGACTGACGCCTTGGCGCCACTGCGTCGGGCAGGCCGCATCGGCGCCCTGCTGGGCAGCCTGCTGCTCTGCCTGCCCCCGCACCTCTTGTGGCGCCTGTTTCGCCGTCCATCTCCCTGGCCGCGCCGCTTCCTGGGGATGGCGGCCCGCTCGGTCGGCGCGCGCGTCCGGGTGGAAGGTCGCCCGGTCGACAGCGACATGTTCCTGGTCGCCAATCATGTCAGCTGGGTCGATATCCTTGCCCTGGCTGACGCCACCGGAGCCGCTTTCGTCGCGCATGACGGCATTGCCAGCTGGCCGGTGATCGGCTGGCTCGCGGCCCAGAACAACACGTTGTTCGTCTCGCGCGAGAAGCGCGGCAGCCTGTCGGGCCAGCTCGATGCGCTGCGTGCCGCGCTCGCCGGCCACCAGCCGGTCGCGCTTTTTCCGGAAGGCACGACCAGCGACGGCGGTGGCCTGCTGCCCTTCAAGCCCTCGCTGCTCGCCGTGCTAATGCCGCCGCCGCGCGCGGTGATGATCCAGCCGGTCCATATCGATTATGGCGCCGCCACCGCCGAGATCGCCTGGCATGGTGACGAGCCGGCCGGCGCCAACGCCAAACGGCTGCTGGAGCGCAAGGGCCGCCTGCCCGTCACCATCCGTTTCCTGGAGCCGTTCGACCCGGCCAGTTGCGCCGATCGCAAGATATTGGCCGCCACCGCGCACCAGCGGATCGCCGCAAGCATTGCCGCGCAGCTGCCACCTTCCTCTTCGGGCCAAGCGCCTGTATAGCTGGACGGCATGAATCGTAACGACGCCCCCGAACATAAAGCCGGCAAGGGCCCGGCCACCTTCCAGGTCAAATCCTTCGGCTGCCAGATGAACGTCTATGATGGCGAGCGCATGGCCGAAATGCTGGGCGAGCGCGGCATGACCGCTGCTGCCGATGGCGCCGAAGCCGACCTCGTCATCCTCAACACCTGCCACATCCGCGAAAAGGCGGTGGACAAGGTCTATTCCGACATTGGCCGCCTGACCCGCGAGGATGGTACGCGCCCGATGATCGCCGTCGCCGGCTGCGTTGCCCAGGCCGAAGGCGGAGAAATCCAGCGCCGCGCCCGCAATGTCGACATCGTCGTCGGCCCGCAGGCCTATCACCGCCTGCCCGACCTCATTGGCAAGGCGCAGCGCGGCGAGGAGGCGGTCGACACCGACATGCCGGCCAATTCCAAGTTCGCCGCCCTGCCCGGCCGCACCAAGCAGGCCCGGCCGACCGCCTTCCTGACAATCATGGAAGGCTGCGACAAATTCTGCACCTATTGCGTTGTGCCCTATACCCGCGGCGCGGAGATCAGCCGCAGCTGGTCCGCGATCCTGGACGAGGCCAGGGCACTGGTCGATGGCGGCGTGCGCGAGATCACCCTGCTGGGTCAGAACGTCAATGCCTGGACCGGCGAAGATGATCGGGGTCGGATGCAGGGCATGGATGGCCTGGCCCGCGAGCTGGCGAAGCTGGGCGCGCTGGAGCGTATCCGCTACACCACCAGCCACCCCAATGACATGAGCGACGGCCTGATTGCCGCCCATGGCGACGAGCCCAAGCTGATGCCCTTCCTCCACCTGCCGGTGCAGTCGGGCAATGACCGCATTTTGAAGGCCATGAACCGCAGCCACACGGTCGACAGCTATCTGCGCATCATCGAGCGCGTGCGCGAGGCCCGACCGGACATCGCCCTGTCGGGCGATTTCATCGTCGGCTTCCCCGGTGAAACCGACGCGGAGTTCGAGGACACTCTGAAGATCGTCGAGCAAGTGCGCTATGCGCAATGCTATTCCTTCAAATACAGCCCCCGCCCCGGCACCCCGGCGGCGGACATGGATCATCAGATTCCGGCGGCGGTGATGGACGAACGGCTGGCCCGGCTGCAGGCCGCGATCAACCGCCATCAGGTCGATTTCAACAGCGCCACGGTGGGCCGCACCACCAGCATCCTGCTCGAACGCAAGGGCCGCTATCCCGGCCAGCTGATCGGCAAGACGCCCTGGCTGCAATCCGTCCATGTCACCGCGCCCGAATATGGCATTGGCGACATGGTCGATGTCGATATCATCAGCGCCGGCCCAAACAGCCTGGCCGGCGAAATCAGCAGGAGGAAAGCCGCTTGAACCAAAGCCTCGTCATTCCCGCACAGCCGGGAAGCCATCTCCCCGACCCACGGCGCCTGCCGGTCCTTACGAGATGCATGACGAGCCAGGGAGGCTTTTGAATGGGCAAGAAACCGCACCATCCCCGCACCGACATTGCCGAGCGTGCGCGCCTGGAAGTGACGTTCGAAAAGCCGCATCTTCTGGGTGCGCTGTTCGGCCAATATGACCAGAATCTGGTCGCGATCGAGAACCGGCTCGGCGTCTATATCGCCGCGCGCGGCAACAAGCTGCAGATCGAGGGCGAGGCCGAAGCCGCCGCCCGCGCCCGCGACGTGATGACCGGCCTCTACAACCGCATCGTCGCCGGGCAGGAAATCGACAATGGCGCGGTGGAAGCCGTGATCGCCATGTCGGCCGAACCGACGCTGGATGGCATCATCCGCCATGACGTCGCCGAACCGCCCAAGGTGATGATCCGCACCCGCAAGAAGACGATCGTCCCCCGTTCCGCCACACAGGTCGCCTATATGGAGGCGCTGACCCGGAACGACATCATCTTCGCACTTGGCCCGGCGGGCACCGGCAAGACCTATCTGGCGGTCGCCCAGGCGGTCAGCCAGCTCATCACCGGCAGCGTCGACCGCCTTATCCTCTCCCGCCCGGCTGTCGAGGCTGGCGAGAAACTCGGCTTCCTGCCCGGCGACATGAAGGAAAAGGTCGATCCCTATCTGCGGCCGATCTACGACGCGTTGCACGATACGCTGCCGGCCGAACAGGTTGAACGGCGGATCGCCAGCGGTGAGATCGAGATCGCGCCGCTCGCCTTCATGCGCGGCCGAACGCTGGCCAATGCCTTCATCGTGCTGGACGAGGCGCAGAATACCACCATCGCCCAGATGAAGATGTTCCTGACCCGCTTTGGCGAAGGTAGCCGCATGGTCATCTGCGGCGATCCCAAGCAGGTCGACCTGCCGCAACCCGGCATTTCCGGCCTGGCCGACGCGGTCGCGCGGCTGGACGGGGTCGAGGGCATCGCCATGGTCCCCTTCGGCATTGGCGACGTCGTGCGCCATCCGGTGGTCGGCCGCATCGTCCAGGCCTATGAGGGGCCGGATGCCTAAATCTTCACAATGGATCTCAACATTATGATCGAAGTCGCTGTCCTTCATGAAGAAGGCTGGCCCGGTACGGACTGGGAATTTCTCGCGCAACAGGCGGTTTCGGCCGCCATTGCGCACAGTCCCTATGCCGCCTTCGCGACCGAATCCACCCTCTATGAAGTTGCGGTCAAGCTGACCGACGATAATGAGGTCCATCAGCTCAACCGCGCCTATCGCGAGAAGGACAAGCCGACCAACGTCCTGTCCTTCCCGATGGTGCAGGAAGACCTGCTGGAAGTGACGGCGAACACCGACGATGGCGAGGTTCTGCTGGGCGATATCGTGCTGGCCGAGGGGGTCTGTGCCGCCGAAGCCGCGGAAAAGGGCATATCGGTCGCCGATCATGCCACGCATCTGATCGTCCACGGGACTTTTCATTTGCTTGGATATGACCATATGGACGACAATGAAGCCGAGGCGATGGAAGCGCTGGAAATCCGCGCGCTCCTCAGCCTTGGTCTGGCCGATCCTTATGGGGATCGGGACAATGGTTGATCATGCTTATTCGGATCCGGTCTGTCACCGGCTTCGACAATGTTCTGAAACAGGGGAATAGGAAGAAAGATGGCTGAAGGCAGCCCGAAGGATAGCGCCGGTTCGAAGGAAGCGGACAGTAGTAACGAGGGCGGTTTATGGAGCGGCCTGAAGTCGCTCCTGTTCGGCGAGAATGAAGCCCCCAGCCTCCGCAAGGAACTGGAAGAGGCGCTCGACGAATATGATGAGGAAGAGCAGGAAGAGGGCGCGGCCCCGCCTGCCAAGGGCGATCTGTCCGCGATCGAGCGGCAGATGGTCCGCAACCTGCTGCATTTTTCCGAACATACGGTCGACGACGTCGCTCTGCCCCGCGCCGACATCGTCGCGATCGAGGAACAGGCGAGCTTTGCCGAACTGGCCGAACTGTTCGCCGAGGCCGGTCACAGCCGCATCCCGGTCTATCGCGAGACGCTCGATACGATTGTCGGCATGGTCCATATCCGCGATGCCTTCGCGATCCTCGCCGGCAAGGCGCCCGTGCCCGACACGCTGGCGCCGCTGATCCGCCAGCCGCTCTATGTGCCCGAAAGCATGGGCGCGCTCGACCTGCTCGCCGAAATGCGCGCAAAGCGCACCCATCTGGCCATCGTGCTGGACGAATATTCGGGCACCGAAGGGCTTCTGACCTTCGAGGATCTGGTCGAGGAAATCGTCGGCGAGGTCGAGGACGAGCATGACGACGCGCCCGAAGCGATGTTGGTGCCGTTGGAAGGCGGCATGTGGGATGCCGATGCCCGCGCCGAACTGGACGATGTGGCCGAGGAAATCGACCCGCGTCTGGGCGAGATCGAGGAAGATGTCGACACGCTGGGCGGCCTCGCCTTCGTGCTCGCCGGCCGCGTCCCCGAACCGGGCGAGATCATCCCGCACGAACAAAGCGGCTGGAAACTGGAAATCCTGGCCAGCGACGGCCGCCGCGTCACCCGCCTGCGGCTCCACCCGCCGGTCGAACAGGAGCTGGAAGCGGAAGAGGCCTGAGGGTCTCTTCCTTTTCCTACGTTGTTGTCGACAGCCTGAAGGCGGGTGCCTTGAGCATGCCAGCGCTTCCTCTTATGCGCGCAACCTTTTGCTTCGATGGCGATATTGGGTGGTTTGCGGAACGTCCGAGATCCTTCCCAAGCTTGCTTGGAGAGGGAGGGCCGCCGAAGGCGGTGGAGGGGCAAGTAGATGAGGTCGCGCCATTGCCCCTCCGTCAGCGCTTCGCGCTGTCCAATGGAGACACGTGTCTCCATTGAACTCCCCAAGCAAGCTTGGGGAGGAACTCGGAACGTCAGCTTCTGGTCATAAAGAGCCGACCTTTCCTATTCGGGCCAGGCATGATCTACTCCGATGATGGAAAGCTTCCCCGCACGCTGTCTCTCGCTCTCCATACAGTCGCTTCGGTGTCGCCCGGCTGTCGCGTCGATGGCGCGCGGCGGTGACCCGAATTTCTGCCTGACTGTCGCGTCATGGACGCGTGAGTGGCGCGTTATCGATGCGTCACGAGCGCATCAGAGGCCTAATCGCCCGACGACACTGTGAACTTCGTAGGAAATCCATTGTCGTGTCGGCCGAGCGTCAGCGCGACGATGCCCGACCGCATTTTTCGCTGTCCTACAACGCCTCTGCCGGCCTAGCCTTCCCGCTCTTTGACATGTAGACAAAATGATCTGTGCCCTGATCCGGGCTCTGCCGATCAGGCCGCCAGCTTGCGCGCCCGTTCGCGCCAGGCTTCGGCCAGTTGCGGCATCTCCGCCAGCGCGCGCACCGCATCAGGATCGGCCTTGTGCCCGCCGCCGATCAGCAGGCGAAAGACCCGCTCGATGCTCCAGTCGGGCAAGGGCCGCTCCAGCAACCCCATCTGTGTGCCGGCCTCCGCCTCGCCTTCGCGGATCACCCGGAAATAGATGCCGCAGCGCGCGGTCTTGACGATCGTCGCCATCACGTCGCGGGCGCCGAAACGATGGTCAAGCTTCCAGCAAGGCTGGCGGCCATGGCTCACCTCCACCACCGCGCTGCCCAGACTGAACCGGTCACCCAGACAGATCTCGCTTTCTGTCATGCCGCGGCTGGCGATATTCTCGCCAAAGGCGCCGGGCGCTTCGAGCAGTGGATGATCCGGCTTGCGATCCCGCCACCAGTCATAATGGTCCTGCGGATAGAGATGGATCGCCTTGTCCCAGCCGCCGTGATGGACCGTATCGGCCACCCCGTCGCCCGCGAACCCCAGCCAGTTGATGCGGATCGGGCCAGCGACCGGCAGCTTGCCAATGGCACTATGCTCGTCATCGCGAAAGGGCCGGGGCATACCGATCAGCAGCGCATCGATGGTCATGAAAGGCTGGGTCATGCCGCTCCATGCCATGGTTGCAGCGCAATGACGATGGCCAGTTGCGGTCTGCTTGCCCCGTCCGCCCGCCTTAGATCAGGCGACGCTCAGTTCGGACCCAAGCTTGAGCACCATGTCACCCTTGTCGGTATGGACCAGATAGGCGGGATCGCGGGTGGACCCGTTGCGACGGATCAGGGAGCCGGCGATCATCCGCTCCACTTGCCGCTCGAACCGCTCAGCTATACGTCCCCGGCCGACACCCTGCCCCCAATTCCACCTGACCCGTGTTCCCTTGCGGAATCTCTCGGCCATCAGCAGACATCCTCTCCTTCGGGGGCAATCATGCCGGCCGGCTTTCCCGGTCAGCCTCAGCAAAATTCCCGAGACATGCTCTGGTTCCTTGGGTTTTTCGCCGGTCTGGGTTAAGGGGCCGCGATGGATGTTACCGGACTTCGTGTCGCGCTGTTCAGCGGCAATTATAATTATGTGCGCGATGGCGCGAACCAGGCGCTCAACCGTTTCGTCGGCTATCTGTTGCGCCAGGGCGCGGCGGTGCGCGTCTATGCCCCGACCACCGACACCCCGGCCTTTCCGCCGACCGGCGACCTGGTCAGCACGCCATCCATCCCTGTGCCCGGCCGCCCGGAATATCGGATCCCGACCCGCCTGTCGCGCTCTGCCCGACGCGACCTGAAAATTTTCGCGCCCAACATGATCCACCTGTCGAGCCCCGATCCGCTCGGGCACCGCGCACTCACCTGGGCGCGCGACCGCAAGCTGCCAGCCGTGGCATCTGTCCATACCCGCTTCGAAACCTACCCGCGCTATTATGGCCTCGCCTTCCTGGAACCGGCGATCGAAGGGATTTTGCGCCGTTTCTATCGCCGTTGCGACGCCATCGTCGCGCCGTCAGAATCGATGGCGCAATTGCTGCGCGAACAGCGGATGAGCTATGACGTGGGCATCTGGACCCGTGGCATTGATCGCGAAATCTTCAATCCGGAGCGACGTGACCTCGACTGGCGTCGGTCGCTCGGCTTTGCCGACGATGTCCCGGTGATCGGCTTTGTCGGCCGCCAGGTGATGGAAAAGGGGCTGGACGTCTTTTCCGACACGATTGATCAACTGACCGCGCGCAAGGTGCCACATAGGGTACTGGTGGTTGGCGAAGGGCCGGCGCGTGAATGGTTCCAGAACCGCCTGCCCGCCGCCGTCTTCACCGGCTTCCAAGGCGGGGCCGATCTGGGCCGCGCGGTCGCCAGCATGGATATGCTGTTCAATCCGTCGGTCACGGAAACCTTTGGCAATGTCACGCTGGAGGCTATGGCCTGCCGCCTACCGACCGTCGCGGCACGCGCCACCGGCAGCGAAAGCCTGGTGCGCGAGGGCATAACGGGGCGGCTGATCCGCCCCGGCGCAATCGGCAAGTTCGCCGATGCGCTGCAAATCTACTGTACCGACCATGCTGCGCGCGAAAGCGCCGGGGCAGCGGCCGAGGCCCAGGCCGAGCATTTCGGCTGGGATCGGGTGAACCAGGCACTGGTCGACACCTATCTGCGCATTCTCCGCCAGCGCGCCCAAGGGGCAACGATCCGGTCCAGCCCGGTTCCCTGATCGCCAAAGCGCCCCTATATTGGCAATGATGGCTGATCTTTTCGCTTCCGACGACCTCCCTGCAAATGGCTCGGTTCACGCTCCCCTCGCCGATCGATTGCGCCCGGCGGTCCTGGCCGATGTCGTCGGCCAGGAACATCTGACCGGGCCTGACGGGGCGATCGGCCGAATGGTGGCGGCTGGCCGCCTGTCGTCCATCCTCTTCTGGGGGCCGCCAGGCACGGGCAAGACGACGATATCGCGCCTGCTCGCCGACGCCGTCGGCATGCGTTTCGAACCGATCTCCGCCGTTTTCTCCGGTGTCGCCGACCTCAAGAAGGTCTTCGCCGCCGCAAAGGAACATGGTCGGCGCGGCGAGAAGACCCTGCTGTTCGTGGATGAAATCCACCGCTTCAACCGCGCCCAACAGGACAGTTTCCTGCCCTTCGTCGAGGATGGCACGGTCACGCTGGTCGGCGCGACAACGGAAAATCCCAGCTTCGAACTGAACGCTGCGCTCCTGTCCCGCGCGCAGGTGCTGATCCTGCGCCGGCTCGATGCCGCTGCGCTCGAACAATTGCTGGACCGGGCCGAAGCGCTGATGGGGCGCCCGTTGCCGCTCGACATTGCCGCCCGCGAGGCCCTGCTGGCCAGCGCGGACGGCGACGGCCGCTTCCTGCTCAATCAGGTCGAAACGCTCTATTCGATCGACATCCCTGCACCGCTCGACCCGGCGGCGCTCTCCGCCCTGCTCCACCGCCGCGTAGCGGTCTATGACAAGGATCGCGAGGGCCATTACAATCTCATATCCGCGCTGCACAAATCACTGCGCGGCTCCGATCCACAGGCGGCGCTTTATTATATGGCGCGGATGCTGACCGCTGGCGAAGAACCCCTCTACGTCCTGCGCCGACTCGTCCGCTTCGCGACTGAGGATATCGGCCTGGCCGACCCGCAGGCAGTGGTTCAGTGCCTCGCAGCCAAGGATGCCTATGAATTTCTCGGTTCGCCCGAAGGCGAACTCGCGATCGTTCAGGCCTGCATCTATTGCGCTACCGCGCCCAAGTCGAACGCCGGCTATATGGCGATGAAGACGGCCTTCCGCACCGCGCGCGAAACCGGGTCTCTGATGCCGCCGATGAACATCGTCAATGCCCCCACCAAGCTGATGAAGCAGGTTGGTTATGGCAAGAATTATCAATATGACCATGATGCCGAGGGCGGTTTTTCCGGCGCCAATTACTGGCCGGAGGAGATGCGCCCGCAGACCTTCTACACGCCGACCGAGCGTGGGTTCGAGGCCAGGATCGCCGAACGCATCGCCTATTGGAACAAGCTGCGCGCCGAGCGCGGCGCGGCGTGACGCCGCGTTTCGCACGCTTCGCGGCGATCGACTGGTCGGGCGCCAAGGGCACGCGGCACAAGGGGATAGCGGTCGCCATCTGCGGTATCGGTCAGGATGCGCCGGAACTGGTCGAGCCGCCCGGCGGCATCTGGTCGCGCCAGGCGGTCGCCGACTGGCTGATCGCAACGGCGCACGAGGCACCGACCCTGTTCGGTTTCGACTTCAGCTTCGCCCCACCCTTCGTGGCGCGCGGCGCCTATCTGCCCGGCGATCCAACACCTACGGATGGCCCCGCTTTCTGGGCCTATGTCGATACGGTCTGCGACGATCCGGACCTGGGGGCCGCCAGCCTGCTGGAAAGCACGCATCGCCGCCATTTCTATTTCGGCAAGGCCGATGGAATAAAGGCCGACTTCCTGCACAACCGCGCCTGCGAATCCCATTATAAAGCCTTGGGCGGCGGCAAGCCCTCGACCATCTATGACGCAATCGGCGCCGCGCAGGTGGCCAAGGCCAGCTTTGCCGGCATGCGCCTGCTCCATCACACCCGCCCCTTTGTGCCAATCTGGCCCTTTGATCCGCTGCCCGAAACCGGATCATTGATCGTCGAAATCTACACCAGCATCGCCGCGCGTGCCGCCGGCCGCCCCAGGGGGCGCACGAAGATGCGCGATCTTGCCGCCCTGAACGACGCGCTGCCAGCGTTCGCGACCGCCCCCTATGCCGGCCCGATCATCGCCGACCATCAGGCCGACGCCCTGCTGACCGCAACCTGGATGCGCGAGACGACCGGAAATCCGGCACTTTGGGCACCAGCAGCCATGTCCGACGAAATTGCACGCACTGAGGGCTGGACGTTCGGCGTGATCTGATAGTAAGGGCGTCCGACCCGTCGGGTGCGCCGGCTTAGCACAGCGGTAGTGCAGCGGTTTTGTAAACCGAAGGTCGGGGGTTCGATCCCCTCAGCCGGCACCGACGGGCCATGGAAAAAGCGATGCTTACCTCCGTAGCATTGTTGCCATTTCAGATATTTCTCTCAAGATTTTCGACAGCCGCTGCCCCCTCTTGTACATGGGCGCGGACGAAGGCCTGCATGATGGCCCGCACCACATCATCGCGAACGTGCCGGCCATCCTCCTTGAAGCCGGCCATGCCGTTCGACATGACCAGTTCATAGGCAGGGAAATAGCGGACCTGCGAATATTCCCGCTCAACCTGCCCCAAAACGGCGCGCAGGACCGACTTGCCCTCCATATTCGCGACATAGATATCCTTGCCCGAAAAGGTGCGTTCAAGGCCCACCGGCGAAACCGTCATGATGATCCTGGCTTCGGGCTTGCGAGACAAGATAATATCGCAAATCCGCCGGACGTTGGACAGATTATCCTCGAACCCGCTCTGTAGAAAATCGCTCTCCTCCGCGCCACCGCCACCACCATAGAGCGGTTTTTGCCCAACAACGCGGCCGTTGCGCCTGTTGACGAAGACCTCGATCATGCCAAAGGTCATCAGAAAAACATTGGCCTGTTCAAACCCTGCCCGCATCACGGCGTTGAGATTGGCGATCGTCGCATTCAGGTCCGAAGCAGTGCGCGCGAACACCAGTCGCCGATAGGGGTCTTGGAATGCCTTGCGCTCTGTCCAGCGCTTGTGTCGAACGCGCCAATGATCATCGGGCGCCTGTTCCCATTCACCGACAATCCGTTCAAATTCCTGACGGATGGTGAAGCTGTTATAATAATTCAGATGGGGGCGCTCTGGCAGCGTATCGACCAGATTATGTTTCCGGTCGATCGCCACGGACGCATAATCAGGCAGCATCGCCATGTTCAATTGTGCCAACGCCTTGCGAATTTCCTCCGCAAAACAGCTACCAATCGCAAAGATACGATCGTTCGGGCTCAGAAATGGCTCGGGCGCGATGCTGATGCGGTCGCTCTCGACAAATTGCGCCCATTTCGCCTGGCATGGTTCGACAATGAAGGGTTCGGCCATATTTGCATGCCTCCTCGATCGGCCCGAGGCGATCCTGCCAGCCGATCGGAAGGGTGACAAGCGTCACAACGCTATCGGGATGGCACCGCAAATTCGTTCGCCCGAAACAAAATGGGGGCCGACATTGCTGTCGGTCCCCACTAACGTCGGTTCCTTTCGGCCACATGCCCTTGCGGGTTGCGCCTTCCGGTCCGGCGATGTGATGTGTTGCCACATCTTCGCGCGGGAGAACGAGCCCGGAGGTCTGTTCACCTTTGCTTACCTTCCGTTTGAAGCCCGACGTTCACTTTCGCGCGTACCCGGCATCATCCTGAAAGGCTTGGATCCGATCTTCCCTGCCATCCTCGCGCATGGCAGCTCCCATCGAACCATCAGAACAAAAATCCTTGATTTCTCTTGGATTTTTCGGCTTTGGATCGCTCCTTGTCGACTGTCCCGATAATAGGATGCTGTCACGATCTGCGAGTCGCACAAAGCGGATTTCGACAATTTGACGACAGGCCAAACCACAAATCTGTGGATAACTTTGGATAAGTCTGAAAAACGGCAGAAATCTGCGCGCTTCAGGCGGGCGACCAATCGGGTGGCGCCAGCGTAAAGCCGGCAAAATCAAATCCAGGCGTGACTGCGCAACTGACCAGCGCCCATCCGCCAACTGGCCGTGCAGCCTGCCAGTGATGCGCCGGCACCAGAAGCTGCGGCATCTGGCCCGCGGCAACATTCGGCCCCAGATGATGGTCGATTGACGATCCCTGCGGCGGAGCGAGGCCCAGGATGATCGGCGCCCCCGCATGCCAGAACCACATCTCGTCGGCATCGACCCGATGCCAGTGCGAACGCTGATGCGCCTCCAGCAGGAACAAGATCGCCGTGCCTGCCGCCCTCTGGCCCGCAGCCGCTGGCGCCCGCCAGGTCTCGCGATACCATCCGCCTTCGGGATGCGGCGCCAGATTAAGTGCCTGGATCAGCGCAACCGGATCCTGCCCGTCGCCTGCATTCATCGCTTCACCTCAAATTTAATTCCCACGGAAACAAAAACTTATGCCGTTGTCCAAGGTTCATGCAACCCAGGTCAATAGGCAGGGGTTCAATCGGCTGACAACGCAATTCGGAGGAGATATTATGCGTAACGCCCTTATGGCCATGGCCGCCCTGTCGCTGGCCATTCCGGTTTCGATGGCCGTTCCCACGGACGGCGCCCAGGCCCGCAAACATTATCGCTATAAGGAGTGGCGCGGTCGCGATGGCCGCACCTATTGCCGCAAGTCCAATGGTACGACCGGCCTGATCGTCGGCGGCGTCGGCGGCGCCCTGGTAGGCCGCGCGATCGACACCCGTGGCGACCGTGCGACCGGCACGATCCTGGGCGCCGCCGGTGGTGCGTTGCTCGGCAAGGAAATCGACAGCAAGCGCCGCTGCCGCTGATCCCGTCGTCAAAGACAACGAAAAAGGGCGGCCTCCCGATGGGAAGCCGCCCTTTTTAATGGCCGAGGCCAGACTGCTTAGTTGGCTGCGCCCGAAGCCGCGCCACGTGCATCATCGACCTTGAACGACACCGACTGGCCGCCCGAAACGCCCGAGACCTTGTCACCCTTGACCTGCAGGTTGAAGGCGACGGCGTCGGGATAACGACGGCCCGAGATCACCTTGCCGGTCTTGGTATCCTTGACGTCATAGACGTAGGTGTAACCTTCGTGGGTGAAGCGCTGCTTGGCGGCGTCCTGCGCATTGGCGGGGGCAGCGACGGCAACGATGGCGCTCAGGGCGCCGGCGACAACAAACTTGGACAGCATTCGCATGGGTGTGCTCCTTGTGAATGCCCTCAAACACCTCTTGGACATTCTGTTCTGTTGACACCCATATGTTGCAGCGCAAAAACTCATACAATCGCAAAAAAGGGCGTTCCAGTTGCGCGAAACGCAATCGAGGCACTCTCGTTTTTCTAAGCCTTTGACAAGGCGACGATATGCTCGAACTGCTGCTGGGTCAGCGGCGACACGGAAAGGCGCGATTGGCGCAACATCACCATATCGGCCAGCGCCGAGTCTGCCTTCATCACCTTCAGCGTCACCGAACGATCAAGCTTCTTGTGCGGCGCAACATGCACCGCGATCCACTTACCGGTATCGTCGGTGCTGTCGGGCGCCGCCTCCTCGACAATCTCCATGATGCCGACCGCTTCGACGCCGATATTGCTGTGATAGAAGATCGACAGGTCGCCCTTGCGCATCGCCTTCATGTGCCCCTGCGCCGCATGGTTGCGCACGCCGTCCCATTCCGCCTTCCCCTTTTCGACCAGGTCGTCATAGGAAAAGACATCGGGTTCCGATTTCATCAGCCAGTAGTTCATGCCGCCTCCTTGCATCAGGCGCCAAGGACGATCAAGGATGGGAAGATCACGGGCGATCGCTATATTGTCCGTACGCCTTACCGATCTGGAGAATATACGTGTCGCAATCCGTGCTGGAACAGGTGCCTGTCCTGTCCATGGCAGAAATGAGCAAGGACGATTTCGCCGCCGCCTTCGGCGGCTCCTTCCAACGCTTCGGCTTCGCCATGGTCAAGGACCATGGCATGGACCAGGCGCTGGTCGACAAGGGATGGGCGCTGGCGCGCGAATTCTTCGCCCAGCCGATCGAGAT
The DNA here is from genome assembly GCF_030128825.1 of Sphingobium sp. WTD-1. Classification (NCBI taxonomy): domain Bacteria; kingdom Pseudomonadati; phylum Pseudomonadota; class Alphaproteobacteria; order Sphingomonadales; family Sphingobiaceae; genus Sphingobium; species Sphingobium sp. WTD-1. Next base: position 2,901,234 of record NZ_CP119127.1, on the reverse strand, counting down.
GAAGCGCACCTATGATGCCAAGTTCAATGGCGGCCAGCGCGGCTACACCGCTTTCGGCGTTGAGATCGCCAAGGGCGCGAGCGAGAATGACCTCAAGGAATTCTGGCATGTCGGCCGCGACCTGGCGCCGGGCGATCCACTCGCCGAAACCATGCCGCCCAATGTCTGGCCGACCGAGATGCCGGCGTTTCGCGACATATTCGCGCCGCTCTATGCCGAATTCGACCGGGTCGGCGCCGAACTGCTGTCGGCCATTGCCATCTATCTGGGCCTGCCCGAACGCTGGTTCGACGGCCCGATCAAGGACGGCAACTCGATCCTGCGCCTGCTCCATTATCCCCCGGTCTCGCCCGAGGCGCCGGGCATCCGCGCCGGCGCGCATGAGGATATCAACCTCATCACCCTGCTGCTGGGTGCCGAGGAAGGCGGGCTGGAGTTGAAAGACCGCGACGGCAACTGGCTGCCGGTAGTGCCCCCGCCGGGCGCACTCGCCATCAATGTCGGCGACATGTTGCAGCGGCTGACCAACCATGTGCTGCCCTCGACCAGCCACCGCGTCGTCAATCCGCCGCCGGAACGGCGCGGCCATTCGCGCTATTCCATGCCCTTCTTCCTGCATCTGCGCCCGGACTTCATGATCGACGCGCTGCCGCAGTGCGTGACGCCGGACAATCCGCGCCGCCAGGAACCGATCAGCGCGCATGACTATCTGACCGAGCGGCTGATCGAGATCGGCCTCATCAAAAAGGCATAAGAAAAGGCCCGCCCCTGCATCCAGCAGCGGCGGGCCTTTCATTCTCAGCGCAAGCGGCGCTTATTTCCGGCCGCGGCCCAGGGTGATGCCGATCTCCTCGCCCCGCTCGCTCAGCGCCAGCTTGACGATCTTCACCTCTACATGCCGGACCTTGTCGTCCTGCAGGAAGATGGTCTGAATGATATGGTCGGCCACACCCTCGATCAAGGTGAAGTGCAGCCCCTCGGGCAGCGCGGTCGACGCGGCATGCTTCAAGTCCATATAATTTTTCGACTGGCTGAGCGGCGTGTCGGGATCATAATGATCCGCGATCCGCAACTTGGCCCGAATCGAGATCCGCAACGGCTGGGGCAGGTGCGTCTCTTCCGAATAGATGCCGGTCAATACGTCGACGTGCAGATCGTTGACCTCCAGCGTCAGATAATCGTCAAAAATGCTGTCCATAGCTCGCCAAGTCCGGCCACGCCTGAAAGGCGCGGTTCCAGTTTAATCTTTCCTTTTGCGGCATGGGCGCTATAGGCCCGCCGCTTCCGGCGCGGTCCATGCGCCATTGATGGCGGATCGGCAAGACATGTCAGCAATTCTTCCCCTCGACAGCCAGCCCGCCGACGCGATCGAGGGCCTGCTGGACGCCGCCTTCGGTCCCGACCGGCACGGCCGCACCGCCTATCTGATCCGCAATGGCATGCCCTGGCTGCCTGCCCTCTCCTTTGCGGTGCTGGACGAAAAGGGCGACCTGATCGGATCGCTGCAAAGCTGGCCGGTGGCGCTAACCCACCAGGATGGCAGCCAATTGCCGCTGATCATGGTCGGCCCGGTCGCGGTTGCGCCCGCGCATCAGAAGGGCGGCCACGGCCGCGCGATGATGGACGCAGTGGTCGCCGCTGCCCGCGCCCAGGCCTGCGAACCGCTGATGATGATCGGCGATCCGGAATATTATGGCCGCTTCTGGGGCTTCACCGCCGACGGCACCGCCGGCTGGGATTGCCCCGGCCCGTTCGAGCCCCGGCGCCTGCTCGCCTTGTCGGTCGATGGCCGCCCGGTCGGCGGAACCGGCATGCTGTCGCCGCGAATCACCGTTACGGCCTGACCACAGCCTAAAGACCTTTGCCAAGCGGGCCGGCCGCTCCTATCTGCTTTCCATGCCGATGGAGCCCCTACCCGACCTCGCCGACCTGTCGCTCGCCGACATCGCCCGCCTTGCCGCCGAAAAGCGCCTGCCGCCGGTCGAGAAATGGAATCCCGACCATTGCGGCGACAGCGAGATGCGGATCGCGCGCGACGGCACCTGGTTCCATCAGGGATCGCCGATCGGGCGCGAAGCGATGGTGCGGCTCTTTTCCACCATATTGCGGCGTGAGGGCGACGGCGCCTATGTACTGGTCACGCCAGTCGAGAAGCTGAGCATCGCGGTCGAGGATGCCCCCTTCGTTGCGGTCGAACTCAAGAGCGAGGGCGAAGGCGCCAGCCGGAACCTCGCCTTCCGGCTCAACACCGGCGAACTGGTGCCGGCCGGCCCCGACCATGCACTGACCCTGTGCGAGAAGGAGGATGGCCCCCATCCCTATCTCCACGTCCGTGCCGGGCTCGACGCGCTGATCGTGCGCAGCGTCTATTATGAACTGATGAACCTGGCCCTGGATGAAGAAGGCGAGCGGGTCGGCCTGTGGAGCGAAGGCCGTTTCTTTCCGCTGGACGGCGCGGCATGACGCTGGCCGAGCGGCTGCGCGCCGCGCTGATCGACGGGCATAGCCGCGACATCCAGTTACTTCCGTCCGAAACCCGCGATCCCCGCATCGTCGGCGACATGGCGCTGGCCCCCGCCGCCGTGCTGGTCGCGATCACCGACCGGGCCAATCCCGGCCTGATCCTGACCCAGCGTTCCGAGACGCTGCGCAAGCATGCCGGCCAGATCGCCTTCCCCGGCGGCCGGGTCGACCCCGACGATGCCGACGAGATTGCGGGCGCCCTGCGCGAGGCGCGGGAGGAGATCGATCTCCCTTCCGACAGCGTCGACATCATCGGTACCTCCGATCGCTACCATACCTTCACCGGCTTCGACATCGTGCCGGTGCTGGGCGTGATCCCGCCCGACCTGCCGCTGCGCCCCCAGCCGGGGGAAGTGGCCGATTGGTTCGAACTGCCGCTTGACTATGCGCTCGATCCGGCCAATCGGGTGCGCCGCAGCCTGATGTTCGAAGGCGTCGAGCGGCAATATTATGAAATCGACTGGCAGGGCCGCCGCATCTGGGGCGTGACCGCTGCCATCCTCGCCAATCTTTCCCGCAGGCTCGGTCATGACCCGCATTCTTCCTGACGCCCCGTGGCGCCACCGTTCCGGCCTTTCCGGCCTTCTCGCCGCACTCGACGCCGACCAGGGCCGTGCCCGCTATGTCGGTGGCGCGGTGCGCGACGGGCTGCTTGGCCTGCCGGTCAATGATCTCGACATCGCCACCAGCCTGATGCCGCAGGATGTGGTCGCTCGGCTGAAGGGAGCCGGGATCAAGGCGGTGCCGACCGGGATCGAGCATGGCACGATCACCGCCGTGCTGCCCGACGGGCCAGTCGAGATCACCACGCTGCGCCGCGATGTCAGCACCGACGGCCGCCGCGCCACCATCGCCTATACCGACGACTGGCAGCAGGATGCCGCCCGGCGCGATTTCACCTTCAACGCCCTCTATGCCGATCCCCTGACCGGCGCGATCAGCGACTATTTCGGCGGCGTGGCCGATCTCGACGCCCGGCACCTGCGTTTCATCGGCGATGCCAGCGCCCGGATCGCCGAGGATCATCTGCGCATCCTGCGCTATTTCCGTTTCCTGGCCCGCTATGGTGACAACGAAGTTGACGCATCCGCCTATGATGCGTGCGTCGCCGCAGCCAACAGCCTGATGGCCCTGTCGCGCGAGCGGATCGCCGACGAACTGCTCAAATTGCTGGTGGTGCGCGATCCCGTGCCGGCGCTGCGGCTGATGGTGGACGGCGGGATCTGGCTGCCGGTGCTGCCCGAAATCACACACGAAGGCATCGACCGGCTGACGAAGCTGATCGCACGGGAGAATGAGGCGAACATGGCGCCATCGGCGCTGCGCCGATTGGCCGCGCTGGTGCCGGCCGACGCGGCGCTGGCGGACCAGATCGGCGCACGGCTCAAACTGTCCAACAAGGCGCGCAAGCGGCTGATCACCGCGCTCGAAACCGCCTCCGCACCCGAAGGGCCGCGCGCGCTGGCGCACCGGGTCGGCGTGGAAGGCGCGATCGACCGCATCCTGCTCGATCCCGCAGTACCCCTGTCGGCACTGGTCCCGCTCGACGGCTGGACGCCGCCCAGCCTGCCGATCGGCGGCGGCGCGCTGATCGCGCGCGGCCTTCAGCCCGGCCCGGACGTCGCCCGTGCCTTGCAGGAAGTCCAGAAATCATGGGTGGCGGAGGATTTCCCCGACGCCGACCGGGTCGGCGAAATCGCAGATCAGATCGTCTCGAAATTCCAGCGCACGCGCCAATAGTCGAAGGCATCGGCTTCGCTCATCGGGCGGGCGAAATAATAGCCCTGCCCCTGCCAGCAGCCCATCTTCTGCAGCATGTCGGCCAGTTCCTGGGTTTCGATACCCTCGGCAGTGACCCGCAGGTTGAGCGATTCCGCCAGTGACAATATGGTCCGGACGATCACAGCTTTATCGTGGTCTTCCAGCATGTTAGAAACGAAACTTCGATCGATTTTGAGGATATCGATCGGCAGGCTGTGCAGGCTCGCCAAGTTGGAGAAGCCGGTGCCGAAATCGTCCATCGCGATCGGCATCTGCAGATCCTTGAGCGCGAACAGCAATTTGCGCGCCTTGTCCGGATCGGCGATGATCGCACTTTCGGTCAGTTCGGCGGTCAGGCGATGGCCGCCAATGCCCGAATAGCGCAGCGCTTCCTCGAACATCGACGCGACATCGTCGCGCGCCATCTGGATCGGCGACAGGTTGACGTTGACGCCGACCGGCAGGGCCTGGCCGAATTTCGCATCCCAGCGGCTCAGCGCCTGCGCCGCTTCATAGGCGGCCCAGCGGCCGAGCGGGGTGATGAGACCGCTCTCTTCCGCGACCGGCACGAACTCCACCGGCGAGACATGGCCCAGTTCCGGGTCATCCCAACGCGCCAGCGCCTCGAAACCGGTAATTTCGCCGGTCTGAAGATGGATCAGCGGCTGATAGGCCAGGGTCAGGCCACCATGGGCGAGCGCATCACGCAGCCGGCTCTCGATCGAGAAGCGGCGCTGCGCTTCCTTGAGCACGCCATTGCGGTAAATCTCGACCTTGCCGGTGCGCTTGGCGATCTTGACCGCCGCCTGCGCCTTGCGGACGACATCGTCCGGGTCGTCCTCCAGATGCGTCGACAGGGCGCAGCCGATGGCGCAATCGACGCGGATCTGCAGGTCGGACAGGCGGATCGGCGAACTCAGCGCCTCCCTGATCCTCTGAACGATCTGAAGAGAATCGGACAAGCCATTGTTCAAGCGCGCAAAAATGGCAAAGTCATTGCCGCCGATGCGGGCCAGCACATCGCCCTGACGCAGACAGGATTTGAGCCGCTTGGCAACCGTGATCAACAGTTCGTCACCAGCCATCGGACCCAGTGATTCATTCACCCGGCTAAATCGGCTGAGGTCGATCGCGATGATGCCGAACTGGGCATTGTCCGGCCAGCTGCCATTGGCGAGACGATCGTCAATCTCCTCGCCGAAGCCGGTGCGGTTGGGCAGCGCGGTCAGGCCGTCGGAGAGCAGTTCGCGCCGCAAATTCTTCTCCATCGTCCGCTCGCTGGTGCGATCGATCGCGGTGAAGAGAAATTGTTCGGCGCGCGCACCGGCGGCCCGCAGCCGTCCGAGCGTGCAGAGAAAATATTCCGGACCAAGCTTGCCGTCGCGGCGAATTTCGAAACTTTCCGAATCGCGATCCGACTGGGCAAAACCGGTGACGCGCGCGCGCCATTCGGCCGATGCCTGGGCGGTCGCAGCCGTCCGTTCCCGATGTTCCCGGAAGGCCTTCAGGAACGGCTCATTCGCCTCAACAATGTCTATTACATTGTTTTCACATGATAAAATTGCCGCAGCTTGCGACAGGGCGGAGAGCCATTCGCTAGCGCCGATCATGTGCGGCAGATGCGTGTCATCGCCCCCGGGCAAGGGGAGGCCACTGGTCTGTTCAGGGGGCCAGCTACGCACCGACATGGCTTTCATGCCTCTGCCTTATCCGCCAAGGGTAAATATTCGGGAAACGAACATCTGCCGATGGTGCTGAATTTGCGTCAGAACTTGTTGTCGCGCGGGAAGCCTGTCGGTGGCATGCGACCTGCGGCACCGCGGGCTACCCGCCATGGCGTCATGTCGGCCTCCGTCCGGGTCCGACCAGTCTCGCCACCCATTGCCCAGCTAATCCCGTCGCTCAGGCGGAAGGCGATCGCATCGGACAGCCCCCCGTCGCGATAGCGCTGCATCTGCACACCCTGCCCGCGCGCCATCTTGGGCATTTCGATGATCGAATAGACCAGCAGCTTCCGGTTCTCGCCGATGACGGCAATGCTGTCCGCCTCCGGATCGACTGCATGCACCACGGCAAGCTTCGCGCCCGTGCGGACATTGACCACCTGCTTGCCCTTGCGCGTTTCCGCCAGGATATCCGCCACATCGGCAAGGAATCCGCGTCCGTCGGACGAAGCCAGCAGCAGCTGCCCGCCCGTCCTGGCCGGCATCAACGCGACGATGCCGCCCTGGTCATCCATGTCGACCATCATCCGCACCGGATCACCAAAGCCGCGCCCGCCCGGCAGCTTGTCCGCCCCCAGCGTATAGATGCGCCCGCTCGACGTCGCCATCAGCAGCTTGTCGGTCGTATAGGCATGGAAGGCGAATTGCGGCCCGTCGCCTTCCTTGAACTTCAGCGTATCGGCTGCGGCCAGGTCGCGATGCCCGCTCATCGCGCGGATCCAGCCGCGTTCGGACAGGATCACCGTCACCGGCTCGCGCTCGATCATCACCTCCAGCGGGATCTCACGCGCCGGACCGGCTTCCTCGACCAGCGTGCGACGCCGGCCGATCACCGTGTCTGGGCCATAGCGCTTGCGCAGGTCAGCGATGTCGCGCTTCAGCCGGGTGCGCTGCCGGGCCGGGCTCTCGACCAGCTTTTCCAGCTCCGCCTGTTCCTTGACCAGCTCGGCATGCTCGCGCCGCAGCTCCATTTCCTCCAGCTTGCGCAAGCTGCGCAGCCGCATGTTGAGGATCGCCTCGGCCTGCCGATCGGTCAGACTGAATTCGGCCATCATCACCTGCTTGGGTTCATCCTCGGTGCGGATGATCTCGATCACCCGGTCGAGGTTGAGATAGGCGATGATATAGCCGTCGAGCAGTTCCAGCCGTGCGGCGATCTTCTCCAGCCGGTGCTGCGCCCGGCGGACCAGCACCTCGATCTGGTGCTTGAGCCATTCGACCAGCACCGCGCGCAGCCCCAGCACGCGCGGCGTATGGCTGGCGTCGAGTACGTTGAGGTTGAGCGGAAAACGATTTTCCAGGTCGGTCAGCCGGAACAGGCTGTCTTTCAGCACATCGACCGGGACGTTGCGGCTCTTAGGGACGATGACGATGCGGATCGCCTCATCGCTCTCATCGCGCACATCTTCCAGGATCGGCAGCTTCTTGTCGTTGATCAGCGCCGCGATCTGCTCGATCAGCTTCGACTTCTGCACCTGATAGGGTATTTCGGAAATCACCAGCTGCCAGGTACCACCGGCCAGTTTCTCGATCCCTTCCGCTTCCCAGCTGCCATCCTCGTTGCGGCCGGTCGAGAAGCGGGCACGGGTGCGGAAGGAGCCGCGCCCGGTGCGATAGGCTTCGGAAATGATCGCCTGATTATCCACCAGCACGCCGCCGGTCGGGAAGTCCGGTCCCTTGACGATCTCCATCAACGCGGCGTCGTCCGCCTCCGGGCTGTCGATCAGCAGCGTGGCGGCATCCAGCAATTCGCCAACATTGTGCGGCGGGATGCTGGTTGCCATGCCGACCGCAATGCCGCTCGCGCCATTGGCCAGCAGATTGGGGAAGAGGCCGGGAAAAACCTCCGGCTCCTCATCCTCGCCATTATAGGTCGGGCGAAAATCGACCGTGCCCTCGTCGAGCCCCGCCATCAGGTCGGCGGCCGCCTGGGTCAGCCGCGCCTCTGTATAGCGCATGGCCGCCGCATTATCGCCGTCGATATTGCCGAAATTGCCCTGGCCATCGACCAGCGGCGTGCGCAGCGAGAAATCCTGAGCCAGGCGGACCATCGCATCATAGACCGACGCGTCGCCATGCGGATGATATTTACCGATGACGTCGCCGACGACGCGGGCGCATTTCTTGTAGCTGGTGGTGTTGCGCGCCGGATTGGCGACCAGCACGTCCGGGTTCGCACCGCCCGGCTCCATCCGCAGCAGCCGCATTGCCCAGAGCAGGCGCCGATGCACCGGCTTCAGCCCGTCGCGCAGGTCCGGCAGCGAACGCGCGGTGATGGTGGAGAGCGCATAGACCAGATAGCGCTGCGAGAGCGCCGCATCGAAAGGATGGTCCTTGATAGCGTCGAACGGGTCGCGAAAATCGGTCATCGGGAGTGGCTTAGCAGGACGGAACGTGAACGGAAACGAGAATTATGCCCATTGATCGCCAGTTCAGCTCGATCAGAAAGTCCGACATGTATCAAGCGAAATTCCATGCTTTTCAACGCGGCAAGAAACGCGCCTCCGTATCGGCGGCGATGGCGGTGGCGAACTCGGCGCCGATCCAGTCGCGGAAGGCCTTGATCTTGGGCGTGTTGCGGGCGTGGGGCGGATAGACCAGCCAGTAGCTGGCAATCTCGCGGACATAGGAGGGCACCGCCTCCACCAGTTGCCCGGCCTCCACCTCCGCCTTCCAGAGGAAATGGTTGAGGATGGCGACCCCCTGCCCGGCGATCGCGGCGCGGCCTTCCATCACCTGGCTGTCGAGCGCGATGCCGGGCGGGCCATCGGCCGGGTCGGCCTCCACGCCCATCGCCGCGAACCATTCATGCCACCACATATCGTCGGGCGACAGGCGCGGCAGGGCATGGAGCGCCTGCGCATCGGCGATCGGCCCGTGCCGGTCGCGCCAGGCCGGACTGCACATCGGCACCAGCCGGTTATGGGTCAGCAGCTTCGCCTCCAGCCCCGGCCATTCCCCCTTGCCGCCGCGCACCGCCAGATCGATGCCGTCGCGCGCCAGATCGACCACCGCGTCATCCGCCATGATCCGCACGGCGAGGTTCGGGTGGCGCATCTGGAAGGCGCCGATGCGCGGCGCCAACCAGAGATGCGCGAAACTGTTGGTACAGCTTATGCTCAGTACCGCCGAATGATCCTGGGTCAGTGCGGCAAAGCCCTGCCGCATCTGGTCGAAGGCGCGGGTCAGGATCGGCGCGATCTCCCGCCCCTTCCCGGTCAGCGCCACCTTGCGCCCGGTTCGCTGGAACAGGCTGATGCCCAGCCGCTCCTCCAGCAATTTCACCTGATAGCTGACCGCTGCCTGGGTCATCCCCAGTTCCTGCGCGGCGGCCGTGAAATTCTCCAGCCGCGCAGCGGCCTCGAACACGCGAATGGCGGACAGGGGTGGCAGCGGGTACATCCGCCATTCGATAAGCCAGGCTTATCTATGCTGTCCATGCTTTTGTTGGCGCCAGAGGGGCCGTTCGGGCAGAGACAGCGGCGCCGGCGGCCCTCCGCGCACGGCGATGATCATGGACGGAAGGAACCGTGATGCGCGATCAATATGACGCCCGGCTGTGGAACGACAGCCATGAAGAAATCAGCAAGAGTGCCGATCATTTCCTGCATCGCGTGATGCAGGCATTTCGCGTGCTTCACCGCATCGAATGGAGCGCACCCTGGGCTGAGGAGCGCCAATGCAAGCGCCCCTGCCAATCGTGAAAATGCCGGCAAGGGGCAAAACAGGGGTTGCGGTTTCCGGTACAGGCGCCACCTTTAGGCCGTGCCCGAAACCGCTCTTCCCCCTCTGCCCGATCTTCCCGCTCCCCCGCCCGCGCTGCTGACTGGCGCCGCCCTGTTCCTCGATTTCGACGGGACATTGGCGCCGATCGCGGACACGCCCGACGGGGTGCATGTCGATGATGACCTGCTAGCCCTGCTGGCGGCGCTACGACGAAAGCTGGGCGGGCGGCTCGCCATCGTCAGCGGCCGGTCGATCGCCACGCTGCGCGATTTCGGCTTTGAGGATTTCCTGCTCGCCGGCACCCACGGCCTTGAATTTGCCGCGCCCGGCGAAGCGCCGGATGCGCCGCCCCGCCTGCCCGCCATCGATATGGTCGAACAAGCCTTCCATATCTTTGCCGACACCCGTCCCGGCGTGCTGGTCGAACGCAAGTCGATCAGCGTCGGCCTCCATTTCCGCGGCGCGCCCGACTGTGGCGAGGCCGCCGGCCTGCTCGCCCATCAGCTTGCCGAGGAACATGGCCTGGCCGTGCAGGCGGGCAAGATGCTGTTCGAACTGCGCCCCGGTGGCGCCGACAAGGGCAGCGCGCTCACCCGCCTGATGCAGCAGGCACCGATGGCCGGCGGCACGCCGATCTTCATCGGCGACGATGTCACGGACGAGGAAGGTTTCGCCGCCGCCGCGCAATTGGGCGGCCATGGCATATTGGTCGGGCCGGTGCGGCACACGCACGCGGCCTTCGGCTTGGAACAGGTTGCCGCCGTCAGGCATTATCTGGCGCAGGGGGTCGCCGCGATCATCTGACCGGCGGCCACCATTCGCATGAACGAAGGGGGCCGAACATCATCGATACCAGCGACCATATCCTGGCCGGAAACGAGCGTGATCTCGACCTCTGGCCAATCGGAAACTGCCAGGCTTCCGCCCTGATCGACCGCGCCGGGCGCATGATCTGGGCCTGCGTGCCGCGGGTCGACGGCGACCCTGTCTTCTCAGCCCTGCTCGACAACAAGCATTGGGACAGCAAGGAAGCCCGCGGCTTCTGGGCGATCGAGCTGGAAAATTGCGTCGCGGTCGAACAGCATTATATCCGCAATACACCGATCCTGGTCACCCGCCAGAGCGACGGCCAGGGCAATGCGATCGAGATTTTCGATTTCTGCCCGCGCCACAAGCATAAGGGCCGCATGTATCGCCCGGTCGCCTTCGCGCGCATCGTGCGCCCCGTCGCCGGCAGCCCGCGCATCCGCGTCCGCCTGCGCCCCACGACCAGTTGGGGCAAGGAAAATGTCCCGGTCACCTACGGCTCCAACCATATCCGCATGGTCCTGTCTTACATGGCGATGCGGATATCGACCAATGCGCCGATCGGCCTCATTTCCCAGGAAAGCTGGTTCCGGCTGGAATCCGACATGCATTTCTTCATGGGGCCGGATGAAGGTTTTTCCGACGCGCTGCGCCCGGCGATCGAGCGGATGCTGGACGACACCATCCTGGAATGGCAGCTCTGGGTGCGCGGCCTCGCCATCCCGCCCGAATGGCAGGAGGCGGTGATCCGCTCCGCCATCACACTCAAGCTCTGCCAGCATGAGGAAACCGGCGCGATCGTCGCCGCGCTCACCACCTCCATCCCCGAACATGCCGACAGCGGCCGCAACTGGGACTATCGCTACTGCTGGGTGCGCGACGCCTATTATACGGTCGAGGCATTGAACCGGCTCGGCGCCCTCGACGTGCTGGAAACCTATCTCGTCTATCTGCGCAACATCGTCGACGGCGCCAAGGGCGGCCATATCCAGCCGCTCTACGACGTGCGCGGCAATGCCACGCTGCATGAATGGGAGGCCGCGCATCTGCCCGGCTATCGCGGCATGGGGCCGGTGCGGGTCGGCAATGCCGCCTATGAACAGATCCAGCATGACGCCTATGGCCAGATCGTCCTGTCCTCGGTCCAGGGCTTCATCGACCGGCGCCTGCTGCGCATGGCCGGCCATGCCGATTTCGAGGCGCTGGAGGCAGTGGGCGAGCGCGCCTGGCAGGTTTATGACCAGCCGGACGCAGGCCTGTGGGAATTGCGCACCCGCGCCCATGTCCACAGCTATAGCGCGGTGATGTGCTGGGCCGCCTGCGATCGTCTGGCCCATGCCGCCACCGCGCTCGACCTTCCGCTGCGCGCCGCCCATTGGGAAAACCGCGCCGAAACCATGCGCGCCCGCATCATAGAATCCGCCTGGCGCGCCGACAGCAAGGCGATCTCCGCCAATTTCGAGGATGACGCGCGCGACGCGTCGCTGCTGCAACTGCTCGACCTGCGCTTCCTGACCGCCGACGATCCGATGTTCGTCGGCACGCTCGAAGCGCTGGAAAAGGATCTGCGTCGCGGCAACGACATGCTGCGCTACAGCGCACCCGATGATTTCGGCGAGCCGGTCACCGCCTTCAATGTCTGCACCTTCTGGCTGATCGAGGCGCTACACCGCACCGGCCGGACCGAGGAGGCACGCGAACTGTTCGAGGAGATGTTGTCCCGCCGCACCGCCGCCGGCCTGCTGTCCGAAGATATCGATCCCCAAAATGGGGAACTCTGGGGAAATTACCCGCAAACCTATTCGTTGGTCGGCATCATCAACTGCGCCGTCTTGCTAAGCAAACCGTGGAGCGTGATGCGATGAGCCGTCTGATAGTCATTTCCAACCGGGTCAGTCGCCCCAATGGCGCCGCCAACCAGGGTGGGCTGGCCGTCGCACTGGCCCAGGCGCTGCGCGAAAGCCGGGGCATATGGGTCGGCTGGTCAGGCGGCACGACCGACAATTTCACCGGTCATATCGGCTTTGCCGAGGATGAGGGGGTCAAGACCGCGACGATCGACCTGGAAGAACAGGACGTCGACGAATATTATAATGGCTATGCCAACAAGACGCTGTGGCCGCTGTTCCATTATCGCATCGACCTGGCCGAATATGCCCGTGATTTCGAGGGCGGATACAACCGCGTCAACCAGCGCTTCGCCGACACCGCCACGCCTCTGATCGAGCCCGAGGACGTCATCTGGGTACAGGATTATCACATGATCCCGCTCGGCCAGATGCTGCGCGACAAGGGACTGAAGAACCGCATGGGCTTCTTCCTGCACATTCCCTGGCCGCCGACCCGCCTGCTGGTATCCCTGCCCCATCATACCAAGCTGGTCAGCACCCTCTTCGCCTACGACGTCATCGGCTTCCATACCGAGGAATGGCTGGAATCCTTCCGCCATTATGTCGAGCGCGAGATGGGCGGCACCGTCGACGGCGATTTCGTCACCGTCGGCGATCGCACCATCCAGGCCGTCGCCTGCCCGATCGGCATCAATGCCGAGGAGTTCAAGCAGGCTGCGACCAGCGACGCAGCGGTCGAAATGCACCGTCAGGTCCGCGCCTCGCTGCAGGATCGCTCGCTGATCGTCGGCGTCGACCGGCTCGACTATAGCAAGGGCCTCGAAGAGCGGTTCAACGGCTATGCCCGCTTCCTGAAGGATCATCCTGAACATCATCGCCGCGTCGTGCTGGCCCAGATCGCCCCGCCCTCGCGTGGCGAGGTGGAAAGCTATCAGCAGATCCGCGCCACGCTGGATTCGCTCGCCGGGCGGATCAACGGCGAATATAGCGATGTCGACTGGACGCCGATCCGCTATGTCAACCAGGGCTATCCGCGCGACAAGCTGGCCGGCATCTATCGCTCCGCCCGGATCGGGCTGGTGACGCCGCTGCGCGACGGCATGAACCTAGTTGCCAAGGAATATGTCGCGGCCCAGAACCCGGACGATCCCGGTGTCCTGATCCTGTCCCGCTTTGCCGGTGCGGCGATGCAACTCAAGGACGCTCTGCTCATCAACCCCTATAGCCCCGAAGAGATGTCCGACGCGATCGACCGGGCGCTGGCCATGCCGCTCGACGAGCGCAAGCGGCGCTGGCGGGCAATGATGGACAGCGTCGAGCAGCAGGACATCAGCTGGTGGCGCAGGGCCTTCACCGATCGACTGGCAGCGACCCGGCAGGAAGAGCCGGAGGCCGAACCGGAACCGGCCACCGAATGATTGAGATCAGGCACCGGTCCCGCTAGGCCGGTGCCATGCATAGCGAAGATGATGACGAACCGCGCGGCCTGTGGGCCGCCATCAGCGCCAAATCCGGCCTGATCATTGGCAGCATCGGCCTGATCGCCTGGCTGGCGCTGATCTGGTTCATGTTCGGCGACGTGCTGTAGCGTGCCCCTGCGGATTTCCCCTTGCGCCTCGTTGAACCAGCGGCAGACATGATGCCGCTCCGGCTTCGGGAGCGCCAAATAGGGGATGTCCATGCTCGATCGCCGTTCCTTCCTGGGCAGCGCCGCTGCCGCCTCGCTCGCCGCGCCGATCGGGGCGCAAGCATTGACCAGCGTGCCGCTACCGGCCGCCGATCTCCATGCGAAGAATGAAGATGCCTATTGGGCGGCGCTGCGCAAACAGTTCCTGATCCCGGCCGATGTCGTGAATCTCAATGTCGGCACGGTCGGTTCCTCGCCGCGCCCGGTATTGAAGGCGATCTTCGACGGGTTCGAGACGACTAAGCAGATGACCCAAAAAGGGTCGGAGGATTATCCGATCTGGGGCTATGGCGCCTGGGACCAGTATCGCAAGCCCTTCGCCGACTTCATGGGCGCGAAGGTCGAGCAGATGGCGATCCTGCGCAACTGCACGGAGGCCAACAGCTATATCGCCAATGGCTTCGACATGAAGCCGGGCGACGAAGTGCTGATATCCGACGAGGAACATGGATCGGGCGAAATGCCCTGGATGCTGCGGTCGCGCCGCTATGGCGTGGTGGTCAAGAAATTCGCCATGCCCAAGCCGCCGAAGAACGCCGCCGAAATCCTCGACCGCATCAACGACGCAATCACGCCGAAGACGCGGATCATCTTTGTCAGCCATATCAGCACCTCGACCGGCGTAGTGCTGCCGGCCAAGGAGATTGCCGCGCTCGCCCGGTCGAAGGGGATCATCTCCGCCTTCGACGGCGCCCATGCGCCGGGCATGATGAAGGTCGACCTCAACGATATCGGCTGCGACCTCTATACCGGGTCGATGCACAAATGGCTGTTCGCGACCAAGGGCACCGGCTTCCTCTATCTGCGCGACAAGAGCGTGATGGACCGGGTCTGGAACACGATCGCGACCGGCGGCTATGACGACCCGACCCGCATGGCGGACCGTTACATGCAGATCGGCTCCTCCTGCATCCCGACCTTGATGGGCCTCAACGCCGCGATCAGCTTCGCCGACAGCATCGGCATGGAGCGGATCGAGGCGCGCAACCGCATGCTCGCCGACTATATCCATGCCGAGATGGTGAAGCGCGGCGCGCAGGACTGGACCTCGCCCGATCCGGCGCTGCGCTGCGCGATCGCGACCGTCAACGTTCCATCGGTGCAGCGGATGGAATTGCAGGACTGGCTCTGGGAAAATCACAAGGTGCGCATTCGCGGCGGCAACCCCAGCAAGCTGCGCCTTGCCACCCCCTATTTCCTGAGCAGGGCGGACATTGACCGCTTCCTCGGCCTGTTCGACGAATATCGGAAGATGAAGGGGGCATAGCTGCCACAATTGCACCCCCGCCTATATTGCTCTATGGGCCTGCCCAAGCAGCCCCGGCACCCGCTGATCCTTTCCGATTCGCGTTTGCCGGGGCAAAATCTTTTGTAAGAAAAAGACAGGAACGCGCATGGCCCGTCGCCGCCAGATCTACGAAGGCAAGGCAAAGATCCTTTACGAAGGCCCCGAGCCCGGCACGATCATCCAATATTTCAAGGATGATGCGACCGCCTTCAATGCCCAGAAGAAGGGCACGATTTCGGGCAAGGGCGTGCTCAACAACCGGATTTCCGAGCACATCTTCACCCTGCTCGGCCAGATCGGCGTGCCAACCCACTTCATCCGCCGCCTCAACATGCGCGAACAGCTCGTCCGCCAGGTCGAGATCGTGCCGATCGAGGTCGTGGTGCGCAACGTCGCCGCCGGTTCGCTGTCGAAGAAGCTCGGCATCGAGGAAGGCACCCAGCTGCCGCGCACGCTGATCGAATATTGCTACAAGGATGATGCGCTGGGCGACCCGCTGATCTCCGAAGAGCATATCGCCTGCTTCGGCTGGGCCACGCAGGAAGAGATGCACGACATCGCCGACATGGCGATCCGCATCAACGACTTCATGTGCGGCCTGTTCGCCGGCATCGGCATCCGCCTGATCGACTTCAAGCTGGAATTCGGCCGCCTCTATGACGGCGATTACAGCCGCATCATCCTGGCCGACGAGATCAGCCCCGATGGCTGCCGCCTGTGGGACATGGCGACCAACGAGAAGCTGGACAAGGATCGCTTCCGTCGCGACCTCGGCGGTGAAGTCGAAGCCTATCAGGAAGTGGCGCGCCGCCTGGGCCTGCTGCCCGAAGGGCTGGACACCACCGTCCTCGACCTCGACACGCATCGCAAGAAGCGCGAGAAGGACTGATCTACGAAAAGGCTGGCCGCAGCGCCGGCCTTTTTCTTTCAGCTCTTAGGCGAGGATGGCATCCGCCATCAGCTTGAGCCCCAGCAGCACCATCAGCGCATAGATGAGCGTGTAGAAGCGCGCGGCGTCGACCCGCCGGACTAGCCAGACGCCGGCGAAGGTCGAGACCACCGCCACCGGCACCAGCAGCGCCGTCGCCATCAGATTGGCATGGGTGAACTGGCCCAGCGCGGCATAGGCCGGCACCTTCATCCAGTTCATGACAGCGAAGGCGACAGCCGTGGTGCCGACCAGCATGTCGCGCGGCAGCTTCTTGGGCAGCACCCACATCTGGAAGGGCGGCGATCCGGCATGCGCGATCTGGCTGGTGAAGCCGCTGGCGACGCCGAACAGCGTGCCGACCCAGCCCGGCGAGGTCGAGGGCAGGACGATCGCCCCGCCCCGCTCGACCCAGAGCCGCTGTAACCCGAACAAGGTGGAAATGGCGCCGAGCGCACCCAACACCGCCGTTTCGGAGACTTGCGCCGCGAACCAGTAGCCCAGTCCGACGCCGATCGCCATGCCGGGCAGCATCACCGCCAGGATATGCCCGTCCCAGCTGCGGCGGAAGGCCCAGACGCTGACCGCATCCTGCAGGATCAGGATCGGCAACAGGATCGCCGCGCCGCGCACCGGGTCGACGCCCAGCGCCATGATCGGCATGGCCAGCGCCCCGACACCGGCAAAGCCGCCCTTGGCGAGCCCCGATATGATGACGGCGATGATGGCACAGGCGAAATAGAGAAGGTCGGGACTCATGCCCCTGCCTTATAAGCAGTTGCCTGCAAAGAGAATAAGCGGGGCGACCTGGGCCACCCCGCCCGTGACATTCAGTTCCGCTCGCGTCCCAGATTGGGCAGGAAGGCGGTGAGCAGGCCGATCGCCGGCAGGAAGGCACAGACCCGGAACACCATCTCGATGCTGCTATGGTCCGCCAGCCAGCCCAGCCCGGCCGCGCCCAGCCCACCCATGCCGAAGGAGAAGCCGAAGAACAGGCCCGAGATCATGCCGACCTTGCCGGGCACCAGTTCCTGCGCGAAGACGACGATCGCGGGAAAGGCGGAGGCGAGGATCAGGCCGATGATGACGGTCAGCGGCCCGCTCCAGAACAGCCCGGCATAGGGCAGCGCCAGGGTGAAGGGCAGCGCCCCCAGGATCGAGAACCAGATCACATATTTGCGCCCGAAACGGTCGCCCAGTGGCCCGCCCGCGACCGTGCCGACCGCCACCGCTGCCAGGAAGGCGAACAGATGGAGCTGCGCATTCTGCACCGACAGGTCGAACCGCTGGATCAGGTAGAAGGTGTAATAGCTGGTCAGACTGGCGAGATAGACATATTTGGAGAAGATCAGCGCCAGCAGGATGGCAATGCCCCGCGCCGCATGACCGCGCGGCAGTTCGATGTGCAGCGCGCCGGCGCCACCGACCTGCAGACGGCTGAGGCCATGATGGCGATACCAGTTGGCGACATTCCACAGCACCGCGCCCGACAGCAGCGCCAGCAGCGCGAAGAAGGCCAGGCTCGACTGGCCCCAGCGCACCACGACCAGCGCCGCCGCCAGCGGCCCCAGCGCCTGCCCGGCATTGCCGCCGACCTGGAACAGTGACTGGGCCAGCCCATGGCGACCGCCGGCCGCCATCCGCGCCACCCGCGAGGATTCGGGATGGAAGACCGAGGAACCGACGCCCAGCAGCGCCGCGCCGACCAGCACGAGGCCGTAGCTGTGCGCGATCGACAGCACGGTCAGCCCCGCCAGCGAGAAGAACGTGCCGCCCGGCAGCGCCATCGGCGTCGGCCGCTTGTCGGCATAGAGGCCGATCATTGGCTGCAGGATCGATGCCGTGATCTGATAGACCAGGGTCACCATGCCGATCTGGCCGAAGCTCAGATGTAGCTCGCTCTTGAGGCCCGGATAGATGGCGGGAAGCAGCGACTGCATCATGTCGTTGAGCAGATGGCAGAAGCTGATCGCCACGATCACGCCAAATGCCGTGCCGCCCGCTGCCAATTGTGCGCCTGCCTTTTCTATCCTTATCTCTTTCATTGTCGGTTCCTTTCTGAGGCCGGACCGATTAGCGCTTCCCTTCTCGTCCCGCTTCCGCATATGGGCCAATCTCTTTTGCGATCAGGACAATCATGGACCAGCGGCACCCGGACGATCATGAGCATGTGCCCCGGCCGGTGGTCGGCATCGGCAATGATTATCCGCCCTCCTTCGAACTGGCCGAGCATCAGCATCGGCGCGGGCAGTTGCTCTATGCGGCGTCCGGCGTGGTCGCGGTCAGCACCCCGCAGGGCGCCTGGGTCGCGCCGCCCGAACGGGCCGTCTGGATTCCCGGCGGCACGCCCCATGCGGTGCGGATGGTCGGCGCAGTGCAGACGCGCAGCGTGCTGGTCGACCATGCCGTCTATCCCGGCCTGGCCCGGTCCTGTCGGGTGCTCGGCGTGTCGCCGCTGTTGCGCCAGTTGCTGGTGGAGGCCGCCCATGTGCCAGTGGAATATGAGGAAGCGGCGCGCGACGGCCTCGTCATGCGGCTGCTGGTAGCGGAGATACAGCGGGCGCCGCTGATCCCGCTCGCCGTCCCCTTCCCGCGCCATGCCGCGCTTGCCGCCCGCTGCCACGCCTTTGTCGAACGGCCCGATGCCCATGTGACGATCGACCAATGGGCCGACGCGCTGGCGATGAACCGGCGCCGCTTTACCCGGCTGTTCCGGCAGGAAACGGGGATGAGCTTCGCGCAATGGCGGCAACAGGCCTGCCTGTCGGCCGCCCTGCCCCGGCTGGCGGCGGGCGAACCGATCACGACTATCGCGCTGGACCTGGGCTATGACGGGCCGGCCAATTTTTCGACCATGTTCAAGCGCGCGCTGGGAGTCTCGCCCAGCCGCTACTGCCCCTGAAGGATCAAGCGGACTTGGCCCGATAACCGATCAGCAAGCCGAAGCAGAACGTCGCCAGCAGCGCCAGCTGAACTCGTCCATGCGGGTCGTCATAGCCGACAATTTGCTGCCCCCAGGCAAAAAGTCCCACAAACATCGCCAGTGCCAGACCGGACATGCCCCATATCCCCGCAAAAAACCCGGCGATCAGATTATCCTCAGCTTCCTAAGAAAGTCATAATCTCTTGCCTGCGCGCCGCGCCGCGCCTAGGGGGAGCGGCAAAGTTCATCCCCCCGCATCGGCGGGCGGCATGCCAAGGAGTTTGCACCTCATGAAAGCCCGCATCTTCGTCACTCTCAAGGGCGGCGTCCTCGATCCGCAGGGCCGCGCGATCCATCACGCGCTCGAAGGTCTGGGCTTTGGCGGCGTCAACGACGTGCGCGCCGGCAAGCTCATTGAACTGGATCTGGCTGATGGCACCAGCGACGAGGATATCGACGCCATGTGCCGCAAGCTGCTGGCCAACACGGTCATCGAAAATTATCGCATCGAAAAGGTGGCCTGAGCCATGAAGAGCGCCGTCATCGTCTTTCCGGGCAGCAATTGCGATCGCGACCTGGCGGTGGCGTTCGAGGCTGCGACCGGTTCCAAGCCCGCCATGGTGTGGCATCGCGATACCGAACTGCCCGACGACATCGACCTGATCGGCGTGCCCGGCGGCTTCTCCTATGGCGACTATCTGCGTTCCGGCGCGATGGCCGCCCGCTCGCCGGTGATGCAGGCCGTCGCCCGTGCCGCCGACCGGGGCGCCTTTGTCCTGGGCATCTGCAACGGCTTCCAGGTGCTGACCGAAAGCGGTCTGCTGCCCGGCGCACTGCTGCGCAACGCCGGCGGTCATTTCGTCTGCCGCGATGTAGCCCTGACCGTCGAGAACGCCCAGAGTGCCTTCACCAGCCGCTATGCCGCTGGCGAAGCGATCAGCTTCCCCGTGGCCCATCATGACGGCAATTATTTCGCTGACGACGCCACTCTCGATCGCCTCGAAGGCGAAGGCCGCGTCGCCCTGCGCTACGCCGAAAGCGTCAACGGCTCGGCCCGCAACATCGCCGGCGTCCTCAACGAAGCGGGCAATGTGCTGGGCATGATGCCCCACCCCGAGCGCGTGATTGAGCCGGCTCATGGCAGCACCGATGGCCAGCGCCTGTTCGCCGGCCTGGTGGAAGGCCTGCTCGCCCGCGCCTGATCCACCGGATCGTAATCACAAAAAAGCCCGCCACGCATCAGCGCGGCGGGCTTTTTTTATGTCCGGCTGCGGCGATGCCGGCATCGGTCCTGACTTGCATCACTCCCCTTTGTTCTTCACGAGATGGACAATGGTTAAGGGGGATCAATGATCAGCAAATCGCGCGCGCACCTGATGGCCTTACTGCTGTTGCCGATGGCCGCTCAAGCCGCCGAACCCGGCACGATCGCCGTTCCCACAGCGGTCCTTGCGCTAAATGGCTGCTGGGAAGGCGAAGGCAGCGTGATGGGCAAGCCGGTCAGCGTGTCCATCCGCAGCCAGCCCATAACGCTCGACGCGATGCTCGCGCTCGATGTGGAAAGCAGCGCCTTGGCCGATCCCAAGGATCGCTATGCCGCGCATCTGATCTTCGGCGGCACCGGAAAATCCCATCCGATCATCGGTTTCTGGGCCGACAGTTTCGGCGGCGCCTTCACTGCCCTTGGCGAAGGCGAAAGCCAGCCCGATGGCTTCGACATCGACTATGCCTATCCCGACGCGACCTTCGTCAACCGTTGGCGCATCAAAGGCGCGCAACTGACATGGAGCATCGTCGCGCGGGACGAGGCAAATGCCGAAAAGCCCCTCGCCAGCTACAGCCTCCGCAAGGTTGCATGCGCGCCCGTCAAGGCGCGCTAAACAATCAGGCTCTAACCGCCCCGGTGATAGTCATAATCATAGGCCCGGCCATGCGCCTTGGTCAGCACGGCGCCGACAATCGAGCCGCCGGCCCGGCGCAGCCGTTCCACCGCCACCCGCAGACCGCCATGATGGTTGCGACCCCATTCGACCACCAGCAGCGTGACCTGCACCTTGGCGGCGAGCAGTTGTGCGTCGGACATGCCCAGGATCGGCGGCGCGTCGATCAGCACCGTGTCATAGCGGTCGCGCACCGCGCCCAGCAGCGCATCGAGCGCCGGAGTGGAGAGCAATTCAGCCGGATTGGGCGGCACCGCGCCACAGGGCAGCAGTGATACGCCGGCGACACCGCTGTCGAGGATCAGATCCTCGACCTTGCCCTGGCCGGTCAGCACCTCACTGATGCCGCGCGTCGCGGTCACCCGGAACAGGCTGTGCTGCACCGGCCGGCGCATGTCGGCGTCGATCACCAGCACCTTCTTGTCCAGCCGCGCCAGCGCGCGGGCCAGCGCGTTGACGGTCAGCGACTTGCCTTCCTCCTCCTGCGCGCTGGTGACCAGGATGGAGCGCGGCAGGCCGGCAACCGATGCCAATTGCAGCGACGCCGCGATCGGCGCGAAGATGTCGGGCGCGCTCGGCTGGTCGCCGGTGGTCGGCACTGCGCCCAGCAACGGCAGGTCGACCCGCTCCGCCAGCGTATCGGCCGAGGTCACCGCATCGTCGAACATGTGCCGCGCCGCGATCAGCAGCAGGCCCAGCAGCATGCCGCCGAGCAGCGCGACCAGCATGATCTGGCCGGCATGGGGGGCAAAGGGCGTGGTCGGCACCGCCGCCCGGTCGAGCGGCTGGATGCGGCCGGCCTGGAAGCCCGCCTGCGACGCCATGTCGCGATAACGCTGCAACAGGCTGTCATGCAGCAGGCGATAGGTTTCGACCGACCGGCTCATCATGCTCATCTGCATGTCGCGGCCGCGCTCGACCCGTGCATCGCCTTCCAGCGCGGCGATTTCCGAAGCGATCTGCTTCTCGCCATGCGCCGCCACCTCATATTCCTGACGCAGCGACGCGCGGATGGTGTTGGCCATGGCCTCGGCCTGATCGTCAAGCGCCGCCAGCCGCGCCCGCGCCTCGCGCATTTCGGGGTGGGCATCCTTGCGGAACTGCCGTTCCTCGACCAGCGCCGCGCGCGCCTGCGCCCGTTCCGCCATCAACTGCTGCATGGCGCCGTTGCCCAGCACCTCGGGCAGCGTCTCCGCGCTCGCGGCCTTGGCGCTTTCCCAGCGCTTCTGCGCGGCGATACGGTCGGCGACCGCCTGCGCACGGAAGGCGTTGAGCTGCGCCAAGCGCGCTGCGGTCGACCCTTCCGGCACCGGCGCGGCGTCGGGCTTTGCATCCTTGCCGTCGCTCTTCTTGTCCTCGTCCGTGGCCGCCTCGACCGGCACCGCGCCGGTGCGCGAGGCGTAGACCGCCAGATCGCGCTCGGCCCGTTCCAGATCCTTACGCGCGCCATCCAGCTCGCCCAGCAGGAAACGACGCGCCTGCACGCCAGACTCAAAGCCGCGCTTCAGGTCCGCCCGGATCAGGCTGTCGGCATAGCTGTTCGCCACCCGCGCCGACAAGGCCGGATCGGCGCTGACGAAGCTGATGCGCAATACCCGCGACTTGCCCGGCAGTTCGACCTGCAGATTGTCGCGCAGCAGCTTGATGACCTGCTCATGCTCAACCTGGCGCTGGGTCAGGCTGCCCTGCCCCTGTGCCGGCCGGCGCGCATCCATGCCCTGGAAGAAGACCGGGCTGCCGACCAGCGCCAGATCGCGCGCGACATCCTCGGCCAATGCCCGACTGCGCAGCACTTCCAGCTCGGTCTGCATCATGCTTTCGGTATCGGCCGCGCTGACCGGCTTCTGCATCGCGCCGGCGCCGGCGGCCCCCGCCGGCACATCCTCCACCTCGACCGAGGCGGTCGCGCGATAGTCCGGCGTCGACAGCAGGATATAGATGACGCCCGCCAGCACGCAGAGCGCCATGGTGACGAACAGGATCACCCTGTGCCGCCGCACCACGGTCCATGTGCCGCGCGCGCTCTCGACAAAGCGGGTGGTGCGATCCTCCTCCCCGGCCTGACGCTGTTCCAGTTCGATGATCCGGGACACCATCAATTGCCTCCGTCTATGGCGATGAAGCCGGTCGCGACGGCGGGAATGGCGATCAGCGCGCCGCCAAGGAGAGCCTTGGCGCGCGACAGGCCGACGATCACCAGATCGCCGGGAAGAATTTCAGGATCGGGCGCCTCGCCCTTGCGGATGGCGCCCAGGTCGAAGGTCGCCGCCTGGCGCTGCCCCTCGACGGTGCGGACCACCACTACCTGCCCCAGGCTCGCCAGCCGGGTCGGGCCATGGGCCAGCGCCACCGCCTGGATGAGGCCGATCCGTCCCTCGATCGGGAACAGGCCGGGCTCGCGCACCTCGCCATCGACGGTGATGCGGCGGCCGACCGCCTGCTTCACGAACACCGTGACCTGCGGCGACACCAGATAACGCTCGCCCAGCCGTCCGGCGATCACGTCCGACGCCTCGCCGGCAGTCAGTCCGCCGATCGACACATCGCCGACCAGCGGCATGCGGACCATGCCGGCCGCGCTGACCCGCGCATCCTCCAGCGACAGGTCGGGCTCATGATAGACCTGGATGCGCAGCACATCGTCGGAACTGATGACATAGTCGCGGCCCACCGCGGCGGGCGCGGGCATCAACGCATAGGCGGCCTCGCCGCGCGGGGCATCCTCCACAGTCGAGCAGCCGGCCAGCAGCATCGCCGCTGCCGCGACGGCGCTGCCCTTCATGCCCTTGCCATAGTGCCCCAAAATCTGGCGCTTCATGCGCATCAACACCCCATTGCGAACCGGGTGCGGCCCGCAAAAGGGCCGCTCGGCTCGGGGGTTAGCGACGCGGCACCGTCATGGCAACCGCGCGGGGGGCAGGACGAACCGCCCGGCCGACGATCAGACCGCGATGCGCTGCGCGGCAGGCTCGGGCTGACGACGCGGCTGGTCGGGCCAGATGCCGCGCGTATCATAGACGGCCTTGCCGGCACGTTCGTCGACGGGAACGGATTTGAACATGTCATGATCGACAAGAATGATGAACACACCGCATTGTTCCAGAGCCGTATCGAGATCGATCAGTTCGGCGCCGGTGCCGGCGAACTCCATCGGTAGATCCTGGGCATAGGGTTCGACCAGCTTGACCCGCTTGCCGTAGCGGCGGGCGAGGCGGCTGGCGACCTTGACCGCCGGGCTTTCGCGGAAATCGTCGATGTTCGGCTTGAAGGCGAGGCCGAGGCAGGCGACATCCTCGCCGGCAAAGGCGTCGATCATGTCGGACGACTTGGCCACGACATAATCGGTCTTGCCGTCGTTCACCTCGCGCGCGGTGCGGATGATGCGGGCATTTTCCGGGTCGCCATGGACGATGAACCAGGGATCGACGGCGATGCAATGGCCGCCAACGCCCGGCCCCGGCTGCAATATGTTGACGCGCGGATGGCGGTTGGCGAGGCGGATCACCTCCCACACGTCGATGTCCATGCGGTCGGCGATCACCGACAATTCATTGGCGAAGGCGATGTTGACGTCACGGAAGCTGTTTTCCACCAGCTTCACCATCTCGGCCGCCCGCGCCGTGGTGGTGATGCAGGCGCCACGCACGAACTGGCGATAGAAGCCCAGCGCCTTGCGCGCACAGCGCGGCGTGATGCCGCCGATGCAGCGATCATTGTCGATCAGCTCGACCAGGATGCGGCCGGGCAGCACCCGCTCGGGGCAATAGGCGATGGCGATGTCGCCCGCGACGCCGGGCGCCGGCATCTTGAGGTCGGGGCGCAGTTCGGCAATCAGGTCGCGCATCGCCTCGGTCGTGCCGACCGGCGAGGTGGATTCCAGGATCACCGTATCGCCGGCCTTCAGCACCGGCGCGACGGTCCGCGCCGCCTGCAGCACATAGGAGATGTCGGGCGCGCGGTCCTCGGCCACCGGGGTCGGCACCGCGATGATGAAGACGTCGCTGGCCTCGACGCTAAGCGAGGCGCGCAGATTGCCGCGTGCCACCACGCCCTGCACCAGGCCGTCCAGATCGACTTCCTCGATATGAACCCGACCCGAATTGACCGTCTCGACCACATGGGCGCTGACATCGACACCGACGACCTGCGCCCCGCCGCGCGCGATCAGCGCCGCAGTCGGCAGGCCGATATAGCCCAGGCCAATGACGGAAACCTTCTGCTTGCTGTCGACGGGCATGGGGGAGATAATCCTTCATTCACCAAAATTCGGAGCGACATTGCCCGGAAATGTTGAAGATTTGGGTAATGTCAGGCGGCAAGATGCGCCGCGCCGGCCGTTCCTGCAATAATCTCCGCGATCCGCTCAGCCGCCTTCCCGTCGCCGAACGGGTTATGGGCCCGGGCCATCGCCTGATAGGCGGCATCATCGTCGAGCAGCGCCAGTACCTCGCGCACGATCCGGTCCCGGTCCGCGCCGACCAGCTTCGCCGTGCCGGCCTGCACCCCTTCGGGCCGTTCGGTGGTCTCGCGCATCACCAGCACCGGCTTGCCGAGCGAGGGCGCCTCTTCCTGCACGCCGCCGCTGTCGGTCAGCACCAGATGGCACAGGTCGAGCAGACGGACGAAATGGGGATAGTCGAGCGGTTTGATCATCGCGACATTGGGCAGGTCGCCCAGCACCGCATCCATCACCGGACGGACATTGGGATTGGGATGGACGGGGAAGATCACCGCGACATCGGGCCGCGCAGCGATATCGGCGATGGAACGCGCGATCGCCTCCATCCCGTCGCCGAAATTCTCGCGCCGGTGGCTGGTGACGGCCACGATCCGCTTGCCGGCGAAACGCGCCGCCAGATCATCAAGGCCGCTGGCCAGCGCCGGTTCGCCATGGACCCGATCGACCGTCGCCAGCAGCGCGTCGATCACGGTATTTCCCGTGATATGAATGCCGGCCGCGTCGCGATTTTCCCGCAGCAGCGCATCTGCGGCGGCGTGGGTTGGCGCAAAATTCATGTCGGCGATACAGGCGACGACGCGGCGATTGACCTCCTCGGGCCAGGGATGATGGATGTCGCCGCTGCGCAGGCCGGCCTCGACATGGGCGACCGGGATCTTGCGATAATAGGCCGCCAGGCTCGCCACCATCGTCGTCAGCGTGTCGCCGTGCACCACCACCCGGTCGGGCTTCTCCTCGTCGAACGCCTCGCCCAGTGCGACGATCAACTTGGCGGTCAGCCCGTCCAGCGTCTGGTTGGGCGTCATGACGTCCAGATCGATGTCGGGCACGATGCCGGCAATCTCCAGCACCTGGTCCAGCAGGCCGCGATGCTGCGCCGTCACGATCACGCGGGTGTCGATATCGGCACGCGCCTTGAGCGCATGGATCACCGGGAACAGCTTGATCGCTTCCGGCCTTGTCCCAAATACCAGCGCTACCTTCATCTTCGCCCCATCCTGCTGCGGTTTCCGCCCCATCGCAGAAATTCGTAACCATCGCCTGAACGCGCAGCGCTTTTCCTGCCCGCGCCGTTGATGCTATCGGCAGGGCCTCCCCTACCCGACGCTATGGATCGCCAGCATGACAGCCATCAAATGGAACGCGCCATGATGTGGCCCTGGCAAGAGGAAGGGCCTGAGCACCTTCCTCCGCTGCGCCACTGGCTGCTGGCGGCCATACTGATCCTCGGCGCGATGCTGGCCGTGCCGATCTTCGCCGCGCTCACCTGACGCCGTCAGGCCTTGAGCTTCCAGCCCTTGCGCAGCAGCACATAGCAGAGCAGCGCCAGCCCGGCATTGAGCGCCAGCAGCACGACGCTGCCGACCAGCACATTGCCGTCCGCCGCCGCGACGAAGCCATAGCGGAAACCGGAAATGGCGTAGAAGAAGGGGTTGGCGTGGCTGATCGCCCGGAAGAGCGGCGACAGGCGGTCGATCGAATAGAAGGTGCCCGACAACAGGGTCATCGGCCCGATCACGAAATTGGTGATGGCGGCGGCATGATCGAATTTTTCCGCCCAGATCGACGTCATCACGCCGATGAACGCGGTCAGGCTGGCGCCCATCAGGCCGAACCAGATCACCGCCCACAGATGCGTCGGCGTCACATGCACGCCCGGCCACAGCGCCATTGCCCCCCACAGCGCCAGACCGACCGCGACCGCACGCGTCACCGCCGCGCCGACCAGCGCCAGCAGCAATTCGCCCACCGACAGCGGCGGCATCAGATAGTCGATCAGCGTCCCCTGCATCTTGCCCGCCAGCAGCGAGAAGCTGCTGTTGGCGAAGGCATTGTTCATCATGCCCATCATCATCAGGCCCGGCGCGATGAAATCGGCAAAGGGCACGCCCAGCACCTGACGGTTCGCACCGCCCAGCGCGATGGCAAAAATCACCAGGAACATTAGCGTGGTAACGGCCGGCGCCCAGATCGTCTGGAGCTGCACCTTCATGAAGCGCCGCACCTCCTTGCGGTAGAGCGCGCGCATGCCGGCCCAGTTGACGTTGCGGATCACCAACTCCCCCGGTTCATGGAAGGGAACGGGTGCGGGATGGGCGGCTGCAATTTTGGGCTGGTCGTTCATGATGGGATCGACTATCGGCTGGTCCGTTATGCCGCAAGGGCGTTCTGCGCGGTTGGAAGTCGCGCCTGCATGCCCCATATAGGGCGCATAGCACAGATTGTGAGGAGTTTTCATTGTCCTGGACCGACGAACGTATCGACCAGCTCAAGGCGATGTGGGAAAAGGGCCTGACCGCGAGCCAGATCGCGGACGAACTGGGCGGCGTCAGCCGTAACGCGGTAATCGGTAAGGCGCATCGCCTTGGCCTGCAGTCGCGCCCGTCCCCGGTGAAGGCCAACGAGGCGCCCAAGAAGGCCGCGCCCGCCCGCAAGCCGGCAGCCCTTGCCCCGGAAGCCGAAGCGCCCCGCGCCGCCGCGCCCGTGGCCGCCCCGCCGCCGCCGCCGCGTCCGGCCCCGGTCGCCGCACCGGCTGCGCCTGCCGCGCCGGCTGCCGCCGCTGCGCCCAGCGACGCGCCCGCCGCGCCGCCCCAGCCGCGCATCGTATCGGTCGGCCCGGGCGGCTTCCTGCGTCAGGGCCCCGGTGACCAGCAGGCACCGATCCCGCCGGCGCCGCCGCGCCGTCTGGTGCCGGCCAAGCCGAGCGCCGAAATTGCCGGCAAGACGAGCCTGCTCGACCTGACCGAACGGATCTGCAAGTGGCCGATGGGCCATCCGGGCGAGCCGGACTTCCATTTCTGCGGTGAAGCGGTGAACCCCGGCTTCCCCTATTGCGTCGAGCATTGCGGCCGCGCCTATCAGGCGCAGCTGCCGCGCGGCACGCGCCGCCCGCCCCCGCCGCTGCCTTTTGGCGGCCCGCGGGTGCGCTGAGCGCAACGAGACAAGGAAGGCCGCCCCACCGGGCGGCCTTTTCTTTTGTCCCTATTTGCCGACCAGTTGCGGATTTTCCGCCTTCCAGACCATCGCGGCATGGACGCGCCGCTCGACGCTGGGATGATCGTAGAACAGGATTTCCTCCAGTCGCGAGGGGGATGAGGCGCGGTATTCGATCGTCTTGACCAGCGCCTTGGCCAAGCCATCGGGTTCATGCGCGACCTTGAGCGAGAAACGGTCGGCGGCATTCTCGTCATAGCGGCTAATGCTGTTCATCAGCGGCACCAGGACTATCCCGACCACCGCCGCCACCGCCCAGGCCACCGGCATATGTGCCGGATCGCTGATCGCGCTACCGGCGCCGAACCAGCGCGCCGCCACCGGATAGAGCCGGTCGACCAGGAAGAAAAGCAGCATCGCCAGCAGGCTCATGCCGCCCGCCAGCCACAGCACATGATGTTCGGCATAATGGCCCATTTCATGGCCCACCACACCGCGCACCTCGGCCAGGTCGGCGCCGCGCTTGAACATGACATCACTCATCGCCACCCGCGCCGTGCCGAGCAGGCCGGAGACATTGGCGGTATAGCGTTCCGACTGCTTCGACCCGTCATAGATATAGATTTTGTCGCCCGGCACGCCGGCACGATGGGCCAGTTCGACCACCGCATCGCGGGTCGGCCCGGCGGGCGCTGGCGTATATGTATTGAACAGCGGCTCGATCGCCACCGGCGCAATCACCACCATCAGGATGATGCCCAGCACCACCACCAGCCCCGACCAGGCCCACCACCAGCGCGGCGTCCGCCGCATCAGCGCACAGATGGCGACCGCCAGCAGCGCCAGCAACGGCAGGCTGATTGCAGTCGACAATATGTCCTCACCCAGCCAGCCGTCAAAACCCTGGCTGGTCAGCCCATAGCTGCGCTCGCGTCCCCAATTGGCGTAGATGGACCAGGGCAGTTCGATCAACCAGTCGAGCAGGAAGAAGAGCAAGGCGGACAGAAACACCGCCAGATTGGGGCGCCGCACATGCACCCGCCGACCGAGCCGCACCAGCAGGCCGCTGCGCCAGATCAGCGCCATGGCGACCAGTGTCACCACCATGCCCCACAGCAACAGCCAGTGGCCGCCCTGGGTATAGGCGATCGCCCGTTCATGCTGGGCCGGCGACAGCGTCGCCAGATAGGCGGCGGTCGCCGCATCGGGGTTGAAACCTGCCGCCATATTCTCGACCTCCCGCCATATCCTGTCGGCGGGAAGCTATGTCGGGCGCGGGATCAGGTAAAGATCACAACAGGAAAGGGCCGGAACATCGCCCCGGCCCCTTCATTGCGGCGGATCAGAAGCGGAAGCTGGCGGTCGCCATCAGGCTCTGATTGTCGAACTTGTCGCCACGGTTGATGCTGGTGCCGCCGGATGGCGTAATGATGAAGGGGTTGGTCGCGGGCGCGCCGCCCTGCCCCACATCGACGCGATAGTCGCCGGTATTGTAACGGGTCCAAAGATAGCGCGCGCCGATCGAGAAATTCTGCGCGACCTTGGCCTCGACACCGCCGCCCATCGTGTAGCCCCAGGCATCTTCCTTGCGATCATATTCGGTGAAGCTGTTGGCGGTGTTGCTGGTGTCGAAATGATTCTTCACCTTGGCATAGGCCAGGCCGCCGGTGATGTAGGGCATGACGCCGCCATCGGTGGTATAGCCCAGCCGCGCGCGCAGATTGGCGTTCCAGCCGATCCGCCGGGTCATGGTATAGCTGGCCGGCGTGGTCGAATATTCGGTCACGCTGTCGCTGACATAGGCCTTGCCCGCTTCGCCGACGATGCCCGCGACGATATTGCCGAACTGCCGGTCATAGCCGACATGGCCCATCCAGCCGATCGCATCCTTGTCGCCATTGCAGCCGCTGGCCGGCGTCGCGCCCCGTGCCGAACCGCCGCAGGTGCCGGGCGAAAAGGCATTGGCCCCGGCCGCCGTGGTGACGACATTATCATAATTGCCGTCCCCGTCCGTGTCGAAGCGCAGATGTTCGCCACCATCACCTTTCGACCAGTTATAGCCAAAGGAGCCGCCGACATAGGGGCCGGTCCAGTCGACCTTGCCGCTATCCTGCTGCGCCATTGCCGGCGTCGCCAGGGCGAGCGCCAGCGTGGCGCCGATCGGCGCAAAATGCTTGAATGTCATGAATTTCTCCAGCCTGACCTTGGGAATATACCCTGATGGAGGTAACCGACCGGACGGCCGATTTGTTGCACCACGGCTTGTAACAATTGATTGCTGACGATCACGTGCGCGCAGCGCTTGCGCCCGACGCCCGGCTGCCTATAGCTTGGCGGAATGTCCGAAGACCTGTTCGCCTCCGCCCAGTCCACCACCTCGCCGGGCTATGACGCCTCCACCATCGAAGTGCTCGAAGGGCTGGAGCCGGTCCGGCGCCGTCCGGGCATGTATATTGGCGGCATTGACGAGCGCGCCTTTCACCATCTCGCCTCCGAAGTGCTCGACAACAGCATGGACGAAGCCGTCGCCGGCCATGCCACCCGGATCGAGATCAGCCTGGAACCGGGCAACAAGCTGACCATCACCGACAATGGTCGCGGCATTCCGGTGGACGACCACCCGAAATTCCCCGGCAAGTCGGCGCTGGAAGTCATCCTCACCACGCTCCATTCGGGCGGCAAGTTCGAGGGCAAGGCCTATGCCACCTCGGGCGGCCTGCATGGCGTGGGCATCAGCGTCGTCAACGCCCTGTCGATCAAGACGGTGGTCGAGGTAGCACGCAACAAGGAGCTGTTCCGCCAGAGCTTCAGCCAGGGCCTGCCCACCAGCGGGCTGGAAAAGGTCGGCGCCGCCCCCAACCGGCGCGGCACCGCGGTTAGTTTCATCCCTGACAGCGAAATTTTCGGCGAGCAGAAATTCAAGCCGGCCAAGCTCTATCGTCTCGCCCGGTCCAAGGCCTATCTGTTCGCCGGGGTCGAGATACGCTGGAAATGCGCGCCCGAACTGATCGGTGACGACACCCCGCCCGAAGCGGTGTTCCAGTTCCCCGGCGGCCTGGCCGACCATCTGAAGGAGCAACTGGGCGACCGCGAATGCGCCACCACCCAATTCTTCTCGGGCAATCAGGATTTTCCGGGCGAAGCCGGCCGGGTCGAATGGGCGGTCGCCTGGCCGCTCTGGTCCGACGGCAGCTATAGCTGGTATTGCAACACCATTCCCACGCCCGATGGCGGCACCCATGAAAACGGCCTGCGCGCCGCGCTGGTGAAGGGCATCCGCGCCTTTGGCGAACTGGTGGGGCAGAAGAAGGCGAAGGACATCACCGCCGACGACATCATGACGTCATCGGAAATCATGCTGTCGGTCTTCATTCGCGATCCCCAGTTCCAGAGCCAGACCAAGGATCGCCTGACCAGCCCGGACGCCGCGCGCCTGGTCGAAAATGCCGTGCGCGACCATTTCGACCATTTCCTGACCGACCATATGGACCGGGGCAAGGCGCTGCTCGCCTATGTCATCGACCGCATGGACGAGCGCCTGAAGCGCAAGCAGGAAAAGGAGGTCAAGCGCAAGACCGCCACCAGCGCGCGCAAGCTGCGCCTGCCCGGCAAGCTCACAGATTGTTCGAATGATGACCCGGAAGGCGCTGAAATCTTTCTGGTCGAAGGCGACTCGGCCGGCGGATCGGCCAAGCAGGCCCGCGACCGCAAGACGCAGGCGATCCTGCCCCTGCGCGGCAAGATCCTCAACGTCGCCTCAGCAAACACCGCCAAGATATTGGCAAACCAGGAAATTGCCGACATGATCCTGGCGCTGGGCTGCGGCACACGCAAGGATTGCAACCCCGACAATCTGCGCTACGAACGCATCGTCATCATGACCGACGCCGATGTCGATGGCGCCCATATCGCCACCCTGCTGATGACCTTCTTCTTTCAGGAAATGCCCGAACTGGTGCGCCGCGGCCATCTCTTCCTTGCCCAGCCGCCGCTCTATCGCCTGACCGCCGGCGGCAAGAGCCTCTATGCGATGGACGATGCCCAGCGCGAGGCGATGCTGGCCAAGGAGTTCAAGGGCAAGAAGGTCGAGATCAGCCGCTTCAAGGGGCTGGGCGAAATGAACCCGATGCAGCTGCGCGAGACCACCATGGACCCCAAGACCCGCAGCCTCATCCGCATCACCCTGCCCGACGATATCGAGGATCGGCAGCAGGTGCGCGATCTGGTCGAGCGGCTGATGGGCACCAACCCGGCCCATCGTTTCGCCTTCATCCAGGAAAATGCAGCAGCGGTCGATGAGGAAGCGATTGACGCATGAGGCTGCTGGCGGCCGCGCTTGTCCTCATCGGGATGGCGCTGCTGCCCGCCCGCGCCATGGCTGACCCCAGCCCCGCCTTTCGCGCGCGCGCCACGCAACTGGTGACCATCCTCGCCGGCCCCGGTAACGAAGCCGACTTCTTCTCCCCCGTTTTCATCGACGCGATCCCGGTCGACCGCTGGCGTACACTCGCCGCCGACCTGCGCCGCCAGCATGGCCGCCCGGTCGCGCTTGGCGCCGTCACCCAGCAGAGCGCAACCGCCGGGCAGATGGAGGTCCGCTACGAACGGGCGATCGTCGCGATCACGCTGGTGATCGCCCCCGATCCGCCCAATCGCGTCGTCGGCCTACGCATCATCGGCAGCCGCCAGGCCGATGACAGCATGGCTGCGGTGCTGCGCGACATCGCCGCCCTGCCCGGCCGCAGCAGCTTCGCCATCGCCCGGCTGACCGATGCCGGTCCCGTCCTGCTCCAGTCGCACCATCCCGACCAGCCGATGGCGACCGGCTCCTCCTTCAAGCTGACCGTGCTGGCCGAACTGGCGCGTGCGGTGCAGGCCGGCGAGCGGCGCTGGAGCGACGTCATGCCGCTCGGTCCGAAAAGCTTTTCCGGCCGGCTGATGGCATGGCCCGATCACGCGCCGATGACGCTGCACAGCCTGGCGACCGCGATGATCGCCGAAAGCGACAATAGCGCGTCGGACACGTTGCTGCTGGGCCTGGGCCGCGACAAGGTCGATGCCATGCGCCAGCGCTTCGGCATCGCCGATCCCCGCAGCCTGCCTATGCTGACCACGGCCGAGGCCTTTGCCCTCAAGATGCCGGCCAATGCCGAATTGCGCCGCCGTTATGAGGGCGGAACCATCGCCGATCGCCGCGCCCTGTTGCGGGAGGCCGCCGCCCGGCTGACCGCGACCCATGTGGATGTCGGCACCGTGTCGGAAAATCCGGTGGCGATCGACACGCTCGAATGGTTCGCCAGCCCGCTGGAGGAAATCGCCCAGCTTGACTGGCTGCGCCGCAACGGCGGCGACGCCCTGTCGATCATGGCGGTCAATCCGGGCATCGCCCCCGCCAACGCGAAACGCTGGCGCTATTTCGGCTATAAGGGCGGCAGCGAACCCGGCGTCATTGCCATGAACTTCCTGGTGCAGGCGCAGGACGGCCAATATTACGCGGTCAGCGGCGCCTGGAACGATCCGGTCGCCCGCGTCGACGAAGGCCGCTTCGTCATGCTGATGACGCGCGCGCTCAACCTGCTGGCCGACTGATCGCCCGGTCCGGTGCCTGTCCTACACGCCGCCGATCCTCTATACATGCCCGAAGGGACATGAACGGAGCGCGTAACAATCCATCACCAGTTGGACATTTAATGTCGAAATGTGCGGGAAATATGCGCAGTTAAGCGGCCGAAATCCTATTTTCCCGGCCCCGCCGGATCAGGCTGTGAGCGCCTCGACCAGCGCCTTGACCTTCTTCTGGCGCCATTGCGGCAGCGGCGCGATCAGCCAGTAGCTGAGCATCGTCGGCAGGGCATCGCCCACCTTGCGCACCCGTCCATTCTCGATATCCGCCTGCGCCAGCAGCAGCGGCACGCTCGCCCGGCCAAAGCCGTTCGCCGCCGCCTCGATCGCAAGGCCCGCATCCGCCACCCGGATCGCGGCGGGCAGGTCGCCCGAGGGGCAGCCCGGCCATTCGATCCGCTGTTCCGGCCCGCCCGCCGCCGCTTCCACGGTGACGAAGGCGGTTTCGCCGATCTTGATCCCCTCATGCTCGCCCGCGCCATCGGTCAGGCGCAGCGCCAGATCCAGATTGGCCTCGGTAAAGTCCAGCGCCTCGTCGGCAGCAACCAGCGAGAAGGTCAGGCCGGGCTGGCCCGCAGCATAGGCGGCCAGACGCGATTGCAGCCATTTGGCGGTGATATCGCGCGGCGCGGCGATCGTCAGCGACGAACTGGACTGGCCAGCCTGCATCGCCCGCACCGCTTCCTCGAACTCCAGGAAACCAGCCCGTAGCGCTTCCAGCCCCGCCTCGGTCTCGGGCGTCAGTTCCAGCCCCTTGGGCGTGCGGCGAAACAGCACCACGCCCAACATATCCTCCAGCGCGCGGATCTGCTGGCCGACCGCCGCCGGCGTCACCGCCAGTTCGTCGGCCGCACGGGTGAAGGACAGGTGGCGTGCCGCTGCATCCAGCACGCGCAGGCCGTTGAGCGGCAAATGGGTCCGCTTCATTCGGCCACCGCCGGCGCGATCAGCGCGAAATGGGGGATGGTCACTTCAAACGTCTCGCCATTGGAACCGATCATCGTATAGGCGCCGCGCATCGACCCCGTCGCCGTGTTGAGCGGGCAGCCCGACACATAGTCATAGCTTTTGCCCGGTTGCACCACCGGTTGCTCCCCGATCACGCCTTCACCCTCCAATTCCTGCTGAATGCCCCGCCCATCGGTGATGATCCAGTGGCGGCTCAGCAGTTGCACCGGCTGTTCGCCCTGATTTTCAATCCGGATATGATAGGCCCAGAACCAGCGCCCCCGGTCCGGCTCCGACTGTTCGGGCAGAAAGGTCACGGCGACATGGACAATGATGTCCCGTGTCGTCGCGTGCAGGGGGAACAATGCGTTCATATCTCCCGCATGCGCCTCCCTGCCCGGTTCCGTCAACGCCCTATCGTCTTGAGCGCCTGGTCGAAGTCCGCGATCACATCGTCCGGATCTTCCAGGCCGACGTTCAGGCGCAGCATATCCTCGGTGATGCCGACTTCCAGCCGCGCCTCTTCGGCCATGCCGAAATGGGTGGTCGATGCCGGGTGGGTCATCAGCGAGCGTGAATCGCCGATATTGTTGCTGATATCGACCAGTTCCAGCGCATTGAGCAGGCCATGCGCCTCCGCCCGGCCGCCACCGACATAGAGCGAGAAGATCGGCCCGGCCGCATCCATCTGCTGCATCGCCAGCGCGTGCTGCGGGTGGCTCTCCAGCCCCGGATAATTGACCTTGGGCAGGCGGGTTTCCAGGAACTGGGCGACCTTGAGCGCATTCTCGCTCTGGCGGCGGATGCGCAGGTCCAGCGTCTCCAGCCCCTTCAGCACCACCCAGGCGTTGAACGCGCTGAGCGTCGGGCCGGTGTTGCGGTGGAAGGGCAGCAGCACATTGTCGATCCAGTCGCGGCTGCCACAGATGGCGCCGGCCAGCACGCGGCCCTGCCCGTCCATCATCTTGGTCGCGCTATAGGCGACGACATCGGCGCCGAACTCCATCGGCCGCTGCAGCGCGGGCGAGGCGAAGGCGTTGTCGACGACGGTGGTGATGCCGCGGGCCTTGGCGATCGCGCAGACGGCGGCGATGTCGACCACGTCCATGGTCGGGTTGGCCGGCGTCTCGAAGAAGAAGACCTTGGTATTGGCCTGTGCCGCCGCTTCCCAGGCCGCAACGTCGCTGCCGTCGATCGTCGTCGTCGCGATGCCGAACTTGGGCAGCAGCGTGTCGACCAGCCAGCGGCACGAGCCAAAGGCCGCCTTGGCCGCGACGACATGGTCGCCGGCCGACAGCTGGCACAGCAGGGCGGCGGTCATCGCCGCCATGCCGGTCGCAGTCGCGCGACAGGCTTCGGCGCCTTCCAGCAGGGCGATCCGCTGCTCCAGCATCTCGACAGTCGGGTTCTGCAGCCGGCTATAGGTCATGCCCTGCTGTTCACCGGCGAAGCGCGCGGCGGCATCCTCGGCCCGGTCATAGCAATAGCCGCTGGACAGGAACAGGGCCTCGGACGTCTCGCCATATTCGGTGCGCGCGGTGCCGCCCCGGATGGCCAGTGTCGCCGGCTTCCAGTTCTTGGTGATCTCAGGGTTCTGCCCGCTCTTCCGCTTCATATCGCCTTCCGCATATCCGTCGTGACGCGCGGCGTTTCGCCGCCCAATATCTGTGCCATCTGGCTCATGTCGCCATTACCGCCCGAGAGGATAACCGCAACCTTCTTGCCGCGCATCTGCTCCTTTTCCTGGATCAGCGCGGCCAGCGCCACCGCACCGGCGCCCTCGGCCAGATTATGGGTGTCCTGCCAATAGATGCGGATGGCGTCGGCCACCTCGTCATCGGTGACGCCGACGAAGCGATCGGCGCGCGGCCCGAAATAGTCGAGCGCGGCCTGGACCGGGGTGCAGACGGCAACGCCATCGGCAAAGGTATAGGCGGTCGGGCTGGTCAGCAATTGCCCTGCCTCGAACGAGCGCTTGGCGGCATCGACATGGGCGGACACGACGCCGACGACCTTGGTCTTGAGGCCCAGCGCATCCCTTGCCGCGATCGTGGCGCACAGGCCCGATCCGCAACCGACGGGGACATAGACAGTGTCGAGGTCCGGCACCGCATCGAACAGTTCCAGCCCATAGCTGGCGACACCGCGCACCAGTTGTTCATGATAGGCCGGGACCATGAACAGTCCCTGCTCGGCGGCCAGGCGCACCGCCTCCGCCTTGGCGCTGTCGAAATCATGGCCATGTTCGATCAGGGTCGCGCCGAATGCGCGCATCGCCGCATTCTTTTCCAGCGCATTGCCGTGGGGAACGACGATCGTCGCCTGAAGACCGGCGGCGCGGGCCGCGCGCACCTGCGCCTGGCCATGATTGCCGCGGGTCGCGGTGATGATGCCCGTCACCTCGGGATGGGTGCGGCGCAGCCAGTCGATATAGGTGATGGCGCCGCGCACCTTGAAAGCGCCGGTCGGCGTGTGGTTCTCATGCTTGACCCAGGTTTCAACGCCGATCCGCCCGGCCAGCAGCGGCCAGGCATATTGCGGGGTCGGCGGCACCTGGTCATGAACCATGGCGGCGGCGGCACGAAGGCTGGGCAGGGAAAAGTCGTCCATGCCGCTGCCTAGCCGGCGCGTGGAACAGCCGACAGGACCGATATGCGCGAATTGGCCCCCTAGAGCCTGATCGTTTGAGGCGGAAGCGCCTTGCGCTTCCACCGATAGCGTGAATCAGGCTCTATTCTTGGATGCTAGACCTTGATTCACGCTTCAGGCAGATTCAGCCTGAAGCGATCAAGGTCTAGGCGGCCCTGCGCACCCTGCCCTCGATCAGCGGATGCAGATGCGCCTCTTCCCACTCCATATGGTCGTAGAGCATGTCCTGCAGCCCCAAGGTGCCCCGGCGATAGCCATCCCAGTCAGCCATGATCTGGGCCGGGGTCCATTGCTTGATATGATCGCTGTAGCGCAGGAACAGGGCCACCATGGTGCGGCCATGCTGATGCACGATCGGCTCGGCTTCCATCGCCAGCGGCCCCTGGCGCAAGCCCCGCGCCAGCATATCCTCACGCCCCATATGGTCGCGGAACAACTGGGCGAAGCGGATGCGCCAGCGGGTCAGAAGTGCCATGTCGCGGACGTCATCGTCCATCATGCTGGCAAAATCCCGCATCATGCCCCGCAGGGCATGATGGTCTTCAATCAGTTCAGTCGGCATTTGCGTCCCCATTCTCCGATCATATCGACCGGAAACGAAGAAACTTTACGTTCGCGTCATGCAAATGCGACGAACCGAAGCGGAATTAAAGCGCAGCAAGAACCGCGTCGCCCATCTCCACCGTGTTCATCGTGCCGCCCAGATCCGGCGAACGGGCGCCGTCGGCGAGAGCCTTGGCCACCGCCGCCTCGATCCGGTCGGCCGGTTCGGGCAGGTTCAGCGAGTAACGCAGCATCATCGCCGCCGACAGGATGGTCGCCAGCGGATTGGCCTTGCCCTGGCCAGCAATGTCGGGCGCCGAACCATGGATCGGTTCATAGAGGCCCTGGCCGCTACCGTTGAGCGTCGCCGATGCCAGCATGCCGATCGAGCCCACGCACATGCTCGCCTGATCCGACAGGATATCGCCGAACATGTTGCCGGTGACGATCACGTCGAACTGACCGGGGTTGCGGACCAGCTGCATCGCGGCATTATCGACATACATGTGGGTCAACGCGACGTCGGGATATTCGGCCGACACCTCGATCACCACGTCACGCCACAACTGGCTGGTTTCCAGCACATTGGCCTTGTCGACCGAGCAGAGCTTCCCGCGACGGGCACGCGCCGCCTGGAAGCCGGTATGGGCGATGCGGCGCACCTCGGCCTCGTTATAGGACATGATGTCATAGCCTTCGCGCAGGCCATCGGCGGTGGTGCGCATGCCCTTCTCGCCGAAATAGACGTCGCCATTGGTTTCGCGCACGATCAGCAGGTCGATCGAGCCGGCCACTTCGGGCTTCAGCGCGCTTTCATGCGCAAGTTCGGGGAAGACCTTGGCCGGGCGCAGGTTGGAGAAGAGACCCAGTTCCTTGCGCAGGCCCAAGATCGCCTGTTCCGGGCGCAGATGGCGTTCCAGCGAGTCGCAGTCGGGGTCGCCGACCGCGCCGAACAGGATGGCCTCGGCGCGCTTGGCGATATCCAGCGTCTCGGGCGGCAGCGGATGGCCGACCGCCTTATAGGCCGAACCGCCGACCAGACCCTCTTCATAGGTGAGGCCGTCGATCGCCAGCGCATCAAGCACGCGCTTCGCCTGCGCGACGATCTCGGGGCCGATACCATCTCCAGGGAACAGGGCGATCAACATGGGAAACCTCTTTCTAAATCTCTGCCGGCACGGTTCCGCGAAAGAAAATGGCCGCCGCTGCCCGGCGGGCGAACGGAGAATGCGGAAACGGCGCGCCCGCCCTTGCAAAAACTGCGCGCGTTACGCAACCGCTCTTTTCAGCCGATCGACCAGTCTTTCGCGCGCGGCCAGCACATCGGCCCGCCTTTCGGTCAGCACGGACCGCTCCAGGAAGAAGCCGGTCAGGCGCAATCCATCCATGATCTGCGGCCAGTCTCCGGCCCCACCCTGTAACAGGAAAGGCGGCAGCGGCAGCAGGCGCGCCTCATAGCCCTCCGCCCCGGCCCGACTGACCGCCGCCGCGCTGCGCGGGCTGACAAAGGCCAGGTCGTCGGCTGTGCCGGTCGCGGCGCAACGGCTGAGGTCGAGGCCAAAGCCCAGTTCCGCCAGCAACAGCAATTCGTAGCGGACCAAAGCCGCCGCCCAGCCCCGCGCCGCCGGCGCCGCCTCGACTGCGCCGAGCACGCCATCGAGCGCTTCGTAGAGCGTTGGATAGGGCGTGCCCTCCGGCAAAGCAGCCGCCGTCAACGCGCAGGCCCAGTCGATCGCTGCCGCCGGCAATGGCTCGCCCAGCAGGGGTGCGCGGCTATGCTCCAGTTCGACGGTCAGGCTGGCCAGTTGATCCTCGGTGCGAGCGCGAAACTCGGCCTTCACCGCATTGCCCGGCAGCAGCACCGGACGCAGCGCCCGCGACCGCCCGCCGCGCACATAGCCGGCGACCAGCCCATGGTCGGGCGTCAGCAGCCGCGCGAGCGCGCCATGTTCGCCATGGGCGCGCAGCGCGCAGACGATGCCGGATGTGATGAGGACGGGCATGGCGCCTTCCTATCGACGATCCGGCATTCGTGCCAAATCTAATGTTGCGGCTGCGCCTCGCCACGGGTGCGCCACAGCGACAGGCCGATGCCCGCGCCCAATACCCCGGCCGTCACCAGCAGGGAAAAGGCCGGCGGGATCTTCTCCAGCCCCAGCGCATCGGCCAGGAAGATCTTGGCGCCGATGAAGATCAGCACCACCGACAGCGCATATTTGAGATAATGGAATCGGTGGACCGCCGCCGCCAGCGCGAAATAGAGCGCGCGCAGGCCCAGGATCGCGAAGATATTGGAGGTATAGACCAGATAGGGATCGGTGGTGATGGCGAAGATCGCCGGCACAGAATCCACCGCGAAGATGACGTCGGCAATCTCGATCATCACCAGCGCCAGGAACAGCGGCGTCGCATGGAGCAGCGGCTTGCCGCCCGGTTCGGCCGGCTGGCGCACGAAGAAATGATCGCCCTCCACCCGCTCGGTCACGCGCATGTGACGGCGCAGGAAACCGAGCAGCCGGTTCCCCTCCATCGTCTGTTCCTTGCCCACCGTCCACAGCATGCGGATGCCGGTGAAGATCAGGATCGCCGCGAAGACATAGAGCGCCCAGGAGACATTCTGGACCAGCGCCGCGCCCAGCCCGATCATGATCGCGCGCAGGACGATGACGCCGATGATGCCCCAGAACAGCACCTCATGCTGATAGCGGCGCGGCACATGGAAGAAGGAGAAGATCATCGCGATGACGAAGACATTGTCGAGCGCCAGCGATTTTTCGACGACGAAACCGGTCAGATAGGCGACCGCCGCCTCCTGCCCCATCTGCCAGGCGATCCAGCCGCCAAAGGCCAGACCAATGGCGACGTAGAAGCCGGCCAGCTTCACGCTCTCGCGCACGCCGATCTCGCGCTGCTTGCGATGCAGCACGCCCAGATCCAGCGCCAGCAGCGCGATGATGATCGTCAGGAAGAGCGCCCACATCCAGATGGGCTTGTCGAGAAAGTCGGTCGTCAGGAAATCCATGATGGGTCCGTGCTGCAAAGATGCAGGTCAAGCGGACGGCATGGCTCCCGGTTCCCTCAGCGGGAATATGTCGGAAAGCGGCAATCGAACAGCAATGATCTATGGCCCGGCGCAGGTCAGGCTGCGCCGGGCCATTTATGATCAGCCCGGCATCATCGTGCCGGTATCGATGAAGCGCTGGTGCCAGGCGAAGGCCTCGGCCGGCAGCATCGGCGACTGCAGGCCATAGCTGCCCTGCATCGCCCGCCTGAAATAATCCTTCAGCATCGGACGATAATCGGGATGGGCGCAATTGTTGATGATCAGTTCCGCCCGCTGGCGCGGCGCCAGCCCGCGCAGGTCGGCCAACCCCTGTTCGGTGACGATCACCTGCACGTCCTGATTGATATGGTCGACATGACTCGCGTGCGGCACGATCGCCGAAATCTTGCCCTGCTTGGCGGTCGAGGGCGTCATGAAGATCGACAGATAGGCGTTGCGGGCAAAGTCACCCGATCCGCCGATGCCGTTCTGGATGCGCGATCCCATGACATGGGTGGAGTTCACATTGCCGTAAATATCCGCCTCGATGAGGCCGTTCATGGCGATGCAGCCCAGGCGGCGGACCAGTTCGGGATGGTTACTGATTTCCTGCGGGCGCAGGATCATCTTGTTGCGGAAGCGGGCCATGTCGGCATTGAGCCGCGCCGCTGCCTCGGGGCTGAGCGAAAAGGCGGTGGCGCTCGCCATGCGCAGCTTGCCGGATTCCAGCAGGTCGAGCATGCCGTCCTGAATGACCTCCGTATAGGAGACCATATTGTCGAACGGCGCGTCGATCAGGCCGGTCAGCACGGCATTGGCGATATTGCCGACGCCCGATTGGAGCGGCAGCAGCGACGCCGGGATGCGGCCCATCTTCACTTCATGGCCGAGGAATTCGAGCAGATGGCCGGCAATCGACCGCGCACTGTCATCGGGCGGGGTGAAGGGCGCATTGCGATCCGGCGAGTCGGTTTCGACCACGGCGATGACCTTGTCGGGATCAACCCGGAAATAGGGTTCGCCGATGCGATCGTCCGCGCGGGTCAGCGGGATCGGCACGCGGCTGGGCGGCAATGCCGTGCCGTAATAAATATCGTGCATCCCTTCGAGCGCGGCATTCTGCCAGCTATTGACCTCCAGGATCACACCCTTGGCGCGATCGAGCCAGGTCTTGTTGTTGCCGACCGAGGCGGACGGGATCAGCAGGCCGTCGGGTGTGATGCCGGTCACTTGGACCACGGCGACATCCAGTTCGCCCAGGAAGCCCTGCCACGCCATCGGCGCGACCTGACTCAGATGCATGTCGAAATATTGCATCTCACCGCGGTTGATCCGCTCGCGGGCAATCGGATCGCTATTATAGGGCAGGCGAAATTCGATGCCGTCGGCCTTGGCCAAGGCACCGTCCAGTTCCGGCCCGGTCGACGCGCCGGTCCACACCTTGACCCGGAACGGATCACCAGCGGAATGGGCGGCGGTGATCCGGTCGGCCAGCGCCAACGGGACCGCCTTGGGATAGCCTGATCCGGTAAAGCCACTCATGCCCACGGTCATGCCGTCGGCAATCAGGTCAGCCGCGTCCTGCGCGCTCCGCCTCTTTGCCGCGAAACCTGCATGACCGATACGATCCGATGCCATCCTCTCGTCTCCATTAAATGTCTGGCTGACGTCCTTGCGCCGGCGCTTAGGTCTGGCTTTTCCGTTCTCCGCACAATAGGGATTCCCGGCACAATATCTGTGCAGGACATGTTCAAATGAGCGACCTGCTTCTTTCGATCCGCACCTTCATACGGCTATGCGAAAAGCCCAGCTTCACGCGCGTCGCTGCCGAGATGCATGCGAGCCACACCACCATAGCGCGACGGCTCGATCAGGTGGAAGCCCATTTTGGTACCGTGCTGTTTCATCGCACCACGCGCCGGCTGGTCCCGACGCCCGAAGCCGACCAGTTGCTGGTCCACGCCCGCACGCTGGTCGATGCACTGGAAGTGGCCGAACAGGAATTGCGGCCGGTCCAGGGCGATGTCAGTGGCACGGTGCGGATCGGCGTCACGACCGCGCTGGGCCTCTATTATCTGGGCCTGCTGAGCCTGCTGAGCGATCAGCATCCCGGCCTGCGGATCGACATGGCGATGACCGACTGGCAACGCGATCTGGTCCAGGACCGGCTCGATCTGGCCCTGCGCGTCGGCCCGGTCGGGGACGATATGCTGGTCGTCCATCGGCTCGGTGCCCTGCCCCGCATGCTGGTCGCCCATCCCGACTATGTCGCCCGCCATGGCCTGCCAACCAGCGCGGACGATCTGCCGAGCCATCGCTGCATCGCCTATGGCTATGGCGACCTGCCCGCCAAATGGACCGTGGACGGCCGCGACCAGTTGATCAGCGGCCCGTTCCGCAGCGACAATAGCGAGGCTGTGCATCGCGCCGCGCTCGCCGGCCTCGGCATCGCGATGCTGCCCGCCGTGCGGGTGGCCGACGATCTGGAGGCGGGGCGCCTCGTGCGCGTCCTTCCCGCCAGCCAGATCGACCCGATCGACATTTTGGCGGTGCATCCCGCGCTGAAGCGCCTGCCCGCCCGCGCCA
The DNA here is from genome assembly GCF_030128825.1 of Sphingobium sp. WTD-1. Taxonomy (NCBI): domain Bacteria; kingdom Pseudomonadati; phylum Pseudomonadota; class Alphaproteobacteria; order Sphingomonadales; family Sphingobiaceae; genus Sphingobium; species Sphingobium sp. WTD-1. Next base: position 2,857,293 of record NZ_CP119127.1, on the reverse strand, counting down.
GGCTGGTGCTCGATTTCCTGAAGGCGAATTTTCCCGGCGACCCGCCCCAGCGCTAAGCGGCGCGCAGTTCTTCCAGCACGTTACGCACCGTTTCCTGCAATTCCTGCGAGCGACTGGACAAAGCGGTGGCCGCCGCGTCGGTCTCGCCCATGGCCGATTGCGCCTCTGCCAGCGCCAGGCTGAGCGCTTCGGCCTGGGACGCCGCTTCGGCGATATGGCGGGCCATCTCCTCGGTCGCCGCCGCGATCTCGCCGGTAGCACGGATTTGTTCCGCCACTTCATCGACGATGCCGGCAGTCGATCGGTCGATCGTATCGGCCGATTGGGTCGCGACATCGATCGCGCCCGACACGCTGTCGGCAGCACGGCGAATATCCTGCAGATATATATCGATCTGGCGGGTCGCCTCGGCCGTCTGCGCGGCGAGGCTCTTCATCTCCGATGCCACGACGGCAAAGCCGCGCACCTCGTTACCGCTCCGTGCCGCCTCGATCCCGGCATTGAGCGACAGGGTCCGGCTCTGCGCCGCGATCTGGGAAATCAGCGCGACGATCGAACTGGCGGAATCGACCGTCGCCGACAATATGTCGACCTCCGGCGTCAGTGCGCGGGTCGCCATCGCGCCGCGCAGCGCATTGTCGCGGGTATGGCTGGCGCTGCCGCCCACCCCACTGATCGACGTCGCCAGCCTCTCGGTATCCTGCGCCACGGCACGAACGTCGCCATCGGCGCGGGCATGGGCCTTGCGCAATTCGGCCGAACGCTGGGTCGTGCGGTCGAGCAGATCGAACAGCCATTGCTTGCTGGCCGACAATTGCCCGGCCAGCTGCGCCAGATCGCCGACCACCGCACCCAACCGCGCCTCCAGCGCATCGGCCACCAGTCGACGCCGCTCGCTTGCCTCTTCGGCCCGTCGCGCCGCTTCCTCGATCCCGCGCTGCCGCGTCGCGATCGCCTGCGCCCGTTCCAGTTCGGCCAGCGCGACCTCGGCCCGCTCCTTCGCCGCGTCGGCTTCCTTGCGCAGACCTTCGCTCCGCTGTCGCTCCTCGGTCTGCAGACGGATAGTCTGGGTCAGCAGCGTCACGATCCACCACAGCATCAAGGTCTGGATCACCACGATCAGCGCATGCACCAGCACCCGCGGCAGATCGCCCTCGCTGGCGAACACCCAGGCGGGATAGCTATAGTTGAGGATCAGATGATGGAGCGCGGTCACGCCGGCCGCGACCAGCAACGCCCGCCGATCGAGCAGCACGGTCTGCGCTGCCAGCGCCGCAAAGAAGCCCATATGCATGTCCATCTGCCAGCCATGACCGCGCAGCAGGAAGACATAGAGCGCCGGGATCGCCACCGATGTGACGGCCAGGGTCATGCGCGCCGGCGCCGAAATATCGCGTCGCCGCACCATATGGGTCGGCAGCAACGCCAGCAGCGCGGCCGCCAGCGCGCCGACTTCCGCGTCAGGAGACTTGAGCAGCCAACCGATCAGCATCAGCGCCGGCACATTCAGCCAGAATAGCCACATCAGCATGCGCGCACCGGCAAGGCGAATGCTTTCCATCGGGCGTTCGACGTTCATGCCCGCCCTTCCTTGCCAGCACAGAGGAAATCGGGCGCCGCCAGCAGCAATACGCCGCGGGCCAGCATCGGCCAGGCCAGGCGATCGCGATCGCCGCGCACCACCAATGCCCCCTCCAACTGCCCCTTGCCGACCGGGATCGCGCCGACCGCAATCAACCCCGCCGCCAATCCATGGCCACTAGCCGTCGTCAGGGGAATGGCGAGCATGTCGCCCCGCGCCGGCGGCGCCAGAACGCCCGCCATCATCAGAAAAGCGACCGTCGCCAGTTGCGCAGCCGCAAGCCCCCACTTGTTCCCCACTTTTGTCTCCCCCGCCCATCGGCTGGGGAAACATCACCACCAATTGTTAACGCGACACTTATGAGCCAGCAAAAATCATTGCGGAAACGTCACATTTTTAACCATGGAAATAATCATAGACCTGTTGGGCGACCGCTTTCGACACGCCCGGTGCCCGTTGCAAATCCTCCAGCGCGGCGTCACGCACCGCCCGCGCCGTACCGAAATGCATCAAAAGCGCCTTTTTCCGGGCCGGGCCGATGCCAGGCACCTCGTCCAGCGACGAAACGGTGATCGCCTTGCTGCGCTTCGCCCGATGCGCGCCGATGGCAAAGCGGTGCGCTTCATCGCGCAGGCGCTGCATGTAGAAGAGCAGCGGATGGTTGATCGGAAAACTGACTTCCCGACCATCCATCAGGTGGAAGACCTCGCGCCCGTCGCGGCCATGATGCGGCCCCTTGGCGATGCCGATCATGCAGACATCCTCGATGCCCATATCCTCCAGCATCGCCCGCGCCGCCGACAATTGCCCCTTGCCGCCGTCGATCAGCACCAGATCGGGCCATTCTCCGCCGTCGCGATCAGGGTCTTCACGCGCCGCCCGGCCGAAGCGCCGCTCGAACATCTCGCGCATCATCGCGAAATCGTCGTTCGAGATGTCCGGGTTCTTCATGTTGAACTTGCGATAGGCGTTTTTGCGGAAGCCCTCCGGACCGGCGACCACCATCGCCCCCAGTGCATGGGCGCCCTGGATATGGCTGTTGTCGTAAATCTCGATCCGATCGGGCACGCCGTCCAGCCCGAAAGCCTCGACCATCTCGTCCAATATCTTGGCCTGGGTCGTGGTCTCGGCCAGACGCCGGTCGAGCGCCTCCACGGCATTGCGCTGCGCCTGCTTGATCAGGCGCGTGCGCTCGCCGCGCTGGGGCACCTCGATCCGCACCTTGCTGCCCAGCCTTTCGCTCAGCGCCAGCGCCATCAGCTCGCACTCGGCCGGTTCACGGTCCGTCAGGATCAGCTTGGGCGGCGGCACTTCCTCGTAGAATTGCGCCATGAAGCTTTCCAGCACCTCTTCGGTCGCCACGTCATTGGTGTGGACCGGGAAGAAGCTGCGATGTCCCCAATTCTGGCCACCGCGGATGAAGAAGGCCTGGATGCACATCGATCCGCCCTTCTCCGCCAATGCGAAGATGTCGGCATCGCCCAGCCCCTCCGCATTGATCGCCTGCGATCCCTGGATGAAGGTCAGCGCCTTCAGTCGGTCGCGGATCATCGCCGCCTGTTCGAAATCCAGCGCCTCGGCGGCGGCCTCCATCGCCGCGCCCAGCTTCTGCTGCACCGCGGTCGACTTGCCACCCAGGAAATCCTGCGCGTCCTGCACCAGTTCGGCATAGCCGGCCGTATCAATGCGATCGACGCAGGGCGCCGAACAGCGCTTGATCTGATACAACAGGCAGGGCCGCGAACGATTGGCGAAGAAGCTGTCGGTACAGGACCGCAGCAGGAACAGCTTCTGGAGTGCGTTGATCGTCCGCGTCACCGATCCGGCGCTGGCGAAGGGGCCATAATAGCGCCCCTTATATTTGCGCGCGCCGCGATGCTTCTGCACGCGGGGAAAATCATGATCCTCGCGCAACAGGATGAAGGGGAAGCTTTTGTCGTCGCGCAGCAGGACATTATAGGGCGGGCGGTAGCGCTTGATGAGCTGCGCCTCCAGCAGCAGCGCTTCGGCCTCGCTGTTGGTGGTGACGATCGTCATGCTGCGCGTCTGCGCCACCATGCGCCGCAGCCGGTTCGGCAGCCGGTCGACCTGGGTATAGTTGGCCACCCGGTTCTTCAGCGCCCGCGCCTTGCCGACATAAAGAACATCGCCGCGCGCATCCTGCATCCGATAGACGCCGGGCCGGGTCGGCAGCGTCTTCAGCGTCGTGCGGATCGCCTCCACGCCCGCATCGATGTCGGGCTGGCTACCGGTGACGGTATAGGTCGCCTTGTCTTCGTTGAAACGGTCGGGGGATTGCGGCTGCGACATGGCCGCAGAGATAGCGGCACCGGCGCGGATCGCAATGGCGGTGTGGAACAAAGGGCGGCCAACATCGCCATTCATGATTGCCATTCATGGCTGTGTTACCGAAAGCCGGCCTAATCAACAGCCTGTCGACTTCCTACATGGGACAGGCGCAGGTCATCCCCTGGCTCGCGCCCATCCAAGAATAGCAGCGGAGGGGCATATCTGCCCTGCACACCGCGAACCTCAAGCAAAGGGACATCCCCATGGCCACCAAAGCCTATGGCGCCAACGCCGCCGACAAGCCGCTCGAAGCCCTCGACATCGAACGCCGCGCCGTCGGCCCGCATGATGTCGCGATCGATATCGCCTATTGCGGCGTCTGCCATTCGGACCTGCACCAGGTCCGTTCCGAATGGGACGGCACCCTCTATCCCTGCGTTCCCGGCCATGAGATCGTCGGCCATGTGACTGCGGTCGGCGATCATGTCAGCGCCTTCAAGGTAGGCGACACGGTCGGCGTCGGCTGCATGGTCGATAGCTGCCAGGGCTGCGCCTCCTGCGACGAGGGGCTGGAGCAATATTGCGAGAGCGGCTTTGTCGGCACCTATAACGGCAAGACTGATGATGCGCCGGGCCACACGCTGGGCGGCTATTCGCAGAATATCGTGGTGAAGGACAAGTTCGTCCTGAAGATCAGCCACCCCGCCGATCAACTCGCCGCCGTGGCGCCGCTGCTGTGCGCCGGCATCACTACCTACTCACCGCTGCGCCACTGGAAGGTCGGGCCAGGCCAGAAGGTCGGCATCGTCGGCATTGGCGGCCTGGGCCATATGGGCATCAAGCTGGCCCATGCCATGGGCGCCAAGGTGGTCGCCTTCACCACCTCGGAATCCAAGCGCCAGGATGCGCTGGACCTGGGCGCCGACGAAGTCGTCGTCTCGCGCAATGCCGAAGAGATGCAGGCCCATGCCAACAGCTTCGACTTCATCCTGAATACGGTCGCGGCAAGCCATAATCTCGACGCCTTCACCACCCTGCTGAAGCGCAACGGGACGATGACGCTGGTCGGCGTGCCCGAGCATGCCCACCCCTCGCCCAATGTCGGCGCGCTGATCTTCAAGCGCCGCAGCATTGCCGGCTCGCTGATCGGTGGTATCGCCGAAACGCAGGAGATGCTCGACTTCTGTGCTGAAAAGGGCATCGTCGCCGATATCGAGATGATCCGCATCCAGGACATCGAAGACGCCTACGCTCGCATGCAGAAGAGCGACGTCAAATATCGTTTCGTGATCGACAACGCCACGCTGGCCGCCTGATCGTCAGGCAAAGGGGCGAATGGCCAGCCGCCATTCGCCCCGACTGCGGGCCATGCCCGTCTCTTTCCGGGGGAAACCCCGATTGCTCCCGCTCTGCCGTCCCGGTCCAATCACCGGACGTCCAAGCGCGAAGGAGCCAGTCATGCCCGATCCCCTGCCGTCCTGGAATGACGGACCTGCCAAGGCTGCGATCCTGGATTTCGTCGCCCGCGTGACCGGCTCGGGACCGGAGCACGTCCCCGCCCCGCAGCGCATCGCCACCTTCGACAATGACGGCACGCTCTGGGCCGAACAGCCACTTCAGACCCAGTTCCTGTTCAGCCGCATGCTGCGCGCAAAGCTGATCGCACAGGAACCGGAACTGGCGCAGCAACAGCCTTTCAAGGCCTATGTCGAGCAGAACATGCCGGCGATGAAGGCATTCGGGAAGCTAGGGCTGCTGGAGGTTGCCGCCCGTGAGCATGCGGGTGCGACCGAAGACGAATTTGACAGGATCGCACGCGACTGGCTCGCCACCGCACATCACCCCCTGCTCGACCGCCTCTTCACCCGATGCGTCTATCGCCCGCAGATCGAATTGCTCGATTTTCTACGCGCCCATGATTTCAAGACCTATATCGTCTCGGGCGGCGGGCTCGACCTGATGCGCGCCTTCGCCGAAGAGGTTTATGGCATTCCGCCCGAACAGGTGATCGGCTCCAGCCTTCGCACGCGGTTCGAAATCGACGGTGATGGCGTCGCGCAGCTTGTCAAGCTGCCCGAACTCCACTGTTTCGACGACCGCGAGGCCAAACCGCAGAATATCGCCCTTCACATCGGCCGTCGCCCGATCCTTGCCTTCGGCAATTCGGACGGCGACCTGGCCATGCTCCGCTATGTGAAGACCGGACCGGGGCCACGACTGGCTCTGCTGCTGCATCATGACGATGCCGTTCGGGAATTTGCCTATGATCGGGATTTCTTCCTGAGCCCCCTAGCCGAGGCGCTGGACAAGGCCGTGGATTATGGCCTTACCCTGGTCAGCATGAAACAGGACTGGAACAGCATCTTCGTCTGATCCGCGGACCGCGCCACCTTCAAACAACCGGCCGTGGCGCTCCCCAGGCTGGCGCGCCTATGACCGCCCCATGCTCCATCTCCTTCCCTTCACCCCCGATCATTACTCCACCCTGTCCGGCTGGTTCGGCAGCGACGCGGACGTCGTTCAGTGGGGCGGGCCCTATGTCCATTTCCCACTGTCCGACGAACAGATGGCTGGGATGCTGGACGAAGGACGCAGCGATCCGCCCGCGCGCCTGTGCTGGATGGCGCAGGACGGCGATCGACTGGTCGGCCATGTCCAGATCGCCTTCGACTGGCGCAACGGCAATGCCACGCTGGGCCGGGTCGCGATTGCGCCCGATGCGAGGGGCCGGGGCCTAGCGGTGCCGATGTTGCGCCTTGCGCTCGCCAGCGCCTTTGCCTTCGATGCGATCGAGCGGCTGGAACTCAATGTCTATGCCTGGAACCGGCCCGCCATCCGCAGCTATGAGCGGCTGGGCTTCGTGACCGAAGGCATCCGCCTGTCCTCCGTCCGGGTCGGCGATGCGCGATGGGATACCGCGATCATGCGGATGCTGCGATCCGAATGGACCGACGGCACGCCAGCCTGAAACCAAACAAAAAGGGCCGGCGCCTTGCGGTGCCGACCCTTTTGCTAATTCTGCCTGTTTCGATCAGGCGACCGGGCCAAGACCCTTGATCGCATCATCGACCAGCGCCTTGTCCGCCTTGGCATCATGGCCTTCGGCAATCAGGGCGACGGCAGCGCCGGTAGCGGCCTTCACCGCCTTGGCACGAATGTCGGCCAGTGCGCTGCGCTCAGCCGCACCGATCTTGTCTTCCGCCATCTTCTGGCGACGGGCGACCAGATCGGCAGCCTGCACCTTGGCATCGGACAGAAGCGTTTCGGCTTCATGCTCGGCCGACTTGCGCATGGCGTCGGCTTCGCCGGCCGCAGCGGCCAGCTTGGCTTCATATTCGCCCTTGAGCGCTTCGGCTTCGGCACGAAGCTTCGATGCTTCGGCCAGCTGTTCCTTGATCTGGGCAATCCGGCCATCCAGCACGCCGCCGATCAGGCTGGGCACCTTCTTGATCAGCAGAATGACGATGAACACCGCCATCGCCAGGCTGACCCAGGCAGTCGCGTCCATGCCGACCGCCTTGGGATCGGTATGCGGCGCGACGCCTTCATGCGCCACGGTGCCAACCGGCTCCATGCCTTCGGCGTGGATTGCCTGATTGAGGTGCGGGGCCTGCGCCTCGCTATGCTCTACTGCTGCCTCAGCCATGAGCCAGTGCCGCCTTTACTGCGTTGCGGGCCGCTTCGTCCGACGCTTCCACGCCGGAAATCCGGACGACCATGTCGCGCGCCGCATCGGCGGCGACGGTTTCAATCTGTGCCATGGCGGCATCCGTGGCGGTCTTGATCCGGGCTTCGGCAGCGCCGATCTTGTCCTGGATCTCCGCATCGGCGGCGGCCAGCTTCGCTTCCGAAGCCTTGGCGGCATCCGCCTTCGCCTTGGCCAGCGTCGCCTGGGCGGCGGTACGGCTTTCGGCATCACGGACGCGATAGTCCGCTTCCGCTTCATCGGCGCGGGCGAAGGCTGCCTTGGCAGCATCGAGATCACCCGAAATCTTCGCGTCGCGCGCGTCGGCCGTCGCCTGCACCTTGGGCACCATGCCGCGGCCGATGACGAAGAAGACGAAGCCGAACGTCAGCAGCAGCCAGAAGATCTGGGAAGCATAGGTATCGGCGATTTGCGCGATTTGAGGCATTTTTTTCCGTCCGAAAAGGGGGCGGTCGTCAAGGGGCAGGCAGCCAGGCTGCCCGCCCCGTCGATCTTTAGGCCACGAAGACCAGGATCATGGCGATAACGAACGCCAGCAGACCCAGAAGTTCGGCGGCGGCGAAGCCGATGAACAGGCGACCCTGCTGGCCGTCAGCGGCACCCGGATTGCGCAGCGCGCCTTCGAGGAACGAGCTGAAGACGTTGCCCACACCGAGGGCGGCAATGCCCGCACCGATCGCGGCCAGGCCAGCACCGAGCAGCTTTGCGGCTTCTGCGTCCATGTTCTAAACTCCTTTTTCTAAACCAATTAAGCGTTGAAGAATGTACGAAAACTCAGTGCAGGTTTTCGGCGTCGTTGATGTAGACCGAGGTCAGCAGCGCAAACACATAGGCCTGGATCACGGCGACCAGCACTTCGAGTGCGCTGATACCGACCATCAGCACGAAGCTGGCGGCACCGACGGTCAGACCGAAACCGGGGCCAGCATTCGAGCTGTTGATGACGAAGCCGGCCAGCACCTTGAGCAGCACGTGTCCGGCGGTCATCGCCACGAACAGTCGCAGGCCCAGGCTGAACGGACGCACCATGAACGAGATCAGCTCGATCGGGAAAATGACCGGGATCATCGGCAGGGGCGTGCCGTGCGGCACGAACAGGGAGAAGAAGTGCAGCCCATGCTTCCAGAAGCCCACGATCAGCACGATCGAGAAGCTCATGATCGCCAGCACGCCGGTGGCGGTGAAGTGGCTGGTGAAGGTGAAGGGGTGGACCCCGACCAGACCCAGCGGCAGCAGACCCAGAAGGTTGGCCATCAGGATGAACATGAAGAGCGAGAAGACATAGGGAATGTACTTCTTGCCGCCCTCGCCCACGTTCGAGATCAGCAGGTTCTTGATGAAGCCGGTGAAATATTCGACCGCCATCTGCCAACGACCGGGCACCAGTTCACGCTTCATGCCGCCGATCACGAAGATCCACAGCACCACCGCAGCAGCGACCATATAGAGCGCACTGTTGGTGAAGGCGATGTTGAAGCCGCCGATGGACAGGTGATCGGTACCGAACAGCGGTTCGATCGCAAACTGATGCATCGGATCGATTTTGCCGGATTCTGCCACTTGGACCCCTGTACCGTCTAATATTCGGACTAAGACAAAAGCGCCCCTATTGATCGGAACGCTTCGTCTTCGTCAATCTGATGATGTTCCTGAACGCCGCCACGATCCCGAGACCGAGGAAGACAAGCAGGAGCCATGGGGATGTGCCAAGCAGCCGGTCGAGAACCCAGCCGATCAACGCACCACCGACAAGACCACCGATCAGCTCTGCGAGAACCCTGTTGCCCAGACGCGAACCATCGTCCGCCTGCTGCACCTTCGTCCCCTGTCTGACCTGCTCGGCATGTTCCGCCTGCGCAATTCTCGCTTCCAGTGAAGCGATCCGCGCATCTTCCCCCGCCGGGTCCTGCCCGGATTCACCCGCAACCATTGCCAATCCTTCCATCAGGCTGAAACCCAATGGCAGGCGGCATGGCGCTTGCGGCTGCACCCGTCAAGGCGCGGCCCGTTTAGAAAGGGGATGACGGATAGTCAACTATACTTGGGCAGGAGATTATCCTGCCCAGACGAACTGGCGGTCAAAGTCCGCCAGCCACGCGCGTTTTACTGGCCTGCGGTTGCGCAATAGGCCGGCAAAGAGATCGCCCCGGCGCCCTTGGTCTGCCAGGCACCACCGCCGACGCGATAGACCTGCCCCGGCTTCACCCGGCTGCTGAGCGTCTGGCAGCCGGTTGCGGCCGCCACATCCTGCACCGTCACGCCGCGCTTGCCGGCCAGATCGGTATAGACGGCCCGACGCTTGATGTTGATCGATTCGACCTCGGCCCGCACATCCGCGCCCACCGTGCCGGCGATGCCCAGATAGCCATCGGCCTGCTCGCCCACCGTGCCGGCGGCGATCGCGGCGGCCGCACCACCCTGGGCCTGCGCGGCACCGGCCAGAACCAGGCCGCCCAGCACAGCGGCGGCCAGCATGAACTTGCGTGTCATTGCGGGAACAACTCCGGGTTATTGTTGATCAGATCCTTGGCGTCCTTCTCCAGACGGACGACGACCTCCTGCTGGACCTTCACGTTCAGGTTGATCTCGATCGGCTTGTCCGGGGCCTTGACCTGGATGCAGCCCCCCAGGGCCGAAGCGGCCAGACCGGCCATCATGATTGCTGCTATCTTCATTTCGGCTCCGTATTTGACACAGTCTCGCTTGCCGCAGGCTGAACCGCAAGACCAGATTGCAGATCGGCCGCGCTTTGTGCGCGCATCTTCTGCTGGGCATCCTCGCCAATCTGGTCGCGGATCACCTGCGACGGGTCGACATAGGATTGGGCGGATTTCATCAGGCCGCGGAACGGCGCGGAAATCCGCACGTTGAAGATGAAGGGCAGGCCGACGAAGCTTTTCGCTATCCCCTGCGGCGCACCGCCCAATTGCCCCCGGTTGACGCCGTTGAACACCACATTGGTCACCATCTCTCCATCCAGCGCGCCATCCATCAGGATGGTGAGGCATTTATATTGCAGATCCTTCAGCGCATCGAAGGCGACCTTGCCCATAACTCCGACTTGTTCGTTCGACACCGGCCCCACATAGGACAGCACGCCGGACTGGCGCGTGGGATCGCAGGGGATGCTCGGCAGCACGCCCTCGGGCATGATCAGCGGCGCCATGCCCTGCTGTCGCGCGACCAGTACGCCGCCGGCAACCCGCCCGCCCTGCGCATTGAAGATTAGCGGCATGATGCCGTCAAACGTGCCGGTGGCCGACACGTTCTTGAGGTCCATCGCCTGGATGAAGGCACCAGCGTCGAGGCCGATGACCCGGAAGGTCAGATAGCGGTCGACATCGGCACCAAAGTCCATGGTCGTGGGCAGAAGCACCAGTTCACCGCCCGAAAAGGGAAAGCCGCCACCCTCTATATGCACCTCCTGGCCGGCACCCAGGCGATAACGCACCGTACCATTGCGTGCCTCGACGCCCGGATTGACCAGCGCGATTCGCGCCTCCTGTCCGGTCGGCGTCACCATGTTGAGCAGGTCGGAGAAGCGGATCTCGCCAGACAGTCCCTCGACCGGGCCGAAGGCCGCCGCCAGATCCAGCCGATCGGTCCGGAAGACGCCATCGCTGCTGACATCGGAACCGGTCCAGCGGATATGCCCCTCGCCGGTCACGCGGCCAGCGACATTGGCGATCACGCCAAGCGTCAACGGCGTCAGTTCTTCCGGCTGCAATCCAGGCCCGAAGCCAAGGTCCGGCACGGTCAGGTCGGCACGTCCCTTCCCGCTGCCCAGGTCATGCGCAATATCGGCGCGCGCCACCGTGGCCCCCTTGCCCGGCACCTGCAGCGTGCCGGTCGCGGTGATTCGGCCATCCTTCATCGACAAGGCGAAGTCAGGCACAGTCAGCGGGTTGAAGCGCACCGAAGGCTGCGCATCGCGCACCTGCATCCCCGCCTTGAGCGACAGTGCCCCCTTGGCAAAGGCCCAGCCGCCCGCCCCCTGCTCAACGATCAGCGGCACGGTGCCGATCCGTCCGCCCGCGCCCTTGATGTCGCCGGCAAAGCCATCCTTCGTCGCCGCACCGGTGACGCTCGTCGCCGACAGGCGCACCGGCGCATCCTCCGGGCCAATGGCGAAATCGGCGTTGCCCAGGGTGAAGCCGGTCTGGCCCAATATCAGCCGGGCATTGTCCGCCTTGAGCCGCATCGGGCTGTCACCGCTTCGCCCGTTCAGCGCGACATTGCGAAGCTCCGCACCGCCCTTCATGCCGCCCGGCCCCATCGCGAAGAGCGCCGAATTGGGCAGGGGGCAGAGCGTCTGCCGGGTCTGCCCCAGCGCGAAGCTGCCATAGCGCGCTTCCAGCAATGTCAGTGGCGCGCAATGTTCGTTGATCGCGATCGCGCCATTAGACGCCAGCCGGCCATCGATCGGTAGGCCAAGACCGCGAACAGCCCCATCAGGCAGCGGCCCATCCAGCCGCAACGCGGTCGTGAAGCGCGTATCGCCCTTCGGCCCGGCAACGAATCGGACGGGCTCGAACGCCAGTCGGGCGCCGTCGGCCGTATAGGGATCGATGAACAACTGCCCGCCAAAACCGCCGCCGGCGCGGCGGGCCAGCCGGAGCGCCGCCTTGGGCAAGCCGCCGCCCTGCGACGTGATCGCACCGTCCAGCGCCCAGTCGATCGCCGCGCCGCCCTTGCCCGGCCAGGCCAGCGTCACCCGGCCGTCCCGCGCCACGGCCACCTGCGCGCCGCTGCGCGCTGCAAATTCGGTATCGGTCAGCACCAGACTGCCGGCATCGCCCTTCTGCGCCAGTGCCACCCGCGCCCGCAGCAGATTATCCTCCCCGGCCCGCCGTGCCGCATCCGCCAACCGCAGGGCCAAAGGCGCCACCGGCGTGCCCGCCGTCGAGGTCCGCAATGCCGCCAGCGGATCGCGCCCGGCCATCCGCCCGTTCCGGGCGGTCAGATCGCCACTGAAGGTCGCATCACCGCCGCGCAGCGTCCAGTCACCGGCCAGTTCGGTTGGCCCCGCCAGCACCCCGGCACCGGAAAAGGCGCGCGCGCCGATCCGCGCTCGTCCCGCCATGGCCATGGCCGAACCGTCGAACTCGATCCGACCGACGGGGGCGGCCAGCAACATGCCCTGCGCCTTGAGCGCCTCGCCCGCCAGCTTGGCCGATCCGTTCCAGCGGTCCAGCCCCTGCCCCAGCCACAGATCGATCTCGGCCGTCGGCGCAGCCATCGCCATATCCGCGCAGGCGAGCGCATCGCCCTTGATCGGCCCGCGCAGGTGCGGCCGGCCGTCCACCATCGCCACATCCAGCCAGGCACTGGCCTTGGCCACGCCACAGCCGGCCATCCGTGCCCCGGGCATGGCAGCGGCCAACTTGCCGCGGAAACCCGATTTCAGATTGCCGTTACCATCGATCTGCATGCCGACTGCCCCCGCATCGGTATCCAGCCGCAACTGCGCGTCGCGCAGATGAAGCAGCAGGTCGGGCATGGCGAAGGGGGCGGTCGAATCGGGATCGCGAAACTTGTCCAGCTCGCCTAGCGTCAGCACGCCTTCGCGATAGGCGCCGCGCATCCGCACGCCACCGGCGCGAACCGCTGCCACCTGTGGCGTCACCCCGGAAAAGGCGATGTCGACCTCCACCCAGCGGGCGGTCAGGTCCGGCCGCGCCGGATCGCCCAGCACGACATTCTCGATCCGCTGGGTGCGCAGGCCCACCTGCGTCAGGTCATAATTGGCCTGGACCCCGCGCCGGTTCAGTTCGCGATTGACGAAATTCTCCGCGATCGGCGCGCGTTGCGTCCACAGCGCAACCAGCACCAGGCCGAGCGAACCCGTCCCGACACCCAGCCAGCGCAGCCAGCCCCGGCGAATTTCGGCTTCGCCGTTCTCGTCTTCCATCTGCCTGGCCAACCCCGACTTTCGCTCGCACTTCAGGTCCGTAACGCATCCATAACGTCCGACCCATTGGAAATATCCACCCCTGAAATAGCCTTGCCCACGAAATCCGCAAAGCCTAGCCTTCATTTGCCGGGGAATGGGGGATCGCCAGCATGACCGAAAAGGACGAACGCGCGAGCCAGGATGGCGCCGGTCATCGCGCCCGCCTGCGCCAGCGCCTGGCCGAAGGCGGCGACGGGCTGCTCGACCATGAACTGATCGAATATCTGCTCGCCCTCGCCATCCCCCGCCGCGACACCAAACCGCTGGCCCGGCTGCTGCTGCGCGAATTTGGCGGGATCGGCGGATTGATGGCGGCCGACTGGCAGGCGATCGCACGGGTGCCCGGCATGGGCGACACCAGCGTCGCCGCGATCAAGATCGTCCAGGCAACGGCGCTGCGCATGCTGCGCAACGATGTGGCGGAACGACCTGTGCTGGGCAGTTGGCAGGCGCTGCTCGACTATCTGCGCGCCGACATGGCCTATCTCCATGTCGAACGCGTGCGGGTGCTGCACCTCAACAGCCGCAACATGCTGATCCGCGACGAGAATATGGGCGACGGATCGATCGACCAGGCGGCCATATATACGCGTGAGGTTATCAAGCGGGCCATGGAACTGGGATCGGCAGCCCTGATCCTGGTGCATAATCACCCGTCGGGCGATCCATCGCCCAGCAAGCAGGATATCGAGATCACCCGCCAGATCGTCGAGGCCGGCAAGCGGCTGGGCATCGGCGTCCATGACCATATCATCATTGGCGCGCAGGGGCATAGCAGCCTGCGCGCGCAGGGACTATTATAGCGTCAGGCGCCCTCGATCAGTTCGGACGGCCAGCCGATGCGCACCAGCAGTCCATCCGGCCCGTTGATCCCGACCTCATACAGCCCCCATTCGCGATGGCGCAAAATGCCGCCCGGCCGGATGACCAGGTCATCGACCCGCGCCGCGATCGCCGCCACATCCGGCGTGCGCAGATAGACGCCAAAGGGATTATGCGCCGGCACATCCCAGGGCGGCGCGCCGGCCTGGGTCAGATGCACCTCGCAGCCCCATCCCTCCATGATATGATAATGGTGATCGCCGCCGATCCGCGCGAAGCCCAGTCTTTCCCAGAAGGCCAGCGCGACCGCGACGTCATTGCTGGGCACGATCGCGAAAGCGCCAACACCTGGAATTGCGGACATGGCCTTACCCTCCCGTTGCGTCGTCATGGCCACATAACAAAAAGGCCCCCGCCATGCCTGCGCGTGACGGGGGCCTTTTCAATCAGCGTGGCGCCGTTCAGCCGCCAAAACCGAAGTTGAGGAATTCGGGCACCGGACCGTTCCAGCCATCATCCGGACCATCATCGGGTTCCTGACGGCGGCTATGCGGCGCTGGCCGTGCAGCCGGCGCGTCGCGGCGATCGTCACGACGATCATCCCGCTTGTCGCTGCGCCGGTCATCTTTGCGCTCGGGCTTGCGGCGCGCGTCGCGGCCACCGGACCGCTCATTGTCGCGCTCCTCGCGATCGGCGTTGCGCGGCTCTTCCTTGGTGCGCGGCGCAGGCGCCGCCGCTACCGGCGTTTCGACATAGTCGATCTTGGTGCCGATCAGCTTCTGGATATTGTCGATCGCCTCGGCATCCTCCGCCGCGACGAAGGTATAGGCAACGCCCTTGGCCCCCGCGCGACCGGTACGGCCGATGCGGTGGACATAGTCATCGGGATGCCAGGGCGCGTCGAAATTGAAGACGTGGCTGACGCCCTTGATATCGAGGCCGCGCGCCGCGACGTCCGACGCCACCAGGATGTTGACGCTGCCATCGCGGAACCGCTCCAGTTCGGCGATGCGCGATGCCTGGTCGATATCGCCATGGATCTCGCCCGACTTGAAGCCGTGACGCTGCAGGCTCTTGTTCAGTTCTCGCACCGTGGTCTTGCGGTTGCAGAAGATCACCGCGCTCTGCACATCTTCTGCTTCCAGCATCGCGCGCAGCGCTTCACGCTTCTTGCGCGAATCGACCTTCACCAGTCGCTGGGTGATGTTGGTCGACGCCGTTGCCGGGCGGGCGACCTCGATCGACTTGGGATTGTCCAGGAAACGATCGGCCAGCTTCTTGATGACCGGCGGCATGGTGGCAGAGAAGAGAAGTGTCTGGCGCTGCGCTGGCAACTTGGTGCAGATTTCCTCGATATCCGGGATGAAACCCATATCGAGCATGCGGTCGGCTTCGTCGATCACCAGCATGTTGCAGCCATTGAGCAAAATCTTGCCGCGCTGGAACAGGTCCATCAGGCGGCCAGGCGTTGCAATCAACACGTCGACGCCCTTTTCCAGCGCCTTGATCTGGTCGCCCATCTGCACGCCGCCGATCAGCAGCGCCATGGAGAGCTTGTGATATTTGCCGTATTTCTCGAAATTCTCGGCCACCTGGGCAGCGAGCTCGCGGGTCGGCTCCAGGATCAGACTGCGCGGCATCAGCGCGCGGGCGCGGCCATGCGCGAGGATGTCGATCATCGGCAGCACGAAGCTCGCCGTCTTGCCGGTGCCCGTCTGCGCGATGCCGATGATATCCTTCATCATCAACACCGGCGGGATCGCCTGCGCCTGGATCGGCGTAGGCGTGTCGTAACCGGCCTCGGTTACGGCCTTGAGCAATTCGTCGGAAAGGCCGAGATCGGCAAAAGTCATTCAAATGTCCGGGACAGGAGGTACTCCGCTCGCCACGAAGACGAGACAGAAATCGCGCGCGCCTTGCGGAAATATCAGCACCTTGTCAAGGAAATCGCG
Source organism: Sphingobium sp. WTD-1 (assembly GCF_030128825.1). Lineage (NCBI taxonomy): Bacteria > Pseudomonadati > Pseudomonadota > Alphaproteobacteria > Sphingomonadales > Sphingobiaceae > Sphingobium > Sphingobium sp. WTD-1. The sequence goes on along the minus strand of NZ_CP119127.1, from coordinate 2,840,989 downwards.
CATTTTCGCTCGTTCGGAAGATGCTTTTTATCCGCTCAATCTTCAGGTTCGGCCTCCACCAGCCGCCTGAAGCTGTCGATCCCGCAACTCGCGCCACTGCGCGCCTGCAATTCATCCCGCCCCGAACAGAGCGACCCATCCTCGTCCGGCTCGACATAGAAACCCGAATAGAAGCTGGCGGAATCACATCCTCGCTCCAGCCGCGCGCGATAGCGATGCTTGTCCGCCAGGATCAGGTCCACCCCGTTGGACACCACGATGCTAGCCCCGCGAATCGATCGCAGCGCCACGCAGCGCGGCCCCTTTTTCTCTTCCCACCGCTCATCGCTCTTGGGCACGACTCGCATTGGCGCCCGCCCCTTGGCCATCGGAACACGAATGATCACGCGCTGCTCGATCGTCAGTTGCGCCCATTGCACCGGGTCGGCAGCAGGCACTGCAAGCAGCATCAGGATGGTATGAACCAAGCGGAACCCCTTTTGGGAGTGGCAAGCTATCGGCCAACGGTTGAACCGTCGATGAATTCCGGGGCATAGCATGTCCCATGACAGAACAAGCCATAATCGCACAGGATGCCATCGATCGCTTCGTCGCCCTGCTCGGTCCCAAGGGCGTCATCACCGATGCCGATGATATCGCCCCCTGGGTCAGCGACTGGCGCGGCCGCTATCATGGAACGGCCCGCGCGATCCTGTCCCCTGCCTCGACGCGCGAAGTGGCCGACTGCGTGGCGTTGGCCGCGGAACTGGGCGTTGCGCTGGTGCCCCAAGGCGGAAACACCTCAATGGTCGGTGGCGCCACGCCGCCCGCCGATGGATCGGCCTTGATCCTTTCACTCCGCCGCATGAACCATATTCGCAGCCTGTCAGCCGACGACAATCTGGCGGTGTGCGAGGCCGGCGTCATCCTTTCCAACCTGCACGACGCCGCGGAAGCGGCCGGCCGTCGTTTTCCGCTCAGCCTGGGCGCCAAGGGATCGGCCACGATCGGCGGCCTCGTCTCGACCAATGCCGGCGGCACCCAGGTGCTGCGCCACGGCACGATGCGCGCGCTGGTCGAGGGGATCGAGGCGGTACTGCCCGACGGCAGCATCTTCGACGGGCTGGACGCGCTCAAGAAGGATAATCGCGGCTATGACATCAAGCAGTTGCTGATCGGCGCGGAGGGCACGCTGGGCGTCATCACCGCAGCCACCCTCCGGCTCGTCCCGGCCATCGCCGCCCGTGCCGTTGGCTGGGTCGGCGTGCAGACGCCCACCGATGCCCTCGCCCTGCTGCGCCTGGTCGAAGGCGAACTGGGCGACAGCGTCGAAGGGTTCGAGGTGATTGCCGACGATGGCCTTGGCCATGTCCTCTCCCATATTCCCGGCACGCGCTGCCCGATCGAGACCCGCACGCCCTGGCATGTGCTGATCGAAGTCGACCATGGCGACATGCGCGAGCCCGGCCCGACCGAACGGCTGGAAGGCGCGCTCGGCCTGGCGCTGGAACGCGGTATCGCGATCGACGCCGCCATTGCCGCCAGTGAAGCCCAGGCAGAGGCCTTCTGGCGCATCCGCGAATCCCTGTCGGAATCCGAAAAGGCACAGGGGCCGGCGCTGCAATATGATATTAGCGTGCCGGTGCCGCGCATGCCGGCCTTCATGCTGGAGACTTCCGCCGCCACCGAAGCCGCCTTCCCCGGCACGACCGCCTCTTCCTTCGGCCATCTGGGCGACGGCAATGTCCATTTCCATGTCCGCGCGCCCAGGGGCACCAGCGACGGCCCGGCCTGGATCGCCGCACAGGGCCAGGCGATCAACGCCTTCGTCCATGACGCGGTGGTCGCCGCGGGCGGCTCCATCTCGGCCGAACATGGCATCGGCCAGATGAAGCGGGCCGAACTCGGACGCCTCGCCAGCCCGGCCCGCATCCATGCCCTGCGCGCGATCAAGGCAGCCTTCGATCCGGGCGGAATCATGAATCCCGACAAGCTCATCCCTCGCCCCGACGAGGGTTGAGCGCAGCACGTCCACAAAGCGATTGCCTAGCGGGATGGCTCCGATTATCCCGTCACACCCATATTCGGATCAGCGACGCAAGCCTTGCGCGCTTTCTAACAGGACGGAACAACATCATGGCCAGCGCGCCCGCGAACAGCCTTCCCATCTTCTACAACGACCTGATCCCGCTCAGCACCGTGGATCACGCTGATTATCGCACTCAGCCGGTCGATGCCGCTCCGTTCCTGGTGACCCAGCATGCCGTGCCGCTGACGATCGACGAATTCGTCTCGGCCCAGCGCTTCGTGCCGATCATCTTCTCGGCCGGCCAGGATTCGGTGCCGCTCGCGCTGATGGGCCTCAATGAGGGCGTGAACGTCTTCGTCGACGACGAAGGCAAGCTGCGCGGCCCGGCCTATGTCCCGGCCTATGTCCGCCGCTATCCCTGGATGCTGGCCAAGCTGCGCTCCGACAGCGACGAACTCTCGCTCTGCTTCGATCCGACCAGCAAGGCAATCGGCACCGAAGGCGACGGCCCGGTCCTGTTCGAAAATGGCCAGCCGACCGACGTGACCAAGGGCATCCTGAAGTTCTGCGAAGATTTCGAGCAGGCAGCCGCCCGCACCGGCCAGTTCATGAAGGATCTCGCCGAAATGGACCTGCTGATGGACGGCGAAGTCGCGATCCAGACCCCGAACAACGAACAGCCCTTCGTCTATCGCGGCTTCCGCATGGTGAACGAGGAAAAGCTGCGCGACCTGCGTGGTGACCAGCTGCGCAAGATCAACCAGAACGGCCTGCTGCCGCTGATCCACGCCCATCTGTTCTCGCTGCAACTGATGCGCGAGATTTTCGAAGCGCAGATCGGTCAGGGCAAGGGCCCGATCGCCGCGCCGGCCGCGCCGGTGGCCGTGGAAGCCTGAAAGCCCGATTAACTCCGTTAATCGCAAATATATCGGATCAGGGTGGGGCTTGCTCTTGAAAGCAGCCTCGCCCTGTCCTATTTCTGTTGTATGCGATGCACCTGCCCCCCTTTCGGGTGTATCGTGTAGGGCGCCTCCCCCTTGGAGGCGTCTCCTCCCTGAACCTGGCCACCCCGTGCATCGCATGGGGTGGTTTTTTATGGGCCGCAGTCGACACAGGTGGCTGCAAGAACTTTTCACCGCTTTCGCTTGACGCCATCGCCTACCCTGCCTAAAGGCACGCCCCTGCCTGTCGCCCATGCGACATATGGCCCCTTCGTCTAGCGGTTAGGACGCGGCCCTCTCACGGCTGAAACACGGGTTCGATTCCCGTAGGGGTCACCAATCTTTTCAATGACTTAGCTCTTGAGGTTGGCCCAAAAATACCATTTTGCCTATTTCTTGTCCTTTTGACCTTGTGGGATTGCGTAGGACGCGCTCGGAAAAATTTTTTGATGAGCTGCGGCCTAGTGCCTCCACGCCGGCACAGCTGGCCAGCGTTGCGCAGCGCGAGGCTCCACCTGCCTGAGCCCCGCTCCGCATTCTTGTCTGGGCTTCAGCGTGATCGCCGTCGCTCGATCGCCTCACGCAAACTTGCAACCATGATCAAAGTCGAACTTCGATCTTTTACGATCTCCAGCTCGCCGGATTTGATCAGCTCATAGAGGCGGGACCGGCTTAACCCCGTCATTGTCACCGCTACCGCTATCCTTACGCTGATGGGATCAATGAGTGTAGGTGGCTTTGACTTCTCGACGGGGAGTGGCGCGTTAAATCTTGGCAGGCTCTTACGCACGGCAGAACGTCTCCTAGTTGGAGTCTGCCAGATGGGATGAAGCTTTCTCAATCTATCGGAACTATGCGGAATTGGAAGTCCAAAGCTGACAGGTATGGGGCGGCGAAATGCGCGCGCGGCGAGGGCTCATCGTTTGCGAGAATCTTAAACCTGCTGAAAGAGCCGCAGGTCCAGACCCTGACGCCTCACGGTGTCGCCAGCGCGGCACGCCGGCAAGGTACCCGAAAATGGGCTGGTCGAATGAACTTCGAATCGAACATGTGCATTGCGCACGTCACATTCGCTTTTCCTGAATAACGTTGCGGCAGGCTCAGATGCCAGAGGGCGCCGATCATTTTGTTCGCTCAGCGAACTTTTCCTCCAATGCCCCCCGCGCCGGAAGGCGAGAAAATCGCCTCGCCAAACCGGCGCTTCAGATGTTGTGCGACGCTGTGGGCATATCGCTTCTGTCGATCGGAAGTCGGACTGTGATAGACACCCACCGCCTTCCAATAGCTACCTGTCGACATTAGGGCAGCGACGAAAATCCACCGGGCTGCGTTGGCATTGAAGCACGGATCGTAACGCAACCAATTACGAACGTCCTCGGGTGAACGGTCAAGCGTTACTGCGATTTTGGGCACCCACCAGCTGTTGATCTGGAGAGGTCCAAGGTCATGGCTACCGTTGCGGTTCGGCACCGCCGCGCCGATCCATCCTCCTTCCTGGTCGCGTAGTCCCCACAGGGTCACTTCGAGCCATTTCTGCCCTCCAGCCGCCTGCCTGATGCAATTGGCGACCCTCCGTTCATCAGCCGCATCATGACCGGACGTTGCCGCAAGGCCCTCCGATTGCCAGAGGATCAGCACCATCAGGGCGGCTATCCGCTTACCGATCGTGACCATGTGATCGCTCCTCGATGTTCCTGTCTGTGGTACGGTCCTCCGCCTTGGGCGCATCGGCTTGCCGATTCTCCGCAAGTGCCTGCAAATGACGATCGAGCGTCTCGAACAGCGATCGGGCATTGCCAGCAAGACGTCCGGCAATTCCGCGGTCCGGCTCTAGCTGATCCAGTTTGCGCGCGAGCGCCCGACCCTCTGCCTTCCGCCGCTCCTCAACCTGTTCCAGCCTTAGACCCTTCAGCCGGGCATCGTTCCGTGCGGCAAAGTGCCTGCTGTGATCGCGCTGCAGCCGCCCCAAACCTTCGAGCGCTGATGTCTTCTCGCCCGACCGCTCTTCGAGTTTCGCGACGAGCTTTCTAGGGTCTTCCGTCCAGAGTTTGACACCGTACCGGGCGCGCGTGATGGCGGTGTAAAAATTCTGCCCATTGACCAGCGGGGACGCCACGGGGGCCAGCACATAAACGCGGTCATAGGTCTTCGACTGGGCGGAATAGACGGTCTCGGCATAGCCATGGTCCCAGGTCGAATGGCGTCCAAGATCAATCTGCTGGACCCGATCGCCTCGATCCCAGCGAACCGTCGCCACCATGCCGTCGAGCCGCTCCACCGTCCCGCGTTCGGCGTTTTTGAGATCGAGCTCCTTGGTCGCGAGCCGCCATTGGATACGATCACCAGCGGCAAGGTTGCGATGCTCGGAGTGGAATACATTGACCTGCGCCGCCTTGCTCGTGCGGGGATCCCAATTGTGGATGCGCCCCTGCTCGTCAGCCAATCGAACAAGCTGTCGGCCCTTCGCATCACGCACCACGGAGACGACCCTATATTCGCCGTCACGCGCCAGGCCAGCACCGACCTGATCGCGGTTGAATTTCAGAACCTGGCAGCCGGAATAGAAGCGGGCCATCTGCTTCTCTTGGTCGCTGAGGCCGGCCGGCGTCAGCACCGCAAGCCGGGTATCCTCGGCTGCGACGACACCCTCGCGCTGCAATGTCTCGCGGATCTGACTGTTGACGATGAGGCGCGTCGCATTCTCCAGAACGAGGATATTCGTAGTTGCCCGGCTTTCAGGTTTGAGGCGCGTCCATTCGCTCACCAACCCGTTGGCCAGTTCTTCCGCATCGCCGCCACTGACCACCTTATCGAGATGGTCCAGCGATCCGGCATAGTCGCCGGCGCGGGCCTGGGTGACGGCAAGCTTCATCGCCCTGGTTTCTTGCCGCCGCGATTCGACCAGCTCGGCGGTCGCCATGCCCAGTTTCTGCATCAGCCAGAATGCCTTTCCCTGTTCGATCGCGCCGGTCTGCCGATTGTCGCCGAGCAGGATAAGCCTCGCGCCGGTCGCCCGGCTGATCTCCAGCACTCTCAGAGCCTGTCGGTTTCCAAGTTGCCCGGCCTCATCAAGGATCAGGACATCCTTGCTGCTCAGGCCATGCCCGCCGCTCGCCAACAGGCTGGCAACGGTTCGGGACGCAATCTCCGCTCGATCACCCAGTTCAGCTGCGGCAGATGACGTCGGCGCAAGCGCCGTCAGCGCCATCCCCGGATGCGCCGCTTCCTTTAGGGAGCGAACCAGCATCGATTTCCCCGCCCCGGCCACACCATGCACGGCCGTTATCCGGTCTCCTGACAATGCCATGTGCACGAGAGCCTGCTCCTGCGCAGGGGATAGACCAGCGTTTTCCAGTACGGGCAGCAGCCGGTCTGCGCTGGCGACCTGTCTGCCGTCTCCGAGGGAAAGCGCGAGATGCTGGGTCAGCGCCTGTTCCAGCCTCATCGTCCTGCGGCTGGTTCGCCCTCGCGTGAGGATTGCGTCGCCGGTCTGCCCCCGAGTAGCGAGCAGTTTGCGGCGGCTTTCATGATCGATCAGGAGCGGTCTCAGGTCTTCGAACCGAACCTCTCCCACATGGGAGGCAAGGCCTACGGCAATGACACGACCAAGAGGATTGACCGCTTCGCGCCCTTCCGATTGCCTGATCCCGAACAGAGCCGCCCGCGCTGCGTCGGCGGCCTCCACCGGAACGGGGCGTTCGCCCGTCTCCATGGCCTGGGCGAGGACAGCTGCAAGTTTGGGCTCATAGGGGATGAGCCGCGCATGCCAGCGATCGTGCAGCTCGTTCAGGCCGACTTTCACCTTTGGACCGCGCGATTCGTAAAAGCTCTGCCTACGCGCAGCCTGCCCCGATAGGCCATGTTCAGCGGCGTGGGCGTTGATCTGCTCTGCGCGCTGCGACATCTCGTTGATCAGCGCCTTGGGCACGCCCCTGATCTCGAACAATCCGCGGCGCGGATCGAAGTCGATCTCAAATCCATATTCCCGCAAATGGTGGGCAAGGGCGTTGCGGTAGATCTGGCCGCTGGCCATCTGCTCGGCATACATGGCCCGCGTTTCGAGACTGGCCATCGGGTTGCCCGGATCGCGGTTCGTCGTGTTGAGGATCACGATATGGGTATGGAGATGGGGGTCGAGTTCGCGGCTGGCATGCTCGGTAAAGCGTGCCCACAGGAGTCGCCCCGTCGTCTCATGGACGAGTTTCCCTTCTTCCCGTCGGCGCAGCTGGGCATGTTCTTCAAGATAGGAAAGCGCTGCGTCGACGGCCTTCTCATGCGCCGCAACTATTCTCTCATCGCGAAGGGCAAGCGCCATGATCGATACCGACTTCGGTGCGCTGATCGCAAAATCCCAACCGGGATGATGATCGACACCGTCGGCCCGACGTCGCCCCAGTTGCTGGTCCCCGACAGCCCCGCTAAGCAGCGCTCTGAACTGTGCCGGGTCTACCTCACCGTTCAGCCCAAGCTCGCCGGCGAGTGTGCCGCCCCAAGAGGATGTCTCAGCGTCTCCCTTCGTATAATAGTCCCCGACAGTGTAATAGCGGGCGATGTTGCCCGGGGAGCCCTTGAGGCGGCGCGGATGCATCATGCCGGCCTCGCATCGTCACGCTCACCGTTGGAGCGGCTATGCTTGTGGAGGTTGAAGCCACTCCTCGGCCCAAGGAGCTTGGGCGGTTCGGCGTTCGGCGAGTCCCCTTTCTGCTTCGGAACTTCGGCGCCCTTGTGCGCAGGCGGTTCACCCGCAGTTGCTCCTTCGGGTGAGCTGCCGTCCAAGGGCAGCTGCGGCTCGGGCGGCGCTTCCTTCCGAGTGCGACCGCGCTTTTTCTGCGGCGCCTTTTCTGGGGTAGCTGGATCATTGCTCTCCTCGAAACGCTTGGCAGGTTCCGTTCGCTCGACGAACGCCGCCTCGATCGTTGGCAGTCCATTGTATCGATCCCGGAAATGGACAACGGGCAGATTTCTTCCGAACCGGAGAAATCCAGACAGGTTGGGAAGGTTGGTAACCTCGGTATGCATAACCAACGGTCGGGTGACCTGCATGCGGGACAGATTGACGCCGTCCCGCATGTCGTTGACCCCATAGGACATGCCCTCATTGGCCTCGACCTGCTCGACCTGGCCCAAATTTTCCGAAACATGCTTGGCGGTGGGGGTATCGTTCGCCCGTAGCGCCACCCAGGTCGAACAGTAGCCAGTGATCGCTGCCGCATCCTGAATGCCATAGGTTGCTTCCAGCTGCGGATAGGACTGGAACCCCAATATGCCGCATCCGCCATATTTGCGGGCGCGCGCCAGGAAGTCGCTCAGCGAGGGCAGCCGTTGGAGCGTCGGCAGCTCGTCGATGACGCAATAGAGGCGGCGCTTCTGGTCCGGCGGAAGGCTCATGATCGCGCTGATCGCGATGTCGAGCCAGACGGTGACGAGCGGCCGCAGAGAGGGAAGCTGATCGGCTTTCACCGTGATGAAAAGCCAGCTGTCATCCTCTTCATTGGCCACCCAGTCGCGTACGGAGAAGCCATCCAGCGTGTCGTCCAGATAGGAGAAGCTGCGCATGACAGATGCCAGCTCGGCGCGAATGCCCGCGGACGTTCGGTCCCCTTCCATCGAGATGAACGCCGCTGCGTCCGTCCCTTCCGCGAACGCGGCCAGCGTCTTCAAGGGGCTCCGCAGAAGGGTATCGAGCAAGACCGAGATAAGCATCTGCTTGTTCTTCGCAAGCTTGCGGAAGACGGCGACCAGCGTTCCCCTCGCCGCTTTCGCCCAGAAAGGATCACCGCCCTTGTCGGGGATCGTGGATTCCGCGATCTGATCATAATGATAGTCGCGCGGGACATCGACCCAGGGGGACCAGCTATCCGCCCGCGCATCGAGCGGGTTGAGCAATATGTCGTGCCCAGGCCGGTAGAATTTCTCGACGAAGGTACCGGCCGTATCGAACACAATGGCCCGACGGCCCTTCCTACGCATCCCAGCTAGCATCTTGACGATGATGTTGGTCTTGCCCGTCCCCGGCGCGCCGCAGATCAAGATGTGCTCAGGCTCAAACTCTTCAGGGACCGGCACGCCGCCAATGGCGAAGCTTCCGCGCTTCGATCTCCACAGCAGGCGGCGGAGCTGCCGGGCTGTCCCGAACCGGGCGCCGCGGATGAACTGATTGGAGCCGAGCCCCTTCCCCGTTCGCGTGAAATAGAACCAGGCCCACAGAAGCATAAGCGCAGCGAACGCTCCTGACAGGGCAGCACCATAAATCAGATGCTGCTCCATAGCTTGCATGGTCTTCTTCGCGATAGGAGACGCCAGCAGCGCATCCGAGTTCGTCCAATATTGGCGGCCAGCTGGAGTCCTGAACAGGATCGGCGCCCCACCCGGCACGTCGCTTTTCAGCGTAGCTTCGGCGATCTTCATCGCGACGAAGCGCTGATAGTCGCTGGATTTTTCGAGCACATACCAGATGATGCCACCGACCCAGATCGCGAGACCCGCAATCGAAGTCTGGAAGAAGACCTGGGTAGTCATCCTCACATTGTGGACGATGGCCTGACCACCCCGGGTCCAGGAGCCCAAAGTGTCGTTGCGGAAGATGCTCATAGCGCACCATCCTCGGGCGCGAGCAGCCCCCGTTCGAGGAGTAGGGCGCGGGCATCGTCCATGCCCTTCTGGAGGATGTCGGGGCGCCGCGTTCCGACCGAGGCGGCCAAAATGGCGAACACCTGAATGAGGGTCGCCTGCACCTCGTCGAAGCGACCATGATAACCGCCGGCATCGACGCCTTCGAAGCGATCAAGGATATCGCGGACATATTCGGGGAGGCTGAGCCGCGCCGAACGGGCGCCGACGACAAGGCGCTCGTGAAGAGCATCCTTCAGTCTGATATTGATCCTGGGCAAGCGCCGAACTCCTGTTCGTTGCCTGTCCAGATGGGGTGAAGCCCGGCCGTTATACGCCGATTTTCAGGAGATCTCAACGCCTTACGATGGGCATACATGGCACCGGCATGGTGCCAAAGCTTATCAGGCACTTAGCCCTGAATTGCCTTCATATGGTGACCATCTGGTGCCAAGTCCCAATGAAGAAAGCGACATTGGCACCGGCTGGCACCTAGCTGAAACCCGCAGAAAACCTCGCGATTCGCACCCGCAGCACCCGTGCGTACGGTGCATTACAAAACGCCTTGGGCGTGAGTACCCCTTCCGCAGCGCCCCGCCGCTGCGCCAGCCTCGTGCCGGAAGGCGCGGGGCTTCCCCGAAGGGGTCACTCTCCCCGGCGGCACGCCGGCCGATTTCCCGATTGTCACAACGAGTTGCGTTCATGGGAATGATCCTCGATAATGGAATTGGCGGGCAGACCATCCGACTTGAAAGGATGATCAATGCCCAAGTTGAATGATCGTGACCGGCTTGCCGACCTCGAAGCGCGCCATACGAAAATAGCGCAAGAGATTGTCGAAGCCCGCCGCGCTTTGCGCGGCAAATATGCCTCCATCCTGAGCGACATGGAGGTGGAGAAGCTGACCGAAAAGGACTTTCGCGCCCTTGTCCAGCACGCGATCCGAGTGGGTGGGCCAGCCTCTATCACGGCACTGAAGGACATTGCACCGACCGCAAAATCTCCACCGGAAAAGCGCCCATAGGGCGTCCCTGCGACGAGCACGGCGAAGCCGCGCGCAGGAGGCCCGCGTTCCTCAAGAGCGCGGCATCGTTGCCCGACGGGACGGGCGCGCAGCGCCTGTCCTTGAGGGCAACGACATAGAGCGACAGACAAAAAAATGCGGGAGCTATCGGGCCTGAACCCGACCGCTCCCGCATATCATTCGTGACTTCAGGACGCCCAGTGCGCAGGGCCGCCATAGAGCGAGAGTAGTACCGGCGCGACACCGATGGAACGCATCACCCTTACCAGTTGAGCCTGAACCCCGCTCCCTTCAGCGACGATTGCCTCGACGGGCCGCAGCCGCGCAATCTGGTCGTTGCGCACGAACCCGGCACGGTTCCCCCACCGTCCCTTGTCGATGCCGAGTTTCACCACCGGCGTCTTCGTCTTTGCCGCCCATGCCTCTGCAATCGCGTCGCCGCCGCTATTCTGCGCGGTGGTGAGCAGCACCATCTGCGGCCGGGTCGCCTTTGCCCTCGTGAGCGCCTTCCAGATCGGCTCAGGGTCCGCCCACTGGCTGCCGCCCGAAAAGACGACCAGCGGCCCTTCAGGATGATGCTGCCCGATCCGGCGCTGGCGCCGCGCGGCCAGATAATCCGTCCCGCTGATGACGCTCGCTGTCCGCTTGGAGGACACCAGCGTCGCCCTGGGCGCTGACCAAGGCTTGCCGGTCTCGTTGTGATACACCGCCGCCGCATGGTCCCGCATACAGGCCAGTGCGTCCGCGGCCTCGTCGAGAAATGCCAGCTCCTCGTGCGCGCGCTCCAGCTCTACGGCGTGGATTTCGCTGCCATCAGCCTGCCGGAGAAGGTCGCGCATCTGTCTTGCTGCCCCGTCGGCTTGACCCGCTGCCTGATCGCTCACTCGGTGGAAACTGTGGACGATGCCCCATGCGATGCGTCCCGCTACTTTCTCCAGCCTGCTGTCCCGCAGAACATCGAAGAGCGTCGTGACGATCAACTCGACCGCGAACTGTACTTGGGTCGCGTCAGGCATTTGACCGGTGCGTTCTTCGTCGTCGCTGCTGACCCGGACGCCATCGAGTTCCGTCTCGAATGCTTCACGAAAGCTGTCGGACGTGACCGCGCTTTCCTCGGCAATGAGGGCTGCAATCTCGGTGAAACTGCGGACGGAACGGAATGTCTTGGTCATGAGAACCTCCTTTAATTGAAAGAGGTTCTTCCCCCTGCACGGGCTCCGAGTGACGGGGTCAAGGATCGGGGCGCAGCCCCGACCGCGAAGCGGCGATGGGGGTCACGATTTTTTTTGGCACGCGCCCCTCCCGGAATGAGCGGACTGCCGCCTGCCTGCCAAAAAAAATGGTGGGGCCCCGTCGTCCTTGAGGCCGGCGCTGTCCCCGTGCCACGATTAAACGACTTGAGAGAAGAAGTGTGGCTGCGCCCCAGGGGGCTCGACGCCCCCTGGGGCGCTATGATCCTCGCGCGACATGTGTCCAAGCGCCCGTCTGACATCGCCCCGGGGCACGCGCGCCGCCAAAAAAATGGGACCGCGCGCCCGAATAGCTGCCGTCCCAGGGGTCGATTTGAACTCCGTCGTTCGCCGTCCGATCGGCGACCGGTAGGCGTCGTAAGGGTTGCCTTCCGCGAGATGGCCGAACGGGGTCATGAGATAGGCCCCCTCCTCCCGCCCGACTGCGCATATCACGTAACGCGGTTCCCCGGATGCTGCGTCCTGGCATTCCATAAGGGCAAGATTTCCATCTTCCGCAGCCCGAAGGAGCGTCTGGAAGTTGGCGCTGAGATAGTCCGGTATCGCCATGCTGTCCTCCCTCAATGGCTGCGGCGGAAAGCGCGCGTTGGGATCTTCACGGCATCAGCCGCCTGGTCCGCCTTGCGCAACGCGTGGATCGGAACATTGGCCTGGCGGAGCAGCTGGTAGAGATTGGCCTGTACGCCCGAGCCCTCGCAGAGCACTGCCTCGACCGGCTTCAAATCAAGGATCTTGCGATTACGAGTGAAGGCGGTCTTTCGCCCGGTTCCATATAGGCCATAGCGCACGACGGGCACTTCAACGCCGGCGCGAGCAGCCCAGGCGGCCGCAATCTGGTCCACGCCGCGACGCTGCCCGGTCGTAACCAAAGTCATATGGGAAACCCGCGCATGGATCGCGTCAAGCCGCGACCATATCGCCTGCCAGTCGTGCCAGTCGGAAGGACCGGTGACAACCACGATCGGCCCCTGCGGCAGGTGACGTTCTCGCTGTTCCAGCTGGCGGGCACGTAGGAAGTCGACCGCAGCGATCTGGCTGGCGCTCGATGCAGAAGAGGCTCGCGTGCCTTTGGCCGGTGACCAAGGCCAGCCTGACTGCGCCCGGTACATTTCTGCGGCATAGTCGCGCATGCATTCAATGGCCTGCCGCTGCTCGGCGACCGATTGACACTGAAGCTGCTTTTCTTCGAGCGAGCGCGCATAGATCTCGCTCCCTTCGGGGTCTCGCGCCAGTTCCCCCAGTTCCCTCGCATAGCCGTCTTCACGCTTTTCGAGTTTCCCGGCGAGAAAGTGGAAGCTGTTGACGAACCCCCACGCGATATCGGGTGCCAAAGGCTCCAGACGGGTACCGGTAAAGAGGTCGAAGATCGCAGCGATGATCCCACCGCACTCTGCCTGGGCCGCGATCGGCTCCGGCATCTCATGTTCCGCGGGCGCGTCTCCGGGCTCGGCGATTGTAAGCGGCATTGGGTCGCCAAAGGCCGCCTGATATTCCGGCGTCGCAACCATTTTTGCGTAGAGGGTGGGCAAGTCAGCAAATCGATCGATGCTCTGGCGCAGGGCGGTAGCCATGGTGCGCATCCTTTCCAAAATCAACGGACAAAAAGAAAGGCCGGAGGAGGCTGTGCTCCCCCGGCCCATGACGCACAAAAACCTCAGTGAGGCACTTCGTCGTCGAAATCGCTTCCGCCCATGTAGCTGCCATCCATGCCGGCGGTGCTCGCACCGAACCCGCCCATGGCCTCGCCGCCCATCGCCGGACGTTCCGAACGCTGGCCGCCGCCAAAGCCGCTCAGCGCATCCCGACGCCGCCATGCGACCCGGTAGCCTTCAGCGTCGCTGCCGAAGAGAGCGATCGGCAGCGGTTCGGCCAGGCTCGGATCATCGAGCGATCCCTGGAGGAAGCATTCCCCGGTCTTGTTGGCAGTCGCCTCCCACAGCGCACCGATCTGCACCCAGCGCTGCCCAACATTGAGTGCGACGATCTCGAAGACCGGCGCGCGCTCATTGGTGCTTTCGACCGGCCGGAGCCCCAGGCGCGGCAGGTCAATCGAACGGGTCGCGATATGACCGATAAGACGACCGTTCACGGGCTTGATTTCACCGATATTCATAACCTCAACTCCTTGGAAAAGCCGCTCTCGACCATCCGAAAGCGACACTCTCCAAGATCCTTCTCCCCTCTCACACGCGGCGCATCCGTCCGGCGCGACCGCCGTTCCCGGAGGAGCCCTCCTCGCCCCGAACTCCCGCCCGGCCGTCGATCCAAAGAGCCAGACAGATCCCGCATGACCCTCGCCATTCTGATTGGCCGGCCAGAAAATTGCCGCCGATCTGGCGAAGGTTGTCCGTGCATACCCTCCGCGCGTCCGATATCCACCAATGTGGAGGTACCAATATGGATCATTCACCCGAGCGCGAACTGCCCAACGAGCTTGCAGGGGTCCGGGATACGCTGGTCAAATGTCTGGATGTTCTCGATCGGTATGGCGAGCATTTAGCGGCGATGCATGTCGGCATAGGATATGAGTGCCTGATCGGCGCACCCACGACGATGGAGCAATGGTACATGATGACCGGTCGTGGGCGCGACGGCGAGGATCTTGAAGACGGTAATCAGCACTGACCTGCCGGGAAGCGCCTTCTCCAGGAGGAAGACACGCCGCACGATGAGCAACCTAATGCACCATCCTCCCAACAATCAGGCTTCAAACCTGGGATCGCAGCCACTAAACCGAGCGCCTCTCAATCTATAAGGATGCGACATGAACAATAGCGATCTGGCCGAAGCCCTTGCCGGCGAACATGGCCTGACCAAGGCGGATGCCCGCAAGTACGTCGATGCCGTCTTCGCGCAGATCACCGGTGCCGCTGCCAAGGGCGACGAAGTCTCGCTGAACGGCTTCGGCAAGTTCAAGGTCAAGGACAGCCCGGCGCGCGAAGGTCGCAATCCTTCGACTGGCGCGACCATTCAGATCGCCGCGTCAAAGAAGCTCACCTTCACGCCCGCCAAGGCGGTGAAGGATCAGCTTAACGGCTGATATTCCTGGAGGCGTCACGGACGCGGGACGCCTCCACCTAAAACCATCGTCTCGAGCAGATATGCTCCATGAGTCGCCCATATTCAGGTCATTTCCCTCATGCGGCCTTCTGATCGATGCCATCGAGGAATCGATCGATCCATTGCCTGATGGGAGGCCGGGCATCGAGTGACACTCGCGCAGCCCCCTCCTGAAACGAAATCAGGTCTGGTGGGGCATTCGCTATAATCTCGGCGATCGCGTCGTCAGAAAGCAATCCCTCCTGCCGAATGAAGGCGGTCATCGAACCAGGCCGCGCCTCGGCGCCGCGCCGCCCCAATACAGGCTTGCGCCACAATCCATCAACCTCTCGAAGACGCGGTGCCGCCCGTGCCTCGATGAGAATGATAAGCCGGAGATAATCCTCCGGCAGGCTGCGGACCTCGTCCGGCTTCATGGCCGCGCAGAAGAATTATGTCGCCATTGAGACGATCCATTCCCTTTGACGGGATAAGGATATTGTCCCATTATCGATCGGGTCGGGGCAATAAAATGGAAACGCCCAGTGTCATGTCGAGGGTTCAGTGCATCTTTTCCCGTTCGATCCTTGGCTCGGCGTCGAGCCTATACTTCTTGATGGGACGATGATCCGGCCTGCGCTTGATGACTCCATAAAGCAGGACGCAATCAAATACTTACCCGAAACAAATCTCCCTTCTCTCCTTCATTCCGACGGAAGCCCCGTTGTAGAAGTCAATTCGTTCATCACGTTCCTGCGATCCGATGGCGTGTCCCTTGCCAGCGCAGGCCACTATGCTCGAGATCTTCAGGTCTTTGCCCGTTACCTGCGGGATGCGCGTTCAAAGTCGTTACTCGACGCATCGAGTGCCGACGTAGGGAAATATCGCAGCCTTCGGCTCGAAGGGCCGGGCGAGCTCCGACTATCGGGATCGTCTTGGAAGCGCACCTCTGCGGCGCTAACGCGGTTCTATCAATGGGCCGCCAGCGAGGACGCAGGACTGATATCAGTTGCGCCGAAAACCAGATTCCGCCGTGATGGCGCGGTTGCCGAAGATACGATCCGCATGATCCCGCTCGAGGATTACGTTCTGTTCCGAGACCAAGGCCTGCTCGGTGGGGGTTACGCGAACGGCATCACTCACCGGCGGAATCCGATGCGCGATGCCGCGTTCGCCGAGCTGCTTGTGACGACAGGGGTTAGGCTCGAAGAAGGCGCAAGCCTTCTGATCGGTGAGCTTCCGACGACGAACGCCCGCGTCTTTCACGGCTGTCGCAGCACCATGATCGACCTGCCCGCCAGAATCACCAAAGGGCGCAAACCTCGATCAGTGCCGTTCCCGAGGCGGGTAGCCAGTAACTTCATCGACGCTTATATTCGCGAGGAGCGGAGCCAGTTGGTCGATCGCTGGCGACGCGCGGGTGGGGTCCGGACCATGCGGCAGCCGCTCATCGGCACGCTTGCAGGCGGGCAACGCGTTTTGATCAAGGGCGAGCGGCGCCCTCGATCACTGGCGACTCTGCGCATCGACGAACGACGCAACCTCCTATTGCTGCCCGGATCGGGCGCACCATTGGAAAGTGCGCAGCCGGCAGCATTGTGGCTGGCGCAGGACGGCCAAGCCCTCACCCCCGCGGCATGGCAGTCGATATTCCGGCGTACCAGCAAGAAGTTGTCGGAGGACATGGGCTGGGACCTACACGTATCGCCCCATACCCTCCGGCATACCTTTGCCGTCTACTGGCTTACACACCTCGTCAAAGCGGAAGTGATGAGGCTCGACGATCGATCTGTCCCGGATCGAACCGAGGAAATCTACATGAAGGTTGTCAGCGACCCCTTGCGCCGGGTCCAGCGATGGCTGGGTCACGCCAGCGTCCTGACCACTGAAAAATATCTCACCTACCTCGATGAAGCCTTCGAAATCGTAGATCAGGCGGCCGAGGCGCTGGACTCTCGTCTGATGGGCTTCTTCTAGCAGTGGGTCGCCCTCGCCTCTCGTTCCGCGATTTACCTCCGCAGCAGGATGAGGAGCCGCGAGCCGACGCGATCGTAGCCTATCATCATCGTGACGGTGTCGGGCGCGAAATGACCTGGTTGCTGCACGAGGTGGGGAACGAAGGCCTGGGTCGCGATCTTGCCTTGTACCTTGGGCCGATGATGAACGAGCTGTTCGCCGGCCTGGCCGTCCCGAGTGTCGAACAGTATCGACAGAGCTGGATCCCGCTCGGGAAACATCTGTCCTCCAGCGGGCGCCTCAACGGGGGGCTTCGCGTGATCACGGCCGCTGACATCGATGCCTGCGACGTTCGGGGTCAATACTCCCGGTTCCGTTGCCTTGTTCACGGCCTTCGCGCGATAGACGAACGAAACCCTGATCTGCTTCGTCCGGATCTGAAGGCGCGGATCAACTTCACGAGCCGGCACAACGGAACGGCATTACGGCCCCGCGAACCGTTGACACCGTTCGTCGCTCGCGTCCTGAAAGACGCCGCTGATCGCAGCGTGGTAGCTACACGCGAAAGGATCTTGTCGGGCCGCGAGCAGATCGAAGCTTTGCGAAACAAGCCGGAGAGGAGCCGCTTTGAGAATGTGTTCCTGAGGGTCGCCGACGGCACGCGCCCCGCTCGAAGCGAGTTCGACATGTTCAAATATCGCAAGGTTGCCATCGCCGCGGCCAGCGATCTTCTCGTTCTGACCCTGCCTGATGCGATCTGCTTCATCATCGCCATCGCGCTCCGGGTCGAAATGCCGATAGAATGCCTGCGGACCCTGCGGCGCGACTGCCTGAAGAACCCCGCGAGAGGGTACGTCTCCATTGAATACACAAAGGGACGAGGCGGCCCCCGCGCGAAGATCAAGCGCGAACGCGTGCGTGATGGTGGAATTAATACGCCCGGCGGACTCGTTCGCCTTGCCCTCGAACTATCCCGACCCGCCGCCGAGCGAATGGCCGATCGAGGGGACCCGAATGCGGATTACCTGTGGGTGGGCTTCGTTGCAGCCGGACTGCCGAGCTGGCGGCGGTTCAGCCTTTCTACCCACAACTTCTATGCCGCGATCAGGAGCCTTGGGCTCGTCGACGAAGCGGGCAAGCCGATAACCAAGATCGTTCCCGCCCGGCTAAGGAAGACGGTGAAGCGGGACAATTACTTGCGCCACACAGGCCACCTTCGGCGCTTCGCGAGCGATCACTCGAAGCCAGTTGCCGCTCGGCATTATGCCGCGGTGGACGGGCTTCGAGAAGAGCATGCACGCTCGGTAGCGGTCGCTGAAGGTCAACTGTTCGACATGGCGATGATGCCGTTGGTCCTGCCACCGAAGGAGGAAGTCAGCGCGCTCGCATCCGGCCTCTCGATCGGAAACCAAAAGCTCGACGCAGGCGCGGTCGCGTCGTTGGTCTCAGGCGATGCCGATACGTTCCTTGGCATGTGTTCCGGCTTTTGGTCGAGCCCTCTTGGGCGGAACGACAACGGCTCCTGCGCCACCGCGTTCACCGGCTGCCTCCATTGCTCGAATGCAGTGTTCACCGCACGAAAACTGCCTGCATTGCTGACCTATCTGACATGGCTAGCTGAACGGCGCGCCGTCATGACGGAAGCGGAGTGGCACGAGCGCTACAGCGCCGACCATAATCGAATTATGGTACAGATACTCCCCGTGTTCGACGCTGGCGATATCGAACAGGCTCGGTCCACGGCGGAAAATGCCGCTGTGGCGCCAGCGCTGCCGCCACATCTTCAGCGGGGCTGAACATGCGTCGGGTTCTGGAACGTGCCGAAGCATCTTGGCGGATTGACCGTTCGGCATTGGTGATTCCGCCCCAGATGGTCGTGAGTGGCCGTGAGCAGCAGAATATCTCTCTGGTCGGGGACGATAAGTGGCTGCTCGAATGTGCCATCGCGCGGCCGACAAAGGCCCATGAAGCCTGTATCTGCTTCGGTCGGATCGCCGATGCTGATGAGCGGGAGCTCATACGAGAATACCTGTTCCTGTCTTTAAACTACGACTCCCGAGACAATGTGCGCGGCCGCCTCGGCGTCCTGAAACCTGGTTCGCTGATGCAGGTCGGCAATATAATCCGGCATTTTCTACAAGAAGTGCGGGAAGCCGGACTTCGACTCCACGAGATCGATCAGCCTTGGCTGGATCAGTGGCTGTCCGCGAAGCGGCACCTCGCACCGGCAACTCTTGTCTACAAGATCCTCTGCGTACGGCGACTTGCGCTCTATACGCCCTCCCTGTCGTTCCGGGGAATCGAGATAGCTCCTTGGGGTAACCGTTCAGCGACTAGGATCGCGGGATACCGGGGTGGCCGAGAAAATGTCACACCGCGAATACCGGAAGCCATTAGCGCGCCGGCGTTGCGGTGGGCCATGTTCTACGTCCATCATGGGATCGACGATCTTATCGCCCGACATCGTATAGCTGGCATCAACATCGCCGCGCGTCGGCAGAGAGTGTCACCGAAACTAAGCGACCAGCGCCTGCGCGCTTATTTGGATGCGCTTGAAGCATCGGGCTCTGGAGTACCGGCGACCCAAGATGGTCGACCCGCGTGGCCAGAAATCTGCAAGGCCAGCGGCCTCGGCGTGGCAGTGCTGAAGGCACGCTCAGCTATGCTCGAGAAGGCAATCTCGCAACTCGGAACCGAGCGCCCAGGCGCAAGCAGTGGTTGGGCCAGCATGCCAGGAACAAACATTGCGTGGCGGTCGCATCTTCCCAGCTTCAGCAGCCGTTATACCTTCATACCGGCGATAGCCGCGTGCTATCTCGTAATCGGCCTATTATCAGGAATGCGCGGCGAGGAAGCGGCCGCGCTCAAGCGTGGTTGCCTCAGACTCATGCGCGACGAACATGGGAAGGTTAAGGGCTACGAACTCGTCGGAAGAATCTTCAAAACCCGTAAAAACGTCGACGGCGCTGAACATCGCTGGACCGTGATAGAGCCTGTTGCCAGGGCCGTATTGGCAGCAATACGGTTGCAGGACTATCTACACAACAGCGCCGATCGAACGGAAGCGCCGCGAGATGATGAGCCCCTGTTCAAACCGGCCTTGATTCGGGGGGTGGGCAATGTCCAGCTTACGGCGCATCAATCGACCGTATACCTGAATTACTTTGCCAAAGAGTGTCGCCGGCTCGCCGAAGAAATGGCAGCGGCGGCGCCCGCCGAAGCCGACCGCATACTGGCACTTTATCATATCCCGGACGAGGGTGATGAACCCTGGCGGTGGCGCACGCGTCAGCTCCGCCGCACCCTTGCATGGTACATCGCCAGTCAGCCCTTCGGCGTGATCGCGGGCATGATACAATATGGGCACGCGAGCGCCATGATGTTCGAAGGCTATGCGGGCACTTCCCAATCCGGCTTCCGTTCGGAGATCGAAGAGGAACGTCGCCTCGCTCAGCTCAGCGATATCGTCGAGATGTACGAGGACTGGAAGGCAGGGATCAATCCAGGCGGCCCCATGCGATCGAAACTCGTCGCCGAATTTACAAGCATCAGAAACAAGATCGGAGATCTGCCCGGCACGGTCGTTGATGATCGGCGCCGCGCAAAAATGCTCTCGAACACCGCCGTCACGCTTCATCCGGGTTATATCAACGACTGCTTCTTCTATGCCGACCACGCCCTCTGCTTGAAGGTGAAAGGAGCTGAGGCGCAGCCGGCATTTACGAGGTGCCAGCCTGCTCGTTGTCCGAACAGCGTGGTGGCGAGGCGGCATGTGCTGGCTCTGCAATCATGCATCGCAGATGCCGAGACCATGAAAAATGGCAAGAACATCAGCCCGATCCAGAAACACGCCATTGAGGCACAGATCGATATTTACAGGCAGTTGCTGGAACAGGTCGAACGATGACGACGAAAGCGAACCCTCCCCGGAAATCGCAAGCCACCGTCGCGCTGCTTGACGCCTATAACCGCTTGCGCGACGGCAAAGGCACCGCGACGAATGGCAAGCTGAGCATAACCAATGTTGCGCGCGAGGCGGGGGTCAGTCGAGCGACGGCCTATCGATGCTCCAAACTTCTCGCTTTGTTCGATGAAGCTCCGAAGCCGCCGAAGGCTAAACCACAAAGCACGAGCGGCAAGGCCGAGCTGCGAAACGTGATCAACCAGTTGCTCAATCGTATCATCATGCTGGAGGCTGCGTTGGAAGCCAAAGACGCGGAACTCCGGCAATTGCGCTCAATGCTGCCAAAACCACGGCCGGCCGACTCATGATGCGAGCAAGTCCTGAGGACATTACAATCGACGCCACGTTGCACGCTCAATTCGCTCTACGCTACATGGCGACGCGAGACCGCCACGGGCGGGCTACGCATTGAAGGCAGGTTCAGTGTAAAACCCTCCCCGCTTGCGCAGCACTGATCCTCCCCTGCACAACGCTTGATGGATTTTGGTTGGGCCCATCACTCGACGAAGAATTCCCTCAATCAACGGCCCGCCTGCGACCAGCAGCTTGAATGGGTATCTCGCATGTAAATGACCGCGATTGGCCGGTAGGCGACTGTCCGGTTCGGAGCCGGGATGCGTGGATAGCTGACGGTCGTTCGGAGTCGGCAACCGACCAAAATGCGTCGTTCACCGCTCGGGCTTCTAACGGCAGCTTGTTTCGGAACCTGCCGTTTGCTCGTTGCGAACCTTCGTGGCCGCCCAACAAGGGATTACAATCGCTGCGACACCGGTATGGCTTTTGGTCGATGAGTCGCGATGGAGGATCCGGTGCAGATCTCCAGGATAGACCTTCACCAAGATGATTGCCTCAACTCAGACTGTTACTAGATGATCGGCAAGAAAGGGCCTCCGCCGTCGATGGATCGTGAAATCGAAGATATGTCCCTACGCCTGAAGCAAGGGCTTCTCTGCCACGGATTGACCGTCACGGCCGCCCATTGAATGTTCCAGGTCGCCAGCACCTTCGATGCGGCGAGCAGCGGCAATGAGGTTCTGCTTTTAAAGAACAACTGGAACGACCGGTTCACCTGGATCACTCAGTTCTATGTCACGGTCGTCGATGCGGACGGCACGCGCACCCATGCCCTCCCAGCACGACAACGATGTTCACTACGTCCGGTAAGTCGAGCATGGACTCCCCATCAACGATCTCGCCTGCCATCTGAAGTGCCATCAAGATCCCGACCGAGATGGCGATACCCAACTCGGCCAGCACGCTGCGCATCCCCAAAGCCGACCGGGCGTCACAAAGATTTACAATCGTCGCCAACTCCTGTTGCCTGAAGGGCCGATAACAGCCTCAGACATCAAGGAGGCGGTTATGCGGCAGGACGATCGACACTGGACACGGATCATCCTGCGGCCCGATCCGTCCCCTTGATTGCATACCGCAATTTCCCCTTTGCGCTGGCTGTTGTCCCTTGCTCCTCCCCCTGGACGGCCAGCGCCGACGCGGTGCGGATCCTCGCCCCCCGGATCCGCACCGCGTCTTCTTGTTCGAAAGGCTTCACCATGAACCATTATCCGATCGCGGTCGCGACCGCATTGCTCGCCAGCGTGTCGACTATCGCCAATGCTGCCCCGGCCATGACGCTCTATCCACAGCAGATTGGCGCGGAAACGGCGCGCTATCAGCATGGCAGCGCGACCATTTCCCTGAAATCACCGACGGCCACCGTCGAAATTCGGCCCCTGCCGGTGGAAGACGGACGCGCCGCCTTTTCCATTGCCATCTTCAACCATGACGGCCGCCCCGCCAATCTGGGGATGGAAAATATCACCGCTGTCGTGAACGGCATTCCGACACCCGTTCCCACCTATGCGCAACTGGCGGAAGCAGCCGAGCGGAAGGCACGCCAGGCGAAGATCGGTACTGCGCTGTTCGCCGGCGTGCTGGCAGGCGTCGCATCCACCGCATCGAACCAGGGCAGCTATTATCGCCATGTCCGTGGCCCGCGCGGCGGCTTTACCCAGGCCATTCACTGGCAGGACGATACGCCTGGCGTGATCGGCGCGACGGCCGCGGTCGCAGGCGGCGCGATGGTGATCGGCGGCATCGACCGCAAGCTCGACTACACGCTGGACCAGTTGGGAACCCAGATCTTACAGACGACCACGATCGACCCCGGCAGCAGCTTTGGCGGCATGGTCATCCTGCCGATCGATCGGGACGCCGGCCATCCGGCCGATATCAGGGTCAATGTCGCCTTTGACGGCAGGGTCTATGCCTTCGGATTTCGCCTGACGCGCTCGGGCATCGGCGTGCCTGCGCCCGTGCCCGCGGCGGCAAGGGCGGACGCGCCCGGCGTCCAGGCATTGCCTGTCGACCTTGCCGGCGAAGGTGGCGGCGAATGACCATGGCGGAAAGGGGCCGGATGTGCGCAGCGGCGATACCGCTGGTCGGCGCCCTGCTGTTGTTGCCAGCGTGCGCCGGCACAGCCGTCCATGACCTCAGCATGGCGCCCGCGCGGTCGCAGCAGATACCCGGCGCCATTGGGGTGCGGGTGACGCTGGCGCCGGACATCCGGTCCGATCCCGATGCGGGCAAGGCCGCGCATCGTCTGCAGGCCGAACTGGTCAAGGCCTATCGCAAGGCTGGCCTCCCCGCCTCCGTCACGCCGGACGGGCAGCCCTCTCCCGGCGAAGCCACGGTAAGAGTCCAGATCGTCCGGGCGGACCCCGGCAACAGCACCGAACGGTTGCTGATCGGCTTCGGCGCGGGTCGATCAGCCCTGCTCACCAAAGCCTCGTTCGACATCGCCGGACAAGCCGGCCCGGCCATGTCCTTTTCCGCCACCGCCAAGGATGGGCGCAAGCCCGGCCTGATCGTGCCGGGCGCTGTGGCGGCCGCCACCGGCGAATTGTCGCGCCTTGCCATCGGTGGTGGCGTCAGCCTGCTGGTGGGACGCCGCAGCGGGCTGGACGGAGGCGCCAAGCGATCCGCCGCTCTCATCGTCAAGCAAACGCGGCAATTGTACCGCGCGTCCGGCTGGCCCTGGCCATCCGACAAGGGCTGCCCCTCCCCCTCTTGCCAGCAAGGTTCCCGCAATGAAGATGCATCCCCCCATCCAGCCGCCGCTTCCTGAAATTCCGCTGGTCGACAATATGTTCGCACCAGAAATATTAGCTGGCGGCCTGACCGGCCTGTCACTGCTCAACGGCATCGTGACGGTCACGCTGGAAAATCCAAGGGCCGACCATGGCCGCCCCGATCCCGGCCTGGAACGTGTTGCCCCGATAAGATGATCTTGCCCCGAAAGGACAGCCCATGGCTGCGACATTTTCCTTCAGCATTCAACAGCAGCTGGTGCTGACCGCCGCCCGTCAGTGGTGTCGGGCGCGGCACCTGCACATCCCTGCCCAGCCGCATCTCTACCGCAAGCTCGCCCGCCACGGTTGCGGACAGCTGGCTCCCGCCTGCGACAGCCTGATGAGGCTATCCGAACTCGTGCTGGGGCATCCGTTTCGCTGCGGTGCCGGCCTGGCCCTGTCGGAGGATGAATGGCGACTGCTCGACATGATCGAAGGGCGCGAGCGCCAATTGGTCCACGAATGCAGCGTCGCGCTGGCGAGCGCTTTCCGCCATGCCATCAGGTCGCTGCACATCATGATAGACATGGCCTTTAACATCGACAGCGGCGAGCCGGTGAAGCGTACCGTCGCTTCGACCGGCCTGATCGCCGCCTGATCGCCAGACACGATCATTTCATCAGCGCATTCACTCCGGTCAGCGTCTCATCGCCCAGATCGCCGGTCGCGGCGGCGAGCTGGAGCCGGGCCGTCATATAATCATATATGGCCTGACGCCGGTCGCGGTCGGTCGAAAAGCTCTGGCTCTGCGCATTCAGGACATCATCCTGCGTGCGGATGCCTACCTCCCGCCCGGTATTGGCGGCATCCTGCTGCAAGCCGGCCGATCGGTTCGCGGTGTTCAGGGCCGCTATGCGGCGCGCGCCGGTCGATACGGCATGCCAGGCCTGCTGCGCCTGAAGACGAGCATCCCGCCGCGCGGCATCCAGGGCGCGCTCGGCCTTGACGGCGTTGGCGCGGGCTTCCCGTTCCTTCGACTGAATCGCCCCACCGGCATAGAGCGGAATGGTGATACGCAGCCCGGCCGACGCCGACTGGATGCGGTCGGGAATGATGCCATTGCCCCCTTCCCCGCCCAGCCGATACTGGCCCTGATAACCGGCGACGCCTTCGACGACGGGGCGTCCCGCAAGGCCGTAGCGGTCGATATCGGCTCCTGCGGCCTTTGCCTGATGCTCGGCCGCCTTCACCAGCGGCGACTGACGCTCCGCCTGCTCGATGGATGCTTCCAGCGTCACGAGCGGCAACGGCGCGGCGAAATTCCCGGCGGGTCGGTCCAACCCTTCCGCCGGCAAGCCCGTCAGTTCGGAAAAATCGGCACGGGCATAGGCCAACTCGGCCTCGGCGCCGATGCGCTGTGCTTCACTCGCGTCGCGGCGGGCCTCCGCCTCGCGCACGTCGGTGATGCGCGCGCGCCCGGCATCGAAACGCGCCTGCGCAGCGCGCCGTTGCTGTTCTGCCGCATCGACCTGTGCCTGATAGGAGCTTAGCCTGTCCTCGGCCGCCAGCACCTTGAAATAGGCCTGCGATACACGAAGGATGAGTTGTTGCTGCTCGCCGGCAAACTGCACATCGGCGCCGGCCGCCTTTTCGCGCAGCTGGATCGACTGTGCATGTTTAGATGCATCATACAAAGGCTGAACCGCCTGCACGCCAACGGTCGCCCGGCCGCTCGATCGGCTTCCGGTAAAGACCGGGTCCAGTTCTTCCGGGAAACGGGCGTTGGTTTCTGTGACATTATATTGGTATCCGCCCTGAAGCTGTACGCTGGGCCGCTTGAGCGCCCGCGCCTGAACGGCGGCCTCCTGCCCCGCGTCGCGCTCAGCCTGCGCGCCCAGATGATCGGGATCATGCGCCGCCGCTGCTTGCCATGCCTCCATGAGGTCGGTCGCATGGGCGGGCGGCGCGAGCATGGCCGCTGCGGTACAGAGGAAAAGGCGCTTCATGCGGAAATCTCCTGGCTGTCGGCGCGATGCTGCGGGCGGTCGAAGACCAGCTCGTAGAGCGCGGGCAGGACGATGAGGGTAAGGATGGTGGCGACCATCAGGCCGCCCATGATCGCCCAGGCCATCGGCCCCCAGAAGGTCGACCGGGTGAGCGGGATCATGGCGAGGATGGCGGCGAGCGCGGTCAGCAGGATCGGGCGCAGACGATGGACGGCGGCTTCGCGCACGGCCTCCCGCATCGCCAGGCCATGGCCCGACAAGGTGTCGATCTGCGCGATCAGGATGACCGAATTGCGCAGCACCATGCCGAACAGCGCCAGCGATCCCAGCATGGCGACGAAGCCGAAGGGGATGCGGAACAGGGCCATGATGAGCGCCACGCCGATCAGCGCCAGCGGCCCGGTCGCCAGCACCACCAGCATCCGCTTCACATTCTGGAGCTGGAGCATCAGCAGGATGACGATCACGAAGATGGCGAAGGGCACGGCGGCCATGGTCGCCTTCTGGTTGATGCTGCTCTGTTCTTCCGACCCGCCCTTGACGATGGAGGCGCCGGACGGAAGATCGCGGCGCAGCGCCTCGATCTGCGGTTCGATCCGCTTCGTCAGGTCGCTTGCCTGCTCGCCTTCGACATCGGCGGAGATGGTGATGGTCGGCTGACGGTTGCGCTGGTAGATGACGGCCGGTTCGCTGCCCGCCGATACATGGCCAAGCTGGGCCAGCGGCACTGCGCCATTGGGGGTGGAGATCGGCAGGTTGGCGATGCGACCAAGGTCGGTCCGCTCCGCCGCACTCAGGCGAAGCACCACGTCGAGGGCCAGATCGCGATCCCGAAAGCTGGTGGTACCCGCCCCGCCAATCGCCGCCTGCAACGATTGCTGCACCGCCTGCGTCGACAGGCCGATCGCGCGAACCTTATCCTGATCCAGGTCGATCCGAATGGCCTTGAGCGGTTCGCCCAGATCGCTGTTCACGTCGCGCGCGTGACTGTCCGCACGGATCAGTTCCTCCAGCTTCTTCGCGACCGGCACGATCTGCGCAAGGTCCGGTCCCGCCACACGATACTGCACGGGCTGGCCGACCGACGGGCCATTTTCCAGACGGCTGACACGGCCGCGCGCTTCGGGGAAATGCATGGCGAACAGGCTCTGGATGCTGGCGATCACGCCTTCGCGCGCTTCCTCATCCCTGGTCTGGAGCACGAGTTCGGCCAGCGTGATATCGGGCGTCTGGACATTGAGCGGCAGGTAGAAGCGCGGCGATCCACCCCCGACATAGGCAGTGGTGGACACCACCCGGTCATCGCGCGCCAGCAGCTTTTCCATGCGGGCGGCGACGGCCTGCGTCTGGGCGAAGCTTGCATTTTGCGACAGCTGAAGGTCGACCACCAGTTCGGGTCGGTCGGACGCGGGAAAGAATTGACGGGGCACGCCGATCTGGAACAGCAGCATCGACCCCAGAAACATGGCGAGCGCGACCGCCACCACCGTCTTGCGCCGGTCGAGGCAGCGGTCGAGCACGCGCCGGAACCAGCCGTAGAAGCGGCCTTCATATTGTTCTTCGGGCTCTCCCGCGTCGTCACGCGCATCCGCGCGCTGGGGCAGCAGATGATAGGCGATGAACGGCGTGAAAATGACCGCGACGATCCACGACAGGACCAGCGAAATGGCGATTACCTGAAACAGCGAGATCACATATTCGCTGGCTGTCGCCTTCGACATGGCGATCGGCAGGAAACCGGCGACGGTGATGAGCGTGCCGACCAGCATCGGCACCGCCGTCACGCTATAGGCGCTGACGGCCGCCCGCGTCCGGGTCCATCCCGCCTCCAGATGCGTCGCCACCGCCTCGACCACGATGATCGCGTCATCAACCAGCAGACCCAGCGCAATGATGAGTGCGCCCAGCGAAATGCGCTGAAGGTCGATGCCTATATACAACATGCACAGGAACGTCATCGCCAGCACCAGCGGGATGCACAGCGCCACCACGATGCCCGGCCGCCAGCCCAGCGACAGGAAATTCACCGCCAGCACGATGACGATCGCCTCGATCAGCGATGTCGTGAATTCGCCGACGGATTCGTCGACCACATGGGTCTGGTCGGACACGGTATGAATGCCCACGCCGACCGGCATTTCGGACTGGAGGGCAGCGATCGTGCGCTTCAGATCCTCGCCGAGGCGCGCGACGTCACCGTCCGACCGCAGGCTGATGCCCACACCGACCGCGTCCTTCGCTCCGAAACGCATCCTGAACGTCGCAGGATCGACCGGCTTGCGTTCGACCCTGGCTATGGCGTCGAGCCGAACGCTTTTGCCGTTTGCGACGATCGGCGTTGCGGCAATGGCCTCCACCGATGCGAAATCGCCCGTCACCTGCATCCGCACCCGTTCCGCGCCGGCCTCTACGATCCCTGATGCAGCGACCGCGTTGGTGGTGTCGAGCGCGTCGGCTATCGCCTGCGCAGAGATGCCCGACATGGCGAGACGCGCACTGTCATAGGTGACATAGATGGCTTCATCCTGCGCGCCGATGATCTGCGTCTTGGCGACATCGGGCAGCGCCTGGATACGGTCGCGCAGCGTCTCGGCATAGCGTTTGAGCACCGGATAGGAAAAGCCGTCGCCCGTGACGGCATAGATATTGCCGTAGGTCGTGCCGAATTCGTCATTGAAGGCCGGTCCGACGACCCCGTCGGGCAGGTCCGCGCGATTGTCGGTCACGGTCTTGCGGATGCGATACCAGATATCGGGGACGGCGCTGCTCTTGACCGTCGATATGAGCGTGACGTTGAGCGTCGCCTGACCCGGTCGGGCCTTGCTCTTCACATAATCGATCTCGGCGATATTCTCGGTCAACACCGTCTCGATCGGCTTGATCACCTGTTGCGACATCTGCTGCGCCGTCGCGCCGGGCCAGCCGACGGTAATCATCATCGTCTTGACGGTGAATTCGGGGTCTTCCTTGCGCCCCAGCGCCATGTAGGAAAACAGGCCCGCAACGGCCGCCAGCACCAGCAGGAAGCCGACCATCTGCTGATGGGTGAGCGCCCAGCGGGACAGGTTCATGCCCTTCATGTCGATGCTCATGACTGCGGCACCTGCACGATACGAACCTTCTCGCCCGCACGCAGCAGATGCACCCCGGCCGTGACGATGGTCTCGCCCGGTTTCAGGCCGGACCGGATGGTCAGCATGTCGCCCTGCGCCGCGCCGATCTGCACGGCGCGCGGCTGCACCACCATCGTTCGCTGGTCGAGCACCCATGCCTGTGCGCGCCCGTTGGATTGCAGCACGGCGGTCAGCGGCACCCGGACGGCGGCATCGCCGGCATCGCCTTCGACCCGCAATTCGGCGGTTTCGCCCATCAGCAGCGCCTGTGCCGGCGCATCGACGGACAGGCGTGCCGCAAAGGTCCGCGTCGCGGGATCGGCAGCGCCCGATATGCTGCGCAGTCTGGCGGCATAATGCCGGCCCGGGCTGCTCCACACGCTCACGCTCAATCGTGAGGCGGACCGGACCCGGTCCAGACTGCCTTCCGGGAGCGCCACCGCGATTTCCGGCCGGGACGGGTCGGCCAGCGTCACGATCGCCTGTCCCGCGCCCACGACCTGACCAACCTCACCCTGAATCTGCGTGACGACGCCGGCGCGCGGCGCCGTGAGGACGGTGCGGCCCAGCTGCGCCGATGCCGTTCCGCTCTGGGCGCCGGCGGCACGCAACTGCGCCTGCGCCTGAACGGCCGCCGCCTTCTGCTGATCGAACTCTGCGGGGGAAATGAAGCCCTGCTTCAGCAATTCGCGCGACCGCGCCAGATCAGCCTGCTGCACGGCGGCGGCGGTCCGGGCCGAACCGCTCTGCGCCGCCGCGCTGTCCAGCGCCCGCGCATAATCGCTGTTGTCGAGACGCAGCAACGTCTGGCCCGCATGGACGCTGCTGCCAAGGTCGATCCTGCGCTCGACGATCCGGCCCGCCACTTCGAAACCGATCTGGCTTTCGAAGGCGGACCGGATTTCGCCGGCATAGGTTGTGCCGATGCCGGCATCGGCGCCGATGCGCTGGACGGCCACGGCACGCCGTTCATCCCTGACCTGCGGCTCATCCCGACAGGCCGGAAGCAGCAGCAACGCGATCGGTACGATATGGGCAAAACGTGCCATTCCATCCCCATGGAAAAAGGCCGCCGAGGCAGGCCGGTTCATGCAAGGCCAAGGGAATGGAGCAGGTCTGCAACCATCTGATACGCACTTTGTAACGCTATGTAACAGGCTGGCGGCGCTAGGCGCGCGTTCAGCCTGGTCAGTCGCCGATAGTGCCGGACCATGAGGCCGACCCGCCATTGGGACCGGTCATGTTGCGATGATAGGTTGCGGTCCCGTCGCCATTGGCTGTCGCGCTGGTCGATCGCCCCCAGCTTTTTCCGCTGTTGGTCACATGACTGGTGGAGCCGTGGAACTGCCCGTCCTGCGCCTGATACCCGCGCTGGCTGCTGAAGCCACGTCCGTCATTGGTCTGGACATTGCGACTCATGGCTGCCTGCCCGCCGCCGCGCGAGGCGTTGTAGCTGCTGTGCAGCCCTCGCCCATTCGGCCCCTGCACGTTGCGGCTGTGGCTATATTGAAAGGAACGGTTGCGGGCTTCGGCCGTCGATATGCTGGCTGCGATGGCCAGGGTCGAAACGATGATCGTGGTGAATTGGCGCAATGTCATGATGCATACTCCTTCTCCGCGTCAGCAAAAGGCGCGGGACGGGACATGTCGCACCGCGCCGTGAACGGCCTTGCCGCATAATGTGTCGGATATTTGCAGCGGGATCGGGCGCCGGATCGCGCTGTTACAAACCGTAATCTGTCTTCACCCGGGGGTCGAACATGCTGCGGTGGCGCGCGCTATATCGGCCACGCTCATTTTGGGCCTGATACAAGGAGAATGACATGAAATATCTGACGAGCGCCCTGTCGCTGGCCGCCGCGGTCATCGCCCAGAGCCCGACCGCCATGGCGCAGGATGCGTCGGCAAAGGCCAGGGAAATGTTCATCAAGGCCGACACCAATCAGGATGGCGCGCTGTCGCTGGAAGAATGGAAGGCGGCCGGTCGCCGCGATCGTGGTTTCGCGATGATCGACGCCGACAAGGACGGCAAGGTCACACCGGACGAACTGCGCGCCGCCGCCGCAAAACGTGGCAAATGATCAATTCCCCCTGGAACCATGCTAGATGGTTCCGGGGGCGCTGCACCATCGGCACAGGCGCTGACGACAAAGAGGTATGGCATGGTGGCCGAAACGCAGGCATCAAATGGCAAGGTCGCGATTGTCGAGGATGATCCCGGCATTCGAGATCTGGTGCGCATGTTGCTGACCCGTGAGGGGTTTGAAGTTCTGGCCATGGAAAATTCGGCCGGTCTCGACGTCGATGGCGTGCTGGAACGGCTCGATTGCCTGATCCTCGACCTGATGTTGCCCGGCGAGGATGGGCTGGAAATATGCCAGCGCCTGCGCGCCCGCTGGCCGCGCCTGCCGATCCTGATCGTCACGGCGAAAGACGATCCGATCGACCGGATCATCGGGTTGGAAATCGGCGCCGACGATTATCTCGCCAAGCCGTTCAACCAGCGGGAATTGCTGGCGCGGCTGCGCTCCATCATTCGCCGGACCCGTGACATAGACACGGCCGCCAGCGAGGAGAATGGCGACAGTTTCCGGTTTGACGGCTGGCTGCTGCGCCTGGGCGCGCGCGATCTGACCAACCCGGCGGGCGAGCCGGTGGGCCTGACCACCAGCGAATTCGACCTGCTCCATGCGCTGGTGCTACACCCACGCCGCATCCTGTCGCGCGAACTGCTGATCGACTGGACACGGGGCGGTCATGCCAGTCCGGTCGATCGCGTCATCGACGTGCAGATGAGCCGGCTTCGGCGCAAGCTGGGCGACGATCCGCGCGAACCCGTGATGATCCGCACCGTGCGGGGCGACGGCTATCTGTTCGCACCGGCCGTCACCCGATGCTGAAGCTGCGCCCGCCCCGGTTGCGAGAGCGGATAGGCCTCATCGTCCTGCTCCATCTGCTGGCCATGATTGCCGTCATTCTGCTGTTCCTGGAACAGACGGACATGCGCAAGATGGCCCCGCTATATCGGGTGCCCGTTCCCGAAAAGGTCGCTTTGGTCGTCACCGCATTCGAACGCACGCCGCCCAGATCGCATCCCGATCTTGTCCGCGCCTTTTCCGATGCGACCATGCGCGTCACCATGCTGGCGGCACTGCCTGCGGGCCAGGCATCCTCCGCCACGCCCACGACCCTGTCCCGCTATCAGGAGGCTTTGGGCGGCAGGCCGTTCCGCATCGAAACATCAGGCGACATCGGCCCCGCAGACCTCGACATGCGCCCCGCCGTCACGATGAACCCCGTGCGGATATCGGTCGCCCTGTCCGGCGGCGATGCCATTATGATCGAACAGATGGTCGCAGCGCCGCTGACCAAGATCGTCAACAATCTGATGCTGTTCCTAGCCGCCGTTGCGATTGTCGATATCGCTGTCATCCTGTGGCTGGCCGCGCAGACGACGCGGCCTGTCGAACGGCTGGCCCGCGCTGTCCGCGAGGACAGGCTGGATGCGCTGAAGCCCGACGGCCCGCGCGAGATCGTGGAACTGGGCGAAGCGTTCCGGCAATTGCGCCAGCATCTGCGGACGCTGCTTGATGAACGAACGCGCATGCTCGCGGCCATCGCACATGATTATCGCACCTATCTGACCCGCATGGACCTGCGCAGCGAATTTATTGAGGATGACGAACAGCGTGCCCTCGCTGGCAAGGATATCGAGGAAATGCGCGACCTGCTGAGCGACACGCTTACCTTCGCACGGGAATCGGCCGCGACCGACCTAGACATGGCGACATGCGACATTCGCGCCGAACTGGCGCTGGTCGCCGAAGAGCGCCTACAGCGCAACCAGCATGTGGACGTCGCGCCCCTGCCCCATGCCGTCCATGCCCATGTCTCCCATATTTCCTTCCAGCGCATGATGGCCAACCTGCTGGACAATGCGGTTCGCTACGGCGGCGGACAGGCGCGTATCCTTGTCGAACCCGACGGCCCGTTCATCCGCATCATGGTGGAGGATGACGGCCCCGGCGTACCCGAACCCAGCCTGCCGCGCCTGACCGAACCGTTCGAGCGGCTCGAGCCGTCGCGCGCGCGCAGGACGGGGGGCGTGGGCCTTGGCCTGTCGATCGTCCAGGCACTGACCCAGCGCTACCGGGGCGACCTGGTGCTGGAAAATCGCGCGGAAGGCGGGTTTCGCGCCATCCTGTTGCTCCGCAGTGCAGGAGGAACCGGACCGGCATGACCGACACGGACTGATACATGGCACCCGACCGGATGATGCAAAGGCCATCCATATCAGGCTTCCCACCCAAGGAGTCCGATCATGCCCCGGTTTTTCAATCCCCAATCCCTCACGAAGCACGGTGTCAGCGTCAGCGCCGCTTTTGCAGGCAGCGTGACCCTGTTCCTGTCCGTCATGGCCATAATGGCCAGTCCCGCCGCAGAGGCGCAGGTCGTCCGGCATACGACCGTCGCGCCCCGCGCCGGGGTCGTGCACAGCCGCACCGTCATCGTCGATCGCGGCCGTCCCGGCTGGTGGCGCGGCCACCCCGGATTTGTCCATTATCACGGGCCGCGCCATGGCCATTATTTCGCGCCCGGCTACGGCTATTACCCCATCCCGCCCAGACATGCGCATAGCGTTTGGATCGTCGGTGGCACCCTCCCCCTGTCGATGCGCCATTATGTCGTCGTCAATCCGGTCGGCTATGGACTGTCCCCAGCACCGACCGGCCATATCTGGTGCTATGCGGGAACGAATTTCGTGCTGATCTCCCGACACACCGGCGTCATCATCCAGTCCGTTGCCGGTGGTTGGTGAAAAAGCGACACTCGCTGGCAGTGCTTCTGACTGCCAGCGGCCCATACCGGTCTTTCCGCCGACGATTCCCAATGCTCAGGTGCAGTCCGCCAAGGACTTGCAACTCGCGACCAACTCAAGTCGCTCGGATGCGACGTTAGCAGGTCGGCTTACGGCGGAACTGGCCATTCACTGGTTACAAAGCTGCCTTCCGCAGTGCGCCATTATGTTCATTCGGCATGCCAGTAGGGAATTCCGAGCACAGTCAAGCTCGACGGATTCGTTGAGCACTCACTCCAAAATGAGCGCTTAAACTTCAAGTCACGAGACCCCAGATAAAATTGATCGAAATTTGACATGAAAACAGTGCTTAATCCTAATGTTTCAAGGTATTGGGCGTGTCTCTGCATCGCGCTCCCACACAACTTGATCAATGGACTTTCAGAAAATTACGATCTTGCTGGCGAAGTATATCGTCTCAAAGAATCGTTTTCCGTCATTACCGAAAATGCTACTATCAACTCAACATTCCGCCGATCATTGAAAATGAGCGGACATTCCTCGGGCTCGCAGCCGATTAAAGTTGTTTGCGGTTGCCGCAAAACGGGGGATTACATATGTTCAGGAGCAATCTTGCGGCAGCGGTTAAACCGCCGCACGAAACTCACTATAAACAATTTTCAACACTTCTACGGGAACGGGCGATTGGCGCAGTAACTCGCTGCATGACGGGCGCCATGCTTCTTTTGGCGACCTCCGGCTGCAGCACGACCCGCTTCACGCAGACCGCCGGACAGTTCGGCGCGCTGACCCGAAGCGCTGCCGAACAGCAGAATGAGCGTCTGGGCGCAGTGGCGGCGGACGAGATTGAGCGATACCGGCAGAGCTTGGCAGAGACGAAAACGGAGCTCAGGTTCCGGGATTGCGCGAGGACACTCGCCGATGTTCCGCCCGATCCGGAATCCGCGCTCGTCAAACCATTTCCGCGCTGCAGGCTCACGGAACGGGTATCACAGGGAGAATTTCGGGAACTCGCTCCCGACGTCCGATTCGAGAACATCACGACTCTCAATTCCGCTTTGGTAGACTACGCCAGCGGCCTGGTGCTGCTCGCCGCGGACGCTTCGGAAGATCAACAAACCTTCACCGCTTCGGTGAGCAATCTGGCGTCTTCGATCGGAGGACTGGACGGCGCGATCCGCAAAGTCACCGGCTCCAGCGAGGAAGATTCTGCGGCTAAGCTCAACGCGGTCGGGACGCTCGTCGCGAAACTGGGCAATCTCTACTTTGCCGCGCGTCGTCAAAGCGTCCTCAAGCATATGATCATTGAAGCCGACCCACTGGTCCAGCGCTCCGCGGCAATCCTCGGCGACGCCGACTCTCAGCTCGACCTTTATGATCGGCTTCCGCTCTACGAAGCGGTCGTTAAGGCGCAGCAGAATGCGGATGAAGTGCGCGCGGGAGGCGATGTCACTGCGATCCGTTCCGCGCAGGACAAGCTGTTTACCGCAGTCGAGCGATTCAACGCGTATCAAATCGACCGCTCACGCTTTGCCGCGATCGGCGCGGCTCACGCCAAGCTCGTCGAGGCGGCCAAAGCCGGAGCGACGATCAAGGAGTTGCACGAAGCCATAGTCGCCATCGTCGATCTTGCGAGCACTATCGGTGAGACCAAGAGCGCCTTTGAAACGGAGAAACAGTGATGGCCGTTCAAGTTAAAA
The DNA here is from genome assembly GCF_030128825.1 of Sphingobium sp. WTD-1. Classification (NCBI taxonomy): domain Bacteria; kingdom Pseudomonadati; phylum Pseudomonadota; class Alphaproteobacteria; order Sphingomonadales; family Sphingobiaceae; genus Sphingobium; species Sphingobium sp. WTD-1. The sequence continues at coordinate 2,805,489 of NZ_CP119127.1, read as the reverse complement.
CTCTGCCAGTCTATAAGGCGACGCGCGATGCGCTGGTGAACACCTTATCATTGGCGGAAAGCACGTTCACGGACGCCGATTTCTCCTATGATCCGTCGTCCGACTATCGCAAGGCGCTCGAAGTAATCAACGCCATCCTGCTTCAGCTACGGTCGCTCGCGGTGAGTATGCTCAAGGAGATTGATGAGGCGATCGCCGAGAGCAACCTGGCGTCGGAGCTCACAGCGCGAGCACAGGAAGCAAAGAAGGAGGCGGATGCGCTCAATAGGGCGGCGCACAGCATCAATGACATCGCGAGCGTCGCCAGCAAGATAACAGGCGTTGTGACGGGGATCGCGGGACTGCCATTCCTATGAGCTACGACATAGCAGCCAGACGGAGGAAGTCATGGACATCTTGAATCTGGTGGTTCCGCTAGTCGGCGTTGTTGGCGCATTTCTGCTGGCTCTGGCAGCCATCAAGCAGCGCACCCTCCTCGGTTTCTTCGGCCGAGGGCTAGACGAAACCAAGGCCCTGTCGGCGCTACCTGCTAGGGCAAAGCTTGAGGGCCTCGAAATTATCGAAAACACCTTAGAGGCTGTTTGGGAAATCGGCGGCAGGGGTTGTCATAGGCGTATCTGCGTGATTCAGGCTCTGGATGTGGACGCAGCAGAGCCGGGGGCGGATGGCCCAGATTGCGAAGAAGACGAAGCGTTATCCCAGTGACCTGACCGATGAGGAATGGGATCGCCTTGCGCCGTTGATGCCCAAGCCGGGTCGTCGAGGCCGTCCCCGCGAGGTGGATTTCCGCGAAGTGATCAACGCGGTCCGCTATCTGGTGCGATCGGGGTGTGGTTGGCGGATGCTGCCGATCCATTTTGGCGCCTGGCAGACGGTCTATGGCTGGTTTCGGGAGCTGGCACGCAGGTTCCTGTTCCAGACGATCCACGACATCGAATTGATGTTGGACCGAGAACGTGAGGGGCGAGAAGCCAGCCCCAGTGCGGCGGTCATCGACAGCCAGTCGGTCAAGGCGCCTTCCGCAGAAAAGCGCGGTTTTGACGCAGGCAAGAAGATCGTCGGTCGCAAGCGGCATATCGCAGTCGACACCGATGGACGCTTGCTGATGGTCAACCTCACTACCGCCGATATCTCCGATAGTGCAGGCGCTCAGGCGATCCTCGATGGCATCCGCAAGCGCTGGCCGTGGGTGAAGCATCTCTTTGCCGATGGCGCCTATGATCGCCTCAAGCTCATGGACAAGGCCAGCTACCTCGACTTTGTCGTGCAGGTCATCCGTCGAAGCGATCGCCAGCAGGGCTTCAAGGTGCTTCCGCGCCGCTGGGTCGTCGAACGCACCTTCGGATGGATGACCCGATGGCGCCGTCTGGTCCGCGACTACGAAAAGCGCATCGACGTCTCACAGGCGATGATCCTCGTCGCCATGGGTGGAAACCTACTACGCCGAAACGCTCATCCCTGATTTTCCAAACGGACTCTTAAAGATTGAAAGGATAAACACGCGCAAGCTGACAGCTGATCAGACTTACAATCTTATACTCGAAACATTAAAGGACAAAAAGCGAGTCGCGAACTTAAAGTTTGTGGCTTATTTGAGCTTTTCTGTCATCATAATTACGTTCGCAGGAACATTTCTGTATTATAAGATATTTTATGATACACAGTCAAAGATCTCGGATGCCCTGTTGGAGGATGGAGATAGTGCCAGTCAAATCTTGGGGCGCTTCAATTTTTTCCAGAAGAGTGATCCTCGCTTGGTTGAGGCCTTGGCAAAGGAAACGGCTTTTGGCCCGCCAGGCGAGGGAGCATATCGCCTACTCATGGACAAAATATGCGTCAACAAGAACAGTAAGACCTGCAATCAAGCCATCATGGAGATTAGGCAGCGTGCTGAGAAACGGGAGCCTCCGTTTAACGACGTGGGGATTCCTGTCAAAATTGGAGTACCTTCTGGTGAGGAAGAGCCAAAAAGGTTCACCGTAAATGTAAGTCCATCCTTTGGCTATGCGAACCGGGCGGTGAACATTATCTATAAAGGCCGCCGTCTTACACTTTACGCCAGTCCACGTATGCCTGGATACACGGATGACAATTTTGTGCATTTGAATACTGCTCAAGCGGATGCATTAGGTGCTCCTCGTGCAAACACGAGGGACAGTAGCCGGAGAATAGATGATCCTTATGTCCAATCGGCGTTTGCGGTCGAGGTCGTCAATGAGGATCCGAATCTATACGATCCAGTATGCCCAATGCATTGGAATGCCGAACGGAACCCATCACTCTGCAAGAAGGAGAAGCAGCTAAGAACTTCAGAATATCTGAGACTTTCGCAAAACGCAAATTGACTAATTACCCTGTTACATATTGGTTAGTATAAAAGAAAAATTGCGCGAGAGAATGGTAGATATTCTTGAAAACATCCGGGGGCAGCCTCTCGAGCGGCAGGTTCATCCGAAACCCGTCGTTCAAGGTCAAGCCCACGAAGGGCGGGTTTGTCCCAGCCCTAGTCATAAGCGGACCGACCGGTCGTTGGCACAGCATTTTTCCACTCGAGTGACTTGGATGGGCGCAATGCAGATGGTGGCTTGCGACCAATGACGCCGTTCAGCGAGCAGCCGCTGAACGGCCAAGCATGCCAAAACTCGCCGTTCAGCAATCTTGAATTGTGCCTGAAACGGCTCGCTTCCCAAAGGCAGCGAGCCGCAAATTTTCTCAGACTGCTTTAGACCGGAATGTCACCGCGAGTCCGAGCATGATCAGTAGCAGTCCACCGATCGCCCAATGGGACATAGGGTTGCCGAGCAAGACCCAATCCATCAGGGCCGTGACGCCGGGCACGAGGTAGAAGAGGCTAGTCACGTTCACTAGATTTCCGCGGGCAATCAGTCGATAAAGCAGGAAGGTGGTGCCTACGGATATTACCAGCCCGAGCCATATGCCTGACAGCACGAACGGCGCATTCCATGTGGCTTCGACGCCGGCAAACGGTGCTACGCTGCATGCAAGCGACAGGCCGACGGCATATTGCATGGGAAGGACCACCCAAGGCGCTTGCGTCTCGCGCTTTTGAGCGATTGAACCGAAGGTAATCCCAAGAAGGGCCAGCAACGCAAATACGAGCCCAAGCGGCTCGAACCTTGAGGCGACCAGACCATCACCGACGACCGTGGCCAAGCCACCGAGCGCCAGAAGTAGACCGAGTATGCGCAACACTCCCGCCTTACGCTCAGTTAACAGAACGGTGATGATCGGTTGGACGCCAAGGATGGTCGCAAGCGCTCCTGGCGTAACGCCGTGCTCCATGGCCAGAAGGTAGCAAACGGAATAGACGCCCGCGATTGAGAAGCCGATAAATGCCACGCGCCACCTGCTTCCTTGCTCCGGCACAAGTTTGCGGTTGTAAATCGCCGCAGCGACAAGAACGGCGAGAGCCAGGCCATATCGCAGGATCAGCAATGCGAAGGCCGAGCCATGCTGTAGCCCGATTTCGGAAACGATGGCACCGCTGCTCCAAAGCAAGACGAACGCCGTGGTCGGCAGAAGCGCCGACACATGTCGATTGAACATGAAAAAACACCTGAAAATGAGGTCCGATTGCCTGCAAGCCGGGGACATGCAGGCTGAATTTCAGCCCGTCAGTACGACAGGCTCAGATGCTCGGGGGCGGCGCCGCCGCCTTACGCCCGAATATCGATCCAACAAAGTCAGGAGGTGCTACTGGAGGCGCCACGCCGAACGCGCCCGCGAAATACCACGTGGCAGCGTTGATAGAGGTCGTGGGCGTTACCATGAGACCTCCCTACCATTTGCGCAGAGATTTTCAACTCTCACAAAATATTCCAGCGAACGGTTGGAGTTGGCGCTAGCCGACCGGCAACTTCTCCCCAGATCATCGCGGATTTCAGCAGGTCAAGAAACGCCCATTAGCAGACCTGACTACAAAGCGCTAAAGGGGTTCATGGTAACAGAATCACACTCAGCTTCGCTGCGGCTACATCTGTCGCAGGCTCAGGTTTCGACGTTTCTCGACGAGGCTTTCCCAACATCTGCTCGCGCAAATCTCGGCGAGGTGGTCAGCTTGGATTTGAACCATCTGCGGATGCGGCTTGAACCGGATCACTCCATGATGAGGCCCGGTGACCTTGTTTCGGGTCCGACCTTGATGGGGCTCGTGGATGTAGCCGCGTACGCCGTTATTGCTGCCCATCACGGAGCAGAAGCAATGGCAGTGACGAACTCGCTGTCCATAGCTTTCCTTCGAGGTTGCGAGTTTAAGACAGTCTTTGCCGACGCTCGTCTGCTCAAGTTGGGAAGGCGGCTTGCAACGGTTGACGTGCGGCTATGGCAGGACAATGAGGAGCGCCTTATTGCTCAGTCGACGGTTGGTTACGCCCTTCCATAGAGCGTCCCGTTTCCTCCCATGGCAGCCTTTTCTTAACCGAAAATCACTCGCCTGGAACCGGACGATCGTCCCACCGATCGAACGTCAACAGACCATCGACAGGTTATGGAACAACCTGCCGTTCCATTGCGGCACCTCGAATGGCGGCTCTGTCCCACGACTTGCCAGTCGCCAGCCGACCCTTCTTTGCCATTCAGCGCCGATTTCCGGATTCCTTGGTGCGGACAGGCAGCTTTCCGGCAAGCTATCAACCACAACGAGCTATATAGAGCCAGCTCGTCGACGCGGGACGCCAAACGGCCTAATGAAAGCACAAGATCGCCTATCGATTATGTCTTACAATCTGCTCAATCCTGAGGGCCGTCTGTACCCACAATCCGAGATCTAACGCCAGCTTGAAAAATTCGTCGCCCGCGTCGGACGGATTGAGGCAGTACTGACTAACAAGATCCCGGGCGCACCTCCCATGCTCGAGCGCGTCGTCGAGCGAGGCCCATCGGGGATCCCCCACCTCGGCTTCGAAGGCGGCAATCACGGCGACCGGAAGATTCACCCCGAAGAGGAAGTAATGGAGCGTCGGTAGGAAACCAAAATGCACGAACGCTTCCTCGCCTACCGTTCCGTTCCTAGCGAATAGCTGCTCACGCGAGCCTTTCAGGCGGCCCGTCCGAAACTCTGGATCGGTCCAGTAGCTCACGCGCTGCGCGGGAATGGCATTCCGTTCGCTGAGCGACGACAGTAGGCGGGGTATCGGCTCCAGGTTTCCTTCATACGCGGTGCGAGCTTCCCGAGTGGTCGGGTTGTGCCGACGGAAATCAATCCGCGCGACTAAGGCCTCTTCAGCTTCGGTGAACGAGATCGCAAACCGACTGCGGGTCGGCATTCCCAAGCTCATCTGAGCACGATCCGGTTAGCTTCGACATGACGAAATGCCTTGGACCTGCAAGTTAGCAAGATGACCTGCATCCGTTTGGACGCCTCCTGCAGGATGTCCGTCATCGTCTCCAGCCGGATGTCGTCCGAATAGACCAATGGATCATCCAGTATGAGGGAAATCGGTGCTCCATCCTCCAACAGCAGGTCTGCGAACGCCAGACGAGTCAGGATCGCCAATTGCTCCTGTGTTCCCCGACTAAGGTCGCCACACGCCTCGTCGATCCCAGCCCGTGTCACCCCAGCGAGCCCGAGCTCTTCGTTGAACGACAAATCGCTACCCGGCAGAAGTTGCTGAATGTAGCGCCCCGCACGTGCCGTCACGGGTGCAAGGAACGTCCTAGAAGCCTCGTCCGCCGCCTGCGTCAGGGCTTTCCGCAGCATGTCGAGCGTATCCGCCTCGCGCCTGAGGCGCTCGAGGGAAGTCGCTCCGGCCTCCTCATTCTCACGCGCCTCCGCCATCCTTCCTGCAGGCCCGCTTGTTCCCTCCCTTGCAACTGCGGCTTCGAGCGCTGCGATCGATGCGGTGAGTTCGAGACGCTCCTCTCCGGCCCGCCGCGCAGCGCGATCGATGTTATCGATGCGCCGACGGATGGCCTCAGGATCGAATGCCTCGGTCCCCGCTTTCGCCTTCTCCGCAGATTCGAACTTGGCAGTCCGATCGCGCTGCGCGGACTGAAGGTCCGCTGCCAGTTTCTCCCGGTCGCCAGCATCGGTCACAGTCCGGAGGTACTCGCTCGCCGCTTCCATCTCGCGATGCGCACTTCCGTGATCGGCATCAGCCGTCGCCTTGACGCGTTCCGCCTTCGACAGCGCCTCCCTTGCATCCTCACGTCGGCCAGATGCGGTCGCCTCAGACAGCTTGGCCTCCGTCACCGCCCCTTCGAGGGCAGCGATGTCGTCCACCGGCGCGACCGCATCGATGAGATCCTCGCCCAGAGACGCAACGAACGCCTTCAGTGCATCAGCACCAGGCGCCAGCGCGATCGACGCGTCACCAGGGCACGCAGACGCGATCTGCTTTTGCAGAGCCACGAGTTCCCGTTCGGCCGCTGCCGCACGCTCGTTTCGCGTGATGCCCTCGGAATGCGATCTGATCCCAAGCCGCCTCAGGGCAGCGTCACGCTCTCCGTCCGCTGCAGCCAAGTCCGCTTCGATGCTAAGGCTTGCCCCCTCTGGGGGACGAACGGTCACGCTACCAGCAGTCCCCAGTTCAAACCGGGTGGCCTTCAAGACCTCGATGCTGGCTACCTCCACGGTTTCACCGTCGATCCGAAGGGCAGAGCCTTCGTTCAATTCCACCTCGACCTTGACGGCGCCGGCTTCGAACCGCGCCCGCGCCTGGATCGCGGCCAACTCGTATTCAGCAACCTTCCCGAGCTCATCGGCATCGATCCGATCCGCCGATGCCTGCTTCAGCTCCCTCTCCCGAGCCTCGAGATCGTCAAGCGCACGCCGAGCATCGATCGCCCTGCGTGCTCCAGCAGCCGTGGCAAATATACGGGCACGATCACGAGCACCCGCCAGTGCCAACTCATGCTCTTCCGTCTCCTGTCTGGCATCATCGAGCGCCTGACGCAGAGCCCTCTCCTCCTCGCTCAACTTCTCGGCGTTGGAGCGAGCCTCTTCCAGCGATCCTTTCGCCGTCTCGAGGGCTTTTCTGGCAGAGTTCAGCCGGCCATCAGCAGCGTCAAGGCGCCGCATCGCCGCCGAAGCGGTTGTCACGATAGCATCAGCCTGACCGAGCTGCGCCTCGGCAGCCGAATGTCGAAGCGCTGCCGTTTCAGCGGTCTTCAGATCGTCCTCGAGTTTGCGACGCTGCTCGACCGCCTCGGGATCGACGAGATCGCGCTCCAAGATCTTCAAGCGTGACTTCGCAGTTTCGAGGTCGGCAAGCGTGCCCTCATAGTCGCGAAACACGGCTTCGGCAGCTTGGCGCGCTGCGATCGCGTCGGCGAGCCGTGTTTCGGCAGCCGCCAGATCGCCCTTCGACTTCCCGGTTGAGGGAGTTCTAAGTGCGGAATATGCGGTCTCAACGTTGGACCGGATCGCATCGAACCGACGGCCTCCCGTAACCGCCCCCACTTCGGCCTCAAGGACGCCCCTGACCGTGTCACGCACGATGCGGTTCGGATTCTCGACCGCCAGCGCAGTGGCCTGCTCCACCCAAAGTAGGCCGAGCGGACCGCGGGTTTCCGGGTCAGTCCCCCTATTGTTACCCCGCTCGAACCCCAGCAGCTCTTGCAGCGCCTCCTCAGCGGCATCGCTCTCCTTGCGGCCGCTGGCCCCGGAGAGGCGGACGGACGCCGACTTCATAAACTGCTTTTCGAGCGTCCAGGCATCCTCTCCGATGTGGAAGCCAACCGACACTCTTGGCGCGACGTCGTCACCGATCGGAACATAGGACCGCACCAGTTCGGTTTTGGCAGAGTATCGAACGAAAAACGCAGCACGGAGGGCTTCCAGCAAGGTCGATTTACCCGTCTCGTTGGGCTCGACAACGACGTTGAGACCGTCGGTGAAGCCCTCGACGCGAAGGGGATCGCGGAACTTGCGGAAGTTCGCAACCTCTAGACTTTTGATGATCATTTCGACACCTCCGCGTCAAATCGAAGGGCTTCGACATAGAGACGCTCCAAAGCCGCCGCCGCAATCTGCGCATTCGGGCCGTTGGTATCCGCTTGGGATTGCAGTGCAGCAGTGGCACCGGCAAGGGCCCCCTGAACTTCGATCCTCGCGATGTCGTCCGACGTGGGCTGGGCAATTAGCTCATCAGTATCCAGATCGAGGTTGCGCAACTCGTGCGCCAGTCGGTTCTCCAAGAGGGTCAACATAGAGACACGGTCGGAAAGGCTCGCCACCCCCGTCAGATCGAGTGACAACAGCACATCGGAAAGGCGCGCCTCCGTCCTCAGCGTAGCGATCTCCCTCTCAAGCTCCTCTTCGTTCGCGACATTCCATCGGCGTGAGATCCAACGGTAACGGCCAGTCTCGATCCTTTGGAGCTGCGGAGGTTCTTCGGACCGCAGATCCACGGAGATGCACGCGCCGGGTTCATCCCGCCCGAACCTATCGATCTCCGGCGTGCCACTATAGGCAGTCCTATCGCCAACGGTCAGGAAACCGTGCCAGTCCCCGAGCGCGAGATAGTCCAACCCCGCAGACTTCGCCCGATCGGGAGGGATTAGGTTCGAACTCTCGCCAGACGCTCCGAACTCCGTGATAGAACCGTGTGCCAGCCCGATCCGAAGCGCTCCAGGGGGTGTCGCCATTTCAACCATCGCTGCGGTCGGATCGTTCGTCGTCTTGCGATGCTCGAGGGGCGCTGGAAGCAGCCAGGCACCCTCCTCCATCTCGACCGGTTCAGCGGTGTCAACGATCCGCACCGATGACGGTGCGCGAGCGCGAATCCTACTCCAAAGACCGCCCGCACGGGCGTGGTCATGATTACCCGGCATGAGCCACCACGTCAGCGGCGCACGCTCCATTCGGGACAGCGCCTGCATGACGATACGATCGCCAGGCTCTACATTGTCGAACACGTCTCCCGCCACCACAACATGTGCTGCGCCGGCCGCCATCGCGGCCTTCCCAAGTTCGTCGATTGCATCGAGCCGTGCTTCGGACAGCGCGTTGCGCACCTCATGAGAGAAGCGGCCAAACGGCTTCCCGAGTTGCCAATCGGCGCTATGGATGATCTTGAGCGTTCCCACGAATCACTCCTTCGTTTCCGTCAAGCAATGAGTCTCACAAGTGGATGACAGAAACTGTCACCCATCCACGTTGTGCGCGACAGGAAGAGCAGTTCGCTATTCGTCGATGGTCACTATGACGGTGTCGTAAAGGTTCTGCGCGCGGTCGCTGGTCTTGTGGGTGTTAGCAACGCGGTATCCATCGCCCTCATTGCGAAGCAGGATCCTCGCGACGGCTTGAAACGCATCCATCTCTGCGTCCGACCCGCCCGTGGGCCGGAAGGACGCGCCACCCTCACTCCGACGGACCCGGAAGCCGGTTCCATTTTCGATGAGGTCGTCAAGGTAACTCATGCAGGCTCTTCCTACTTTGATATTCGATAGTCGGCGTCATCGTTAGGGCAGAGCCGGAAAGACGCGCCGGTATTCATGGACCATCTCGCGGAGCCTTGGCGGCGCCAACACTTCCACGGCATCCCCCCACTGGTAGAGGTGCCACGTCATCTCCAGAAACCCTGATGCCATGAAGCTCACGGTAAGCGATCCATCCTCCCCCTCCTCCGTGGACTGCGTGGGGTGGAAGACGAAGCGCCGGGCGTGGGCGGCTGCATCCGGCGTGAAGCGCCAGACCACCTCACCGAACTCCCGTTCGCTCTCATACGAACCAAAGCCCTTCTCGGCATGCCGCTTCAGATTAAAGCCAGCATCGATCTCGAAAGATCCGGCGAGCATCTCCGCTTCGTAGATCTCTTCGACCCGATAGTGTCGCAGATTAGCTTCCCGTCCCTTGCCGGTATCCCGCGCAACAAGATACCGGCGCACGCCAAGCAGGAGGCCGTGGGGCGCGACGATGCGCTCGCTTGGCTCGTCTTCGTCTCGCTTCCGATAGCTGATGCGAAGGAGGTTCGGGCCCTTCAGCGCTTCGTAGATCGCCTCGACTACGTCCTTGTCGGCGGCGGGCTGGGGTCCAGGGCGGGCAGCGTGGCCGAGCGCCTCCAGGATCGCCTCCTTGTCCACGTCGAGCTTCGTTCCCTTGTCGGGCGGTATTAGCGCCCTCACTTTCCGTTCCAGGCTACGCGCATGTGCGGCCTCTTTCGGCATGCCCGCGTGGTCCAGCTGGACGATCGCCTCCGCTAAAGCGACGAGTTCCTCTGACGAGGGTGTCAGGAGCGGCGCAATGGCACGAGCAGGGATGTTCCATCTCGCCCTTCGGTCATCGCCGATCGCATAATCAGTCTGGGGGAAGGCGGCCTGCAGCGCGAAGGTCATACGCTGCGCTGTCCTTTCCGAACATGAGAACTCCTCCTGGATGTCCTCCAGCGTCACGCCACGGCGTCCCGTTGCCAGCATCGCCAGCCTCAGCAATTCCTGCGCTTTCGAAAAGGCCATGACGATAACCCCGACAGATTTTGTCACCCATATATGCTATTCCGAGTCCAAAGGGGAATTATAATGCGCATGCTCGACGGAAAACTCCGCCTTTCCGCCTCCGACCTGATGCGGTTCAAGGGGTGCAGGCACGCCACGACGCTCGATCTGAGACTGATGGAAATAGGCGACGTCACGCCCGCAGCAGATGGTGATGAGGCGGTTCTGCTCCAGCGTCAGGGCGACGCCCACGAATTCGCGTTCCTTGAGGGCCTGCGCGAGACTGGCCGCTCGATCGTCGAGATACCCAAGGACGGAATTCCACTCGAGCGCTCGGTCGAACTCACGATTGATGCGATGCGTGACGGACCGGACGTGATATTCCAGGGAGCGCTACTGGGCGGCGCTTGGGGAGGCTATACCGACTTTCTGGAGCGGATCGACCGGCCGTCGGCAATTGGTCCCTGGTCCTACGAGGTGGTCGACACGAAGCTGAAGCGGAAACCGGATCCGAAGCATGTTCTTCAGCTGTCCCTCTATTCCGACCTGCTGACGGATGTCCAGGAACTACGCCCGGAAGCCGCACACCTCCAACTTGGTGATGGCTCGCGGTTCTCCGTCCGGCTGGCTGACGTAGCCTCTTATGCCCGGAATGCTCGAAACGTCTTCGAGACGTTCCTTCACGAGCGTCCCGAAACCAGGTCCGACCCCGTTTCCGGATGCGGCCTTTGCAGGTGGAAGGATCACTGCCGCTCCGAATGGGAAGATACGGACAGCCTGTCGCTCGTCGCCGGCATCACCAAATCCCAGCGCGGCAAGCTCGAGGCGTTCGGCATCGGGACGCTCAACGGTCTCGCTGATGTCGAAGGCAGGGTTCCGAAGCTGTCGCCTGAGGTGCAGTCGCGGCTGACAACGCAAGCGAAGCTACAGCGGAAACGCCGCGCTGGTGGTCCCCCCGGTTTTGAACTTCGCGACTTTCAGCCGGGCAAAGGCTTCGGTCTCCTGCCCCAGCCCGACGACAGGGACCTGTTCTACGACATAGAGGGTGACCCCTACTACGAGGGCGGTCTAGAGTATCTGCACGGCGTGTGGTTCCGCGATAAAGGCGAATGGACGTTTCGCGCCTTCTGGGCTCACGATCGCGAGGCCGAAGGCCAAGCTGTCGCGGAGCTGCTGGAATTCTTCGTCGATCATCTTCGTGCACATCCCCAAGCACGGATCTACCATTACGCGAACTACGAGATCGCGGCGCTTCGCCGCCTGACGGCTGCCCATCGAGTGGGTGAGGCCGCGATGGACCAGCTCCAACGCGAACGCCGCTTCGTCGACTTATTCAAGGTCGTATCGGGATCGCTGATCGCCTCGGAGAAGGGCTATTCAATCAAGGACTTGGAGGCATTCTACATGCCGAAGCGCGATGCGGACGTTGCCACGGCCGGTGCAAGCGTGGTGTTCTACGAGAACTGGCGCGAGACTGGTGACGACGCGCTTCTAGAAAAAATCTACGACTACAACAGGACCGACTGCATTTCGACGCAGTTGCTACGCGATTGGCTGGTCGCGGACGTGCGACCGGCCGACATGCCGTGGCCGAGGTTGGGCGAGGTGCCCGAAGCCGGTGCGCTGTCGAACGTCGCGGAGGAGGACGCCGAGATCGACGCGCTTCGGACGCGATTGGTCCCCGTCCGAGCCCGGCTAGGTGACGAAGTGGCCGATCTCGTTCTCGACCTAAACTTCTTCCACAAGCGCGAAGACAAGCCTGCCTGGTGGGCGATCTTCGATCGACTCGCTCAGGAGAGCGAAGATCTCCTCGACGACCTCGAATGCATCCAGGGGCTCGAAGCCATTGGCGACCCGGTCAAAGTGACGGCCAAGTCGTTCGAGCGGACATACCGCTTCCCGGCGCAGGAGACGAAGCTCCGTGCCGGCAAGAAGCCGTGCGTCAAGCCCGCTGCGATGCCCGAGGACATCGATCTCCGGGAACTCGACGCTACCGCTGGAACGCTGGTTCTGCGCCGCTCGACCGCAAAGGGTCCGCTTCCCGACCGCCTTGACCTCATTCCAGGCAAGCCCATTGCGAATGCCACGCTCCGCAATGCGGTAGCTGCAGTCACCGAGCACATAATCCAGGACACGGGTCGCGCGAGTGCAGTCGAGCAGCTCCTGACACGTAGTCCACCCGTCTTTCGCAGCGGCTCCCGCACAGCGGGGATCATCGACCCCAATTGCGACCTTTCCTCCCAAACGAGCGCGGCGATCGCGGACATGAACGGGACGACTCTCGCGATCCAGGGGCCGCCTGGAACCGGCAAGACCTATGTAAGCGCGCTTTCGATCGTTGATCTCATCCGCGTGGGCAAACGCGTTGCCGTCTCTTCTAACAGTCACAAGGCCATCGGCAACCTACTCGAGGCGATAGCTGACCGGGCGGCAAACGAGGGAATTGAGTGCCGGGTTGTTCAGAAGGCAAACGACGATGGAGACGACGACTCCCATCCCGGCATCACACTGGTCCAGTCGAACGATTCGCCGGAGATCGGAACTGCTGATGTGATGGGAGCGACGGCATGGCATTTCGCCCGTTACGATGCGCCGTCATTCGACTATCTGTTCGTGGACGAGGCCGGGCAGGTCTCACTGGCGAACATCATGGCGATGTCCAGAGCGGCGCGCAATCTCGTCCTTGTGGGCGATCCGATGCAGCTGCCGCAGCCGCTACAAGGGACGCATCCCGGACGCAGCGGGGAATCTTGTCTCGAGTATCTCATAGATGGGCATCGCGTCGTGCCCGAAGACAGGGGCATATTCATGCCCGTAAGCCGCCGCATGCATCCATCGATCTGCAGCTTCATATCCGCCGCGGTTTACGAGGACCGGCTCCATCCCGACGACGCGGCTGACACCCAGGCGCTCTTCAGCGCCGACGGCACCTCGCTCGTCGGAGCTGGCGTCAGGATGGTAGTCCACAGTGGCCGATCGCAGGTCTGCCCTGAGGAGATCGACGCTATCAGCGCTCACATCGCCATGGTTCTGGGCTCGACCTATCGCGGACGCGACGGCGCGGATCGTGTGGTCGGACATAGCGACATTCTGGTTGTCGCCCCATACAATGCCCAGGTGAACGCGTTGCGCGCAGCACTGCCCTCAGGAATACGTGTGGGCACTGTCGACCGTTTCCAAGGCCAAGAGGCTCCGGTGTGCCTGGTGTCGATGACAACCTCGAGTGGTGAGGAACTGCCGCGCGACATCGACTTCCTCTTCTCTCTGAACCGCATCAATGTCGCCGTATCCCGCGCGCAGGCCTCGGCAGTCGTATTCGCCAGCCCACTTCTCCTAGAGACGCCGTGCAGGACGGTCGAAGAGATGACGCTCGTAAATGCACTTTGTCTCCTTCGAGAACATGGGGGTGACAGCTTCTGACACCCGCGCGTGCGAATCTCCTATTTATCGGAAGAAGGAGATCAGAAATGGGTTTCTCGGATATCGGACTGCGCCACATTGTCGACATCGATGGTCAGCTTCTCGGCATCGACGCCGAAGTAATCGACACCGCCTCCCTTCTGGCACGGGCGAACTGCCCTGCAGACAGTCTCATATGGATGGTGCGCGCCGGCGAGCGCGTGGCGATCGAGCCGAAGCAGTTCATCCGTCTCTCGGAACAGGACGTGGTCTTCTTCGAAACCTCGTCCGCTCGTAGCTGGTCGCCTTTCGAACTGATGGCGGCCTAGTCGACCGGATCGATCTGGGCGCCTCTCAGTTCGACCGAGAGGCAATTCACGAACACGCCGCAAAGGCAGATTGGAGCGTTAGGTGAAGGTCTTCGTCAGTTCACTGATCACTCGCTATGAACCACTCCGTGATGCGGCACGGAAAGCGATCACGACCTTGCGCAACGAGGTCATAATGGCTGAGGACTTTCCAGCTCAGCCCAACTCGTCGCAGATTGCCTGCCTTCAGGGCGTGCGGGCGGCCGACCTCGTCGTCCTCATACTCGGACCGGACTACGGTTTCGTTCCCCCTGGCTCGGCGATCTCCGCCACCCATCAGGAATATCGGGAAGCGCGCGGGACGAAACCCATTCTGGCATTCATCCAGCAGGGCGTGGAGGCACAGCCCGAACAGAGCGCCTTCATTGAGGAGGTGCAGGCGTGGGAAGGCGGTCTTTTCCGTAGTGGCTTCAGGGATGCGACCGATCTGCATGAGGCCATCACGCAGTCACTTCACGACTACATTCTATCCAACGCGACCGGGCCGGTCGATCAGGAGGCTCTGATCGCCAAAGCGAAGGCGCTGATACCGGTCGAAAGGCATAACCAGCATTCGGCAACAATGCTCGAACTCGTAATCGTCGGCGGCCCCTTCCAACAGATACTGCGCCCAATCGAGATGGAGAACCCCGACCTCGGCGAGGAGCTGCAGCAGAAGGCGCTGTTCGGCGATAGCCGCCTCCTCGATCGGACCAAGGGAAGCGTCGTGGCTCTCGATGGCCCTGATCTCCTGATCCAGCAGGAACAGGGCGAATCAATCCGACTGACCGAGCAGGGGGCGGTCGCGTTCCGCCTTTCGCTTGAGGACACCGAGACGAACGACCAGATGAGCGGGTTCGGAGGCATGCTGATCATTGAAGAGATCGTGCGAGAACGCCTCCAGTCCGCACTTCGCTACGGAGCCGCGACTCTCGAGCGCATCGATTCGACTCAGCGTCTAACGCACCTCGGGATCGCGGCGTTCGTTTCCGGGAGCGAATACCGCACCTGGAAGACACGCGCACAGCAAACTTCCATGGGCGGCTCCCTTCAGATGGGGATGGGTCAGGTAGATCGGGCACCAATCTCCATGGTCATCCGGCGGGCTGCGCTCCGACTGGATCGCACTCCCCTGATCGAAGACATCCTCGTGCCGCTCCGTCGGCAGTTCTCGTAAACAGAGAGCCGGCAGTAAAGCGCCGGCTCCGCGCGGGAGTGCTCAATTAGCCATCCGCGCGCCGCAAGTTCATGATCTCTCCTGTATCGTGGACAGGAGAGGACAAGAGATCTTCCACTCCGTTCCACTGTAAGCGCTAAAACACTCCCACAGGGGAGCGCTCAGGCGGCCTGATTGTTGATTTCCACTGAGAAGTGACCCGGGTAGGGCGTAAATTTCCACTGAGAATTGACCCATGTTGAACTCGTCCCTGGCTTTGACAAGCGAGGGTATATGGAGTGTTGGACATGGCGTTATTGAGCGTTATCCGGCGCTGGCATTTTCGCGATCATCTACCGATCCGGGAGATAGCGCGGCGCACCGGACTATCACGCAACACGATCCGCAAATATTTGCGGTCCGAGACGATCGATCCGCGGTTCAAGGTGCCCGATCGACCAAGCAAACTGGACCCATTTGCTGAGCATCTGGCGGCCTGGCTGCGGCGCGAGATGGGCCGATCGCGCAAGCAGAAGCGCACTATCAAGCAGTTTCACGCTGATCTGGTGAGCCTGGGCTATGAAGGATCCTACAACCGGGTTGCCGCTTTTGCGCGGGACTGGCGCGAAGATTATCGGCGCCAGCAACAGATTGGCGGGCGTGGGACATTCGTGCCCCTATCGTTCGCGCCGGGGGAAGCTTTTCAGTTTGATTGGAGCGAGGACTGGGCAATCATCGCCGGGGTTCGGACCAAGCTGCAGGTCGCGCATTTCAAGCTCAGTTACAGCCGGGCATTCATCGTGCGTGCCTACCTTCTGCAAACCCATGAGATGCTGTTCGACGCCCATAATCACGCCTTCCGCGTGCTGGGCGGCGTGCCGCGCCGGGGTATCTATGACAATATGCGCACTGCCGTCGACAAGGTCGGGCGTGGCAAGGAACGCACCGTCAACGCACGCTTCCTGACGATGGTCAGCCATTATCTGTTCGAAGCTGAGTTCTGTAACCCGGCTGCGGGATGGGAAAAGGGGCAGGTCGAGAAGAATGTCCAGGATGCGCGGCACCGTCTGTGGCAACCCACGCCGCAGGCCGAGAGCCTTGATGAGTTGAACCTGTGGCTGGAGGAGCGCTGCAAGGCGTTATGGGAGGATATCCCTCACGGGCTCGAACCCGGATCGGTTGCCAATGCCTGGGCCGATGAATCTGAGTGTCTGATGGTTGCGGGCAGGCCCTTCGATGGTTTTGTGGAATATCGCAAACGGGTATCGCCGACCTGCCTCATCCACTTTGAGCGCAATCGCTACAGCGTACCGGCCTCTTTCGCCAATCGCACTGTCAGCCTGCGCGTCTATCCTGATCGCTTCCAGGTCGTCGCCGAGGGGCAGCCAATCTGCGCACATCAGCGCATCATCAACCGCTCTCACGACGGTCCAGGTCATACGGTTTATGACTGGCGCCATTATCTGGCGGTCGTGCAGCGCAAACCCGGCGCCCTGCGCAACGGAGCGCCCTTCCTTGAGCTACCCGATGCGTTCCAGCGTCTACAGCGACATCTGTTGCGCAGTCCCGGCGGCGACAGGGAAATGGTCGAAATACTGGCGCTGGTTCTTCATCATGATGAGCAACTGGTGCTGACGGCGGTCACCATGGCGCTGGAAGCTGGCGTTCCGACCAAGACCCATATCCTCAATCTGCTCTATAGGCTGGTCGACGGAAAACCGATCTCCACGCCGCCGGTGACGGCGCCCCAGGCGCTCAAACTGGTCAGCGAGCCGGTGGCCAATGTCGAACGCTATGATGATCTGCGCAAGGAGAAGCGTCATGCGTCATGACCCTGCCAGCGGCGCCATCGTCGTCATGCTCCGCAGCCTCAAGATGCATGGCATGGCACAGGCCGTCACCGATCTTATGGAACAGGGATCTCCAGCGTTCGAAGCCGCCATCCCGATCCTCTCCCAGTTGCTCAAAGCCGAGACAGCAGAACGGGAGGTTCGATCTGTGGCCTATCAGCTCAAGATCGCGCGCTTCCCTGTCTATCGCGATCTGGCCGGCTTCGACTTTACCAGTAGCGAGGTCAATGAAGCTCTGGTGCGTCAGTTGCATCGCTGCGACTTCATCGACATCGCCGACAATATCGTGCTGGTCGGCGGTCCTGGCACCGGCAAGAGCCATGTGGCAACGGCGCTGGGCATCCAGGCCATCGAACGTCATCGAAAGCGCGTCCGCTTCTTCTCGACGGTCGAACTGGTCAATGCGCTCGAGCAGGAAAAAGCACAGGGCAAGGCCGGTCAGATCGCCAATCGCCTCCTGCACTCCGATCTCGTTATCCTGGATGAGCTTGGATATCTGCCGTTCAGTGCTTCAGGTGGCGCGCTGCTCTTCCATATGCTGAGCAAACTCTACGAGCGCACCAGCGTCATCATCACCACAAACCTGAGCTTCAGCGAATGGGCCACCGTGTTCGGCGACGCCAAAATGACCACGGCGCTTCTCGATCGGCTTACCCATCACTGCCACATCCTGGAGACCGGCAACGACAGCTTCCGCTTCAAGAACAGCTCTGCCAAGCAGGCCAGAACCCAAAGGAGAAAACCACGGGTTGACCCACCCATGACACCCGAAACATAATCCGCAGACGGGTCACTTCTCGATGGAAAACCCGGGTCACTTCTCAGTGGAAATCAACAGGAAGGAGCTCAATCCGGTTAGAAGACCGGTGAAGGTCCCGATGATGCCGATGCCGGTGAAAATGCCGGGGAGATGCTTGAAGAATTCAGCATGGACGCGGTTGTCCACTACGGCATGTGGCGAGAGGAACATCTCTGCTGGCACCGTCGAGCGGATAGCGCGCTCAACCATCTCGCCAGTCTGGACGTCCAGGTCCTTCTGGACATGGAGCGTCTCCCGATACTCGTTGAAGATGGCCGCGATCGCACGGTCTGGCTCGAAGCACCTAGAGAGGTCGTTCAGGCCCTTTGCCCGCGCAACCTCCACGTTTGCGATGATCAGCTTGAGGTTGGCGTCGAGCCGATTCGCGGGAATGAAGAAATACCGGAAGAATGCGATCGCCAGAGCAACGAGAACCAAAAACACAAACACCGGTATCACCGGAATTCCGAACACAACCATCTCGTCCATTCCCCCTGTGGTCGAGTTCCTACCGCGAATCCCACGCACGGGCGGCTCGACGCTTCATGCTGCTATATTCAAATCTATTATTCTATGCCTAACATCGACTGATTCAGATCAGTTTGCCCGCTTTTGGAAGTAGTAAGGCTCTGGCAATCCGCATAACTTTGGGACAGTATCGCTTCAACGGGGGGAAGAGTGATGGCCCAGTCAGAAGGTTGGCTCTCTAGAGTCGCGCGCCGATTTGGCGAGATGATGTCTGGCGTCCCGGCTTCCGAGGCCGATGAACCGACCTCAACTCCGCATGCCAGAGTGACCACTCCCACCCCAGCGGCAGCGCCCACACCGCCGACGAATTTCGACTGTGCGCCACCAGGCATCAGCCTGAGCGCCAACGGCCGATACCTGTTCGGTGGATACTCGTTCTCGACGCTCGAGCAGGCAGCCGACTACGCCAGACGAATGACCAAGCCGGTAGCTCCGACGGTTGCCGTTGCTCCCCCTCGACCTTCACAGCCAGCTCCTTCCACATCGAAGGGGCAACGCGCCCCCGCCTGCTGGGTCGAGAAGGCGACTTCAGTCGTGGTGGGAACACGGAACGTCACCATCGACATGGTCTACTATGGCACTCCTGGCCGGCATGACCCAGCCCGTGACAAAAGCCGGATCGATCCCACGCTTCCGATCGATCCCCGAGGTGATCGCTCGGGCGACACCCTCACATACTGGCAGAGCTACGACCGACTCGACCCGCGTGCGCGCTGGACCTACCTCGACTGGCTGGAAGGTGGTCGAACGGATCGCACTATCCCTATCGGCTACGTCTTTGTATTCTTCTACGGCCTCGAGCAGCGCCTCCTGGTAGATGACGCCAAGGAGGAGGCCCCTGCGATCTTCGGGGAAGTCCGGCGTCTCCTCGCGATACATGGAGAGAACTACTCGTTCACGTCCTACGCGTCGAAGCTGCTCGCCCTGTCCTGCCTCTACGGTGAAGGCAGCGATGAACCGATAACGAAAGCGCCGCCCCACAATTACGACATGGAGCTGCCGCTCACTCTGCGTGTGCGGCTTGGCAACCGCATCGAGCGAAACGAGCCGTTCGATGCAGACGACTGTCTACTATGGGTGCTTTCGCTGCCTGACGTCTACCTCCGCACGCCAGGCCAGCGGTGCTTCGAGGAGCTGCTCGACCTATGGCGGGTGCGCTTCGCGGTCCGCAATCCGGAAGGTCTTCGCGTTCGACGGCCTAAGGCGAAAATCCGGTCCCAGTATCAAGCGGCTAGCAACACGTTCTTCCGGCCAATTGAAATGGATCTTCCTGACATTTCTGGGACGCAGGCCCCGCTCTCTGGACTCCGAACGATCCTGGATGGCTGCATGGAGGATCTGTCCACCTACAGTCGGCTGCTGGGTCGCGATCCTGAGGCTCGTGGAAAACTGCGTGGCGACCTTCTACTGCCGCTGGAGTTACGTCGGGAACGGCCGTCCTTTGCTGAATGTCGGAGCGCGCTCGGCCTTTCAACGGTCGGTGGGCTTGCTACGGTCGCCGACGTGGTTCGGGCGCTTGGTTTGGAGCTGGAGCCAGGCGCCGACAAGCTCCCTGCCTCCTTAGTTCGACAGATGGGCCTCGCCCTCGATGCACTCGATCTTGGGTTCGAGCCAGATCGTCGATACGGACCAGCCGCCACGTTGAAGGCGGACGGGCGCATCGCGCTGTTCGCGGCGAGGCTCGGCGGGGCTGTAGACCCTGACCGTGGTGCCTACGCCTCTGCCCGCGGGATGGTCGAGGTTGCTATGCTGGCCGCAGTATCCGACGGAACAGTCGCTTCATCGGAGATGGACGCCATCGAGCGCCGGCTCCGCTCGACACCCGAACTTAAGGACGAGGAGATCACCCGGCTCCTCGCTTGCGGGAGCGCGCTTGCGGCGGATCCGCCAAAGGTCCGCGCAGCGCTGAAGAAGCTGGCGGACGTCGCGCCGGAGAGCCGGGCGGCGCTTGCAGACTCAGCGGTCGAGGCGGTGCTGGCGGACGGTCGTGTCCTGCCGGACGAGGTGAGATTTCTCGAGGCCCTCCACGTCGCCCTCGGACTTCCCGCAAGTGCGCTCTATTCGGCGCTGCATCGTAGTGGAGAGGATGTCGGACCGGTGGAGGTCGTATCAGCCATCGACGAACGAACAGTGCCGCTGCCCGCTGAGCCTAAGCGGTCCGGCGTATCGATCGACACCGCACGGCTCGAGAGGATCCGGGGCGAGACGACCCAGGTATCGGCCATGCTCGCAGCCATCTTCGTGGAGGAAGAGCCTGAGCCGGCCCCCGCTCCGCCACCCAAAGCAAGTGTCACCGCATCAGCCTTTGCAGGCCTCGACGTCCCTCATTCAGACCTTCTCGTTCGCATTCTGGCGGGACCGATGTCCAGGACTGATTTCGACGCGCTGGCGACGGAGCTGCGCCTGATGCCGGACGGAGCCATCGAAACCCTCAACGAATGGGGCTTCGACACTCTTGGCGAGCCTATAGTCGAGGATGACGACGACGTGCGCGTCTTCTCTGAAGTAATTGACCAAATTGAACCAATGGGAGTTGCCGCTTGAGCACAATTCGACGCAAGGACCGGGATCTCATCATTCAGGCCCTATCGGCTGGCGTCGTTCCGCGAGTAGGCCTTCAGCATATCCAGGTGGGCCGCTCGCAGGAGGTCGGCGCACTTGTCCGCGACATTGACCGCATCGCAGATGCAGGGTCGGCAGTGCGCTTCGTCATCGGTGAGTATGGAGCGGGAAAGACGTTCTTCCTCAATCTCATTCGCTTGATCGCGCTTGAACGGAAGTGCGTGACTGTTCACGCCGATCTAGCTCCCGACCGAAGGCTGCACGCAACTGGGGGCCAGGCACGGGGCCTCTATGCCGAAGCCATCCGAAACATGGCCACGCGCACGAAACCGGAGGGCGGCGCACTCCCCAGCATCGTAGAGCGGTTCGTAACCGAATGCGTCAGGGAAGCCGAAGATGGCGGCTCACCGGTCGAGCGCATCATAGACCGGCGCCTTGCTCCCTTATTGGAGATGCTAGGCGGTCATGACTTCTCCACGGTCCTCAAGACATACTGGCGCGCTCATGAGGAGGGCGACGACAGCCTCAAAGCGGCCGCACTGCGTTGGCTAAGGGCGGAATACCCAACGAAGACCGAGGCGCGGCAGGCTCTCCCGGTCCGCAGCATCATTGACGATGCCGACGTCTACGACACGTTCAAGCTACTTTCCGCTTTCGTTCGCATTGCGGGCTACTCCGGCCTCCTCGTGGTGTTCGACGAGATGGTCAACCTCTACAAGCTGCAGAGCTCTCAGGCGCGCAACCAGAACTACGAGCAGCTTTTGAGGATGCTCAACGACGTGCTTCAGGGTAACGTCGAGGGTCTTGGCTTCGTGTTCGGGGGGACGCCAGAATTCCTGCTCGACAGTCGGCGCGGCCTCTACAGCTACAAGGCGCTCCAGTCGCGTCTGGAGGAAAACAGCTTCGCAACCGAGGGGCGGATCGACCTCAGCGGACCTGTTATACGGCTGCAGAGCCTCTCGCCCGAGGATCTCCTCGTGCTGCTGGGAAACATCAGGTCGGTCTTCGCACTCGGAGATGCGTCGGCCTTTCTAGTCCCTGACGAGGCAAAGACCGCATTCATGGAGCATTGCAACAAGCGGATCGGAGAAGCCTACTTCCGAACGCCTCGCAACACGATCAAGGCGTTCGTCCAGTTCCTATCTGTCCTGGAGCAGAACCCCGACACGCAGTGGCACGAACTGATAGGCGCGGTGTCGCCTGACAAGGAGGAGCCTGAAGAGCCAGAGGCGGACGACGAGCTTGTCGACCTCCGCATCTGACGTCCCTTCCTATGATCGGCTTCATCCTGAAATCCGCCGCTGGGTTCGCGACGAGGGATGGACCGGCCTGCGTGAGATACAGGACACTGCGATCCGTTCGATCCTGGGGTCGGACAGCGACGTGATCATCATGGCAGGCACGGCGTCGGGCAAGACCGAGGCCGCGTTCCTGCCGCTGCTCACCGAAGCAGCAGAAATGACAGGCGGTGGCCTTCGGCTCCTCTACATCAGTCCCCTAAAGGCTCTCATCAACGACCAGTTCCGGCGCCTGGAACCACTATGCGAACGTCTTGGCCTGCCGATTACCCGTTGGCATGGTGACGCGCCGCAGGGACCGAAGACGCGGCTGCTCAAAACGCCGGCCGGCGTAGCCCTGATCACGCCTGAATCTATCGAGGCACTTTTCCTACGTCGCCCCGCTGATGCCGCCAAACTGTTTCGTGGCGTGCATGGGATCGTCGTCGACGAGCTCCATGCGTTTCTGCAAGGACCGCGCGGGCTGCACCTGGCATCCCTCCTCCGTCGCGTCGACAGGATAGCGTCCGGACGTCCGCGACGGGTAGGGCTCTCCGCCACGCTTGGTGATGCCGACGCCGCCTGCCGCTGGATGAACGCGGCAATCCCGCTCAGCGTCGATGTGCTTCGCGCGCCGCAAACTGGTCCGGGCGTTAGGCTGCAAATCCGCGGCTATGAGGAGCCACCCGAGGGAACCGCGATCGACGAGATCGCGGATAACGGTGCGAGCGATGCGCTCAGCCAGATTGCCGACCATATCTTCTCAAACTTGCGCGGATCGAACAATCTCGCATTCGCTGCATCACGCCGCACGGTTGAGGCCCTTGCCGACCGTCTGCGCGAACGGTCGGAGCGCGACAATGTGCCAGAGGAGTTCTTTCCCCATCACGGCA
This sequence comes from Sphingobium sp. WTD-1, assembly GCF_030128825.1. Lineage (NCBI taxonomy): Bacteria > Pseudomonadati > Pseudomonadota > Alphaproteobacteria > Sphingomonadales > Sphingobiaceae > Sphingobium > Sphingobium sp. WTD-1. The sequence continues at coordinate 2,782,283 of NZ_CP119127.1, read as the reverse complement.
GTCTTTCAAAGGACCTGCGCGAGACGCTGGAGACCCGCCTTAAAGCCGGCGACCAGCCAACCACCGCCGTCGCGACGACGACGCTCGAGCTCGGAATAGATCTTGGCAGTGTCCAGTCGGTCGCGCAGGTGGGCGCGCCCAGATCGCTTTCAGGTCTGAAGCAGCGTCTCGGCAGGAGCGGTCGCCGCGGGACCCCGGCGGTGCTTCGGATTTACGTTCGTGAGGATCATCTCGATCCGGATTCCGATCCTCTCGACAAGCTGCGGCTGGAAACGGTGAGGGCTGTCGCCTGCGTCCGGCTCCTGCAGGCAAACTGGGTCGAGCCATCAACTGAGGACTCCTCGCTCGCTACGGTGGCACTGCATCAGACCCTGTCACTCATTGCAGCGCAGGGCGGGGTCCGAGCAGCCGCTGCGCACAAGCTCCTGTTCGGCCAAGACAGTTACCTAGCTTTCGCGCCTGCGGATTACGCCGACCTCCTGCGAGGAGCCGGCCCCCAAGGCTCCGACCTTCTCGAGCAATCGCCAGACGGCATCCTTATGCTTGGGAAGACCGGAGAGGAATTGGTCCAAGCGCGAGACTTCTATGCGGTCTTCAAAACTGACGAGGAATGGCGCCTGATTTCAAGCGGTCGGACACTCGGAACCGTTCCGCTCACCAATGTCCTCGGAATAGGATCGCTGGTCGGCTTCGCAGGGCGGAGGTGGCGGGTGGAAGCTGTCGACGACCGCGCCAAGGTGCTCGACGTCGTTCCCCATCGATCCGGCAAGCTGCCCCGTTTCGACCGACCCGCAAACGAGCAGCTGCATGACCGCGTCACTGCGACGATGTTGGAGGTGCTGTCCGACCACGAGGTCCCGGCATATCTCGACGCGACCGGAAAGGAGTTCCTTCTGCAGGGGCGGATTGCATTCCGCGAACTCGGCCTTGATCGGCGCGCACTCCTGCCAGCGGCGCGCGACACCCATGTCATCACCTGGCGCGGTACGGCTGTAAATTCGGTGCTGTCGATCGTTCTCATGAGCGCAGGCATCGAGGTCGCTGTCCACGACGTCGGCGTGACCGCAGTGGACGTAACACCTGAGCAACTGGCTTCAGTTCTACGTCAAGCGGGCGATTGCCCACCGATGGAGGATCTATCGGACTTCGTCGCGGGCCTCCGAACAGCGAAGCTCGACGACTTCGTCGATGAAGCGCTCCTGCGGCGGCTATGGGCGACCCGGAACGAAAGGTATCGTGATGATGTAACCCATGTTCTGGAGAATCTCAGATCAGCGGCAGCTCCCCTCGGACACTGAATGCTGACCCTGCCTGCAACAAGCGGCTAATAGCCGGCATAGGGAATGCCGAAAAGATGGGACTGTCAGGATTTCCGTGTGCGGCCGGGCATAATGGGCAACAAGGAGTCCCACTATGTCACGACGCAAAGAACCTGCCATACCGAATGAGCTTCTCGATCAGCTTTTGGCGGGCGGCGCTGCCAGTGCCGCCTTCGAGCAGGGCGGTCTGCTCGATTCGCTGAAGAAGGCGCTGACAGAGCGTGCCCTGAATGCGGAGATGGATCACCACCTCGCTGGCGAAGACGGCGCCGGCAACATGCGCAACGGCTACGGTCGGAAGACGGTAATGACCGACACCGGCAAGTTGGCGATCGACGTGCCGCGCGATCGCCAGTCGAGCTTCGACCCGCAGTTGATCGCCAAGTATCAACGCCGCTTTCCCGGCTTCGACGACAAGATCGTGTCGATGTACGCGCGCGGCATGAGCACCCGCGAGATCACCAGGCACCTGCACGATCTATACGGCATCGACGTCTCACCCGATTTGATTAGCACGGTGACCGACGCCGTGCTCGATGAGGTCGCCACTTGGCAGCAGCGGCCGCTCGATCCGGTTTACCCGCTGGTCTTCTTCGACGCGATCCGGGTCAAGATCCGCGACGAGGGCATGGTGCGCAACAAGGCGATCCACATTGCGCTGGGCGTCCGCGCCGACGGCGCAAAGGAGGTGCTCGGCTTGTGGCTCGAGCAGAATGAGGGTGCCAAGTTCTGGCTTCGGGTGATGAACGAGCTTCGCAACCGTGGCGTTGAAGACATCCTGCTGGCCGTCGTTGACGGCCTGAAGGGCTTTCCCGATGCGATCACCGCAGTGTTCCCCGATGCGATCGTCCAGACCTGCATCGTTCACCTGCTGCGCAACTCGATGGACTTCGTCTCCTGGAAGGACCGAAAGAACCTCGCCAGCGCGCTCAAGGAGATTTACCGTGCCACCGACGCAGATGCCGCCGAAAAGGCGCTGACAGCATTTGAGGCTGGCCCTTGGGGGCAGCGCTATCCCGCCATCGGCCAGAGCTGGCGGCGCGCCTGGGGCGAGGTGATCCCGTTTTTTGCGTTCCCCGACGAGGTCCGCCGGATCATCTACACTACGAACGCCATCGAAGCTTTGAACTCGAAGCTCAGGCGGGCTGTCAGGGCCAGGGGACACTTCCCCAGCGACGAGGCCGCCACCAAGCTGCTCTACCTGATCTTGAATCGGTCGGAGAAAGAGTGGAAGATGCCACCACGTGAGTGGACCATGGCGAAGGCGCAATTTGCCGTGATCTTCGGCGAACGTTTCATCAGAGCCATGGCGGCCTGATGATCAACCGCCCGGCCGCACACGGAAATCCTGACAGTCCCGTTGCCGAAGGCGCAATGGCTGCTCGGCGACCGGGGCTATGACGCCGACTGGTTCAGGGACGCGCTGCAGGAGAAAGGCATAAAGCCCTGCATCCCGGGCCGAAAATCGCGCAATGAACCCATCAAATACGACAAGCGCCGCTACCGTCGCCGCAACCGCATCGAGATCATGTTCGGACGTCTGAAGGACTGGCGCCGCGTCGCCACACGCTACGACCGATGCCCAACCGCCTTCTTCGCCGCCATCGCCCTCGCTGCCACCGTCATCTTCTGGCTATGACCTATGAGTCCTGACCCTAACAAGTGTCAGTACGCACCAGATAAGGGCGACGCTCCGGCGTCGCCTTTTTTATTCGCCATCTTCATGTGGGGCCTGCGCAGCATAGCTGCTCACGCCGGCAGTGCTTGCCGCATGGTCCTCCAATCCTGTCCTGCCAACGCCTCAGGGTCGGCCCCTATGGATTTGCACGGGTATCGAAGATATCCCTGCCAAACGATAGTCAGGGGGACACGACGTGCAGATGAATTGCCGCAATATGGTTCGCCACGGTCACCTGTTTTGCGCATTGCTGTTGCTCCCCTATCCAGCCTTCGCCCAGGGCGATCGCGCCACATCGCCGCCCGAATTTGCCCGCCGCGCCGACAATCTGAAGCCGGGCCAATGGGTCTGGGCGCCGCAGGTGTCGCCGACCGGGCCGCTGCTCGTCTATGTCGATCTCTCGCGCCAGATCGCGACCGTCTATCGCAACGGGGTGCGCATTGCCGTCGCCACCATCTCCTCGGGCAAGGAAGGGCATGAAACGCCGACCGGCGTCTTCACCATATTGCAAAAGGACAAGGACCATCGGTCCAGCACCTATAATAACGCGCCCATGCCCTATCAGCAGCGCCTGACCTGGGACGGGGTCGCGCTCCATGCCGGCGGCCTGCCGGGCTATCCCGAAAGCCATGGCTGCATCCACCTGCCCTATAAATTCTCGCAGGAACTGTTCGCCATCACCAGCCTGGGCGCGACCGTGGTGGTTCAGGGCAATGCCGCCACCCATATGCGCACCAGCCAGGCGAGCCTGTTGTCGCCGATCAACGACAAAGGCGAGCAGGTCGAATATCGCCCGCTCAAGGACGAGGAATATCGCTGGCAGCCTGAACTGGCGACCAGCGGCCCGCTGACCATCATCGTCTCGAAGAAGGAACAGCGGATCGTCGTGCTGCGCAACGGCACGGAAATCGGCCGCAGTGTCGCCGAGATCAAGGATGGCGATCCCGGCTCCCATGTCATCACCCTCACCACGGGCAAGGATGGCAAGACCCACTGGCTCTATGTCGGCTTGCCGGGCCATGAAAATGATGTCGAGAATGTCGTGGACGAAGCCGTGCTGAACCGGGTGCGCCTGCCGCGCGGCTTCTATGACAAGATCCGCAGCCAGTTGAAGCCGGGCACCACCATCCTCGTCACCGATTCCAGTGTCGGCGCCTCGACCGGCGAGAAGCTCACGATCATGGATGCGGTCGCGCCTCAGCCCTGACCGGTGCCCCCGCGCCACTGCCAAGCATCGCCACGGCGGAGCCCTCTATGCTTGCGGGCGTCCATCCCCATGCGCACAAGCTGTCGGAAAGAGCAGCATGCCACAGGAAAGGATGAGGATAATGCCCCGCTTCACCGCCGAAACCGCCATTGCCGCGCTGGAGATCGAGCAACTGGTGATCGACTGGGGCTATGATCTGGACCTCAACGGCGGCATGAATGTCGCGCCGCTCTGTACCGACGATTGCCATTATCTGGTCGGCGGCACGCTGCATCAGGGCCATCGCCCCATCACCGCCTTTTACACCGCGCGCAACGAGCGGGTCGCCACCCAACAAAAGGACGGCGTCCGAACCCAGCGGCACACCATCACCAATATGCGCATTCAATTCCCGGCCGCCGACCATGGCAACGCGCAGTTTATGCTGGTCAATTATTCGGGTGAGGGCAAAGCGCCGATCCTGAACCTGGTCGGCCCGACCATCGTCGCCGATTGCCGCATGGAATTCCGGCGGGATGCGGACGGCGAATGGCGCATCTCGCTGTTCGACAGCACGCCGATGTTCATCGGCAATGATCCGTTCCTCAACGCAGCCGTCGTCCGAAAATAAGGAAGTTCGCGGCCAGGCAAGACTGACATTGAAATGCCGAACCCGGCGCACAATGTTACAGACATCGCCGTAATCTGAAATCGCCGGGCAAAATCACACGCAGACACTCCGCCTGACCAGCGTCAGACGCGGAGTGCAGCGTGATACAACAGCCGATCAATTTCCCGGCCCGGACCGACCAGACAAGCAGGACGACGCAGTCGATCTGCTTCTTCTTCAACGCGCAGATCCATCATCTCCTGCACGCCATGCCGCTGGCACTGGAATTGTCGCATGATCCGCGCTTTCGCGTCGATATCATCGCGGCCGGGGCCGATCATATTGCGCTGGCCCGCGACTTGGCAGCCCGTCATGGCGGCGGCCGGCTGAACTTCATCCATCTCGACAATATCTGGCTGCGCACCCTGTCCCACCTGTCGGGCCATGCCAGCCCGCCCAAGCTCGCCACCCTGCTCACCGCGCGCCGCCGCCTCGCGCGCTATGACGCGATCGTCGTGCCCGAACGCACCTCGCTGCTGCTGCGCCGTTTCGGGCTGGCGGACAGCCGCTTCATCCATACCTGTCATGGCGCGGGCGACCGCGCGGTCGGCTATGATCCGCGCATTGCCCTGTTCGACTTCGTCCTGCTGGCGGGCGAGAAGCAGCGCCGCCGGATGCTGGCACAGGGCCTGATCCGCGAGGATCATTACGCCATTGCCGGCTATGGCAAGTTCGACCTGACCCAGGGCCAGCGCCCGGCCAGCCCCTTCACCGACAATCGCCCGATCATCCTCTACAACCCGCATTTCTCGCCGCGCCTCTCCTCCTGGCAGGCGATGGGCATGGATGTGCTGCGCCAGTTCGCGGCCGATGACCGCTTCAACCTGATCGTCGCGCCCCATGTCCGCCTGTTCGACAATCGCCGCAAGCGCGCCGCGGCCGAGCGCATGCTGGCCGAATTTGCCGGCCGGCCGCATATCCATGTCGACCTGGGCAGCCGGGCGAGCGTCGACATGAGCTATGTCCAGCTTGCCGCCGCCTATATCGGCGACGTGTCGAGCCAGATCTATGAATTCATCGCCACGCCGCGCCCCTGCCTCTTCCTCAACGGCCATGGCGCGCAGTGGCGCGACGATCCCAACTATGCCCATTGGCATTATGGCCCGGTCCATGAATCCGCCGATCGCATCCCGGACAAGGTCGCCGCCGCCATGGCCGCCCATGGCATGTATGACGCCGCCCAGCGACGCGGCCTATCCGATACCTTCACCAGCGGCGGCGCGCCGGCCTCGGCACGCGCGGCCAGGGCGGTCGCGGATTATCTGACGCGCGGCACGCCGGCAGCCAGGCCGGTTCCGACACCCTATCCGCTGCGGGAGGCGGTGCGTCATGGCTGATGCCGATCGTCGCCTCTGGCTCGTCGCCCGCGTCCATGCGCCCGATGAAGGCGGGGTCCAGACCTATGTGGCCGAAACCGCCCGCGCCTATGCCGCGCTGGGCTGGCGCGTTACCCTGTTCGCCAAATCCTCGGCCGGCCCACGCCGGGTCAGCAGCGACGGCATCGAACTGATCGATGTCGGCCCGACCTCGCGCATGCGGGTCTATGGCCGGCTGTTCCGCGCCATGGCCGGCGCCTGGCTGCGCGGCGAGCGCCCACAGGCGATCCATGCCTGCACCTGGCGCGCGGCCCTGCCTGCCCTCCTCTTTCCCCGCCCCCTCATCGTGACGATCCATGGCCGGGAAGTCGGTCGCCCGGCCGGCAGCGCCTTCGCCCTGCTGCGGCTGGTGCTGCGCCGCGCCCGGCGCATCGTCGCGGTCAGTGCCGTCACCCGTGACATTCTGGTGCAGCGCCTGCCCGATCTCGCCGCGCGCACCATCGTCGCCTGGAACGGGGTGCGCATGCCGGCCGACCGTCCCGCCACCGCCTTCCATAATGGCAACGCGCCGGCCCAAGTGCTGACTGTCTGTCGCTTGGTCGCGCGCAAGAATATTCCGGCCGCGATCGACGCCGCAGCCGCCTGCCTGCGCGAGGAGGCCTCACTCCACTACACCATCGTCGGCCGCGGCGTGGATGGCATCCGTATCCAGCAGACCGTGCGCCGCCACCAACTGGAGGATCATGTCCAGCTGGCCGGCTATGTCGCCGACGCGGAACTGGCCGAGCAATATCGCGATGCCGACATCTTCCTCCACCCCCAAATCGCGCTGGAGGATGGCGCCGAGGTCGAAGGCTTCGGCCTCAGCGTCGCCGACGCCATGGCACAGGGGCTGGCCTGCATCGTCGGCGCGGATGGCGGCCCGGCCGAACTGGTCCGCGACGGCGTCACCGGCCTGGTCGTCGACGGCAATTCCCCCAGCGCAATGCGCGCGGCGCTCGCGCTGCTGGCGCGCGATCCCGCCCTCTGCCGCCGGCTGGGCGATCAGGCGCGGATCTGGGCCGCGAACAATCTGTCGTGGGAACGGCATTGTCACCTCGTGCTGCACGAACTGCCGACCCGCCGCCCTGCCCCGTCTCGCAGCACGCCCGCACTCACCGAAGGAAGATAGGATGCGCATCTACAGGGGCCCCATCATCCATATCGGCTATCACAAGACCGGAACCACCTGGTTCCAGGATATTTTCTATCCCGCCGTCCGCAATCGTCGCTACCTGCCCCGCGCCGTTGCGCGGGCCGCCTTCCTGGAGGCCGGCGCGCTCCATTTCGAGCCTGACCAGGCCCGCCACAGACTGGGCCAGGACCGCGACGACATCATCCTGTGCGAGGAAAATCTGAGCGGCGGGCTGCATAATGGCGGGCTGGCCGGCAATCTTTCCAAGGATGTCGCCGGCCGCATCCGCGATACGCTGCCCGGCGCGCAAATCGTCATCTTCGTGCGTGATCCCTGCTCGGCCATCGCGTCAGCCTATCTCCAATATGTGAAGGGCGGCGGCACATTCGGCATTCATCGTTATCTATTCGGCCGAGACCGGCTCGGCCCGGTGGCGCCGGAGCGTGACGAGGCGCCCGGCTTCCGCCGCGAGCATTTCGACTATGCCCGGCTGATCGCTCATTATGATCGGCTGTTCGGCGCGGACAATGTCCATGTCTTCCGCTATGAGGATTTTCGCGCCGATCCGCGCGGCTTCGCCGCCGCCTATGCCGCCCGTTTCGGGCTGGATGTCGCGCTCGACCGGCTGGACTGGAGCACACGCAACCCCTCCCCCGGCCGGCTGCTGCTCTGGGCCTTTCGCGCCGCCAAGCTCTTCACCCGACGCGCCGTCGCGGACAAGGACTGCCTGCTCCATCTGCCCGGCTGGTATGGGCTCAGCCGCAAGCTGCTCCGCCGCGCCAATGCATCGGGCCGCTTCGGCCGCCCGCTGCGCATGCGCGACATATTGGACGAGGGCGCGATCGCCCATTTCAACGACTATTATCGGCATGGCGAGGCCGCCATTGCCGACCGACTGGAACAACAGACATGCCGCGACGCGAAATCACGCGACGGGATGGCCGGACCGGCGCCGTCCTATGCTCGATCATGCAGAACAGCCACATCCTCCTTGCCGACGATGACGCAGCACTGCTGACGTCGCTGTCGGACTATTTCGGCCGCTATGGCTTCGACGTCGACACCGCCGCCAATCTCGCCGACATGCGCCGCCTTTCGGAAGAGGGTCATTATGACCTGTTGATCGCCGAACCGATGATGCCGGGCCAGCATACCGCCGGCTTGCTGCGCGAATTTGCGTTCGAGCGGCGCATCCCGGTCATCATCCACAGCCGCGCCAGCAGCGACATCGATCGCATCCTGGGCCTGGAAATGGGCGCGGAAGATTATCTGACCAAGCCCTGCAACGCGCGCGAACTGCTCGCCCGCGCCAATGCCGCCCTGCGTGCCCGTCGCCGCCAGGCCGATGCCGGCACCATGGCTACGGCACCGCGCGACAATAGCTGGGTCGCCTTCCAGGGCTGGCGATTCGACCTTACCACGCGCCAGTTGTTCGATCCGAGCGGCGGCACCATCTCGCTGTCCGAGGGCGAATATCAGTTGCTGCGCGTCTTCGTGGCCAATGCGCGTCAGGTACTCAACCGCCACCAGTTGCTCGATCAGGTCTATGGCGCGTCAAGCGATCATTATGACCGCGCCATCGACGTCCAGCTGTGCCGTCTGCGTCGCAAATTGTCGGCTGGCGGCCTCAAGGGGCAGACGATCCGCACCGTGCGCAACGAAGGCTATATCTTCGTCCACCCCGTCACGGCTGGCAACGCCGTCAACTGATCACAATAAAAATCAGATTTACCACCTCGCATATGAAAATATGCGGGGATTTTTTCGTCATAAATCAAATATAATTACGACATTTCATAAATCATGAAATTCGGTGAAACATACGCAACATTTCACAACATAATAAAAACTATCGTCATATCTGTTTTTTATTGGCAACAGCTTTGTTAAACCTTTGTGAAACACGGCAAATCGCGTTGACGCACTTCGTCGCACGCATACAAATCTCTCCATCGGCTCGCGCCATCCCAAGGACAAACCAACAGGGCGCGGACCGGGATAGAATATCCCAAGGGAGATTATTTTCATGCCGTCTCACATCATGCGGCGCCTTTCGGCGTCGACCATCCTGCTCGGCCTGGCGACCCCGGCCTTCGCGCAGACCAGCGCGGCGGATGATGGCGCGACCAGCGACACCATCGTCGTCACCGGCTCGCGTATCGCTCGCCCCGACCTGCAGCAGGCATCGCCGATCGCGATCGTCAGCGCGCAGGAACTGAAGCTCAGCGGCAAGGTCAATGTCGAATCGATCATCAACGACCTGCCCCAGCTGATCCCCAGCACGACGGCGGCATCCAATAATCCGGGCGGCGGCGTGTCGACGGCCGACCTGCGTGGCCTCGGCGCCAACCGCACCTTGGTGCTGGTCGATGGTCGTCGCTATGTCTCCTATGACTCCAACCAGATCGTCGATCTCAACACCGTTCCGGCGGGCCTGATCGACCATGTCGAGGTCGTGTCGGGCGGCCGGTCCGCTGTCTACGGCTCGGACGCGATCGCCGGCGTCATCAACTTCGTGACCAAGCGCGACTTTTCCGGCGTGGAAGCAAACGCCAATTATCGCATCAACCAGGCCGGCGACGGCGGCACTTTCAACACCAACCTGCTGATGGGCGGCAATTTCGCCGACGGTCGCGGCAACGCCACCTTCTACATCGATTACACAAAGCGCGACGCCGTGCAGCAGTCGGCCCGCAGCTATACCAAGCAGGCCTATACCGATGACGGCGATGGCGGCCTGGCCGCCGGCGGCTCGGGCTCGATCCCCGGCACCCGCTTCGCCCTGTCCGGCACCCAGTATAAGTTCAATCAGGACGGCAGCTATTCGGCCTATGACTCGTCCACAGACGCCTACAACTATGCGCCCGACAATTATCTGCAGGTGCCCCAGAAGCGCATCCTGCTGAGCGCCCAGACCCATTATGACGTCAACGATCACCTGACCGTCTATGCCGAGGGTCAGTTCATCAACAACCGGGTGAAGAACCGCCTGGCGCCCACGCCGTTCACCGGCTCGGTCTCGCTCGACGTTGACTCCTCCTTCCTCTCGCCGGAATCGCAGGCACTGCTGTCGGCCGCCGATACCGACGGCGACGGCTATGCCACCGCCGCCATCTATCGCCGCCTCAGCGAAGTCGGCGCCCGCATCTCCAACGTCGACAACACCGCCTATCGCACCCTGATCGGTGCCAAGGGCCAGATTGCCGGCGACTGGAACTATGACGGCTATTACAGCTATTCGCGCACCAAGCAGGTCGAAACCCAGACCGGCAACGTATCGCGCAGCCGCGTGGAGCAGGCGCTCAAGACCACTTATGACAGCGACGGCAATCTGGTCTGTTCGGACACCAGCAATGGCTGCGTCCCGCTGAACATCTTCGGCGAAGGCAATATCAGCAGCGAAGCCGCAGCCTTCATCTCGATCCCGGTCAAGAATGTCAGCACCGTGACCCAACAGGTCGCCAGCTTCGCCGTCACCAACGGCAATCTGTTCGATCTGGGTGCCGGCCCGGCCGGTATCGCCTTTGGCGCCGAATATCGCTCCGAACATGGCAGCTATGATCCGGACTATGCCCTGTCCTCGGGCGACGTCGTCGGCTTCAACGCCGGTGAAGGCCTGTCGGGCGGCTATAATGTGAAGGAGCTGTTCGCCGAAATCGACGTGCCGCTGCTCGCCGACCTGCCGCTGGTCCACAAGCTCGACTTCAACGGCGCCTACCGCTTCTCGCATTACTCGACCGCAGCCAAGAATGTCGGCACCTTCTCGGCCGGCCTCATCTACGCGCCGATCAAGGACGTCACCTTCCGCGGCCAGTATAGCCGGGCGGTACGTGCGCCGACCGTCGCGGATCTCTATTCGGGCCAGTCGCAGGACTTCCCGACTGCGAACGATCCCTGCTCGACCGAGGACGCGACCACCAATGCCAGCCTGGCGGCCAGTTGCGTCGCGACCGGCGTGCCATCGAGCGCGCTCGGCACCGACATCAACGGTGGCAGCTCGCAGATCGATTCGATCACCGGCGGCAACCCGAACCTGCGCGAGGAAAAGTCGGACACCTGGACCGCCGGCGTCGTGCTCCAGCCCAGCTTCCTGCCGCGCTTCAGCCTGACGGTCGATTATTACCATATCAAGATCGACAATTATATCTCGACGCCGGGCACCGCGAACATCATCAAGGCCTGCTATGGCGATCAGTCCAACGGCTGGACGCCCTATGACAGCAGCTATTGCTCGCTGCTGCCGCGCAACGAGAACAGCTACGCGATCGAAGGCGCGGAGAATCTCCTGTCCAACACCGGCGGTCTCAAGACCGAGGGCGTGGACTTCGAGATGAATTACAGCCTGCCGCTTAACTTCGGCGTGTTCGGAGCCAAGACCGGCAAGCTCAGCTTCCGCGTCGCGGGCACCCGCCTGATCCGCTATGACCTGAACCCGGTCGCGGCGATCCCGGAACTGAACCAGAGCTGCGCCGGCCGCTTCGGCGTCTATTGCGGCGATCCCTATTCCAAGCTGCGGCTCAACAACCGCATCACCTGGAGCAGCGGGCCGATCACCCTGGGCCTGACCCATCGCTATCTGTCGAGCGTCCGCGACGACGACGATACGACCACCTATACCGTCGAGAAGATCAAGGCCTATAACCTGTTCGACCTCGGCCTCCAGGTGCAGGCAACGGAAACCTTCGGCTGGTCGCTGGGCATGAATAACATGTTCAACAAGAAGCCGCCGATCATGGGCGACAACCAGCAGCAGTCGAACACCTATCCGTCGACCTACGACGTCTATGGCCGCGCCTTCTTCGTGAACGCCTCGGTCAAGTTCTGATCATACCGCTGAGCGGGCACTCCTTGCCCGTCCGGCACCTGCCCCACAAAAAAGCGGCCGCCCTTTCGGACGGCCGCTTTTTACTTTGATCGACCGGCGCCTCAGCGCGGCGGATTGACCACCACATATTGCACCGACGACCCTGCATATTGCGGCTGGTACCAGGTATTGCCGCACTGCGAATAGCTGATGCCGTTGACGATCACGGTCGAACAATCTGGCGGTACGCTGCGTACGATCGATCCGATCGCCGCCGCCGTCAGCGAGACGGCCGCCGCCGTCGCCACAGGGTGCCAGTGATCGTCCCAATCGTCATCCCACCGATCATGATGACCATGATGACCGCCATCATAATGGTTGCCGCCATGATTGACGTTCACATTGACATTATTGTTGCTGATATTGTTCCGGTTGCCGCCATGATTGACATTGGTTCGCCCATTGTTGCGCACGGCCGGTCGGCCACCGCCGCCCGAGGGGCGGTGTGCGCCGCCGCCTGCTGGCCGGCTGGGCCGCGCGCCACCACCGCCAGGACGCTTGCGTGGCGGCGCAGCTTCCGCACTATCGGAAGCAGCTACCACCAGCAGGAATCCCCCGGCGGAAAGGGCCGTCATGCCGGCCGTGACCGGCTGGGCCATGATCGCCAGCGACGCGATCGCGGCCAGGCTGTTGGTCGGGCGCTTCATTTCTTGTCTCCCTTGGCGAGATCGACCAGCATGATCTGATGCGCGTCAGCAGGCGGGGCAAAGGCCAGGTCGGCCGCGCTCGGTTGCGCCTGCAGATCCCAGTGCAGGACCGCTGCATATTGCGGCATCGAAGGATCGGTCGTGTCTGTGATGACCAGCTTGCAGGGCAGTTGATCGCTGTCGTCGATCCATATCTGCCAGTCGACCTGCTCCTGCCGGAAGGCATAGTGGGTGCAGGTGCGGCTATCGATCTTTTCCGGCCGGATCAGATAGCCTGACTTGATCCGCATCCGTAGCGACTGGTCCGTGCCCCAGGTGAACAAATCCGCCAGCGGCAGCTCGATGCCGTAGCTGGTCTTCAGCTTGTCCAGCGCCTGACCGATCGACCCGGTGGCCGGTACCGAGGCATAATAGTTGAGCCGGGGCGCCAAAATCGTGAACTTGCCACCGCCAAAATAATAATCGCGATGCTGGATGTCGGACACCGCCGAAATCTTGAACGCATCGGGCCGGTGCGCGCGAATATCGACCGTGCCGCCATATTGCAGCTTCTGGCCCGTATCGAGCACCTGCTCGGTCGTGACATCGGCTTTCAACGCGAACGCCGGCAAGCTGATCAGCTTGGCGCTCATCTTGTCCATCGCCGTCAGCGCCGCCGGCTCGACCACGTCCGCAGCCGGCGCGGTCGTCTGCGCATGGGCTGTGGACGCGGCCAGCAAAGCCAGCGGCATACAGAGACATTTTATCCTAGACCTCATGACAAGCTCCTTCTGCCCGGACCGGACGCACGGCGAGATGCGCGATGCTGGAATTGGACGCCATCTCCCTTGCCGCCGACTATCGCCGTTCAGACGGGGTGGCCCATCGGGATAATTGCCGATTTGGGCGCATTTCTTTCCGAGCCACACCTGAGTCCGATGGAGCATCAGGCGGAAAGTGCAGTCCTTCTTTCCGCCTGATGCATGACCGCACCCGGGGGATGGGTGACAATCATCTCACTGGCCGGCGATCGCGGCCGATTTGCGCCATCATGAAGCTAATGCGCCGGCAGAGCCGGCCAAGTCGGGATTTGCCCTGATCGATACCGTCTTCAATGCCTGTCGGCCGATGCAACCACAACATCCTGCTATCCAACGCTTTGTGGCTTTGGCCCATCCAATCCGACAATGGGTTGTTACTCACCCGACCTAGGGTTTATCATGATCGCCAACCTCCGCCACACAACCTAGGATATCGACAAAATCCTCCATCTGCCGGAGTGAATGATGATGGACGCCCCTCCTAAATTGCCCACGGATCTTGGCACGACACGCACCATCATGGCCGCCGATCGGACGCTGATGGCATGGATACGCACGTCGCTATCGATGCTGAGCTTCGGTTTCACCATCTACAAGTTTCTCGACACCGCGACAGAGAAAGCGGGCCACGGGGACTCTGAAAGCCCACAGCATATCGGGCTATTTCTTGCTGGCATGGGCACACTTGCCATTCTGCTCGGCACATTGGGCTATTGGATGACGTTAACCGACCTCAAGCAGATGGATCAGTTCAGCCTTAAAAGGCCGGTCCTGTTGATGGCGCTGATCATGTGCATTGCGGGGATCGCCCTGTTCGGCGCCATTGCGACGCGTGCCGTATAGGCGCATCACAGGACTGACAGACAAGGAGTTTCGGTTGACCGTGCCATCCCCCCTCTCCCCTGCGGCCACCGCGCCGGAGAACATGATCCATATCCCCGGCGGCCGCTTCGTCATGGGATCCGACCATCATTATCCCGAGGAAGCGCCAGCCCATCCGGTCGAGGTCGACGCCTTCTGGATCGACGCCACCCCCGTCACCAATAGGGACTTTCGTCGCTTCGTTGAAGCCACTGGCCATCGCACCACGGCGGAGATGGCGCCCAATCCGGATGACTATCCCGGCGCCCAGCCGGAGATGCTGCGCCCCGCCTCGCTGGTCTTCACGCCGACTGATCGCCCCGTGCGGCTGCATGACTGGAGCCAGTGGTGGCGCTATGTCTTCGATGCCGACTGGAGCCATCCCCTAGGTCCGGACTCTTCGATCGACGATCTCGACGATCATCCGGTGATCCATGTCACTTATGACGATGCCGCTGCCTATGCCGCCTGGGCGGGCAAGTCCCTGCCGACCGAAGCCGAATGGGAATTTGCCGCGCGTGGCGGCGTCGATGGCCAGGAATTTGCCTGGGGCGACGAACTGATGCCCGACGGCAAGGCGATGGCGAATTTCTGGCAGGGCAATTTCCCGTTCGAAAATCTGCTGATCGACGGCTACGAACGCACCTCGCCGGTCGGCAGCTTTCCCGCCAATGGTTATGGTCTGTTCGACATGATCGGCAATGTCTGGGAATGGACCGAGGATTTCTACGCCGCCCGACATCAAGCCGATCCATCGCGCCCCTGCTGCGCCCCGCGCAACCCGCTCAACCAGGCACGCGAAGCCAGTTTTGATCCACAACAGCCGGACATACTGATCCCGCGCCGCGTTCTGAAAGGTGGCTCGCACCTCTGCGCCCCCAGCTATTGCCAGCGCTATCGGCCGGCTGCGCGCCATGCCCAGGCGATTGACTCCTCGACCAGTCATATCGGCTTCCGCTGCGTGATCCGCGCGGTCTGACAAGGTTAGAGGGCGTCGCGCCGATCCGCACGACGCCCTTTCTTGTCAGAACCCGACCTGCATGAAGACTGCCGGCCCGCTGAACCGATATTTCATCCGGCCGGCCCAATTATCCTTGTCGACGTCGACCCGGTAATTGACGTAGCGCCACATCGCGCCGATCCCGACATTCTTGGCAAAACGCCAGGTCATGGCCGCTTCGGTGTTGAGCAGCCGCCCCTTATAATCGCTGATCTTGAGCGACAGATAGTCCGCCCGCGCGCTCAGCGTCAGGTCAGTCGCGATCCGTTGCGACGCGAACAGCCCCACCGTCGGCAGCGGCGCCAGCGCCTTGCGACGACGTTGCGTGCCGCTCACCTGCGTTTCCCCCAATCGGGCATCCCCCTTGAGCGTCAGGGTGAAATCGGTCGCATGCACACCCAGCGCCGCACCGACCCGCGTGTCGGGCGTGTTCACGAAGGCATAGCCGAAGGTCAGTCGATAGACGTCGCTATCGAAGCCGCTTTCCACTCGCACCCCGGCCGGATAGGTGACATCGTCAAAGACAATATCGCGCGCCACCGTCTTGGAACCGTTGCGGCTCAGCGAATAATATTCTCCCATCACCGACCAGTTGCCGCCCAATTTTATCCCCGCCGCGACCTGTGGCAACGCCTTGTGCTTGTCGAGATCGAGGTCCGATTCCAGGTCGATATTCGTGCCGCCATCCGGATTGGACGCGGGTGCGACCCGGACATGGGAACTGACCGACGGCCAATAGGCGCCCACTTCCGCCCAATATTTGTCGTCAAGCGATTGCGCCTTTGCGGGCGCAGCGGCAGCCCCCATCATCAAGACACAGATGCTGGCAAGCCCGATGCTCTGACGCGCCATTTCTTCCTCCCTGCGGCCAGCGGCCGTCCATTCGGGCATGGCAACCATGCCCTTGGAACTTGTGCGCCTTTGCCCCGGATTTGGGCATCGGGGTCATTTCCTAGGAGTGCGGGGAATAATGCCGGGGTTTTCCCGACGGCAGCGGCAGCATCGATCTGGAAAGCGGCGGAAAATCGCCAGCGAAATGATCGCCCCCTCTCCGGGTAATTCCCCGCTCGCAAAAGATTATTGTTAACCTGGATTAAGAAAATCCCGACTCGGGGATGACCAGGCGCCTTATCCACCTGCCGGGCCCTATCCTACGTAGATTTCCTTAGGCGCAAAATTATACACAAAACTCACAATTTTCCAAAGTATACAATGTTGTACTTAAGTCCATATCGGCTGCTAAACACCCATTTTCTATAGCTTTCCAGCCAAAATCCGGTCATTTCACGAACAGTCAATGGAACGGTTTACGGCAACGTAAAACCACAACACCTGTCCAAGCTCAACCATTGCTACATAGAATTACCCCCCGTATACTTACCGATAACAGGGTCGCTCGTTAGTTAGTCGATTTCAGCGTGGTGTCCGCCGCGCAGATGATCTTGTGCGCCGATACATTCAGCCCGGTCGCATGGCTGAGCGCATTTTTAGCTGGTGAGGGAGACGTCATGCTCGAACCACATCAAGCGGGGGCAGCCCATTATCCGGATTTTTTCGGCGGACCAAATGGCAGCACGACGTTGCCCGCGCAAATGTATTTGGCCCCGCCAAGCCAGTCCCAGACGACATCGCAGGCAGACCTTCAGCGACTGATCAACAGTATCCCGGTCAAGATCGTGGTGATTGATCGTCACGCACAGATTTTAGCCATCAACCGCGCTTGTGAGCCCTATTTGCGAGCGGTCGGCCTCGACCTCAACAATGTCTCAGGCCAGAGCTATTATGCGGTGAAGGAACGTTTCGGCGCTCCGCCGCTGGATGCGCGCAGCGTGAGCGAACATGTCGCGATGCTCTGCCAGCACAACACGGCCTTTAGCCAGACCATCAGCTTTCCGCTTGCCGGGCAGGATATCCGCATGGTCGTCCATGGTGAGCGGTTGCCGGGCGTGGAGGATCTTTTCATCCTCAGTCATCTGGACGACGAAGACCCGGAAAGCGAAACCGCCAATCCTCGCCGCTATCACCTCTCGATGCTGCGGGCAGAGGAAGAGGAACGCAAGCGGATCGCCCGTGAACTGCACGACGAAACCTTCCAGCAGTTGGCGCTGATCCAGTTCAATCTGATGACGCTAAGCAGCACCGACATGAGCGCCCAGGCCAGCGACGCCTACCAGGCGATGGAAACCTCGCTCAAGGCGATCCAGGATCAGGTGCGGACGCTCAGTTATCTGCTGCATCCGCCCGAACTGGCCGAGGATGGGATTGAAGCCGCGCTGGCCCATTTCAGCCGTGGCTTCGCCCGCCGGTCGGGTCTCCAGGTCGAATTTCGTTGCCTGTCAGGGCCGATCAGGCGCAACCCGGACATGGAGATCGCCTTCTATCGCGTGGCCCAGGAAGCGCTCGCCAACGTCTATAAACATGCCGACGCGAGCCACGCCGTGGTCCGGCTGCGGCGGACCCAGACCGACTTCATCCTGGAGATAGAGGATGATGGCCGGGGCGTGCCCGAACATATCCTCAACGGTAAGGGTCGCGACATTGTCGGTGTCGGCCTGTCAGGCATGCGGGAGCGTGTCACCGCGCTTGCCGGCCAGTTGGAGGTGCGTCGTACCGGTACGGGCACGCTCGTCACCGCAACCATCCCGCGTCGCCGTCTATGTGACTGATCGTGCCTGATCGGCGGCGGGGGATCAGCCCCACCCGCCGATCACATGCAGATCAGGGTTCTACGATGTTGTTGCGCACTGCGTAGCGCACCAACTCAGCCGTCGTCCCCAGCTTCAGCTTGTGCATTGCCGCCGCGCGATGGGTCTCGACCGTCTTCACGCTGATATCGAGCAGATGGGCGATCTGCTTGTTGATCTTGCCCTCGGCGATCAGTTGGACGATCTCGCGCTCCCGCGGGGTCAGCGTCGCGACATTGCTACCGGCCACGCTGCTCTTCACATAATGGTCAAGCAGGGTTTCGGAGATCGCCGCCGAGAAATAGGGCTTGCGCAGCGACAGCGCCTCGACCGCCGACTGGAGATGCTGGTCGCTGTCGGATTTGAGCACATAGCCGCGCGCGCCGGCACGCAGCACCTCGACCAGCAGATCCTCCCGATCGTGCATGGTATAGATCAAGATCTCGATCCGCGGAAATTCCTGCTTGAGCGCGCGGGTCAGTTCCAGCCCGTTCATCAACGGCAGGGAATAATCCAGGATCGCTATATCCGGCTGGGTCTCGCGCGCCGCCTTCAGCGCGTCATGCCCATCCGACGCCTCGGCGACGATCTGCCAGCGATCCTGGGTTTCGAGGAAAGTCCGAACGCCCTGCCGCAACGCCTGATGATCGTCGGCAATCAATATCCGCGTCAATGGCTTGCTCATCCCTTACCCCTGTCCACTCCCGATGGCGCCCATGATGAGCCTATCTATCATTGCGGCATGGCGGCCCGAAACAATGGGGGTTTTCCCCCGCATCAGCCGATATTGCCCTGACCACGCACAAAGCGACCGCATATCCGCCCCCTCGCCCTCTCCGGGACGATCGATAGCGGGTCGAAATCTGCCATGCTCTGGCACTCTTGGCGAGAGCAAAGCGCAAATATCACGCCTTTTCGTTATCTTAGCGCCAAGTACAGGGTTTCCGGCGATGCAAGCTTTCCCCAATCGGCTCGGGGATTATCCCGATGGCCCCACCCGAGGCGTCGATGGATGATGGCGCCGGGCTTTCCGCCCTTCAGGGACAATGGGGACGAATGATGCGTAACATGAAGACCTGCCTGCTGGGCGCCATCCTGCCACTGGCCGCCGCCATCAGCACCTCGGCCCAGGCGGTCGAGGGCGCAGCCAGCCTCTATGTTCCCGGCACTGGTGGTCCCGCCACTGCGGTGATGCCGCCGCTGGAGGGCGTCTATTTCGACGACACCATCTACATCTACAATGGCAGCGCGAGCGCCAGCAAGGAATTCGTCGTCGGCGGCAATGTCGTCGCCGGCCTCGACGCAACAATCGTCGCCGATTTCCTGACCACTCTGGTCGTCCCCTCCACCAATTTCCTGGGCGGCACATTGTCCATGGGCGTCACCCTTCCGGTCGGCGCGCCGATGCTCGACGCCAATGCGGTCGTCACCGGCCCGTTCGGCAATCTGCGCAGCCTCAACGTCCATGATTCCGCGCTCGTCGTCGGCGACCCCGTGTTCAACACCATGCTCGGCTGGAAGGCCGGCAAGCTCCACATTCAGGCCAGTAGCATGGTCAATATCCCGGTCGGCCATTATCGCGAGGACCAGTTGGCCAATCTGGCGTTGCATCGCTGGGCAGTCGACACCTCGTTGGCGCTCAGCCTGCATGACGATGAAAGCGGCTGGGATCTCACAGGCAAGGCCGGCGTCACCTTCAATGGCAAGAATGACTATACGGAATATGATAGCGGCAACGAGTTCCACCTCGAAGGATCGGTGGAAAAGGCCCTGTCGAAGAAATTCTCCCTCGGCGCCCAGGGCTATTGGCTAAAGCAGATCAGCGATGACAAGAGCAGCGGCGCCCTGCTCGGCGCCTTCCGTGGCGAGGTGGTCGGCGTCGGCGGCACGGCCGCACTCAACGTCATGATGGGTCGCTCGCCCGCGACCTTCCGCCTGCGCGCGTTCAAGGAACTCGACGCCACCAATCGGCTGAAGGGCGAGGCCTTCTTCCTCAGCCTCACCCTGCCGCTCTATATGAAGATGCCCCCGCAATAACGCCAGGACATCTTCGCCTATAGCTGGCGCAGCGCCCGCGCGGGCCGTACCGACATCAGCGGGATCGATCCGGCCAGGCCGATCCCCAGGGTCAACACGGCCCCGACTGCCAGCGTCGCCAGCACCACGCCCCAGTCCGGTGCCCAGCCAAAGCTGAAGACCTGCACCACCACATACCAGGCGGCGGCCCCGCCCAGCAGCAGCGCCACCAGCGCCAGCAACCCGGCCAGCACGCCATATTCCAGCGCCTGCGTCCCCAATATCTGGCCGCGCGTGGCGCCCAGCAGCTTCAGCACGACACTGTCATAGCTGCGGCTCTGCCGCCCCGCCGCGATCGCCCCGATCAGCACCGCGACCCCCGCCAGCACCGTCACCGACGCCGCCGCCAGGATCGCGCCCGACATCTGATCCAGCAGGCCGGACACCTGGCTGATCACCTGTCCCACCTCGATCACCGACGCACCGGGAAAGCTCGCCAGCAGCGCGCTCGTCACCGCCTGCTCCTGGCGGTTGTCGGGCAGGCTGATCGTCGCGGTCAGGCTGTGCGGCGCCGACGCCAGCGTGCTGGGCGAAAAGACCATCACATAGTTGAAGCCCATCGTGTCCCAGTTGATCTTGCGCAGCGACGCGACCCGCGCCTCGATCTCCCGGCCCAGGATCGATACGGTGATGCGATCGCCGACCCAGATGTCCAGCGCCTTGGCCTGGTCGGCATCCAGCGACACCAGCGGCGGCCCGACATAATCGCGCGGCCACCAGCGCCCCTCGACGATCTCGCTCCCCTCCGGCAGGCTCGCGCTATAGGTGACGCCGCGCTCGCCGCGCAGGATCCACGCCCCTTCCGGCTTCTCCTTCAGGTCGGCGACGCGCTTGCCCGAATAGCCGGTCACCGTGCCGCGCAGGATCGGCACGACATTCAGCTTCGCCGCTGGCACCCGCTTCGCTATCAGCGCACGAAACTGCGCCTCCGCCCCGGCCGGCATGTCGAGTATGAACAGGTTCGGCGCCTGTTTCGGCACGGTCCGGCCGATCTCCGCCTGGATGCTGGTCTGGATCGCCGCCAGCGTGACAAACAGGGTCAGCGCCAGCCCCAATGCCACGGTCAGCGCCGCCGTCTGCGCGCCGGGCCGATGGAGGTTGGCAAGCGCCAGCCGCAGCAACGGTCGCCGCGCATGGGGCATGCGCCGCGCCAGCCACCTTATCCCCTGCCCCATCGCCAGCAGCAGCAACAGGGTCTGTATGATGGCACCCAGCATCGCCGCGGCGAACATCGGCGTGCGCGCCGTCAGCAGCACGACCGCGACCAGCAGCGCGATCGCCCCGCCGACCAGCGCCAGCGTGCGCCGGTCGATCCGCTGCCGCCCGTCGACCAGGGTGCGCAGGATCGCCGCCACCGGCTCGGTGCGCGCACGAGCCAGCGGCGGCAGCGTGAAGATCAGCGCGATCAGCAGGCCATAGGCCGCGCTCGTCACCAGCGGCAGCGGATAGAGGTGGAAGCCCGGCGCCACCGGCAGCATGTCGCCCGCCACCCAGACCAGCAAGGGCGGCGACAGCGCGCCCGCCACCAGCCCGGCCAATATGGCCAGCCCCGCAACCACCCCGATCTGGAGCAGATAGATGCGCTGGATATCGGCCGATGTCGCCCCCAGCACCTTGAAGGTCGCCAGCGCGCCGCGCTTGATCGCCAGATAGGATGCGACGCCATTGCTGACGCCGATCCCGGCGATCACCAGCGCAGCCAGGCCGATCAGCGACAGGAACTGACCCATATTCTCAATGAAGCGGTTGGTGCCCGGCGCAGCCCGCTCGCGGTCCTTAAATTCCCAGCCCTGCTCGACATAGCGCTTCTCCAACCGCTCGCGCAGCGCCTGCGCATCCGCCCCGGTTGGCAGGCGCAGCCGATATTTGGAGCGGTAGAGGCTGCCCGGCTGGATCAGCCCGGTGCGGTGCAGTCCATCCATCGACACGATCGCCACCGGCCCCAGGGTAAAGCCCTCGCCCACCCGGTCCGGTTCGTCGGCAATGATCGCAGCGACGGTGAAATCGGCCGTGCCATAGCGCAGCGCGTCACCGACGCCGATCGCCATCCGCTCCGCCAGGGCCGGGCTGATCAGGATGCGGTCGGCCGCCAGCGGCGCATAGCGGCCATGCTGCAACGCCAGCGTGCCATAGAGCGGATAGGCATCGTCCACGCCTTTCAGCTCGGTCAGCAGCGGCGCCGCCGCGCGCGCCCCGCCCTTGTGGACCATGGCGCGCAGCCGCACCGTCTCGCTCATCCGGCCCAGCCGCGCGATCGCCTGCTGGTCGCGCGCGTCCATCACCCGCTGGGTCATGGCGATCTCGACATCGCCGCCCAGGATCATCTGTCCCCGCGCGGAAATCTCTCCAGTGATCGCGCTGGTCAGGCTGCCGATCGCCGCCAGCGTCATCACGCCCAGGAACAGGCAGACGAACAGCAGCCGCAAGCCGCGGAATCCGGCATGCAGGTCGCGCCGCGCGATCCTCCAGCTTGCCCCCCACCCCAATGTCGTCACGCGGCAACCTCGCCGCTCAGCTGCCCGTCCCGCATCTCGACGGTCCGGTCGCACCGCGCCGCCAGCGCCGGATCATGGGTGATGATCAGCAGGGTCGCGCCGCTCGCCTGCTGCCGGGCGAACAGCAGGTCGATGATCGCCGTGCCGGTCGCCTGATCCAGATTGCCGGTGGGTTCGTCCGCGAACAATATCGCCGGATCGGGCGCCATGGCCCGCGCGATCGCCACGCGCTGTTGCTCGCCGCCCGATAGCTGGGCGGGATAATGGGACAGGCGATGGCCCAGGCCCACCGCCTTCAATTCCCGCGCCGCCCGCTCGAACGGATCGGCCAGCCCCGCCAGTTCCAGCGGCACGGCGACATTTTCCAGCGCCGTCATCGTCGGCAACAGATGGAAGGATTGCAGGATGATGCCGATCCGCCCGCGCCGCGCCCGCGCCAGCCCATCCTCGTCGAGCGCGCGATAATTGACGCCGGCCACGCTGACCGTGCCGCCGCTCGCCTGCTCCAGCCCCGACAGGATCGCCATCAGCGACGACTTGCCCGATCCCGACGCGCCCAAGATCGCCAGGCTCTCGCCGCGACGAATATCCAGGTCGATGCCCTTCAATATCTGCGTGTTGCCGAGCGAGAGGGTGACATTGCGCGCCTGGATCGCGATATGGGGGGCGTCGATGGTCGCATGCATGAAGAAGGAAGGCTCCTTGGCGAACGGTTTCCGGCTATATGGGTTCTCGCTGCTGCTTGTCCAACTGCTCGCCGCCTGTTCCCCAACGAAGGAGCAGGCGCTAGCCCCCGCCGACAATGGCGCCGCGAACATGACAGCGAAGGCGACACAGCCAATCGCCGATGGCAAGCTGGTCGTCGTATTCGGCGACAGCCTCTATGCCGGTTATAATCTTCAGCAGGATCAGGGCTTTGCACCCACACTTGAACAAGCCCTGTCAAAACAGGGGATCAAGGCCCGCGTCGTCAATGCCGGCGTGTCGGGCGACACCAGCGCCGATGGCCTCGCCCGCCTCGCCTTCGGTCTCGACGGCCTGCCGCGCAAGCCCGACCTGGTCCTCGTGGGCCTGGGCGGCAACGACATGCTGCGCGGCCTCAGCCCGCAGGCGACCCGGACCAATATCGACGCGATCCTCACCGAACTCGCCAAGCGCGGCATTCCCGCGATGCTGACCGGCATGATGGCCTCGCCCAATATGGGGCCGGACTATGCCGCCGCCTTCAATCCCATCTACCCCGATCTGGCGAAGAAACATGGCGTGCCACTCTACCCCTTCTTCCTCGACGGCGTGATCGGCCAGCGCAGCCTGCTGTTGCCCGACGGCATCCACCCCAACCCACAAGGCGTGCAGCGTATCACCGCGAAGGTCGCGCCGCTGGTCGCCAGGCAGTTGGGGGACTAGGCGGCAAGGAAAATCGGGTGCCCGTCGAATGGACGAAAAGGGTGGAGAGCGGAATGGCGGCTTTCAGTTCAAGGCTTCGACACTCTGCCCTACAGCCTTCAATTCCATGCCAGATAGATCGAGATTGCAATCCGCCTTCAAAACGCGGCCTGCCTTCTCCATTGCGCGTATGGCAGGGGGAAAAGACTGCTGTGGGAGTTCGGCCCCAATGCCAGTGAACGAGTGAGTTACACGCGTTTTATCATTCACTCGTCCGATATCCAAAGTCGCCCGGCCCGCGCTGTCCTCGGTTTTGTAATAGGCGAACTGCGCTACATTGGTGCCCTTCGGAAAGGTGCTGCCATCATCAACGTAATCCCACCGCTCGATCTTGCCAAAGGCCTTTCGGAGCGTCTTATCCACGCATCCAATATCGGCGGGCGTGTGAAGATCTCTCTCGGACACGACACCTCGCAGCGGCTCGCAACCACAAAGGGGTATTGCGGCAAGGGCGAGAATTAGGTTTCGTGGACAAAGGGTATCCATTGCAGGGCTGAGACGAGATTGACGAAGCCGAGGTAGGACTCTTTGGTTTTGTCGTATCGAGTTGCGATACGCCGCCAGTTCTTGAGTTTGTTGAAGAGGCGTTCGACAAGATTGCGCCAACGGTATTTTTCGCGATCGTGTGGGATTGGATCGCGCCGATTGCTTTTGGCGGGAATGACAGCCTCAACGTCAGCATTGGCCAATTCCTCGCGGATGGCATCTGCATCGTAGCCCTTGTCCGCCAACAATGCCTCGATCTTATGAGCAATCAAACGGAACAGCGGGCCAAAGCCTTGGATATCGTGGCTCTGGCCCGGCGTCAGGACAAAGCCGAGCGGTCGGCCTTTGGCATCGCAGCGGGCGTGGAGCTTTGTGCTGAATCCGCCTCGCGATCGGCCAAGCGCCTCGGTTTCCTGAGTCCCTTTTTTATGCCGACGGCACAATGATGTGCTCGGACCACGGTGCTGTCGATCATGTCCGCAGTGGCATCACGAGCCACCATTTCGCCCAGTGTCTCGAGCATCGCCTCGAACACCCCGGTCGTAACCCAGCGCCGGTAGCGGCGGAAAACGCTGTTCCACTTGCCATATTCATCCGGCAAGTGGCGCCATTGCGAACCTGTGCGGGCGATCCACATCATGCCTTCGAAATACAGCCGGTTGTCCTGTGCTGGACGACAGCCACGACCACGCTCAGATGGCAGTAATGTGCCGATGATCCCCCACTCGTCCTCCGTCAGCCCAATACGCTCGCCCAACGCCACCTCCAAAAGGCAGCCTTGAATCAACGCCCGATCCTGCTGTCAACCTTTGTCCACGAAACCTAATGCGTTACGTCTCATAGCAGCATCTTATTCGCCATCACGCTCGCGTCTGCAAATGGTCGGAAGCCGTCAAAGCCCAACACCATGTTGCCCACCAATGCCCTCAACGCAAAAGGGCGCCCGATCGGGCGCCCTTTCCGTTTCGGCTCTGCCGCTCCCTCAGAAGGTCGTCGACAGCGAGAAGTTGAAGGTCGTGCCATAATTATAGGCGTTGTAGATGACCTTGTTGGTGCCGTTCGACTGGCTTTCCTCATAGTCGTTGCCCAGGATATTGCGCACCTCGAACTTGGCGTCGAACTGGCGCCCCGCGACATAGACGCCCTGGCGCGCCACGAAGTCCAGGTTGATGCCGGGATGTTCATAGACGTCCGGCTGGTCCTGGTTGGCCAGGCCACGGCTGGTCACGCGCTTGCTGGCATAGGACAGGATCAGCGTCTGCTGCGACAGCTTGTCCTGGTCTTCCAGGCCGAACTGGAAGTTGACCAGATGGTCCGACTGGCCCGTCAGCGGCGAACCGTTGCGGAAATAGTCGGTCGCCAGCGTCGACGACGCGCCGAACACGGCGGTCGTATCGCCTTCCTTCACCTTCAGCTTCGACTTGGTGTAGGTATAGTTGGCGATCGTCACCAGACGGCGGGTCGAGAAGAATTCGCCGTCCGACAGACGCGACAGGTCGAAATATTTCTGCAGCTCGACTTCGCCGCCATAGAGGTCGGCCTTGGGCGCGTTGGCGAAGCTGGTGACGAAATTGTCGCCGTTGAGCGTGATGAAGGTTTCGATCGGGTTGTCGATCTTCTTGAAGAAGCCCGACAGCGAGAAGCGCTGATCCCGCGCAAAATACCATTCATAGCGCGCTTCCGCGTTGAACAGCTTGCTGTCCTGCAGATAGGGGTTGCCCTGATAGCGACGGTTGGTGTCCGGGTCGAAGTAGAACTGATAGATCAGCTCGCGGAACTGCGGCCGGGCAATGGTCTTCGACGCGTTCAGGCGCACCTGCATGTCGTCGCGCATCTGCCAGGTCAGCGTGCCGCTGGGCAGCCAGTAATCATTGTCGAGCTGGGTCGAAGCCGTGCTGGCGCCCGGCGTGTTGAACACCTGCATCGGCGACACGGTCAGCTTGGCGGTTTCGTAGCGCACGCCCGCGTCGAGCGACAGGTCGTCCAGTATCTGCCAGTTCAGCTTGCCATAGCCGGCATGGTTCTTGAGCGTCGCGCGGAAGGCAGGATTGCCTTCGTTGGTCTCAATCAGGCTGATGTCATAATAGTTGACGATGCCCGGTGCCAGCAGCAGGTCCGGGCGCAGCACGCCCACGCCCTCGGGCATGTCGCTCGACGCGCGGAACTGGAAGTCGCGGCGCGAGCTGGTGCGGTTGGTGTCGACATAGGCATAGCCAGCGGTCAGCGCCATGTCGGCCGACGGCTTCCAGGTCAGGTCCGCGCCGCCCGACCACAGATCCTCGTTGAGGTCGGAGAAGCTGACCGTCGCGGTCTGGCCGGTATTGCCGTTCAGACGGTTGACGAACAGATTGCCATAGGGGTCCGCCGCCGCATTGGTGCGGATATATTCGAACGACAGTTCATAGGGGGCTTCGCGCTGCGAATTGGCAAAGCCGCCGCGCACGTCCAGGCTGAACGCCGGGCTCAGCTTGAACTCGCCGACCACCTGCGTGTCGATCAGCTGGCGCTCATACCAGGCGGTATCCTGCTCCATGATGTCCGACGTCGGCTGGGTCTGGGTGTTGCCCAGGCCCAAGCGGGTGTGCTTGAGCGTGTCGCGGATATAGAGGTTGGTCCAGCGGATCTTGTTCTCGCCAAACTCAAGGCCCAGACCCAGCAGGCCGTTCACGACGATGCGATTGTCGGTCGTGACGCGCTGGAAATCCGAATTGAGCGCCGACAGGTCGGGCGTGATCGAATTTTGCTGGCGCTGGTCGCGCGTCGTCCACTTGTTGCTATAGCCGGCGGTAGCGATCAGGCCCAGGGTCGAACCGCCCAGGTCGAACGAGGTGCCGCCCGAAATGGTCGCCGAATAATTGGGGTCGATATCCTTGATGCGCTGGACGGTGCCCTTGCTGAAGCGCACCATTTCCGCCGCGATCGCGGTGGTATCGACATTGCCCGAGCTGATCCGTTCGCCGCTGGCGAAGAAGGCCGCGAGCGCCGGCGGAATGTCGCGGCTGCCATTGTCGAAGCCGGTCCAGTCGCTCTTGCTGCCATAATAGCTATAGCCCATCTGATAGGTGGTTTCGGTGTTGGCACCGATACCGCCGCTGATCGTCAGGAAGCTTTCCGCCGGCACCGCATTGGTCGTCAGGTTGATGACGCCACCGCCGAACTCGCCGGGATAATTGGCCGAATAGCTCTTCTGCACCATCGAGGAGGAAACGATGTTGGTCGGGAACAGGTCCAGCGGCACGACGCGCTTGAGCGGCTCGGGGCTGGGCAGCGGCGAACCGTTCAGCAGCGCGAGCGAATAGCGATCGCCCAGGCCTCGGACATAGACATAGCCGTTGCCGACCACCGACAGGCCGGTGACGCGGCCCAGCGCGCCGGCAATATTGCCGTCGCCCGTCCGGGCGATATCGGCCGAAGACAGGACCGAAACCACCGCCGGAATATTCTTCTGGACGTTGGCACTGCGGCGGCCGGTGACGATGATGTCGGAACCGGGGACCGAAATGTCGGGCGCCGCCTCCGGATCCTCGGCGGTCGAACGACCGGCAGCGGCAGCAGGATCGGCCGCCTGCGGGTCGGACGTGGTGGCATCGGCGGGCGCGGTCACTTCCTGTGCCAGCGCGGCCGGCGCGACCAGCGCGGTGGAAAGCAGCAGCAGGCCCGCGAACTTGAGCGGCGTCGCCATCGAATATCCCCTAGATAAGGTCATTGCACGTTTCGGGGCGGGATGCGGCCGATCATGGCCGCATCCCGCCCCGCATCAGGTCCGTCCC
The DNA here is from genome assembly GCF_030128825.1 of Sphingobium sp. WTD-1. Taxonomy (NCBI): domain Bacteria; kingdom Pseudomonadati; phylum Pseudomonadota; class Alphaproteobacteria; order Sphingomonadales; family Sphingobiaceae; genus Sphingobium; species Sphingobium sp. WTD-1. Next base: position 2,753,811 of record NZ_CP119127.1, on the reverse strand, counting down.
GTCTTAGAGCGGGATCGAGGTGCAGGCGCGGCGCGCGGTGCTGGTGCTGTCGAACGGCGCGTAGGCCGAATTGCAGGTCCAGCCGGCGAACCAGGTGTCGTTGGCGTCCTTGACCGCGCCGACATAGGTCGTCGTGTCGAAGAAGCTGTCCAGCGTCTTGGCGTCGATCGCGGTGGCGGCGGTTTCGGCCGCACCGTTGATGAACACCGCGCTCAGCGAAGCCGTGTAGGCATCATTGTTGTTGTTGCCGCTGAAGATGGCGGCGACATCGGCGGCGGTGTAGGCGGTCGCGCCGCTACCCGAACCGATATACTTGGTCGCGTTGCACTGCATCAGCACCGAACGGGCGGTCAGCGTGGCGCGGGTCGAAGCGGTGCCGGTGCCATGCAGGCGGACGCACTCGTTGTTCGGCGACACGACGATGCCGTTCACCAGCGACAGGTCGCTGTTGCCGCGGTTCAGGATCGATGCCTGGTCATTGGCTTCGTTGTTGCTGCTGACCTGCGACTGGATCGCGGTGAAGTTGGCGACGATCGTCTTCTGGCGCGGGGTATCGCTTTCCAGACCGTTGCTGTCGATTTCCATCAGCGCGTCGCCCTGACCCGGACGCTGCACGATCAGCACATATTGGAAGCGCCCCTGAATGCCGGTGTCGGCGTCAAGGCTGTCATCATCCGCGCCGGTAGCGATATAATGCTTCATGCGCACGGTGCCGCCGAAGAATTCCGCGCCGTCGTCCGAGCTGTTGAAGCTCTGGATATAGTCCAGCGTGGTGCCGCTGCCGATGCTTTCGCCGGTCAGCGCCTGCAATTCGGTGTTGGCGCCCAGAACATAGCCCGAATAGCGGATCTGGACATATTTCATGGTGCCCGCATTATAGGCGTCGTCACGACCGCCAAAGGTCGCCGGATCGGCCGAACCTTCGGTCTGACGCTCGCAGGTGTCGGCGCCGACCGAACCGCTGTTGCAGTCGGTGGTGCGCGCACGGCCCATCAGCACGACGCCGCCCCACTGCCCCATCGAGGTCTCGGTGGCGTTGCCGTTGATATTGTCGCGGCTGGTGAAGATGATCGGCGAGGTCGCAGTGCCGACGGCGTTGATCTTGTTGCCGCGGTTGACGGCCAGCCAGCTGGTGCCGGTGCCGCCATAGACGATGACGCCCGGCTCGATGGTCAGGGTGACGTTGGTGTCGGCGGTCAGCTGACCGCTGGTCAGGCTGAAGCCATTGGCAGCGGTGCAACCCACGGTCGAGCTGGTGACCGGCGCCGAGGTGGTGGGCGCAGCGAAGCCGCTGTCGCAACCGACGTCGACGCGGCCCTTCATCTGGTAAACCAGACCGGCGATCTTGGGCAGGGTGATGCTCTTGGCGATGATCGAGGGCAGCGTGCAGACGCGCCAGACATCACCGTTCGAGCTGGAAATGGTGCCTTCGTCGGTCAGACCCTTGGGGTCGGCGATCGTCGGGCAGCCGGCAGCCGGGGTAACGGCAGCCGGGGTCGGCGTGGGGGTCGGCGTCGGCGTGGGGGTCGGCGTCGGGTTGATGATGACGTCGCCGCCGGTGCCGGGCGAAGCGATGTCGTCCGCGCCGCAGGCGGCCAGCGCCGCGCAGGCGCAGCCCGCCATCAGGATATTATGGATACGGTTGATCTTGGCCATGTCGTCTCCGCTCCGGCTTCTGCCGGGTTTGTTGCGATGCGGAGCGCAAGGGGGAAAAGCGAATCGGACAACGCCCCCTGTCGCCCTCGGAAGCGGCAGGTAGGCGCGGTAAATGACAGCCTCATTTTCCTTTTATGACATATCGGGGTCGGTAAAATTACAGTTTAAAGACAGTGGCCCAGCTGCCACAGCAACAGAAAGGGGCGCCGTCCACCGGACGACGCCCCTGCGCGAGCCACTGAAACAGGGCGTTCAGCGCATCGCATAGCTCGTATTCAGGCGGGCCGAAGCGCGCTGCGCGATCGAGCGCGAGGATTCCTCGCTGCCATCGGCCAGCACCAGCGTCATGTCGGGCACGCGCGCAACCGCAGCATAGGCCTCACGCGCATCGCTGGTGCGCCCCATCCCCGCATAGGCATTGCCCAGGTTGATCAGGCGCGCCGGATCGTTGATGGTGTCGGGCCAGACCGCCTGCAGCTTGCGGGCGGCCTTGTCGAAATCATGGGCGAGCAGCGCCGACGCGGCCAGACCCGCATCCGGCACGACGCTGACGATCACATCATCCGCCGCCGACGCCATGGCTGGCACTGCCGAAGCCAGAAGAAAGCCCGCAACTGCCGCCGCCTTGAACATCGATTTTCTCCGAAAAAAACTTTCCAACATAGCCGGAATTATTTCATCTTGATGACATCGACACAAGATCGGCCATGGGCGCGGATTTCATTTTATATTTACATGATTTCATTGACTTATGCGTTTTTCACATCAGTGTCATAAAAGTGAAATCGAATGCGGCATGCAAATTTCGCCCGATTCGAATCGCATCATGGAGACGCAAAAAGGCCATGCGCCGGAAGCGGCGTGGCCTGAAAAAACATCGTCTGACGGATTGGGTCCGGAGGCTTCTGTTGCCCGGCGCCTCCGGGGGCCGCTGAATTCCCTTCTGTTGCCCGGTGGGTTCAACCGCGCTATTTTAGAGTAATGTCAGGCCGTGAGGCCCTCAATTACGCTGCAATGGCGAGTGCTTCGTTATCGTTGGCACTTGTGAGTTTTGCACAGTTTAACGGCTTACACGGGCCGGGTAAAAGCATCGCCTTTGAACACACGTCGATCCTAGTTCGGCCCCATCAGACACCCCGCCAGACCAAAGGCCTTCCGGGACATGTGGTGGAACCGCCGGGTACTGCCCCCGGGTCCGCTGCGTCTATTATACGACACGATTTATCACCATAGCCGGGCGAACCCGGCACCCCCTATATGGCGGCGGCCGCGCGATTTATCAAGCCGGTGTTGCAGGATGGAGGCAGCAAATGTGTATCGTGGCACTGGCCTGGCGGGCGCACCCGCGCTGGCAGCTCGTCCTGATCGGCAATCGCGACGAATATCATGCCCGCCCCGCCGCCGCGATGGCGCGCTGGGACGACCGGCCGGGGCTGATCGCCGGGCGCGACCTGCAATCGGGCGGCACCTGGCTTGGCGCGGACGAGGATGGCCGGGCCGCCGTCATCACCAATTTGCGCGGTTTCGGCGATCCCCTGCCCGAGCGCGCCTCACGCGGCGCGCTGGTGACCGACCTGCTGACCGGCAGCGGCACCTATGCCGATCCCCAGACCGCAGCGCTCGACGATTTCAACCCGTTCAACCTGCTGCTCGCCGACCGTGACCGGCTCGTCTTCCTCACCAACCGGCCCGAACCCCAGTGCAGCCTGCTCGCGCCCGGCCTCTACGGCCTCTCCAACGGCCCGCTCGACCAGCCCTGGCCCAAGACGCTCGCGCTCAAGGATGCGATGCTGCAATGGCTGGTCGCCGGTGCGACCGATCCCGAAGACCTGTTCGCCCCCCTGCGCCGCGAGAGCCTGCCCGCCACCGGCATCGCCCCGGCCACACCGTCCGACGCCCCGCTTGAGCCGCCCCTCTCCCCCATCTTCATCCGCAACCCCATCTATGGCACACGTTGCAGCAGCATCCTCGCCATCGCCCCGGACGGCACCGGCCTGGCGCTGGAACGCCGCTTCAACGCCCAGGGTAACGTCACTGGCAACAGCCGCATCCCCTTCCATTGGTCCACTACCTAGAGACGAACATGCTTGTGACCGCTCCGAACGAGCATTCGACTTTTTGCCTTTTAAGCAGCGCCAATCGCTCCTTCAAAGCGGTCGCTTGCGCCAGTTGCACCCGCTATCGCCAAGCTCTAGGCTGCCGAATATGGAACCTGCTTATTTCGTCTCGCCCCGCAAAGGTTTCCTGGGGTGGCTTCAAAATAGTTTGGCGAATATGCAGCTTCCTAAACAGGTGCGCCGGACGATATCGGCACGACTGCCCTTTCCGACCCTTGAAAGCGATGTAAGCAACATTGTCTATGCCAATTGGAATGTCCCCTTGGCGGCTGTGGATCATCTCATCCCACCTGGTGTGAAAGTGATTGATGTTGACGGCAAAACGATCCTGACCATCCTGACTTACGCCCATGGCCATTTCGGACCTTCTGCCGCCGGCCCCCTCCGGCGCCTTTTTCCTTCACCGTTACAAAGCAATTGGCGGCTTTATGTGCAGTCAGTCGCTGGCAAGAAACCAGCGAAGCCGACCGTGCTCTTCCTTGCCAATATTTTCGATAGCGATCTCTACGCGATAGGAACCCGCATTTTCAGCGATGTGATGCACGCACATCGAGCCATGGACTTTAACCATCAGCGTCGCGGCAGGTCCTGGATCACCCAAGTTAATGGCCAAGGAAGCACCCCCTCATGGGAGATGCAAACAGAGGACGTCGAGCAATTTTCGTTACCGACAGCCTTCGAACCGTTCTTCGCAGGATATGCGGATGCGCTGCAATCACTTTGCCTTCAGGAGGTCGCAATCGCATCTGTTTCTGTAATAAATAAAATCGCGATCTCCGAAATCGACCTGCCGATAGACATATCTTCAATCGTGCCACTTTCGGTGAGCGAATTCATGCCAGGCCATTTACTCAGCGAGTTAGGAGCGACGAACGATCCTTTTTGTTTTCGCGTTCCCAAGGTTAAATTTAAAGTTCTCTCCGAAGCGCTTATTTAGCAGGCCGCTCTCGGGCGCAGGAGCGTCGATCGAAGTCGACAGTCCGCCACTCATCCGAACTGGCCCGGTTAAGCCCCCTTGCCTCCATAGACGAAGGCCCGCCGTCCCGACCGCAGCAGCACTTCGCGCCGGACATAGTCGACCTCATAGGCGTCGGCGCTCGCGACATCCGCCTCGGTCAGGCGAAACAGGGTCCCTTCCACCGCATCCTCGGGATCGTCGCTCGGCTCGACCATCGGGTGCCAGCACGTGCCGCTCTTGGCGATCACGTCCGGGTCGCTGATCTCGATCAGACGCTGGCGATAGCCCGGCATCGCATCCGGCTCCCCTTGCACCAGCCGGCCGAACAGCGCCATCTGCACCTCCGCCAGCCGCAGCGTGCCATAGGAAAAGAGCAATATCTCGGTCATCACCACGCTCCTCCGCTCAGCCCAGCGCCGCGTTGACGATGCGGATCTGGGTGAACTCCTCCACCCCGGCCAGCCCCTGGTGCCGGCCGATGCCCGATTGCTTGGCGCCGCCGATCGGCACGTCGAAGGGCAGGTCGAACAATCGGTTGACCCAGACCAGCCCGCTGTCGATCCGCGCCGCCATCGCCTGCCCGCGCGCTGCATCGGCGGTCCACACCGACGCGCCCAGCCCATAGGGGCCGTCATTCACCCGGCGGACCAGTTCCGCCTCGTCATCATAGGCCAGCAGCGGGATGATCGGCCCGAACTGTTCCTCCTGCACCAGCCGTGCCTCGTCGGGCAGGTCGGTGACGATCGTCGGCGCAATATAATAGCCGCCTCCTTCCACGGGAGCGCCGCCATGCAGCACCCGCCCCTGCGCCCGCGCCTCCGCCAGCAGATCGACCAGCCGCGCATATTGCGCCGCATTCTGCACCGGGCCGATCGTCGTGCCGGCCGCCCGACCGTCGCCGACCACCGCCCGCTCCGCACATTCGACCAGCGCCGCGCCCAACGCCGGCATCAGCGCGCGCGGCGCATAGATGCGCTTGACGCCCAGGCAGACCTGCCCGGCATTGCCCATCGCCCCGTCGAACAGGATCGGCGCCACCGCCGCGACATCGGCATCGTCCAGCAGGATTGCCGGATCATTGCCGCCCAGTTCCAGCGTGAAGCGCTTCACCGTGTCGGCCGCCGCCGCCATCACCCGCCGCCCGGTCGCTGTCGATCCGGTGAAGCTGACATGGGCGATTCCCCGATGCGCGGTCAGCATCGGCCCGACATCGCCGGCATCGCCCAGCATCTGCACCACCCCCGCGGGGAAGATGTCGGCCGCCAGCGCGCCCAGCATCAATGTCGTCAGCGGCGTCGTCGGCGCCGGCTTGGCGATCACGACATTGCCCGCGATCAGCGCCGGCGCGAGCTTGAGCGCCAGCAGCAGCAGCGGATAATTCCACGGCACGATCGCCGCGACCACGCCCAGCGGATGGCGCTGCTCGACCACGCGCTCGGTCGCGCTGTCCTTCAGCACCACCGGCTCCAGCCGCAGCCCGGCATGATAGCGCAGCGCCGCCACCGCCCCCTCTATCTCGCCCCGCGCCTCGGCCAGCGGCTTGCCCTGTTCCTGCGTCAGACACGCGGCGAACTCCGCGGCCCGCCCCTCCAGCGCATCGGCCAGCGCCGCAATCCGCGCGCCACGCGCAGCAAAGTCCAGCGCGCGCCAGCCGGCAAAGGCCCGCTGCCCGGCCGCCACCGCCCGCTCCACCTGCGCCGCATCGGCACAGGGCGCGGCGGCAAAGACCTGCCCGTCCGCCGGATTGACAAGGTCGATCGCGCACGCGCCATCGACCAGCTCACCATCGATAAGAAGCTGCATCCCGCCCCTCTATCCCAGCCATGCAGTGACGCAAGCCTGTCCTACAGTGAGGCGATCAGCTAGACCCACTTCATAAGCGGCAGCGCTGTGCATCGGGGGAGTATATGCAAGCAATTCCTATTGGCGGCCTCGCCATCATGGTCATCCTTGCCTCGCTCACCGGGTGCCGGCAGCCTGTTCAAGACACTGCCACCCTGCAGGCGATCGAACGGGAAGCCAAAGCCCTGGCTGCGCAAACGCCCGCCAGCCAACAATTCGTGCCCCAAAGCCGTTGGCCACATCACATTGCGCAGCTCGACCCCATGAGCGTCACGATTTCCCCCGATGGCGTCGATATTCTGACAAAGCCCTATTTTGACGGCGGCTGGGGCTATTTCATCACGCTCGATAGCCGGAAAGGTCCGCCGTCAGGCCCACTCTTCTCCAAGATTGGCCATGATATCTACTGGTATCAGCCCGATTGATAGCCCGCATAGTCCTCGCTGCACGGCGCAGAAAAGCGAGCGGGCTTGCGCGCAACAAGATTTCCAACAATTGTTCCAAAATATCAGAATGTGCGGGAAATATGCGAAGTTAAGCGGGGGATTTCCTATTTTTCCGCCGGCGCATCGACCCGGTCGCCATGGCTTTTGGGCGTCGAATTGACCAGGAAATCGACCGGCTCGGCGCTCCTGTTCTGCGCCCGGTGCGGCACACCCGGCGGCACTTCCAGCCCCTGGCCCGCTTTGAGCACATGGGTCACCCCGCCCGCCTCCAGCGTCAGTTCGCCCGACAGGACATAGAAGAATTGCCGCGCCCGCTGGTGATAATGGCGCACTTCCGCCCCGCCCGGCACGATCCGTTCCTGGATCACCGACATCTCGTCGCGCTTCACCAGATGCCAGCCATCATTGCTGCCGCCCCAGACATAATGTTCGGCATTGGCCTTATCGATCGGCGCGATCGGGGCATCAGGTGCGGCAGCGAGCAACAGGGGGAGAAGCAATATCGTCATGCCCTTTCCAACGATCCGCCCGTCCCATCCCGCCATGCCACTGGCGCCCATGCGGCCTGCCCCCTATAGCGGAGCCATGGCATCGACCCAGAAGCAGAAGAAGGCGGCCCCGGCCCGCGCGAAAGTCCGTCCCGCCGGGTTCCCCACCCGGCAGCAGGTGATGGACTTCATCACCGAGTCAGACACCCCCGCCGGCAAGCGCGAAATCGCCAAGGCATTCGGCCTCAAGGGGCAGGAAAAGATCGCCTTGAAGGCGCTGCTCAAGGACATGGCGGACGAGGGGCTGCTCGACATCGGCCCGGCCCGCGCCTTCCACAAGATGGGCGGCGTGCCCAAGGTGACGGTGCTGCGCATCGTCGATGTCGACGACACCACCCTGATCGCCACCCCCGAACGCTGGGAGGCGGAAGGCCAGCCCGCGCCCCGCATCCGCGTGGTCGAACGCGGCAAGCGCGGCGCGCTGACGATCGGCGACCGCATCCTCGCCCGCACCGAGGAAGCAGGCAAGGGCTGGCTCGCCCATCCGATGAAGAAGCTCGCCAAGGCGACCGAGATGCTGCTCGGCGTGGTCGAGGAAATGGCCGACGGCAAGCTCTGGCTGCGCCCGGTCGACAAGCGCATCCGCAAGGATACGCCGATCAGCGACATCGGCACCGCCAAGAAGGGCGACCTGGTCCTGGCCGAGCCGACCGGCCGCCCGCCGCGGATCAGCGCGCGCGTCACCGACATTCTCGGCGATCCCTTCGCCCCGCGCAGCTTCAGCCTGATCGCCATTCACAAGCATGGCATCCCCCATGTCTTCCCCGAAGCGGTGGAGGAGGAAGCGGTCACCGCGTCGAAGCTGCCGCTGCATGAGGACAAGCGCGAGGATCTGCGCCATCTGCCGATCGTCGCGATCGACCCGGTCGATGCCCGCGACCATGACGATGCCGTCTGGGCCGCGCCGGACGAAGACCCAACCAATGAAGGCGGCTACAAGGCGATCGTCGCGATCGCCGATGTCAGCTACTATGTCCGCCCCGGCAACGCGCTCGACCGCGAAGCCCGCAAGCGCGGCAACAGCGTCTATTTCCCCGACCTGGTCGTGCCGATGCTGCCGCATCAGCTGTCGTCCGACATGTGTTCGCTGCGCGCCGGGCAGGACCGCGCCGCCATGGCCTGCCATCTGGTGATCGATGCGCAGGGCAAGGTGAAGAGCTTCCGCTTCTCCCGCGCCATCATCCGCGTCGCCGCCGTCCTCGCCTATGAAAATGCGCAGGCGGCGATCGATGCTTTTTCTTCCGTTCGCCCTGAGCCTGTCGAAGGGCAGGGCCGAGCCGAAGGTGAGGCTGCTTCGCCTGCGGCTCAGCAAGCGGCTTCGACTTCGCTCAGCCCGAACGGAGTGGATCTGGTGGAACATGCCCTGAAACCGCTCTGGGCCTGTTGGGCGCTACTGCGCAAGGCCCGCGAAAAGCGCGACCCGCTCGCGCTCGACCTGCCCGAACGGCGCGTCGTCCTCGACGAATGGGGCAAGATCGTCAGCGTCGCCGTGCGCGAACGGCTCGACGCCCATATGCTGATCGAGGATTATATGATCGCCGCCAACGTCGCCGCCGCCAAGGCGCTGGAAGCGAAGAAGGCGCCGGTCATGTATCGCGTCCATGAAACGCCGGGCCGCGACAAGCTGGTCGCGCTCAAGGAATATCTCGCCACCTTCGACATCGACTTCGCGCTCGGCCAGGTGATCCGCCCGTCCACCTTTAACCAGCTGATCAAGAAGGTCGGCGAGTCGGAGGAGAAGGAGCAGATCATGACCCAGATCCTGCGCTCCCAGACCCAGGCCTATTATGCGCCGCAGAATATGGGGCATTTCGGCCTGGCGCTCGGCAGCTACGCCCATTTCACCTCGCCCATCCGCCGCTATGCCGACCTTCTGGTCCATCGCGCGCTGGTCGGCGCCTATGATCTCGAACTGCCCGCGCCCAAGGACAGGGCGATCCCCGACCGCTCCTCCCTCAGCCAGGAGGATTATGAGAATATGGGCCGGGTCGGCGAGATGATCTCGGGCCATGAACGCCGCGCGATGGAGGCGGAGCGCGAGACGATCGACCGCTATGTCGCCGCCTTCCTGTCGACCCATGTCGGCGAGGTGGTGAAGGCACGGATCACCGGGGTCCAGAATTTCGGCTTCTTCGCCACGGTCGAGGGGCTGGGCGGCGACGGCCTCGTGCCGGTCTCGACGCTGGGCGCCGAACATTTCTTCTTCGACGAAGCGGGCAAGGCGCTGCAGGGCGTCGAAAGCGGCGACCGCTATACGGTCGGCCAGCGGCTGGAACTGCGTCTGGCCGAAGCCGACCCGATCAACGGCGCGCTGCGCTTCGAACTGCCCGACAATCCGGCCCCGCGCGGCGGCCCGCTCAAGCGCGACCGCACCCGCCCGAAAATTCACCGCGGCCGCCCCACCAACATCCGCCACATCGGCAGCAGCCGGGGCAAGTACAAGAAGCGGTGAAGGGTGCGCGGCGGAGCGCTGCCGCCACCGCCCACATCATCATCCCTGCTTTTTTTTTACCGTCATCCCCGCGAAGGCGGGGATCCATCTCCCACCATAGCCCCAGCTGCGAGGTCCGAGGATGGATTACCTGCGATGCGCTGCGCGCCCCGCCTTCGCGGGAATGACATCAACAGCGTTGAAGGTCTTTATGCCTCGCCGTTGCAGCCAATCCTCACCACACGCTTCTGCTGAACATCATATTCCAGACTGACCTGACTGCAGCCCCCGTCATTCATGTAGGGCAGTTCTTTCTCGCTGGAAAACCATCGGCTCTCACCCGCCTTTGCCTGGCCATCGTTAATTGCACGCTGCATGTCGGAAATGCCCGTCATTTCCTGCTCCGAACAAGGGCGGGATGCCATATTGGCCAGCATCACTTCACACCCCTCGTCACGCTCTTCTGTGCCAATCGGAATGAGATAGATGCCCGTCACGATACCAGCCTCCTTGAAGGCATAGTTTCGGCCATAGTCGGCGAGCTTGGCCGCTCCCTCTGGCAGCTTTACTTGCTTCTCGATCTGCGCAGCCAGCATCGTTTGCCGATCGAGGCCGGCGCGATCGCAACTGGCCAGTCCCAGGAGGCATATCGAGATCAGCAGTCGTTTCATCATGCGATCAATTGAACGACATCGCCCTCTCTTTGCCAAGCGGCAATCATCGGCCTTCCCCCCATCGTCATCCGCGCCTATAGGCTGTGTCCCATGATCCTCGTCATCGACAATTATGACAGCTTCACCTGGAACCTGGTCCATTATCTGATGGAGCTGGGCGCCAAGGTAGAGGTCGTGCGCAACGACGCCATCTCGGCGGGCCAGGCCCTGTCGAGCGGGGCCAAGGCCTTCCTTCTGTCGCCCGGTCCCTGCACCCCCAATGAGGCCGGTGTCAGCCTGGATCTGGTCGCGGCCTGCGCCGATGCCGGCGCGCCGCTGCTGGGCGTGTGCCTGGGCCATCAGGCGATCGGCCAGCATTTCGGCGGCAAGGTGGTCCGCGGCGGGCTGATGCACGGCAAGACCTCGCCGGTGCGCCATGACGGCACCGGCCTGTTCGCCGGCCTCCCCTCGCCCTTCACGGCGACCCGCTATCACTCGCTGATCGTCGAGGATATTCCGGCCGATCTGGTGGTCAACGCGACCAGCGAGGACGGATCGGTCATGGGCTTCCGCCACGCGACCCTGCCGATCCATTCGGTCCAGTTCCACCCGGAAAGCATCGCGACCGAACATGGCCATGACATGCTGGCCAATTTCATGAAGATCGCCGGCATCCCGGTCCGCGAGCGCGAAGCGGCGTAAGGCCGCTGCTTGGGGCGGGCTGCGTTCAGTGCGGCACAGCCCCTTATCCTTCTCCGAACAACGCCCGCTGCGAGCTTTCGATCTCCTCGAAATAGCGCCGCCGCGCATGTTTCTCGGTCAGCACGCCCAGCACCAGCCCGCTTTCGTCCACCACTACCAACTCGTCCGCCGTAGCCTTGTCGAACAAAGGCAGGATCGCGCGGATATCCGCATCGGCCCGCAATGAGATATCGGCCATCGTTGCCAGCGGCGCGATCGGCGCATCCTCCGCCAGTTCGGGGCGATAGGCCGCAGCCGTCGGCACGATGCCGAGATAGCCGCCCGCGCCGTCAATCATGATCGCCTTGCTCGCCGACCCCAGCGGCACCAGCGCGCGGAACTGGCCGACGCTCATCGTATCGGGCACCGACACCCAGTCGCGCCGCATCATCCGCCCGGCGGTCAGGTTCATCACCCAGCCAATGTCGCGCGGGCTGCGGATGGTCGATCCGCGCAGATGTAGCCGCCAGGTGGAGAAGGAGTAACCGAACATTTCCCGCGTCACCGCGCTCGACAGCAGCGACGCGGTCAGCACCACGCCCATCAGCTGGAAATCATGGGTCGTCTCCAGCATCAGCAGCCCCAGCGTCATCGGCCCGCCGACGATCGCGACGCTGAGTGCTGCCATCCCCACCAACGCCGCATCATTGGGGTCGAGCGACCAGCCGATCCCGACAAGGTCGACCAGCTGCGCGAAAATCTGCCCCGCCAGCGATCCCAGGAACAAGGACGCAAAGAAGAGCCCGCCGCGAAAGCCGAAGCTCAGCGAAATCACCGACGCCGCGATCTTGAGGCACAGGATCATCAACAGCACCGTCCAGTCGGGCAGCAGGATGAGGTTGAGGTGCAGCGCGCCATGCCCGGCCGACAAGGTCTGCGGCGTCAGCCAGGCGAGCGGCATCAGCAGCAGGCCGCCGATCACCGGCCGCCACCGCCCCGGCCAGGTCCAGCCCTGCACCCGCATCTCGGCAAAGGTCACCATCCGCATGATGAGGATGCCCAGCCCCGCGCAGAGCAGGCCCAGCAGCGCGTAGAGAAGATAGTCCGCCGTCCCCAATATCCGGTCCGCCGTGGTCGCGATCAGCCAGGGCTCGACGCCCAGCGCGCGCGTCACGAAGGCGGCGCTCAGGGCAGCCGCCACCACCGGCGCGATCGCGGCCGGCGTATAATGGCCGATCACGATCTCGAACGCATAGAAGGCGCCGGCCAGCGGTGCGCCGAAGGCCGCCCCCACGCCTGCCCCCGCGCCCGCCCCGACCAAGGTGCGCAGATCGTTGCGCCGCAGCTTCAGCCATTGCCCCAGCAGCGATGCGACGCCGCCGCCCATCTGCGCATAGGCCGCCTCCAGTCCGACCGAGGCGCCAGCCCCGTTCGACAGCACCGTCTGCCCGGCAATCACCAGATTGTCGGCCATCGGGATGCGCCCGCCATGCAGCGCATTGGCCTCCACCACGTCGATCAGCGGCCGTTGTCGGCGGCGCAGGAGCCGCGCCAGCAGCACCAGCGCCAGCCCGCCCAGCGGCAGGCCGAGCAATCGCCAAGGATGGCGGATTTCGCCCAGCGCGCTCAGCCGGTTGATGCTGACGCCATAGAGCAGTTCCTGAATGCCGTGCGCCATCAGCTGCAACAGGTTGGTGATCAGCCCCGCCGCCACGCCCGCCAGTATGGCGAGCAGGATGAAGGCCGCCTCGCTCTCGCGCAACCGGCGGCGTTGGCGGATGGCAAGGCTCCAGAACAGGGTCGACCAGGAACGACGCATGGCTTTCCCGACAACGCCCCTTTGGCGCCCACGTCAAGCCCCACCCGTCAAGCCAATTGCCGGACCACGCAACAAAATTCCAATTGGCGGGCAAATAGCATGTCGCCCTCGACTTTCGCGCGTGGCCGGGACTAAAGGCTTGGCCCATGACCCTGTTGCCCGATCCCAGCGCGCCCCTGGCCGCCGACGAAGCCGCCCGCGCCTTCGACCTGCTGTTCGACGCCGACCTGTCGGACGAGGCGATTGCCGGCTTCCTCGTCACCATGGCGCGGCGCGGCGAGACCGCGACGGAGATCGCCGCCGCCGCCCGTGCGATGCGCGCCCGGATGATCCCGGTCGACGCCCCCAACGGCACGATCGACGTCTGCGGCACCGGCGGCGACGGCCATCATACGCTCAACGTCTCGACCGCCGTCAGCCTGGTGGTCGCGGCCGCCGGCGTGCCGGTCGCCAAGCATGGCAATCGCGCTGCCTCGTCCAAGGCGGGGGCCGCCGACACGCTCGAAGCGCTGGGCCTTGATCTCGATCGCGCGGCCGCCACGGCGGAAGCGACGCTCAAGGATCTGGGCATCTGCTTCCTGTTCGCGCAAAATTATCATCCAGCGCTCAAGCGCCTCGGCCCGATCCGCCGGTCGATCGGCGAACGCACAATCTTCAACCTGATGGGGCCGCTCGCCAATCCCGCCAATGTCCGCCGCCAACTGGTCGGCATCGCCCGCCCCGCTTACGTCCCCATCTATGCCGATGCGCTGGGTCAGCTGGGCGCCACCCATGCGATGATCGTGTCGGGCGACGAGGGGCTCGACGAACTCTCGCTCGCCGGCGGCAACGACATTGCCGAGGTGACGGCCGACGGCGTGGTCGCGATGCGCCGCCTGACCGCTGCGGACCTCGGCCTCTCGACCCATCCCGTCACCGCCATTCGCGGCGGCGACCCGGCCCATAATGCTGCGGCGCTGCGCGCCCTGCTCCAGGGCGAGGCCGGCGCCTACCGCGACGCCGTGCTGCTCAACGCCGCCGCCGCTCTGGTGGTGGCTGACGCTGCCCATGATTTCCAGGAGGGCGTCGAACAGGCCGCCGAAGCGATCGACAACGGCCTTGCCAACGCGCTCCTCAATTGCTGGATTGCCTATCAATGACTAACAAGCTCATCGAAATCTGCGATTTCAAGCGCGAGGATGTCGCCCGCCGCAAGGCCGCGACCACGATCGCATCGCTCCACGCCCGCGCCAGCGAGCAGACCCCGCCGCGCGGCTTTCGCAGGGCGCTGGACGATGCCGCCCGCTCGGGCTTCGGCCTGATCGCCGAGGTGAAGAAGGCCAGCCCGTCCAAGGGGCTGATCCGCGCCGATTTCGATCCGCCGGCCCATGCGGTGGCCTATGCCGCCGGCGGCGCCGCCTGCCTTTCGGTGCTGACCGACGAGCCCTATTTCCAGGGCCATGACGATTATCTGATGGCCGCCCGTTCAGCCTGCGCCCTGCCGGTGCTGCGCAAGGATTTCATCGTCGATCCCTGGCAGATCCTCGAAAGCCGCGCGCTCGGCGCCGACGCGATCCTGATCATCGTCGCAGCACTGGACGACAGCCAGATGCAGGAGATCGAGGATGCCGCGCTCGGCCTTGGTATGGATGCCCTGATCGAGGTGCATGACGAGGCCGAACTGGAGCGCGCGCTCAAGCTCCGCTCGCGCCTGATCGGCGTCAACAACCGCGACCTGCGCGATTTCAGCGTCGATTTCGCCCGCACCTATGAACTGGTCGGCAAGGCGCCCGACGGCTGCACCTTCGTCGCCGAAAGCGGCCTTGGTTCCCATGCCGACCTTACCGCCATGGCCGATCATGGCGTGCGCTGCTTCCTGGTCGGCGAAACCCTGATGCGCCAGGCCGATGTCGAGGCCGCGACCCGTACCCTGCTGACAGGCGCATGACCGGCCTCACCCATCTGGACGAAGACGGCGCCGCCCGCATGGTCGATGTCTCGGCCAAGGCCGTGACAACGCGCGAAGCGGTGGCCGCCGGGCGCGTCACCATGGCGGCCGATGCCGCGCAGGCGATCGCCGCCGGCCTCGTCAAGAAGGGCGATGTGCTGGCCGTTGCCCGTGTCGCCGGTATCATGGCGGCCAAGCGCACCGCCGAACTGATCCCGCTCTGCCATCCGATCCCGCTGAGCGCCGTCACCATCGACTTTGCCCTGCACGACGACGGCGTCACCGTCACCGCGACCGCGCGCACCGCCGGCCAGACCGGGGTGGAGATGGAGGCGCTGACCGCCGCGACCGCCGCGCTCCTGACCATCTATGACATGGCCAAGGCGCTCGATAAGGGCATGATAATCGGCGAGGTTCGCCTGCTCGCCAAGCGCGGCGGCAAGTCGGGCGACTGGACCGCACCGGAGCATGCCAGCCGATGAGCCTGATGCCGGTCGCGGACGCGCAGGCGCGGCTCCTTGCCCTTGCCGATCCGTTGCCGGCCGAACTTGTGTCCGTCGCCGCTTGTGCCGGCCGCTGGCTCGCCACCGACATCAGCGCACTCCGCGACCAGCCCTGGGCCGATCTTTCCGCGATGGACGGCTATGCCGTGCGCGCATCCGAAGGCGCCGGGCCGTGGCAGTTGGTCGCCACCAGCAGCGCCGGCGATGCCGATATCCCGGCCCTGCAACCGGGCCAGGCTTGCCGTATCTTCACCGGCGCGCCCTTGCCGGCCGGCGCCGACGCCATATTGATCCAGGAAAATGCCACCCGCGATGGCGACAAGCTATCCGCCCATGACGGTGCCCTGACGCCCGGCAAGCATGTCCGCCCGCTCGGCTCCGATTTCCGCGCGGGCACGCCGCTGGTCAGTGCCGGCAGCCGCCTCACGCCGGGCCGAATCGCACTTGCGGTGCTGGGCGGCCATGGCAGCCTGCCCGTCGGCGCCCGGCCCCGCATCGCCCTACTCTCGACCGGTAATGAACTTGTTCCCCCAGGCGCGCCGACGCCGCCGGGCTATCTCCCCTCCTCCAACGCGCCGATGCTCGCCGCCCTGCTCGCCGCCCTGCCCTGCGACGTGATCGACCTTGGCATCGTGCCCGACGATCTTGGCGCCATGACGCAGGCGCTGAAACAGGCGGCGCAGGCTGACATCATCGTCTCGACCGGCGGTGCCTCGGTCGGCGACCATGACTATGTCCGCCCCGCCTTCGCGGCCGCCGGCGGCACGCTCGATTTCTACAAGATCGCGATGCGGCCGGGCAAACCGCTGATGGCGGGACGCCTCGGCAATGCAATCTTTCTCGGCCTGCCGGGCAACCCGGTCTCCGCCTTCGTCACCGGCACGCTGTTCCTCTGTCCGCTGGTCCGCCATCTCGCCGGATCGCGCGCGCCATTGCCGCCGGTCGTGCAGGCCCGCCTTGCCGCGCCGCTCGGTGCGACGGCCGAACGCGACGATTATCTGCGGGCGTATCGCGGGGCTGACGGCATCGTCTCGGTCACCGCGCAGGACAGCGCCGCCACCGCCGCCATGGCGCTGGCCGACTGCCTGATCCGCCGCCCGGCCGGCTCAGCCCCCGCCATTGCCGGCGACATGGTGGACATCATCCCCCTGACCGCCTGACTATCTGACTGCCTGACGACCGGGCCGGCAAAAGCGGCGCATGGCTTAACGCGCTTGACTTGCCCCTTTCCGTTTCCTATGCGTTCTTCATTCGTTCCATGGAGGACCGCCGATGTTGACGCCCAAGCAGCAGGAATTGCTGAGCTTCATTCAGACCCGGCTGGAAGAAGGCGGCGTGTCCCCTTCGTTCGAGGAGATGAAGGACGCGCTCGACCTGCGCTCCAAGTCCGGCATCCACCGGCTGATCAATGCGCTGGAGGAGCGAGGCTTCATCCGCCGCCTGCCCAACCGCGCCCGCGCGCTCGAAGTGCTCAAGCTGCCCGACGCGATGCATCGCGCGCCGGCTCCGGCCATTCCGACGCCCAAGATATCGGCGCCCGCCGTGCTGCTGCCGACCGCCGCCAATGACGTGATCGAAATCCCGCTGCACGGCCGCATCGCCGCCGGCGTGCCGATCGAGGCGATGGAAAGCCACACCATGCTCTCCGTCCCCGCCGCCTTGCTCGGCTCGGGCGATCATTATGCGCTCGAAGTGTCGGGGGATTCGATGATGGAGGCCGGCATTCTCGACGGCGACTTCGCGCTGATCCAGCGCACCGATGTCGCGCGCGAGGGCCAGATCGTCGTCGCCCTGATCGACGACGCTGAAGCCACGCTCAAATATTTCCGCCGCGAAGGCAGCCGGGTTCGGCTCGATCCCGCCAATGCCGCCTATGAACCGCAGATCTACGATTCGCGCCAGGTCCGCATCCAGGGCAAGCTCGCCGGGCTGCTGCGCCGCTACAACTGACCCGGTGAGCGGCGGACCAGCGTTCCGCCGCTTCCGACTTGCAATCCCGCATGGGCAGCCCGCTGCAACCATGATAGCATGGCGCCGCGTTACAGGGGGTCTGGCCCATGTCCTATTTGCGCTCCATCTGTCCGGCCATCATCCTGCTATGTGCCTCTCCTGCGTTCGCGCAGGATAACGAACAGACCCTTGCCCCTTTCCGCAGCCTGATCGAAACGCGCCTGGCCGCGCTCAAGAGCGGCGACATCCCCAAATATATGGCGATGCTCGACAAGGATTATGTCGTCGTTTCCGATCTGGGCGAGCGCCGCACCCGCGCCGACCTGCCCGCCTATCTGCCGACCATCTCCAACCCGGCGCGCACCTATGCCATCCAGTCGATCCACGCCCGCATCCTCGACGACATCGCTCTGGTCGATGCCGAAATCCGCGAGGACATGGCCGATGCCGTCGGCGGCTGGCACGAAAGCGATATCTTCGTGCGTCAGGGCGGCCGCTGGCTCTATCTGCACCGGCAGGACAGTTCGATCCTCTACCCGCCCACCCCCGTGCCCGCCGATACCGACCCTCTCGACGCTTATGTCGGCCAATATCGCTCGGCCGCCGGCCTGACGGACTTCATCACCGCGCGCGACGGCACGCTCTACGGCCAATCGACGTCACAGGATGCGCCGACTGCCCTGATCCATGTCGGTCCGGGCGCCTTCGCCATCCCCGGCGGCGCGGACCTGCTGGTCTTCACCCGGTCGCCCACCGGCGCGGTGACCGGCCTGATCGGTCACCTCACCAGCGGCCAGATATCAACCTCCGCCAAACTGCCCTGACACCCGCCGCCGCGCCGCCGGTCGCACGATCCAGGGATGCGCGTCGCCGGGCCGATGGACGGTGTGAACTTTGCCGCCTTCAAGGCCAATCGACAGGCCCCCGGTGCGCGATAGCAGCCGGCGGTCGATCTTCATCCAGCGCGGCCGGCACCACCGGGGCAGGCCCCGGTCGCTGATGACGATATCGGCCGCCGCGCAGTCCCGCTCCATTATCGGCCTATCGACCAGCATCGCATTGCGCGTCACCAGCAAGCGCCAGTCGCGGCCGCCCCGTGGCAACGTCACCGCACATAGATCAGTCGAACAGCGCGCCTGAGGCATCTTAGCGATCGCCTCCAGCGTCCCGTCATAGCCCGCGCTCTCGCTCAGCACGTCGCGGACATAGTCGCCCGCCCCCTCGCGCAGCAGCGCCATCGTCCCCGCCGGCGTCCGCACCGCGACATGCCGCCCATCGCCCGTCACCACGATATCGGGCGGCGTCAGCAGCGCGATGCCGATCAGGCCGATCGCCACCGGCCCCAACCCCAGCCAGCGCCAGCGACTACGCCAGAGCAGGCACCACAGACCACCAACGACAATGATCCCGAAAATCCAGCCCGGCACCGCCGGCGCCAGCATCACCGCCATCGGGCTCGCCGCCACGCCATGCGCCACCGCCAGCAACAGCGCGATCGCCTTAGCCGTGAGCCACCAGAAGGGCGCGCCCAGCCCGACGAGGTCGAAGCCCAGCGCCAGCGCCTCCAGCGGCATGATGACGAAGGTGGTGAGCGGGATCGCGACCAGATTGGCCACCGCGCCGAGCAAACCTGCCTTGTGAAAATGGAAAAGGGCGATCGGCGCCAGCACCAGTTCGATGGCAAGCCCCGTCAACAGCATTGCCGCCACCGTCCGCCCGGCCTTGCGCGACCAAGGCTCGTCCCGCGCCATCGCAAACGCCTTGAACCGCCGATGTTCGCCCAGCGCCACCAGCGCGACCACGGCGGCAAAGCTCATCTGGAAGCTCGGGCCGATCAGCGCCTCGGGCCAGAAGGCCAGCACCACCAGTGCCCCGGTCGCCACCAGCCGCAAAGTAATCGCCTCGCGCCCCAGCGCCAGCCCGCCCAGCACCAGCAGCGCCGCGACACAGGATCGCACCGTCGGCACCTCCGCCCCGGTCAGCAGCGTATAGCCGATCCCCGCCAACGCGCCGCCGGTCGCCGCGATCAGCATCAGCGGCCAGTCCAGCGCCGCGCGGGGGATCAGCGCCAGCAAGCGCAACAACAGGAATATCACCGCCCCGACCAGCGCCGTCACATGCAGCCCGCTGATCGACAGCAGATGGGCAAGGCCACTGCGCCGCATCGCCTCCGCATCCGCTTCGGCAATCGCGCCCTGGTCGCCGGTCGCCAGCGCTACCGCAATCCCCGCCGGTGCGCCCGCCACCTGCCCGCTGATATGATCGAACAGTCGCGCCCGCAGCGTCGGCCCCTCGCGCGCCTGCTCCACCATTTCGACCGGCGCCAGCGCCCGCCCGGTCGCCCCGATCCCCTGGAAATAGGCGCGTCGCGCAAAATCGAACGCGCCAGGCACGCTCGGCGGCGCGGGCGGCATCAGCCGCACGCGAAAGCGCAGCACCGCCCCCTTGCCCAGCCCTTCGGGCACGTCCGCCTCCGCGATATTCACCCGGATCGCCGCGGGCAGCGCCGGCGCCGCGATCGGCCGCAGGCCCACCCGCACCATCTGTTGCGCCGGCAGCTTGGCCACCGCCGTCACCTGTCCCGTCACCTGTACGAATATGGGACGCGCCAGCGGCGGCTGACCCAGCCATGTCGCCTTGCCCCAGACCAGCAGGCAACCGACGCAGGCGAGCAGCCCGCCCGCCACCAGCATGTGCCGCAATCGCGCGCCCACCGGCAGCAATAGTGCCAGACAGGCCAGCCCCAGCGCCCCGCAGCAACAGGCCAGCCAATGTGCCGGCCCCGGCAGCACGAACCAGCCGGCAATGCCCGCGCCCAGCGCTACCGGCACCCACAAGGCGAGCTGTTCGCGCTCCACCTCCAGCCATTGTTCGATCCGCGCAAATCCATTGTGCGCAATACGCACCGTCCTGCGCCCAACGGACGTTTGTCGTGGCTCAAAAGCCATGCTAGGGGGCGTCGCATCCATGGATCAGGCAGGAAGAATGTCAGCGAATATGACGGCAAGTGCAACGGGATTGAACAAGCAGGTGGTGACCCGTTTCGCCCCGTCGCCAACGGGCTTCCTGCATATTGGCGGCGCCCGCACCGCGCTGTTCAACTGGCTGTTTGCGCGCCATCATGGCGGCAAGTTCCTGCTCCGCATCGAGGATACGGATCGCGCCCGCTCCACCGAGGAAGCCGTGGCCGCCATCTTCGACGGCCTGGAATGGCTGAACCTGGGTGGCGATGAGCCGGCGGTGTTCCAGTTCGAGCGCACCCCGCGCCATGCCGAGGTCGCCAACCAGCTGCTCGCCAATGGCCATGCCTATCGCTGCTATGCGACGCAGGAAGAGCTGGCCGAACTGCGCGAACAGCAGCGCGCCGCCAAGCAGCCGATGCGCTATGACGGCCGCTGGCGCGATCGTTCGCCGGAGGAAGCGCCCGAAGGCGCGCCCTTCGTCATCCGTATCAAGGCCCCTCGGACCGGCGAAACGGTGATCGAGGATGCGGTGCAGGGCCGCGTCGTGGTGCAGAATGCCGAACTGGACGACATGATCCTGCTACGGTCGGACGGCACCCCCACTTATATGCTGGCCGTGGTGGTCGACGACCATGACATGGGCGTCACCCATGTCATCCGTGGCGACGATCATCTCAACAACGCCTTCCGCCAGCTGGCGATCATCAAGGCGATGGGCTGGGAAGAGCCGGTCTATGGCCATATCCCGCTGATTCACGGGTCGGACGGCGCGAAGCTGTCGAAGCGCCACGGTGCGCTCGGCGTCGACGCCTATCGCGACGAGATGGGGATGCTGCCCGAAGCGGTGCTCAACTATCTGCTGCGCCTGGGTTGGGGTCATGGCGATGAAGAGATCATCTCGATCGAGCGCGCCATCGAACTGTTCGATATCGACGGCGTCGGCCGCTCGCCCTCGCGCTTCGACATCAAGAAGCTGGAAAATCTGAACGGCCATTATCTACGCGAGGCTGACGAGGCGCGCTTGGCCGCTCTGGTCGCCCCGCGCGTTGAGTCGCGTCTTGATACGCAACTGAATGACGCCCAGCGCGATATTTTGACCCAGGCGATGGTTTCGCTCAAGCCGCGGGCCAAGACGCTTAACGAAATTGCAGAAGGCGCGGAGTTTCTGTTCAAATCTTGCCCGCTCGATTTTGACGAGAAGGCGTCTGCTCTGCTAGATGAACCCGCGCGTGAGCTGCTGAAAAAGACAGCCGACGCTCTCCAGCCCGTCCAGTCCTGGACGGTTGAAGCGATCGATGAAGTGATACGCCGCGTGGCAGAGGATGCGGGGCTTGGCCTGGGCAAGGTGGCACAACCGCTTCGTGCGGCGCTCACCGGGCGCACGGTCTCGCCGGGTATTTTTGATGTCCTCTTCCTTCTGGGGAAAGAGGAAAGCTTGAAGCGACTGACCGCCGCAGGGCACGCGGTGGCCGGTTGACGGCAGTTAAGGAGAAAAACATGTCGGATAATAATGCCAGTTTGACCGTTGGCGGAGAGGCCAAGGACTATGCCATCATGGATGGCACCGTCGGTCCCCAGGTCATCGACGTTCGCAAGCTCTACGCCAACACCGGCATGTTCACCTACGATCCGGGTTTCACCTCGACCGCCAGCTGCGAATCGGGCCTGACCTATATCGATGGCGACCAGGGCATCCTGCTGCATCGCGGCTATCCGATCGGCCAGCTCGCCGAACAGTCCAGCTTCATGGAAGTCTGCTACCTGCTGCTGAACGGCGAACTGCCTTCGGCCAAGGAACTGGCCGAGTTCACCAACACCATCACGCGCCACACCATGGTGCATGAACAGCTGACCGCCTTCTTCCGCGGTTTCCGTCGTGACGCCCACCCGATGGCGATCATGGTTGGCGTCGTCGGTGCCCTGTCGGCCTTCTATCATGACTCGACCGACATCAACGATCCGGAACAGCGCCGCATTGCGAGCCACCGCCTGATCGCCAAGATGCCGACGATCGCTGCGATGGCGTACAAATATTCGGTGGGTCAGCCCTTCGTCTATCCGCGCAACGACCTCAGCTACACCGCCAACTTCCTGAACATGACCTTCTCGGTCCCGGCGGAAGAGTATAAGATCGATCCGATCGTCGTCGACGCGATGGACAAGATTTTCACCCTGCATGCCGATCATGAGCAGAACGCGTCGACCTCGACCGTCCGCCTCGCCGGTTCGTCGGGCGCCAATCCCTTCGCCTGCATCGCCGCTGGCATCGCCTGCCTGTGGGGTCCGGCGCATGGCGGCGCGAACGAAGCCGCGCTCAACATGCTGCGCGAAATCGGCACCGTCGATCGCATCCCGGAATATATCGCCCGCGCCAAGAACAAGGACGATCCGTTCCGCCTGATGGGCTTTGGCCATCGCGTCTACAAGAATTACGATCCGCGCGCGACCGTGATGCAGAAGACCGCGAAGGACGTGCTTGAGAAGCTGGGCGTCAACGACCCGATCTTCGACGTCGCTAAGGAACTGGAGCAGATCGCCCTCAACGATCCCTACTTCATCGAGAAGAAGCTCTACCCGAATGTCGACTTCTATTCGGGCGTGATCCTCTCGGCGATCGGCTTCCCGACCGAAATGTTCACCGTGCTCTTCGCCCTCGCCCGCACCGTGGGCTGGGTCGCGCAGTGGAACGAAATGATTTCGGACCCAGCGCAGAAGATCGGCCGTCCGCGTCAGCTCTACACCGGCCCGACGCAGCGCGACTATGTCGCCGTCGACAAGCGCTAAGACGCGGTCACAAGAGACAAGAGGAACGGCGCCCCATCGGGCGCCGTTTTTCGTTAAGGCTCAGCCGCCTACCCCTGCATAGACATAGATCCAGGCCGGCACCCGCCCCTGATCGGTAACGACATCGATCGCGACACGGCGATAATCCGTCCCCTCGAACGCATCGAGCCGCGCCCAATGCGCCGGCAGGTCGGGCGAGCGGAACAGCTGGACCGGCACCGCTGCGCCGCCCTCGTCGGGAATGAAGGCAGGAAAACCCATCGACGCGGCCCAGCCATGCGCGACCAGATGGCCGGTCACATGCCCCGCCTGCCAACGGCCCTGCAGTTCCGCCAGCTGATGATGATTGGCCCGTCCGGGCGCCAGCGTGCCATAGGTGGCCAGGCAATGCGATCTGTCCATGCCGCCACCCTATCGGGGCGGCATCCGCCGGACAAACAAGCGCTCTTTATCTCATATAAGCGCGATCGCGCGCGCGTCAGTCGAGCGCGGGCAAGGTCAGGATGAAGCGCGCGCCCTCGCCCGGAGTGCCGCCGATGCTGATGTCGCCGCCCATCGCCCGCGCCAGTTTGCGCGAGATATAGAGGCCAAGCCCGCTGCCGCCCGGATCGTCGCGCCCCAGTCGCTCGAACTTGTCGAAAATCTTCTCGCGATCCTCCAGCGCCACGCCCGCCCCCTGGTCGATCACCAGCACCCGTGCCTGCCGATGCTCGCGCTCGACGACGATGCGGACCTGCGATCCCTCGGGCGAATAACGCACCGCATTGCCGACCAGATTGACCAGTATCTGCAGCACACGGCGGAACTCGCCCTTCGCCATCAGCACCTGATCGACGTCCGGGCAATGAATCTTGATGTGCCGATCCAGCGCCTTGACCGTCAGCAGGCCGCCGGACCGCCGGCCCAGGTCCGCGAGGTCGACATCCTCGATGATCACGCCGAAATCGGGTCGGTCGATCGCCTGCAGATCCGCCAGATCGTCGACCAGCGCCATCAGGTGACGGCCGGCCGTCGCGATATCATTGGCATAGTCGGCATAATCGGGCCGCAACGGCCCTTCCAGCTGTGCGCCGATCGTGTCGGCATTGGCGATGATCCGCCCCAGCGGCTGACGCAGCGAGCGATCAAGCCGCTTGCCGAACTCGCCGGGATAGAGCGACAATTGCGTCATATCCGCCCGCGCCAGCGCCGGCGGCCGCTCGATCGGGCAGGCCTTGCCGCGATAGCCGACCAGATGGCCGGCCAGGTCGAACAGTGGAAAGCCCGCCAGCCGCACATGCTGTTCGGGATCATGCACGAGTGTCGCAACCTGATCGCGGAAGGCGCGGCGCTGGGTAAAGCCGCGCAGGATCGCCATGTCGCCCTCGCCATCGCTCTGCAGTTCGAAATAGCTGGAAAAACGACTGCCCGGCAGGGGCGGCTGCGTCGGCAATGCACCCTGCCGGTCGGTCCCGGCAATCGCCATCTGGAACTGCAACTGGGTGTCGATCTGCCAGGTCCAGCCATCGGCCAGCGCCGCCAGGTCGGCCTCGCGCCGGCTATGGTCACCGGCATTGGCGAGCGGCGGCCGCTCGTTCCAGTCGACCACCGCCAGCGACACGATGCGTCCGTCCGGCCCTTCGTCGCTGCGCGCCCGCACCCACATGTCGATATCGCCCCGCTCGGCCGCCGCGACTACAGGACGCGATACGGTGACACCCAGCCGCGCCGCCAGCCGCACCACGGCGGCCAGTTGCGGAATGGCGAGCGGCCCCAGCAGATCACTCCCCGCCTCCCGTTGCAGGGCAAGCAGCGGCGCGTCGGCACTCAGAAGCGTGCCGTCCGCCGATGCCGTCGCCCGGACAATGGAGGGGTGGAGCGTCATGTTCATCCCGTGACGCGCCGCAAATGATCCAGCTTCGCGCGGAAGGCGGCCGGCGCACGCAAGGCGCCCACCACGGCTTCCGCCTTCCCATCGCTCAGCAATTGATATTGGTCGGCCTCGGCCACGATCACCGCGTCGGACAGGCCCGGCCGCACCGGCCGCAGCGCCAGCAGCAGATGTCGATAATCCGCCCCGGTTCCGCCCAGCGCCCGGCACAGTGTCGCCACCTGCATCACCGGCCCCATGATCAATATGTCCGTCACCTGTGCGGTGCCGAGGCGCAGCCGTCGCCCAGCCAGCGCCGCGAACAGCAGGAAACGCCGCTGCCCCAGCGCCGCGCCCAGAAGGTCAGGCGCATCGGCCTGCGGTCCCAATCGGCGCACCAGTTGGTCGGCGGCCGCGATCGGGCCATTGCTTTCGTCATGGCTGGCGAGCAGTGCCCAGCCCGCCCGCTCGAACGCGCCGAGCAATTGATTGTCGGGCTCCAGCGCGGTCCGCTGCACCACCGCCGCCAGACAGGCGGCCGCCGTCCACACCAGTTCGGCGAAATGTTCGGCCGGCAGATCGGGGCGCATCGGCTGATCCTCGCCCCCCATCGCCTGCCACTGCCCCTCGGCCAGCGCCAGCGCGACGATCGCATCGCCAATTTCGGGATCGTCCGACGACAGGATCGATTCGGCCTCGGGCTGTTCCGGCGGCTCGCCATCGGGGCGCCCGATCTGCCGCAGCAACAGGCTCACCCCCGCGCGCATCTGCATATGGGCCAGCAGGGCCGGCCCCAGCAGGGTCGGCTGCGCACAGATGGTCGGCCAGCACAACCCATCGGGCCAACGCCCCAGCGCGGCGGCAATTGCAGGATCGCCTGCCAGGCTCAGCCGCAGCGCGGTCTCGATCGCGGTCAGGCATCCGCCCAGATGACGGCGCGTCCCGGCGATCAGCGCATCATGGCGCGCCCGGTCCTCGACCGGGAAGAAAAAGGCGAGATCAATCGCATGGCCGACGGGCACGGCCGACATGCCGGCCATGACATGTGCCATGGGCCAGCTGTCCGCCATGATGGATCCGGCAAGGGACGTGTGGGCGCTCATGCAAGGCAGCATAACCCCACGTCGTTAAAATGCACTAAACCCTGAAAGCAAATTCACGCGTCGCGGAGCGACAAAAATCATCCGCCCCGACGCGACAGGATGATCGCCCCGATTGATCCGATTGCCGCAAGCATCGCAACGTCGAAACCAAGTGCCTCCGCGCCCGTCAGCAGGGCTGCCAGCAGCACCGAAAGCGCGGTGCCCGGCGTGAAGATCATCCAGGGGCGCGCTGCCCCGGTCCGGCGCCAGCGATCGGCAACCGTGATGATGCCCAACAGCAGCGCCAGATAGTTTGGCACCATCCCGCTGCCCGACAGCATCACCCCGATCAGCGCCAGCCCCGGCGCCAGAAAGGCGATCCAGCCGCTCGGCGGCCGGCGCAGCGCCATTTCATCGAGCCGATCGGCCAATTCCGCCAGCAGCAGGGCGAGCAGCAACAGGCTGAGCCCGGCGCCCGGCCAGCCCAGTTCCAGCGGCATCAGCGCAATGCCGGCCAGCGCGATCGAACCGATCCGCACCTGCATTGCCGGCACCTGGCTGCGCATCAGCGCTGGGCCGAGCAGCCGGGCCAGCGGCCCGAACAGATAATGTTCGATCCCGCCGCGGCTGGACGATCCCGACCGCGTCCCGGTCGACATCACCGCCTGCGCGGCCAGGTCCGCCTGTTCCTGCCCGTCGACCAGCGCGACTCGGCCTTCCAGCAGATCATCCTGCGGCACGGTGATTCGCACCGCACCGCCCTGCACCGCCGATCGCACCAGCGTCAGCGCCAGATCCCAGTCGCCGATCATGTCCAGCGTGCCGAACAGCAGCGCCGGATTGATCCGCGCCAGCCCGGCCCAGCGCTGGCCTGCGTCAATGCGCTCGAACGGCGCGCTGGCGCGGCTGTCGTCGGTGACAAGCAAAGCATTGCCCGCCTGCCCCGCCAGCGCATCATAATGGCCCTGTGCCACCACCGCGCCATCGGCCACCAGTAGCACATCGGCATCGCGTGGCGCATCGCGCACCATCGACACCATGTCGCGGATCAGGGCGACCGCAATGCCGTCCGCGCTCAGCCGATCGACCGCCTGCGAAATGGCCGGCGTGATGACGCTGACCAGGATCATGATCCGGTCCGCACCGGCCCGGACCGCCTGTCGCGCCTGATATTCGACCAGCGTCTGGCCGGCGAAATGCAGGGTAGCGCGAAGCGCTGCAGGCGAATCACTTGAAGCCCGGCTGGCACTGAGAATGGCCGCGAATGTCATATTGTCTGGAAACCGACCCGTTTTGATTGCGACGATCTTCTTGCAAGCCGAACGACGCAGCGCAAGCAGGTGCTTTCAAATCGCCGGTTTCAAGCCGTCGGTCAGCCCTGCTGCAACAGCGCGATCGTGCTGCGCAAACGCTGCAAGACGCGCGGATCGCCCGGCGCGGCCTCGACCGCCTCGTCCGCCAGCGCCATCAGGCTGGTCAGGCCGAAACTCGCCGCCAGACCTTTCAAACGCCAGGCCGCCAATTCCCAATTGGCGTCGCAGCGCGCCCGGCTCATCAGGTCGAGATGGCGCTCTGCGCTTTCAAGGAAAGCCACGCGCAGATCGGCGATCAGCACCGCGTCTTCGCCGACGGCGGCGGCCAATGCCGCATTAAGAGCGCCAGGATCATAGGACATGGGGACGGAAGCTATCGAAATTGCGTTAAGTTTTGGTAACAAGGCATTTGCGCAGACGGAAAAGATGATAGGATCACACCCATGAATGGGGGCAGCACAATCGTCGAATTCTGGCGAGACGAGGGAAACGCGACCGGCAACGCGCCGGCCGCGGATGACATCCTGCTATTGAAGCAGGCCGTACTGGACATTGATGATGCCCCTGACGACGCGCAGGGGGAAGGCGAAAAGCTGGTGCGCAATGCCCGGATCGGGCTCGGCCTGCTGGCCGCGCTCTGGCTCGGCTTCGCGCTCTGGGCAACGATCGTATCGGATCAGTGGCGGGCCGGCCCGGCCGCCTGGCCCGCGCTCGTCGCCACGCTGCTGGTGCCGATCAGCCTGCTCGGCATCGCCTATCTGCTGATCGTGCGTAACAGCCGCGCCGAATCCCGCCGCTATCTCGATACCGCCCATGCGCTGCGGACCGAGGCCGAACTGCTCGAACTGCGCCTCGGCCGGATCGCCGACCGGCTCGAATCCGCACGCCAGACGATGCAGGATCAGGCCGAACTGCTCGACAGCTATGGCGCCGCCGCCAGCAGCAATATGGAGGCATCGGCCGAACTGATCGCCGGCCGCGCCCAGACCACCGCCGATCGCGCCGAAAGCGCCGAGCGGGCCGGCACCGCCCTGGTCGCACGGATGGACGCGCTGATCGCCGCCATGCCGCAGCTCGAAGAACGATCCGTGCGCATGGCCGCGCAGATCATGGACAATGGCCATGCGCTGGCCGAACGGATCGACACGCTCGAAGCGCGTCTCCACGCGCTGGGCGAACTGTCCGACGACACCCGCACCCGCACCCTGTCCGCGACCAAGAGCCTGTCGAGCCAGCTTGGCCAGTTGCAGGAGACGACCCGCAGCGCCACCGACGAGGTGAACGGCCTGGCCGACATCGCCGCCGGGCGGATCGAGACATCGGCGCAGAGCGCGCGGGCCGCGATGGAGCAGACCCGGCAGGATATCGATACGCAGTCGGCCGCGCTGGAGGCGCTGGTCAGCCGCGTCGCCCTGTCGCTCGGCGAAACCAGCGACGGCGCGGTCCGCGCCCTCACCCAGGATCTCGATCTGGTCGAGGCATCGCTGCGCGGTCGCCTCGAAACCTCGATGGATCAGGTGCGCGACACGATGGAGCGCGCGCAGGAAGGACTTTCGACCCAGCGCGCCACGCTGGAGGCGCTGGTCGCCCGTGCCCAGGCCAGCATCACCGCCACCAGCCAGAATGCGCTCGCTGCGCTGGGTCAGGATCTCGGCTCGATCGAGGACGATCTGCGCCAGCGGCTCGACGCCACCCTGCTTCAGGCCCGCGAAACGCTCGCTCTGACCGATGCCGGGCTGCGCGATCAGGCCGGTGCGCTCGACAGCCTCATCACCCGCTCGCGCGACAGCATCGCCGCGATCGGCACCGATACCGTCGCCGGCCTTGCCGACGATATTGGCGAAGTCGAAAGCCGCCTGCACCAGATTAACGATCTGGTCGAAGGACAGCGCAGCCTGATGGCCGGGCTGCACGGCACGCTCAACCAGACGATCGACCAGGCCGAGGCCCGCTTTGCCGCGCTGGAGGATAATGCCCTCGCCCGCAGCCAGAAGCTGACCGACGCGCTGACCCGCCTGACCGAGGAAACCCGCCGGATCGACACGGCGCTGCATGACGGCGGCACCACCGCCGAAAAGCTGATCGGCAATGCCGAAACGCTGATGGTCGCGCTCGACTCCAGCGTACGCGAACTGGACGAAACCTACCCCGGCGCGCTCGCCCGCTTCGACGCCCGACTGGAAACCAGCCGCGCCATGCTGGGCGCCGCGACGCCCGAGCTGGAACGGCTGGAAGCCATTTCGGAAGCGCTGGTCGGCCGCACCCAGGAAGCCGAGGAGATGCTGCGCGGCCAGGGTCGCCGTCTCTCCGAATGGCTCGAAAGCACCCAGAGCGGCATCGAATCCAACCGCGAACTGGTGGAAAAGCTACGCACCGCGCTCGACGCCGCGCATGAGGACACGACCCGCATCACCGAAGGTGCCGGCCCGCTGCTCATCACCGCGCTGCTCCGCGTCAAGGACACCGCCGAACAGGCCGCCGAGCGCGCCCGTCAGGCGCTCGGCCGGGCCATCCCCGACGCGGTGCAGAACCTGGCCGAAGCCAGCGAGCAGGCGATGCAGCAGGCGGTCGGCGATCAGGTTTCGGCCCAGATCGAGAAGCTGGCCGATGTCGCGGAAGAGGCCGTGCGCGCCGCGCACAATGCCTCGGACCGGCTGACCCGCCAGTTGATGACGATCGCCGATACCAGCGCCGTGCTGGAACAGCGGATCGAGGAAGGCGGTCGCGCCGCCGAGGAACGCGACCGCGACCATTTCTCGCGCCGCTCCGCCCTGCTGATCGAATCGCTCAACAGCACCGCGATCGACGTCGCCAAGATCCTGTCCAACGATGTGACCGACACCAACTGGTCGGCCTATCTCAAGGGCGATCGCGGCGTCTTCACCCGTCGCGCGGTCAAGCTGCTCGACGCCGGCGAGTCTCGCGAAATCGCGCTCCATTACGACAATGACGCCGATTTCCGCGAGCATGTGAACCGCTACATCCACGATTTCGAGGCGATGCTGCGGATCATCCTGTCGGCGCGCGATGGCAATGCTCTGGGCGTCGCCATCCTCTCGTCCGACATGGGCAAGCTCTATGTCGCCCTTGCCCAGGCGATCGAGCGTCTGCGCCAATAAGGATCAGGGGCGGCGCCCGGCCGCCCCATCCCCCTTTTTCAGGGCTGGAACAGCACGCCGCCGGTCATCGGTTCCGGTGCGCCGGTGGTGCCGGGAAAGCTGATCGGCAGGCCATTGAGGTGCCGCACCGCCATATAGGCAAAGCCTTGCGCCTCCAGCGCGTCGCCATCCCAGCCCAGTTCGTCCACCGACCGGACATCGGCGCAGGTCCGCGACGCCAGCATCGCCATCAGCGTCGCATTATGACGCCCGCCCCCCGCCACATAGATGCGCGCCGGCCGTTCGGGCAGATGGTCAACACCGCGCGCCACCGCCTGCGCGGAAAAGGCGGTCAGTGTCGCCGCCCCATCCGCAAGCGACAATCCCTCGACCGGCGCGATGGTGAAGGCCTCGCGGTCGATGCTCTTGGGCGGCGGCGCGGCGAACCAGGGATCGGCCATCATCGCCGCCAGCCGCACTTCGTCCACCTGGCCCTGCGCGGCGGTCGCGCCGCCCGCATCATAGGCGGCATCCCCATGCGCCTGCATCCAGTTGTCGATCAGGCCGCTCGCCATGCCGGTGTCGAAGGCAACCAGGCTGCCGTCCGATCCGATCGCGGTGATGTTCGCCACCCCACCCAGGTTGAGGATGCCGACCGGCTTGGCCAGACCATCGGACAATGCCCGATGATAGACCGGCATCAACGGCGCCCCCTGCCCGCCCGCGCGCACATCAGCACTGCGCAGGTCGGCGACCACGGGAATGCCGAACGCGCCCGCCAGCACCGCGCCGTCGCCAATCTGCCAGGTCCAGCGCCGCTCGGGTCGGTGGGCAACGGTATGACCATGGAAGCCGATCACCCCGATATCCTCCGCCACATGGCCGCTGCGGCCCAGCATGTCGGCAATCGCATCGATATGGAAATTGGTGAGGTCCATCTCCACCGCGCGGATCAGGGGGTCATCACCCGGCGCCTCCATCGCCATCGCCCGCGCACAGGCGGCAGCCAGACGCTCGCGAAAATCATCGCTGTAGGGCTGGGCGTGGAAAATGATTGCCTCGGCCTGGCCCTTGCCGTCCGTCTCGATCAGCGCGGCGTCAATCCCGTCGCGCGAGGTGCCGGACATCAGACCGATTGCCAACATGATCGAAAACTCCGCCTCTTTTCCAGTTGCTGCCCCAATGCTACAGGCGCGCGTCATGAGCAACTATCAGTCCGATCTCCTCCGCCTGCTCGAAGCACGCGGCTACATCCACCAGCTGACCGACGCGGAAGGGCTTGATGCCATGGCCGCCAAACAGGTGGTGCCGGGCTATATCGGCTTCGACCCGACTGCGCCGTCGCTTCATGTCGGCCACCTCGTGTCGATCATGATGCTGCGCCAGCTGCAGAAGGCAGGTCACAAGCCGATCGTCCTGATGGGCGGCGGCACCGGCAAGATCGGCGATCCCAGCTTCAAGGATGAGGCGCGCAAGCTGCTGACCGTCGACCTGATCCAGGAAAATGTCGCCAGCATCAAGCGCGTGTTCGAACGCTTCCTGACCTTCGGCGACGGCCCGACCGACGCGATCATGGTCGACAATGCCGACTGGCTCGACAAGCTCGAATATATCCCGTTCCTGCGCGACATCGGCCAGCATTTCTCCGTCAACCGGATGCTGAGCTTCGACAGCGTGAAGCTGCGCCTCGATCGCGAGCAGTCGCTCAGCTTCCTCGAATTCAACTACATGATCCTCCAGGCCTATGACTTCCTGGAGCTGTCGCGCCGCAGCGATTGCCGCCTGCAGATGGGCGGATCGGACCAGTGGGGCAATATCGTCAACGGCGTCGAACTGGCCCGCCGCGTGGACGGCACGCAGGTGTTCGGCCTCACCACGCCGCTGCTGACCAATGCCGACGGCACCAAGATGGGCAAGACCGTGGGCGGCGCCGTCTGGCTGAACCAGGATCAGCTGTCCGACTATGATTATTGGCAGTTCTGGCGCAACACCGCCGATGCCGACGTATTCAACCGGCTGCGCCTGTTCACCGATCTGCCGATGGACGAGGTCAACCGCCTCGCCGCGCTGCAGGGCGCGGAGATCAACGAGGCCAAGAAGATCCTGGCGAACGAGGCCACCGCGCTCTGCCGTGGCATCGAAGCCGCCGCTCTGGCCGCCGAAACCGCGCGCAAGACCTTCGAGGAAGGCGCGTCGGACGCCAACCTGCCCACCGTTGCGCTGGGCGCCGAGGGGCTGACCGTCATCCAGGCGACCACCGGCCTTGGTTTTGCGACCTCCAACAAGGAAGTCCGCCGCAAGCTGGCCGAGGGCGCGATCAAGGTGAATGGCGCAGTCGTCACCGACCCGGCCGTCACGCTCAAGGCCGGCGACAAGCTCAGCTTTGGCGCCAAGAAGCACGGTCTGGTCACCGCCTGAGGACAAACAGGGTTTCAGCCCAGTTAACGCTAACAGGTAGGAAAGCCTCCACTTTCCGCCCGCTAGGCTGAAACCCATGTCCTCCTCGGTTTTCGCCAATCTTGGCCATGTCATGCGGTCGCGCGACCCGTCCGTCGATCAGCGGCGGGCGGCGCGCGACCTGGTCGACATGGTCAGCCACATCACTGCAGAAGGCCGCACCCATGGCGTGCGGATCATCAACATCTCGCCGCTCGGCCTGATGTGCCGCACGGAAGAGTTGCTCACGCTGAGCGGCCGGGTGCTGATCTGGCTGCCGGTGCTCAAGGATCGTCGCGCCCTCGTCCGTTGGAGCGAGGAAGGCCGCATCGGCCTCGAATTTGCCGAGCCAGTTCCGACTGCCGGCTATGACGCCATGATGGCGCTCATCCCACCACGCCGGACCGCCTGGTAAAGGCCTCATCCCTCTCCAGCGTCTGACGCCCACGTACCAGCGCCTCGGGCATGTCGGTCCGCAGGAAGGTCAGCATAGCCTCCCGCACCTCGCAGCGCAGGTCGAAGGCGATCCCGGCATTGCGCGCCGACAACAGCCCGCGCAGCTCCAGCGCATCGGCACGGTGATCGGTCACCTGCAGGATCGCCACCCGTCCGTCCCAGCGCCCGTTCGCCTTCACCGCCTCGACGAAGCGCGCGCGGATCCGCTCGATATCGGCGGTCGGATCGACATAGAGGAAGACGGTGCCCAGCAGGTCCGATGTCTTCGTGGTCCAGTTCTGGAAGGGCTTTTCCAGAAAATAGGACACCGGCACCACCATGCGCCTATCGTCCCAGATGCGCACGATCACATAGGTCAGCCTGATCTCCTCGATCCGCCCCCATTCCCCTTCGATGATGACGACATCGTCCAGCCGGATCGGCTCGGAAAAGGCCATTTGGATGCCGGCGATCAGATTCTTGAGCGCCGGTTGCGCCGCCGCGCCCACCGCCAGCGCGGCGAGGCCTGCCGATGCCATCAGCGACACGCCGATCGTCCGCACGCCCGGAATGGCGATCAGCATCATCGCGATCACGAAGAAGCCGACGATGCACTGGCAGATGCGATAGAGGATGCTGATCTTGGTGCGCTGCCGCCGCGCCTTCAGATTATCCTCGACGCTGATGTCGGCACGCGCCTCCAGCATCGCCTTGCCCGCCCGCATCGCGCGAAACACCAGCCATCCGACCAACAGCGCAAACACCATCCTTGCCCCGATCGACCAGATATCCTCGATCCGCGGCCCCATCTCGATCGACTTGAGCCCCGCCCCCAGCGCCAGCAGCACCACCAGCCAGCGCGTTGGCTGGAAGATGGCCGGCAACAACAGAGGCTCGATCCGCGCCCGGCGGACGATCCGCACTGCAATCCAGTAAAGCGCGCCATGAACGGCGAAAGCGACGACCACCGACAGCGCGATCGAAAGGGCGGCCATCGGCGTGATATAGGTCAGGCTGATGTCGGTCATGCCAAGGGCAACGCGACCGCCCCACATTTTGTTTCGCAGGTGCAGCAGGGTTTTTAGATACCCTATTGCCTTCCGAAATTTCCTTTCATTGTTGTCGAATGACGTTTGGCAGGCCCTTCCTATTATTAAAAGTATCGCGCAAATGGATGAACCGATGATGGAGATTGTGTCATGAAAACCATCTTTTACATGCTCATCATCATTTTCGGATTTTCGATTTCAGCCAGTGACGCGCGCGCCTCCAATTCGTTAGGCATTTTTGCCGAATGTCTGGTTCAATATGATGCCGAGCGAATGAGGGCTTGGGTCAGTTGGGACGGGCCAGGCCTAATCTACAAAGAGCTTGAATCGGTCGTTCCCCGGTCCGGCTGCGATCAATCTGGCAATTGGGATTATTGGAACTTCCGAGGCGCGTTGTCCGAAGCACTATTGAAGGATAAATATGCGTCCAGGCCGGTTCCGAACCTGCAGGATGCGAAACCCGTTACCGACATAGAAATGGCATTGGCGTGGGGGAATAATGACGGCCGGGAAGGCATGTTGCTGAATGTCTTCAGCGAATGCGAAGTGCGTAAAAATTCAGGCGAGATATTTCGAATTTTCATGACAAAATTCAGCAGCGACGCTGAAAATAAAATGCTAAAAACTCTAAAAAACAATGCCACCGCATGCAGATCCTTAGCCGGCAACATAAAAATAAGGATCAGCAACCAGGCACTCCGCGCAAGATTGGCAATTGCATTTTACCTGACAGACAAAGATGGAATTTCCACAGAGAATTGAAAATTCGCTCAGCATCGGGTTCCACAAAGTGGCCACACTGGCCTGATTGCGGTCAAACCTACCCCCCACGCAGTAATCCCACCGCCGCATCCTTCTCGAACAGATAGAGGCAGGTGCGCGCTGCCTGTCCGCGTTCGCTGTCCAGCCCGCCGTCGCGGTCGATCAGCAGATGGGCGTCGTCGCGCGCCGCGTCCACCAATGCCGACACATGTTCGGGCGTCGCGATCTTCAGTTCCGCCTCGCCCGACTGGCGCGTGCCCAGTACCTCGCCCGCGCCGCGCAGCTTCAGATCCTCCTCGGCGATGCGGAAACCGTCATTGGTCTCGCGCATCAGCGCCAGCCGCGCCCGCGACGTCTCGCCCAGCGCATTGCCGCGCAGCAGCAGGCAGACCGACGGCTTGTCGCCCCTTCCCACCCGACCGCGCAACTGGTGCAACTGGGCGAGGCCAAAGCGCTCCGCCCCCTCGATCACGATCAGGCTGCTATTGGGCACGTCGACGCCGACCTCGATCACCGTGGTCGCCACCAATATCTGGGTGCGGTTGGCGGCAAAGGCCTCCATCGCCGCATCCTTGTCCGCCCCCTTCATCTTGCCATGGACCAGCCCCACCCGATCGCCGAAGCGCTGGCGCAGCGTCTCGGCGCGCATCTCGGCCGCCGCCTGGTCGCTCGTTTCGCTTTCCTCGACCAGCGGGCACACCCAATAGGCCTGCCCGCCGCCCTCGACATGGCGGGCCAGCCCCTCGACCACCTCGTCCAGCCGGTTGGCGGACATCACCAGCGTCTGGATCGGCTGACGGCCCGGCGGCATCTCGTCCAGCCGCGACACGTCCATCTCGCCATAATAGGTCAGGGTCAGCGTGCGCGGGATCGGCGTCGCCGTCATCACCAGCAGATGCGGCGATCGCTCGGCCTTGCTCGCCAGCATCATCCGCTGCGCCACACCGAACCGATGCTGCTCGTCGATCACGGCCAGCCCCAGCGCCCTATACAGCACCTTCTCCTGAAAGATCGCGTGCGTGCCGACTAGGATGTGGATGCTGCCATCGGCCAGCCCCATCAGCGTCGCCTCGCGCACCTTCCCCTTCTCGCGTCCGGTCAGGATCGCGATCTCGATCGGCAGGCCCGACGCCATTTTCCGCAGCGTCTCATAATGCTGCCGCGCAAGGATTTCGGTCGGCGCCAGCATCGCCCCCTGCATCCCGGCCTCGACCGCGTTCAGCAGCGCCATCAGCGCCACCAGCGTCTTGCCCGATCCGACATCGCCCTGCAGCAGCCGCAACATCGGGGTCGCCTGCGCCATGTCGCCCTCAATCTCGCCGATCGCGCGGCGCTGCGCACCGGTCGGCGCAAAAGGCAGCTTCAGCATCGCGCGCAGCCGCCCATCCCCGCTGATCGGCACGCCGCGCCGCCGCCGCGACGATTGCCGCACCAGCATCAGCGCCAGTTGCCCGGCGAAAATCTCGTCATAGGCCAGCCGCTCGCGCGCCTGCGCGTCGGTGGGATCGGCATGGAAACGCTCCAGCGCCGCGCGCCAGGCCGGCCAGCCCTTCTGCGCCAGCAGGCTCGGCTCGATCCATTCGGGCAGTTCGGGCGCGCGGGCCAGCGCCTGCCCCACCAGGTCGCGCATCCGGTTGTTGGTCAGCCCTTCCGACAGGCCATAGACGCTCTCGCGCGCCGGCACGGTGTCGGCCTCCTCGGGCGGCAGCACATAGTCGGGATGGACCATCTGGAGATTGTCGCCATAGGCCTCCAGCTTGCCCGACACGAACTTGGGTTCGTTGAGCGGCAGCAGCTTGCGCGGCCAGGCACTGTTGCGGCCGAAATAGACAAGGGAGACGGCGTTGCCATGGGCGTCCACTGCCTGCACCCGGAACGGCGCGCGCACATTGCCGCTGGCGCGATAATCGACCGGGGTCAGCATGATGCCGATCACCTTGCCGGCGTCGGCCATGTCCAGTTCGTCGATCAGTTTCCGGTCGACATAATTGACCGGCAGATGGAAGGCGACATCGACCGCCCGCGCCAGCCCCAGCCGTTCGAGCGGACGGGCCAGCGCCGGGCCAATGCCCTTGAGCGCAGAGATTTCGGCAAAGAGCGGATTGAGAATATCGGGTCGCATGGCTATCTGACGGCTGTAACGCGTGATCGTTCCTGTGTGAACGTCATTGCGAGCGTAGCGAAGCAATCCATGCCTGACCGGTGGATTGCTTCGCTACGCTCGCAATGACGAGCAGTTCGGGGATGGTCAGGCCCCATTCCAGCCGGGACGGTCATTCAAATATCCGATCGGCTGTTTCGGCACGTCCGTTAAAGGAACAAATTGTGAACGACAACCCGCTGATGCGTCGCCTGAAATTCCGCGCCTGGCACCGGGGCACGCGCGAGGCGGATTATACGGTCGGCGGCTTCTTCGAACGCTATCATGCGAGCTGGAACGACGAACAGATCGCCTGGTTCGAACGCTTCATGGACGAACAGGATGCCGACATCATCGGCTGGGCGCTCGGCACCATCCCCGTGCCGGAAGAATGGAAGGGCCCGATGATGGACCAGTTCCTGAAGCTCGATTTCGTCAAGATCGAAAACTGACAAGTTCCCCCTCCCGCAAGCGGGAGGGGGTTAGGGGGTAGGCCTGCGCCACCTCTGTTGCATTTGCCCACCCCTAGCCCCTCCCGCTTGCGGGAGGGGAACAGAGACGACAATGACCGATCTCCAGAAAATCCTGAAGGCGAAGGCGCCGCTCACTCTGTCCGGCGTGCCGGCCGGCTTCCAGCCCTGGCTGCTGGCGGACATTGCCCGCGCCGCCCATGGTTCGGATGCGACACGCGCCGTCTTCGTCGCCTCCGACGAGCAACTGATGCGCGCGGTCGCCGACACCGCCCATTATTTCGCGCCAGAGATCGAGCTCATCGAAATTCCCGCCTGGGACTGCCTGCCCTATGACCGGGCCAGTCCCTCGCTGCGCACCGCGTCGGCGCGCCTCGCCGGCCTTCATGCGCTCCAGGCAAAACCAAAGGGACCGCAACTGGTCCTCACCACCCTCAACGCCCTGACCCAGCGCACCCTCACCCCGTTTCGCGTCCGCCAACTGGTCGCGCGCCTTGCCCCCAAGGAGCGGATCGCGATCACGCGCCTCGCCGACATGCTGCAATCGAACGGCTATGTCCGCACCGACACGGTGCATGATCGCGGCGAGTTCGCCATTCGCGGCGGCATCGTCGACCTGTTCCCCGGCGGCGAGGACCAGCCGCTGCGGCTCGACTTCTTCGGTGACGAGATCGAGACGGTGCGCCGCTTCGACCCGACCGACCAGCGCACCACCGGCAGCGTCGACGGCTTCACCCTGCTTCCTGCATCCGAAGCGCTGCTGGATGAAGACACGATCAAGCGCTTCCGCGGCCGCTATCGCGAAACCTTCGGCGCGACCGCGACCGGCGACCCGCTCTATCAGGCGGTGAGCGAGGGTCGGCGCCTCGCCGGCATGGAACATTGGCTGCCCTTGTTCGAGGAAAAGCTGGTTCCGCTGACCGATCATCTGGGCGACGACGCGATCATCATCCGCGACCATGGCGTGGTCGGCGCGGCCGACGCCCGGTTCGAGGCGATCCGCGACTATCATGCCAACCGCATCGCCGCGAAATCGGCCGATCCCGGCGCCTATCGCCCGCTGAAGCCTGAAGCTCTCTATCTCGACGCCGCCGAGTGGGACGCCGCCGCCGCCAGCTGGCCGATGCACGCCACCACCCCCTTCCACGAGCCCGAAAGCGCCACCGTGCTCGATTTCGCCGTCGACGGCCCGCGCGATTTCGCGCCGGAACGCGCGCAGAACGCCAATGTCTATGAGGCGGTCGGCAAGCATATCGACGCGCTGCGCCGCACGAAGAAGAAGGTGGTGATCGCCAGCTATTCGGCCGGCGCACGCGAGCGCCTGTCGGGCCTGCTCGCCGATCATGGCGTCGCCCGCCTCGCCGCTGCCGACAGCTGGCAGGAGGCACTCGGCACCGCGACGGGCGGCAGCGCCGTCCTCACCGTCCTCGGCCTCGACCATGGCTTCACCGCGCCCGACGTCGCCGTCCTCACCGAACAGGATATGCTGGGCGATCGCCTGGTCCGCCGCGCCAAGCGCAAGAAGAGCGCCGACGCCTTCCTCGCCGAACTCGCCACCCTCTCCCCCGGCGACCTGGTCGTTCATATGGACCATGGCATCGGCCGCTATGAGGGGTTGACGCAGATTCCGGTCAGCAAGACCGCGCATGACTGCGTCGCCCTCTCCTATGCCGGCGGCGACAAGCTCTATGTGCCGGTCGAAAATCTCGAAGTCCTCTCCCGCTACGGCTCCGACAGCGAGGGCGTGAGCCTCGACAAGCTGGGCGGCGAGGCCTGGCAGCGACGCAAGGCGCGGATGAAGGAGCGGATCCGCGAGATTGCGGGCGAACTGCTCAAGACCGCCGCCCAACGCGCCCTGCGCCCGGCCGAAATCGCCGAACCCGACGCCGCCGGCTATCCCGCCTTCGTCGACCGCTTCCCCTATCAGGAAACCGATGATCAGGACCGCGCGATCGGCGATGTCATCGAAGACCTCGGCGCCGGCCGCCCGATGGACCGCCTGGTTTGCGGCGATGTCGGCTTCGGCAAGACCGAAGTAGCTCTCCGCGCCGCCTTCGTCGCCGCGATGGCCGGGATGCAGGTGGTGGTGATCTGCCCCACCACCCTGCTCGCGCGCCAGCACCATATGAATTTCGTCGAGCGCTTCCGCGGTTTCCCGCTGGAAATCGCCCGCCTCTCCCGCCTCGTCCCCGACAAGGAGGCGAAGGCGACCAAGGCGGGCCTCGCCGACGGCACGATCGACATTGTCGTGGGCACCCACGCTCTGCTCGCCAAGGGGCTGGAGTTCAAGCGCCTCGGCCTC
The DNA here is from genome assembly GCF_030128825.1 of Sphingobium sp. WTD-1. Lineage (NCBI taxonomy): Bacteria > Pseudomonadati > Pseudomonadota > Alphaproteobacteria > Sphingomonadales > Sphingobiaceae > Sphingobium > Sphingobium sp. WTD-1. The sequence continues at coordinate 2,713,597 of NZ_CP119127.1, read as the reverse complement.
GTCATCGTCGACGAGGAACAGCGTTTCGGCGTCACCCACAAGGAACGCCTCAAGTCCCTGAAGACCGACGTCCATGTCCTCACCCTCACCGCCACCCCGATCCCGCGCACGCTCCAGATGGCGATGTCGGGCCTGCGCGAACTCTCGGTCATCCAGACCCCGCCGGTCGATCGCCTGGCGGTGCGCACCTACATCATGCCCTGGGACGGCGTCGTCATCCGCGAGGCGCTGCTGCGCGAACATTATCGCGGCGGCCAGAGCTTCTTCGTCGTGCCGCGCATCTCCGACCTGACCGAGGTCGAGGAATTCCTGCGCACCGAAGTGCCCGAGGTGAAGCCGATCGTCGCCCATGGCCAGATGAGCGCCACCGACGTCGAGGAGCGCATGTCCGCCTTCTACGACAAGCGCTATGACGTGCTGCTCTCCACCACCATCGTGGAATCCGGCCTCGACATTCCCAGCGCCAACACCCTCATCATCCACCGCGCCGACCGCTTCGGCCTTGCCCAGCTCTATCAGCTGCGCGGCCGCGTCGGCCGGTCGAAGACGCGCGCCTATGCCTATTTCACCACGCCCGCCAACCGCATCATCACCGAAACGGCGGAAAAGCGGCTCAAGGTGCTGTCCGATCTCGATACGCTGGGCGCCGGCTTCCAGCTTGCCAGCCACGATCTCGACATTCGCGGCGCCGGCAACCTCGTCGGCGACGAACAGTCGGGCCATATCAAGGAAGTCGGCTTCGAACTCTACCAGTCGATGCTGGAGGACGCGATCATGGACGCCAAGGCCGGCGGCGCCGGCCTCGAAGCGCGCCGTGACAGCTTCTCGCCCCAGATCAGCGTCGACGCGCCGATCATGATCCCGGAAGAATTCGTGCCAGACCTGGACCTGCGCATGGGGCTCTATCGCCGCATCAACGAACTGGAGGACCGCCAGGGGCTGGAGGCCTTCGCCGCCGAACTGATCGACCGCTTCGGCAAGCTGCCCGCGCCGACCCAGAACCTGCTCAAGATCATCGAGATCAAGCAGAATTGCCTCAAGGCCAATATCGCCAAGATCGATGTCGGGCCGAAGGGCGCACTGGTCAGCTTCTTCGAGGATCGCTTCCCCAACCCGGCGGGCCTGGTCGCCTATGTCCAGCGCCTCGACGGCGTCGCCCGCCTGCGCCCGGACAGCAAGGTCGTCGTCACCCGCGCCTGGCCCGACCCCGCTGCCCGCCTCAACGGCGCACTGCAACTGTCGAAGGGGCTGGCCAAGGCGGCGGGGTGAAGCCGCATCCTGCCCCTCTCCTGCGGGGAGAAAACGACCATTATCTGCGGCTATCACCCCGGCCTTGAGCCGGGGTCTCACTTTTCTGGGGCGACGAAGAAAAGCGGGATGGCGGGTCAAGCCCGGCATGACGGATGTGGATAGGGCGGCTTCCGACCATTTGTGGACGGCTACGGGCGCAACGCTATCGTTCGAAAGCGGCCATCCTTCTTCCGTCACCCCAGCGAAGGCTGGCGTCTCAGGCGGTGGCGAGATAGGCTTGGGAAAGCGCTCAGTCCTACCGTTTTGCGCCTCCGCCTGAGATGCCAGCCTTCGCTGGCATGACGGTTAAAAACGACCAAAATCGGTCAGTTATTCGAAAATGCGCGGTGCCAAGGAGACGCTGACGGCAAACGCCTGTTATTGGCCATGGGACGGTAACGGACATAATCGATGGTGAGTTGTTGTTGTCTGCGCTAACCACGATGCATGTCCGATCAGAGCAAATTCATTCTATGGTTTGAAGGTGGAGATGACCTAAGCCAATTCAGCGCGACCGTCACCGCCAACGGCTTTTCGGGCGAAACTGGGTATGTCACCTCCCCGGATCAAATTAACGATTTTCTTGACAGGCTTGCCAGTTTCCCGATTTCAGACCCCATCGCCTTGACAATTGGGGAAGAGTTCCAAGATGGTCCCTTGCTGGTGCTGACCATCGAACCAGCAGACCGACGCGGCAGCCTACGTGTGCAGGCGTGCTTGGCAGCAGACGACAACCGGAGCAGGAAAGTCTCTACCGACTTTTTGTGTGTTTATTCGGACGTCGAGCGCTTCGCTCGCGGGGTTGAAAGCGCTTTACGTTTGGGCGGAACGGCAACCCTCAGCGCGAGCATTGACTAATAGGCCGTCAGCGACCGGCAAAGTGTCAATCGGCAGAAGGCCAGAGAAAGCAATTTCCAAACCTCTATTCTGACGACATGTCAGCGTCTGATAGTTAAGATATCTGACTAGAAGCGGGCAGTCCGCTAACCACCCATCCCCGCCATTGCCAATTCCCCTCTCCCGTGAACGGGAAAGGGAGGGGCCCGCGCCGCAGACGTGGGAGGGTGAGGGGCAGCCTGTCCTCATCCGATTTCCCCCTCCCGACTTTGCAGATACTGCGTCATGTCCCGACAGCGGCAAAAGAAATGGCGCGTCGAGGCAATGATTTACCCGCCTTGTTCAGCCCGCAACCACCCCGATCGCCAGCGCATCGCCACCTTCCATGATCGCGATCAGCCGATCGACATTGGGGTGCGCGCCCGGCCGGTTGCGGGCATCGGCCGTATGTTCGGCAAACACCGCCAGTCCATGCTTCGCCGCCGTTGCATCCAGCGTGCCGAACACCTGCTGCAGATAATGATAAACCGCCAGCGAGCCCTGCTTGCCCGGCTGGTTCTCGATGCTGGCGACGACCGCGCCGCTCGCATCCTTCAGGTCGATGCGGGCAATGCCGTCGATCGGCGGCAGCAGCTGAAGATTGTCCTTGAACGTCGTACCCGGTTGAATCATCGCTGGCTTCCCGTCTCGAAAAATGATGAGCGCGGGCCTTTAGAGCCTGACCCCAGGCGTGGAAAGCGCTTTGCGCTGTTGCCTCCGCCTCATTCGCCCGGCGGGGGCATGGCGGCCTCCGATGCGGTCAGGTCCAGTATCTCGAAACCCGCTGCCGGAACCCGACGCCGGATATTCGATCCGATGGGGGTCGCATATAGGTTCTTGCGGGTCACCCGCTCGATCCGATAGCTGCCAGGCGCATTTTCCTCGCCAACCTCGGCATTCGCCGCATAGCGCCGGCCCTCAACCTGTTTCAGGATCGCCGGCGCCCAGGCAGGGGCGCGCGACCCGCGCAAGATTTCCGCTTCCTCGGTATGCCCATCTGGTCGAACCCAGAAGCCCACATCCACCCACTGGATGCTCGCCACATCGGTGGATCGGACCGACGTCACATCGACGCCGCCAAAGGCCCGCACATTATTGCTGGCCTCGGCCATCGCATCCCCCGGATAGGGCGGTTGCCAGACCAGGACCGGCGGCCCGCCCTGGTCCGCAGCGAGGGTTCCGGCCAGCCGGGTGATTTCCGCATCATTCCCGGCTCGCACCGCCAGCCGCAGGCGCACCACGCGCAGAGCGGTGCGAAATCCCGGTTCCTGCGCAATCGGCCGCTGCTCCAATGCATCCAGCATCGTGTTCGCTTCACGCGCCTTGCCCAGCGCGCTGGCCAGCCATACCCGCTTCATCCCGGCCATCATCGCCGGATAGGCGCGCCCTTCGGCCAGCGCCTGCTCTTCTATCCCCCGAAAGGTCGATTCCGCCTGACGATAGCGGCCCAGCTTGATCCACATGTCGCCCAGCGCCGTGGCCGATGCCTGCACCGCCACATCATCCGCCGGCAGATTGTCGCGCAGCGTCTTCACCTGTCCCGCCACCGCGCGGCGATAATCATCCTGGTCGCCCTCATGCAGCGACACCGTCGCCATCGCTTCATAGATGGCGGCCACCGCACGCGGCGCCTCCGCGCCTCTGTCCTTGTTGCGGCTGATCGCTGCGGCCAGCAGCCCCTTGGCCTGCACATATTCGCCATTGCGGAACTGCTGTTCGGCCAGGGCGATCGTCGCCTGCGCATCGCGCAGCGGCGTACATTCGCCGCGCGCGCATTTCGCCTGCTCCTCCACCAGCCTCTGGCCCGTCACGACGATATCGGGCGATGCCGCCTGCAACAGAAGCAAAAGGGCGAACATGATGATTCCTTCCTTTCTGTCAGCTACCTCGTCACACGAACCGCTATGCCCCCGCCCGGCCTTATTCGCCGGGCGGCGGCATCGCCGCTTCCGATGCGGTCAGGTCCAGTATCTCGAAACCCGCTGCCGGAACCCGACGCCGGATCACCGATCCCTTGGGAACCACATATTGATATTTGGGCGTGACACGCTCGATCCGATAGCTGCCGGATGCATCCCCCTCTCCCGCTTTCGCGCGCGCCGCATAGCGTCGCCCCGCTACCTGCTTCAGGATCGCCGGCGCCCAGGCGGGCGATCGCGAGCCGCGCAATATCTCCGCTTCCTCGGTATGCCCATCCGGCCGGATCCAGAAACCCACATCCACCCACTGGATGCTGGCCAGATCGGACGAATTGACCGGCACCGCATCCACCAGATCAAAGGTCCGGGCACTATTATTCGCCTCGACCGCCGCACTGCCTGGATAGGATGGCTGCCAGATCAGCACCGGCGGCCCGCCCTGGTCCGTACCGATCGTTCCGGCCAGCCGGGTGATTTCCGCATCGTCGCCGGCCCGCACCGCCAGCCGCAGACGCACCACGCGCAAGGCGGTGCGAAAGCCCGGTTCCTGCGCGATCGGCCGCCGCTCCAGCGCGTCCAGCATCGCGCGCGCATCGCGCATCTTGCCCAGCGCGCCGGCCAGCCACACCCGCTTCATCCCGGCCATCATCGCCGGATAAGCCTGCCCTTCGGCCAGCGCCTGCTCTTCTATCCCCCGAAAGGTCGATTCCGCCTGACGATAGCGGCCCAGCTTGATCCACATGTCGCCCAGCGCCGTGGCCGATGCCTGCACCGCCACATCATCCGCCGGCAGATTGTCTCGCAGCGTCTTCACCTGTCCCGCCACCGCGCGGCGATAATCATCCTGGTCGCCCTCATGCAGCGACACCGTCGCCATCGCTTCATAGATGGCGGCCACCGCACGCGGCGCCTCCGCGCCTCTGTCCTTGTTGCGGCTGATCGCTGCGGCCAGCAGCCCCTTGGCCTGCACATATTCGCCATTGCGGAACTGCTGTTCGGCCAGGGCGATCGTCGCCTGCGCATCGCGCAGCAGCGTACATTCGCCGCGCGCGCATTTCGCCTGCTCCTCCACCAGCCGCTGGCCCGTCACGACGATATCGGGCGATGCCGCCTGCAACAGAAGCAAAAGGGCGAACATGATGATATTCCTCCTGCATTCCCCAAGTTCATAGTGGCGGATCGACGCGGGCTTGCAAGTGCCAATAGCCGGCAGAAACGTTCAGCAACCTCTTCTTTCCTATTTGGACTTTCTCTGCTCTATCCTGTCGGATGACGCCATCTGCCTCCACGCCTCACCCACCGCATGAGATCATGCCCCAACTGTCGCGTCCTGATGACCTGGATGACGCGTCACCGTGCCCCAACCGTCGCGTCACTGACACCCAATTGGCGCGTCGCTGTCGCTTGCGTGGCGCGTTGCCATGACCTTTCTCGCGAAATCGGCCAGAAATACGGGGCAAGAACGGTGTGAACTTCGCGGCTGACGCGTCACCATGACCCTGTCGTGACCCAAAACCCTGCGTATCTGCCCCTCATGTCGCCATTCATCATCAACCAGAAAAGAAGCAGCAACAGTCGAAACCTACATGCCACTGTGACGACCGGGCAACAAAGCGTGGCGTCACAGCAGGAGAATGAAATGAGTTTGATCCTTATGGCGCTTGCCGCCGCCGCGACTCACAATGTGTCGGTCGAGCATCACGGCAATCAGGTCGGTGCCACCTACACCGCCCGTGCCGACATCCGCACCAAGACGGTCGGCGCCAAGACACCCAACCGGATGGACAGCCAGCGCTGCCAGTGGACCGCGACGATCGTCGTCGACCGCAAGCTGGATCATGGCCCGGCACTCGCCCGCACTGTGTCGAGCGACAAGCGTTTTTCGGGTAGCGAGGCTGGCGCCTGCACCCCCGGTCGTCAATCCGGCGAACGCAACATGGCCCAGTATCAGGAAAAGATCGAGGCGCACCTGATCGCCGTTGCAGAGGCCGATCGCGCGCCGCTGCTGGCCGAACTGGACTCGGTGCGCGCTCTTGCGTCGAACTGATCGCGCCACGACGATGGCATGGCTGGGCGGGCTTGGCCTCGCCCTCCATGCCCTGCCGGCCGCCGCCCAATATGCCAGCGGCCCCAGCGCCACGGTCGAGGTCGCCAGTGACGAACGCCGCCGCGGTCTCAGCTGGAGCGACGGCGATCCGGTGCTACGCGGCACCTTGTCCGTGCCGGTCGCGCAGGGCCTGTCGCTGGATGGCGCCGCCACCAGCCTCTGGGGCAGCGATCGCCATGGCGGCGCCGACGCCGTGATCGACCTTGGCCCTTCCTATGTCCACCAACTGGGCGGCTGGCGCCTGTCGCTCGACGCGCGCTACCATCTCTTCCCCGGCGCCGATCATCAGGGCTATGGCGAATTGGGCGCCGGCGCCGGATTCCTGATCGGCCCCGCCAGCATCGACATCGGCGCCCAATATGCCCCGCGCCAGTCGGCGATCGGCGGCGACGCCCTCTATCTGTCGTCGGCCGCGTCCTTCGCCATTCCCGGCACGCCGCTTACCGCCTCGGCACGGGTCGGTCATAGTTCCGGGTCGGATCGCGATCCGTTAGCGTCTCAACGGCTGCGGCCGGGCGGCGACTATTGGGATTATGGCGCGGCCATCGCCTGGTATCGCGGCCGCTGGTCGGCGGAACTGCGCTACAGCGACACCGACATTAACGACCGCAACGCCCGCCACGCCGGGTCGGCCCTCATCGGAAAGGTCGGCTTAGCCCTGTAGCACCAAGGATATGAGTTCGGGTGAGGAGACGCCGGCCGAGCGCAGGAAGCCCTGATAATAATCACAGCCTTCCCGTGCCAGCAGGTCGAGCTGCTGCTCCGTCTCCACCCCTTCGGCGATCACGTTCAGGCCTAGCGACTTCGCCATATGGATCACCCCGCGCACGATGATCCGGTCCCGCGCGGACCCGGCGATATCCTGGGCCAGGCTGGAGTCGATCTTGAGATAATCGAGCGGCAGGCCCTTAAGATAGGCGAGGCTCGAATAGCCGGTGCCGAAATCGTCGATCGCCACCGCCAGCCCCTCGGCACGCAGCGCGGTCAGCAGCGCCGCCGCCGCGTCGACATCCTGGATCAGGCCGCTCTCGGTAATCTCCACCGTCAGCCGCGACCGGGGAAAGCCGCTGCGGTCTACCTGGCCCAGGAAATCGGCCATGAACCCCGGCTGCGAAATATCCGCCGCCGTGACGTTGATCGACAGGCGCAGATTGGACAGCGCGCTCGGCCAGGCCGCCGCCTGCCGCAAGGCCTCGGCCTGGATATGCGCCGACAGTGGCAGCATATAGTCGGACCGTTCCGCCGTGCCGAACAATATGCCGGCCCCCAGCGGACCATAGATCGGGTGGTTCCACCGCGCCAACGCCTCGACCCCGCTGATGCGATGGTCGTAGACCGGATATTGCGGCTGGAACACGATGCCGATCTCGCCCCGGTGCAGCGCCAGCCGCAGGTCGGTTTCCAGCTGGTCCGCGTCGAGCTGGCGACTGCGCTTCTCGGTGGAAAAGATGCGAATGCCCTCGCCCCCGCCCTGCCGTGCGTCGGCCAGTGCAGCCCCCGCCCGGCGCAGCAACTGGGTCGCATCATCCTCCGCCCGCGCCTGCGCAATGCCGCAACGGGCAATCAAACGGATCAGATGGTCGCCCGCGCTGAATGGCCGGCTGATTGCTTCGATCAACTGCCGCGCCAGATAGGTCGCCCTCTCCGCCGCCGCCGGCTCGCCGGTCAGGCCGACCAGAAATTCCGTACCGGCGATCCGGGCGACCATCGCATGGCCCGCGACACTGTCGACAATCTGTTCGATCCGCCGCGCGATCCGTCCCAGCAGCGCGTCGCCCACCACCTGGCCATAGGCCGCGTTCATGCGATCGAACTGACTGATCGACAGCAGCACCACCGTCGTCGGCAGGCCCGACCGACGATCCAGCCAGTCCAGCGCCGCCTGGCGCGAACGCAGCCCGGTCAGATTGTCACGGCTCGCTACATCCTGATCCTGCGCGTCGGACAGCCACTCCACATCGGCCGCCACCGTCCCATCGACGAAGCGCAGATGATGGACCAAGCGATTGCCCGGCCGCCCAGGCACGGCATGCGCGAACGCCGCCGGGCGGCCCGACTGCATCATCCCCTCCAAGGCATTCAGCACTGCCTTGCGTTCACTGCGCGCCAGCCGGTGGATCAAAGTCGATGGCCTCGGCTGCCACGCCTCTATGCCCAGATTGCGGGCCAGGCTTTCACTCAGCCGCAGCCCGGCACCGTCGCGGTCCATCTCCCAGTAAAGCGCGTCGCCCCGGCGGATGCGTTGCGCCCGCTGGCTCTGCATCGCGCCACCACCCAGCCGCTCGACCAGCCGCTGCGCCGATGCAAGCGTTGCCTGCAACACAGGTTGCGTCACAGGTGCGACCAGAAAATGGGTCGCGCCGGCGTCGAACAATTGCGGCAGGGTCGCGACCGCCGCCGGATCGACCAGCACCACCAGCGCGCAGCCGCCCGCATCGACCGCCGGCACCAGCGGCGCGATCAGCTTGGCCGCCGTCCCACCGCGCATGTCGACCAGCGCGATCTGGGCATCGCTGCGCAGGAAACGTTGCGGCGCATCGGTGGCGCGCCGCGCGCCAATCGCGCGCCAGCCCGCCTCCTGCGCGGCACGACACAGGGGGTCGCGGTCGCCGGGCGACAGGATGAAGATGCTGCGCTGCCCGTCCGGGGCGGCCTGCCCGCTCACTCTTTTATCGACTCCCTGACAAGGCGCATGACACCCTTGTAACAGCAATCGGTTACCGACCTCTTCATCGTCCCGCAACCGGCCAGCTTGCGCCCGCCATGCCCATGGCCTAGCTAGGGGCATGGCCATGGTCGATCCTGCCGCAACTTCCATGACCGACGGCCTTGGCCGCCGGATCGATTATCTGCGGATTTCCGTTACGGATCGCTGCGACCTGCGCTGCCGCTACTGCATGGCGGAGCGGATGCAGTTCCTGCCGAAAAACCAGGTTCTGACCCTGGAGGAAATCGCGCTCCTCGCCGATCTCTTCATCGCGCGCGGCGTGCGCCGTATCCGCCTGACCGGCGGAGAACCGCTGGTGCGCCGCGACATCATCGACCTGATCCGTCGAATCGGCCGGCATCTGGACGCCGGCCTCCAGGAACTGACGCTGACGACCAACGGCACGCGCCTGGCCGATCATGCAGAGGCGCTGCACGACGCCGGGGTCCGCCGCATCAATGTCAGCCTCGACAGCCTGCAACCCGATCGCTTTGCCCATGTCACCCGTGGCGGCGACCTGACGGCCGTGCTGCGCGGGCTGGATGCCGCGCGCGCCGTGGGCCTCGCGATCAAGATCAACATGGTCGCGCTCAAGGATATCAATGCCGACGAGATCCTGCCGATGCTGCGCTGGTGCGACGACCAGGGCTTCGACCTGACCCTGATCGAGACCATGCCGCTGGGCGAAACCGGCGAGGATCGCACCGACCATTATCTGCCGCTGTCGCATGTCGCACAGCAGATTGACGCCCATCATGCCCTCACCCCGATCGCGGCGCGCACGGGTGGCCCGGCGCGCTACCATGCTGTCGAGGGACTGGGCATTCGGCTAGGTCTCATCACCCCGCTCACCCGCAATTTCTGCGCCGACTGCAACCGCATGCGCATGACCTGCGAGGGCAAGATCTACATGTGCCTGGGCCATGACGACCATGTCGATTTCAAGGCAGCTCTGCGAAGCGGCGGACTGGCAGCGGTCGAGCCGCTGGTCGATCGCGCGCTGCGGCGCAAGCCGGCAGCCCATGATTTCCGGATCGGCGCCGGCGCTCCGACGGCTGCCGTCAAAAGACATATGAGCGTTACCGGCGGATGATGCATGAACCCCGGCGCGCCCTTGTCGCGTCCCCGACCCAGGCTGCACGAGCAGCGGAAGAGCGGTTGCGCGCCGCCTATGATTTCGTGCCGCTGGACCAGGCGGACACGGTCGTCGCGCTGGGCGGCGACGGTTTCATGCTGCAGACACTGCACGCCATGCTGGAATCCCGCCGCATATTGCCGGTCTTCGGCATGAACCTTGGCACTGTCGGCTTCCTGATGAACGAATGGCGGCTGGAACGACTGGAACAGCGGCTGGAGAAGGCCAAGAGCTTCAAGGTCAATCCGCTGCGCATGGTGGTCGATACGGTCGATGGCGAGCGTTTCTCGATCCCCGCGATCAACGAAGTGTCGCTGCTGCGTGAAACCCGCCAGACCGCCAAGCTGGAAGTGCAAGTCAACGACCGCCCCGTGCTGCCCGAACTGGTGTGCGACGGCGTGCTGGTGGCCACCCCGGCCGGGTCCACCGCCTATAATCTTTCCGCCCACGGCCCGATCCTGCCGCTGGGCTCGGCCCTGGTCGCCCTGACCCCGATCAGCCCGTTCCGGCCGCGCCGCTGGCGTGGCGCCATCCTGCCGGAAAGCACGGCGATTCGCTTCACTGTGCTCGACCCGGTCAAACGCCCAGTCAGCGCAGTCGCCGACCAGCGCGAAGTCCGCGACGTAGCCCAGGTGGAGGTCAAGATCGACCGCGCCACTCCGCTGACCCTGTTGTTCGACCCCGAACATACGCTGGATGACCGGATCGCGGCCGAACAATTCATCGCGTAATTTTCTGCAATTTCACGCTTGCCATTTGGAACAAGCCGCTGCATATGCGCGGCCTGCCCGGCGCAAGCGGGGCTGCTCCCCGATAGCTCAGCGGTAGAGCATTCGACTGTTAATCGAATGGCCGTAGGTTCGAATCCTACTCGGGGAGCCACTATTTCAGCCCTTGGCGAGGCCGGGCTGGCTTCAGGCAATCCGAAATTCAGCACATCGCACGATTGCGGCGCTCGCGGCGCGCAAATGCATTGCGGGCCGGAACCTTTCGGTCCAGCCCGCATGAAGTCATGGTCACGCCCGAAGGCGCGATGCGATCAGCGCGATGCGAACTGGCGACCGCGCGTCGATGCCACGGCCCAGCGCTGCGGCGTCGCGTTCGGTGCGCCTTCCCGCACGAAACACTGGCCGTGCTGCGCCTTGATCGACTGACACAAAGTCTGCGCATCCGCACGGCTGCCAAAGCCGCTAATCGCGATCCGGTGGAAGGTCCGGCCATTGACGGTCGCCTGGCTGGTCAGCACCGGGAAGGCGGCGATGCGTCCGTTGACGCGGGCCATGCTCGTCCATTTTTCCTTGGCCACGGCCGGGGAATTGAAAGCACCCAACTGAACCACCCAGGCGCTCGCGCCCGTGGTCACCGGCTTGATATAGGCAACCTGCTGCATCCGCGCCGCCGGGCTGGCGAGCGGGCCAGCCTTGTCCTTGACCGACTTGGCCTTGGCCGCCGGACCTTCGACGACGAAGTCGCGCTTGGCGGCGACGCGCACCGGCTTCGGCGCGGCCTGAACCGCCGGAGCCGGCGTGGACGCGGGCACAGCCGTTTCGATGATCCGGGTGGTCAGCGCCGGCACAGCAGGCGCCGGTTCTGCGGCGGCCATCTCGATCGGCGAACCGGTCGGCAGGTCCAGCACCGGAGCCGGTTCGGTCGATGCGGCTGCCAATGCCACTGGCGCGGCATCCGGCGCAGCGGGCGCCAGCGCCAGCACCGCTGGCTGGCCCTGATCGGCCCCGTTGACGGTAACGCCCATCAGCGCGGCAACGCGCTGCGGCGCCAGTGCCGGGTCGGCCATGCCGGCCCATTGGGCAATACGCTGATTGGCGGCAAGCGGCGCCAGATCCAGCCCGGCGACCAGCCGCGCATCCTTCCAGCGACCGGCCAGCGCATAGGCATAGGCCAGGTTCTGGCGGGTGCGCGCATTGGCCGACGGATCCTGGATCGCGGCGGACAGGATGCGGACGCCTTCGGTCGGATCACCGGCCATCGCCAGCGCCAGGCCATAATCGCCCGCCGGCACATTGTCAGTATTGGCCGCCAGCAGATCGCGCGCAGCATCATTCTTGCCCAGCGCCACCTCGACCAGCGCCAGGCTGACGATGGTGCGCGAATCGCGGCTGCCCAGCGTCATCGCGTCGGTGAACGCCGTCTCGGCCGAAACGAAGCGGCCATCCAGCACATAGGCACGGCCCAGCAGCTGGCGATATTGCGCATTGTCGGGCGCCGCCTGCACGGCCGCTTCCGCCGCCTGCACGGCCTTTGCGCCGTTGCGATCGGCCAGCGCCTTTTCTGCCGCCTCGGCCGGCTTGCCGGGATTGGCGTGCTTGACCGCCGCCGAACGCGGATGGAATGCCGCGCCGGTGCAGCCGACCATCGTCGTCGCCACCATCAAGGAGGAAACGGCCGCCTTGCCAAATGCCGTTCGTTTCATGACCTTACCCACCTATAATCAAAGATCGCCGCGTCAGTGCGGCAATTGCTGGGCAAGCCGATCAATCTCGGGCAGCCCTTCGAGGAAAGCATCCAGTGCTTCGGTAACAACCTGTTGCGCCGACCGGCCGGTCACCGCCGCCGCCAGACGCAGCTTGAGATGACGGCCCGCGTCCAGCCGCAGCGTGAAGGCCGCCTTGCGTGCGTTGTCGACCGCCATCGCCTTGGGCGGCCCAGCGCGCACCGGCGCCGGCTTTGCCCGCATCGGCTTGGCAGCCATCACCAGTTCGGACGGTTCCGGCTCGGCCTCCACCGTCTCCGGCACAACAACCTGCGCCACGCGCTCGGCCAATTCCTCGCGTTCGGTCACGACCGCCGGCACCGAAACCGGCGCGAGCACCACGCTCATCGGCGTCAGGCCGGTGGCGACGGGCGCGGTCGGTGCGGCAGGCTCGTCATCGTGCATCGGCACATCGAAACCCATGTCGTTCCAGCCCAGATCGTCGGACACCATGCCACCATTGGTCGGGCGGCCAAAGCCCAGCATCGGGCGGCGCATCGCCGGCGTGGCAGCGCCCTTGCGCGCCAGCAGGCCGGACGTCAGGGAAGCGATCGGTTTGGCTTCAGCCATGATAGCCCCCTTTTCTTACTGCACGACGCGGCGGCCGAAGCCACCACCGGCGGGACGTGAAGCGGCGGCAGTGCCGACGCTGTTCTGGGGCACGGAAAAGACCGTGCGGCGGAAATTCTTTTCGAGGCGGTCGGAAATATAGGTCCACAGGCCCGTCACTTCGGCGGCCGACTTGCCCTTGGGATCGACCTCCATCACGGTGCGCCCGTCGATCATCGAGGCAGCGAAATCGGTGCGATGATGCAGCGTCACCGGCGCCACCGTGCCATGCTGCGACAAAGCAACAGCGGCTTCGGAGGTGATGCGCGCCTTGGGCGTTGCAGCGTTGACGACGAAGATCAGCGGCTTGCCGGCGCGTTCGCACAGATCGACCGTTGCACCGACGGCGCGCAGGTCATGCGGGCTGGGCCGGGTCGGTACGACGATCAACTCAGCAACCGAAATGACGCTCTGGATCGCCATGGTGATCGCCGGCGGCGTATCGATGACAGCCAGCTTGAACCCCTGCTGACGCAGGATTTCAAGGTCGGCGGCGAGCCGCGCGACGGTAGTCTGGGCAAAGGCGGGATATTCGGCCTCGCGCTCGTTCCACCAGTCGGCCAGCGAACCTTGGGGATCGATGTCGATCAGGACGACCGGACCAGCGCCGGCCAGCTGTGCCTGTACGGCCAGATGACCGGACAGGGTCGTCTTGCCCGATCCGCCTTTTTGCGATGCCAATGCCAATATGCGCACGCGCCTTCCCCCAGGTAAATCCAGTTCCGAAACGATTTGGCATGGCGCCGCCTAAAATTCGGTTAACTGGTCTGGCAACCTTGTTGGGGATCACCTATCCCCGGTTTCACATCATGGACCCGGCAATGCTAAGAAGACGTTAACCTTGTTTGACGATAGTGCCGGGCAATACTTCCGGTCTGGAGCATGGATATGAAGCCTATCTGGGGAGCCATTGCGTTCGGCACGCTGCTCGCGATCGCCTTGCCGGCCCTTGCCGATGTGAAGGCCGGTGTCGACGCCTGGCAGCAGGGCGATTATGCCAAGGCGATCGCCGAATGGCGCCCGCTCGCCAATGCTGGCGATCCCGATGCGCAGTTCAATCTGGGCCAGGCCTACAAGCTCGGCCGCGGCGTGCCGGCCGACCTCAACAGCGCGGTAGACTGGTATCGCAAGGCAACGGCGCAGGGCCATGCCCGCGCCGAAGATAATCTGGGCCTGCTGATGTTCCAGCAGGGCGATCGCGCCGGGGCCATGCCCTATCTGCAGCATGCCGCCGCCCGCGGCGAAACCCGCGCGCAATATATTGTCGGCACCGCCCTGTTCAACGGCGACATGGTCGGCAAGGACTGGGTCCGCGCCTATGCGATGATGACCCGCGCCTCCGCCTCCGGCCTGCCACAGGCAACAACCAGCCTGCAGCAGATGGACAAATATATCCCCGCCGACCAGCGCAAGCAGGGCCTTGCCTTGGCGACGTCGATGGAAGCGCAGGAAAAGAGCCTGGCCAGCGCGAGCCTGACTTTGCCGGCAGCACCGGCGCAGCCGCGACCGACCTCCCCGACACCGACGAAGCCAGCCCCCGCGCCCGTCACGCAAGTCGCTGCCGCCAAGCCCCAACTGGCCGCGCCCAAACCGGAACCAACGCCAGCCAAACCGGCGGCGGCCAAGCCCGCCCCCGCCAGGACACCAGCACCGGCCGCCGGCGGCGACTGGCGCGTCCAGCTTGGCGCGTTCGGCGACGAAGGCCGCGCCCGTGCGCTGTGGAGCCAGTTGACCCGCAAGGTCAGCGGCCTCTCCGGCTATCAACCCTATCTGGTCAAGGCCGGCAGCGTCACCCGCCTTCAGGCCGGACCGATCGCCAGCAGCGCCGACGCCTCGCGCCTGTGCAGCAGCATCAAGGCCGCTGGCGCCGACTGCATGCCGAAGAAGAACTAAGCTCGCGCGGGCGCCTAATCCGCGTCCGCGCTCGCCAGCATCCAGGCGCGAAACCGTGCAAGACCCGGATGGCCACCAAGCCCGGTGGGATAGACCAGATAATAGGCCTGCTCGCTCGACAAGGGGCGATCGAACGGGATGACCAGGCTGCCCGCCTCCAACTCCGGCCGGATCAGGAAGCTGGGGATCAGCGCCACGCCCGCCCCGGCCACCACCGCCTGCGCCAGCATCAGGAAATGCTCGAACGCCGGCCCCGGCGGCAATGGCCCTGCCTCGACGCCCGCCGCCGCGAACCAGCGTGCCCAGGCGTCGCGCCGCGAGCTCTGGCTCAGCAGCGGCTTGCCCAGCAGATCGGCCGGCGACCGCAGCCCATGGGCCGCCAGCCAGTCCGGCGCGCAGACCGGCACCATCTGCTCGTGAAACAGATAATCCTGCGCCACGCCGGGCCATTCCTGCGGCAGGCCATAATGGATCGCCGCGTCAAACTCCTCCTGCGCGAAATCGAACGGGTCGGACCGCGATGCGAAATCCACCACCAGATCGGGATGCAGCGCGCTGAGGCCCGGCAGGCGCGGCGCCAGCCAGCGCATGCCGAAACTGGGCAGGGTCGCGATCCGCAACGCCCCCTGTGCCCGCCGCGCCGCCACCCGCCGGGTCGCGCGCCGGATCCGGTCGAGCGCCGGGCGGATCTCCTCGGCATAGGCCTGCCCCGCCTCGTTCAGTTGCACCCGTCGCCCGACCCGGTCGAACAAGGGCGTCTGCAACCAATCCTCCAGCAGCGCGATCTGGCGACTGACCGCGCTCTGGGTCAGCCCCACCTCCCCCCCGGCGCGCGAAAAGCTGCCATGGGTCGCGGCAGCGTCGAAACTGTTGAGCGCGCTCATCGGCGGCAGCCATTTGCGCGCCCTATCCATTCCCGTTCCGCATCAAGTGATGACAGCTCCCTATTTGCGCGACCCACCCTATCCTGCGATAAGGGCGCTGTCATCGTGGAGCGTTCTTATGTCGTCGCAGAATGAAGGAAGCATCGTCACCCTGGTCAAGTCGGTGCTGGGCGAAGACGCCGGCCGGGCTGCGCTGGATGCCCTGGAAATCGATCCCGCGCTGCTCGCGCAAAGCGGCCCGACCGTCAGCCGCGCCGCCTTTGCCATGGCGATGAACATCATCCTGTTCCACGACCTGCTCGCACGGGTGCCAAGCGGCGCGGCCTATGTCGCCGACACGCTGGCGCGCGGCGGCCGGGTGGTCTTCGACCATGGCGCGCTGCGCACCATCCGCTTTGCCGAGGGACCGACCGGCGCCCTGCCCGCTGGCGAGGATGCCTTCACCCGCATCTTCCTGCCCTTGGGCTATCGCATGGCCGCCCTCTATCCGCTCGATCGCCTCAGGATGACCGGCCGCGCCTATGCGCATGTCGACGCACCCGAGGCGATCCCGCAATTCTTCCTCTCCGAACTGCATGTCGACCGGTTCGACGCGGAATTTGGCGCGGCCGCGACCCGCATCTTCGGCACCTCGCGCGATCCGCTCGACGCCCCGACCATTGCCCTGCTCGACCGCTATGCCGCTGGCGAACCAGTCAGCTTCGATGATGCCGCCACCGCCCTGCCGATCATCGTCTCCGCCTTCGACCGGCAGCATGAGCCGCCGGCCTTTGCCGATTATGAGCTACTGCTCTCCCGCTCCAACGAAGCCGCCTGGATCGCGACCGAGGGCAATGCCTTCAACCATGCGACCGACCGCGTGCCCGATGTCGCGGCGCTGGCCGACCGGCTGAAGGCGGAAGACCGGCCGATGAAGCCCAAGCTCGAAATCTCCGTTACCGGTCGCGTCCGCCAGACCGCCTTCCGCGCCGACAGCGTCGAGCGTCTCTTCGCCGACAGCGACCTGCGCAGCGTGCCCGGCTCCTTCTACGAATTCATCAGCCGCGATATCGACCCGGATACCGGCCGGCTGGACCTCGCCTTCGACACCGGCAATGCCACCGGCATCTTCGCCATGACCAGCGCCAAGGCTTGATCGCGGCCCCGGCTTGAGGCAACGCCTCGGCAGCATTGCTGGGAGCCGCAGAGTGAACGACAAGACCATCCCGTCCTGGATATTGACCCTGGTCTGCGCCGATCGCGTCGGCATCGTCGCGGCGGTCAGCCAGTTCCTCGCCGAACGGGGCGGCTTCATCACCGACAGCCAGCAATATGCCGATCGCGAGGCCGGCCTTTTCTTCATGCGCGTCGCGTTCGAGGCGACGGACACCGGCATGCGCTTCGACACCGCCGGCCTGCGCGACGAATTTGCCGACATCGGCACCCGCTTCGCCATGGACTGGCGCCTGACCGAAGCAGCCGAACGCCCACGCATGCTGATCGCCGTGTCGAAGGGATCGCATTGCCTCGCCGACCTGCTGCACCGCTGGCAGACCGGCACGCTGGCGGTCGACATCATGGGGGTGGTGTCCAACCATCCCGACATGCGCCGCATCACCGAATGGCACGGCATCCCCTATCATGAGCTGCCGCCCAATGGCGACAAGGCCGCGCAGGAGGCCGCCCTGCTCGACCTGTTCGATCGCAGCCGGTCGGAATATCTGATCCTCGCCCGCTACATGCAGGTATTGTCGGAAAATCTGGTCGATCGGCTGGCGGGCCGCTGCGTCAACATCCATCACAGCTTCCTGCCCGGCTTCAAGGGCGCCCGACCCTATCACCGCGCCCATGAGCGCGGCGTCAAACTGATCGGCGCGACCGCCCACTTCGTCACCGCCGACCTCGACGAAGGCCCGATCATCGAACAGGCGGTCGAGCGCGTCGACCATCGCGCCACCGCCGACGACATGATCCGCATCGGCCGCGATATCGAGGCCCAGGTGCTGGCCCGCGCCGTCGACTGGCTCGCCGACCGGCGCGTACTGCGCAATGGCGGCAAGACGGTGGTGTTCCGGTAAAGGAATGCGATGATGCAGAGTCATTCTCTCACGCGCGTCATGAACGACACCAAATGGAATGAAATTCGGCTGGCCATGTACGGCCTGTCACCTAGTCCAGCTTGGCGCGCATTCGATCTATCGGGCTATCAATCTGCGATCGATCGAGAATGGTATTATCATTTCCGAGCCGGCGGCTACACCTCGATGCAATATGTCGACATTCTGGTCGATGATGCGGCACAACGCTCGCATGTTCTGCAAGCGCTACGGACCATCCACGTTCCAGGCAAAGAGACAGCCGAGGGATTTCGGGTTTTCGGATATCTGCGAGACGGCCAGACCGCAGACTATCTGTGACCAAGCTATAGACGTCACTTGCCGCTTAAGAGGCGCCTGTAGCGAGAGCGCCCTACAGCCCCAATCGCGCCCAGAAATCGCCCGGTGCAAGCACGGCCTCAGCACTGCGGTTGCGCTCGACGCGCGACCAGCTGCTATGGGGAATATGGACTTGCGGGATCTGGTCCTGCCGCTGCTGGCGGACACGGGCTTGCTTATGGGTCATCGTCTTCTCCTTGTGCGGGAGGAACACGAAACCGGGCGTTGTCGCTTGGGTACCGTGCGCTTTAGCCGTTGGTGACGCGGAGCAAGCTGACATCCTTCAAAAGCCGCGGAGCGAAACGCTCGGCACTCTATCTACCTATCAAATAGAGAAAGGCAAAATAGCTTATCTTGTGCCGCGACCATCCGGGCTTTGCCCGGACGGCCCGCGATCAGCCCAATTGCTCAGCCAAGTCGCGCGGCATGCCAGCGCAGATGATCGTCCATGAAGCTGGAGATGAAATAATAGCTATGGTCATAGCCTTCGCGCAGATGGAGCGTCAGGTCGATGCCTGCCGCATCGCAGGCCGCGCGCAGCAATTGGGGGCGTAGCTGCCCCTCCAGGAAGCTGTCTCCCGCGCCCTGGTCCACCAGCAGCGCATCGATCCGTGCGCCATCCTCGATCAGCGCGACCGCGTCATGCTTGCGCCATGCCGCCCGGTCCTCGCCCAGATAGCCGCCCAGTGCCTTCTCGCCCCAGGGCACCTGCCCCGGCGCCACGATCGGCGCAAAGGCCGACACGGCGCGATAACGATCGGGATAGGTCAGCCCGACGGTCAGCGCGCCATGGCCGCCCATGCTGTGCCCCATGATCGACTGGCGATCCATGTCGGCGGGAAACTGGTCCGCGATCAGCGCCGGCAATTCCTGCACCACATAGGACCACATGCGATAATGGGCCGCATAGGGCGCCTGCGTCGCGTCGACATAGAAGCCTGCGCCCAGGCCAAAGTCCCAGGCGCCGTCTGGATCGTCGGCCACGCCCTCGCCCCGCGGCGAGGTATCGGGCGCAACGAAGATCAGCCCCAGTTCCGCGCAGGCCCGGCGAAACTCGCCCTTTTCGGTCACATTGGCATGGGTGCAGGTAAGGCCGGACAGATACCAGACCACCGGCAGCTTCGCGCCGGGCGCATGCGGCGGCACGAAGACGGAGAAAGTCATCTCCGTCCCCGTCTCGCGCGAAGCATGGCGATAGACGCCCTGAATACCGCCAAAGGCCCTGTTGGTCGAAACCGTTTCCACCCGTATTCCTTCCTCAGCCGATCCGATGCAGGCCGCACAGCTTGTTGCCGGCGGGATCGCGCAGATAGGCAAGATAGAGCTTGCCGAAGCCGCCTTCGCGCACGCCCGGCGGATCTTCGCAAGCCGTGCCGCCCGCCGCGACCCCGGCCGCATGCCAGGCATCGGCCTGCTCGGTCGATGTCATGCGGAAACCGATCGTGCCGCCATTGGCGTGGCAGGCCGGCTCCCCGTCGATCGGTTTTGTGACCATGAACAGCGCGCCGTCATGCATGTAGATCAGCCGCCCCTTGTCGTCCTGCATCGCCGGCTTGCCGCCGACCGCACCGAACAGCGCGTCATAAAAAGCGCGCGAAACGTCGAGATCATTCGATCCCACCATCACATGGCTGAACATGGTCACTCTCCTGTTGGGTTATCGGTTCAGAAGACGACGACGCTGCGGATGCTCTCGCCCGCATGCATCAGGTCGAACCCCTTGTTGATGTCCTCCAGCCCCATGACATGGGTGATCATCGGGTCGATCTCGATCTTGCCGGTCATGTACATGTCGACGATCTTGGGCACGTCGGTGCGGCCCTTGGCCCCGCCAAAGGCCGTGCCGCGCCAGTTGCGGCCCGTGACCAGCTGGAACGGACGGGTGCTGATTTCCTTGCCGGCCTCGGCCACGCCGATGATGATGCTGGTGCCCCAGCCGCGATGACAGGCTTCCAGCGCCACGCGCATCACTTCGGTGTTGCCGGTGGCGTCGAACGTGTAATCCGCGCCGCCATCGGTCATCGCGACGATCGCGGCGACCACCTCCTCGCGGCTCATGCCCCTGGAGTTGAGGAATTCGGTCATGCCGAACCTGCGGCCCCATTCCTCGCGATCGGGATTGATGTCGACGCCGATAATCTTGTTCGCACCGGCCAGGCGCGCGCCCTGGATGACGTTGAGGCCGATGCCGCCCAGGCCGAAGATCACGACATTGTCGCCGACCTGCACCTTGGCGGTGTTGATCACCGCGCCCACGCCCGTGGTGACGCCGCAGCCGATATAGCAGCTGCTCTGGAACGGCGCGTCCTCGCGGATCTTGGCCAGCGCGATCTCGGGCAGAACGGTGAAGTTGGAAAAGGTCGAACAGCCCATATAATGGAAGATCGGCTGGCCCTTGTAGGAAAAGCGGGTCGTACCGTCCGGCATCAGCCCCTTGCCCTGGGTCGCGCGGATTGCGGTGCAGAGGTTCGTCTTGCCGCTCAGGCACGACTTACACTGGCGGCATTCGGGGGTGTAGAGCGGAATGACATGGTCGCCCGGCACCAGGCTGGTGACGCCCGCACCCACTTCGCGCACGATACCCGCGCCTTCATGACCCAGGATCGACGGGAAGATACCCTCGCTGTCGAACCCGTCCAGCGTATAGGCGTCGGTATGGCAGATGCCGGTCGCCATGATCTCGACCAGGACTTCGCCCGCCTTGGGGCCTTCCAGATCGACTTCGACGATTTCGAGGGGCTTCTTCGCTTCGAAGGCGACGGCGGCGCGGGTTTTCACGGCGGGCAACTCCCATGACTGGCGTGAACGGACGCCCCGAGGACGCCCTGTTAAAAGCATTCCCGGCGTTCATATCGGTTCCGGCAGCAATTGCCAGCCGATACCGCTGTCAAAAGGAAAGGAAAATCCAGCAAGATCCGAAAAAAACAAAGCGCATCCAGCGACTTGCATCGCCAAATGGATCGCCCTGCCTTTCCCGGTCGCGCCCTGTTTAGAAGGACACGTTGTAAATGAACCAGCCCAGGATCAGCAGGCTGCTCACCAGACAGATACGATCGCCGAAGACATCAATTCGAGACATCTGACACATCCTTCACCCAAAAGACGATCTGCGCCGCCTGTTGAGCAAGAATACATCAGATAAATCAGCATGGGAACAGCAATATCGCGACCAGGCGTGCCGCCGGAGCGATGAATGGATATCGCAACATCTTGAAATTTTCGCTGCAGCGCACAGCGATCATTCAACTAATCGAACGATGCCAAAAAGCCAAATAACGGCAATCACTTACCGCGGTTCAGCGAAATGCTGCACCGCGGTGGCGCAGGAAGGATGCCGTCGCCTCCTCCGGCCCGCGATAGGCTTCCTGAAACTCGGCGCTCCAATATTTCAGATCGTCGAGGTCGATTCGCGCACCTGATACGGCGCAGAGCACGAACTGCCCCGGCCGTACCATGTCGAAATGCGGCGTGTCATAATGCAGCACCGCAAGGCCCTGGATATCGCCTGTTGTCATCGACGCCATCAGTCGCCGGTCAGGATGCGGTCGACCAGCTGCTTCACGGTCGGCACGAACCCGTTCGAATAGAAGGGGTCCTGCTTGAAGCGATAGGCGGCATGGCCGGCGAACAGCAGATTCTTGTCCAGATCGCCGCCATGGACCGATTCCTGCAGCGACTTCTGGATGCAGAAGCTGCGCGGATCGGCCAGGCGACCGGTCGAGTTGGTCTCGCTGTCCATCCAGCTGGAGAAGCTGCACTGCGACAGGCAGCCCATGCAGTCGGTCTGGTCCTTGCGGATTTCCGCCTTCTCTTCCTCGGTCACGAAGACGAGCGTGTTGTCCGGCGTCTTGAGCGCGGAGGTGAAGCCCTGGCCAACCCATTCGCGTGCGCGCAGCAGGTCGCCGACCGTCACCCAGAAATTCTTGCCCTTCACGCCCGCGTCGAGCTGGTGGGTATGGTCGCCCGCCTGTTCGGTGCTGAACGGGATCTGTCGGTCCGACCGCGCTTCGAGCGAGCGCAGGAAGGGATTGCGGATCGCCGAGCTGTAGAAGCCGGTGGGTGAGAATTTGTGCAGCAGCACGTCGCCCGGTTCCAGCTGCATCAGCCGGTCCTTCCAATCCTGCGGGATCGGGCTTTCCTGGGTCAGCAGCGGACGGGTGCCGAACTGGAACATGATCGCGCCCAATTCGGGATTGTCGATCCAGTCGTTCCAGTCCTTCAGCGCCCAGACGCCGCCGGCCATGACGATCGGCACATCATCGGAAATGCCGCCTTCGCGCATCGTGGCGCGCAGGTCGCGCACGCGCGGATAGGGATCCTGCGGCGCGCGCGGATCTTCCGCGTTGGACAGGCCGTTGTGGCCGCCCGCCAGCCAGGGATCTTCATAGACCACCGCGCCCAGCCATTCCGACGCCTTGGAATAAGCGCGCTTCCACAGCGCGCGGAAGGCCCGGCCCGACGACACGATCGGCAGATAGCTGACATTGTAGGAGGCTGCGATTTCGGACAGCTTATAGGGCATGCCCGCGCCACAGGTAACGCCGGCGACCATGCCCTTGGTCTTTTCCAGCACGCCGTGCAGCACGCGCTGCGCACCGCCCATTTCCCACAGCACGTTGATGTTTATCGCGCCCTTGCCACCGGCAATTTCATAAGCGCGCTTCACCTGCTCGACGGCACCGTCGATGGCATAGGCGATCAGTTCCTCATGGCGGTCGCGGCGGGTGCGGCCATGATAGATTTGCGGGATGATATTGCCCATGGAGTCATAGCTGTCGGCATTGACCGCCGATACCGTGCCGATGCCCCCGGCAGCCGCCCAGGCGCCCGAGCTGGCATGGTTGGAAACAGCAACACCCTTGCCACCTTCGACCAGCGGCCAGACTTCACGGCCACCATAGACGATGGGTTTCAAACCCTTGAACAACGACTTCTCCCGCGAAATGAACCGGCCTCCCCAGACCGGTTGAAATGTCGTCCTATAACAGTTTTTGTCAGGGATGACGAACTGACGCGCGCCCTAGCGCAAAATATGAGGGCTGGCCAGAGCCTCGCCATATAATGCGGCATAGGCGTCGACCATGGTCTTCTCGTCATAATCGCGCTGCGCCCGCATTCTGTTGGCGCTCCCCAGCGCAGCCCGCAACTCCGCATCTGCCGCCAGCCTGCCCAGCGCTTCCGCCAGCCCCTGTTCGTCAGCCACAACGAAGGAGCGATTGACCGGCGCCACCATATTGGCGACGTCGCCGACATCGGTGGATGCCACCGGCAACCCGGCCGCCATCGCCTCCACCAGCGAGATCGGGAATTGCTCGCTGTCCGACGACAGCGCGAAAATGTCGAACAGGCCGACGAAGCGCCAGGGATCGGCCATGAACCCCGCCAGGCAGATATCGTCCAGCCCATGGTCCGCCGCCTCGGCCAGGATCGCCTCGCGCTCCGGCCCCTCGCCCACCACCACCAGTTGCAGCCGCTCGCGATGGGTCGCCACCGCCCGCACCAGCCGCGGGATATTCTTGACCGCGCGCAGCCCCGCCAGCGTACCGACCAACAGCTTGCCCGGCGTGCGCACCAGGCCCGGCATGGCGTCGGGCGCCGGCGCCAGCGCATAGCGCGCCACATCGATGCCGTTGCGGATCAGATGCACCTTGCCCGCCGGCTGCTTCCACGCCTGGTGCGCGATCCGTTCCAGCCGGGCCGAGGGCACGACCAGCGCCTGCGCCCGTCCCAGCGCCATGCGCCGATAGAGATTGCGCTGCGGCTTCAGCCCCGCCGCCTCGTCGGCGTTGAAGCCATCCTCATGATGGATCAGCGGCGGCAGGCGCATCGACCGCGCGAACAGCCTGTGCGCCATAACCCCGTCCATCGCCCCCCAATTATAGCCCAGCACCAGGTCATAGCCGGACAGGAACTGCGCGATCGCGCGGAACCGCGCCAACCCCGGCCGCCCGGCAAAGGGCGGCGCTTCGGGAAAATCAACCGGCACCTGCGGCGCGATCGCGCTGCGGGCACCCAGCGCCTCGGGCGCGGCGCTGACGATGCTGTGCCGCGCCTTGTCGCCCCAGATGTTCATCAGCCGGATCGCGCGGGCTTCCTTGCCGCCCAGGGTGAAGCTGCCATGGATATGCAGGATGCGCGGCGGGTCGCCCCGCATCACGCCGCCACCATCAGTCACGCAGCACGCGTTCCAACAGGCGGTCGATCCCGGCCGCCGCTTCCGGCTCGTCCAGCGCGGGCGCATGGCCGACATCGGGCACCGTCACCAGTTCCGCGCTTGCCCCCACCTCGCGCGCCATCCGCTCCGCCGTCGGCGCGCTCAGCAGGTCTGACCGGCCGCCACGCAGCAGCAGGGTGGGAATGCCCTGAAACGCCGCCATCACCGGCCACATGTCGACGCCCGCCTCGCCACCGGGCGCGCGCAACGGCTCGGCGATGCGCATGTCGTAGTCGAGCACGATCCGCCCGCCGCTGTTCAGCCGATAGAGGCGCTTGGCCATGGCCAGCCATTGCTCCAGCCCATAGGCCGGATAGACATCGCCATTCGCGTCCTCCAGCGCGCGGGCCGCATGAACCCAGCTGGGGTGCGACTGGCCCACGCCGACATAGCCGCGAATCCGCTCCAGCCCCGCCTCGTCCAGCGTCGGGCCGACGTCGTTCAGCACCGCGCCTGCCAGCCATTCGCGATGGGTCGCGGCAATCAGCATCGTGATGATCCCGCCCAGCGACGTGCCGACCGCGACGAAGCGGGTGATCGCCAGGTCCGCCAGCAACCGGCCGATATCCTGCAAATAGGTGAGCGGCACATAGCTCATCGGATCCTTGGCATAGGCGCTTTCCGCCCGCCCCCGCATATCCGGGCAGATCACCCGCCACTCGCCCGCCAGCCGCTGCGCCAGCGGCTCGAAATCGCGCGCATTGCGGGTCAGCCCCGGCAGGCACAGCAAAGGCGGCCGCCCGTCCTCGCCGCCCGCATAGTCGCGAAAATGCAGCCGCAGTCCATCGGGAGACCACCAATATCCGTCACTATAGCCGGTCAAGCTTGATCCTTCCGCCCATACTCCCCCATATCGCCGCATGGACCAGAAGCCGCAAGCCGCCAATTACGCCCCCGCGACGGAAATCAACGCACTGATGCCCGACATCGCCGATCCGGTGCATGCAGCGGACTTTCCACAGACCCTGCTACGCTTCCGCAATGACCGCGCCGCCGCCACTGTCGGCCTCGATCATCTGAGCGACGTGGAATGGATCGCCCATTTCGGCCGCTTCACGCCCCTGCCCGGCACGCTCCCGCAGCCGCTCGCCCTGCGCTACCATGGCCATCAGTTCCGCCACTATAATCCCGATATCGGCGACGGCCGCGGCTTCCTCTTCGCGCAGATTCGCGACGCGGACGGCCGCCTGCTCGACCTTGGCACCAAGGGATCGGGGCAGACCCCCTATAGCCGCTTCGGCGACGGGCGCCTGACGCTCAAGGGCGGCGTGCGCGAGATATTGGCAACCGAGATGCTGGAGGCGCTGGGCGTCAACACATCGAAAACCTTCTCGATCATCGAGACCGGCGAGGCGCTGGAGCGCAATGACGAACCCTCGCCCACGCGCGGCGCGGCGATGGTCCGCCTCAGCCATTCGCACATCCGCATCGGCAGCTTCCAGCGCGCCGCCTATATCGAGGATAACGGGTTGCTCGAACGGCTGACCGACTATGCCCTCACCCACCTCTATGGGGAGAAGCCCGGCGACAACCCGCCCGCCCAACTGCTCGGCCGCGTGGTCGATCGCACCGCCGACCTTGCCGCCAGCTATATGGTCGCCGGCTTCGTCCATGGCGTGCTCAACAGCGACAATATCAATGTCACCGGCGAAAGCTTCGACTATGGCCCCTGGCGCTTCACGCCGCTGTGGGACGCCGGCTTCACCGCCGCCTATTTCGACCATGCCGGCCTCTACGCTTTCGCCCGCCAGGCTGAGGCGATCCACTGGGACGTCGCCCAGCTCGCCGTATCGCTGCGGCCGCTTACCGAAGCGCCGCCGCTGATCGAACAGCTCGAACGCTTCCCGGCCCTCTATGCCCAGGCGATGCAGCGCTGCTTCTGCTGGCGCCTCGGCGTCCGGCCGGGCGGGGATACCGCCACCATGACCGAAACCGCCGTGCGCGCGATGATGACCACGGCGACGCCGATCGACATCTTCTTCCACGACTGGCGCGGCGGCGGCCCCCGTAACCCGGCACGCTACAGCGAACCCATCTGGGCCGAACTGCGCGACCAGCTGGCCGACCATCCGCCCGTCCCCGGCGCCCGCGACCACGCCTATTGGTCGGACGAGGCGCCCTGCTCCATGCATATCGATGAAGTGGAAGCGATCTGGAGCGCGATCGACCAGTCCGACGACTGGTCCCTGCTCCACGCCAAGGTCGCCGCCATCCGCCGCATGGGCGAAGCGCATGGGGCAGCGCCAGCGCTGCCGTGAGAAAGGCCCAGACCCGGCAAAGCAAGTGTCACCACACCTGATCGAGTGGCGGAATGGGGTGGATTCCCGCCATTCCCCTCCCGCCTGCGGGAGGGGGAACAGGTCTGGAATTGGTCGATGCGCGACCGTCCAGTCTTTCTGGCCTATTCAGACTTCACCGTCCCCTCAGTCCCTCGGCAAACTTCACGAGCGTGCAGTCCTTATCCGACCTGCATGGCCCCATTACGTCCAAAAAGGCGGGCCAGCCTTTCCCGGTGGCGACAATGATGCTGCCACGTCCCTCCGCGACGCCAATGCGGGCCTTGGGGTCAATGCGGAGCTTGACGGCTGCACGGCTGCCCTGATCCCCCTTTTGGGGATGATTGCCCTCGTAGATGCCGAACCTCTGGCCCATCCATGAGACATCATGGACATTGAAATCTGGCCCTTCTTGGGTGCGGGTGATCTTGGCCCCATCGGGGAGGCAGAAATTCTCTGTGCATGGTCCTGCCGGTTCGCTTACGGTGGGTGTGCAGGCTTCCAATGCAATCACGATCAGCGGCAGGCAGCGTATCCTCATGCAGTCATCGTGTCAGGCGCGGTAGACATGAGCAAGAGGAGCGCAGTCCGCCACTCAGGCCGGTCGATACCCGCAGGGTAATGGGACCGCCTACGGCAGCTTTGTGGAAAGCACATCCTGCATCGGATTGGCTGAAAATGGCCACTCCCTCCCTGTCCTATTCCGCCTTTCTCTGATCTACCCTTGGAAATGGATCAATCACAAGATCTTCACGCCATCTCGCAGTCGCTCCGCAACCGCCTGCTGGCGCATGGGCGTCGCTTCACTGTCGCCCCGCTGTCGCGTCACCGACGCGTAGTGATGACCCGATTTCGATGCGCGTGTCGCTTTGCAGGCGCGCCGTCAGCGCGTCGCAGGAGCATCACCGGTGCCTTCCCCAAAAACAGCCTCACGACACTGTGAACTTCGACTGTCGCGTCGATTTCGAGTCGAGACCCGCAACCAATTTTCGGGAAGAAGCCCGGCCAGTCCGACCAGTTGCCGCAGCCCGCAGCAGCGTGACACAGAAAAAGCGTCCCGCCTTTGCCCCGGAAGGCGGGACGGGACGCTCCATCGGTCGCAGGCCGCCCCGTGATAACCATGCGCGGGCCGCGTCCGTTGAACCAACGGCATCGGGGCGACACCGTTCCGAAATTGATCGCGAGCCTAGCGCGACCTGCCGCAAAATCCGTCCCATCCGGGCTGCCTCCCGACTTCGCATCGCCGGGCGGCACTGCGCCTCAACGCCGGGCAAGCTGGACGGCCGACTTGTGGCTGATGGTCAGGCCAGCATTGGCCCAATCCTGCTTGCTGCGGCAATCCACATGCGGCACCAGCGTGCTGGGCTGCACTTCGCGGAAGCAGTAGCGGTCGGTTTTCTCTTCATAGCTGACCTTGGCGTTGCCAAACTTGCCCACGGGCTGGGCGAAGGCCGGCGTGGCGGCAATGGTCATGGCGGCAGCGGCGGCGATGATGGCGATGGTCTTCATGAGCAAATTCCTTCCCTAATTTTGATGGATCGGTGGCGCTGGCGTTCAGCGCTGGGCCAACTGGACGGCCGGCTTGCGGCTGATGGTCAGGCCCGCATCGGCCCAGCCCTGCTTGCTGCGGCAATCGACGCGCGGCACCAGCGTGCCGGACTGCGCTTCGCGGAAGCAGTAGCGGTCGGTCTTTTCTTCATAGCTGATCTTGGCGTTGCCGAACTTGCCCACGGGCTGGGCGAAAGCGGGCGCAGCGGCAACGGTCATGGCGGTAGCGGCGGCGATGATGGCGATGGTCTTCATGAGCAAATTCCTTCCCTGAAATCTCGTTCCGCGACCCCGATCGGGTCGTGCCAGGAGCATTGCAGGGGCCGTGCCAATTTGCCGAAAGCCCGGAAAATCGGGCTCCAGTTCGCGCAGATTAAATCTATCACACGAAAATTACACCAACAGTCGGTGGAATATTTTTATATTTGGCATTTTTCGCGCGATGTAATCCACCGCAGCTTCGCCACGCATCAGCAAAGCTTTATTGTCAATCAAATTGGTAGTGATAAAATCGCCCCATAGATTTGGAGGTACAGATGACGATTCACACCCTGTCGGATGACCAGACCCCCACCATCCTGACCGTGCCCGGCCTGATGAACAGTGGTCCGGGCCATTGGCAAAGCCTTTGGGAAAAGGCACTTACCGACTGCCATCGGGTCGAACTGGGCAGTTGGGACGCGCCTCATCGCAACGCCTGGATCACCAACCTGGGCCATGCCATCGCCCAGGTCGACGGGCCGGTGATCCTGGCCGCACACAGCCTTGGCTGCCATGCGGTCGCCTGGTGGGCAGCGTTCGAAACCGGACAGTTGCGGGACAAGGTGGCCGGCGCCCTGCTGGTCGCGCCGCCGGAAGTGGACAGCGGCGCGGTCGACCGCCGCCTCGTCGGCTTCGGCCCCACGCCCAAGGGGCTACTCCCCTTCCCCTCGATCGTCGTCGCCAGCCGCAACGATCCCTATATCGACTTTGCCAGCGCCCGGCGGCTCGCCCAATTCTGGGGCAGCCAGTTCGCCGACGCGGGCGAAAGCGGCCATATCAACGCCGCGTCGGACCTGGGCGAATGGAGCTTCGGCCAGTTCCTGCTCCACCGCCTGACCGATCGGACGGCGCCGGCCAATCTTGCCGCGGTTCGCAACGAAGAAGCCCGGCGCAGCGCCGAAATGTCGATCCGCTACGGCTTCTGAGCGCCGCTTGCAGGCGGCCGCGCTGTCCTATTCGACGGCCGGATGGTACAGGATCGATCCGGCATGGGCGCCCACCCCGGCCGGATCGGCCCAGCATCATAAAATTTCCAACTTCGGTTCTTAAATGTCGAAATCTGCGGGAAATATGGGAAGTTAAGCGGAACATTTCCTATTGGCCGAACGTAGAAGAGCGCCCTCCCCGCCCCGCTCTTCCTTCATTAACCATTTTCGGCCATATCCTGCACCATGTCCGCCGCGCTGACGTCCCATGAACCCGCGACCGGCGCCCTGCTATGGCAGGGCGAAAGCGGCGACGTGGACGATATCGTCGCCCGCGCCCGCTCCGGCTGGCCGCGCTGGGCCGCGCAGCCGGTCGCCTTCCGCATCGAAACGCTGCGCCGCTTCGTCAATGTCGTGCGCGCCCATGAGGAGGAACTGGCCGACCTGATCGCCCGCGAAACCGGAAAGCCGCTATGGGACGCCCGGACCGAGGTGACGGCGGTCATGGCCAAGATCGACACGTCGGTCGCTGCCTATTCCGAACGCACCGGCCAGCGCCGGCTGGAGGCCAATCTGGGCGCCCGCCAGTCGGTGCGGCACAAGCCCCATGGCGTGATGGCAGTGCTTGGCCCCTATAATTTCCCGGCCCATCTCCCCAATGGCCACATCATCCCCGCGCTGCTGGCGGGCAATGCCGTCATCTTCAAGCCATCGGAAAAGACCCCGGCGGTCGGCGAGATGCTGGTGCGCTTCTATCATGAGGCAGGCGTCCCGACCGATGCCGTCCAGTTGCTGCTCGGCGGCGCGGAGGAAGGCAAGGCGCTGGCCGCCCATGCCGATGTCGCGGGCATATTGTTCACCGGATCGGCCCAGACCGGCATCGCCATCAACCGCCAGTTCGCGACCCAGCCAGGCAAGATCCTCGCGCTCGAAATGGGCGGCAACAATCCGCTGGTCGTCTGGGACACGCCGGAAATCGGCGCCGCCGCCGCGCTGGTGATCCAGTCCGCCTTCCTGTCGAGCGGCCAGCGCTGCACCGCCGCCAGCCGGCTGATCGTGCGCGACGCCATGGCCGACGCCCTGATCGCGGAGGTCAAGAAGGTCGCCGACAGGCTGATCGTCGATCACCCCCATGCCGATCCGCAGCCCTATATGGGGCCGGTCATCGACAATCCGACCGCCGATGGCCTGACCGAAAGCTTCCTCTATCTGATGAGCCATGGCGGCCGGCCGATCAAGCATATGGTCCGGCCGCAAAAGGGCCTACCCTTCCTGACGCCCGCGATCATCGACGTGACCGCGATGACGGAACGGCCCGATGTCGAGCTATTCGGTCCGCTGCTCCAGATCGTGCGCGTGCCCGATTTCGAAACCGCCATCGCCGAGGCCAATAGCAGCCGCTACGGCCTGTCCGCCTCGCTCATCGGCGGCAGTCCCGAACAATATGCGCAATTCTGGGGCAATGTCCGCGCCGGCGTGATCAACTGGAACCGCCCGACCAATGGCGCGTCGGGCACCGCGCCGTTCGGCGGCGTCGGCGTATCCGGCAACCACCGCCCCAGCGCCTATTATGCCGCCGATTATTGCGCCTATCCGGTCGCTTCCGCCGAGATCGAACAGCCCCGCGCCACCATCGGCATCGGCCTCAAGGACATCGACGTCAGCGCCATGGGCGATTGACAACCCGGCTACTGGACAAAACTTTTCCTAAGCCCCTCCATATCCATTCTGAATTGAAACTCCGCCGCCCTTTCGCCATGTGGCGAGCATGGCTGACATTGCACCTGCTACCGTCCACCTGGTGGGCGCGGGACCGGGCGACCCGGAACTGCTGACCATCAAGGCCGTGCGCCTGATCCGCGACGCGCGCCTGATCGTGCATGACGGGCTGGTGTCCGACGACATATTGGCGCTGGCCGGCCCGCAGACCGAACTGGTCTCGGTCGCCAAGCAGCGCAGCCGCCACTCCATGCCGCAGGAGGCGATCAACGCCCTGCTGGTCCGCTTTGCCCTGGCTGGCGAGCCGGTCGTCCGCCTGAAGGGTGGCGACCCCTTCATCTTCGGCCGTGGTGGCGAGGAAGTGGATGCCTGCCGCGCCGCCGGCGTACCGGTCGAGGTCGTGCCGGGGATTAGCGCCGCGATCGGCGCCGCCGCCCAGGCGCAACTGCCGCTGAGCCATCGCGAAGCGTCGAGCGCGGTCAGCTTCGTTGCCGGCCAGTGCAAGGGGCTGACGGATCAGGATTGGTCGGGCCTTGCGGGAAAAGGCCGCACGCTCGTCATCTATATGGGCGTCGCGACCGCCGCCGACATCGCCGACAAGCTGATGGCCGACGGCGTGTCGCCGGCAATCCCGGTCGCGGTGCTGGAAAATGGCACGCGCGCCGATATGCGCAGCCTGCGCACCCTGCTCGCCGATCTGGGCGACATGGTGGCGCGTGAAGATGTCAAAAGCCCGGCCCTGATCGTGGTCGGCGACGTAGCAGCCCATGCCCTGGCACGCGATGTGCTGGCGGACTGGGCGGCAAAAGGGGAGAGTATTTCGGAGATGCGTTCGTGAAGATCCTGACGGGCAATGATCTGGTGACCGGTGATGTCATCTGGTGGGCCGGCGATGGCTGGTCGCGCCAGGTCGGCGACAGCGCCGATGTCGGCGAACAGGGCGACGACCTCGCCCGCACCGAGGAAGCGGCGCTGCGCGTCGTCGGCGCCTATGTGATCGACGCGACCGTCACCGACGAAGGCGTGCGCCCGGCCCATATCAAGGACCGCATTCGCGCGCTTGGCCCCACGGTGCGCCCCGACCTCAATCTCAAACCGAATGACGCCGACGCCGGCAACTGGGTGATCTGACATGTATCGCTACGACAGCTACGACCAGTCCATCGTCGACGCCCGCGTCGATGAATTTCGCGACCAGGTGCAGCGCCGCCTGACCGGCGCCCTAACCGAGGATCAGTTCAAGCCGCTGCGGCTGATGAACGGCCTCTATCTTCAGCTGCACGCCTATATGCTGCGCGTCGCCATCCCCTATGGCACGCTCAGCGGCAAGCAGATGCGCAAGCTGGGCGAGATCGCGGCGAAATATGACAAGGGCTATGGCCACTTCACCACGCGCCAGAATCTGCAATATAACTGGATCAAGCTGGCCGATGCGCCCGACATCCTCGCCGAACTGGCGACGGTGGAGATGCACGCCATCCAGACCAGCGGCAACTGCATCCGCAACATCAGTTCCGACCAATATGCCGGCGTCTCCGCCGACGAGGTGGCGGACCCCCGCCCCTGGGCCGAACTGCTGCGTCAATGGTCGAGCTTCCACCCGGAATTCACCTACCTGCCGCGCAAGTTCAAGATTTGCGTGATTGCCAGCGACGATGATCGCGCGGCGATGCGCCTGCACGATATCGGCCTGAAGCTGGTGTCGAAGGATGGCGTCATCGGCGCCGAAGTCTATGCTGGCGGCGGCATGGGCCGTACCCCGATGGTCGCGCCGCAGATCAGGGATTTCGTGCCGGAGGAGGAGATCGTCTCCTATCTGGAGGCCTGCCTGCGCGTCTATAATCGCTACGGTCGCCGCGACAACAAGTACAAGGCCCGGATCAAGATCCTGGTCCATGAGATCGGCGTCGA
The DNA here is from genome assembly GCF_030128825.1 of Sphingobium sp. WTD-1. Taxonomy (NCBI): domain Bacteria; kingdom Pseudomonadati; phylum Pseudomonadota; class Alphaproteobacteria; order Sphingomonadales; family Sphingobiaceae; genus Sphingobium; species Sphingobium sp. WTD-1. Next base: position 2,680,417 of record NZ_CP119127.1, on the reverse strand, counting down.
GGAATATAAGCGCCAGGTCGAGGAAGAGTTCGCCCATATGCGCGAACTGGGCCTCAACCCGCCGACCGAGGAACTGGATCGCATCCGCGCCTTCTTCGCCAACCCGGCCTATGAAACGGGCCTCTCCGAAGAGATCGACCGTGCCGATCCGGCCTTCGCCCTGTGGGTCGACCGTCAGGTCGCAACGCACAAGCAGCCGGGCTATGCGATCGTCAATATCAGCCTGAAGCCGCTGACCGGCATTCCGGGCGACGCGTCGGCCGAGCAGATCGAACTGGTCGCCTCGCTGGCCGAACAGTATAGCCTCGACGAACTGCGCGTCACCCATGCGCAGAACCTGGTCCTGCCGCATGTGAAGAAGGCCGATCTCTACGCCATCTGGCAACAGCTGGACGAAGCGGGACTGGCCGAGGCCAATCTGGACCTCATCACCGACATCATCGCCTGCCCTGGCCTTGATTATTGCGCGCTGGCCAACGCCCGCTCGATCCCGCTGGCGCAGAAGATCGCGCAGCGCTTCGCCGACAACGCGCGTCAGGCCGAACTGGGCGAGCTGAAGCTCAAGATTTCGGGCTGCATCAATGCCTGCGGCCATCATCATGCCGGCCATATCGGCATTTTGGGCGTGGACCGTAAGGGCGTGGAGAATTTCCAGCTGCTGCTCGGAGGATCGGGCGCGGAGGATGCGTCGCTCGGCCAGATCACCGGCCCCGGTTTCTCCGAAGATGGCGTGGTCGACGCAATCGAGAAGGTCACGGACATTTATCTGGCCGAACGCACCGACGGGGAGCGTTTCCTCGACACTTATCGCCGCATCGGCATGAAGCCCTTCAAGGAGGCGATCTATGGTTGAGTTCCTCTCCTTCCGCGACGGTGAAGCCGCGCAGGAGCCGGCTGTCACGGTCGAATCCTTCACCGGCCAGTCCAACGCCACCGCCGTTCGCATCGAGCCGGGCGAGGATGCGCGCGAACTGCTGCCGCATCTCGATCGCCTCTCACTGGTGGAGGTAAACTTCCCGGCCTATGGCGACGGGCGCGGCTATTCGGCCGCGCGCATCCTGCGGGAATCGGGCTATCAGGGCGAATTGCGCGCCGTGGGCGACGTGCTGGTCGACCAGATCAACGCCATGCGCCGCTGCGGCTTCGACAGTTTCCACCCCGCCAAAGCCCTGGATGACGCCGCCGTGGAGCGTGCGCTCACCCGCTATGCCGACGTCTATCAGAAGACGATCGATGGCCGTCAGCCCGTCTGGGCGAAACGGCATCCGGAGAAAATTGATGGCTGAACCTGCCCGCCAGATCCCAGAGCGGCTAGTAGATGTGATCGATGCCCGCCCCGTCTTTACCCAGGGGGATGCCGATGCGCTCAACGCGCGCTTCGAGGGCGTCGATACGCTGACCATGCTCAAGACCGTGTTCGCGGAAGGCCTCGCCGGCAATGTCGGCGTCGTCTCCTCCTTCGGCACGGAAAGCGCGGTGCTGCTCGATCTGGTGGCCAAGGCCGACAAGGCCATCCCGGTAATCTTCGTCGACACGCAGAAGATGTTCGCCGAAACGCTCAACTATCGCGACACGCTGGTCGCGCGGCTGGGCTTCACCAACAGCAGCGTCGTCGCGCCCGACGCCGCAGTGCTGGCCAAGAAGGATGAGACCGGCCTGCGCTGGTCCTATGATCCCGACGGCTGCTGCGAAATCCGCAAGGTCGAGCCGATGAAGCGCGCCAAGGCGAGCCTGGACGCCTGGATTTCGGGCCGCAAGGCATTCCAGTCGGTCACGCGCCAGAATCTGCCCCGCTTCGAGGTCGAGGACGGCCGGCTGAAGATCAATCCGCTCGGCGACTGGACCAAGACCGATCTGGAAGCTTATTTCGAGGCCGAACAACTGCCGCGCCATCCGCTGGAGGCACAGGGCTATCTGTCGATCGGCTGCGAACCCTGCACGTCGAAGGTTCTGCCGGGCGAAGATCCGCGTGCCGGTCGTTGGCGCGGATGGGACAAGGTGGAATGCGGCATCCATTCGCCGGTTTCGCCTATTCCCGTCATTGATCCGGAAGACCCGGCAAATCTGCCTGCCTTCTGATCTCACCGGGCGCCCTGCGGGGCGCCCGTCCCCTATCTTATTGTAACATTGCGTAACAAGCGCAGGCGCGCGCTGGACCTGTCGTGTCAGCAGCGCAATACACTCCCCCTTTCCAACGGGACTTAAGGGAGTCGCCCCATGGATCGTCGTCAATTCCTGCTTTCCTCGGGCGCGGTCGCGCTCGCCACCGCCACGCCCCGCGCATTCGCCCAGGCGGCCGGCGCCGACGATGCGCGCCTGTCGGCCGCCTTCGCCACCGCCTTCGAGCGCCAGCTCGACCTGTCGCCGGCCATGGTCACCAGCCTCGGCCTCGACAAGGGCGCGCGCTCCGCCGCCAAGAGCCAGCTCGACGACAATAGCAAGTCGGGCACGATGAAGAAACTGGCCGCCACCCAGGCCGCGATCAAGGAGTTCAAGGGTTATGAGGGCGCCGCCCTGTCGGATGCGCAGCGCCTGAACCTGGAGGTCATCCTCTATTCGCTCGACCAGCAGACCGTCGCGCCGGCCAAGTTCGGCCTCAACAGCGTCCAGCGTCCCTATCGCATCTTCCAGCAGGGCGGCAGCTATTTCCAGACGCCGGATTTCCTGAACACCGCACACACCATCAACACGGCCGGTGATTGCGAGGCCTATGTCGCCCGGCTCGACGCCTTTGCCCGGAACCTGCGGACAGACACCGCGCTGCAGCGGGACGAGGCCGCGCGCGGCTATCTCGCCCCCGGCTGGTCGCTCGACCTGACGCTTGGCCAGATGAAGAAATTGCGTGGCCAGCCCGCCGCGACCAGCAGCCTGGTCCAGTCGCTGGTGAAGCGCGCCGCGGCCAAGGGCGTGGCCGGTGACTGGCAGGCACAGGCCGCCGCCATCGTCGAAAAGGCGATCTATCCCGCGCTCGACGAACAGATCGCCGCGATCGAGGCGTTGAAGCCCAAGACCGCCGCCGGCGACGGCGTATGGCGGACCCCGCGCGGCAACGAAATCTATGCGGCGGCGCTCAAGCAGGCGACCACCACCGATCTTAGCGCCGATCAGATCCACGCCATGGGACTGGAACAGGTTGCCGACATCAGTGCCAAGCTGGACGTGATCCTGAACGGCGCCGGTTTCACCAAGGGCAGCGTCGGCGAAAAGCTCGCCGCGCTCAACGTCGACCCGGCCCAGCTCTATGCCGACAGCCCGGACGGCCGCGCCGCCCTGCTTGCCCAGCTCAACCGCGATCTCGACGCCATGAAGGCGAAGCTGCCCCAGGCGTTCACGACCATCCCCAACACGCCGCTCGAAATCCGCGCGGTGCCGGTCGAGATCCAGGATGGCGCCTCCAACGGCTATTATAACCGCGCTGCGCTCGACGGTTCGCGCCCGGCCATCTACTTCATCAACCTGAAGGATGTCGGCGACTGGCCGAAATATGGCCTGCCCGCCCTCACCTATCATGAAGGCGTGCCCGGTCATCATCTCCAGATTTCGACCGCGCAGACTGCCGGTGACGTGCCGATGCTGCGCAAGGTCGCCTTCATGAGCGCCTATAGCGAAGGCTGGGCGCTCTATGCCGAGCAGCTGGCCGACGAGCTGGGCGGCTATGCGACGCCGATCGATCGCGCCGGCTATCTCCAGTCCTTCCTGTTCCGCGCCGCCCGCCTGGTGGTCGACACCGGCATTCATTCCAAGCAGTGGAGCGTCAAGCAGGCCACCGACTATATGGTCGAAAAGACCGGCTTTGCCCGCCCCCGCTGCCAGCGCGAGGTCGAGCGCTACTGCACCCAGCCGGGCCAGGCGACCAGCTACAAGGTCGGCCATGGCAGCTGGACCAAGGCGCGCGAAAAGGCGCAGGCGCTGCTGGGTGACAAGTTCGATATCAAGCAGTTCCACGCCGTTCTTGAGGAAGGTGCGATGCCGCTGTCGATCCTGGAAAAGCGGATCGAGGATCGCGCCCGCGCCCTCACCGAGGGCTGATGACGGACAAGCGGGTCCGGCCTTTCCTCAAGGCCGGACCCGTTGCATGATTACAAGAGAACAAAGGGGTATCGCCATGCTTCGTGCCGCACAGATTTCGACTGCCGCCCTGATGATCGCCGCGCTCGCCGCGCCGATCGCCGCCCAGACCGATCCGATGACCCCGGACAAGGTCGATGCCTATGATCCGGCGCGGCCGCAGGCCGACTATGTGCGCAAGGAAGTGATGATCCCGATGCGCGACGGGGTGAAGCTGTTCACCGTCATCGTCATGCGCAAGGGCACGAGCCACGGCCCCATCCTGCTGACCCGCACCCCCTATGATGCGGGCAAGGCGACCAGCCGCAACCGCAGCCAGAAAATCGAGGAAATCCTGCCGGTCATGGACGCGGATTTCGTCAATGACGGCTATATCCGCGTCTATCAGGACGTGCGCGGCCTGCACGGATCGGAGGGCGACTATGTCATGACCCGTCCGCTGCGTGGCCCCCTCAACAAGACCGATGTCGATAACAGCACCGACGCCTATGACACGATCGACTGGCTGGTGAAGAATGTGCCGGAAACCAACGGCAAGGTCGCCATCACCGGCTCCTCCTATCCCGGCTTCACCTCGCTGATGGCGCTGATCGATCCGCATCCCGCGCTGAAGGCCGCCGTGCCGCAGAGTCCGATGGTCGACGGCTGGATGGGTGACGACTGGTTCCACAATGGCGCCTTCCGCAATTTCGGCTTCGGCTACAGCCTGTCGCAGACCGCCAAGAAGGGCGGCGGCGCGATCCCGATGGGCAATGGTGATGAATATACGACGATGCTGAACGCCGGATCGGCCGGCGACTTCGCCCGTGCCTATGGCCTCGACGCCTTCCCCTCGGTCCGCAAGCTGCTCGAACATCCGGCCTATGACAGCTATTGGCAGGAACAGGCGGTCGACAAGCTGCTGGCCAAGCGCACGCTGACCGTGCCGACCATGCTGGTCGTGGGCCAGTGGGATCAGGAGGACAGCTATGGCGCCCCGGCCGTCTACAAGGCGCTGGAACCGCAGGACAAGAAGAATGACATGGTCAGCCTGGTGATCGGCCCCTGGCGCCATAGCGGCGTCAATTATGAGGGCCGGAGCCTGGGCGATCTCCAGTTCGAGGGTGATACCGGACGCCAGTTCCGCGTCGGCACGATGAAGCCCTTCCTCGACCATTATCTCAAGGACAATCCGCCCGCCGGCTACACCATGCCCGGCTCGCTCACCTATGCGACCGGCATCGACAAATGGGAAACTCGCGCCAAATGGCCGGGCGGCACGCCGACCCCGCTCTATCTCGGCGCCAGCTACAGCCTGTCCTGGGCCAAGCCGGCATTGGCGGGCAGCGATTCCTATGTCTCCGATCCGGCCAAGCCCGTCCCCTATCTGCCCCGGCCGATCCACCAGGACCAGAATGAGGCCTGGCGCACCTGGCTGGTGAAGGACCAGCGTTTCGTCGATGGCCGCCCCGACGTGCTGACCTATGTCACGCCGGTGCTGGACAAGGACGTCCATATCGCCGGCCAGCCGATGGTCGACCTGTTCGCCGCCACCAGCGGCACCGACAGCGACTGGGTGGTGAAGCTGATCGACGTCTATCCGGAGGAAAACACCGCCAATCCAGTGATGGCCGGCTATGAGCTACCGATCGGCATCGACATTTTCCGTGGCCGCTACGCCCATGGCTTCGACAAGCCGCAGGCGCTGACGCCGGGCAAGGCGGAAAATTACAAGTTCGGCCTTCCGAACGTGAACCATGTGTTCAAGCCGGGCCACCGCATCATGGTGCAGATCCAGTCCAGCCTGTTCCCGGTGTATGACCGCAACCCGCAGACCTATGTACCCTCGATCTTCGATGCGAAGCCGGGCGACTACAAGCCGGCGACCCAGAGCGTGCAATATGGCGCGGCAGGCGCCAGCGCGATATGGTTGCCGATCGTCAAATAAGCGGATGGCAATGCGCCGCCGCGATCAAGGGAGGGCATGATGGCGGTTGAACTGAAGATCCTGGCCTGGGCCTGCGTCTTGCTGCTGGTCCATATCTTCGCGGCGGCGCACCTCAAGACCAAGCAATATGGCCTGAAATGGAATACCGGGGCGCGGGACGAAAACCTGCCCCCGCTCGATCCTGTCGGCGGCCGGCTGGTCCGCGCCCAGGCCAATTTCCTGGAAACCTTCCCGATCGCGATCATCGTCCTGTTCGGCGTGGTGGTGGCCGGCCGCACCAGCGAATGGACGGCGATCGGCGGCTGGCTGTGGCTGGTGTCGCGCGCGCTCTACCTGCCGCTCTATGGGCTGGGCGTGCCGGTGGTCCGCTCGCTCGCCTATCTCGCCAGCATGATCGGCCTGTGCATCGTCTTCAAGGCGTTCGTCGCCGGCTGAACCGGGTGGCGGCGGACATATCCGCCGCCATGCCCACTTATTCGAGGTCTTCGAGGTAGGAACTGCCCTCGGCCAGGTCCGAGAAGCGGGTGATCTTGGCGTCGAACTTCATGCGGATACGGCCGGTCGAACCGTGACGCTGCTTGGCGACGATCACTTCGGCGAGGCCGTAGATGCGCTCCATCTCCTGCACCCATTCCTGATGCTCGGGGCCTTCCTTGTTGCCCGGTTCCTTGGCGGCGACATAATAATCCTCGCGGAACACAAACCAGACCATGTCCGCGTCCTGCTCGATCGAGCCCGATTCGCGAAGGTCGGACAGCTGCGGACGCTTGTCCTCGCGCTGTTCCACCGCACGGCTGAGCTGCGACAGCGCCAGCACCGGCACATGAAGCTCCTTCGCCAGCGTCTTCAAACCACGGGAAATTTCCGAAATTTCGTTGACGCGATTGTCGCCCTTGCCGGTGCCCTGCAGCAGTTGGAGATAGTCGACCACGATGAAGCCGACATCATGGCGGCGCTTGAGGCGACGGGCACGGGTGCGCAGCGCTGCGATCGTCAGGCCCGGCGTGTCGTCGATGAACAGCGGCAGTTCCTGCAGGTCGCGCGCGGCGCGCGACAGGTTCTGGAAATCCGCCCGGCTGATCTTGCCCATACGCAGCGCTTCGCCGCTGATGCCCGACTGTTCGGCCAGAACGCGGGTGGCGAGCTGGTCGGCGGACATTTCGAGGCTGAAGAAGGCGGTCTTGGCGCCCATATTCTTTTCCGGCGGAATGCCGTCGCTATGGTCGCGCAGCCAGCGCGACGCCGCATTATAGGCGATATTGGTCGCCAGCGACGTCTTGCCCATGCCCGGACGTCCAGCCAGGATCATCAAGTCGGAATTGTGCAGACCACCGATCTTCTCGTTGAGGCTGTTGATGCCGGTGGTGATACCCGACACATGGCCGCCGCTGTTGAGCGCGCGTTCGGCCACCTGCACCGCCATGGTGGAGGCGGAGAGGAAGCTCTTGACCGACCCGGTCTCCCCCTCGCCCTCGGACACTTTGTAGAGCGAGACTTCGGCCTGCTCGATCTGCTCGCGCGGATTGACATCCTCGCTGGTATCCATCGCATTTTCAACCAGTTCGCGGCCGACATTGACCAGCTGCCTAAGCAGGGCGAGGTCATAGATCTGGGCCGCGAAGTCGCGTGCGCCGAGCAGTGCCGCGCCATTGCCTGTCAGTTGCGCCAGATAGGCCGCGCCGCCCAGTTCCTTCAGCGCCGGATCCTGTTCCAGCATCGGCTTGAGCGTCACTGGATTGGCGATCATGTCGCGCTCGACCAGGCGCATCACCGCTTCATAGATGCGACCATGCAGCGGCTCGAAGAAATGCTCCGGCTTCAGCTTGATCTGCACATCTTCGGCGATGCGATTGTCGATCATCAGCGCGCCCAGCAGCGCAGCCTCCGCTTCGACATTGCGGGGGAGTTCCAGCCCGCCCTCTTCGGGGGCTGCGTTGAGTTTCACCAGTTCGACCATGGCGCCCTCATCGCGCCACGACGCGTGTCGCGCAAGGGCGAAGGTTGAAACAACCGCATCTCCCTCGCCACAAGTCCCGCTTGCTTTTCGTGGCCCGCCGCCGCACTGACAGCAGACCCGCCATGGCCGATCCGCGCATCATAGACATCAAGCTCGACGAGCGCACCATCTTGTGGCGCAACGCGGATGTCGAGCAGGAACGGCGCATCGCCATTTTCGACCTGCTGGAGGATAATCATTTCGCGCCCGAGCGCGTCCATGCCGACGGCTATGCCGGCCCTTACAAGGTGGTGCTGCGGGTCGAGGAAGGGCGTCTGGTCATCGAGATCAACCGCGCGGATGACAGCCCGCTGGAGGCGATCATCCTGGGCTTGGGCCGTTTCCGCCGGCCGATCCGGGAATATTTCGCGATCTGCGACAGCTATTATCAGGCGATCAGCAATGCCTCGCCAGCGCAGATCGAAACCGTCGACATGGCCCGGCGGGGCATTCACAACGACGCAGCGGACATGCTGAAGGAGCGGCTGGAGGGGAAGATCGCGGTCGATTTCGACACCGCGCGCCGCCTGTTCACACTGATCTGCGTCCTGCACATCAAGGGGTAATATCATCGGGCGTTTGACTTTGGGGGGCTTGCTGATCCGCTTGGGGGCGGTTCTGGCAATCATCATGCTGCTGGGTTCAGCACTGTGGATCTATGCACGCGGATGGGCTCCGAAACGTGACGAATATCCGACCCAGGGCGTGTCGGTGACATCCGACACCGGCTTGATCGAATGGGGCACGCTGGCGGCGCAGGGAGCGGATTTCGCCTATATTCGCGCGGCCAGGGGCGCCAGCCTGCGCGACCCGCTGTTCGCCGCCAACTGGCGCGGCGCACGCAGCGCGGGCATGCGCTATGGCGCGGCGCTGGACTATAGCCTGTGCGCCAAGGCCGTCGATCAGGCGACCCAGTTCATGACCACTGTGCCGCGCGACAATGCCGCCCTGCCCCCGGTCATCCGGCTGGGGTTTGATCCGTCCTGCGCCACGCGGCCCGGTCGCGACCAGGTGCTGTCGGAGCTCAACACGCTGGTCAATCTGGTCGAAAGCCATGCCGGCAAGCCCGCCTTGCTCAACATCAGCGCGGATTTCGACGCCCAATATGACATTGCCAGCGGCATCAACCGGACCTTGTGGGTCGATGGCAATTTCTTCGCGCCCGATTATGCCAAACGTCCCTGGGTGATGTGGACAGCCAGCGACATGCGGCATATCGACGGCGTCGACGGACCGATCAGATGGGATGTGGTGGCACCATGAGTGCAGAAGACAAGAATATCGCCGCGCTGGTCGCGGCAGCACGCGGCGCGCTGGCCCATGCCCATGCGCCCTATAGCCGCTTTGCCGTGGGCGCAGCGGTGCGCCTGACCGATGGCAGCATCGTTACCGGCAGCAATTTCGAAAATGCGAGCTATGGCCTGTCGCTGTGCGCCGAAACGGTCGCGTTGGCGACCGTCAACGCGCAGGGCCGCCTGCGCGATGTCACGGAAATCGCGGTCGTCGGCGGCGGCATGGCGGCGGACGGCAGCGTCGGCGGCGAAGCGATCGTCAGTCCCTGTGGCCGATGCCGCCAGGTCATCAACGAGGCCGAACAGATGGCCGGCCGCACCCTGGCCATCTATTGCGTCGCACCCGAAGGCGACGGCCTGGTCGAACACCGCGTCGTTGACCTGCTGCCCCACGCCTTCGGCCCGGCCGACCTTGGCATCACCCCTGCACAGAAGAGCTGACAGACCCATGTCCATCCTTTCCGACCGCTGGATCCGCAAGCAGGCCCAGTCGAACCGCATGATCGAGCCGTTCGTCGAGAATCAGCGCCGCGACGGCTGCATCAGCTATGGCCTGTCCTCCTACGGCTATGACGCGCGCGTCGCCGACGAGTTCAAGATCTTCACCAATGTCGACAGCGCCGTGGTCGATCCCAAGGATTTCGCCGCCAACAGCTTCGTCGACCGCAAGACCGACGTCTGCATCATCCCGCCCAACAGCTTCGCCCTTGCCCGCACGGTCGAATATTTCCGCGTGCCGCGCGACGTGCTGGTGATCTGCCTCGGCAAATCGACCTATGCCCGTTGCGGCATCATCGTGAACGTCACGCCGCTGGAACCGGGCTGGGAAGGCCATGTGACGCTGGAATTTTCCAATACCACGCCGCTGCCCGCCAAGATCTACGCCAATGAAGGCGCATGCCAGTTCCTGTTCCTGCAGGGCAACGAGCCCTGTGAGGTCAGCTATGCCGACCGTGCCGGAAAATATATGGGACAGCAGGGCGTGACATTGCCGCGCCTGTGACGCTGTGGCAGCATCGCGGGCCATGAAGCGCACATGGCCCTCCCGATGCTGAAATTCCTGCGCCGATCCGATGACCGGGACGGCACGCCTCCCAGCGTGGGGCAGGACTGGCGCATCTATGCGATCGGCGACATTCATGGCCGGCTCGACCTGCTCGACCAGTTGCTCGGCATGCTGGTGGCCGACAATGCGCTGCGCCCGGACCGACAGCGGCGGCTGATCCTGCTCGGCGACCTGATCGATCGCGGGCCACATTCGGCCCAGGTGATCGACCGGGTCCGGGCGCTGCACGGATCGGGCAGCAATATCGGCCTGATCAAGGGCAATCATGAAGAGATTTTCATCATGGCCGCGCGTGGCGATCAGGGCGCGGTCGGCTTCTTCCGGCGGATCGGCGGCATGGAAACGCTCGCCAGCTACGGCCTGCCGCTTTCGCTGAGTGCCGACATGGATGATGGGGCTATTGCCCACTGGATGCTGAACCACATCCCGCGCGCAGACGTCGACTTCCTCGACAGCTTCGTCGATCATCTGACGGTCGGCGACTATCTGTTCGTCCACGCCGGCATCCGCCCCAGAGTGCCGATCGCCGAGCAGCGGCCTTCCGATCTGCGCTGGATACGCGGCGATTTCCTCAACCATGGCGGGCGGCATGACAAGATGGTGGTCCATGGCCACAGCATCACGCCCGAGGTCGAAAATCTGGCCAATCGCATCGGCATCGATACCGGGGCCTATTATTCCGGCCGGCTGACCGCGATCGGCCTGGAGGGCGCGGATCGCTGGTTCCTGCAGACGGGCGAAACCTGAGCGTTCCGCCGCGACAGCCATGGCATGGCGCTTTTGTTGCCGGTCCATGGCGGATCGCCCGCCATATTTCGTTCCCATGACCAACGGCAAAAATGCCGATCAGCAGGGGACATATCATGCAGAAACACCATGTTCTGGCGGGGCTTTCGCTCGCCACATGCCTTGTTGTGCCGACCCAACTGCTTGCCGCCCCTGCGCCGGACACCAGCCTGTCGCAGCGGCACAAATTCTACATCCCATCGCAGCCCCTGAGCGGAGCGCTGCGGGCGCTGTCGGCGCAGGCCGGCATTCGCATCCTGTTCCCCTATGATGAAGTCGCTAATATCCGCAGCCGCCGGGTCGAAGGATGGCTGAGCACCGACGATGCGCTCAGCCAGTTGCTGGCCGGCACCGAATTGCGCCGATCCCCGGCCGGCGCCGGCGTCATCGCCCTTATCACCCCGCTCAACCGCAGCGCGGTGCGCCGCCGCCCGCTGGCGATCCAGTTCGCGCAGGCGAGCGGTACGGCTACGCTGGACAGCCTCGCCATGGCGCCTGCGCCGGAGCCGGCAGCGGAATCCGCGCCCATCATCGTCACCGGCACCCGCCAGACGACCCGCACCGTCGCCGAAAGCCTGGCGCCGATCGACGTGCTGGGGGAAAAGGATCTGGAAGCGAGCGGCAAGCAGTCGGTGCGCGACCTGCTGGGCACGCTGGTCCCGTCGATCAACGTGTCTAATAATGGCGCCGGCGCCAGCTGGGCGGTGCGCACCCTGTCGCTGCGCGGCCTGGGCGGCGACCAGTTGCTGGTGCTGGTCAATGGCAAGCGGCGCCACAATACCGCCACCCTGTTCATCAACGGGTCGGTCCAGAATGGCCAGTCGCCGCCGGACCTGGACCTGATCCCCGGCAATGCGATCCAGCGGATCGAGGTGCTGCGCGACGGCGCGTCGGCCCAATATGGGTCGGATGCGATCGCCGGCGTGGTCAACATCATCCTGAAGAACGACACCCAGGGCGGCGCGGCGCTGACCATGGGCAGCACCGCCGACAATGGCGGCTGGCAGGGCCGCTGGCAGATCGACAAGGGCTTCGCGATCGGGCCGGACGGCGGCTATATCCACCTGTCGGGCGAAGGCGTGCTGCAGGACAATACGGTGGTCAACAGCAGCCCGATCACCAGCAATCCCTTCTACCCCACCGGCGACGCGCGCAATGCCGATCCGAATCGCATTCGCGCCAGATATGGCCAGCCGCAGGTGATCGGCGGCAATGCCAGCTATGACGCGATGATGCCGGTCGGGGGCGACATGGAGCTGTACAGCTTCGGCACCTATTCCAAGCGACATGCCGCCGGCTGGCTGACCTATCGCAACCCGGCGGCGCTCAACAACATCCTGGAGATTTACCCCGAAGGCTATATCCCGCGCATCCACGTCTATGACGAGGATTTTCAGGTCGCCGGCGGCCTGCGCGGCGAGATTGGCGGCGGCATCCATGTCGACCTGTCGACCAGCTATGCGCAGGACGAGGTCAAATATGCGCAGACGACCTCGCTCAACCCGTCCATGGGGCCGGCCAGCCCGACCCATTTCTATCTCGGCAAGATCCGCTTCGACGAATGGACCAGCAATCTCGACTTCAGCAAGGAACTGGACATCGGCCTCGCCGGGCCGCTGTCGGTCGCGGTTGGCGCCGAATATAAGAAGAACAAGTTCCTGATCGGTCCGGGCGATCCGGAATCCTATATCGATGGCGGCTATGTCTCGCCGGCCGGCAGCTGGCTCGCGGGCGCGACGCGAACCGGGGTCGGGTCGCAGGGTGTCACCGGCTTCCTGCCCGAAGGATCGGGTAGCTGGAGCCGCGACAACTGGAGCGCCTATATCAACCTGGAAGGCCAGATCGTCGAGGGGCTGGAGTTCGGCCTTGCCGGACGGCACGAGGATTATTCCGACTTCGGCACCACTGATACCGGCAAGGCGTCGCTGCGCATCGAGCCATTTCGCGGCTTTGCCATTCGCGGCACCGCCAGCACCGGCTTCCGCGCGCCGACGCTGCAGCAGCAACATTATGCCTCCTCCTCCACGATCAACGTCACCGTCAACGGCGTGAACCAGTTGCTGCCGGTGCAGGCGCTGCCGGTCGATGGCATCGCCGCGCGGGCGCTGGGCGCGCAGCCGCTGAAGCCGGAAAAGTCGACCAACTTTTCCGCCGGCATCGTCCTGACCCCGGCGCCCAATTTCAACGTCACGGTCGACGCCTATCAGATCAAGGTCAGGGACCGCATCCTGCTGTCCGAAACGCTGAGCGGCCCGGTGGTCATGAACGCTCTGGCGGCAGCGGGCATCCAGGGCATTGCCGGCGGCCTCATCTTCTCCAACGCGGCCGACACCCGCACCCGCGGCCTCGACATCGTCAGCACCTATCGGGCGGGGCTGGGCGACCTTGGCACCGCGACGATCAGCCTGTCGGCCAATTTCAACAAGACGATCTTCACCCATATCGACCCGGTCCCGGACGAGATCGCCGCATCCGGGCTGGTGCTGATCGGCCGGGCCAAGCAGGGCGACCTTTCCGAAGGCACGCCACGCGACAAGCTGATCGGCAACATCCTTTGGGAAAAGGGCGATTTCAACGTGAACCTGCGCGCCACCCGCTATGGCAAAATCTATCAGCGGGCGAGCGCCGCCGTCTATCATACCGAGGATTTTGCCGCCTGCACCGCCGGCAGTGCCGGCTGCACCCTGGGCTATGTCGACGAGAAGCTGAGCCCCAAGACGATCCTCGACCTCGAACTGGGCTACCGGCTGACCAAGGACGTCAAGCTGTCGGTCGGCGCCAATAATCTGCTCAACACCTATCCCAACAAATTGAAGCCCGTGAACCGGACGGCCGGGAGCCTCTACAATGCCTATGCCCCCTATGGGATCAGCGGCGGTTTCTATTATGGCCGACTGAACCTGGAATTCTGACGCGACAGTTGAAAATTCACAGTGTCGTGCGACGCCAAATCAGCCGTTTTGGCGGCCTGGCGCGCCCGCCACGCGTCCCTGACGCGCCACCGAAGCGACAACGAAGCGGCAGTTAGCGCCAGCCAGCAGCCTGCGCTGCCCGCTCGCCCTGCGCATCGGCAGGAGCGCCGTCGATCAGGCCGTCAATGGTGGCGAGAAGGCGCGGATCGGCCGAGGCGGCCTGGCGATATTCGCTCGTCTGGCCCTTGCCGGGCACCGCCTGCATCAATTGCCAGCCGGCATCGGTGCGGCAGGCGACGCCGGCCATGGCCGCGCCGTCGAAGCTGCGGCACCAGCCGCCGCCCTTGCGCCGGAAGCTGAGGCCGATACGGACCATGCCATCCTCCCCGGCCGAGGCCAATTGGCTGTCGAGCGCGGTGGCAAGCGATCCCTGTGCCAGCATCGCGCCGTCCTTTACCGCAATCGGCCCTACCGGCCCGCCCGACATATGGCCGATGCCAAGGCCCAGCAGCAGGCTGGCGGCGATCGCGCCGCCCGTAACCCAACTCCAGCGCCGCGAAGGTCGCGCGATCGGCACCAGCGTCGGCGGCGCGAGCATCGCCTGCATCGACGCGGGCACATCCTCCTGCGCGATCGGCGCGAAATGGCCGGCCAGCCGCGCGCGCAGCCGGCGATGCTGCTCCAGCCGGGCGGCCAGCGCCGGGTCTTCCGCCACCGCGCGGTCGACCCGCCGCCGCGTCACCTCGTCCAGTTCGTCATCCACCCAGGCGATCAGCATGGCTTCGTCAATGTCGGTCATGCCGCTTCCCCCAAGAGTTCGATGAGCGCGCCGCGACCGCGCACCAGTCGCGAGGTCAGCGTGCCCATCGGTATGTTCAATATCGCAGCCGCCTCCTTGTAGGACAGCCCCTCCACCAGCACGAGCGCGATCGCCTCGCGCTGTTCGGGCGGCAATGCCTGCATCGCCCGATCGACGTCGGACAAGGTCATGGCCTGCTCCACCGCCTTATCCCCCGCATAGCCGACATCGGCCCCCGCCTCTTCCGGCGCGAAGGTTCTGGCGGCCCGCTGCCGGGCGCGGCCCTCATCGATCCAAAGATTGCGCATGATCCGATACATCCAGCTGTCGAGCCGCGTGCCCGGTTGCCACTGGTCGCGGGCGCGCAGCCCCTTTTCCAGTGCCGCCTGGCACAGATCGTCGCCATCGGCGCGATCATGCGACAGGCTGGCGGCAAAACGCCGCAGCCGGGGCAGGATCGCCAGCAGGTCGCGCTCGAACGACATTATGTCTCCAACATATTTTTCGTTTGGAAAATGCGCAGAAGCGCATTTTCGGTACCGCACCAGCCCACTCCCCCACCCGGCCACCCATAGAATATAGCCGTTGGGTGGCCGGGTGGGGGAGTGGGCCGGAGCGGCAAATCCGGTTTCAATCGGATTTACAAACGAACTCATCAGGGATGAAACGTCCCTGCCCGGCCGTTTCATCCTTCAGAAAGTCCAGCAACCGGAATTTTTTTGACGATGGACGATTTTGACGCTGAAAAGGCCGGTGATGACCGGCGGGAAGAGACAGAGATGAGATGGACGCGCCCGTTGCTGATCGCGGGGCTGTGGCTGGCGGCACCGGGTGCACAGGCGCAATTGCTGCCCGCCCCGGCCGCCGGGACGTTGGGGGGCGGTGCGCTGGGCGGGGTCGGCCAGATAGTGCCCGACACGCTCGACCGGCTGGGCGGGATCGTCGACCAGAGTGGACTGGACCGGCTGTCACCGGCACGTCTGGCCGATCGGCTGGCGGCAGCGCGTACGGCGCGGATCGACGCCCTGCTGCGCCAGCATGGCGACGCGGTCGAACTGGACGACCGGCGAGAGCCGGCGCGGCGCGGCATCATCCTGCTGACCGGGGCGGACGCGGCCGCGATCGAGACACTGCGTGCGGCCGGCTATGGCGTGGAACAGGTCGAGGCGGAGGGGATCGACATGGCGATCACCCGCCTGACCGTGCCGGAAGGACAGAGCCTGGCGCGGGCGCTACGCAGCGTGCGCAAGATCGCCCCGCAGGCGCAGGCGAGCGCCGACAATCTCTATTTCCCTAGCGGCGCGGCCACAGGGGGGCGATCCGCTACATTGGCGAGCCATGGCAGTGTCGGGCGCGGCGCAGCGGGCCTGATCGATGGCGGCGTGGCCGCACATCCGGCGATGGCCGGCGCGATCGAGCAGCGTGGCTTCGTCGCCGGCGCGCCACGGGCCAGCGCCCATGGCACGGCGGTTGCATCCTTGATCGGCGGATATGGCAGCGTGAACGGCGCCGCGCCGGGCACGCCGCTACTGGTCGCCGATGTCTATGGCGACGATCCGGCCGGTGGCAGCAGCTTTGCCATTGTCCGCGCGCTGGGCTGGATGGCGGCGCGCGGCGCGAAGGTGGTGACGATCAGCCTGGTCGGACCCGACAATCCCTTGCTGGCCGGGGCGATCCGGCTGGTGCGCGACAAGGGGGTGATGCTGGTCGCGGCGGTCGGCAATGACGGCCCGGCCGCCCCGCCCGCCTACCCTGCCTCCTACCCGCAGGTGATCGCGGTGACCGGCGTGGACGGGCGGGGCCGGTTGTTGCCCGAAGCCGGGCGCGCGACCCATGTCGATTTCGCCGCGCCCGGCGCGGACATGATGGCCGCCGACATGAACGGCGGTCGGGACAAGGTGCGCGGCACATCCTTTGCAGCGCCTCTGGTGGCCGGGCGGCTGATGGCGGGCGGATCGGTCGAGGCACTGCGGCGGGAGGCGAAACCGGGTCGCGGCAAAGGCTATGGCGCCGGCATATTGTGCGGCACCTGCAGAAATATGGATTGAATTTCCGTGCCTTGTGAGAAAAATTCAGACGTTCGGGATTAAAGCGAAACGCCCCGCCGTTGTCCTGTCATCGGATCAAGATGACCAAGGAGACGGTCCATGAAGACGCAGATTATCATCGCAACCGCCTGCCTCGCGGCGCTCACCACGGCCCCCGCATCGGCCCAGTTGCTGGGCGGCGGCGGCCTGGGTGGTGGGCTTGGCGGTGGCGGCCTGGGCGGCATGACCGGCGGCCTGGGCGGCACGCTGGGTGGTTCGTTCGGCGGATCGGGCAGCCTGGATCGCAGCCTCGACCTTGACAATGGCCGGATTGGCGCCAGCGGCAACGGCAATGGCCGCGCCGAAGGATCGGCAACCCGTCGTGGCAAGAGCCGCTCGGCCAGCGGATCGGGATCGGCCAGCGGCAACCTGGCGGTCGATACGCTGGGCACCAACGATGTAACCAGCGCAACCGATACGGCGCGCAGCCGGGCGAGCGACACGGTCGGCGCCACACGGGACCGGGCGCAAAGCGGCGTCGCGACCGCGCGTGATCGGGCGAGCAGCACCGTTGCATCGGCCCGTGACCGGGCAGGCAGCACGGTTGCCTCCGCACGGGATCGGGCGGGTTCGACAGCCAGCGGCGCACGGTCGGTGGCGGGCAATGTCGCGGGCAACGCGACCCATGCCGTCGGCAGCGCCGCCTCGATCGACGCCAGCGGGCAGGTTTCGGGCAGTGGCGAGACCTATGGCAGCACAAGCCAGCCGCAGAGCGAGGCCGCCACGCCTTCCTCTTCCGATCAGGCGACCGATTGACCCCATAACCCCGTAGCCGTCGCCTGACGAAAGCGGCCGGCGATCCCCATCGGATCGCCGGCCGCATCATGTCCGCAATCGGGTGGCGACGTCAGCTGGACGCAAGGACCATGGCGCGGGCGCGATCGGTGGCGGCGCGCGTGTCACCCGCCAGTTTCTTGACCTCGGCCGCGACCACCGCAAAGCCGCGTCCCGCCTCGCCGGCGCGTGCAGCCTCGATCGTGGCGTTGAGGGCCAGGAGGTTGGTCTGATTGGCGATGCCGCTGATCGTCTCGACAATATCGACCAGCCCGTCGACCGTGCTCTTGAGTTCCGCGCGCAATATCTTGGACGGGGTGGTGTCGGTCGCAATCTTGAGGATACGCTCGACCCGACCTTCGGCATCGAAGACCGGGTTATAGGTGGCCTGCAGCCAGACCTCGCCGCCATGCTTGTTCAGACGGCGATATTCGCCGGCATCGAAATCGCCCTGCGCCAGCTTGTCCCACAGGGCCGCATAGGCAGCCGAGTGCGCCTGCCCTTCGTCGCAGAAGATGCGGTGATGGCACCCGACCACCTCCCCGAGCGCATAGCCCATGGTCGTCAGGAACAGATCATTGGCCCAAAGGATCGTGCCGTCCGGCGCAAATTCGATCACCGCCTGCGAACGGCAGATGGCGTCCCAAACGGCATCGCGGCTGTGGGGGTGAATCGCCTGACCCATGAACATAAAACTCCTTCACCTCCGGCCTACGCATCGATGGTAAATGGGGCCTTAATTCTACAGAAATTACATGATTTGTAACAATGTGGCGGAAACGGAAAAGGCCGGCGATCTCATCGGATCGCCGGCCTTTCCACCCCCTGACATAGGATCAGTGGTCGATCAGGCGACCCGCGCTTCGAGCGCTTCGACCTCATCGGGATCGCGCAGCACATAGCCGCGGCCCCAAACGGTCTCGATATAATTGTCGCCGCTGCAGGCCAGTGCCAGCTTCTTGCGCAGCTTGCAGATGAAAACGTCGATGATCTTGAGTTCGGGCTCGTCCATGCCACCATAGAGATGATTGAGGAACATCTCCTTGGTGAGGGTCGTGCCCTTGCGGAGCGAAAGCAGCTCCAGCATCGCATATTCCTTGCCGGTCAGATGGACGCGATTGCCGTCCACTTCCACGGTCTTCGCGTCGAGGTTCACCGCCAGCTTGCCGGTGCGGATCACCGACTGCGAATGGCCCTTCGAGCGGCGAACCACGGCATGGATGCGCGCAATCAGTTCCTCGCGATGGAACGGCTTGGTGACATAATCGTCGGCGCCGAAGCCGAAGGAGCGGACCTTGCTGTCCATTTCGGCGACGCCCGACAGGATCAGCACCGGAGTCTGCACCCGTGCCGCCCGCAGCTTCTTGAGAACGTCATAGCCGTGCATGTCGGGCAGGTTCAGGTCGAGACAGATGATGTCATAGTCATACAGCTTGCCGAGATCGAGGCCCTCTTCCCCGAGATCGGTGGTGTAGACATTGAAGCCCTCGGTCGTGAGCATAAGCTCAATCGCCTTGGCGGTGGTCGGTTCGTCCTCAATCAGCAGCACGCGCATTGGAAGCCCCTTCGTGTCGCAGGTCCGTTCACCCCACCAGAACGGTTTCTGCTCGCAATCATTAACCAAAAAACTTCTGAAGGACAAAGGTTAATTTTTCGCTAACCCGCAGGAATCCGCGAGTCGTATAAAAACGAATCTATTTACAAAGCGTTGCCCCCGTAACGATCCTTATGGAGTCAAGCTGGATTCCGGGACGAAACGAGCAAAGTCCTGCCCTGGTTCCGCCTTTCGCAGGGGCGATCCGTGGCTGTCACAAGGCGGAAATTTGCACTTTGTAAACCAGCCTCAGCAACCATGGTGGCGGGTCAGGAAGTCGAGCAGCGCTTCCACCCGTGCCGGGCGCAGGCGCGAGGGCGGCGTCACCAGATGCAGGCCGAAGGGCGGCGGCCGCCAGTCGAGCAAAATCTCCTCCAACTCGCCCGAGCGGATCGCGTCGCCGACGATGAAATCGGGCAGGCGGGCGATGCCGACGCCAAGCCGCAGCGCCGGCATCATCGCCTCGCCACTGTTGACGGTGATGCGCGGGCGGACCTGCACCGTCACATTCTGCTGCCCCGGCCCGGTGAAGCGCCAGACGTCGGGCGCGGTGACGTTGGAATAGCAGAGGCAGTCATGGCTGCCGAGGTCGGACGGATGGGTAGGACGGCCGCGCTCGGCCAGATAGGCGGGCGAGGCGACGACATGCATATGGACGTCAGCCAGCCGGCGCGCGCGCAGCGAACTGTCGGGCATGTCGGCGATGCGGATGGTGGCGTCGAGGCCGAGTTCGACGATGTCGATCTTGGCATCGGACAGATGCAGGTCGACATCGACCAGCGGATTTTCCTTGGTGAACTGCGCGATCAGCGGCGCGATCCGCAGCAGGCCGAAATTCATCGGCGCGCCCAGCCGCACCGTGCCGGAGAGTTCGGCGGTCTCGTCGCGGGCGGCTTCCTCCGCCGCCTGCCCTTCGGCCAGGATGCGCTGGGCATGATCGGCAAGGCGCCGGCCGCTCTCGGTCAGCGCCAGGCGGCGGCTGGTGCGGCTGAACAGGCTGGTGTCGAGATGCTGTTCCAGGCGGGTCACCGCCTTGGACACGGTGGCCTTGGAGACGCTGAGCGCCTTGGCCGCGTCGGTAAAGCTGCGATGTTCGACCACGGCGGCGAACATCGCCCAGGCCTCGAAATCAGGTAGGCGCATAGGGAAACAATCCGTTTCAACACTGCTTATTCAAGAAACGAACCTGATCGCTAGATTGTCGGAAAGCAAGCCGGAAGCATCCGGCATCGCAATCGAAAGGCTGACCCCATGAGCACGACAACCGCGAGCCGCATCGAGCGCCGCCCGTTCGCGTCGCTCGGCCATGCCGACCATGGCTGGCTGAACGCACGGCATCATTTTTCCTTCGCCAACTATTATGATCCCGCCCGCATGGGCTGGGGCGCGATCCGGGTATGGAATGACGACGAGATCGGTCCGCGTTCGGGCTTTCCGCCCCACCCGCACAGCGACATGGAGATCATCACCTATGTCCGCACCGGCGCGATCACCCACCAGGACAGCCTGGGCAACAAGGGCCGCACCGAGGCAGGCGACGTCCAGGTGATGTCGGCCGGCACCGGTATTCGCCACGCCGAATATAATCTGGAGGACGAGACCACCACCCTGTTCCAGATCTGGGTCATTCCCCGGTCGGTCGGCGGGTCGCCCAGTTGGGGCGCCAAGCCCTTCCCGAAGGGCGATCGATCCGGCAAGCTGGTCGTGCTGGCCAGCGGCCATGACGAGGACAAGGAAGCGCTGCGCATCCGGGCCGACGCCCGGCTGCTGGGCGGCACGATCAAGGCGGGCGACAGCGTGACCTATGAGGCCGGCGAAGGCCGCCATCTCTATCTGGTCCCGGCGACGGGCCGGATCGAGATCGACGGCCAGACCTTCGAGGCGCGGGACGGCGCGGCCATCATCGGCGGCGCGCCCATCACCATCACCGCGGTCGAGGACAGCGAGATCGTCCTGGTCGACAGCGAATAGACATGACGCTTACGCACCGGTCCGTCATTCCCCTCCCCTAGACGGATCGGTCCGGGTCGCCCGCATGCTCCCTCCCTTGTGCGGGCGACCACCCTTTCAACTTTTCAGTTTCAGATGAGGAGACGTGACAATGGCTAAGGTTCTGGTTCTCTATTATTCGTCCTACGGGCATATCGAAACGATGGCCAAGGCGATGGCCGAAGGCGCTGCCGCCGCCGGCGCGCAGGTCGACATCAAGCGCGTGCCCGAAACCGCACCGCTGGAAGTCGCCAAGGCCGCCCATTTCAAGCTTGACCAGGACGCCCCGGTCGCGACCGTCGCCGAACTGGCGGATTATGACGCGATCATCATCGGCACCGGCACCCGCTTTGGCCGCATGTCGAGCCAGATGGCGGCCTTCCTGGATCAGGCCGGCGGCCTCTGGGCGCGTGGCGCGCTCAATGGCAAGGTCGGTGGCGCCTTCACCTCGACCGCGTCGCAGCATGGCGGCCAGGAAGTCACCCTCTTCTCGATCATCACCAACCTGCTGCATTTCGGCATGACGATCGTCGGCCTGGACTATGGCTTTGCCGGCCAGATGGGCGTCGACAAGGTGCGCGGCGGTTCGCCCTATGGCGCGACCACCCTGGCCGATGGCGACGGCAGCCGCCAGCCGAGCGAGGAAGAGCTGGACGGCGCCCGCTATCAGGGCCGCCGGATCGCCGAAACCGCGATCAAGCTGCACGGTTAATCGCAGCCCGCGCCGTCTGGGGAACGCAGCCTGGCTGCGTTCTTCGGTCGCATGGGTGCGCCATCAGGTTGTAGGGAGCTGGCACGCCGGGACTGCGCGCCAGCTCCTTTTTCGTTTTATTATCCCAGCGTCTTGGGCGTAACCCAGACTTCGACCGGGGTGATGAACTTGCCCGGTGCGGGCTTGCCGACGACAACGCGGTCGGCGGTGACCAGTTCGCCATTTTCAAGGTTCAGCGACACCCAGGGCTTGGGCATGCGCTCGAACTTCATCTTCTGGATGGGCTGGCCGGTGGCCGTGTTCATGATGGTGGCAATGATAGACATAGGCGGCGCCGGCTAGCGCCTGCCCCCGCCCCCTGTCCAGAGCCGGAATCGGCAAAATATTTTCGGCCCTTGCGAAAAAAGTTGCTGCCTATGTCACATCGGGTGCGACCGTCTCGTCATGTCAGCAATAGCAAGCAAAGGAGCTGTATCATGACCGACAAGATCAATCCCTATGCCGCCGCGCCGCAGCTGATGAAGAGCTGGACCGCTTTGTCCACGGCCGTCGCCGACAGCCTGGAGCCGAGCCTGATCGAACTGGTGAAGATCCGTTCGTCGCAGATCAACGGCTGCGCCAATTGCATCAACATGCATACCTATGAAGCGCGCGAGAAGGGCGAGACCGAGCAGCGCATCTACCTGCTGTCGGCCTGGCGCGAGGCGCCCTGCTATACCGACCGCGAGCGCGCCGCGCTGGCCTGGACCGAGGCGCTGACCGAGATTGCCAAGGGCCACACCCACGAGGCCGCCAAGGAGGCGCTGAACTGGGAATTCACCGAGGAGGAGCAGGTCAAGCTGACCCTGATGATCAACATCATCAATGGCTGGAACCGCATCGCCGTCGGCTTCAACCTCTGGTACGACATGCCGATGAAGGCAGCGGCCTGATGGCGCGGGGGACGCAGACGGACGCGGCGGCGCGCTTCGACCCGCTGCGTCCCCGCCTGATCCGGGTCGCCTATCGCATGCTCGGATCGGTCGCCGATGCCGAGGATGTGGTGCAGGATGCCTTCATCCGCTGGATGGGCACCGACCGCAACGCGGTGCGCGAGCCCGAAGCCTTTCTCCGCCGTATCGTCACCCGGCTCTGCCTCGACCAGATGAAGTCGGCGCGGGCGCAGCGCGAAACCTATGTCGGCCCCTGGCTGCCCGAGCCGGTTGTCGAGGAAGCGGACGAGGAAGAGGATGTCACCCTGCCGCTGATGCTGGCATTGGAGCGGCTGTCGCCGCTGGAGCGGGCCGCCTTCCTGCTGCACGATGTGTTCGGCCTCGCCTTTGACGAGGTGGCGAGGACGATCCAGCGCGATGCCGCCGCCTGCCGCCAGCTTGCCGCCCGCGCGCGCGACCATGTGCGCGACGCCCGCCCCCGGTTCCAAGTCGAGAAACAGCGCGGGCTGGAGATTGCCGGCGCCTTCTTCGCCGCCTCGCGCAGCGGCGACATGCGCGCTCTGAGCGCGATGCTGGCGCAGGATGTCAGCTTCCACAGCGATGGCGGCGGCAAGCGCCCGGCGGCGATCCGCCCGGCGATCGGCCATGGCCAGGTGATGCAGGTCCACAAGGCGCTGGCGGTGCTGTTCGGCAAATATGGGTCGACCCTGCTGCGCACCTGCATGGTTAACGGCCTGCCCGGCTTCGTCACGCGCGAGGCCGATGGCGAGTTGCAGACCACCGCGCTGGACATAGAGGATGGGCAGGTCACTGCCATCTACATCATGCGCAACCCGGACAAGCTGCGCCATCTGCATTGAATGCTTAATCGCCGGATAAGCCCGTTCCTTGTCAAATTCGCAGCCCCCGCCGCGCCATGGCCGGATCGGGGACCGGGAGCGAAACAGAGATGGTTGGTGCGATCGGCGGCTCAGGCAATGGCTGGGGCCAGTTCAAGAAGGCGATGGAAGAATTTGCCGAAAAGGCGCGGCAGGCAAGCCAGAATAGCGGCAGCACGACAGCGAAGGTGACAGAGGCGAGCACGCCGGTTGCGGCAAGCGAGCCGGTCGCCAACGCTCAGCCGGTTGCCGAACCGGCCGCAGTGGCCGCGCCGACGCCGGCCGTCGTGAGCGAACCGGCCGCGGTCAGCGAGACCGTAACCCTGTCACCTTCGCTGTCGCCCCTGACCTATAGCGCGCCCACGCCAGCACCGCGATCGCAGGCCGTCGCGGCGCCGGAAAACACGCTGGACACGCAATTGTCCGACACGGGCTATTATGCGTCACCGGCGGCATCGGCCGTCGCCGACCCGGTCGCCCCCGCCCAGCAGGAGAACGCCGCCGCGCTTAGCCAGGCCCAGGTCATCGCCCAGGCCGCCTATACCCTGGTCGCCCGCGCCAGCGAGGATCATCGGCTATCGTTGATCCAGAAGGGGTAAGCCGGGATGTGGGGATAGCAGCTAACGACCAACATCGCTCCGATGCGACGACGGACGCGTCCACTCACGTCGAACCAGCCATCCCCACCGCTGGTAGTTTCCGAACTGCGCCCGTCCAGAACACCGTCGATTGAAGCTTTGAGGCCTGCAATCTCGGCGAGCAGGGGATGCTTCGCCGCGGCAATCGCATCAAGAACATCGTCAGCATTCGATGCATTGACAGTGTGCGCCCGTTCCTGATCCGCCTCCATCACGAAAGCGGACTGGATGCGCGCCGCCGGCGCCAGGCTTGCCAAGGTGCCTTGGGCGGAGCCGACGCCGTAGCCACCGTGGGTGATGAAGGGACGCAATGTCTTTTCGCGTAGGTCATGCCCTTTCAGAAAGGACAGGATGGGTGGCGGCGCAGCCTGCCCTCAGATCGGGAATCCGAGGAATATCTTATCATAGGATGCGATGTCGGTGACAAGTGCAGCCAATGGCGGTGCATAGCCCTTGGCCCGCTCCTGCGAGGCCTGTGCGACATGCTTTTCATAGTCCGCCGGATAGGCCGTATTTCGAACAGATCGGCATTGAGGGTGAGGTGCAGGGTTTCCGCGATGACACGAGTATTTCCCGAACGGGTCAGATAGGCCACAAGGATCTTGCGGCCCTTAGGGTCAGGACCCATTGATCTGAGAGGCGCGATCTGATTCAGGTTCCGTGAGGAGACTGGATTTGAGCGACCTGTACTGGCTAACGGACGAGCAACTGGCGCGTCTCGCGCCCTATTTTCCGAAGAGCCACGGCAAGCCCCGAGTTGACGATCGGCGGGTGCTGAGCGGGATCATCTTCGTGAACCGCAATGGGTTGCGCTGGCGGGATGCGCCGAAGGACTATGGGCCGCACAAGACGCTGTACAACCGCTGGAAGCGGTGGGGTGAGATGGGCGTTTTCACGCGGATGATGGAGGGGCTTTCCTCTGCGGGTGCCGAGCGCCGGACGGTGATGATCGACGCAACGTATCTGAAGGCGCACCGCACGGCATCGAGCTTGGCGGTAAAAAGGGGGATCTCGGGCGCCTGATCGGCCGCACCAAAGGGGGCATGAACACCAAGCTTCATGCGATTACCGATGCCAACGGCCGTCCCTTGAGCTTCTTCATGACCGCTGGCCAGGTCAGCGATTACATTGGCGCAGCCGCTCTGCTTGACGAGTTGCCGAAGGCGCAATGGCTGCTCGGCGACCGGGGCTATGACGCCGACTGGTTCAGGGACGCGCTGCAGGAGAAAGGCATAAAGCCCTGCATCCCGGGCCGAAAATCGCGCAATGAACCCATCAAATACGACAAGCGCCGCTACCGTCGCCGCAACCGCATCGAGATCATGTTCGGACGTCTGAAGGACTGGCGCCGCGTCGCCACACGCTACGACCGATGCCCAACCGCCTTCTTCGCCGCCATCGCCCTCGCTGCCACCGTCATCTTCTGGCTATGACCTATGAGTCCTGACCCTAGCTCTGTTTTGCCTCAGGTCGATGAGACATGATGTCCTAACTGCGCCGACTATCGTGATCGGTGGCTAAGGGCAATTGTCTTCATAGCCGATTGTTCAACCGCCGCAGTCGGGCGAAAAGCGATGGCAGCTTCGTCCCGCTGTCGATTTCAAAGCCGCCATTCTCGTTCCGCCCAGTCTTGGGCATCAAGAATGGGAGAGCGGCGGAGCCGCACCTGGGAACGTAAAGTCGGAGGCTGAACCTCTCATAAGCCAGCGCACGTCTGATTGCCGACCCCACCAATATCCACAGATGGCCCGTCCATCTGAAAATAGCGTCGCGTCGACGGTCAAAATATCCGCCGACAGACAAAGTTTCTGCGTTTGTGAGGCACTCGCACCTATACAAGCAATACACTGTTAGGATCGCTGCGTCCCCCGGAGCAAGCATTGATGGCAGCGAATAAATTTACCCGACTGAAGCGGTTGCGCCTCAAGCTCGGGATAGAACGGCACGCAATGGGGAGTTCCCCGAAGCTGGCAGGCGATGGGCTAGGGTCAGGACTCATAGGTCATAGCCAGAAGATGACGGTGGCAGCGAGGGCGATGGCGGCGAAGAAGGCGGTTGGGCATCGGTCGTAGCGTGTGGCGACGCGGCGCCAGTCCTTCAGACGTCCGAACATGATCTCGATGCGGTTGCGGCGACGGTAGCGGCGCTTGTCGTATTTGATGGGTTCATTGCGCGATTTTCGGCCCGGGATGCAGGGCTTTATGCCTTTCTCCTGCAGCGCGTCCCTGAACCAGTCGGCGTCATAGCCCCGGTCGCCGAGCAGCCATTGCGCCTTCGGCAACTCGTCAAGCAGAGCGGCTGCGCCAATGTAATCGCTGACCTGGCCAGCGGTCATGAAGAAGCTCAAGGGACGGCCGTTGGCATCGGTAATCGCATGAAGCTTGGTGTTCATGCCCCCTTTGGTGCGGCCGATCAGGCGCCCGAGATCCCCCTTTTTACCGCCAAGCTCGATGCCGTGCGGTGCGCCTTCAGATACGTTGCGTCGATCATCACCGTCCGGCGCTCGGCACCCGCAGAGGAAAGCCCCTCCATCATCCGCGTGAAAACGCCCATCTCACCCCACCGCTTCCAGCGGTTGTACAGCGTCTTGTGCGGCCCATAGTCCTTCGGCGCATCCCGCCAGCGCAACCCATTGCGGTTCACGAAGATGATCCCGCTCAGCACCCGCCGATCGTCAACTCGGGGCTTGCCGTGGCTCTTCGGAAAATAGGGCGCGAGACGCGCCAGTTGCTCGTCCGTTAGCCAGTACAGGTCGCTCAAATCCAGTCTCCTCACGGAACCTGAATCAGATCGCGCCTCTCAGATCAATGGGTCCTGACCCTAGCCAGTTCGGCACCCTAACGGTTTTTCGCCGATTTCCAGTGGCCGCTTCCGAGCACCGCGCATCGACCGCCACCAAAAATATGTTGGCATCGTCGTTAGAAGAAAGGCATGCCGGGAATCTAAGGGAAGGCTCGCAAAAATGGCGCGGACGGTACAGCCCCATTCGAACCGGCGCTCATCAGCGCCCAAGGACGATGTCATCCAGATTAAGGCATCGGCGAGCATGAAGGCCGTCCTGACCCGTGCAGCCGCATTGCGCGGCCAGAAACTCTCCGAGTTCGTTCTCGATTGCGCGCGCCGTGACGCCGTGGACGCCATTCTCGACCAGCGCACCTTCTTGCTCGACGCTGAGCAGCATGAGCGGTTCCTGGCAATGCTCGATTCTCCGCCCGCACCTTCAGAGCCGTTGCAGGAGCTATTTCGGCGCAAACCGGCATGGGAATGCTGAGGTCCGGTCGACTGCAGACCGATGCCGAATTGGACGAACTCATCAAGCTGCTACCTATCGAAGCCGCCATGTCACTCCTAAATGACGGAATGGTCGATCAGGCCAATTTTTCACATAGATGCTTGAAAGTTAATAGCAATTTCTGCCATTCTTGTTTTGATAACGTAAGATCGATATATGGTAATGATCGATCCGAAGGAGATCGTTCGAGGTAGTTCGATGAGTAGCGTAACGGTACAGGTTCTGACGACAGTGAACGCTCCCTACGGGGCGGACCTTTCTGCGCATCAACTGGCCAAGCTTCTCACCGATCTGGAAAGTGCGGTCACCTTCAACGCTATGGCCTTTTCTTTCTTCTCCGAGGTTCCTGCTGACATCCAACAGGATTTTCTCAAGGAGATGGGCGTGAGTGCCGCAGCGGCCAGCAAGGTAGCATGCCAGTTTTCGGAGCTTTCCGGCTACGCGTTGCCTCTGGCGGCTTAAACTGGTGCCGAACAACCAAGCGAGCCAGTGGCCAGTCCTTTTCGATCTGGCGGGCAGTATCTTCGATCATTTTCAGTCGACCAACGGCTTCATTCCAGATTGGACATTCGGCGGCGGCACGGCACTCATGCTGCAAATCGATCATCGCGAAAGCCATGACATCGATCTGTTTTTAGATGATCCGCAAATCATACCCTATCTCAATCCTGAAACACAGGGCATTTCTCTCAACAGACGGCCTGATAGCTACGTTGCGGACGGAAATGGGGTTTTGAAGCTTGCCTATAAGGATATAGGCGAGATCGATTTTATTTGCTGCGAGAGCATCACCGATGCCCCTACTCAAAGAGCTGTCATCAGGGATCGCGGCGTTAATCTTGAAACACCTGCCGAGATCGTCGCGAAAAAGGTGTATTACCGTGGATGGAATTTCCAGCCGCGTGACATGTTTGATCTCGCAGCCGTTGGCGATCGGCACGGTATCGATTACGTCGTATCGGCACTGCGACAATGTGGCCTGGGCCGCTGCGAAAAGGCGCTGGAAATCATTGAGAACGCCAAGCCGGATTTCGTTCGGTCGATCATTGGCCAATTGATGTTCAGGCCGGCGACGGCGCATCTCGTCGATACGGCGCAGGCTATGAGCCGCAAATATCTAACCGAAACGATTTCAAGGCTGCGTGCCGCTAGCGCGACACGCGAGCTCTGAGTTCGATCTCGCAAGATCAAAGTGGCTGGCCTAACGCCTCGCCGGCCTGAACTGGATGACGTTCGGACCCGTCGGTGCGCTTTCCCAGCGTGAGAGCAGCCTGCCCTTGACCATCCTAACATTAACCAAGGCGAACGGGTTTTCCAGCCCGTCTCCGATCAGATCAGCCCAGGCCTGCAGCATCTCCCGCCGCGGCTTGAAGTAGCGCGCGCGATTATACGCCCATTCCGACGCCGACATGCCTTTCGGCACATGTGACAGAACAAGATCGATGATCATTCGATCGCCATCTCGCTCCAGTTCCGCGGCCCGCTCGTTCATCACTGTCGAGAAGGACGAGCGCCAGCCATGGGGCACCATCTTGCCCTTGTAGGCGCCATCACCGATCCGCTTGTACAGGGTGCTGACAGCTGCGTCGCTCATCGGCAAACGCCAGGATCGGCTACTCGGGAACACCAGGCTGAACTTTCCGGTGAGCACCCTTATGGCGCGCAGCGTTTCGACAGCCTGCCAAGATAGTGGAACGTCGTGGCCGAAAGCGGCATTGCTCTTGTCCTCGACGGCCAACTTCATCCGCTCGGCCGGTATCCGCCAGATCGCCCCCGGCGCAGGCTTGTCAGCATCTTCCCAGTCGATGCCTTCAAACTCGTCCCAGAGAGCGGTTCGAAGGACGCCAACGCGGACTGCGGTCAAAGCGAGCAGCCGGGAGGCCAGCTTGCTCAACGGACCACCGGTTGAAAGATCGACGCGTCTCTGAAATTCGAGAAGCTGAGACACGCGAGTGAGTGCCGGTTGCTTGATCCCCGGAGGCGAGCGTTTCAGCGCATCCGCGACGATCTCGACGCTGACGATCGTCTCAGTGGTCACCAACCCTTCTCCGCGAGCGCGCTTTAGTATCCCGAGGATGTAACCGCGGACCCGCTTCGCGGTTTCTATCGCGCCCCGACGTTCGATTTTCCGGAGCGCAACCAGTACCATTTCGCTCGTGACCTGACCGATAGGCAGCTTCCCAAACTCAGGATAGATGTCCTTTTCGATCCTTGATCGTACCCTGAAGGCATTGGCGGCAGACCACCACGGCTCATTCTCCGCGAGCCATTCTTCGGCCTTGGCACGAAAACTGGCGTCTGTTTCGACCACTGCCTGCGCCTTTCGTCGGACAAACTCCACCGCAGGGTCGATGCCCTGCCGGAGCAACTCTCGCGCCTCTTTTTGTCGCTCGCGCGCCTCAGCGAGCCCGACCTCGGGGAACAGCCCGAACGTAAGGAGCTTCTCGCGTTCGGCAAAATGATATCTGAACCGCCACGACTTCGCGCCGGCTTTTGTGACGTAGAGGTAGAGACCGGCAGAATCGGTCATCTTGTAATTCCGCCCGGTGGCGGCGGCGTTTTTCGCTTCAGCGTATGTAAGAGTCATCGATACCCCAAAAATTGGTTTCGATACCCCCACCGATACCCCACGATTCGTGAGATACCCTGAGACATCCTGAGACATTATGGATGAACAGCGGCTCACAACCCCCTGATTTACAGGGATTTATGACACCACATGATGCTCATGAAATCGAGGGTTGGTGGGCCCGGCAGGACTCGAACCCGCAACCTAGCCGTTATGAGCGGCCAGCTCTAACCATTGAGCTACAGGCCCCACCTTGCGCGGCTGGATAGGCAGCATCAGGCGGCTTGGCAAGCCTCCGCGCGCGTCGGAATGGCATCCAGCAGCTGATCCAGGCTGACCGCCGCCACGCCGCGCCGCGCCAGATGACTCAGCACCCTATCCCACCAGCCGTAAAAGGCGGTGCGATCGGCTTCGTCGCGAACATAGGGCGTGTGCCCCGGTTCCAGCGTGGGCGAATGAAAACTGAAGTTCAGGACACGCACGCCTTCCTCGATCAGGGCATCGATCGCCGCGATCGCTTCGGATGCCGTAATGCCCTCGGGCGTCAACGGCACGCGCGAGAGCATCCGCGCCCGCGCCAGCGCACCGGCCAACGGCCCCATCCCCTGCGTTGCACGATACAGCGCTTCCCCACCGCCCCGCAGCAGACCGGTAATCGCCGTCGACAGCGGCAGTTCCACCAGCGTTCGCGCGGGACCGGCCCAATAGGGATTTTGCGGCAAGCCATGGAAATCGGGGCCATGCTGGCTGCTATAGTCGAAGCGGCTACGCACCGATGTATCCAGGCGAAAACCCGCCGCCTCCAGCAACCGCGCACTGTTCGGGCCAACCCCGTAGCGTCCCGCGCGATAGGCAATTGGCCGCCGACCGAAACGTTCCTCGATCCGCCGGCACAGCGCCTCAAGCTTGGCCGCCTCGACCTCTTCGGGCAGCGAGCCGACATAGGAATTGGCCGCGTTCACATCCTCGACATGGGGCGGATTGACCCAGGGGTGGAGATGCGCGCCGACATCGGCCTCGCCAGCCGCAATCCACTCCCCCATCATCCCGGCCGCCGCATCGCTATCCACCACCGGATAGTCGGTCACATAGACGGGCTTCACCCCGGCCGCAGCGAAATAAGCCTGCCCGCGCGCCATGCCGGCCAGCGCGGTCACGCCATGGCCTTCCCGACGGAAAGGCGCATTCCAGTCGAATTCCTCTTCGGTGTCGACGAACAGCATGAAACGGGTGCCGAACGCGGCCGGAAGGTCGATCATGTCCTCGGGCGCCGGTGCCCGAAGCAGATTGCCGTCATGATGATGAGTTGATTGCATCACTATTCCCTAGGCCGCAATGGTTGCGATAGGGTTTCGCTCCGGTCAACCTGACCTGGATCAGCCGTTGCCGACCACATCTTCTTCCTGCCCATCAACAGGAAGTCGCAGCAGGAAGCGATCCGGGCCTACGTCCAGGCTCCCGCCGCACCCCGCAGCCAGGCTGCGGATCAGGCGCAACGAGAAGCCCAGCCCCAGCAGCGGCCCGTCCGCCCAGTCGCCTTCCGGCGTATAGCCTGGATCGAGCAGATGCGCTTCATCCATGCCCGCCAAGGTGGAAGGCCGATCGATTGCCAGCACGACCTTACCCGACGCGCCATCAGGCTGGAACCAACAGGCACCGGTCACTGCCTCACCCTCGGGCGCGACCGAAATCAGCGTGCGCAGCAGATGCTGCACCATGCGTTCGCCCTGTACCGGATCGATACTGATCTGCGGCAGATCCTGCGACACGGCGATATCGATCAACGTCACCGCCCGGCCATCCTGGTCGCGGAAACGGGCCGCGACCTGCATCACCAGCAGCGCCGGGTCTATCGTCTGCGGCGCGCCGATGCCATCACCACGCGATACTTTAGCCGCCAAATCCAGATCATCGAAGGCCGCGAGCAGATGCCGCGCATCGACCGCGATATTGCCCGCCATCTCGCGATATTCGACGCCAGCCGGCCCGAACAATTCCTGCTCGATAATCTCGGCAAAACCCAGGATCGCGTTCAGTGGCGTGCGCAGTTCATGCACCAATTGCCGCAGCGAATCCGCCGACAGCCCGGCAATCGTCACCGCCCCCGAGGGCGTCGTCGCCACTTCATGGAGATAGGGGCGCCGCGCCTGGCCGCGATAGCCCTGAAAACGACCGGACCGCGGATCGAAGAACGGCGTGGCCGACACACGCCATTCGCCCGCCATCATCCCGCCGATGATGGTGAAGCGGCCATTCTGGAAGCCGCTGCGACGCTGGAACGCGCCTGCCACATGACCATCGGGACCACTCGTCCCTTCCAACGCGATCTCGCCCAGCGACAAACCGACCAGCGCGGCGCGCGGCCCCTGGTCCACCCAGACCAGCACGCCCGTGGAATCGGTCTCGAAGGCAAAGAAATGCGGCTGCTCGCTCCGCAGCACGGGCTGCGATACAGGTGCAAGCATGACCTCCTGTGGCGGCGTTTCCTCGGGCGCGCGCCGCGTGCTGGTGAAGCGGGTGATGCGATCGACCAGATTGCGGATCTGGTCGGGACCGGGCTCGGCGACAGGTTGAGGTGCGATCTCCGGCTCGACAACGGCCTCGGCCGACAGCGCCATGTCCGCCGTCAACAGCATGTCTGCCTCGCCGACGCCTTCGTCGCTGGTCAGGACCAGGTCGGTCGAACCGAAAGCTTCCAGCCCCTGTCGCGTCTCCGGCCCCATGTCGCGACGCCCGCGGAGAACGCCGCGTGCGGTAGGACTGAGATGCGGCAGCAATTCCGCCCAGAGCGGATCGGACAGACGCGCACGCGCCATCGCTGCACCGGCAATCGCCGGGCGATCGCCGGCAAAGAAGCGGATCAGGCTGGCCGAGCGCATCCGGCTGCCCAGTTCGACGACGGTCGCGATTCGCTGCATTTCAGACAGTTGCGGCCGCAATTCCGTCATACGGTCGAGCAAGGCATCGCGATCGACCGCGGCCATGGGCGGACGATCATAACGATCATGCTGCGCCAGCAGGTCGACACATTGCCGCCACAGCGTCACCGCGCCCACACCGCTGCGATTGTCGGCAGCCAGCACGGTTTGCATGATGTCGTTGAAGCGCAACCAAAGTCCCCATAGTCAAGCGATCGCGGGCGCCATGCCCCCATCGCTGTTCGTTACATCCTAACCGATAAGCAGTCCTTACCCAAAGCGAAAGCGTGATTTCCACGCACAATATGACCGTCGCATAGTGGGACAATTGCATTGCGCTGAAATATTATTATGATGCGCCCGCAGTAACAGGTAAGGAAATAATCAATCTGATGGCGGGGCCCAATATCGACGACATCGACCTGCAGATCCTGGGCGAATTGCAGGACAATGGCAGGATGACCAATGTGGATCTGGCGCGCAAGGTCGGGCTGACGGCACCACCGTGCCTGCGCCGCGTCCGCGCGCTGGAAGAAGCCGGTGCCATCACAGCCTATCATGCCGTGGTCGATCCGGCGATGCTGGGTTACACCATCACCGTGTTCGCGATGGTCAGCCTCAAGAGCCAGGCGGAGGCCGATCTGAAGGCGTTCCAGGACCATGTCGACGCCCTGCCCGAAGTGCGCGAATGCCATATGCTGAACGGCGAGATCGACTTCATCCTGAAGGTGGTCGCCCGCGACCTGCAGAGCTTCCAGCAATTCCTGACGTCGAAGCTGACGCCGGCCCCCAATGTGGTGAGCGTCAAGACGTCGCTGACGATCCGCACGTCGAAGAATCTGCCCGGCGTCCCGCTGCCGGTCTGATCCGGGAGGCCCGCGACAGCCGGCACACAAGCGCAACGAAAAAGGGCCGGCCCCATGGGGGACCGGCCCTTTTTCCTGTCACGTCGCGCCGGGATCAGCTGGCCGTCTGGGCCGCGCCTTGTTGCGCCGACTTGCGGTTCTGCAGATCGACCCAGACCGACCAGAAGCCGGCAACATTGCCCCAGTTGCCACTGGTCACCTGGGCCAGCGTGGTCTTGCCACCGGCCAGATCGCCCGAACGGGCCAGCGCGATGCCCAGGCGCGCATTGGCGTGGCCCTGATCGACCCCACCCTTGCTCAGCGCCAGCCGATACTGCTCCACCGCCTGCGGATATTGACCAAGCGAGAAATAGCCGTCGGCCGCATTCAGCGCCGCCTTGCCATCGCTCGCCGCCGCCGCCTTCTTCGCCAGCGCGGGCATGCCGGCGATATCCTTGGTCGCCTTGGGCGTCACCGCCTTCAGCAATTGCGCGGTGGTCGCCTGGCTCGTGGTCAGCTTGCCAGCCGAACGGCCCGCCTCGATGATCGCCTTGGCTTCGGCAAAGTTGCCGGTCTTCTCGGCCAGCTGGGCATAGGTCTGGTAATCGCGCTCGCTCGCCATGGCGCCATTGGCGGCCTGCAGGCGATAGAGGTCGAGCTGGACCTGCGGGTCGCTTTCCTGACCGGCCAGATAGTTGGTCAGCGCCGAACGCCATTCGGGGGTCGACGGATAGACTTCCAGCCGCTCGCGATAGAGGCTGCTCACCTCATCCCAGTCATTGGCCTGATAGGCCATGGAAATGGCGCGGTCATACCAGGCGGCCGGGATCGGCTGGCCCGATGCCTTCTGCAATGCCAGCGCCTCCTGCACATAGACCCGTGCATCCTTGGGTTTGTTCTTGCGCATCGCAATGTCGGCGCGCAGCATGGTGGCGTCGATGCCAGCATAGCCCAGCGTCTTGGCATAATCGAGCTGCGCCACCGCGTCAGTATAGTTCGCGACCATGTAGGACAGGTAGCCGGCAATGAACCGCAGACGCGGCGCGTCCGCCTTGGGCACCGAGCTGGTCTTGAACATGTCGGTCAGCGCGATCCGCTGGGCCTGGATGTCCCGACGCAACACCGCCACCTCGAAACGCAGACCGGCTGCGGCATAGGCTTCCATGTCGGTGGTTGGGTTCAGCGACGCGATGCGCAGATTGGCGGTCGACGCATCGCGTGCCTTGATCGCCGTCTCTGCCGCCAGCACGTCAGTGCGGAAGGCGTCAGACATCTCGATCGGCGGCCCTGCCACAACGACCTTCTTTTTGGCCGATGCCGGCGTCGCCAGCATGGCGCCCGCCAGCATGGCCGGCAATCCGATAGTCAGAAAAATAGGATTCCGCTTGGCCATGTCAGGCCTCCCCCCACTTCAATTATCCGGCGCCTGGCCGGCAACGCAAAAAGATGAAGACGCGCAAGCCACCAGCTGACCGATGGCATGCGCGCCTTGGACTAAGTTCAGCCCTTGGTGCCCAGATAGGTCAGCCACAGATCGGCGATCTGCTTGCGCGCACCGCCCTGGACCGCCTCGAACGCCGCCTTGGCGCCGGCATTGTCGCCACCCATGGTCTTGGCAATGCCCAGACGGGTGTTGATCTCGTCGGCGTCGACACCGCCCTTCTGCTTGGCCAGTTCGAACATGGCCGCCGCTTTGGCATAGTCGCCATAGCCCAGATAGGCGTCGCCGGTCGCAGCCGCGACCTTGCCATTGGCGGCCTTACCGGCATCCGCTTCGGCAGCCCCCAGCGACGACTTGTCGCCCGGAATACGGCCCACGGCCGCCTGATAGATGTCGCTGGCCTGGCTGGCGTTCAGCACGCCCTTGGCGCGGCCGGCATCGATCGTCGACTTGACCTCGCCATAAATGCCCGTCTTCGACGCCATTTCGGCCAGTTCGGTGAAGTCTCCAGCGACCACCAGCCCCTTGGCCGCCGACATCAGGCGCAGCACGTCCAGATTTTCGCGGTTGGTGATGTTCGGGTTCGCCTGCTGGAACAGGCGGATCAGCGTGCGCAGATTTTCACCGCTCGGATTGGCGGCATAGGCCCACTTGGCCCAGTCGGTGACTTCCGGCAGGCGCGCGGCAGCCGCACGGCTGACGCCGATCTGATACCATTGCGCCGGCACGGGCTGGCCCGACGCCTTGGTCGCGTCAGCCGCGGCCTTCAGCGCGGCGAGGCCCTGCTGGTTGAAGCCACGCGCCGGTTCGGCCGAGGCGTTGCCGGTGCCGGCCTTGCCGAAATACGCCTGCGCAATGGTCGGGTTGACCTGCTCAGCCTTGTAGCCGGCGGCCAGCGCCGCCTGGCCACGCGAAATCGCGACGTCGTAATTCTTCTGGGCGAGAGCCGCATCGGCCGCCACCATGTTGAACTGGCCGGTCTGCTCGGGCGGGGTCAGTCCGCTGTCGAGCATCTGGTTGAGACCTTCCATCTTCAGCGCGTCATCCTTGCTCTGGATGCCGGTGTTCAGCTTGATCGCGCCGATCTGATACTTGTCGTCGTTCGACGCCGCCTTGCCATCGGCTTCGGTCAGCGCCGTCTTGGCACCGGCGAAATCCTGGGCGTCGGACGCCTTCTGGGCCGCCTGGAGCGACTTGAGCACTTCGGGCGACACGTTCAGCTTGCGGCCGGCCGGCTTTTCTTCCTTCTTCGCGGCGGAGGCGGGAGCCGAAACGGCGCCGCCGGTCAGCGCCAGAGCCAGCGCGAGCGACAGCGGGGTAACAAAACGCATGATCCTCATCTCCTTTTCGCGCCTGACAGGGGGACCACAGGCGACATCCGGGTTGAACGCCGATTAGGGGTCGGCGCGTGAACGGGCTTTGAACAAGCCTATATCCGCGCATTTTGCAACTGTCATGCTGCCGCTTCGTTCCGCTTTTCTTCACGCCCGCCAATCACCGCCTTGGCTGCACATGCGGGCGCGCGGGCGCGCGCGAGGGGTGACAGATTTGTTTCGCTCGGCTAGTGCAGTGGCAACGCATCACACCCATCCAAAAAGAGAATCGCCTTGACCGACGAGACCGTCCTCGCCGACCCTTCGGACATCAGCCCCATCAGCATCGTTGATGAGATGAAGTCGAGCTATCTCGACTATGCCATGTCCGTGATCGTCTCCCGCGCCCTGCCGGACGTGCGCGACGGCCTGAAGCCGGTGCATCGCCGCATTCTCTTCTCGGCCCAGGAATCGGGCTTCGTCTACAATCGCCCCTATCGCAAGTCGGCCCGTCTGGTCGGTGAAGTCATGGGTAAATATCACCCCCATGGCGACAGTTCGATCTACGACGCCTTGGCCCGCATGACCCAGGACTGGTCGATGCGCGTGCCGCTGATCGACGGCCAGGGCAATTTCGGCTCGATGGACCCCGATCCGCCAGCCGCCATGCGTTACACCGAAGCGCGCCTGGCCAAGGTCGCCACCGCGCTGCTGGACGATCTCGACAAGGACACCGTCGACTTCACGCCCAACTATGACGCCTCGGAAAGCGAGCCGCAGGTCCTGCCCGCTCGCTTCCCCAACCTGCTGGTCAACGGCGCTGGCGGCATCGCCGTCGGCATGGCGACCAACATCCCGCCGCACAATCTGGGCGAAGTGCTGCGCGCCTGCCTCGCCTATATCGAGAACCCGGCAATCTCGACGGACGAGTTGATCCAGATCGTCCCCGGCCCGGACTTCCCGACCGCACCGCTGATCCTGGGCCAGTCGGGCGCCCGCAACGCCTATCATACCGGTCGCGGCTCGATCCTGATGCGCGCCCGGCACGAGGTGGAGGAAGGCCGCGGCGACCGTCGCTCGATCGTCCTCACCTCCATCCCCTATCAGGTCGGCAAGAGCGGCCTGGTCGAAAAGATCGCCGAAGCCGCCAAGGACAAGCGGATCGAGGGCATCAGCGACATTCGCGACGAATCGAGCCGCGAAGGCGTGCGCATCGTCATGGACCTGAAGCGCGACGCCACCCCGGACGTCGTCCTCAACCAGCTGTGGCGCAACACCCCGGCCCAGTCGAGCTTCCCCGCCAACATGCTGGCGATCCGTGGCGGCCGCCCGGAACTGCTGGGCCTGCGCGAGATCATCGAAGCCTTCGTCAAGTTCCGCGAAGAGGTCATCACCCGCCGCACCAAGTTCGAACTGAACAAGGCGCGCGACCGCGCCCATATCTTGCTCGGCCTGGTGGTCGCGGTCACCAACCTCGACGAGGTGGTGAAGATCATCCGCGGTTCGGCCAGCCCGGCTGCCGCCCGCGAATCGTTGCTGGCGCGCGAATGGCCGATCGGCGAGATCGCGCCCTATCTCGCCCTGGTCGAGGCGATCGAGACCGAAGTCAGCGGGGAGAGCTACAAGCTCAGCGACGTCCAGGTCCGCGCCATCCTCGACCTGCGCCTCCACCGACTGACCGCACTCGGCCGTGACGAAATCGGCAAGGAACTGGCCGAACTGGCCGAAGCCATCGCCGAATATCTCGCCATCCTGGGCGACCGGGTGAAGCTCTACGCCGTCATGCGCGAAGAGTTCGAGGCGATCGAGAGCGAATTCGCCACGCCGCGCGTGTCGGTCATCGCCCCTGCCGCCGACGGCATCGATGACGAGGATCTGATCGAGCGCGAGGAGATGGTCGTCACCGTCACCGTGCAGGGCTATATCAAGCGCACCCCGCTGGAGAGCTTCCGCGCCCAGGGCCGTGGCGGCAAGGGCCGTTCGGGCATGGCGACCAAGGATGAGGATGCCGTCACCGAACTGTTCGTCACCTCGACGCACACGCCGGTGCTGTTCTTCTCGACCGCCGGCAAGGTCTATCGCCTCAAGGTCTGGCGCCTGCCCGAGGGAGGCCCCGCCACCCGCGGCCGGCCCATGATCAACCTGCTGCCGCTGGCGCCGGGCGAAACCATCCAGACCGTGCTGCCGCTGCCCGAGGACGAGGAAAGCTGGAAGGAACTGCACGTCATGTTCGCCACCGCGAACGGTACCGTGCGCCGCAACAGCATGGATGCCTTCGCCAATGTGCCCAGCAACGGCAAGCTTGCCATGCGCTTCGACGAAGGCAGCGACGATCGCCTGATCGGCGTCGCCCTCCTGACCGAAGAGGATGACGTCCTGCTCGCCACCCGCCAGGGCCGCGCGATCCGCTTCGCCGCCACCGACGTGCGCGAATTCCAGAGCCGCACCTCGACCGGCGTGCGCGGTATGACCCTGAAGGACGGCGACGAGGTCATTTCGCTCTCGATCCTCAAGGGCTTCGACGCGACGACCGAGGAACGCGACGACTATCTGCGCGCTGCCCCCTGGAAGGAGAACGAGGCGACCCCGGCGATCAACAGCGCCGAACGCATGGCCGCCTTTGCCCAGGCGGAACAGTTCATCCTGACCGTCTGCGCCAATGGCTATGGCAAGATCAGCTCGGCCTATGATTATCGCCGCACCGGTCGCGGTGGCCAGGGCATCACCAATATCGACAATATCGCCCGCAACGGCCTGGTCGTCGGCAGCTTCCCGGTCGCGCATGAGGATCATCTGATGCTCGTCACCGATCAGGCCAAGCTGATCCGCATGGGCCTGTCGTCGATGCGCGTCATCGGCCGCAACTCGGCCGGCGTGCGCCTGTTCAACGTCGCCAAGGACGAGCATGTCGTTTCGACCGCCCGGATCGAGGACGGCGAAGATGACAATGCGGAGGCCGGGGCAGAGGCTGCGGCCGAAGGCACCGTCGAGGGCGCGCCCGAAGCGGCCCCGGAAACCGGCAGCGAGGGTGGCGAGGCGTGAGCGAGTTGTTCGCCTACAAGATCCTGACCGCCGAGCAATATGACCAGTTCAAGGCCGACGGCGTGTTCAAGGGCGCACCGATCGACCTGCAGGACGGCTATATCCACATGTCCACCCGCGATCAGGCGGCCGAAACGGCAGCCAAGCATTTCGCAGGACAGGATCGGCTGGTGATGCTGATGATCGACCTCGCCCCCTTTGGCGAGGCGATCAAATGGGAAGTGTCGCGCGGCGGCGCACTCTTCCCCCATCTCTATTGCGACCTGCCGATCAGCGCCGTCGCCGGCAAGGTGATCCTGCGCCTCGACGAGGCCGGCAATCATTTGTTTCCGGCAGGGTTCTGATCCATGCCCATTCCTT
This sequence comes from Sphingobium sp. WTD-1, assembly GCF_030128825.1. Lineage (NCBI taxonomy): Bacteria > Pseudomonadati > Pseudomonadota > Alphaproteobacteria > Sphingomonadales > Sphingobiaceae > Sphingobium > Sphingobium sp. WTD-1. The sequence goes on along the minus strand of NZ_CP119127.1, from coordinate 2,640,187 downwards.
CCCGAGCCAGTCTCGGGGAGGAGGGGAAACTACCCCCGCCCCATCTCCACCACCCGGCCACGCACGACGCGATAGGTCCAGCCGCCCCAGCGGATGCGGTTGGAGAGTGACGCGTGGAGCTGCACCGCCAGATGCGCCCAGCAGACGGCAAAGGGCGCCACCATGTCCCACCAGAGCGAGCGCCGCGCCCGCGCCACCTGCGCTGGCTCCAGCACGGCCGCCAATATCTGCCGCCGCGCTGCCGCCCGGCCCCAGGCCGCGCCATAACCGATCATGATCGCGGGCCAGCCGCCCCAGCCCAGCGCCCACAGCCAGAGCCCCGATTGCAGCGCGACCGCGCCCGTCGCCACTGCCCACATGCGCGGGCTGTTGGTGAGGACATGGCGATATTGCCGCACGCCAAAGCCCCAGAGCGCACCAAGCGCCCCATCCAGCGGACTCGCCACCAGCAGGTCGCGCACCGGCCGCATCCGCAGCTTCGCGCGCCAGCCGGCCAGGCCGATCGCCATGTCGTCGGACAGGCGCCCGGCCAGCGCCGCGTCGATGTCGATCCGCTCGGCCGCCGCCCGCGTCATCGCCATCGCGCCGCCCCAGGGCATGGTGGAACTGGCCGCGCGCGGCAGCGTCGCCAGCTGCAGTTCGACCGCGCCGACCAGCGCCGGGATGCCCTGCCCGGCCGGCAGCAGCAGCCGATAGCCTGTCACGATATCCGCCTTGTCCCGCACCAGCGGAAAGAGCAGCCGCCCGGCCAGCCGCATCGGCGGCTCGATATCCGCGTCGATGAAGATCAGATAGCGATCCGCTTCGCGCAGCACCTTGAGCGCCGCCCGCAGCTTGTGGACCTTCTGCCCCTCGTCGCTGGCCACGCCGGCGCGCACGATCTGCACCCAATCCGGCTCAGCGGCAGCCAGCGCTTCCGCTGCCGCGCAGGCCCCGGAGGTCGCGAGCAGCAGCCGGAACGGCGCACTCTGCGCCCTCAGCCGGGTGACAAGTTCGCTGTCACCTTCCCAGTCGTCACGCACCGACAGGATCATGACCGCGCCATCGGGCGCCTCCTCCTGCCGGTCCGTCGGCAGATGGCGCCAATAATTGATCACGCCCAGCAGGCTGATCGCCTGCAACAGGAACCAGATCGCCAGGAAGATGCTCAAGATCGGGATGCCCCTTTACCCTTTATCGCGCCCGTGTATGACCGACGCCATGCCCAGTGCCAACCCATCCAAGTGTGCGATCTGAATGCTCTACAGCCCCTTCATGTATCGGCTGATGCACATCCTGCCGGTAAACACCGGTTCGGCGATCGGCGCATGGCTTGGCGGGATGGTCGGTCCGCGGCGCATGGCCGTCCGGTCCGAACGCGCCCGGCGCAACCTTGCCCTGTTGCGTCCTGACCTGTCGGAAGGTGATGTCGCCGCGCTGCTGCATGAGCGCTGGCGCAATGTCGGCCGCTTCGCCGCCGAACTGCCGTCGATGGGGCGACTGCTGGCGAATGGTCATTTCTCGATCGAGGATCATGACACCTATCGTGCCATCGTCGATGGTCCGGGCGCGATCATCTTCGTGTCGCTGCATATCGGCCATTGGGATGTGATTGCCGCTCATCTCAAAACCCAGATGGACCGGCCGTCGATCGGCGTGCAGCAACCGCCGGAAAATCCGCGCCATGCCAAAATGCTGGAAAAGGCGCGCGCCGCCTATGCCACCGACGCGCTGCCGCCTGGCGAAGGCGCTGCCCGCCGCATCCTGCGCCATCTGGCCAAGGAAGATCGCGCGCTCGCCTATATGCTGCTCGACGAACGGCGCGACCGGCAGGTGAGTTTTCCCACATTCGGCCGGCCACTGGGGCCACAGGGCAATGTCTCGATCGCGTTGCGCATGGCCAAGGCGTCGGGCGCACGGATCATGCCACTCTATCTCGTCCGCACCGGCGGCACCCATTTCACCCTGAAATGGCACCAACCCTTCGATCCCGCCGACATGGACCAGGCCGCGATCTTCGCCGCGCTCGACGATTTTCTGGGCGATGCCGCGCTTGCCCATCTCGACCAGTGGCTGGGATTGCAGGATATCGACCTGACCGAGCCGGGGCACACCCCTGCCCTCACCCGGATGTGACTTCCCTTCCCTTACGGTCTAAAGGCCCGCCCATGTCCCGAATCGCGATCAAGATCTGCGGCCTGTCGACGCCGGAGACGGTGGGCGCCGCCGTGCAGGCGGGGGCGAGCCATGTCGGCTTCGTCCATTTCCCCAAAAGCCCGCGCCATGTCGAGCCCGACCAATTGCGCGCGCTCGCCGCGGCCGTCCCGTCCCATGTCGATCGCGTCGCCGTTGTCGTCGATGCCGATGACGAACAGCTTGCCCGCCTGACCGGCACCGGTGCGCTCAGCGCCCTGCAGCTCCATGGCAAGGAAAGCCCGGAGCGCGTCGCCGCTATCCGCCAGCGTTTCGGCCTGCCGGTGTGGAAGGCGATTTCGGTCAAGACCCGCGCCGATATCGACGCTGCCCAGGCCTATGCCGGCATGGTCGACCGGCTGCTGTTCGACGCGAAGACGCCCGATGGCGCAGCACTGCCGGGGGGCATGGGCCTGCGCTTCGACTGGACCTTGCTGCGCGGCGTCGCCATGCCCGCGCCCTGGGGGCTTTCGGGTGGCCTTGGCATCGACAATGTGTGCGAAGCGATCCGCCTGACCGACACGCCGCTGATCGACGTTTCTTCGGGCGTCGAGGATGCACCGGGCATCAAGAGTGTGGACAAGATCATGGCCTTCTGCAAAGCGGTGTCGGCATGTTGACGCTGAACGCCCCTGCCATGCGCATCGAAGGACGATGGCGCTGATCGCTTCCTGACCACAAGCGAACGCCCATCATTTGTCCCCGGAAAGATATTCATGACCGACACCATTACCCTGCCCAACAGCCTTCGTAGCCAGCCGGACGATAACGGCCATTTCGGCGCCTTTGGCGGCCGCTATGTCGCCGAGACGCTGATGCCGCTGATCCTGGAACTGGAAAAGGTCTATAAGGCAGCCAAGGCCGATCCCGAATTTCACGCCGAATATGCCGAGCTGCTGCGCTCCTACGTCGGCCGTCCCAACCCGCTTTACTATGCCGAACGGCTGACCGAAGCGCTGCGCGCCAAGGCCGAACCCGGCAAGGGCGCCAAAATCTACCTCAAGCGCGAGGAACTCAACCACACCGGCGCGCACAAGATCAACAATTGCATCGGCCAGGCGCTGCTCGCCCGCCGCATGGGCAAGAAGAAGGTCATCGCCGAAACCGGCGCGGGCCAGCATGGCGTCGCCACCGCGACCGTCGCCGCCCTGTTCGGCATGGAATGCAAGATCTTCATGGGCGCCAAGGATGTCGAGCGGCAGAAGCCCAACGTCTTCCGCATGAAGCTGCTCGGCGCCGAGGTGATCCCGGTCCATTCCGGCTCCTCGACGCTCAAGGATTCGATGAACGACGCCCTGCGCTACTGGGTATCGAACGTCCATGACACTTTCTACATCATCGGCACCGCCGCCGGCCCGCACCCCTATCCGGAGTTGGTGCGCGATTTCCAGTCGATCATCGGCAAGGAAATCCGCTCGCAGATCATGGAAGCCGAAGGCCGCCTGCCCGACATGCTGATCGCCCCGGTCGGCGGGGGCTCCAACGCCATCGGCATGTTCCACCCCTTCCTCGACGATCCCGAAGTCGCGATGATCGGTGTGGAAGCCGCCGGCGAAGGCCTCGACAAGAAGCATGCCGCCTCGCTGGCTGGCGGCGCATCGGGCATATTGCACGGCAACCGCACCTATCTGCTCCAGGACGAGGACGGCCAGATCACCGAAGCGCACAGCATTTCGGCTGGCCTCGACTATCCCGGCATCGGCCCGGAACATAGCTGGCTGCACGAGATCGGCCGGGTGAAATATCTGCCGATCAAGGATGATGAGGCGCTGGAAAGCTTCCAGACCCTCTCCCGCCTCGAAGGGATCATCCCCGCGCTCGAATCCGCCCATGCCGTGGCCGCCGCCGAACAGGTCGCGCCGACGCTGGACGGGGACAAGATCATCGTCGTCAATCTGTCGGGCCGGGGGGACAAGGATATCTTCACCGTCGCCGACGCGCTGGGAGTGGAGATGTGAGCATGACCGACCGTCTCGCCACCCGCTTCGCCGCCTGCAAGGCACAGGGCCGCGCCGCCCTCATCACCTTCGTGACCGCCGGTGACCCGGACGTCGCCGCGACCCCCGCCATCCTCGATGCGCTGGTCGCAGGCGGCGCGGACATCATCGAACTCGGCATGCCCTTCACCGATCCGATGGCCGATGGCCCGGCGATCGAACTGGCGAACCTGCGCAGCCTCGGCTCGGGCACGAAGACGAGGGACGTCTTCGCCCTCGCCGCCGATTTCCGCGCGCGCCATCCCGAAACGCCGCTGATCCTGATGGGCTATGCCAATCCGATGCTGGCGCGCGGGTCCGACTGGTTTGCCGAGCAGTGCCAGGCCGCCGGCGTTGACGGCGTGATCTGTGTCGATATCCCGCCGGAGGAAGATGCCGAACTCGGCCCCGTCCTGCGCGCCGTCGGCGTCCACCTCGTCCGCCTCGCGACCCCGACCACGGACGCCGCCCGCCTGCCCGCCGTGCTGAAAGGTGCCAGCGGCTTCCTCTATCATGTCGCCGTCGCCGGCATTACCGGCAAGCAGCAGGCGGCACAGGCCAATATCGAAATGGCGGTCGATCGGCTGAAGGCCGCCACCGACCTGCCGATCGCGGTCGGTTTCGGCGTCCGCACGCCCGAACAGGCCGCCGCCATCGGCCGCGTCGCCGATGGCGTGGTGGTTGGCTCGGCGATCGTCGACATCGTCGGCTCGCACGGCGATGCCGCCGGCCCCTTCGTCCAGGAATTCGTCGCGTCGCTCAGCGGCGCCCTCACCACTTCTATCCGGGAGACCGCAGCATGAGCTGGATCAACCGCGTTCGTAACGCCCTGCCCTTCACCAAGAAGGAAACCACCGCCGAAACGCTCTGGCATCAGTGCCCGTCGTGCAAGGAAATGGTCTTCATCAAGGAATGGGAGGAAAATCTCTCGGTCTGCCCGCGCTGCGACCATCATGGCCGCATAGGCCCGTCGGAACGGTTCGAGCAGATCCTCGACGCCGGCTTCATCCTGCTGCCGACGCCCGGCGTGCCGGAAGATCCGCTCAAGTTCCGGGATAGCAAGCGCTATCCGGACCGGATCAAGGCCGCCCGCGCCTCGACCGGCGACCAGGATGCGCTCATCAACGCGCGCGGCGCGATCGACGATGTGCCGCTGGTCATGGGCGTGCAGAATTTCGCCTTCATGGGCGGTTCCATGGGCATGGGCGTGGGTGCGGCCTTCATCCAGGGAATCAATGATGCGATCGCGCATAAATGCCCCTATGTCATCTTCACCGCCGCCGGCGGCGCGCGCATGCAGGAAGGCATCCTGTCGCTGATGCAGATGCCGCGCTCCACCGTGGCGATTCAGAAGCTGCACGCGGCCGGCCTGCCCTATATCGTCGTGCTGACCGATCCGACCACCGGCGGCGTCACCGCCAGCTATGCGATGCTGGGCGATATCCAGATTTCGGAGCCCAATGCCCTGATCGGCTTCGCCGGCCAGCGCGTCATCGAAAGCACGATCCGTGAAAAGCTGCCCGAAGGCTTCCAGCGCGCCGAATATCTGCTCGACCATGGCATGCTCGACATGGTGGTCCATCGCAGCGAACTGCGCGACACGCTGGCTCGCGTGATCGGCTATCTGACGCCGCGCGCCGCCGCCTGAGCCCGCACAGCGCGATAGGGGGATCAGCGCGCCATGGCCGACCATGCCGTTTCGGACGACCCGCAGGTCCAGGCCCAGCTTGACCGGCTCTGGTCGCTGTCCCCCGGCGCCGACATATTGGGACTGGAACGGATCACCCAGTTGCTGGCGCGGCTGGATGATCCCCACCTTCGCCTGCCGCCGGTCTTCCATGTCGCCGGCACCAACGGCAAGGGGTCGACCTGCGCCTTCCTGCGCGCCGCGCTGGAGGCGGACGGCAAGACCGTCCATGTCTTCACCTCGCCCCATCTGGTGCGCTTCAACGAGCGCATCCGCATCGCCGGCAAGCTGATCGACGATGCCATGCTCGCTGCCTATCTCGCCCGCGTGCTCGATGTGGCCGAAGGGATCGGCGCCAGCTTCTTCGAGGTGACGACCGCCGCCGCCTTCCTCGCCTTTGCCGAACATGATGCCGATGCCTGCATCATCGAGGTCGGCCTTGGCGGGCGGCTCGACGCCACCAACGTCATCGTCGATCCGGTCGTCTGCGGCATCGCCCAGCTCGGCATCGATCATCAGGCCTTCCTGGGTGACACGCTGCCGGTCATCGCCGCGGAAAAGGCCGGCATCGCCAAGTCCGGCGCGCCGCTGGTGACGCAGCGTTATGACGCCGCCCTCGCCCCGGTGATGCAGGATGCCGCGGATCGCGCCGGAACCCAATGGCTCACCATGGGCACCGCCTGGGACGCCGCCGTCTATCGCGACCGGGTCCATTATCGTGACGAACAGGGCCATGTCGACGTGCCGATGCCGCGCCTGCCCGGCGCGCATCAGGTCCAGAATGTCGCCCTCGCCATCGCCATGCTGCGCCATCAACAGGCCGTGCCGGTCAGCGAGGCGGCCCTGAAGGCCGCGCCGCTCTGGGCGCACTGGCCTGCCCGGCTGCAACGGCTGGAGCACGGCCCGCTGCTCGCCGCCCTGCCCGAAGCGGCGGAAGCTTGGCTTGACGGTGGCCATAATGAAGCCGCCGGCCAGGCGATCAGCGCCTTCTTCACCGCGGACCGGCTGCACAGCCGCCAGATCCAGCTCGTCATCGGCATGCTCGCGAACAAGGATATGGACGCCTATCTCGCGCCGTTCGGCGGCCGCATCGCTCATATCCATGCGCTGCCGGTGCCGGGACATGACCATCACCCGCCCGAACGCTTCGCCGCCGTCGCCGCCCGCTGGGGCATAGGCTGCACCGCCCATGACGACCCGCAGGCGGCGATCGCCGCCATCGCGCAGGATGCCGCGCAGGCCCAGGATGGGGCACCGATCATCCTGATCGCCGGCTCGCTCTATATGGCCGGAGAGATTTTGCGGTTGAACGGACAATTGCCCGACTGATTTAGACTTGCGAATGCCTCGCAATAGCGTAGCTTGTGTGTCCCCGAGTCACACAAAGGCGCACCCGCATGGCATATGGAGAAAGCTACCCCGTCGAACTGCCCCGGCCCATTCCGGGCGGCTATGGCAATCGGCTGTTCCTGTTCGTCATGCGCCGCATGGCGACGGCCGGGGTCAATGATGCCCATGCCGCCAATGCGATGCTGGGCGCCTTCGGCAAAAGCTATCGCCGGCCCCTGGTACTGATGCGCGCGATGATGCTGGAACTGGCGCGCGCCGCCAGCCGCAAGATATTGGTCGCGCCCTGTTGCTGCGCGCGGATGACGGCGGACGAGGCGGCGATCATGCAGGCGGTGGGCGATGCGCTGCGCGATCCGCATACCGCCTTCGACAATGTCTCGGGGCTGCTGGGCAATGACGATGCGCTGGGCGCGCTCACCTGCCTGCAGGCGGTGGCGCAGGCGCATAGCGACCTTGGCCGGCCGCTGGACCTTTACGCGGCAAATTAAGCCGCCGCCTTGCGCAACTCCGCCAACTGCTCGCCGGCCCAGCGATACATATCGGCCTGGGCGGCGCGCTGGGTGCGGTCGAGCCGCCTGGCCCGCTGCTCGACCTCCTCCAATATCTGCCGCGCGCGCAGCCGGTCACCCTGCTCCAGCAGGAAGGCGGCATAATGGCAGCGCGCCTCCTCGCCGGCATAGCGGCTCATCACATCCTCGAACAGCAGGCGCGCCTGCGCATCCTCCCCGATATCGGACAGCATCCGCGCCCGCAGCAGCGCGCGCCGATCCCATTCGCTGCCCCGGCCGACATCGGGCACATCGTCCAGCTGCGCCAGCCCCTCGCGGCTGCGCCCCAGTTCGAACAGGGTCTGCGCCAGCTTGACCTGCGTCGTCGCATCCTGCCCCGGTCCCAGCGCCAGCCCCTTGCGATAGGCCGCCTCCGCCTCGGCAAAGCGGCCCAGATCCCGCAGCGCATCGCCCAGCGCGATCCGGTTGGCGGCGGTCTCCGCCAGGTCCAGATCAGCCCGTGCCTTGCGCAGGCCGCGTTCGGGATCGACCTTGCCGACCACCTGGCTGCGCGCGGTGCGCAGATGGCGATTGCCCCAATAGGCCGGCAGCACCTCCAGCATCAGATAGGCAAAGCAGCCTGCCAGCGAGAAGAGGAAGATGAACAGCATCCAAATCTGGTTGCGGCCGCTGCGCACGACATCGACCGCACAGATGATCTGGATACAGATGGACGCGACGAGGAAGATCATGCGATGCAAAAGTCCTGATTGTTCGACCTATTCGTCACCTCAGTCGTCCGTCGTGCTGGGCTGACGAACGCTGTCCACGACAAAGCCCTTATGCCAGATCAGCCAGAGCAACAGCATGCCGGGCAATGCCGCGACGACCGTCGTCAGCCAGAATCCGACCCATCCCACATTCTCAGCGATGATCCCTGCCGGCGCAGCCAGCCAAGTGCGACCTACAGCAGCGAACGATGACAATAATGCGAATTGGGTTGCGGTGTAGGCAAGGCTGGAAAGGCCGGACAGATAGGTGACGAACACCGTCAAACCGATACCGCTCGTCACCTGCTCTGTCGCCACCGCTATGGTCAGCCACAAATTCGAATGACCGTGCATCGCAACGATGACGAACGTCAAATTGCTGAGCATCATCATCAACCCCGATATGAACAGGGCGCGCCCCATGCCGAGCCATGCGATGAAAGGCGCAGCCAAGGCCGTGCCGACGATCAGGCCCCAGAAACCGACGACCTTGTTGATCGCGATAAACTCAGCATCGGTGAACCCAAGATCGACGATCATCGGGTTGAGCATGCCCTGCCCCATCGCATCGCCTATTTTATAGAGCAGCACGAACAGCAGGATCAGGACCGATCCCTTGCGCCCTAAAAACTCGATGAAGGGATTGAGCACCGTTTCCTTTAGCCATGCGCCAAATCGCTTCCCGGCCATTTCCCCATGGCGATCAACATAAGTGCCCGGCCCCGCCCAGAGCGCGCCCAGCGCGCCGGGCAGCACCAGCAAGGCGGTCAGGCCATATGCAAGCGGCCAGCCAAGGCCGAGTCCTGTTTGCGGTGAATAGAGGAAGATCGTCCCGACCCCGGAGAAGAAGGCGCCAAGCCGATAGCCGAACTGGTTGGTCGCCGTGCCATAAGGCATCTCTTCATCGCTCAATATCTCGATACGATAGGCATCGATCACGATATCCTGTGTCGCGCCCAGGAAGGAAACCAGGATCGCGCAAAAGGCGAAATAGCCAAGATGATTGGCAGGATCGCTGGCCCCCAGCATCCAGATTGCGCCGAACAGCAGCAACTGAATGAAAAACAGCCAGGCCCGCCGCTGACCGAAAAGCCGCGTGAGGATCGGAAGCGGGAGCTTATCGACCAACGGCGCCCAGAGCCATTTGAGCGTATAGGGTGTCGTCAGGCCGATAGCGAAACCGATCGTAGACTTCTGGATACCCACTTTGGATAGCCAATAGCCCATCGTGCCAAGCAGCAGCATAAGCGGAAACCCGCTCGATATGCCGATCAACAAGGCCACGAACGGCATTTTCCCAAAATAGGGACGCATGACATCCCGCCAGTTCCGTTTACCCTCGGCGATATCTGTCACACATATTCCCCGCGCCCGTTCATTACGGGCGCCACCATATGAGCAAATGCAGCAGAGGCAAGCGGCACGGCCGCTTGCCTGCCCCGGATCAGCCCGGCGTCAGGCGATCTCGGCGAACAGCTTCATGCCACGCGGCTTGCGTGGTGGCGCGCGACCGGCCAGCACCGCATCCACCACCGCGATCGCCGCCAGCAGGTCGCGCGGGGCGAAGGGCTTGGCGAGACAGCCGACCGCCAGCGATCGCGCATCGGCGGGACATGCACCGGTGACGAACAGCACCGGCAATTGGCGCGCATGGGCATGGCGCGCGACCTCTATGCCGCAACGCCCACCGCGCAGATTGATGTCGGTGACGACCAGATCGACCGATCCGGCATCGATTACGCGGGCAGCATGGGTATGGCTGTCGACGGTGGCAGCGATGCGATAGCCTGCCTGGGACAGGATATGCTCATGGTCGAAGGCAACGAGCGGTTCATCCTCCACCACCAGCACGCTGCGGATGGCGTTGCGCGGCGCACCTGCCCCGTCTCTCGCCCCGTCCCTGGCGGTGTCGTCCCCTCTGATTCGCCCGAAAAACATTTGCTGTCCTGCCCCGTTTCCGCCATGCAACCGACCAACGCCGCGCCCCGGCGCCGGGTTGCGCCCGGCCGGGGCTTTGCCGTTCACATGGACGGCGCTATGGCACCGTTCATCATATTGCACATGCCGCCCTGATATGGGGATGGCCACCCGTCACGAAAAGGAATGCATCAAGTGGAACCGCCAAAAAAATCTGGTCCGCCGCGCCGGTCAGGTCCGGGCGGTCCCAAGCGTCCCTCCGGCCCCGGATCGCGTGGCGGCGCCGACCGCGGCACGGGCCGATCCGACGGTCGCAACGAAGGTCGTTTTGACAGCCGGAGCGAAGGCCGGTTGGACCGCTCCGCCCGGCGTGGCGAGCGCCCCGCGCGCGGTCCGCGTCTCGATCGCAATGGCCCCGGCGAGGCCCGTGGCAATCGCTTTGGCGAAGGCCGCAGCGAACGTGGCGAAGGTCGCGGCGCCCGCCCTGATCGCAGCGCTTCGGGTGAAGGCCGGGGCGGTCGTTTTGCCGGAAATCGCGAAGAAGGCCGTGGCGACCGCCCGGCCCGTGGCGCGCGTCCCGATCGCAACGCCGCCGGCGAAGGCCGTGGCCGCTTCGGCGAAGCGCGCGGTGAACGCAGCGAACGCCCGGCCCGTGGCCGCCCCGAGCGCGCCGCCCAGCCGGATCGCGCCGAACGCCCCGCCCGCAGCGGTCGCCCGGCCGAAGGCAAGCGCCCCGAGCGCGCCACTGGAGATCGTCCCGCCCGCGCGCCCTTTGGCGAGCGCGCCGCCCGCCCCGCTTTCGGTGACCGCCCGGCTCGCCCGCGCCCCGAAGGCCGCACTGAAGGTCGTATGGGCGGCACATCCTATCCGCCGCGCCGCCCCGGCAGCAAGAAGCCGGCTGCCCCCCATGTCGCCAACCCGCACCCGGCCCGTGCCGCCGCGGAAACCAGCGGCAAGGGCGAACCCCAGCGCATCGCCAAGCTGCTCGCCCGCGCCGGCATCGCCTCGCGCCGCGAGATCGAGCGGATGATCGAGGAAGGCCGTATCGCCAGGGACGGCGTCACGATCGACACCCCCGCGACGCTGCTGACCTCGCTCCATGGCGTGACCGTCGACGGCGATCCGGTCGCCGCGCCCGCCCCCGCACGCCTGTTCCTGTTCCACAAGCCGACCGGCTTCCTCACCACCGAGCGCGATCCCGCCGGTCGCCCGACCATCTACGACATCCTGCCCGACGACCTGCCGCGGCTGATGCCGATCGGCCGGCTCGACATGAATACCGAGGGGCTGTTGCTGCTCACCACCGACGGCGAGTTCAAGCGCGAGATGGAATTGCCCTCGACCGGCGTGCCGCGCACCTATCGCGCCCGCGCCTTTGGCGAGGTCAGCCAACAGCAGTTGGAGGATCTGTTCGACGGCATCGAGATTGACGGCATCCAATATGGTCCGATCGAGGCCAATCTGGAACGACGCACCGGCCGCAACCAGTGGATCGAAATGACCCTGACCGAGGGCAAGAACCGCGAAGTGCGCCGCGTGCTCGAACATTTCGAGCTCAAGGTCAATCGCCTGATCCGCACCAGCTACGGCCCGTTCGAGCTGGGTGAACTGGCCGGCGGCGCGGTCGAGGAAGTGCGCCAGCATGACCTGGTCGCCTTCCGCAGCAGCCTGAAGAAAGCACAGAAATGAGGATCATCTCGGGTCAATGGCGCGGCCGTCCGCTGGTCGCGCCCAAGGGCGACGCCACCCGTCCCACCGGCGACCGCACCCGCGAAACGCTCTTTTCGATGCTGGCGAGCCGCTTGGGATCGTTCGAGGGGCTGGCCGTGGGCGATTTCTTCGCCGGCTCGGGCGCGCTGGGCTTTGAAGCCCTGTCGCGCGGCGCCGGCTCTTGCCTGTTCGTCGAGCAGGACAAGGCGGCGATCGACGCGATCCGCGCCAATGGCGACAAGCTCGGCCTGCGCCCCGACATCCGCCAGACCAGCGTGCTCTCGCTCGGCCCGACGAAGACGCCGCTCGACCTCATCTTCATGGACCCGCCCTATGACACCGGCGCGGGCCAGGTCGCACTCGACAAGCTGGCGCGCCTGGGCTGGACCAGCCCGGCCACCTGGATCAGCATCGAAACCGACCGGCGCGAGGACGTCGCGGTCAAGGGCTTCACCGTCGACGCCGTGCGCGACGTCGGCAAGGCGCGCCTCACCCTGCTCCGCGCAGAGGACAACGCGCCCGCCGCGTAACGATCAGGCGGAATATCAGGCGGCCTCCGCGTAGGCCGCCTGTTCCTTGCCGATCAGGATATTGGCCAGGAAAGTATAAGCTTCCGCCCAGGCGGCCAGCACTTCATCGGTCGCCACTTCTTCGCCCAGCACCTCGCGGATCGCCGGCAACAGCGCGGCCGCCACCTTGGGATAATGGTCCGGCTGCACGCCCGTATCGACATGGCGCTGCACCATGCGCGCGATCGCGCCGTCCAGCGCCTGCAACTTGTCGACATTCTCCGCAAAGCCCAGGATCGCCGCCGCCAGCCGGCGCGGCTGCTCGCCGCTGGCCTGCGCCGCTTGATCGAACATGTCCTTGATCGACGCGTCCTCGAACAGCCGTGCATACATGCGGGTGGTGATCTCGACGCCATGACGGCGCAGCGCCGGGCCGGTCGCTTTCACGATGGCGATGGTTTCAGGGGACAGATTTTCGCGCATGACAGGCTCCTTATCGGGGACTCGATAAGGTTCATTTAATATGCATCTTTTAAGATGTAAATTGAATATATGTTTATGACGTTCTGCCCGCAGGATAGGAGGGCGCGATGCAATTGACCCGCCACACCGATTATGCGCTGCGCGTGCTGATCCACCTCGCCGCCGTGCCTGGCGGACGGGCGACGATCCCGGAAATTGCCGACGCCTATGGCCTGTCGCGCAATCATCTGATGAAGGTGGTGCATGGCCTGGGCCAGGGTGGCTTCATCCGCACCCAGCGCGGTCGCGGCGGCGGCTTTACCCTCGCCGCCGATCCTGTCGATATCCGCATCGGCGCGGTCGTGCGCCATAGCGAGCCGGACATGGCAATGGCCGATTGCGCGTCCTGCGCGATCCGCCCGGCCTGCGGCCTGTCGGGCATATTGGCCCAAGCGGTCGGTGCTTTCCTGACGGTGCTGGACGGCTATAGCCTGGCCGACGCGGCGCGCGACCGAACGGGTCTCGCAGCGCTCATCGCCGCCCTGCCCAGCCCTGCCGCCGCCGATTCCAATCCGGATCTCAGCCCGGCCTGCGCATCCTCTTCTTCGCCTCGCCCGGATTGACGCAACCGTCCTGCACGCCCTTGCCGCACACCGGATAGACCTTTGCCTCGGTCGGCGGCGGCGTCATGTTGCCGCCCACCGTCACAGGATTGGCCGCCGTGCCCACCGGCGCGGCCGGATCGCGCGGCACGTCCGCAGGCGCCGGCACCATGCCCGTCTCGGCCGGCACCGCGCCAGTAGGCTGGGCGGCATTGGGATCCTGCTTCTGGGCCGGCGGTGACATCGCCTGCGCCCCGGCCTGACCGGGCAGCGCCGCCATCGACAGGGCGGCAAAGCCGGCGATCATGATGATCTTCATCGGGTTGATCCTTCTTCTCCTTGCCCCGAGCAAGGGAGAAACCGGTCGCCCCGCGTCCCTGTTCCGCGTCAGCGACGAACCGTGCCGCCGCTGACGTCGGTCGCACTCAGTCCGACGGGTATCGATCGAACCGGGGCAGGTCATGCGCCGCCGCCATCCAGGGCGCCGCCTCGGTATATTGGACATGCACCGCCGGCGGAAAGACCGTCTGATCGTCCAGCGTTGCACTCTGAATGTCGATCATGCCCGGAAACACCGTCGGGTTGGTGTAGAACAGCCCGGTGCCGCAGGTGCCGCAGAAATGACGGGTCGCATTGTCCGACGACTGATAGGTGATCGGATCGCCCTCTATCGTCACCTTGTCATGCGGGAACAGCGCCCAGCCGACCATCGGCGCGCCCGCGCTCATCCGGCAATCGCTGCAATGGCAGAGCGCGCTGTAAACCGGCTCTCCCTCCGCCGCATAATGGATCGCCCCGCACTGGCACCGCCCCGTCACCATCATCTTGCTCCATTCGCATCTTGCGTGATTCTCTTTTTGTTCTCATAGATTGCGTCCCGCTGCAAGGCCATCCGCCCTTGCCCCCGCAACCGCCCATCCCTAGTTGATCGCCCATGACCGTGCCTGCCCCCTCTCCGAACGACCCGCCCTATCTGAAGGGCCTCAACGAACCGCAGCGTCAGGCTGTGCTGACCACAGAGGGGCCGGTACTGGTGCTGGCCGGCGCGGGCACGGGAAAGACCGCGGCGCTCACCGCCCGCCTCGCCCATCTGGTCGCGACCCAGCGCGCCTGGCCCTCGGAAATCCTGGCCGTGACCTTCACCAACAAGGCGGCACGGGAAATGCGCGAGCGCGTCGGCCGGATGATCGGCCCGGCGGTCGAGGGCATGCCCTGGCTCGGCACCTTCCACGCGATCGCCGCCAAAATGCTGCGCCGCCATGCCGAACTGGTGGGCCTCCAGTCCAATTTCACCATCCTCGACACCGATGACCAGTTGCGCCTGATGAAGCAGCTGATCCAGGCGGAGGGGATTGACGAGAAGCGCTGGCCCGCGCGCCAGCTTGCCGGCCTGATCGACCAGTGGAAGAACAAGGGCCTCGCCCCGGAGGAGGTCGGCGCCGGCGAGGCGGAGGGCTATGCCCATGGCAAGGGGCAGAAGCTCTATGCCGCCTATCAGGCTCGCCTGCGTGAAGTGAATGCCTGTGATTTCGGTGACTTGCTGCTACACTCTCTCACCATCTTGAAGCGTCACCGCGACGTTCTGGAGCAATATCAGCAGCGCTTCAAATATATCATGGTGGACGAATATCAGGACACCAATAGCAGCCAGTATCTCTGGCTCCGCCTGCTCGCCCAGACCCGAAAGAATATCTGCTGCGTCGGCGACGACGACCAGTCCATCTATTCATGGCGTGGGGCAGAAGTCGCCAATATCCTTCGGTTCGAAAAGGATTTTCCTGGCGCAATCATCGTCCGCCTGGAACAGAATTACCGCTCCACCCCGCATATCCTGGGCGCCGCATCCGGGGTGATCGCCGAAAATGGCAATCGCCTGGGCAAGACGCTGTGGACCGACATCGACGTTGGCGAAAAGGTGCGCGTGCTCGGCGTGTGGGACGGGCCGGAGGAAGCCCGCCGCGTCGGCGACGAGATCGAGGCGATCGCCCGCGCCGGCTGCTCGCTGGACGAGGTGGCGATCCTCGTCCGCGCCCAGCACCAGACCCGCGAATTCGAAGACCGTTTCATCCAGATCGGCCTGCCCTATCGCATCGTCGGCGGCTTCCGCTTCTATGAGCGCGCCGAAATCCGCGACGCACTCGCCTATCTCCGCCTCGTCAACCAGCCGGCCGACGACCTGGCCTTCGAGCGGATCGTCAACGTCCCCAAGCGCGGTTTGGGCGACAAGGCGGTCGAGAAGCTGCACCGGCTGGCGCGCGCGGAGGGCATTCCCCTCGCCCTTGCTGCTGCACGCATCCTCGACACCGACGAACTGACGCCGCAGGCGCGCCGTTCGCTCGGCGCCTTCATCGGTGACCTCGCCCGCTGGCGCGATCGCGCCGCGCAACTGCCCCATGCCGAACTGGCGCGCCAGATACTGGACGAGAGCGGCTATACCGCCACGCTCCAGGCCGAACGCACCACCGAAAGCGCCGGCCGGCTCGAAAACCTGAGCGAACTCACCCGCGCGATGGAGGAATATGAGACGCTGGGCGCCTTCCTCGAACATGTCAGCCTGGTCATGGACAATGAAGCGCAGCAGGATGAGCAGAAGCTCACCATCATGACCATCCACGCCGCCAAGGGCCTGGAGTTCGACAATGTCTTCCTCGCCGGCTGGGAGGAAGGCATCTTCCCCTCGCAGCGGGCTCTCGACGAAGGCGGGCTCAACAGCCTGGAGGAGGAACGGCGCCTCGCCTATGTGGCGATCACCCGCGCGCGCAAGCGCTGCACCATCCTTCATGCCGCCAATCGCCGCATCTATGGCCAGTGGACCAGTAGCATCCCCTCCCGCTTCGTCGGCGAATTGCCGCCCGAACATGTGGATGAGGAAAGCAGCATGTCCGGCGGCGCCTCGCTCTGGCGCGCCAATTGGTCGGAACGGGACGATCCCTTCGCCAATGTCGCGCGCGGCTCGTCGCGGGGGCCGGGCTGGCAACGCGCCCAGACCAGCGGTCAGTTCAGCCGCGAGCCGGTGCGAATCGTCGAAGCCCGCACCTCCGCCGTATCGCTCGGCAACAAGGGCCGCGACGATGTGTCTGTCGGCCAGCGCGTCTTCCACCAGAAATTCGGCTATGGCACGATCGCCGCGATCGAGGGCAACAAGCTGGAAATCGACTTCGAAACCGCCGGCCGCAAGCGGGTGATGGACAGCTTCGTCACGCTGGCCTGAACGGCGCCCGCCCTGTCCTCATTCGCAAAAGCAGGAATGACCAAAGAGGGGTGGTTATGCGACGGTCCGGTTTTCGCAATTTTTCGTCGCTTTCGGACGTTCAATAACCGCCCGTTGCCTTTTCCTCGATCAAGTGACCATCGCGATTGTCGTAGCAAGCCAAGTAGGTGCCAGCGGGAAGCTTCGAATATGGACGTAACTCAACGCATGTTCGATCAGACATCCGGATGACCACGGCCAATCTGGAAGCCTTATTGATGGCTTCCGAGCGGAATAGCTTTTGCGCGTCGTGCATAGCGTTGCTCACGAGAGGCTCATCGCCCGGCTGGATGGTAGTAGCGTTCGCCAGTGGATAGAGCCTTGCTATTATCAACCCAGCGGCAAGGAGCAGCGCGATCAACACCAAGGTCACATAACGGCTGTATTTCTGCATCACGGCTTTATGACCACGTGGCTGACCTTCTGCAAATGGTCGCAACCCGTCAAAGCTCGACATCATCGTTGCGAGCGTAGTGAAATTTACCGCCAACCGACGCCGCAGCCAGCCCGAACCCGAAGGCAATCAACGCAATCCCATGGGATGCGCTTGCACGATGCTATGTGAAGAAAATGGTGGAGCCTAGCGGGATCGAACCGCTGACCTCCTGCATGCCATGCAGGCGCTCTCCCAGCTGAGCTAAGGCCCCATCCTGATACGGCGCAAACCGCGTCCCGATGGATCAGACCATGTCCGGCACAAGCCGTCGGTCGTATGTCCTCCCGCGCTTGCGCTCGGGAATTTTTCGGGAAAATGTCACTCGGACATTTTCGTATTCCGAAAATTGGTGGAGCCTAGCGGGATCGAACCGCTGACCTCCTGCATGCCATGCAGGCGCTCTCCCAGCTGAGCTAAGGCCCCGTACCATCTTGAGGCGCCGTTGGGTCCGGCGCCTCGGAGGTCGCTGCCTCTAGGATCAGGTGATCCTGTTGGCAAGCAGAATTTTCACTTAATTGTCGTCGTCGCCGTCATCATTGCCGGCATCGACGCCCAGATCGTCGTCGCCGCCCAGATCGACGTCATTGTCCGGCGAATCGCCGTCGTCATCGACGTCCAGATCGATGTCCAGATCATCGTCCGCCGTCTCCAGCTCGCCATCAGCGGTCTCGACAACCTTCTTGGGCGCGGCCTCTTCATAGGGCAGCGGCTGCTTCGACTTCAGCACCGGTTCGGGCTCCCAGGCGGCGCCGCAGTTGATGCAGGTCACCGGGTCATCCTTGCCCAGGTCGTAGAAGCGAGTCGCGCATTTCGGGCAGGTCCGCTTCGTGCCCCATTCAGCCTTCACCATGTCCGGCCTGTTCCTTCTTCGATGCTCAAACAGAAATCACGCGGCACGACGGAAGTCGGCCACGAAACGTCGGGCGCCTTGCCATAGCGAAACCGCGCTGTCAAAAGCCGGGCGCATTTTTTCGGTTCCAAGATGATGGATACCCCGTGACCAGCCATAATGACCAACCCAGCCCGATGACCTTCACCGCCGCCCCTGCCCTGTCCGGCAGCGTCGCGGTTCCGGGCGACAAGAGCATTTCTCACCGTTCGCTGATGCTGTCCGCCCTGGCCGTGGGCGAAAGCCGGGTCGAAGGCCTGCTGGAGGGCGAGGATGTGCTGGCCACCGCGGCCGCGATGCGCGCCATGGGCGCCGACATCCGCCGTAACGATGACGGCATCTGGCATATTCATGGCGTCGGCGTCGGCGGCCTGCTCCAGCCGCAGGAAGCGCTCGACATGGGCAATAGCGGCACCTCGACCCGCCTGCTGATGGGCCTGGTCGCCAGCCATGGCATCACCGCCACCTTCGTGGGCGACGCGTCCCTCAGCAAGCGCCCGATGGCGCGCGTCACCGAACCGCTCTCCCGCGTCGGCGCCAGCTTCACCACCAGCCCCGGCGATCGCCTGCCGCTGACCATGACCGGCGCCTGCCCGGCCGTGCCGCTCGACTACACCCTGCCGGTCGCCTCGGCCCAGGTGAAGTCGGCGATCCTGCTCGCCGGCCTCAACACCCCCGGCATCACCCGCGTGGTCGAGCCGATCCCGACCCGCGACCATAGCGAACGCATGCTCAAGGGCTTCGGCGCCGACCTTGAGGTCGAGGTCCAGGCCGACGGCACCCGCATCATCACGCTCAAGGGCGAGGCCGAACTCAAGCCGCAGAATATCGTCGTGCCCGGCGACCCCTCGTCGGCCGCCTTCCCGATGGTCGCGGCGCTGCTGGTGCCGGGATCGCAGGTGACGATCGCCAATGTCGGCCTCAATGCCACCCGCGCCGGCCTGATCGACCTGCTGCGCGAAATGGGCGGATCGATCGAGATCATCAATGCCCGCGAAGTCGGCGGCGAGCCGGTCGGCGACCTGGTCGTCACCGCCTCTGCCCTGAACGGTGTCGAGCCCGATCCCGCCCGCGCGCCCAGCATGATCGACGAATATCCCGTCGCCTTCGTCGCGGCAGCCTTTGCGCATGGCCGCAGCATCTTCCGCGGCCTCGACGAACTGCGCGTCAAGGAATCGGACCGCATCGCCACCATGGCCACCGGCTTGCGTGCGATCGGCGTCACGGTCGAGGAACTGGAGGACGGCATCATCATCGAGGGCAGCGGCGGCCAGCCCATGCCCGGCGGCGGCCCGATCGCCACCAGGCTCGATCACCGCATCGCCATGAGCTTCGCGGTCGCCGGCCTGGTCTCGCGCGATGGCGTCACCATCGACGACATGCGCCCGGTCGCGACCAGCTTCCCGACCTTCACCACCCTGCTCCAGACGCTGGGAGCGATCGCATGATCATCGCCGTCGATGGCCCCGCCGCATCGGGCAAGGGCACGATCGCCAAGGCGCTGGGGCACCATTATGGCCTGCCGGTGCTCGACACCGGCCTGCTCTACCGCGCGGTCGGCTTGTCCGTTCTGAAAAAGGGCGGCGACCCGGATCATCAGGCCGACGCGCTGGCCGCCTGCGGCTTTGACGACGCCATCCTGGCCGATCCGGCGCTGCGCAGCGAAGCGGTTGGCAGCCTCGCCTCGCGCGTGTCGGTGCATCAGAGCGTGCGCGACGCCCTGGTCCAGCGCCAGCGCGACTTCGCCACCCAGCCGGGCGGCGCCATCCTTGACGGACGCGACATCGGCACGGTCATCGCGCCGGACGCCGATGCCAAGATCTTCGTCACCGCCAGCGTCCATGTCCGCGCCGAACGCCGCTTCAAGGATGCCCAGGCCCATGGCGGCGAACCCGACATGGACAGCCTGATCGCCGACATCCAGGCGCGCGATACCCGCGACATGAGCCGCGATCATGCCCCGCTCAAGGTGGCGGACGGCGCCGACTTGCTAGATACCAGCAATTTGACTATAGACGCCGCCGTCCAGCGGGCCATCGCGCTTGTGGACGCCCAGCTTGAAGGTCGCCCGTAGGCGTGTGACCCGATAAGGCGCGCGGAAATTCCGGGCGCCCTTTTCGCTTTTCCAGGCTTGGCGTTCCAACGCCCAACCCCTTGGATACGCAGGCGGTATTCGGCCGTTTGCGTGGTTTGGCCAAAGACCATCGGACACAACCGATTGGCCAGCAATGATGAGTGAAGGACCAACCATGGCCTCTACGGCATTCCCCTCGCGCGACGATTTCGCCGCGCTTCTCAATGATTCTCTCGGTGGCGAAGACGGCGGCTTTGAAGGCCGCGTCGTAAAGGGCACCGTTACCGGCATCGAAAACGACATGGCGCTGATCGACGTCGGCCTGAAGTCGGAAGGCCGCGTGCCGCTGCGCGAATTCGCCGCTCCCGGCCAGAAGGCTGACCTCAAGGTCGGCGACGAAGTCGAAGTCTATGTCGACCGCGTCGAGAACGCCCATGGCGAAGCCATGCTGTCGCGCGACCGCGCCCGCCGCGAAGCCGCCTGGGACAAGCTCGAAGCCGAGTTCACCGAAAGCGCCCGCGTCGAAGGCGTCATCTTCGGCCGCGTCAAGGGTGGCTTCACCGTCGACCTCGATGGCGCCGTCGCCTTCCTGCCCGGCTCGCAGGTCGACATTCGCCCCGTCCGCGACGTCACCCCGCTCATGGACATCCCGCAGCCCTTCCAGATCCTCAAGATGGATCGCCGTCGTGGCAACATCGTCGTGTCGCGTCGCGCCATCCTGGAAGAAACCCGCGCCGAACAGCGCTCGGGCCTGATCCAGACCCTGGCCGAAGGCCAGATCATCGAAGGCGTCGTCAAGAACATCACCGACTATGGTGCGTTCGTTGACCTGGGCGGCATCGATGGCCTGCTGCACGTCACCGACCTGTCGTACAAGCGCATCAACCACCCGAACGAGATGATCAACATCGGCGACACCGTCCGTGTCCAGATCATCCGCATCAACCGCGAAACCCAGCGCATCAGCCTCGGCATGAAGCAGCTGGAAAGCGATCCGTGGGAAGGCGCAGCCGCCAAGTACCCGGTCGGTGCGAAGCTGTCGGGCCGTGTCACGAACATCACCGAATATGGTGCGTTCGTCGAGCTGGAGCCGGGCATCGAAGGCCTGGTCCACGTTTCGGAAATGTCCTGGACCAAGAAGAACGTTCACCCCGGCAAGATCGTTTCGACGAGCCAGGAAGTGGAAGTCATCGTTCTCGAAGTCGATCCCGAGAAGCGCCGCATCTCGCTCGGCCTCAAGCAGGCCCAGTCGAACCCGTGGGATTCGTTCGCAGAACGTCACCCGATCGGCTCGACCGTCGAAGGCGAAGTCAAGAACGCGACCGAATTCGGCCTGTTCATCGGCCTGGACGGCGACGTCGACGGCATGGTCCACATGTCGGACATCGCCTGGGGCATTTCGGGCGAAGACGCGCTGGCGCTGCACCGCAAGGGCGAGACGGTTCAGGCCGTCGTTCTCGACATCGACGTCGAGAAGGAGCGCATCAGCCT
The DNA here is from genome assembly GCF_030128825.1 of Sphingobium sp. WTD-1. Taxonomy (NCBI): domain Bacteria; kingdom Pseudomonadati; phylum Pseudomonadota; class Alphaproteobacteria; order Sphingomonadales; family Sphingobiaceae; genus Sphingobium; species Sphingobium sp. WTD-1. The sequence continues at coordinate 2,618,404 of NZ_CP119127.1, read as the reverse complement.
CGGCATGAAGCAGCTTGAGCGTGGCGGTCCGGCCGCTGGCGGCACCACCGCTGCTGCTGCTGGCCTGAACAAGAACGCGATCGTCACCGTGACCGTTCTGGAAGTTCGCGACGGCGGCCTGGAAGTCCAGGCTGGCGAAGATGGCGCCACCGGCTTCATCAAGCGCAGCGACCTGGGCCGCGACCGCGACGAACAGCGTTCGGAACGCTTCCAGATCGGTCAGAAGTTCGACGCCATGGTGACCGGTTTCGACCGCGCCAAGAAGCCGACCTTCTCGGTCAAGGCGATGCAGATCGCCGAAGAAAAGCAGGCTGTTGCGCAGTATGGCTCGTCGGACAGCGGCGCGTCGCTGGGCGACATCCTGGGCGAAGCGCTCAAGGCCAAGAACGAAGGCTAATCCCTTCCTTCCTGCCAACAGGCAAAGAAGAGCCCGCCGGAACCCAGGTTCCGGCGGGCTTTTTCATGCCCGTTCGTCACTTCCTTGCCCGATCGAAACGATTTCGTTGCTCCCCGATTGTCAACAGCTTTCCAATTGTTTATAAATGTCGTGAGGGGAAATTTGGGGTGCTGGAGGACCTATGATCCGTTCTGAACTGATCCAGAAACTCGGCGAAGAAAATCCGGGCCTCAGCCTGCAAGAGGTTGAGAAGATCGTCGACCTCTTCTTCCGGGAAATTGTTGATCGCCTGTCGGGCGGCGGCCGGGTCGAACTGCGCGGCTTCGGCGCCTTCACCACCCGCGCCCGCGACGCGCGCACCGGCCGCAATCCCCGCACCGGCGAACAGGTGCCGGTCTCGGCCAAGCGCGTGCCCTATTTCAAGCCGGGCAAGGAAATGCGCGAACGGCTGAACGGCAAGGCCGCCGACTGATCAGCCCCTTGACCTGCCGCGCCTGAGCCTTCAGGGGAAGGCGCAGCGCGGACGTGGCGAAATCGGTAGACGCAGCGGACTTAAAATCCGCCTCCCCCTGGGAATATGGGTTCAAGTCCCATCGTCCGCACCAGGCGGCTTTCCTCGACGATCAGAAATCGGCGTCGATCAGCGCCAGGCGATCGAGCGCCAGCATTTCCCGGCGGGTCGGATGTTCGGGATCGTCGGCGCCCAGCCACAGCCTTATCAGATGCGCATCTTCCATCCGCGCCAGTTCGGAGGCAATCTCGACATCGGCGGCGGAGGCCATGCTGCGACCGCATGCACGGGCATTGACCAGCGCCGCGAGGGCGGCATTCTTGCCCGCCAAGGCCTGCTCGACCCGCGCCCAGATCAGAATATCCGCGGCGCTGATCGGCGCATCGTGCAGCGCCGCAGCCATCATTCCCATCATCGTTCGTCCATCTACAATCCAGCCGCCTATCTAGCGCAGCGGATTTTGCCCCCGGATGTCCGGAAAATTACAGGCCGGTAACGCAAATGCCACACGCCGCGCGACGCAGTTTCCGACATGCCTGATGGGATTTCTTTTGGCGAAAGGGTGGCAATTCACCGCGTCAGCCGCAATGATGACTTATGACCGATGCAATCAATCCCCAGAGCTTCAGCGACTCCCTCGTCATCCTGGGGGCAGCGGGATTGGTCATTCCCGGCTTTGCCCGCTTCCGCATCAGTCCCGTCATCGGTTTCATCCTGGTGGGACTTGCCGTCGGCCCGGCAGGACTTGGCTCGCTGGTCGACCAATATCCCTGGCTCTATCATGTCACCATCTCCAACCGGGCGGCGATTGAGCCATTTGCCGAACTGGGCGTCATATTATTGCTCTTCTCCATCGGGCTGGAACTGAGCTTCCGGCGATTGTGGAGCATGCGCGCGCAGGTGTTCGGCGTCGGCGCGACCGAATTGCTGGGCAGCGCCGCGCTGATCGCCATGGGCCTCTATCTGCTCGGCCAGCCCACGGCCGGCGCGATCGGCCTCGGCCTCGCCCTTGCCCTTTCCTCCACCGCCGTGGTGCTGCCGATGGTCGGCACCCAGAGCGCGGTCGGCCGCTCCGCCTTCTCGATGCTGCTGTTCGAGGATCTGGCGCTGGTGCCGATCATCTTCATGCTCGGCGCCCTCGCCCCTTCGGTCGCAACCAGCCCGGACGCGGCCTGGAACGAACTGGCCACCACCCTCTTGAAGGGCGGCATCACCATCGCCGTGATGCTGGTTTTCGGCCGCATCTTCCTGCCCCATATCTTCCGCCAGGCGGCGCGCACCAAAAGCCCGGAAGTCTTTCTCGCCGCCAGCCTGCTGGTCGTCATCCTCTCCAGTCTCGCCACCTCCATCGCCGGCCTCTCGCCGATCGTCGGTGCCCTGCTCGCGGGTATCCTGATCGCCGAAACCGACTATCATGGCGAGGTCGAGGTGATGACCGCCCCGTTCAAGGGGCTGGCGCTCGGCGTCTTCCTCATCACCGTGGGCATGAGCCTGGACTTGCGCGTCATCCTCGCCAACTGGCCCAGCCTGTTGCTTGCGGTGCTCGGCGTCGTCGTCGCCAAGACGGTGGTCACCGGCCTGCTTCTCTATTTCTCGGGCGTGCGCAAGGGCGTCGCGCTGGAAGTCGGCGTGCTGATGTCCAGCCCGTCGGAAACCACGCTGATCGTGCTGTCGGCGGCGGCCGCCGCCAAGCTGATCCTCCCCTCCACCGCCGCCTTCTGGCAGATCGTCACCGCCATCGGCCTCACCATCACGCCTTTGCTCGCCCGCTTTGGCCATGACATCGCCCAGCGGCTGGAAAATGCCATTGGCGAGGAACGGGTCGAGACCGAACCGGACCAGACCGAGGCTGCGGCCGTCGTCATCGGTTTCGGCCGTGTCGGCCAGATGGTCTGCGACCTGCTCAAGACCCATGGCCAGCGCTTCATCGTCGTAGAATCCGATCCCGATGTCGTCGCCGAAGCCCGCCGCCTGGGCTATCCCATCCTCTTCGGCGACGTCGCGCGGGCGGAAATGCTCGACCGCCTGCGCCTCGGCCATGCCCGCGCACTTATCCTGACGATGGACGATCCGGTCCTTTCGGTGCGGGTCACCAAGCGGGTGCGCGGCTGGGTGCCGGACCTGCCGATCATCGCCCGCGCCCGCGACGCCGATCATGCCGCCCAGCTCTACAAGGCCGGGGCCAGCGATGCCGTGCCCGAAACGCTCGAAAGCTCACTGCAACTGGCCGAAACCGCGCTGGTCGATCTGGGCGTCGCCATGGGGCCGGTGATCGCCTCGATCCATCAGGCCCGCGAGGATCTGCGCGTCGGCATCAAGGAAGCCGCCCAGCTCCAGTCCGCCCCCCGCCTGCGCCGCCTGCGCCAGGACGAGGTGCCATGACCGCCTGACCTATCGCGTCAGCCCTGATGCACTTCGGGCGGGCTGAACACCGACCAGCCGGTCCGCCGCGCCAGCATCTCCAGCGCTTTTGTGCCCAGCGCACTGTTGCCGCTGGCATTGAGACCGGGCGACCAGACCGCGATCGCCGCGCGGCCGGGCACGATCGCCAATATGCCGCCGCCCACGCCCGACTTGCCGGGGATGCCGACGCGAAAGGCGAAATCGCCCGACGCATCATAATGGCCGCAGGTCAGCATCAGCGCGTTGATGCGCCGCGCCCGGCTGGGCGACACGACCCGGCCACCCTCGAGATGGCGCCCGTCGAGCATAAGATAGCGCCCGGCCAGCGCCAACTGCTGGCAGCTCATCTCGATCGCGCATTGATGGAAATAGCTGCCCAGCACCAGATCGACCGGATGGCGGACATTGTTGAAGGCGCGCATATACTTGGCGAGCGCCATGTTGCGATAGCCGGTCGCCGTTTCCGACGCGGCGACTTCCTCATTGATGCGGATCGCGTCGTCGCCGGCCAGATAGCGGACGAAGCGCAGCATCTCGCCGATCGCCACGCGCGGCTGATGCCCACCCAGATTGACGTCGGCCACCACGATTGCCCCGGCATTGATGAAGGGATTGCGCGGGATGCCATGTTCCTGCTCCAGCTGGACGATGGAGTTGAAGGCATTGCCGGACGGCTCGCGTCCGACCCGGTCCCAGAGCTGATCGCCCACCTTGCCCAGCGCCAGCGTCAGCGCGAACACCTTGGAAATGGACTGGATCGAAAAGCCGCTGTCAACGTCGCCGCCGGTCAGCAGCCGCCCGTCAGCGGTGGCGATGGCGATCCCGAACTGGCCGGCATCCACCTTCGCCAATTCGGGTATATAGCTGGCGACGGTGCCCCGCTCCGTCTCCCTGGCCATGGCGGCCACGATATCGTCGATCAAAGCTGTCAGGTCCATGGCAGCCTCTTAGAGCCTGTTTGAAAAATGGCGAAAGGACGATTTTTCAGTGCGGTGCCAGCCCGAGCCGCCGCCCAAGAACCCGATCCAGTGTCATCCTGTCGGGTGGTTGGGCGGGGGCGCGGGCTGGTACCGGCTTTCTCAAACGGAAATTCAGCCAAACAGCCAGTGGCCCAGCATCCGGTCGAACGGGAAAGTGAAGAAGCCGGCGATCAGCAGCGCTCCCGTCACCATGCCGCGCACCGACCGACGATGGCGCTTGAGGTCATGGCGCCGCGCAGACAGCACGATGATCGGCACCTGGATCAGGGTGAAGATCGACAGAATATGGATGATGCTGAACCGGCTGCCCGGCCCGTGCAGTAGGAAACTGTCGAGCGCGGTCAGGAATAGCGCACCGCTCCACACCCACCCCATCCAGCGATGCCGCCTATCGCCGCGCCGCCGCAACAGCATCACCGGCGTCAGGGCCAGCGCAACCAGGATCGTCAGCAGATGGAACCAGACGAGGTTCGGCACCTGCCCCCACTGCCCATGCCCCCGCCCGATCGCGGTCAGCACCACGGCGAGCAGGATGATCGCGGCGACCGCCAGAAACCGCTCGAAACGATCTGGTGCGATACCCTTGGGCTGCGACGATGGAACGGCAATGCTGGCCATATATCCCCCTGAACCGCACCCTGTCAGCCGTGCAGGGCGGGGTCAACGCTGCAGCACGACCCGAAAGCCGCCATCCCCCTCGACCGTCACGCTCCCTGACGGCAAGGTCAGCAACTGCTCCACCGAAACCTGACGCGATCCGGTCGGGCACAGTCCGTCCTGCGCCGGTCGGCTATAGCGTGCGGTCAGATTGAAACTATCCTTGTTGCGGGACATCTGGCGGCCCAGCGTCACTTCGATGGTCCGGCTGTTCGCCCGATAATTGGGCAACTCGCAATCGCTCTGCACGCTCGCCGCTTCGTTGATCGACAGGCGCGCTGCCGCACCGCCAACCGACAAGGTGCCCGTCCACAATGTCTCGCGGCCAAGATAGACGCTGACCCTGACCGGCACCGGCGGCATCCGATCGGTCTCGCTGATGGCGGGAGAGACGAAGATCGGCGGCGGCACCCGTATCGCAGCTAGCGGTGGCGCGGCAGACTACGGAACGGTCGCAAGCAACAGGGCGATCAACGGCATGACATTCTCCCCAAACGATGGAGAGAGGCTAGGCGATGGCGTTTAAGACAATGTTACGTTAGCGGCCCAATCCGCCCAGTGCCTTGTTGGCGTCCGCGATGCGCCGGCGCACGACGCTGGTCAGTTCCTCGATCGTCGACACCTGTTCCAGGCCATAGCGGGCGGCGGTGATGTCGACATTGCCCTTGCGCCAGAAGCCCTCGGGACACAGCACGACCAGCTTTCCGCCGCGCGCATGCAGGCCCATTTCAAGCAGGCTAACCGGGCTCTGCGTGCCCGGCGCCAGATAGAGGATGATGATGTCGGCGCTGTCGAGCGCCGCCAGTTCCCATTCCACCTGCTGGCGGAAATGGGGGTCGCTGGCTTCGGGCTTCCAGGCCGGGTTCCAGTCGGCCCGGCGCGGGTTCAGGATCGTCACCTTCTCGTCGGCCAGCGCCGCGATCATATCGCGCTGCCAGTCGGTCGCCTTGCCCATGTCGATGCTGCCGCCCAGGAACAGGCGCGCGCGATCATGCGCGGCCGGCAACGGCTCGGGCGAGGTGATGGTCACCGCCTCACCCGCCCGCGCCGTCATCGGCAGGGCGAGCAGACAGGATGCAAGGATCAGGCGCAACATAGGGACGGGAGGCGCACCGGCGGCGCGCCTTCTCATCTTGTCAGGCCGGAACGCTGGCGAGTGCGGCCTTGACCGCGTCGATCGCAGCCTGCGCCTTGTCGCCATCGGGGCCGCCGCCCTGGGCCATGTCGGCACGGCCACCGCCGCCCTTGCCGCCCAGCGCCTCGACGCCCGCACGGACCAGATCGACGGCGCTGAAGCTGCCGGTCAGGTCGTCGGTCACGCCCACGGCAATGGTCGCGCGGCCATCGACCACGGCCAGCACCGCCGACACGCCGCTGCCGAGCGCCTTCTTGTTGCCGTCGACAATGCCGCGCAGTTCCTTGGGGTCGAGGCCGTCGATCACCTGGCCCAGGAAGTCGACGCTGCCGACCTTCTCGGGACCGGCCGGCTTGGCCGAACCGCCACCGCCCAGCGCGAGTGCCTTCTTGGCCTCGGCCAGTTCACGCTCCAGCTTGCGGCTCTGCTCGACCAGCGCGGCGATGCGCGCGGGCACCTCTTCCGGCGTGGTCTTGAGCGCAGCCGCCGTCTGGCGCAGCTTCTCGTCGCGCTCGACCAGCCACAGGCGCGCAGCCTCGCCGGTCAGCGCCTCGATCCGGCGCACGCCCGAGGACACGGCGCTTTCCGACACGATCTTGAACAAGGCGATGTCGCCCAGCGCGCGGACATGGGTGCCGCCGCACAGTTCGACCGAATAGCTATGGTCGTCGCCCTTACCCATGGAAAGGACGCGGACTTCATCGCCATATTTCTCGCCGAACAGCGCCATCGCGCCGGCGGCGATCGCATCGTCCGGGGTCATCAGGCGGGTCATGACCTCGTCATTATGACGGATCTGCGCATTCACATCGGCTTCGACCTTGGCGATCTGGGCCTGGGTCAGTGCCTCGGGATGCGAGAAGTCGAAGCGCAGGCGGTCGGCCGCGACCATGCTGCCCTTCTGGGTGACATGGCCGCCCAGTTCCTTGCGCAGCGCGGCATGGAGCAGGTGGGTGGCGCTGTGATTGGCGCGAATGCGATCGCGACGCTCGACATCCACCGTCAGGTTGACGGTGTCGCCGATCTTGACGCTGCCCGCGCTGATCGTCGCCTGATGCGCATGCAGGCGGCCGAGCGGCTTGGACGTGTCGGCAACCTCGGCCACCAGGCCGCCCAGCGTGGTGATCGTCCCGGCGTCGCCATTCTGGCCGCCGCTCTCGCCATAGAAGGGCGTCTGGTTGGTGATGATCGTCACCTTGTCGCCGGTCGACGCCGCATCGACCCGCGCGCCATCCTTGAGGAGGGCGAGCACTTCGCCCTCGCCCTTGGTCGAGGCATAGCCGATGAACTCGGTGCTGCCGAGCGTTTCGGCGATGTCGTACCAGATCTCGTCCGACGCCTTCTCGCCCGATCCCTTCCAGGCGGCGCGCGCGGCGGCCTTCTGCTCGGCCATGGCGGCGTCGAAGCCGGCCCGGTCGACAGACAGGCCCTGGGTGCGCAGCGCATCCTCGGTCAGGTCATAGGGGAAGCCATAGGTGTCATAGAGCTTGAACGCGGTCTCGCCCGGCAGGGTCGCGCCCTCGGCCAGATCGGCGGTCGCCTCGTCCAGCAGCTTGAGGCCGTTTTCCAGCGTCTTGCGGAAGCGCGTTTCCTCGCGCAGCAAAGTTTCCTCGATCAGCGGCTGGGCGCGAACCAGCTCGGGATAGGCACCGCCCATTTCCGACACCAGGCTCGACACCAGGCGATACATCAGCGGATCCTTGGCACCGATGATGTGCGCATGGCGCATGGCGCGGCGCATGATCCGGCGCAGCACATAGCCACGGCCCTCGTTCGCCGGCAGCACGCCGTCGGCGATCAGGAAGCTGGTCGAGCGCAGATGGTCGGCGATGACGCGGTGGCTGGCCTGGAACTCGCCGTCGGTCGCGGTGCGGGTCAGCGCCCCGCTCTCGGCGATCAGCGCCTTGAACGTGTCGATATCATAATTGTTATGGACGCCCTGCATCACCGCGGCGATGCGCTCCAGCCCCATGCCGGTGTCGATCGAGGGCTTGGGCAGTTCCGAAACGATCTCGTTGGCTTCCTGCTCATATTGCATGAACACGAGGTTCCAGATCTCGACGAAGCGGTCGCCATCCTCTTCCGGCGATCCGGGAGGGCCGCCCCAGATATGGTCGCCATGGTCGTAGAAGATTTCCGAGCAGGGACCGCACGGGCCGCTGTCGCCCATCGCCCAGAAATTATCCTTGGTCGGGATGCGGATGATCTTGTGATCGGGCAGGCCCGCAATCTTCTTCCACAGGTCGAACGCCTCGTCGTCCGTGTGATAGACGGTCGTCGTCAACTTTTCCGCGGGCAGGCCCCATTCCTTGGTGAGGAGGGTCCAGGCATGATGGATCGCCTGTTCCTTGAAATAGTCGCCGAAGCTGAAATTGCCCAGCATTTCAAAGAAGGTGTGGTGGCGCGCGGTATAGCCGACATTGTCCAGATCGTTGTGCTTGCCGCCGGCGCGGACCGACTTCTGGCTCGACGTCGCGGTCTTGTAGGGACGCGTTTCCAGACCGGTGAAGACATTCTTGAACGGCACCATGCCGGCGTTCACGAACATCAGCGTCGGGTCGTTGTGCGGCACCAGCGGCGCGGACGGAACGATGGTGTGGCCATTGGCCCCGAAATAATCGAGGAAGCTGCGGCGAATGTCGTTGGTCGAGGTCATGCGCGCGATTTAGTGGGAAGCGGCCCGCCGCACAAGCGGGGGATTTGGTCGCGATGTAACAACCCTGTTCAGATCAATTGCAGCGCGACCTCCACGCCATAGTCACGCCGGGCATCGGCGAACACAGTTGCTACCCGCGCCATGAAGTCGGCCATCTCGGCCGGCAGGTTGTCGATATTTGCTATCGTCACAGTGAAGGGCGGCTCAACGGCGTTAATGTCGCCCAACAAACTGTCATATAGAGCATCCAGATTAAGACCATGCCATTCAGGCGCGCCCAGTCGCGGCAACAGCGCGAGATAGAGGTCTAATGGCTTTGTCCAGCCGGAAGCATCAATTTCAATCAGTTGCATGGCCAGTCGCTTATCCCATCGGCTCCTCGATCGACATCGGCGGCCTGGAGAACCATTGCGGCCCCTGCGCGGTCATGTGGAAGCAATCCTCCATGCGCACGCCCATCGTGCCGGGCAGGTAGAGGCCCGGTTCGTTGGAGAAGCACATGCCGACATCCAGCTTGGTCGTCTCACCATGGACGAGGTTGACCGGCTCATGCCCCTCCATGCCGATGCCGTGACCGGTGCGGTGGGACAGGCCGGGCAGCTTGTAGCCGGGGCCATAGCCCAGTTTCTCATAATAAGCGCGGACCGCATCGTCGACCGTGCCGGCCGCCACGCCCAGCTTCGCCGCCCGGATCGCGACCTGCTGCCCCTGCGCCACCTCGTCCCACACCTTGCGCTGCTGCGCGGTGGGCGCGGCGCCGTAGACGAAGGTGCGACTGATGTCGGACTGATAATCCTCGACCGTGCAGCCGCAATCCATCAGCACCACCTCGCCCGCCCGCACCGACTGCGGCTTGCCCGAGCCATGCGGATAGGCGGCCGCTTCGCCCAGCAGGATCAGGTTGAACTCGCCCTTGCCGCCCAGCGCGCTGGTCGCGGCCGTCATCAGCGCGCCGATATCGGCCGGGGTCATGCCCGCCTTCACCTGCGGATAGGTCCAACGATAGGCGCCCATGGTGACATCCGCCGCCTTCTGCATTAGCGCGATCTCGGCCGCCGTCTTGCGTATGCGGATCGCGCGGGTGACGGGGTCTTTCACCAAAGTCGCGGCGGGCAACGCGGCCTTCAGCCCATCGACCGCGAAATAGCGGACCGTCTCCTCGATGCCGATCCGCCCCTTGTCCAGGCCCTGTGCCTTCAGATAATCGGCGATCGGCGCATAGGGGCTTTCATGCTCCTGCCAGACGCGGACCTCCGCCGGAATGGCGAGCGATTCGTCGATCGAGGGCTTCTCGAAAAAGGGACAGACGACCAGAGGCGTGCCGCTGGCCGGAATGACCAGCGCGGTCAGCCGCTCGGAGCGCCACCAGCGGATGCCGCTATAATAGATGAGGCTCGCGCCCGGCTCGACCAGCAGCGCGTCGATGCCCTGCGCCTGCATCATCTTCTGCGCCCGCGCCAGCCGGTCGGCGCGCTCGGCCTTGCCGATCGGGGTGACGTCGCGCGTGATCGACTGAAGCGCCTCGACCGCTTTTTCCTGCGCGAACAGGCGCGGACTGACCAGCGCGGTGGCGACCCCGGCGGCGGCATAGCGAAGCAAGGTGCGGCGATCAGGCGTAAGCATAATGTCCCCCGGTGCGCAGCGCGGCCTGATAGGCGGGCCGCGCCTGTATTCTCTCCAGCCACCCGATCAGATGCGGACGCGATTCGTCAAGCCCGCCGCGCGCCCGCGACGCCTCGATCGGGAAGCTCATCATCATGTCGGCGGCGGAGAAGTCCGGTCCGGCAAAATAGGGGCGGCTTGCCAGTTCGCTTTCCAGCCAGTCGAGATGATCGTCCAGCATCCCCTGCACCGTCGGCCGTGCCGGTCGGCCGAGCAGGCCCAGCTTGCCGACCACCAGCAGGGCCAGCAGCGGCGGCATCATCGATCCTTCGGCATAATGGAGAAACTGGCGCCAGCGGATCGCGCCCTCCGCATCGGCCGGCGCGCCGAAGCGACCATCGGCCCGCGCGACCAGATATTCCATGATCGCTCCGGTCTCGATCAGCCGATGGCCATCCACCTCCACCACCGGCGACCGGCCGAGCGGATGGATGGCGCGCAGGGCGGCGGGCGCCCGCATCGTCTTGCGGTCCCGCTCATAGCGGCGCACGTCATAAGCCTCGCCCAGTTCCTCCAGCAGCCACAGGATGCGCTGCGAACGACTATTGTTCAAATGATGGACGATGATGGTCATGGCGCCTCTCCCATGCTGCGACCCGATCAGGGCTAACGCAGCATGGGAAAGAGTGACAGCGAAGTTTACGCTATCTCGAGGACTTCCTCCGCCTTGGCGCGGGCGCGATAGGCGTGCAGCAGCGGCTCGGTATAGCCATTGGGCTGCGCGACACCCTCGAACACCAGGGCGCGCGCCGCCTGGAAGGCCAGACTCTCGCCCTCGCGCCCGCTCATCGGCTGATAGAGCGGATCGCCTTCATTCTGCGCATCGACCTTAGCCGCCATGCGGACCAGCGCAGCATCGACTTGGTTCCCCGTGCAGACGCCGTGCAACAGCCAGTTGGCCATATGCTGCGAGGAAATGCGCAAGGTCGCGCGATCCTCCATCAGGCCGACATCATGGATATCTGGCACCTTGGAACAGCCGATGCCCTGGTCGATCCAGCGGACGACATAGCCCAATATGCCCTGCGCATTATTGTCCAGTTCCTGCGCGATCTCTTCTTCGGAGAAATTGCGGCCGACCGCGACCGGAATGGCCAGCAGTTTGTCGAGCGAGGCGATGCCCTCGGCCTTGCGTTCTTCCTGACGGGCGAAGACGTCGACGCGATGATAATGGGTTGCGTGCAGCGTCGCCGCCGTCGGGGACGGCACCCAGGCGGTGTTGGCGCCGCTCCGGGGATGGCCGATCTTCTGCTCCAGCATGTCAGCCATGCGATCGGGCGCCGCCCACATGCCCTTGCCGATCTGCGCCCGCCCCGACAGGCCGCAGGCGAGGCCGATCTGGACGTTGCGATCCTCATAGGCCGTGATCCAGTCGCTCGCCTTCATCTCGCCCTTGCGGATCATCGGCCCGGCCTGCATCGACGTGTGCATCTCGTCCCCGGTGCGGTCGAGGAAGCCGGTATTGATGAAGACGATCCGGTCGCGGACGGCATGGATGCAGGCTGCCAGATTGGCCGATGTGCGCCGCTCCTCATCCATGACGCCAACCTTGATCGTGTGGCGCGCTATGCCCAGCATATCCTCGATCGCGTCGAACAGGCGGTTGGTGAAGGCCGCTTCCTGCGGCCCGTGCATCTTGGGCTTGACGATATAGACGCTGCCCGCGCGGCTGTTGCCATCCGCCTTGGCCAGATCATGCAGCGCGATCAGGCTGGTGACGATGCCGTCGACGATCCCCTCGGGCGCGTCCTGCCCATCGGGCAGCGCGATCGCCGGCGTGGTCATCAGATGACCGACATTGCGGACGAACAACAGGCTGCGGCCCGGCAGCGTGAAGCTGCTGCCATCGGGCGCGCTATAGGCACGATCGGGATTGAGCGCGCGGGTCATCGGCTTCCCGCCCTTCTCGAACGTCTCGGTCAGGTCGCCCTGCATCAGCCCCAGCCAGTTGGCATAGGCGGTAACCTTGTCCGCCGCATCGACCGCCGCGACCGAATCCTCCAGGTCGCAGATGGTGGTCAGCGCGGATTCCAGGATGACGTCGGATATGCCCGCGGGATCGGTCGCGCCGATCGGATGCGCGGAATCGAAGACGACCTCGATATGCAGGCCATTATGGCGGAACAGCCTGCCCTTCGCGCTGGTGCCGACAAACTGCGCCGGATCGGCCAGGACGATTTCTCCGCCCGCCAGATCGGCCCAGCGTCCCGTTGCCAGCGGAACCGCATCGTCCAGAAACGCCTTGGCCCAGGCGATGACCTGCGCCCCGCGCGCCGCATCATAGCCCTTGCCCGAAGCCGCGCCCGCAATGGCATCGGTGCCATAGAGCGCATCATAGAGGCTGCCCCAGCGGGCATTGGCGGCGTTGAGCAGGAAACGGGCGTTGAGGATCGGGACGACCAGTTGCGGCCCGGCCATACGGGCGACTTCGGCATCGACATTCCCGCTGCCGATCGCGAACGGCGCCGGTTCCTCGACCAGATAGCCGATCTCGCGCAGGAAGGCCTGATAGGCGGCGGCGTTGTGCGCCTGTCCCCGGCGCACCTGATGCCAGGCATCGATCTGCGTCTGCAGGTCGTCGCGCGTGCGCAGCAGCGCCGCATTGTCGGGGGTGAAGCGCGCCAATATGTCGGCGGTGCCCGCCCAGAAGGCGCCGGCATCAATGCCCGTGCCCGGCAGCGCGCGCTGCTCGATGAAGTCGGCCAGCGTTGCGGCGACCTTCAGGCCGGCGCGGTCGGTCATACGGTCGGTCATGCAATCCACTCCTTGCTATGCCGTCCTTTTACGCCTTTCCAATTATGCCGTGTAGACGCTATTATTCGAATAGAGACTTTCCTGTGGTGAACGAATATGATGGACCCGGACCATGAATTGTTCGTGAGCATCGTCGATGAAGGCGGGCTGGCGGCCGCCGGACGGCGGCTCCATATATCGCCGGCGATGATGTCCAAGCGGCTGGCCCGGCTGGAAGACCGGCTGGGCGCCCGGCTGATCCACCGCACCACCCGCCGGCTGGCGCTGACCCCGGCGGGCGAGCGGCTCCATGGCGACCTGCGCGCGATCCTCGCCTCCCTCGACGAAGCCGAACGTCGCGTATCGGGCGTGTCGGCGATCGCATCCGGCCCGCTGCGAATCACCGCCCCGACCTCCTTTGGCCGCATGCATCTCGCGCCCTATCTCCAGCCTTTCCTGGACGACCATCCCCGTATCGACCTGCGGCTCGACCTGTCGGACGACTATGTAGACCTGATCGAAAGCCGGGCGGACCTGGCCATCCGCATCGCCGCCGATCCGGGCGCCGGCCTCACCGCCCGACGGCTGGCGCCCAATCGCCGCATCCTGTGCGCCGCGCCCGCCTATCTTGAGCGCTTCGGCACGCCGCGCCGCATCGCCGACCTCAAGCATCACCGCCTGCTCGCCGCCGACGGCCAGCTACCCTGGCGGCTGATCGGCCCCAAGGGGCCGGTCGCGATCGATGGCCACAGCCATATCCGCACCAACAGCAGCGAAGTCGTGCGCGAACTGGCGCTGTCGGGCAGCGGCATCGCGCTGCGTTCGCTGTGGGACATCAGTGACGCGCTGGCGCAGGGCGATGTGCGCCAGATCCTGCCCGATCATGAAGGGTCGAGCGACGTCGCCCTCTATGCCGTGCAACTGCCACAGGCCAATCCGCCGCTGGCCATCACCGCCTTCGTCGACTTTCTTGCTGCGCAATATGCCCTTGCGCCGCCGTGGGAGTCGCGGACGGACCGCACTGGCTTGCCCTAGCGGAACACAGTCTCTAAGGCGCATCGCATGGACGATAACACCCGCCGCGCCGCCCTAGACTATCACCGCCTTCCCCAGCCCGGTAAGCTCGCGATCGAGCCGACCAAGCGCATGGTGAACCAGCGCGATCTGGCGCTGGCCTATTCGCCGGGGGTGGCCGCCCCCTGCGAGGAGATCGCTGCCGATCCCGCCAAGGCGCTGGACTATACCGCACGCGGCAATCTGGTCGCGGTCATCTCCAACGGCACCGCCGTCCTCGGCCTCGGCGCGATCGGCGCGCTGGCCTCGAAGCCGGTGATGGAGGGCAAGGCCGTCCTCTTCAAGAAATTCGCCGACATCGACGTGTTCGACATCGAAGTCGACACCACCGACACGGACAAGTTTGTCGAAGCCGTCGCCCTGCTGGAGCCGACCTTTGGTGGCATCAATCTGGAAGACATCAAGGCGCCCGAATGTTTCGAGATCGAACGGCGCCTGAAAGAACGGATGAACATTCCGGTCTTCCATGACGATCAGCATGGCACCGCCATCGTCGTCGCCGCGGCCGTGCGCAACGCGCTGGTGCTGCAGGGCAAGACACTGGCCGACGCAAAGCTGGTCACCTCGGGTGCCGGCGCCGCTGCGCTCGCCTGCGTCGACCTGCTCGTTTCGATGGGCCTGCCGATCGACAATGTGACGATGACCGACAAGGACGGCGTCATTCATTCGGGCCGCGAAGGTATGCTGCCCAACATGGCGCGCTATGCCCGCGACACCAACGCACGCACCCTGCCCGACGTGCTGCCAGGCGCTAACCTGTTCCTGGGGCTTTCAGCGCCGGGCGTGCTGAAGCCGGAATGGCTGCCGCTGATGGCGCCCAATCCGCTGATCTTCGCGCTCGCCAATCCGGAACCGGAAATCCGCCCGGAAGCCGCGCGCGAAGTGCGCCCGGACGCGATCATCGCCACCGGCCGTTCGGACTATCCGAACCAGGTCAACAACGTCTTGTGCTTCCCCTATATCTTCCGCGGCGCGCTGGATTGCGGCGCGACGCAGATCAACGAGGCGATGAAGGTCGCGGCGGCCGACGCGATCGCCGCCCTGGCCCGCATGCCTGCGCATGACAGCGTGGCGCAGGCCTATGGCGGTCGCAAACTGGTGTTCGGCGCCGATTACATCATCCCGACCCCGTTCGACCCGCGCCTGATCGGCGAGATTGCCGGCGCCGTGGCCAAGGCGGCGATGGACAGTGGCGTCGCAACCAAGACGCTGGACCTGGAAGAATATAAGCGCGCCCTGTCGCACCAGAACACCCGTTCGGGTCAGCTGATGCTGCCGGTCTTCCATGCCGCGCGCGGCAGCCAGTGCCGCATTGTCTATGGCGAGGGCGAGGATGAGCGCGTGCTGCGCGCGATCCAGGACGGTCTGGACGAAGGCATCGTCAAGCCAACCATCGTCGCGCGCCGCCGCCTGCTGGAACAGAAGCTGGCCGACATGGGCCTCAGCTTCCAGCTCGACCGCGATGTCGAGGTGATCGATCCCGAGACGGATCATGACATCATGCGTGAACTGGTCGAGGCCTATCGCGCCATCGCCGCGCGCAAGGGCGTGCCGCCAGACGAAATCCTGCGCCATGTCTATCGCCGCCCGACCGTCACCGCCGCCATGCTGCTGCGCACCGGCCGGGTCGACGCCGCGCTCGTCGGTGGCCGCTCCGAATATTGGGGCCAGGTCGAACATGTGCTGCGCATCATCGATCGCGCACCGAACCACAGCCGCATCTATGCGCTGTCGGGCCTGATCCTGGACGCGGGCGCACTGTTCATCACCGATACCCATATGGTGCCGGACCCGACGCCCGACCAGATCGCGGAAATGACGCTGCTGGCGTCGACCGAGTTGCAGCATTTCGGGCTGAAGCCGCGCGTGGCGCTGCTGTCCCACTCGAATTTCGGTGCCTCGAACAGCCCCAGCGCCCGCAAGATGCGCGCCGCGCTCGACCTGGTGCGCCAGGCCGCACCGGACCTCGCGGTCGATGGCGAGATGCACGCCGACGCCGCGCTCAGCCAGGCGCTGCGCGAACGGCTGATCCCCGACTCCCGGTTCGAGGGGCCGGCCAACCTGCTGGTGATGCCGAACCTCGACGCCGCCAATATCACGCTGACGGCGCTCGGCGCTTCGTCCAGCTCGCCCACGGTCGGGCCGATGCTGATCGGCACTGCCCGGCCGATCCATGTGCTGACGCCCGGCGTCACCGCGCGCGGCATCCTCAACCTGACCGCCATCGCCGCCGCCGAAGTGGCACGCGAAGGCTGACCTTAACCTTTGCCGGTTAGGCTGTTAGCTTGACCGGCAAAGGATGAAGCGAGGAAGATCATGGCAGGCGTCATCGGCACATTGGCTCGCAGCCTTGGCCCGAAACTGCTGATCGGCGCCGTCCTGGGCGGCGGCGCGCTGCTGCTGACCGAAAAGATCGACCGCAACGCCGGCACCGCGACCCAGGCCAAACCGGCCGAGGCCGCCGCCGCGCCCAAGCCGCTGCCGCTGGTGGAACGGCGCAGCGACCAGGGCATGAAGGTCGACCCCCATGCGCTGGCGGTCAAGCGCGTGCTCAAGATCGAGGGGCCTTTCGAGCATGGCGACTATGCCTGGGACGAGGAAGGCGCCCCGGCCAAGGGGCCGATCATCATCACCGTCGACCTGAAAGCCCAGACCCTATCCGTCTTCCGCGACGGCTATGAAATCGGCGCCGCCGTCATCCTCTATGGCGCGACCGACAAGCAGAGCCCCTTGGGCGCCTTCCCGATCATGCAGAAGGACGCCGACCATTATTCCAGCACCTACAACAACGCGCCCATGCCCTATATGCAGCGGCTGACCAGCGACGGCGTCGCCATCCATGGCAGCGACGTCAAATGGGGCTATGCCACCCATGGCTGCATCGGCGTGCCCAAGGAATTTGCGCAGAAGCTGTTCGGCGTCACCAAGGTCGGCGACATGGTCATCATCACCAACGGCAAGATGCTGGATACCAGCAAGGCCGTCGTCAGCGGCTGACCGGCCCTGGAGCATCGTGCGCAAAAGCGGGCGAGCCGGAGTCGCGCGCCTCCGGCTCGGGTTTTGCGCTTAAAACGATGCGACAACAAAAACTTAGAGCGCGCGACCTGCGTCGGATTTAACGCAGCGCGCTCTATTGCGGCGCCTCCTCGATCGCGGGCGCATGACGCACCGTCAGCGCGCTGCCGCCTGACGCCGCGATGATGCAGAATATCGCCACGCCCTGCAGCGCCGTCAACCGCTCGCCCAGCACGACGAAGCCGGCCAGTGCGCCGATCGCCGGCGCCGCGCTCAGCAACAGGCCGAACACCGGCGCGGGCAGGCGCCGCATCGCCTCGATCTCCAGCGAATAGGGCAAGGCGCTCGACAGCAGGGCGATCGCCAGCCCGACCATCAGCACCCAGGGCGAAAAGAGCGACGCGCCGGCATGGGTCAACCCGACCGGCAGCACCAGGATCGCCGCCGCCAGCATGCCCCAGGCGACAGCATCGCCGCGCAACGCGCCCGACACCCGTTTGCCGGTCAGGATATAAAGCGCCCAGCAGGCCGCCGCCCCGACAGCGAAGAGGACACCCAAAGGATCAAGCACGGCGTCGCTGCGCAGCGGCAAGAGCAATAGCAGGCCGATCACCGCCGCCCCCAGCCACAGGAAATCGCGCGGCCGGCGCGACCCGAACAGCACGATCGCCAGCGGCCCCGTCACCTCGATAGCCATGGCGATGCCCAGCGGGATGCGGGCGAAGGCCTGATAGATGAGCAGGTTCATCAGCGCGAGGGTCGCGCCATAGATCAGCAGCGGCCAGCGCACATCGGCCGGGATCGGGCGGCGCCATGGCCGCCGGAACAGCATCAGCAGGATCGCCGCCAGGAAGATGCGCAGCGCCGCAATGCCATAGGCGCCAACGATCGGGAACAGCGTCTTGGCAAAGGCCGCGCCCATATTCATCGACAGCAGCGACGCCAGCACGGCACCCGCCCCCGCCAGCACCGCCCCCTGCCCGTTCATCTCATTCCTGCCCATGCGCGACGAATACCATATACGATAAAATGAAAAAGCGTCATTCGATGCCGCGTTGCACCAGATGCATCGCCAGTTGCAAGAATCTCATACATATGCAGCCTTGACCATCGCTGTCACTCGGCCCATCTGGCGGACTTCCGTCATTTTGCATTGCAGCATGGAGCTTGTCATGGGCAGCCAGTCCCACAAGGCGCACCCCGCGCTCGTCCTTTTCGCACTGTCCGTGGGCGCCTTTGCGATCGGCACGACCGAATTCGCCTCCATGAGCCTGCTGCCCTTCTTCGCGCGCGACCTCCACATCGACCTGCCGACCGCCGGCCATGCGATCAGCGCCTATGCGCTGGGCGTGGTGTTCGGCGCGCCGCTGATCGCTGCCTTTGCCGCGCGCCTGCCGCGCCGCACGCTGCTGATCGCGCTGATGGCGATGTTCGCGATCGGCAACGGCTTGTCGGCGCTGTCGCCGACCTATCACTGGATGCTGCTGTTCCGCTTCCTTTCGGGCCTGCCCCATGGCGCCTATTTCGGCGTCGCGGCGCTGGTCGCGGCCAGCCTGGTGCCGATCGAGAAGCGCACGCTGGCGATCGCCAAGGTGATGTCGGGCCTCACCATCGCCACGGTATTAGGCGTGCCGGTCGCCAACTGGATGGGCCAGATACTGGGCTGGCGCTCGGGCTTCTTCGTAGTCTGCGCGCTCGCCGTGCTGACCATGAGCCTGGTCGCCCTCTACGCCCCCCGCGACGCCGGCGACCCGAAGGCCAGCCCGATGCGCGAACTGAGCGCGCTCGGCAAGTCGCAGGTCTGGCTGACCCTGCTGACCGGCGCGATCGGCTTTGGCGGCCTGTTCGCGGTCTACACCTATGTCGCCTCGACCATGATCGAAGTGACCCATGTGTCCGAAACCCTGGTGCCGCTGATCCTGATCGTCTTTGGCC
This sequence comes from Sphingobium sp. WTD-1, assembly GCF_030128825.1. NCBI lineage: Bacteria > Pseudomonadati > Pseudomonadota > Alphaproteobacteria > Sphingomonadales > Sphingobiaceae > Sphingobium > Sphingobium sp. WTD-1. Next base: position 2,599,246 of record NZ_CP119127.1, on the reverse strand, counting down.
TGGGCATGACGGTCGGCAATCTCGCCGTCGCCTGGCTCGCCGACCGCGCGCTCAACCGCACCGTCATCGGCATCCTCGTTTGGAGCGCGGTTGCGCTGGCCCTCTTCCCCTTCATGGCCGGCAATATCTGGAGCCTCAGCCTCATCGTCTTCCTCATCGGCATTGGCGGCGGCATGGGCACGCCGTTGCAGGCGCGACTGATGGATGTCGCGGGCGACGCCCAGACGCTGGCCGCCGCGCTGCACCACAGCGCGTTCAACATCGCCAATGCGCTCGGCCCCTGGCTTGGCGGGCTATCGATCGCGGCGGGCTATGGCCTGGTGTCGACCGGCTGGATCGGCTGCGCCTTGTCGCTGGGCGGCCTGGCCATCTATCTGGTCGCCATCGCCACCGCACGGCGTAGCGCCCAGCCCGCACTGGTCCCCTGCGAATAAGCCGCTTCCTTCCATCCGTTCCGCTGGTTAAGGCGGACGGATGACGGATCGGGCACGCGAACAGACTTTGCAGGACGCGGCGATCGCCGCATTGCGCCGCGGCGACGCGGCGGCGGCGCGCGCTACCCTCTATGAAATGGCCGATCCGCCGGCCATGCTGCTGGCCCAGGCATGCAATCGGCTGGGCGATTTGGACGGCGAACAGGCGGCACTCAACCGCGTCCTGCAACAGGATATACGCAACCTGCCCGCGTTGCTCGCCATGGGGCAGAATTTCCAACGGCGCGGCGATCTGCGCGGCGCGACATCCTGGTTCCGCAGCGCCCTGGCACAGGCCGCCGCCCATGGCGCCCCGCCCGCGCTGCAACCGTTGCTGCAACGGGCGCAGGAGGCGATCGCCGGCGCCAGCCGAGATTTCGAGGATCATCTCGACGCGGCGATGGCCGGCCTCCCCCCGCTGCCGCGCATTGCCCAGGCGACCGGCCTGTTGCTGGGCAAGAGCGAACTCTACCTCCAGCAACCCAGCATGTTCTATTTCCCCGGCCTGCCGCAGCGTGCCTTTTACGAGCGCGACGAATTTGCCTGGGTGCCGGCGGTCGAGGCAGCAACCGACGCCATCATCGCCGAGCTGAACGACGTCCGTGCCGGCGCGCCCGATTTCGCGCCCTATGTCCAGACGCCCACCGATCGCCCGGCGCCCAACAACCCGCTGCGCGATGATCCCTCTTGGGGCGCCTATTATTTCTGGCAACAGGGCGAGATCGTGGCGGACCATGCCGCCCGCTGCCCCGCCGTCATGGCCGCGCTCGACCATGCCGATCGCCCGATGATCGCCGGCCGCTCTCCGATGGCGCTCTGGTCGCTGCTCAAGCCCGGCACCCATATCCAGCCCCATCATGGCCTGCTCAATACTCGCCTGATCTGTCACCTGCCGCTGATCGTGGCCGATAATTGCGCGCTGCGGGTCGGCGCAGAGACACGCGCCTGGGCGCCGGGCGAAATGCTGATCTTCGACGACAGCATCGAACATGAGGCTTGGAACCGGGGCAATGACACCCGCGTCGTCCTGCTGTTCGAAGTCTGGCGCCCGGAAATCCATGCGGAGGAGCGGATCGCGCTCACACGCCTGTTCGAGGCGATCGACCGCTTCGGCCCGAAACAGGTGGATGCCGGCTAACCCGCCTCTTTTCAGAACGCCCATCTGCGACTATGGGCGCGGACAAAGACGACAAGAGAGGATGGCACGGGGCGCTCACGCTTTTCGGACATGCCATGACCTCAATCGACCCGACGCCCCCGGCGCCGCCTCCTGCCCTGCCCGTTCCGCCCGCCCATGTCGCGCGGCCGCATAGTCCTGCCGAGGATTTCTATGCGATCGCCATCGGCTGCGCCTTCATCGCCATGGGGCTGATGCTGCTGAAACAGGCAAAGCTGGTGACCGGCGGCATGGCCGGCATCGCGCTGCTGCTGTCCTATCTGATCCATCTGTCGCCCGCGACGCTGTTCCTGCTGATCAACATCCCCTTCTTCCTGTTCGCCGGGCGGGCGATGGGCATGGCCTTTGGCCTCAAGACCCTGTTCGCCAATATCGCGATCATGGGCGTCGGCCTTGCCATGCCCTATGCGATGGAAATCGCCCGGATCAGCCCCTTCTTCGCCGCGCTGTTCGGCGGCTCGATCATCGGCTTCGGCATCCTGGCCATCGCGCGCCATGGCGCGGGCGTGGGCGGTGTCGGCGTGGTCGCGCTGATCCTGCAGAAATCGCGCGGCTGGAATGCCGGCCGCACCCAGATGGCCTGCGACGTGCTGATCCTGCTCGCCTCGCTGCCGATCCTCAATGCCGAGCGTTTTGGCCTGTCCGTCCTGTCGGCCGCCGCGATCAATGCCGTGCTGTTCGTCAACCACCGCCCCGGCCGCTATATCGGCCATTGATGCGCGCCGGCCTCCCCGGCTAGACGGACCCCGGCGCCCACGCCGGTGCGCTCATCATAAAAGGGGTCCAGAATGAAGCGGTTCGCGCTCTGTATAATATTGGCCAGCACGGCCCTGTCGGTTCCGGTCCGTGCCGCGACGCCCGCCAGCGCGACCGCACCGGCCGATGCCCGCGCCATTGCCGCGATCCGCGCGCGCCCGGCGGTCAAGGCCGCCTTCGCCGCGCTGGAGGCCGAACATGATCAGTGGGTCGAGAACATCGTCACCCTGACCCAGATTCCGGCGCCCCCCTTCAAGGAAGAGGCGCGGGCCAAGGCCTATGCCGACATGTTCCGCGCCGCCGGCCTTACCGATGTGGAAATTGACGAGGGCGGCAATGTGCTGGGCCTGCGCCGTGGCAGCGGCAAGCCGGGCGGCAAGCTGATCGTCGTGTCCGCCCATCTTGACACCGTCTTTCCCGAAGGCACGCCGGTCACGGTCCGGCGCGAGGGCAACAAGCTCCACGCACCCGGCGTCGGGGACGATGTCGCCGGCCTCGCCACCCAATTGAGCCTCATCAAGGCGATCGTCGGCGCCAATATCAGCGCGCCGATGGACATATTGTTCGTCGGCGATGTCGGCGAGGAAGGCCTGGGCGACCTGCGCGGCATGAAGCAACTGTTCCACAAGGGCAAATATAAGGACCGCATCGCCAGCTTCTTCTCGATCGACGATGGCTCGGTCGATGGCCTGATCAATGGCGGCGTCGGATCGAAGCGCTATCGTCTGACCTTCACCGGCCCCGGTGGCCACAGCTTCGGCGCCTTCGGCCTGGTCAATCCGATGACGGCGATGAGCCAGGCGATCGTCGACCTCTACAAGATCCCGGTGCCCCAGTCGCCCAAGACGACCTACAGCGCCAGCGTCGTGGGCGGCGGCTCCTCGGTCAACGCCATCCCGCAGGAGGTCTGGCTGCAGGTCGACATGCGATCGGAAAGCGCGGCTGAACTGGCCAAGCTGGAACAGGCGTTCCTGGCCACGGTGGACAAGGCGGTCGAGACCGAAAATGGCGCCCGCTCGATCAAGGAAGGGCCGATCCGCGTCGACAAGAAGGTCGTGGGCGATCGTCCGGCCGGCAGCACCGCCGCCGACACGGCGCTGGTCCGCCAGACCGCCGCCGCCTATGCCGCCGAAGGCGTCACCGCGCGCATGAGCTTCAGTTCGACCGACGCCAATGTGCCGATGAGCCTGGGCATCCCGGCCATCACCATCCCGCGCGCGGCGACCGGCGGCCGAGGTCACTCGCCCGACGAATGGATCGACGTGTCGGCGTCGGAATCGCTCAAGGTCAAGCGGATGGACCTGGTCGCCCTGCTCGCCGCAGCCGGCTATCGCTGATCAACCTGATGGGGCTGGCAGACATGCCAGCCCCGTTCAGTCCGTCCCGTTCAGTCCGCCTCGCACAGCGGTTCACCCTCGCGATCGCGCGCGCGCAATGCCGCGCCCGCATCATTGGCGATGCGCGGGAAGGTCACCCCTTCCAGATTGCCGCGCCCGTCGCACAGCCGGTCACAGGCCATGTCGACCACGCCGGGCAGCGCCACCTGGTCGCCATCATATTGGGCGACGATGATGCACTTCCTGCCCCCGGAAAAGCTCAGGATCAGCTTGTCGCCGGCCCGCCGCGCCGTGCCCGCGCCATGGCAGCTCTGCTCGGTGCCGAAGATCGCCTCCAGCCCGAAACGATAGTCGCCCGACTTGGCGGGAAGGACGCAGAGCGAATCCCGCCCCGCCTCATGCCGGCGCTGGAACAGCCCGACCGGCGCGACCTTCGACGCGTCCGTAATCGCCCCCGTCTCGATCGCCGCGCGCTCCAGCCCCGAAGCCGCAGCCCCGGCGCGATCGGGCGCAGCTGCGCCCGGCGTCGCGGCTTGCTGACACCCGCCCAGAAGACATGCAAGGAAAAGGCTAGTGCGCCGCATCGACGCCCGGTTCATCGACCGCGCTCAGCCCATCGGGTCCGATCCGGCGGAAGAAGCAGGACCGCGCACCGGTGTGGCAGGTCGGTCCCGCCGGCTCGGCCAGCACCCAGACGGCATCCTGGTCACAGTCGATCCGGATGTCGCGCACGACAAGCATATGGCCGGAGCTTTCGCCCTTCTTCCACAGTGATTGGCGGCTGCGCGACCAGAAATGGGCCAGGCCCGTCTCGACCGTCAGCGCCAGCGCCTGCGCATTCATATGCGCCACCATCAGCACTTCCCCCGAGGTGACATGGGTCACCACCGCGGTGATAAGGCCATGGTCATCATATTTGGGGTTAAGGGTCAGCCCCCGGTCGCGTGCGTCATCCATTCGCGCGCTATAATCGCCAATGCGGCCCGTGCGAAGTCCCTTCGACGCTTTGCATTGGGGCACGGCCTGACAGCGCCATGGGGTCGGACTGTCGCATTTTGGCAAATCTGTTGCACGGATGCTACAGAATGGCGACAGTCTTGCTTGCCCCAAGGCCCGCGCGCGCATAGCGTCGCGCGCGATCCGCAACAGTGGACACAAGCAGGGAAACGGATGCTAGGCCAATCAAGGGGGCCAAATATGACATCTTCGCATATCTTCACCAGCATTTCGCGCGGCGCGCTCGCCGTCGCACTCACCGCACTGGCGCCGATCGGCGCCGCCCATGCCCAGACCGAAGCGCCCGCCGCATCGGGCGAAGGCCTGGGTGAAATCGTCGTCACCGCCTCGCGCCGGGCTGAAAATGCCAAGGACGTGCCGGTCGCCGTGACCGCCATCGGCGGCGAAAAGCTCGACGCCCTCAACAGCAGCGGCCTCGACATTCGCTTCCTGGCCGCGCGCACGCCCAGCCTTCAGGTCGAAAGCTCGTTCGGCCGCACCTTCCCGCGCTTCTACATCCGCGGCCTTGGCAACACCGATTTCGATCCCAACGCCGCCCAGCCGGTCTCGGTCGTGCTCGACGATGTCGCGCTCGAAAATCCGATGCTCAAGAGCTTCCCGGTGTTCGACCTTGCCAGCGTTGAAGTGCTGCGCGGCCCGCAGGGCACGCTGTTCGGCCGCAATACCCCGGCGGGCGTCGTCAAGATGACCTCGGCCGCGCCGACCGATCATTTCACCGGCTATGCCAGCGCCTCCTGGGCGACCTACAACACCGTCAATGCCGAAGCCGCGATCGGCGGCCCGATCGCCGACGGCCTCAGCTTCCGCGTGTCGGGCCTGCTCCAGCGTCGCGACGACTGGGTCAAGAACGACAATGAAGGCGGCAACGCCGCCAGCGAGCTGGAAGGCTATCGCGACATGGCCGGCCGCGTGCAGCTGGCCTATGAAGCCGGCGACTTCAAGGCGGTGCTGAGCGGTCATTATCGCGACCTCGACGGCAGCCCGCGCGTGTTCCGCGCCAACATCTTCAAGCAGGGCAGCAACCATTTCGTCGACGGCTTCGACAAGGATCATGTGAACCTGGACGGCTATACCAGCCAGTCGATGAAGCAGGGCGGCGGCAATCTGCGCATGCAGCTCCATGTTGATGGCCTGGGCACCTTCTTCTCGACCACCGGCTATGAGAAGGCCAGCGTCGAAAGCACCGGCGACATCGATGGCGGCGGCTGCTACCCCTATACCGGCTGCACCGCCGGCCAGCTTGGCGGCGGCTCGTTCGACTCCAACACCGGCGGCGTGACCAAGCCGGAGGAATTCAGCCAGGAATTCCGCTTCGCGACGGACGACATGAACGGCATCCGCCTGCAGGCGGGCACCTATTTCTTCCATCAGCGCCTGAAATATAACGAATATGCCTATGATCTCGCGGGCAACCGGGTGAGTGCGATCCTGCACAACAACACCAACGAGAATATCGGCCTGTTCGCCTCGGGCGAAGCCAAGGTGACGTCAGCCCTGACGTTGCGTGCCGGCGTGCGTTATTCGCACGACGACAAGCGCGACACGATCACGCTCGATCCGGCGCTCGCCGCCAGCAGCATCTCGTCGCAGTTGATCGCCGTCGACCTGCCGCTCAGCAACACGGCGCAGGGTAGCAACCTGTCCTGGGATGTCAGCGCCACCTACGCGCTCAGCCCCGACGTCAACCTCTATGGCCGCGTCGCCACCGGCTATCAGGGTCCGGCGATCCAGGACCGCGTGACCTTCTTCAGCACCCCCTCGGTCGCCAAGAAGCAGACCACCATCTCCTATGAAGGCGGCATCAAGGGCGCGATCGCCAATATGGTCCGCTTCGACCTGTCGGCCTATTATTGGAACACCGACGATCTGCAGCTGACGGCTGTCGGCGGCGTCGGCAACTCGGCCCGCCTGATCAACGTGAACAAGGCGGTCGGCTATGGTCTGGAAGGCAATCTGGAGGCGCAGCCGCTCGATCACCTGAACCTGACCATGGGCGGCAGCTACAACTTCACCGAAATCCGCGACAAGAACGCCTTCGTGGCAGTCTGCGGCTCGGGCATGTGTACGCCCACCGGCAACACCTTCGTCGATGGCGGCACCACCTACAGCTATCTGGACGGCAATGACCTGCCCCAGGCGCCGCGCTACATCGCCAATGCGACCCTGCGCTATGGCATCCCGGTCGGCGACGCGGGCGAAGTCTTCGCCTATACCGATTGGGCCTATCGTAGCAAAATCAACTACTTCCTCTACTCGGCGGCCGAATTCCGCGGCCGTTCGTCGCTGGAGGGTGGCCTCAAGGTCGGTTACAAGTCGAACCATGGTTATGAGATCGCGGCCTTCGCCCGCAACATCACCAACCAGATCCGCGCCGTCAGCGCGATCGACTTCAACAACCTGACCGGCATGATCAACGAACCGCGCATCATCGGCGGCATGATCAAGGCGAGCTTCTAGAGCCTGATCGCTTGAGGTGGGAGCGGTTCGCGCTTCCACCGATAGCGTGAATCAGGCTCTAAACCGAAGTCTAAACGCCCCATAGGCGTTAGTCGGCAGAGGAAGGGCGTCCCGCAAGGGGCGCCCTTTCTTGTTGCGCCCAGGGCAGCGGAAAGCCGCCGCCACGCGCCAGGAAAATCACCGAAGCCAGAAACGCGAAAACCCCATCCTGCCAAGGCAGGACGGGGTTTCATTTCGCGCATTCCCGAAGGAAATGGGGCGATCGACGGGATCCGAACCCGCGACCTCCGGTACCACAAACCGGCGCTCTAACCAACTGAGCTACGATCGCCACAGGGGCTGTTGCCCCGCGAGAAGGGCCACATATGCGGCCGCCCCTCCCCCGTCAAGCAGCTTATGTCAAAGGATGAAAATTATCGTCCAGCATCGTTGCCGGACGCCGCCAGACGGGCGCGCAGCACGGCCAGTTCGTCCGCCCCGACGCGCGGCCGCCCTTCCGCCGGCTTGCCCTTGCGCAGCTTCTTGCGATCCTTTTCCGAGGGATCGACGGCACGAACCCGGACCGCCGCATGGCCCTGACCGCGAATCCCCAGTTCCTCCGCCGCGCCGCGCGACAGGTCAATGATCCGGCCGCGCGAAAAGGGACCACGGTCGTTGATCCGAACCAGGATCGTGCGCCCGGTATCCAGCGCCGTCACCTCGACATAGGCGGGCAAGGGCAGGCTGGTATGGGCTGCCGTGATCCAGCCCGGCCGGAAGCGCTCGCCATTGGCGGTGCGATTGCCCGATTCCGAGCCATACCAGCTGGCATAGCCGACCAGATCATAGCCCGGCTGGTCGGCCGGCACATAGGTGGTGCCCCGCACCGTATAGGGCTTGCCGATCCGCACCGGCATATCGCTCACCGGACGGAAATTGCCCCCGCCACAGGCCGACAAAGCGCCCAGCAGCGCCAAACTCCAGATACCCCGTCCGCTCGCTCTCATGCCCCTTCCTAACCCCGCCAACCGATCAGGTCGAGGGCAGCGGACCGATCATCGCCGCGATCCGGCGCACAAGGCCATGAAAAAAGGGGCAGAGGCTCCCGGCCCCTACCCCTTCCTTTCGACATGCATGCGCCGGGCGGGCTTCCCCTGCCGCAGCGCCACTCTCCCTCATTCTATCCCGACCGCGACGCCGGCAAAATAATCGAATGATAACGCGCCCGAGCGGGCGCGCCTGCATCCTTAGTTGACCGAATCCTTCAGGCCCTTGCCGGCCTTGAACTTAGGCTGCGACGACGCCTTGATCGTCATCGTCTCGCCGGTGCGCGGGTTGCGGCCGGTCGAAGCCTTGCGCTGCGACACGGAGAAAGTGCCAAAACCAACCAGGCGCACTTCGTCGCCCTTCTTCAGCGCGCCGGTGATGGCGTCGAACACGCCCTCGACCGCCTTGCTGGCGTCGCTCTTGCTGAGACCGCTGCTTTCAGCGACGGCGCTGATAAGATCCTGCTTGTTCATGCCTTAGGAACCCCCTTTTTAGCTGTTTGATCGTCAAGGAATCGCGGCGTAGGCGGGGCAATAAGGCCCAGCTTTCAAGCGGTGTCAAAGGGAAAGCGATAAATGCGGTGGCTCCGGCGCGTTTTTGCCTTCACAGGCTCAAACGCGCCGAAAACAGGGCCTTAGTGACGGATGGCCGCGTCACCGTCACGCCCCTGCCCATGCGTAGGCTGCGCGGCCAGATCATCCTCTTCGGTCCAGGTGATCGCCTCGGGCTTGGACACCAGCGCGCGCGCCAGCACCTCGTCGACATGACTGACCGGAACGATCTCCAGCCCCTCGCGGATATTGGCCGGAATTTCCGCTAGGTCTTTCTCGTTTTCCTGCGGGATCAGCACCGTCTTGATGCCGCCACGCAGCGCCGCCAGAAGCTTCTCCTTGAGCCCGCCGATCGGTAGCACGCGACCACGCAGCGTGACTTCGCCGGTCATCGCCACATCCTTGTGGACGGGAATGCCGGTCAGGGTCGATACGATGGTCGTGACCATGCCGATACCGGCCGACGGACCATCCTTGGGCACCGCGCCCTCGGGCAGGTGGATATGGATGTCCTTGCGGTTGAACAGGCTCGGCTTGATGCCATAGCCGGGCGACCGCGCCTTCACATAGGAGAAGGCGGCCTGCACCGATTCGTTCATCACTTCGCCCAGCTTGCCGGTCGTCTTGATGAGGCCCTTGCCGGGCACGGTCACCGCCTCGATCGTCAGCAGTTCGCCGCCGACCTCGGTCCAGGCCAGCCCCGTGACCGCGCCGATCTGATTCTCTTCCTCGCCAACGCCGTGGCGGAACTTCCGCACACCGGCATAGTCGGCCAGGTTTTCGGGCGTGATCTCGACCTTGTCGAACGCGCCTTCCAGGATCTTGCGCAGCGCCTTGCGGGCCAGACGCGCCACTTCCCGCTCCAGCGTGCGGACGCCGGCTTCACGGGTATAGTAACGGATCAGGTCGCGCACCGCGGCCTCGGTCACCTCGAACTCGCCATTTTTCAGGCCATGGGCGTCGATCTGCTTGGGCACCAGATGGCGCTGGGCAATCTCGACCTTCTCGTCCTCGGTATAGCCTTCGAGCCGGATGATCTCCATGCGATCGAGCAGCGGCTGCGGCAGGTTCAGCGAGTTGGCCGTCGTCACGAACATCACGTCGGACAGGTCGACGTCGATCTCCAGATAATGGTCCTGGAACTTGCTGTTCTGTTCGGGGTCTAGCACTTCGAGCAGCGCCGACGCCGGATCGCCCCGGAAATCCTGACCCAGCTTGTCGATCTCGTCGAGCAGGAACAGCGGGTTCATGGTGCCCGCCTTCTTCAGGTTCGACACGACCTTGCCCGGCAGCGAGCCGATATAGGTGCGGCGATGGCCGCGGATTTCGGCTTCGTCGCGCACGCCGCCCAGCGACTGGCGCACGAACTCGCGCCCCGTCGCCTTGGCGATCGAGCGGCCCAGCGAGGTCTTGCCGACACCCGGCGGGCCGACCAGGCACAGGATGGGCCCCTTCAGCTTGTTGGTGCGCGCCTGCACGGCCAGATATTCGATGATCCGGTCCTTGACCTTCTCCAGCGCGAAATGATCCTCATCCAGGATCGCCTGCGCTTTCTTGAGATCGGTCTTGACCTTGCCCTTCTTGCCCCACGGCAGGCCCAGCAGCACGTCGAGATAGTTGCGCACCACCGTCGCTTCGGCCGACATGGGTTGCATGCCCTTGAGCTTCTTGAGCTCGGCCGTCGCCTTGGCGCGTGCTTCCTTGCTCAGCTTCGCCTTGGCGATCTTGTCGGCCAGTTCGGCGAGTTCGTCGCCTTCCTCGCCCTCGCCATTGCCCAGCTCGCGCTGGATCGCCTTGAGCTGCTCGTTCAGATAATATTCGCGCTGGGTCTTTTCCATCTGGCGCTTCACGCGGCCACGGATCTTCTTCTCGACCTGCAGCACGCCCAGTTCGCCTTCCATGAAGGCGAAGACCATCTCCAGCCGCTTGACCGGATCGGGCTCGACCAGCAGCGACTGCTTGTCGGCCACCTTGACGTTGATGTTGGCGGCGACGGAATCGGCCAGACGACCGGCGTCCTCTATCTCGCGCAGCTGCACTGGCGTTTCGGCCGGCAGCTTCTTGTTGAGCTTGGCGTAATTCTCGAACTGCTCGGCGACCGAGCGCATCAGCGCAGCGGCCTCCGGACCTTCGGCGACGATCTCCTCGACCGGCGCGACCTCGGCGACCAGATAGCCCGCCTCGGCCGGCGCCAGATCGGCCAGCTGGGCACGATGCTTGCCCTCGACCAGCACGCGCACCGTGCCGTCGGGCAGCTTGAGCAGTTGCAGCACCACCGACACCACGCCGGTGTCATACAGCGCGTCCTTGCCCGGATCATCCTCGGCCGGGTCGAGCTGGGACACCAGGAAGATTTCCTTATTGCCCTCCATCGCCGCTTCCAGCGCGGCGACGCTCTTGTCGCGACCGACAAAGAGCGGGACGATCATCTGCGGGAAGACGACGATGTCGCGCAGCGGCAGAAGGGGATATTGCGTAGTCATTCACTCTCCAGGGCCGGACTTGCGGCCCGTCATGCGGTTCATCGCCTTTATGGGGATGCCCGTCGCGTCAATCAATCAGCGATCACCATATTGCTGCAACGATGAACAAGGGCTTATCCGCCAGCGGCAGCCCCGGAACGGCGGTGGACGCCGGCTCAGAACGGCAGCTTGAAGCCCGGCGGCAGCGGCAGACCGGCGGTCATCTTGCCCATTTCGGTGTTGCTGACCTCATCCGCCTTCTTGCGCGCATCGTTGAACGCGGCGGTGATAAGATCTTCCAGCATCTGCTTTTCCGACGGTGCCAGCAGGCTGTCGTCGATCGACACGCCCAGGATACGGCCCTTGGCCGACGCCTTCACCTTGACCAGGCCGCCACCGGCCGCGCCCTCGACTTCCAGCTTGTCCAGATTGTCCTGCGCGCGCTGCAGCTCTTCCTGCACGCGGCTGGCCATCCCCAATATTTCGTTCAGATCCTTCATGCTTCGGCACTCCATTGTTCCGGCTCGTCCGAATGGACCAGCTCGGCATCGGGGAAGGCGTCCATTGCCGCCTTGACCACCGGGGTTTCCAAAATTGCGGCGCGGCTGTCGGCCAGCTGGCGCTGTTCATTGGCCAGCAGGGTCGGCTTGGCCTCCCCCTCGCCCTGCGTCACCGTCCAGGCGACGCCTGTCACCTCGCGCAGCGCCGGAATGATCCGGGTGGCGAAGTCGGGCGACAGGCTGGCCGTACCGCGATACTCCAGCATCGGCGGATCATAGCGGATGATCCCCACGCAATCATGCATTTCCTGCGCCAGATGCCCCTTGCTCTTCTGCCAGAAGGCCTCGATCAGATCCTCGAAGGTGGCGGGCAGGCTGGACGCGGGTTCCGGCGCGGGCGCGGCGGCGGCCGGCGCCTGGCCCGACATCGCCGACACGGCCATCGGCACCCCGCCTTGCAACATCCGGGCAAGGTCGCTGGGGTCCGGCATGGTCGCGGCATGCATCACGCGCAGCAGCGCCATCTCGCACGCCTCGATCGGCAAGGCGGCGGTCGCCACCTCGTCATGACCCTTGAGCATCAGCTGCCACAGCCGATGCAGCGGGCCAAAGCCGATCTGCGACGCCCAGTCGGCCAGCGCGCCGCGTTCCTCGTCGGACTGGCCCGGCGTTGCAATGTCGCGCCCGGCCTTCACCAGCGTGACGGCATGCACCAGCTCCAGCAGGCCGCGCATCAGCGACAGCGGCTCGACCCCCAGCGCATATTGATCGCGCACCCCGCCCAGCAGCGCGGCGGTATCGCCCTCCAGCAGCAGGCCGAGCAGCCGGCGCGTCGAGCCGCGATCCGACAGGCCCAGCATCTCGCGCACCTGCGCGGCCGTGACCATCGGCTCGCCCTCGCCCATTTCGGCATGGGCGATCGCCTGGTCCAGGATCGACAGGCCGTCACGCGCGGAGCCTTCGGCCGCCTGCGCGATCAGCGATAGCGCATCCGGCTCGGCCGCGACCTGTTCGGCCTCGACCACATGGGCGAAATGGCCGGCCAGCATCTCGGCCGGGATGCGGCGCAGGTCGAACCGCTGGCACCGCGACAGCACCGTCACCGGCACCTTGTTCACCTCGGTCGTGGCGAACAGGAATTTCACATGGGCCGGCGGCTCCTCCAAAGTCTTCAGAAGCGCGTTGAACGCGTTCTTCGAAAGCATATGGACTTCGTCGATGATGTAGATCTTGTAGCGCGCCGACACGGCGGCATAGCGCACCGCCTCGATGATCTCGCGCACGTCGTCGACGCCGGTATGGCTGGCGGCGTCCATCTCGACCACGTCGATATGCCGCCCCTCGGCGATCGCCATGCAGGGTTCGCACACGCCGCAGGGGTCGATCGTCGGCCCGCCCTGCCCATCCGGGCCGATGCAGTTCAGCGCCTTGGCGATCAGCCGCGCGGTCGACGTCTTGCCGACCCCGCGCACGCCGGTCATCAGAAAGGCATGGGCGAGGCGCCCGCGCCGGATCGCATTGCCCAGCGTCTGGACCATGGCGTCCTGCCCGATCAGTTCGCGAAAGTTGCGCGGACGATATTTGCGCGCAAGCACGCGATAGGGCTGAGGGGAATCGGACATGCCTGTTTCCTAACCGTTCAGATGCGGCTTGTCGAAGCCCGTTCGGACCTTACGAAGAGATGATGCTGTGCGGAAAGGTGGGAGCCGGAACGACCCGCAGAAAAATCGTTGTGGCTGCTTCCGTCAGGACCTGACCAGGTTGGCGACGACTACGTCCGCCCGACTCCCGGCCGGGCATATGGCGAACTCATGACGGGAAGGCAAGGGCTTCCATGCCCTTGCCATGCCATAAGCCTAGTTCAGCCCGCTCCTCTGCGCCTTGCTGACGAATTCCAGCGCCGAATGAGCCGCTTCGGCGATCGCCGCCTCGGCCTTCTTGTCGTCCACCGTCGGCCGGTCGAGATAGATGGCGAGTATATATTCCTCGCCCGCCGGCGACTTCACCAGCGCGACATCATTATAGGCGGTGCCACAGCTGCCTGTCTTGCTGCCTGAGGTCCAGCCTTCGGGCAGGCCCGCCTTGATTCTTTTATCGCCGGTGGTGCTGGCATTCAGCCAGCCGCGCAGCCTGTCGGCATCGGCCGCCTGCATATCGCGGAACAGCAGCCGCCCCATCAGGCCGGCCATTGCCGCCGGACTGGTCGTGTCGCGCGGATCGCCGGCGACATTCTCGTTCAGCTCGGGCTCGATACGGTCGAGCCGCGTGATCTTGTCGCCATGGGCGCGGATGAAGGAGGTCAGCCCCTCTGGCCCGCCCAGCATCGGCAGCAACAGGTTGGCGGCGCTGTTGTCGCTCACCTCGACCGCCGCCTCGGCCAGTTCGGCCATCGACATGCGGCCGCGCTTCCTGTTCTTCTTCACGACGGGCGCGTAATCGAGAATATCGTCCTTGGTGAAAGGTATCTCCCCCTCCAGCCCGAACTTGCCGCCCTGCGCGCCGATCAACACGGCGGCGGCCAGTGGCGCCTTGAAGGTCGAGCACATGGCAAAGCGATCGTCGCGGTTGAAACCCAGGATCAGCGCCCCATCGCGATCGACCAGCGCGATCCCCATACGCCCGCCGGTTTCCTCCTCGATCTCCTTGGGATTGCGGACGGAGGTCAGTGCCGATTGCGGCACCAGATAGCGTGGCGCGGGCGGCAGCAGCGTCGGCAAGGTCGGCGCCTCTTCAACCTTCTTGGCCGGCGCCTTCTTCTTGGGCGCGGCCGACAGCGGCATGGTCACGACCAGACAGGCGGTCAGCGCTGCCAACGAGAGGGATTTGCGCAGCACCATGGCTCACATACCTTGCATATTATAGAATTCACCGGGGATACGGACGGTCAGCGCGTCCAGTTGTTCGGACAGGATGATCTGGCAGGCCAGGCGACTGGTGCGGGTCGCCGCAGCGGCCAGGTCCAGCATATCCTCCTCATCCTCGCTCGCGCGCGGCAGACGGTCGAAATCGGCGACATCGACGATGACATGACAGGTCGAACAGGCCATCTGCCCTTCGCATGTTCCTTCCAGCGGCTGGCCCGCCGCCTGTGCAACCTCCAGCAGGACGGACCCGGCAGGCGCATCGACTTGCTGTCGATTTTCGCCGTCGGCGCTGATGAAGGTGACCATGGTCATGCTATGCGACGCTCCCTGCTCACGGCGCCGCTTGTGCGGTCGCCGCCCCGTTAATCACCTTCGCAGCCTCCTCCAGTTCGGCCGGTGTCGTGTATCGGCCAAAGCCGATCCGCACCGATCCGCGCGCCTGACTGTCTGAAAGACCCAAAGCGCGCAGCACATGGCTAGGCCGCCCGGACCCGCTCGCGCAAGCGCTGCCGAGCGAAAAAGAGATATTGCGGCAATCGGACAACAATCGCGCGCCGTCGATCCCGGCGCGACGAATGTTGAGATTGCCGGGATAACGCGCATCCGCGCTGCCGTTCAACGTCCAGTCGGCGAACAGCGCGCGCGTCTGGGCAGACAGCGCCGCCACATGTGCGCGGTCGGCCTCCGCCTGCTCCCGCATCAGGCGCACCGCCACGCCAAATCCGGCGCACAAAGCGGGCGACAAAGTGCCCGACCGCAGCCCGCCTTCCTGCCCGCCGCCATGGATCAGCGGGTCGATCTTCACGCCATCGCGCAGCCACAACGCACCGATCCCCTTGGGCCCGTGGATCTTGTGCGCGCTGATCGCCACCATGTCGCACGGATCAGGGATCGGCACCCGGCCATAGCCCTGCACCGCGTCGCACAGGAACAGCGCGCCCGCGCCATGGGCCAGTTCCGCCAGCGCGCCGACCGGCTGGATCACGCCAATCTCGTTATTGACCAGCATCGCGACGACCAGCGCCACCCCCGGCACGATCGCCCGCACCGCCGCCTCCAGATCGACCAGCCCGTCGCAATCCACCGGCAGGACCGTCACCGCCCGGCCCGTCCGCCGCATCGCCGCCACCGTATCCAGCACGGCGGCATGTTCGGTCGCGATGGTGACGATGCCGCCGGCCGGCGCGCCCTGGATCGCGATGTTGAGCGCCTCGGTCGCGCCGGAGGTAAAGAGCAGCCTGCCGCCACCGGGCAGCAACTGACCGATGGCATCGCGCGCCAGTTCCACCTGCGCCGCGACCATGCGGCCGGCGCGATGCGCGCTGTGCGGATTGGCGAACTGGTCGCGCAGCAGCGGCACCATCGCCTCAAAGGCTTCGGGCGCCAGCGGCGTCGTCGCCTGATAGTCGAGATAGATCACCGGCCCGCCCGCTCCGCCATGGCGGTCCATGTGGCAAGGAAGCGATCGACATCGCCCGCGCTGGTCTGCGGGCCGAAACTCACCCGCACCACTTCGCCCGCCGCCGCCGCGTCCCAGCCCATCGCGCCCAGCACATGGCTGGTCTTGAGCGATCCGGACGAACAGGCGCTGCCCGCCGACACGGAAATACCAGCCAGGTCGAATTGGATCAGCTGCGCCCGCGCCGACAGGCCGGGCATGCGATAACTGGCGATCGCCGCCAAGCGCGGCGCATCGCGCGCGACGATCTGGCCGCCCGCCGCCTCGATCCCGGCGTCCAGTCGCGCCCGCAGCGCGGCCGCCACCGGCATCCAGTCGCCCCGCCCTTCCAGCGCCGCCGCCATCGCCATGATCGCCGGCAGATTTTCGGTGCCGGCGCGATAGCCCTGTTCCTGCCCGCCGCTCGGTTCGACCAGCGCCAGGTCGCGAATCAGCAGCGCGCCGATCCCCGGCGGTCCGCCAAACTTGTGCGCGCTGATCGCGATCATGTCGGCGTCGGGCAGCGCCAGCTTGCCCGCGCTCTGGGCACAATCGGCAAACAGCAGCAGCCCGTCGCGCCGGAAGTCCGCCAGCGGCTGGATCACGCCCGTCTCATTGTTTACATGCTGGATCGCGACCAGACTGCCCGGCGCCAGTTCCGGCAGCAGCACCCGGCCATCGCCGTCCACCGCCAGCCGTTCCGCCGCCCTGGTTACGCGCAGCACCGCATCATGCTCGACCGGCGAGGTGACGATTCGCGCCGCCTTGGCGCGGGTCAGCGCGATGGCGATCGCCTCGCTCGCGCCGGAAGTGAAGAGGACATGGCCATCCCATCCGAGCGTCGCCGCGATGCGCCGCCGCGCTTCCTCCAGCATGGCCCGCGCCGCGCGCCCGTCGCTGTGCGGGCTGGAGGGATTGGCCCAGCCGGCCATCGCGGCGACCATTGCGGCTTGCGCCTGCGGCAGCATCGGGGTGGTCGCGGCATGATCGAGATAAAGGCGGTCGGCGGCCAAGCGGAACTACTCATTGATTGCGGAAATGGCGGCGGCATCTATATAGGCGGATTGCCGCGCGGCGCCAGCGTGAAGGCCATATGGCCAAGCCCCGGCGCGCGCACGGACCCTTTCCCCGCTGCCCCATGGCAGCCCAGACCATAACAGGTGCCATGCCCGACGTCATTTTCCCCGGACCCGAAGGTCGCCTCGAAGGCCGCTTCAGCCCCCCGCCCCGCCCGCGCGCGCCGGTTGCCATGATCCTGCACCCGCATCCGCAGGGCGGCGGTACGATGAACGACCGCATCACCCAGGCACTCTACAAGACCTTCGTGAAGCGCGGCTTTGCCGTGCTGCGCTTCAACTTCCGCGGCGTCGGCCGCAGCCAGGGCACGTTCGACAATGGCATTGGTGAACTCAGCGATGCGGCAGCGGCGCTCGACTGGGTGCAGAGCTTCCACCCCGAAGCGCAGACCACCTGGATCGCCGGCTTCTCCTTCGGTGCCTGGATCGGTATGCAGCTGCTGATGCGCCGCCCGGAAATCCGCGGCTTCATCTCGGTCGCGCCGCCGGCCAATATGTATGATTTCTCGTTCCTGGCGCCCTGCCCCTCGTCGGGCATCATCGTCCAGGGCACTGCGGACGAAGTGGTGACCGCCAGCGCGGTGCAGAAGCTGGTCGACAAGCTGCGCACCCAAAAGGGCATCACCATCCATCATGACGAGATCAAGGGAGCCAACCACTTCTTCGAGCATGAGCTGGACCAGCTGATGAAGTCGGTCGACAATTATCTCGACATGCGCCTGTCGCCGGATTCGCCGATCCGCTGAGGACCGGCCCGATCGGGATCATGGAGGGGCTGCCGCAGGGCGGCCCCTTTTTCTTTGCCCGCACGATATGCCTGCCGGCCAGATCAGGAAATATGCCGAACCTTATCCGTCACTTGTGGGCGACTTGATTTCGATCAGCATGATTTTTCGGAACATCGCAGCGCCGCCTCAGGTTGAGCGCAGGCGGGTTACAGTGCCCGCTAGGAGAGAATGACATGGCTAATCAGAACCAGAATCCCGGTCAGCAGGGTGGCCAGCCCGGCAAGCCAGACCAGCAGAACCAGCAGGACGAACAGCGTCGCCAGCAGGGCGGCGGCCAGCAGGAGCGCCGCGACGATCAGGGCCGCGAGCAACGCTGATCCTTTCATGCGACCCATAGCATGAGAAAGGGCCGTCCCGCCGGGGCGGCCCTTTTTGCTGACCGGCAAGCGGCGCCGCTCTGCCTAGCCCGCAACGCCCCATCCCGGCGAAGGATGACGGAGCCAGATATGGCATGATGCCTTGCGGCTTACAGCGCCCGCATCCAGAATTGCATCGGGTGGCTGATCTTTTCGCTGCCGCCAATTTCCTTCCAGCTCATGTCGCACAGCGCGCCCTCGATCGGCGCATAGCCGCGCTTGCGCCAGAAGGGGGCAAGGTCGCGGGCATCGGCCGGGCGGCGCGGATCGTCCTCTTGGCGCACCACGCCGCAGAAGATCGCAAAATCGGCGCCGGCGTCCAGTGCCGCCGCTTCGCGCGCGTCGAAGAAGAGATGGCCGATGCCACGGCCATGATAGGCCGGCAGCAGCACGGATTCGCCGAAATAGAAGCTGCGCGCGACATCGACGCCGGCCGCCGCCAGCGGCGCGACCAGACTGTCGGGCTGGCCAGCCAGCGGCGATGCGGTGGCGATGCCGACCGGCTCCTCGCCGATCCGCGCCCGCACCAGCGTCGCATTGTCGCTCGCCAGGAAAGCGCGCAGATATTCCTCCTCATGCACGGCATCGCCCTCATAAAGATAGGGCCACTCGCGGAAGATGCGGATGCGCAGCGTCGCCAGCACCTCAAGTCCCTGCGCATCACTGGTCACGCGGTCGACGATGATCGCCGGCTCGGTCATTCTGCAATCTCCTGATCTTCGATTTGCGGCGTGGCCGGCGCATCGTCGCGCGCGGCATCGCTGGCCATCTGCGCGATCACGTCCGATCCCGCGCCATTCTGGATGATGTGGAAGGGCACATGCTGTTCGGGCCAGTGGCGGAAGGGCAGCACCGTGCCATCCGCACGCAACTGGTCGACCATGGCCAGGTCGATGTCCGCCACCACCCAGGCCGGGCCGTTCGCCTGCCCCAGCGCGATCACGCCATCGTCGGGCATTGTGCCGTCGGGTGGTCCAAAAGCCCCTGCCGCGCCGAAATTCTCGTCCATGCAGGGCAGCCAGGGGGCCATGCCGACGCTCGGCGACTGGACGACGAAGCATTGATTTTCCATCGCCCGCGCCTGCGCGCCGATCCGCACCCGCCAATAGCCCTGCATCGTGTCGGTGGCCGATGGCGTCAGGATCAGCTTGGCGCCGGCCTCCGCCTGCGCCCGCGCGATCATCGGAAATTCGACGTCATAGCAGATGGAGATGCCGACCGGCCCGATCGGCGTGTGGATGAGGTTGATGCTGTCGCCGCCGCTGATGCCCCAGCGCTCGCGTTCGAACCGGGTCATCATGATCTTGTCCTGATGGCCGGTGGTGCCGTCCGGGCAGAAGAGCCGGGCGCGGTTGACGATCCGGCCGTCGCTTTCCCGCACCGGCCGGCTGCCCGCCAGGATCATGATGTCGAGCCGCACTGCAAGCTCGGCATGGATGCGGTCATAGGCTTCGCCAAACTGCATCACCAGGTCGAGCGAGGCGGTCAGGTCGGCCGCCCGCTCGGGATCGATCCCGGCCAGCTCCATCGCCGCATATTCGGGGAAGATCGCCAGCGTCGCGCCCAGCGCAGCGGCTTCCTCCACCCAGCGGGTCAGCTTTTCCTGCCAGGCGGCAAAGCTCTGCACCTGCTCGATCGGATATTGGGCGGCAGCAACGCGGATGTGGGTCAAGGATACCTCAGGATGGGATGGCGACAGGACAGGCGGCAACTTTACCGCCTTTCGACCTGCGTGATCCAGTCGGCCAGATTATAATGGTTGGAAATGCGGGCGATGCGCCCCTCGACGATGTCGAAGAAGGCGCCGACGCGCAGATGATAGGTCTGGCCAGCGGCCGACGGCAGCCCTTCGTCAGTCACCAGATAGCGCCCTTCCAGCATGAACTCGGCCGCAGCCCGCGTCCCTTGGGCATTGGCCAGCACGATCGGGTCGATCACCGTCTCGGCATAGCAAATGTTCATATGGGCCAGGAAATCGGCGAAGGCCGCCTTGCCGATGCGGGCAGCGCCCTGGCTCGGCTCGTGCCGGACATCGTCGGCCAGCAGCGCCAGCATCCCCTCGGCATCCTGTCGGTTGAAGGCATCATAATAGGCATGGACCAGGGCCAGGGTCGCTTCGGACACGGATTTCTCCTCGGACTGAAAAACAGGCAGGGTCAGCCGACCAGCCGCATGGCCGATCGGCGATGGCGGGTGCGATAGCCGTCCGACTTCGCCTCCATCCGCGCCAGATTATGGACGGTCAGCCCGGCAATGCCACTGATTGCGTCGACCTGATCGGCGCCCAGCGTGAAGTCGTCGCCCAGGAAGACGCGGGCCGCCTTGCCATTGCCGATCGGCGCCCGCACGAACACCTCGCACCGTCCGCCCCGGCTGCCGGACAGGATCGCGGCCAGCTTGGCCACGGCCTCGACCATCTCGATGTCCAGCACCAGTTCCATGCGCGACACGTTGGCGATCTCGCGGAACGGCTCCATCCGGCGCACGGTGACACGCGGCGTTTCCTCGCCCGGCAGGCGATCCAGCTCGACATGCAGCAGCGCGCAATCGCCCTCGCGCGCCAGTTCCTCGATCTGCTTGCAGGCGTCCTCGTCGAAACAGCTCGCCTGGAACTGGCCGCTCTGGTCCGAGAAGGTGGCGTTGGCATAGCGCGCGCCCCGCCGCGTCTCGCGCCAGCGCACATCCTCGACCATCGCCGCCATGATGCCCATCACCCGCCCTTCGGCATTGGGCATGCCCATTGGCTGGGAACAGATTTCGCCATAGCTTTTCGCGCCGCGCGCATCGGCCAGATGGCGGAAACGGTCGACCGGATGGGCCGAGAAATAGAAGCCGAACGCCTCCTTTTCCTGCGCCATCCGGTCCGACACGGTCCAGGCCTGATGCGGCGGGATACGGACGTCTTCATGCGTCGTCTCGACATCGCCGAACAGGCCGCCCTGCCCGCTTTCGCGCGCTTGCGCCGCGCTTGCCGCGACGCTCAGCAGGGTTTCGGCCGCCGCATGCACCCCGGCCCGGTCGGCATGGATGGTGTCGAACGCACCGGCCGCCGCCAGGCTTTCGAGCTGGCGCCGGTTGAGCAGGCGCGGTTCGATCCGGTCGGCCAGATCGTCCAAAGTCTTGAACGGGCCGCTGGCTGCGCGCTCGGCGACCAACTGCTCCATCGCCTTCTCGCCCACCCCTTTCAGGCCACCCAGCGCATAGCGCACGGCGAAGCCCAGGCGCGGATCATCACCCTCGAACGGCACCGCCTCGACGGTAAAATCCGCCTCGCTCTGGTTGAGGTCGGGCGGCAGGCAGGTCATGCCCATGCGCCGCATATCGTCGACGAAGACGGTCAGCTTTTCGGTCAGATGAATATCGAAGGCCATCGACCCGGCATAGAATTCCGCCGGATAATGGGCCTTGAGCCAGGCGGTCTGATAGGCGAGCAGCGCATAGGCGGCGGCGTGCGACTTGTTGAAGCCATAGCCGGCGAACTTGTCGATCAAGTCGAACAGCTCGTTGGCCTTGGCCGGCTTGATGTCGCTCTTGGCGCAGCCCTCGACGAAGCGCAGGCGCTGGGCGTCCATTTCCGCCTTGATCTTCTTGCCCATGGCGCGGCGCAGAAGGTCGGCGTCGCCAAGCGAGTAGCCGGCCAGGATCTGCGCGGCCTGCATCACCTGTTCCTGATAGACGAAGATGCCATAGGTTTCTTCGAGGATCGGCTTCAGCAGGATGTGCGGATATTCAATCTCTTCCTGGCCGTTCTTGCGGCGCCCGAACATCGGGATATTGTCCATCGGGCCGGGACGATAGAGCGACACCAGCGCGATGATGTCGCCGAAATTGGTCGGACGCACGGCGGCCAGCGTCTTGCGCATGCCTTCGGATTCCAGCTGGAACACGCCAACCGTGTCGCCGCGCTGGAGCAGTTCATAGACTTTGGCATCGTCCCAGGCGAGCGTGTCGAGATCGACCGTGACCCCGCGCCCCTTGAGCAGCTGCACCGCCTTTTGCAGCACAGACAGCGTCTTGAGGCCGAGAAAGTCGAACTTCACCAAGCCCGCACCCTCGACGAACTTCATGTCGAACTGGGTCACCGGCATGTCGGATCGCGGATCGCGATAGAGCGGCACCAGCTGGCTCAGCGGCCGGTCGCCGATCACCACGCCGGCCGCGTGGGTGGAGCTGTGGCGCGGGAAGCCTTCCAGCTTCATCGCATAGTCGATCAGGCGCTTGACCTGATTGTCATTGTCATATTCCGCCTTGAACTCGGCAACGCCGTTCAGCGATCGCTCCAGCGTCCAGGGATCGGTCGGATGGTTGGGCACCAGCTTGGCAAGGCGATCGACCTGGCCATAGCTCATCTGCATCACGCGGCCGGTATCCTTCAGCACGGCGCGGGCCTTCAATTTACCGAAGGTGATGATCTGGGCGACATGGTCGCTGCCATATTTCTGCTGCACGTAGCGGATCACCTCGCCGCGCCGTGTTTCGCAGAAGTCGATATCGAAGTCGGGCATGGAGACGCGTTCCGGGTTCAGGAAGCGCTCGAACAGCAGGCCCAGTTGCAACGGATCGAGATCGGTGATGGTCAGCGCCCAGGCGACCAGCGAACCGGCACCCGAACCACGGCCCGGCCCCACCGGAATATCATGATCCTTGGCCCATTTGATGAAGTCGGCCACGATCAGGAAGTAGCCGGGGAAGCCCATCTGGATGATGATGTCCATTTCGAACTTCAACCGCTCGAAATAGGGCTGGCGCGCCTCGTCCGCGATGATCCCGGCCTTTTCCAGCCGGGCCTCCAGCCCCGCGATCGACTGATCGCGCAGCATGATGCCCTCGCCCTCGATATCGCCGGCCAGACTGGGCAGGATCGGCTTGCGCTTGGGCGCCATCACCGCGCAGCGTTGCGCCACGACCAGCGTGTTGGCCAGCGCCTCGGGCAGATCCTCGAACAGCCGCTTCATCTCCGCCGCCGGCTTCATCCAGGCGTCGGGCGAGCTGGTGCGACGGTCGGGCGTCTCGACATAGGCGCCGTCGGCAATGCACAGCATCACGTCATGGGCCGCATGAAATTCCGGCTCGGCAAAGCAGGTCGGGTTGGTCGCGACCAGCGGCAGATTGCGGTCATAGGCCAGGTCGAGCAGCTGCGGCTCCGCCTTGCCCTCTACCGGGTCGAGCCGGCGGCAAATCTCGACATAGAGCCGGTCGGGGAACAGTGCCTGCAACCGGTCGGCATAGGCAAGCGCGGCGTCGGGCTGATCCTCCGCGAACAGGCGCGCGATCGCCCCCTCCCCGCCGGCGGTCAGCGCGATCACGCCATCGGTCCGCCCCTCCAGCATGTCGAGCGTGACATGCGGCACTTCCTCCAGCGGCCGGTCGAGATGCGCCATCGACACCAGCGCGCAGATATTGTCATAGCCGCCCGCATCCTGCGCATAGAGGGCGATCCAGTCATGCACCGCCGGCGCGTTGGATGGCCGACCCGGCCGCACGACGCCCAGCATGGCGCCGACGATCGGCTGCACGCCCTCGCCCTTGCAGCCATCGGAAAAGGCCATCGAACCATAAAGGCCGTTGCGATCGGTGATCGCCGCCGCCGGAAAACCCAGGACCTTGGCCTGCTTGGCGATCTTCTTGGGGTCGATCGCCCCTTCGAGCATGGTGAAGGACGAAAAGATGCGCAGCGGTACGAAGGCGGAATGAGACATCGCGGCAATCTAACGACGCCCGCGCCCGCGCGCCAGTCCCGCCCGGCGAAAAGCTGTGGACAAGATCACCACTTGTCGCTTGCCAAGGGCCGCGCTTGCTGATCCTATCGCGCCCAAAGAACGGGCCAGAGGATAGGCCAGAGAACAGGGAGCACGGTCATGTCGGACAGCAACCCGGTTTCCACCCCGCCCGGCATCGCCGATCGGGCCAAGGCGATCATCCTGCGCCCCAGGGACGAATGGCCGCTGATCGAGGCCGAACCGGCGAGCATCGGCAGCATCTATACCGGCTATGCCATGATCCTGGCGGCGATCCCGCCGCTCGCGACCCTGATCGGCGGACAGGTCTTTGGCCATGGCCTGTTCGGCATCACATGGCGCCCGCCGCTGATCGGCGCGATCGGCATGGCCATCGCCCATTATGTCCTGTCGCTGATCGGCCTGGCCGTGCTGGCGATCATCATCAACTTCCTCGCCCCCAGCTTCGGCGGCCAGCGTGACAAGCTGAAGGCTTTCAAGATTTCTGCCTATTCGGCGACCGCTGGCTGGCTGGCCGGCATCTTCTCGCTGATACCCGGCCTCACCATGCTCGGCCTGCTCGGACTTTACAGCCTCTATCTCCTCTATCTCGGCCTGCCGCGCCTGATGAAGGTGCCAGAGCAGAAGGCGCTGCCCTACACCATCGTCACCATGGTCGCGGGCGCGCTGCTCTTCATCCTCGCCAGCCTGCTCGCCATGCCGTTCAGCGGCCTGCCGGGTGGCCATGCCGGGCCGGATGAGGTGGGCGGTGAGATCACCGTGCCGGGCATCGGCAAGATCGACGTCGACAAGATGGACGCCGCCAGCAAGCAGATGGAACAGGCCGCCAAGCGGATGGAGGAAGCGACTAAGAATGGCCGTTCCGCCGCGATCGCGCCCGATGTGCTGCAGGCGCTGCTGCCCGAGAAGATCGGCCGCTTCACCCGCACCGAGATAGAGAGCAGCGGCATGTCTGCCGGTGCCCATGCCTCCGCCCGCTACCGTGCCGGCGACGACGAGATCGAGCTGGAGGTAAACGACATCGCCGTGGCCGGCGCCTTTGCCGGGATCGGCGCGGCGCTCAATGTCCAGTCGAACCGCCAGACCGCCAGCGGCTATGAGCGCACCCAGACGATCGACGGCCGCATCGTCACCGAGGAATGGGACAAGGACAGCCGCCACGGCAAATATGCCACTACGCTGGCCGACCGCTTCATGGTCGAGGCGGAGGGCACCGTCGCCGATATCGGGGAGCTCAAGGCCGCGGTGAACGCGCTCGATCTCGACCGACTGAGCGCGCTCGCCGCAAAATAGGCAATGTCATGAGGTCGCCCGCGTAACGAATTGCCAAGTTATCGGGCCTAGGTTAGGCGCCACCATGCGTTTATCCACGATCACCAACTGGGCCTATGGGGCCACCGTCCTGCTCACTTTGGCGTCGGGCACGACGATGCTGTTCGCGTCCGGCGCGGAACAGCGCGAGCGCGCCGCCGTCGCCCAGCGCGCCAGCTTCGACCAACTGACCTCCACCCTGGAGGAGGATGTCTATCGCCTGACCGAACAGGCGCGCGGCTATGTGATTTCGGGCGATCCCAGCCATCTGGTCGTCTATCGGCGCGAGAAGGAAGCGCTGCGTTCCGTCGAGGATCGCATCCAGCATCTCAAGGACGCCGGCGCCAACGAAAATGAGCTGAACGCGCTGCGGCAGGCGATCCAGTGGTCCGATGCCCTCTCCGACGAGCAGGATGTCGCGATCAAGGCGGCGCAGGCGGGCGATGACAAGACCGCCCGCACCATCCTCTTCGGCGACGAATATGGCCGCGAACTGGACCGGGTGGCAGCGCAGGTCGGCCGCTTCCAATATATGCTGGACCATCGCACCGACACGGCGGTGCAGGGCGCGACCGATAGCGCGCGCCAGTGGCGGACCATGTCGGAAATCATGCTGGGCGTCACCGCCCTGCTGTTCCTGTGCGTCCTCTATTTCGTGCTGAAACAGCGCATCCTGCATCCCGTCGTGCGGCTGAGCGACGTCGTCACCCGCCTTGCCGCGCAGGATTTCGCCGCGATCCCGCCCGACTTCCCGCAGGTGGACGAGATTGGCGACATGGCGCAGGCGATCCGTATTTTCCGTGAAAATGGGCTGGAGCGGCAGCGACTGGAGCAGGAGCGAGATGTCGATCGCACCATGCGCGACCTGCTGTCGCGGATGACCCAGCGCCTGCAGGGCTGCGACAGCACCGCCGATCTGGTCGAGGTGGTGCGCCGCTTCACCCCGGAAATCACGCCCGATTTCCCCGGCCGCCTCTATATCCACGACATTCGCCGCAACATGATGCTGCAGGCCTGCGACTGGCTCGACCCCAAGCAGTCGCGCAACGACTTTCCGGCCTCGGCCTGCTGGGCGCTGCGACGCGGCCAGGTCCACAAGCCGCGCGGCGGGATGGTCGATATTGCCTGCGAGCATCTGGAAGGCGAAACCGCCGTCCCGACCATCTGCATCCCGCTGGCGGCACAGGGGGAAAGCATCGGTCTGCTCTATTTCGAACAGACCCGCGAGATGGACGCCGAACATCTCGACCGGGCCGAAAAATATCTGGAGATGCTGGCGGAGAATATCGGCCTGGCGCTCGCCAATCTGCGCCTGCGCGACGCGCTGCGCGAAATGGCGATGGCCGATGCGCTGACCGGCCTGCCCAACCGCCGCCATTTCGACGCCATGTTCGAGGCGCTGGTGGACGAGGCGGAACGCAACCATGCCCCGCTCGCCTGCCTGATGGTCGACATCGACCATTTCAAGCGGTTCAACGACAGCTATGGCCATGATGCCGGCGATGCGGTGCTGCGCGCGGTCGGCGCGGTGCTGGGCGACTCGCTGCGCGAACAGGGCTTTGCCTTCCGCCTGGGCGGCGAGGAATTTGTCCTCCTGATGCCCGGCTTCACGCTGGAGCAGGCGCTCGCCCGGTCCGCCCAGATTCAGCAGCGCATCCGCGACCTGCGGGTCGAGCATCGCGGTCAGGAACTGGGGCCGATCACCGCCTCCTTTGGCCTCGCCGCCTGGCCCGACCATGGCGCCGCCGTTCGACTGGTCACCACCGCCGATGCCGCGCTGCTGCGCGCCAAGGGCGAGGGCCGCGACCAGATCAAGGTCGCGACCGCGCGCGAGGGGCTGTTACCGGGCTGACGCCTCTTCCAGCCGCCCTTCGTGCAGGCGGACCACCCGATCCATCTTTTCCGCCAGCCGCTCATTATGGGTGGCGACCAGAGCCGCCGATCCTTCGCCGCGCACCAGGCGCAGGAATTCGGCCAGCACCACGTCGGCGGTGCGCTCGTCCAGATTGCCGGTCGGCTCGTCCGCCAGCACCAGCGCCGGGCGATTGGCCAGCGCGCGGGCGACCGCGACGCGCTGCTGCTCGCCGCCCGACAACTGGCTCGGCCGATGGTCGAGCCGATGGCCCAGCCCCAGCGCCGTCAGCAGCGATTCCGCGCGGGTCCGCGCCGCGTCCATGGTCGCGTCCTTGATCACCTGCGGCAGCACGACATTCTCGGTCGCGTTGAAATCGGGCAACAGGTGGTGGAATTGATAGACGAAGCCCAGCGCATCGCGGCGCAGGCGGGTTCGCCCGTCATTGTCCAGCTTCGCCGCTTCCTCGCCAGCGATGCGGATCGATCCGTCGAACCCGCCTTCCAGCAAGCCGACCGCCTGCAACAGCGTCGACTTGCCAGAGCCCGAGGGGCCGAGCAGCGCAACGATCTCGCCCGGCCCGACCGTCAGGTCGACGCCGCGCAGCACGTCGATCGTGACCCCGCCCTGGGTGAAGCTGCGGGACAGGCCGCTGACCTTGAGGACATCATTCATAGCGCAGCACCTGGACAGGATCGGTATTGGCAGCCTTGAAGGCCGGATAGAGGGTGGCGAGGAAGCTGAAGACCAGCGCCATCAGACAGATGATCACGATCTCGACCGGATCGGGCTTGGACGGCAATTCGGTCAGGAAGCGGATCGAGGGATCCCACAGATTCTGCCCGGTCACGAACTGGATCACATTCACCACGCTCTGACGGAAGAAGAGGAAGGTGAAGCCCAGCGCCATGCCGGCGACCATGCCTAGCGTGCCGATGGTCACGCCCACCGTCATGAAGATCTTCACCAGCCCGCTCCGGCTCGCGCCCATGGTGCGCAGGATCGCGATGTCGCGCGTCTTGGCGCGCACCAGCATGATCAGCGAGGAGAGGATATTGAACACCGCGACCAGCACGATGATCGACAGCACGACGAACATCGCCACACGCTCGACCGCCAGCGCCTCGAACAGGCTGGCGTTCATCTGGCGCCAGTCCTGCACCACGGCGCGACCGGCGACCTTGGCCGCCAGCGGCTCCAGGATCGACCCGACCTTGTCGGCATTGACGGTCTCGACCTCGATCATGCTGACGACATCGCCCAGCAGCAGCAGCGTCTGCGCATCCTCGATCGGCATGACCACGAAGGCCTTGTCATAATCATAGACGCCAACCTCGAAGATCGCCGCCACCTGATAGGATATCTGGCGCGGCATCGTGCCGAACGGGGTCGCGCGGCCAGCCGGGTTCATGATGCTGATATGGTCGCCGACCTGGATGCCCAGATTTTCCGCCAAGCGGACACCAATGCCGACCTTCTCGCTATTGGCGGTCAGCGCATTGAGATCGCCGGCCACCACCTTGCCCTTGAGCGTCGTGTTGCTGCGAATGTCGGGCACGGTCATGCCACGCACCAGCACGCCCTCGACCCGCCCCTGATAAAGACCAAGTAGGGGTTGCTCGATCAGCGGGGTCGCGCTGGTGACGCCCGGCGTCGCCTTCGCTTCCTTCAGCACATCGCGCCAGTCGGGCAGGCGCCCGCCATAGCCCTGCACCACGGCATGACCGTTGAGGCCGACAATCTTGTCGAACAGCTCCGCGCGGAACCCGTTCATGACGCTCATGACGATGATGAGCGCGGCGACTCCGAGCATGACCGCGGCCAGGCTGATGCCGGCGACGAGGAAGATGAAGCCTTCCCCCTTGCCCGGCAGCAAATAGCGCTTGGCGATCATGCGTTCGTAGCGGGATAGAATCATGGTGGCGCGAATGGCCCTTCTGGTAGTGATGCGGCCGGTCTAGCAGGCTGAGCCTTAACGGCAAGGATTGCGGAATTGTTGCACGCGGGACACAGGCCGATACAGAAAATCACAGAGCCCGGATTTTGCCCGTGACAGCAGGCTGCGCCAGTCATAGCAAGGCTCCCGAGGCACAGGCAAAAGGCCGTGGTTCAGGGATACTGCTTCCCACTTCAAGCTTAGGGGGCTGAGAAGTCGGTAGAGGCAGGCCAAGGGGGAGACGAGCAATCGTCCATTAAGTGCCCGGATCGCGAAAGCGGTCCGGGCACTTTTTTGTTCGGCGACTCTTGAGCATCCTTCCCGCTTAACTTCGCACATTTCCCGCACATCTTGGCATTTTCAGATTCAAGACGGAAATTTTGTTACGCTTCCGTCCATTTTCCGCGCCCTCTTCTCGCCAGTCTATCGCCCGCGGGCGCTGTAGGACAGACGGCACGATGCTTCGCCCCTGCCCCCTCTTGAACAACGCAAAGAGCCAACCATATCAATCCCGTCCGGCCGCCACATGGGGCCGGGCGCAAGCATAGGCCGGACGCCGAAGACCGGGTCCGGCAGGATCATTTTGCTCTGTTGGAGATTATGAGCATGCGTGGTTTCGACCTTACCCCCTATCGCCGCTCGACCGTCGGCTTCGATCGTCTGTTCGACCTGATCGAGAATAATGCCCGTCTGGCGCAGGGCGACAATTACCCGCCCTTCAACATCGAACGCCTGGCCGAGGACCGCTATCGCGTGACCCTGGCCGTCGCCGGCTTCCGTCCCGAGGAAATCGACATCACCGCCCAGCAGAACCTGCTCCAGGTGATCGGCCGCAAGGATGAGACCAACGCCGACCGTTCCAAGTTCCTGCATGTCGGCATCGCCAATCG
Source organism: Sphingobium sp. WTD-1 (assembly GCF_030128825.1). Lineage (NCBI taxonomy): Bacteria > Pseudomonadati > Pseudomonadota > Alphaproteobacteria > Sphingomonadales > Sphingobiaceae > Sphingobium > Sphingobium sp. WTD-1. Next base: position 2,569,241 of record NZ_CP119127.1, on the reverse strand, counting down.
CAGCTTCGAACGCCGCTTCGAACTGGCCGACTTCGTCCGCGTCGAAAAGGCGGACCTGGCCGACGGCTTGCTGGTGATCGAACTGGTGCGCGAAGTGCCCGAAGCGATGAAGCCCAAGAAGATCGTCGTGAATGGCGGCCATCTGGTCGACATCAACAAGGATCGCGACGCCGCCTGATCCGGCCACCCGAAACAAGCACAGGGCGCGACCGCAAGGTTGCGCCCTTCTTGCTGCCCGCCGCTCAGCGCGCCTGCTGCGGTGGCGGCATCGGTATCGCGCTGATCGCGACATTGCCGAACATCACCAGCCCCGCGACGATCATCAGCACCCCGCGCTTGCGGTCGCCCCGCTTCACGATCGCGTAAATTCCCCCGCCGGTCAGCAGGATACCCGCCAGCATCAATATCGAAAGGATCATGCCCGCCATGGGCCAGTCCATAGGCGCCTAGCTGGACTGTGGCAATTGGCGGCCCATGCCCCTATGAGGCGCGCAGAAACGAATCACCCCAAGCCGCAGGGGAACGCACCCATGAAAATCGCCATCGCTTCCGATCATGCCGCCGTCGACCTGAAGGCCGAACTTGCGCTATGGTTGCGCGACGAGGGCCATGAGGTCGCCGACCTCGGCCCGGCCACCGCCGACCGCGTCGATTATCCCGATTTTGGTTACAAGCTCGCGACCGCCGTCGCATCGGGCGAAGCGGAACGCGGCATCGCGCTCTGCGGTTCGGGCATCGGCATCTCGATCGCCGTCAATCGCAACCCGGCCTGCCGCTGCGCCCTGGTAGGCGAACCGTTGTCGGCAGCGCTGTCGCGCGAGCATAATGACGCCAACGTCCTGGCCATGGGTGCCCGCCTGACCGGCATCGACATGGCCAAGGCCTGCGTCACCGCCTTCCTCACCACCGAGTTCGGCGGTGGCCGCCATGCCGGCCGCGTCGAGAAACTGTCCCAGCCCGCGCTCTGAAAGGACTTGAGATGAGCACCGAAACCCTCACCCAGCCCAACCTGTCGGACATTCGTTCGGAAGGCTATTTCACCGCAGGCCTGGCCGCTGCCGATCCGGCCGTGTTCGCCGGCGTTGCCCAGGAACTGATGCGTGAGCAGACCCAGATCGAGCTGATCGCGTCGGAAAATATCGTGTCGCAGGCCGTGCTCGAAGCGCAGGGCAGCGTCTTCACCAACAAATATGCCGAAGGCTATCCGGGCAAGCGCTATTATCAGGGCTGCGCCCCGTCGGACGTGGTGGAACAACTTGCCATCGACCGCGCGAAGGAATTGTTCGGCTGCCAGTTCGCGAACGTCCAGCCCCATTCGGGCGCGCAGGCCAATGGCGGCGTGATGCTGGCGCTGGTCAAGCCCGGCGAAACCATCATGGGCCTGTCGCTCGACGCCGGTGGTCACCTGACCCACGGTTCCAAGCCCAGCATGTCGGGCAAGTGGTTCAACGCCGTGCAATATGGCGTGCGCGAAGACACCCATCTGATCGACTATGACGATGTCGAGCGTCAGGCGATCGAATGCCAGCCCAAGCTGATCATCGCCGGCGGCAGCGCCTATCCGCGTCAGATCGACTTCGCCCGCTTCCGCGCGATCGCGGACAAGGTCGGCGCGCTGTTCATGGTCGACATGGCCCATTTCGCCGGCCTGGTCGCCGGTGGCGCCCATCCCTCGCCCTTCGGCCATGCCCATGTCGTGACCACCACCACGCACAAGACGCTGCGCGGCCCGCGTGGCGGCATGATCATGACCGATGACGAGGCGATCGCGAAGAAGATCAATTCGGCGATCTTCCCCGGCCTTCAGGGTGGCCCGTTGATGCATGTTATCGCCGCCAAGGCGGTCGCTTTCGGCGAAGCGCTGCAGCCCGAATTCAAGACCTATGCCCAGGCGATCGTCACCAATGCGAAGGCACTGGCCGGCAAGCTGGAGCAGCGCGGCCTCGCCGTGGTCTCGGGCGGCACCGACACCCACCTCGCCCTCATCGACCTGCGCCCCTATGGCATTTCGGGCAAGGATGCGGACGAGGCGCTGGAGCGCAGCTTCATCACCTGCAACAAGAATGGCGTGCCGGGCGACCCGCTGCCGCCGACCAAGACCAGCGGCATCCGCGTCGGCTCGCCGGCCGGCACCACCCGCGGCTTCGGCGTCGCCGAGTTCGAGGATATCGGTGACATGATCGCCGACGTTCTGGAAGGGCTGCGCGACAATGGCGAACATGGCGATGCCGCCGTCGAAGCCAGCGTCCGCGAGCGTGTCGCCGCGCTCTGCGCCCGCTTCCCCATCTATCAGGGGTAAGCCCGCTTGCGCTGCCCTTTCTGCGCCCATGAGGACAGCCAGGTGAAGGACAGCCGGCCGACGGAGGATGGCAATGCCATTCGCCGTCGCCGGCAGTGCGAAGCCTGCGGCGCGCGCTTCACCACCTTCGAGCGCATTCAGTTGCGCGACATCTGGGTGGTGAAGAGCGAAGGCCGCAAGGAAGCGTTCGAGCGCGACAAGCTGGCCCGCTCCATCGGCATCGCCTGCCGCAAGCGGCCGATCGACCCGAGCCGGATCGAGAAGCTGATTTCGGGCATCCAGCGCCAGCTGGAAACCAGCGGCGAGAGCGAGATCCCGGCGCGATCGATCGGCGAGATGGTGATGGAGGGGCTGAAACGCCTCGACAGCGTCGCCTATATCCGCTTCGCCAGCGTCTACAAGGACTTCACCGACGCCCGCGACTTCGAGGATTTCGCGAGCACCGTGAAGGAGGTCGGGAGTGAGTGAGACGGAAGGCGCTATAATCTTCCGTTCGGCCTGAGCGAAGTCGAAGGCCCCAACCGAGCGAAGCGAGGGCGAGGAAACCGCATGGCGTTCTATTGCTATATCCTGCGATGCGCCGACGGCTCCTATTATACAGGCCACACCGACGATCTGGACGCCCGCTTCGCCGCCCATCAAGCGGGCATCATCAAGGGCTACACATCGGAACGGCTGCCGGTCGAACTGATGTGGTCCGCCGAATTCCCGACCCGCGCCGAGGCGCTGGCCAGCGAGTTGCAGATCAAGGGCTGGTCACGCAAGAAGAAGGAAGCCTTGATCGCGGAAGACTGGCAGAAGCTCAAGGCAGCTTCCGTCTCACCCACTTCGCCTTCGCTCAGTGACGCCCTTCGACTTCGCTCAGGGCGAACGGAAGTGGAGGCCGACGAGAAAATTGGTTCCATGAATAACGAAATCTCCCCCCTCCCCCCCGTCATCGTCCTGGTCCGCCCGCAATTGGGCGAGAATATCGGCAAGGCGGCGCGGGCGATGCTGAATTTCGGGCTGACCGAGATGCGGCTTGTCTCCCCGCGCGACGGCTGGCCCAATCCCGATGCCGGTCCGGCGGCGGCTGGCGCGGACTTCATCCTGGACAAGGCGCAGGTCTATGAGACGCTGGCCGATGCGGTCGCCGACTGCGCCCATGTCTATGCCACCACCGTGCGCAAGCGCGGCGTCACCAAGCCGGTCGTCACGCCGGAGGAGGCGGCACAGGAAATCCATGCCGCACAGGGCCGCTGCGCCTATGTGTTCGGGCCGGAACGCTCGGGGCTGGAGACCGAGGATGTCGCGCTCGCCCGCAAGATCCTGACCGTGCCGATCAATCCGGAATTCGGCTCGCTGAACCTCGCCCAGGCGGTGATCCTGTGCGCCTATGAATGGTCCAAGCAGGCCAATCTAGCGCAGCCGACTGTCACCGAGCTGGGCGAGCCTGCACCGCAGGAGGAATTGGAAGGCATGATCCTGCAGCTCAACACGCTGCTGGAAAAGGTCGGCTATTTCTTCCCGCCCGACCGCGCGCCCGCGACCAAGCTGACGCTGCGCAACCTGCTGACCAAGCCGGGCTGGAACCATCTGGAGGTGCGCACGCTCCGCGGCGTGCTGTCACACCTCAACCGGCCGCGCGAGCGTTAACCCCGCGTGCGGTCATACTCGGCCATTTCATAGGCGATCGAGGCTTCGACCAGCTGCTCCCACAGGTCCGCGATCAGGTCGCCGGGCGCGCCCAGCCGCTCGGCCTCCGCGCGGGCATTGTCGATCACCTGGCGCTTGCGCGCCTCGTCGCGGACGGCGCTACGATCCGGCTTGATGCGGGCGGCGGCGCGCATATGGGCGAAACGCTGCTCAAGCAGGGCGACGAGCTGGCGGTCGAGGGCGTCGACACCGGCGCGCACCTCGGTCATGCTGGTATAGTCTTCGGGCTTCATGGCCGCCGGATTAGGCCGCGCTCCGCCGGCTGTCGAGGCCAGAGTCTGCGCTTGACATAAGAACCGACCTTCTCCATAGGCGCGCCTTCGCGATTGGCCCCGCATCCCGGTGAAGCGGCGGCCCTGTCCCTGAAATATGGAAACAGGCGATGACCGGGAAGCCTTCGTCCTCCGCTTGCTGCGGACCTCGGTTCATCGGATCCGGAGGGCGGATAACGTAGTATGCAGTTGTAAGGAATTAGGTATGTCGAAGCGCTCTAGCGCCAAGTACAAGCTCGACCGTCGCATGGGCGAGAACATCTGGGGTCGCCCGAAGAGCCCGGTCAACAAGCGCGAATATGGCCCTGGTCAGCACGGCCAGCGCCGCAAGGGCAAGATGTCGGACTACGGCATCCAGCTGCGCGCCAAGCAGAAGCTGAAGGGCTATTACGGCGACATCACCGAGAAGCAGTTCAAGAAGAACTATTTCGAAGCCAGCCGCATGAAGGGCGACACCGGCCAGAACCTGATCGGTCTGCTGGAGCGCCGCCTGGACGCCGTTGTGTACCGCGCCAAGTTCGCGCCGACCATCTTCTCGGCGCGCCAGATCGTTTCGCACGGCCACATCTATGTGAACGGCGTGAAGTGCAACATCGCCTCGCGTCTGGTGAAGCCGGGCGACGAAATCACCCTGGGAAAGAAGGCGCAGGAAATGGCGCTGGTTCTCGAAGCGCAGAGCCTGCCCGAGCGTGACATCCCCGACTATGTCGCCCCCGACGGCGCCACCAAGGTCACCTATGTCCGCGTTCCGACGCTGGACGAAGTGCCCTACCCGGTGAAGATGGAACCGAATCTGGTCGTCGAATTCTATTCGCGCTAATCGGTCCTTCCGGACAGAATATGGAGAAGGGCGGCCCCGTAAGGGACCGCCCTTTTTCTTTGGCCTCATGACGGAAGGTCAAAAAAGGGGGAGGCCGCTGCCTCCCCCTTTCCTTTTCCTATTTTCCTGCCTGCAGCAGGAAGTCTGCACTCTGCTGGAGCATGTCGGCCCGCGCAGCGCTATCGTTCAGGCTGTGGGCCAGCCCGTCATAGACGACCAGCCGGCTGCGCTTGCCCGCACCTTCAAGCTTGGACTGCATCGCACGCGCCTGGCTGATGTCAACATTGCCGTCATCGGTCCCGTGGAACATCAGCACCGGCGCACGGAATTCGGCGGCATGGTTGACCGGCGATGCATCTGCCGCGTCGTTGCCGGTACCCATGCGCTGCTGCTGCAACAGATAATCAGCATTATATTGCGACCGGCGGATACGATCGGCAAAGTCGGTCACCGGTGCGATCGCCACCACCGCCTTGAACAATTGGGGATCGATCGCCTGCGCCTGAAGCGCCGCATAGCCGCCATAAGACCAGCCCGCGATGGTCAGCTTCGCGGGATCGGTGCCCCCCTCCGCCACCAGCCAACGCCCCGCATCGACGATATCGCCGATCGCCGTCCGCCAGGAACGATAGCCGTTTTGCATCAGCCATTGCTCGCCGAAACCAGCCGACCCGCGAAACTGCGGCTGGATCACGGCAAAGCCCCGCGCGGCATAATATTGCGAGAGCCAGTCGAAGCCCCATTCGTCGCGCGATTCCGGCCCGCCATGCGGCATCACGATCGCCGGCAGCCCTTTCGCGCTATCCTTGCCCGGCGGCAGGGTCAGATAGGCGGGGATGACCGTACCATCCGAGGCCTTGTAAGAAATCGACTGCATTTTAGCGAGCGTCTGCCCTGCCAGTTCCGGGCGATCGGGCATCATCGGCGACAATTTCTTGGCGGCGCGATCGAACAGATAATATTGGCCCGGATCGGTATCGCTGCCGGCCCAGACCAGAACGCGCTGCCGATCCTGGCTCATGTCGCCAATATAGACGGCCTTGCCGCCCAGCGCCTTGCTAAGCGACGCGACCAGCGCCTTCACTTGCTCGTCGAAATAGACGACCTCGCTATAGTCCTCGCTATAGCCGACCCCCACGACACGCCGTTCGCGCCCCACTTGAATCAACCGGTTCACGTCGACCTTGGGATGAGAATAGACAACGGTCTTCTGAAGGCCCGCATCCAGCGCGATGCTGACCAAAGCCGAACGCCCTTCGACCTGCTCGAAACCATAGACGATATTCTTCTCGACATCGACGGCATAGGGGTTGAAACCGCTATGGTTTCGCGTGTCATAGATGCCTAGATCGCTCCAGCCATTCTTCCCCATGGGGCGATAGAGATAACGGATCGTGCCCTTGGCATAGCCTGACCCCTTATTCTCCTGCAGCCCCATGACGCGCACCGTGCCTCGGCCGTCCGATATATATTCGACCGCCATGGCTTGCGGCTGCTCGATCCGCTTGGCAGCACCACTGCGCGTATCGACGCGGTCAACGCCCAGACCCTGCAATTTCTGGTCGATCAGGCTACCGATCTTGGCCTCGGGCACATAGGATCGGGTCATCAACACCGCCCCATCCTCGCCTGCCGTCAGGTCGATGATCGAACCGCCGCGCAGATCGAAGCCAAGCGCATTCTCGCCATGACGCTTGCTGAGCGATCGGATATTGCCGCCAGCGGCATCGACGGCGAACAGACTGCTGAAGCCATAGACATCGTCACCGACCCGGCTTTGCCCGCCAATCCTGCAAGCCAGCCGATCGTTGGAAACCCAATCACAATTATGGAGATATTCCGGCTGGCCGCTGGCGCCGGCAACGACCTTGGGTTCGGCCCCCTCCTGCGCGTTGATCACGTAGGTTCGGGTCGTTCGCCCACTCCCCGCCGCGACCAGCGCGATCTTCTGCCCATCGGGCGACAGGCTGGCGGAAATCACCGTCTCGCGCGCGCCAAAGGCCTTGGCCAGCGCATCCGGCTCAGCATGGGCGATAGCCGACAGCGAACAGAAACCCATCAGCGCGCCAAGGCGCACCGTGTTTGCAGCATAATTCATTCTGGAAAAACACTCCCCCAAATTCCCCGACCCGATTGCTAACCAAGTGCGACAATTGTGACAATCGGCATTTCTTGCCCTCCGCCCGTGGCGGTGGCATCAGGCGCATTCCATAAAGACAAGGGTTCCTTCCATGCGCAGCTCCGTCGCGGCGATCGCCGCCGTTCTCGCCCTTTCCGCTCCTGCCCTGACGCCCACCGTCGCGCTGGCCGCGCCCGCCGCCAAGAGCGACGCCGCCCCCTCGATCGACACGATGAAGCGGCTGGTGAAGGAGCTTTCGTCCGACGCCTATGAGGGCCGCGCACCCGGCACCGTGGGCGAGGAAAAGACGCTGGCGCTGCTGACCGCCGAGTTCGAGAAACTGGGCCTCAAGCCCGGCAACAAGGGCAGCTGGTTCCAGGACGTGCCGCTGGTCGAGATCACCGCCAAGAATGTCTCGCCCTTGAGCTTCACCGGTGGCAAGGCCCCGATCACCGCCGCCTATGGCCCCGAGATGGTGATCGGCACCTATCGCACCACCCAGCCAAAGATCGAGGTCAAGGACAGCCCGGTCGTGTTCGTGGGCTATGGCATCAACGCCCCGGAAAAGGGCTGGAACGACTATGCCGGCCTGGACGTGAAGGGCAAGACGGTGCTGATCCTGGTCAATGACCCGGATTATCAGACGCCGGGCCTCACCGGTCCGTTCAACGGCCGCGCCATGACCTATTATGGCCGCTGGACCTACAAGTTCGAGGAAGCCGCGCGTCAGGGCGCCGCCGCCGCGATCATCATCCACGACACCGAACCGGCCGCCTATGGCTGGAACGTCGTCCAGTCGAGCTGGACCGGGTCGCAGCATGTCGCCGACAATCCGGGCGGCAATGCCGACCAGTCGGCAGCGATCGGCTGGATCCAGAAGGACAAGGCCGCCGCCCTGTTCGCCGACGCGGGCCTCAACCTCGACCAGCAGATGGCCGCTGCCAAACAGAAGGGCTTCAAGGCCGTGCCGCTGGGCGCGATCAAGGCCAATGTCTCGTTCGACAATGACCTGCGCAAGCATGCGTCGAAAAATGTCGTCGCCCTGCTGCCGGGCAAGACGCGCCCCGACGAATATGTGCTCTGCAGCGCGCATTGGGACCATCTGGGCCATTGCCAGGCGGCGCCTGACGGCGACGATATCTGCAACGGCGCGGTCGACAATGCCACCGGCACCGCCGCGCTGGTCGCCCTGGCCCAGGCGAACGTGAAGGCCGGCCCGTCCGACCGCAGCCAGGTGTTCCTGGCCGTCACCGGCGAGGAATCGGGCCTGCTGGGTTCGGCCTATTATGGCAACAACCCGGTCTTCCCGTTCAGCAAGACCGTCGGCGGGGTCAACATGGATGCCTTGAGCGTCGCGGGCCTCGCCAAAAATGTCGTCGTCATCGGCAAGGGCAAGTCGCAGCTCGACGCCTATCTCGAACGGGCACTGGGCGCGCAGGGCCGTGTCGCCACGCTCGAACCGACCCCGGAAAAGGGCTATTATTACCGTTCCGACCATTTCAGCTTCGCCAAGCATGGCCTGCCGATGCTCTATTTCGAGGGCGGCGAGGATCTGGTGAAGGGTGGCACCGCCGCCGGCATGGCCGCGGCCGAGGATTATACCGAGCATCGCTATCACGGCCCCAAGGATGAATATGATCCCAACTGGGACTGGACCGGCGTCGCCGCCGACCTGAAGCTCTATTATGATGTCGGCCGGGCGCTCGCGAACACGACCGATTGGCCCAACTGGGTCGATGGCGACGAATTCCGCGCCATCCGCGACAAGAGCCGTGCCGGCAAATAAGGCCGCGCGGCGCCTGAGCGTTCCAAGCTGCTGATGCGCAAGCATCACTGCAGCTTGCAAAAATACCGGCGGCAGCGCGGGAACGCTGTCGCCGGCCTCATCCCATGGCGCAAGGTTCAGCGCTTGGGACGCACCTTCCCCGTCCTGCAGGAGCACCGCCATGCGCATCCCCCTTGCCCTGCCCCGCCTGTTTCTGATCGCCCTCGCCCTGCCGACCGCGCTCCCCGCGCAGATCGTGCCCAAGACAGAGCCAACCGCCCCGCCCGGTCAATGTCCGGATCGAGCCTCAGCCTTCGGTCGATTATGAACTGGACCGGGCGCGCGAGGACATACGCGACGGACGCAAGAGCGGCAGGCTCAGCAGGAAACAGGGCCGCGCGCTCCGCCGCGAGGCCGACCGCGCCGACGCCCAGTCCGATCGCAGCGCCCGCGATGGCCTCAGCTATTCAGAGCAGCGCGAAATCAACATGCAAGGCCGCGCCCTGCAGAGCCTGACCCAAGCCCAGCGCAGCCAGCCGGGCGGGAAGCGAGCTTAGCTCTCGAACGATCCATGGAAGACAATCGGTTTCTCTTTCCCTCACTCCGGCGAAGGCTGGGGTGAGGGAGTTATGCGGTGGGTTCAACGGGTGGCGGCAACACTTTAATCTTTCGAGGAGGATGGAGTGTCGCAACGACGCAGCGTCGTTGAATCTATTATACGCCCGGTCAGCGAGCGGAGATATGGGATCGCTGGCAGCGCGGCTCCAACGAAAACACCAATCGCCTGCTGCGACAGCATTTTCCTAAAGGAAGCGATCTGTCGCTATACGGTCAGGCCAAGAGGAGTGCCGTTGCCAGGCAACGCAACGAACGGCCAAGAAAAGCGCTCGAACATCGAACGCCCGCAGAGCATTTCAAAGCCTATATGACGCCCACCCGATGAACCTACCAGCAGAAGCAGACCATCCGCATATCTCCGTGCGGCCTAGCCATACGCCCGCCCCGCCAAAAGGGCCGCCGATCGTCGTCACCGGCCGTGCAAATCCGATCCTTGCCGGCCAATGGGCGTTCAGCCAGCACCAGACCGTGATCCGCGATTTCAGCACCCGCACCCTGCCGATCCGCACCTGGAATCTGTGCATCCCCGACGGCACGATCGACGCGACGATCGAAACCATGCTGGACGACAGTTTCGCCGGCCCCGGCACGTCCAGCTATTGCCGGCAATGCAAACTGGACGGCGACGGCGCCGCCATTCACGGCAATCAGCGTTGCTGGATCGGTCCGGGGGGGTGGATGCAGGGCAAGCTGGAAGGCGAAATCGGCCCGCGCAGTGTCGAGATAAAGCGCAACATCCGCCTGTTCGAGGTCAATAGCACGCCCACCCGCGATCTGGGCAGCCCCATGGGCGGCGACGCAGAATTTCTCATGTCGATCACCGGCACCCGCGTCGGCAATTGCAGGCCCCAGCGCTGGCTCCGCGGTCAACCGCCCCGACCGCAACCATGATGCAACCGCGCCAGGGGCAACTGGTCATGCGCCCAATCCCATCGATCAAGTCACATTCATAACCAATCGATTATCGGATTTCGTCCATCTGTTCCCGAGCTGCCTTGGCCTCGGCACAAAATTCCTTCGCCTCCCGGCAGCGCCGCTCCATCTTCTCGATGGCCTCCTTCCATTGCTGCAGGACATAGGGGTCTCCCGCGATCGAGGGAGAGAATATCCGTCTGCCCGATGGCGGCGATGCCGGCCCCGCTGACGATACGGCAGAAGGCGGCGCCTCCTGCCGATACGCCGCGCGCTGCGACACCCCTAGGCCCAGCAGGAAAAAGCCCGCGGCCCCCAGCACCAGCCCGCATCCGGTCAGCATGCGCCTCGCCTGGTTCATGATCGTCTCCGCCGCTCGCCCTGCGCCCTATTTCACGAACCGCCTATTTCACGAACCGCTTGAAGAAGCTGTCGCTGTTCCAGCTCGGCCGCGTGTCCGCATTGGCGACCCGCAGCGTCACCGCGGTCACATAATCGTTCAGCTTTGCCGTCTCAGCCGGCATCACCGGCTGGTTCGCGTCGTCGAAGGGCGAATGATAGATGTTCGCGCGCCACGCCTTCTCCACAGTCGCTTCCGGCGTCCCGGCCTTGAAGCCATATTTGAAGAACAGCGCCGGTATCCCCTCGCGGATGAAGGCATATTGGTCGGACCGGATGAAGACGTTGCGGTCGGGGAAGGGATCGGGCGTGATCGGCAGGCCCATCGCGTCGCTCACCGCCGCCGCATCCTGGCCCAGGCTGCTCTGGTCATAGCCGACCGGGGTCACGCTGGTCAGCTTGAAGATCGGCAGCGCCATGTCGAAATTGAGGTCGGCAACGATGCTCTTGCTCGGCACGGTCGGCCGCCGCGCGAAATAGCGCGATCCCAGCAGGCCCTTTTCCTCGCCGGTGACGATGATGAACAGGATGGACCGTTTCGGCTTAACCTTGCCAGTCTTCAACGCCTTGGCGATCTCGATCAGGCTGGCGACGCCCGACGCGTTGTCCAGCGCGCCATTATAGATGGCGTCGCCCTTGATCGGCGTGCCGACGCCATAGCCGTCCAGATGCGCCGACAGCACGACATAGTCCTTGGCCAGCTTGGGGTCGCTGCCCGGCATCACCGCCACCAGATTGGGCGACGACAGCGCCACCCGTTTGGCCGCGACCGCCGCCTTCAGCCGCAGCGTCAGCGGGAAGCTGGCGACCGGCTTCGACGCATCGGCCGCGGCCGCGATCGCCGCGAAATCCTGGCCGCTGCCGGCGAACAGGTCGGCCGACCGGGCCGGGTCGAACTGGGCATTGAGGAAGGGCGTCTGCGTGTCGCGCATCGCCACATCCTCATAATAGACCGCCGGCGCGCTCGCCAGCGCCTTGCGCCGGTCCCAGGGAATCTCGACTTGCCCCGGCGTTACCAGGCTGATCGTGCCGACCGCCCCCTGCGCCGCCAGCCAATGGCCCCGTTCCGATCGGGCATGGGATTTGAGCGCGCCGCTGATCTCCGCCGGCCCGCCCGAAACGACCACCACGATCTTGCCTTTCAGGTCCAGCCCGGCAAAATCGTCATGGCCCACTTCCGGCAGATGCAGGCCATAGCCGGCAAACACCATCGGCGCGTCGATCGCGCCGGGCACCGGGCCGCCGCTGCCGGAAAAGATGATGTCGCCCGGCACAGCCAGCGCCGTCTCGCCACTCGCGCCGACCAGGCTGGCCCTGCTTTCGCCCGACAGCACCGTCTGCTCGACGAAGGCGATCGGCTGCTTGTAGCCCTCGACCCCGGCCGGTTTCAGCCCCAATGCCTGAAACTGGCCGATCACATAGTCGGCCGCCTTGTCATAGCCCGGCGTGCCGGTGCCGCGCCCCTGCATGTCGTCCGCCGCCAATATCTGGACATGGCGCCACCATGTCGCGCCACGTGCCGCCAGATCATCCTCAGCCGGCGCGGCGCTGGCCGCTGCTCCCATCATCGCGACCAGCGGCAGGGCGGAAAACAGCTTGCGCATCGGTGGAATACCCTTCTTTTATCCTGCAGATATCATGCCTTATCCTGCCCGACGAACAAGGGGGCTTGGAACCGCCACGGCAAGAGTGTATTGTGAATATAATACAGCATGGAGATAATGATGCCACGCCTGCCCCTGTCCCATCACCTGACCCTCGCCACCCTGCTCGCCATCGGCCTTGCCACCAGCGCCTGCTCGCGCGGCAACGACCATCAGTCCGGCGGCGGCAACGGCGAATCCCCGGCCGCCGCCAGCACCCCGCAGGACTGGGCTGCGCTCAAGGATTTCCGCCGCATCGACGTGACCGGACCTGACAATGTCGTCGTCACTATCGGCCCCAAATTCTCGGTCACCGCCGATGGCGATCCCAAGTCGGTCGCCCTGCTCGACATCCGGGTGAAGGCCGACACGCTCCAGATCGGCCGCAAGTCCGATGGCCTGTGGAACAAGGTCGACGGCGGCAAGGGCGCGACCATCCATGTCACCCTGCCCGCGATCAGCGCGATCGATGTCACCGGCTCGGGCGACTTCACCCTCAACAAGGCGGAAGGCGGCGACCTGGCCCTCTCGCTCACCGGATCGGGCGATCTCGACATCGGCCAGGTGAAACTCGGTAGCCTCAAGGCGGAAATCACCGGATCGGGCAGCATCACCCTGGCCGGCACGGCCGATCAGGGCGAATTGTCAATCACCGGCACCGGCGACATCGACGCCGCCGGACTAAAGCTCGGCCGCGCCGAAGCCGATATCATGGGCACCGGCGACATGGACTTTGCCTCCGACGGTCCGGTCGCTATCAAGATCATGGGCACCGGCGACGTCAAGGTGAAGGGCAAGGCGCAATGCACGACGAACACGATGGGACCGGGCGAGGCGCATTGCGGCCCCTGATGCTGGCAGCGGCGGCGGCACTGGCCGGGGCTTCGCCCGCCGGCGCCGCCACCCGCGGCTATACCATCACCAGCTTCGACCAGATCCGCGTCGACGCCCCGGTCACGGTCATCATCACCACCGGCACCGGCGTCTCGGCACGGGCAGAGGGGGACCAGCGCGCGCTCGACCGGCTGCGCGTCGATGTTTCGGGCCGGCTCGCCATCATCTCGATGGAGCGGCCCGAACCGGGTGAAAAGGGTCTTGGCCCCGCCACCATCCGCCTTTCCACCGGCGAAGTGAACCGCATCGTCCTGACCGGCGGCGGCGCCGTCGCGGTCAGCGCGATGAAGGGCCTCAATGGCGAGATCGTGCAGGGCGGCAATGGCGATGTCAGCGTCGCGTCGCTCCAGCTCGACAATCTCCAGGTCACGCTCGCCGGCGGCGGCCGCACCACGCTCGCCGGCACCGCTGGCGTCGCCAATCTGCGCATCAGCGGCCCCGGCGCGATCGTCGCCGACCATCTGGTCGCGCGCCAGGCCGCGATCCTCAGCGACGGCTCGGGCAATGTCGCCCTCACCGCCAACGGCCCGGTCAGCATCCGCTCGACCGGATCGGGCGATGTCAGCGTCGCCGGCAAGCCGATCTGCACCGTCGAGAATGAAGGCACCGGCCGCATCCAGTGCGGCGCCGAGGGCTTCTGAACGGCGCGGCGGCGCATCACCCCGCCGGAACTTTGCCATGCTTATGGAAGTCTTTACCCTGCCCGCGCTAGTCAGGGCGACCTGACCCCAACCGGACCTTCCTCCATGCGCCCAGCCCTTGCCCTGCCCGTTCTTGCCGCCCTGTTGCTGGCCCAGCCGGCCGCGGCCCAGGTGGCGGCGCCCGACAGCGGCGACACCGGCTGGATGATCGCCTGCGCCCTGTTGCTGCTACTCGCCGCGCTGCCGGGCCTGATGCTGCGTCATGCGGGGCTTGCCAATGTCCGCCACGGGCTCGCCGCGATGGCCCAGACGCTGGTCGCCGGCGCGACGATCCTGCTCGGCTGGGGTCTTGCCGGCTACAGCCTTGCCTATGCGCCGGGCAGCGAATGGCTGGGCGGCGGCAGCAATCTGCTACTCGCCAATCTCGCGCCGCTGCGCGACGGCCTCACCGTGCCCGAATCCGCCTTCGTCCTGTTCCAGATGGGCTTTGCCGTGCTGGCTGGGGCGATATCCGTCGGTGCGATCGCCGGCCGCGCCCGCCTTGGCTGGGTCGCCGCCTTCGCGCCGCTCTGGCTGCTGCTGGTCTTCGCCCCGATCGTCCACTGGATGTGGGGCGGCGGCTGGCTGGCACAGCTTGGCGCGATGGACTTTGCCGGCGGCCTGGTCGTCCATGTCCTGGCCGGCTTTTCCGCCCTTGCCCTGGCCCTCGTCGCCGGGCGCCCCCGCGATGCCCAGGGTGGCGGCCATGCCCATATCCTCGCCATCGCCGGCGGCGCGCTCTTCTGGGTCGGCTATGCCGGTGCGGTCGGCGGCTGGGCGCTGGGCGCCACCGACGATGCCGCCACCGCCATCCTCAATCTCTTCTTCGCCGCCTGTGCCGCCAGCCTCGGCTGGGCGCTGGTCGACCGGCTGCTCGGCGCCCATGCCAGCGCCACCGGCCTGCTGTCCGGCGCCATTGCCGGCCTCGCCGCCATTTCCGCCTCGGCCGCACTGGTCGGCACCGGCGGGGCGATGCTGATCGGCCTCGCCGCCGCGATCATCGCCCGTATCGGCGCCGGTTTCGTCAGCGCCTGGATCGACGATCCCGTCCATGTCTTCGCCGTCCATGGCCTGGGCGGCGCGACCGGCGCGCTGTTGCTGCCACCGTTCGTCCTGCCGCTGCTCGGCGGGGTCGGGTTCGACGCCGGCATCAGCGCCACCGCCAGCCTGCTCGCCCAGGCGATCGGCCTGGTCGTGATCGCTCTCTGGGCGCTGGTCGGCACCGCCATCACCGCGCTGATCGTCTCGATCCTGGTCCCGCTGCGCGCCACGCCCCAGGCCGAAACCGATGGCCCCGACGCCGTCGAGCATGGCCAGCAGGGCTGGGACTTCCGCTGATCCCGCCATGGTCGTCGCGGTTGCCATCTTCGCCCACCAGGAGGAACGCCGGATCGCCGGCTGCCTCGCCTCGCTGCCGCTCGACCGCCCGTTCACCATCTTCCATGTGCTGGTGAACGGCACCACCGACCGTACCGTGGAGCGTGCTCGCGCAGCCGCCGCCGGCCGCGCCCATGTGATCGTCCATGACATCGCCGCCGGCGGCAAGTCGCGCACCTGGAACCATGTCGTCCACCACCTGCTCACCGGCACGGAGGATGCCGTCATCTTCCTCGACGGCGATGCCCAGATCGCGCCTGGATCGATCGACGCGCTGGTGGCAGACCTTGCCGCCCACCCCCAGGCCAACGCCGCCGCCGGCATGCCGGTCAATGGCCGCGAAGTGGAAACCTATCGCCGCAACCTGCGAATCGAGCGCGGCATCTTCGGCGATCTCTATGCCCTGTCCGGCCGCTTCGTCGCCGCCATCCGGACAAGCGGCCTGCGCCTGCCCGACGACCTGATCGGCGACGACGGGCTGGTCGCCTCCTGGGCGCATACCGATCTGGCAAGCGATGCCGACTGGCAATTGGAGCGGGTGCTGGCCTGCGAGGGCGCGGGCTTTGCCTGCGAACCGGTCGGCCTCGCCCGGCCGCTGACTTGGCGGATGCATTACAAGCGGCTGATCAACTATTCGGTCCGCTATTATCAGAACCGCATCGTCTCTGACATCATGAGCCGGGTCGGCCCCGCCGGCCTGCCGCGCGAACTCGTCAGCCTCTATCCCGATTGGCTCCCGCGCTGGCGCCCGCGCCCCGGCCCGACCGGCTGGTTCGACCGCAAGGGCCTCGCCCGGATGAAAGCAAGGGTCGCCGCCACAAAAAAAGCGTGACCGGCCGGGCCGATCACGCTTCTCATTTTGGCAAGGCCGTCGGCCGGGATCAGCGATCCCGCGCCGCCAGTTCCTTGTTGACGTAGAGCGCCACCATCGTCGCAATCGCGCCCGACAGCAGGTAGATGCCCGACGCGGCTAGACCGAACTTCACCGACAGCAGCAGCGCCAGCAGCGGCGCGAAGCCGGCACCGACCAGCCAGGCCAGATCCGACGTCAGCGCCGAACTGGTATAGCGCGCCTCGGTCGCGAAGTTGGACGCCACCACGCCCGACGACTGGCCGAACGCCAGGCCCAGCAGCATGAAGCCCAGGATCATGAAGGCGACCTCGCCCAGATCCCCGCCATTGAGCAGCAGCGGCGCCACCACCGCGAAGATCGCGATGCCCAGGGCCGACCAGCCGAGCAGCGAGCGACGGCCGATCTGGTCGGCGATGAAGCCCGACACCACGATCGCCAGCAGACCGACCGACGCACCGATCATCTCGATCACCAGGAAGCGTTCGATCGGCTGGTCGGTGAACAGCACCACCCAACTGAGCGGAAACACGGTGACCATGTGGAACAGGGCGAAGCTCGCCAGCGGTGCGAAGGCACCGATGATGATGTTGCGCCCTTCCGCCTTGACGGTCGGCAGCACTTCGGACGGCACCAGATCCTTCTGCTCAAACAGCCGCTCGAACTCATGCGTCACGACGATGCGCAGCCGGGCGAACAGCGCCACGACGTTGATCGCGAAGGCGACGAAGAAGGGATAGCGCCAGCCCCAGTCAAGGAAATCCCCTTCCGACAAGGTCAGCAGGAAGAAGGCGAACAGCCCGCTCGCCACCAACAGCGCCAGCGGCGCGCCGAGCTGCGGCACCATCGCATACCAGCCACGCTGGTGCTGGGGGGCATTCAGCGACAGCAGCGAAGCGAGGCCATCCCATGTACCACCCAGCGCAATGCCCTGTGCCGCCCGCAAAACGACCAGCACGACGGCAGCATAGTGGCCAATCGTCGCATAACCGGGCATAAAGGCGATCGCCGCGGTCGATCCGCCCAGCAAGAACAGGGCGGCCGTCAATTTGGTGCCGCGGCCATAATGCCGGTCGATCGCCATGAAGATCAACGACCCGATCGGGCGCGTGATAAAGGCGACGGAAAAGATCGCGAAGGAATAGAGCGTCCCCGTGAGCGGGTCGACATAGGGAAATACCAGGCTCGGGAAAACGATCACCGAGGCAATGGCGTAAACGAAGAAGTCGAAAAATTCGGAGGTGCGGCCAATGATCACACCAATGGAGATATCCCCCGGTGCAATACTGTGGTCGCGTGCATTGATTTTGCGCGCATCATCCTCAAGCTGGCTCGAGGTGAAGGCAATGGCCTGTGAACTCATAGGCATCCGCTCCCTGGCTGGGCCGACGGTGCCTATTTTGGGTCTCCCGACGGCCAGAGGATGGCAACATAACAGAAAACCCGCAGAGTCTAAGCAGTATCCCACATCCAAAACATTTTTTGCGTGCGCACAACATTGGACAAATTGCCCTCTATCCGACTCCCTGCGGAACCGGTAGGCGCGCGCCATGTCACAGCCACCCTCCCCCCTCTGGACCCGCCTCCTGCGCTGGTCCGCTCCGATCCTTGCGGCGCCCTTGGCGGGCTGCAACTGGGTCGTGATGAACCCGTCGGGCGATATTGCGGTGCAGCAGCGCGATCTGATCCTGATCTCGGTCGCGCTGATGCTCCTCATTGTCGTGCCCGTCATGGCACTGGTCGTCTATTTCGCCTGGCGCTACCGCGCGACGAACGAGGCCGCCGAGAAGGAATATGACCCCGACTGGGATCATTCCACCAAGCTGGAGCTGCTGATCTGGTCGGCCCCGCTCCTGATCATCATCTGCCTCGGCGCGCTGACCTGGGTGAGCACGCACAAGCTGGACCCCTATCGTCCGCTCGACCGGATCAACGCGACCACCGCGATCGATCCCAAGGTCAAGCCGTTGACCGTCCAGGTCGTCGCGCTCGACTGGAAGTGGCTCTTCATCTATCCGGACCTTGGCATCGCCACCGTCAATGAACTGGCGCTGCCGACCAATGTCCCGGTCCGCTTCGACATCACCGCCTCGACCGTGATGAACAGCTTCTACGTCCCCGAACTGGCCGGCCAGATCTATGCGATGCCCGGCATGCAGACGCAGCTTCACGCCGTCGCCAACAAGCCCGTCACCGGGATCGGCTTCTCGGCCAACTATTCGGGCGCGGGCTTTACCCATATGCGCTTTGGCTATCATGCCTTCGACCAGGCCGGCTTCGACGCCTGGGTCGCCAAGGTGAAGGGCAGCGGCGCGGCGCTTGACCGCACCGTCTACCAGACCCTGGCCAAGCCGAGCGAGAAGGCGCCCGTCGCCTATTTCGCCACCAGCGAGCCCAAGCTGTTCGACGCGATCGTCAACCTCTGCCCCAAGCCCGGTCAGCGTTGCATGAGCGAGCTGATGCACATCAACCAGATGGGCGGCGCGGGCAAGGAATCGGCCAAGGAGACCGAAGGCCTCCAATATGATTTCCCCAACAGCCATGTGATCGACCAGGAAGACCGCAACAAGGGGCAGGAAACCGCCCCCGACGCGCCGGGCGCCGGTGCGGCTGCACCTGCGGCCGATCACTCCTCTCACAGCGGCGCTGACGCGCACGCGCAGCATCGGTAAGGCCCATGACTGGCACACTCACAACAGCACAGATGATCTTTGGTCGTCTGACATGGGACAGCTTCCCATGGCATGAACCCATCGTCGTCGCGACCTTCTGCGCGGTGATGCTGGGCGGCGCGGCGCTCGTCGCCGGGCTGACCTATTTCAAGCTCTGGGGCTATCTCTGGAAAGAATGGTTCACCAGCGTCGATCACAAGAAGATCGGCATCATGTATATGGTGCTGGGCCTCGTCATGTTCCTGCGCGGCTTTGCCGACGCCGTCATGATGCGCCTGCAACAGGCTTTGGCCTTCAACGGGTCCGAGGGTTACCTCAACGCCCACCATTATGACCAGGTGTTCACCGCCCATGGCGTGATCATGATCTTCTTCGTGGCGATGCCGTTCATCACCGGTCTGATGAACTATATCGTCCCGCTGCAGATCGGCGCCCGCGACGTCAGCTTCCCGTTCCTGAACAATTTCTCGTTCTGGATGACGACGGGCGGCGCGGTGCTGGTGATGGCCTCGCTGTTCCTGGGCGAATTCGCCCAGACCGGCTGGCTCGCCTATCCGCCGCTCTCGGGGATCGACTATAGCCCGGCCACGGGTGTCGACTATTATATCTGGGCACTACAGGTGGCCGGTGTCGGCACGACATTGTCGGGCATCAACCTGATCGCGACCATCGTCAAGATGCGCGCACCGGGCATGTCGCTCATGAAGATGCCGGTGTTCACCTGGACCTCGCTCTGCGCGAACATCCTGATCGTCGCATCCTTCCCGATCCTGACCGCCACCCTGGTCCTGCTCTCGCTCGACCGCTATATCGGCACCAACTTCTTCACGAACGACTTCGGCGGCAACCCGATGATGTACGTGAACCTGATCTGGATCTGGGGTCACCCGGAAGTCTACATCCTCATCCTACCGCTGTTCGGCGTCTTCTCGGAAGTCACCTCGACCTTTTCGGGCAAGCGCCTGTTCGGCTACACCTCGATGGTCTACGCGACCTGCTGCATCATGGTGCTGTCGTACCTCGTGTGGCTGCACCACTTCTTCACCATGGGCTCGGGCGCCAGCGTCAACAGCTTCTTCGGCATCACGACGATGATCATCTCGATCCCGACGGGTGCGAAGCTCTTCAACTGGCTCTTCACCATGTATCGCGGCAAGATCCGTTTCGAGCTGCCGATGATGTGGACCGTCGCCTTCATGCTGACCTTCACCATCGGTGGCATGACCGGCGTCATGCTGGCCGTTCCGCCGGCCGACTTCGTGCTGCACAACTCGCTGTTCCTGATCGCGCACTTCCATAACGTGATCATCGGCGGCGTGCTGTTCGGCCTGTTCGCCGCGATCAACTACTGGTGGCCCAAGGCCTTCGGCTTCAAGCTGAACGTGTTCTGGGGCAAGGTCAGCTTCTGGTGCTGGCAGGTCGGCTTCTGGCTCGCCTTCACCCCGCTCTACATCCTGGGCTTCATGGGCGTGACTCGCCGCATGCGCGTGTTCGACGATCCCAGCCTGCACATCTGGTTCATCATCGCCGCCGTCGGCGCCGCCATCGTTGCGGCCGGCATCGGCGCCATGCTGGTCCAGTTCGCAGTGTCGATCTGGAAGCGCGACGAACTGAAGGTGGAAGGCGATCCCTGGGATGGCCGTACCCTGGAATGGGCGACCAGCTCGCCCCCGCCGGAGTATAACTTCGCCTTCACCCCGGTCGTCTACGACGCCGACAGCTGGGCCGACATGAAGAAGAATGGCTATCAGCGTCCGCTGACCGGCTATCAGCCGATCCACATGCCCAGCAGCACCGGCACCGGTGTGATCCTCGCGGGTCTGGCTACGGTCTGTGGCTTCGCCCTGATCTGGTACATGTGGTGGCTGGCAGCCCTCAGCTTCGTCGGCATGATCGGCTTCGCCATCTTCCACACCTTCAACTACAAGCGCGACTTCTACATCCCGCAGGATGTCGTCACGCGCACCGAGGAAGAGCGGACACGCATCCTCGCGGCGGGAGTCTGACCCACATGAGCAGCACAACTGCGACCCTGGAACCTCGGGCATATCATTTGCCCGAGGAACCCCACCTCCACGAAGGCCACAGCACCATGCTGGGCTTCTGGATGTACCTGATGAGCGATTGCCTCATCTTCGCCATCCTGTTCGCCACCTATGCCGTGCTCGGCGGCAATTTCGCCGGCGGCCCCGGCCCCAAGGATCTGTTCGACCTGCCGCTCATCGCGCTCAACACCGCGATGCTGCTCTTCTCGTCGATCACCTATGGCTTCGCCATGCTGGCGATGGAAAAGAACAAGGTCAGCGCCACCCAGGGCTGGCTGTTCATCACGCTCCTCTTCGGCGGCGCGTTCCTGTTCATCGAACTCTACGAATTCTCGCACCTCATCCATGAGGGCGCAGGTCCGTGGCGTTCGGCCTTCCTGTCGGCCTTCTTCACCCTGGTAGGCACCCATGGCCTGCACGTCACCTTCGGTTCGATCTGGCTGATCACGCTGATGGTTCAGGTCGCCAAGAAGGGTCTGATCCCGGCCAACAAGCGTCGCCTGATGTGCCTCAGCATGTTCTGGCACTTCCTCGACGTCATCTGGATCGGCGTCTTCACCTTTGTCTATCTGATGGGAGTCCTGCGGTGAGCGATGCTGTCCATCCCCACGGTCACGATCATCACGATGACCATCATGAAGAAGGATCGCATGGCAGCTTCGGCAGCTACATGATCGGCTTCGGCCTGTCGGTGATCCTGACGGCCATCCCCTTCTGGCTGGTGATGTCGAACGTGCTGGGCAATCCCCAGCTGACCGGCGTCATCATCATGGCCTTCGCGGCGGTGCAGGTGGTCGTCCACATGATCTACTTCCTGCACATGAACACCCGCATCGAAAGCGGCTGGTCGTTCATGGCGATGATGCTGACGATCGTTCTGGTCGTCATCGTCCTCTCGGGCTCGATGTGGGTCATGTATCATATGAACAACAACATGATGCCGCACGGCGATATGAACATGAGCGCCACGCACGACATGAGCGCCATGCAGAATATGAGCGAAATGCCGTGACATCCCAAAAGATCGGGGGGCGCCGCCGGCGCTCCCCGGGCTTTACGATCGGCCTGACGCTGATCGCCCTCATCCTTTTCTCCGGTCTTTTTGCGCTCGGCAGCTGGCAAGTCTATCGCCTCGCCTGGAAGCGCGACCTGATCGCACGGGTCGACGCCCGCATCCATGCCGCGCCCGTCCCCGCCCCCCGCAATGCCACAAGCGACGACGGATATCGCCGCGTCGCCGCATCGGGCCATTTCCTGCATGACAAGGCGGTGCTGACCCAGGCCGTCACCGTGCGCGGCCCCGGTTTCTGGGTAATGACGCCGCTGGTGACCGATGCCGGCTTCACCCTGATGGTCAATCGCGGCTTCGTGCCGCAGGACAATCGCACCCGTTACAGCCGGCCCGAAGGCACGGTCCAGATCGTCGGCCTGCTGCGCCTGACCGAACCCAAGGGCGGTTTCCTGCGCAGCAATGATCCCGCGGCCGGCCGCTGGTATTCGCGCGATGTCGCCGCGATCGCCGCCGCGCAGCATGTCGCCCCGCCGGTCGCGGACTATTTCGTCGATGCCGACGCCAATTGCGCACCCGACACCGCGCCGGTCGGCGGCCTGACCGTCGTCCGCTTCCCCAACAACCATCTCCAGTATGCCATCACCTGGTTCATACTGGCGGCGATGGTCGCAGGCGCCTACATCTTCCTCATGCGTCGGGATCCAGAAGACAGCGCGGAATGAGCGAGACCCAAGCCGTCAGGCGCCGCTGGCTGCCCAGCCAGTGGCCCGCCGATGCCGCCGGTCGCAAGAATATGGCACTGCTGATCCAACTGCGTTGGATCGCGATAGCCGGGCAGCTGGTGACGATCCTGATCGTCCAGTTCCTGATGGGGGTTCGCCTGCCCCTCGCCCCGATGCTGCTGGTCGCGGCCGTCGCCGTTCTGGTCAACGCCGCCAGCTTTGCGGCGCTGCGGCCCCGGACCGACATCACCCGCGCCGAACTTTCGGTATCGCTGCTGTTCGACGTGCTGCTGCTGACCGCCCAGCTCTATCTGTCGGGCGGCGCGACCAATCCCTTCGTCTCGCTCTATCTGCTTCAGGTCGCGCTTGGCGTGCTGCTGCTCGACCGGGCGAGCGCCTGGGGCATCACCGCCGTGTCGGCGCTGTGCGCGGGTCTGCTGGCGCTGGACTATCGCCCGCTCGACCTGAGTGACCGGCTGGCGGGCCGGCTGTTCGACCTGCACATCATCGGCACCTGGATCTGCTTCACCATGATCGCGGTGCTGCTGGTGCTGTTCATCACCCGGATCAACCGCAACCTCCAGGCGCGCGAAGCCTATCTGGCCAGCATGCGCCAGCATGCGGCGGAGGAGGAACATATCGTCCGCATGGGCCTGCTCGCTTCGGGCGCGGCGCATGAGCTGGGCACCCCCCTCGCCCAGCTCGCCGTGGTGCTGGGCGACTGGCGCCGCATGCCCGAAATCACCGAGCATCCCGCTCTGGTCGAGGAAGTGGGCGAGATGCAGAGCGCAGTCCTGCGCTGCAAGGCGATCGTCACCGGTATTCTCCTCTCCTCGGGCGAGGCGCGCGGCGAGGCACCGGCCGTCACCAATGTGCGCGACTTCATCGAGGGGATTGCCGCCGAATGGCGCCGCGCCAATCCGGGCATGCCGCTGCGCTGCGACTTCGGCCCGCATGACTATCCGCGCATCATCGCCGATCCGGTGATCCGCCAGGCGGTCGGCAATCTGCTCGACAATGCGCGCGAGGCCGGCGCCACCTATATCGACCTGCTGGTCGGACGCGACAGCGCCTCGCTCAACATCGCCGTGCGCGACAATGGCAGCGGCTTTTCGCAGGCGATGCTGGAGGATTTCGGCAAGCCCTATCGCTCCAGCAAGGGCAAGGAAGGCCATGGCCTCGGCCTCTTCCTTGTGGTCAATGTCGTGCGCAAGCTGGGCGGCAGCGTATCGGCCAGCAATGGCGCCGATGGCGGCGCGCTGATCCTGCTGCGCCTGCCGCTCGATACGGTCGCACTGGAAGAGGAAAGTGACAGCGAAGATGACGGCTGAACGGCTGCTGGTGATCGTCGAGGATGACGAGGCCTTTGCAAAGACCCTCAAACGTTCGTTCGAGCGGCGCGGCTATGACGTGCTGACCGCCGCCAGCCATGGCGCGCTGGAGGAGGTGCTCAAGGGCAACCGCCCCGGCTATGCCGTGGTCGACCTGAAGCTCGGCCCGGAATCGGGCCTGGTCTGCGTCCAGACGCTGCACGCCCATGATCCCGACATGCTGATCGTGGTGCTGACCGGCTTTGCCAGCATTGCCACCGCAGTCGAGGCGATCAAGCTCGGCGCGACCAACTATCTGGCAAAACCATCCAACACCGACGATATCGAAGCCGCCTTCGCCCGCTCGGGCGGCGACCCCGCCGCACCGCTGGCACCGCGCCCGACATCGATCAAGACGCTGGAATGGGAACATATCCATGAGGTGCTGAAGGATTGCGACTTCAACATCTCCGAAACCGCCCGGCGCCTGGGGATGCATCGCCGCACCCTCGCCCGCAAGCTGGCGAAACGCCAGGTCGGCTAATTTCGCGCCTGCCCGTCAAGCCCCGTTGACCGCGCCCCATGGCCATGCCATGGCCGGTCCAGACGCGGGTGTAGCTCAATGGTAGAGCAGCAGCTTCCCAAGCTGACGACGGGGGTTCGATTCCCCTCACCCGCTCCAGCCTCCCTCTCCATCATATACGCATCTTACCGCATCGACGGGTGGGGGCATGTCGGCCTGGGCCACAGCCTCGCCGATCAGGATCAGCGTCGGGCGATCATCGGCAAAAGCCTGCGTCACCAGCGGCAGGAGGTCGAGGCGCGTGCGCAACTGCTGTTCCTGCGGCAGCGAAGCATCGCAGGTGATGAGCGCCGGGGTTG
Source organism: Sphingobium sp. WTD-1 (assembly GCF_030128825.1). Classification (NCBI taxonomy): domain Bacteria; kingdom Pseudomonadati; phylum Pseudomonadota; class Alphaproteobacteria; order Sphingomonadales; family Sphingobiaceae; genus Sphingobium; species Sphingobium sp. WTD-1. The sequence continues at coordinate 2,544,255 of NZ_CP119127.1, read as the reverse complement.
CGCCCGGCAAGCCCGCAGCGATCAGCGCGCGGCTGAGTTCCGGAGCAGCCTCTCGCCCCATATAGACGGCCAGAGTACAGGCCGGATCGGCCAGGGCATCCCAATCCAGATCCAGCGCCTGCCCCCGGCGGCTGTGCGCCGTCACGAACTGGACCCGGCGCGCAATGCCGCGCAGCGACAGGGAAATACCCGCCGACGCCGCGACGGCGCTGGCCGCCGTGATGCCGGGGCAGATCCGAACGCGCACGCCGACCGCGCCCAGCGCCGTCATTTCCTCGGTCGAACGGGCGAACATCGCCGGGTCGCCGCCCTTCAGCCGAACCACCCGCTTGCCCGCCAGCGCCGCCTCCACCAGCATCTCGTCGATCGTCTGCTGATCCTTCGAATGGCGGCCCGACCGCTTGCCGACGCTGACCCGTTCCGCATGATCGGGAATGAGGTCCAATATGCCCGGCCCGACGAGCGCGTCGTAAAAGATGATGTCGGCCGCGCGGATCAGCCTTTCGGCCTTACGGGTCAGCAGGTCGGGATCGCCCGGCCCGGCACCGACCAGCCAGACGTCGCCCGGCGCGATGAGGTCATTCGGCTGCATGCAATGTCTCCTGCGAGGTCTGGGCCAGGATATTGGCGATGGCGGGGCGGCAGGAACCGCAATTGGTGCCCGCGCCCAGCGCCTTGCCGATGGCAGGCACGTCGACCAGCTTCTGGTGGCGGATCGCGGCGACGATCTGGTTGAGGCCGATATCGAAACAGACGCAGATGGTGGCGCCCTTGTCCGGTTGGCTGCCCGGCCCGCGGGCGGCCAGAACGGTGGCGCCGACATCGTCGGCCGCCAACTGGCCGATCAGCCAGTCGCGCGAGGGCAACAGGCCGGTGCGGGTGACGAACAGCACGCCGGCCAGCCGGCCGTCCTGGATGATCGCGACCCGCCGGCTACCGCGCACATGATCGATCGCCTCGACCCGCTCGCCCTTGGGCAGGCAGGCTTCCAGTCGGGCGGCATCGCCATTGCCGGCCAGTTCATAGAGCGCGCCGCCCGGCACCGAGACCCGCGTTGCCCAGAGGCAAGGCAGCTTCAACGGTTCCTGCCCGCGCAGGATCAGGAAGCCCTGCCATTGGGTCCAAACCTTCTCGACAGCCGCAGGGGTCGACTTGAAGCCGGGCTGGCCCGAATGCGGATCGACCAGCGGACGCGGCAGCAAGCCGGTACGCCCGCCGCTCGATATCTGATCGGTCCAGTGGATCGGGGTGAAGATTTCGCCCGGCCGCTGCCCGTCGCTGATGCTGACGCGGAAGAGGCTGTTGCCCTGCGCGGTCGACACCCGCGCCAGGTCGCGATCGGCCAGGCCCAGCGCATCGGCATCCTGCGGATAGATCTCGACCAATGGCTCCTCGCGATGGCGGGCCAGCTTGGGTGCCAGACCCGTGCGGGTCATCGTATGCCATTGATCGCGATAGCGACCGGTGTTGAGCGTCAGCGGCCAGTCGCGCAGCGGCCCCTGCAAATCCATCTGCTTCGTCAGCACCAGTCGCGCCTTGCCGTCCGGGGTCGGAAAATGCCCATCGGCAAAGGGCGCCCCGCCCCAGCGGAAACTGTCCATCGCGTCATAGGCGTCGTTACCGATCGCCGCCTGTGCCCGCAGGTTGAGCAGCCGCTGCCCGTCATTCTGATAGGCGGTCAGGCGCGCATGTTCGCGCCAGATGTCAGCCGGCCGATCATAGGCGAAGGCGTTTTTCCAGCCCATGCGACGGGCGACCTGGGTGATGATCCACCAGTCGGGCCGGGCCTGGCCGGGCAGCGCCATGAACGGGCGCTGGCGGCTGATGGTGCGGTCCGAATTGGTGACCGTGCCGTCCTTTTCCCCCCAGCCGGCGGCCGGCAGGCGGACATGGGCATGGACGCTGCTGTCGGTGTCGGCGATAATATCCGACACGACGAGGAAGGGGATCGCCTCCAGCGCGTCGCGCACCCGGCCGGCATCGGGCAGCGAGACGGCGGGGTTGGTCGCCATGATCCAGAGGGCCTTGATCCGCCCCTCATTGATCGCGCGAAACAGGTCTACTGCCTTCAGTCCCGGCTTGGTCGCCATGTGCGGCGCGGCCCAGAAGCGGCCGACGCGGGCGACATTTTCCGGCGCGAAGTCCATATGCGCGGCAAGCGTCGAGGCGAGGCCACCAACTTCGCGCCCGCCCATAGCGTTGGGCTGGCCGGTGATCGAAAAGGGCGCCGCGCCGGGCTTGCCGATGCGCCCCGTGGCGAGGTGGACATTGATGATCGCATTGACCTGATCGGTGCCGCGGATCGACTGGTTGATGCCCTGGCTGAACAGGGTGACGGTCCGCGGGGTCGCAGCGAACAGCTCGAAAAAAGCCTTCAGTAGCGCCGGGTCGATGTCGCAGGCCTGGGCCGTCGTCCACAGGTCATGGCCGGTGCGGACATGATCCCAGAATCCGTCGGGCGCGTTCACATGATCGGCCAGATAGGCCGGATCGGTCACGCCCTGCGCATCGCACCAGGCGAGCAGCCCGGTCATCAGCGCGACGTCGCTGCCAGGCCGGATCGGCAGATGAAGGTCCGCGCCCTCACAGGTTTCGGTGCGGCGGGGGTCGATCACGACCAGCTTCGTGCCCCTCGCGGCGCGGGCGGCCTGGATGCGCTGATAGACGATCGGGTGACACCAGGCGGTGTTGGAGCCGACGAGGAGGATGAGGTCGGCCTGCTCCAGATCATCATAGCTGGCCGGCACCATATCCTCGCCAAAGGCTCGATTATGGCCGGCAACCGCGCTCGACATGCACAGGCGGCTGTTGGTGTCGATATTCGCCGAGCCGATGAAGCCCTTCATCAGCTTGTTGGCGACATAATAATCCTCGGTCAGCAACTGGCCCGAGACATAGAAGGCCACGCTGTCCGGGCCATGGCGCTCGATCGTCTCGCGAAATTTCTTCGCGACCAGATCCAGCGCCTTGTCCCAGCCGGCGCGGCGCTTGCCGATCATCGGGTGGAGCAGGCGGCCAGTCAGCGCCACCGTCTCGCCCAGATGGGTGCCCTTGGAACAGAGGCGCCCGCCATTGGCCGGATGCGCCTCGTCCCCCTTGATGATCACCGAGCGCGGCCCGGTCGGCGTGGCGGCGATGCCGCAGCCGACGCCGCAATAGGCGCAGGTGGTGCGGATCGCCTGTGCCATCAGGCCGCCTTTGCCGCGGCGGGCACGGGAATGACCGCCTCGCGCAGCAGGAAGATGCGGCCCGCCTCCACCTTGAGCGGGATGGTGGGCACGCAGCCTTCATCGCTGCCCAGCGCCTTGCCGGTCTTGAGCGAGATGTTCCAATTGTGCAGCGGGCAGGCGACGACCGATCCATGGACGATGCCCTGGCTCAGCGGTCCCTGCTTGTGCGGGCATTTGTTGACCAGCGCGTAGAACTGATTGTCCTGCGTGTGGAAGATGGCGATTTCCTCGCCGCCGCGCACCGGCAGGGTGCGGGCATTGCCGGGCGAGATCTGATCGACGGGGCCGATGTCCAGCCAGGTTCCGACTTGGGTGTTCGGGATCATGCGACGGTCTCCATGGGGCGCACTTCGGCCAGATGCTGATGCAGTTCGGCGTCCTCGCCGGCGGCGCGGCGCGCCCAGGGATCGTCCTGCATGAACTGCTGCGAGAAGAGGAAGCGGGCGCGCAGCGCTTCGCGGCCGACATCATCGGCGACGATGCGGCTCTTCACATAATCGACGCCGACGCGCTCGATCCAGGGCGCGGTGCGCTCCAGATAGCGGGCTTCCTCACGATAGAGCTGGATGAAGGCGGCGCAATAATCGAGCGCCTCCTGCTCGGTCGCGACCTTGCACAGCAGATCGGTGGCGCGGACATGGATGCCGCCATTGCCGCCGACATGCAGTTCGTAGCCACTGTCGACGCAGACCACGCCGAAATCCTTGATCGTCGCCTCCGCGCAATTGCGGGGGCAGCCCGACGCCGCGATCTTGAATTTATGAGGCATCCACGAGCCCCAGGTCATATGCTCGATCTTGACGCCAAGGCCGGTCGAATCCTGGGTGCCGAAACGGCACCATTCGGACCCCACACAGGTCTTCACCGTGCGCAGCGACTTGCCATAGGCATGGCCCGACACCATGCCGGCCGCATTGAGATCGGCCCAGACGGCGGGCAGGTCTTCTTTCCTGATGCCGAAGATATCCAGGCGCTGGCCGCCGGTCACCTTGACCATCGGGGCGTTATATTTTTCGACCACATCGGCGATCGCGCGCAGTTCCTTGGGGTTGGTGAGCCCACCCCACATGCGCGGCACGACCGAGTAGGTGCCATCCTTCTGGATGTTGGCGTGCATCCGTTCGTTGACGAAACGGCTGCGCTGGTCGTCCTGATAGTTGCCCGGCAGCGCGCAGAGCAGATAATAGTTGAGCGCCGGACGGCAGGAGGAGCAGCCCTCCGGCGTCGACCAGTTCAATTTCTGCATGACTTCGGGAATCGAGCGCATATCCTGCGCCACGATTTCGCGACGGACATCGTCATGGGTGAAGCTGGTGCATTTGCACATCGTCTTCGGCCCCGACTGGACATCGTCGCCCAGCGTCAGCGCGAGCAGGGTTTCGACCAGGCCGGTGCAACTGCCGCAGCTGGCCGACGCCTTACAGGTGGCGCGGACCGCATCCAGGCTATGCGCGCCCTTGGCGATGCAGGAGACGACCTGGCCCTTGCTGACGCCGTTGCAGCCGCAAATCTCGGCTTCGTCCGAGAGCGCCGCAACGGCCGCCTTAGGGTCCAGTGCGCCCCCTCCCGAGGCGAAGGCCTGGCCGAAGATCAGCATGTCGCGCATGTCGGCGACATTTTCCTCGCGCTTGAGGAGGTCGAAATACCAGCCGCCATCGACGGTATCGCCATAGAGCACCGCACCGATCAGCTTGTCGTCCTTGACGATGACCCGCTTGTAGACGCCGCGCGAGGCGTCGCGCAGGACGATATCCTCGCACCCCTCACCGCCGGAAAAGTCCCCGGCAGAGAAGACATCCAGCCCCGCGACCTTGAGCTTGGTCGAGGTGACCGAGCCCTTATAGCCCGAATGCTGGTCGGTCAGGCCATCGGCGAGACTGCGACACATGTCCCACAGCGGCGCGACCAGGCCATAGACATTGCCGTCATGTTCGACGCATTCGCCGACCGCCAGCACATCGGGATCGCTGGTGACCATATGATCGTCGACCTGGATGCCGCGATTGACGGCCAGGCCGGCGTCGCGGGCCAGCGCGGTCGCGGGGCGGATGCCCACTGCCATCACCACCAGGCTGGCGGGAATTTCCCGGCCGTCCTTCAGCCGCACACCCTCGACCTTGCCGTCGCCATAAATGGCTTCGGTATTGGCGCCGGTCAGGATGGTCTGGCCGCGCCCTTCGAGCGCGGTCTTGAGCAGCCAGCCGGCCGCCTCGTCCAGCTGCCGCTCCATCAGCGTGTCCATCAGGTGGATGACGGTCACCTTCATGCCGCGCAGGGTCAGGCCATGGGCGGCTTCGAGGCCAAGCAGGCCACCGCCGATCACCACCGCGCTGCCGCCATCCGCGGCAGCGGCGAGCATGGTGTCGACATCCTTCATGTCGCGGAAGCTGATGACGCCGGGCAGATCCTTGCCGGGCACCGGAATGATGAACGGATCGGAGCCGGTCGCGATCAGCAGCTTGTCATAGCCGATGGTGCAGCCCGACTGGCTGGAAACGGTCTTCGTGGCGCGGTCGATCGCCGTCACCGGATCGCCGGCGATCAGTTCGATGCCATTGTCGGCATACCAGGCGGCATCGTTGATGACGATCTGCTCGAACGTCTTTTCTCCCGCCAGTACCGGCGAAAGCATGATGCGATTATAGTTCACATAGGGTTCGGCGCCGAAGATGGTGACGCGATAGCGTCCTGCATCGCGGGCCAGCAATTCCTCGACCGTGCGGCAGCCGGCCATGCCGTTGCCAATGACGACCAGATGCTCGCGTGCTTGCCCCAAGGGCGGCAGGACATTGTCCTCATCCTGCGTGACCGGGTCGATCCCGTCCTGAAAGTCCATCCCCGTTACTCCAGAAAAGAAAAAAGCCGCCATCCAGACCCTCGGGGTTTGAAACCCGAGAGTCTGGATGGCGGCTTTGCCATCATCTAGTGCCTTGCCGATCCTACCCTGAACCGTCGCAGCGATGTGAAGCGGGACATCCTTGTCCCTTGCAGTGCAGCATATGGGGAATCGCCCGAACGCTCAAGCGATTCCTATCCCGTCATTTCAATCAGATGCTCCAGTCGGCCTGAAGCCATAATTTGTCGGTATCGGTCGCCATCGCCCGCGCATCATAATGGGCGTAGCGCACCGACAGGGCGGTCCTGCGCAGCTTCGCGGATGCGATGAGGTCCCACTCATTGCCATAATGCTGGTCGAGGCGGTCGCTCTCGAACCGGTGCCAGGTCGCGGCCAGTGCGACGCCCGACAGCGGCCCTATCTGCTTCCAGCCATAGCCGGTGCCGACATAGAGGTCGCGCATGCCGTTGGCGGGCGTGGTCAGGAACTTGTCGGCCCAGCCCTGGAACTTGAAATTGGTGCCGAGCGGCGTCTGGAAGCTGGTGAGCGCCGTGCCATGACTGGCGCCCAGCACCTCATAGCCGGCATTGAGCTTCCAGCCATGCAGGTCGAGCGTCGCATCCGCCAGCCAGTAATCGGCGGCATAGTCATTGGGATTGCGGTGATAGTCCGACTGGCGGGCATAGCTGAGCTGATAGGCGACCTTGGCAGACTTGGAGAGCGGCTGGTTGCCCGCCAGGCGCACGCCGTAGGTCTGGCTCGACAGGCGATAGGCCTGCACTGCCGCCTCATCCTGATCGACCAGATAGGCAAAACCGCTGAGCGTGCCGACGGGCGTGGCATAGGAAAGATTGGCGAGGATATTGTCGCCGCTGACCGCCTGCTGGCGCGCGCCCTTGCGCTGAAAGCCCCAGATGGTCCGCACGCTCCAGGCATAGGAGACGTCCAGTTTCAGTCCCCTGGCCGGGGTCAGCTCGGCGCGCACCGCGTCGAAAGTCTGGCCATTGTCGCGAAAGGCGACATTGCCGACGAAGCGCTCGTCATCCAGCACGATCTTCTGCCGCCCGCCGGTCAGGGTCAGCGCCCTGGTCCGATATTGCAACTGGGCGATATAGAGGGCGACATTCTGCGGATCGGCCACCAGCGGCCTGGTCGCTGCATTATCGAAGCCGTCGAAATAACGGTCGATCACCGCCAATGTCCCCTGCCCCACCAGCGTCGCCGACAGCGCGCCGCTGCTGGCCGTCAGGCCGGCGCGGGCCCGGACGGTGAGCGCGTCGGCCTGCTGCGCCAGGCCATGCTGGTCGACATGTTCGTAGCGCAGCCGCGCCTCGGCGACGGGTTTCAGGTCGATCTGCTGGGCACAAGCCGGCCCGGCGACGGCCAGCGCGGCCGTCGTTGCGAGAAGATATTTCATGGATGATCGTCCCCCCTCGGACGGAAAGAGCGTGGCTCGGGGCGGCAGTCCTCAAAAGAGGCCGCCGCCCTCCTCTCCAACTCAGATGCGGGCGCCGCTGGTCCAGTTGGCGCGCCACTTCGCCTTGACCAGCGCCACGCCCAGCAGGGCCAGCACGGCAAGACCGGCGAAGATCAGAAAGCCGGGTGCGAAGCTACCGGTCAGTTGCTTGGCAAGACCCAAAGAGCTGGCGAGGTAGAAGCCGCCAATGCCGCCGGCCATGCCGACAAGGCCGGTCATCACGCCGATTTCCGCCTGGAAACGCTGCGGCACCAGCTGAAAAACCGAGCCGTTGCCGGTGCCCAGCGCCAGCATGGCGAGGACGAAGAGGGCCAGCGCACTGGCCAGCGTCGTCGCCTGCGACACGCCGGCGAGCGCCAGCGCCGCCACGATATAGACGATCATCAGCGCCTTCACGCCGCCGATCCGATCCGCCAGCGCGCCGCCCATCGGCCGCACCAGCGACCCGGCGAAGACGCAGGCAGCGGTGCAATAGCCCGCGATGATCGGGGTCAGCCCGAACTGGTCGGTGAAGTAGATGGGCAGCGATGCCGCCAGTCCGACGAAGCCACCGAAGGTCACGGCGTAGAAGGCCATCAGCCACCAGGCATCCGCGGTCTTGAGCGGCTCGAAATAATCGACCAGCCGCTTGGCTGGCGGCGCGTTGGGCGCATCCTTGGCCATGATCATATAGGCGACGAAAACGATCGACAGCGGGATGCAGGCAAGGCCCAGCACCGCGTTCCAACCAAATGCCTTGGCCAGCATCGGCGCAAACAGCGAGGCCAGAACCGTGCCTGAATTGCCCATGCCGGCAAGGCCCATCGCCTTGCCCTGATGTTCGGGCGGATACCAGCGACTGGCGAGCGGCAGCGCAATTGCAAAGCTCGCCCCGGCAAAGCCCAGAATGACGCCCAGCACCAGCGTGCCGCCGAAGCTGTTGACGCCCATCAGCCAGGCCAGGAACAGCCCGGCGATGACGATGATCTGGCTGATCGCGCCCGACCGCTTCGGTCCGATGCGATCGACCAGCAGGCCGTTGACCACGCGCAGCAGCGCGCCGGCGAGCGTCGGTGTCGCCACCATCAGCCCCTTTTCCGCGGGCGTCAGCGCCAGCGTCTTGGCGATCATCGGCGCCAGCGGCCCTAGCAAGACCCAGACCATGAAGGCGAGATCGAAATAGAGAAAGGCGGCAATCAGGGTCGGCGCGTGGCCGGCCTTCCAGAAGCTTGTCGTGGCGGTGGCCGATGCGGCCTCCCCTTCGCGGTCCCAATAAGCAGTAGCCATGATGCGTCCCCCAATCATTGGAATTGGAAACGAAAAAAGCCGCAGGCCGGACGCGCGCACTTATTGCGTGGTCCGGTCAGCGGCTTTGCTGCGAAAAAATGGATGGAATGGCGGCCCCATCCTTGGGACGGCACATTCGTCTGGACGCGCCTCGTCGCGCGATCCTTCATCTTATCCCGCAGAACGCATTATGTTGCAAGGCACAAATTTGCCCCGCATTTCAACGCTGCGGCGCAAAATCCCGCAGGAAATCCTCGATCCGTTCAGGGTCGAAGATTCGCCCGTCAAAGAAGCGATCCGGGCCAAGCGTCAGGTCGCCGCGATGGGCACCGACCGGCATCGGGGCACTGACCGCTCCTTCCAGTTTCATACTGGCGCCGGGCATCGGCAGGCCACTGTCGGCCAGCGCCCGGCGGAAGATGTCCGGCCGGAAAACGGCTGCGGCGCGTGCCGCAGTTTCGGCATCATGGGCAACCATGCCCCAGCGCACCAGTTGCGAATAGATCCACAGCGCCTGGCTGCGCCAGGGGAAGGCAGTTGCCTCCCGCGCGAACAGGATGAAATCGGGATTGGCGACCGGCGCTTCACCCAGCCGCGCACCGATCCGTCCGGACAAGGCACTCCGGATCAGTTCGGCCGGCTGATCGACATAGCGCGGATCGGACAGGAGATCGGCCAGCGCTTCATGATGAGCCGGATCGTCGCACCAGGCAGCCGCACGCGCTAATGACCGCAGCAGGCGATCGACCGTTTCGGGGTTGGCCTCCAGCCAGTCCTGGCGGAAGGCCAGAACCTTCTCGACCCCGCGCTGCCAGATGCGTTCGCCGATCGCGACCGTTTCGGCCAGTCCCGCCTCGATCGCCGCGCTGCCCCAGGGTTCACCGGCGATGAAGCCGTCAATTTCCCCCGCCCGCATCGCCTCGACCGTCAGCGAGGGCGGCAACACGCGCAGCACTATGTCGCGATCGGGATCGATCCCCGCGCTCGCCAGCCAGTAGCGCAGCATGATCGCATGGCTGGAAAAGCGATGGACCACGCCGATCACCGGCTTGCGCCGCCATAGCCCGATCGCGGCGGCAAAATCATGGGCGGTGCCGAGCGGATCGACGAGCCGCCGGGCGATGTCCGGCTCCAGCGCCTTGGCGAAATCGGGCGCCATCACCAGCATATTGCCGTTGACGTTGAGCTTGTAGGGCGCAGCCAGCGCGGCGGGTTGTTGGCTGAGGCCCAGCGTGACCGCCACGGCCAGCGGCGCCAGCATCTGCGCGCCCTGCACCTGGCCATAGACCAGCCGGTCGCGCAGCGTCGCCCAACTGGTGGTGCGCACCAGATCGAGCGTAATCCCCTCTTCCTCGGCAAAGCCCCGTTCGCGCGCGACCGCCAGCACGGCCACGTCCGTCAGCGGCAGAAAGGCTATCCGCAGCAACTCGCTCATATGCCCCCTCCCAGCAGGTCGCTGGCGGTAATCAGCGCCTGCGCCACATCCACGATCTTCTTGCCCTGGTTCATCGCACTCGACCGCAGCAGGGCATAGGCGTCCTGCTCGGACAGGTTGCGCTGGTTCATCAAGATCGATTTTGCCCGGTCGATGATCTTGCGGTCGGCCAGCGCAGTGCGCGCCTCGTCCAGCTCCGACTGCATCCGGGCAAAGGCATTGAAGCGCCGCACCGCCAGTTCCAGCACCGGCTTCACCCGCTCCTTGCGCAGGCCATCGACGACATAGGCGGATACGCCAGCATCAATCGCGGCGCCGATCATCGCATCGTCCGACTGGTCGACGAACATCGCGATCGGCCGGGCGAGCGCGCGGCTGACCGTCAGCATCTCCTCCAGCGTGTCGCGGCTGGGGCTGCCAAGGTCCATGAGGACGACATCGGGCGCCATGCGTTCGAGCCGGGCAACGAAGGCGCCACGGGGCGGGACGATATGGATATCGTCATAGCCCGCTTCGCGCAGCCCTTCTTCCAGGACCGTCGCTCGCAATCCGCTGTCGTCGATGATGACGATTCGCATGAGGCTCCGTCCACAGTGCCAGGAGCGATGGCGCATGGCGAAGGCGCAGCAGGACGTCAACCATGGGACTGGCGATGTCGTCCGACGTCATGTGCTGTACCGCGCGATTGATCCGGTGGACGCTAGCGCAACGTCAGGAGCGACCGGATCGCCTTCACCAATGCGCCAACATCCGCCGCGCTGTTGAACAAGGCAGGCGTAACGCGGACACAGGCGCCGCTTACAGGCCCATCGCGATGCACCGTGAAAATCCGATGTTCGTCCAGCAGGCGCTTGGCGAGCGCCATATTGTCCTGCACGCTCGTCCGCCCCGCCAGCCGGAACGATGTGATGCCGCCGTGCAACCGCAGATCGGCCGGCGTCAATATCTCCAGCCCCTTCGCGCCGCGCAGTTCTTCCGCCCACAGGTCGCGCAGATGGCGCAGCCGCGCCGCCCGCGCGCTGTCGCCGATCGCATCCTGGAAATCGAGCGCGGCCGGCACCGTCAGTTGCGCCGCGAAATCCACCGTGCCGGTATGCACGCGCGAATAGGTGCTGGCGGCGAAGGGCGGGCTGTTGGCACTGTCCGGATCGATCAGGTCAAGCCTGGACTGGCGGATGTAAATCACGCCCACACCCAGCGGCGCACCCCACCATTTGTGCAGGTTGAAGCCGATGAAATCCGCATCGAGATCGGCCGGCTGGAAATCCAGCTGGCCCCAGCTATGCGCCGCATCGACGATCGCATCCACGCCGCGCGCCCGTGCCATCGCCACAATCTCCTTAACCGGAATGACCAGGCCGGTGCGATGGCTGAGATGGGTGAGCAGGATCAGGCGGATCTTCGGATTGGCTTTCAGCGCCGCTTCATAGCTGTCGATCAGCCCCTGATACGTGGCCGGTTCGGGCAGCGCGATCCGCACCACATCCACGCCCCGGCTGCGCTTGAGCGTGTCGAAACAGGCCTGCATGCTGTCATAGTCGAGATCGGCCTGAAGCACGGCATCACCTGGCCGCAGCCGGTTATAGCCGCCGATCAGCGCCTTCAGCGCCTCCGTCGCATTGCGGGTAAAGGCGATTTCCTGCGGGGCGACGCCCATCTTCGCCGCCACCCGATCGCGCACGGCGATCAGGTCGGGGGTCAGGCCGCGCCTGGCATAATAGCTGGTCTCGCGGTTGACCCGGCGCACGGCCGCCTCATAGCGGTCCAGTATCGGCCGGGCCATCATCCCCCAATTGCCATTTTCCAGCTGGATGACGTCGCGGGTGACATCATATTGGGCCGCGATCCCGGCCCAATATGCTTCATCATCGGGCCGGGCCGAACCGGTTGGCAGGGCGGCGGCACGCCCTGCAACCTGCACTGCGGCCGCCCCGATCATCATCTGCCTGCGGCTGATTTCCATGTCGCGTGCCTAGCCGATCAGAAGGTCAGGCCCAAGCGGACATAATATTGTCCGCCGTCCGTGTCATAGGGCGCATTGCGCGAGTAAATGAGGCCGCGCACCGCCTGGTTGGTCGCCTCGTCGGGATAGGCGTTGAAGATATTCTCCGCCCCGGCCCGGATCGAGATGTTGGGCGTGACCTGGACGCTGGCCGACAGGTCGAACAGCACCATCGATCCGAAGCGCTGGTAGAGGTCGCCCGTCGCATTGCCGCTGACGTCGGTCCAGGCGCCATAATAGCGCGCCCGGCCCTGGAGGCCGACCTTGCCCAGCGTATAGCCGAGCGAGGCGGTGCCATTATGCTTGGGCAGTCGTTCCTCGAAGATGATGCGCTGGCTTTCGTTGGCGATCGCCGCCGACGTGCCGCTCGTCACCTTGGTCTGGTTGTAGTTGTAGGCCAGGCTGATGTCGGCGGTGCCCGGCCCCACCGGCTTGGTGTAGGCCAGCACGACATCGATGCCACGGGTGCGGGTGTCGAAATCATTGGTGAAATAAGTGACGGACGTGAAGCGCTGCGGATTGGGCAGGCTGGCCGGCACCGCGAAGGTGCGCGACTGGCCGAAGCGATCGCGCAGCTTGATCTGATAGAGATCGACGCTGCCGGTCAGGCCGAAGCTGGACTGGAAGGTTAGGCCGGCCGTAATGGTGCGCGACTTTTCCGGGGTCAGCGGCTTGGCGCCCAGGGCGATCGCGATCGGATCGCTGGGCGACAGGCGGCCGGTGTTGAAAATCTGCATCGTGGTCGTGTCCAGCCCCTGGCTGGTGTTGACCGCATTGAGCTGGGCCGGGGTCGGCGCGCGGAAGCCGGTCGAATAGGTGCCGCGCAGGGCGATGCCCTTCACCGGCTCGAACCGGGCCGAGAGCTTATAGTTGAAGGTATCGCCAAAGGCCGAGAAATCCTCGTAGCGGCCAGCCGCACCCAGCGTCACCGCCTCGATCGGCCGCACCTCCACATCGACATAGCCGGCATAGCTGGTCTGCGACCATTCGCCGGCGTTGAGCGGGCTGAAACCGGGGAAGCCGTTGCTGTTGGGAGCAAGGCCGGTCGCCGCACCCGCGCCGATCGCATAGGAGGCCGGGTCGCCCGGACGGATGCCGTAAGTTTCCTTGCGGCGTTCGGCGCCGAAGGCGATGTTCGCCGGCTCTACCAGTCCCAGCGGCAGGCGATAGACGAAGTCGGCATTGAGGTTGAATTCGCTCTGGCGCAAGCGGCCCAGATAGAAGCTGGTCGGGCTGTCCGGCCCCATCGACGCATTGAGCGATTCATGCATGTTGTAGTTGATGCGGCTGCGTCCGGACGAGGCGCTGATATCATAGGTCAGGCGCTCGCTGATCGCCCCGCGCAGGCCCGCATCGGCCTGATAATCATCATATTTCGTGCCGAAGCGCGGCGTGAACCCCGCCGGATAGAGGCTGGCGAAGTTGAAGCCGGGGAAAGCCGAACTATTGCCATAGACATTCGCCGTGCTGGCCGGGTTGCGCCAGTTGAAGTCGGTCACGCCCTCGCCATTGCCCGCCGTGCCAAAGGCATAGAGGGTGACGGCATCGGAAAAATCATAATGGGCGTTCACGCCCGCGCGCACCGACCGCAGGTCGGGCTGGCCCCAGCGCTGCACCGGATCGGGCACGTCCAGATCGGGATTGGCCGCCTGGAACGCCGCGGCATCGGGCCGCTGGCGCGTGCGCGAGGTGGCGTCGGACTTGGAAAATTCGCCGGTGAAGACGATGCTGCCGCGATCGCCCAGCGCTAGGCCGCCCTGCGCGCCGCTTTGGTAGGTCGTGCCATCGCCCTTATAATATTGCGAGAACTGGCCATAGGCTTCCATGCCCGGCTGGTCGTCGAGGATGATGTTGACCACGCCGGCAATCGCATCCGACCCATATTGTGCCGACGCGCCATCGCGCAGCACTTCGATCCGCTTGATCGCCAGATTGGGGATGGTGGCAAGGTCGGCCGACTGCGCGCCGCGAGTGCCGAGCAAGGCCGAGCGATGGTAGCGCTTGCCGTTGACCAGCACCAGCGTCTGGTCGGCGGACAGGCCGCGCAGCGTGGCGGGCCGGACGAAAGCCTGGCCGTCAGCCGCCGGCAGGCGCTGCACGTTGAAGGACGGTAGCAACTGGGCCAGCGTATCGGACAGATCGTTGGACACACTGCCGTCGATCGCCTTCGACGAAAGGACGTCGATCGGCGCCAGCGCATCGAACTTGGTGCGCTTCGCATCGCGCGTACCGGTCACGATGATTGCGTCACCGGCAGCGTCGGCGGCCGGTGCGGCATCCTGTGCCATAGCGAAAGAGCACGCAGCAAATTGCAGCGCGACGAGCGCGCTGGCGGTCATAAACTTCATGATTGTCCCCACGGATGCGACAGATTTTTGTGCTGCGGGAGCCGATAGGGACGCGACATGACGCTTATGTGTAATTTGCGAAAAAATATGGATGATGCGCACCCCGATCATCCACGCTCTTTGCCGTAACGGCATCCGCGCAAATCTATGAGCCATTCTCCCGCCAGATTGCCCGAACTCATTTGCGCAAATTGTCTACAACTTTAGTTGACAGTTAACGCTGCGCGCCTGGCTGCGGCTGATCAAGATTGAGTGGGGAACAATGAACAAAGGGAATTTCCTGGTCGCTGGTGGCAGTGCGCTCATGGCCGCGGCAATGGCAGGATCAGCCTGGGCACAGGCGCCCGCACCGGCCGAGGATGGCGACGCCGGCGGCGGCATCATCGTCACCGCCGAGCGGCGCGCCACGGACCTTCAGAAGACGGCGATCGCGATTTCCGCCTTCACGCCCGAGACGCTTGAGCAGCGCAACATCACCAATGTTCGCGACCTGGCCGGCCAGGTGCCCAACCTGTTCGTGGCGCGGACGTCGATCAGCCACACCACCCAGACCTTCTCGCTGCGCGGCGTAGGCGAATCCGACCCGATCCAGGAGCCGGTGCTCGCCATCTATGTCGACGATGTCTACATCCCACGCCAGATCGCGTCGATGAGCGAATTTGTCGATCTGGAACGGATCGAGTTGCTGCGCGGGCCGCAGGGGACGCTCTATGGCCGCAACTCGTCGGCCGGTGCGCTGCGCATCATTACCCGCGCGCCCGATGAGAACACGCATGTCACCGCCGAACTGGGCTATGGCAGCTATAATGACGTACAGGGCCGGGCGCTGGTCAGCGGCAAGATCGCGGGCGACCTGTCGGGCAGCATCGCCTGGATTCATCGCAGCCGCGACGGCGTCACCTATGACCCGACGCTGGGCCATGACGTCAACCGGATCGACCTCGACGCCTGGCGCGGCAAGCTGCGCTATACCGGCATCGCCAATCTCGACGCGCTGCTGACCGTCAATATCCTGCGCGATCGCAGCGATACGCGGTCCTATATCCCGGTCCGCCAGCCCGTTAGCTTCAGCCGCCGCCGGTCCTATTCGGAGGTCGAGCCGGACCAGCATCTCAATTCGCGCAGCGCGTCGCTGCGGCTGGTCTATGATCTGTCGCCCAGCCTGTCGATCAAGTCGATCAGCGCCTATACCGGCTTCAACCTCAACCCCGTCAATTACGAGAATGACGGCGAGGCCGCGCTGATCCAGAAGAACCTGATCCATTATAATGACCGGGCCTTCAGCCAGGAGGTGCAGCTGAACGGCGACTTTGGCGACCTCAGCTTCACCAGCGGCCTGTTCTACCTGCATGAACGTTTCTTCGTGGAGCGCGACGGCTTCAGCCGTACCGGCACCGCCGCGACCGCGCCCATCAACCGGCTGCGCGCCCACAACATCACCTACACCGATGCCTATGCTATGTTCGGCGAGGGCACCTGGAAGGCGAACGATATATTGAGCCTGACCGCCGGCCTGCGCGGCACCATCGAGAAGAAGCGCTTCGTCTTCGACAACAAGGTGATCGACAATGATCGCAATGTCGTGGCCCAGTCGATCGCCGGCGAGGCGGAAAAGACCTGGAAGGCACTGACACCGAAATTGTCGGTGCAGGCGCAATGGACGCCCAATCTGCTCAATTACCTCACCTATTCGCGCGGGTTCAAATCCGGTGGGTTCGACAATCGCGCCACCCGGCTGGATCTCGCCACCCTGCCCTTCGATCCGGAAAAGGTCTCGACCTATGAAGGGGGCCTCAAGGCCACCTTGTTCGGTGGCGCGCTGCGCAGCAATCTCGCCATCTTCTACAATGACTACAAGGATCTGCAGGTCTCCTTCTACGACCCCGCCTATGTCGGATCGCGCCGGGGCAATGCCGGCAAGGCGCATAGCTGGGGCGTGGAGCTGGAGAATGACCTGCGCCTGTCGGATCGCTTCTCGCTTCAGGCATCGGCCGGTTATCTCAAGGCCATTTATGACGATTACAAGGGCGCGGGCGGCAATGGCGTGGATGCCGATGGCAATCCGCTGCTGAACGCGCCCAAATGGTCCCTGTCGGGCGGCGCCAATTATGCGCTGCCGCTGGGCGCGTCGGGCAGCACATTGCGCCTGTCGGCCAACGCCCAATATCAGAGCAGCTTCTATCAGAACGCCCTTGCCCGGCCGCAGGACGAAGTGCCAGGGCAGACTTTCGTCAACGGCTCGATCACCTGGATATTGCCGGACGACCGTTTCCAGTTCGCCATTCAGGGCAAGAATATCCTGGGCGCGAACAAGCCGGTCAGTTCGACCTACATCCCCTCGACCGGGGTCTATTATAAAAACTACGCCGATCCCGCGACGGTGCTGCTGAGCGCCCGCTTCTCCTACTGACGCCCGCCCTATTGGTCCATTTCATATGGGCTTGAGGAGACCGCGTTGGTCGCGTGCGGCATCCCGGCATAGATGGAATGGGCTCACCCTCCCCTCCAGCAGAAGGACAAAGCCATGGCCCGTTCTCCGCATATCAAGCTCGGCTTCATCCTGCATGGCGTCGGCCGCACCTGGCATGACTGGCGCCATCCCGATCGTGACGTGAATGCCAGCACCAGCCTTGCCCGCTATAAGGAACAGGCGGCAACCGCCGAACGTGGCAAGTTCGATTTCCTGTTCGTCGCTGACAGCCTGTCGATCACGCAGCGATCCAGCCCCCATTATCTCAACCGGTTCGAGCCGATCACCATCCTGTCCGCGCTGGCAGCGACTACCAGCCGGATCGGCCTGGTTGGCACGCTGACGGTCAGCTACTCGGAACCCTTCAACGTCGCCCGCCAATTCGCCTCGCTCGATCACCTCAGCGGCGGGCGGGCCGGCTGGAATGTCGTGACGTCCTGGCTGGGTGACACCGCCGCCAATTTCAGCAAGAGCGAACATCCCGCCCATGCCGTGCGCTATCGCATCGCCGCCGAATATCTCGATGTGGTCCAAGGCCTGTGGGACAGTTGGGAAGATGGCGCCCATGTCGCCGACAAGGAAAGCGGCCAGTTCGTCGATCCCGATCGGCTGCATGCGCTCGATCACAAGGGCGAGTTCTTCCAGGTGCGCGGCCCGCTCAACATCAAGCGCACGCCGCAGGGGCAGCCGGTAATCTTCCAGGCCGGCGCATCGGACGATGGCCGCAACTTCGCCGCACGACGGGCCGAGGTGATCTTCACCCATGCCGAGACGATCGAGGCGGGCCAGGCCTATTACGCCGACGTAAAGGCGCGGGCGAAGGGCTTTGGCCGCGATGCCGACCAGTTGTTCATCCTGCCGGGCATCGCCGCGATCGTCGGTGACAGCGATGAGGAGGCCGAGGCGCGCTACCGCGAACTCGCCGCGCTGGAGTCGATCGACACCGGCCTTGGCTTCCTGTCGCGCACCTTCAACGACCATGATTTCCGCCAATATGATCTGGACGCCCCCTTCCCCGATGTCGCGCATCTGGGCCTCAACAGCCAGCAGAGCGGGACGCTGCGCATCCTGGCCGAAGTCGAAGCGGAGGGGCTGACCTTGCGCCAGGTGGCAGAACGGCTGGCGACGCCGCGCGGCGCTTTCGTGGGCTCGGCCGAGACGGTGGCCGACCAGTTGCAGCGCTGGTTCGAAAGTGGCGCGGCCGACGGCTTCGTCCTGTTCGAGCCGCTGCCGGGACAACTGGCCCTGTTCGTCGACAAGGTGATCCCGATCCTGCAGCGACGCGGCCTTTTCCGCACCGACTATGAAGGCACGACCTTCCGCGAGCATCTGGGCCTCACCGTGCCCGACAATCGATATAGCGCAGCACGGGACGCCCGGTCAGCCGCCTGATCCAGTAGAACAAAAGAAGGCGCCCGGCACATCGATTGCCGGGCGCCTTCTTTTCTGTCTTTGACGGTCAGCGCAGCCAGGCGAGGATGTCGTCCGCCTCCGGTCGGTCGAGCCAGTCGGGGCTGACCTGCAGCCGCTGCACCACGCGGCCCGGCCCCAGCAGCAGCACGGCGGGCTGCGGCAATTCCCAGCTGCCCGTGCCGGTTACCTCGCCGATCCAGCCGGCAGGCGGCGGCGACGGGCGATCATCGGGGACGAAGGCGATGCCAAGCAGGCGGGCAAGCTGATTGTCGCGGTCGGTTGCGACGGCGAAGGGCAGATCATGACGGCGCTTGATCTCCACCAGCCGATCGGGCTGTTGCGGGCTGAGCGCGACCAACGGGATGCCGCGCGCGCGCAGCACCGGGCAGAGCGTCTCGGCATAATAGGGCAAGGCGATGTTGCAGGCCGGGCAACCCGCGAAGCGGAAGAATATCAGCAAGGCCGATCCCTGCGCCGTCAGCGCGCCGAGCGTCAGGGTGCCGCCATCGACATCATCGAACCCCAGGTCGGGCAGGACATCGCCGGGCTGCGCCACCGTCGCCGCATCGAAGCGTGCCACCAACTGCTGCCGCTGCGCCGCGTTGCGCTCCAGTTGGGCGGGCGGCCAGTCCCGTTCCCGTTCTGCCTGAAGCGCGGCATAGCGCGCCCTCAAATTGTCGCCGACGATCGTCGCCATCTGCCTGTCTCCTTTGCTGGAGATAGGAAAATGGCGCCGCGTGTGATGCGACGCCAATGAGACTTGGCGGAAAGCCGCCGATTAATCCTTATAGATCAGGCGTCATAGCCCGCTGCCTGGCGCGATGCCTTGCGCAGCGCCGCTTCCCAGACCAGATCATAGTGAGTGCGCCGTCCCTCGACCGGCTGGCGCTCGCGCGACATCTGGCGCTTCACTTCCGCCTGCGCCTCCTCTGGCGCGATGAGCACATTGTCGCGCCCGACGCTGAGCGAACGAACCTGTGCGGTGCAGGCGGATTCCAGCTGATAGATGCCGCTCCACGCCTCACCGGGGTTTGCGCCGAGCGCCAGCGTGCCATGGTTGCGCAGCAGCATGACCTTGGTATCGCCCAGATCGGCCACCAGCCGCTCGCGCTCGTCCAGGTTCAGCGCCACGCCTTCATAATCATGATAGGACAGGCGCGGGATCAGGGCCAGCGCGCGCTGGTTCAAGGGCAGCAGCCCTTCGGCATGCGCCGACACCGCCATGCCGTCGGCGCTGTGAAAATGGGCGATATAATGGGCGTCGTCGCGCGCGCCGTGGATCGCCGAATGGATGACATAGCCCGCATAGTTGATGCCATAGTCGCTCTCCCCGATGACATTGCCGTCGAGGTCGACCTTGACCAGGCTGGATGCGGTGATCTCGTCGAACATCAGGCCGAACGGATTGATCAGGAAATGATGGTCCGGGCCCGGCACGCGGGCGGAAATATGGGTGTAGATGAAATCGTCCCAGCCATAGAGCGCCGAAAGGCGATAGAAGGCGGCGAGATCGACCCGCACCTTCCATTCGGCTTCGCTGATGCCGGTGCGGGAAAAACGGTCATCCTTGAGGATGGTGGCCATGGGGAAAGCTCCTTGCGTCAGGATCCGAAACTGGTGTCGAAGGCCTGCGCCACGTCCCGTTTGGGATCGATCAGGCCGGCGCGGCGATAGCGGTCTACGATCGCCTGTTCATGCGCGATCACCTTGGCATCGACGGGCTGCGAAATGCGGTTGCTGCGTTCGAAACTGGCGCGGGCAATGTCCAGCGGCAGGCCGGTTTCCTTGGCCAGCACGGCGGCGAACTGGTCGGGATGGGCGCGGGCCCAGGCGACCGCCTTCGCCTCGCGCTGGAGGAAGTCGGCCAGCAGCGCACGCTTGGGCGCGATCGAGGCATCATGGGCGATGTCGATATAGAGCGGCAGGCCATAATCCCTGGCATCGGCAACCGCCCGCGCCCCTTCCTTGACCGCGACATTGGTATAGGGGGTCCAGGTCGACCAGGCGTCGATCGATCCGCTGTCGAACGCAGCCTTCGCATCGCCCGGCGGCAGGAAGGTGACCTTGACCTTGTCGGCCGGGATATGCGCCCGCTCCAGCGCCTGAAGCAGCAGATGATGGCCGATCGATCCGCGCGTGGTGGCGATCGTCTTGCCGACCAGATCCTGGGCCGATCGGATCGGTGAGCCATTTTTCACCAGGATCGCCAACGCCTCAGGCGCCTGATTGGCGGGCGCCTGCACCGCGATCGCCTTCACTGGACTGCCGCTCTGATAGGCGAAGATGAAGGGCGCGTCGGCGGCAAGGCCCAGATCGGCCGCGCCACCACCCACCGCTTCCAGCAGAGGCTGGGCGGCGGGAAATTCCGACCATTCGACCTTGTAGGAGGCGCCATCGAGCGCGCCGGAGGCAAGCATCATCGCCTTGACCTGCCCCTTCTGGTTGGCGACGCGCAGCACTGGCACCTGTTCGGCGCGATATTGGGTGACAGTGAAGGCGACACCGGCAGAGGCGATCAGCACGCCGGCGATCAGGATCAGCTTTGTCTTCGACATGGATCAGCCCGCGAGCGCGACGTCGACCTTCTCCCGCTCGGCCACCTTGCGGCGGACGACCGGCAGCAGTTCGCGGCCATAGAGGATGGAATCGCCTAGCGGATCGAAGCCGCGGATCAGGAAATGATCGATGCCGATGTCATAATAATCGAGCATCGCATCGGCCACCTGTTCGGGCGTGCCGACCAGGCCGGTGGAATTGCCGGCCGCGCCGGTGAGCGCAGCGACGCCGGTCCACAGCCGCTTGTCCTGCCGATTGGCCCTCGCCGCCTCCAGCAGGCGCAGCGATCCGACATTGGGCGGGCGATGGCCGGTCAACGGCAGGCCGGCAGCGACGCGATTGGCGCGCACCTGCTCCTCGATCTCGGCCGCCCGCTTCCAGGCCGCTTCCTCCGTGTCGGCGATCACCGGGCGCAGCGACAGAGAGAAGCCGGGATTGCGGCCATGCCGGGCGGCGGCACGGCGCACCTGACGCACCGTATCCTGCACCGCTTCGAGCGTTTCGCCCCAGAGTGCATAGACATCGGCATGGCGGCCGGCGACATCGATTGCCTCGGCCGAGGAACCACCGAAGAAGACCGGCAGATTGTCCGGCTTGATCGCGCTGTAGGCCTGGCGAATGTCGTAAAAGTCGCCCTGATGGTCGAAAGGCTGGGCCGCCGTCCATTCCTGGCGCAGGATGGTCAGATATTCGTCGGTGCGCTGATAGCGCTGGGCCTTGACCGTGCCGGTGTCGCCGTCACGCGCCATTTCCTCGTCGGCGCCACCGGTGATGATATGCACCGCGACCCGCCCCCCTGACAGCTGGTCAAGCGTGGCCAGCTGGCGCGCCGCCACGGTCGGCTGGGTGAAACCGGGCCGATGGGCGACGAGGAAACCGAGCCTGCTCGTCAACGCGGCGGCATGGGCCGCGACGATCTGGCTTTCCGGACTGTTCGAGCCGAAGGGGATGAGAACCCGGTCGAAGCCGCCCTCCTCCTGTGCCTTGGCCGCCGCCTCGACATACGCCTTGTCGAGCACGCAGCTGCGCACCGCGGCCTGGGTTTCCGAGCCATTGTTGAAGCCGATATAGCCGATGAACTTGACGCTCATGGGGTCATTCCTTCCCGAAGTTCAGATGACGTAGAAGCCGTGGGTGCCGTCTTTTTCGAGCTGGGCGACAAGGCCATATTCCCAGTCGAGATAGGCCTGCATCTTCTCGGCCTTGTTGTCGGTGCCCTCATAGGGGCGCTTGTAGCGGCCCTCGGGTCCGCGCGGGGCTGGCGCGCCGTCGCTGCCGCGTTCCAGCACCACCGCCGACCAGTCGACCGACAGGACATAGACTTCCCAGCCCAGCTGGGCGAGCCAGGAGGCGCTCATGTCGGCACGCGGGCCAAGATCGTCGGTGACAACGATGCGGGCGCCGCGCACCGGGGCATTATGGTCGGTTTCCTGCACCAGCTGGCCGCCCTGCGCATTGCGGAAGCCGGGCAGATGCCCCGCCTCATATTCGCGCGGCTGGCGCACATCATAGAGATAGAGGGTGCGGGCGGTATCGGCCTTCAGATGCTCCAGATCGTCCCAGCCGATCCACTTGACCCCGGCGCGATAGGCGACGTCGCGGGCATGGGCACGGGCCGCCTCGATAGCCTTGCCATCAACCTCCGGCGCGGCGCGAACCTGGCCGGTTTCAAGTCCCTGCCCGGCCAGCGTCCAGCCGATCGTGCCGTTGCGCAGCGCATAGACCTTGTTCGGCAGGCCGGCATTGACCAGCGACTGGGTGCCGATGATCGACCGGGTACGGCCGGCGCAATTGACGATGATGGTCGTGTCGGGATCGGGCGCGATCGTGCCAGCGCGCAGCACCAATTCGGCGCCCGGCACGCTGGTCCCGGTCGGGATGCTCATCGTATGATATTCGTCATAACGACGCGCATCGAGGATCGCGATGTCGGCCTTTTCGTCGATCAGCGCCTGCACATCCTCCGCCGCCAGGCTGGGCGTATGGCGGCGATGCTCGACCAGTTCGCCGAACGCCTTGGAGTAACTGTTCACATCCTCGAACAATTCATAGCCGGCGTCGCGCCAGGCGCTGAGCCCGCCCTCCAGTTCGCGCACATCGGTGTAACCAAGCCCCTGCAGCCGCACGGCGGCGCGACGCGCCAGCCCCTCGCCCGCATCATAGACGATGATCGGAGTGTCGAGCCGGGGGATGCGCCAGCGCGCTTCCTCATCGATGCGGCGCAGCGGGATCTGGGCGGCGAAGAGCGGATGACCCTGCGCAAACTCATGCTCCTCGCGCACGTCGATCAGGGCGATCTCGTCGCGGGCGATCAGCGCGGTGCGGATATCGGCCGGAGTGGCGACCTCAGTACGGTCCAATATGTCGATGGTCATGCGTTTCTCGATCTGTCCCAGAGGTTGGGGATGACGCGGTTGGCGTATCCGGAAATGAAGCTTTTGGGCGTGCCGTCGGGCGTGAAGGTCGCGCGCTCGACCGCGCCGATATTGCCGCCATAGACATGGATGCTGACCGACGGGGCGTCGGCCCGGCCGTTGGAAACGCGGTGGATGTCGCCGATCCGGGGCGAGACGGCATCGACCTCGCCCTCGCGCAATATATCCGTGCCCTGCGCGACCAGTCCGCCGCCGGGCAATCGACTAAAACGCTCGACCTGCTCGCTGCCGCGCAGCACGCCGACCAGCCCCCAGACACCATGGTCGTGGATCGGCGTCGACTGACCCGGCCCCCAGACGAAGCTGACGATGCTGAACCGCTCGCGACTGTCGCAGTGAAGCAGATATTGCTGATAGCGATCGGGATCGGGCCGGGCATATTCGGGCGGCAGCCAGTCGTCGCGAGCAATCAGCCGGGCGAGCAGGGTGCGGCCGCTTTCCAGCAGCGCCTGTTCGTCGCGGGTGCAGGCAATCAGGTCAGCCAATGCCGTGACGAAACCGCGCAGCCGGCTGGTGTCGACCGGCCGCTCAATGGTGGTGACGGCGTTCATTCCACCGCCTCCGCCTGGCGGGCGAACGGCACCACACCCTCACCATGATGGTCACCGCCCAGATGGGACAGAAGCTGTTCGCGCAGCCGGCCGGCGAGCCCCGCCCGCTCGCCGCGCAGGGCGTGAATGCGCTCCTCCGCGACGATCCGCCCCTTGTCGAGCACCAGCACCCGGTCGGCCAGTGCAATCGCTTCCTCGACATCATGGGTGACGATCAGCACGGCAGGCTTGTGTGTCCGCCAGAGCGAGAGGACGAGGTCGTGCATGCGATAGCGGGTCAGCGCATCGAGCGCGGCAAAGGGCTCGTCAAGCAGCAGCAATTGGGGTTCGCGCACCAGTGCGCGGGCCAGCGCGGCGCGCTGCGCCTCGCCACCGGACAGGGTGAGCGGCCAGGCATCGAGCCGATGGCCAAGGCCGACCTCCTTCAGCGCGGCTTGCGCACGGTCGCGGATGGCGCCGCCTTTCAGGCCCAGCGCGACATTCTTCCAGACCGGCTTCCACGGCAGCAGTCGGGCATCCTGGAACACGACGGCACGGCTGTCGGGGACTTCGACATCCTGCGCGCCGGCATCGTCCAGCCCGGCGAGGGTGCGCAGCAAGGTGGTCTTGCCCGATCCCGACCGGCCCAGCAGAGCAATGAACTCGCCCGGCGCGATTTCCAGGTCCAGCCCGTCGATGATGCGGTTGGCGCCAAAGCTGCGGGTGAAGTGCTGCAGGCGAACGACCGGTTCGGGATGCGGCTGGTGGGCCGCGCTGTCGATGCTGGAAAAGCCGAGGCGCGCGTCCATGATCAATTCTCCACTATGCTGGGGCGCCAGACGAGGGCGCGGGCTTCGAGGGACCGGACCAGCCAGTCGGCACCGAGGCCGAGAATGGCGTAGACCATGAGGCAGACGACGATGATGTCGGTGCGCATGAAGTCGCGGGCATTGTTGATGAGATAGCCAAGCCCGGCCGAGGCGTTGATCTGTTCCGCCACCACCAGCACCAGGATCGAGATGGAGAGCGCATAGCGCAGCCCGACCAGCAGCGAGGGCAAGGCCGCGGGCAGCACGACATGCCAGACCTGTTCCCAGCGGCTGAGGCCGAAGCTCTTGGCGGCATCGAGCAGGCGCGGATCGACGCCGCGAATGCCGGCATAGAGGTTGAGATAGACCGGGAAGATGGTGCCGAATGCGATCAGCGCGATCTTGGGCGTCTCGCCAATGCCGAACCAGACGATGAACAGCGGCGTCAGCGCCAGTGCGGGAATGGTCCGCTTGATCTGCATCAGCGGGTCGATCGCCAGTTCCGCGCCGCGCGACAAGCCCGCTGCCAGCCCCAGCCCCAGCCCGAGGCCGACGCCGATCAGCAGGCCGACCGCGACGCGGGCGAAGGAGACGAGCAGGTTGGAGGGCAGTTCGCCGCTCAGCACCATCTGGATCAGCGTGCCGATCACGGCGGAGGGCGCGGCCAGCGTGCGTTCGGGGATAAGGCCCGTGCGCGAGCCCAGTTCCCACAGCAAAAGTAACAGCAAAGGTGACAGCCATCGGCCGCCGAAGCGGGCGAGGGAGAAGCGGCGTCTGGCGCGCTGCGGCGGCGCTTCGCCCCTTATTGCCAATGCGGTCATGTCCATCCGTCATGCTGGTGAAGTCGCCTTCATCCAACATCAATTCTCTACTCATTCAATTGAGTTTTATCCGACGGGCCTATGAGGGAAAATCATAGGTCGTCATTCCCCCCTGTTTCCGGGCGTTTCGGCGCGCGATGGGCGGGATAGCTTTTCCTGCCCCCGGACAAACTCTACTATTTTGATTGATATATTGCCATGGATCATAAGCATAGGCCCGTGCCCGGCATCGGATCGGCCCCCTTTTCATCATCAGAAGGATATGCCGTGCCGGTCAATCTGCCGACCAATCTCCTGCGCAGCTTCGTCGCGATCGTCGACACCGGGTCGATGCTCAATGCGTCGGAACAGGTGTTCGTGACCCAGTCCGCCCTCAGCCTGCAGATCAAGCGACTGGAGGAGCTGGTCCAGCAGTCGCTGTTCCTGCGTGAAGGCCGCCGCCTGCACCTGACCGCGGCGGGCGAGGTGCTGCTCGACTATGCGCGCCGGGTGCTGAGCCTGCATGACGAGGCGGTGGCGGCGGTCAGTGCCGGCCGCTTTGCCGGCCCGGCGCGGATCGGCATGGTCCAGGACTTCGCCGACAGCCTGCTCTCGGGCCTGCTCTCCCGCTTTGCCGAGTTGCACCCGGACGCGCAAATCTATGCGCGGGTCGCGGGCACGGCCGAATTGCAGGCGCTGCTCGACCGGCGCGAACTGGACATATTGCTGGGCTTTGCCGCCCCCAATGACGGCAGCGCGGTCACGGTGGCGCCGATGAGCTGGTATGGCACGGCTGAACTGGTCGAGCGCGACACCATCCCGCTGGCGGTGCTGGAGGAGCCGTGCCGTTTCCGCGAGGCGGCGATCCGCGCGCTGGAGGATAATGGCCTGCAATGGCGGATCGCGGTCGAGACGCCCAACCTCGCCACGCTGCGCGCGGCAGTGGCCGCAGGGCTGGGCGTCACCGCGCGCACCCATTTGTTCCAGGATGACATGACGGTGCTGGAGCATGAGCGGCTGCCCACCCTGCCCCGCGTCGCCGCGATCCTGCGCACCAGCGACAAGCTGGACCGCGCCGCGCATCGGCTGGCGGAACTGGCGCGCGAAACGGTGACCGGGCTTTAGATCGGAATGATGTAGACTGATCCACTGCGTCATTGCGAGCGCAGCGAAGCAATCCAACATCCCTCGGATGGATTGCTTCGCTGCGTTCGCAATGACGATTCAAGGGCAAGTCATCGCTCTTTTAGGGCCGTCTTCCAGACCTCAGTAACCGCGCGCCGGATCGACGATGTCGGACGGCGCCTCGCCCCGGACGAAGCGGGTCAGATCGTCCTGGATCTTTTCCAGCAGGCGATGGCGCACCAGCTGGTAATTGCTGGAAATATGCGGGGTCAGCCGCACCCTGGGATGGGTGTAGAGGACATGGCCCTCAGGCAGCGGTTCGGGATCGGTAACGTCCAGCGTCGCAAAACCCAGCCGGCCATCATCCAGCGCCCGCACCAGAGCCGCCTGATCGACCACCGATCCACGCGCGACGTTGATCAGATGTGCGCCCGGCCGCACCCGCGCCAGCAGCGCATCATCGACCAGATGGCGGGTCTGGGCAGTGGCGGGCACGGCGAGCAGGATATGATCCGCCTCCTCCACCAAAGTGCCGACATCGCCGACCAGTTGCACGCCCGGCACGCTGGGCTGCGCGCCGGATCGCCGCACACCGATCACCTGCGCGCCGAGCGCCAGGCCGCGCCGCGCGACCGCCGCGCCGATCGCGCCCATGCCGATGATGCCGATGGTCGTTCCCGACACCCGGCCAAGCTGTGCCGGTCCCCATTGTGCCCGCGAACGGACGGCGACGGCATCCAGATTCTTGGCATGGGCATAGATGGCGGCGATCGCATAATCGGCGATCTCCTCCGACGCGACACCCCGGCCACAGGTGACGAGCGGCGCATCGAGCAGCCAGTCGGGATAGAAATCGACCCCGACCGAAGCGCTGTAGACCCATTTGAGGCGCCCTGGCCAAGGCGCGGGACGACGCACCTCCGGCGCGCGCCAGGCCGGCGACGGGCGGATCAGTAATATGTCGGCCTCGTCGGCGGCGCTCCAGGGCGCGTCCTCGGCAACATCGATCAGCACGGGGGCGGACGGGTGGCGGGAGAGGCTCCGGTTGAAATCCGGCTCCATCTGGCTGGCGATGATCAGGGACATGGACTCAATTCCCCAGCGCCGCGCGACCGGCGGCAATCAGGATGGTGTCGGTCTGCGGCGAATGGATGCGGCTGCACAGCACGTCGCGATAATGGCGTTCCAGCGGATTATGGCGGCTGATGCCAGGATTGCCGGTCAGTTCCAGCCCGATCTCGACCGCGCGGATGGCGTTGGCGGTGGCGACATATTTGATCGCATTGGCCTCGACCGCCGGCGGCGGATCGCCCGCGTCAATCCGTGCGGCGGCGTCGCGCACCAGCGTGCGGTTGACCTGCAACAGCGCCTCGATCTCGCCGAACTTCTCCTGCACGCGCGGCAGGGTGGCGAGCGATGCGCCAAGGTTGCTTGGCACCCGATCGTTGAGATAGGCCCGGAGCCAGTCACGCGCGGCGCGCGCCACCCCGTCATAGATGACCGAGATGGACAGCGCATTCCACAGCGTCTGGACCGGATCGGGCGCGCCCCACTCCTCCGGCCGGCGAATGTCGACCGCATGGTCGGTCGGCGTCGGCGTATCGGTGAAATGGACGGCATGGCTGACGGTGGCGCGCATGCCCAGATGATCCCAGGCCGGTTCGATATCCACCCCCGGACTGCCGGCGCGAACCAGGAAATTGCCGACGCGTGGAGCATCCTCGTCGGTCTTGGCCCAGACCGAATACCAGTCCAGCCCGGTCGATCCGGTCGAGTAAATCTTCGTGCCGCTGATCGCCCAGCCATGGGCCGTGCGCCGCGCGATCGTGGCAGGCAGGCCGCCGCGTACCGGCGTGCCCAGTTCCGGTTCGACCCGCAGCCCGCCGATCAGCCCCCGGCCCGCCACCGCATCGCGCGCCAATTGCTCATAGATGTCCGCCGGCCAGCCGCGCGCCCGGTTGGGCGTGGCATGATAATGATAGGTCATGAACAGGATCAGCGCGGTCGAGGGATCGCCCTTCGCCACCGCCGCCAGCACCCGCAGCGCTTCGGAAACCGACGCGCCCCGCCCGCCATGCGCGCGCGGCACGGTCAGCGCGATCAGGCCCTGTTGCGCCAATATGTCGAAATTGGCGCGGGGAAATTCGGCGCTGCGGTCATATTGTTCCGCATTGGCGGCCAGCAACCGGGTCAGTCGGTCGAGCTGGTCGGCGGGCACCGGCCCTTCGGGCGCCTGCGACTGCACGGAAATTGCCTGGGTCGCCATGATATCAGCCTCTCTTGGGAATGGCGTCGTTGAAGCGGTCGTCCCATAGCGGGCGGACGTCCACCCGCTTGGGCACCAGCCCGGCCTTGAAGAAGACATTGGCGACCTGCTGTTGCGATCCGATCGCCTCGGGCGTGACCGGGCGCAGCTCATAGGTCGCGCTCTTGCGGCGGAACTGGTCGAGCACATAGTCGCGCGGCACGCCGATATCCTGGGCGACAATGCCGGCCCACTCGTCCTGATGTGCCGCCGCCCAGCCGAAGCCCTGCTGCACCAGCGCCAGATATTCGCGGATGATCGCCGCCTTGTCGGGATCAGCCAACGCATCGACATGGACGGAGACGAGATAATTGCCCGAGAGGATGCCATCGGCCGTGCGCAATATCCGCGCGCCCTCGGTCGCGATCGCGCGCTGGATCGGAAAGCCATAGATCGCCCAGGCATCAAGCGCCCCTTGCGAGAAGGCCGCCGCACCATCGGACACGCCCATCGCGACCGGGATGATGTCATCCCAGGTCAGGCCGACTTCCTCCAGCATCCGGATCAGGAAATATTGGGCGGTAGTAGCGCGGACATAGCCGACGCGCTTGCCCTTGAGGTCGGCGATGGAGCGCGCCTTCGATCCCTTCGGAACCAGCACCACCTGATTATTGACGTCGCCATGGGCGACCGCGATCTGGCGGAAGCTCTGGATGGTCGAAGCGGCAGCGAAGATCGGCGGGATCTCGCTCATCCCGCCATAATCGAGCGACCCGCCATTGAGCGCCTCGACCACCAGATGGCCGGACTGAAACTCGCTGTAGACAAGGTCGAAGCCCTTGGGCTGGATGCCCGCCGCCTTGAACAGCAGCCGCGTGTCACCATCGCCTTTGCCAGTGATCGACACCCGCAGCTTGGGACGGCCCTTGCCGGCAGTGCCGCAGGCGGAGAGCAGCAGACTAGCCGCCGCCGCGCCGATCAAATTGCGTCTGGAAAACATGTCAGCGACCGCCGGCCACTTCCCGTCCGCGCGACCCGTTATCGTCGCGTTCGAACAGAATCACCGTGGAATCGCGCAGCAATTCCCGCTGGACTGCACGACGCAGGCGCGCCAATCGATCCGTCCACCGCTGCGTCCATGCCATATGTTCTGCAACCTCCAAGAGTAGGAGGCTGTTTATCTATAAACAAAGTAGAGATATGTCTGTCAAGCAATGCTGGGGGAATCATAAGAAATGCTTGATCCGGCATGGTCGGTCGCGCGGACCGACCATGCCGGATGCCCTTCGAGAATATGCTACAGGCGGGGGCTTCAGGCCCCGTCCGGGCATGGCGCGCCCGCAATCGCAGGCGTCCCCTTTTGTCGGCTGATCCAAATGGCGATCAGCCCGAGGCTGGAGGCGACCGCCCCGGCGATCGCGACGAACGGCAGGCTGAGGCCGGCGGCAATCACGGCGCCGCCCAGCGCCGCGCCGATCGCATTGCCGAGGTTGAAGGCGCCGATGTTCATCGAGGACGCCAGATTGGGCGCATCGGCCGCAGCGCTCATCACCCGCACCTGCAGCGGCGGCACCAGCGCGAAGCTGGCAATGCCCCACAGGAAGATCAGCACCGCCGTCGGCCCGGCAAAGGGCATGGCAAAGGCGAAGGCGATCAGGATCGCCGTCAGCGCAGCGAGCGTCACGATCAGCGTCCTGTCCACCGACCGGTCGGCAAAGCGCCCGCCCAGCCAGTTGCCGATGGTGAGGCCCATGCCATAGAGGACCAGCATCGCGGTCACGAAGGTGATCGAGCCATGGGTCTGATCGCGCAGGATCGGCGTGATATAGGTGAAGACGGCGAACATCGCGCTGGCGCCGACCACGGTAAGGCCGAGCGCGGCGAGCACCGGTCCGCGCATCAGCACGCGCAGTTCGGAGCGTGCATCGCCCTCGGTCGGTGCCGGCATGTCGGGCAGGGTCAGGCGCAATGCGGCGATGGTGAGCACGCCCAGCGCCGCAATGCCCCAGAAGGCCGCACGCCAGCCCATGACTTCACCCGCCCAGGTCGCCAGCGGCACGCCGACGACATTGGCGATGGTCAGCCCCATGAACATGGCGGCGACCGCGCCCGCCTGCCGCTGGGGCGGGACCAGGCTGGCGGCGACGATCGACCCGACGCCGAAGAAGGCGCCATGGTTGAGCGAGGTGATGATGCGCGCGAACAACAGCATCGCATAGCTGCCGGAGAGCGCCGCGATCAGATTGCCGACCGTGAAAATGGCAGCGAGGCCGATCAGCAGGGTGCGGCGCGGCAAGCGCCCGGTGGTCAGCGTCATCAACGGCGCGCCCAGCATCACGCCGATCGCATAGGCGCTGATGAGCAGGCCGGCGGCAGGGATGGAGACGCCAAGGTCGGTGGCGATGACGGGCAACAGGCCCATCGGCGCAAATTCGGTGACGCCGATGCCGAAGGCACCGGCCGCCAGCGCGAGCAGCGGTGGATTGATCTTCATGATGCTCCTCCCGTCAGACAAGCGGCGGGTTCAGCCGGGCGAAACCGGCCTGTTGGTGATAGGGGGCGTGGGGATAGGCCGGCATCTGGTAGCTGGCCCGGTCGAGCCGGGCGACCTGATCGGCGGTCAGCGACCAGCCGACCGCACCCAGATTCTGGCGCAACTGTTCCTCGTTGCGGGCGCCAATGATGACCGACGACACGGTCGGCCGCTGCAACAGCCAGTTGAGCGCGACCTGCGGCACCGTCTTGCCGGTTTCCGCCGCAATCTCGTCCAACGCATCGACCACGCGATAGAGATGCTCCTCCTCCGCAGGCGGCGCGAAGGCGGCGGTCTGGTGCAGGCGGCTGCCGTCGGGGATCGGGCTGCTGCGCCTTATCTTGCCGGTCAGGCGGCCCCAGCCGAGCGGACTCCACACCAGCGCGCCCACGCCCTGGTCGGCGGCGAGCGGCATCAGGTCGGCCTCATAGGCGCGGCCGATCAGCGAATAATAGACCTGGTGCGCGACGAAGCGCGGCCAGCCATGGCGATCCGCCGCGTCCAGCGCCTTCATCAGCTGCCAGCCGGGATAGTTGGACACGCCGACATGGCGCAGCTTGCCGGCGCGGACCAGATGGTCGAGCGTCGCCAGCAATTCCTCGACCGGGGTCGAGGCGTCGAAGGCGTGAAGTTGCAGCAGGTCGATATGATCGGTGCCAAGGCGCCGGAGAGCGGCTTCCACGCCGCCGATCAGCCGGTCGCGCGACACGCCCCAGTCATTGGGACCATCGCCGGTCGGCAGGCCAAGCTTGGTCGAGATCAACAGCTGATCGCGCCGCCCCTTGATCGCCGCGCCCAGCACCTCTTCGGACGCGCCGTTCGAATAGACGTCGGCGGTGTCGAACAGGGTGATGCCGGCGTCGAGGCAGATGTCGAGCAGACGGCGGGCCTCCTGCGCGTCGCTATGGCCCCATGCACCGAACAAGGGGCCGGAGCCGCCGAAGGTGCCGGTGCCGAAACTGAGCGCCGGCACGCGCAGGCCTGACGCCCCCAATTGCCGATATTCCATCATCATCCCTTTCCATTCCGTGATGGACGCATAAATGGAAGGCAGGACTCCCCGCGTTTAGAGGGCCGCAAGGCGAAGGATCTTTGCAATGGATGAAAAGATACCCTTTCATGCCGATAGGGCGCGGGCGCTGGAAACCTTTGCGACGGTGGTGGCCGAAGGCAGTTTTTCGGCCGCCGGGCGATTGCTGGGCCTCACCCCCTCCGCCGTCAGCCGCGCGGTCGACCGGATCGAGGATCGGCTCGGCGTCCGGCTGCTGCTGCGCTCCACCCGCGCGCTGACGCTGACGGCGGAGGGCCAGGCTTATCTGAGCAGCGCGCGCCGCATTCTGGCCGATCTGGACGAGGCCGAACAGGCGATCGCCGATCGCGGCGCGCCGCGCGGGCGGCTGCGGGTCAGCGCCGCCCATTCCCATGGCCGGCTGTGCATCGTGCCGCTGCTCGGCGAATTTGCGCAGCTCTATCCGCACATATTGGTCGACATCAGCCTGAGCGACCGGCTGGTCGACATTGCCGGCGGCCAGGCCGATGTCGCGATCCGCTTCGGCCCGCTGGCCGACAGCCCACTGACCGCCCGCAAGATGGGCGAGAATGGCCGCGTCATCGTCGCCTCCCCCGCCTATCTCGCCCGGCATGGCACACCGGTCGTGCCGGAGGATCTGCACGATCATATCTGCCTGAACTTCAATTTCCGCCGGGCCGAACCGGTATGGCCGTTCCGCAAGGACGGCCGCGACTATGCGCTGAGCGTGCGCGGTACGATCGAGGCGAATAATGGCGAGACGCTGGGACAGTTAGCAGCCGATGGTGTCGGCATCACCCGCGTGGGCCGCTTCAGCGTGCAGCCCGAACTGGCGTCGGGCCAGTTGGTGGCGCTGCTGGAGGATTATAATCCGGGCGACATAGAGACGATCCACGCCGTGTTCCTGGGCGGCGTGAACGTGCCCGCGCGAGTGCGCGTGTTCGTGGATTTTCTGGCAGAGAAGCTGGCCAATGTCGGGCTGACGGCGCGCGACACGCTGTAATTGCAGCAATCCCGATCGCCATGGCGCATGCGGCATGGCGATCTCGACAGAGGCCGCTATCCAATTTGCCTGCATATTGTATGGATACATTAATCCATGTATACCAGCCGCAGACTCGAACAATCTGCAGGTCCAGAAATGCACGACGAAGCGACGGCAACCGGTAGGGCGCAATGGATCTTTCATTGTGGACTGAAGGGACTCTGCCCGCGATGCGGTACTGGCGCGATGTTCAGGAAATGGCTCAAATTGCAGGATAGCTGCCCGGATTGCGGACTGAACTATAATTTCGCTGCGCCGGATGACGGCCCAGCCTTCTTTTCCCTGTGCATCGTCGCGTTCCCACTAACCTTTTTCGTTGTCTGGTTGCAGGTGACATTTTCGCCGCCCATCTGGGTGCATCTGCTGACATCCTTCCCCGTCCTGGTCATTGGTTGCGTCCTTCCGCTACAGTGGATCAAGGGCTGGCTGGTCGCATCTCAATATGTCAACAAGGCCCAGGAAGCTGGAACAGGGAAGCTTTGGGCGGAACTGCATGCCCGCGCTGCAGAAGAGAGGCGCCAGCAATGACGATCTTGCGTTTATCGCCGAGCCGCAGGAAATCGACAGGCGTCGACCTGGCCGTGCGTCTGGTCTCGGACCTTTACGAAGCCATGAACCGTCCCGATCTGTCCGACATGATCCGCAACGGCCACGCCGAAGACTTTCCGGAGTTGAAGGTGGCGGCCATGGCCCTGTGCGGATATGACGCGCGCATCGAACGCTATGAAGATGCGCTGTCGCAATACGCCGATCCTGGTTTTTGGGACGACAGCCTGCCCGGTGGTGCCCTTGCCGCCCATGATCAGGGCATTATGGCCCGCAACGTGCTTGCCGGCCGGACCGCCTTCTTTCATCGCGACTGATGATCGTCCCCTCCGACGACTTTTTGTATCCGTTCTGCTTTCAAAGGTTGCCATGCAAAGTTGGGTTCCGAATATCCGTGCGACACAAGGGCCAAAATATTTGGCGATCGCCAATGCACTCGCGCGCGACGTGGCTTCGGGGCTACTTGTTGCCGGTGATCGGCTGCCGCCACAACGCGCGCTCGCCGACGCGCTTGGCCTGGATCTCACGACGGTTACCCGTGCTTATAGCGAAGCTCAGAGGCTTGGATTAATCGAAGGAAATGGCCGTCGCGGCAGCTTCGTCCTTCCTCAGGAGAACAAGGCGCCAAGCATCGCCACCAGCGATCCGGGCGATCTGGGCATGAACGCCCCGCCAGACGCATTTGGCGGCAGTCTTGCGGCGGCCTTTTGCCGTTCTACAGAGGCGCTGCTTACGTCTTCCTTCACCCCCGCGCCGTTTCAGTATCAACGGAGCGGCGGCAGTCCCGCCGTCCGGCAGGTCGGCGCCGAATTGCTCAACGCGCGCGGTATCGCCTGCGAGGAAGACACGGTTTTGATTGCGGCCGGTGGCCAGCACGCCCTCCATGCCATTTTCAGCGCAGAATTGCAGACCGGTGACATCCTTGCAGTATGCCAATTTATATATCCCGGACTCTTGTCACTGGCGCGCCGATATGGTGTCGAACTGCGTGTCATAGAGTCCGACCATAATGGCATGTCTCCTGATGCTCTCGACGCGGCCTGCGCGCTCGCGCCCATCCGGGGGGTCTATCTGGTGCCCACCAACGACAATCCAACAACGGTCACGATGGATATCGAGCGCCGCAGGTCGATATCTGTTGTGATTGAACGGCATGGGCTCATGCTGATCGAGGATGATGCCTACGGCTTCCTGCCTGAAGAGCCCTTGCCGCCGATCGCGACCATGGTGCCCGAGCAATCATGGTATATTGCGAGCGTCTCCAAAGTCCTAACGCCCGGGCTCAGAATGGCATGGCTACGCGCGCCAGACGTCGGCAAAGCCTGGCGACTGGCTGCCGATATGCACGAAACGGCGGTCATGGCGCCGCCGCTGAATGCTGCGGTGGTGGGAGATTGGGTTCGGAGCGGCATGTTTGCTCCGCTAGTGCGTGAGGTGCGGGAAGAGGCGCGCGCGCGACAGCAGATAGCCCGCGAATGCCTCCCTGCGGGGACGTTCCAGTCCCATGAGGACGGCTATCATCTCTGGGTTGCGCTCGGGGTGGGGGCGAGCGTCGCGGCTATCGCCGACGCCTTGCGCGCCCATGGCATGTCGGTGATATCCAGCGACGCCTTCTCGGCGGATCGCATCGCGCCGACCGGCGCGATGCGTGTCTCGATCGGCGGATCGCTCTCTAGGGAACGGCTGCAACGCGGCCTTACCCTGCTTGCCGCGCTCAACAGCCCGCAGGCATCCCGGAAGCAGAGCCTGATCTAGTCCATCATCAGCCAACATGGATGGCGCGATGCTGCGCGGGTAACGATCGGAGCAAGGCCATTGCAGAAACAGGCGTGGGTCCAAGTCCGCCAGCTTGCATATTTCAATCTGAAGCAACGCCTTGAGGTGCCCTACCTCATGATAGTCAATGTTAGGTAAGAGTGATGGATTGGGTTCCGATAGTTTTTGTTACGTTCAAGCTGGTCGTGTTCGGCTCATGCATGTTCTTCGCCATAAAGTCGCACCACGACCGAGCCCAACAGAAGAAAAACGAAGCCAGCAGGACGGAAGCGCCCACCGAGCAACCTGCTGATGACTCGAATTAAACGACCGATATCCCGTTGCCAACCAGTAGCCCTTATTCGCCGATCGCGTCGCGCTGACGAAGCACGATCAGGCATTACGCTTGCGGCAGTCCATCCCGATCCTTAACGATCGTTGGATCATGACTGTCCGTTCCATGTTGAGCAGGCCCGAACAGGCAACACTCAATCTCGAAGAGGCGCGCCACCTCCGCATGACCGGTCATTCCTATGTCCAGATCCGGCAAAAGCTTGGCCTCACCATCAGCCAGATCGCCCTGATCCGACGCACCCTCAAACGGTCGAAAGCGGCGCAAACCAGGCTGCTCAGGAATATCCCGGATGCGACGGTGCGCGACCTGCCCGTTGGCCAGTCCATCTTGCCTCCTGACCTGCGAAAACGCTTGAATGCCGTCGGCTTTCATACGTTGGAGATATTGAACGGCGATTGGCAGACCCGGATCTCCCCGGTTTGGAGACATTGCCTGCCATAGGTCCCTATCGCGTACAGTTGATCAAGCGGATGCTTGCGCATTTCGAACTGCTGCCCGAAACCAACGATCTCAAGGCGGCGGTCGAAGCATTGTTCCCCGAATTGGCGGATGACAGTGAAACCTCGCTTATCCCAGTTCCCTGAGCTAGGACGCCGCCATGGCAAGAGACCTACTTCTAACGGAACTGGCAAGCTGCGGCTCCGCAGAGTCATTGCTTGCGGCAATTCTGAAGCATCTTCCGGATATCGATACCCCCGTCCTTGTCGAGGACATCGCGCGGCGCGTCGGCATCACGGACATTCGCGACATGACGGAGGAAGGCGCCATCAGTGGCCTCCTGGTCGATGGCGCGAATGCCACAGGTATCATCTCTTGCTCAGCGGCGCTGTCCGCCCCGCGTCGACGCTTTGCCATCGCGCATCAACTGGGACATTTTCTGCTTAAAACCGAGCGCGACGACGGGCCTTGTACTGCCCGTGACCTCAGCGAGAACCGGCGCGACACGCCCCATCGCAAGCAGGAAGCGCAAGCCAATCGCTTTGCCGCCGGACTGTTGATGCCAAAGCCGCTGATGGCCGCGTCACTCGACAGCCTCGGCAAGCCCGCCATTGCCCATGTGGCCCAGCTCGCCGCCCATTATGGCGTCACGATCGAGGCGGCAGCCAGTCGCTACGTCGACGTCACACCCTCAGCATGTGCGATCCTGTTCATCAAGAATAGCGTCGTCCATTATGCCCGCGCCTCGCGGGCCTTCCCGGCGATGGCGATTCATCGGGGTGACCCCGCCCCGCCTTCGGTGCTGAGCGACAAGATCGACCAGCCCACAGCCTGGATCGCCGTCGAGGCGCGTGACTGGCTGATCCTTTCGCGGGATGTTCGAAGCCCCAAAGTTTCAATGCAGCTGATCGCAAAGAAAAATGGCCTGCACCTCGTCATGCTCTCCATCAATGCAGCAGCAGAAAGGCGGGCGGACGAGGAAGATGAGAAATATGCGACTGAACGGCCCAGCTTCGGGCGCGGGGCGGATCGTCGTTAGATAAAGTGATAGGGGACAGATGGGCGACTTCGTCCTGCCCCCATCGCAATCACGACCAAAGCTTTTGCTGAGACCGGCGCTTGCCAGCCACCCGTCTCGCACCGCTGGCGCTTATCCGTCACGCCCCGCTTTTCGAGCGATGGCTTCAGCCTGGGACACGACATCCAGCCAATGACGATGCTCGTCCTGCGCATCTGCAAGCGCACGATGTACCGGTTCCCCCTCTTCCCGCCTGACGTCGACCAGGGTCAGCAGGTCGTCAATCTCGATGTGCAGGCGCTCGGACGGAACGACCGGAGCGAGGTGTCTCCTGGCGGCTTCCACACGAGCCTCTTCCGTATCACGGAGGCGCAAGGCGTGACGCGGAAGCTTGGCCGCACGCAGCAGCGCGCTCAGCCACTTCCCGTCCCAGGATGGCGAGCTGGCGAAGAGGCTATGGCCCGAAAGTTGGTCGACCATGCGCCGTGCCACGACATCGTGCGGCGAGCCGTCGCGCTCCAGCATCTCGCGGGAAATACCGTGGATCGCCTCAGCCTCCACATCCCAGTCCGTCCACTGCGACGCGGGACGGATCAGATATGCCTCGCTCCTGCCGTCCTCGAAAACCCAGGCGACCTCGATCGGATAGCTGAGCTTGGCGAGCGACGATGCCTCGAAGTCCAAGAAGACGAACATCGGAGAAGAAACGATCGACGGCGTGATAAGCATTATCCTTGAAAGCAGAACCCTGAAGTTACTGAGAAATAGCAGCCATTTATGATTCAAACCGTCTTGCGAAAGATGGAGAGATCAAGGGCAAGGACCAGTATCGCCCGGTAGGAGCATAGCCGCAAAACCCTGCGCTGTTCCAGTGATATGCTGGCCACCTAATCTTACCATGCAATCTGCGATTTGCCATCCGATTACGTAACCGCTTTCAGCGTGACGATGAACTCGATGGGCGACAGCATCCCGTTCCTGACATGCTTACGGACCGGATTGTGGAACATCTCGATAAAATCGACACGCCCAGCCAGGCCTCGTCGCGTGATTTGTAAGTGCGCTACCGGATGCGCTCTCGCTTGAGCAGATTGAAGAAGCTCTCCGCAGCAGCATTATCGTGGCAGTTTTCCCGGCGGCTCATGGAGTGTTCCAGATTGTGAGCCCTGGTGAAGGCCACCCAGTCGATACTGGTGAACCGCGAGCCCTGGTCCGGATGGATGAGCACACGGTTTTTGGGCTTGCGCCGCCAAACTGCCATGTGCAGGCCGGCAAAACCACATCGGTTGTGTGACGGCTTTGCATCGACCATCCCACCACGTGGCGGGAATACAGGTTGAGCACGACCGCCAGATAGGCAAAGCCTTCGATCGTGCGGATATAGGGAGCCAATGATGGTCACTCGGTCAAGCGACAGCAGGCTTTGATGGCTCAAGGCGTCTAGAAAATTAGGGGCTATTCAAGGTGCCTGGAAGCGACCTCGTCAAAGCATGAGAGACGCTTGACGTTCCGACTTTCCATCCGCAAGTTGCAATGCGGCGGGGGTGTCGATCCGGCGGAGAGCAACACAATGTCGATCAGCCCAGATGCCATCCTCGACATCTTCGAGACCGAGACCGGCCTCCCTCGCGACAAACTCCGCCCTGAAGCGACCTTGGCAGAACTCGACATTGCCTCGCTCGACCTTGTCAGCATTGCCTTCGAAGTCGAAGATAAATTGGGGGTCGAGATAAGAACGGACGATCTCAAGCCCGACATGACCGTCGGCGCGCTGATCGAGCAGATCCAGCTTCTGCGTTCGGCCTGATGGGAGAAGCTGTCGTCCTCACCGGCATGGGCTGTATCAGCGGCCTGGGTGTCGGAGTGGCGAGAAACTGGTCGCGAACGCTCGCCGGAGAGAGCGCGATCCGACCGATCGAACGGAATGGAATTACCGGCGTAGCTGCTTGGATTGCGACACAGGACAAACCAGATCCAGCAGTCTGGCGCCGTTTCGGACGGCTCGATCCACTGTCTCTATTTGCATTGGTTGCCGCAACGGAAGCCGTGGCACAGGCAGGCCTTGAAGGCCATTCCGTGCTGGAGGACCGAACGGCCATCCTGCTGGGCTGTGGCAGCGGCGGCAACGCGACGATCGACGAGGCATATGAGCGCCTCTATGCCCATCAGTCAAAGGTTCATCCCCAGACCATCCCATCCTCGATGATCTCCGCCCCAGCGTCTCATGTGGCCATGGCGCTGGGCGTGCATGGCCCAACCTTCGTCCTGGGCAGTGCCTGCGCCTCATCGGCCCATGCACTTGGAGAGGCGATGCACATGATCCGTTCTGGTCGGGTGGACGTTGCCATAGCCGGGGGAACGGAAGCTTGTCTGACGCCAGGATCATGGACGGCATGGTCGGCGCTGGGCGTGCTGGCATCCGACACATGCCGCCCCTTCTCCCGCGACCGGCGCGGCATGGTGCTGGGAGAGGGAGCCGCAATATTGGTGCTGGAAAGCGAAGCGCATGCCCGGTCGCGAGGCGCAAGGATCTTTGGCGAATTGGTCGGCTATGGCGCCAGCAGTGATGCCGCCCATATCACAGCCCCCGACCGCGAGAGCATCATACGCGCCATCCGGGCTGCATATGCGGATGCAGATGTCGATCCCACTTCGCCTGCGCTCATCTCTACCCATGGCACGGGAACGCTGCTCAACGATGCGTCAGAAGCGCAAGCGTTGCACGCCTTCTATGGCGCTGGCCTTGAAGCGCATCGTGCCGTAGCGACCAAATCCAGTCATGGTCATATGATTGGAGCGACCGGCGCGATGGAATTCCTACTCGGAATGGTGGCACTTCGCGAGGGATGGGTTCCCCCTGTCCTCCATCATCTAGGTCCAGACGATGGCTGCGACATGGTGCCATTGGCATTGGAAGCGGAGAAGATCGGACAGCGACTGCTCGTGTCGAACAGTTTCGCCTTCGGCGGCCTTAACGCGGTGCTCATCGGACGATTAGTATGATGGCGGTTGCACACATCAACGCCATCGGCACTGCCAAGCCGCCGCACGAGGTCCATGACGCTTTCGTTCGTTTCGTTGCAGGTCGCATAGAAGTCCCCAAGACGCGACGGCTGTTCGAACGGATGGTTGAGCGTGCAGGCATAGAACAACGTTTCTCCTATCTTGAGCCCGTTACGCTCGATGATGGAACGATCACGGATAGCGACGGCTTCTATGGTCCTGGGGAATGGCCTGGGACGGACGCGCGCATGGCTCGCTACGAGCGCGACGCTCCGCGTCTTGGCCTGGCAGCCATCAGCGTGTTGATTTCCACTGAGAAGTGACCCGGGTTTTCCATCGAGAAGTGACCCGTCTGCGGATTATGTTTCGGGTGTCATGGTTGGGTCAACCCGTGGTTTTCTCCTTTGGGTTCTGGCCTGCTTGGCAGAGCTGTTCTTGAAGCGGAAGCTATCGTTGCCGGTCTCCAGGATGTGGCAGTGATGGGTAAGCCGATCGAGAAGCGCCGTGGTCATTTTGGCGTCGCCGAACACGGTGGCCCATTCGCTGAAGCT
This sequence comes from Sphingobium sp. WTD-1, assembly GCF_030128825.1. NCBI lineage: Bacteria > Pseudomonadati > Pseudomonadota > Alphaproteobacteria > Sphingomonadales > Sphingobiaceae > Sphingobium > Sphingobium sp. WTD-1. Next base: position 2,503,004 of record NZ_CP119127.1, on the reverse strand, counting down.
CAGGTTTGTGGTGATGATGACGCTGGTGCGCTCGTAGAGTTTGCTCAGCAGGTGGAAGAGCAGCGCGCCACCTGAAGCACTGAACGGCAGATATCCAAGCTCATCCAGGATAACGAGATCGGAGTGCAGGAGGCGATTGGCGATCTGACCGGCCTTGCCCTGTGCTTTTTCCTGCTCGAGCGCATTGACCAGTTCGACCGTCGAGAAGAAGCGGACGCGCTTTCGATGATGTTCGATGGCCTGGATGCCCAGCGCCGTTGCCACATGGCTCTTGCCGGTGCCAGGACCGCCGACCAGCACGATATTGTCGGCGATGTCGATGAAGTCGCAGCGATGCAACTGACGCACCAGAGCTTCATTGACCTCGCTACTGGTAAAGTCGAAGCCGGCCAGATCGCGATAGACAGGGAAGCGCGCGATCTTGAGCTGATAGGCCACAGATCGAACCTCCCGTTCTGCTGTCTCGGCTTTGAGCAACTGGGAGAGGATCGGGATGGCGGCTTCGAAGGCTGGAGATCCCTGTTCCATGAGATCGGTGACGGCCTGCGCCATGCCATGCATCTTGAGGCTGCGGAGCATGACAACGATGGCGCCGCTGGCAGGGTCATGACGCATGACGCTTCTCCTTGCGCAGATCATCATAGCGTTCGACATTGGCCACCGGCTCGCTGACCAGTTGGAGCGCCTGGGGCGCCGTCACCGGTGGCGTGGAGATCGGTTTTCCGTCGACCAGCCTATAGAGCAGATTGAGGATATGGGTCTTGGTCGGAACGCCAGCCTCCAGCGCCATGGTGACCGCCGTCAGCACCAGTTGCTCATCATGATGAAGAACCAGCGCCAGTATTTCGACCATTTCCCTGTCGCCGCCGGGATTGCGCAACAGATGTCGCTGCAGACGCTGGAACGCATCGGGTAGCTCAAGGAAGGGCGCACCGTTGCGCAGGGCGCCGGGCTTGCGCTGCACGACCGCCAGATAATGGCGCCAGTCATAAACCGTATGACCTGGACCGTCGTGAGAGCGGTTGATGATGCGCTGATGTGCGCAGATTGGCTGCCCCTCGGCGACGACCTGGAAGCGATCAGGATAGACGCGCAGGCTGACAGTGCGATTGGCGAAAGAGGCCGGTACGCTGTAGCGATTGCGCTCAAAATGGATGAGGCACGTCGGCGATACCCGTTTGCGATATTCCACAAAACCATCGAAGGGCCTGCCCGCAACCATCAGACACTCAGATTCATCGGCCCAGGCATTGGCAACCGACCCGGGTTCGATCCCGTGAGGGATGTCCTCCCATAACGCCTTGCAGCGCTCCTCCAGCCACAGGTTCAACTCATCAAGGCTCTCGGCCTGCGGCGTGGGTTGCCACAGACGGTGCCGCGCATCCTGGACATTCTTCTCGACCTGCCCCTTTTCCCATCCCGCAGCCGGGTTACAGAACTCGGCTTCAAACAGATAATGGCTGACCATCGTCAGGAAGCGTGCGTTGACGGTGCGTTCCTTGCCACGCCCGACCTTGTCGACGGCCGTGCGCATATTGTCATAGATACCCCGGCGCGGCACGCCGCCCAGCACGCGGAAGGCGTGATTATGGGCGTCGAACAGCATCTCATGGGTTTGCAGCAGGTAGGCGCGCACGATGAATGCCCGGCTGTAACTGAGCTTGAAATGCGCGACCTGCAGCTTGGTCCGAACCCCGGCAATGATTGCCCAGTCCTCACTCCAATCAAACTGGAAAGCTTCCCCCGGCGCAAACGACAGGGGCACGAATGTCCCACGCCCGCCAATCTGTTGCTGGCGCCGATAATCTTCGCGCCAGTCCCGAGCAAAAGCGGCAACCCGGTTGTAGGATCCTTCATAACCCAGGCTCACCAGATCGGCGTGAAACTGCTTGATCGTGCGCTTCTGCTTGCGCGATCGGCCCATATCGCGCCGTAGCCAGGCCGCCAGATGCTCAGCAAATGGGTCCAGTTTGCTTGGTCGATCAGGCACCTTGAAAAGCGGATAGATCGTCTCGGACCGCAAATATTTGCGGATCGTGTTGCGTGATAGTCCGGTGCGCCGTGCTATCTCCCGGATCGGCAGATGATCGCGAAAATGCCAGCGCCGGATAACGCTCAATAACGCCATGTCCAACACTCCATATACCCTCGCTTGCCAAAGCCAGGGACGAGTTCAACATGGGTCAATTCTCAGTGGAAATTTATGCCCTACCCGGGTCACTTCTCAGTGGAAATCAACAAGCCGGGGTCTGGGAGACCGTTGCCGTGACGCTGGCCGAGATCATGGCGGACAGCGGCCATTACAGTATCGACAGCACCACAGTTCGCGCGCACGTCTCGGCAGCGGGCGGAAAAGGGGGACTCATCGACGCGCTCTTGGTCGCTCGCGGGGCGGGTTCACCAGTAAGCTTCACTGCCTGGCCGATGCCCTCGGACGACCGCTCGCCTTCCATCTAACGGTCGGCGAGGCGGCAGACTGCAAAGCCTATGATGCACTGATCGGCCTGCCCGAGCGTGCACCGCTCGCGTTGCTTGCCGACAAGGGCTACGACGCCGACGCCATCCGTGCCGACCTTGCCGAACGGAAAATCGAGGCTGTCATTCCCGGCCGGTCAAACCGCCGCGTGAAGATCGAGCATGACCGCACGCTCTACAAGCAGCGAAACCGCATCGAGCGCATGTTCGGCCACCTCAAGATCAACCGGGCCATCGCCACCCGCTACGACCAACTGGCCAATAGCTTCCTCGGCATGGTTCATATCGCAACCGCCAGATACTGGCTCAAATTTGTCCACGCCGCCTAGGCGCCGCCAAGGGCATCCGCTTCGGCAGCACGGTCGGCAAGGATAATTTCGGCGATCCCGGCTATCGCGCGCTCAATGCCGCGCAATGCGCGTTGGTCGTGCCGGAAAATGAAATGAAATGGTCGATCACGCGTCCCGATGCGCAGCACTTCGACTTTCGCGCGGCCGACCGGATCGTCGATTGGGCGGGTGCCAATGGCCTTGGCGTGCGCGGGCACACCTTGTTGTGGCACAGCGAGCGATGGATGCCGCAATGGGTGGCGGAGCATGATTATGGCGCCAATCCCAGGGCGGAGGCGGAACGGCTGCTGACCGATCATGTCGCCACGGTCGCCGGCCGCTATGCCGACCGGATCGACAGTTTCGATGTGGTCAACGAAGCGATCGATTCCGAAACCGGGGCGCTGCGCGACACCGCCCTGTCCCGTCATATCGGCGCGTTCGAGACCATCGATATCGCCTTTCGCACCGCGCGCGCGGCAGCGCCCAAGGCTCAGTTGGCCTATAATGACTATATGGGCTGGCGCGCCGATGAGGGGCTGCACCGGGATGCGGTGCTGCGCCTGCTGGAACAGATGCGCAAGCGTGGCACGCCCGTCGATGCCCTCGGCATACAGAGCCATCTCGGCAGCAAGTTCAGCGACACGCCGACGGGGCTGGGGTCGTTGGATGAGCCCGCCTTCCGCCGCTTCCTGGATCAGGTCACCGGCATGGGCCTTGACCTGCTGGTCACGGAAATGGACGTGCATGACAATCCGCTGCCCGGCGCCATCAGTCCGCGCGACGCGCAGGTCGCCGCCCATGCCAAGGCCTATCTCGACCTGATGCTATCCTACCCCCAGACGAAGACGGTAATGTGCTGGGGCCTGTCCGACCGCTATAGCTGGCTCAGCGGCATGCGGCTGCGGCCCGACGGCATGACCAAGCGGCCCTGCCCCTTCGATGCCGATTTTCGCCCCAAGCCCTTCCGCGATGCGATCGCGGCGGCTTTCGCCGCCGCACCGGACCGCAGAAGTTAAAAGTCGCCGGACAGCGGGCCGTCGCTCCGGCGGTCCGCGATCCAGCGCGCCCCACTGCTGCGGAAGCCAGTGACCCGGTCAAGCGACCAGGTCGTGCCGCGTGGCGCGCGCAGGCCGGCAAAGTCAGCGTCCTGCACATCCTCCAGCCGGAAGGCTGCACGCGGATCGGGCGCGGCCACGGCCACTTCGACATTGCTGAAGCGGATATTGCGCGCATGGCGGACGAAGAAGCCGGTGGCGGGCAGATCGCCGAACATCGTCGCTTCGGGATAGGCCAGTTCGGCCTCGGGCGGGCGCACCTTGGCCATCGCCGCCGGCGCACCACCGACATGCTGGAAATGACAGTCGGCAATGGAGACATCCTCGATCGGGTGATCGACCAGCCCCGCAATCACAGACGGCAGCATATTGGCGCCCGAACTCACCACATTCTGGATGAGGATGCGCTTCATCGTGCCGATCGGCACGCCAGCAGGCCCGCGCATCCGCTTGCCCAGCCGCAGGAACAGCGGCGCGTCGATAATGCCCCGCATGGTGATATTGCTGACCGTCACATCCTCGACCACTGCACCATCGACCGTCTCGAACGCCAGCCCCCGGCTGTCCTCGAAGATGCAGTTGCTGATCGTGATGTTGCGGAAGCCCCCATTGGATTCGGTGCCGAACTTGATCCGGCCGTGAATCTTGGACGCGAAGGATGGCGGCATCTTGCGCCAGCTACCATCCAGCACCGACCCGACTTCATAATTGCCGGTGACGAAACAGTCGGAAATGGTGAGATTTTCGGTGATGCGAGGCTGGCCCAGCGCATAGCTGCTCTTGGGGCAGATGCCATCGTCCCAGGGCGAATTGACGGTGCAATTGCTGATCCGCACATTGCGGCAGCAGTCAATGTCGAAGCCGTCGCGGTTGGTGTCCACCAGCACATTGTCGATGGTAAGATTATCGACGCCGGTGGCGAGCAACGCGAACCAGCCGCCTTCCAATATCCTGATGTCGCGCAACAGGACGTTGCGACAATTTTTGAGCGCGATCGCCTTGTTGCCGGTGCCGGGACCGGTCGGATCCTTCAGCCAATTATCCTTGCCGTCGCCGCGGCCCAGCCCCTTGCCCCAGACCAGCCCCGGACCAAGGATGGCGATGTCGTTCAGACCCTCGCCCCAGATCAGGCTGTTGCGCCAATGGCTATGCCCGAAATCCTGATAGGCACCCCACTCCCCGATCGGTTCGGCATGGTCATAGCCTTGCGCGTCGGTCGGCACGGCGGCCAGCAGGACAGCGCCATCCGCCAGGAACAGCGTGACCCGACTCTTCATCCGGATCGTGTAGCTGGCATAGGAGCCGGCCGGGAAATAGACGGTGCCGCCGCCCAGCCCGGCGACATGATCGATCGCCTTGTTGATCGCGCCGCTATCGATCGCCGTACCATTGCCCTTGGCGCCGAACTGGCGGACATCGACAATCCCGCCAACTGCCCCGGCAGCCGATCCCAGGCCCGCACCGGACGCCGCAAAAGCCGGTTGCGCGATCCCGGCCATGCCTGCCAATGCGCCGCCCTGCAGGAAGCTTCGCCGGTCAAAACCCATCATCCATCCCCTTGTCATGATGAAGGCGGGAACAGCCTAGCTGCCCCCGCCCTCCTGTCTCGTCCTCAGAATTTCAGCGATGCGCCGATGAAGAACTCGGTCCCCAGCACGTCATAGGTCGCCGAGAAGGTGTTGGCATTCGGCCCCTGGGTGGTGACCGGCGGCTTGTTGTTGAACATGTTGTTCGCGCCGCCGAAAATCTCCATCCCCTCGCGCAGCTTGTAGTTGAACGACAGGTCGAAATAATTCTGATCGTTCAGCACCGGATAGGCAAAGCTGTCGAGGCTGGGTGCGTTCGCCGCCCCCTGACGATGCGGCACGACATAGCGGTCGGTCGTGACCTTGCCGATATAGCGATGCCGCAGGCTGAGGCTCAGATCCTCGATGTTCCAGGTGATGCGCGACGTCGCCCGCCAGCGCGGCAACGGCTGCCCGCAGGTCGGGCCATAGGCACCGGCACATTCATTCTTGATGTTAGGCAACGCCGCGACCGGCGTGGACGTGAATTCGTCCAGATAGGTCAGGTTGCTGCTGATATCGAACGAACTGCTACTGCCCAGACCCGGGAAGCCGAAACCGACGTCGAAGGAATAGCGCATCGCAAAGTCGATGCCCGACGTCTTGAGCTTGCCGGTATTGGCGTTGCGGATCTGCGCCACATAGGGATCGTTTATCTCACCCGTATTGGGATTGCGCACGATCGCCCGGCAGAACTCGCTATTGGCATCCTGAATGACGGTATAGCAGAGGTTGAGCGTATTCTGCAGGCCACCGCCCAGCGACGAGATCGCGCCGTCCAGCGAGATGTTGAAATAATCAACGCTGAAATAGAGTTTGGGTGCGAAGCTGGGCGTGAACACGGCACCGACAGTGAACGTGTCGGACTTTTCCGCGCCCAGATTGACGTTGCCGCCAAAGTCTGCCGGCATGATGTTGTTGGGCTGGACCGCATCGGTGAAGACCGCGCCGGCCGGAACGCCGGTCGCGATGCAGACCGCGCGGACGGCATCGGTCCGCTGCGCCGCCGATGCGCGCGAGGAGCAAGGATCGGTCGCGACACCAACGACACGGGTCACGCCACCATAAAGTTCGTTCACATTGGGTGCGCGGATCGCCCGCTGATACTGACCGCGGAAGGCGAGATCGCGGTTCACCCGCCAGTCGAGCCCGCCCAGATAGGTCCACTGGCCGCCAATGCCGGACAGGCTATAGTCAGAATAGCGGAAGCCACCATTGGCAACCAGGCTCTCCATGAACGGCGTGTCGTGGATCAACGGCACGCGCAATTCGCCGAAAATCTCGTTGACCGAAACGTCGCCCTTGGTCGGCAGGCCGGGATTGAAACCGGCGACGTCGCCCGAGGCCAGGAAGGAGTCCGGCGTGAAGGTTGCGCTGGTCTTGCGCCATTCATAACCGCTGGAGAAACCGACCGGCCCGGCGGGAAGCTGGAACAGGGTGCCGGTGACGCTCGCCTGTGCGACCTGCTGGGTGGCGATGGTCGAGTTGGTGGCGTTGATGCGGATCGCACTCGCGCAGGCTTCGGAAATATTCTGGCCAAAGATGTTGCAGACCGGAGCAGCGCCATTGACCGACAACAGGGCCGCCTGCAACCGACTGCGCGAAATCGCATTCTGCAGCAGCAGCGTGTCTTCACTGCGCGCATAGGTGTAATAGGCGTCGAACTTGAGATCGGTCAGGACATTGTCCGACACGCTTCCCAGATTGCCCTTGAAGCCCCAGGCCCCGCGGAAGACATTGCGCCGTTCGCTGGCCAGTCGTGGCCCCACTTCCCGATACCGGCGACCGGCGGTCAGAACCGCCAGGCCGTCCCCTGCGGTCGTCGTCCGCGTCGCGGTACCGCTGGTGACGGTGGTCGTCCCGGTTTCGGCCAGGTCGAGCTGACGGAGCACTTCCTGCAACTGCGGCGTCAGATAGGGATTATTGACGTTGAACAAGGTGGGCGACCCGACATTGGTCGGCGCCAGCCGGGCATTCACCACATTGCTGCTATAGTGAAGCTCCATATAGCCGGTGATGTCATCGGTGAAATCATAATGGCCAAAACTGTTGATCATCCAGCGCTTCTGCGGCTGGATCAGATAATTGTCCGGCCCCAGATTGAAATCATCCTGCGGCGTGATCTGTGGTCGGGCGACCGTGCCTTCATCGTTGAAGGTGAAGCCGCGCGACGTCATCGCCGAAAGGCCGGCATTGGCATAGGCGGCATTCAGCGCCGCATTGGAACCGCCCGCCGCCGGAATACCGGAAAAGCGTCCATTGGGGATATCGCCGCTGCCGCCGGCAACGAAGCCAAGCTCACCGCCACCCGCGACGCAGCCCAGGCCAGAGGCCGGCGTGAAGGGCGTGCCGGCCCGGTCATGGCCGCCACTGCCCGGCACGATGCATCCGTCGTTGAGCGAGTCATAGGCAAAGCTGCCGCGCTGCCCGCGCGTGATCGAGTTGCGCTTGAGATAATTGCCCGACACGACCAGATTGCCACGCCCGTCGGCAAAATTGCCGCCCATCGTCAGGTCGACGGTATAGACGGGCGTCCCGGTGGGGCGATCCATGTTGAGCTGGGCGCGCGCTTCCACGCCTTCGAAATCGTCGCGCATGATGAAGTTGACGACGCCAGTGATGGCATCGGAGCCGTAGACGGCCGACGAACCACCCGTCACGATTTCTGTGCGCGCAATCAGGCTCGACGGGATCGTGTTGAGATCGGTAACCTGCTCGGGGCCGTAAATGGCATAGCGCCGCCCATTGACCAGCACCAGATTGCGGGTCGAACCAAAGCCGCGCAGATTGACGTCGGCAAAGCCGCCGGGAACGGTATTCGAGGTCGCGCTACCCAATTGCGAACCGACCACCTGCGGCAATTGCGCCAGCGTCTTTTCGACGTTCACATTGCCCGAGAGCTTTATGTCCTCGGAGCCGACCACGCTGACCGGGGTCGAAGCATCGAAGCCATTGCGCGCGATGCGCGATCCGGTGACGACGATGTCTGCAGTCGCGGCATCCGAGCCGCCCTGCGCCTGCTCGGCAGCAGTGACAGCTGGCGTTTCGGTGGAAGTTTGGGCCTGTGCCAGCGCTGGCACGGCCGGACAAAAAATAAGCGCGACTCCCGTCAGGAAATGCACGCGCAACGATTGCATCTGCTTCATTCGATCCTCCCCTTCTTTCTTGCAATGACCAGTTGGAGCCTTGACCTGCTCCGCCGTAAATTGCTCGACACGCCTTAGTTAGCGCTATCATTGATGGCCGTGAATTATGCCTCTCCAACCCGCGCGTCAAGTCAAATAGATAGGCATGATGGTAGCGCGTGACAGAAGCGATCTGGCAGCATAGCGTCCGACCATGAATAGCAATGCTTCGTTCAACAATGGCCATGAGCCGACCATTTCTGACGTGGCGGATCGCGCCGGCGTTTCGATCCGCACGGTTTCGCGCGTCCTCAACAATTCGCCCCGCGTCAGCGACGAAACCCGCGAACGCATCGAGCAGGCTATTTCCGCCTTGAATTTCAGGCCAAGCCTGCGCGCACGAGCGTTGGCCAAGGGTCGATCCTTCCTGATCGGCATCGTCCATAATGATCGCAACGCTCTGGTCCTGGACACCGTGCAACGGGGCGTTGGACGAGAAGCGACACGGCGCGGCTATGAGGTCATCTGCCATTCGACGCCACTGGAAGAAGAAGGCGCGATCGAGGATGTGCTTGCCTTTGCCCGCAGGTCTCGCATCGATGGCCTGATCGTGCTGCCCCCCGTGTCCGGCATCATCGGCTTGCCCCAGGCCCTGCAAGCCGAACAGGTTGCCGCCGTGGCGCTCTCGGCCGTGCCGATCGATGGCTATGGCAGCGTCATATTGTCCCGCGAAGCCGATGCCGCCGGTGCGGTCGCGGATTATCTGGTTGCGCTCGGCCACCAGCGGATCGCGATGGTCACCGGCCCCCAGTCCATGATATCCGCCATCGAAAGACGACGTGGCTTTATCGAAGCGCTCGCCCGGAACAGAGTTGCCTTGCTTCATGAAATCGAGGGGGATTACAGCCTGGCCTCCGGCGTGGCCGCCGCCGAGCAGCTTCTGTCCCTTTCGCCGCTGCCCACCGCCATTTTTGCTGCCAATGACATCATGGCCGCGGGCATTTTGAAGGTGGCGTCGGAACGCCGCATTTCAGTGCCCTGCCCGCTTTCCGTCGTCGGATTTGACGGCAGCCTCGTCGCCGAATTGTTGACGCCGGCGCTGACCACCGTGGCAAGACCATTTGGCGAGATGGCCGAGATAGCGACCCATCAACTGATCGATCTTGTCGAGGGCCAGCCACTGCCGCAGGCAACACCGCCCCCGCTCCGGTTGGTGATCGCTCAGTCAACTACCGCCGCTCAATAGGAGGCCGTCCGGAGTTCGGAATGACAAATTAGGAGCAGAGCATCCACAAAATGTCGCCATTTGCGCAGCCACCATCTGGCGCTGATCACACGGCTATCGCGCCGAATGAATGATAGACACCTTGCCTTCCGTTATCGCGCGCGAACCTTCGATTTTTCCATCGATATCGAGAACATGTTCCCGCAACAACGCGCCTGCTCAGTTGCCTTCTATAACGCCTCGATCAACGCAGTTCGCTGCTCTGAGCGCATACCCAATTTGCCAAGTCAGCTCTCAAACACTGACTAGTCGCAATGGCGAGGTTTCGCCGTTTCGGCCGGCCAATTAGCAACGCACCAAAAATAATGGAAGATAAATCAATGATTTAAGCAATTTAATGGCTGGGGCGGCAGGATTCGAACCTGCGCATGGCGGCATCAAAAGCCGCTGCCTTACCGCTTGGCGACGCCCCAGCAATGCGCCGACCCAAGTCAGCGCGGGACCGCCATATAGCGGCTGATGCACGAAAGAAAAGCCCTCCTGACGATGGACTTCGCCTTTCCCTTTCCTTCCCGCCCAACCCATCTTAGGGATCAACGCCACGCCCCCCTCCCCTGCAACCGGAAAACTGCGCCGATGTCCGTCCAAGCCCCCTCGCCCAGCCAGATCGCGCCGGCTTCGCCGCTGTTCCTGCGCGAGGACGAGATACGGCGCGGCATCGAGATGCTCTATTTCGGCTATTCCGCGCTCACCCGCTCGATCGACGAGGGGCTGGCGGCGCAGGGCCTGGGCCGCGCCCATCACCGCGCCCTTTATTTCATCTCGCGCCAGCCCGACCTGACCGTGAAGGATCTGCTGCGCCTGCTGGCAATCACCAAGCAATCGCTCGGCCGGGTGCTCAATGACCTGATCGATCGTGGCTATATCGAGACCCGGCCCGGCAGCAGCGACCGGCGGCAGAAACTGCTGCGCCTCAGCCCCGCCGGCCGCGCGCTGGAGGCCGAGCTTTTCCGCGCCCTGCGCGAGAAGATGGCGGCCGCCTATGCCCAGGCCGGACAGGGGTCCGTCACCGGTTTCTGGCGGGTGATGGAGGGTCTGATCCCCGATGCCGACCGGTCGATGGTGTTCGGCCTCAGCGGCGGCTGATCGCGAAAGCACGCAACCTTATGGCCGCTGCCGCGCTTTTACGAGCGTCGTGCGGAAAAGTGGGAACCGGTTTTCCGCTTAAAACGATGCGACAACAAGAGATTGGGCAGCGCCGCGTCAGATATGATGCGGCGCTGCCCAAGCCTGGTCAACGCAATGAGGAGACATCATGCGCGCACCCCTTCTGGCCATCACGGCCCTGTCCGCCCTGGGCCTCGGCCTGTCCGCCTGTTCGGAAAAGGCGTCGGACAATCTGGAAAATGCCGGCTCCGCGATCGGCAATGACGTCAGCAACGCCGTCGACGATGCCGGCGCGAAGATTGACAACGGCCTCGACCGCGCCGGCGCCGCGATCGACAATGGCGCGGACCGGATCGGCGCCGCGACCGACCGGGCGGCCGACGACGCCAAGCGCGAGGGCAAGGAAGCCAAGCAGGATGTCGGCGCCTCGCTGGAGCAGGCCGGCAAGGACCTGCGCAACGACAACTGACCCTATGGGCGGGCCTTGCGATGGGAAGACCCGCCCCAAGCTGCGAGGAGAAATATGGGCGGCCTGGATGCTGCCATTTCCATCTTCGTCATCCCGGACTTGATCCGGGATCTATTCAGCGCCCCCTATCTGGCGTAGTGCAGAATAGATCCTGACATTCGTCAGGATGACGGCTGTAATGATTGTCAGATTTCGATCAATTCTTGCTATTGCTACCGACGACCGTGGCCACTTAGTCAATCCAGCGACCACCAGCTTCTTTCCACGCGCCATCGAAGATAAGTTGGTCTTCGTTGTTCAGAACTTCCCAACCAGCGGCTTTGAGAAACTCTTCGGGTGTTATGTCGTCGGGGCCGATCTCACGCGCTCGAAAGCGCGGAAGGCACATGTAGGATTCGCCTTTACCTCTCAGATTGGAAAGCATCTGGCCAATCTCGCTTTCCAAAAGGTCAAGAAAAAGGGGCGTGTCCAGCTTGCGTATCACGCCACTCCAGATGTGATAGCCGGCATGAAAAGCTAGTGAATCGTCTTGCAGCAATTCGGATAGGCCGGGAGCTGCACGGATATCGGTTTCTAGTGCGGCAGAAGACTCGCACAAAGCGATGCCATCCGCAGACCGGATACCAAATTTCTCAAGGCCGTGGGGCTTCATGTTCCATCCCCCATTTCTTAGAGTAACAGATGACAGCTTTTCCCTATCAAATGGTTCAAGGCCGACCGTCGTAAATCCACCCATCCCGGCCATTCGTCCGCGCTGCCTAGAACACCACGTTGCGCACGAAGCGCAGCAGGTCGGTTCCGCGATTGACGAAGACATAGGGGCGGTCGCTGCTGAAGATGAGGAAGTCGCCCGCCGCGATCATGCGCGTGCCGGCATCCATCTCGACCGTCAGCACGCCTTCCACCACATAGAGCATCTCGTGCCAGTTGGCGGCGTCCGCCTCGGCCGGGTAGCGGTCGCCCGGCGCCAGCGACCAGGTCCATAGCTCCGCCTCGCGCGCGGCCGGCACGGTACCGAGCAGGGTCGCGCGGCTATGCGCATCCTCGCCCTGCCAGGCGAGGGTATCGATCCGACTGTTGTCGGGCATGTCGGGCGCGCGCACGACGTGCGAGAAGCTGACGTCCAGCGCCTGCGCCAGCCGGTCGAGCGTCGACAGGCTGACATTGGCCTCGCCACTCTCGATTCCCACCAGCATGCGCCGGCTGACCCCGGCCGCGCTGGCCAGCGCATCCTGGCTCAGCCCCTTGGCGGTGCGCAGGCGGCGGATATTGCCCGCGACATGGGAAAGAACGTCCGGGCGCGGGACTTCGACTTGACTGTGCAATATATTGCTCATAACGCGATGTGCATTATGTTGCACAATGCCGCCCTCGACAAGAGCCCTGCGCCCCGGCTGATGATCGGCCGTCCCGAACTCGCGCTGATCGGGATCACCGTGCTGTGGGGCGCGACCTTCCTGATCGTGCATCATGCCATGCAGCAGAGCGGGCCGCTCTTCTTCGTGGGGATGCGCTTCGGCACGGCGGCGCTGCTGGCGCTGCCGCTCGCCTGGCCGGTGTTGCGCGGCCTGACGGCGCGCGAACTGCTGGCCGGGTCGATGATCGGCCTTGGCATCTTCTGCGGCTACACGCTCCAGACCTGGGCGCTGCAGACCATATCCAGCAGCACATCCGCCTTCATCACCGCCGCCTATGTGCCGCTGGTGCCGATCCTCCAATGGGCGATATTGCGGCGGCGGCCGCGCTGGACCAGTTGGGTCGGCGTCGCGCTGGCCTTTGCCGGCCTGATCCTGATCGCGGCCCCGCGCGAAGGGCTGTCGCTGGGCAAGGGCGAGGCGCTCACGCTCATCAGCACCCTGGCGATCGCGCTGGAAATCATCTTCATCAGCCTGTGGGCCGGCAAGGTCGACATTGCCCGCGTCACGCTGGTGCAACTGGCGGTCACATCGCTGCTCGCCTTCGGCCTGATGGCACCAATGGGCGAGGCGATCCCGCCCTTTTCCTGGACGGTGATCCTGTCGGCCTGTGGCCTGGGCGCGATGACGGCGCTGATCCAGTTCGTGATGAACTGGGCGCAGCGCACCGTATCGCCGACCCGCGCGACCCTGATCTATGCCGGCGAGCCGGTCTGGGCCGGGATATTGGGCCGGATCGCGGGCGACCGCCAGCCGGCCACGGCGCTGGCCGGCGCGCTGCTGATCATCGCCGCCGTGATCGTGAGCGAACTGAAGTTCGAGCGGCGGGGCAAGGACTGATCCCTTCCCCCGGTCGCGCTTCGATCAGGCCCGCTTGAAGACCGGCGCGCGCTTTTCGAAAAAGGCCATGAACGCCTCCTGCGCCTCGGGCGAGGCCAGCGCTTCGCGGAACAGCCGGGCTTCTTCGGCGATGCGCGCCTGCAAGGCGGCGGGATCGCCCTTCATCAGCCGGCGCGTCGCCATCAGCGCCTGGGGCGGCTTGGCCATCAGCGCCGCCGCCTTGGCGCGGGCATGGTCAAGCAGCGCCTCCCCTGGCACGATCGCCGTCACGAAACCGGCGCGATCGGCCCCTTCCGCATCCATCGGTTCGCCCAGCATCAGCATCGCCGCCGCCCTGGCATGGCCCATGATCGCGGGCGCGAGCAGGCTGGAGCCGGCCTCCGGCACGATGCCCAGATTGACGAAGGGCATGACGAAGCGCGCGTCAGGCGCAGCATAGACCAGGTCGCAATGGAACAGCATCGTCGTGCCGACGCCCACGGCAAGCCCCTGCACCGCCGCGACGATCGGCTTGTCGAAAGCGGCAATCGCACTGATGAAGTCGAAGGCGGCAGCGCCACCCTCCGGCCCGGCCATGAAATCCTTGAGGTCATTGCCAGCGCAAAAGGCGTCGCCCCGGCCCGCGAACAGCACCACGCCAATCTCCGGCCGCGCCGACGCATCGGCCAGCGCTGCAATCATCGCGCGGTACATCGGCCCGGTCAGCGCATTCTTCTTGTCGGGCCGGTCGATATGGATTTCGAGCACGCCGTTCGTCTCGATGATGGCGATATGGTCGCTCACGCAAATTCTCTCCCGATACTCTGTGCCAAGGCTGTTGGCCCAGAGGATGGGGCGGCGTCTATCCTTTTCCAAGCCCCTTCCCTATGCCCGGAATCATGATGACTCGCCTGCGCCTGATCCTCGACCCCTTCCTCATTCTGCTGCTCTGCACCGTTGCCCTAGCGTCGGTCCTGCCCGCGCGCGGCCAGGGCGCCCATGTCGCATCGATCGTTGCGGACGCCGGCATCGTGCTGCTTTTTTTCCTGCATGGGGCAAAATTGTCGCGCGAGGCGATCTGGGGCGGCGCCAAGGCGTGGCAACTCCATCTCGCGACTCTGGGCACGACCTTCCTCTTCTTCCCGCTGGTCGGCATCCTGCTGCAACAGATCGGCGCGATCCCGGAGAATATGCGCGCGGGCCTGCTGTTCCTGGCGCTGCTGCCATCGACGGTGCAAAGCTCGATCGCCTTCACCGCGATCGCGCGCGGCAATGTCGCCGCTGCTGTCGTCAGCGCCTCCTTCTCCAACCTGCTCGGCATCGTGCTGACGCCGCTGCTGGTAGCATTGCTGATGCAGCGGGGCGGCAGCAACCTCATCTCCCTTTCCTCGGTCGAGGGGATCATGCTGCAATTGCTGCTGCCCTTCGTGCTCGGCCATCTGGCCCGCCCCTGGATCGGCGGCTTCGTGTCGCGGCGCAAGACGCTGGTCGGCCGGGTCGATCGCACATCGATCCTGCTGGTGGTCTATTCCGCCTTCAGCGCGGCGGTGGTCGAAGGGCTGTGGCACCGGGTATCGCGCGCGGAACTGGCGCTGCTCGCGCTGCTCTGTATCGCCATGCTGGTGATCGTGCTACTCTTCACCTGGGGGCTTGGCCGGCTGCTCGGCTTTTCCCGCGAGGATGCGATCGTGCTGCAATTCTGTGGCTCGAAGAAGAGCCTTGCCTCGGGCGTGCCGATCGCCGGTGTTCTCTTTCCCGCAGCGGCCGTCGGGCCGATCATCCTGCCGGTCATGCTGTTCCACCAGATTCAGCTGATGGCTTGTGCCCTGCTGGCACGGCGCTATGGGGCGCAGGCGGCCGATAGGGCCGATTCGCAGATGGCAACCATATCATGACCCAACCGATCCTGACCGACATTCCGATGGAGAGCTTCCTCTCCCACATCGACGCCGTGGCCGGCGCGATCGCCAAATCGGACTGGCGGCCCGACTATATTGTCGGTGTCGGGCGCGGCGGCCTGGTGCCCGCGACCTATCTGTCGCACGCCATCAGCCAGCCGATGCTGTCGGTCGACCTGTCGGCCCAGGTCGTGGGCTTTTGCGACGAATTGCTCGACAAGCTGGTGGCGATGGCGCTCGAAGGATCGCGCCTGCTGTTCGTCGACGACATCAATGACAGCGGCCGCACGATCAACCAGTTGCGCGCGGCGCTGGCCGGCGCGCCGGCCGATCATCTGCGCTTTGCCGTGCTGATCGACAATGTCAGCTCGGCCGCGAAGGTCGAATATCGCGCGACCACAATCGACCGTGTCGTCACCAAGGACTGGTTCGTCTTCCCCTGGGAAGCGGTCGCCAGCCGCGCGTCGATCCTGTCCGACTGGGGCGAAGTGCCCGAACGGACCAGCTGAGAATAGCTGTCACAAAAATATAATGGAAATTCCCCGCCCGCTCGTTATACGAGCGTACAACTGCAATGGGGCATGCGGGGTAGATGGGCGAGACGGGATGCGAACCGGATCCGGACGCGGGCTATAGCCTGCCGGCATGGACCTATAGCGATCCCGAATTCTTTGCCGTCGAAACCCGTCGCATCTTCCGCCCGAGCTGGCAGATCGTCGCCCATGACAGCGACCTGCCGGCACCGGGCGATTTCCATGTGCTGGACTATCTTGGCGAGAGCATCATCGTCATCCGCGGAGATGACGGCGAGGCCCGCGCCTTTACCAACGTGTGCCGCCACCGCGGCGCGCGCCTAGTGGACGGGCCCTCGGGTCGCACCAGAAAGCTGGTCTGTCCCTACCATGCCTGGACCTATGGTCTGGACGGTTGCCTGACGGGCCTGCCAATGGCGGGCAGCTATGGCAGCCTCGACCGGTCCAGGCATGGACTTTCCCCTGTCGAGATCGAGAATTTCCACGGCTTCCTGTTCGTCCGGCTTCAGGATGACGGCGGTCCATCGGTGGCGCAGATGATGGCGCCCTATGTCGACGAGATCGCGCCCTATCGCTTTGCCGAACTGCGCTCGCTTGGCCGCGTCACGCTGCGCCCGCGCGCGGTGAACTGGAAGAATATCGGCGACAATTATTCCGATGGCCTGCATATCGCGGTCGCCCATCCCGGCCTCAAGCGGCTGATGGGCGATGGCTATGGCGTCGAAGCCAGCCCCTATGCCGACAAGATGTGGGGGCCGATCCTCGATCGCCCGTCAGCCAACCTGTCCGAGCGCGCCTATCAGAATTTCCTGCCAACCGTCCCGCATCTGCCGCCCGATCGGCAAAGGCTTTGGACCTATTTCAAGCTCTGGCCCAATTTCGCCTTCGACATTTATCCCGACCAGGTGGATTTCATGCAGTGGCTGCCGGTGTCGCCGACCCAGACGCTGATCCGCGAGATCAGCTATGCGCTGCCCGACGACCGTAGGGAGATGAAGGCGGCCCGCTATCTCAACTGGCGCGTCAACCGCCAGGTCAATGCCGAGGACACGGATCTTGTCGCCCGCGTACAGGCGGGCATGGCGTCGGACAGTTTCACCGTCGGCCCGCTGAGCGACCAGGAAGTCGCGCTGCGCCAATTCTGCGCACGGATGCGCACCATCATTCCGCAGGCGCGCCAGCATCGCGCCCCTGCGCCCGGCTGGAGCCACATCGCATGACCAAAGCCTATGACGCCGTCATCATCGGCGCGGGCCATAATGGCCTCGTCTGCGCCTTCTACCTGGCCCGTGCCGGCTACAAGGTGCGCATGGTGGAGCGCCGCGATGTCGTCGGCGGCGCGGCGGTGACCGAGGAATTTCACCCCGGCTTCCGCAACTCGACCGCAAGCTACACGGTCAGCCTGCTCAATCCCAAGGTCATCCGCGACATGAAGCTGGCCGATCATGGCTATCGCGTGATCGAGCGGCCGATCAGCAATTTCCTGCCCCAGCCCGATGGCGGCTATCTGAAGCTGGGCGGCGGGCTGGAGCGGACCCAGGCCGAGTTTGCCCGTTTCAGCGCGCGCGATGCCGCGACCCTACCGGCCTATTATGACGCGCTGGAAGTGGTCGCCGATGTGTTGCGCGACCTGGTGCTGAAAAGCCCGCCCAATGTCGGCGACGGCCTGACCATGGTGGTCGAGGCGCTGAAACAGGGCCGCCGCGTCGCCGGGCTCGATATCGAGCAACAGCGCGACGCGCTGGACCTGTTCACCAAATCGGCCCGAACCTTCCTCGACAGCTGGTTCGAGAGCGAGGCGGTCAAGGCCGCCTTCGGCTTCGATGCGGTGGTCGGCAATTTCGCCTCCCCCGACACGCCGGGCAGCGCCTATGTGCTGCTGCACCATGTGTTCGGCGAAGTGAACGGCAAGAAGGGCGCCTGGGGTCACAGCGTCGGCGGCATGGGCACGATCACCCAGGCCATGGCGAAGGTCGTGCAGGCGATGGGCGTCGAGATCAGCCTGGAGGCGCCGGTCGACCATATATTGGTGGATGGCGACCGCGCCGTCGGCGTGAAGCTGGCCAGCGGCGAGGAAGTGATGGGTGCCAGCATCATCGCCAATGTCGGTCCCAAGCTGCTCTATGAGCGGATGATGCAGCCGGCCGACCTGCCCGCCGATTTCCTGAAACGGATCAGGGCGTTCAAGGCGGGGTCGGGCACCTTCCGCATGAATGTCGCGCTTTCCGCCCTGCCCGACTTCACCTGCCTGCCCGGCATTGGCGAGCATCACCAGTCGGGCATCATCATCGCGCCGACGCTCGACTATATGGACCGCGCCTATTTGGATGCGAAGCGCGACGGCTGGTCGAAGCAGCCGATCGTCGAGATGCTGATCCCGTCGACCATCGACGACAGTCTGGCGCCTGAGGGATGCCATGTCGCCAGCCTCTTCTGCCAGCAATTCGCGCCCGAACTGCCTGATGGGCGAAGCTGGGACGATGAGCGCGAGGCGGCGGCCGACCATATCATCGCCACGGTCGAGGCGCAGGCGCCGGGCTTCGCAAAGAGCGTGATCGCCCGCCAGATCCATTCGCCGCTCGACCTGGAACGCAAATTCGGTTTGGTCGGCGGCGACATCATGCATGGCAATCTGACGCTGGACCAGATGTGGGCGGCGCGGCCTGTGTTGGGGCATGGCGCGTATCGCGGGCCGGTGAAGGGCCTCTACATGTGCGGCGCTGGCACCCATCCGGGCGGCGGCGTCACCGGCGCGCCGGGCCATAATGCCGCGCGCGAGGTGCTGAAGGATCGCGCCCTGTGGGGGAAATGGCGCGGCCGGGCCTGATCGGGTCTTTCCCCGCCTTGCCCCAACCGAAAGCCTGGCCTAAAGACCCGGCTCATGCCCGACATCTTCATTCCTGATGCAACGCCCGAGCTGACCGGCCGGGCGCTGTTCCCGCACCGGCACCTGCTGTCGATCGCCGACCTCAAGCCCTGGGAAATCCGTTTCCTGCTGGACGAGGCCGAACATTGGGCCCGCACCAACAAGGGCCAGGCGCGCAAGCATGACGACCGGCTGGCGGGCATGACCCAGATCAACGCCTTTTTCGAGAACAGTACACGCACCCTGCTGTCGTTCGAGATTGCCGGCAAGCGGCTGGGCGCCGACGTCGTCAACATGCACGCCGGCCAGTCCAGCGTGAAGAAGGGCGAGACCCTGATCGACACGGCCATGACGCTCAACGCCATGGCCGCCGACGTGATCGTCATCCGCCATGCGAGTTCCGGCGCGGTCGCGCTGATCGCGGACAAGGTCGACTGCCCGGTGCTGAACGCAGGCGATGGCTGGCACCAGCATCCGACGCAGGCGCTGCTCGACGCGCTCACCATCCGCCGCCGCAAGGGCGGGTTCGAAGGCCTGGTGGTCGCCATCTGCGGCGATGTGCTGCACAGCCGCGTCGCGCGATCCAACATACTCTGCCTCGCCGCACTGGGCGCGCAGGTGCGTGCGGTCGCCCCGCCCACCCTGCTGCCGCCCGAGGTCGAGATGCTGGGTGCCACCCCCTATAGCCGGATGGAAGACGGGCTGGATGGCGCCGATGTCGTCATGATGCTGCGCCTGCAGAATGAGCGGATGGACGGCGCCTTCATCCCGTCGGCGCGCGAATATCATGCGCTCTATGGCCTGACGCCCGAACGGCTGGCGATCGCCAAGCCCGATGCCCTTGTCATGCACCCCGGCCCGATGAACCGGGGCGTCGAGATCACCAGCACGGTGGCGGACGATCCCGATCGGTCGGCGATCACCGAACAGGTGGCGATGGGCGTGGCGGTGCGCATGGCGTGCCTGGATGTTTTGACGCGCACGGCGCGCGGTGTGGAGGGATGGGCGTGAGCATCCCGACCAACAAGGAAAAAGAGATGGGCGTGAGCCGGATCGCAATCGTCAACGGCAAGCTGGCCGATCCGGCGGGCGACGCCCTTGTCCCCGGCACCGTCCTGATCGAGGATGACCGCATCCTGGCCACCGGCGCGGTCGACATTCCCGCCGACGCGCAGCAGGTCGATGCCGGCGGGCTGGTGGTCGCGCCGGGCCTCATTGACCTGGGCGTCTTCGCCACCGACAAGCCGGCCTTCCACTTCGGCGGCATCACTCGCGCCGCGCTGATGCCCGACCAGCGCGCGCCGCTGGACGAGGTCGGCCTGATCCGGGAAGCGACCCGCGCGGGCAAGCCCGACTTCTGGGTCCACCCGATCGCCGCCGCGACCCGCGGCCTCAAGGGCACGGAAATGGCCGAAATGGGCCTGATGCAGATCGCCGGCGCCAAGGCGGTGGGCACCGGTCGCCAGTGGATCGCCGATTCGGGCGTGATGCTGCGCATCCTCTCCTATGCCTCGGGCCTGGGCCTCACCGTCATCGCCCATGCCGAGGATGGCGGCCTGTCCGCCAAGGCAGTGGCGACCAGCGGCGAGACCGCGACGCGTCTGGGCCTTGCCCACGCCCCGGCCTGCGCCGAGGCGATGGCGATCGCGCGCGACATCATGCTGGCGCGGGAGACCGGCGCCGCCATCCATTTCCGTCTGGTCACGACCAAGGCCGGCTTCGACCTGATCCGCGCCGCCAAGGCGGAGGGGCTGAAGGTCAGCTGCGGCATCAGCCCGGCCTATCTGTTCCTGAACGATCAGGCGATGACCGACTTCCGCACCTTCGCCCGCCTGTCGCCGCCGCTGCGATCCGATGCCGATCGCCATGCCAGCATCGCCGCCGTCGCCGACGGCACGGTCGATGTCATCACATCGGGCCATGACCCGCGCGGCCCCGAGGACAAGCGCCTGCCCTTCGCCGACGCGTCACCAGGCATGGCCGGCGCAGAAACGCTGCTCGCCTTGTCGCTCAACCTGGTGCGCGAAGGCCATGTCGGCCTCAACCGGCTGATGACCCTGCTCAGCGCCAATCCGGCGAAGATCCTTGGCGTAAATGCCGGCAGCTTCGCGCCCGGCAGCGCCGCCGACCTGATCCTGGTCGATCCCGACGCGCCCTGGATCGTCGATTCGGCGAAGATGGCGGCCTCGGCCGGCAACACGCCGTTCGACAAGGTGCCGGTGCAGGGCCGCGCTCGCCGCATCATGAAGGGCGGACAGTTCTTCTAGAGCCTGATTCACGCTTCAAGCCGACTCAGCCTGAAGCGATCAAGGCCTAAGCAATCTGGCGTTGCGGCCCCACAAATCGTCGCCCTTTGCGCTGCCGCTTGTCCGCATAGAGCCGCGTGTCGGCGACATGCAGGACGGCGGCGGCCTCCGCCCCGTCCTGCGGGAAGGTCGCGATGCCGAAACTGCTGCCGACCGACAGGCTGCGCCCCTGCCAGCCTACCGGCGCGGCGATCGCCTGCCGGATGCCGGGCATGCGCCGATGCAGGGCGTCGACATCGGTTTCCGCGTCATGGAGCAGCGCAAATTCGTCGCCGCCCAGTCGCGCGATGCTCACCGCGTCGGGCATCAGGGCGCGCAGCCGGCCACCCAATGATGTCAGCAAAGCATCGCCCGCCTGATGGCCATGCAGGTCATTGCACTGTTTAAAGCCGTCGAGATCGGCGAGCAGCACGCTGAAGGCCGCGCCCCGCTCCACCCGCTCTTCGATCGCGCGCATGAAGCTCAGCCGGTTGTCGAGCCCGGTCAGCGCATCGGTGCCGGCCAGCCGCGCCAGGTCTCGCTGCGACACCAGCATCGCCACCGTCTCGCGAAACTTGCCCAGCACCAGATTGGCCTGCATCACCGTGACGATCCCCATCATCACCGCCATCGCCCGCACGCCCAGATTGTCATAGAGCGCCATCTTCACCAGGATCGGCAACACCGCCGCCCCCATCGCCCCGATCGCGGCGCGCGGCACGCTGAGCAGGGTCGTCGCCGCAACGAGCGCGCCGATGCCGATGAACACCGGCGCCACCATGCAATAATAGATTTCGGTTTCGGTGAAGGCGTTGACCGCCCACAGCCCCGCCACCAGCCCGGCCCCGGTCGCAACATGCGTGACCCGCTTCAGGCTGCGCGCCTGCACCCTGGCGTCGGTCGCGATCGGCACGCCGCGCCAGCGCAGCAGGGATATCGCACAGGCCAGGAAGATCAGCGCAGGCGGCGTCACCTGTTGCCACAGGGGCAGATCGCCCATCACCGCGAGCCCCATCGCGACGGCATTGGCCATGATCAGCAGACACAAAAGCGGCAGCGCCTGATGGAAACGGCGATATTGGGTATCCAGCACCGCATCGCGCGCGCTGTCCGGCACCGGTGCGGTGAACCGGCTGCCCCAGCCCTTCAGCCGCTGTTGCCAGCCGGTTTCCGTCACTTGTCCGCTCCCTGCCGCCTCGCTGCGACCGGCCATTGGTAGCGAAATGAGGTTAATCCTCCAACAACGGGAATCCCTAACCGGGGAAAACCATGAGGAACGCGAATCAGGGAACCCTATCGGCGTTCAGGCGCTGTCCTTATTCAGCAGGGGATATGCATGACCGAAACGATCGCCCAACAGGTGCATGTCGATGCGCCATGGAAAATCCCGCCCCGTGCCTGGTGGGAGATATTGAAGCGCGTCTATGCTGCCATGTCGGCCAATCATCTGGGCCTGCTGTCCGCCGGCGTCGCTTATTATGCCTTCCTGTCGATCGCCCCGCTGCTGGCGGCCGTCGTCCTGACCTATGGCCTGGTCGGTGACCCGCAGATCGTGGCCCGTCACATGCAGGCGATCATCACCGTCGTGCCCGCCGATGCCGCCCAGCTGATTAACGACCAGTTGCTGGGCATGGTCAGCGCGCGCAAGCCGGCGATCGGCTTCGGCCTGTTCCTGGCGCTGGGCCTGGCGGTCTATGGCGCCACCCGCGCCGCCTCCGCGATCATGGAGGCACTCAACATCGTCTATGCGCAGAAGGAGGGCCGCAATATCTTCGCCTTCTATCGCGTGTCGATGGGAATCACCTTTTCCGCCGTCCTGGTGGTGGTCGCCGGCGTCGTGACCGCGACGATCATCGGCCTGCTCCAGAAATTGCTGACCAACTGGGGACCGGGCGTGCTGTTCGCGATCAAGGCAACGACCTGGATCTGCGCCGGCCTGCTCGCCAGCAGCATCTTCGGCCTGATCTACCGCTTCGGCCCGCATCGCCGCCGGGTGCAATGGCAATGGCTGACCGTGGGATCGATCGCCGCGACGCTGTTCTGGCTGGTGGCGACGCTGGCCGTCTCCTTCTACGTCTCGACCTTCGGCGATTACAACAAGACCTATGGCTCGCTGGCCGCCGTGGTGATCCTGCAGCTCTGGCTGTTCGTGTCAGCCTATATCGTCCTGCTGGGCGCGCAGATCAACGCGGAAGCCGAGCGCCAGACCAGCGCGCATATTCTTGTTGAAGAAGTTGCATAAAGTCGCTTGCCCTCTCCGATAGGCCACGCTAAAGCGCCCTCCTTCGCTGGCTCGGGCCAGTGCAGGAGTGTAGCTCAGTTGGTAGAGCGTCGGTCTCCAAAACCGAATGCCGTGGGTTCGAGTCCCTCCACTCCTGCCAAGCGAACTGGCCGCGAACCTTGTAAATCCATGGGTTCGCGGCTAAGTGCGCTTAGCGAAGTACGGGTCGCGAAGCGCGACCGCACCCCCAAACGCTGAAGATGGCGGGATCGGGAGGGCGGACTGTTGCTTCGCGCTTTGGTGTTGATTTTGAAGGTGAGCAGACAGCGCGATGGCGAAGACTTCTCCGAGTGAGTTCGTCAATCAGGTCAAGACCGAATGGTCGAAAATTGCGTGGCCGACCCGTCGCGAAACATTGATGACCGCCGTCCTGGTCGTCATCATGACCTCATTGCTTGGCATCTTCTTCTTCGGTATCGACACCTTCTTCGGTGCGATTGTCCAGTGGCTGCTGAGCCTCGCATCGGGTCGTTGAACGCACGGCGTTCAAAAAGGAGTTTAAGACGGTAACATGGCGCGCTGGTACATCATCCACGCCTATTCGGGCTTCGAGAACAAGGTCAAGGAATCGATCCTGACCGAGGCCGAGCGCATGGGCCTGTCGCAACTGGTCGAGCAGGTCGAAGTGCCGACCGAGACCGTCACCGAGGTGAAGCGCGGGAAGAAGGTGCTGGTCGAACGCAAGTTCATGCCCGGCTACGTCCTCGCCAAGCTGGCGATGAACGACGACGTCTATCACCTCGTCAAGAACACACCCAAGGTCACCGGCTTCCTGGGTTCGAGCGGCAAGCCACAGGCGATCAGCGAGAGCGAAGCCGCCCGCTATTTCGGCGCCCAGAAGGAAGCCGCCGCCGCCCCCAAGCACAAGGTCAATGTCGATTACGAAATCGGCGACAGCGTCAAGGTGTTGGACGGCCCCTTCGCCAGCTTCAACGGCGTGGTCGAGGAACTGGATTTCGAAAAGAACCGGGTCAAGGTGTCGGTGTCGATCTTCGGTCGCGCCACCCCGGTGGAACTGGACTTCGAACAGGTCGAACTGTCGAAGTAACCAGCCGCCGCAAGGCTGTTCAAAAAAGGGTCGCCCGCTTTCCAGCCGGCGGCCCTTTTTGTTGGGGACGCATAGCTTTTCGGCCCAATTCGCCGAAAGACAGACTCCCCCTTCCCTTTGGACGAGAAGGTCGCTATAGGGCCGCGCTTCCATGCCCATCCCTCGGGATGGCTGGATATGTGCGGGAGGTTCCCTTCGGGGTGCCGCTAGACCGCTAAACTTGAACCGGTGAATCTGTCCGCAGATTCGCCAGCTATAGAGTGAGTGAAAATGGCCAAGAAGATTACGGGCTATATCAAGCTCCAGGTGCCCGCCGGAGCCGCCAACCCCTCGCCGCCGATCGGCCCTGCCCTAGGTCAGCGCGGCGTGAACATCATGGAATTCTGCAAGGCGTTCAACGCTTCGACGGAAAAGATGGACAAGGGCACCCCGCTGCCGACCATCATCACCGTCTATGCGGACCGTTCGTTCACCTTCGTGACGAAGCAGCCGCCGGCCACCTACCTGATCAAGAAGGCCGTCAACCTGAAGTCGGGCTCGAAGGAGCCGGGCAAGGTCGTCGCTGGCAAGATCACCCGCGCCCAGCTCGCCGAAATCGCCCAGGCGAAGATGGCTGACCTGAACGCGAACGACATCGACGCTGCAACGAAGATCATCGAAGGTTCCGCTCGCGCGATGGGCCTCGAAGTGGTGGAGGGCTAAGACCATGGCAAAGCTGACCAAGAAGGCGAAGGCCCTGGCGACCGCGATCGACCGCGAAAAGCTGCACGGCGTTGACGAGGCACTGGGCCTGATCAAGACCCACGCCACCGCCAAGTTCGACGAAAGCGTCGAAATCGCGATCAACCTGGGCGTTGACCCGCGTCACGCCGACCAGATGGTCCGTGGCGTCGTCACCCTGCCCGCCGGCACCGGCAAGGACGTTCGCGTCGCCGTGTTCGCCCGCAACGACAAGGCCCAGCAGGCGCTCGACGCCGGTGCCGACATCGTGGGCGCCGAAGACCTGCTCGAATCGATCCAGGCCGGCAACATCGACTTCCAGCGCGTCATCGCCACCCCCGACATGATGGGTCTGGTGGGTCGCCTGGGTAAGGTTCTGGGTCCGAAGGGCCTGATGCCGAACCCGAAGCTGGGCACCGTCACGCCGAACGTCGCCGAAGCCGTGAAGGCCGCCAAGGGTGGTCAGATCGAATTCCGCGTCGAAAAGGCCGGCATCATCCACGCTGGCCTCGGCAAGTCGAGCTTCTCGGCTGAAGACCTGCGCAAGAATTTCGACGCGTTCGTCGACGCGATCGTCAAGGCGAAGCCCTCGGGCTCGAAGGGCAAGTATGTCCGCAAGATCGCCCTGTCGTCGTCGATGGGTCCGGGCGTGAAGGTCGACGTGGCCGAAGTCGCCTCGATCTGATCCCGTTGGGATAAGAATTAAAGGGGCCGCCTTCCCTCCTTGCGGGGGAAGGCGGCCTTCTTATTTTATAGGACCAGCCGCTCACTCAAGAAGCGGCCCGAGGGCCACAAGGCCGGGCAAAGGGGCATTCGCCGCCTGCGCCATAGGGGGACACCCCTCCACCGTCGGCGATGTCGACGGTCCCCCTCCCCCGACAAGGGGAGGATTTTGGAACCAGGGACGCGACCTACCCCTGGGCTCTCCACGGCGGGAGCATGGCAGGTCTTCACGTATCCGTCGGGAATGGCGGGTCGCTTTACCGATGGAAAACGAAAAAATGTCTTTTGAACATCTCCCCGCCATGCTCGCCCAGGCGCTGACCACCAAGGGTTATGAGAGCCTGACCCCGGTCCAGTCCGAAGTGACGCAGGATGAAGCGCAGGGCCGCGACCTGCTGGTGTCGGCGCAGACCGGCTCGGGCAAGACCGTCGCCTTCGGCCTGGCCATGGCCGCCGAACTGCTGACCGGTGGCGACAAGCTACCCGTCGCCGGCCTGCCGCTGGCGCTGGTGATCGCGCCGACGCGCGAACTGGCGCTGCAGGTCAGCCGCGAGCTGGAATGGCTCTATGGCGCCGCCCGCGCCCGCATCGCCACCTGCGTCGGCGGCATGGACGCCGCCAAGGAACGCCGCGCGCTCAGCCATGGCGCCCATATCGTCGTCGGCACTCCCGGCCGCCTGCGCGACCATCTGGAACGCGGCGCGCTGGACCTGTCGGGAATGCGCACCGTCGTCCTCGACGAAGCGGACGAAATGCTCGACATGGGCTTCCGCGAGGATCTGGAAGGCATATTGGACAGCGCGCCGGAAGATCGCCGCACCCTGCTGTTCTCGGCCACCATGCCCAAGCCGATCGTCGCGATGGCCAAGCGCTATCAGTCGGACGCGCTGCGCATCTCGACCGTGGGCGAAGAACGCGGCCATGGCGACATCAGCTACCAGGCCGTCACCGTCGCCCCGTCGGACATCGAGAATGCGGTGGTCAACCTGCTGCGCTATCATGAAGCCGAAACCGCGATCCTGTTCTGCGCTACCCGCGACAATGTCCGCCACCTGCATAGCAGCCTGACCGAGCGCGGCTTCGCCGCCGTGGCGCTGTCGGGCGAGCATAGCCAGAATGAGCGCAACCACGCGCTCCAGGCGCTGCGCGACAAGCGCGCGCGCGTCTGCGTCGCCACCGACGTCGCCGCACGCGGCATCGACCTGCCCAGCCTGACGCTGGTGGTCCATGTCGAACTGCCGCGCGACGCCGAGACGATGCAGCACCGTTCGGGCCGCACCGGTCGCGCCGGCAAGAAGGGCACCGCCGTCCTGATCGTCCCCTATCCGCGTCGCCGCCGTGTCGAATCGATGCTGCGTGGCGCCAAGATCCCGGTCGAATGGGGCACCCCGCCCAGCAAGGAAGCGATCCTGGAACAGGACAATGCCCGCCTGCGCTCGACCCTGATGGAAAAGGCCGAGCTGGACGAGGCCGATTGGGCACTGGGCGCCGAGCTGCTGGCGGAAAAGTCGGCCAAGGAAATCGCCGCGATGCTGGTGAAGAGCGCCCGCGCCTCGCTGCCCGCGCCCGAGGAACTGCTGGACCGCAGCGAAGCGCCGCCACGCCAGGAAGGACCGCGTCCGGGATTCGAGGATACCCAGTGGTTCCGCATGGACATCGGCCGTCGCCAGAATGCCGATCCGCGCTGGATCCTGCCGCTGATCTGCCGTCGTGGCCATGTGTCGCGCGGCGACATCGGCGCGATCCGCATCACCACCAACGAAACCATGTTCGAAATCCCGCGGGCGATCGCCAGCCGCTTCATGTCGGCCGTCAAGCGCTCGGGCGAGGCCAATGACGAGGGCGCCGACGTGGCGTTCGAGATGATCGACGGCGCCCCGCGCGAGCAGGCCCGCGACAATCGCCGCCAGGGCAACCGTTCGAACGACCGTGGGCCGCGCCCGGCCGGCTACGCGCCCCGCCCCTTCAAGGGCGGCCCCAAGCGCCCCGGCGGCCCGCGCAAGCCGCGCGGCTAAGCGCTTCGGCATAGCCTCCTGAACAAAAAGGGCGGTGAACGATCGACCATCGTTCACCGCCCTTTTTCCTTGTCCGTCAGCCGACGCCGCAAAGCTGCAGCATGCGCCCGGCCAATTCACGCTCGCCCATCACGACATGGCGCACGCCCAGCGCTTCAAGATGCGCGACCTCGGCATCGCTATGGGCGCGGGCGATCACCTGCAGATTGGGGTTGAGATGGCGGGCATGCTCGTTGATCGCGCCGCCCTCGAACCCTTCGGGCACCGCGATCAGCAAATAGCGCGCCTCGCATATGCCTGCGGCCAGCAGATGCCGGTCCTCCAGCGCATTGCCGCGCACCACCGACAGGCCGGCCTCCTCCGCTTCCTCGACCCGTTCGGGATCGCCCTCGATCACCACAAACTGGACATGGCGCTCGGCCAAGCGCTTGGCGATCAGCTTGCCGACCCGGCCATAGCCGACCAGGATGACATGGCCGAGGCGCGGCTGATCGGTCGCAGTGTCGGCCTGCGCCTCATCCTCCTCCTTCTTGTGATCGCGCACGATCAGCGAGAAGAGAATCGGGTTGATGAAGATCGACACGATCGCACCGGCAAGGATCAGGTCGCGTGCCTCGGCCGGCAAGACGCCCAGCCCCGCCCCCAGCGACGCCAGGATGAAGGAAAATTCGCCGATCTGCGCCAGGCTGGCGGCGATCGTCAGCGCCGTGACATTGGGATGGCCAAAGGCACGGACGATGCCCCAGGCGGCGATCGACTTGCCGACGACGATGATGAGGACCGTGGCCAGCAGCGGCAGCGGCTGTTCCACCACCACCGCGGGGTTGAACAACATGCCGACCGACACGAAGAACAGCACCGCAAAGGCGTCGCGCAGCGGCAGCGTCTCCTCGGTCGCGCGACGGCTGAGCGGCGTTTCGCCCAGGATCATGCCGGCAAAGAAGGCGCCCAGCGCGAAGGACACGTCGAACACGATGGCGGCACCGAAAGCGACACCCAGCGCAATCGCCAGCACGGCGAGGCGGAACAGTTCGCGCGATCCGCTATGCACCACCCAGTGCAGCGCCCAGGGGATGAGACGGCGGCCGACAACCAGCATCAGCACGACGAAGCCGACGACCTTGAGCAAGGTGCCGACCAGCGGCGCGATCAGCGCGCTTGCCCCGCCGCCCGCATCGGCATTGTTCATCACCCCCGCCAGCGCCGGCAAAAGGACGAGGGCAAGGACCATCACCAGATCCTCGACGATCAGCCAGCCGACCGCGATCCGGCCGCGCCGGGTTTCCACCAGGTCCGCCCCCTGCAACGCCCGCAGCAGCACGACCGTGCTGGCGACCGACAAAGCCAGGCCAAAGACCAGCCCGCCCATCAGCGGCCAGCCCATCAGATAGCCAAGCCCCATGCCGAGCAGGGTCGCGACCGCAATCTGCACGATCGCGCCGGGCACGGCGATCGCCTTGACCGACAGAAGATCCTTGAGCGAGAAATGCAGGCCGACGCCGAACATCAGCAAGATGACGCCGATTTCGGCCAGTTCATTGGCCAGGCCGCTGTCGGCGACGAAGCCGGGGGTGAAGGGGCCGACCATGATGCCGGCGACCAGATAGCCGACCAGCGGCGATAATTTCAGGCGATGGGCAATGGCGCCCATGATGAAGGCCACGACAAGGCCGGCAACGATCGTCCCGATAAGGGGCGTGTGGTGGGGCATGAAATTCCTTCCCTGTCCGCCGGCAGCAGGCCTTCATCCTGCCGCCGGCGCGGAACATTGTCTATTATTCGACGATGCCGAGCATCGCGATCGAGAGCAGGGCGCCGGCGGCGCCGAGCCCTGCCATGACGACGGGCATGAACCAGCCGGGCGGATTGCGCCGGCCACCGCGCATCTTTCTTTTGCGGGGCATGATCTCAATTCCTTCTGTCTGACGGACGCCCGCCATCGCGGGCGGGAAAAATGTCAGAGGAAGGCGGGCGGGGCACGGGCGCGGCGACTCCGCGCGCGAAGATGGCTGTAGCGGCCTGCCGGCAGCGGCAGTGGCGCGTCGGGCGCCAGACGGCGCCAGGAGAGCATGAGGGCGAGCGCCGCCGCCAGCAGCCAGGGCAAGGCCACCCCATCCCCATCGGGGCGGGGCGCGCGGGCGAGATGTGGCGCGGGCAGCGAGCGCGCCTTGAGCACCACGCCGGTCGTGGCGGAACTGAAGGCGGAGCCATTGAGCTTGCTGGAAGGCGGGCCATCGGGCGCGATCGCGCAGAGCAGCGCGACCAAGATCGCAGCCCACAGCGATGCGATGAAGGGCAGCCTGCCCTTGCCGGTCGCATCCTGGGGATGTAATCTGCTCATCGACGCTTATATTCCCTTCCATCACCGATGTAGGAAGACTAAGAGCCAAAAACCAGCCCACAAGCTGGGCCCATGGCGGTTGACAGAATCGAGTCATTCCACTACCGGGCCACATTCCCGCGCGGGTCGAACAGGCTTTTTGTCCTCGACGATCTGCGTAAAGCAGATTTGAACGAGAAGAGACCAAGCCATGTTCGCTATCGTGCGCACGGGCGGCAAGCAGTATCGCGTCGCCGCCGGAGATAAGATCGTCGTTGAAAAGCTCGCTGGCGAAGCCGGCGACAAGGTTACGCTGGACGACGTCCTGCTGGCCGGCGAAGGCGGCGACCTGAAGGACGCAGCCAAGCTGACCGTCGCAGCCGAAATCATTGCGCAGGCGAAGGGCGAGAAGGTCATCGTCTTCAAGAAGCGTCGTCGTCACAACTATCGCCGCAAGAACGGCCACCGCCAGAATCACACGATCCTCAAGATCGTGTCGATCGCCTGAGCGCAGCTTAGATAAGGAGTTTAGGTCATGGCACATAAGAAAGCTGGCGGTTCGTCGCGTAACGGTCGCGATTCTGAGTCGAAGCGCCTTGGCGTGAAGAAGTTCGGCGGTCAGGAAGTGATCGGCGGCAACATCATCATTCGCCAGCGCGGCACCCGCGTATATCCCGGCCGTAACGTCGGCATGGGCAAGGATCACACCCTCTTCGCCCTCGGCGAAGGTCGCGTCGTATTCCACGACGGCAAGCTCGGCCGCAAATATGTATCGGTCGACGCGGTAGCCGCGGCAGCCGAATAACGGACGATCGATGACGGGTCGTCCTTCGCAAAAGGGACGCCCCGCCTGATCGGTTGCACACATAAGTGCGTCGATCGGGATCGAGGGAAAAAAGGGCGCCCCTTCACAGGGAGCGCCCTTTTTCCGTTCTGACGAACATCACCGGGCACTCCTCCCGATTTCCCTCAAACCTCTGGAACTACTGACCTTCTCGCGCGTCGTGCGGGCGGGGCTCAGCCAGAGAAGACCGTCGTCAAGCCGTCATGATTGGCAGCTATTGGCGCGCACGAAGAGGAGAGACGTGAATGTTCGCCCGTACCCCCCGCCTGCTGCTGCGGCCAGGTTGGATGGAAGATGCCCCCGCCCTGGCCCAGGCCATCGGCAATGACGCGGTCCTGCGCAATCTGAGCCGCGCACCCGCCCCCTATGGGCTGGCCGATGCCGAGGCCTTCCTGGCGCTGCCGCAGGATTCGCGCATGCCGCGCCTGCTGGCCTTCACCCGCACCCAGGGCGCGCCGCGCCTGGTGGGCGGCTGCGGCATCCATGAGGCCGAGGATGGCACGCCGGAACTGGGCTACTGGATCGCCCGCCCCTATTGGGGCCTGGGCTTCGCCACGGAGGCGGCCCGCGCCGTCATGAGCATCGCCCGCGCGCATAATCTGCCGGCGGTCCGCGCCGTCCATTTCGCCGACAATCGCGCGTCAGGCCATGTCCTGCGCAAGATCGGTTTCCGCGCCAACGGCACGGTCGAGCGGCGCTACAGCCCCGCCCGCGGGGCCGAGGCCGACTGCCTGGTTTTCGACGAGGGCGAGGCCGCCCGCATGAGCGTGGACCTTGCGATGGACCTATATGGCGACGCGCTGCCGGCGCTTGCCGCTTAACTGAAGTGCGCGGGCGCCGATCAAGGCGCCCGCCTCTCACGCCTGACGGGACCGATCGAAGACACGGGTCGGCGCACCATGAAAATCGACATCGCCCAGCGCGACGAAGCCCAGCTTCTCCGCCACCTTGATCGACCCGCCATTGTCAGGCGCGATGATGCAGCGGATCGACGGCGCATCCAGTTGCGCATCGGTCCAGGCGAAGATCGCCGCCATCGCCTCGGTCGCGATCCCGCGCCCCCAGGCAGCCGGCCCCAGCACCCAGCCCGCTTCCGGCACGCCGTCCAGTTCGGCCAGCCCCCGCGCCGCGCTCAGCAGCCCGGCCTCGCCCAGCAATTCGCCATTGGCGCGATCCTCGATCGCCCACATGCCATAGCCGAGCAGCGCCCACATGCCGGCATAGCGCAGGATGCGGAACCACACCGCCTGCGCATCGAGCGCCGCGCCGCCGATGAAGCGCACCACGTCCGGATCGGCCCATAGCGCCTGGCAGGCAGGATAATCCTCCACCCGGTGCGGACGCAGGATCAGGCGGTCGGTGATGAGAATGGGTGCATCGGTCATCGCCAATCTATGGGCGGCCGCGCAGGGGCCGGTCAAGCGACCCCGCACATGGCTATGGCCTTCCCCCCGCCCCTGTGTCATGGGCAAGGGACGTTGCCCGAACCGATCCCCCTCAAGCGCTCGCGCCTCAGCCCCGACGAAAGTCGCCTGATCGCGCTGGAGGCCGCCCGCGCCCTGCTGCTGGAAGCGGGGCCACAGGCCGTGACGCTGAAGGCCGTGGGCAATCGCATCGGCCGCACCCACGCCAATCTGCTTCATCATTTCGGATCGGCCGCCGGCCTGCAGAAGGCGCTCGCCGGCTATCTGGCCGACGCCATCACCGCGACGATCGGCGACGCGGTGAACGCTGCCCGGCGCGGCGAGGTCGAACCCCGGCGGATCGTCGACATGACCTTCGACGCGTTCGATGCCGGCGGCGCTGGCGCGTTGGCTAGCTGGATGCTGGCGTCGGGTAATGAGGATGCGCTCGATCCGGTGGTGGATGCGATCCACCGGCTGGTCGACAAGCTGGCCGCCACGGCGCTGCGCCCGCAACTGGCGGAGGTGATCCGCGACAATACGCTGATGCTGGTCCTGTTGGCACTGGGCGATTCGCAGATGGGCGGCCCGATGGCCGCTGCGCTGGGCCTTGGCCGCGAAAAGGCACGGGAACTGGCGGCCCGCAGCCTGGTCTCCGCCCTCACCGAAGAAGCGCGGTTGACGGCGACAGCAAAAGTGTCGCAGGCTAAGGTTTAATTTTGCCCAAGAAGGCGCTATGGGCGCGCCATGCATTTTCTCGATCAAGCAAAAATCTACATCAAGTCCGGCTGGGGCGGTCCCGGCGCGGTCAGCTTTCGGCGTGAAAAATATGTCGAATATGGTGGCCCGGACGGCGGCAATGGCGGCAAGGGCGGCGACATCATCTTCGAGGCCGTGGCCGGCCTCAACACGCTGATCGACTTCCGCTACACCCAGCATTTCAAGGCGCAGCGCGGCATGCCCGGCATGGGCAAGAACCGCTATGGCGCCGGCGGCGACGACCTGATCGTCAAGGTGCCGGTCGGCACCCAGATCCTGTCCGATCCCCAGCCGATCGAGGGGACCGAGGACGAGGACGGCTATCCCGAATATGAGGAACAGGAAATCCTGGCCGACTTCACCGAGGTCGGGCAGCGTGTGAGCTTCCTGCGCGGCGGCGATGGCGGCCGCGGCAACCTGTCCTACAAGACCAGCACCAACCGGGCGCCGCGCCAGCATGGCACCGGCTGGCCGGGCCAGGAAATGTGGGTCTGGCTGCGCCTCAAGCTGCTGGCCGACGTCGGCCTGGTCGGCATGCCCAATGCCGGCAAGTCGACCCTGATCAACCAGGTGACGAACACCAAGGCGAAGGTCGGCGCCTATGCCTTCACCACCACCAAGCCGCAGCTTGGCGTGGTGCTGCACCGTGATCGCGAATTCGTGCTGGCCGACATTCCCGGCCTGATCGCGGGCGCGGCCGAGGGCGCGGGCATCGGCGACCGGTTCCTGGGCCATATCGAGCGCTGCCGCGTGCTGCTGCACCTGATCGACGCGACCGGTGACGACCCGGTCGAAGCCTTCCGCATCGTCACCGACGAACTGGCTGCCTATGGCGGGGGCCTGGACGAAAAGCCGCAAATCGTCGTGCTCAACAAGGGCGACCTGCTGGGCCAGGAACTGATGGAAGATATTGCCGAGCAGTTGCGCGAGCAGGCCGGCGTGGAAGATGTCTTCATCATCTCCGGCGCGACCGGCGAAGGCGTCAGCCCGTTGCTGGACGCGGTGCTGGAGATTCTCGACGAAGATCAGAACGAGCAAGATGCCGACGGCGGTAGCGACGGCGAAGCCACCTGGTCGCCGATCTAAGCTATCAACAGATCTACCTCCGTTCGGTTCGAGCTTGTCGAGAACTGCGCGCGAGGTTCTCGACAAAGCCTGTCCTGAGCGACGCCGCAGGCGTCGTCGAAGGGCTCGAACCGAACGGATGTTGTTGTAAAAGTGGCCACGAACACCCTGTCCGGCTTTCCCCCTGCCCTGGTCCGCCGCCTGGTCATCAAGATCGGGTCGGCGCTGCTGGTCGATCCGGCCGGGGAAGTGCGCGTCGACTGGCTGCGCACGCTGGTCGCCGATGTCGCCGCGCGCAAGGCGGCGGGGCAACAGGTCATCATCGTGTCGTCAGGCGCGATCGCGCTGGGCGCGCGCCGGCTGAAACTGCCCAAGGGCGGGCGCGGCAGCCTGGAGGATGCGCAGGCGGCGGCGGCCACCGGCCAGATCGCCCTGTCGCAATGCTGGGCCAGCCTGCTGCATGAAAAGGGCATCACCGCCGCGCAGATGCTGGTGACGCTCGACGATCTGGAGCATCGCCGCCGCTATCTCAACGCATCCGCCACGCTGGAGCGGCTGATGGCGCTCGACGTCGTGCCGGTGGTGAACGAGAATGACAGCGTCGCCACGGCGGAGATCCGCTTTGGCGACAATGATCGCCTCGCGGCGCGCATCGGACAGGCGGCACGGGCTGACGCGGTTGTGCTGCTGTCGGACGTGGACGGGCTTTACACCGCCAATCCGCACGCCGATGCGAATGCCATGCTGATCGAGAGGATAGAGCGCATCGACGCGCGCATTGCCGCCATGGCCGACACCGGTTCGGCTTCGGGCATGGGATCGGGCGGCATGGTGTCGAAGATCCAGGCGGCACAGATCGCCACCGGCGCCGGCGCCCATCTCGCCATCATCTCGGGCAAGGTCGACGCCCCGCTCAGCCATTGGGCCAATGGCGGCCGTGGCTCCATCTTCCTTGCCGCCGAAAGCCAGGGCGCGCGCAAGGGCTGGCTCTCGGGCCGCCTCACCGTGCTCGGCCGGATCATCGTCGATGCCGGCGCCGAAGCGGCGCTGGGCAAGGGCAACAGCCTGCTGCCGGCCGGCGTCGCGCGGGTCGAGGGTGTGTTCGCGCGCGGTGACGTGGTCGACATTCTCAATCAGGATGGCCGGGTGATCGCCCGTGGCCTCATCGAATATGACAGCGAGGCCGCCGCGAAGATCGCCGGCCGCCGCAGCGAGGATATCCCCGCCCTGCTTGGCGAAATGTCCCGTTCCGTGCTGGTCCATCGCGACCATATGGCGATGGTCTGACCTATTATGTCCCTTAGAATTGCCATGACCGGCGCGACGGGTTTCGTCGGCGCCGAAACGCTCGATCAGGCGCTTGCCGCCGGTCTTCAGGTCAACGCCCTCACCCGCCGGGCGCAGCCACCCCGCGCGCATCTCAAATGGGTGCCCGGCTCGCTCGACGATACCGCCGCGCTCGACACCTTGGTGCGCGACGCCGACGCCGTGATCCATATCGCCGGCGTCGTGAACGCGCCCGACCGCGAGGGGTTCGAGGCGGGCAATGCGCGCGGCACGATGGCGGTGGTCGACGCCATGCGCAAACGCGGCGTGCGCCGGCTCGTCCATGTCTCCTCGCTCGCCGCGCGCGAGCCGGGCATGTCGGACTATGGCTGGTCCAAGGAACTGGCCGAACGCCATGTGAAGGCCAGCGGCCTCGACTGGACGATCGTGCGCCCGCCGGCCATCTATGGCCCCAATGACCAGGAAATGCTGGAACTGTTCCGCATGGCCAAGCGCGGCATCATGCTGCTGCCGCCCGGCGGCCGGCTGTCGGTGATCCATGTCGCCGATCTTTCCCACCTGCTGCTGACGCTGGCCTGCGAAAAGGAACAGAGCCAGACCCGCACCTATGAGGCGGACGATGCGACGCCCGGCGGCTGGGACCATCAGGAATTCGGCCAGGCGATCGGCCGGGCGGTAGGCCGCAATGTCCGCACCTTCGCGACGCCGCAATGGCTGCTGGTGACCGCCGCCCGGCTCGACCGGCTGGTGCGCGGCCGCAATGCCAAGCTGACCCCCGACCGGGTCGATTATTTCTGCCACCCCGACTGGGTCGTCGCCAAGCGCAAGCAGCCGCCCAAGCGCCTGTGGACGCCGCAAATCCCGACCGAGGACGGGCTGAAGGCCACGGTCGAAGCCTATCGCGCCAAGGGCTGGCTGTAAGTCGCCCGAGGACACAAGTCCGCGCGGGTCACGACCGAAGTTCACAGTGTAAACGGCCTTTTGGGGGCTTTTGCGCCTGTTTTGCACCTATGGCGCAACGCCCACGCGCCAATAACGCGCCATGGCAGGTCCGGCAGATGCGCCCGACATGCGCCGGCGAGGCCCCACCCGCGCGCCCGTGACGCGACAGCGACGCACCCGTCGCGCGTCAGTTGCATGGATGCCGGAGGCAGGATGAACGGGAGCGTCATGCCCCAGCTTAGAACAGGGGTAGAGTTGTAGGACAGCGGCATGCGGGATTGAGGGATTGGATATGGTCGGCTTCCGACCATTTGCGGACGATAACCGGCTCTGGCACGATACTCTTATGAAGACATTTCTGCTTGCTTTAATCGCAGTAATCACCGCGCCAACTAGGTTTCGTGGACAAAGGGTATCCATTGCAGGGCTGAGACGAGATTGACGAAGCCGAGGTAGGACTCTTTGGTTTTGTCGTATCGAGTTGCGATACGCCGCCAGTTCTTGAGTTTGTTGAAGAGGCGTTCGACAAGATTGCGCCAACGGTATTTTTCGCGATCGTGTGGGATTGGATCGCGCCGATTGCTTTTGGCGGGAATGACAGCCTCAACGTCAGCATTGGCCAATTCCTCGCGGATGGCATCTGCATCGTAGCCCTTGTCCGCCAACAATGCCTCGATCTTATGAGCAATCAAACGGAACAGCGGGCCAAAGCCTTGGATATCGTGGCTCTGGCCCGGCGTCAGGACAAAGCCGAGCGGTCGGCCTTTGGCATCGCAGCGGGCGTGGAGCTTTGTGCTGAATCCGCCTCGCGATCGGCCAAGCGCCTCGGTTTCCTGAGTCCCTTTTTTATGCCGACGGCACAATGATGTGCTCGGACCACGGTGCTGTCGATCATGTCCGCAGTGGCATCACGAGCCACCATTTCGCCCAGTGTCTCGAGCATCGCCTCGAACACCCCGGTCGTAACCCAGCGCCGGTAGCGGCGGAAAACGCTGTTCCACTTGCCATATTCATCCGGCAAGTGGCGCCATTGCGAACCTGTGCGGGCGATCCACATCATGCCTTCGAAATACAGCCGGTTGTCCTGTGCTGGACGACAGCCACGACCACGCTCAGATGGCAGTAATGTGCCGATGATCCCCCACTCGTCCTCCGTCAGCCCAATACGCTCGCCCAACGCCACCTCCAAAAGGCAGCCTTGAATCAACGCCCGATCCTGCTGTCAACCTTTGTCCACGAAACCTAATGCATTTGGAGCCGAACGCATGCGCTCGCAAACAGCCCCGTCAGCGCAGATTGAAGAAGCGCCTAGCGCCTCGAAACTCCAATTGATCAAGCGGTTTATGCGAGCCATAGGCCTTCAAGATCAACTCGATACTGGCAGTTTCCTTGAGCGTTACGCCATGCCCGGTGGCCCACTGTGGGGCGCTCCTTCGGGCGAAACTCTGACAGAGAGCCTATCCAGTGGATTTGAGATTAGGTTCAAGGCACTTAAAGCTGCGTATGAGAAGCGACGCGCGGTTTACCAACAGGCGTATGAAGATCATCTCAACTGGGAATTTACCGAAATTGATTTGCAAGAGATTGTGACTTTTCTCGAAGCGCCTGTGGGCCAACATTATCTCGACGGCCGCTGGAGAATGGAAGCCTACACGAATACGAATACCGAAGATATGGAAGCGGAAATCGTGAAAGAGGCTAATGACAGTCTAGCAAAATAGCGATGTCGGCTATCAGGTAATTTGCCGCAAACCTGCCCGTCCGCTCACCACCCAACCCCGCCATCGCCCCTTCCCGCCTTCGGACAGGGGGTGGGACATTCCGCCTCTCGACAAGGCGGCCTGGCTTTGCGATCCCTATCCCCATGAGGGAGAAGGAATTACGCCTCGCGCTCGTCTGTTATGGCGGGATCAGCCTGGCCGTCTACATGCACGGCATCACCAAGGAAATCTGGCACCTGACGCGGGCAAGCCGGGCCTTTCATGACGGGGTGGCGCCGCAGGGGGCGAGCGAGGCGGTCTATCATCGGCTGCTCGCCGATATCGAGGCGGCGAGCGGCACGCGGCTGCGCATCCTGCCCGACATCATCGCCGGCGCCAGCGCGGGCGGCATCAACGGCATCTTCCTTGCCCAGGCGATCGAGACCGGCCAGTCGCTGGAACCGCTAACCGCGCTGTGGCTGGACAATGCCGATGTCGACGAACTGCTCGATCCCGATGCGCGCCCCGCCCGCGCGCTGACCAAATTCTGGGCGACGCCACTGGTATGGATGGCCGCGCGCCGGCCCGGTGACGCGGTCGAGCGCACGGTGGCGCCCGACACGCGCGAGGAGGTGCGGATGAAATTGTCGCGCTTCATCCGCTCGCGCTGGTTCGAGCCGCCCTTTGGCGGGGCGATATTCTCGACCATGCTGCTCGACGCCTTCGACGCCATGGCCGCGACGCCGGCCGGACCGTCGCTGCTGCCCGACGGCCATCCGCTCGACCTGTTCGTCACCGTCACCGATTTCGACGGCCATGTGCAAAGCCTGAGCCTCAACAGCCCGCCCCAGGTGATCGAGACCGAGCATCGGCTGTCGATCGGCTTTCGCGGCCGGGGCGGCAGCGTCAGCGGCTTTGCCGATCCGGCCGAACTGGTCTTTGCCGCGCGCGCCACCGCCAGCTTCCCCGGCGCCTTTCCGCCCTTCACCGTGCGCGAGCTGGACCGGGTATTGAAGCGCCGCCACCGCGCCTGGCCCGGCCGCGACGCCTTCCTGGCGCGCGTGCTGCCGCGCCGGGCGGCACGGGGCGAGGCGGAGGACGCGGTGCTGATCGACGGATCGGTGCTAGCCAACGCCCCCTTTGCCCAGGCGATCGGCGCGCTCAGGAACCGGCCGTCGCGGCGCGAGGTCGACCGCCGCTTTGTCTATATCGATCCCAAGCCCGGCCACCGGTCGATCCACCTCAACCGCGAGGGCGAGGAGGAAACAGCGCCGACCGGCGAGAATGCGCCGCTGCCCGGCTTTTTCCGTACTATCTTCGGCGCGCTGTCGGACATTCCGCGCGAACAGCCGATCCGCGACAATCTGGAGGCGATCGACCGCCATTCCGCTCGCATCCGCCGCATGGGCCGGATCATCCAGGCGCTGCGCCCCGGTATCGAAGCGGAGGTGGAGGGAGCGATCGGCCGGATGCTGTTCCTCGACCGGCCGACGCCCGCGCGCCTGTCGACCTGGCGCGGCAAGGCGCAGCAGCGCGCCGCCGCATCGGCCGGTTTCGCCTTCCCCGCTTATGCCCATCTCAAGCTGTCGGGCATCGTCGAGGACCTGGCTGCGCGGCTGTTCCAGTTGAGCGGCGAGGATGCGCCGATGATGCGCGAAGCCTATCGCCAGGCGATCTGGAAACAGGTGCGCGCGATCGGCGCCGACCAGTTGACCGAGGATGCCGGGTCCGCCGCCGCGCCCGTCCTGTTCTTCCGCACCCATGACCTGGCCTTCCGCATCCGTCGCCTGCGCTTCCTGGCGCGGCGGCTGGCCGAGACGCTGGAGTTGGAGGCCGATGCCGACGGCGAAGCGGTGCAGGCGATGCACGACGCCATCTATCGCGCGCTCGCCCTCTACACCGAATGCGAGGGCAATGATTTCTACAATGACCATGTTCGCGCCGCCGCAGCGCAGGTGCCGACCGACGCCGGTGCGGCGCTGGAGGCAATGGCGCAGGCGCGCGGCCTGCGTGCCCGCGACGAGGCGGCCGACATGCTGCTGGCCGAGGCGCTCGCCAACCTGCCCAAGGCCGGACGCCGCACCATGTTGCTGGCCTATCTCGGCTTCCCCTTCTCCGACATCGCGACCTTACCGTTGCTTCAGGGTGACGCTGTCGATGAATATGATCCGATAAAAGTCGACCGAATTTCGCCCGAAGATTGCACCGCGATCCGCGCCGGCGGCGCCAACGCCACATTAAAAGGCATAGAATTCAACAATTTTGGCGCCTTCTTCAGCCGGGTCTATCGGGAGAATGACTATCTGTGGGGCCGGCTCCATGGAGTAGAACGCCTGCTGGATATCGTAATTTCTGCAATTCCTGCCCCAACACGTCTTCCCGAAGGGGCGTTGCGCACCTATAGGCGGGCGGCGTTTCTGGCGATCCTCGACGAGGAAGAGTCGCGCTTGCCGCATGTTGCGGATCTGATCGCCGGACTGCGGGAGGAAATCGGGTGAAGGGGCGTTTGAAGCTGTTTCCGATGATGCTGGCGCTGGTGCTCGTCACCGGCTGCAAGGGCTCGTCCGACGACAGCGCAGAGGCCGCCCCGGCAAACACGCCGCAGCAGGTGGCCATCGCCGTCGTCCAGCCCGATCCGCCGCCCCCCGCTCCGCCCGCCGTCCTGCCCTCGCGCCCGGCGCCGATCGTCACCGTCGGCCCGCCCGGCCCGACCAATTCGCTCGACCTGCCGCCGTCCAGCAACGCGGCCCAGCCCGCCCCCTTCCCGCGCGAAGTCACCGCCTTCATGGTCGACCGCGACAGCTGCGACCATTTCCGCGGCGAGGAACCCTATGATGCGGAACGGCGCGCCTATATCGAGGAAAGCGTCGCCGAACTCTGCTCCGGCACCGACACGAAGCTCGCCTTGCTGCGCAAGCGCTACGAGAAGATGCCGGACGTCATCAGTGCGCTGAGCAGCTATGACGCCCGGATCGAGGGCGAGGAACCCTGAGCGATATCAGGGTGAAGGCGGCGCCTGTAGCATATCCAGCCCGCCAATCCTGACAGCGAAGACACGGCCCCGAGCGCCGGGCTGTGCATCAGGCCCGACTTGGCCACGAGGCCCCATCGCGCCGACATCGCCCGGATGCGCGCCACCACATGTCCCCGGCTGAGATCCGCGTGATCCCCGCGCACCACCCTGGCCACCCGGCCCTGCAGCCCCGCCGCGTCCGCCAGCCCCGCCGCCGGTCAGGATGTCTCCTGCGGTGAAGATGTCGGTCACCGCGGCCGGCCCGATGACATAGACCGCGCCGCCATCGCCACCTTTGGCCCCCGCGCCGCCATTGCTCCCCGGACCACCACGCCCGCCGTCTCCACCGTCACCCGCTCCTCGTCGGCAATCCCCAAACGGTCCAGCCCTGCCATCACGCCCCCCGCCGCCATCACCGCCGGCTCCACCGCTGCCGCCCGCGCCCCCGGCGCCACCCGGCACACCACGAAAATCGATGTTCATGCGCACCTGATTGAGCGGGCTGCCCGTCGCCGTCGCCTCCAGCCGGCCGGCCACGATATAGAGGTCGGGTACCCGCGCCGTCGCGCCCGGTCCGCCATTGGTGCCGCGCCCCCCCGGCCGTCCCGGCTCACCGTCAGAGCCGCGACGGCCGCCACGGGCACCGCGTGTACCGGTCTGTCCCGCCTGGCCCTTCGGTCCGGCCAGCAGCGCGGTATTCCGTCGGATACCCAGCAAGGAGTGCGGATCCTCGATCCGCATCCGCTTGGCGAACAGCAGCACCCAGGGATGCTGGCCGGTAAACTCGATCGTGCCATCAGGCTTGAAGATCAATTCGTCGACCGCCAGCGTCTGGCCCGGCACCTTCTCGACGCCCCGTATCTGCAGGATTTCCGACACCGAATAGGCCCTGCCGATCGCGGCGCGCACCTCCAGCGGCAGCGCGGCCAGATCGGCGGTCTCGATCGCCGCCCGCGCCTCGGCCATCGAAGCCGCCTCCTGCGCCGGCGCCGGCAGCGGCGCCATGACGCCCAGCAGAAACCATCCGATCCTCTTCATGACAGCCTCCGTCCACGCACCGGCCCCTGTGCCGGCGGCGTGATGAAGGCCCGGATCAGCGCGTCTTTTCAATTGGCTGCGCCAGGCAAGATCATCCGCTTTGGAGCATCCTCAACGGATCATCCCGCCATTTGACCGCGCCAGATCATGACATTTCGATATCGCAACAAGGACATGAATGGGCGCGCACCATCGCCAGCCCGCCCATGGCCTTGCGCCTATTCGGATCAGCTTGTGGTCAGGCGG
This sequence comes from Sphingobium sp. WTD-1, assembly GCF_030128825.1. Lineage (NCBI taxonomy): Bacteria > Pseudomonadati > Pseudomonadota > Alphaproteobacteria > Sphingomonadales > Sphingobiaceae > Sphingobium > Sphingobium sp. WTD-1. The sequence goes on along the minus strand of NZ_CP119127.1, from coordinate 2,460,371 downwards.
CGACCGCCAGACAGGCTTCCCGGATGTCGCGGGCCAGTTCGTCGACCCGCTCCACCTGCGCATCCCAGGCGAACATGAATCGCGCGCCGCCGCCGATGAAGGTGTAGAAACGCCAGCCGCGCGCGCGCAGCGCGTCCAGCACCGGCGCGGGGGCCGCAAGGAACAGCGCATTGGCCTCCACCGGGAAGATCGGGCTGACATCGGGCAGGTCGGCGATCGCCGCCGCCAGCCGGGTCGCGCAATCATTGCCGTGGCGGGCGTTGCGCAGCCAGGCACCGCTTTCCAGTAGGCCGATCCACGGCGCGGACAGGAAACGCATCTTCGACGCCAGCTGTCCCGCCTGCTTGCAGCGATAGTCGAAATCCTGCGCCAGCGCGCGGTCGAAGAAGATCACCGCCTCGCCCACGGCCATGCCATTCTTGGTGCCGCCAAAGCAGAGCACATCGACGCCCGCCTTCCAGCTGATCTCCGCCGGGTCACAGTTGAGGCTGGCGCAGGCATGGGCGAAGCGGGCGCCGTCCATATGCAGCTTCAGCCCCAGTTCGCGGCACACGGCGGAAATCGCGCGCACTTCCTCGACCGTGTAGACAAGGCCGGTCTCGGTCGGCTGGGTGATGGTGACGACGCGCGGCTTGGGGAAATGGATGTCGGAGCGGCTGGTCGCCAGTTGCCGGATCGCGTCCGGCGTCAGCTTGCCGTCGAGCGAGGGCGCGGCGAGCAGCTTCGACCCGTTGGAAAAAAATTCGGGCGCGCCGCATTCGTCGGTCTCGACATGGGCGGCGGCCGAACAGATCACGCTATGATAGGATTGACACAGCGCCGCGAGCGCCAGCGAATTGGCGGCGGTGCCGTTGAAGACGAAGAAGACTTCCGCATCGCCGCCGAACAGGGCGCGGAAATTGTCCGCCGCGCGCTGCGTCCATTCATCCTCGCCATAGGCCGTCGCCGATCCGCTGTTCGCCGCAAGCATCGCGTCGAGTGCCTCGGGGCAGGCTCCGGCATAATTGTCGCTGGCAAATTGCTGTGTGGAAATGGGCACGTCATGCTTCCGTCTGCTGGTGTGTGACCAAGCATCGAATCAACGTCGTCGTGGCTGCATGTCCCGTTGGATTGCCGGTCCGGCCACATCCCCTTCTTTCGAAAGGCACCACCTTGCTCGGGGAGCAGGTTGGTGTCGGACGTTGGCCCGACTCTTGATGTTGCCGGGGCGATTATCGGCCGGGCGATGCCGCGTCAAGCATCAGCGCAGCAGCGCCTCTATCCCCTTCGCCAGATCGATGTCCCGTTGCGACAGGCCGCCGGCATCATGGGTGGTGAGCGTGATTTCGACCCGATTATAGACGTTCGACCATTCGGGATGATGATCGGCCTTTTCCGCCAGCAGCGCGACGCGCGTCATGAAGCCGAAGGCAGCGACGAAGTCGGGAAAGGTGAAGCTGCGCGCGATCCCGTCCGGTTCGGCGACCGCCGTCCATTCGGGCAAATCCGCCAGCGCGATCGCGCGTTCCGTTTCGTTCAACCTGACAAGCATTTCTCTATCCTGCGTTATTTCTTTCGCCTATGTGACAGCCATGCCTGACACTGGTCAATCGTTCCGCTTCGCCCCTACCCCACAGGAAATCGAGATACTCGCGCTGGAGGCCCTGAGCCGCCTGCCCGAGCCCTTCCGTTCCTATCTCTCCAATGTCGTGATGCTGGTCGAGGATTTCGCCGACGCCGATATCCTGAAGGAGATGGAGATTGACGATCCGTTCGGCCTGACCGGCCTCTATAGCGGCCGTCCCTTCGGGCAGGAGGCGCAGACCGGCGACCTGCCGCCGACCGTGCATCTTTTCCGCCGCCCGCTGCTCGACGAATGGGTGGAGACCGGCGTGCCGCTCGAAGCGCTCATCACCCATGTCGTGGTGCATGAGGTCGGCCATCATTTCGGCCTGTCGGACATCGACATGCATGTGCTGGAGGATATGGTCGCCCCATGAGCGGCGCGGCGCTGCGCCTGTCGGGCCTGGCCTGTCTGCGCGGCGGACGCCTGCTCTTTGCCGGCGTCGACCTGGTGCTGGCGGCCGGCGGCAGCGCGTTGCTGCACGGCGCCAACGGCATCGGCAAGTCGAGCCTGCTGCGCCAGTGCGCCGGACTGCTGCCCGCCTATGCCGGGACGATCGATCGCCAGGGCAGCGTCGCGCTGGCCGACGAGCGGCTGGCGCTCGACATGGAATTGCCATTCCACCGCGCACTCGGCTTCTGGGCGCAGCTCGACCGGGTGGATGCGGCCGCGCTCGACCGCGCGCTCCACGCCATGGCGCTCGCCCCGTTGCGCGACGTGCCCGTGCGCATGCTTTCCACTGGCCAGCGCAAGCGCGCCATGCTTGCCCGCGTGATCGCCAGCGGCGCGGCGATCTGGCTGCTCGATGAACCGGCAAACGGCCTGGACGACGCTTCGGTCGCGCTGCTCGGCGCGGCGGTGGCGGACCATCTGGCGACCGGCGGCATCGTCGTCGCCGCCTCGCACCAGCCTTTGCCGCTGACCGATCCGGTGCGGATCGACATGGCTGCCCATGTACCGGACCCGGCACAGGAGGCGTCATGCGACTGATCGCCCTGCTCGTCACCCGCGACCTGGGACAGGCCTGGCGCTCGGCCGGGCTGTGGCTGCCGGTCGCCTTCCTGCTGCTGGTCGCCAGCCTCTATCCCTTCGCGGTCGGTCCCGACGCCGCCCTGCTCGCCCGCACCGGCGGCGGCATGCTGTGGATCGCGGCGCTGCTCGCCAGCCTGCTGCCGGTCGACCGGCTGGTCGCGCCGGATCGCGATGCCGGCATCCTGGACCAGATCGCGCTGCGCGGCATCAGCGAGGAGATGGTGGTGATCGCCCGGCTGATCGCCCATTGGCTGGGTTTCGGTCCGCCGCTGATGATCGCCGCCCTGCCCGCCGCCGCGCTGCTGAAGCTGGACGGCGCGACGATCCTGACGCTGGAGGCCGGGCTGCTGATCGGCACGCCCGCGCTGGCCGCGCTTGGCCTGCTGGTGGCGACCCTGACCGCCGGGCTGCGCTCGTCGGGCGCGCTGGCGGGCCTGCTCGCCCTGCCGCTGGCGGTGCCGCTGCTGATCTTTGGCGCAGGCACACTGGGCGATGGCAGCGGCGCCGCGTTCAAATTCCTGGGCGCCGCCTCCCTGCTGCTGGTCGCGATCACGCCGATCGCGGGCGGCGCGGCGATCCGCGCGGGTCGGGAATGAGGTTTGTGCAACGCGCAAGGCGTTGACATTGGCGGGCCGCAATGGTCCCATGCTGCATCGCAACAAGCTCCGACAGCGGGCCATGCCCGCCAAGCGCGAGGTGCCCGATGCCCGATCCGACTGCCGCACCGCAAAGCCGCCTGATCGACCTGGCCCTGCAGGGCGGCGGCGCCCATGGCGCCTTCACCTGGGGCGTGCTCGATCGCCTGCTCGAAGAACCCTGGCTGCGGATTGACGGCATATCCGGCACGTCGGCCGGGGCGATGAACGCGGCCGTGCTGGCCAGCGGCTATGCCCATGGCGGCGCGCCGGGTGCCCGCCGCGCCCTCACCCGTTTCTGGAGCAAGGTGTCGGACGGAGCGATGTTCAGCCCGTTCCGCCGCAGTCCGCTCGACATAGCGCTCGGCCGCTGGACGCTCGATTATTCGCCGCTCTATGTCGGCATGGACCTGATGGCACGGCTCTGCTCGCCCTATGATCTCAATCCGGGCGGGTTCAACCCGCTGACCGACATCCTCAACGAATGCGTCGATTTCGACCATCTCGCCGCCAGCCCGATCCGCCTGTTCATCACCGCGACCAGCGTGCGCACCGGCCAGGCCCGCGTATTCCGCAATGCCGAGATCACCCCCGACGTACTGCTCGCCTCTGCCTGCCTGCCGACCATGTTCCATGCGGTCGAGATAGATGGCGAGGCCTATTGGGACGGCGGCTATTCGGGCAATCCGACGCTGACGCCGCTGGTGCGTGACTGTGATTCGGACGACACCATCCTGATCCAGGTGAACCCGGTCGAGCGCGCCACCGACCTCTACGCCGCGCGCGACATTGCCAGCCGGTTGAACGAAATTTCCTTCAACGCCGTGCTGTTGCAGGAAATCCGGATGATGGCGCTGCTGCGCCAGGTCGCCGACCCCGGCCATGGCGAAGGCGAGAAATGGGCGAAGATGCGCATCCACCGCATCGCCAGCGCCGACATGCTGCAATTCGGCCATTCGTCCAAGCTGAATGCCGAATGGGCTTTCCTGTGGAAGCTCAAGAAGATCGGGCGCAAGGCGGCGGATGATTTCCTGAAGGAGCATGGCCAGGCGATCGGCCGGGAATCGACACTCGATATCGACGCGCTGCTCGCCCATGTCTGAGACGCTCAGCTTCCTTGGCATCCTGGTCGCGCTCGGCGCGCTGATCGCCATGGCCTATCGCGGCTGGAGCGTGCTGTTCCTCGCCCCGGCGCTGGCGATGATCGCGGCCTGCTTTTCGGGCTATCCGATGCTGGCGAGCTGGACCCAGATCTTCATGGTCGCCGCCGCCGGCTTCCTGGCCCAATTCTTCCCGCTGTTCCTGCTCGGGGCGATCTTCGCCAAGCTGATGAACGACAGCGGATCGGTGCGTAGCATCGCCGATGCCATGATCGGCTGGCTGGGGTCCGGTCGCGCGATCATGGCGGTGGTGCTGGCCGGCGCGATCCTGACCTATGGCGGGGTCAGCCTGTTCGTCGCCTTCTTCGTGCTGGTGCCGATGGCGCAGGCGCTGTTCCGCGCCGGCAACATTCCCCGGCGGCTGGTGCCCGCGACCATCATCCTGGGCACGTCGACCTTCACCATGACGGCGCTGCCGGGCACGCCGGCGATCCAGAATGTCATTCCCATGCCCTTCTTCGGCACCTCCATCTATGCCGCGCCGGGCCTGGGCCTGATCGCCGCGGTCATCATGCTGGCGGTGGGCCTGGGCTGGCTGCTGCGGGCGCAGGCGGCCGCCGCTGCCCGGCTGGAAGGCTATGACCCGAGCCTCTCCCCCGCCGCGCCGGTCGACAGCGCGCGGATGCGCGAGCATACGACGACGGCCTCCACCTTCGACCCCGCGGAGATGGACAAGGGCGCGCCCACCGACGACCGCCCCTCGCTCGCCATCGCCTTCCTGCCGATCGGGGTGATGATCGGCTGCAACCTCATCCTGTCGCTCTGGCTGTTCCCGACCTGGGACGCGCCCTTCCTGGCGGAGCCGTTATGGGGCAGCACCAGCCTGGGCGCGGTTGCGGGCATATGGTCGGTGACGGCCGCGCTGATGATCGCGACGATCGCCATCATCCTGTGCAACCGGGGCCGCCTGCCCAGCCTGCGCGACAGCATCGATTCGGGCGCCAACGCCGCCGTGCTGCCGATCATCAGCGTGGCGAGCCTGGTCGGCTTCGGCGCGGTGATCGCCGCGCTGCCCGCCTTTCACATGATCCGCGACTGGGTGCTGGGCATGGGCGGCGGGCCGCTGGTGTCGCTGGCGGTGGCGACCAACCTGCTCGCCGCGCTCACCGGATCGGCATCGGGCGGGCTCACCATCGCGCTGGAGGCGCTGGGGCCGACCTATATGGATATTGCGGCGCAGACCGGCACCGATCCCGCCATCATGCACCGGGTGGCGGTGATCGGGTCGGGCACACTCGACATCTTGCCGCATAATGGTGCGATCGTCACCCTGCTGGCGCTGAGCGGCGTCACCCACCGCGAATCCTATCTGGATATCGCCATGGCCGGCATCGTCAGCTCGCTTGCGGCGCTGGTCGCCGTCATCCTGATCGGGTCGACGATCGGCAGCTTCTGATCCCTTCGCCCGTTGGCCGGGTCGACAGGCGCCCGCGCTTGGGCCATGGGCTGCGCCATGTTCGGCATCATCGCATCCATATTGTTCGTCCTGATCTGGTCCACCGGCTTCATCGTCGCCCGCGCGATGGTGCCCCATGGCGCACCGGAACTGATCCTGGCCGCGCGCCTGTGCCTGACCGCGCTGCTGCTGGGGCTCCTTGCCCTGCGCGCACGCCAGCCGCTGCCGCACGGCCGGCGCCTGTGGCTGCATCTGGCGGCGGGCGCGATGCTGCACGGCTTTTACCTGACGCTCAGTTGGTGGGCGGTTGGCCATGGCATGCCGGCCGGCATCATGTCGCTGCTGGGCGCGACCCAGCCGCTGATGGTGGCGGTCGCCAGCGTCGCGATCCTGGGCGAGCGGTTGCCGGCGCGCGCCTGGAGCGGCCTTGCCATCGCCATCCTCGGCGTTGGCTGCGTGCTGATGCCGGCGATCGCCAAATCGGGCGCCGGCGCGATCACCCTGATCCCCGCCATTGCCGGCATCATTGCCGTGCTGGGCATGACCGGCGGCACGCTGATCCAGCGCGGCACAATCGGCGGCGATCCGATCTGGGTGTCGGGCGCGGTGCAGAATGCCGGCGGCGCGCTGGTGGCGATCGCCGCCACCCTGATCGTGGGCGAATGGCGCTGGGACAATAGCCCGATGCTGTGGATCGGCCTCAGCTGGTCGGTGCTGGGCCTGTCGGCCGCCGGCCTGTCGCTGCTGGTATGGCTGGTGCGCACCCAGGGGCCGACGCGCATGTCGATGCTGCTGCTGCTGGTGCCGCCGCTCGCCGCGGTCGAGGCCTGGCTGCTGTTCGGCGAGAAGCTCGGCCCGGTGCAGATTGCCGGCTTCGCGCTGGCGCTCGTCGGCGTGCTGCTCGGCCGGTCGCAGCCCAAGCGGACCGAGGTGGTGGAGCCAGCCTGAGCCGCCATCGCGCCGTCACGGGATCGTCACATCCTGCAACATGGCGGTCATGATCGCGCGCTAGGGCGGCTCATGAGCAAATCCGGCCGCACCCCGCCGCTTCCGTCGATCCTGTCGCAGGCGGCGAACATGCAGATGCAGATGACCTTGCGCCAGGTCGGCTTTGGCGCGCCGTCCGCCAATGCCATGCCCCATGTGCCGCCCAAGCCCGCGCCCGCGCCCCGCGACGACAGCGCGCTCGCGCTCAAGCGGCGCGACTGGCTGCTCAACGTCATGGAGCAACAGCGCGCCCTGTCCCCCTATGCCTCCGGCCTGCTGACCGCCGACGCGCTGTCAGGCGAGGATTTCCTGCATAATTTCTATGCGCCCGGCCGCCCGGTCCTGATCAAGGGGTCGATGGAGGGCTGGCCTGCCCGCGCGCAATGGACGCCGGACTATCTGGCCGATGCCATTGGCGCGGCGGAAATCGAGTATCAGGGCGGCCGGGCGCAGGCCGCCGACTATGAGCTGGCCAAGGACCGGCACAAGCGCCATGCGCCCTTTCGCCAGTTCATCGCCCTGGTGCGCGACGGCGGCAACGACGCCTATCTGACCGCCTATAACAGCGCAGCGAACGGCCCGGCCCTCGCGCCGCTACAGGCCGATCTCGGCCATCCCGACGCCTATCTGGCGCCGACGCCCGGCATGCTCTGGATCGGCGGCGCGGGCGCCTTCACCCCGCTGCATTTCGACCTCACCAACAATCTGCTGGCGCAGGTGACGGGCACCAAGCATGTCATCCTGGTGCCGCCGTCGCAGACCCATCGGCTGGCGCATAACCGCCATGTCTTCAGCGATGTCGGCGACCTGACCGATCCGGCGCGGCTGGATCAATACCCGCGCGCCCGCGACGTGCTGCGCTACGAAGTGCGGCTGATGCCGGGCGACCTGCTCTTCATCCCGATCGGCTGGTGGCATCAGGTCCGGTCGGAAAGCTTCTCGACCATGCTGACCTACACGCATTTCCACTGGCCCAATGCAGGCCATGAAAATTATCCCGCGGGGTAAAGCGTTGCCTGGAGAATATGCTGCCGCACATTCTGCCGCACCGGCCCGCTCCCCCACCCGGCCACCCGCAGAATAGTGCCGTTGGGTGGCCGGGTGTGGGAGCGGGCTGGCACCGCCTCAAAAATGCGCTCTTTCGCGCATTTTTTTAAAATCAGCCTTCCCGCAGCCGCTCATGATGGCGGATCACCTCATCGATGATGAAGCGCAGGAACTTCTCGGTGAAGTCGGGGTCGAGATTGGCATCGAGCGCGAGCTGGCGCAGGCGCGAAATCTGGCGTTCCTCGCGGCCCGGATCGGCCGGCGGCAGGTCGTGGGTCGCCTTATATTCGCCCACGGCCTGGGTGACCTTGAACCGCTCCGCCAGCATGAAGACGAGCGCCGCGTCGATATTGTCGATGCTCTCGCGATAGCGCTTCAAAGTCTCATCCACCTGGCATTCTCCACAGCGGCATCGCGGCGGGAAAAGGCGTGGCTTTTCCGTTACTGCGATGCGTCAATCAATCGTCCGGCGCGCTTTTTGCGCCATTGCGCCGCGCAGGCAAGCTATTCCCGCTTGCCATCTGCTTTTTGCCCCGCCAGAGGACGCTTGTCATGACTGCATCCTCCCCCGGCAACGTCCACCCGATCGGCCGCACCAGCGCCCCTTCGCTCGCTCCCATCATGGCGCTCGTCGCCGATGGCATGAACCAGGTGAACAGCGTGATCCTGGACCGGATGCAGTCGCGCATCCCGCTGATCCCGGAACTGGCCGGCCATCTGATCGCCGGCGGCGGCAAGCGGCTTCGGCCGATGCTGACGCTCGCCTGCGCCGACCTGGTCGGCTATGCCGGATCGCGCCATTACAAGCTGGCCGCATCGGTCGAATTCATCCACACCGCCACGCTGCTGCATGACGATGTCGTCGACGGATCGGGCCTGCGCCGCGGCCGCAAGACCGCCAACATCATCTGGGGCAACAGCGCCTCCGTGCTGGTCGGCGATTTCCTCTTCTCGCGCTCGTTCGAGCTGATGGTCGAGGCCGAGTCGCTCAAGGTCTTGAAGATTCTGTCGGGCGCATCGGCGATCATCGCCGAGGGCGAGGTCAACCAGCTGACCGCCCAGCGCAAGATCGACACCAGCGAAGAACAATATCTCGACATCATCGGCGCCAAGACCGCCGCCCTGTTCGCCGCCGCCTGCCGCATTTCCGCCGTGGTCGCCGACCGCAGCGAAGCGGAGGAACATGCGCTCGACGTCTATGGCCGCAATCTTGGCATCGCCTTCCAGCTGATCGACGACGCGATCGACTATGAATCGGACGGCGCCACCATGGGCAAGGATGCCGGCGACGATTTCCGCGACGGCAAGGTCACCCTGCCGGTGATCCTGGCCTATGCGCGCGGGTCGGACGAGGACAAGGCCTTCTGGAAGGCCGCGATCTCGGGCCATCGCATCAGCGACGAGGATCTGGCCCACGCCACGCAACTGCTGCGCCAGACCGGCGCGATTGCCGACACGCTGGCCCGCGCCCGCCATTATGGCCAGCGCGCGATCGACGCGCTGGGCATGTTCGATGCCGGCAAGGCGAAAGCGGCCCTTACCGAAGCGGTCGAATTCGCGATAGCACGGGCCTATTGACGCATTTCCGAAGCGGATTTTAAGTCCGCTGCCCCGGAACATGCGGCAAACCATAAGTTGAGGGAATGAACGGGTTCGCTCGTCTTCCTTTCCGACAAGCGTTCGCCCTGAGCGAAGTCGAAGGGCACGACTGAGCCGCAGGCGAAGGGCCTTCGCTTCGCTCAGGTGCGGGCTTCGACTTCGCTCAGCCCGAACGGGGTAAATATCGTGATCCTCTCCCCCGAAACCATCGCCTTCCTCATGGCCGCCGCCTTCATGGCCGGCTGCATCGACGCGATGGCGGGCGGGGGCGGCCTCATCGCCCTGCCCGCATTGCTCGCCGCCGGCGTGCCGCCGGTCCCGGCGGTCGCCACCAACAAGCTGCAAAGCTGCCTTGGCACCTTCGGCGCCTGTGTCGCCTATGCGCGGCGCGGCCATATGGACCTCAAAACCTACAAGGCGCCGGTGATCGCCGCCTTCATCGGATCGATCGGCGGCGCCTGGTTGCTGCAACGGGTCGACCCGTCGATCCTGGCCGGGCTGATGCCTGCGCTGCTGATCGCGATGGCGGCCTATTTCACTTTCTCGCCCAAGCTCAGCGATGCCGATCGCCATGCCCGCGTCGGCCTATGGGGCCTGTCCGGCATGATCGGCGTGGTCGGCTTCTATGACGGCTTCTTCGGGCCGGGTGCCGGCGCCTTCTACACCACCATCTTCATCGCGCTGGGCGGCCTGTCGCTACTGCGCGCCACCGCCCAGACCAAGGCCGCCAATTTCGCCTCGAACGTCGCCGGGCTGCTGACCATGGTCGCGGGCGGCCATGTCATCTGGATCGCCGGCCTCGCCATGGCGGTCGGATCGATCACCGGCGGCCAGATCGGATCGCACCTCGCCATGCGCTTCGGCTCGAAGCTGATCAAGCCGCTGCTCATCATCATGTCGCTGGCGCTGACGACCAAGATGCTGCTCGATCCGAAGAACCCGATTCACATCTATCTGTTCGGCTAGAACCCACACCCCATTTCCGGGCATCGGGGATGTTCCCGCCCGATCTCGGGATTATCCCCATGCAGCGTCGCGATCCGCCCGCCGTTACCCTTCGGCCGATCCATCATGATCGGAGACTCAGCATGGCGAAGAAAAAACCCAATATCCTAGTCATCTGGGGTGACGATATCGGCTGGCAGAATGTCAGCGCCTATGGCCTGGGCACGATGGGCTATACCACGCCCAATATCGACAGCATCGGCTATGGCGGCATCCGCTTCACCGACCATTACGGCCAGCCCTCCTGCACCGCCGGTCGCGCATCCTTCATCACCGGCCAATATCCGATCCGTTCCGGCATGGTGACAGTGGGCCAGCCCGGCGAACCACTAGGCCTGCAGCCCGCATCACCTTGCCTCGCTGAAGTAATGAAAGACGCAGGCTATCGCACCGGCCATTTCGGCAAGAGCCATCTGGGCGATCGCAACGAACATCTGCCGACCAACCATGGTTTCGACGAATTTTTCGGCAATCTCTATCACCTCAACGTGTCGGAAGAGGATGAACAGCGCGACTATCAGAATTTCGCCAAGGCCTATTCCGGTAGCCTGGAAGAATATGAAAAGAAATTCGGTGCGCGCGGCGTGATCCACAGCTGGGCCACCGATGTCGATGATCCGACCGAAGATCCGCGTTTCGGCAAGGTCGGCAAGCAGAAGATCGTCGACACCGGCCCGCTCCATCAGGAGCGCATGCACGAGATTGACGAACAGGAATTCATCCCGCCGGCGCTGGAGTTCATGAAGAAGGCCAAGGATGCCGACGAACCCTTCTTCGTCTGGCTCAACACCAGCCGCATGCATCTCTACACCCGCCTCAACGACAAGTGGCGCTATGCTGCCGAAAAATATACGTCGGAAGCGGACCTGCATGGCTCGGGCATGCTCCAGCATGACCATGATGTCGGCATCGTGCTCGACTGGCTGAAGGCAAACGGTCTGGAGGAGGATACCATCGTCTGGTATTCGACCGACAATGGTCCGGAACATAGTTCCTGGCCGCATGGCGCGACCACGCCCTGGCGCAGCGAGAAAATGACCACCTATGAAGGCGGCGTCCGTGTCATCTCGATGCTCAAATGGCCGGGTGTGATCGCGCCGCTGCAACTCAAGAACGGCATCCAGTGCCATCAGGACATGTTCACCACCCTCGCCGTCGCCGCCGGCGTTGAGGATGTGAACGAGAAGCTGATGGCCGAGAAGCAGCAATATATCGACGGCGTCAACAACCTGCCCTACTGGAAAGGCGAGGCCGAAGATTCAGCCCGCAACCACATCTTCCACTATAATGAGTCCAAACTTGCAGCGATGCGCATGGGCCCGTGGAAATGGCATTTCTCCACCACCGAAGATTATTACGGCACCATCACCGGTCGTTCCAAGCCATTGGTCTTCAACATCCGCATGGACCCGTTCGAAAGCTACGACAACAGCGACTCCTATGGCCATCTGATCCAGAAAGTGTCCTGGCAGACCGGACCGATGGGTGAGATGATGAAGGAGCATTTGATGACGCTCGCCAAATATCCGCCGGTCCAGGGCGGCAAGAGCTTCGACATGTCCAACGTGGTCGAACAGTTCATGAGCAAGGGCCGCGACTAACCGTCGCGCGCCATCGCCGGAATAGACCCGATGCCCGGAGCCGCACGGCTTCGGGCATTGCCGTTTCTGCCCGGCGCGCCTTGCGCTCGGCCCTGATTGGCGCGAGAGGGGGCGGATCATGACCGCCCCCGCCCTGCCGATCCATGCCGTCCTGCCCGACCTGCTCGCTGCGCTGCGTGCCGGCAGCAATGCCGTGTTGGTGGCGCCGCCGGGCGCGGGCAAGACGACGGCGGTGGCGCCGGCCCTGCTCGACCAGCCCTGGTGCGACGGCCAAGTGCTGCTGCTCTCGCCCCGCCGCCTGGCGGCCCGCGCCGCGGCCGAGCGCATCGCCGAGATGCTGGGCGAGCAGCCGGGCGGCACGGTCGGCTATGCGACGCGGATGGACAGCAAGGTCAGCGCGAAGACGCGCCTGCTGGTGCTGACCGAAGGCATCTTCGTCCGCCGCATTCAGGATGATCCCGAACTGGCCGGCGTGTCGGCGGTGCTGTTCGATGAAGTGCATGAGCGCAGCCTGGACAGCGATTTCGGCCTCGCGCTGGCGCTCGACGCGCAGGCAGCGCTGCGCCCGGACCTGCGCATCCTGCCGATGTCGGCGACACTCGATGGCGCGCGTTTCTCCACCCTTCTCGATGGCGCGCCGGTGATCGAGAGCGAGGGCAAGATCCAGCCCCTCGAACTGCGTCCTATCGGCCGCCATGCCGAAAAGCGGATCGAGGATGAGATGGCCGCCGCCATTCGCCGCGCGCTGGAGGAGGAGGCGCAGGGCGACCTGCTCGCCTTCCTGCCCGGCGTCCGGGAAATCGAGCGCACGGCCGAACGGATCGAGGGTGGCGCGTTCGAGGTCCACATGTTGCACGGCAGTCTGGAACCGGGCGCCCAGCGCGCCGCCATCCGCCCCTCGCGCGAGGGGCGGCGCAAGGTGATCCTGGCCACCTCGATCGCCGAGACCAGCCTGACCATCGACGGCGTGCGCATCGTCGTCGACAGCGGCCTTGCCCGCCGCCCGCGCTATGACCGCGCCGCCGGTGTTACCCGCCTCGTCACCGAGCGCGCCAGCCAGGCGTCGGCGACCCAGCGCGCCGGCCGTGCCGCGCGCCAGCGGCCCGGCGTCGCCTATCGCCTGTGGGAAGCCGCAGCGACGGCGGGCATGCCGCCCTTCGACCCGCCAGAAATATTGGAAAGCGACCTGTCCAGCCTGTTGCTCGACTGCGCGCTCTGGGGCGTGAGCGATCCGGCCAGCCTGCGCTGGCTCGACGCGCCACCCGCCGCCGCCGTGGCCGAAGCGCGCAAGCGACTGACCGCCCTGGAGGCGCTTGACGCCGACGGCCGCATCACGGCCCATGGCAAGGCGCTCGCCACCCTGCCGCTGGCGCCGCGCATCGCCCATATGCTGGTGCGCGCCGGTGAGCGCGGCCTCGCCCGCACCGCCGCCGAAATCGCAGTCCTGCTCGGCGAACGCGGCCTGGGCGGGCAGGATACCGACCTTACCCTGCGACTCCAGCGCTGGCGACGCGAGGGCGGCAAGCGGGCCGAGGCCGGGCGCGGCCTCGCCAAGCGCTGGGCCAGGCTGGTCGATAGTCGGTCGTCCGCAGAGGGCGGGCTGCATGATGTCGGCCTCTGCCTCGCCCTTGCCTTTCCCGATCGCGTCGCCAAGCGCCGCTCCGCCGATGGCGCCGACTGGGCCAGCGTGGGCGGACGCGGCTTCCGGCTCGATCCGCTCTCGCCGCTGGCCAGCGAAACCTGGCTGGCGGTCGGCGAAGTGCAGGGCAGCGCCGCGGGCGCGCGCATCCTGTCGGCCGCCCCAATTGGCGAGGCGGAGGTGATCGCCCTATTCGGCGAGCGGATCGCCGAGCATCGCACGGTAAAATTCCGCCCCGCCAATGGCGGAATCGAGGCGCTGCGGGAGCGCCGGCTGGGCGCGGTGCGCCTGTCGTCCGGCTCTGACGACCGGCCAGCCCCCGATGCAGTCGTCGCCGCGCTGGTCGATGGCGTGCGGCAGGGCGGCCTTGCCCTCCTCCCCTGGTCGGAGGCCGCGCAATCGCTGCGGATGCGGGCGGACTTTGCCGGGATCGAGGCGCTGTCCGACGCCGCCCTGATCGACACGCTGGACGACTGGCTCCCGCCGCTGCTGGCGGGCAAACGCCGCCTGTCCGACATCGACCGGTCGCAACTGTCGGGCGTGCTCGAAACGCTGATCGGCTGGGACGGCAAGCAACAGCTCGACCGGCTCGCCCCGCCCGATTTCCGATCGCCCGCCGGCTCCACCCATGCGATTGACTATGCGGCCGAGGGTGGCCCGCGCGTGGAATTGCGGGTGCAGGCGCTGTTCGGCCTGTCGCAGCATCCGACCGTCGGCAACCAGCGCATCCCGCTGGTCCTGTCGCTCACCTCGCCCGCCGGCCGGCCGATCCAGACGACGCGCGACCTGCCCGGCTTCTGGGCCGGCAACTGGCGCGACGTGGCCAAGGAAATGCGTGGTCGCTATCCCCGCCACCCCTGGCCCGACGATCCGGCGAGCGCCAATGCCACATTGCGCACCAAAAATGCGGACGCGCGCCGCAACTCTTGACTTCACGGCGACCGCTGGTGCAACGCACAATGACGATTTTACGGAGTTCCATCGCGATGACCGCGCGCATTTACCAGATCCAGAAGAACGCCCTCCAGTCCGGCAAGGCGCTGACTCACAAGTGGGTGCTGGAATATGCGCCCGCCGAAGCGAAGAAGGCCGATCCGCTGACCGGCTGGGCCGGTTCGGGCGACACCAAGCAGCAGCTGAAGCTCAGCTTCTCCTCGCAGGAGGCCGCCGTTGCCTATGCCGAGCGCGAGAAGATCGCCTACACCGTCATCGCGACCCCGCCCAAGACGCTGAAAATTCAGGCCTACGCCGACAATTTCCGCTGATCTTCCCGCCCTTGTGGGGCTGGAACAGCAAAGCGTGGCGCGACACGGCGCGCCGCGAACAAGGCATTTTGCCCCAGATGCTGCCCGATTGACGCCTTATTCGCTTGCCAAAGAGCGGCGTGAGGCGGCAAAAGCCGTGCTTTCATGGAAAGATTGAAGAGATAATGACCGATCGCAGCGAGATTTTCGACAGCGTCGCAGCGCAGATCGCCCCCTTCAACAAGAAGGGCGTCGACCTGACCGAAGCCACCACCTTTGCCGGCGACCTGGAATGGGACAGCCTGACCGTGATGGATTTCGTCGCCGCCATCGAGGATGAGTTCGACATCATCATCACCATGAACATGCAGGCCGAGATCGAGACCGTGGGCCAGCTGGTCGACGCGGTCGCCAAGCTCAAGACCGCCTGATTTAGATTTTTGCCGTTCGCCCTGAGCGAAGTCGAAGGGCGTTGCTGAGCGAAGGCGAAGCAGGGAGCCTCGGCTCCGCTCGGCAGAGAGCTTCGACTTCGCTCAGCTCGAACGGTTAAGGGACTTTGGATATTATGACCGACGCCGCCATCGCCACGCAAACCCGCGATCTCTTCTCCAAGTTCGATCCGCTGATCAACGAGCGCGAGGCGCTGCTGGCGACGGGCGTGCGCGATCCTTATGCGATCGTCATGGACCAGGTGCTCTCGCCCACCCGCGCGATCATCAAGGGCAAGGAAACCATCCTGCTCGGCACCTATAATTATATGGGCATGACCTTCGACCCCGACGTGGTCGAAGCCGGCAAGAAGGCGCTGGACGAATTTGGCGCCGGCACCACCGGCAGCCGCGTCCTCAACGGCACCTATCAGGGCCACAAGGAAGTCGAGGACGCGCTCAAGGAATTCTATGGCACGTCGGGCGCCATGGTCTTTTCGACCGGCTATCAGGCGAATCTGGGCATCATCTCCACCCTGGCGGGCAAGGGCGACTATGTCGTGCTCGACGCCGACAGCCATGCCTCCATCTATGACGGCTGCGCCATGGGCAATGCCGAGATCGTCCGCTTCCGCCACAACAGCGTCGAGGATCTGGACAAGCGCCTGGGCCGCCTGCCCGCCGACGCGCTGAAGCTGGTCGTGCTGGAAGGCGTCTATTCGATGCTGGGCGACGTCGCCCCGCTGCCCGAGATGGTCGCCGCCATCCGCAAGCACCCCAATTGCATGATCCTGTGCGACGAAGCCCACGGCATGGGCTTCTTCGGCCCCAACGGCCGTGGCGCATATGAGGAGCAGGGCGTCGAGGGCGAGATCGACTTCGTGGTCGGCACCTTCTCCAAGTCGGTCGGCACGGTCGGCGGCTTCTGCGTCTCGAACCATCCCAAGTTCGAGATCCTGCGCCTCGTCTGCCGTCCCTATGTCTTCACCGCCTCGCTGCCGCCCAGCGTCGTCGCCACCGCCGCGACCAGCATCCGCAAGCTGATGCACGCCGGCGAGAAGCGCGCGCATCTGTGGAAGAACAGCCAGCGCCTGCACAAGGGCCTCACCGACCTCGGCTTCAAGCTGGGCAGCGCCACGCCGCAGTCGGCGATCATCGCCGTCATCCTGACCGACCAGATGCAGGCCGTCGCCATGTGGCAGACGCTGCTGGAGCTGGGCCTCTACGTCAACATGGCGCGCCCGCCGGCGACCCCGGCCGGCACCTTCCTGCTGCGCTGCTCGCTCTGCGCCGAACATAGCGACGAGCAGGTCGAACAGATCATCGCCATGTTCGAAACCGCCGGCAAGGCCACCGGCGCGATCAGCTGATCGCGCTTTTCGACACTCCGACGATCGACCGGGTATTTCCTGCGATAGAATCTGCTACAGCGGCGGAACCATCTAACCTGCATATTCGCGCGGTTAACATAGTTCGGTTAGTGTAACGGTATATGGCGGAACGCGACGTGATCGACGAACAGGACCGGGGCTGGCGCGCTGTGGCGCGGCGCTACATGCCCCTGGTCCTTGGCATATTACTGATCGGATCGCTCGGCGCCCTGCTCTACAGCGCCAGCAACGCCTCGCGCGATCATCAGCGCGCACTCGCCGAACAGCAGCGCAGCTGGGAAATCATGGCGCTCGCCCGCGCCTTCGAAGCGAAGACGACCCGCGCCGAAGTGACGCTGGCCCGCTATGTCATCAGCCTCGATCCCGATACCGGCCGTCTGTTCCAGGACCAGTGGCGCACCGCTGCCAGCCAGCTCAAGTCGCTGACCTATGCCACCCGCAAGTCCGACTGGCAGCGCGGCAATGTCCGTGCACTCCAGGTCGCCTTCAACCAGCGCGGCAAGACGTTGAGCGAGATCGGCCTGCGCACAACCTATGACCAGAAAGTGGGGGCGCTGGCGCAATTTCATCAGGCCGGCCAGTCGCAGGATATCAAGCGGCTGACCGCGCTGATCGATCTGGTGATTCAGGCTGAAAATGCGCGCCTGCGCGAACGCAGCCTGGCCGTCAGCCTGGCCGGCGACCGCACCGAATTCGTCGGCAAGACGTCGCGCATGGTGGGCCTTGCCCTGCTGGTCTGCGTGCTGTTCGCGCTATGGCTGGTCAACGCCGCCTATACCGAACGGCGCAACGCGCGCCGCATGGCGGATATGGAAACAGAACGCGCCGACCGACTGGAAGAGGCGGTCTCCGCCCGCACCAGCGAATTGTCGGACGCCTATGAGCAGTTGAAGCGCGAGTCCGCCGAGCGCGCCGCCGCCGAGGAAAATCTGCGCCAGATGCACAAGATGGACGCCGTGGGCCAGCTCACCGGCGGCATTGCACATGATTTCAACAATATGCTGGCGGTCGTCGTCGGCGGCCTTGAGCTGGCCAAGCGCAAGATCAGGCTGAAGCCGACCGAGGCCAGCCGCCATCTCGACAATGCGATGGAGGGCGCCAATCGGGCTGCCGCCCTCACCCGCCGCCTGCTCGCCTTCGCCCGATCCGAACCGCTATTGCCCAGCGCGGTCGACCCGGATGCGCTGCTGCGCGGCATGTCGGAACTGGTCGACCGCACGATCGGCGACCAGATCATCGTCGCCTTTGGCCATGAGGCGCAGGGCTGGCGCATTTTCGTCGACCAGCACCAGATGGAAAATGCCCTCCTCAACCTGTGCGTCAATGCGCGCGACGCGATGGAAGGGCGCGGCAAGCTGACCATTTCCACCAGCCAGGCGCAACTGATCGACAATGAGATCGGCGAATGCATCGCCGGCGACTATGTCGTCGTCAGCGTCAGCGACGATGGCTGCGGCATGACGCCGGAGGTCGCGGCCCGCGTGTTCGAACCTTTCTTCACCACCAAGCCGGTTGGCAAGGGCACCGGCCTTGGCCTCAGCCAGATTTTCGGCTTCGTGCGCCAGAGCGCCGGCGAAATCCGTATCGATTCCGTTCTGGGCGAAGGCACCAGCGTCCATATCTACTTGCCGCGCAAAATATTGACCAAGGAAGAGGCGGCGATCGAAGCGCCCAATCTGGAGCAGGTGCAGACCTTGCATCCCCCCACGCGCATTCTGGTGGTCGAAGACGATCCGCGCGTCCTCAACCAGACGATGGCGGCGCTCGCCGAACTGGGCCATCTGCCCATCGCCTGCGACCATCCCGGCAAGGCCGCAAAATTGCTGGCCAACAATGCCGATATCGGCCTGATCATGAGCGACGTGCTGATGCCCGACATGACCGGGCCGGAAATGATCCGCACCCTGCCCGCCCATATGCGCCATCTGCCGGTGCTGTTCGTCACCGGCTTCACTGGCGACGCGACCGACAGCGACGATTTCCGGGGGCATGAAGTGCTGCGCAAGCCCTATACGCTGGCCGCGCTCGGCCTGGCGCTGTCGAACGCGCTCAGCGGATCGAACCACCCAGGAACAGCCGCGGCAGCAGAGTGACCGCGCCCAGCAGCGGCCAGCGCCGCTGCCAGGGCTTGATCTCGATCGCGGTGCCGGCGTGGCGATTGATCTTCCACGCCAAATAATCGATGCCCCCGGCATAGGTGAAGCTCGCCTTGGCAAGGCGCACGACCGAGAGATATTTGCCGCGCCGCTGCAGCCCGCGCCAGACCTTGTCTGCATTGTCGGGGGACGGCGGCAGCCCTTCTGCCAGAGCGGCCGCACCGAAGCGGCGATAGCGATCAGGATCGGCATCGACGATCGAGAGCGACCGGCCCGTCTTCTCCGCCCGCAACTCGGCATTATAGGTGAGGGTGAAGCCGGCCTTCCACAGCGGGACAGGA
Source organism: Sphingobium sp. WTD-1 (assembly GCF_030128825.1). Classification (NCBI taxonomy): domain Bacteria; kingdom Pseudomonadati; phylum Pseudomonadota; class Alphaproteobacteria; order Sphingomonadales; family Sphingobiaceae; genus Sphingobium; species Sphingobium sp. WTD-1. The sequence goes on along the minus strand of NZ_CP119127.1, from coordinate 2,441,167 downwards.
TCATCGCCCTGCCCCTGCGCCATCGGTCGGGCGAGCGACAACAGGGTCGGCGCCGCCTGCGCCACCGCCGCCAGCGCGCGCTGCCGTGCCAGATCATCCGCCGACCACAGCAGCCGGGACGGCTGGGCAAAGCGCGCCCAGACCGAGACATTGTCCGCCTTCATGCTGTTCAGCCGGGCAAAGTCGGCCTCCGACAGCACGGCATATTTGGCGATCAGGCCGCCATGTTCGAACGGAAACACATTGGGCGGGATCGCCCGATTGGCCCGCGCCAGCCAGCCCTTGCCATAGGCCGCCTCATAATCGGAGACGATCAGGTAGAAATCGAGCATCAGCCCGTCGAGATTGGCCTCGCGCAGGCAGGAGCCGTAGAAGAGCACCGCCCGTGCCGCACCGGGATATTTCGCCGCCAGCGCGCCCGCCATGGCGGCCGCGCGCGGATCGGCCGGCGCGGACAGTTCGGCAGCGACGAGCGAGAACAGGCTGTTGGTCATCGCCAAGCGCTTTAGAGCCTGATGCCGCCCGGTGGAAGCATCTTGGCGCGGATCATGCGCGGACGACCATATGCGCCCTATCCCCGGCGATAGATCAGCATCAGATTATTGGCCGGCATCGCCACCCGCCGGGAGCGTGCCAACCCGACATCGGCCGCAGCCCGGTCGACATCGGTCAGGGTTCGCAGGCCCCATTGCGGGTTGCGATCCTTCAGCGATCGGTCGAACGCCAGATTGGAGGGGGCGGTCGGCACATCATCCTCGACATAGGGGCCGTAGAGGATCAGCGGCGCGCCCGGCGCCAGCAATCGCGCGCCACGCGCCAGCAGCCCCAGCGTCGCCGCCCAGGGGCTGATATGCACCATGTTGATGCACAGGAGCGCGTCGGCCGCCTCGATCGGCCAGCCGGCACCCGCCGCGTCGAGCAGCAGCGGCGCGCGCAGATTGGGCAGATTAGCGTCTCCGCGCAGCGCCGCGATCGACGCCAGCGCGGCGGGATCGGGATCACTGGGCTGCCAATCGAGCGCGGGATAAGTGACAGCGAAGTGGACAGCATGTTCGCCACTACCGCTCGCCACTTCCAGCACCAGCCCGGCATCGGGCAGTTCGTCCCGCAGGACAGTCGCGATCGCATCGCGGTTGCGCAGCGTCGCGGGGGCATGGCGGCGCGGATCGGGGCCGTCGCCCTGCGGCGTCCAGGGTGCGGGGGCATCCTGTGTCATGGACAAATCCTTGTCTGTGGCCGGCCGATGCAAAAAGGGCGGTGGAGATCCTCCACCGCCCTCTGCTTCTGGCTTATTCGGCGGCGACCGCCAGGTCCGGTTCGGACCAGGTCAGCACCGGCTTGCGCGCCGCGAGGGTTTCGTCGAGGCGGCGGCGCGGGGCGTGGTAGGGCGCGCCCTTCAACGCCTCGTCCCCTGCCTTGGCCCGTTCGGCCAAGCTGCGCAGCGCCATGATGAACTGATCGAGCGCGGCCTTGCTTTCCGTCTCGGTCGGTTCGACCAGCATCGCACCATGGACGACCAGCGGGAAATACATGGTCATCGGGTGGAAGCCTTCGTCGATCAGCCCCTTGGCGATATCCAGCGTGGTGAAGCCTTCGGCCAGCCCCTTGTCGCTGAACAGTGCCTCATGCATGCACGGGCCGGCCGCACCAAAGGGCGCGTCGAGCACGTCATCCAGGCTGCGCAGGATATAGTTGGCGTTCAGTACCGCGTCGCTGGCGACCTGGCGCAGGCCATCGGCACCGTGGCTGAGGATATAGGTCAGCGCGCGGGTGAACATGCCCATCTGGCCATGGAAGGCGACCATGCGGCCAAAGGTCTGGGCGTGGTGATCCTCGGCCGTTTCCTCTTCGACCAGCACGAACTTGTCGCCCTGCTTTTCGACGAAGGGGAGTGGCGCGAAGGGCGTGAGCGCTTCGGATAGCACCACCGGACCCGAACCCGGACCACCGCCGCCATGGGGCGTGGAGAAGGTCTTGTGCAGGTTGATGTGCATCGCGTCGACGCCGAGGTCACCGGGGCGGACCCGACCGACGATGGCGTTGAAGTTCGCGCCGTCGCAATAGACGAAGGCCCCGGCGGCATGGACCGCGTCGGAGATGATCTTCATATCGCGCTCGAACAGGCCGCAGGTGTTGGGGTTGGTGATCATCACCGCCGCAACGTCCGGTCCCAGACGGGCCTTCAATGCCTGCAGGTCCACGCGGCCATCCGGGGTCGCGGGAATATCCTCGACCTTGTAGCCGCAGAAGGCGGCAGTGGCGGGGTTGGTGCCATGGGCGCTTTCGGGCACCAGGATGACGCTGCGCGCGTCGCCACGGGCTTCGAGCGCGGCGCGGATCGCCAGCAGGCCGCACAGTTCGCCATGGGCGCCCGCCTTGGGCGACATGGCGACCGAGTGCATGCCGGTCAGCGTCACCAGCCAGGCGGCCAGCTCATGGATGACGGCCAGCGCGCCCTGCACCGTCGACTGCGGCTGCAGCGGATGGATATCGGCGAAACCGGGCATCCGCGCGACCTTTTCGTTGAGGCGCGGATTGTGCTTCATGGTGCAGCTGCCGAGCGGGAACAGGCCAAGGTCGATGGCGTAGTTCTGGCGCGACAGGCGGGTGTAATGGCGCACCGTTTCCTGTTCCGACAGGCCGGGCAGGCCGATGCTGTCGGTGCGGGCGAGCGAACCGAGGCGGCTGGCCACCTTGGGCGCGTCGGCGAAATCAACGCCGGTGGTGTCGGTCGAACCGATCTCGAAGATCAGCTTTTCCTCCAGCATCAGCGCGCGGTTGCCGGTGGCGGTTGCGGGGGCCATATGCTCCTGCGCGACGGCCTGCGGGGTGGTCGGGCGACCTTCCTTCAACATGGTCATGCCAGTTCCTCCTCAAGCGCGGCGGCAAGGGTTTCGATATCCTCCGGCGTGACGGTTTCCGTCACGGCGACGACCAGGCCGTTGCCGATCTCCGGCGCGTCCGGGAACAGGCGGCCAAGCGAGACGCCGGCCAGCACGCCCTTGTCGGCGAGGTTGCGGACGACGTCGCGCGCATCCTTGGTCAGGACCAGCGTGAATTCGTTGAAGAAGCCGTCGTTGAGCAGGGTCACGCCCGGCACCTTGGCGAGGCGATCAGCAGCCTGAACCGCCAGGCCGTGATTCAGGGTCGCCAGCTCGCGCAGGCCCTTCTCGCCCAGCAGGGTCATGTGGATGCTGAACGCCAGCGCACACAGGCCGGAGTTGGTGCAGATGTTCGACGTCGCCTTTTCGCGGCGGATATGCTGCTCGCGGGTGGAAAGGGTCAGCACGAAGCCGCGCTTGCCGGCCGCGTCGACCGTCTCGCCGCACAGGCGGCCCGGCATCTGGCGGACATATTTCTGCTTGCAGCCGAACAGGCCCAGATAAGGACCACCGAACTGCAGGCCGACGCCGATCGACTGGCCTTCGCCCACGACGATGTCCGCGCCCATATGGCCCGGCGCCTTGATCGCGCCGAGAGCGACGGGTTCCGTCACCACGGCGACCAGCAGCGCGCCGGCGGCGTGCGCGGCGTCGGCCAGCGGGGTCAGGTCGGCGATGCGGCCGAGAATATCCGGGTACTGGACGACGACGCAGCTCGTATCCTTGTCGATCGATGCGATCAGCGCGTCGATATCGGTCGCGGCGTCCAGCGTCGGCGCCTGATGCACCAGCGCGTCGCCGGTAAACTTCGCCATGGTGTTGGCGACCGAGACATAATGCGGATGCAGGCCGGACGACAGCAGCGCCTTGCCGCGCTTGGTGATGCGGCGGGCCATGCCGATCGCTTCCCAGCAGGCGGTCGAGCCGTCATACATGGAGGCGTTGGCGACATCGACGCCCAGCAGGCGGGCGACCTGGGTCTGGAACTCGAACAGCACCTGCAGCGTGCCCTGCGCGATTTCCGGCTGATAGGGCGTGTAGGCGGTCAGGAACTCGCCGCGCTGGATCAGATGATCGACGCTGGCGGGAACATGATGCTTGTAGGCGCCGGCGCCCAGGAAGAAGGGCGCTTCCCCTGCCGACAGATTCTTGCGAGCGAGGGCGCCCATGTGGCGCTCGACCGCCAGTTCGCTGGCATGATCGGGCAGGCCGGCGATGGTGCCGCTCAGGCGGGCTTCGGCGGGCACGTCGATGAACAGATCATCGATCGTCTCGGCGCCGATGACGGACAGCATTTCCTGCCGGTCGGTGTCGGTAAGGGGTAGGTAGCGCATTTCATCTGTCTCCCCCCTCCCTATCAGGGAGGGGATGGGGGTGGGTCGCGAGCGGAGCGAGCGCTGCTCCGTGGCGATAGGGCGGACGCTCCCTGCGGTCGCGACCCACCCCTTCCCCCTCCCTTGAAAGGGAGGGGCTTATTTTGTCAGAGGCTCGCCACGAACTTCTTGTAGGCGGCTTCGTTCATCAGGCCTTCCAGCTCGCTCGCGTCGGCGATGCGCAGCTTGAAGAACCAGCCATCTTCCTCGGCATCGCTGTTGACCAGCGCCGGCTCGTCTTCCAGCGCGCCATTGGCTTCGACGACTTCGCCCGAGATCGGGGCATAGACGTCCGACGCGGCCTTGACCGATTCCACGACGGCGGCGTCGTCGCCCTTTTCGAAGGTCGTGCCTTCGGCGGGCAGTTCGACGAACACGATGTCGCCCAGCTGTTCCTGCGCATAGTCAGTGATGCCGACGGTGGCGATGTCGCCTGCAACGTCGATCCATTCATGTTCGTCGGTGAAATAGCGGCTCATGCTTGCTCTCCTCGAAAAGCGGTAATTCAGGCCTTGCGGCGATAACGATGCGGAACGAACGGCATCGGCGCAACCGCCGCTGCAATCCGCTTGCCGCGCACCTCGATCTCCAGCGCGGTGTCGAGCGCGGAATAAGGCAGGCTGACCCAGCCCATGGCGATCGGCGCACCCACGCTCGGCGCGAAGCCGCCCGAGGTGACTTCGCCCACCAGCACGTCGCCGGCATAGATTTGCGCGCCTTCGCGGGCCGGCAGGCGGCCTTCGATCTTCAGGCCGACACGCTTGGAACCGGGGCCATCGGCCAGTTCCTTCATCACGCGGGCATGGCCGATGAAGCCGCCTTCCTCGCGGCGGCGCTTCTGGATGGCAAAGCCCAGGTCCGCGCCGATCGTGCTGACGGCGGGCGACAGGTCATGGCCATAGAGCGGCAGGCCGGCTTCCAGACGCAGCGAGTCACGCGCGCCAAGGCCGATCGGCTTGACCTGCGGCAGTGCGCACAGCGCATCGGCCAGCAGCGCGACGGAATCGCCCGGCACGCTGATTTCAAAGCCATCCTCGCCGGTGTAGCCCGACCGGCTGATCCACAGCGGCACGCCGCGCCAGGTGAAGGGACCGGACTGCATGAAGATGAGGTCGGCGGTTTCGGGGATGAGCGCGGCCATCGCCTCGCCCGCTTCGGGGCCCTGCAGCGCCAGCAGCGCCTGGTCGGCCATATGGTTCATGGTGACGTCGTCGGGCAGATGTTCGATCATCCAGCCGATATCGTCATATTTGGTCGCGCCATTGACGACCATGTAGATCGCCGCGCCTTCGAACGCGCCGTCACCCGGACGCGAAACCATCAGGTCGTCGAGGATGCCGCCTTCCGCGTCCAGCAGCATCGAATAACGCTGGCGGAAGGGCTTCAATCCCTTGATGTCGCTGGGCAGCAGGGTTTCGAGCGCCGCGTCGACGCTGGTGCCGCCGGTCTCGTCGGAGAAGGTGAGCTGGCCCATATGGCTGACGTCGAACAGGCCGGCATGTTCGCGGGTCCAGCTATGTTCGGCCATGATGCCTTCATACTGGATCGGCATGTGATAGCCGGCGAAGCCGACCATGCGCGCGCCCTTGGCACGGTGCCAGGCGTCCAGCGGCAGGGCTTCGAGGGGCAGTTCTGCTTCGAGGGCGGCGACGTCGTCAGTGGCGGTCATGGCAAGACCTTTCCGTAGGAGGGATGCGGCGACAGGCCCGCGCAGCCGACGAATCGGCGCTTCCGGCATGCCACCCCCTCTGTCACGGAACCTGAGAGCTTTGACCAGCGGCTTGGGGCCGACTGGCTTACCCCTTCGGTGGGACGGCACGGGGCCATCCGCTTTCCAGAGTATCTACGCGCGATGCGGTCCTTTGGCCTGAGAGATTCCGGGGCGGTTGCTCCTTCGGCGACGGGCTCAAGCCTGAAAGGCGCCCATGCTCTCCCGCATCGTGCCCGCTGCCGAATCCTCGGCACCGGAGACGCCCCACGCATTTGCCCAAAGCGCGGGCGGCGTCAATCGGGCAAATTTCGGTATGATGCAGGTTACAGCCGGATCACCCCTCCTCGCGCGCCAGCCGCTGCGCCATAGCGCGGGCCGCTACCCGGCATTCGGAGAGCGCCGCATTGGCCGCTTCGTCCGAGAGGGTCAGCGCGGCAAAGCCGCCCTCCCCCTCGAACATCTCTAGGAAGCGGGTGACGCCGGCATAGTTGGAGTCCGCGACGGCACGCTGGATGAGGTCGATCCGATCCGCCCAGGGCCGCGCGCCCTGCGCCCGCAACAGGCGGGAAAGATCGTCAAGCTGGGCGGCAAAGGCCGCGATCTGGGGATGCAGTGTCATGGGCAGAGAGATAAAGCCCGCGCGACAACCGGACCAGCCGGCGGAACGCCAACGCAGCGTTTCCGTTGGCGGAGTTTGGGTGGGAACACGGCATAGCCCCTCCCTTCCAGGGAGGGGTTGGGGTGGGTGGCGAGCGTAGCGAGCTTCCGCCCTATCGACCGTAGACCGCCGCTACGCGGCGCACCCACCCCCGGCCCCTCCCTGGAAGGGAGGGGAGTAGGAAACGTCCGCTCCTGGTCGTCACCGGCCAGAGCCCTAATCGCCCTGCCCTTTCCTACTCCGGCTTTCTCTGATCTATCCTGCGCGATGAATCAGTCCCCTGCCCCTTCCGCCTTATCTCCCGCAAAGCCCCATCGGCGTCGTTTCGCTGTCGCCTCATTGTCGCGTCGGTGTCGCGCGGGAGAGGCGTCATAGGCGCGTCGACATGACCCAGGTGGCGCGTCGCAGGTGCGCGGGCCGTGCAAACACGCCAGAATGCGCGAGCAACGACGCTGTGAACTTTCAACTGTCGCGTCGGAGGCGGCCGCTCGCGCCTAGACCAGGGCCCCGCAAATTTCGGCATGGCGCTTTTCGGCATAGCGATCGGTCATGCCGGCGATGAAGTCGGCGATATGGCGGCTGCGGGTCGGTTCCTCCAGCGCGCATTCGTCGCGCCATTCGGGCGGCATCAGGGCGGGGTCGGCCAGATAGGCACGGAACAGGTCCATCACGATCACCCGCGCCCGATCGGCGGCGGCCAGTTGGTCGGGATGATGATAGAGGGTCGCATACATGAAGCGCTTCAACTCGCGTTCCTGCGCCGCCAGTTCGGGCGAGAAGGCGACCAGCGTGCGGCCCAGCGCGCGGACATCGGCGACCGTCTCGACGCCGGCGGCGGAGATATTGGCGCGCGTGGTGGTCAGCAAGTCATTGGCCATCACGCCGATCTGTTCGCGCACCAGTTCGCGCAGCAGCCGGTCGTGCGGCACGTCGGGATAGCGGGCCGTCACCCGGTCCCAGCAATGGCGCACCAGCGGCACCGTCAAAAGCTGTTCCAGGCTCAGCAGCCCGGCGCGCAGGCCATCGTCAATGTCGTGATTATCATAGGCGATGTCGTCCGACAGCGCCGCCAGCTGCGCCTCCAGCGAGGCATGGCTGGTGAGATCAAGCGGGAACAGCGCGTCCAGTTCGCGCATCGCCCAGCCCGGCCTGGTGACCGGGCCATTATGCTTGGCCAGCCCCTCCAGCATTTCCCAGCTGAGGTTCAGGCCACGAAAGTGCGGATAGGGCGAATCCAGCAGCATCAGCGTCCGCAGCGTGTGCGCATTATGATCGAAGCCGCCATGATCCTCCAGCGCCGCTTCCAGCGCATCCTCGCCGGCATGGCCGAAGGGCGGATGGCCGATATCATGGGCCAGGCACAGCGCCTCGGTCAGATCCTCGTTGAGGGCAAGCGTGCGGGCGATGGCCCGGCCGATCTGGGCCACCTCCAGGCTGTGGGTCATGCGCACGCGATAATGATCGCCGTCGGGCGACACGAACACCTGCGTTTTGTGCCGCAGCCGGCGGAAGGAGATCGAATGGATGATGCGGTCGCGGTCGCGCTGAAACACGTCGCGCGGGCCGCGCATCTCGCCGCCCGGTTCGGCATGGAGCCGTCCCCGGCTCTGGTCGGGCTGAGAGGCGTAGGATGCGAGCATCGTCATGCGAACCCCTTATTTGCTGCCCAGCTTTTCGACCACCTCGCCCGCGTCGCTCTGCCAGGCGAAGGCGTCGGCCCCAGCCTTTTTAAGGTCCGCCTCGACAGCCCTGGCACGGGTGAAGCTGGCAAAGGGACCGATCAGCAGGCGCGAGGTCTGGCCCCAGCTTGCGCTCCAGCCATCCTGCGGCGCGACCGCTTCATATTTGCCCTGCAAGCGCTTGAAGGTGAAGGCCAGCGCGCTCTTCTGCCCGGTGCCGATCTGCACCCAGTTGCGCGCGGGATTGGCGGCCAGCCGCTTCTTTTCCTCGGCTTCCTTCTTCGCCTTGGCATCGGCTTCCGCCTTGGCCTTGGCGGCAGCCGCCTTCTTCGCCTTGTCGGCTTCGGCCTGACGCGCAGCGGCGCGGCGGGCGGCCTGCAGCTTCTCGACCTCGGCCAGGTCGACCGCAACCACGTTCGAGCGGCGCTCGCTGTCGGGCACGTCGATGGCATGGATGATGTCGGCGAGGCTCCGGGCCGCCTCCGGCGCCGGCTGCGACGCGGCGCTGTCAGCCGGCGGCGTGAATACGGTGGCGACGGGCGCCGATGGCGTCGACGCAGGCGGCGTGCTCTGCGGCGCGGGCGGGGTCACGCTCGACGCCTGGGCAAGGGCGCTCGAATTGAGCTGCGAGGCGGTGCTTGGCTGACCAGTGGTCGGCGCCGGTGCAGTCGAGCGCGGCGCGCCGCCGTCCAGCGCGTCAAGGCCCGGCGCGGGCGGCCCCTGCACATCGGCCGATGCGCTGCGGACCGGGGCGGGGGTCGGCGCCGGGATTGGCGCGGGCGCCGTCGCCTGACCGGGCACCGGCTGCACCATCTCCGAACGGGCGCTCTGGCTAGGCATCGGCTGGACGACCGGCTGGCGTCCGCGCGTGTCGGCGGGCAGCGGCTGGACCGTTGCGGGCGCAGGCGTCGGCGTGGGGGCAGCAGGCTGCGTGGCTTGTGCGGCCATCGGCGTCCGGTTCTGAGTCGGCGCGGGCTGGCTGGCGGCAGGCTGGCTGGCAGTAGGCTGGCGGGCGCGGGACTGGCTAGAGGGGGGCGTGCCGAGCGGCGCGCGGGCCAGCGACGTGCCGCGCTGCCGGCCACTGCCGTTGCGGGTCGTGCGGCGATCCCCCTGGGCCGGCGCGGTCGACGCGGCGGCGGCGGGCGCGGCGTCGCGCGACGCCAGCTGGATGCCCGGCGCCGGCGGGGTCGGCACGATCGGCGTGATGCTGGTCGCGACCACCTGCGGAAAATGGCCAAAATGGACCGCAGCCGCCTTCTGCGCCGCCGTCAGATAGGGCATTTTCTGCATATAGGGGGTGATGGCGCTCGCCAGCTGGGCGGGCATGGTCTGGTCGACCACCTTCTTGGCCTCGGCCTGGCGGTTGTTCATCGCCAGGATGAAGGCATTATAGCGCCAGGCGGCCCGGTCGCTCTTGTAGAGCAGCGGCTGCAACACCTTGTCGGCGGCATCCACCTGCCCCGAAATACCGAGCGAGGCGGCGTAGCGACGCACCAGTTCGGCATCGTCCGGGGTGCGTTGCAGGGCGGCATGATAATCGCGCTGCGCCCCGGCCTGGTCGCCGGTCATGTCGCGCGCAAGGCCACGGTCGCCCTGGATGGTCGCTTCGGAATAGCCGGCACGGGTCGCCTGGTCGAACAGGCGCAGCGCTTCGGCCGGGTTCTGCATCTTCAGCATGACCCGGCCCAGGCCCGCCTTGGTGCGTCCATTATTGGGCTGGATCGCGTCGGCGCGGGCAAAGAAACCAGCGGCCGCGCGGGCATCGTCCAGCTCCAGCGCGGCTTCGCCCGCCCCCACCAACGCGTTGAAATCACGCGGATTGGTGGCCAGCTTCGCCAGATTATTGTTGAGGTCCGCGGCGCCCGAGGGCCGGACCAGATCGGCCTGGTCGGTTTGCGCCTGCGCAGCCGTGGCAAGAAGCAGGCTGCCGAGAATCCATAGATGAGATCGTGTCACATGGCTGCCTTAGCGGATCGCGGAAGCAATGGGAAATGACCTGCACAAAAAAGCGCGCCGGGTCGCCCGAAGCGACCGACGGCGCGCCTTTGGCAGGCCAATGCGGGCCTATGCCCGCACGCTGGCCTTACTGGTTGTTCTGGCGATTGAGGAAACGCGGGATATCCAGCCCCTGCGTGCCTTCCTCGACGCCCGGCGCCTTTTCGCCGCCACGGGTGAGGCCCGCCATACGCTCGAACAGCGTGCCACCGGTCGCAACGCGCGGCGCCGGCTGGGCTGGCTTGGGCGCTGCTTCCGGTGCGGTCGGTTCGGCCGCTTCGGCACCGAGCAGCAGTTCATCCTCCGACGGGTCTTCATCCGAGAACACAGCGGCCGGACGCGACGGCGCGAAGGCCGGCGGTGCCTTTTCGACAGCGGGTGCAGCGAGCGGCGCCGGAGCCGGCACTTCGGGCACGTCCAGTTCCAGCGCTTCGGATTCCGGCGCGGCGACCGGGGCCGGTGCGGCAGCAACCGGGGCCGGTGCAGCGACCGGTGCCGGACGCGGCGCGGACTGCGGCACGGCGACGGCCGGACGGCTGGCGAAGCTGAACGGCTGGGTCAGCGGGGCGGCCTGGCTGCCAACTTCATTGTCGATGCCGGTCGCGACGACCGACACGCGGATCTTGCCATTCAGATTGTCGTTGAAGGCGCTGCCCCAGATGATGTTCGCATCGGGATCGACCAGTTCGCGGATATGGTTGGCCGCTTCGTCGACTTCCATCAGGCGCATGTCGTCGCCACCGACGATCGACACGATCACGCCCTTGGCGCCGCGCATCGACACACCGTCGAGCAGCGGGTTGGCGATCGCCTTTTCCGCCGCCTGAAGCGCACGGCCGTCGCCTTCCGCTTCGCCGGTGCCCATCATCGCCTTGCCCATCTCGCCCATCACCGAACGGACGTCGGCAAAGTCGAGGTTGATGAGGCCCGGCATGATCATCAGGTCGGTGATCGAGCGCACGCCCTGCTGCAGCACCTCGTCCGCCATCTGGAACGCTTCCTTGAAGGTCGTGTTCGGGTTGGCGATCAGGAACAGATTCTGGTTCGGGATGACGATCAGCGTGTCGACATGCTTTTGCAACTCGTCGATGCCGCTTTCCGCCGACTTCATGCGGCGATTGCCCTCGAAGGTGAAGGGCTTGGTCACGACGCCGACGGTCAGGATGCCCTTTTCACGCGCCGCCTTGGCGATGACCGGGGCCGCACCGGTGCCGGTGCCGCCGCCCATGCCGGCGGTGATGAAGCACATATGGGCGCCTTCCAGCGCCTGTTCGACGGTGATGATGGTTTCTTCCGCAGCCGCGCGACCGATTTCAGGGCGCGAACCGGCACCCAGACCCTCGGTGATCTGCGGGCCAAGCTGGATGCGCCGTTCAGCCGGCGAGGCGTTCAACGCCTGCGCATCGGTGTTGGCGACGATGAAGTCCACGCCCTCGACGCTGGCCGCGATCATGTTCGCGATGGCATTACCGCCTGCACCGCCAACGCCTATCACCGCAATGCGTGGCTTCAATTCGTCCACATGCGGCGGGCTGATCTCGATGCTCATATACTTTGCTCCCTCAGCTTCCTCGTCAGGAAGTGACAACCGTCATCAATTGTTAACACCAGAAAATAGAGTATTTCACCTGCTATTTTCGTTTTCGTTCAAATTCGCTCAGTAATTCGTCCGCATCGCCCGCATCATGCGCTGCCACCATTGCGGGGCGCCCAGACGATGCACGGTTTGCGGCGCAGGCGCCATCGCCCTAAGATCAACCGGGTTTGAAGCGCCGTAAAGCGCCAATCCGGCCAAAGTAGCGAAGGCCGGGCCACTATGCGCTTCGGGCATGGCTGACAAGCCACGCGGGCGACCGACCCGCACCGCACGCCCCAGCGCACCTTGCGCATAGTCGGCAATGCCCTTCATCTCCGCGCCGCCACCGGTCAGCACGACCTGGCGCCCGGTGCTGTTGAAACCCATGCCGGCCAGCGCCGCATTCACTTCCGCCATGATCTGGTTCAGTCGTTCGCAGATGACGCCGACCAGCGCCGCGCGGGTGATCTTGCCGCCTTCCGCATTGGGACCGGCGCTCTGCCCCGGAATGGCGACATCGCCATGTGGCGTCGCGATCTCGATCATCTCGCGGAAGTCGCGCCGGTTCTGCATCGCCGAGCCATAGAAGCATTTGATCCGCTCCGCCTGGCTGCGGCGAATGCCGAAGGCCGAAGCGATATCGTCGGTGATGTCGGACGCGCCCATCGGGATCGAATGCAGCCCCACCAGCATGCCGCCGGCATAGAGCGAGACATTGGTGACCCCTGCCCCCATCTCGACCAGTGCCACGCCCAGGTCGCGCTCCTCTTCGGACAGGCAGGCAAGCCCGGTCGCGATCGGCGAAGCGACGATCGAATTGACGTTCAGATAGGCGCCACGGACGCACAGGTCGAGATTGGCGAGCGGCGCGCCATCCGCCAGCACGACATGGATGTCGACGCCCAGCAGATCGGCATGCATGCCAAGCGGCTTCTTCACCGGCACCTTGCCATTGATGGTGAAACAGGTCGGCTGCGCGTGCAGGATGATGCGGCCATCGGGGTCGATGCCCTGCTGGCCGGTGGTCAGCAGATCATCGATGTCCGGCTGCTCGACGCGATAGCCGCCCATGTCGCGCTCGACCGTGACGACGTCGCTGACCAGGCTGCCGCCCGAGAAGCTGACCCAGACATCCTCGATATTGGTGCCGGCGACACGCTCGGCCTGTTCCACCGTCTCGCGCACAGCCAGTTCGGTGCGCTCCATGTCGGCGATGAAGCCGCGGCGCACGCCCCGGCTCTCACGCTGGCCGGTGCCCAGGATCGCCAGCTCACCCGTATCGGTGCGCCCCGCAATCAGCGCGGACACCTTCCACGATCCGATATCGATCGCGGTGATGAGCTTTTCGACCTTGGGCTGTGCCATGACTTAGCCTTCCTCACCTGCGGCAGGCGCACTTGCGGTCTTTTCCGCCTTGGCGTCCGCCGCTGCCGGCTTATCGCTGGTCTGGCCCTGCGGCAGACGCAGCACGAAACGATCGGGATCACGCATGTCGAACTTGACGATGCCCCGGCCGAGCAGCCGGTTGACGCCATCCATGCGCGCGAAATTCACCAGCGCTGCCGCCGATGTCTGTTCGCCCTCAGGCAGCGACAGCGTCTCCCCAGACTGAAAGCGCAGATCCCAGCGACGGTTCCCGACCCAGGTTGCGCCAGCCAGCATCGGCTTCAAGGCAGGCGCGCTTTCCATCAGCTTGTTGAGGCCGGCGGTCTGGAGATTGGCATTGGGGCCGACCACCAGCGGCAGGTCGGGCATCGCCCCGGCCGACACCGATTGCAGCACCACGCCCGCCACGTCGATCAGATGCAGTTGCCCGTCATGCTGCCACACCGCGACCGGATCACGCTCGACGATATCGACGACCAGCGTGTCGGGCAGGCGGCGGGAAATGCGCGCATCCTTGACCCAGCCAAGCTTCAGCATTTCCTGTCGAACCTTGGGCAGGTCGAGCGAGAGCATCGAGCGATCGACCTGGCCGAGCGCGATATTATAGACCGGCATCTCGTCCATGCGCTCGACGCCGCGCACCTCGACCTTCTCCACCTCGAAACCGGCGCGCGCGGCCAGGCTTGCCGCCTGCTGGCGCGCCATGTCGGGCAGCCCCGCATAGATGGCGATGGCGATCGCTATGCCACCGAAGATCGCGAAGATGGCCCAGGTCGCCAGCTTCTGCAGCGTATCCTCGCTGATCGGCAGCAATTCGAGCAGCCGGTCGAAGGAGGATTGGCGCTTGAGCTGGCGGCCACGGCCCGATCCGGCCTTGGCGCGCACCTTGCCCCGCGCCGTGCTCAGCCGCGCCGTGCCGCCGCGCCGGATCCGTGCCTCAGCCATTGCCAGCCCCCATATTCGGCCCCCTCGTCAATGCTTCCTCGCAGATCCGCTCGACCAGCTCGGCATATTCGATGCCCAGCTTTTTCGCCTGTTCCGGCACCAGGCTCAAGGGGGTCATGCCCGGCTGGGTATTGACCTCCAGCAGGTAAAGCCCCTCGACGCCCTGGCTGTCGTCCCAGCGGAAGTCGGAGCGCGACGCCCCCTTGCAACCGAGCAGCTGATGCGCCTTGAGCGCGATCGCCTTGCATGCTTCGGTAATGTCGTCCGGTATCTCCGCCGGGCAGACATGTTCGGTCATGCCGTCGGTATATTTGGCATCGAAATCATAGAAGCCGCTCTTGGGGCGCAGTTCGGTGACGAGCAGCGCCTCATCGCCCAGCACGGCGGTGGTCAGTTCGCGCCCGCGAATATAGGGTTCGGCCAGAAGCTCGGGAAACTCCTGCCATGGGCCGACGCTGTCGCGCGCGATGGGATTGCCATAATTGCCCTCGGCCGTGACGATCGCCACGCCGACCGAGCTGCCCTCATTGACGGGCTTCAGAACATAGGGGCGCGGCAACGGATCGCCGGCATAGAGGCTCTCGCTCGTCACGATATGGCCGCCGGGCATGGGGATGCCGTGCGGCACCAGCGCCTGCTTGGTCAGTTGCTTGTCGATCGCGATGACCGAGGTGGCAAGGCCGCTATGGGTGTAGGTGAGGCCCATCAGGTCCATCATGCCCTGCACCGTACCATCCTCGCCCGGCACGCCATGCAGCGCGTTGAACACCACATCCGCCCTGGTCTCGGCCAGGCGCGCAGCGACGTCGCGATCCATGTCGATTCGCGTGACGTGATGCCCGCGCGATTCCAGCGCCTTGGCAACGCCCTCGCCGCTCGACAGCGACACCGGCCGCTCCGCCGACCAGCCGCCCATCAATACGGCGACATGCCAGGGACCACGGCTCATGCATTCTTTCCTTCAATCATCTGAACGCCGACACGCTGGATTTCCCATTCCAGCTCGACGCCGCTCTTTTCCTTGACGCGGCGGCGGACTTCCTCGCCCAGCGCTTCGATGTCGGCGCTGGTGGCGTCGCCGGTGTTGAGCAGGAAATTGGTGTGCTTCTCGCTCACCTGCGCGCCGCCCAGCGCGAGGCCGCGACAGCCCGCTTCATCGACCAGCGCCCAGGCCTTGTGCCCGTCCGGGTTCTTGAAGGTCGATCCGCCGGTCTTGCTGCGCAGCGGCTGACTTTCCTCGCGCGCGGTGGCGATGCGGTCCATTTCCGCCTGGATCGCGGCCGGTTCACCGGGTTCGCCGCGGAAGGTCGCCGACACGACAACCGCGCCGTCGACCATGTTGGAATGGCGATAGCTGTAATGGAGATCGCTGGCGAGCAAGGTCACCTGCTCGCCCGAGCGCAGCACCACGTCGCATTCGACCAATATGTCCGCGGTCTCGCGGCCATAGGCACCGCCATTCATCCGCACGAAGCCGCCGACCGTGCCGGGGATGGAGCGGAGAAATTCAAGACCGGCAATCCCGGCATCCCGCGCCGTCGAGGAGACGAGGATGCCCGACGCACCGCCGCCGCAGACCAGGGTGGTGGCGTCCAGCGCCTCCACCTTGGCGAAGGGCTTGCCCAGGCGCACGACCACGCCCGGCACGCCACCATCGCGAACGATCAGGTTGGAGCCGAGGCCGAGCGCCATCACCGGCATCGCCGGATCGAGCATCGCCAGGAAATCGGACAGATCGTCGGCGTCCTTGGGCTCGAACAGCCATTGCGCCGCCCCGCCCGCCTTGAACCAGACGAGCGGTGCCAGCGGCGCATCGGCCTTGAGCGCGCCGCGAACGGCCGGGAGAGAAGCCATCACCGTCAACCGCGCACGCCCCAGAGATTCATCCAGCTCTTCATCGCCTTCATGCCCGCCTCGCCGGCCTGATGCGCGGCCATGCCGGTCTGCACCTGCTTCTGCGCCGCCTCGACCATGTCGCGCGCGACTTCCACGCCCTGCATCTGCATGTCGATCATGCGCTTCTGCATTTCGAGGCCGACATTGAAGAGCTCGAACATCAGGCGGTTTCCTTGACCTTGGCCGTGACCGCAGCGGACAGGCCCGCCGCCCATTTGGTGATGTCGCCGGCGCCCAGGCAGATGATCATGTCGTCGGCCTGGACATCGGCGGCGATGACGCGGGCAAGATCGTCCGCATCGGCGACGGTGGCGGCGTTGCGATGGCCGCGACGCTTGAGCCCGGCGACCAGCGCCGCGCTGTCGACATCCTCGATCGGCTGTTCGCCGGCGGTATAGACCGGGGCGGCATAGACGATGTCGGCGTCGTTGAAGGCCTGCTGGAAATCATCCATCAGGTCGCGCAGACGGGTGAAGCGATGCGGCTGGACCACGGCGATCACCCGGCCCTTCGCGCCCTCACGCGCAGCGGCGAGCACCGCCTTGATCTCGACCGGATGGTGGCCATAATCGTCGATGACGGTGGCGACGCCTACGCCGGCCGGGATTTCGCCGACCTTAGTGAAGCGGCGCTTCACGCCGCCGAACTTGGCGAAGCCGGTCTGGATGGTCGCGTCATCAATGCCCATCTGCAACGCCACGCCGATCGCAGCCATGGCGTTCAGCACATTGTGGCGGCCGGGCATGGGCAGTTCGATCCCCTCGATCCGGCGGGTCGCGCCGTCGCGCTCGCGGATCTGGACGTCGAAGCGATTGCCGCCGGGCACCGGCTGGACATTCTCGCCGCGAATATCGGCCTGGGCGGAGAAGCCATAGGTGACGATGCGGCGGTCCTGCACGCGCGGCAGGATGGCCTGAACCTCGGGATGGTCGAGGCAGAGCATCGCCGCGCCATAGAAGGGCACATTCTCGACAAACTCGACAAAGGCGTCCTTCACCGCGTCGAAGCTGCCATAATGGTCGAGATGTTCGGGATCGATATTGGTCACGACCGCGATCGTGCCGTCGAGGCGCAGGAAGCTGCCGTCGCTCTCATCGGCTTCCACGACCATCCAGTCGCTGTTGCCCAGGCGCGCGTTGGAGCCATAGCTGTTGATGATGCCGCCATTGATGACGGTCGGATCGACCCCGCCCGCGTCCAGCAGCGCCGCGACCATCGATGTGGTCGTGGTCTTGCCATGGGTGCCGGCGATGGCGACCGTGGACTTCAAACG
Organism: Sphingobium sp. WTD-1; assembly: GCF_030128825.1. Taxonomy (NCBI): domain Bacteria; kingdom Pseudomonadati; phylum Pseudomonadota; class Alphaproteobacteria; order Sphingomonadales; family Sphingobiaceae; genus Sphingobium; species Sphingobium sp. WTD-1. Next base: position 2,423,793 of record NZ_CP119127.1, on the reverse strand, counting down.
CATCAGTTCGGCCAGCATTTCGGCGCGGCGGATCACCGGCACGCGATTTTCCAGCGCCAGCTCGACTTCCGGATTGCCCCGCTTGATCGCGGTCGAGGTGACGACCACGGCGGCATCGCCCAGATTTTCGGCCTTGTGGCCGATCATCACCTTGATGCCCTTGGCGCGCAGCCCTTCCACGACATAGCCTTCGGCGACGTCGGATCCTTGAACCTTGTAGCCCAGATTATGCATGACTTCGGCGATACCGGACATGCCGATGCCGCCAATGCCGATGAAATGGATCGTGCCGATGTCGGTGCCGACACCCTTCATGCCTGATATTCCTTGTTCCAATATCCGTTCGCCCTGAGCGAAATCGAAGGGCCCAGCAGAGCCGCAGGCGAAGCGGCTTCGCTCCGCTCAGCAGAGGGCTTCGACAGGCTCAGCCCGAACGGGAAGAGATGTATGCGGGTCATGCAGGGACGCCCTGCAAATTGAGCGTGGTCGGCGTGGGGCCGACGCGAAGCGGCTCATTCATGATCGGCGCGGGGCCGATGCTTTCGAGCAGGTCTGCCATGTCGCGCGCCGCATCCGGGCGGCCACAGGCACGGGCGCGCTTGGCGGCATTTTGCAGGGCGCCGGGTTCCAGCGCCATCTTCTGCATCTGCTTGGCCAGCTCCACCGCGGTAAAGCGCGACTGGGGAATGGTGCGGGCGCCACCGGCCTCGGTCATCTCGCGCGCATTGGCGGTCTGATGATCGTCCATGGCGCTGGGCAGCGGCACCAGGATGGCAGGACGGCCGGCACAGGTCAGCTCGGCCAGGGTCGATGCCCCTGCCCGCGCGATCATCAGGTGCGACCAGCCCAGCTTTTCGGGCACGTCGTTGAAATAGGTGGCGAGATCGGCCGGGATTTCCATCTCGGCATAGGTGGCGCGAACCCGCTCGATATCCTCGGCGCGACACTGCTGCGTCACCTGAAGGCGGCGACGCAGCGCGATCGGCAGCATCGACAGCCCTTCGGGCACGACGCTCGACAGGATGCTCGCCCCCTGGCTGCCGCCGATCACCAGCACGCGGAACACGCTCTCGTCGGTCAGCGCGGGAAATTCCTCGTCGCGCAGCGCCTTCACTTCCTCGCGCACCGGATTGCCGACCAGATGCACCTTGCCGGCATATTTGTCCTTGAGGCGCTCGACCACCGGATAGGCGGAGGCGATGGCGTCGACCCGGCCGGCGAGCAGGCGGTTGACCCGGCCCAGCACCGCATTCTGTTCGTGGATCGCGGTCGGGATGCCGTCGGCCAGCGCGCCAAGCAAAGCAGGCATGGCGGGATAGCCGCCAAAGCCGACCACGGCAGTCGGCTTGAACGTGTCGTTGAGCCGCCGGGCCATCGCCCGGCCGGCCAGGATCGCCTTCAGGGCGCCGGGCCAGCTCGCCGGATTCTTGGTCATGCGGCCCGCCGGCATAACATGGACCTGCGCCTTGTCGAAGATGCCGGGGATCTTGGCGCCGCGTTCATCGGTGACGAGGGCGACATGATGGCCGCGCGCCATCAGCTCCTCTGCCACCGCATGCGCGGGAATCATGTGACCACCCGTCCCGCCGGCGGCGAGGACGAAGTGACGGGAAATGCTCATCGACCACTCCATTTGACGACCGTGTGCCGACCCATGAAGGGGTTGCGCCGCGTGAATGCGAGCAGCAGGCCGACGCCGGTACAAAGCGCGAGCATAGAGGAGCCACCGTAGCTGATAAAGGGCAGCGTCATGCCCTTTGACGGAAAAATCTGCGCATTGACGCCCATATTGATGATCGCCTGCAGCCCGAACTGGGTGGTGAGGCCGGCGGCGGCGAGGATGGTGAAATTATCCTCCTCGTCCAGCAGGCGCAGCAGCACGCGCACGACGATCGCCAGATAGACGCAGGCGATGGCGATGCAGGCGAGCAGGCCGAACTCCTCGCCGATCACCGAGAAGATATAGTCGGTATGGGCTTCGGGCAGGCGGAACTTGTTCTGGCCGCCGCCCGGCCCGACGCCGGTGAAGCCGCCATGGGTGATGGTGCGGAAGGCCAGGTCCGTCTGGTCCGGGCCGGTGTCCATCTGGACGCCGATGCCGAGGAAGTCGTTGATGCGCTGGCGGCCATTTTCATAGAACATGTAGACCGCGACAAGCCCCGCCAGCGCCAGCCCGCCCAGCATGGCGATCCAGCGCATTTCGAGGCCCGACAGCATCAGCAGCACGCCCCAGCAGGCAAGGAAGATGACCGTCTGGCCAAAATCCGGCTGTTTCATCAGGATCGCGGCGATCAGCAGCGTCATCGCGCCGGTGAGCGGCATCACCGGCAGGCTCTGGTCCTTGGTGCGCAACGACAGCAGCCAGGCCAGCGTCACGACATAGACCGGCTTCAGAAATTCCGAGGGCTGGAAGCGGAAGCCCGGCAGGTCGATCCAGCGCTTGGCGCCGTTCACGGTGGAACCCAGCAGCGGCACGAACAGCAGCATCAGGAAGAAGAAGACAGCCAGGAAGATCGCCAGCCGCCGCGCCTGCGGCCGGGGCAGCATGGAGATGACCAGCATGACCGGCAGGCCGATGAACACCCACATCAGCTGGCGATAGAAATAGATCAGCGGATTGACCGCCACCTGCGCGGTCGACCGATCGATCGCGGCCACCGGCGATGCGGCGGCCACGGCGACCAGCCCGATGGCCATCAGCGCGACGATCAGCGACAGCAGCACCCGGTCGATTTCCCAGAACCAGATGGCCAGCGCGGTACGCTCGCGCGGCACGGTGCGGGTCTTGAAGCCCTTCACCAGTTCGCCCGCCCTGAACATGCCTTTCCGTCCCTCGCTATCCATCCCGTTGCCCCCGATCGCCCTGCCTATTCCAGTGCGTTCTATTCCAGCGCGTTCACGGCCGCGGCGAAGGCATCGCCGCGCGCCTCGAAATCCCGGAACTGGTCGAAACTGGCGCAGGCCGGCGACAACAGCACGACATCGCCCGGCTGGGCGATGCGCGCGGCGCGACGAACGGCGGCACTCAGCATCTCACTGTCATCGACCGCCATGTGCGGCCGCAACAGGTCGGCAAACATGTGGCCCGCCTCACCGATGGTGTAGGCATGGGCGATATTGCCATAATAAGGCGCGCATTCGTCCAGATTGTCGGACTTGGCGACGCCGCCCAAAATCCAGTGGATGCGCGGCTTGCCATCCCTGGCCGGCCAGGCGCCCAGCGCCGGCGCGGTCGAGGCGGCATTGGTCGCCTTGCTGTCATTGACATAGAGCACGCCATTATGCGTGCCCACCGCCTGCATCCGGTGCGGCAGGCTGGCATAGCTGGCGAGCGCGGCCATGATGGTCGCGTCGTCGATGTCCAATGCCCGGCCGACGGCGATCGCGACCGCGGCATTCTGGGCATTGTGCGGCCCCTGCAGCGACGGCCAGCCAAGCTGAGCCTCCGGATCGATATCGGCGGCCTTCACTTCGCGCAGCTGCGCCGGGGCCGATGCGGCGATGCCACGGCTCGGCTCATCCTCGGTCGCGATGACCGCGACATGCTCTGCAGACTGCATCGCGAACAGCCGCGCCTTCGACGCGACATAGCCGGCAAAGCCGTTGTAGCGATCGAGATGGTCGGGCGTGATGTTGAGCAGCACCGCGACATCGCAGTCGAGGCTGTGGGTGAGGTCGATCTGGTAGCTGGACAGTTCCAGCACATAGACGCCCACGCCATGCAGGTTCGGCTCCAGCGGTTCCTGACCCAGGATCGGCAGGCCGATATTGCCGCCCATCCGCGCCGGGAAGCCGGCCTGTTCGATGATGTGATGGATCAGCGCCGTGGTGGTCGACTTGCCGTTGGTGCCGGTGATGCCGACGACCTTGTGCGGCGGCAGCGTCGGCCGGGCGAGCGCGAACAGTTCGATGTCGCCAATGATCGGCACGCCGGCGATCTTTGCCCGCATCGCGATCGGATGCTTGTTGAGCGGCACGCCCGGCGACACAACGATGCCATCGAAACCGGCCAGGTCAATCTCCATCGGGTCGCCCAATTCCGCCTTGTCGGCGACGGCCGCCCGTGCTTCCTCGCGACTGTCCCAGGCGACGACGCGCGCGCCGCTGGCGACGAGCGTCTCGACCGTGGCCAGCCCCGAACGGGCCAGCCCCAATACGGCGTAGGTCTTCCCCTTGAAGGCCTGCGAAACGATCATCCGCTTACCTCAGCTTCAGCGTGGCAAGGCCGGCGAGCGCCAGCACGAAGGAGATGATCCAGAAGCGGATCACCACGGTCGGTTCGGCCCAGCCAAGCTGTTCGAAATGATGGTGGATCGGCGCCATCTTGAACACGCGCTTGCCGGTCCGCTTGTAGAAGAAGACCTGGATGATGACCGACAGTGCCTCGACCACGAACAGGCCGCCGACAACGCCCAGAACGATTTCATGATGCGCGGTGACCGCGATCACGCCGATCGTCCCGCCCAGCGCCAGACTACCGGTATCGCCCATGAAGACCGCGGCGGGCGGCGCGTTGAACCAGAGGAAGGCCAGCCCCGCGCCGATGATCGCGCCGCACAATATGGTAAGGTTGCCCGCGCCCGGCACATGCGGGATGCCCAGATAGGTGGCGAAGTCCGCGCGGCCGACCAGATAGACGATCGCCATGAACGCCATGCAGGCGATGATGACCGGCATGGTGGCGAGACCATCGAGCCCGTCGGTCAGGTTCACCGCATTGCCGAAAGCGACGATGACGAAGGCGGCGAACAGGAAATAGAAAGGCCCAAGTTCGATCGCAGGCCCATTGTAGAAGGGCACGTAGAGCGCGGTGTTGCCATGCTGGTTGACGATCATCCAGGCGGCGAAACCCGCGATCAGGAACTCGAAGGCCAGGCGCATCTTGGCCGACAGCCCCTTGTGGCTGGCCTTGGTCACCTTGTCATAATCGTCGAGGAAGCCGATCGCGCCGAAACCCAGCGTCACGAACAGGCAGGCCCAGACATAGGTGGAGGACAGGTCCATCCACAGCAGCACCGATACGACCATGGAGGTCAGGATCATCAGGCCGCCCATGGTCGGCGTGCCGCGCTTGGCCAGATGGCTCTGCGGCCCGTCGCTGCGGATCGGCTGCCCCTTGCCCTGGCGCACGCGCAGCCAGCCGATGAATTTGGGGCCGATGACAAGGCCGATGATCAGCGCGGTCGCGATCGCCGCGCCCGCTCGGAAGGACAGGTAGCGGATGAGGTTGAAGGCCCCCGCAAAATCCAGGGTCTGGGCAAGCCAGTAGAGCATCAGTCTTTATCTCCGTCGCGGGCGGCATCGCCAAGGGCGGCGACCAGGCGGGACAGCCCGATGCCATTGGAGCCCTTGACCAGGATCGCGTCACCCGCACGCATTTCCTTGTTGATCAGATCGGTGGCCGACGCGGCGTCCGGTACATGGTCGAAGGCGACAAGGCCACCAAGGGCGTTGGCCAGCGGCGCCATCTCCTCGCCCACCAATATCGCATAGTCGACGCCATTCTCGCTCAACGGTTGCGAGAGTGCGGCGTGCAGTTCGGTGCTGCGGCTGCCCAGTTCGCGCATGCCGCCCAGCACGGCGATACGGCGGTCGGCCTGCTCGCGCCCCAATTGCTTGAGCGTCGCCGCCATGCTCAAGGGGTTAGCGTTATAGCTTTCGTCGATCAGCAGCGCTTCGCCACCCGCCACCGGCAGGATGCGGCGCGCCCCGCGTCCGGGCAGGCCCGGCATTTCCGCGAGCGCCAGGCCCGCAGCGGCCAGATCGCCGCCCAGCGCCTCGACCGCGGCCAGCACGGCGAGCGAGTTGGACACCCAATGGTCGCCCGGCGCGCCGACGGTGAAGCAAAGCTCCACCCCCGGCAGCGCGGCGGTCACCAGCGTGCCGCCACCCGGCGCCGGCACGGTATCGCGCACAAAAATATCCGCCTCCGGGCTGAAGCCAAAGGTCAGGATATGATCGGCATGACGCTCCGCCTTGCCATAGAGGGTCGCGACATGCGGGCTGTCATAGGGGATGATGGCGGTGCCGCCCGGCTCCAGCCCCTCGAAAATCTCGGCCTTGGCTTCGGCGATCTTTTCCTCGGTCCCGAAAAATTCGATGTGGGCCGGCGCGATGGCGGTCACGATCGCCACGTTCGGGCGCACCTGCCGCGTCAGCGCAGCCAGTTCGCCGGCATGGTTCATGCCCATTTCGAACACGCCATAGGTCGCATCGCGCGGCATCCGCGCCAGGCTCAGCGGCACGCCGACATGGTTGTTATAGCTTTTGACCGACCGATGGACGCCGCCCGGACAGGCCCGTTCAAGGGCATGGAACAGCGCTTCCTTGGTACCGGTCTTGCCGACCGAGCCGGTCACGCCGATGATCTTCGCGTTGCTGCGCTTGCGCGATGCACGGCCCAACGCTTCCAGCGCGGCGGCACAGTCGGCTACCAGCACATGGGGATAATCGACCGGTTCGCTGACGATCGCACCGGCCGCGCCCTGGGCAAAGGCCTTGTCGATGAACTTGTGACCGTCGGTCGTTTCGCCCTTCATCGCGACGAACAGGTCGCCCGCGCCCACCTCGCGACTGTCGAAGGCGACGCCAGAAACGGCGAACGGCGCCGACACGGCGCCGCCCGTAGCGTCTGCGATCTCGGCCGAGGTCCAGAGATCGCTCAACCCGCGCACTCCCGTGCCACGGTGACATCGTCAAAGGGTAGCACCCGATCGCCGATGATCTGGCCCTGCTCATGCCCCTTGCCGGCGAGCAGAACGATGTCATCGCCCCCCGCCTGACCGATGGCCGCGGCAATCGCCGCGCGGCGCCCGCCAATTTCCTCCGCCCCCGGCGCGCCCGCCATCACGGCGGCGCGGATCGCGGAGGGTTCTTCCGAACGGGGATTGTCGTCGGTCACGATGACATGGTCGGCCAGATCGGCGGCGACCTTGCCCATCAGCGGGCGCTTGCCCGCATCGCGATCGCCGCCCGCGCCGAACAGCGCGATCAGCTTGCCCCTGGTATGGGGACGCAGCGCCTCGATCGCGGCGCGCAGGCCGTCGGGCGTATGGGCATAGTCGACATAGACGGGCGCACCCGCCTTGTTGATGACCGCGCGTTCCAGACGGCCGCGCACGGGCTGGACCCGGCCCAGCAATTCCAGCACCTTGGCGGTATCGCCGCCGGTCGCGATGACCAGACCGGCCGCCGTCAGCGCATTGGCCGCCTGATAGGCGCCGATCAGCGGCAGATTGACCTTGTAGAGCTTGCCATCGGCTTCGATCTCCAGCGTCTGGCCCAACTGGGTCGGGGTGCGGTTGGCAAGACGCAATGCCTGCCCCTGCACCCCGACGCTCAGCACACGAAGCCCCCGCTTCGTAGCCCGCTCGATCGCCTTGTCCGACCATTCATCGTCGGCCCAGATGACGGCCGCGCCGCTATCGCCCACGACTTCGTCGAACAGGCGCATCTTGGCGTCGAAATAGCTGTCCATGTCGCCATGATAATCGAGATGATCGCGCGACAGGTTGGTGAAGGCGCCGGCCGCAATCGGCAGCCCCTCGGTGCGATACTGGTCGAGGCCATGGCTCGACGCCTCAAACGCGGCATGGGTGATGCCCTCGCGCTTGAGACCCGACATGTTGGCAAGGAAGGTGACGATGTCGGGCGTGGTGAGGCCGGTCGACACCTGATCGACCGAGGTGGTGACGCCCAGCGTCCCGATCGAGGCCGACTTGTGGCCGAGCATGCGCCACAGCTGGCGCGCCAGTTCGACCGTGCTGGTCTTGCCATTGGTGCCGGTGACGGCGACGGTCACATCCGGGAATGGCGCGAAATAGCGCGCGGCCAGTTGCGCGAACAGGCGGCGGGGATTGGCGTCGGCGATATGCACCGCGCCCTCGACCTTCGCCTCCGGCCGGGCGACGATCGCGACCGCACCGGCCTTCACCGCGTCGGCAATAAAATCCTCGCCATTGACGCGCAGGCCCTGAAAGGCACCGAAGATGGTGCCCGGCGCAACCTTGCGATTGTCGATGGCGAAACCCGTCACGGACGTGTCGAGGCCGCCGTCGACATTTGCCGATTTGGCGACCTCGACGCCCAGCTCCTCGATTAGCGACCCGAGGCGCATCACTCTGTCTCCTTGTCGCCGTGCAACAGCGGCATCAAATCCGAAATATCCACGTCCCGCCGCTCGTCCGGCATCACGCCAAGCATCGGCCCGGTGCGCTCCACCACCCGCTTCACCACCGGCGCAGCCGTCCATGCAGCGGTACGCAGGCCATATTGGCCCGTCGCCTCGTCCATCGTGACGAGAACCACATAGCGGGGATTGTCCATCGGGAAGGCGGAAGCGAAAGTCGTCACCAGCGAAGTCTTGTTGTAGCGCCCTTCCTGGGGCTTTTCAGCGGAACCCGTCTTGCCGCCCACCCGGAATCCCTTGGCGTCGGCGCTACGCCCTGTACCCGCCGACACGATCATCCGCAACAGCTGGCGCATGCGCGCACTGGTCGCGGCGGAAAAGACCCGGCGCCCCTCGGGCACTTCGTCGGCCTTGAGCTTGCGGATCGTCGCCGGGCGCCAGATGCCGCCATTGACCAGCGCCGCATAGGCCGCCGCCAGATGCAGCGGGGTCACCGCGATACCATGACCATAAGAGGTCGTCATGCTGGTGATGCGACCCCAGCTGGACGGCCAGATGCCCTTGGCGCGTTCATTGAATTCGATCGGCGAGCGCTGGTCGAAATCCAGGTTCCGGAACAGCTTCTGCAGCGGCGCGGCGCCCATTTCGTCGGCGATCCGGGCGGTGCCGATGTTGGAGCTGTGGACCAGGATTTCCGGTACGTTGATCCAGCGGCCGAGCGAGTGGTCGTCCTTGATGCGGAAGCCCGCGACTGCCAGCGGCGCAGTCGCGTCATAACGCTTGCTCATCGAGGTCACGACGCCAGCGTCCATGGCGGCCGCGATCGACAGCGGCTTGAACGCCGATCCCAACTCATAACGGGCCTGCACCATATGGTTGCAGAGCGGCGATTCGGAGCAGCGCTTGCCAGCGTAATTCTGGAGCTTGTTGGGATCGAACACCGGGATCGAGGCCATCGCGATCACTTCGCCGGTATTGACGTCCATGATGATGCCGCCCGCGCCCTTGGCGCGCGTCTGCACCAGTTGGGCATAAAGCTCGCTCTCCAGCGCGCCCTGCACCCGGCTGTCGATCGACATGGCAAAGGGCTTGCTGCGCTGCGCCGGGTCAATCATCCGATCGTTGAATGCGGCCTCCACGCCCATGCCGCCCTTGCCCTCAGCATTGGGGGCAAAGCCCAGCACATGCGCGGCCAGCGTGCGCTGCGGATAAAGCCGCTCCTTCTCGCGCGGAAATTCGATGCCGATCTCGCCCAGCGCATTCACCGCCGCCACTTCCTCGGGCAGCGCACGGCGGCGCAGATAGGCCCAGCCGCGCCCCCTCAACTTCTTGGCGAACACCGCTTCGGACTCGTCCGGGAAGATTTCGTGCAGCTTGCGCGCCAGTTCGTCGGGATCACCGATCAGCTTGGACGGGCGCACCGCGATCGAATAGGCGTCCATGGTCCGCGCCAGCGGCACGCCATTGCGGTCGACAATGTCCGCGCGCGCCGGGGTGAAGCCCGACAATCCATCGCCATTGCCGTTGCCGCTCGCGAAAATGCCGACCCAGGTCAGTCGCAGGATCAGCACGGCAGTAATGACCATGAACAGGATCAGCAGCAACATCAGGCGATTATGCGCAATCGCCGTCAGGTTGACCCGCTGCCGCCCGGCACGGGCGCCGCCCGGCTGGACGATGATCGTGGCCATTAGCGACCTCCCTTTCGCTCGCGCGCCGCACGGGCGCTGAGATCACCCATGGTGCTGTCGTCCAGCAGCTTGGCATCCAGCATCGCCATGCGCTCGGCCCGGCGCGCGACCGGATTGGGCCGCGACACGTCCGCGTCGGCCTTCGCACGCTGTTCGGCCAGCTTCACCGGCGCGGTGGGCTTGGCCAGCTTCTCGACATTGTCGGCAGCATGCGCCTCGCGGATCACGGCGATATCGCTGCGGATCTGGCTGGCGGCTGGACTGGCCGGTGCGGCCTGCGGCGCGGACGGCAGGTCGGCCGGCGTCTCGACCATCGCCACCATCACCGGCGGGGCGACATAGTCCGGGCCGTTGGGCTGAACGCCATCCAGATGCGCCAGCGCCTGTTCGCCCGCCAGATACTGGCCGGCGGTTGGCGTCGCATACATGAAGTCGTCCTGGTTCCACCGCTCCAGCTGGCGCATGCTGGCGCGCGCGCTGAACTCGGTTTCCAGATAGCGGATATCACCGCGCGCCTGCGCAATCTGCATCCGCACCCGCATCACGTCATTGCGCTCGGTCGCGACCTTCAAGGAGACGAGATAGGCGCCGAGCGCGCCCAGCGCGACCAGCAATACCCAGATCAGGCTCTGCAATCTCTTGACCGCGATCATGGCCGGGCACTCCGATGGGCATTGGCAACAGGGGCGCCGGTCCGCACGGCGCTGCGCAGGGTGGCGGAACGGGCACGCGGATTGCGCGCCAGTTCCGTTTCGCCGGGTTTGACGGCCTTGGCGGGCTTTTCGAATGCAGGCGCAACCTCGGCCTTCTTCTCGGGCAGGTGGCGCGATCCGCCCGCCTCGCCGCCGCTGCGCTTGCGCAGGAACTGCTTGACGATGCGGTCCTCCAGACTGTGGAAGGTCACGATCGCAAGGCGGCCGCCCGGCTCCAGCAGCGCTTCCGCCGCTTCGAGCGCGCGCTCCAGCTCCTCCAGTTCGCGATTCACATGGATGCGGATCGCCTGGAAGGTGCGGGTCGAGGGATCCTTCTTGTCATGCGGCTTGTAGCCCAGCGCCCGGCGCACCACGGCAGCAAGCTGCCCGGTCCGCTCCAGCGGCCGCGCATCGACGATCGCACGGGCAACCCGGCGCGAACGCGGCTCCTCGCCATAGCGATAGATGACGTCGGCAATATCCTCTTCCGCGGCGGTATTGAGGAAATCGGCCGCGCTCATGCCGCCCTGGCTCATCGTCATGTCGAGCGGACCGTCCGCCTGGAAGGAAAAGCCGCGCTCGGGCCGGTCGAGCTGCATCGACGACACGCCGATATCCAGCGTGATACCCGACACGCTGCTGACACCGCGTTCGGCCAGCAACTCCTCCATCCGCGAAAATTCGCCGGGGATCAGGGTGATACCCTTTTCATCGGCCAGCACCTGCCCTTCCCGGATCGCATCGGGGTCGCGATCAAAGGCGAAGACCTGCGCGCCAGCGGCCGCCATGGCGCTGGAATAGCCGCCCGCGCCGAAGGTGCCGTCGACATGCCGCTCGCCCGGGGCAATGGCGAGCGCATCGAGCACTTCGGTCAGGAGGACGGGGATATGCTGCGCGGCGCTCACTTGCCGCCCTCCGCTGCGCGCTGCTCCAGCCAGCGACGCACCTTGTTGCGGATCAGCGCTGGGCGATCCGGGCTTTCGACCAGCGCCTCAGGCTTCCAGATCTGGAAATAACGGCCGACGCCATAGAAGAACACAACGTCGGTGATACCGGCCTCTTCCTTGATATCGGGGTGCAGGAAAAAGCGACCACCCTCGTCGAAATTCACATCCTCGATCGTGCCCAGGCGATTCTCGCGCTCCAGATCGCCGTTGAAGGGGCGATTGGCGGCGCGCGCCTCGCGCTCCAGCTCATTCACTTCCTCGAACAGGAACAGCTTATGGGACAGGCCGAAGCCGGTGGCGCAGCCATTGTCCATATGGACCGAAAGGCACAGGCGGTTTTCGCCGCCGCTCGCCAGCTTCACCTGGCGGCGCATCTCCAGGGGCAGCACGAAACGGCCCTTGCCGTCCGCGACGCTGAACGCGTTGCCCGAATAGAGAATGACGTCCGACACGCTGGAAATTCGCCCCTTTTAAGCAGGGCGCAGGCTTCCCGTCACCGGAATCGCGTTTTCGACTCCCGGCGCAAGACTCTCGCAAAGCCTGACTAACCCCAATGTTGGAATATCTACCAAGCATGAGGCGGCCTGCAAAGGGAAATATTGGGTGAAGTTGGGAAAAGCCGGTCAGAAACGGGATTAACCGTTTTTTACTCCTTTCACCAGCTTATTTTCACTTTTTGTTCTCATATCCTTCCGGCCGGAACGACGGCGAAGCAGCATCAGACCCAGTATCGCCCAGCCTGTCCCAGCCAGAAGCGCCGATCGCAGCCCCAGCCGGACATCCGCGACATCGCGCATCCAGCGGCGGCCATCCGGCATCTCCGCCCCCAGCCATTGCGCCACCAGCGCCGGCGTATCTGCGCTCCAGGCGCGCGGGTCTAGCGGCCGCGCCGGATCGGCCAGCCACAGCCGGTCGTCGATCAGGTCCGCGTCCCCCAGCAGCAGCGCCTCCCCGCGCCCGATCCGCAGCCGCAGCGGAACAGCGCCCTCCTGCCCCTCCAAGGATAGGGGCTGCATCCCGACCATCGTCAAAAGCCGGCCATCGGGCAGGAAATGGCGCATTTCCCGGTCGCGCACCGCCCCGCCCTGCACGCCCCAATGCGCCAGCAAAGGGCCGAGCGTGCCGACCATCGGTGCCCGGCGCCGGTCGCCCAGCGGCAGATCGGAGGGCCAGCGCAGGCGCGGATCGGTGAACAGCAGCAGCCGGCCGCCATCCCTGACCCAGCGGTCAAGCGCGACCAGCGCCTGCGGCGTCATCGGCCGGGACTGCGCCAGCAGCAGCACGGGCGCGCCGGATGCGGCCAACGCCTGCACATCATCGATCGGCCGCACGTCGAACCGGCTGCGCAACAGCGTCACGATCGGCGCGTCCCGCCTTGTCCCGGCCCCACCCTCTTCCCAGAAGAGCGGCAGCGCCGTGATGACAGCGAGCACCGGCCGATCAGGCCGGGAGGAAATGGGACGGACCGGCCCGAAGCCAAACAGCAGCAGGGCCACAATCACTACAGCGAGCGCCGGCAACCAACGTCGTCGCCACAAGAGCGCGCCACCGCCAGCTGCCATCAGGGCCAGCAATATCAAGCCGATCATGGCCCTGGGGTCGGGCATGCGTGCAGCGGCCAAGGCGCAGAAGAGCAGCGCCATCCCGGCACCACCCAGCCCCACCCACAGCGCATGCAGAAAGTCCTGCCGCGCCAGCCACCACCCCGTTGGCACGAGCAGCAACAGCGCCGGCCAGCCCCAGCACCATGGGTCCGCCTGCCCCGTTCGCCAGGCGACAGCCAGACCGGCGAGCAGCATCAGCGTCGCCGGCAGCAACAGGGTGAGCAACTGGGAAAGAAAGCGAACGAACGGCATCATCGCCCGTCAGGGCGTCTGCGGCGCGGGTTCCTGGTCCATCGGCTTGCGGATCTTGGGATCGGGTTGCAGATCGGGGACGATCGGCGCCATTTCCTGCGCGGGCTGCACGCCCAGTTCGGCAAGCGGTTCCTTGGGCATGGTGGCAGCGACAGCGGCATTGACGTCGATCGTCGGCACGGCCGGCGGCGCGGACGCAATATCGTCCACCCGCGCCTTGTCGATGACGATATTGGCCAGTCCGACCAGCAGGACAACGCCTGCCAGGCCAGTCAGCCCTATCTGAACGCGCTGCAGCCCCTCCTGTCGGCGGGAATGATCAGCCATGAACATGCTCTATTTTATGCCGCCGCGACCCGTGTCGGCCCGTCAATTGTGCGCGAGCCAGGGGAATATCGTCAAGCCCTTCGATTCGAGCCACTGCCGGTTGTAGAGGGTCGACAAATAGCGGAAGCCGGTATCACACAGGATTGTCACGATTTTCTTGCCCGGCCCAAGCTGTTTCGCGAGCGCAACGGCACCCGCGACATTGATGCCCGACGACAAGCCCAGGCACAGACCTTCTTCGGCCAGCAGGCGGCGAACCCATTCCAGCCCTTCCTCGTCGGAAATGCGGAACTGAGTGTCGATCGGCGCGCCTTCCAGATTGGCGGTGATGCGCCCCTGGCCAATGCCTTCGGCGACCGAATTGCCCTCCGCCTTCAACTCGCCATGGGCATAATAATTATAGAGCGCCGCGCCATGGGGATCGGCGAGGCCGATGACGATATTCTCGTCATGCGCCTTGAGGCCAAGGCCCACGCCGGCGATCGTGCCGCCGGTGCCGGCCGCACAGATGAAGCCGTCGATCCGGCCTTCCATCTGGGTCCAGATTTCCTCGGCCGTGCCGACGATATGCGCCTTGCGATTGGCGATATTGTCGAACTGGTTGGCCCAGATCGCGCCTTCCGTCTCTTCCGCCAGACGACGCGAGGTGTGGACGAAATGGCCGGGGTTGGAATAGGGCGCCGCCGGCACCGTCACCAGTTCCGCGCCCAGCGCGCGCAGCGTGTCCATCTTTTCCCGGCTCTGCGTCTCGGGCATGACGATGATCGACTTGTACCCCTTGGCATTGGCGACCAGCGCCAGGCCGATGCCGGTATTGCCGGCCGTCCCCTCGACGATCGTGCCACCGGGCTTCAGCAGCCCCTTCTCCTCGGCATCATTGACGATGAACAGGGCGGCGCGATCCTTCACCGACGCGCCGGGATTGGCGAATTCGCACTTGGCGTAGATATCGCATCCGGTGGCTTCGGACGGACCGGCGAGGCGCACCATCGGGGTATTACCGATCAGGGCGAGGCTATCTTTCTGGAGCAGCATGCACCCCGCATAGCGGAGCCGATACGTGCTTGCCAAGCAAGGGAATGCTGCACCACGAAAAGAGCCGGTTTGCTCCGGCTTTGCGCGCCGGTCGCTCGCCCCCGATCCAGGGCCTGCCCGATTCCGTGGAGGAATTGGAAAGGAAAATCGGCTATGGAAAGGCCGCGCGGCAATCAGGCCCGCTCGATACCGGCAGGGTGATGCGGCTTTCGCAGCAACAGGAACGATGGATCTGGCATGGCGGCCTGGGCGCGCTCGCGCTTGGCGTGCTGGTCGTGCCGCATCTCATCACCGCCGCGCCGCTCGACATGCTGGCCGAGGATCATCATGGCCCCGACCCGGCCGAGCAGGCGGGCGCCAATTTCCCCGGCTCGGCCTTCTTCTATGCCGAAGGCGCCTTCGATCCCGTCCCCGGCGCGCTCACCATCCAGAGCCCGCATGTCATGGGCCTGGCCGAAGTGAAGACCGCCCCCGCGACCATCTTTCGCGGCATCACGCCAACCGACAGCTATCGTGCGCTCAACTGCCTGACATCGGCCATCTATTATGAAGCCGGGAACGAGCCGGAGGAGGGCCAGCGCGCCGTCGCGCAGGTGGTATTGAACCGCGTGCGCAGCCCGCTCTGGCCCAACAGCGTCTGCGGCGTCGTCTATCAGGGATCGGAACGCACCGACTTCCACTGCCAGTTCACCTTCAGCTGCGATGGCGCCATGGCCCGCCTGCCCAACGCGGTCGCCTGGGTCCGCGCGCGCGGCATCGCCCAGCAGGCGCTGTCGGGCAAACCCTATGCCCCGGTGGGCCTTGCTACCCATTATCATACGCTGGCCGTCCGCCCGGCCTGGTCCGCCACGCTGCAGCCGGTTGCCGTGATCGGCGCCCATATCTTCTATCGCGGCATGGGCTTCAACGGCACGCCCGCCGCCTTCGGCGACGCCTATCCGGGGCGCGAACTGATATCCGGCCCTGCCCGCCGGATCTGGCCGGTCCAGCCGGTGTCGCCCGTCGAACTGATGAGCGCGGGACCGGCAACAGCCTATGGGCCCCTGCCGACGGTCGCGCCCTCCACGCCGGCGACGCAGCCCGCGCCCGCGCCCCCCCTTGCCGCGCCGATCGACAATCTGCCGGAATCAACGATCCGCCCCGAATATCGCAACAGCGGCCGGCCGCTCGGTTGAACCGCACCATCTTTTTGCGCTCGTCTGGCGAGATTATTTTAGGTTAATATCCGATCAACCAGCGAAACGCCTGAAAATAAGGGCAATTAAAATTCGCGATCAGGAGCGGAAATCGGGAACCACCCGCTTTGCCGCTCGTTCTGCATTTCGGATAGCAAATCTTTTGCCCCCCGCTCTTGCTATCCAAAAAATATGAGCCCGGAACGCATCATCCCCCCCCCGACGCGTTCCGGGCTCAGACTTTTTCGGGCTGCCCTCCCCATCGTCGAACCAGCGCCAGCCGGCGGAACCCTTCCCTTCCAGGCGTGTTCTCCAGCGGTCACCGATATGGCTCGCCATGCGGTCGGCCGATATTTCGGAAGGAGAAATCGATGACCAAGACAATCGTCACCGCCCTGCTGCTCACCGGCTCGCTGCTGGTATCCGCCTGCAATACGGTGGAAGGCGCTGGCAGGGACGTGCAGAGCGCCGGCAAGGCCGTCGAGAAGTCGGCCAACTAAAGATGGAAAAAGGCCCGCGTCTCGCGGGTCTTTTCTTATGCGGACGCTTCCTCGGCCGCCGCCTCTGCAGCGGCGCGTTTCGCCTGGCTGCGATCAGTGAACCAGATCGCGACCAGCGTGATTTCGTAAAGCAGCAGCAGCGGGATGGCGAGCATCAGCTGCGACACCACATCCGGCGGGGTCAACACCGCGGCGAGGATGAAGGCGCCGACGATCATGTAGCGGCGCATCCCCTTCAGCTGCTCGCGCGACACGAAGCCGGCCCGGTTGAGCAGCATCAGCAGCACCGGCAACAGGAAACAGATGCCAAAGGCCAGGATGAACTGCATCACCAGGCCCAGATAGCTGTCCGCGCTCGGCAGCGCCTCGACCTGCAACCCGCTGCCATTGCCCTGATAGCCCAGGAAGAAATGGAAGGCGGTCGGCATCACCACGAAATAGGCGAGGCTCGCACCCAGTGCGAACAGGAAGGGGGTTGCGATGATGAAAGGCAGCAGCGCCTTCTTTTCCTTCGCATACAGCCCCGGCGCGACGAACGCCCAGAGCTGGTTGGCGATGATCGGAAAAGACAGGCAGAAGGCGCCGAACAGCGCGATCTTGATCTGCACGAAAAAGGCTTCGTAGAGCTTGGTATAGACCAGCTTGCCGCCGGCATCGCCAAAGGCTTCCTTGAGCGGATGCACCAGGATCGCGAAGAGCTGCTCCGAAAAATAGAAGCAGATCGCCCCGGTGATGGCGAGCGCGTACACGCATTTGAGCAAGCGGCTGCGCAGTTCGATCAGATGGTCCAGCAAGGGCGCCTTGCTGTCGTCAATATCGCCGATCATGCCGCCGCATCTCCCTGCTTGGGTGCAGCGGGTTCTTCTGCGACATAGGGCGGCTTGTCCGCCACCGGCGGCGGCGCGGCCTCCGCCACATAGGGCGGCGCATCGACAGCGGGGGCCGCCGGCGCTTCCGCCACATAAGGCGGCTTGTCGTCTACAGCCGAAGCAGCGGGCGCATCGATGGCCGAACCATGCTCGATGACCTGGGTTTCGGGAACCTGGGTCTCGGGCGGATGCTCGGCCATGATGCGCTTATTCTGCTCGGCCCATTTCTTTTCCAGCTCTTCCAGCTCGACTTCCCGCACCATGGCATCAATGCCGGTGCGGAAATGCCGGGCCATGCCCTGGGCCTTCCCCACGATCTGCCCCACCTTGTAGAGCGCGCGCGGAAGATCCTTCGGGCCGATCACGATCACCGCAATGATCACGATCACCAGAAATTCGGTCGAATCGATGCCAAACATGCGCGACTACCAGCCTGCGTTAGAGATCAGGCCTTGGTCTTTTCTTCGGTTGCGCTCGGCGCATCCTGTTCGGGCACGCGATGACCCTCGATCCGGGTCGCGGGCTTTGCCGGCGTCGCGTCGTCCTCGTCGTCGGCCATGCCCTTCTTGAAGCTCTTGATGCCCTTGGCCACGTCACCCATCAGGCCGGAAATCCGACCGCCACCGAACAGCAGCATGACGACCAGGAGCACGATCACCCAGTGCATCAGCGAGAAAGAACCCATTTTCACATACTCCTGAAAGGAGGCCTTTCTAGGCCTCTTCCTCATCCTTTTCCAGAACGGATTGACCGCCCAGACCCTCCAGCGCCAAATCCACCGGATCCAGCAACCCCGCAGCCCGCAAATCGTCCAGACCCGGCAAGTCCCGGCGGCTGCTAAGGCCAAAATGTGACAGAAACTCTACGCTGGTCGCATAGATGAGCGGGCGACCCGGCACTTCGCGCCGCCCCACCGGACGCACCCAGCCGGCCTCCATCAGCACATCCAGCGTACCCTTGGCCACCTGAACCCCGCGAATCGCCTCGATCTCCGCGCGGCTGACCGGCTCATGATAGGCGATGATCGCCAGCGTCTCCATCGCCGCGCGCGACAGTTTGCGCGTCTCGTCCCGTTCCCGCCGCAGGATATGCGCCAGGTCGGCCGCCGTTTGGAAATGCCAGCGCCCGCCCCGCTCGACCAGATTGACGCCGCGCCCGGCATAATCCTGCGCCAGCCCGGCCAGCGTCGCGGGCAGGTCGCCGCCATCGCCGACATGGGCGCGCAGTTCGGCGGGCGTCAGCGGCTCCTCCGACGCGAACAAGGCCGCCTCCACCGCGCGCGCGAAATCATCCATCTCCCGGATCACCGCAACTGCTCCCATTGATCGCCCGACAGCGCCGCCCGCAGATAGATCGGCTCGAATATTCCGTCCTGCCTTATGTCCACCCGCCCCTGCTTGGCCAGTTCCAGCATCGCCACGAAGCTGCTGGCCAGCGCCGACTTCGCCATCGGCCCATCGCGATCGTCGGGCAGGAAGGATTCCAGGGTCGTCCAGTCGAGCGCCGACCCGACCAGCGCGCTCACCCGCTGGATCGCCTCGTCCAGGGTCATCACCGGCCGCACCGCGACCATATGCACCACCGGCTGGTTACGCGCGCGGATCTGGCCATAGGCCTGGATCAGATCATAAAGGCTGGCGCTCCACTTCGCCCGCCGCACCATGTGCAGCCCCTCGGGCTGGGGGCGGACGAACACGTCGCGCCCGATTCGATCGCCGGCCATCAGCCGCGCACCGGCCTCGCGCATGGCGTGCAGCCGTTGCAGCCGCAATTGCAGCCGCAGCGCCATTTCCTCGGGACTGGGTTCGGGCTGCGCTTCCTTGGGCAGCAGCATCGCCGATTTGAGATAGGCGAGCCAAGCCGCCATCACCAGATAGTCGGCCGCCAGTTCCAGCTTCAGCTGCCGCGCGCCATCGACATAGGCCAGATATTGCTCGACCAGCGCCAAAATGGAGATTTCGCGCAGGTCGACCTTCTGCGTCCGCGCCAGCGCCAGCAACAGGTCGAGCGGCCCCTCCCAGCTTTCGAAGCTGACGGTCAAGACCTCGGCGGGCGTCGCGGCCGGGGCGGTGAAGAGATCGTCCATCGCCCCCGCGTCCGCGATCAGGCCGGAACCAGCGCCAGCAACGTGTCGCGGGTCGCCAGCAACTGCTCGAACGGCGGCAGGTCGGCGACATGGGCCGAGCCCATCGCCCGATCGAGCCGCGCCCGCGCAACCGGCCTGATCTCCGGCAGCAGATTGGCGATGCCGACCATATCGTCCATCCGCCCCCAGCAATTGAGCGCCAGGTCGCACCCGGCCGCGACCACGCCGGCGGCCAGTTCGGGAATCGAGCCCTTGAGCGCCTTCATGTCGAGATCGTCGGACATCAGCAGCCCGTCAAAACCGACGCGCTGGCGAATAATCTCCTCGATCACGATCGGCGACAGGCTGGCCGGCCGGTCGGCATCCCAGGCGGTGTAGACGACATGGGCGGTCATGCCCATCGGCGCGTCCTTGAGCGCGCGGAACGGCGCCAGATCGGTTTCTAGTTCCTCCGTCCCGGCATGGACGACCGGCAGTTCCAGATGGCTGTCGACCAGCGCGCGGCCATGGCCCGGCATATGCTTGACGATGCCCACGACATTGCCGTCGGCCAGCCCCTCGATCACCGCGCGGCCAAGCGCCGCGACGCGCATCGGCTCGGCACCCAGCGTCCGGTCGCCCATGATGTCGCTTGCGCCCGCCTGCCGCACGTCCAGCAGCGGCAACGCATCGACCGTGATGCCGACCTCCGCCAGCATCAGCGCCAGAGCCCGCGCATTGGCCCGCGCCGCCGCGATCGCGCTGGACGGCGCAATGTCATAAAGGCGGTCGAACACCGCGCCGGCGGGAAAGCTGGGCCAGACCGGCGCCTGCATCCGCGCGACCCGGCCGCCCTCCTGATCGATCATGATCAGCAGGTCGTCGCGCCCGTGCAGCGCGCGCAACTCGTCGGTCAGCGCCCGCACCTGCGCGCGATCGGCGATGTTGCGCTTGAACAAGATATAGCCGGCCGGCTGCGCCTCGGCAAAGAAGGCGCGCTCGTCGGCGGTCAGGGTTTCGCCGGATAGGCCGAAGATGACGGGTTTCATGACGCCGATGCTAATGACTAAGGCGCGGGCTGTCGACGCCCGCGCCCTGTTTGGGTCAATTGACGATGATGCAGCTTTCGCCCGCGACCTTCAGCTTGCCGCAAACGGTGCCCGCCTGCCCGCCGGCGCTGGCGCGCAGACGATAGACGGTGCTGCCGCCCACTTCGGCCGGCTCGACCGACATGGCGAGCGGCGCGAGATAGGCAAAGCGCTTCGACAGGCGGCCCCAGGCATCCTTGGCGCCCGACGCGCTGCCATAGGCGCCCAGCTGGATGACGCCGCTGCCGGCTGCCTTGGGCGCGGCTGCCTTGGGCGCAGCTCTGGTCTCATCCTCGACCTTGGCGGTGACGCTCTGCGCGGGCTTGGCCGGAACAGCGGGCTTGGTGCCTGCGGGGGCAGCGCCGGTCGGGGTGATCGGTGCTTCGGGCACGCGGCTCGGGTCGATCTGGCCATCGCGGGCCACGCCCTCGCTCGCGGCGAAGCTGGCATCGCCCTCGCCCTGGAACTTCTTGGCGTCCGCTTCCTTGGCAGCGATCTTGTAGTCGCCCTGCGGCGCGGCGATCAGTTGCCCCTCGCCCGCGCCACCGCCGGTGCGGTTCTGCATCCACCATACGCCCGCGACCACCGCACCAATCAGGGCCAGCCCCAGGATGATGAGGCCGAGTAGGCGCAGCGGCGAAATCCGCTCCTCATCCGCCTCGTCGAGCGCAGGTTCCAGCCAGGGCAGCCGATCCTCGTCATCGAGGTCAAGTCGCCCGCGTGCATAGTCACCCATTATCGAAACTCCGCTCGGCTCACTGCATTTCGGTCAGCGCGACCACGCCCATCAGGGCAAGGCCGTTGCGGATGATCTGCCCGATTCCGCGGCTCAAGAAAAGCCGGGCCGAGGTGAGCGCCGGATCGTCCGCCAGCACGACGCGCGCGCGCGGATCATCATTGCCCATATTCCACCAGCCATGGAATGCCGAAGCCAAGTCATTGAGATAGAAGGCAATACGATGCGGTTCACGAGCCTGCGCCGATCCTTCGACGACGCGCGGGAACTGTGCCGCCAGCTTCACCAGGTTCAGCTCCGCCGTCCCAAGCAGGGACAGGTCGGGCGCGGGAAGGTCGATCCCGGCCTCCTCTGCACGACGGCCGAGCGAGGAAATGCGGGCATGGGCATATTGCACATAGAAGACCGGATTGTCCTTCGAGGCTTCCACCACCTTGGCGAAGTCGAAGTCCATCTGGGCATCGGCCTTGCGCGTCAGCATGGTGAAGCGGACGACATCCTTGCCCACTTCGCGCACGACATCGGCCAGCGTGACGAAATTGCCGGCGCGCTTCGACATCTTTACCGGCTCGCCGTCGCGCAGCAGGCGGACCATCTGGATCAGCTTCACGTCGAACCGCGCCTTGCCCTCGGTCAGGGCGGCGACGGCGGCCTGGATGCGCTTCACCGTGCCGGCATGGTCAGCGCCCCATATGTCGATCAGCTGATCGGCGGTCTGGGCCTTCTGGAAATGATAGGCCATGTCGGCACCGAAATAGGTCCAGCTGCCATTCGACTTCTTGATCGGCCGATCCTGGTCGTCGCCGAACCTGGTCGAACGGAACAGCGGCAGTTCCACCGGCTCCCAATCGTCGGGCAGTTCACCCTTGGGCGCTTCCAGCACGCCGTCATAGACCAGGTCATGGGCACGCAGCCAGGCCTCGGCCTCGGCCGGCTTGCCCGCCGCCTGCAGTTCGGCCTCCGACGAGAAGATGTCGTGGTGGATGCCCAGCAGCGCGAGATCGCTGCGGATCATGTCCATCATCTTCGCCACGGCAAAGGTGCGGAACAGGACCAGCCAGTCGCCCTCGGGCGCACCGACGAACCTGTCGCCATATTCGGCGGCCAGCGCCTGACCCACCGGCACAAGATAATCGCCCGGATAAAGCCCCTCGGGGATCGCGCCGACATCCTCGCCCAGCGCTTCGCGGTAGCGGACATGCGCGGAACGGGCGAGCACATCGACCTGGCCGCCCGCATCATTGATATAATATTCGCGGATCACCTTGTGCCCGGCATATTCCAGCAGGGTGGCGAGCGCATCGCCGACCACCGCGCCGCGGCAATGACCCATATGCATGGGACCGGTGGGGTTGGCCGAGACATATTCGACGTTCACGGTCGTGCCCGCGCCGAAATCGGACCGGCCATAATCGGCCGCTTCGGCATGGATCGCCGCCAGCTCCGCCCGCCAGGTCGGGTCGGTCAGGGTCAGGTTGATGAAGCCGGGGCCGGCGATGCTGGCCGCCTCGACCTCGTCCAGCGCCTGCAGCTTGGTCACGATCGCGTCGGCCAGCGCGCGCGGATTGGTGCCGGCGGGCTTGGCCAGCACCATCGCGGCGTTGGTGGCCAGGTCGCCATGGCTGGGGTCGCGCGGCGGCTCCACCGTCACCGGCTTGCGGTTGAGGCCGGCGGGCAGCGTGCCTTCAGCCTCCAGCGCGTCGAGCACGGCATCGAGATGGGCAGTGAAACGGGTGTAAAGGGACACGGGCATTTCCTTCAACTCCGTTCGCCCTGAGCGAAGTCGAAGGGCCAGGCTGAACGGAGTGAAGCACTTCGCTTCGCTCAGTGGCGGGCTTCGACTTCGCTCAGCCCGAACGGAAACAAATCAACGGGCTTAACGGGTCGCGTTATATTTGAGCTGATCCTGGGTCAGGTTGAAACCCACGAGCAGCTCGAAGCTGGTTCGCTGCAGCGCCGCCTTGACGTCCGGCTGGGCGAAGGGGTCGATCGCGGCATCCGCATCGCCTGCCTTGCGCTTCTGCGTGATCTTCTGCTGAATTTCCGGCGGCAGCGTGGCCGATGCCTTGTCGACATAGGAGCCAGCCGTGGCGGTCGCGGTCGCGCGATATTCGCCCGGCGCGAAGTTCAGCGTCACCTGGCCGATCCGCTTGGCGACGACGGCACTACCGCCCCGCACGATCGCCGAGAAATAGGGCAAGGTCACCTGGCGCGCGGCGCTGGCGTCGTTGCGACGCGCATTCACCACGAAGGTCGCCTGGGTATAAAGCTGGGCGCCATCCGAACAGGTCGAGCGCAGATCGGTGATGTTCGCCACCACGTCGATCGCGGAGGCATCGCGGCTCTGGGCCGGATTGAACAGGGTCACGTCGCCGGTATAGGCCGGGATTGCAGCCACCGGGCAAGCCGAACGCACCGTGACGATACCGCCCGTCGGGTCGATTTCCCCCCGGCGAGAACAGCCGGCAAGGGCAAGGGCGAGCATTCCGGTCAACGCAATTCGGGACAATGTCACAGGCAGCAATTCCTCAGCATGCCCCTTGGACAGAGGCGTCCGGCTTCCTTATCCATCCCCCGCCGCCCACGCAACACAAAGCGCGGTGATTTGCGTTGGCCCTTCCTTCGGGCGCGACATTGCCCTAAGCCGCGCCCATGACGCAGAGCCCCGCCCCTCGCCCGCCGATGACCCTGTTGATCGCTGCCCCGCGCGGCTTCTGCGCCGGTGTCGACCGCGCCATCATCATCGTCGAGCGCGCGATCGAGAAATATGGCGCGCCGGTCTATGTCCGCCATGAAATCGTCCACAACAAGTTCGTGGTCGACAGCCTGAAGGCCAAGGGCGCGATCTTCGTCGAGGAACTGGACCAGGTGCCCGACGGCGTGCCGGTCGTCTTTTCCGCCCATGGCGTGCCCAAGGCGGTGCCGGCCAAGGCGGAGGAGCGCGGCCTCGACTATCTCGACGCAACCTGCCCGCTGGTCAGCAAGGTGCATCGCCAGGCCGAACGCATGGTGACCGCCGGCCGCCACATATTGTTCATCGGCCACAAGGGCCATCCGGAGGTGATCGGCACCTTCGGCCAGGTGCCCGACGGCACGATGACGCTGATCGAGACGGTCGAGGATGCCGAGGCGCTGGCGCCCGCCGACGCCGACAACCTCGCCTTCCTGACCCAGACCACCCTGTCGGTCGACGACACCGCCGCGATCGTCGCCACGCTGGAGCGCCGCTTCCCCTCGATCATCGCGCCCAAGGGCGAGGATATCTGTTATGCGACGTCGAACCGCCAGACGGCGGTCAAGGCGATCGCCGCCCGCTGTGACGCCGTCTATGTGATCGGCGCGCCCAACAGTTCCAACTCGCTGCGCCTGGTCGAGGTCGCCGAGCGCGAGGGCACCCCCGCGCGCCTGATCCAGCGCGCCGACGAGATCGACTTTGCCTGGCTGGAGGGGGTAACGACGCTGGGCCTCACCGCCGGTGCCTCCGCGCCCGAAATACTGGTGCGCGAAGTCGTCGACCGGATCGCCGAGCGCTTCGTCGTCACCGAGGAGCAAGTGGAAACGGCGCAGGAGACGATATCCTTCAAGCTGCCGCGCGGACTGGAGGTCGCATAACCCCCATGGCCGTTTATACGCACGTTCCCGCCGAAGAGATTGACGCCTTCCTCACCCGCTATGATGCCGGCCGGCTGGTGTCCGCCAAGGGCATCGCTGAAGGCGTGGAAAACAGCAATTATCTGCTCGAAACCACTGGCGCCGACGGCAACGGTCACCGCTATATCCTGACCCTCTATGAAAAGCGGGTGGATGAGGCGGACCTGCCCTTCTTCATGGACCTGCTCGACCATCTCGGTGCGCGCGGCTGTCTGGTGCCGCGCTTCATCGCCGACACCGATGGCAAGCGGCTGCAACAGCTGGGCGGGCGCCCGGCCTGCCTGATCGAGTTCCTGACCGGCATATCGGTGACCGAACCGACCCCGCCCCAGGCGCGCGCCTGCGGCGTGGCGCTGGGCGAACTGCACAAGGCGGCACAGGGTTTTGCCGGCGAACGGCGCAATGCGCTCGACAAGGATGGCTGGCACGCGCTGGCGGCCAAGTGTGGCGATGATTTCGACCAGATCGCGCCGGGCCTTGGCGCCCGCGTGGCGGAGGAACTGGCCTTTCTCGACGCCCATTGGCCCGCCGACCTGCCCCGTTCGGTGATCCATGCCGACCTGTTCCCGGACAATGTCCTGATGCTGGGCGATGAAGTCACCGGCCTCATCGACTTCTATTTCAGCTGCACCGACATTCGCGCCTATGACCTGGCCGTCACCCACAGCGCCTGGTGCTTCAGCAATGACGGCGCCACCTGGTTTGGCGACCGCGCGGCCGCGATCGGCGCAGGCTATGCCGCCGCCCATGGCCTGACCGACGCGGAACGCGCCGCCTTCCCGATCCTGTGCCGCGGCGCAGCGCTGCGCTTCCTGCTGACCCGCGCCTATGACTGGATCAACACGCCTGCCGACGCGCTGGTGACGCGCAAGGATCCGCTCGCCTATCTGCGCCGCATGGATTTCTACGCCAAGGCCGACCCGGCGGAGCTGCTCGGCGCATGAGCGACCTGCCCCAAGTCCAGATCTTCACCGATGGCGCGTGCAAGGGCAATCCCGGCCCCGGCGGCTGGGGCGCGGTGCTGCGCTTTGGCGACCAGGAGAAGGAAATCTCCGGCGGCGAGGCGATGACCACCAACAACCGCATGGAGATGATGGCCGCGGTCGAGGCGCTCAACACGCTCAAGAAGCCGTGCCAGGTGACGCTCTACACCGACAGCAAATATGTGATGGACGGCATCACCAAATGGATCTTCGGCTGGCAGAAGCGCGGCTGGAAGACCGCCGACAACAAGCCGGTCAAGAATGTCGAGATCTGGCAGGAACTGGTGAAGGCCGCCGCCCGGCACAAGCTGACATGGCAATGGGTCAAGGGCCATGCCGGCCACCCGGAAAATGAGCGGGCCGACGCGCTGGCCTGCGCCGCGGCGGAAAGCTTCCGCAAATAGGGACGGACGGGGAGGTCACCCTCCCCGCACCGTGCAGCTTATTCGGCTTCTTCGATCGGCGCGCCGGGGCCGTTCTTCAGGATCGACTCGATCGCATTCTTCGCGCTCGCCTTGGAGCTGTAGCCCTCGGTCCAGAAGATGATCTCGGCATTATATTTGAACTTGGCCACGAACTCGCCGGCCTTGTTCTTTTCGATCACGAACTTGTGCGCCATCATGCTCTCCTGCTGGTTGCGCTATCGAAACCGTTCGGGAGCATAAGCAGCGATATCGAGGCTGGCAATCGCCTGCGGCATGGCCGCGCCGGTCAACAGGCTGGCCCCCAGCAGCGCCGCCGCCGGCGCGGTCTGGATGCCGAAACCGCCCTGCCCGGCAAACCAGAAGAAACCCTCGACCGCCGGCTCGAAGCCATAGACCGGCACCCGGTCCGGCGCGAAGCTGCGCAGGCCGGCCCATTTGCGCTCGACCGCCGCGATCCGCCAGTCGACCGCCGCCTGGAACCGGTCGATGGCCTGCGCGATCGCCAGTTCCTCGGGCGCGGCATCGCAGGGGGGCGAGGCGACCTCGTCATGCGGCGTCAGCCAGATCCGCCCCTGCCCCTCGGGCTTGAAATAGAAGCCGCCCTGCATGTCCATCACCAGCGGCATCTCGTCGGCCGGCATATCCTCCAGCCGCAACTGCACCACCGTCCGGCGATAGGGCGCGATGCCGACCGGCGCGACACCGCAGGCCATAGCGACATCGTCCGCCCAAGCCCCGGCGGCATTGACCAGCAGGCCGCATTCGATCGGCCCGTCACCGGTCTCGATCCGCCAGCCATCGCCTTGTCGTTCCGCGTGCTCCAGCCTGGCCCCCAGCCGCATTTCGCCGCCCAGCTTGCGGAACCGGCCCAGATAGGCCTGATGCAGCGCCGCGACATCGATGTCGCGGCAACTCGGTTCCAGCACGCCCAGCACCCATTCGGGCCGCAACCCCGGCACCAGGCTCGCCGGCGCCACCGGCTGCAATTCGACCGCCCCGGCAAAATCAGCCAGCAGCGCGTCGCGCAGCCCCTCATCCCCCGCCCGCCCGATATGCAGCGTGCGGCGCGGCGACAAAAAGGAACCATCGAAGAAATCGGGATCCGGCGACTCCAGCAGCCTGCCCGAAGCCGTGGTCAGCGGCTGGACCACCGGCCCGCCATAGGTTTCTTCCCAGAAGGCGACCGATCGCCCCGTCGCATGATAGCCGGCGCTGTCTTCCATCTCCAGGATCAGCACCCGTGCCGTTTCCGCCAGCGCCGCGCCCAGGCTGGCGCCCGCAATCCCGCCACCGACAATCACGATATCGGGCCTGTTCAACGGGCAACCTCATCCAGGAAACGGTCGATCCGCCCCAGCGCATCGAGCCGCACCGGGTCGAGCTCGCGCAGGATTTCATGCGCGGCCTCGCGCCCATAGACATGCAGTCGGGCATCGGGCAAGCGCGCCGCGATCCGCCGGATCGCCGGCGTCGATACCAACTGGTCGCGACAGGCGGCCAGGACCAGGGTCGGCGTCGCGATTCGCTCCGGCCCATTTCCGGCCTCCAGCACCTGAGTCGACTCGAGCGCCAGCCGTACCCAGTTCCAGCTCGGTGGCCCCAGCGCGATGTCCCGGCTATGGTCCCGCCACCAGATTTCATCGGCATAGCGATCGGGATCATGGGTCAGCCGCTTCTGCCGCATCTGACGCTGCCGCTCGCTCTCTTCCTTCTGCGTCCAGGCCCGCTTTTCCCCCTGCCCGATCGCGCACATGACATTGGCGATCGCCACCGCCAGCCAGCGCGGCAGCGGGGCTGTATGCAGCCCCAGCATCGGCGCCACCGCCACGGCCGCATCCGGTTCGGGCAGCCCCTCGGCCAGCGCCCGCAGCAGCATATGCCCGCCCATGCTGTGCCCCAGCATGACCGTCGGACCGCTGCCCTCCGCGCGCCAATCATTTGAAAGCGCGCGCAAATCGCCAATCCACCGGGCGAAGTCGTCGATATGGCCGCACAGCGGATCATCCGTCAGCCGGCCCGATCCGCCCTGCCCCCGCCAGTCGAAGCTGGTCACCGCCCAGCCCCGCTGCGCCCAGTGGTGGATCACCTCCAGATATTTCTCGATCATATCGCCGCGACCGTTGAGGATGAGCATCCGGCCACGGGTGCCAGCGCCCAGCCGATAGCGGCGGATCGGCCAGCCGTCGGGGGCCTGCCAATAATCGAGCTGGCCACCCATTGGCCAGGCGCGACGGTCAAGGGCGGGCGACGGGAAGATCGGCGAATCCATGGGCCATGGTTACGGTTTGGTAAGCCATATGGTCTAGTGCCTGACCCTCATGTTGGGGGAATATTTCAGACTGGCGCTGATCGCCGCACTGGGCATTCTGCTGATCGCAGCCGCGATCACGGACCTGCGCGCGCGCATCATCTCCAACCGGCTGAACCTGGGCGTCGCCGCCCTGGCGCCACTATGGTGGATCGCCTGCGGCTTGCCGCTCTGGCCGGGCATGGCGGTGCAGTTGCTGGTCGGCCTGCTGGTCTTCGTCCTGTTCGCCGCGCTGTTCGCGTTCGGCATGATGGGCGGGGGCGATGTGAAGCTGCTTGGCGCGCTGGCGCTGTGGTTTCCGTGGCAGGCGGTGCTGACCCTGTTGATGCTGATGGCGATTCTGGGCGGGGCCGTGACGATCGTCACGGTGATCCACCATCGTCTCCGCCGGAAACAGGGCCAACCCGAAATACCCTACGGCGTAGCCATATCGATCGCCGCCCTTTGGTTACTTGGCGAACGATATCTTAACCAATTTGCGTGATGATTGGGCCCCTGGGGGCAGGCCGCCCATTTGAGAAAGGCGAGTTTCGTCATGGATGCTAAGAAGATCGTGCTGCTGGTGGGGGCGCTAATCATAGCGGTCACTACAGCCTTGCTTGCGCGCAGCATGCTGAGTTCTTCATCTACGCCGCAGGTGAACGCGGCCGCAATGCCGAACGAGGCGGACCAGCCGCATGTTCTGGTGGCGACCAAGGCCCTGCCGGTGGGGACCATCCTGGACGCGGAAAGCTTCCGCTTCCAGCCCTGGCCCAAGGATCTGATCGAGGCGGCCTATTATCTCAAGGGCCAGGCCGATCCGCTCAAGCTTGCAGGCAGCGTCGTGCGCAATGCGATCACCGCTGGCCAGCCGCTGACCCAGGGCGCCGTTATCCGTCCGGGTGACCGCGGCTTCCTGGCCGCCGCGCTCGGTCCGGGTATGCGCGCCGTCACCGTGCCGGTCTCGGCCCAGAATGCGGTTGCCGGCTTCGTCTTCCCTGGCGACCGCATCGACCTGGTGCTGACCCAGACGGTCTCGGGCGGCGGCGATGGCGCTCCGCTCAAGGTCTCGGAAACGATCCTGCGCAACCTGCGCGTGCTCGCCACCGACCAGCGCACCGATGCGCTCGGCCCCGATGGCAAACCGGTCGTCCAGACCTACTCCAACGTCACGCTCGAAGTGACGCCCAAGATTGCGGAAAAGATCGCCGTGTCGCAGACCATCGGCTCGCTGTCGCTGTCGCTGCGTTCGATCGCCGACACCGCGTCGGATCTCGACGCCGCCATTGCCGGCTCGGACGTCGACCTGCCCGATGGCACCAATCCGGGTTCGGAAAAGTCGATCATTGCCAAGATCGCGGCCCGTCCGGTCGATCGCGGCTCCACCTATTCCACGGGTGCGGACGTGTCGCGCTACCAGCGCAGCAGCGTCCCGGCCAAGCCTGATGCGGCCATGCCCGCCATGGCCGCGCCGGGTGGCGCGCCGGTCGGCACGGCCGTCTTCAAGGGGCCGACCGTCCGCATCGCCCGCGGCACCAGTGTGACCGAAGTTCCGGTCGGGGGGAAGTAAGATGAACGCTTACCAGATGCTCGCGCGGCACAAGGCGGCTCGTCCGCTCGCCGCCCCGGCGATCGCGCTCGGCCTGGCCCTGGCCGCCGTCGCGGCGCCCACCACGGCCCTCAATGCCGCCCCTGCGGCCGATCAGGACAATGCGATCCTGATGTCGGTCGGCGGCAGCAAGGTCGTCAACCTGCCGGCCAAGATGTCCGATGTCGTCATCGCCAATCCCGATGTCGTCGATGTCCATGTCCGCTCGAACAACCAGCTTTACCTGATCGCCAAGAAGCCGGGGGAAACCACCGTCTTCGTGACGGCCGGCAACGGCAAGGTGCTGTTTTCCGGCACAGTGCGCGTCGGCAACAACCTGACCACCATCGACGACATGCTGCGCCTGGCGATGCCGGGTGCCAACATCGCCGTCAACAAGATGAACGGCATGGTGCTGCTGACCGGCACGATCAAGGCGCCCGAAGACGCGGCCGAGGCCGAACGCCTGACCCAGGCCTTTGTCGGCAAGGAAACGACCGTCGTCAGCCGCCTGCTGATGGCGACCCCGCTTCAGGTCATGCTGCAGGTCAAGATCGCCGAAGTCAGCAAGGATGTCGGCCACAAGATCGGCACCAACTTCGCCAGCGCCGACCGCAGCGGCGGCAATCTGGGCTTCATTGGTGGCGGCGGCCGGGCTTTCTCGACCTACACCAAGCCGGAAATTGATACGACCACCGGGTTGATCACCAAGCCTGCCGAATGGGCATTCTCCACCCCTAGCGATGGCTCCTACAGCCTCGGCGGCGTTGCCCGCCTGTTCGGCATGGACATTGCTGGTGCGCTTGATCTCGCCGAATCCAGCGGTCTCGCGACCACCCTGGCGCAGCCGAACCTGACCGCGCTGTCGGGCGAAACCGCCAGCTTCCTGGCCGGTGGCGAATATCCCTACACGGTCAATAACGGCCCGTCGTCGGGCAACAGCATCCAGTTCAAGCAATATGGCGTGCAACTGGCCTTCACCCCGACCGTGCTGGCCGATGGCCGCATCTCGCTGCGCGTCCGGCCGACCGTGTCGAGCCTCGACTTCAGCGTGAACAGCTCCGTTCCTGCGCTCAAGAGCCGCACCGCCGAAACCACGGTGGAACTGGGCTCGGGTCAGGGCTTCATGATCGCGGGCCTGCTCAACAATGAAACCGGCAACACGATCAACAAGGTGCCGGGCCTGGGCAATGTCCCGATCCTGGGCAGCCTGTTCAAGTCGCGCAGCTTCCAGCGGAGCGAGACCGAACTGGTGATCGTCGTCACCCCCTATCTGGTGAAGCCGGTCAACGCGTCCGACATCCGCCTGCCGACCGACGGCTTCCGCAATGCCAATGTCGGCCAGGGCCTGTTCCTTGAACAAACTCATGACGGCGTCAGCGGCGCCCTGCCCAATATGCCGACCCGTGCGCCCGGTTCGCCCGTCGCGCCCACGCCCGGCCCGCAGGCATCGATCGCCGCGCCCGCCCTCGCGGCCCGCGAAGAAAGCCGCTCCTCCGGCAAGTCGGGCGGCGCGACCCCCGGCTTCAGCTTCTGACGGAAGGACGAAAGACATGACTTCCAAGTCCTACAAGAGCATCGTCCGCCTCGGCACCCTGGCCCTTCTGGCGCTGCCGCTCGCGGCCTGCTCGACCGACACCACCAATCGCGGCGTGGACTCGGTCCACCAGCCGGTCGTCAGCTATACCAGCTACACCTTCGACGTGCAGGCCGGCGGCGCTCGCCTGGCACCCGCCGAAGCCGCGCGCCTCGATGACTGGTTCGCCACGATCAAGCTCGGTTATGGTGATCGGGTCGCGATCGTGACCGATGCGGGCTATTACAGCCCCGACCTTGGCGAAGACATCGCCAATGTCGTCGCTCGCCATGGCATGCTGCTGGGCCAGGATAGTTCGGCCGCCGCCGGCTCCGCCCCCGAAGGCACCATCCGTCTGGTCGTCCGCCGCACCACCGCGTCGGTTCCCGGCTGCCCCGACTGGTCGAACAAGGCCGAAACGCCGATGAGCCTGGGCGCGTCGTCCAATTTCGGCTGCGGCGTGAACAGCAATCTGGCGGCAATGGTTGCCGATCCCGAAGATCTGGTTCGTGGCCAGAGCACGGACAGCGAATTGCGCACCGCGACGTCGAACCGCGCCATTTCCACCTATCGCGACAAGGCGCCGACCGGCTCGGGCGACCTCAAGCAGCTCTCGAACGGAGGCCAGTAAGATGAACGCACCCTGGAAACATGGTTCCGTGGGCCAGCGCGACCCCTTCCACGCCTTCGTCTGCGACGATCACAGCTTCGACCTGCTGCGTGCGGTCGCGTCCGAAATGGGCTGGGCACCGGAAAAGGTGAACAAGGGCGGCATGCGCAACGCGGTGCAGAGCCTGTCGATCACCGCCAGCCCGCAGATCCTGTTCGTCGACATGTCGGAAAGCGGCGATCCGCTGAACGACATCAACAGCCTGGCCGAAGTCTGCGAACCCGGCACCGTCGTGATCGCGGCGGGCCAGGTCAATGACGTACGCCTCTATCGCGACCTCGTCGCCAGCGGCATCCAGGATTATCTGCTCAAGCCCTTTGGCGCCGATCAGTTGCGCGATGCGCTGGCCCAGGCCCAGGCCGTCTTCCTCGCCCCGCGTGACGCTGGCCCAGAACGTCCGCACATGACCGTCGCCGTCATCGGCACGCGCGGCGGCGTCGGCGCCTCCAGCATGGCGACCTCACTCGCCTGGATGCTGAGCGAGAAGAAGAAGCGCCCGACCGCCCTGCTCGACCTCGACATCCATTTCGGCACCAATGCGCTGGCGATGGACCTGGAACCGGGGCGCGGCCTCACTGACGCGATCGAAAATCCCAGCCGCATCGACGGCCTGTTCATCGAACGCGCCATGGTTCGCGCCAGCGACATGCTGGCGATCCTGTCGGCTGAAGCGCCGATCAACCAGCCGATGATGACCGATGGCGGCGCATTCTACCAGTTGCTGGAGGAGTTCCGTCAGGCGTTCGAATGCAGCATCATCGACCTGCCGCGCAACATGTTGATCCAGCATACCCACCTGATGACTGACGTGAACGTGGCCGTCGTGGTGACGGAACTCAGCCTGGCGGCGGCGCGGGACTCGATCCGCATCCTCTCCTGGCTCCGGTCGAACGCGCCGCAGACGCGCGTTCTGGTGGTCGCCAATCGCGTTCATCCTGGCGCGCCTGAAATCAGCCGCAAGGATTTCGAACAGTCGATCGAACGCAAGGTCGATGTCATCGTGCCGTTCGACCTGCGCATCGGTGCCCAGGCGGCCAAGCTCGGCAAGACGCTGGCGGAAACCGCCAAGGGCAGCAAGGTCGGCGCCGCCTGTACCGCGATGCTGGACGAAGTGATGGGCCTGGCCGGCGATGAAGCCGACAATGCGGGCGGCAAGTCCGCAGCCAAGAAGGGGGACTCCCTGCTCGGCAAGATCGGCGACTTCAAGAACATGATCCCGTCGCGCCGCAAGGACAAGGCGACGGCACTGGAAGGCTGAAGCGCGGGCCGCTCTAGGGCGGCGGCGCACAGTCATATTCACGCACGGGGAACGGGCGAGCAATGGACGGCAATTTCCTTCTGATCTTGGTGCTGATCGCGACCATGCTTGGCCTGGTCGTGGTTGCCTTTGCCGGCCCCTCGCCCGACAAGGCGCAGAAACGCCGGGTCGCGCTGATCCGTGGCCGCCACAGCGATTCCACCGAGGCGATGATGGAAGCGCGCATGCGCAAGGCCATTTCCAACCGGGCAACCGGCACCGAAGCCAAGATGCTGGTTTCGCTGATCCCCAATCCGGAAAATCTGGCCAAGCGCATCCGCATGACCGGCAAGAAATGGACGCTCAGCCAATATATGACGTCCTGCGCGGTGGTCTTCCTGCTGACCACCCTGTTCCTGCTGATGCGCGGTTTTCCCTTCC
This sequence comes from Sphingobium sp. WTD-1, assembly GCF_030128825.1. NCBI lineage: Bacteria > Pseudomonadati > Pseudomonadota > Alphaproteobacteria > Sphingomonadales > Sphingobiaceae > Sphingobium > Sphingobium sp. WTD-1. The sequence goes on along the minus strand of NZ_CP119127.1, from coordinate 2,389,826 downwards.
TGCTTGCCCTGATGGTCGGGCTGGCGGCCGGGCTCGGCCTGCCACATCTCTGGATCGGCCGACTGATCAAGAAGCGGATCAACCAGTTCACCGCCAAATTTCCCGACGCGCTCGAACTGCTGACCCGTGGCCTGCGCTCGGGCCTGCCGGTCGGCGAGACGCTGGGCATCGTATCAACCGAAATCCCCGGCCCGGTCGGCGAGGAATTCAAGCTGATCACTGAACGGATCAAGATCGGCAAGAGCATGGACCAGGCGCTGCAGGAAACCGCCGATCGCCTGGGCACGCCGGAATTCCAGTTCTTCGTCATCACTTTGGCGATCCAGCGCGAGACCGGCGGCAACCTCGCCGAAACGCTGCAGAACCTGGCCACCGTGCTGCGCCAGCGCGCCCAGATGAAGCTCAAGATCCGCGCCATGTCGTCGGAATCCAAGGCGTCGGCCTATATTATCGGCGCCCTGCCTTTCCTGGTGTTCGGCATGATCTGCTACATCAACTTCAACTATATGAGCCCCTTCTTCACCCCCGATCCGGCGGGCATTTTCGGGCTCTCGACCATGCAGGTCGTCGGCATTGGCGGCTTCTGCTGGATGGGCATCGGCGCCTTCATCATGGCGCAGATGATCAACTTCGAGATTTGACGGGGAACGGATAGAGATATGGACGCCCCTACCCCCACCGGCACCCTGTTCGGCATGACCGCGACCGATTTCGGCACGCTGCTTGCCGCACTGGCCACGCTCGCCACCCTCTACGCGCTCTATGCCGTGATGACCGTGCGCGATCCGATGGCCAAGCGGGTCAAGGCGCTGAACGAACGCCGTGAGCAGCTCAAGGCCGGCATCACCGCCTCGACCGCCAAGCGTCGCGCCAAGCTCGTCAACAAGAACCAGACGACCGACCAGATGCGGTCCTTCCTGACCAGCCTCAAGGTGCTGCAGGACGACCAGCTCAAGGACGCGCAAATCCGTCTGGCCCAGGCCGGTATCCGGTCCAAGGACTGGGCCGTCGCCGTCATCTTTGGCCGCATGATCATGCCGATCGTGATCGGCAGCACCGCCGCGATCCTGCTCTATGCGGTCGGCATCTATCCCGAATGGGGTGGTGCCAAGCGCTTCATGGCCTTCGCCGCCGCGCTGCTGCTCGCCTACAAGGCGCCCGACATCTTCATCGACAACAAGATCGCCAAGCGCTCCGCCGCGATCCGCAAGGGCCTGCCCGACGCGCTCGACCTGCTGGTCATCTGCGCCGAGGCCGGCCTGACCGTCGACGCCGCCTTCAGCCGCGTCGCCCGCGAACTGGGCCGTGCCTATCCCGAACTGGGTGACGAGTTCCAGCTGACTGCGATCGAGCTGAGCTTTCTCACCGAACGCCGCATGGCCTTTGAGAATCTGGCGACCCGCGTAAAGCTCGACGCGGTCAAGGGCGTGGTCACGACCATGATCCAGACCGAAAAATATGGCACGCCGCTCGCCTCCGCGCTGCGCGTGCTGTCGGCCGAGTTCCGCCATGAACGCATGATGCGCGCGGAAGAAAAGGCCGCCCGCCTGCCCGCGATCATGACCGTGCCGCTGATTCTCTTCATCCTGCCGACCCTGTTCGTCGTCATCCTGGGTCCGGCCGCCTGCTCGATCAGCACGGCCTTCTAAAAAATTTCAGGGCAAGGAGGGGGCGCTGCCGTAGCGTCCCCTCTTTCCGTTTCCGTAAACTGCAAGCGAAGCGCTGGCGCGCCGCATTTTCCTCCCTTATTCTCACCCTCAACCGAAAAGGAGAGGATCGCATCATGACCATCAAGACCGGCGCTCGCGTCGCCATCGCCGCTCTGGCCGCCTTCACCGTCGCCCTGCCCGCCTATGCGGCCCAGCCCATCACCGGCCGCTGGTCGACCGTCGATGGCAAGGCGATCGTCCAGATCGCACCCTGCGGAAAGAGCATCTGCGGCAAGATCGAGAAGATCGTGAAGCCGACGCCGGGCCGCCCCCAGACCGACATCAAGAACCCCGACCCGGCGCTGCGCTCCAAGCCGCTGGTCGGCCTTGCCCTGCTGTCGGGCTTCAGCGATGCCGGCGATATCTGGAAGGGCACGATCTACGACCCGGAAAGCGGCAAGAGCTATACGTCCAAGGTCAGCCGCAATGGCGACGGCACGCTCAAGGTTCAGGGCTGCATCGCCTTCTTCTGCAAGACCCAGACCTGGACGCCGCTGCGCTGATCGCACGCACCGACCGGAAAACAGAAGGGGCGCCAATGGCGCCCCTTTTCCTATCGATATGTTCCCGTTCAGTCGCCGGCATGTTCCATCGGCGTGAAGCGCTGTGACCAGAGCGCACCATAGATCGCCATCCACTGCACCACCGGCCCCAGCCCCTTGGTCCGCGCCGCATACCAGGTTTCGCGCCCCGTCCGCCTGGCCGTCACCAGACCGGCGCGCTTGAGCTTGCCCATATGGCGGGACACCATCGGTTGCGACACGCCGGCCACGGCCGTCAGCGCGACGACATTCTGTTCCCCTTCGCGCACCAGATATTCCAGCAGGGCACGTCGCGTGCCGTCGGACAGCGCCTTGAAGAGTGAATCGCTGTTCGCTCCAAGGTCGCCTCTGAATTTCACTTCCGTCATGCAAATTTCATAATCATCTGGTTATGAGTTGGTCAAGCGGAGGATGATTTTCGACTCGGCCGCGCCATTAACTAAAAAAAGTGCGAACCGCCTCCTCGCTGAGTCTTTTGAGTCACACCACCCCATGATGAGTCTCATGCGACTCGCATGACTCAATATGTTGTGGCTACCCGCTTCGTTCTCCACCATCCTCGCAATCCTGACAGCGACGACCGCTAAACCCCTGACCTTGACGGCAGACTCCTGAGGACTCAGTGCTGACGGACGAAACATATGGGGGTTGCACACATGGGTGTCATGGAACGCGTCGCACCGCGGCGGAAGAAGGCGGTTGCGCTCGCGCCGGCACCGGCGATCGAGGCAAACCGCCTGCTGCGCGGTGACTGTATCGCGGAAATGGCCAAGCTGCCCGACGGCTGCATCGACATGATCTTTGCCGATCCGCCTTATAATCTTCAGCTCGGCGGCGACCTGTTCCGCCCCGAGGGCGGCCGCGTCGATGCGGTCGACAATGACTGGGACAAGTTCGACACGCTCAGCAGCTATGACCGCTTTACCAAGGCGTGGCTGGCGCAGGCGCGCCGCATCCTGAAGCCCAATGGCACGATCTGGGTGATCGGCAGCTATCACAACATCTTCCGCGTCGGCGCTGCCTTGCAGGATGAGGGCTTCTGGATCCTCAACGACATCATCTGGCGCAAGGCGAACCCGATGCCCAATTTCAAGGGCACCCGCTTCACCAACGCGCATGAAACGCTGATCTGGGCCAGCCAGGGCGAGGACGCGAAATACACGTTCAACTACAAGGCGATGAAGACGCTCAATGACGAGTTGCAGATGCGCTCCGACTGGGTGCTGCCGATCTGCGGTGGCCAGGAGCGGCTGAAGCGCAACGGCACCAAGGCGCATCCGACGCAGAAGCCGGAATCGCTGCTCTATCGCGTGATGCTGTCCTGCACCAAGCCAGGCGACATCGTGCTCGACCCCTTCTTCGGCACCGGCACCACCGGCGCCGTCGCCAAGCGCCTGGGCCGCCAGTGGATCGGCATCGAGCGTGAGCCCGACTATATCGAGGTCGCCGAGGAACGCATTGCCGAGGCGCTGCCGCTCGATGAATCCGCGCTCGCCATCATGCAGACCGCACGCCAGCAGCCCAAGGTCGCCTTCGGTACGCTGGTCGAGACCGGCTATCTCCAGCCCGGTTCGGTGGTGATGGACAGCAAGCGCCGCTGGAGCGCCACCGTGCGCGCCGACGGCTCGCTCGCTATGGGCAGCGACACCGGTTCGATCCACAAGCTGGGCGCCACGCTTCAGGGCGCGCCCAGCTGCAACGGCTGGACCTTCTGGCATATCGAGAAGGCGGGCAAGCTCCACCCGATCGACACGCTGCGCCAGACCTATCTGCTCGCCAACGAGCCTTGATTTCCGTCCCTCGTTCGGGTTGAGGCAGCCACGGTTCTTCCAAGACATGGCCCCAACCCGTCCGGGGCGAACGGAGCTTTATGACCCTCTCCTCCATCCCCGCTGACGCCCGGCTCTACCTCAAGCCGACCTGGTTCGTGCCGAGCCCGATCGGCCTGGCGGATGGATCGGCGGCGCGGATGGGCAATGGCCTGATCTGGTTCCAGGCCTATGAACTGACCGCCCGCCATGCCGGCCGCCGCATCGCCCGCGACACCATCCCGGTCGCCGCGTTCGAGGCGATCACCGCCACCCTGCCCGACCCGCTGGCCGAGCGCGCCCGCCAACTGGCCGCGAACATCTCCGCCCAGCGCGCGCCGCTCAGCCTTGGCGATCGCGTCATCCGCTTCGACGCGCCCCAGACGATGGCGATCCTCAACATCACGCCCGACAGCTTCTCCGACGGCGGCAAGCATATGACCGACCCACAGGCGGCGGCAGATGCCGGCTTTGCCATGGCGGCGGCGGGCGCCGCGCTGATCGATGCCGGCGGCGAATCCACCCGGCCCAAGGCGCCCAAGCTGTGGGAAGGCGACGAGATCGCCCGCATCGTGCCGGTGATCGAGAAACTGGCCGCCGCCGGCGTCGCCATGTCGGTCGACACGCGCAAGGCGGCGGTGATGGAGGCGGCGCTCGCCGCCGGCGCCCATGTCATCAACGATGTCAGCGCGCTGGAACATGATCCCCGCAGCCTGGAGGTCGCGGCCCGCGCCGGTTGCCCGGTAATCCTGATGCACGCGCCTTCGGCCGGCGACGACCCGCACGACAATCCCAACGGCTATGCCGATGTCGTCAGCGACGTGTTCGACTATCTCGACGCCCGCATCGCCGCCTGCCTCGACGCCGGCATCGCGCGCGAGAAGATCATGGTCGATCCGGGCCTGGGCTTCGGCAAGAGCCTGGCCGACAATCTGGCGCTGGTGAACGGCCTCGCCACCTTCCAGGGGCTGGGCGTGCCGCTGCTCTTCGCCGGCAGCCGCAAGCGCCTGATCGGCGCCCTGTCGAACGAGGCACCGGCAGCCGACCGGCTGGGCGGCTCGGTCGCCCTCGCCTTCCGCGCGGCGCAACTGGGCGCGCAGATGGTCCGCGTCCATGACGTCAAGGAAAGCGTCCAGGCGCTCCATCTGTGGCGCGGCCTGGCCGATGCGGGGCTGAGCGCGGTCTGATACCGCGCCCGGCCGCCTTCACCCTTATTCGCCCAGGATGAATTCCACGCCCGCCATGGCGTGGATTTCGGTGCAGTCGTAGATCGGCAGCACATTGGCCTTCACGTCGACGATCATCTCCAGTTCGGTGCAGGCGAGCACGACGGCCTGCACATCCTCCTTGGCGATGTCGGTCAGTTCCGATTTCATGAAACGCTCGGAATCGCGGTTGATCTTGCCGACGGTCAGTTCGTCATAGACAATCCGGTCGATCCGTTCGGCCAGCGCGACATCGGCCGGCAGCAGCGACACGCCGTGCGACACCAGCCGCTGGCGATAATATTTCTCGGTCATCACGTTGCGCGTGCCGATCAGGGCGGCGCGATCGATGCGATCGGCCTTCATCCGCGTGCCGACGACATCGGCGATGTGGATGATGGGAATGGCGATGCTCGCCTGGATCCGGTCATAGATGCGGTGCATGCTATTGGCGCAGATCAGCAGCGCTTCCGCCCCGCCCTGTTCCAGCCGCTGGGCCGCGCCGATCAGATGGCCCGATGCGCAATCCCAGTCTTCCTGCGTGATGCAACCGGAAACCTGTGCGAAATCTAGGCTTTCGATCAGCAGCCGCGCACTGTGCTGGCCACCCTTGGCCCGGTGGATCGCCTGGTTGATGATCTCATAATAGCGGGCGGTGGACGTCCAGCTGAGACCACCAATCAGACCGAGTTTACGCATGTCGCTCCCAATATGGGGGCGCCTGTCCGGCCCCGTGCGGGCCGGGCATGTCGGTGCCCCAGCCCTTCTTTTACGAAAGATGCCGGCTTCGACAAGTCAGGACGATCCACCCGCCCCGTCGACGGGGCGATCCGACGCGGGTGGATCGGCTTGTTTAGTGGGCCAGCGCCTTGACGATCTCCTCGACCATCTTCTTGGCGTCGGCCAGCAGCATCATCGTGTTGTCCATGTAGAAGACCTCATTGTCGACGCCGGCATAGCCGGCCCCGCCCATGGAGCGCTTCACGAACAGCACCGACTTGGCGTTGGCGACGTCCAGGATCGGCATGCCATAGATGGGCGACGTCTTGTCCGTCTTGGCCGCCGGATTGGTCACGTCATTGGCGCCGATGACGAAGGCGACGTCGGCCTGGCCGAACTCGCTGTTGATGTCCTCCAGCTCGAACACCTCGTCATAGGGGACGTTCGCTTCGGCCAGCAGCACGTTCATATGGCCGGGCATGCGCCCTGCGACCGGATGGATCGCATATTTGACGTTCACGCCTTCCTTCTTCAGCAGGTCGGCCATTTCGCGCAGCGCATGCTGCGCCTGGCTGACCGCCATGCCGTAACCCGGCACGATGATGACATTGTCCGCCTGGCTCATCAGGAAGGCCGCGTCCTCGGCGCTGCCGCGCTTGTAGGGACGGTCGACCGCCGCCGCGCCGCCACCCGACGGGCCGGCTTCCGCGCCGAAGCCGCCGGCGATCACGCTGATGAAGCTGCGGTTCATCGCCTTGCACATGATGTAGGACAGGATCGCGCCGGAGCTGCCCACCAGCGCGCCGGTGATGATCATCGCCGTATTGCCCAGGGTGAAGCCCATCGCCGCTGCGGCCCAGCCCGAATAGCTGTTCAGCATCGACACCACGACCGGCATGTCCGCGCCGCCGATCGGGATGATCAGCAGGAAGCCGATGACGAAGCTCAGCGCCGTCACGGTCCAGAAGATCCAGGGCGACTGGTCGGTCACGAAATAGGCGATCAGGCCCAGGATCGCCGCCAGCGTCGCCAGATTGATGACATGGCGGCCCGGCAGCATGATCGGCTTGCCCGACATGTTGCCGTTCAATTTCAGGAAGGCGATGACCGAACCCGAGAAGGTGATCGCGCCGATCGCGACGCCCAGCCCCATTTCGATGCGGCTGGCATTGTGGATCTCGTTCGTCAGCGGATCGAGAATGCCGAACGCGCCGGGATTGAGATAGGCGGCCGCGCCGACCAGCACGGCGGCCAGGCCGACCAGCGAGTGGAAGGCCGCAACCAGCTGCGGCATCGCCGTCATCTCGATGCGACGGGCGATGATGAAGCCGATGCCGCCGCCGATGGCGATCGCGCCCAGGATTTCGGGCAGGCTCAGCACGTCATGGGTATAAAGGGTCGTGACCACGGCGATTGCCATGCCGACCATGCCCATGCGGTTGCCGCGACGGCTGGTCGACGGGCTCGACAGGCCGCGCAGCGCCAGGATGAAGAGGACGCCGGAAACCAGATAGGCCAAGGCGACGAAGGGCGAAACGGGCGCAAGCTCGTGCATCACTTGCGCTCCTTCTTCTTGTACATGGCCAGCATGCGTTCGGTCACGGCAAAGCCGCCGAAGATATTCACCGATGCAAAGACCACCGCGACCAGACCCAGCAGCTTGGCCGCCAGGCTACCGGCCTCCGCCGACGCGACCAGAGCGCCGACGATGATGACCGACGAAATGGCATTGGTGACCGCCATCAGCGGCGTGTGCAGCGCCGGCGTCACCGACCAGACCACATAATAGCCGACGAAGCACGCCAGCACGAAAATCGACAGGATGGCAATGAAGTCCATCGTTCCTACTCCCTGTTCGCCCCGGAGCATTGCTCGCGAAGCGTCTGCGCCATTCGCGCCCGGCCTGAAACCGAAAGCGCGCAGCGATATGCGTTCAGCCCAGCAGTCGTTCGTTGACGACCTTGCCCCCCTGGGTCAGGCGGATCGCGTTGCCGATTTCCTCGTCCAGCACCGGCGCATTCTTGTCCTTGTCCCAGAAGGCGGACAGGAAATTATAGAGGTTGCGCGAGAACAGGGCGGAGGTGTCGGCGGCCAGGCGGCTGGGCACGTTGCGATGGCCCACGATCTTGACGCCGTGGCGCACGACCACTTCGCCGGCGACCGCGCCCTCGACATTGCCGCCCTGCTCGACGGCCAGGTCGACGATCACGCTGCCCGGCTTCATCGATGCGATCTGCGCGTCGCTGATCAGGCGCGGCGCAGGCCGGCCGGGGATCAGCGCCGTCGTGATGACGATGTCCTGCTTGGCGATGTGCGACGAGACCAGCTCGGCCTGGGCAGCCTTATATTCGTCTGACATTTCTGTGGCATAGCCACCGGTGCCTTCACCCTCGATGCCGGCCACCTTCTCCACGAAGATCGCCTTGGCGCCGAGCGATTCAATCTGCTCCTTGGTCGCGGCGCGCACGTCGGTGGCGCTCACCTGCGCACCCAGCCGCCGCGCCGTGGCGATCGCCTGAAGGCCGGCCACGCCCACGCCCATGACGAAGCATTTGGCCGCCGACACGGTGCCCGCCGCGGTCATCATCATCGGAAAGGCGCGGTCATATTCGGCCGCCGCGTCCAGCACCGCCTTGTATCCCGACAGGTTCGACTGGGACGACAAGATGTCCATCGATTGCGCACGGGTGATGCGCGGCATGAATTCCATCGCCAGCGCCTCATAGCCGGCGGCGGCATAGGCATCGACCCGCGCCCGCTCGCCGAACGGGTTGAGGCCCGCGACGATCCACGCCCCCGCCGCAGCGCCGCCAAGGCTGGCCGGATCGGGGCCTTGCACGCCCAGCAGGATATCGGCACCCGCCAGCGTCGCGGCACGATCGCCAACGCTGGCACCGGCCGTAACATAGGCTTCGTCGGCAATCGACGCCGTCGCGCCCGCGCCGGCCTCGACAGCCACGCTCGCGCCCAGCGCGATGAATTTCTTCACGGTCTCGGGCGTACCGGCCACGCGCCGTTCGCCCGCAGCCTGTTCCTTCAATATCGCGATTTTCATTATATCAGCATCCCCCTCCTATAGCGTCGACATGGCTCAGCTGGAGATCAGCAGCACGACAATCGCGGCGACGATGAGGCAGGCAATGGTGCCCCACTTCACGAAGCCGACAAACCCTTCATAGGTCTGGGTTGCGCTCTTGATATTCCCGTCAGAAGCCATATCCGTTCCCCTAGTTATTACATCGTTGTGCAACCTCTTATCCTGTCCCCCCACCCCCCTCAAGCCGTAGGGGCACAAGAAAATCTTTACAGGTTAAGGGCGCTTTTACCCCCGGTGCCTAGGATGCCCTCCTGTTTGCACAAGAGGGGTCCAGATGGTTCGCGAAGGCGTTCCCTTGCTGATGTTGATCGACGACGAGCCCGCGCAGCGCCGGCTGGTGTCCGCGCTGGCCGCGCGCGCGGGATGGCGGACCATCTTCGCCAGCGATGCCGAAACCGCCCTGGCGACGCTGGGCACGCAGGACGGCATGCAGCTCGACGCGGTCCTGATCGATCAATGGAGTCCGGATTTCGATCCGGCCGACCTGATCGGCGACATCCATGCGCAGCGCCCCGCCCTGCCGATCCTGGTGCTGACGGCGCATAACAGCGTCGCCGTCGCGGTCCAGGCGATGCGCGCCGGCGCCACCGATTACCTCTCCAAGCCGATCGCACCCGAACGGCTGCTCGCCGCGCTTAACGCGACGCTGGAGGGCAATGTGCGCGGCGAACTGCGCCCGCTCACCGAGAAGATCAGCGCCCCGCTGGCGTTCGAGGATGTCGTTGGCGCCGCGCCCCAGTTCCGCACCGCCCTGGCCATCGCGGCCAAGGCTGCGCGCGCCCGCGTGCCGGTGCTGATCGAGGGCGAAAGCGGTGTCGGCAAGGATGTCGTCGCCCGCGCCATCCACGCCGCCTCGCCGCGTCACAAGCAGGCGATGGTGACCGTCAATTGCGGCGCGATCCCCGCCAACCTCGTCGAATCAGAACTGTTCGGTCATGAACGCGGCGCCTTCACCGGCGCCTTCGACCGCCATGTCGGCAAATTCCTGTCGGCCGACATGGGCACCATCTTCCTCGACGAAGTCAGTGAAATGCCGCTCGACGCGCAGGTCAAGCTGCTGCGCGTGCTCCAGGATGGCGAGGTTCAGCCGATCGGCGCCCGTCGCCCCGTCCATGTCGATGTCCGCGTCATCGCCGCCACCAACAAGAAACTCAGCGAAGAGATCGAGGCCGGGCGCTTCCGCGAGGATCTCTATTATCGCCTGAACGTCGTCCAGTTAACCGTGCCCCCATTGCGGGAGCGTATGGGCGACATTCCCGCCCTCTGCCGCCATCTCCTCGCCCGCATCGCGACCCAGCCGGGCCTGCGGGGCCTCGGCCTCACCGACGATGCGCTGGCGCTGCTGATGCAGCATGACTGGCCGGGCAATGTCCGCCAGCTCCAGAACGCCCTGTTCCGCGCCGCCGTGCTGTGCGAGGGCGATGCGCTGACCCCGCATGACTTCCCGCAGGTCGCCGCCCATATCCTGTCGCGCGGCGCCGGCGGCCCGCGCCAGCGCGTTGCCGCCACGCCGCCGCGCGAAGCGGCCGGCATCACCCTGTTCGAAGGCGACGGCCATGTCCGTCCGCTGGCCGAGATCGAAGCCGACGTCATCCGCCTTGCCATCGGCCATTATCGCGGCCGCATGACCGAAGTCGCCCGCCGGCTGGGGATCGGCCGTTCGACCCTCTATCGCAAGCTAGCAGAACTCGGCATCGACAACGCCGCCTGATCGCGGGACCGGGCGCCCTGCGGCTGGGGCATATTGTCGCGGGGGTTCCGCTACGGCGTTGAATTATCCCCGCGCCTATGCTTTTGAACGGGGCATGAAAGCGCCCCTCCTCGCCGCCTGCTCCCCCCTCCTGCTGCTGGTCGCCTGTGGCCGCGCCGAACCGGTCGCGGACATGCCGAGCCAGGAGGAACTGGCCGCCGCCGCCAATGCGGCCGCTGCCAATGCGCTGGCCAACGCGCAGAAGGATGATGCCGGCGACAGCCGCAACTATGTGAATATCGACCATGGCTATTCCGTCACCATGCCCGAAGGCTGGATGAAGGATGGTGAAGCCAGCAATGCCGATGGCGTCGTCTATCAGGATCCCGGCGCGGGGGCCGACGTCCGCGTCTTCTGGCAGAAGAATGACAATGACCAGACGCTGCAGCAGATTGTCGAGGCGCTGTCCGACGGCGCCGAGGGCGTGGATGGCGATTTCATCGGCGAGAATGAATATCGCGGCACCGCCAATGACGGCGAAGGCAATAATGTCGCGCTGCGCCTGCTGAAACAGCCTGACGGCGCGATCGTCACCGCCACCTTCGTCTATCCCGAAATGCTGAGCGAACAATATCAGCCGATCGCGCAGGCCCTGCTCGACAGCCTGCGCATCTTCGCGCCCAAGGCCCAGACGCCGGAGGGCCAGACTCCGGAGGGAGCGAGCGCCACGGCCACGCCCGCACCGGCCGCCAACGCCAGCAACTGACCGGCGGCTTTCGGCGCGGTCGTTCGTTTCCGTCCGCATCGATCATTCCGAACCGCTGCCAGGAAGCCCAGCCCCTTGCCCCTGATCCGCCCCTTCGCCCCCGCCGACCAGCCGGGCATTCTCGACCTGATCCTGGGCATACAGCGCGACGAATATGGCATCGCCATCACCGCAGCGGACCAGCCGGACCTGACCGACATAGCCGGCTTCTACCTGCCCGGCGTCGGCGGTTTCTGGGTCGCGGAGGAGGACGGCCGGATCGTCGGCACGATCGCGCTCAAGGATATCGGCCGGGGTCAGGGCGCGCTGCGCAAGATGTTCGTGGCGTCCAGCCATCGCGGCCGCGCCGCCGGCGTCGCCCGGGCGCTGCTCGACCATCTGCTCGACGCGGCGGCCGACCGCGGCCTGGCCCAAATCTATCTCGGCACCACCGCCCGCTTCCTGGCGGCGCATCGCTTCTACGAGAAGAATGGCTTCGCGCTGGTCGACGCCGACGACCTGCCGCCCGACTTCCCCAGGATGGCGGTCGACACGCGCTTCTACGAACGAAAGATCGAACCGGCGAAGGCCGGATAGATTACGGATTATCGGTGCTGTTTGCCTTGGCGCCGGGCACCGCTTCCTTGCTGGTCATCGCCACCGCCGGCGGTCCCTTCTGGATCGCGGCGTTGAGCTGCGCGACCTCGGGGCAGCTGCCCTTGCACAGGCTCTGTGCCTGGGCGAGATTTTCCTTGGCCTTGGCGATCGCGCCCTTCTCGACCATCGCCTCACCCTGGCCGGCGATCGCGGTCACGTCGGTCGGATCAAGCAGCAGCGCTTCCTTGTAAAGGCGGATGGCCTTGCCCTGCAGCCCCTGCGCCCGCGCCACTTCAGCGAGTTCGATATAGGCCGCGCGGTTGCGCGGATCGACCGCCAGCGCGCTTTCCAGCGCATCGGTGGCACCGGTCAGATTGCCCGCCTTGCGCGCCGCCTCGCCTGCCTTCTGCCATTCGATCGACCGCGGTTCGATCTGGGTATCGGGGCGCTGGGTCAGGCCCACGCTGGAAACGGTGGTCAGAAGGACGGCAAGGGCAATCGAGGCCGGGGTGAAACGCATCAAAATCTCCAGCCATGTTTCAGGCATTGACTCAGGCCCGCAGACCGAAGGGCAAGTGTCGCTATTTTGCGCGCGCTTGTCCATGGTCTGTTTCAGGCGGTCCTCCGCAGCCGGGCGAAGTAGAAGCCATCGGTGCCGTCATGGCCGGGCGTCAGCAGCAGCCCATGGCCATGGGCGCGGCCCATATCCGCTTCGATCGGCTCGGCACTCCAGCCGGCCTGACGCGCCAGAAACGCATCCACCTGATCCCGCCCCTCTCTGTCGGTCAATGCGCAGGTAGCATAGACCAGCAGACCGCCGGGCGCCAGCAAGGGCGCGGCGAAATCCAGGATCCGGGCCTGTTCCGACACCAGCCGGTCGAGCCGCGCCTGGGTCAGGCGCCAGCGCGCTTCGGGATTGCGACGCCAGGTGCCGGTGCCCGAACAGGGCGCGTCGACCAGCACGATGTCCGCCTGCCCAGTCAGCGGCGCCAGCGCGCGCGCCTCATGCCCCTGGTCCAGCAACAGCCTCTCGATACAGGTCACGCCGGCCCGTTCGGCACGCGGCGCCAGCCGGTCGATCCGGTTGCGGATCGTGTCGGCGGCGATCAGCCGGCCCTTGCCGCCCATCGCCGCAGCCAGCGCCAGCGTCTTGCCGCCCGCCCCTGCGCACAGGTCGATCACCGTCTGCCCGGCCTGCGCCCCGCATGCCGCGGAAATCAGCTGGCTACCGGCATCCTGCACCTCGACCGCGCCGCGCTTCCACGCCTCGCTCTGCTCGACCGGATAGCCTTCGGGCAGGCGCAGCGCGTCAGCCATGCCGGCGATCGGCTTCGCGTCCGGCAATTCGGGCGCCACTTGTGCGGGCGTCGCCTTCAGTCGATTGACACGCAGGTCCACCGGCGCGCGGCCCAGCAACGCATCCTGCTCCACCGGTGCGGCCAGCAAGGGTTGCAACCAGCCCGGCACCGCGCCAGCCGCCGCGCCTGCTTCGCCCGGCTCGATCGGCAGCGGTGCGTGGGCCGATCCGTCGAACAGCGCGGCCAGTTCCGGCTGCGCCTCAACCAGGCCGATCATCGCCGCGCGGCCGGTTTCGGGCCGATCGGCAACGCGGCGGATCGCATCATAGACATGGTCGCGCACCGCGCGGCGATCGCGCGACCCGGCATAGCGCCGTTCCTTGAAATAGCGCGCGATCAGCGTGTCCGCCGCCGGCCCGCCATCACGGGCGGCGGCAATGATCGCGTCCAGCAGGTCGATCGCGGCTTGGATACGGGCGGATGGAGTCATGTATACCTTCCCCCTCCCTTCCAGGGAGGGGCTTGGGGGTGGGTGCCTCCGCAGGAGACTCGCTCCGCTCGCTACCCACCCCTACCCCTCCCTTCAAAGGGAGGGGAATGAAATGGGTTAGCGCGTCGGATAGTTGGGGGCCTCACGCGTGATCGTCACGTCGTGGACATGGCTTTCCGACAGGCCGGCATTGGTGATCTGAACGAAGCGGGCGCGCTCCTGCAGATCCTTGATCGTGCGGCTGCCGGTATAGCCCATCGCCGCCTTCACGCCGCCAACCAGCTGATGGATGACATCCTTGGCCGGCCCCTTGAACGGCACCTGGCCTTCAATGCCTTCGGGCACCAGCTTCATCTGGTCCTTGATGTCGGCCTGGAAATAGCGGTCGGCGCTGCCGCGCGCCATCGCGCCGACGCTGCCCATGCCGCGATAGCTCTTATAGGCGCGGCCCTGATACAGGAAGGTTTCGCCCGGCGCCTCGGCCGTGCCCGCCAGCAGCGATCCGACCATGACGCAGCCCGCACCCGCAGCCAGCGCCTTGGCTACGTCGCCCGACGTGCGCAGGCCGCCATCGGCGATCACCGGCACGCCATGCTTGTGCGCTTCATTGGCCGAATCCATGACGGCGGTCAGCTGCGGCACGCCCACGCCGGCGACGACGCGGGTGGTGCAGATGGAACCGGGGCCGATACCGACCTTCACGCAGTCCGCGCCGGCGTCGATCAGCGCCTTGGTCGCTTCGGCGGTGGCGACATTGCCGGCCACGACCTGGACATGGTTGGACAGTTTCTTGACCGCTTCCACCGCGACCGCGACCTGCTTGCTGTGGCCATGGGCGGTGTCGATGACGATCAGGTCGCATTCCGCGTCGATCAGCGCCTTGCTGCGTTCCAGCCCCTTGTCGCCCACGGTCGAGGCGGCGGCGACGCGCAGCCGGCCCGACGCATCCTTGGTCGCCTGCGGATAGGTGACGGCCTTCTCGATATCCTTGACGGTGATGAGGCCCACGCAGTGATAATTATCGTCCACCACCAGCAGCTTCTCGATCCGGCGGGCATGCAGCAGGCGCTGCGCCTCGTCCTGGCTGACGCCGGCCTTGACCGTCGCCAGATTGTCCTTGGTCATCAATTCGCTGACCGGCTGGTTGGGGTTCTCGGCAAAGCGGGTGTCGCGATGGGTGAGGATACCAACCAGCTTGCCGTTCGCCTCGACGACGGGAATGCCGCTGATCCTGTGACGCTGCATCAGCATCTGCGCGTCGGCCAGCGTCGCGGTCGGCAGGATGGTGATCGGGTTTACGACCATGCCGCTCTCGAAGCGCTTGACCGCACGGACCGCATCAGCCTGTTCCTCGACGGTCAGGTTGCGGTGCAGCACGCCGATGCCGCCCAGCTGCGCCATGACGATCGCCATGTCGGCCTCGGTCACCGTGTCCATCGCCGACGACAGGATCGGGATGTTCAGCTTGATCGCCTTGGTCACATGGGTGGACGTGTCCGCCTGGCTCGGCAGCACATCGGATTCGGCGGGCTGCAACAGCACGTCGTCAAAGGTGAGGCCAAGGCGGATGTCCATGGAAAAAGCCACTTTCTGCTGCGCGGACCGGATGGAGGGGAACCCGATCGCTGGGGGATTTGTGGCGGCCCATGTAACCACTTCGTGCCGAAACGGCCAGACCCCGGCGTCATTTTATTGCTGCTTCTGCGCAACAGCCCCCGCTGCCCGTGCAATCAGCCGGCCATCCCCGGAAGCGATATCCTCGTCTCGACAAGTTTCTGCCTTGTCTCAGGGTATTTACGCGGTGCCCAGCCCGCCCCCCGGCTGCTAGACCGGCCCCCGACCAAAGCTTCCCCCTGTGATCCTGCCCACGGCCAGAGCCAAGGAGACGGCAAAGATGACGTCATCGCCGATACCGGGTTTCGATATTCCCCGCACCGCCCCCGAGGGATTCGTCCACGAACCGGACGCAGCCGGCGCCTTTTGGGAAAACAGCGCCGCCAACACGCTTCCCCCGCCCGACATGGTCGCCGCCTATCAGCGCAATCGGCCCCTGCCCACGGACGGCATCGACACGCGCAAGGCCTATATCATCGGCGGCGGCATCGCTGGCCTTGCCGCCGCTTATTATCTGATCCGCGACGCGCATATGCCGCCGGCCAACATCATGATCCTCGAAAATCTCCATATCGAGGGCGGCTCGCTCGATGGCGCGGGCAATGCGCAGGACGGCTATATCATCCGCGGCGGGCGCGAGATGAACTGGAACTACGATAATCTGTGGGACATGTTCCAGGACGTGCCCGCGCTCGAACTGCCCGAAGGGTTCAGCGTCCTCGACGAATATCGGATGGTCAACGACAATGACCCAAACTGGTCGAAGGCCCGGCTCATGCACCGGCAGGGCGAGATACGCGACTTCTCGACCCTCGGCCTTACCCGCGCCCAGCAATGGGAACTCATTCGCCTGCTGCTCAAGCGCAAGGAGGATCTGGATGACCTGACGATCGAGGATTATTTCTCCAGAGGCTTCCTCCAGAGCAATTTCTGGTTCCTCTGGCGCTCCATGTTCGCCTTCCAGAACTGGCAGAGCCTGTTGGAAATGAAGCTCTACATGCACCGCTTCCTCGATGCGCTCGACGGGCTGCACGACATGTCGGCGCTGGTCTTCCCCAAATATAACCAGTTTGACAGCTTCGTCCGCCCGCTCAGCAAGCTCTTGCGCGACAAGGGCGTGCAGATCCGCTTCGACACCCAGGTGCGCGACATGCGCATGCGCCTGGAGGGCGACCGGCGCACCGTCACCGACCTGCTCTGCCGCATCGGCGGCCGGGAAGACAGCATCGCCATCGGCCCCCGCGATCTGGTCTTCGCCCTCACCGGATCGATCACCGAGGGGACGGCCTATGGCGACATGGACCATGCGCCGGTGCTGGAACGGGGCAAGGCCGATCCCGGCCCCGACAGCGACTGGACGCTGTGGAAGAATCTCGCCGCCAAGTCGCCGGTCTTCGGCCGGCCCGAAAAATTCTATGGCGATGCGGACCGTTCCACCTGGGAATCGGCGACGCTCACCTGCAAGCCATCGCCGCTGGTCGATCGCCTGAAGCAATTGTCCGTCAATGATCCCTATTCGGGCCGCACCGTCACCGGCGGGGTCATCACCTTCACCGACAGCAATTGGGTGATGAGCTTCACCTGCAACCGCCAGCCCCATTTCCCCGACCAGCCCGGCGATGTGCTGGTGCTGTGGGTCTATGCCCTGCTGATGGACAAGGACGGCAATCATGTGAAGAAACCGATGCCGGCCTGCACCGGGCGGGAGATATTGGCCGAACTCTGCTATCATCTGGGCATCGCCGACCAGATTGACGCCGTCGCCGCCAATACCAAGGTGCGCCTGGCGTTGATGCCCTATATCACCGCCGAATTCATGCCGCGCGCCGCCGGCGACCGCCCCCGCATCGTGCCGGAGGGCTGCACCAATCTCGGCCTGCTCGGCCAGTTCGTGGAAACCAACAATGACGTGGTCTTCACCATGGAAAGCTCGGTCCGCACCGCGCGGGTCGCGGTCTATACGCTACTCGACATCCCCAAGGCCGTGCCGGACCTCAGCCCGACCCAATATGATATCCGCAATCTGCTGAAAGCCGCCCGCGCGCTCAACAATGGCGAGCCCTTCATCGGCGAGCGGCTGCTTCGTCGCCTGCTCGACCGCACCTATTTCGCCCATATCCTGCCGCCCGCGCCCGACGGCGCACCGCTTGATCGGGCGGAGGAGGAATTGCGCGGCCTGCTCGGCAAGGGCGGCGACGCCATCCAGCGGGTCGGCACCTGGCTCAGCGGCTTCCGCGATGCGCTGCAACGCCGGGGCGACTGACCGCGCCCACCCAAACAAGAAGGGGCGCGACCATCATGGCCGCGCCCCTTTTTCATGCCACTGCCTGCGCGGCGCTTAGGCGCCAGCGGGGGTCGGATCGCCGAACGGCCCCTTGCGCTTGCGCGTTTTGGGGATGGACGAACCCGCAGCCGGGATCACCGACGGCTTGATCGTGGTGCCGTCGTCGCGGGTGATCTCGCCCTTCTCCAGCAGCGCCTTGATCTCCTCGCCGGAGAGCGTCTCATATTCCAACATCGCGTTGGCCAGCAGGTGCAGCTGGTCCTCATGGCCCTTCAGCAATTCCTGCGCACGGGCATAGCCCTGCTCCACCAGACCACGAATTTCCTTGTCGATCAGCTTGGCCGTCTCGTCCGACATATGGACGCGCTGGCTCTGCGAATAGCCAAGGAAGGTCTCGCCCTGCTGCTCTTCATATTGCAGCGGGCCAAGCTTGTCGGACATGCCCCACTGGGTGACCATGTCGCGCGCCAGCTTGGTGGCGTACTGGATATCGCCCGATGCACCCGACGACACCTTGTCATAGCCGAAGATGATTTCCTCGGCGACGCGGCCACCCATGGCAACCGCCATGTTCGCGTGCATCTTGTCACGATGATAGCTGTAGCTGTCCCGCTCCGGCAGGCGCATCACCATGCCCAGCGCACGGCCGCGCGGAATGATCGTCGCCTTGTGAATGGGGTCGGACGCCGGCTCATGGACCGCGACGATGGCGTGGCCCGCCTCATGATAGGCGGTCATCTTCTTCTCGTCGTCGGTCATGACCATCGAGCGACGCTCGCTGCCCATCATGACCTTGTCCTTGGCCGCCTCGAACTCGTCCATGGCGACCAGGCGCTTGCCGCGACGGGCCGCCATCAGGGCGGCTTCGTTGACCAGATTGGCGAGGTCCGCGCCCGAGAAGCCCGGCGTGCCACGCGCGATGGTGCGCGGGTTGACGTCGGGCGCCAGCGGCACCTTCTTCATGTGGACGGCCAGGATCTTCTCTCGGCCCTCGATGTCGGGACGGGGCACCACGACCTGACGGTCGAAACGGCCCGGACGCAGCAGCGCGGGGTCCAGCACGTCGGGACGGTTGGTCGCCGCGACGATGATGATGCCCTCATTGGCCTCGAAACCGTCCATCTCGACCAGCAGCTGGTTCAGCGTCTGCTCGCGCTCGTCATTGCCATTGCCCAGGCCCGCGCCACGATGGCGGCCGACCGCGTCGATTTCGTCGATGAAGACGATGCACGGCGCATTCTTCTTGGCCTGCTCGAACATGTCGCGAACACGGCTCGCGCCGACGCCGACGAACATCTCGACAAAGTCGGAACCCGAAATGGTGAAGAAGGGCACGCCCGCCTCACCCGCGATCGCGCGGGCCAGCAGCGTCTTGCCGGTGCCCGGCGAACCGACCAGCAGCGCCCCCTTGGGGATCTTGCCGCCCAGCCGCGCGAACTTGCTCGGATCTTTCAGGAACTCGACGATTTCCTGCAGTTCCTCACGCGCTTCGTCGATGCCGGCGACGTCATCGAACGTCACCTTGCCATGCTTTTCGGTCAGCAGCTTGGCCTTGGACTTGCCAAAGCCCATCGCGCCACCGGCGCCGCCGCCCTTCTGCATCTGGCGCAGCACGAAGAAGGCGATGCCCAGGATCAGCAGGAACGGCAGCGACTGATACAGCATGATCTGCCAGAAGCTGGGCTGCTGTTCGGCCTGGCCCGAATATTTGACGTTATAATCGTCCAGCAGGTCGGTCAGCTTGGGATCATTGACCGGGACCGTGCTGAAACCCTGGCCACTCGACAGGGTGCCGGTGATCCGGTCGGGCGCGATGGCCACGTCCTTGACCTGGCCTTCCTGCACCTTGGCGCGGAATTCGGAATAGGCGATGGCGCTGCCGGCCTGGGTGGTCGGGCGCTCGAACAGCGAAACGAACAGGAGCAGGGCGATGATGACCCCTGCCCAAATCATCGCACTCTTGATCCAGGGATTACCCTGTGGGTCTTTTTCGTCGTTCATCATCACTCTCTTTCACCCCGCAAGATAGGGTGTGGCCGGCAAAGCGCAAGCTGGACGCGCTGTCCGCTGCGGATTTCCGCCCCTGTCGATATCCAGCTGGTCAGTTGCCGGTCAGCTGGAACAGCGCGACATAGGCCAGCACCAGCGCCAGGCCGGCGGACAGCCCGCACAGCAGATAGCCCATATAGAGAAGCAGCGGCGGATGCGCCTTGTTCAGCTTCCGGTTCCGCTTCACGGCCGAGAGGATCACGCTGATCAGCAAGCCATAGGTCAGCGCCGCAAATTCCATCATTCCGAACAAATCCCGCTATTGGTCACGCCATGTGGTTAACGACCCATGGGTTAAGAACCGGTCAGCACGCCGCCCAAAAGCGACCGGCCGTTTGCACCCTGCGTCGGACGGTGGAACTTTTCGGGAATTTCAGCGTCGCGGTGGTGCCGGCGACAAGGTCCACACCGCCCCGCCTCGCAGCAGCCAGTCGCCCAGACTCGCCTGACGGCCCGCCCGCGCGGCGGCAATCGCCCGGTCCAGCGCCTCGCCGCGCGGCAACACGATCTCCGGGTCGGCGGAACAGAGCATCTCGATCAGCAGCCGGCGCAAAAGCTCGCGCGGCAGGTCGGTGCGGTCCAGCACCCAGGCGTCGGTCGATGGATGGATATGCGTAGCCGCCAGCCCCGCCACCGTCCATATCAGCGCCGCCTCCGCCTCCGCCAGCGCCGCCGCGCTGCGCGCCGCCGCCTCGGCATCGATCCAGTCGACGCCATCCAGCCGCTTGCGCAGCGCCGCCCGGTCAAAGCGCGGATCGGCATTGGACGGGTCCAGCACATAGGGCAGCCCCGCCTGGTCGGCATGGGCCTGCAATTGCGCCTTGCGCACCGTCAGCAACGGCCGCAGCACCCGGCCGGCCCGCGCCCTCACCCCGGCCAGTCCGCCGACCCCCGATCCCCGGTTGAGCCGCATCAGCAGGGTTTCCAGCTGGTCATCGGCATGATGGGCGGTCAATATCCAGTCCAGCCCGGCGCCGGCCCGCCATGCCTCCAGCTGGGCATAACGCTGTCGCCGCGCCCAGTCCTGGATATTGCCGGACACCGCAGTCTCCGGCGCCAGCGTCGCGTGGGGGACGCGCCGCTGCGCGCACCAGCGCGCGACCATCGCCGCCTCGGCCGCGGATTCAGCCCGCAATCCATGATCCAGCGTCGCCGCGGCCACCCGGCCGGGCCAGGCCTGCACCGCCAGGTCCAGCAGCGCCATGCTGTCCGGCCCGCCCGACACCGCAATGCCGAACCGGGCCGTCTCCTCCCCGTCCACCAATGCGCGCACGGCCAGCCGCAGCGCATCGGGGCGATGGGAAGGTGCCAGCTCCGGCACGTCTATCGGCTCACACGCTGCACTTGGCCTTGGTCCGGCCCTTGTCCATCATGCCGCGCAGGCCGCTCGACAGCGTCGAACCATAGACCTGCTCCAGCTCCGCATAGACCTTGCAGGCATCCGCAGGCTTCTTCAGCTGGATCAGCGCCTCGCCCAGATAGGCCAGGCTGTCGGGCGCGCGCTCGCCGCGCGGGCGCTTCTGGTAATTTTCGTAGAAGGCGACCGACGCCAGCGCCGGCTTGCCATCGTCCAGATAGGCGCGGCCCAGCAGGTTGGCGGCGCGGCTGCCGACCGACCCGTCGCCATATTTGTCGACCGTCGCCTTGAGCTGCGCCTGCGCCTCGGGATAGAATTTCGCGTCCCACAGGCGGAAGCCATAGCTATAGGCATCGCCCGCCGCATCGCCGGTATCCGGCTTCTCGATCGCCGCCACCGCCGTCTTGCGGGCATCGCTGGCCACCGGCGCGGCAGCGGACTTTGCGGACGGGGTCGTCGGCTTGGCGGCGGCCGGCTTGGGCGCGGGAGCATCGGTCGCGACCGTCGGACGCATCACCGGCGGGCCGGCTTCGACCGGCGTTGCGGCCCGCGCTTCGGCTTCCGCCTTGTAGCGGTTGAACGCCTCTTCCAGCTGCTTGAGCTTGTAGCTGTTTTCCTCGACCTGGCCGGTGATCGAGGCGAGCTGCGATTCCAGCGCCCCCACTCGCGCGGTCAGGTCGGCCACCGGGCTCGACGTCGGGCTGCCCGGCGCGACGGTCGGCGTCTGGGGACGGGTGATTTCCGCCTCTACCGGCGTGCCGGCCGGGAACACCTTGCGCTGCACCGCCCGCATTTCCTTTTCCAGCCGGTCGACCCGCAGTTCGACCGTGGGGTTCTGCTGGGCCGCAGCCGGCACAGCCGACAGCAGCGGGGCCGCCAGCGCGATGGCGGTGGTGGCAAGAAAGGCGTAACGCATGATGATCCCCGACTAAATCTTTCTACCTTTAACCATAGGCGCGCACGCCACGCAATAAAGCGCAGCCTTTCAGGCGCCTGTCCGGTAATGGCACGGGTCAGTTGCCGGCGCTGGGTTCCGGCGCGGCGGGTGCGGGCGTCGATGTAGCCGGAGCGGGCACGGGCGCCTGAAGCGACGGCGTACCAGCCGATGCCGGCGCACGCACCGGCCGCGATGGCGACGACGTCTGCCCGGCCGGAACGGCAGCCGGCGCCGCCCGCGCCAGCAGCGCTTCCGCGCTCACCGGAACATCGGCGATGGTGCGATCGGCCGCGCCCAGCGGCGGGATCGGCTTGCCACCCACGGTCACGTCCAGCGCCTGCGGGCGACCGGTCAGGATCGTCGGATTGCGTGCGCCAGCCGGCAGGGTGAAGCTCTCGCCCTTCTTCAGCAGCCCGTCCTTCAGCCGCTCGCCCGCCTCATCGACGATACGCATCCACACATCGTCATTGGCGGTGAACACCACCGGCCCGGTCACGGGCGCCGCAATCGGCGCCTGCACGCCGGCCTTGGGTGCGGCGGCCGGCTTTTCCGCCTGCTGCTCGGCGATTTCCTCGCCGGTCGGCGGGGTCAGCAACTGGGTGCGCCAGATGGTGAAGCCGGCAATCACGATGATGCCGATCACCGCGGCGGTCCAGGCCAGGGTGCGCGACGGCACCCGCGCCGGATCGGCCGGCTCGAACGCCTCGTAACGGGTCGCCCCCATGTCGGAATTATGCACGGCATTGCGCACATCGGCGGCGATCGCCACATCGTCCAGATCGATCGCACGGGCATAGGCACGCGCAAAACCCACGGCATAGGGGATACCCGGCAGCGCCGCATAATCGTCCCGCTCGATCGCCTCCAGCTGGCGCTGGGCGATGCGGGTCCGGGTGGCGATGTCCTGCACCGACAGCCCCTGCGCCTCGCGCGCGGCGCGCAACTTGGCGCCGGGGGTGCTGGGATGCGCTGCCGTCGCGTCCTTCGCGACGGGTTCGAATTCGGGTTCGTCTGCCATGCTGCTCCGCGACCTTGGTTGGCGGCCTTGTCTCATTGCGGGACGGCGCTTGTCAACGCCGGGACGGTGTCTTTATCAGGCGAGTTCAATGTTTCGCTGATCGGCCCAGCTGGTCAGCTGCGCGCGGATATCGCCCGCCCCGCTGTCCAGCAGATCGCGCATCAGCGCCTGCAATTCGGCCGCATCGATCGCCCGGATCATCGCCTTGACCGGACCCACTGATGCCGGCGTGATCGACAGGCGACGAACCCCCAGCCCGATCAGCGCCATCGCCTCCAGCGTGCGCCCGCCCATCTCGCCACAGACACCGACCGGCACCTTGTAGATTTCGCAGATCCGCACCACCCGATCCAGGAAACGCAGGATCGCGATGCTCAGCCAGTCATAGCGCTCCGCCAGCTTGGGATGGGCGCGATCGGCTGCAAACAGGAACTGGGTCAGGTCGTTGGTGCCGATCGACAGGAAATCGAGCCGCGGCAGCAACAGGTCCAGCACCTCGGCCAGCGCCGGCACCTCCAGCATCGCACCATATTTGACCGCAACCGGCAGTTTCTTCTTCTGCCCCGCCAGCCATTGCCGCTGATGCTCCACCAATGCGCGCGCTTCGTCATATTCCCATGGCTCCGACACCATCGGGAACATGATGTTCAGCACCTTGCCCGCGCTCGCCTCCAGCAACGCGCGCGCCTGCGCCTTCATCAGGCCGTCACGGTCCAGCGCCAGGCGGATCGCGCGCCAGCCCATCGCCGGATTATCCTCCTGCTCGTCATCCTCGCGCGTCATATAGGGCAGCGCCTTGTCACCGCCGATGTCGACGGTGCGGAAGATGACGGGACGGTCGCCCGCCGCGTCCAGCACATCCTTGTAGAGCCGCTGCTGCTTCTCGCGCTGCGGCAGCGTCGCCGACACCAGGAACTGGAATTCGGTGCGGAACAGGCCGATGCCGTCGGCGCCGACCATGTCGAGCGCCTGCGCATCCTCGCGCAGGCCCGCATTCACCATCAATTCGATCCGCGCCCCGTCCAGCGTCACCGACGGCAGGTCGCGCATCGCCGCGAACTCCGCCCGCCGCTTCTGCGTCACATGCAGCTTGGACTCGAACGCCTCCTCCATATCGGGGGTCGGCCGGATCAGCAGCGCGTTGCTCCCGACATCCATCAGGATCACGTCGCCTTCATTCACCTGATGACGGATGTCGCGCACACGCCCCAGCACCGGCACGCCCATGGCGCGGGCCACGATGGTCACATGGGCGGTCAGCGATCCTTCCTCCAGGATCACCCCCTTCAGCCGCCGCCGATCATATTCCAGCAATTCCGCCGGTCCCAGATTGCGCGCGATCAATATCGCGTCCTGGCGCAGGCCCATCTGCGCCGCCGTGCCCAACTGGCCCGACACGATCCGCAACAGCCGGTTGGCCAGATCCTCCAGGTCATGCATCCGGTCGCTCAGCAACGGATCGTCGATCTGCCGCATCCGCATCCGCGTGCGCTGCTGCACCCGCTCGATCGCCGCCTCGGCGGTCAGGCCGCTGTCGATCGCCTCGTTGATCCGGCGCGTCCAGCCCTCGTCATAGGCGAACATCTTGTAGGTTTCGAGCACCTCCTGATGCTCGCCCTCCATGCCGAACTCGACTGCGCCGGTCATCCGGTCGATCTGCTCACGCATCTTGGCAAAGGCGGAAATGACCCGCTGCCGCTCGGCCTCGGTATCCTCGGCGACGGTATGTTCGATATGGACGCGCGGCTGGTGGAAGACGACATGGCCGCGCGCCATGCCCATCACCAGTTGCAGCCCGGTCATGATGTTCGACCCGGTTTCCTGCACCCGCGCATCGGTCGGGCCGTCATCGGCCAGTTCGGCATTGGCGATCAGTTCGGACAGCACCATCGCCACCGTCTGCAACGCCTCGATCTCGACCTCTTCATATTTGCGCGGCTCGACATGCTGCACGCACAGCACGCCCAGCGCCCGCTCGCGCCGCACGATCGGGACACCGGCAAAACTGTGGAACAGTTCCTCGCCGGTTTCGGGCCGATAGGAAAAGTCGGGATGGGCCGCCGCCTCGTCCAGGTTCAGCGTCTCGACATTGGTCGCGATCAGGCCGACCAGCCCCTCGCCCTTGGCCATGCGGGTGACATGCACCGCCTCCTGCTTCAGGCCGCGGGTCGCGAACAGTTCCAGCACGCCCTCGCGCACCAGATAGATGGAGCAGACCTCGCTCGACAGCGATTCGCCGATGATCTCCACCACCTTGTTCAGCTTGGCCTGCGCGCTGGTGCGCGCCGCCATCACTTCCTGCAAGCGGACGAGGATCTGGCGGGCGGCGGCGGCGGGCGTGCTGGACATGCCCATGCGCTAACAGATCGGCGGCTTTCTTTCCAAGCGCTTTCCTCGCGATATGTTGATGAACCCCGCAGAAAAGCACGATTGTTGCGCATCGCTGATAAGCTGGCGCATCTTCCTCATTTGCGTGGCGGATACATGCTGTACATTCGTCTAACGCCACAAAGGCAGCATCAAGCATGTCTGGGAGTCAGGGATCATGGAAACGACCACGCCAACGGAGTTTGAACAGGAGCTTCTGGACCGCGGCTATTCGCGCCGCCAGCTGGCCAAGGTGACCGCGCTGCTCGGCGCCGGCGCCGTCGCGATGCGCACCGTCGGTGCCGCCGCACAGCAGGCCGCCAAGCCGGTCGAAGGCGCGGTCCGCATCGGCGCCAACGAATGCTGGACCGGCCCCTTCCCGGTCGCCGCCGAAGCCGCCTTCAAGCTGGTGACCGAAGGCAATCGCTACGAACCCGACAATGAGCATGAAAAGCTGTTCGCCGCCGTCGCGCAGGTGGAGGGCATTCCGGCCGACCGTATCGTCGCCTGGCCCGGCTCGTCCGATCCGCTGAGCCGCGTCGCCGTCGCCTTCGCCTCGCCGACCAAGGGCATCGTCACCGCAGACCCGACCTATGAAGCGATCTGGCGCACCGGCGCCTGGCTCGGCGCCAAGGTGACGAAGGTGCCGCTGACCAAGGACAATGCCCATGACGTGAAGGCGATGCTGGCGGCCGATCCCAATGCCGGCGTCTATTATATCTGCTCGCCCAACAACCCGACCGGCACGATCACACCGATCGGCGACATCGAATGGCTGGCCGCCAACAAGCCCAAGGATTCGGTACTGGTCGTCGACGAAGCCTATATCCACTGGACCGACACGCCGCGCGCCGCCAAGCTCGCCGCCACCCGCGACGACGTGCTGGTGCTGCGCACCTTCTCGAAGCTGTTCGGCATGGCCGGCATGCGCCTGGGCCTCACCTTCGCCGCGCCTTCGCTGATGGAAAAGATGATGCGCTATGACGGTGGCCAGGTCACCGCCATGCTGCCGATGACGGCCGTTGCCTGCGGCACCGTCTCGGTCGCCCAGGCCGATCTCATCAAGGCGCGCCAGGCCGAAATGGCGGCCAACCGTGACAAGGCGATCGCCCATCTGACCAAGAAGGGGATCAAGGTGCTGCCGGGCAGCATGGCGAACATGTTCATGGTCGACTGGGGCAAGCCCGCCAAGGACATGCAGGCCGCCCTGCTGACGCAGAAGGTGCAGATCGGCCGCAACTGGCCGATCTGGCCCAATGTATCGCGCATCTCGGTCGGCTCGGCCAGCGAGATGGACGCCTTCTGCAAGGCCGTGGATGCGGTCTGGAAAGCCTGATCTGACCTGACCTTACGAAAAAGGGGCTGCGGCGCGCAAAATAAAGCGTGCCGCAGCCCCTTTTGCATTGCGGAAATTGTTTCCGCCTTCGTTTCTCCAGACGAAATCCAAGGCATTTCGCAGGAAAACAAGGGGACAATCGGCATGACCATGATGTTGGACAAGGAAGCGCGGGAAGACCTGATCGAGCGCGGCTATTCGCGCCGCCAGCTTGCCAAGGTTGCCGCCCTGATCGGCGCCGGCGCCGCGATGCACGAAATGCTGGCCGCGCCCGCCCTCGCGCAGCAGCAGGCCGCCCGCGGCATCAAGGGCGCGGTGCGCATCGGCTCGAACGAATGCTGGACCGGCCCCTTCCCCTCGGGCGTCGACGCCATCGCCAAGGCAGGCGCCGTCGGCAACTGGTATGATCCCGACAATTATCGTGGCGACCTGGTCTCGACCATCGCCAAGGTGGAGGGCATTCCCGAAGCCCAGGTGATGCTGTGGCCCGGCTCGGGTGGCCCGCTGGTCTCGACCGTCGCGGCCTATTGCTCGCCGACCAAGGGCCTGGTCACCGCCGACCCGACCTTCGAATCCGCCTGGCGCACCGCCGATTACCTCAAGGCGCCGATCGCCAAGGCGCCCCAGGCCGTCGGCAAGGGCCATGACGTCAAGGCCATGCTGGCCGCCAACCCGAACGCCGGCCTCTACTACATCTGCACGCCCAACAACCCGACCGGCACGATCACGCCGATCGCCGACATCAAGTGGCTGCTCGACAACAAGCCGGCCGATGCCATGCTGCTGGTCGACGAAGCCTATATCCACTTCTCGGACGCGCCCAGCGCCGCTTCGCTGATCGGCAACCGCAAGGACATCATCGTCATGCGGACCTTCTCGAAGCTGTTCGGCATGGCCGGCATCCGCCTCGGCCTGACCTTCGCCGATCCCGAAGTGCAGAAGCGCCTGATGCTGTTCGGCCCGTCGGCCGGCGGCCTGTCGATCACCGCCATGGCCTGCGGCAACGCCGTCTATCCCGAAGCCGCGCTCATCAAGGCGCGCCGCGACGAGATGATCGCCGCCCGCGACCAGACCATTGCCTGGCTCACCAAGAAGGGCATAGAAGTCCAGCCCGGCAGCCAGGCCAACATGTTCATGGTCAACTGGAAGAAGCCGGCCAAGGAAATGCAGGCCGCCCTGCTCGCCTCGCCGGAAAAGGTGCAGATTGGCCGCAACTGGCCGATCTGGCCCAATGTCTCGCGCGTCACCGTCGGTTCGGCCGAAGACATGACGAAATTCTGTGCGGCTGTGGACAAGGTCTACAAGGCCTGAGAGCCTGTCTGAAAAATCGCGAAAGGGCGATTTTTCAGTACGGTTCCGGCCCGCGCCCCCGCCCAACCACCCGATCCAGTGTCATCCTGTCGGGTGGTTGGGCGGGGGAGCGGGCTGGAGCCGGCTTTCTCGAACAGACTCTAAGCCTGAACCACGGCATCCCATAGCAAAGCCGTTACGAAGGAGGGGCGTCCGGACAACCGGGCGCCCCTTTCGCGTACCGACCGGGCCATATGGACGTTGCCGAAGGGCCAGAAGCGCGCGCCATGACGATAGCTGACTTTGACGGCTGACGATCATTTGTAGGCATTGGGTTCGTGCTATGTCATCCCTGAAAGCGGGCAGTCATGGTGGCAACTAGGCGGCGTTGACAAAAGGGATTCCCAATCGGTGCGTGTTCTGATTCAAGGCTGCTCTTTGGGGAGCGGTCATGGATCGAGGGGATTTGTCGGACGCGGAGTGGGAGTTGATCGGGCCGCTACTCCCGTCCGAGCGTGGGAGGCATGCCCGACCGGCCGGCGATAACCGGCGCTTTCTCAATGGCATGCTGCATGTGCTGCGGGTCGGTTGCCCGTGGCGCGACATGCACGAGCGCTATGGCAAGTGGAACTCGGTCTATGTCCGGTTCCGGCGCTGGGCGGAGCAAGGCGTCTGGGACGCCATGCTGCAAACGTTGGTCGATCTGGGCCTCACCGACGACTGGCAGCACATGATCGACAGCACCACGGTTCGCGGCCACGTCTCGGCAGCGGGCGGAAAAGGGGGGCTTGTGCGCAGGCTTTTGGTCGATCACGCGGCGGCTTTACGAGCAAGATCCACGCCCGCTGTGACAATCAGGGCCTCCCTGTCGGCTTCATCCTTACCGGCGGCGAGGCATCGGACTATACGGCGGCCGACGATCTGATGAACCTGCCGCTGCCCAAGCCCAGGGCGCTGCTCGCCGACAAAGGCTATGATGGCGACAGGTTCCGGGAGAACCTGCTCATGCGAGGCATCCTGCCCGTCATCCCGCCGCGCTCCAACCGCAAGGTGCCGGCCCATCCCGACTACCGGCGCTACAAGGATCGCAATCGTGTCGAGCGCATGTTCGCCAAACTCAAGCAGCAGCGCCGCATCGCCACCCGCTACGACAAGACCGTCCTGTCGTTCGAGAGCTTCATCAACCTCGCTGCCGCGCGACTATGGCTGAAAGCTTTTGTCAACACCGCCTAGTGGGTAAGCGAACAACAAAGTTTGATGAACAAGCAGCATTTGCTGCCATGCGTATTTTCCTTGAGGCCTACTGGGAGAGGGGAGGTCGCTCATCAGACGACATTGCTGTGCTTTTGGGCTCATTGGAGGTGGATCCCGCTCAGCGGTTGGACTGGATTGACGCGGTTGAACGGAGCCGTGCTTTGAGCCGATAGCGACCACTTGCGGACATTTGCCTTTTGGATTGAACTGTCACCATGAGAACCGTCGCCACTATGTTTATCGCTCTTGTGATGGCCGCTTGCTCAAGCCCCTCGGATCGGCCCGAGGTCGCCGCAATTCGGTATGCTGAAGACCATTTTGGTCCAAAATCTTTCGATCCAGATGGAAAAGGATACAATATCAACGTAATCGAATGTGGAAACTTGTGGTGCGTCAGCTTGCATCCTGCGTTTGATCCGAAAAGTTTTTCGCCCCGTTACGCTGGTGGTGGGATCGAGATGAAACTACGCAAAAGTGATTCAAAGGTAGTTTCGGTTTGGCGAACGCAATGATCGCCTAATTCCAAGACGTATTTCGCACCTACGTTTTACCCTCGATCGCCGTTCGCCGGGGCAGAAGGCCGCCGGGCAAGAAGCGACCAATTCCAGACATGCCCCCCCTCCCGCCAGCGGGAGGGGAATGGCGGAAAACCACTCATCGCGGTCGCCCCTGTGAAAAGGTCTTTCCTACAGGCAGGTGCCTGCCGTAAACTTCCGGCTGGCTCCTTCTACCGTCAACCCATTCTATTCCGGTGGATTTTTCCCGTCCGCCGATAATTCGTCATGGCGCATACGCGCAAACTTTCGCGCATCATGCCCCAACATATTGAAACAACGCCAATATTCATCGTGGAATTTGGCGTGAAACGGCCCATGTGGCGGCCGGACCGGTCAATTTCCGCGCCGCCCCGGCCCATTCACCTCCCAATCAGCCTAGAATATCTTCCGCACCGACAGCATCAGCGTCCGCCCCTCGGGATCGAGATAGGCGGGCTGATAGGCGACCGGCGTCGCGCCCGTGCCATCGGTCACGCTCTGCCGCCGGTTGAGCAGGTTGCCGACGGTGAAGCTCACCCGCATGCCCCGCGCCCAGTCCTGGCCGCGGAACCGGTTGGCCATGTTGGCGAACAGCCGCAGGTCGAACGTCACCAGCTCGCCAAAGCGCAGGTCGCCACCCGACGCCGTCTGGTCCCCGGTCACATGCGACGCGCTTTGCCAGTTGCCGTCCAGCCGGATGCCGACGCCATTGTCGATCACGCCACTGCTCAGTTGCACCTTGTGGCGCGGCTGCGGACTGCCGCCCAGCGTGCCACCATTCAGCAAATCGACCCACGGCCCGCCCTCGCTCAGCAGCACCGCGTCGCGCAGCATGATGCTGTGATAGAGCGAGAGTTGCAGCCGCGCGCCATTGTCGCTGCCGCCGCCGAACGGACCGCCACCGGGCGGACCGAAGCCGCCCCGTCCGCCGGGACCGCCCGGACCACCAGGTCCGCCGCCGGGCGGCGGACCATCGGGCGGCCCCATGCCATCAGGCGGGGGACCAGGCGGCGGACCGAAGCCATCCGGCCCGCCAAAGCCGCCGGGCGGCCCCATCGGTGTCGCATCATCGGGCCGGTGGCCGTCGACCAGGATCGCATCCTGCTCGGCATCGGGACCACCGCCGGGCGCGCCCTCTGCGGGCTGTCCATCGCCACCCTCCGCCTTTGGCGCCGCCATCTGCGCCTCATCGCCCTGCGCCGCCGTCCGCCGCCATGGCGGCACGAAGCCGGCCGGCGGCTCGGGTCGCTTGGGCTTGCGCAAGATCTGCGTGAAGTTGAGGCCCCAGCGCAGCTGCTTCACCTCTTCGCGCGCGACATTGACGGACCGTGTGTCGATCCGCGTCAGCATCCCGTCCTCGTCGCGGCTGTAGCGATCGGGGAAGGCCGCCTCCAACGCCGAGGACACGCCGGTCAGGCTGATGATCGCGTCGCGCGTCTCGCTGCGCACATAATTGGCCGACAAGGTCAGGTTGACCTTGGTGAGCGGCTTCACCGTCGCGCCCAGCTTGAACTGGTGGCGATTGTCGGCGGTCAGCGCCGGATTGCCGCCGCTCACCTGCGTCACCGTCACGCTCTGCCCGCGCACATAGTCATAGACGCGCACATTGCTGGTCGTGATGGTCGGGCTGTTGCGCTGGTCCAGCGTCGGCGCGGTCCGGTCATTATTGACCGCCGCGATGATGGTGATGCCGGTGCGCGGCGTCCAGCTCAGGCCATAGCCCAGCGTGCCGAGCGTGCCATAGTCGGAAACCTGCGTCACCGACGCGTTCATATTGGCGGTCAGCGTCCCCAGCACCGGCAGGAAGCCATTGCGCCGGCTGGCGATTGGCAGGTCGAAACTGATCTGTGCGCCGCCATTGGTGCGGCTCGCGGTCCGCTGCGACATCACGCCGTCCAGCGTGCTGGACGATCGCAAACTGCTCGTGTCGCCGCTCAGGCGCAGGTTCATGCCGACATTGCCGGCCGGCAGCTTGAACAGCTTGCCATTGACCAGCAGGCTGGCGCTGCCCGTGTCCTGCAACGCGCGCGCCCTCTGCGTGCCCATGGCCCCGAGCAGGCTCGCGGGCAGCACGCCATCGGCCGCCACATCGCCCGCGTCCAGCGCCGCCTGCACATCGCCCAGATCATAGCCGCGATCGCTGTCGGTCCGGCTATCGCTATGGCTGTAGCTGCCGATCACCGACAGGCGCCAGGTCTTGGACAGATCGATATTCAGGCTGACGCCGCTGCTCAGCGTCAGCGCGCGCGTGTCCTGATGCAGCGGATCGAGCGACAGGATGCGGTCGACCGTCTCGTCGCCATCGGTCAGGCTGCCGGTGGCCAGGCCATTCAGCGCCTTGCTGGTCTTGTAGTCCGCCCGCCCGTTCCAGGACAGGTTCGCCGTCTCGCTCAGTTGATGCGCGACCGTGGCGTTCAGCATATAGCTGCGGGTGGCGGGCGACAGGGTGCGATAGGCACGGTCGTCACTGACCCGCCCAGTCGGATCGCCCGCAGCTTCCGGATCGACGATCACATCGCGCTCGCTTTCCAGCAGCGAGGCGGAGGATTTGGCCCGCGCGGTCACACTCACCCGGTCATTGTCGCGAATGCGGGTATAGCCCACGTCGCCGGTCAGATTTTCGCCCTGCCCCGCCGTCGCGATCCCAGCCCCCGCATTGGCGACCTGCGATCGGAAGCGGCGGTGCAGGATGATGTTCACCACCTTGCGCTGCGCGTCATAGCCATATTTGAGCGCGACCTCCTCGGGCAGGATGTCCAGCCGCAAGATCGCCTCGGTCGGCAGGTCGCTGACCTCGTTGACGCCGGAAATCCGCTTGCCGTTGACCAGCACCACCGGGCCGTCATCGCTGCGCCCCTGATTGCTGCTGGTCTGCGACGCGATCTCGTCCAGCAATTCGCTGACCGTGCCGACGCCATAGGCATCGATGTCGGCACGGCCGAGTTGGTTCTGCGCGGGAATGTCGCCGATCACCGCCCCCGGCGGCGCCTGCCCGGTGACGACGATATCGTCGCTCGCCACGCTCTGCGCCGCAGCGGGCGTCGACAGGGCGAACAGGCTGCATCCGGCTCGCAGCAGGGCGCCACCCGCCCGACGGCAGGACAAGGATAGGCAAGGCATCGGCATCAATCCCGTCAGTTGCGCGGCGGCGGTCCACCCGCGCCGCCCGGTCCACCCGGACCGCCGGGGCCACCACCGGGACCACGCCGCGGCATCAGGCTGCGCATCTCCTCGGCCGACAGCACCCCGTCATGATCGGCGTCCGCCGCATCGAAGCGGGCATGTTCGAACGCCAGCACTTCCTCCAGCGAGGCGCCGGCATCATAATTGCTGTTGGCCTGGGCGATGGCGCTGGCATTGAGCGGCTCGATCAGCCGGCCCAGTATCGCGTCCTCGGGGTCGTCGCCCAGCTTGGGCATGATCGCCTCGGCCACTGGCCCGCCCTGATCGCCCATCGCGCCCGTTTCCGACAGCGCGACCGATCCCATGCTGCCCTGCCAGGCCTGGAACTCGGCCAGGCTCAGCGCGCCGTCATGATTGCTGTCGATCGCCTCGAACCGGGTGCGGATGATCGCTTCGCGCCGCGCCTGCACCACCAGCCGCAATTCGTCGATCGTCACCATGCCGTCGCGATTGCTGTCGGCTTCGGCAAACATGGCGGTCACGATCCTGTCGATCTGGCTGCGCTTGATCGGCTTCATCTCGCGCGGTTTTTGCGGCCGGCCTTCGCCGCCACCGGGAGGGCCACCACCGCCGGGCGGGCCACCGCCCATGCCACCCATGCCGCCGCCGCCCATGCCGCCCCCCATGCCCCCCTGGGCCAGCAACGGCGCCGAACAGAGCAGCAGCGCCGCCCCGATCATCATCTTGCGCATCGCGCATCGTCCTTCTTCATGAAAACAGGAACGGGGCGGCGCCGTCCCCCGGCACCGCCCCGCATCGGTCGCGATCAGAGCGTGCAGCGCACCCGCTTGCCGCGATAGAGATAGCTGTCCAGCTTGGCGTCATAGCTCTTGTAGCGATTGCGGCAGGCCTTCTGGTGCGCCGCGCCGGTCGAACGGCCCTGGGCCTTGGCGGGTTGGGCCTTGGCCGGTTGGGCCTTTACCGGGGCAGGCTTCTTGGCCGGCGCCTTGCTGCTCACCGGCTGGCTCGCGCCATGATGCGGCGCCTGCGCCATGGCTGGCGCGCCCAGCGTCGCCATCAGCGCGGCGGCGCCCAGGGTCAGGAGCGAGGGATAAGTCATGTCATGGCCTTTCATCTGGGTGGAAAATCTCCGCCCCGTCTGTGGCCACCCGATTTTGCCCCGTCATTTCACGAATATTTCAGAAGCCCGCGCCTTATTGCCCTCCTCTCTCAAAGGCTTGGCCCGGCAAGCATGCGCCGCGCCGAGATCACAGCCGCCTTGCCAAATTCCCGATATGCGGTATCCAATCCCGCAAATTGAACTTGAATTGGGAGGATGGGATGCGGTTGAGGCAGGCAATGATCGGACTGGCCCTTCCCCTGCTCATCGCAGCGAAAGCGCCCGCACCCGCCGCTTCCCCCGCCAGTTGGACCGACCCGACCACCGGCCATCGCATCGTCCGCGTCGATGACCGGCCGGGCAATTATGGCCTCTATTTCAACTATAATCCCTTTACCCCCGACGGAAAGCGCATGGTCTATCTGACGCCGGAGGGGATCCGCGTCGCCGACACCAGCAACTGGCGAACCCGGCTGGTGCTGAAGGAAAAGGTCGACCGGCTGCTGTTCGTCGGCCACCGGGCCAATGTCGCTTATTATACCACCAACCCGACCGGCAGCAGCGAGGGCGAACCGTCCTTCATCGTCTGGTCGGTCGATCTCGACAGCGGCAAGCGCCGCCGTATCGCGGAAATGCCGGGCGGCCGCATCGAATCCATCAATGCCGACGACACGCTGCTCGCCGGCCATCGCGAACTCGCCCCGCCGCCGCCCGCCATCGCCGCCCAGGGCAAGCGCGATCCGAAAACCGGCTCACCCAGCTACAGCGGCACCGACAATCAGGGCCGCCCCCTCTCCTTCGCCGCCGCCAAGGAAAAATGGATGGAGGCCCGGCTCGCCGCCGGCGTGCCGATGGAAATCTTCGCGATCGACATCGCCACCGGCCAGCAACGCCGCATCACCACGTCGAAGGACTGGCTCAACCATGTCCAATTCTCGCCGACCGATCCCGATCTGCTGATGTATTGCCATGAAGGCCCCTGGCAGCAGGTCGACCGCATCTGGACCATCCGCACCGACGGCAGCGCCAGAACCAAGGTGCATCAGCGCATCCTCCAGGGCGAGATTGCCGGCCATGAATATTGGGCGCCCGATGGCCGCACCATCTGGTATGACCTCATCATGCCGCAGGGGATGCGCTGGCTCGCCGGCCATGACGTCACCAATGGCGCGCGCCGCTGGTATGCGATCCGCCCCGGCCAGGGCTCCTATCATTTCGCCTCATCGCCCGACGGCCGCAGCTTCTCCGGCGACGGCGCCAATGACGGCAAATATATCAGCCTCTTCCACCCCCGCCCCGACGACAATCCCCGCGCCCGCAACACGCTCGGCGGCGACACGCTGATCGCCACCGGCACGCTGGAGACGGAACGGCTCGTCGATCTGACAAGCCACGACTACACGCTCGAACCCAACCAGCATTTCACGCCCGACGGCAAATGGCTGGTCTATCGCAGCAATGTCGCCGGCAGCCCCGCCATCTATGCGGTGGAAATCGCGAAACCACGCTAGACCGCAAGCGGACAAGCCCGACGCCCGTTGAATTGGGGGGGTGGGTGGGAAGCGGCCATTCCCCTCTTGTAAACGGGAGGGGTAGCGAGACTTACGCGCGCAGCGCGTTAGTCGCAGCGGGGTGGGCTATCGCGACGTCTAGCCCACCCCCTAACCCCCTCCCGCCTGCGGGAGGGGGAACATGTCAGCTTCTGGTCGCTTCGCGCCCGGCAGCTTTGGGCCCAGGAGCGGACGGGCAGCTATCGGGCAGGCCCCTCAGCGATCGGCGGGATGAGCAGCGATCAGGGGGCGATGCGGACTGGCTGTTTCACGGAATAGAAAGGGCCATAGCAGACATTCCCTTGGCGAGCGCTTGCGGATTGGACAGCTAGGCGGCGTTGACAAAAGGGATTCCCAATCGGTGCGTGTTCTGATTCAAGGCTGCTCTTTGGGGAGCGGTCATGGATCGAGGGGATTTGTCGGACGCGGAGTGGGAGTTGATCGGGCCGCTACTCCCGTCCGAGCGTGGGAGGCATGCCCGACCGGCCGGCGATAACCGGCGCTTTCTCAATGGCATGCTGCATGTGCTGCGGGTCGGTTGCCCGTGGCGCGACATGCACGAGCGCTATGGCAAGTGGAACTCGGTCTATGTCCGGTTCCGGCGCTGGGCGGAGCAAGGCGTCTGGGACGCCATGCTGCAAACGTTGGTCGATCTGGGCCTCACCGACGACTGGCAGCACATGATCGACAGCACCACGGTTCGCGGCCACGTCTCGGCAGCGGGCGGAAAAGGGGGGCTTGTGCGCAGGCTTTTGGTCGATCACGCGGCGGCTTTACGAGCAAGATCCACGCCCGCTGTGACAATCAGGGCCTCCCTGTCGGCTTCATCCTTACCGGCGGCGAGGCATCGGACTATACGGCGGCCGACGATCTGATGAACCTGCCGCTGCCCAAGCCCAGGGCGCTGCTCGCCGACAAAGGCTATGATGGCGACAGGTTCCGGGAGAACCTGCTCATGCGAGGCATCCTGCCCGTCATCCCGCCGCGCTCCAACCGCAAGGTGCCGGCCCATCCCGACTACCGGCGCTACAAGGATCGCAATCGTGTCGAGCGCATGTTCGCCAAACTCAAGCAGCAGCGCCGCATCGCCACCCGCTACGACAAGACCGTCCTGTCGTTCGAGAGCTTCATCAACCTCGCTGCCGCGCGACTATGGCTGAAAGCTTTTGTCAACACCGCCTAGGACGGCGAAGCATCCGCTTCGTGATCACGTCGATACCACCGTACAATGACGATCAATGCCACCACAGGGATACCAAAGCTCAGAATCCAAGGTGCATAAGGCCCCATTTTGGTAGCTTGTGCTCCGAGAAAGGAAATATTCACGAAAAGGATCGCCCATGCTCCCGTCGACCAATTCAGGCCGAAGCCAGCGAAACCCAAAAGGCTACCTAAAGTCCACAGCCATCTGCGGCGCAGCCACCGACGCCGCCATATGAGGACGGTTGCCCACAGGCACATGCTGACGCTCGCCAGCATTGCCGCCAACCACAAATAGCCCATGAAGCCGCGCTTACGGATTTCAAATTCGTCCAACTTAGACGGATCACTGCGGAACGGCGTGACGTTGAGCCCTGCGAGTTGCATCGAATTGCTGGATCCCCGCAGCACGACCCTGACTATCGCCCAATGGTTGTTTGAGCCGCCTTGGAGGGTGAAGGTTTTAGTTGTTGGACCACCGTTAGGGGTGAACACATTGACCGTCTGCAATCCGAAAGTTCCGCGAACGGGCGCGAGCATTGGCATGACTCGCTTTATGTAGATCGGCAGTTGCCGCTGCAGTTCCGGCTCTGCTCCTTGGGCAAGTTGATCAATCTGCCCGGCACGAAGCCTTTCAGCGGTATCAAGAACGAACGCCTGCTCTTCTTGCGTGGACAAACGGTCGATCCATCCCTGCTGGCTACAGGCAGCGAGGCAAAGGCATATGATTGCAAACAGTTTTTTCATTCTTGCCCCCCGCCCATAAATGTCTGGTAGATGGCAGCTTGCCGCAGATGCAGCAACCCGTTTCCCAAGCGCTGAAACTGATGAGCGGAGGTTTTCCCCCAATGAACGTCTGCAACTAGGCGGCGTGGATAACAGGGGCGAATAGCTGTAAATGGTCGTTTTCAGACCGTCCGAATTTGTCAACGCGGCCCTGGGCCAGAGAATAGCGCTTGATCCACGTCATCATGCGTTTCCGTCTCAGACACAGGGTAAACACCCCCTTCAGCCCATTCCCTCATATTTCGGTAACAGCTTCCCCGTCAGGCTGCCGCCGCGGCGCGCCCGCATTCCTTCCTGCCGGACCCTTGCCATGCGCCGCCTCACGACCAGCTTCCTCGACAGCGCCTTTGGCCATGGCGCAGACGGCCGCCCGCTGTTCATGCCGTTCGGCCTGATCGGCGGCCAATATGCCATCCCCGACATGGGCACCGCGCAGCGCCTGCGTCGTGGCCTTGCGCGCCTGCTGCCGCTCGCCCTGCTGCCGATATTCTGCCTGTTCGCGCTGCTCCTGCCGCCGCTGCGCAACGCCTACGCCCTGCCGCTGCTCGGCGCCATGGCGGCCAGCTTCGCGCTGTTCAGCATCACCTTCCTCCTCTGGGTCCGTCACGCCACGCGCGGCCTGCACCGCATCGATCGCGCGCGACAGGGCATCCCCGCCCTGCTCGATCCGGACGAGGCGCTTGCCCGCCGCCTGCTCGACCGGGTCCGTCCGCCGCGCACCCGCTCGGCCGAAGAGACGCTGGGCGCCCTGGCCGGTTTCGCCTGCCAGATGCTGCTGCGCCATCGCGCCGAGCAGGAAGGCACCGCCGCCCCGTTGATCGAGGTCGCGACCCATGACGGGCGGCTGCGCTATTTCGGCGATGCCTTGAATGGCCTGATCGCCGAATATCCCGGTTCGCTCTGGGCGGGCGTGGGCGATGGCAAGCCGCAACTGCTGCTCGGCCCGATCTTCCGCGAGATGACCGATGCCTGTGTCGGCGACTCCCGCGACTATACCGACATGATCGGCCTGCTCCAGCGCCACTGGAGCGCCACCGCGCTGATCCTGCGCGGCCAGGGCGTGGATATCGAACGCTGGCCCGACCTGTTCGTCCGCGCGCTGCGGGAACTGGTGCAGGAAGGCGGCGACACATCGCTGCGCCCCGCCCTCCTCTTCATGCGCGCCGCCATCGCCATGTCGAAAATGGACCCGGCGGAAATATTGGTGCCCGACCAGCCCGTTGCCAGATTGTGCATGCCCTTGCAGCCAAAAATCGACTGACGAGCCAGCCTGTTACGCGCCGGTGAATTCCAATGTGGCGGCGAATCGGCCGCAGGCTTCGCCTGACGACACCCGGAACTGCAGAGATTGCGGCGCGAAACCTGCATCGATCGGAATTTTGAAGGCAAAACCACAATCCGGCCCCTGCGCATTCGGCCGACCACGCGACACATCGCTGCGTCGGTGGCCCAGCCGCGCCCATCCCAGCAGATCAGGCCCATCATAGCATTCGATCCGATCGACATAAGCGCCATCGGCTGTCAGGCTCCAGCCGCGCAGTTCCAGGATATTGCTGATGGTGATCTGCGCCTGATCGAGGAAGAAGGAGAAATCGGCCAGATCACCAAGGCGGGAATATTCGGGCACCGGGCGCCCACTCTGCCGGATCGTCAGCAGCGCCGCCGCCGGCGATATCTCGCCCCGCGCAAATTGCATCGGAAAGCTGCGGATATTGTCGATCGTATAGCGCTTCGACGCGCGTTTCGAATTGGTGATGATGAACAGCAGCGAGTCGACAGAAAACCCCTCTGCCAGCGCCTGGGCCAGCGCCAGTTCCTCGTCGCTGTCATTATGTTCGAACAGGATATATTTCCATTCGACAAAGGGTTTGCGCTTCAGGCGCGAGACATAATCCAGCAGGCCGAACACCTGATCGATCTCGCCGAACCTGCGATATTTGACATAGCTATCCTGCAGCGCGCCGTCGCAGGACACCGTCAGGCGATCAATATCCGTGTCATCCAGCACGGTCGGATCGGCGATACTCCCACTGGTCGTCACTTCTTGGATACAATGGGGATGCCATTTGCGGACCAGCCGGGTCAGCGCGCCTAGGCCCGCATAGAGCAGGGGTTCGCCCCAACCGAGATAATGGACCGTCTCAACCTCAATGCCGTTCTTGGCACAGCTACGCAACAGCGCCTCGAACTTCGCCGGCTCCAGATCCCATTCGCCCGATCGGGTCTTGCCTTCCTTTATCCGCAGGCAGGACGGGCAGCGCAGATTGCAGTTGAGGGTCGGCTCGACGATCAGGCTGATCCGGCTTTCGAGCGTGTCGTTGGGTGCGCCGCCGCCCGAAAAAGTATGACAGCCCTCGCAGATGCCCGGCCAGGGCGCCCGCCCCTCGGCAAAGGATTTGCGCACATGACCATAGACCGGCCCGTTCAGCACTTGGCCGATATTCCAGTTTGACGCCGTGCTCAGATCACCCAGGATGATGCCGTAACCACTGCTATCGTCGCAGACCAATTGCCCGTTGCTCTTGAGCGTTAAGGCTCGCAATATTCGACAGTCCATGCGGCCCACCTTCGTTGAACACAGGATAGCCGAGCGACAATAATGTGCAATTATAATAGCCCGGCCTTCGCGCGAATAACTAAGCGCTCGCGGCCGACGTCTCGCACAGCGCCTTGAACTGGGCCATCATCTCGTCCCAGCCGGGATGGAAGCCCATTTCCTCATGCCGCGCCTTCGCCTCCGCGTCCCAGTGGCGCGCGGTCGCGGTGAAGCGGGTGCCGTCTCCCTCCGTTGCGAAGTCCCAGATCGCGGTCATGAACGGCACCTGCGGTATCCAGCCGGCGGCATAGGCATCGGTTGTCACCACCCGCGCACCCGGCACCACCTCCAGGAAAATGCCCTCCATCGGCCCGGTTTCCTCGCCATTCGGCCCGAACATCTGCACCGCGCTGCGGCCGCCGGGGCGCATATCCTCCTCGATCAC
Source organism: Sphingobium sp. WTD-1 (assembly GCF_030128825.1). NCBI lineage: Bacteria > Pseudomonadati > Pseudomonadota > Alphaproteobacteria > Sphingomonadales > Sphingobiaceae > Sphingobium > Sphingobium sp. WTD-1. The sequence goes on along the minus strand of NZ_CP119127.1, from coordinate 2,349,123 downwards.
CTCGGCGCGCCAGGGCTTGGGACAAAACCATTCGTCCTTCAGGTCGGTCCACACCTTCCAGCATATCTCGCGCGGCGCATCGATCAGGCAGGTGACCGACAGTTCATGCTCCGCCCCGCTCATGCCGCCTCTCCCAGGAACGCCGCGTGCATCGCGCCGCTGTCCAGCTTCTGCATCGTCATCATCGCCTGCATCATGCGGGCAATGCCGGCGCGGTCGCCCGTATGATAATTGTCCATGATCTGGCGCGTCACCAATTGCCAAGAGAGGCCATATTTGTCGGTCACCCAGCCGCACGGGCCGGCCGTGCCGCCATCACCGGTCAGCCGATCGAAATAGCCGTCCAGCTCGGCCTGATCCGCGCACGCCACCGACAGCGATATCGCCTCGTCAAAGCTGAATTGCGGCCCGCCGTTCAACGCCTGATAGCTTTGCCCGAACAGGCTGAACTCGACCAGCAGCACGCTCCCGCCCGGCAGCGGCGAAGGCGACGGATTGACCTCGGGATAATAGCTCACATGGTCGACCGATCCGCCGAAGACTGACGCATAATAATGCGCCGCTTCCTCGGCCTGGCCTTCGAACCACAGGCAGGGGGAAATCTTGTCCATCATCCCTCTCCCTTGCTGCCGACCAGCGCAAACATCGCGCCCTGCGGGTCGCTTGCCTGGATGATCCAGGCGCCACCCGGCACCTCGATCGGCCCCTGCAGCACGCTGCCGCCACCGGCCGTCACCCGCTCGACCGCCGCATCGATGTCGCCGACGGTGAAGTAGAACAGCCATAGCGGCACCGGCATCATCGGCGGCACCGGCATGATGCCGCCGGTCATACCCTCGAAATCGCTAGCGCCGGTCTGCGAGACAAGCTGGTAACTGCCCATCTCGCCCATATCCATGGCCTCGCCCTTCGACCAGCCGAGCTGCCCGGTATAGAAGGCCAGATCCTTGTCGAAATCGCCGGCATATAGCTCGTGCCAGCCGACATGGCCCGGCGCCATTGGCGGCGGCGCATCCATCCCCTCGGGGCTCGATCCCTTAAGCAGCATGAACACCGCGCCGCCCGGATCGGCCATCACCGCAAAGCGGCCGACGCCCGGAATATCCTCGGGCGGCCGCTTCACGCTGCCGCCGGCATCGGTCAGCCTTTTGGTATCCGCGTCGACATCGGCCGACCCGACATAGCCGCCCCACCAGGGCGTCATGCCGCACTCCTTCGCCTCGGCCGGGATAGCCATCACCCCGCCCAGCGGCCCGGCGCTGCCGGAAATCACCTGATAAGGGCCGTCGGGCAGGTCGCCGCCAAACGGCTCTGCCGTCCAGCCGACGACATCGCCATAAAAGGCCAGCGCCGCCGCGGGATCGCTGGTCATCAGTTCATACCAGAAGAATTTGCCGCTAAGGTCGGTCATCGTCTTTCTCCGGAATGCGATATTGGGAAAGGTCAGGCGGTCGCGTCGACCAGCACCTCGAACCCGCCATAGATCAGCCGCGCGCCGATGAAGGGCATGTCCTCGCCCTCCTTGGGCTGCATGCGCTCGTCCTTCATCACCTTTTCCGCGCCGGCATCGCGGGTCGCCTTGTCGGGCCATTCGATCCAGGAGAAGACGACTTCCTCATCATCCTCGGCAATCACGGCGGTGCGGAAATCATTGACCTTGCCGGGCTTGATGTCGTTGGCCCAGCATTCGACCACGCGCAGCGCGCCATATTCGATGAAGATCGGCGCGGCATAGGCGGCGACCTCCCTGTAGCGTTCCTTGTTGCCCTTGGGCACCGGGATCACGAACCCGTCCATATAGCTCATCGTCTCTCTCCTTGTGCAAGGTCGTCGACATCAGGCGTCGGCAATTTCTCCCTGGTTCGCGGCCATTGCGGCGGCGACATCCATCCACATCACTTCCCAGATATGGCCGTCCAGATCGGCAAAATTGCGGCCATACATGAAGCCATGATCCTGCTTGGGGTTCGGCTCGGTCCCGCCAGCCGCCAGCGCCCTGTCCACCGTCGCGTCCACCGCGTCCCGGCTCGTCTCGCTCAAACACAGCAGCACCTGTGCAGTTTCATGGGCATTGGGGATCTTGCGCGGAGTAAAACCGGCGAACCGCGCATGGGTCAGCAGCATCGCGTGGATCGTCTCGGAAAAACTGATCATCTGCGCGCTGTCATCGGCGAAATCATTGTTCCGCACGGCGCCGACCGCTTCATAGAAGGCAATCGCGGCGGGCAGGTCGGTGACGGGCAGGTTGACGAAGATCATCTTCGGCGCGGGCGCATCGGCCATCGTCTCTCTCCTCATGCTTTCATGGCGGCGCGCACCTTGGCTTTGAGTCGCCGACTTGAACTTTGTGCGCTCGAAGATTATATTATGCAACAGACAAGTTAGAAAAGATAACCAATGAGTCCCACCTCCCGCAAACGCGCCTATCAGGATGGCTGTGCCACCGCCCATGCGCTCGATCTGATCGGCGATCGCTGGGCGATGCCGATCATGCGGGAATTGCTGCTCGGCCCCAAGCGCTTCACCGACCTGCGCGCCAGCCTGCCCGGAATCAGCGCCAATGTGCTGACCCAGCGGCTGGAGGAACTGGAAGCGGCCAGCATCCTGGTCCGCCGCCGCCTGCCCCCGCCCGCCGCCAGCCAGATTTACGAGTTGACCGAATGGGGCCGCGAGTCGGAAATATTGTTCATGGTGCTGGGCCGCTGGGCCTGCCGATCACCGACGATGCAGCCGGGCATGCCGATGAGCCAGGTATCGGTGGTGATGTCGATGCGCACGATGATCGATCGCGCCGCAATCGGCGATCTCGAAGCGACCATCGGCTTCCGCTTCGGTGAGGAGGAATTTCGCGCCACGCTCCATGACGGCGATTTCACCATCGACCGGGGCGAAGCGGCCGGCGCCGATCTGATCTTCACCGGCGATCAGAATGCTCTCGCCGCGATCGTCTATGGCGGCCAGTCCTTCGCCGCGATGGCCCCGGCCCTGCAAATGGAGGGCGACCGGGCGCTGGCGGAGCGGTTCGTCCGCCTCTTCCCGCTGCCGCCCAAGGCGCCCTCAACCGTCAGCTAGGCGACCGTCAGCCCGGCGACGCCAGCTTCATCATGACAAGACCGGAGAGGATCAGCGCCGCCGCCGCCAGCCGCGCCGGGCTGATCGCTTCGCCCAGGAAGGCGACGCCAACGGCAAAGGCGCCCAGCGCGCCGATCCCGGTCCAGATCATATAGGCGGTGCCCAGCGGCAGGCTGCGCATCGCCAGCGACAACAGGCCGAAACTGGCGATCATCGCGCCAAGGGTGATGAGGCTCGGCACCAGCCGGGTGAAACCATGCGACTGCTTCATCGCAAAGGCCCAGACGATTTCCAGCAATCCGGCAAAAAACAGGGCAATCCAAGCCATGATGGCGCTCCTTCAAGAGGGGCGCCGGGCCGTCCCGGACTTGAAACCCGCATGGCGGGGGAGGACGTGGCCTCGCTTGACGAAGCGTGAGATAGTCCTCCCCCATGCAGGAGGCAAGCTTTGCGGGCGTCAATGCGCCCCGTTCAGCATCCCAAACACCTGGTCGAACTCGCCGCGCCGGGTCGCCTCGCTCAGGAACTTCACCCGCTCGACATGGATCTCGGCCGGGGTCGGCTCCTGCCGCAACAGGCCCATCGTCTCGCTGATGAAATCGGCGAGCGGCATCATCTGCGGATTTTCGGCGTGGCCGGGCATCAGGTCGGTCTGCACGCCCGGCGGCACGATCTCCACCACATCGACGCCCGTGCCCTTGAGCTGCTCGCGCATCGCCAGCGACCAGCCATGGATCGCCGCCTTGGTCGCGCTGTAGGTCGGCGTCGCCGCCAGCGGGACGAAGGCCAGGCCCGACGACACGGTCAGGATCGTCGCGCTCTTCTGCGCCAGCAGATGCGGCAGCAGCGCATGGGTCAGGCGGATCGGGCCGAGCAGATTGGTGGCCACCGTCGCCTCGGCGATGGCGAGGTCGATCCTGTCCTCCGCCACCATGATCCCGGCATTCAGCAGCACCGCGTCGAGCGCCGGGAAATCGGCGACCAGCTTGTCGGCGAAGGCCGCGATCGCCGCCGGATCTTCCATGTCGATCACCATCGACGCCATGCCGGGGTGCGCCGCGACCACTTCGTCGAGCGCCGCCTGCCGCCGCCCGGCGATGATGACCTGGTTGCCCGCTGCGTGAAATTCATGCGCCAGCGCCGCGCCGATGCCCGAACCGCCGCCGGTGATGAGGATGGTGTTGCCGGAATTTTTCATGGGGAAAGCTCCTTAGTCTGGTGGCTTGCCCATCAATTTAAGCCTATACTCTCTTTTGGAAAGAAGGCACCGCAAAGTGCCATAGGCACCCAAAGGTAAGAAATGGCAAATCCTCTGGAATCCCGCTTCGCCACCGCTGAAATAGCGGCCGCCGAGCAGTATCTCGACCATGATCCGCCGGCCGAACTCGATCCACGGGTGGAGCGACTCGTCAACGAACTGATCGGCCGGGTGGCCGACAAATGGACGATGCTGATCCTGGAATTGCTGGAGGAGCGCGGCACGCTGCGCTTTACCGAGATCGGCCGCGCGGTCGAGGGGATCAGCCAGAAGATGCTGACCCAGACGCTGCGCCAGATGGAGCGTGACGGCCTGCTCACCCGCACCGTCCATCCGGTCGTACCGCCGCGCGTCGACTATGCCCTTACCCCGCTCGGCAACAGCCTCAGCGCCGCCTTCTGCGGCGTATGGGTCTGGGCCGAACGCAATCTCGCCACGGTCGAGGACGCCCGCGCCCGCTTCGACGCGCGCGACGCCTGACCGACGATCAGCTTTCGGGCGGAGCGGGAACCGGCTGCAACGGCAATTTGGGCGCCTGCACCTGCGGCTGGGTCGGCACCACCGGCGGCGGCGCGCTCGGCGTTCCCGGAACAGCCGGAGTCGGCGCAGAAGGAGCCGGAGCAGCAGGCGCGGGCGCAGAAGCCGGCGCATTTGGCAGGATCATGTCCGACGGCCGCTGCATTGGCGTGGCCGGCACCTGCCCCATCGGCGCGGGCGCGGTCGGCGCAGGCGGTTCATGGTCGTTCAGATCATCGCCGCCGACCGGGCCGACCAGCCTGACCGTCGCGCCGAAGCGCTTGCGCCATTCCTCCAGCCGCCGCAGATAATCCTCATATTCCGCCCAGAAATCGCGGAAGGGCTGTTCCAGCTCGTCCAGCGCCTTGGGCGCATAGGCGGCCAGCGCCTCGGGCGTCAGCCCGTTGATGATCGTCATCGTCGCCACCGCCTTCTGGCAGAAGGCCTTCTGCGCCGGCGGCAGGGCGAAGAAATTATAGACCAGCGTGTTCAGCACTTCGCGCATGCGGATCGCGCTGCTGCCGTAACGCTGCTGATAGCTGACCTCCAGCGTGTCGTTGGCGCGCTTCAGCGACGCGCCATGCACGGTCAGCATCTGGTTGTACAATATCCGCGTCTGACCATTCGTCTCGGGACAGCCCAGCGCCGCGACGTTCAGCCCCATGCGCACATGCCACAGCGCCTGGTCGCCCTGGGAATCGCGATTGGGGGTGATGAACTTCCCGGCCTCGTCCTTGTCCGGCGGCACCATGTCGGGCGCGGAATTGCGCGGCGGGGTCGGCATCACCGTCGGCACCACCGCCGGAGGCGGCGTCGGTACCTGCTTCACCGGCGTCGCACAGGCCGCGAGCGCCAGCAGGGCAGCCAGCGACAGACGGGCAAACAAAGGGCGAGGCAAGAACATCCACTACTCCGACGATCTGGCCCGACCAACATGCCGGGCATTTCCACCGGAGGAAATATGCTTAATGCGCGGCCGGTAACGGCCCCGCTCATGGTTCACGACTGAACCCCCGCCCGGCTGCTGTTAAAAGCGCGCTATCCCAATTGGTTGCAATGCAACAAGCCGGGAATGGCGAAAAGGCCGGAAAAAGCCGATTTTTCTCAGTCAGCGCGCGCCAGCAACCGGGGCAGCGTCCCTTTCGGCGCGATCACGCCATCATCGGCGATCAGGTCCGCCCGGCTCAGCCTCGCCTCCAGCACCACCGGCGCCGATGATGCCGGCGCCATCGCCAGTGCCCGCCCCGAACGCCAGGCCGCCAGGTCGGTCTGATAGCGGGCATAGGCATCGAAGAAGTCGGTGAAGGGCTTTTCCAACGCCGCCAGCCCAGCCGGCGCATAGGCCTGCAACTGGTCCGTCGGCAGGCTGTTGACGGCCGCCCCCACCCGCACCGCCTCCGCGCAGAAACCCGCCTGCGCCGGCGGCAGGGCAAAGAAATTATAGACCACGGTGTTCAGCCGTTCGCGCTGCGCGATCGCCGCCCCGCCGAACTGCGCCTTATATTCCCCCTCCACCTGCGCATTGGCCCGCGTCAGCGCCGTCCGGTGCCGAACCAGCATCTGGTTATATTGCAACCGCGCAGCGTCGCCGCTCCCCTGGCAGGACAGGGCCGCCACATTCAGCGCCATGCGCATATGCCACAGCGTCGCCGGCCCGCTCAGGTCGCGGTTGGGCGTCACGCGCTGACCATCGGCGCCGATCGGCGGTATCTGCATAGTGGCCGTCGCGCCCAGCGGCGGCAGTGGCTGGGGCACGGGCTGGAGTTGCGCAGGCGGCGGCGGCGCGACCGCCACCTCCCGCTGCCCGGCGCAGCCCGACAGCAGCGCCATCCCGCCCAGCGGGTACAATAGCAGGTGACGGATCGAGGCAAGCATGAACGGTCTCCGGCAAATCTGATGCCGGAAACCATGCCCGATATTGGTTAAAAGCCGATAAAGCCTGTTTTCCGGGCAGCAGGGATCAGGCCGCGCGGCGTTCCAGCGCCGTGGCGGCCTGCGCCATCAGTTCGGCGATGATGTCGGCGACCGGCTCTTCCTTGGTCACCATGCCGACCGACTGGCCCGCCATCAGCGATCCGCCCTCGACATCGCCGTCGATCACCGCCTTGCGCAGCGCGCCGGCCCAATAATGCTCGATCTGCAACTGCGCTTCGCCCATGTCGACTGCGCCGCTGTCCAGCAGGTTGGCGACTTCGCGCTGCTTCGCGGTGAAGGCTTCGGTGCCGGCATTCTTGAGCGCGCGCACCGGGATCACCGGCAGGCGCGGGTCGATCTGCACGCTGGCGATCGCATCGCGCGCCGACGCACGGAAGAAGGCCTTCTTGAATGCGGGGTGGGCGATGCTCTCGCTCGCGCAGGCAAAGCGCGTGCCGAGTTGGACGCCGGCCGCACCCATTTCCAGATAGGCGGCGATCGCCTCGCCCCGGCCGATGCCGCCGGCCACGAACACCGGAACCTGCTGCGCCATTTCGGGCAGGATTTCCTGCGCCAGCACGCTGGTCGCGACCGGGCCGATATGGCCGCCCGCTTCCATGCCCTCGACCACCAGCGCATCGACGCCCGACCGCACCAGCTTCTTCGCCAGCGCCAGCGCGGGCGCGAAACAGATCAGCTTGGCGCCATTGGCCTTGATCGCCTCGATGCTGCCCTTGGGCGGCAGGCCGCCGGCCAGCACGACATGGCTCACGTCATGCTTGGCGCACACCGCGATCAGGTCGAACAGCTGCGGATGCATGGTGATCAGGTTCACGCCGAACGGCTTGTCGGTCAGCGCCCTGGTCGCCGCGATTTCCGCGTCCAGCAATTCGGGCGACATCGCGCCACAGGCAATCACGCCGAACCCGCCGGCATTCGAGATCGCCGACACCAGATGGCGCTCACTGACCCAGCTCATCGCCCCGCACAGGATCGCGCTCTCGCAGCCGAGAAATTCGGTGCCGCGGGCCATCAGGGAAGCGAGTTTGGCAGTGGTCATCGTCATATCCTACAACATAAAAAAGCCCCTCCCTTTCAAGGGAGGGGTTGGGGTGGGTAGCGAGCGAAGCGAGCTTCCTCCCTTTCCACCAAGGCAGGCAGCGATTGCTGACGCAATCGCACCCACCCCCATGCCCCTCCCTAGAAGGGAGGGGAGTATGTCTGTCAAGCCGCCGGGGCGTCGAGGCCGTAAGCGGTATGCAGCACGCGCACCGCCAGTTCGGTCTCGTCCTCGTCGATCAGCACCGAAACCTTGATCTCGCTGGTGGAGATCGCCTCGATGTTGATGCCGCGTTCGGCCAGCGTCTTGAACATGGTGGCGGCGACGCCGGCATGGCTGCGCATGCCCACGCCCACGACGCTGATCTTGGCGACTTCGGTGTCGGTGATGATCCGGCGGAAGCCGATCGCGTCCTTGTTCGCTTCCAGGATGTCGACGCTGCGGGCGAGGTCCGCGCGCGGGACGGTGAAGGTGACGTCGGTCTCTTCATTGTCCTTGCTGTCATTCTGGATGATCATGTCGACGTTGATCGCCGCATCGGCCAGCGGGGTGAAGATGCTGGCCACCGCGCCCGGCTTGTCGGGCACGCGGGTGACGATGATCTTCGCCTCATTCTTGTCATGGGCGATGCCGGTGATGAGCTGACGTTCCATCTTGGTTTCCTTGAGCTTGGCTTCCAGTTCCTCGTCGCTCACGATCAGCGTGCCGGGGAGGTCGTCCTGGGTGGGATCATCGAAGGAGGAAAGCACCTGCACGACCACGCCTTCCTTCATGGCGAGGCCGACCGAGCGGGTCTGCAGCACCTTGGCGCCGACCGAGGCCAGCTCCAGCATTTCCTCATAGGTGACGAGGTCGAGCTTGCGGGCACGCGCCACGATGCGCGGGTCGGTGGTGTAGACGCCGTCGACGTCGGTATAGATGTCGCAGCGATCGGCCTTGACCGCCGCGGCCACCGCGACCGCCGACGTGTCCGAACCGCCACGGCCCAGCGTCGACACCCGGCCATCGTCCATCATGCCCTGGAAACCGGGGATGACGGCGACCTGGCCGGACTGCATCGCCGCGATCAGCGCGTCGGTCTCGATCGTGCTGATGCGCGCCTTGGCATGGGCCTCGATCGTGCGGATCGGCAATTGCCAGCCCAGCCAGCTGCGCGCGTCCACGCCGATCGCCTTGAGCGTCATCGCCAGCAGGCCGCTGGTGACCTGCTCGCCCGCCGCCACGACGACATCATATTCGGCCGGGTCGTAAAGCGCCGAGGCTTCCTTGCAGAAGCCGACCAGGCGATCGGTCTCGCCGGCCATGGCCGACACCACGACCGCCACTTCATGCCCCTGGTCGACGACATGTTTGACGCGCGCGGCCACGTTGCGAATTCGCTCCATCCCCGCCATGGAGGTGCCGCCGAATTTCATCACGATGCGCGCCATTTGTGTGCCGAACCTGTCTATAGTTGTGAAACAAAATGTCCCAAAGGGGCAAAACGGCTGCCCTATTAGCAGCCGCGACGGATATGGCAAGCAATCCCGCCATCCGCTCGCTCACCTTGCCGCTGCCCGCGCATCTACATGCCCCGCCTTCAAAGACATAGCTATGACAGCATGGCACATTGGCCTTCCCGCCGCCCGCTGCTAGAACCGCCGCACGGGTGCTTCGCCACCCAGCAAGACCCAAGGTGCATGATGACTGAGACGACCGCGACGATCGACCCGAAGGAAGCCGCCCATTTCGGCACCATGGCCGCCGACTGGTGGGATCCCAAGGGGTCGAGCGCGATGCTGCACAAGCTGAACCCGGTCCGCCTCGCCTATATCCGCGCCGCGATCGACCGGCATTGGAACAGCGACGATCATGGCTTCCGTCCGCTCAGCGGCAAGCGCGCGCTCGATGTCGGCTGCGGCGCCGGCCTGCTGGCCGAACCGCTCGCCCGCCTCGGCGCCAGCGTCACCGGCCTCGACGCGGCGCCCGAAAATATCGCCGTCGCTGTCGCCCATGCACAGGGCCAGGGCCTCGGCATCGACTATCGCGCCACCCCCGTGGAGCAGGTCGCCGATACCGGCTATGACCTCGTCACCTCGATGGAAGTGATCGAACATGTCGCCGATCCCGCCGCCTTCGTCCGCGCGCTCGCGGCCAAACTCGCGCCCGACGGATTGATGATCCTGTCCACCCCCAACCGCACGCCGATGTCGCGCCTCGCCATGATCACCATCGGCGAAAGCATCGGCGGCATTCCCAAGGGCACGCATGACTGGGCCAAGTTCATCACCCCCGATGAACTGACCGCCCTGCTCGAAGACGCCGGCCTGGAAGTCACCGACAGCAGTGGCCTTGCCTTAGATCCGGCGCGCGGCTTCACCCTGTCAGCCAACACAGCGATCAACTATCTGCTGACGGCGCGGCACAAGGGCTGAACAGGGACGGACTTTCGCAACGATCAGGCATCCCACTGCATCAGGAGATTGGGACATGACCGACGCTCCCGACAGGATCGACGCCTATATCGCCGCCCAGGCCGATTTCGCCCGCCCCATCCTCACCCATATCCGCGCGCTGATGCATGCCGCCTCGCCCGACATCGGCGAAGCGGTCAAATGGGGCATGCCCTTCTTCACCTACAGGAACCAGAATCTCGCCAACATGGCCGCCTTCAAGGGCCATGCCGCTTTCGGCTTTTGGCATGACAAGGTCGGACGCGAGGGCAGCAGCGACGACGCCATGGGCCAGTTCGGCCGCCTCACCGCCCTTGCCGACCTCCCCTCCGATGCCGACATCGCCGGCCTGATCGCGCAAGCCATGGCCCTGATCGACGCCGGCGATCGCCCACGCACCGGCCCCAAACCGCCCAAAGCGCCTTTGCCCGTCCATCCCGCCTTCGCGACCGCCATAGCCGCCGATCCGGCCGCCGCCGCCATCTGGGCCGCCTTCCCGCCCGGCAAGATCCGCGACTATTGCGAGTGGATCAATGAGGCCAGGACCGACGCCACCCGCGACAAGCGCATCGCCCAGGCCGTCGACTGGATTGGCGAGGGCAAGGGCCGCAACTGGAAATATGAGAGAAAATAGGCGAACTGCCCTCCCCCTTTATCCGGTCCACAGACGCACATGAAAAAGGGGCGGAAAAATCCGCCCCTCCCCTTCCTGTATCGACGAAGCCAATTTTCAGGCTCCAGCCCCGATCACATCGTGATCTTGGCACCGGCATACATATACCGGCCGACATAGCTGATCGGATAGTTGGCCGATGCGATCGAGGGCTGCTGATCGAACAGATTGTTGGCACCGACATAGAGGCGGAACTTCTCATCAATGTCATAGGCGACATAAATGTCGTGCTGCCACTTTTCCTTGTACCACTTATACTTGTCTTCCGACAGGTCGGGGTTCGCCGCCAGCTGCTCGATCGTATAGCGGCGGGTTTTGCTGAACCAGCTGACGCCATAGTTGACGGTCAGCTTGTCCAGCTTCCAGGTGATGTCCCCGGTCGCGTTCCACTTGGGATAATAGGCTTCCTCCCGATCCACATCGACCGTGGCGCCAGGGGTCGGGATGAATTCCAGCTTGTCGAGATAGCCGCCAACCAGCGAGATTGCGAACGATCCGGCCTTCGCCGTGTCAAAGCCGTAGTTCAGCTTGAAGTCCGCACCGGCGGTACGGAAATTGGCCACATTCTGCGGCTGGACATACCAGCTGTCGATATAGCCGGTGCCCGATGCACGGGTGATATTGCCACAGAAGACATTGTCCAGCGTCGGCTGGTCAACGCAGAGTTCGGCCACTTCCTCGGCGGTCGCGGTGTTGACCGCATTCTTCAGCTTGATGTCATACCAGTCGAAGGACGCGATCAGGCCGGGAATGAAGCTGGGACGCAGCACGACACCGGCCGTCCAGGTCCGCGCCGTTTCCTCCTTCAGGTTGCGATTGCCGCCGGTGAAGCCGGGCAGGCTGACCGTCGCCGTCGGGTCATTCTCCGGATTGAAGGCGGCGATCTGTCCGGGCGTCAGCCCCGCCGCCGTCAGCGCCGCCTGACAGTTGGCCGCACGATATTGCGTACCTTCGTTGATGAAGACCGGGTCGCACGGATCGCTGATGAAGTCATAGCTGCCATTGCGGGGCGCGAACAGTTCGGTGATGTTGGGCGCCCGCACCGCTTCGGACCAGGTTCCGCGGAAGCTGATGTCCTTGATCGGCGCATAGGTGGCGTCCACCTTCCAGGTCGTGGTCTTGCCGATGGTCGAATAATCCGACAGGCGGATCGCCGCGCCGAAATTCAGGGCATAGGCGAAGGGCACTTCCTTCAGCACCGGCACCGACAATTCGCCGAACACTTCCTTCACGTCGAAACTGCCCGATTCCGGCAATTGCAGCGAAAAGTCGGCCAGGGCGCCCTGCTGCAACAGATCGTCGGGTACGAAGCTGCTCTTTTCCTTGCGATATTCGCCGCCGATCGCGAATCCGATCGGGCCGCCGGGCAGTTCGAAAAATTGCCCGAAATCGCCGGAGATCGATCCGGACACGACATGCTGCTGGATCTTGGCGCGGTTCATGATGTCGGCATTGACCCAGTCGAGCGCCGCCTGGCTGGGCGAACCATTGCCCAGCAGGTTGATCGGCCGGCATCCGCTGCCGGAACCGGGCGTGAAGGTGGTGGCCGGCCCGTCAAAATTGTCCGGGTTGATGTTGCCGGTCGGGTCCAGATCGGACCGGCAGACGATATTGCCCGTCACCGGATCGCGCACCGCGTCGATCGCAGCCCAGTAACGGTCGGCGATGCGATAGTCGGTCAGCAGCACTTTCGACTTGGTCTGGCCGAAAGTGTAAGACAGTTCATAATGGGCATGGTCGGAAATCGCGCCCTCGAAACCACCGACAAAGCGCATGGTTTCGCGGTCATTCTTCTCGCCGCGCACGCCCATGTCGAAATTGTCGCGCGACACCAGCGCGCCATCGGGCGCCAGCCCGCCGAACCGGTCCTGCAGATAGGCATTGTCCGGCGACAAATAGGTGAAGAAGTCGAACGATGGCTGCGACAGCGTGCTCGTCTTGTTCTTCACATATTTGGCTTCGAAGAAGAATTTTACTGCGTCGCTGAAATCATAATGCGACAGCAGGTTGATGTTATGCACACGGTTATAGGCCTGCAGGTCGCCCTGATAGCCGGCCAGCGGGGTGCTGTCGCCGCCCTGGGTCAGCCCGCCCGACGAGGGCAGCAACGTGCCGCGGTCATAGACGCCGCCTTCGCCCGTGAAGTCGGGGATACCGTCGAAATCCACGTCGATCGCGCCGCCCAGCGAACTGTCCGCATAGCGCAGATTGTTGAACGGCAGGCGATCGGGTACATTGGGATCATCCGGGAAATCCCCCGGATTGCGCACGATGCCATAGGTATAGAGCGGATTGCCGGTCCGCTTGCGGTCAAAGCTGCTCAGCCGGTCCTGCTCGCGAAATTCGTAGGACAGGGCAATATTGCCGCGGCCGTCGCTGAAATTCTTGCCATAGGTCAGCGATCCATAGCGCTGGCCCGAATCCCCGCGGCTGGAAATGCCGATCTGGCCGCTGGCCTTGAGCCCCTCGAAATTCCGCTTCAGACGGAAATTGACCACGCCCGACACGCCATCGGCACCATAGATGGCCGACGCGCCGCCGGTCAGGATGTCCACGCCCTCGATCAGGTCTTCGGGGATCGTGTTGACGTCGACGGCGGCCGTGCCCGACAGGCTCGCCACATGGCGGCGGCCATTGACCAGCGTCAGCGTGCGATTCTCGCCCAGCCCCCGCAGGTTCAGCAACTGCACGCCGACAGCGCCGAAGCTGGCGTTGGAGCCGGACGTCTGCGCCCCGCCAAAGGACGAGATCAGCGCCGGATTCTGGCGGAGCGTATCAATGATCTGGACATTGCCCGCCTGCTCCAGCGTCTCGGCGCTCACCGTCACCAGCGGGTTGGCCATGTTGTAATCGCTGCGCTGGATGCGGCTGCCGGTCACGATGATCGCATCGCTGTCATCCGTCGTGGCCGCTTCCTGCGCCATGACCGGCACCGCCCAGATGGTCGACAGCGCGCTTGCCGCCAAAAGCGTCCGCGCAATATTGGTGCGTGTGAACATGCTGATCCCCATTTTTTCCTCCACCCTCAACGGGCGTCATGGAGAGAAAAAATCCCGGCCAGCCGTGCCAAGTCAATGAAACTTCGATGGATGCTTCACAAACGTAGCGCTTTTATTGCGGGCTGTAACATCATGGCAACATAGCAATTTCGCGCTATTTCAGTCATCGCCACTGCGTTTTCCTATTGCCCGACCGCCTCCGCCCGCGCCACCAGCGCCCGCGCCTCGTCGACATGCATCGCCTCGATCATCCGCCCCTCGAAGCGTTCGGCCCCGCCGGTCGCCGCCTCGATCAGCCGGCGCGCGTCGGCCACCGCCTGCGCATCCGGGCCAAACGCCTGGTTCGCCACCGGCACCTGCCCCGGATGGATCAGCGTCTTGCCGTCAAAGCCGAAGCCATGGCCCTCGGCGCATTCCGCCTCCAGCCCCGCTTCATCATCCAGCCGGTTGAACACGCCGTCGAACACCGCGATGCCCGCCGCCCGCGCCGCCAGCACCACGCTCTGCAGCACATGGGCCAGCCCGTCGCGCCCGGCCGACGGCGGTATCGCCAGATCCTTGCGCAAATCATTGGTGCCCACGAACAAAGCGGCACAGCCCTCGCCCGCCGCGATTCCCGGCGCCGCCAGCACGCCCTTCGCGCTCTCGATCATCGCGATCACCGGCTTCTGCGCGACGGAATAGACATCCTTCACCTGCTTGGCATTCTCGACCTTGGGCAGCACCACATAGTCGACCGCGGTGCGCTTGAGCGCCACCATCTCTGGCCCGTGCGACGGCATCCCCTCGACATTGATCCGCACCGCCATCAGCCGCCCGCCAAAGCCCTCGCCCACGGCCTCCACCGCCGCGTCCAGCGCCGCCGCCTTGTCCGCGTCGGGCACCGCATCCTCCAGGTCCAGGATCACCATGTCGCACGCCAGTGTGCGCGCCTTAGCCACCGCGCGCGGATTGGACGCAGGTAGGAACAACAGGGATCGGGCGTGGCGCAACTGCATCTTATGTCTCTCCATCACTTTGCCTTTTCCCGTTAACGAAGAACCGCCATAGTGATCCCCTTCTCTGGGGAGGACATATGGTGACGACCTTCGCACTCACGGTCACGTTTCTGGTGCTCTTCTACCTGGCGGTCAGCGTCAAGGTGGTGCGGCAGGGCTATCAATATACCATCGAACGTTTCGGCCGCTTTACCGAGGTGGCGAAGCCCGGCCTCAATTTCTACCCCGCCTTCTTCTACGCCGTCGGTCGCAAGATCAACATGATGGAGCAGGTCGTCGACATTCCGGGGCAGGAGATCATCACCAAGGATAATGCCATGGTGTCGGTCGACGGCGTGGTCTTCTTCCAGGTGCTCGACGCCGCCAAGGCCGCCTATGAAGTGTCCGAACTCTATGTCGCCATCATGCAGCTCGCCACCACCAATTTGCGCACCGTGATGGGCTCGATGGACCTGGACGAGACCCTGTCGAAGCGCGACGAGATCAACGCCCGCCTCCTCTCCGTGGTGGATCACGCCACCAACGCCTGGGGCATCAAGATCACCCGCGTGGAACTCAAGGACATCCGCCCGCCCGCCGACATCGTCAATGCCATGGGCCGGCAGATGAAGGCGGAGCGCGAGAAGCGCGCCAACATATTGGAGGCCGAGGGCCTCAAAAGCAGCGAGATCCTGCGCGCCGAGGGCCAGAAACAGTCGCAGATCCTGGAAGCCGAAGGCCGCCGCGAAGCCGCCTTCCGCGATGCCGAGGCGCGCGAGCGCGAGGCGGAAGCCGAAGCCAAGGCGACCCAGATGGTGTCGGACGCGATCGCGGCCGGCAATCCGCAGGCGCTCAACTATTTCATCGCCCAGAAATATACCGACGCGGTGCAGCAGTTCGCCACCTCGCCCAATGCCAAGACCATCCTCTTCCCGGTCGAGGCGACCCAGCTCATCGGCACGCTCGGCGGCATCGGCCAGCTCGCCAAGGAAGCGCTGGGCGACACCCCCACCCCGCCCGCGCCCCCCGCCGCGTCCCGCCGGGGACCGTTCGGCCAGACCCAGGGCTGAAGGGGAGAGCGATGCGCGGTCATCGGGCAGCACTGCCCAGCCAAGCCGGCCGGGCCGCCACACACCCCATCACCATCCTGCGCGCCCAAAGAGCCACCATCACCCCGAAGCGCCCACCACCTCCGTTCGCTTCGAGCCCTTCGACTGCCTGCCTGCGGTCAAAAGCAGGCACGCGACTGCTTTTGACGCTCAGGATAAACTTCATCCGCCATGCGGATGAAGTCGAGAAGCCCGCAGCGCAACGCCCACCCCAAAAACCGTTCGCCCTGAGCTTGTCGAAGGGTTCGGCCGAACGAAGTGAGGCCTTCGCTCCGCTCAGGCGAGGGCTTCGACAAGCTCAGCCCGAACGGACGAGAGGTCCCGCGCCGAAAATCCGTTATTCCCGCGAAAGCGGGTCGAAGAGAGGCCCGCGCCTCTCTTCGACATCTCTCAACCGCCGTCCAAGCACGACATCTCCTGAGATGGATCCCCGCCTCCACGGGGATGACGCAAAAACACCCCACCCCACCAACCACAGGACCACCCCATGACCGACTGGCTCACCCTGCTCCAGGATCATTGGGCCTGGCTGGTCTTCGCCGCGCTGCTGGCGATTGCAGAGGTGCTGATCCCCGGCGTCTTCCTGATCTGGATCGCGATCGCCGCCGCCATCACCGGCCTCGCCGCGCTGGCGCTGCCGATCACCATTCCGCTGCAACTGCTGATCTTCGCCGCGCTCTGCGTCGTCTCGGTCTGGGCCGGGCGGCGCTGGTATGTGGACAATCCGGTGCCCTCGACCGACCCCAATCTCAACGACCGCACCGCCCGCCTGATCGGCGAATTGGTGACAGTCGTAGAGCCGATCCGCGGCGGCGAAGGCCGGGTCAAGGTCGGCGACAGCGTCTGGACCGCCCGCGGCCCGGACAGCGAAGCGGGCACACGGGTCCGCGTGACGGGCGCCGAGGGGGCGGTGCTGTGGGTGGAGGGCACATGACCCCACGCGAGCCTCATCGAACCGCCGTCATCCCGACTCCTTCGACAGGCTCAGGACAGGCTTGATCCGGGATCCATTCAGCACTCGCCCGCGATCCTAGCGCCACGCGCGCACCACAACGAACGGAGCGACCGCTCCCTCAGGCCAAATGCCGCCCCGTATCCTGCCGCCCATGCAGGACACGGACAATGGCCAGATGATCGCCCCCGTTGCGATAATAGATCATGTGCGATCCCGCTGAGGCCTTGCGATAGCCGGGCCGCACATCGACCGGCAGCCCCGGCCGTCGCCCATCCGCCAATGCCAGGCAGACATCGCGGATCGCGTCGATATAGAGATCGGCCTGATCCACGCCCCAGGTCGCCGCGCTATAATCCCAGATGTCGGACAGCTCGGCCTGCGCCGCCGGCGTAAAAAGCAGCCGTTTCACCGCCCCGCCCGCGTCAGCCGCCCCGCTTCGCCGCCTTGAACGCCTCGAAATCAAACGGCGTCGCTGCGCCCGACTCCTCCCCGGCGATCAGCGCCGCCTGCAACGCCTGCACCTGCGCCTCACGCTCTTCCAGCAGACGCAGCCCCGCCCGCACGACATCGCTGGCCGATCCATAGCGACCGGTCTGCACCTGATCGCTGATGAAGCGGGTAAAATGATCGCCGATCGTCACCGATGTGTTGCGCGCCATCGCCGCACCTTCCTGTTGCAGAGCGAGGCGAGGATATACCAAAAAATATTACAGCTCAATGAGAGGGCTGCAGGAAGGGCTTTGCGCCCCTTGCAGTCATTCAAGCCACTAAATTCTTGCCTGAGAAGCGGCCGATTGTTCAGGTATGTGCTATCGGCGCCAAAAATAAGTTGGTCGCATAGTTGACTGACGTTGCTCCACGAGCATGAAACATGTGCACCTACTGTTAGCAAAGCGGAAAGATCAAGGATGACGACTGAAAGTGAATCCGACCACATCCTCTTTCTCAGTCGCGAACTTCTGGATGACATTGAACTGCAAAGGCTTGAGGCAGACAAACTGTTACTGAAGTGCTCCCGTCTTGCGAGGCTATCTGGCACGGATGAGATCAAGCAGTGGATCAAGCTGGAGATGGAAGGGTACAGCGGCAGCAAGGAGCTATCGGATCACTACATGAGCCGGACCGGCCGTTGGACCAATTTCGCTGAAAGAAAGGGGTACTGGGGACCGCTGGCGCAAATTGAAGAAAACATTCGCGTCCAGAAGCTACGTATCGATGTCAGCAAAGTTGAAAGCCTCTCCGGTGACGGCCTGATCGGTGCTATGAGGATGAACCGGGATGCACAACAGGCGCTCGCCAACGGTATTTCGTCGATGGTCGCCATACGGTCCCGCGTCCTGAACATGCTGCACACGTTTGTAGCTGGCGTTTATTATGAGCGACAGTTTGCCAAGGTAGCGGAGAGCACTTTCGAGCAATATAAAAAGGACGTCGATGCGCTGATTGCAGCTCACGCTGGGGACGTGCTTGAGAAGTTACCATCGGTTGTTGCCCGCCTACAGGAAGGCAACGACGAAGCCGTCAGTCAGGCTCTGACAACATGCCGCCGCATTATCGATAGTTTTGCGGACGCGATCTTCCCACCTCAGGCGGGTACCTATAATCTTGGCGGCAACGATCTTAGCCTAGATGCAAATAAGCATCAGAATCGTATTAATGTATATGTAGCTGAGCGCACAGATAGCAAATCTCGACGAACTCGCATCCGTCAGAACCTGTCTAATCTTTACGACAGAGTCTCAACGGGTGTTCACACCGACGTGACTGCAGAGGAAGCTTTTAGCCTGTTCCTGAACGTATACCTATTCTTAGGAGAGATTTTGCACTTGGGAGTAGCACGGGCGAAGAATTCGGCAATGGCGTAATACGTTGCCGAAAGGAGACGTTCCGAAATCGGCCATTCGGGCCAATGCTGTCCTACATCTCCCCCCGCATGATAGCCTCGCCGGCATGACCGACATGCCCCTTCTCCATTTCACCTCCGTCCCGATGCTGCGCCGGCGCGCGTCGGGCTGGTCGCCGGCCGCGCAGCGGGCCTTTATCGACATGCTGGCGCGCTGCGGCGTGGTGGCGCAGGCGGCGCGCAGCGTCGGCTGTTCGCCGCGCTCGGCCTATCAGCTGCGGCAGAAACAGGGGGCGGAGAGTTTTGCCGCCGCCTGGGACTGGGCGCTGGAGATGGGGCTGGACGCCGCCCGTGCCCAGGCGATCGCCCTGACCCGCTGCGCGCAGGTCCGCCCCGTCGTCCGGCGCGGCGTGGTGGTCGGCCATCGCCGCGCGCCCGACAATCGGGTAATGCTGGCGGCGATACGCACCATCTGTGCCGAGCGCAGCGGCGCCCGCGCCGCCATGCCCCATCGCCAGCGCATCGCCCTGCGCGATCTGGTCGCGGAACTCTCGATCAGCGCGCCAGAGATCGACCTTGGCAGCATCGCCCGATTATTATGATCTGTCGCGGGTAGGAAATAAGATGTCGAAATGTGCGGGAAATATGCGAAGTTAAGAGAGTGATTTCCAATCCGGCGCCCCGCCGGATGACTCGGAAATCGCGCCAGCCGCGTGAATTCCTACGGAGACCCAATCCCCATGACGACCTCCCGCCGCGATTTCCTCGTCGCCGGCTCCTCCGCCCTCGCTTTGTCCGCGCTCCCCGCCCGCGCCCTGGCGCAGGCAACGACAGCCGACGCCCGCGCCGAAGCCCTGCTCGCCGGCATGGCCGAGGCGATGCTGGTCGATGCGCCCGAAACCGCAAGCGGCCTTGGCCTCGACACCGGCGCCCGCGCCCCGCTCAAAGCGCGCCTTGGCGACAAGAGCCCGGCCGGCCAGGCGCGGATCGCCGCCCATGTGAAGGATCGGCTGACCCAGCTGCGCGCCGTCGATCTCGACGCCCTGTCGCCGGCCACCCGCACCGATGTGGAGGTGGTGCGCGCCGCCCATGAACTGGCCGACGCGGGCTTCGCCTTCCCCTTCGGCGACATGGCGATGATGAACAGCAACTGGTCCTATCGCAACGCGCCCTATGCCGTCGCGCAAAATACCGGCGCCTTCATCGAGACGCCCGATTTCCTCGACGCCAATCACGCCATCGCCACCCCGGCCGACGCCGACGCCTATCTCGAACGCCTTACCCAATATGCCGCCAATCTCGACGGCGAGACCGAGCGGCTGCGCCATGACGCCGGCATCGGCGTCGTCGCCCCCGCCTTCCTGCTCGACAAGACGCTGGGCCAGATGAAGGCGGTGCAGGGCCAGCCGATCGACCAGTGGGTGCCGGTCGCCTCGATCGCGCGCCGCACCAAAGACATGAAGGGCGATCATGCCGCCAAGGCAGCGCAGATCACCCGCACCGCCATCGCCCCCGCCCTCGCCCGCCAGGCCGCCGAACTCACCCGCCAGCGTGGCCTTGCCACCATGGATGCGGGCGTGTGGAAACTGCCGCAGGGCGAGGCCTTTTATGCCTGGGCACTCCAGGCCGGCACCACCACCACCATGTCGCCCGACGAAGTCCATGCGCTGGGCCAGGAACAGCTGAAAGCCCTCCAGTCGGAAATGGACCGGCTCTTGAAATCCCTCGGCATGACGAAGGGGACCGTGGGCGAGCGGATGACGGCGATGGGCAAGGATCCGCGCTACCTCTTCCCCAATGACGACAAGGGGCGCCAGCAGATCCTCTCCTATATCGACGGGCGCCTCGCCGACATCCGCACCCGCCTGCCCCGCGCCTTCGCGACTTTGGTGCCGGCCAGGCTGGTGGTGAAGCGGGTGCCGGTGGAGATCGAGGCCGGGGCGCCGGGCGCCTATGCCGGCGCGGGCACGATCGACGGCAGCGTGCCGGGCAATTATTATATCAACCTGCGCGATACCAGCATCTGGCCGCGCTATTCGCTGCCGACCCTTTGCTATCATGAGGGGATTCCGGGCCATATCTGGCAGGGCGAATATACCTACAAGCTGCCGCTGATCCGCTCGCTGCTCGCCTTCAACGCCTATTCGGAGGGTTGGGCGCTCTATGCCGAGCAGCTGGGCGACGAGCTGGGCGCCTATGATGGCGATGTCGCCGGGCGGCTGGGCTATCTCCAGTCGATCGCCTATCGCTGCTGCCGCCTGGTGGTCGACACCGGCCTCCATGCCAAGCGCTGGACCCGCGAACAGGCGATCCACTGGTTCGCCACCACCAACGGCTCCACGGTCGAGGATGTGCAGGGCGAGGTCGACCGTTATTGCGCCTGGCCGGGCCAGGCCTGCGGCTACAAGGTCGGCCATGGCGAAATCGTCCGCCTGCGGGCACAGGCGCAACAGGCGCTGGGCGACAAGTTCGACTTCCGCCTGTTCAACGACGCCGTGGTCAAGGGCGGCGGCGTGCCGATGACCGTGCTGGCGAAAAATGTCGACGCCTATGTCGCGGGCCGGAGGAGGGCGTAAAAGAACCGTTCGGGCTGAGCGAAGTCGAAGCCTTCTGCCGAACGCAGTGAAGCACCTCGCTCCGCTCGGCGCGTCCTTCGACTTCGCTCAGGACGAACGGACCTGACGCAACAAAAAAAGGCCGGAGGATCGCTCCCCCGGCCCTTTCCTATTCGTGTTCAGTCCGCTTCAACCGACAAAGGCTCTTTCAATCACGAACTGACCCGGCGCCGCATTGGAGCCTTCGGTGAAGCCTTGCTCCTCGAAATAGGCCGCGAACTGCTTGATCATCTCCATGCTGCCGCACATCATGATCCGGTCGGTCTCGGGGTCGAACTTGGCCGCGCCCGGAATCCCCTCGAACAGCTTGCCGCTCTCGACCAGCTTGTCGATGCGCTCATTGTTGGGGAATTCTTCCCGCGTCACGGTGGGCACATAATGGAACTGGCCGGCGGCCTGTTCCGACACCAGCGGGTCTTCGGCCCACTTGCCTTCCATCTCGTCGCGGAAGGCCAGATCGCTCACCCGGCGCACCGAATGGACCACCACGACCTGCTCGTAGAACTCATACACGTCCGGGTCGCGCGGCAGGCTCAGGAACGGCGCCAGACCGGTGCCGGTCGACAGCATGAACAGCCGCTTGCCCGGCAGCAGCGCGTCGGTCACCAGCGTGCCGGTCGGCTTGCGGCCGAGATAGATCTGGTCGCCCGGCTCGATCTTCTGCAGCTTGCTGGTCAGCGGACCGTCCTGCACCTTGATCGACAGGAATTCGATTTCCTCGTCCCAAGCCGGGCTGGCGATCGAGTAGGCGCGCAGCAGCGGCTTGCCATTGTCGCCCTTCAGGCCGATCATGATGAACTCGCCCGAGCGGAAGCGGAAGCTTGCCGGGCGGGTGATGCGGAAGCTGAACAGATGCTCGTTCCAGTGCTTCACCGACAGCACGGTTTCCACGGAAAGCGCGCCGGTGGGTTCCAGAACCGGCTTTTCGATCGTCACGTCGGTCAAGACCTTATCCTTGCATTTCGTCGGCGCCGCCATGATCGGGCGGCGCTAGTTGCGGATCATTCGCAATAATGGTGTAGTCCGCAAATGGCCCCACCGCATCGCGAAGGCAAGGCCAAAAAAACTTGGGGGCAACCAAGGGCCGGCTTTGCCGGCCCGCGCCGCAACCTGTTCAGCCGAACAGCCCCTTGGCCAGGCCACTCAGCTCATTGAGCGGATTGCCGTCGCCATCGCGGTCCAGGAAGCCGCCAAGCTGGCCCAATATCGCCTCCGGCCCGCCAAACTGACCCAGCAGCTGCTGCAGCGCATCGGCCGACACGCCATGCTCGGCTGCCGTCTCGGCCAGTGCCGACACGCTGGTCTCGCCGCTGCCGATCTTGGCGCCGATCTCGTTCAGCAGGCCCTGCATCTGTTCCGGCTCCAGCCCGACCTTCTGCGCGATCGCGTCCAGCCCGCCCAGATTGCCCATCAGATTGTCGAACATGCCCATGCTAATCTCCGCTGCCATGATAGGCGGGCAGCATAGCACCGCCGCGCCCCCGCCAAAAGCAAAAGAGCCGGAGCGTTCCCGCCCCGGCCCCTTCACTACACTGCTGCGCCCGATCAGGCGCCCATTCAGGCCGCCGTCAGCGCCGCGCTGCGCACGCCATCGTCGACATGCTCCTCGAACTGGGCGAAATTGTCGACAAAGGCCTTCACCAGCGTCGCCGCCGTCGCGTCATAGCCTTCCTTGTCCGCCCACATGGCGCGCGGGTCGAGGATCTGGCTGTCGACGCCATTCACTGCCACCGGCACCTCGAACCCGAAATTGGGATCGGTGCGGAATTCGGCGCTGTTCAGGCTGCCGTCGAGCGCGGCGTTGAGCAGCGCGCGCGTCACCTTGATCGGCATGCGCTTGATCCCCGGCATCGTCGCCTTGCCACCGGCCCAGCCGGTATTGACCAGCCAGCAGGTGACGCCGCCCTTGTTGATCCGCTCTTTCAGCAGATTGCCATAGACGCTGGGATGGCGCGGCATGAACGGTGCGCCGAAGCAGGTCGAGAAGGTCGCGGTCGGCTCGGTCACGCCGATCTCGGTGCCCGCGACGCGCGCGGTGTAACCGGACAGGAAGTGATACATCGCCTGTTCCGGGGTCAACCGCGCGATCGGCGGCAGAACGCCATAGGCGTCGGCGGTCAGGAAGATGATGTTCTTGGGCACCGGCCCCAGATTCTTCTCCGACGTGTTCGGAATGAAGTCGATCGGGTAGGAACCGCGGCTATTTTCCGCCAGCGAGTTGTCGTCCAGATCGATCTCGCGGTTTTCCTCGTCGATCACGACATTTTCCAGCACCGTGCCGAACCGCTTGGTGGTGGCGAAGATTTCCGGCTCGGCCTCGGCCGACAGGTTGATCATCTTGGCATAGCAGCCGCCCTCGAAATTGAAGACCGCCTGGTCCGACCAGCCATGCTCGTCATCGCCGATCAGGGTGCGGCTGGCATCCGCCGACAACGTCGTCTTGCCGGTGCCGCTCAGGCCGAAGAAGACGGCCGTGTCGCCATTCGGGCCGATATTGGCCGAACAGTGCATCGGCATCACGCCCTTGGTCGGCAGCAGATAATTGAGGATGCCGAACACCGACTTCTTCATCTCGCCGGCATAGCGGGTGCCGCCGATCAGGATCAGCTTCTCGGTGAAGTTGACCGCGATCACCGTCTCGCTGCGGCAGCCATGGCGCGCCGGATCGGCGACGAAGGTCGGCAGGTCGATGATGGTATATTCCGGCGCAAAGTCGGCCAGCGCCGCCGCCTCGGGCCGCACCAGCAGCGTGCGGATGAACAGGTTGTGCCAGGCAAACTCGTTGATGACGCGCACATTGACCCGATATTCGGGCTGCGACCCGCCATAGAGGTCGGCGACATAGAGCTTGTCCTTTTCGCCCAGCGCCTTGAAGAAATCCTCCTTCAGCGCGGCGAAATGCGCCGGCGTCATCGGCACATTGGTCTTGCCCCACCAGACCGTATCCTGGGTCTCGGTATCCTGGACGATGAATTTGTCGCTGGCGCTGCGGCCGGTATGCTTGCCGGTCTTGACGACCAGCGGGCCGTCCTTGGCCAAAATGCCCTCGCCATTGGCAAGCGCGGCCTCGACCAGCGGCGCGGTGCCGAGATTCCAAAACTGGGTGGCATGGGTGGAGATGCCCTGGTCGACCAGGGTGATTGAGGATTTGGCCTGCACGCCTTAGCTCCTGATGTAAAAAGTCCCTTAGTCGCTTGTCTTTTTATGCGACCGGCCCGTCCGGGAGCGCCGCGATCCTAGTCGCGCGGACATCCTCCCCTTCAAGCCATATCGGCATAGGCCTTTGCGCTACGGTCGTCAAATAGCGGCGAACCACAGCCCGTCCCGAAAAACGACGCACGGGTCGCAGCGACATTTACGCCGCGCCTTCCTTGCAGGCCCGGCGGCCATCGTCTAACGCTGGATGCCTTCACCCATTTTATCATGACGTTCCGGGACGCAGCATGACCGCAACCATCGCGCTGGTGGATGATGACAAGAATATCCTGACGTCGGTGTCGATCGCGCTGCAGACCGAAGGGTTCGTCACGCGCATCTACACCGACCCGGAAGCCGCGCTGAAGGCGCTGACCGACAATCCGGCCGACCTTGGCGTGTTCGACATCAAGATGCCGCAGATGGACGGGCTGGAACTGCTGCGCCGCCTGCGCGAAAAGAGCCAGATGCCGGTCATCTTCCTGACCTCCAAGGCGGACGAGTTGGACGAGGCACTGGGCCTGGCCATGGGCGCGGATGATTATATCTCCAAGCCCTTCTCGCAGCGACTGCTGATCGCGCGCATCCGCGCCATCCTGCGCCGCGCCGAAATCAGCCGCGCCCCCGATGCCGCCGACGAACCGCCGTCCGATCCGATCGTGCGCGGCCGGCTGGAAATGGACCCACCCCGCCACCGGGTAAAATGGGACGGCAAGGATGTGACGCTGACCGTCACCGAATTCCTGATCCTGGAAACCCTTGCTGCACGGCCCGGCGTGGTGAAGAACCGCAACCAGCTCATGGACGCCGCCTATCAGGACGACGTCTATGTCGACGACCGCACGATCGACAGCCATATCAAGCGGCTGCGTCGCAAATTCCGAGAGGTAGACCCTGACTTCAACGCAATCGACACGCTCTATGGCGCCGGATACCGCTTCTCCGAAGAATGAGGACGCGCCGCTCGCGGTGCGCTGGTCGGGGCGATTGAGCCTCACCCCGCGCATCCTGGCGGTCAATGTCTTCGCGCTCGCCCTGCTGGCGGGCGGCTTCTTCTATCTGGACAGCTATCGCACGCGGATCGTCGACGATCGGCTGGAACAGTCGGCGCGCGAGCTGAAGCTGCTCGCCATTGGCCTGGAAAATGCGCCTGCCGACCGGCAGAATGCGCTGATCGCCGCCTATGCGCGCCAGACCGGCGACCGGGTGCGCCGCTATGACGCGGCCGGCAATCTGATGGCCGACAGCTTCGCCATGGATGCGCCGCGCTATCGGCTGCGCCTGCCCTCGGAAGAGGAATGGCAGCGCCATGTCGCCCGCTTTCTCGACAAGGCGGTCGACCGCGTCGTCTCCGCCGATCGCCCGCCCAATTTCGAGGAACCCGCCGTCGATCGCGCCAGCGCCTGGCCCGAACTGGTACTGGCCGCCAAGACGCGCCAGCCCCAGGCGATGAACCGCTACGCGCCCGACCGCACCTTCATGATCTCGGCCGCCGTCGCGGTGCGCGACGGTTCGGGCCTGCTCGCGACCGAAAATGCGCGCGACATCACCCGCATCGTCCGCGCCGAACGCCTCCGCCTGGGCATCGTGCTGGCTGCCGCCGTCCTCGCCTCCGTGCTGCTGTCGCTGTTCCTCGCCCGCACCATCGTCCAGCCGCTCCAGCGCCTGGCCCGTGCCGCCGTGCGCGTTCGCCTCGGCCGCGCGCGGGAGGTCACCGTGCCCCGCCTGCCCGAGCGGCGCGACGAGATCGGCATGCTCGCCCGCGCCCTGTCGGACATGAGTCATGCGCTGCGCCAGCGGATCGACGCGACCGACGCCTTCGCCGCCGACGTCAGCCATGAACTCAAGAACCCGATCGCCTCGCTCCGCTCCGCGCTCGATTCACTCGAACGGGTGGACCGACCGGACCTGCGCGACCAGTTGATGGCGATCGCGCAGGATGATGTCCGCCGGCTCGACCGGCTCGTCACCGACATCGCCGAAGCCTCCCGCATCGACGCCCAATTGTCGCGCACCCGGTTCGAGCCGATCGACCTTGGCCTGCTGATCGAACGCATGGTGCTGGCGCGCGAGGCACGCGGCGTGCCGCGCGGCATCCGCCTCGCCTTCGCCCGCCCGCGCAAGGAAGTCGCGGTCGTCCTGGGCGAGGAACAGCGGATCGTGCGCGTGCTCGACAATCTGATCGACAATGCCATTTCCTTCTCGCCCGACGACGGGCTGGTCCAGATCATCGCTACCGTCGCCGACAATGAAGTGCTGGTCAGCGTCGAGGATGAAGGCCCCGGCGTGCCCGAGGGCGAGCGCGAGCATGTCTTCCGCCGTTTCCACAGCGTCCGCCCGGAAGGTGAGGCGTTCGGCAAGCATTCGGGCCTCGGCCTCGCCATCGCCCGCTCGATCGTCGAGGGGCATCAGGGCAAGATCAGCATCGCCGACCGCGAGGATAGGCAGAGCGGCGCCCGCTTCATCGTCCGCCTGCCCATGGCCGTGGAACGCGACCCCGGCATAATGTCCGAATGAAAGCAATAAGCTGTTCATTCATCCGCACCACAATGCCAGCCCGCGATACCGCGTGAATCGACGCATTTCGATTTCCAACGCGGCGAACTGGGGCTAGAAGCAGGAAGGCAGGGGAACATGGTGCGGGCACTTTCATCAGAGACGCTTCACGCAACGACCGTCGCGATCGAGGGACGCTCGGTGTTGCTCTACGGCGCCAGCGGCATGGGCAAGTCCGACCTTGCCCTGCGCCTGATCGATCGCGGCGCAACGCTGGTTTCCGACGATTACACCCTGCTCAAGCGGGTCGACGGCCGGCTGATCGCCACCGCCCCCGAAACCATCAGCGGCCAGATGGAAGTGCGCGGCATCGGCATCGTGCCCGTGCCCCATGTCGGCGATTCGCCGGTCGCGCTGATCGTCGATCTGGCCGAAACGGTCGAACGCATGCCGATGCACGCCGCCACCCGCACCATCGCCGGAGTCGAAATTCCGCTGATTGCCGTCGTCGCGCACGAAGCATCCGCCCCGATCAAGGTCGAACTGGCGCTCAAGGCATTGGGCAAGACATGACAGCCACCAGCCCCAAGACCATTCTCCTCGTCTCCGGCCTGTCTGGTGCCGGCAAGACCACGGCGCTCAAGACGCTGGAGGATATGGGTTGGGAAGTGGTGGACAATCTGCCGCTGGTGCTGCTCGATCGCCTGCTCGACACCCCGCTCCCCGCCGGCCATGCCGGGGAGGATGACCGGCCGCTGGCGCTCGGCATCGACGCACGCACCCGCGGCTTCGACGCCAATGCCATCGTCCAGCGGATCAAGGCGCTGCGCGAACGGCACGGCCATGACGTCGAGACATTGTTCCTCGACTGCTCGGGTGCCGAGTTGGAACGCCGTTATGCCGAAACCCGCCGCCGCCACCCGCTGGCGCAGGATCGCCCGGCCGCCGACGGCATCGCCCGCGAACGCGAACTGACCGAACCGCTGCGCCGCTGGTCGGCCCAGCTGATCGACACCACCAGCCTGTCGACCAATGCGCTGCAGCAGGAAATGCGGGCCCGCTTCGCCCGCGAACAGCTCTCCGACCCGGTGCTGACCATCCTGTCCTTCGGCTATTCGCGCGGCGTGCCGCGCAATGTCGATCTGATGTTCGACATGCGCTTCCTGCGTAACCCTTTCTGGGACGAGGAATTGCGTCCCAAGACCGGCCTAGACGCCGACGTCGCCGCCTATATCCAGGCCGACCCGGCCTATCAGGAGGCGCTGGGCAAGATCCAGGATCTGCTCACGACCCTGCTGCCGCGCTACGCCGAAGCGGGCAAAACCTATATTACCGTGGCTTTCGGCTGCACCGGCGGGCGCCATCGCTCGGTTCATGTCGCCGAACATGTCGCTAGATACTTGCAAGATGCGGGCTTTTCGCCCACCGTCTCGCACCGCAATATGGAATCAGCGCCCCAGGACAGTCTGGAGAAGCGCAGACCGGGAGGCCCGAAAGCAATATCATGAAAAAGGTGGGCCGCGGAAGCAGATGATCGGACTCGTACTCGTCACCCATGGGTCGCTTGCGACGGAATTCGTCGTGGCCATGGAACATGTCGTGGGACCTCAACAGCAGATCGAAACGATCTGCATCGGGCCGGAGGATGACATGGAACTGCGCCGCGCGGACATCGCGGCGGCGGTCGCGCGCGTCAATGACGGCGCCGGCGTCATCCTGCTGACCGACCTGTTCGGTGGCACCCCCTCCAACCTCGCCATATCGCTGCTCAAGGCCGGCGAGATCGAGGTGATTGCAGGCATCAACCTGCCCATGCTCATTCGCCTGGAAAGCGCCCGCAAGGTGATGGACGTGCGCGCCGCCGTCGCCGCTGCCCGCGAAGCAGGCCAGAAATATATCAGCGTCGCGTCGGAATTGCTGGGCAGCACCTCATGAATGATATCAGCCGGGAAGTCAGGATCAGCAACAAGCGCGGCCTCCACGCCCGCGCCAGCGCGAAATTCGTCACCCTGGCCAGCGGCCTGCCCGCCCAGATTACCGTCAGCAAGGATGGCAGCGAAGTCACCGGCACATCGATCATGGGCCTGATGATGCTCGGCGCCGCCATGGGCGACAGCATCATCATCAGCGCCGCCGGCCCCGATGCACATGACAGCCTGCATCAACTGGTCACCCTGGTCGAAGACAAGTTCGGCGAGGAATAGGCACGCGACCAACGGTCCCGTTGCCGCAACAGACACGCATCCCGACATTGACGTCTCCGATCTGGCGTCCCATCTTGCAGAACAGGGCGATCGCTGATCGGGAGGCAGCATTCGCCGCCAGTTCAAGTGGATAGGCGCCATGCTCGACACGAAATTGAACGACGAAGCCGGTCGCCTGGCCGCGCTCGGGCGCTACGAAATCCTCGACACGCCGGCCGAACCCGCCTTTGACC
This sequence comes from Sphingobium sp. WTD-1, assembly GCF_030128825.1. Classification (NCBI taxonomy): domain Bacteria; kingdom Pseudomonadati; phylum Pseudomonadota; class Alphaproteobacteria; order Sphingomonadales; family Sphingobiaceae; genus Sphingobium; species Sphingobium sp. WTD-1. The sequence goes on along the minus strand of NZ_CP119127.1, from coordinate 2,319,572 downwards.
GCATCACCCAGCTTGTCCGGTCGATCCTGGGCGTGCCGATATCGGTCGTCGCGCTGATCGATAGCGATCGTCAGTGGTTCAAGTCGCGCACCGGCATCGACACGGTCGAGACCCCGCGCGACATTGCCTTCTGCAACCACACCATCCGTGACCGTGTGCCGGTGGTCGTCCCCAATGCCTGCTCCGACCAGCGGTTCAGCAGCAATCCGCTGGTCACCGGCGATCCCAATATCCGCAGCTATGCCGGCGTCCCGCTGGCGACGCCCGACGGTTATAATGTCGGCACCCTCTGCGCGATCGATACCGTGCCCCGCGAATTTGATCCCGGCCAGATCGCCATCCTCGAAAATCTCGCCGCGCTGGTGGTCGAACAACTGGAACTGCGCCGGATCGCCGAGCGCGATCATCTGAGCGGCGCCCTCACCCGCCGCGCCTTCGTGGCGGAAATGGACAAGCATATCGCCCTCTTCCGGCGCTATGCGCGCCCGGCCAGCCTGCTGCTCTTCGACATCGACCATTTCAAGCGGGTCAACGATACCCATGGCCACCCGGCCGGCGATGTCGTGATCCGGGAAATCGCGGCCTGCTGCGAACGGACCAAACGCCCGAACGACATGCTAGGCCGGTTGGGCGGTGAGGAGTTCGGCGTGCTGCTCCCCGAAACCCGCGCGACAGAGGCTGGCGTAGCGGCCCAGCGTTTCTGCGATGCCATCGCGACGCTCGACATCCCCCATGACCCGCCGCTGCGCGTCACCGCCAGCTTCGGCATTGCCGAGATCGCCCAGGACCGGCTCGACAGCAAAGCCTGGCTCGCCGCCGCCGACATTGCCCTTTATGCCGCCAAGCATGGCGGTCGCAATCGCGTTGCCATCGCGAAAACGGACGCCGCCCAGCCCGACTGACACCGAAAGGCTGTCCTTTTTCCCATTCCCTCGATAGAGAGGCCGCTTCGTCCGCACTGGTCGCGGACCACAAGGCAGGACGCAGAACGTGGCACGCGAAATCACCGGTTTTTCCAACCCGCTGGTCAAGCGCGTGCGCTCGCTGCGCGAAAAGAAATATCGCAAGGCCGAAGGGCTGTTCCTGGCCGAAGGGCTGCGCATCCTGACCGAAGCACGCGAGGAAGGCGTGCTGCCCGAAATGCTCTTCCATGCCGGCTCCACCCACCCGCTCGCGCTCGACCTGATCGACGCGATCGAGGCGGACGGCGGCGACGTGATCGAAACCACGCCCGACATCCTGTCCAAGATCAGCGGCAAGGATAATGCCCAGGCCGTGGTCGGCGTCTATCGCGACCGGCTGACCCCGCTGGAAAAGCTCGATCGCAACACCGCCGACATCTGGATCGTCGCCCAGTCGCTGCGCGATCCCGGCAATCTCGGCACCATATTGCGCACCGGTGACGCGGTCGGTGCCGGCGGCCTCATCCTGATCGACGATTGCGTCGACCCCTTCTCGGTCGAATCGGTGCGCGCCAGCATGGGCGCCCTCTTCACCCAGTCGATCACCCAGGCGCGCTGGGGCGAATTCATGCACTGGCTGCGCCAGGGGCCGGGCGAACTGATCGGCACCAGCCTGAAAGCGACCCAGGATTATCAGGAACCCAATTATCAGAGCCCCAGCTTCCTGCTGGTCGGCAATGAGGCGCAGGGCCTGCCCGAAAGCTATGAGGCCGAATGCGACCAGCTGGTGAAGATGCCGATGCTGGGCAAGGCCGACAGCCTCAACGCCGCGGTCGCGACGGCGGTCATGGCCTATGAGCTGCTGAACCAGAAACGAAAGACATCATAAAGTCATCCCAGCGAAGGCTGGGATCTCATTTTTCTTCAGACATGTGGAAGAAGAGAGATGCCAGCCTTCGCTGGCATGACGCCAAAGGGGGCGAGAAGACGTGACACAGACGAGCGGCATGGGCGCAATGTGGCTGCATAAGCGGGTGCTGGCAGCGAGCCTCATCGGCACGGCGGTCGAATTTTACGACTTCTACATCTACGCCACCGCCGCCAGCCTGATCTTCCCCTCGCTCTTCTTCCCGGCCTCCTCGCCCTCGGCACAGTTGATGGCCTCCTATGGCAGCCTCGCCCTCGCCTTCCTCGCCCGGCCCCTGGGCGCTGCCGTCTTCGGCCATTATGGCGACCGCATCGGCCGCAAGGCGACGCTCGTCACCTCACTGATGCTGATGGGTGGCTGCACATTGCTGATCGGCTTCCTGCCAACCTATCTCATGATCGGCTTCTGGGCGCCGCTGATCCTGTGCGTGCTGCGCTTCGGTCAGGGCTTTGGCCTGGGTGGCGAATGGGGCGGCGCGGCGCTGCTGGCGGTCGAGAATGCACCCGAAGGCTGGCGCGCCCGCTTCGGCATGTTCCCGCAACTGGGCGCCCCGGTCGGCTTCATCGCCGCCAATGGCCTCTTCCTGCTGCTCGGCGCCTTCCTGACCGATTCGGAATTCTTTGCCTGGGGCTGGCGCCTGCCGTTCCTGGGCAGTTCGGTCCTCGTGATCCTCGGCCTCTGGGTCCGCCTCAAGCTCACCGAGACGCCCGAATTTGCCGCCGCGCAGCAGGAAGCGCCCCCGCCGACCGTGCCGCTTGCCACCCTGCTCTCGACCCATCTGGGCGCGGCCATCGCCGGCACCTTCGCCTGCGCCGCCTGCTTCGCCGTCTATTATATCGCGACCGCCTTCGCGCTGGGCTATGGCACCACCGCGCTCAAGATCGATCGGGAAATCTTCCTCGCGATCCAGCTTGGCGCCATCATGTTCATGGCGCTCAGCATCGTGATCGCCGGCTGGTGGTCGGACAGGAGCAGCCCCACCCGTGTCCTCGCCTGGGGCTGCGCCGGCACGCTGTTGATGGGCATCGTCTTCGGCCCGCTGATCGGCACTACGGCGCTGCTGCCGATCTTCGTCGCGCTCAGCCTCGCCTTGTTCGTGATGGGCTTCATCTACGGCCCGCTCGGCGCCTATCTGCCCGCCCTCTTCCCGATCCAGTTGCGCTATACCGGCGCCTCCTTCGCCTTCAACCTGGGCGGCATATTGGGCGGCGCGCTGGCGCCGATCGTCGCCACCTGGTTGATCGGCGCGCAGGGTGTGGCATGGGTTGGCCTCTACATGTCGGCAGCCGCGCTCATCAGTCTCGCCGGCCTGTGGTGGACCAGCCGCACCTGAATCAGATTGTCTTGCGCATCAGGATCAATGGCACGCCATTATCCTCAAATGGGCGGACATCGACAAAGCCGAAACTCCGATAGAGCGGCACGCCAGCCATTGTCGCCGACAGTTCGAGCGCGGTGAAACCTTCCACCTGCGCCGCCTGCTCGCATAGCGACAGGATCAGCGTGCCGACGCCTTTGCGGACATGGTCGGGATGAGTGTACATCGCCCGCACCTTCGCCGCATCGGTCGCGGGATCGAGCATCCGGTCATCGCGGCCTGCGCTGTGATTGCCGCCATAGGCGGTGGCGCGCCGGCTCCAGCCGCCGCATCCGGCGATCACATCGCCATCCTGGATCAGAAAATAGGTGCCATCCGCGATCAGCCGGCTGTCCAGCCCCATGAAGCCATGGCTGGCCTTCACCTGCTCGGGCGTCAGGAAGGCAGACTGCAACGCATCGATCGCGGCCGTCATCAGTCGGGAAAGCGCCGGCTCATCGGCCAGCGTCGCAAGGCGGTGGGTCAGCGTAGGAAGAAGTGCGCTCATCGGTCGCATATCTAACGAGATATCGCCCCTTTTCAAAGAGAAGGGACCGCCAGGCAAAAGCCCGGCGATCCCCGTTCAACCTCAGAATTTGAAGCTGACGCGGCCATACCAGTAGCCGCCATTGATGCCATAGGGCGAGAAGGTGACCGGCGCATCGAGCACCGCGCCACCATCGATCGGCAGGCCGTCCGCGCCATTAGGCACAGTGTCCGCCTTCTTGTCGAACAGGTTGTTCGCACCCACTGTCAGCGTGACCGCCTTGGTGAGGTCATAGCTTGCTTCCAGATCGGTGATCGCGGCCGCGCCCACCTTCACTGTCGGCGTGGTGCCATTATAGATCACCACCTGCGACGACTTGCCATAGAAGGTCTCGCGCAGGTTGAGGCTGAAGCCGCCCAGGGTGAACAGCGCGCCGGTGATGATCTTATACTTGGGCGACGCATTTTCCAGCACGCTGCGCGCGTCCGCGGCATAGAGATCCTCGTCGATCCGCAGCTTGGTGATCTTGGTCTCGTTATAGTTGGCCGACAGCGACCAGAGGATATTGCCCTCGCCGATCGGGGTCGGATAGCTGGCCGTCACATCGACGCCGCGGGTGCGGGTGTCCGCGCCGTTGGTGAACAGGTTGACGCCGGCATCGCCGACTTCCAGCACATAGGGATCAAGCACATTGCCATGGGCGGCAATGGCGTCGAGCACCGCCTGGTTGGTCACTTCACCGCCAGTCAGACCGACGATCGACCCCGTGCCGACGATCCGGTTCTTCATCTTCACCTGATAGGCGTCGATCGTGATGTTCAGCTTATCGACCGGACGAATGACCAGGCCCAGGCTGAGATTCTTCGACGTCTCCGGCTTCAGATTATCATAGCCCAGCAGTTTGGCGGCATCGGAGTTGGGCGGCAACTGCACATAGGCGGTCGTCGGACCGACATTGGTCGCCGAATAATAGGATTCGAGCAGCGAGGGCGCGCGGAAACCGGTGCTGATCGTGCCGCGAACCGCGAACTGGTCGGACAGGTCGACGCGGGTCGTGACCTTCCAGGTCCATTTTGTGCCGAAGTCGCTATAATCCTCGACGCGGACCGCGCCGTCGATCTTCCACATCTCGATCGGGTTGATCGCAATGTCACCATAGCCGGCCACGTTATGCCGTTTGTGCTTGCCGGCATCGGTGGCAAGGAAGCCGGGATAGGATTGGCCCCCTTCGAAATAGGTCGCCTCGAAATTGCCCTGCCCGATCGTGAATGTGTTTTCGCGATATTCCGCGCCAAAGGCCAGGTTGATCGGCGAGGCGAGACCAGCGTCGATTTCCTTGGCGATGTCCAGATTGTTGGTCCATTCCGACGCCTTGAGGAAGCCGTCATAGAAGTTGGACGGGGTATAACCGGTGTTGATGAACAGGGTCCGGTTCGCCGAATCCAGCGTGTAGAGCTTCATATAATCCTGGCCATAGGTGGTGCTGATATCCCACCGGAAGCCGCCGGCTTCGCCCTTCAGGCCCGCCGTGTTCGAGAAATCATCTTCCTTGATCGCCTCGCGCGGATTGAAGCCGGTGACGCTGACCAGCAGATCCTCGCCCGCCACACCCAGCGTGTTGGAGCGCGTGACGCGCCAGGGCTGACGATAATTTTCATAAGCGCTGGCATCGCGATGACCATAGCTGCCGAAGGCATAAAGCTCGACGCCGCCAAAGTCGTGGCCGGCATTGTAGAAGATGGTGGTCAGCTTCGAGCGCGAGTCACCGACAATCCGGTTGGTGTAAGGCGCATTGGGCAGGCCGATCGCCGCCATCGCCTCATGCGCATCGCCCAGATCGTCGCGCAGGCTGCCATCCGCATTGTAGATGCGCGAGTCGACGCCGCCCCGCTGCGAGAAGCCATGATAGCGATGGAACATGGTGAAGTTGAGATAGCTGTCCTCGTCCAGCTTCGGCGCAAAGGTGATGCTGCCCGAATAGGTCGTGCCGTCACCTTCATAATATTGGCCGCCGGTAAAGCTGCCCGAAATGCTGTCCTTGTCATCCTTCAGGATGATGTTGATGACGCCGGCGATCGCATCGGAACCATATTGGGCCGCGGCACCATCCTCCAGCACTTCGATGCGGCCGATCGCACCGGGCGGGATCATGTCGAGGTCAGGCGAAGCACCGCCCTGATAGGGGCCGCTCAACACATGCAGGTTGGCGGTGCCATGGCGGCGCTTACCGTTGACCAGCACCAATGCATGGTTCGGGCTGAGGCCGCGCAGGCGCGCCGACAGGGTCAGGTTGGCGGTATCGCCGCCAAAGGCTTCAGCGGTGAAGGAAGGGACGAGCTGCGTCAGCACCTGATTGAGGTTGGGCTGGCCCACCTTCTCCAGTGCGGCGCTGTCAATCACCTTGATCGGCGCGGCACTTTCGGCAGCCGTCACGCCGGTGGCTCGCGTACCGGTCACGATGATCGCGGCGCCTTGATCGACAGCAGCGGCCTGCGGCACGCTATCCTGCGCAAAAACGGGAACAGAAGAACAGATTGCAACAGCAATCGCAGCACGAGACGTCAAACCCGTATACTTCATGAAATGCCCCCTAATATTTTTATGTGTGGAGCCTCTCCCAGATATTATTTCTCTTATTTGTCCCTTATCTTTCCTTTTTTTCAGGCGAAGTATGCCGCTCGCCAAATCCACAGGATCTGGACGCAGACATATTCAGCAACGACTGGAAACGTTAGGCTGACATAAAACCGCCATGGCAGAAATGGATTTCACGCAGTCGCAAAAAATCGCTTCGCACATGCGAACAACATGGCTGCCAAATCATATGTCAAATGATTGTAACACAAAGAAAAAGGCGGCAGCCCCCGGGGCCGCCGCCTGTTTCATTTTTACAACTGTCAAGAACAGTTTTTGAAGGATTAACCTTCGGTACGCGTATCGCGACGTTCGGCGATGCGCGCGCGCTTGCCGGTGCGGCCGCGCAGATAATAGAGCTTCGCACGACGCACGACGCCACGACGGACGACGGTGATCGAATCGAGGTTGGGCGAATAGAGCGGGAATACGCGCTCAACGCCTTCGCCGAACGAAATCTTGCGAACGGTGAAGTTGCTGCCCATGCCCTTGTTGGAACGGGCAATGCAAACGCCTTCATAGTTCTGAACGCGGCTGCGCTCGCCTTCGATGACCTTCACGCCGACGCGCAGGGTGTCACCGGGACGGAAATCAGGGATTTCCTTGGCCAGGGCGGCAATGTTCTCGGCCTCGATCTGCTGGATCAAGTTCATGTAACTTAGTCCTTATTTTCGCGTTGCGCACCAGAGGGCGACTGGTCCCGAACGCCGATATGACGTTCCCAAAGGTCCGGCCGCCTTAGCCGTGTATCTGCCTCCGCCTGTTGTTTCCGCCAGGCAGCGATCTTCGCATGATCCCCCGATCGCAACACTTCGGGAATCCTGCGCCCCTCCCATTCAACCGGTCGGGTATAATGCGGATATTCAAGAAGCCCCGTTTCAAAGGATTCCTCGATACCGCTGGAAGCGGCGCCCATTACACCGGGAAGCAGGCGGATGCAAGCATCCAGCAGCATCAGCGCGCCCATTTCCCCGCCGGACAGAATGATGTCGCCCATCGATATCTGCTCAATCGGCCGGGCATCGAAAATCCGTTCGTCAAAGCCCTCGAACCGCCCGCACAGCAGCGTCACGCCGGGACCGTCCGCCAGCGCCCGGATCCGCGCCTGGGTGATCGGCGTGCCGCGCGGCGTCATCGCCAGGATCGGCAGGTCAGGCCGCTGCGCCAGCGCATGGTCGATGCCCAGCGCCAATATGTCGGGCTTCAGCACCATGCCCGCCCCGCCCCCCGCCGGCGTATCGTCGACGGTGCGATGCTTGTCGGTGGCAAAGCTGCGCATCTGGATCGGATCGCACGTCCATTTCCCTTCGGCCAGCGCACGCCCCGCGAGCGACACGCCCAGAGGCCCCGGAAACATCTCGGGATAGAGGGTCAGGATCTGGGCCGCAAAGCTCATCTCCGGCGCGCCCGCAGCCGGGCAGCGGACAGGCCGCCAATCAGGCAGAGCGCACCACATCCCATCATCACGAAGCCGATCATGCGGAGCATGTCGGCGAAGGGCCGCTCAGGATGCAACATGCCCGGCAGCAGCACCAGCAGTGGCAGGGGGCAGACCAGCCCGATCGCCACCAGCGCCTTCACCCAGAGCGGCCAGCCGAGGCCGAACAGCCGCCAGCCCCCGGCCAGCATCATCAGCAGATAGATTGCGGTCAAAATTTGCGCCATGGCTGCGCGCCTAGAGCATTTTCGCCGCAGGGGGAACTGCCGATCGCGCCGCGCTCAGGGCGCCTTGACCTCCAGCTTCAGTTCCTGGATTTCCGCGTCTGCGGTCGGTGCCAGCAACAGGCTGCCCGCCACCCGCCCCTTCTCACAGGTCCAGGTGAACTTGCCCGACAGATTGCCCGTCGCGTTCAGCGGTGCATCGACCGCGCAGCTACCGACCTCTCCCTTCAACGCCGCCAGGCGCTTGCCCCAATGCACCGCATCGGCGTCCATCAGGAAATTCATCGCCAGATTGTCGCGGGCGGCCAGCACATCGCCCGACGCGTAAATGCGCCCTGCCGCGGCATAGCCCTGCGCCAGCAGCGGACTGACCGGCACATCCCGCGCGATCAGCGCGCCCGCCTTCTGCAACAGCATCGCCGCATCCCAGGCGGCGCCCGCCCCGCCATTATAGGTGCGGTTGGTGAAGACGAAGATGCCGACACCATAATCCGGCATCAGCATCACATGGCTGCCATAGCCGGGATAGCCCCCGCCATGGGACAGGGTCAGCCCCAGGTCGCAATCCTGCGCGATCCGCATGGCAAAGCCATAGGCCGCCGCCTGGCGACAGGCAGTCGCCCCGCTCTTGCCGTTGCGCTGGGCGACGCTCATGAAATTGCTGCCTTCCGCCAGCATCCGCACCGATGCCCGGCTGACCGGGCCGCTCTCTGCCGCATCGCGCGGCGGCCAGGCCGACAGCAGGAAGGCCACCCAGCGGGCATAATCATTGGCACTGGTCTGCAGCCCGCCCATCGCGCCAAAGGCGCCGTCGGCCATGTCGGGCTCGCGCTTCCAGCGCCCATCTTCCCAGCGATAGCCGAGCGAGCGCCGCGAAACCGGCCATTCGCTCAGTTGATAGCCGCTCGATGCCATGCCCAGCGGCGTCAACAGGCTCTGCTCGACATAGCGGCGATAGGGCATGCCCGAGACATTGGCGATGATCCGCCCCAGCAGCGCATAGCCGAAGTTGGAATATTCATAATGGGTGGCCGGCGCGCTGCTCATCGGTACGCCCTGCTCCAGCATCCGGGTGAAGTCCGCGTCGGGCAGCGGCGTCTGGCGGTCGCCCCACGGATTATCGTCGACAAAGCCCGCGCTGTGCGTCAGCAGGTCGCGGATGCGGATGCGCGGGCTATCCTTGGTCGTATAGGTCCAGCCACGCATTTCCGGCACATAAGTCTCGGCCAGATCATCGAGCGAGAGCTTGCCCTCCTCCCGCAGCTTCAGGATCGACAGCGCGGTGAACGCCTTGGTCATGGATGCGATGCGGAACAGGCTGTCCGCCGTCACCGGCCGCTTCTGCACCAGATCCTGCGCGCCAAAGCCCTTCACATGGACCAGCCTGCCATCAGCGACGATGCCATAGACCAGACCCGGCGCATGGCTATCGACCTGGAAATCGGCAAAGAGACGGTCAATCTCGGGGATGGCAGCGTCGATCTTCCTGGCATCGGCAGCAACCGCCGGCGCAGACAGGATGGACAGAAATCCCGACAGGGCCACCATGCGCACAGCCATGGTCATCATGCGCTCCAATCCTCCACTGTCAGGCCGGGAATATCCGCGAAATCCTTTTCGTTGCGCGTGACCAGCACCATGGCCGACGCCATCGCCTGCGCTCCGATCAACCGATCGAACCCCCGACGACGCACCCCCACCAGGCGCACCATCTCGGCATAGGTGTGCGCCGCCGCATCATCGAACGGCAAGATATTCAGCAGCGCCAGAAATGTATCGACGCGCCGCAGGTCGCCGACCGGATCGCTAGAGCCGCGATTGCCGACCCGCAATTCGGCAGCAGTGACAGCGGAAACCGACAGGCGATCGAACTCGGCCGCCATCCGCTCGGCCAGACGAGCGCTCCGTCCGAGCAGGAAATCAATGCAAATATTGGTGTCGAGCAGATAAGCGAGGTGCGTCATGCCGCAGACGACGCCGGCCCGGTCCAATCGCGATCACCCTGATCGATATCACCGCGCCCTTCCGCCATGAAGCCCGCCGACATGCTGCCGAACAGGGACAAAAGGATGTCGCGCTGCTGACCCTGCTTCCAGAAGGAAAAACTGCCATCGGCATGCGGTATCATGACGACTTCCTCGCCGTCATTCAGCCCCAGGCTCTTGGGCAGCCGCAAGGCCAGGCTGTTGCCCGACTTGAAGACCTTGGCCCGATATTCTTCGCCCATGGAGAAGCTCCGTATATACGGAGCGTATATACTATTCGGTAAAAGCCGCGTCAATCACGGCGCCGTCCTCGCTCAGCACCACCACATGCATCGGCGCCATGAAGCGCTTGCCGGGCTTGCCCTCGATCGACGGACGCTGCACCTCGATGATGTCACCGGCGCCGAAATTCTCGACCGCGATGATCTCGCCCAGCGTCTCGCCGGTGCTGCTGGTGCAGGGAAGGCCGACCAGGTCGGCATGATAATATTCACCCTCGGGCAAGGCCGGCAGGGCGGAACGCGGGACGGTCAGCGCCGTGCCGCGCAGGGCTTCGGCCGCGCCGCGATCGCCGATCTCGGCAAAGCGGGCCACCGCGCCATTCGGGCCGGGGCGCACCGACTTCAACGTCAATGTGCGCCCCGCCGCATCGAAGCTCTTGTAGCTTTTCAGGGCCTCGGCCCCTTCGCCAAACAGCTTCAGACGGACTTCGCCCGCCACGCCATGGGCACCGATGATCGCGGCCAGGGTGACGGGCTTGTCGGTCAAGAGGATCAGCCCTCGGCCTGCTCGGCAGCAGCTTCCTCGGCGGGAGCAGCTTCTTCAGCGGCCGGAGCGGCGGCAGCGGCAGCGGCTTCGCGCGCAGCTTCTTCAGCTTCGGCAGCCTTGGCAGCGCGGTCTTCAGCGCGGTCCTTGGCCTTCTGGCCCGGCTCAGCCTTCTTCGGGTTGTTGCGAGCAGCGCGTTCCTTCACGCCAGCGGCGTCGAGGAAGCGGGCAACGCGGTCGGTCGCCTGGGCGCCGGCGGCAACCCAGTGCTTCGCACGCTCGACGTCGATGATTACGCGCTTTTCGTCGCCCTTGGGCAGGACGGGGTTGTAGCTGCCGATGCGCTCGATGAACTTGCCGTCACGCGGGGCGCGGCTGTCGGCCACGACGATGCGGTAATAAGGGCGCTTCTTGGAGCCGCCGCGCGACAGACGAATGGAGGTTGCCATGGAACTAGACCTTTCTATTCAAACCAAATTACGGAAATTGCTTATTTCTTCATGAAATTCTGAAAGCCGGGCGGAAGCTTGGGCATGTTGCCGCCCAGGCCACCAAGGCCACCCAGACCCGACAGGTCGGGCGGACCGCCCTGCCCATCCGCGCCGCCCGGTCCACCCAGGCCGCCCAATCCACCCATGCCACCGCCGGTGAACATCTTGGCCAGCCCCTTGAGGCCGCCCATCTTGCGGATCTTCTTCATCGCCGTTTCCATTTCCTGATGCATTTTCAGGAGACGGTTGACGTCCTGCACGGTGCGGCCGGCGCCCTTGGCGATACGGATCTTGCGCTTGGCGTTGATCAGCGCGGGCTTCTCGCGCTCCTTGGGGGTCATCGACCCGATCATCGCGTCCAGATGCAGCAGCGTCTTGTCGTTGGCGCCGCTATTGGCCATCGCCGCCTGCGCCTTCTTGAGGCCCGGCAGCATGCCGGCCAGCGCGCCCAGGCCGCCCATGCGGCGCATCTGGTTGAGCTGGCTGCGCAGGTCGTTCATGTCGAACTGACCCTTGGCCATCTTCTTGGCCAGCTTGTCGGCTTCCTCGGCGTCGATCGTCTCGGCGGCCTTCTCGACCAGGCTGACGACGTCGCCCATGCCCAGGATGCGCTGGGCAACGCGGGCCGGATGGAAGGGCTCAAGCGCATCCAGCTTTTCGCCGGTGCCGGCAAACTTGATCGGACGGCCGGTGACCGCGCGCATAGACAGCGCCGCGCCGCCACGGGCGTCGCCATCCATGCGGGTCAGCACGACGCCGGTCAGCGGCACCTGCGCGGTAAAGCTGGTCGCGACATTGACCGCGTCCTGGCCGGTCAGCGAGTCGACCACCAGCAGGATTTCCGCCGGATTGGCGACGTCGGCGACCGCCTTCATCTCGTCCATCAGCGCCTGGTCGACATGCAGTCGGCCGGCGGTGTCGAGCATGACCACGTCGAAGCCCTGCAGCTTGGCCGACTGCAGCGCGCGCTTCGCAATCTCCACCGGCTGCTGGCCGGCGACGATCGGCAGGGTCGCGACATCGATCTGGGTGCCAAGGACGGCAAGCTGTTCCTGCGCGGCCGGGCGCTGGACGTCGAGCGACGCCATCAGCACCTTCTTGCGCTCCTTGTCCTTCAGGCGCTTGGCGATCTTCGCGGTCGAGGTCGTCTTGCCCGAACCCTGCAGGCCGACCATCATGATGACGGCGGGCGGGGTGACGTCGATCAGCAGGTCGCTGGTTTCGGCGCCCAGCGTCTCGGTCAGCGTGTCGGAGACGATCTTGACGACCATCTGGCCCGGCGTGATCGACCGCAGCACATCGCTGCCGACAGCCTTTTCGGTGGCCTGGTCGACGAACTGGCGAACCACGGGCAGCGCCACGTCGGCTTCCAGCAGTGCGACTCGCACTTCGCGCATCGCGGCACGGACATCGTCCTCCGTAAGCGCACCGCGCCCACGCAGCTTGTCGAATACCCCACCGAGACGATCGCTTAGCGAATCGAACATCATCACCTCAATTCGGGCCAAGGCCCGGAAAATCCATGCACCACCCCAAAACGACAAAATCGCCGGCGGGCGAAAACTCGCCGGCCAGCGTCCATTCGATATCCCTCTTGGACATCCTGGAGTCGTCAGGGTTCCAGGACCAGAGTCCCGGATGCAGGGCGCCCCTTAAGCCAAAGCGGCCGCACGCGCAAGTGCGCTATCCCGCAGCCAGCGCGGCCGCCGCCCCAACGACGATCGCCGTGCGCCCCAGCGACTCGACCAGCAGCAATCGTCCGGCGATCACCGCCAGTCCCCAGCGATAGGCCGGATGCACCGCGCCGCGCAGCCCGGCATCGGCGCGCATCGCGATCCCGACATAGAGCAATTGCATCAGCGTCGCGCAGGCGCCCGCCCATGGCCCCAACAGCGGCATCGGCAATATCCGGCCGAATGCCGGCTCCATCATCGCGATGGTCCCGCACAGCATCAGCCGCTTGTGCCAGTCACTCCGCCGCCGCCGCAGGATTGCCGCCAGCGTCAGCGAACCAAAGGCCAGCATGTCGAGCGGCCCCAGCACCAGAAAGATGCCCGGCGCGAAGAAGGGCGGCGCCCGCCCCATCTGCACCGCCAGGATCGACGTCGCGACACCCCACGGGATCATGAAGCAGGCAAGCCCTGCCGCAACCCAGCCCAACTGGCGATGGAGATCGGTCCGCCGTTGCGCCACCAGCAGCGCCTGCGCCAGGAACAGCAGCGTCCATGCCAGCAACGACAGCGCATGGACATGCACCCACCAGGGCACGGTCGCCACGTCGACATAGCCGCGCAGGGCAAAGCTGCCGAAGCCGCCGACCACGGTGACGGCGACCAGCACCGCCATGCCGGTAAAGATGCGCCGCTCTCGCGCCTGCCGCTCGATCATACCGATTGCCGTCGCCATTGCGTCGACCTCCCGTTCCTTCGCAACAATAGCGCAGCAACCGCGCTCGATATTGTAAGAAGTCGCCACATCCCGGCTCAACGCTTGCGCCGCCCGGCGCTTTGCGCCAGCAAACGCGCCATAGACCGTATAAAGGGGGAGCCGTTACATGAGTTGGACACGTCGCAAGCCGATGGAGGCGATGACGCCCCAGGGAGGCAGCCACAGCATGGCGCGCACCCTGTCCTGGCCGCATCTGCTGGCGCTGGGCGTCGGCGCGATCGTCGGCACCGGCATCCTCACCCTGATCGGCGTCGGCGCCGATCGCGCCGGCCCGGCCGTGCTCATCTCCTTCGCCATTGCCGGCGCGATCTGCGCCTGCGCCGCGCTCGCCTATGCCGAATTGTCGACGATGATGCCGGCGGCGGGCAGCGCCTACAGCTACTCCTACGTCGTGCTGGGCGAAGGCATTGCCTGGATCGTGGGCTGGAGCCTGATCCTCGAATATTCGCTGGTCGTCTCGACCGTGGCGGTCGGCTGGTCGGGCTATGCCGCCCCGCTGCTCACCCCGCTCGGCTTTCCCGAGGCGCTGACCAAGGGACCGGAGCTTGGCGGCCTCATCAACATCCCCGCCATCTTCATCATCGGCGTCGTCGCCGCCCTGCTGATGTTCGGCACGCGCGAAAGCGCCCGGCTCAACACGCTGCTGGTGCTGATCAAGATCGCGACCCTCAGCCTGTTCGTCTGGGTCGCCCTGCCCGCCTTCGACGCCCAGCATCTCGAACCCTTCATGCCGTTCGGCTTTGCCAAGCATATGGGGCCTGACGGCATCGAGCGCGGCGTGATGGCGGCGGCCGCGATCATCTTCTTCGCCTTCTACGGCTTCGACGCCATCTCGACCGCGGCCGAGGAAGCCAAGAATCCGGACCGTGACCTCGCCATCGGCATCGTCGGCTCGCTGATCGTCTGCACCCTCATCTATGTGCTGGTCGCCGCCGCAGCGGTGGGCGCCATGCCCTTCACCCGCTTTGCCGACAGCCCGGAGCCGCTCGCCCTCATCCTGCGTGAAATGGGCCAGGGGTCGATCGCCCGGATCGTCGCGATCGCCGCCGTCATTGCGCTCCCCACCGTGCTGCTGGGCTTCCTCTACGGCCAGAGCCGCATCTTCCTGGTGATGGCGCGCGACGGGTTCCTGCCGCAATCGCTCGCCCGCATCTCGAAGCGCGGCACCCCTGCGCGCATTACCGCCGTCACGGCCGTGCTGGTGGCGGTCATCGCCGGCGTGCTGCCGATCGACCAGATCGCCGCGCTCGCCAATGCCGGCACGCTGATCGCCTTCACCGCCGTCGGCGCCTGCCTGCTGATCCTGCGCCGCCGCGCGCCGGGCCTCAAGCGCCCCTTCCGCACCCCGGCGGCGACGCTGGTGGGCCTGGGCGCCGTGCTCGGCTGCGCCTATCTGTTCCTCAGCCTGCCGATGAAGACCATCTATGCCTGCCTGATCTGGAACGCGATCGGTCTCGCCGTCTATTTCCTCTACGGCCAGAAGCGCGCCTCAGCCGCCCGCTAGGGCCAAGGTCCGCACAAAGAAAAAGCCTCCCGTCGCGACAGCAACGGGAGGCTTTTTCTTTGCCTCGAACAGGGCAGCGCTCAGTGCGCCGCCGACGTGTCCACCGGCCCGCTGGGCTTGGGCGCCAGCCAGACGATTACAGCCGCCGCAAACAGCACCAACGCGGAGATGAAGAAGACATAGTCGACCGAAATGGCGATCGCCTCCTGCTCCACCAGATTGGAGATGGTCTGGCGGATCTGCTCGGTCGTCATCCCCATGCCCGACAGCGCGCGCTGCGCATCGTCGGGCTGCAAGGCGCCGGCCAGTTCGTTGCGCGACACGCGCTGGCTGTCGCTCCACCCGGTCAGCACCAGCGAGGTCGCGATCGCGATCGCCATGGTCCGCAGGAAATTCTGCAGGCCGGCGGCCGACGCCGTCTCGCTCGGCGGCACCGACCCCAGGGTCAGCGTCGTCAGCGGGATCATGAAGAAGGGCATGGCAAAGCCCTGCACGAACTGCGGCAGCGCCAGCCCGAAAAAGTCGATGCCGCTGGTCCAGTGCGCCCGCCACAGGGTCATGCAGCCCAGCCAGAAGACCGCGCCCGAAATCATGATGCGCGGATCGACCTTGCCGGTGAAGCGGGCCGCGAAGGGCGCGCTCATCACCGCCGCCATCGCCGTGAAGGCGGTGACGATGCCCGACCAGGTCGCGGTATAGCCCATCGACATCTGCAGCCATTGCGGGATGACCACGATGCTGGAGAAATAGGCGCCGAAGGCCAAAGCCAGGGTGAAGACGCCCGATGAGAAGCCGATATGCCGAAACACCCGCAGGTCGACGATCGGATGCTCCTCGGTCAGTTCCCAGATGATGAAGACGATGAAACCGATGCCGGCCAGGATGGCGAGCGTCAGGATCAGCGGGTCGGAGAACCAGTCATGGTCGCGGCCGATGTCCAGCATCACCTGCAGACAGCCGATCCAGAAGATCAGCAGGCACAGGCCGATCTTGTCGATCGGCTGGTGCGCCGTATCGGTCTCCACCGGCCGCAGCATCGCCATCGCCGCGACCACGCACAGCGCCGCGATCGGCAGGTTGATGAAGAAGATCCAGTGCCAGCTCCAATTGTCACTGATATAGCCACCGACGATCGGCCCCATGGCCGGCCCCAGCAGCGTCGTCATCGCCCACAAACCCATGGCGCGCGGCCGCATTTCCGGCGGGAAGATGCGCAGCAACAGGGTCTGCGACATCGGCATGATCGGCCCGCCACAAATGCCCTGCCCCAGGCGCGCCGCGACGATCATGCCCAGCGTGGTCGACAGGCCGCACATCATCGAGAAGAAGCCGAAGCCGATCATCGCCCAGATGAAGGTCCGCACCACGCCGAAACGCAGCGCCAGCCAGCCGGTCAGCGGCACGCAGATCGCCTCCGCCACCGCATAGGATGTGATGATCCAGGTGCCCTGGTCGCCGGAGATGCCCAGATTGCCGGCGATATGCGGCACCGAGACATTGGCGATGGTCAGGTCGAGCACGACCATGAAGTTGCTCAGCGCCAGCACCAGCCCGGCAAGCGTGCGGGTGCGTGGCGAGAGCAGATTATAGGTTTCGGGACCGCTCACGCGCTCGCTCCCTTACTTGCCGGCCAGATCGATCTCGACTTCGGTGGACAAGCCCACGCGCAGCGGATGCTCTGCCAGTTCCTTGGGGTCGAGCGCGATGCGCACCGGCAGGCGCTGGACCACCTTGATCCAGTTGCCGGTCGCGTTCTGCGCCGGGATCAGCGACAGCGACGAACCGGTGCCGCCGGAAAAGCCCACGACCTTGCCATGATAGACCACGTCGCCGCCATAGATGTCGGCCACCACCGTGGCGGGCATGCCCACCTTCACATGGCGCAGCTGGCGCTCCTTGAAATTGGCGTCGACATAGACCTGCGAGAGCGGGACGATGCTCATGATCGGGCTGCCCTGCGCCACGCGCTGGCCGATCTGGACCGCGCGTTTGGTCACCACGCCGTCGACGGGCGCGCGGATGATCGTGCGTTCCAGGTCCAGCTTGGCATCTTCCAGCTTCGCCTTGGCGGCCATCACCGCGGGATCGGTTTCTTCGGTCGAACCGCGGATCAGCGCGTCATTGGCCGCCAGCTGGCCGGTGGCGGCATTGCGGGTCGCCTGCGCGGTCTCGACGCCGGCACGGGCCAGGTCCAGCGCCGCCTTGGCAGCGGCATAGGATTTGCGCGCCGCGGTGACTTCGTCACCCGAAACCGCGCCGCCCGCGACCAGCGCCTCGCGACGCTGCAGGTCGATGCGGGCCTTGTCGAAATCGGCCTGCGCGGTCGCCAGCTGGGCACGGGCCTGGACGATGTCGGCGCCACGCGCCTCGACCTGCGCCGACAGCGAACCGCTGGTCGCGCTGGTCTGGCGGAAGCGGCGACGGGCATCGGCCAGATCGGCCTCGGCCTGCTGCAGCGCGATCTGCGCATCGGTCGGGTCCAGCTTCACCAATATGTCGCCGCGCTTCACCGTCTGGGTGTCGGTGACGTTGACCTCGATCGCCTGCGCCGACAGCAAGGGCGTCACCTGGGCGACCTCCGCATTCACATAGGCATTGTCGGTGCTGACATGGTTGCGCCCGATAAGGAAATACCAGGCCGCCCACAGGACGCCGACCACCAGCACGGCGATCGCCAGACGGGTCAGCCAGGTCTTGCGGGCATTGCCGCGCTGCTCGGCCAGTTCGGGGGAAGTTTCGGTGGCGGCATCAGCCATTGGGTCGATCCTTGGACTGAGCGTCGCTCGCGGCAAAGCCGCCGCCGAGCGCGCGAATGAGGGCAATATCGAGAGAGAAGGCGCTCGCTTCCAGCTGCGCGACGGACTGACGCGCCGCGAGCAGCTGGTCTTCGACGTTCAGCACGTCAAGATAGGTGGAAAGCCCACCCTTGTAGCGCTGCTGGGCGACGCCATAGGCATCCTGCGACGCGGTCAGCGCCGCCTTGGCGTCGGTCAGCCGCTGATCCAGCGTTCGGCGGCTGGTCACGGCGTCGGCGACGTCCTGATAGGCGCCCAGCACCGTCTTGTCATAGCTGGCGACCGCCTCGTCATAGGTCGCGCGCGCGCCGCGATACTGGCCGCGCAACTGCCCGCCATGGAAGATCGGCAGGCTGATCGCCGGGCCGGCGCTGCCGAACAGCGAATCCTTCTTGAACAGATTGTCCGCAAAGGACGTCGAACCGCCCGAAGCACCGGTGCCGGTGAACAGCGTTTCATATCCCAGCGACTGGACGCCGATCAGGGCGCTCAGGCTCACCGCCGGGTAGAAGGATGCCCGCGCCACCTTGATCCGGCTGGCGGCGGCCTGCGTCCGGGCCAGCGCGGCGGCGACGTCGGGACGACGCGCCACCAGATTGGTGGTGACGTCCGCCGGCAGACCCAGCGGCGCCAACTGGCCGATCTGCGGCCGGGTCATCGCCAGGCCACGGTCCGGCCCGGCGCCGATCAGCGCGGCGATCTGATGCTGGCGCAGCTCGATCGCCACGCGGGCGGCGGCCAGTTGCGCCTTGGCCGAGGACACGGTGGCGTCGGCCTGGCGCACGCTACCGCGCGTTTCCAGGCCATTCTGCCGGCGGTCGGCGACCAGCTTCTGGCTGGCCGTGCGGATTTCCAGCGTACGCTCCTGGATTTCCGCCTCGTCATAGAGGCGGGCCAGGTCGGCATAGGCATCGGCGATCGCGGTGGTCAGCGCCAGGCGTGCCTGCTGCGCGTCGATCTCGGCCGCGCGGGCTTCCGACGTGGCTGCGGCCAGCGACGCCCGGTTCTTGCCCCACAGGTCGATATCCAGACCAAAGTCCAGCCCGACCTTGCCGGTGCCCAGCCAGCCCTGCGGCACGAAATCCTTGGGCATGCCCATATTATAGCTCTGCTTGGTCACGCCGGCATTGGCCGTGGCGTCGACCGTGGGCAGCAGCGCCGCGCCCGATTGCTGGGCCATCGCCGTCGCCTGGCGGAAACGCGCCAGCGCCACCGCCATGTCAGGCGAATTGCGCAGCCCCTCCTCGATCAGCGATGTCAGTTGCGGATCGCCATAGGCGCTCCACCAATTCTCGCTGGGCCAGGCAACCGTGTCGGCGCTCAGGCTGCGCCCGGCCTCCACGCTCTGCGGCGCGCGAATCTCGGGCTTGTCGCCCAGATCGGGTATTGAAGCACAGCCGGCCAGAAGCAGCGCTGTCACTGCAATACCGCCGGTGCGAATGGAAAAACTGATGCGACTCACGGACATATCCAAACCGTACCATCCAGTATGAAAATCGCCTTTGCCCCGCCGTACCACCCTTGTCAATATAAATAGCGTACTCTATGGTACGCTTATATGACATGCCCGGAAAAAGCTTCTGCCCCCAGCCGTCGGGAGGCCCGCCGCCTCGACCGGCGTCAGACGATATTGGAGGTGGCTGCCCGGCATTTTCTGGAAAATGGCTATGCCGCGACCAGCATGTCGGCCATCGCCGCCATATTGGGCGGGTCGAAGGGCACGTTGTGGAATCATTTCCCTTCCAAGGAGGAATTGTTTCGCGCGGTTCTCGAAAATGCGACCAGCACCTATCGCGCGCGACTTTCGGAAATATTGGATCCCGGCGGCGACCTCACCTCGACGCTGCACCGCACCGCGCTCAGCCTGCTCGAAAAGGTGACATCGCCCGAAGCGATCGCCCTGCACCGGCTGATCGCGTCGGAAGGCAGTCGCTTCCCGGAAATGAGCCGCATCTTCTATGAAATGGCGCCCAGCCATACCCGGATGCTGCTCGCCCGCTTCCTCGAAGGCGCGATGGATCGCGGCCAGTTGCGCCGCGACGATCCCGACAAGGCCGCTCGCGTGCTGATGCGCCTGACGACATCGGGTTGCCATGAATTGCTGCTGCTCGGCCAGATCGAACGGGTCACGCCGCAACAGATGGAAAGCGACGCCGCCTTCGCCGTCGACATCTTCCTGCGCGCCTATGGCGCCCAAGGCATGGCGCGTTAACCATTTCTTTGCCGCCAGCATCTAACCTGCCGATCGCAGGAGTTGCTATCCAATGCCGTTTTTCAAGCGCAAGCCCCTTCATCAGATCGTTGCTGAAAAGCCGGAAAGCGACGCCACCGCCTCGCGTCGGCTGCGCGTGCTGCTGATCGACGAGAATGCGACCGCCCGCGCCGTCATCGCCCGCCGCCTGTCACGGCTTAACTATGACGTGATGCTGGCCGAAAATGGTTTCATCGCCCTCAACCTGCTGGTGACGCGTCCGGTCGACCTGATCCTGATCGACATGGACCTTTTGATGCTGCCCGCCGTGACGACGATGAAGCGCATACGCGCCGCCGCACTCGCCCCCCATGCCTGCATCGTCATGCTGACCGGTCGCATGGATAGCCAGTCCGCCGTCGAAGTGCTGGAGGCTGGCGCCGACGACCATATCGTCAAGCCGTTCGATTTCGACCTGCTCGATGCACGGCTGCGCCATCTGTGCGCCCGCGCCGAACGGCTCGACATGCTCAGCCGCCACAATGCCGAACTCGATGCCCGCATCGCCCGCCGCGCGGTGGAACTGGGCGAAACCCGCGACGCCCTGCAGCAAATGCAGCTCGACCGCGCCCGCCTCGTCTCCTCGATCCAGGCCTTGCAGGATGAAGTCGCCCGCCTCAACGCGCGGCAGAACTGACCCACAGATTCAGGCCGACGCCCGGCCGTTCGGGCGGACCATCCGCCGCGATCCGCTCGGCATCCGCCCGCGCCCGGTCCAATATCGCCGACGCCACCGACCCGTCATGATAGACCCGGTCCGCCAGCGCCAGCATCCGCGCATCGCGCACGCTCAGGTCGTCGGGATCGGCCGACGTCAGCCGGACAAGATATAGCTCGCTATTGTCCGCCTCCGGATTTTCCGCCAGCCAGAAGTCGACATCCGGATCGAAACCCAGCGGATCGATCGCCCCGCCCGGCGCCAGCGCCTTGCCGATCGCCTGCCGCCGTGCGCCGGCATCGGGCCACAGGTCGCGCAACCGCCCCCGCGCCGCAAACAGCGCCCGCGCCAGATCGCCCAGCCCGCTCGGCAACAAGGCCTCGATCCGCTGCCGCAGCGCCGCCGCCAGCCCCGCCGACGCCCCACCCGTGCCGATCGCGATCAGCACCGGATCGCGATCGACGATCGCCGGCAGGGTGAAATCGCACAGGTCCGGCTTGTCGGTCGCATTGACCAGCACGCCGCGCGCGCGCAGTCGCGCCACGACCGCCGCGTCGCCATCCGACACGATCGCGACCCGCGCATCCGCATCATCCTCGCCGACGATGCGCGCGCCGGCGCGCTCCAGCAGCCGGCGCTTGGCATCGGCCGCCTCGCCTTCTCCGGTCAGGATGACCGCCCGCCCCTCCAGCCGCAGAAAGACGGGCAGGCTGTGCATCAGCCAGCAACCCAATCGGGAATATGATCACCCGCGATCAGCGCCTCGATCGGCGGGCGCGCGCGGACCACCGCCCATTTGTCGCCCGACACCAGCACTTCAGGGGTCAGCGACCGGCTGTTATAGGTGCCCGCCATGGTCGCGCCATAGGCGCCAGCCGTCATGAATGTCAGCAGGTCGCCGGCCGCCACTACGTCCATGTCGCGGCCCATGGCAAAGGTATCGCCGGTTTCGCACACCGGCCCGACCACGTTCGACGCGATCCGGTTGCCGTCGGGCGCCACCGCGCGGATATCGTGCCAAGCGTCATAGAGGCTCGGGCGCATCAGGTCGTTCATCGCCGCGTCGACGATCACGAACGGCGCCTGCGCGCCCTGCTTGACGCGGATCACCTTCGACAGCAGCACGCCGGCATTGCCCACGATCACCCGACCCGGCTCGAACATCAGCCGCGCATCCCAGCCCTGCGTCACCCGCGTCACCATCGCGCCATAATCCGCCGGGCTCGGCGGCAGCGGCTGCGACGGGTCGTAGGGTACGCCCAGGCCACCGCCCAGATCGGCGGTGCGGATGTCATGGCCCGCCGCGCGCAACTGCGCGATCAGCGCGCCGACCTTGACGAAGGCCGCCTCCAGCGGCGCCAGGTCGGTCAGCTGGCTGCCGATATGCACGGCGACGCCCTGGACATCGAGGCCCGGCAGGTCGCGCGCGGCAGCATAGCTTTCCAGCGCCCGGTCATAGGGGATGCCGAACTTGTTTTCCGACTTGCCGGTCGAAATCTTGGCATGAGTGCCGGCGTCGACATCGGGGTTGATGCGATAGGCGACCGGCGCCTTCCGGCCCATCGACTCCGCAACCTGCGACAGCATTTCCGCTTCCGGTTCGCTCTCCAGGTTGAACTGGAAAATGCCCAGCTCCAGCGCCAGCTTCATTTCTTCGGCGGTCTTGCCGACGCCCGAAAAGACGATGCGATCGGCCGGAATGCCCGCGGCCACGGCGCGCTGCAATTCGCCGCCCGATACCACGTCCGCGCCCAGCCCCAGCTTCGCCAGCGTCGCCAGCACGGCGGCATTGGGATTGGCCTTCACGGCAAAGGCGATCAGCGGATTGTCGAGCTGGGACAGCCCGTCGCGAAACACGCCGACATGACGTTCCAGCGTCGCGGTCGAGTAGACATAGACCGGGGTGCCGACCTGCTGCGCAATCTCCGCCATCGGCACCTGCTCCACATGCATGGTGCCGTCTACATAATCGAAATGATCCAAGGTCTGATCCTTGCGGGAATAGGGATTATTGTTGCGGCCGGCTTTCCGGCGGCAGATCGAATTCGTCATTACCGCGCTGGCGCGACTGGGTCAGCAACTCCACGTTGCGCTCCGGGCGCGCCTGGGTGCCGGCATCGGTCAGGTCGGCGGCGGTCGGCGCGGTCGCCGCCCCCACCGGCACGGCGGGCAATTTCTGGCCCGCCACGGGTTTGAGCGATTCACGGCCGCCGCAGGAGGCCAGCGCCAGCGCCATTACCCCGATCATCAGCCCGTTGCGGACATGCCGTGCCATCTGCCTCACTCCTGTGTCGCGCGCGCCGCGGCGATCCGCGCGCGCACCTGATCGGGCGCCGTGCCGCCATGGCTCTTGCGGCTGGCGACCGACGCATCGACCGTCAATACCGCATAGATGCGATCGTCGATACGCGCATCAATGGCCTTGAGCGTGTCGAGCGGCAGGTCGGCGAGCTGCACGCCGGCCTCTTCCGCGGCCGCCACCGCGCGCCCGGTGATATGATGCGCCTCGCGGAAGGGAATGTCGCCCTCGCGCACCAGCCAGTCGGCCAGGTCCGTCGCTGTGGCAAAGCCGCTTTCGGCCAGCCCCCGCATCCGGTCGGTGCGGAACGTCACCGTCTCGATCATGCCGGTCATCGCTGCGATCGACAGGCCCAGCAGGTCGTGCGCCTCGAACACCGGCGGCTTGTCGTCCTGCATGTCCTTGGAATAGGCGAGGGGCAGGCCCTTCATCGTCACGCACAGCGCATTCATGCAGCCCATGATGCGGCCGGCATGGCCGCGCACCAGTTCGGCCGCGTCGGGATTGCGCTTCTGCGGCATGATCGAGCTGCCGGTCGAATAGGCGTCGGGCAGCTTGACGAAGCCGAAGGGCTGGCTCGCCCAGATGATGAATTCCTCGGCCAGGCGCGACAGATGCAGCGATGCCTGGGTCGCGGCCATCAGATAGTCGAGCGCGAAGTCGCGGTCGGACACGCTGTCCAGGCTGTTGTCGGTCGGCTTGGCAAAGCCCAGCGCCGCCGCCGTGGCATGGCGGTCGATCGGGAAGCCGGTGCCGGCCAGCGCAGCGGCGCCCAGCGGACATTCGTCCAGGCGCACGCGCGCATCGGCAAAGCGGCTGCGGTCGCGGCGCACCATTTCATAATAGGCCATCAGATGATGGCCCAGAGTCACCGGCTGCGCCGACTGGAGATGGGTGAAGCCCGGCATCACCGCATCGACATGCTCCTCGGCGCGAGCGAGCAGCGCCTGCTGCAACCCGGCCAGGCCCGCCATCACTTCATCCATGGCATCGCGGACCCACAGGCGGAAATCGGTCGCAACCTGGTCGTTGCGGCTGCGCGCGGTGTGCAGGCGGCCGGCGGCCGGGCCGATCAGTTCGGCCAGCCGCGACTCCGTGACCATGTGGATATCTTCCAGGTCCAGATTGACCGGAACGCCATTGGCTTCATATTCCGCCGCGATCCGGTTCAGACCCTCGGTGATCGCCTGCGCATCCTCGCCATCGACGATGCCCTGCTTGGCCAGCATCGCGACATGCGCCTTGGAGCCGGCGATATCCTGTTTCCACAAGCGCTTGTCGAAGGGGATGGAGGCATTTATCTCACGCATGATCGATGCCGGGCCGGCCGCGAACCGGCCACCCCACATGCTGTTGGAGCCTGCTTCCATGATATCGTCCTTGCGCTCGGTAATGACACTGCTCCTGCTGGCTGGGCTGGCGGCATGCGATAGGCAATCCCCGCCCGCGGGGCAAGCCAATGCGAGCGCCAGCGGCGAGGTGACGGGCGACGAAGTGCAACCCGCTGCCGGCGGCAGCGCCAAGGGCGAATTCAACTACACGATCGACCGCAGCAAGGCGGGCACGCCCGCGCCGACCTTCGCGTTCGAAAATCCGCAGGGCGGCACAGCAACCCTGCAGGACTTTGCCGGCCGGCCGCTGCTGGTCAATCTCTGGGCGACCTGGTGCGCGCCCTGCGTGGCGGAGATGCCGACGCTCGACGCCTTCGCCGCGCAAAGTGACAGCGAAGGTGACAGGAGTCTGGCGGTATTGACGATCTCGCAGGACGTGCAGGGCCAGGCCGCGATCAGGCCCTTCTTCGCCAAGCACAAGCTGCCCCACCTCAAGGGCTGGACCGATCCCGAGAACAAGCTGGGCCTGGGCTATGCCACCGGCGTCCTGCCGACCACCGTCCTTTATGATGCCAAGGGCAAGGAGGTTGCGCGCGTGGTCGGAGCCATGGACTGGACCGGCGCGGAAGCCCGCAAGCTCATCGCCATGGCCAAGGGCGAATGAGGCACAAGTAAATCAACAACGAACAACGACCAAAAACCCGCCATACCAGTTGATTGCAAAATGCATCACGATGCATCCAACCTTGTCATTTGAAAAACATTGCGAATCTAAAATAACCTGGCGAATCCGGCATTAGATACAAAGCAGAAATATTTCATTTCACGTCATAATTTTTGCACTGCAATAGAGGTTATTTCGCCAAGCCTCGTTTTCCCCTGTGTCACGATAATGCATAACAGGGGGCATAGAATGACAAGATTATCCGCTCTTAAACTATCACTGATCGCCGCTTCGTCCTGGTCCGCTGCTGCAATTGCGCAGGAAGCACCGCAGCAACCGCAGGTCGACGACGGCGCCGCCATCATCGTTACCGGCACCCGCGCCATCGGCATGTCCGCCGCGGAATCCGCAGCGCCGATCCAGGTGCTGAGCGAAGACGCGATCAGCCGCGTCGGCCAGCCCAACATGAATCAGGTGCTGACCCAGATCGTGCCCAGCTTCACGGCGCAGACGCAGGGCACCGACATGTCCAGCTTCTCGCTGTCGGCCCGTCTGCGCGGCCTGTCGCCGAACCACACGCTGGTTCTGGTCAACGGCAAGCGCCGCCACGGCAACGGCATCCTTCAGGTGCTCGGCGCCTTCTCCGGCTCGGCCGCGCCCAGCATCGACCTCATTCCGCCAGACGCGATCAAGCAGGTCGAAGTGTTCCAGGAAGGCGCCGCCGCCGTCTATGGCACCGACGCGATCGCCGGCGTCATCAACTTCATCCTCAAGGACCAGACCGAAGGCGGCACCTTCAAGGTGACCGGCGGTCAATATTATAACAGCCAGGGCGAACTCTTCTCCGCCTCGGGCAATGTCGGCTTCAAACTGGGCGAGGACGGCTATTTCGACCTCACCCTGTTCCATCGCCGCCAGGACTATACCACGCTCGGCAAGGGCCAGGTCCAGGTCACCCAGCTCGACGGCACGCTCCAGCCCAACGCCCCGGCCCAATGGTCGAACCTGGCCGGCGACGCGCTGGCCAACATCAATGGCGGCCAGCCCAAGTCGGAACTGAACGTCGCCTTCTTCAACGCCGGCTATGATTTCGGCGGCGTCGAACTCTATGCCTTCGGTGATGTCTCCCGCCGCGAAGGCTGGGCCAAGCAGGGCTATCGCCATCCCAAGCGCATCTGTTACGAAACCGGCAACCTGGGCGGCAGCGTCACCTCTGCCGCCTATGATCCCAGCATCTGCTATGGCGACACCGGCACCTACGGCATGGTCCCGCTTCAGCATGTGATCGAGGATGAATATAGCTTCACCGTCGGCGCCAAGGGCGATTTCGGCAGTGACTGGACCTATGACGTCAGCGGCACCTATGGCTATCAGAAGAACGAGATCTGGACCGAGAAGTCGGCCCATCGCGAAGTCTGGCAGGAAAGCTATGCCGCAGCGCTCGCCGGCATCGGCACGCCCAACACGCCCGACAAGGCCTATGACGGCGGCTTCCGCCTGAGCCAGACCACGGTCAACGCCGACATACGCAAGGAATTCGACGTCGGCATGGCCGGTCCGCTGACCTTCGCCTTCGGCGGTGAATATCGCAAGGACATGTATGAAATCGTCCAGGGCGATTTCTACTCGACCTACAAGACCGGTGTTCAGTCCTTCCCGGGCTACAAGGCGACCGACGCGGGCCGCTACACCCGCAATTCCAAGGCCGGCTATGTCAACTTCATCGCCGAGCCGGTCGATGGCTGGAGCGTCGACCTTGCCGGCCGCTATGAAGATTATAGCGACTTTGGCGACACGCTGATCGGCAAGATCACCACCCGCTACGACTTCAGCGATGCCTTCGCGATCCGCGGCACGGCCAGCACCGGCTTCCGCGCACCGACGCTGGCCGAACAGAAATATTCGACCATCAACGTCGGCCCGACCAGCGCCGTCGCCCAGCTGCCTGCCGGCACCCCGGCCGCCCAGCTGCTCGGCTTCGGTCCGCTCGGCCCGGAAAAGTCGAAGAATTTCTCGGCCGGTTTCGTCGTGCGTCCGGTGCCCAAGCTGGCAGTCACGGTCGATGCCTATATGATCAAGATCAAGGATCGCATCACCGCTACAGCATCGCGTAACGCGGTTCAGGGTGGCGTTGTCCAGCCGGGCGCGGCTGCGATCTTCGATGCGCTGGCGGCGGCGGGCATCGTGCTTGATACCGCGCTCCAGACCGTCGGCGTGCAGAGCTTCACCAACGGCATCAACACCCGGACGATGGGTATCGACTTCTCGGCCTCCTATCCGGTGGCGCTGGACTTCGGTTCGCTCAACCTGTCGCTCAACGCCAACTATAACAAGACGAAGATCACCAACAACAAGGTCGGCTATCCGCTGTTCAACGCGGCATCGGAAAGCAATATCGAAGACTCGACGCCCGACTATAAGGTCGTATTCGGCGCCCTGTTCAAGAGCGGCCCGTTCAGCCTGAACCTGCGTGAAACCTATTATGGCAAGACCAGCATGCTGATCCGGCCGGGCTTCACCGCACGCGACAGTAGCGGTGCGATCATCGTCCCCGAAGGCGGCTTCCTGATCCAGGACGGCGCCGGCGGTGCAGACCAGCTCTACTTCAAGGGCGTGGTCAAGGCCGCTCCGATCACCGATCTGGAAGTGAGCTACGACTTCACCGACGCTGTCACCTTCTCGCTGGGTGCGAACAATCTGTTCAACCAGAAGCCGGAAGTGCCCAAGCTGCTCAAGGGCGTGACCGTACCGGTCAGCCAGTCGCCCTACATCAACGGCTCGGGTTCCTATGACAGCCCCTATGGCCATGGCCCCTATGGCACGGCCGGCGGCTATTATTACGCGCGCATCGACTTCAGGTTCTAAGCGCGTAAAAATGAAGGGCCGGTCCGCCAAGGACCGGCCCTTTTTTTTGTGATCTTCGGGGGAAGCAGCCAGCATGACCGACCGTCCGGACACTCTCAGCCGCCGCATGCTGATGCGCGGCGCCATGGGCGCGGCGGCAATAGCCGGTGCGGCGCCCGCCCTCACCCAGCGCGATCGCAAGGTGGCGATGAGCGATGATCCCAAAGCGATGGTCGCCACCCTCACCGACGGCATCTTCATCAACAGCAACGAAAATCCGCTCGGCCCCGCGCCCGCCGCGCTGCAGGCACTGTCCGGGCTCGATCCGCTCGCCGGCCGCTATGGCATGGCCTTCGCCTCGAAGCTGGAAAACCTGTTCGCGCGCCAGAACGGCCTGTCGCCCGACCAGGTTCAGGTCCATCCCGGCTCCTTCATGCCATTGCGCTCGGTCGCACTGACCTACTCGTCCAAGACCCGCCCGATCGCCTATTTCGAGCCGACCTTCGACCAGGGGTTCCTGGGCAAGGGCAACCAGCCGGTCACCCGCGCCGTCGCCCTGCCGCTGGACGGCGACTTCACCGCCGATGTCCGCAAGCTGCTCGCCGCCGCGCCGGACGCCGGCGTCTATTATCTCTGCAATCCCAACAACCCGACCGGCCTGCCGATCCCGCGCGCCGACATCGAATGGCTGCTCGCCAACAAGCCGGCCGGCTCCGTGCTGCTCGTCGACGAGGCCTATATCCATTATAGCGACGCGCAGAGCTGCCTCGACCTGGTGGCGAAGGGCGCGGACATCCTCGTCACCCGCACCTTCTCGAAAATCTACGGCCTTGCCGGCCTGCGCTGCGGCCTGATCGCCGGGCGCAAGGATCTGCTCGACGGCATGGCCGACTATGGCGTCAACATCACGCCGATGCCCGCCGTGGTCGCGGCCGAGGCCAGCCTGCTCGATCCCACGCTGCTGCCCCAGCGCAAGGCCTATAACAAGGCGGTGCGCGACGATCTCTTCGCCTGGCTCGACGCGCGCGGCCTCAAATATCTCCCTTCGCAGACCAGCTTCGCGATGATCCATGTCGGCCGCCCCGGCGCCGACATCACCGCCGCGCTGGCGAAGGAAAAGATCTTCATCGGCGGCCCGCGCAAGCATATGGACGACTGGGTCCGTGTCTCCTTCGGCACGCCGGCGGAGATGCAGGCGTTCAAGACTGCCCTCGCCCGGATCATGGCATGAGTCTCAGCCGGCGCCAGGCGCTGGGCGCAGCGCTTGCCGTGCCGCTGGCGGCACAGGCCGTCCGCGCCGTCGCCGCACCGGCATCGCCGCCCGACAAGGCCAGCTTCGCCGCCACCCCGGCCGCCTATCTCGACAGCGCCTCCACCCATCCGGTGAGCCTGGGCGCCAGGGCCGCCGCCGACGCCTATCTCGCCGGCCGCACGCTCGATCCCGTCGCGACCGCGCGCAAGCCGGTCGACCGCGCCGCGTTGATCGCGAAATTCGCCGCGCTGATGGGCGCCGATGCGGACGAGATCACCTGGGTCCAGTCCACCACCATGGGCGAGCAGGCGGTGCTGCGCGCACTCGGCTTTCCCCAGGATGGCGGCCGCATCGTCACCGACACGCTCCATTTCTACGCCGCCTTCCCCATGTATCAGGAAATGGCGAAACAGGGCGTCGACGTCGCCTGGGTGCAGGCGCGCGAGGGCCGCATCGCACCCGAGGACATGGCCCGCGCCATCACGCCGGGGACGAAGCTGGTCAGCGTCTCGGCCGTCTCCACCTATAATGGCTTCCAGCATGACCTGAAGGCGATCAGCGCGATGGCGCACAAGGTCGGCGCGCTCGTCTATGCCGACATCATCCATGCCGCCGGGGCGGTGCCAATCGACCTGCATGACAGCGGCGTCGATTTCGCCGCCTGCGCCACCTATAAATGGCTGATGGGCGATTTTGGCCTGGGCTTCCTCTATGTCCGGCGCGGCATCGCGGACCCGCTGCCCCGGACCGAATATGGCTATTATGGTTTTGCCGCGCCCGGTGCGCCGCCCGGCATCGGCCTCTCGCCGCCGCAGACCCATGTCTTCCCGCTCGATCCGCCCGGCGATGCGCCGACCAGCTATGTCGCCCGCCCCGGCGCACTCGGCCATTTCGGCACCGGCACCTATGCCCAGGCGATCAGCGCCATGCTCGATCATTCGATCAGCTACATCTCGACCCTCACCGTGCCGGCGATCCAGGCCCATGCCCAGCAATTGATCGGCCAGTTGCGCGACGAACTGCCGCGCAAGGGCTATCGCCTCATCACCCCGCCGGGCACGACCAGCCCGCTCTTGAGCTGCGTCCTGCCCAATGCGAAGGGCCTGCTCACCGACCCGCTGGCGCGAGCGCAGGTCCGCCTGTCCGTCCACGACAATTATTTCCGCATCTCGCCATCGGTGTTCAACGATGACAAGGATGTCGAACGGCTGATCGCCGCCCTGCCCCGCGTCTGATCCTTTTCGGAGCCCTATGATGAAAAAGCTGCTCGCCCCCGCCCTTCTGGCCAGCCTCATGATCGCCGCCCCCGCCGGCGCGCAGAAGCCGCTGCCGGCCAAGCTGCCCTTCTCGCCGGCGATCCGGGTCGGCGACATGCTCTACATGTCGGGCCAGATCGGCCAGGTGCCCGACGGCATGGACCCGCACAAGGAAGGGTTCGACGCGGCAGTGAAGAACGCGATGGATTCGATCGGCAAGATCTTGAAGGATAATGGCCTCGACTTCGGCCATGTCGTCAAATGCACGGTGATGCTGGACGACATGGCCGACTGGCCGCGCTTCAACAGCATCTATGTCAGCTATTTCGAAGGCAAGCGCCTGCCCACCCGCAGCGCCTTCGGCGCCGATGGCCTGGCGCTCGGCGCCCCGCTCGAAGTGGAATGCCTGGCGTCGTTCAAATAGGGCGAGGGGCGCTTTGCGCGCCTTTCGGCCACGCCTATGCAATCGCGGTGAAGAAATACATTGCCCTGCTGATCGCGACAATGATGGCGTCATGTGCCGCGCCCGTTCCAGCGCCCTCCGATCTCTGCGAAATGCCGAAACATCTCGCAAGCTGGAACGGGACCGATGTGCGTTGGTCCGGCATCATCATCGGCACTTTTGACCACGGCTTCATTCTGGTTACGGAAAAATGCCGACACCGCGGCATCCCGCTGGACTGGAGGTCCGACGAAGCGGGACATGCCCTGGAAGCGCCGATCAGACGCGAATGGACCGAAGCAGGCATCATCCGGGCCTCGCTATCCGGCAGGATTGCAGGACAGCGACTATTGGTCACCAAAGTG
The DNA here is from genome assembly GCF_030128825.1 of Sphingobium sp. WTD-1. NCBI lineage: Bacteria > Pseudomonadati > Pseudomonadota > Alphaproteobacteria > Sphingomonadales > Sphingobiaceae > Sphingobium > Sphingobium sp. WTD-1. The sequence goes on along the minus strand of NZ_CP119127.1, from coordinate 2,288,252 downwards.
CATCATGTTGCGCTCTTTCCCATGGATGAAGGCGCCGAGCGGGAGCATATGCGCGCGCTGGGCTTTTAGCGCATCATGCGCAAAAGTGGGCGGGCCGGAGCCGCGTGCCTCCGGCTCGGGTTTGCGCTTAAAATGATGCGACAACAAAAACGTAGAGCGCCATGATATCAGCCCAACGACACCGCTTCCCGCGCGACCAGCACGGGCACGCCATGGCGCACCGGATAGGCGAGGCCCGCCGCGTCCGACACCAATGCCTGGCGCGCGCCGTCCCAGCGCAGCGGCGTGCGCGTCGCCGGGCAGACCAGCTTGGCCAGCAGCCAGGGATCGATCGGGGCCGTCTCTTCGCTCATAATCTCGCTCATTGCCCGTTCACTGCATCGTCGCGCCGCCGTCGCGCTCGGCGCGGCCGACGATCTGCATCAGCTGGATGATCCGGTCGGCCCGCTCGCTCAGCGTGTCCGCCTCCAGCAAGGTCTGCTTGGCCGCCGGGTCGAACGGCGCGATCTGGGCGATGCCGTTGACCAGCGCCATGTCGTCCAGCCGCGACACCGCCGTCCAGTCGACCGCATAGCCCAGCGCATCGGCGAAGCGCCGCGATTCCTGCTCCAGCGCCGCCCGCTCGACCAGATGCAGCACCTCGTCCTCCGGCGCCTGCTCGACCTCCGCCTCGATCTGGCGGAACAGGGTCGACACCTCCAGCTCGCGCACCAGCCGGAACCGGGCCAGCCCGGTCAGGATGATGTTGAACCGGCCATCGTCCAGCGCCTCGATATGGCTGATCCGGCCCAGGCAGCCGACATCGAACAGCGGCGGCTTCGGCCCCTCGCTGCGCGGCTGGATCATGCCGATGCGCCGGTCGCGCGCGGACGCATCCTGCACCAGCGCGCGATAACGCGGCTCGAAGATATGCAGCGGCAGCTCCATGCCCGGCAGCAGCAGCGCGCCGGACAAGGGAAAGATCGAGATGCGCGCGCGGTTCACCGGCTCACCGATCCTCAGGAGAAGAGGATCTGCGACAGCTTGCGGCGCTGCGCCGCCACCCACGGATCTTCCAGCCCGACCGCCTCGAACAGGGTCAGAAGCTGGGTGCGCGCGGCGCCGTCATTCCAGGCCCGGTCGCGGCGCACGATCTCCAGCAGCTGCTCGGCCGCGCCGTCGCGGTCGCCATTGCCCATCAGCCCGGTCGCCAGCTCGAAGCGTGCTTCATGATCGTCGGCATCGGCCGCCAGCCGCGCCTCGACCCCAGACAGGTCGGCCACGGGCTTCGCATTGCGGGCCAGCGCCAGCGCCGCCTTGGCGCGCTCGATCGCCTGGTCCTTCTGCATCTCGGCGGGCAGTTCGGCGAGCAGCGCATCGGCCTCGTCCAGCTGGCCCAGCGCCACCAGCGCGCGCAGCAGGCCGCTCAGCACCTCGGCATTGTCGGGCGCAATGTCGGCAATCTGCTGGAACACCGACAGGGCGCGCTCCGCCTCGCCGCCGGCCAGCATCTCCTCGCCCATGGCGATCAGCGGCGCGATCTCTTCCGCCTGCGCCTTCTCGTCCGATTCGATCGGCAGCTGGCTCAGCAGCTGGTCCAGATATTGCTTCAACTGCCCTTCGGTGCGCGCCTGGCTCAGGTCCGCGACCGGCTGGCCCTGGAACACGGCATAGACGGTCGGGATCGACTGGACGCGGAACTGGCTGGCGATGAAGCCATTTTCATCGACATTCACCTTCACCAGCTTGACGCCCTTGCTGGCATAGTCGGCGCACACCTTCTCGATCACCGGCGCCAGCTGCTTGCACGGGCCGCACCATTCGGCCCAGAAGTCGACGATCACCAGGCTCGTGCGCGAAGGCTCCACCACATCCTGGCGAAACGCCTCCACGGCCGCCTTGTCGGCCTCGCTCAGTCCCAGGGTCGCCACGCTTCATTCTCCTGCAATGCGGTTAGTCGCCGCCGTCATACAGCGCCTTATGTGGGGCGTCACCCCCACCCCTGCCAGAGTTGGCGGACAAGTCGGGGCGCGCGCGCCGCCTTACAGGAAATATTTGAGCCGGATCGCCTGCCGCACCGGCGCGCCGCTCACCACGAACTCGGCCGACCGGAAGCTGGGCGCGCCGAAGCGCAGCACCGGATTGCGCGAAAAGCCCACCCCCTCGCGCGGAATGCCGGCAAAGGTGTCCAGCTTGCCATTGCCATTTTCGTCATGGATGATCGCGATCGCATAGTCGCCCGGCGCCAGATTGCCGAGCGGGATGGCATTGCCCGTCGTCGCCACGATCAGGTGGCGCTTGTCCGGATCCTTGCTGCAATCGGGGAAATAATCGGCCGATCGCGCCACGCAGATCAGGATGCGCCCCTTGGCCGATCGCAGCCCCTCGGCCGTCATGCTGATCGGCTGGGCCAGGTCCACCGGCGCCGCCCCCGCCAGCCCGATCAACGCCACCGCTGCAAACACCACCCGACCGATCACGCCTGCTTCTCCCTGAATTCACCCAGCCCCCGGTCGGTGCCGCACAGCCGGTCCCAGACACGAAAATAGAGGCCATAATTGCACCGATATTGCTCATGATGCCGCTGATGATGGCTGGCGGTGATCAGCCAGCGGCCGATCGGCCCGCGCACCATCCAGCGCGGAAACATCTCCCACCCCATATGGTTGGACACGCCCATGATCGTCATGATCGACAGCACCACGCCCAGCGCGCCGACATGGATCGGGATCAGGAAGACCAGCGCCGGGATCACCACCGCCCCGGTCAGCGCCTCCCACGGATGAAAGCTCATCGCCGCCCAGGCGGTCGGTGGCCGGCTCGCATGATGGACGGCATGGGCGATGCGGAACAGCCGGGGCGCGTGCATCCACCGGTGCGTCCAGTAGAACCATGTGTCATGCGCGGCGAGATAGAGCAGCACCGACACCGGCAGATACCAGAGCGGATAGCCGCCGACATCCTCATAGATGCGCGTCCAGCCCCGCGCCTGCCAGCCCCAGGCGACGATACCGGCGGGGATGCCATAGATGGCCGCGGACGCCAGCGACCAGCCAATCTCCCGCGATATCTGCCGCCCCTGCCCGCGATAGAGGCCCGGCTGCCGCACCCGCGTCGCCAGCGCAAAGCCGCCACTGGCAATCAGATAGCGCACCCCGACGATCAGCGTCATCGCCAGCGCGGACAAGAGGATCGCAGCGACCATGGCGGGGCTATAGCGGTGATTGCGGGGGAGCGGAAGCGGAGGGGTGGGGAGGGGGTGGATGCTGGTTGGCGCCAAAGCTGATCGTTTGGTGATGCGATTACCTGTCCCAACAGCGGACATTCTCGTGCAAGCCGCCTGGCTAGGAATGACTGAGCTTGGCACAAAGTCGCAGCCTCCGAACACAATCGCGGGTGCCGGCTTCCCGGCGATCCGCCTCGCGATCTTCAAATCATTGCGCCACCGCTTCTTGCCGACCATCCCATCCCTGTTAGTGTGTACAGAAACGCCGATATCGAAAGCGGCAACGCAAGATTATCTCTGAGGGCCATCCAATGCTTCTGAATGAAATTGAGCAGGCACAGCGTTTAGTGAAGACCGACGCCTATCAAATGTCTATCGGCGAAATTGTTACGATGTATGAAGATGAAGAAATAACAATAGATCCAGAATTTCAGCGACTATTCCGATGGGAGATTGGTCAGAAATCGAAATTAATTGAATCTCTACTGCTAGGAATTCCGATTCCATCCATTTTTGTCTTTGAAAAAGAGGATGGCACCTGGGAGCTGATCGACGGCCTACAAAGAATTTCAACCATTTTGGAATTTATGGGGCGTTTGCGCGAAGGTGGCGGGCTACGCCCGCCGTCGATCCTTGAGGCCACAAAGTACCTGCCCTCATTGCATAATGCGGTTTGGCAAAAATCAGACCGGATCGAGGATGTTCCGGAAGTCGATCAGTCTAGCATCGACAAAAGCCTGCAACTTGCAATTCGCCGAAGCAGGATCGCAGTTGAAATATTGAAACGTCCAAGCGATGATCAAACGAAGTACGATCTGTTTCAACGTCTAAACGCAGGCGGAACCCAAGCGAATGCTCAAGAACTTCGCAATTGCGTTGTTCTTATGGTAAATGGCGTATACTATCGCGCCATTAAGATGGCAGCTGAACAAGCTTCATTTCAAGCAGTTATTTCATTGAGCGATGATCAACAAGAAAAACAACGACATATGGAACTTGCGATGCGGTTCCTCGCTCATACACTTGTACCTTACGATGGCCGATTAGACGTCGAAGAGTATATCGATGAGAGTGCCGTTACCCTTGCGAGAGAGGGCGATGCTGCTCAAGCGGTGAATTTAATTAATAGCACCTTTGGCCTGTTGCACGAGATAGCGGCAGGCAATGCACTTCGGCGTTTTGAAAACGGCCAACACACCGGTAGAGTTGGCTTAGTTGGTCTCGAAGCAATCGCTGTTGGCGTCGCTAAGAATCTTGCAGCCATTCAGGCGCTCGGAGATCAGGCCGCCAAAGATTTTGTGAAACAAAAGATCGAGACCTTCTGGGAACAGCCTAATGTGGCATCTTTCACATCACCGGGACTACGCGGTACTGTTCGCATTCAACGAACGGTTCCGTTTGGTGAAGCGTGGTTCATGCCGTGAGCAAACCATATTCGGAAGCCGATTTTTCGGCCCAGATCACTGAAGATCGTAATTGGCGGATGAAGGAGATTTCCGATCTCAAGGCAGCAATACGCCAAGGGGACAGCGGGGTACGGCGAGTGCTATTAAGAGCACTTGTCACCATCTGCTATGCCCATTGGGAAGGATATGTTCGCTTCACTGCAAAAAAATATCTCGAACATATCGCGTTGCGGAAATTCCCATATAGCCAGCTCGGCCCTCAATTTTTCAAAAATTATTTCCTTCCCAAACTTGCGTACACCAACGGTGGAAAGCTGAGCATTGCCGAACGATGCACCTTAGTCGAAGAGATACTTACCTCTTCCGACCGACGGTTCAACCGTGTCAACGAAGACCTAGGCGGCGTTGACAAAAGGGATTCCCAATCGGTGCGTGTTCTGATTCAAGGCTGCTCTTTGGGGAGCGGTCATGGATCGAGGGGATTTGTCGGACGCGGAGTGGGAGTTGATCGGGCCGCTACTCCCGTCCGAGCGTGGGAGGCATGCCCGACCGGCCGGCGATAACCGGCGCTTTCTCAATGGCATGCTGCATGTGCTGCGGGTCGGTTGCCCGTGGCGCGACATGCACGAGCGCTATGGCAAGTGGAACTCGGTCTATGTCCGGTTCCGGCGCTGGGCGGAGCAAGGCGTCTGGGACGCCATGCTGCAAACGTTGGTCGATCTGGGCCTCACCGACGACTGGCAGCACATGATCGACAGCACCACGGTTCGCGGCCACGTCTCGGCAGCGGGCGGAAAAGGGGGGCTTGTGCGCAGGCTTTTGGTCGATCACGCGGCGGCTTTACGAGCAAGATCCACGCCCGCTGTGACAATCAGGGCCTCCCTGTCGGCTTCATCCTTACCGGCGGCGAGGCATCGGACTATACGGCGGCCGACGATCTGATGAACCTGCCGCTGCCCAAGCCCAGGGCGCTGCTCGCCGACAAAGGCTATGATGGCGACAGGTTCCGGGAGAACCTGCTCATGCGAGGCATCCTGCCCGTCATCCCGCCGCGCTCCAACCGCAAGGTGCCGGCCCATCCCGACTACCGGCGCTACAAGGATCGCAATCGTGTCGAGCGCATGTTCGCCAAACTCAAGCAGCAGCGCCGCATCGCCACCCGCTACGACAAGACCGTCCTGTCGTTCGAGAGCTTCATCAACCTCGCTGCCGCGCGACTATGGCTGAAAGCTTTTGTCAACACCGCCTAATCAACACAAAGGCAAACCTAAATTTCGAAGTTTTTTCAGATATTTGTGTCATCTGCTGTGTGGATACAAAGCCATTTTCCGACGCATCGACCTTCATTGATGTAGTGCTGCTCAAACGTCGAAATTCCATTGCACATGGAGAGGAGACACTTATCGCCATGGAAGATCTCAATGAGGTAGCGAATGGAACCGTCGAATTGATGCGATCTTTCGCAGACGCCCTCGAAAATCACGTTGTCTTGCAGACCTACAAAGCCGCCTAGTCGCCGCCTCCAATCCTGCCGTTAAAACCGCAAACCTGCCGGACGCTTGCCTACCGACCATCGGCCCGCCCTTTCCTACTCGCGCAATCTCTGATCTATCCTCAGCGATGGACCAGCCGCGATCCCGCCCCAGCGCGCGCACCGATACGCCGCCACCCCCGCAACCCAACAGGCGCGTCACCGTGACCCTGGTGTCGCTTCGCCATGACCCGGATGTGATCCAACAGGCGCGTCGGCGGTGCGTTTCAGGCGCGAAAAGGCCACAAAACGCCGATATCATCGCGTCACGACACTGTGAACTTCGCGCCATGACCCTGGAGCGACCCAGGAGTGACCCTGAAACCGCCCTCTGCCGGGCACACCAATCAGGTGCGGGGGCGGGCCTGGCGGTAGCTGCCCAGCACGCGCACCCATTTGGTGTGGAATTCCAGCTCGGCGAGCGCGCGGTCGACCGCCGGGTCGCCCGGCATCCCTTCGATATCGCAGTAGAATTCGGTCGCGGCAAAGCTGGCGCCGCGCTGGTAGCTTTCCAGCTTGGTCATGTTGACGCCATTGGTCGCAAAGCCGCCCATCGCCTTGTAGAGCGCGGCCGGGATATTCTTCACCTCGAACAGGAAGGTGGTCATGACCGGGCCGACGCCCGCCGCCGGCGCCTTGGGCTCGCGCGCCAGCACCAGGAAGCGGGTCATATTGTCGTCACTATCCTCGATATTCTCGGCGATCAGGCGCAGGCCATAGATTTCGGCGGCCAGATAGGGGGCGATCGCCCCCTCGCCCGGCGCCCGCGTCTCCGCCACCAGCGCAGCGGCGCCGGCGGTGTCGGCATAGGCGACCGGCTGGATGCCGCGCTCGCGCAGATAATGGCGGCACTGGCCCAGCGCCTGCGGATGGCTGATCGCGCTCTTCACCGGCACCGTGTCGGGCGCCATCAGGCAGTGGCGGATGCGCAGGAAATATTCGTCGACGATGTGCAGCCCGGATTCGGGCAGCAGGAAATGCATGTCGGCGACGCGGCCGTGCAGGCTGTTCTCGATCGGAATGATCGCCCGGGCGGCAAGACCGTTCCGCACCGCGTCGATCGCATCCTCGAACGCAAAGCTGGGCAGCGGCACGCAATCGGGGGCGTAGCCAAGCGCGGCCAGGTGCGAATTGGCACCGGGCGCGCCCTGATAGGCGACGGCGCGCGCCGGATCGGCAGCGGCCTTTTGCGACATGTCGGCGACCAGCGCGCGAGCGGGGGCGGGGTAATTTTCCATGCGTGCCTGCGCGCTTAGGCAGTTGGGGCAGCGCGCGCAAGCATCGGCGGGGCGGCGGGGCGTGAAAAGCGCCACGGCGGGTTGCGCCATCGCGGAAGCCCCATTATGGCAAGGCCCTAAGTGGGGGAGCGCAAGACAGCCTCCATAACAAAGATGCGAGGGAATTCTGCGGATGGGCGATCGTTTCAACACCGTTGCAGGGTGGGCGTTGTTTGCAGGCATCATCGCGCTGGGTGGCGCGATCGTCAGTTCCAAATATTTCCACGACGAACGGCCCGAAAAGATGGGCTACGCCATCGAAGGCATCGAAGTTGAAGGCGAAGGCGGCGGCGACAGCGGCCCCGGCCTCAACACGCTGCTCGCCAGCGCGGATGTCGCGGCGGGCGAAAAGGTGTTCGCCAAGTGCGCCGCCTGTCACACCGTCAACCAGGGCGGCGCCAACGGCATCGGCCCCAATCTCTACGCCACCGTCGGCGAGGCGATCGGCCAGGGCAAGGGCGGTTTCGCCTTCTCCGAAGCGCTCAAGAGCAAGGGCGGCGAATGGAGCTTCGAGAATCTCGACCATTGGCTGAAAAGCCCGCGTGAATTTGCCCCCGGCACCAAGATGACCTTTGCCGGCCTCTCCAACCCGGCCGATCGCGCCAACCTGATCGCCTGGCTCAACACGCAGGGGTCCAACCTCCCCCTGCCCGCCGCCGCCGACAATGCGGCGCCGGCCGAAGACGGCGACAATGCCGCCAACGCGACCGAGGCCCCGGCCGAGAACGCGGCGCAGTAAATTTCTGGAAGGGCGCAGCCGGTGGCTTGAGCTATCGGCCGCGAACCGCCGTCACGCCGCGCTGGGCATCCAGTGCCACGACCAGATCGGCCCGCGCCGGCATCTCGTCCAAGATATGCCGGGTCAGCCGCTCATAATGCTGGATGAAGCGGGCGACCTGCGCATCGTTCATCACCCCACTGCCGCCGCCGGCCGCGCGCAATTCGGCCTCCTGCTGCGTCCGCCAGCCCTGGACCACGTCGAAGCCCGGCGCCGCCAGCAGCGCCAGCGCGTCGATCCGCCCGAACAGCGTCTGATAGTCCCCCGCCAGCGCCGCATTGACGAAACGCCGCCAGCGCCCGTCGCCATCCTCGTCCCGCTCCAGCGCATTGACCGGAGCGTCCAGTGCGCCTGCCTCCTGCGCCCGCGCGCCCACGCACCAGCCCTCCAGGATCAACAACCGCAGCCCCGCCCCTGCCTCCGGCCACGCGTTTTCAGGCAAGCGATCGTCCACCGCCTTGTCGAACCGCGGCAAGCGCACTGCCCGCCCCGCCGCCAGCGCATCCAGCACCCGCAAGCCCATCGCGACATCATGCGTCCCCGGCACGCCCCGCGTCCGCAGCAGCGGATGCACGCTCCCGGCAAGCGCCTGCCGCTCGGCCTTCGTCAGATACAGATCATCGATCGACAGGATCGCGCTCGCCACGCCCCGCGCGCCCATGCGCGCCAGCAGCGCCTGCGCCAATGTGCTCTTGCCGCTGCCCTGCGCCCCACACAGGCCCAGCACGGCCAGGCCGCCCTTTTCTTCCAGCAGGCACAGCGCCAGGCGATCGACCGCATCGAGCGCCGACGCCGCCATGGTCAGAGCTGCGCGACCAGCAGCTTGTCGATCTTGCGCCCGTCCATGTCGACAATCTCGAAACGCCAGCCCTGATCCTCGGCATAGTCGCCGACTTCGGGCAGGCGCTTGAGCAGCCACAGCACATGGCCCGCGACCGTCGCATAATCGCGGTCCTCGGACAGGTTGATGTCGATCTTCTCGGCCAGCTGGTCGATCGGCATCTGCCCCGACACCAGCAGGCTGCCATCCTCGCGCTCGACCAGATCGGGCTCGTCATAGACGTCGCGGTCGGACGCGAAATGGCCGGCGATCGCCGACAGCAGGTCGGCCGGGGTCACGATCCCCTCGAAATGCCCATATTCGTCATGCACCATCACCATCGGCACATCGGACTTGCGCAGCACCTCCAGCGCATCCATCGCGTCGACCTGGTCGGGCACGACCTCCGCCTTGCGCAGCAGCGCCTCGATATTCAGCGCCTCGCCCCGGAACAGCGCGGTCATGATGTCGCGCGCCTGAACGATGCCGATAATGTCCTCCACCGATCCGCGCCCCACCGGCAGGCGGGTATGCGGCGTTTCCAGCAGCCGCAGGCGTACTGTGTCCTCGTCGGCGTTGATGTCGATCCAGTCGACATCCATGCGCTGGGTCATCACCTCGCGCACCGGCCGGTCGGCCAGCCGCACCACGCCGGAGATGATCGCCCGCTCGCTTTCCTCAATGATGCCCGACCGGCTCGCCTCGGCGACGATCAGGTGCAGTTCCTCGACCGTGACATGATGTTCGGATTCGCGGTCCAGCCCCAGCAGCTTGAAGATCAGGCTGCTCGACTTGTCGAGCACCCACACCACCGGCGCGGTCAGTTTGGCCAGATACAACATCGGCGTCGCCACCAGCACGGCGATCGGCTCGGGCTGGCGCAGCGCGAACTGCTTGGGCACCAGTTCGCCGATGATCAGCGAGGCATAGGTGGTGAGGCCGATGACCAGCGCAAAGCCCAGATTTTCCGCCATATTGGGCGACAGGCCCAGCGCCGCGAGCCGCTCGCCGGTCGGCCCGCCAAGGCTGGCGCCGGAATAGGCGCCCGAAATGATGCCGATCAGGGTGATGCCGATCTGCACCGTCGACAGGAACTTGCCGGGGTCCGCCGCCAGCTGCAACGCCGACTTGGCGCCGCGCTTGCCGGCCTTCTCCATCGCCTGCAGCCGTGGCTTGCGCGCGGACACGATGGCCAGCTCCGACATCGCGAAGACGCCGTTCAGCGCGACCAGCGCGAGGATGATGATGAGGTCTACCCAAGGGAAGGGCGTCGGAGCGGGAGGGGGGATCGTGGCCATGGTGGTCCCCTCCCCTATAACCTTTATTCTTTCGTTTTCACAACCATCCCATCATCATCCGTTCAGTTCACTTGTGGAACAATCCATCGTCTGGGTAATTAGGGACGCATCCATCCACGCGGATGCCAAGGACAAGGGAATAGAAGAATGAGGATTTCGCACCGGATCATGATGGCCGCCGGCCTTGCCGCGATGCTGACCACCACGGCCTGCACCACCGACCCGGAAACCGGGCAGAAGCGCATGTCGAAGGCGGCGATCGGCGGCATCGGCGGCGCGCTCGGCGGCTATCTGCTGGGCGATCTGGTCGGCGGCCGGCATGACCGCACCGAAAAGATCCTGGGCGCCGGCATCGGCGCGATCGCGGGCGCCGGCATCGGCTCCTATATGGACGAACAGGAACGCAAGCTGCGCCAGCAGACCGCCGGCAGCGGCGTCGACGTGATCCGCCAGGGCGACGACCTGCTGCTACGCATGCCCTCGGGCATCACCTTCGCCTTCAACGACGCCAGCGTCCAGCCGCAGTTCCGCCCCACGCTGGACGAGGTCTCGTCTATCCTGTCGCAATATCCCAAGACCTATATCGACGTATATGGTCACACCGACAGCGACGGGTCGGACGCCTATAACCAGACGCTGTCGGAACGCCGCGCCCAGTCGGTCGCCGGTTACCTGACCAGCCATGGCGTCCAGTCGGCGCGCATCGCCACCCGCGGCTTTGGCGAAACCCAGCCGATCGCGTCGAACGCGACCGAGGAAGGCAAGGCCGCCAACCGCCGCGTCGAAATCAAGATCTCGCCCGTCACCGAATCCGACGTGCGTAGCTGATCGAGCGCCGGGCCGCCTGGGGTGGCCCGGCCCCCTGACAGCCAGACATCAGATTGGAAACTATCCAATTCCAATCAGGCGGTTGCAGGCGGGATCGCCAAGGCCCAGCTCATAGCCCAAAGTTCAAACTGGAAGGGCTATGATGAAGAAGATCGGTTTCCTTTCCTTCGGCCATTGGTCGCAGGCCCCCTATTCCGCCACCCGTTCGGCCAGCGACGTGCTGCTCCAATCGATCGATCTGGCGGTCGCGGCCGAGGAACTGGGCGCGGACGGCGCCTATTTCCGGGTCCATCATTTCGCGCGCCAGCTCGGCTCGCCCTTCCCCCTGCTCGCCGCGATCGGCGCCAAGACCAGCCGGATCGAGATCGGCACCGGCGTCATCGACATGCGCTACGAAAATCCGCTCTACATGATCGAAGATGCGGGCGCGGCCGATCTGATCAGCGGCGGACGCCTGCAACTGGGCATCAGCCGGGGATCGCCCGAACAGGTGATCGATGGCTGGCGCCATTTCGGCTATGCCCCGGCCGAAGGACAGAGCGATGCCGACATGGGGCGCCGCCATGCCGAAGTCTTCCTGCGGCTGCTGAACGGCGAAGGCTTTGCCCAGCCCAACCCCAACCCGATGTTCCCCAATCCGCCCGGCCTGTTGCGGCTGGAACCCCATTCGGACGGGCTGCGCGACCGCATCTGGTGGGGATCGGCCTCGAACGCTACCGCGGTCTGGGCGGCCCAGATGGGCATGAACCTGCAAAGCTCGACCCTGAAGGCCGATGAGAGCGGGGAGCCCTTCCACGTCCAGCAAGCCCAACAGATCCGCGCCTATAAGGAAGCCTGGAAAGCGGCCGGCCACGCACGCGAACCGCGCGTCTCCGTATCCCGCTCGATCTTCGCGCTGATGAATCAGGAGGATCACGACTATTTCGGCCGGGGCGACAGCAGCGACCATGTCGGCGTGATCGACAACATGCGCGCCGTCTTCGGCCGCTCCTATTCGGCCGAGCCGGAACAGTTGATCGAACAGCTCCGGGCCGACGAGGCGATCGCCGAAGCGGACACGCTGCTACTGACCGTGCCGAACCAACTGGGCGTTGCCTATAATGTCCATGTGATCGATTCTATCTTGAAGCACATCGCCCCCGCCCTGGGCTGGCGCTAACGCATCCCCGCTGATTGCGCGCACTGTCCTTCGCAGCGCGCGCAATCAGAACTGGTCGGCGATATCCATCAGGCCAAGCAGCTTCTTCGGCGCGATCTGGCGCCAGCTGGCGCGCAGCCGTTCCGCGATATGCTCCCAGTCCGTGTCGCCCAGGTCGAGGCGGATGCCGACCCAGTCATTGCCGAAATAGGCGGGGCGATAATAGCGTTCCGGGTCGGCTTCCATCAGCGTCGCCTGTTCCTCCGGCGCGGTGGTCTTCACCAGCACGGCGATGATGCCGTCGCCATGATGGTCGCGGGTGAAATAGGCGAATTTCTTGCCCTTGACGACGCCGAAGCAGGGCATGCCATGCGAAACGATCTCGTCCGCCTGCGGCAGGGCCAGCGCCGCTTCGCGCACCTTGTTCAGCAGCCAGTCGGGCTGACGCTCACGGGTGACGAAATCGGCCAGCGTGCGCGAATAGAGCTGATGCTCGGCGATCAGGATGCGCCCGGCCAGACTGTCGGCCGTGTCGCCGGGCAGGATCGCCACCGGGGTCTGGCCCAGCACCGGGCCATCGTCGAGTTCGGCCGTGACGATATGGACCGAGCAGCCAGCATGACTGTCGCCCGCGTCGATCGCGCGCTGATGGGTATCGAGGCCCTTATATTTGGGTAGCAGGCTGGGATGGATGTTGAGCATCCGTTCTTCCCAGCCGGACACGAACTCGGGCGACAGAAGGCGCATATAGCCGGCGAGCGCGACATATTGGATGCCGGCCTTACGCAGCTCCGCGTCGATCACCGCGTCGAACTCCGCGCGCTTCATGCCCTTGTGGCTCTGGCCGAAGGTGGCGATGCCCTCGGCCGCGGCGAGCGCCAGGCCGGGGGCTTCCGGGTCGTTGGCGGCGACCAGCACGATCTCGAACGGACAGTCCTGCGCCTTCGCCGCATAGAGCAAAGCCGCCATGTTCGAGCCACGGCCGGAAATCAGGACGCCGATCTTTGCCTTGGTCATTATCCCACTCCGGTCGTGGTGCTTGTCAGCCCAGATGCGTGGCCGACCAGTCGGCCTTCGCGCTCCAGGTTTCGGCGCTGCCCTTGACGGTGCAGCCCTTGTCGCCTTCGCTGACAGTGCCGACGCGGAACACGGTTTCGCCCGCATCCTCCAGCGCCTGGGTCACGCCGGCGACATGCGCCTCGTCCACCGCCAGGATCATGCCGATGCCGCAGTTGAAGGTGCGTGCCATTTCTTCCGGCTCGATATTGCCCTGCGCCTGGAGGAAGGCCATCAGGCGTGGCTGTTCCCAGGCGTCGGCATCGACCGTGGCATGGGTGCCCTCGGGCAGGACACGCGGGATATTTTCCAGCAGGCCGCCGCCGGTAATGTGGGCGAGCGCATTGATCATGCCGGCGCGGACCAGCGGCAACAGGCTCTTCACGTAGATTTTGGTCGGCGCCATCAGCGCGTCGATCAGCAGCACTTCATTGTCGAACAGCGCCGGGCGATCGAGCTTCCAGCCCTTGTCGGCGGCGAGGCGGCGGACCAGCGAGAAACCGTTGGAGTGAACGCCGGAAGAGGCGAGGCCGATCAGGACGTCGCCGGCCTTCACCTTGTTGCCGGTCAGCGCCTTGGAACGTTCCACCGCACCGACGCAGAAGCCGGCCAGATCATAGTCGCCATCGCTGTACATGCCGGGCATTTCGGCGGTCTCACCACCGATCAGGGCGCAGCCGGCTTGGCGGCAACCCTCGGCGATGCCGGCGATGACGCGCTCGGCGACGCCCGACTCCAGCTTGCCGGTGGCATAATAGTCAAGGAAGAAGAGCGGCTCGGCACCCTGCACGATCAGGTCGTTGGCGCACATGGCAACGAGGTCGATACCCACGCCATCATGGCGGTCATGGTCGATCGCCAGCTTCAGCTTGGTGCCTACACCATCATTGGCCGCGACCAGCAACGGGTCGTCATAGCCCGCCGCCTTGAGGTCGAAAAAGCCACCGAAACCGCCCAGTTCGGCATCCGCGCCGGGGCGTCGGGTGGCCTTGGCCAGGGGGGCGATGGCACGGACAAGGGCGTTGCCCGCGGCGATGTCGACGCCAGCCTTGGCGTAGCTGTAGGATTCGTTGTCGCTCATGGGCCAGCGCCCTAGAGCAATAGCGTCGAAAACGGAAGGCTGCATGGGTTCACGCTTGGCATGCGGGGCTAAACTCGCCAAAAGGACGCCCGTGATCCTTGCCAAGACTCTTCGTCGCCTGTCGTTCCCGCCAGCGCTTGCTCTCCACGCCCTTTCCCGCCCGGCGCAGATCGCCGGCGCGGTGGGAATCGGCCTGGTCGGCGCCGCGCTGTTCGCCCAGATGGAGGGTGAACGCGGCGTCCCGCCGATCGCCAGCGGCGGCGATTATGAGGTGCGCGGCGTGAAGGTCGACGTCCAGGCCAGCAGCGCCGATGCGGCCCGCTATGCCGGCTGGCGGCTGGCCCAGCGCCAGGCGTGGAAGATGCTGTGGACCCGCACCCATGGCGCCGCCGGCGTGCCCAGCCTGTCCGATTCGCAGCTCGAAGCCATGATCTCGGGCATCGAGGTCGAATATGAACAGGCCGGCCCCGGTCGCTATGTCGCGACGCTCGGCATCCTGTTCGACCGTGCGCGCACCGGCCAGCTTCTGGGCGTTTCCGGCAACGTCATGCGCTCGCCGCCGCTGCTGGTGATCCCAGTGATGTGGGATGGCGGCTCCGCCGTATCCTATGAACGGGTCAATGAATGGCAGAAGGCCTGGGCGCGTTATCGCACCGGTGACAGCGCGATCGACTATGTCCGCGTCGCGGGCTCGGTCGCCGACCCGGTATTGCTCAACGCAGGCCAGACCGGGCGGCGCGGCCGCCTGTGGTGGCGCGTGCTGCTCGACCAATATGGCGCGGCCGATGTGGTGATCCCGATGGTGCGGCTCGACCGGCAATGGCCCGGCGGCCCGGTGACGGCCAATTTCACCGCCCGTTATGGCCCCGACAACAGCCTGATCGGCAGCTTCGCGCTGCGCGCCTCGAACGACAGCGGTATCCCGCAGATGCTGGACGAAGGCGCCCGCAGGGTCGACGAACTCTATATTCGCGCGCTCAATGACGGTCGCCTGCGCCCCGACCCGTCGCTGGTGATCGAGGAACCGGTCGACCCCAATGCGCTGGCGATCGAGAATGCAGCCGAAACACCGATCGAGGCGATCGACGCACCGGTGCCGACCGCCACTAGCGTCGCCAGCTTCGCGATCCAGTTCGACACACCGGACGTCGGATCGGCGAGCGCAGGCGAATCGGCGGTGCGGGCCATTCCGGGCGTGCGCTCCGCTGCGACCAGCAGCCTGGCGCTGGGCGGCACGTCGGTGATGCAGGTCAGCTTCGAAGGCACGGCCGACGCGCTGCGCACCGGATTGCAGGCGCGCGGCTACAGCGTCGCCGCTTCCGGCAACACCATGCGCATCACGCGCCGACAGGCGCCCGCAGGACAGCCATGAGCCAGATCAGCCTGCCCTTCGAATGGCAGGGCCAGGGCGAGGAGTTTCTGGTGAGCGGGGCCAATCAACTGGCCGTCGCCCATCTGGAACGCTGGCGCGACTGGCCCGTGTCGGTAACGATATTGACCGGCCCGCCCCTCTCGGGCCGTTCGGCGCTGGGCCGCCAGTTCGTGGCGATGAGCGGCGGCAGCGTGATCGACGATGCCGAGGGGCAGGACGAGCATATGCTGTTCCACGCCTGGAACGAGGCGCAGACCGAGCATCGGCCGCTGCTGATGATCGGCCGCACCTCGCCGCTGCGCTGGACGGTGGCGCTGCCCGACCTGCGATCGCGGCTGGCCGGATCGCCCCATGTCGCGATCGAGGAACCGGACGAGGCGCTGGCGCTGGCGCTGATCGAGCGGCGGCTGGGCGCGTCGGGCGCCAGCTTCGCACCCGACCTTGCGCCCTGGCTGCTTCGGCGGATCGAGCGCAGCTATGGCGCGATTGCGGCGGTGACGGCGCTGCTGGATGAGGCGTCGCTGTCATCTGGACGTAAGATTTCGGTCGCACTGGCGAAAGAGGCCCTGCAATCTGCAGGAATCTTGCCTATAGTCCCGCCCGATCCCACCAACGACCAGCGCGAGTAATCCGTGGCCGAAGCCGATCCCATCGCCAGCCTTTCGCCCGCGGGCGAGCGCTATTTCAACCGTGAGCTGTCCTGGCTGGCCTTCAACCAGCGGGTGCTGGAAGAGGCGATGAACCGGGCGCATCCCTTGCTCGAACGGCTCCGCTTCCTGTCGATTTCGGGCGCTAATCTCGACGAATTCTTCTCCGTCCGGGTTGCCGGGCTCAAGGGCCAGCAGTTGCAGGATGTCGATCTGCGGTCGGCCGACGGCCTGACCCCGGCGCAGCAGCTCGGCGCGATCACCGAGACCACGGCCAGCCTGATGCGCGCCCAGCAGAAGGTCTGGGGCGCGCTGCATGGCGAGCTGGTGCAGGTCGGGATCGAGGTGATCGGTCCATCCGCGGAAATGGATGCCGGCTGCGCGGGGTGGCTGCGCGAACATTTCCTG
Source organism: Sphingobium sp. WTD-1 (assembly GCF_030128825.1). Classification (NCBI taxonomy): domain Bacteria; kingdom Pseudomonadati; phylum Pseudomonadota; class Alphaproteobacteria; order Sphingomonadales; family Sphingobiaceae; genus Sphingobium; species Sphingobium sp. WTD-1. The sequence goes on along the minus strand of NZ_CP119127.1, from coordinate 2,271,407 downwards.
ACCCAGATCTTCCCGATCCTGACCCCCCAGGCGCTCGACCCGGCACATCCCTTCCCCTTCATCCCCAACCAGGGCCTGTCGATCGTCTTCGATCTGGAGCGTCTGTCGGACAAGCAGCCGATCCGCGAACTGGTGATGATCCCCTCCTCGCTCGCCCGCTTCGTGCGCATTCCGGGCGAACCGATGCGCTACATGGCGCTGGAGGCGGTGATCCGTCGCTTCTCGGCCGATCTCTTCCCCGGCTATCGCGTCCGCAACAGCGGCGTGTTCCGCATCATCCGCGACAGCGACATCGAGATCGAGGAAGAGGCGGAGGATCTGGTCCGCTATTTCCGCAGCGCCATCAAGCGCCGCCGCCGCGGCCGGGTGATCCGCATGGAGATAGAGGAACGCATCCCCGAACCGGTCGAGGAAATGCTCCAGGACATGCTCCAGGGCCATGAAGCGATCGTGGTCGAGGTGGAGGGCTTCATCGGCATCGGCGACCTGTCCGGCATCGTCGACGCCGACCGGCCGGACCTCAAGTTCGAACCCTATGCGCCGCGCTTCCCCGAGCGCATCCGCGAATATGGCGGCGACTGTTTCGCCGCGATCCGCGCCAAGGACATCGTCGTCCATCACCCCTATGAGGCGTTCGACGTCGTCATCTCCTTCCTGAAACAGGCCGCGTCCGACCCGGACGTGGTCGCGATCAAGCAGACTCTCTACCGCGCGGGCAAGCAGTCGGCGATCATCCGCGCCCTGATCGACGCGGCCGAGGCCGGCAAGTCGGTGACCGCGGTGGTCGAGCTCAAGGCGCGCTTCGACGAAGAACAGAATCTGATGTGGGCCGACGCGCTGGAACGCGCGGGCGTGCAGGTCGTCTATGGCTTCATCGACTGGAAGACCCATGCCAAGGTGTCGATGGTGATCCGGCGCGAGGGCGACCAGTTCCGCAGCTACTGTCATTTCGGCACCGGTAATTACCACCCGATCACCGCGCGCATCTATACCGATCTCAGCTTCTTCACCGCTGACCCCGCCTATAGCCGGGACGCCACCGCGTTGTTCAACTACATCACCGGCTATGTCGAACCGCAGCGGCTGGAAAAGCTGGTCATGAGCCCGCGCGACCTGCGCGACACGCTGTGCGCCTGCATCGATGCGGAGATCGACCATGTCCGCGCCGGCCGCCCCGGCACCATCTGGGCCAAGATGAACAGCCTGGTCGACCCGGCGATCATCGAGAAGCTCTATGCCGCCAGCAATGCCGGGGTGCAGATCGACCTGATCGTGCGCGGCATCTGCTGCCTGCGGCCCGGCGTTCCGGGCATGTCGGAAAATATCCGGGTGAAGTCGGTCGTCGGCCGCTTCCTGGAACATAGCCGCATCACCGTCTTCGGCAATGGCAAGGCGCTGCCCAATAATGGCGCGAAGGTCTATATCAGCTCGGCCGACTGGATGCCGCGCAACTTCGACCGCCGCGTCGAATTCCTCGCACCGGTCGAAAATCCGACGGTCCATGACCAGATTCTGGACCAGGTGATGGTCGCCAATCTGATCGACACCGAACAGAGCTGGGTGCTGGACAGCGACGGCCATTATACCCGGCTGGAGCCGGGCGACCGGCCATTCAACCTGCACCGTTATTTCATGACCAACCCGTCGCTGTCCGGGCGTGGTGCAGCGCAGGAGCATGGCGCGGTGCCGACCCTGCGCCTGCGTGGCCGGGCCTGATCGCGCGATGAACTCGATGCTCAGCCGCGTGCGCGCCATGGCGGAGACCATGGCGACCTCGCCCGAACCCGCCACGGCGCGCTCGGCGATCATCGACATCGGCTCCAACAGCGTCCGCCTGGTCGTCTATGACGGGCCGCGCCGCATCCCCTTCATCCTGTTCAATGAAAAGGTGATGGCGGGCCTGGGTGCTTCGCTCGCCAAGACCGGTGCGATCGAAGCGGAGGCGATGGAACGCGGCCTGCGCGCCATCGGCCGCTTCGCCCATCTGTGCCGCGACATGCGCGTCACCGACATACGCTGCGTGGCGACGGCCGCCGTGCGCGATGCCACCAATGGCGCCGAATTCATCACCCGTGCCAAGACGATGGGCCTGACCGTCGAACTGCTGTCGGGCGCGCAGGAGGCGATCGGCGCCGCCATGGGCGTGCTGTCGGGCATTCCCGATGCCGACGGCATTGTCGGCGACCTGGGCGGCGGCAGCCTGGAACTGGCCCGCGTGCGCAAGGGCGCGGTCGAACAGACCATCTCGCTGCCGCTGGGCGTGCTGCGCCTGCCGCAGATCCGGGCCAAGGGGCCGCGCGCGCTTGATCGCTGCGTCGCCAAGATGCTGGAAAAGGCCGGCTGGCAGGCGGAACCGGACCTGCCCTTCTATCTCGTCGGCGGCTCCTGGCGCTCGCTCGCCCGCTTCGACATGCAACTCACCCATTTCCCGCTGCCGGTGGTGCATCAATATGAGATGAGCGCGGCCCGTGCCGAACAGCTCACCCGCATCATCTCCCATGTCGACAAGGGCCGGCTGAAGCAGATCCCGGCCATGACCGGATCGCGCGTGCCGACCCTGCCGGATGCTGCCGCGCTGCTGTCGGTGGTCGTGCGCCAGCTCAAGTCCAGCCGGATGATCGTGTCGGCCTATGGCCTGCGCGAAGGGCTGCTCTACGAAAATCTGCCCGACGACATCCGTGCCCATGACCCGCTGCTGGTCGCCGCCGAGGCGGAGGGCGAGGCGCAGGCCCGCTTCCGCGGCCATGGCGACCGTATCGACCGCTGGATCGCGCCGCTCTTCCCCGACGATGACAAGGATGCCCGCCGTATCCGCCGCGCCGCTTGCCTGCTGGCCGATGTCAGCTGGCGCGCCAATCCCGATTTCCGCGCCGAACGCGGCGTCGAAATCGCCCTGCACAGCAATTGGGTCGGCATCACCGCTGCCGAGCGGGCGATGCTGGGCCAGGCGCTGCACACCCATTTCGGCGGCGATGTCGGCACGCTGCCCAACCTTGACCGCATGGCCAGCCCCGACGCGCTGCGCCGCGCCGCGCTCTGGGGCCTTGCCATCCGCCTCGCCCAGCGCCTGTCGGGCGGCGTCGAAGGCCCGCTCGCCATTTCCCATCTGGAACGGCATGGCGACCGCATCGACCTCCACCTGCGCGACGAGGATGCCGATCTCTATGGCGAAGCGGTCGAACGCCGCCTTCGCAACCTCGCCCAGGCCATGGGCCTCAAATATCAGCTGCTCGGCGGACAGGGATAAGGGCAATCACGGCCCGGTGGGTATATCGTCAGCCCGGCGAAGGCTGAGATGGATGGATAGCGGCCACCCCTCCAACGTCATGCTGAACTTGTTTCAGCATCTATCGGGCCCGACAAACTATTGGTCTTATGGGGGAATGGCCCCTGAAACAAGTTCAGGGTGACGATGATGGTGAGGGCTGTTTCCGGTCGTCCCCGACCCGCCCAGCCCCGCTCAGGCGATCTCAGGCGGCCAGGCGCAGGAAGGGCACCGGCTCGGTCGAACGCAGCAGGATCGGCTTGCCTTCCGACGCGCGGAAGATTTCGCCGTCCAGGATCACGCTGCTCTGCGCGCCCTCGATGCGGATCGTGTCGCCCTGCTCCAGATGGATGCCCTGCATCTGCTGCTTGCCCATCCGGCGGAAGACGCTGGCCCACACCAGGCGCAGCAGCGCCGAGACGCTCTGGTCGACCGCCATCAGCTTCATGTTGCCACGGCGGCTGTCACCCGGATCGACGCCCAGCAGCAGCCGCTCCAGCGTGGTCACGATCAGCACCGAAAAGCGGCCCGCCAACTGCCCCTCGCGCATCAGCGAGATGCTGACCGGGTGGCTGGATTGTGGCAGGAATCGGGCACGAATGCCGAAGACCAGCGACGCCAGCACGGCCAGCGCGGTCAGGAAATGGCTGAACCCGTTGGACAGGCCCAGCGGATAGATCTTGTCCCGGCAATAGAGGATATAGTCGGCCAGGCCCGCACCGCCCAGGAACATGCCCAGCACCGGACGGGTCGTCTGCCCGTCGGTCAGCGCGATCAGTTCGCGCTGCACGACATGGTCGCCCAGCCCCGACTTGGCGATCTCGACGATGCGCTCCAGCGCCTTGATCGGGTCGCCATGGATGCCCAGGTCCAGCGCAATCAGGTTGGTCTTGCCATTGGGCAGCACCGCGATCGGGGGCACCCGACCGCAGAAATGCTCGCCCTGATAGAGTTCGGTCAGCGCCGCCTGCACCGTCCCGTCGCCGCCATTGATGACGATGACGGCCGGATCGACCCGCGCAATCGTCTGCAGCGCGCGGCCGATCTGGTCGACATGCTCGACCTCATAATGGAAGATGTCCGGGTTGTTGGCACAAAAACTGCGCACGCGCGGCAGGGTCTGCCGGTTGCCCGTGGACTTGGGATTGGACAGGAGCGCGACGCGGACCATGACGACCTTACATATATTTGAGGTTGATGGTGATCCGGGTCACGCCCGGTCCAGCATAGAAGGCGGCCTTGTCGACCGACGGCTTGCCCAGATTGAAGATGTTGATCGACGGATTGTTGGAAAAGCCGCCGCCATCTCGCGAAATGTCGGTCTTGCCATTGCCGTCCCGATCATGGCGCACGGCGATGCCATATTTGCCCGCCTCGGGCACCGGCATGCAGAAACGCATCGCGCCGTCGGACGGACGGACGACATTGTCGATCCGATAGAGCCATTCACCCTTGGTCAGCCAGCTCGCCTTGGTGGCGCGATAGGACTGCAGGCGCACGCGACCCGTCGCCTCGGCAAAGCCGCGCACATCGACCAGCACCGCCGGTCCCTTGGCCGATGCGGCGCAACGGGACAGATCGTTCGTGATTTCCTGACCATGGGCCAGCGCAGGCGTTGCGGCCAACAGGACCGCCACCGGCATCAGACCCACTGCAACTTTCAACATGACCATCAGACTCCTGGAAGCTATAGCCGCCCGACATGATCGAGCGGCGAGCCCCTGTTCGCCCCGCGACTCTTTTATTAGCTGACTCGCATATGGGCGGGGTTTGCGGCCAAAACATGGTGATGGGACGACGACATAGAGAAATGCTGACCGCCATCGACCGATATCTCGCCCGCCTGATCGCGCTGCCGCTGCTTGGCACCCTGGTGATCGCCGCGATGCTGCTGGTGCTCGACAAGATGTTGAGCCTGTTCGATTTTGTCGCGGCCGAGGGCGGCCCCGTCAGCGTCGTGTGGCGCATGCTCGCCAACATGCTGCCCGAATATCTCTCGCTCGGCATTCCGATCGGGCTGATGCTCGGCATCCTGCTCGCCTTCCGCAAGCTCGCCACATCGTCCGAACTCGACGTGATGCGCGCCGTTGGCCTGTCCTATGGCCGGCTGCTGCGCGTCCCCTACATGTTCGCCTTCGCCCTTGCCCTGCTGAACCTCGGCATTGTCGGCTGGGTCCAGCCCTTGTCCCGCCACGCCTATGAAGCGCTGCGCTTCGAATTGCGCTCGGGCGCGCTCGGCGCCTCAATCAAGGTCGGTGAGTTCACCAGCCTGGGCAAGCGCATGACCATGCGGATCGAACGCAGCCTGGACGAAGGACGCAACCTGCGCGGCATCTTCGTCCGCGCCGTCGGCAAGGATGGACAGTCGGTCGCGGTCACGGCTGCCCAGGGGGCCTTCCTCGCCACTGACGATCCCGACACCATCATCTTCCGCCTGCGTGACGGCGTGCTGGTGAACGACGCGCCCAAGTACAAGACGCCGCGCGTCCTCTCTTTCTCCAGCCACGATCTGCCGATCGACCTGCCGCAGATCGAGAATTTCCGTGGCCGCGACGTCGATCGGGAAAAGACCCTGCCCGAACTCTTCTCGATGGGGCGTGATCCCGCTACGCCGATCAAGCTGCGCAACGAAATCCGTTCCAACTTCCATTTCCGCATGGTCGAAGTGGTGATGATGATGTTGCTGCCGATGGCCGCGCTCGCCTTCGCGATCCCGCCCAAGCGCTCGACCTCGGCGCTCGGCGTATTCCTCTCGATCGTCTTCATCGTCACCTATCACAAGATCAACCAATATGGCGAAAGCATCGGCTCGCTCGGCAAGATCGATCCGATCATCGCGCTATGGGGGCCGTTCCTGCTGGCATCGGGCCTGATCTTCTGGATGTATCATGTCATCGCCCATCGCCCCGGTGGCCAGCCGATCGCGGCGCTCGAATTCGCCTTTGCCAAGCTCGGCAAGCAGGTCGGCCGCCTGCTGCGCTTCGTGACGCGACGTGGCGAGCCCGCCAAGGGAGCAGCCTGACCCCATGCAGTTCGATTTCTTCCCCTCGCGCCAGGTCAGCTGGTACATGGTGCGCCTGTTCCTGACCCGCACGCTCGCCGTGCTGGCTATGCTGGTGGTCGTGCTCCAGATGCTCGACCTGCTCGGCAATTCGGGCGACATCCTTGCCTATCCGGGCAATGGCGACGCGCAACTCTGGCATTATGTCGGCCTGCGCGCGCCCCAGATCGTCGCCCGTTTCCTGCCCTTCTCGGTGCTGCTCGGCACGCTCATCATGCTGGCGACACTCAACCAGAATAGCGAGATCATCGCGATGAAGGCGGCGGGTCTTTCCGCCCAACAGATCCTCGCGCCTCTGGTCGCGGCGGCCTTCGGCGTCGCGCTGCTCAGCTACGCCTTCAACGAACGGATCGTCGCCCGCTCGACCGCGATGCTCAGCGCTTGGCAGGCGGTGGACTTCGGCCCGGTGCCGACGGACAGCGGCATCAAGACAAACCCCTGGGTGCGTGACGGCAATAATCTGGTCACGGCCAAAATCGTCGCCGGCCATGGCCAGAATGTGCAATTGCGCGGGGTCGAGATCTTCAATCGCATCAACAACAGCCTTACCACCATCATCACCGCGCCCAAGGGCCATTATGACGCTGCCAGCAAAGGCTGGGTGCTGGAAGGCGCGCGCCAGTTCGATGTCGCCCGCGGCACGCTCCAGAGTGTCGGCACCGTCCGCTTCGGCAGCGATATCCGACCCGACCAGTTTACCCTGGCCAAGGTTGATCCCGATGCCCTGACTTTCAGGGAGTTGCAGGCGGCGATCGGCGACTTGCACGATGCTGGCCGTCCGACCGCCGAACTGGAAGGCAGTCTGTGGCACAAGCTGTCCGGGCCGCTCTCGGCGGTGCTGATGCCGATCCTGGGCTCGGTCGCCGCCTTCGGCCTCGCCCGCTCGGGCCAGCTCTTCCTGCGCGCGGTAATGGGCATGGCGCTGGGCTTCGCCTATTTCGTCGCCGACAATTTCTCGCTCGCCATGGGCAATCTCGGTGCCTACCCGCCGATCCTCGCCGCCTGGGCGCCCTTCCTCCTCTTCCTGCTGCTCGGCGAGACGGTGCTGTTCAGAACCGAGGAATAGCGCAGCATTCCATCCTCGATCGCCTCTGGACACCCCAATCGCCCCCTATTCGCGCCACCTCTGCGTCCCTATCTATCCTTCATGCACCGCCTGTTTATTGCCATCCGGCCGCCCGCCACCATCCGTAGCCAGCTTCTGGCCCAGATGGCCGGCGTCCCCGGCGCGCGCTGGCAGGATGACAGCCAGCTTCACCTGACCCTGCGTTTCATCGGAGAGGTAGACCGCCATCAGGCGGGCGATATCGCCGATGCCCTTGCCGGCGTCCGCTTCACGCCGTTCGACATTGCGCTTGCCGGGGCCGGCTATTTCGACCGGCGGGGCGTGGTCGACACATTATGGGCCGGGGTGCAGCCACGCGATCCGCTCGCCCATCTTCATGCCAAGGTGGATCGCGCCTGCGTATCGGCCGGCATTGCGCCCGAAACCCGCGCCTATCTGCCGCACATCACCGTCGCCCGCTTCAGCCGGCACGGCGGCGACATCGCGCCTTTCCTGGCGTTGCATGCCAGCTTTGCCTCACCCGCGTTCACGGTGAACCAATTCAGCCTCTATGAAAGCCGGCTCGGCCATGCCGGCTCCAGCTATCATGCGGTCGAAACCTATCGTGCCGACGGCAATGCCGGCACCCGCGACGATTGACGCAGGCGCCGGGGCAATCAGGCCTCAGCCGACGCTCAGCACGCCACAGGCGACGCGGCCGCCGGCATTGCCGGTCGGGTCGCTCTTGTAATCATCGGCCTGGGCGTGGATCACGATGGCCGCGCCGTCGGCATCCAGCAGCGGCGTTGCGCCGTCGCTGATCGTGCCGCCCGGCACCACATATTCGATCTCGCCGCTGCCATCCGGCTTGGCCTGCATGTTGGGCATGTCGCCCATATGCATGCCCTGCGGATTATCCTTGCCATGCTGGTGGCTGGTCGGGTTCCAATGGCCACCCGCGCTGGTGAAGTCCGGACCGGTGCAGACGCCGGTGGTGTGGATATGCACCGCATGGATGCCCGGCGTCAGACCCTGAGCTTTCACCACCACATGCAGTCCGTCGCCGGCCTGGGTCACGACGGCAGTACCACGCGCGCTGCCATCGCCAGCGGCCAGCTTGGCCTTGGCGGTCGGCGCAGCGGGCGCGCTCTGGCTGGTCGCGGCACAGGCCGTCACGGCAGCGAGCAGAGGCAGGGCAAGGAACAAGGCGGCGGTCTTCATGGCAAACTCCCGATCACGGAAACAACTGCGCGAACGCTACAGACCCGCCTTTGTTGCCGATCCGATCCGATTTGTCATGAATCATCTGCACATCGTTCGCAATAAAAGCAGACAGATAGGGCGCAGGCCTGGAAGCGCGAAGCGCATATGATCGCGACGAGATCCGCCATGTCGCGCCGCCTCAGCCCCCGTCACCCACAAAAAAGGCCGGCGTTTCCACCGACCTTTTTCCTGTCCCGATCCGCCGCGATCAGCGCGCGTGCATCGTGCTCCGGGCGATCTTGGCGACCAGCGGGAACATCCCGGTATAATTGCCCTGGCGATAGGGCGAGTCGATGTCGAGCGTCGCCATCAGCTGGCGATGGGCGGCCGCCAGATTATGATAGGGCACGCTCGGCAGCAGGTGGTGCAACGCATGATAGCGCAGGCCGACCGGCGCCCACAGTTCGGGCAGCGTGCCGGGCGGCGGCACATTGACCGAATCCAGATATTGCGCCGTCACGGTCATCGCCTCGCCCTCATTCTCCCACAGATGAGCGACCAGAGTGCGCAACTGGTTGATGACGGTCATCGCCGAATGGATCGCCATATAGACGAGCAAAGGCTTCCAGCCGAAGGCAAACACGCTGCCGACCAGCGCCAGCGCGAACAGGCAGGCGCCCGCTTCCTGCCAATGCCACATGCGGGCGAACTCGCCCTCGGGCGCGCGGCGGCGATAGGCGGGATTGATCGACAGCGCCGAAAATTCCGCCACCACCTTGCGCCGCAGCGGCGGGATGATCAGGCTGAGCGGCGTCAGCACGCCGAAGCGCAGGATCAGGCCGATCGGCGCCAGCGCGGCAACCACGATGAACAAGGGCAGCGACCAGGGCTTCATCAGCGCCAGCGGCAGATATTCCGGGTCTTCCGCCGTGCCATAACGGGTGCGGGCATGATGCTGGGTATGCACGCCTTCATACAGGAAGGACGGGATCATCAGCGGAATGCCGACCAGCAGGTTCCAGCCGAAGCGGAAGCCGGGCAGCGCGCCCTTGCGGATATGGGTCAGCTCGTGGATGAAGCTGGCCGCGCGATAGAGCGCCATCATTGACAACAGGGCGCAGCCGATCGCGATCGCCACATTCTGGACCAGAATCGCGCCGGCCAGCGCGCCATAGCCGATCAGCGCCGACGCCAGCATGTCCGGCCAGTATATGGCCGGGTTCGCGGTCGACAGGGTGCGCGTCAGATCCGCGGCAGCGCGCAGCATCTTCGTATCGTCGGGTATAGCCGACCGCGTGCGCGACGCGGCGGCCAATATGGGATCATGCACAGTCATGCTGCCTTCCCTACACTCCAAATGCGCTGCAATCGTGGCAGCAACGTGACATATTCACCCCGGCTTGGGCTGTTTGAAAATGCGCGAAAGAGCGCATTTTCAAGCGCCGCACCGGCCCACACCCCCACCCGACCTCCCATCAGGTTACCATGTCTGGGTGGCCGGGTGCGGATGTAGGCCGGTACAGATGCGCCAGAGGCGCATTTCCAGACCGACTCTTAGCGCCCCTGCCCCGGCCCGAGATTGACATTCCGCAAACAAGCGCCGAACTGCTCGACACATTTCTTCAAGGGCCTGCGCCGTGGCATCAACCGATCTCCTCATCACCCCCGTTTCCTCCAAGGCCGATCTCAAGGCCTTTGTCGACCTGCCCTGGCGGCTCTACGCCAATGATCCCAATTGGGTGCCGCCGCTCAAGTCCGAAGTCTACGGCCTGCTGACGCCGGGCAAGAATCCCTTCTTCGACCATGCCGAGGCCCAATATTTCCTCGCCCGGCGCGGAAACAAGGTGGTCGGCCGCATTTCCGCGCATTTCGACAAGCTGGCGCTGGCCCAGCCGGTCGAACAGGGCATGGGTCCGGGCACCGGTAATTTCGGCCTGTTCGAGGCGGAAGATGCCGAAACCGGCGCCGCCCTGATCGCCGCGGCCGAAGGCTGGCTCAAGGCCAAGGGGATGACCCGCGTGCTCGGCCCGATCTCGCTGTCGATCTGGGAAGAGCCCGGCCTGCTGATCCAGGGCCATGACCATCCGCCGACGGTGATGATGGGTCATAACAGCGCCGCCTATCAGCCGATGGTCGAGGGCGCCGGCTATCAGCCGGTCAAGCAGCTCAAGACCTATGAACTCGACATCACGAAGAATTTCCCGCCGCTAATCGAGCGCATCGTCGCTTCGGGCGAAAAAAGCGCGCGCATCACCATCCGCAAGGTCGACAAGTCGAAATTCGATCAGGAAGCCGCGATCATCCTGGGCATCCTCAACGACGCCTGGGGCAAGAATTGGGGCTTCGTGCCGATCACCGACGCCGAAGTCGCCTTCACCGGCAAGAAGCTCAAGCCGCTGGTGTTCGAGGATCTGATCATGATCGCGGAGCTGGAAGGCGAACCCGTCGCCTTCATGATGACCCTGCCCGACCTCAACGAGGCGTTGAAGCCGCTCAACGGTTCACTCTTCCCGTTCGGCTGGATCAAGCTGCTGCGCTGGCTGCGCAAGCCGCAGGTCAGCACGATGCGCGTGCCGCTGATGGGCGTGGTCCAGCGGCTGCAATCGACCCGCATGGCCAGCCAGCTCGCCTTCATGATGATCGAATATATCCGTCGCAACGCTCTGGCCCATTACAGTGCGACGCGCGGCGAGATCGGCTGGGTGCTGGACGATAATCAGGGCATGAACGCGATCGCCGACGCCATCGAATCCAGGGTCAACAAGATCTATCAGGTCTACGAAAAGACGCTATAAGGTCGCGGGCGCGCCTCAGCGCCCGCATCCATCCGCCTGCAAGGCCATCATCGCCCGCGCCATCGCCATGCCCAGCCGGCGCTGGGCATCGGTCACCAGATGCAGTTCGTCCGCCTGCCGCTCAAGGCCGCCGGTCGGCACCATATAGGCGCAGCGCAGGGCGATGTCGCGCTGCGCCGTCTGCACCATCGCCCATCCCGGATAGCGCGCGACATACACCGGCGCCGCCGGCCGATCGGCGATCTGCGCAAAGAGGAACGGCAGCTCTGCCCGTCCCAGATCCCGCCGGAAATGCCCGACCAGATCGGCCAGCGCAGCGCCATAGCCGGTTGCCGTCGCCATATTCTCCGTGTCGCTCTCGCCCTGATACCAGAGGATGCCGGCCAGCCGTCCGCGAACCGATTGCACCCGCGCCAGGCACGATCCATAGAGCGTCGTCCGGTCCCCGCCGGGTCGCCAGCGCGCGATCGTGCTACCACCCTTGGCGCAGGGGATCAGGAGGATCGGCCGCCGCTGCCGCGCGATCAGCGCGCGGCCAAAGAACAGGCCCGGCCCGACCGTCGCCAGCCGGTCCGCCGACACCATGTCCTGCTGCCCCTCCGCACTGTCGATCGGTTCCACCGCCGGCCGGACGATGCCGTCATTGCCGAGCATCATCACGCCCGGCACCGGCGCCCTTTCCGCCTCGGTCAGGTCCGTCAGGGCGCCGCGCCCGGACATGTTGGACTGGCCGGCCAGCACATAGATGTCGGGCAAGGGCGCCGCGCCGCCGGCCGAGCCAGCCGCGCCGATCAGCGCGATCAGGCCCAGTCCGACAACCCGCCAGTTCAATAGCTGTAGCTCAGGCGGATGCCGCCATAACGATGGAAATCACGCGGCACATAGCCCTGGATCGCCGTCGTCCCGTAGCGGTTCGACACATCGTTGATCAGGTAGCGATAATGCTGGTCGAACAGATTGTTGATGAAGCCCATCACCTGCCAGGACTTGTCGGCGCTGCGCAGGCCCAGCGCGATGTTCACCATCGCATATTCCGGCTGGATGGTGCGCGGATTCTGGTCCAGCGGCACGACCTTGCTCTGCCATGTAACGGCGCCCTGCGCGACCAGTTCCAGCGGCCCCTGCCCCAGCGGCTGGGCATAATCGATATTGCCCGCCAGCTTCCACTTGGGCGAGATCAGCATCGCCTTGCCGCTCAGATCCTGGCGCGGCGGCGTGCCGACACATCCCTGCGCCGCGGTCTGGTTCACATAACAGGCCGCGCCGGCAAATTCCCTGAACTTGGCGTCCAGATAGGTGAGCGACCCATTGATCGTCAGCCCGGCCACCGGACGGATGCTGGTTTCCATTTCCAGCCCCCGGATGCGCACCTTGCCGACATTGGTCAGGCGGAAATTCTGCGTCCCGTCGGCCAGGTTTTCCACCGCCTGGGTCTGGAAATCACGAAAGTTGGAACTGAAGACGGTGACGTTCAGCGTCACCTTGCGATCCAGCAACTGCGACCGGAAGCCCAGTTCCAGGCTGTCGGACTTTTCCGGGTTCACCGGGCCGGCATCGGCGCGCGCCTGGTTGAAGCCCGACGAGATATCATAGGCCTGCCCCTTATGCCCGGTCGCATAGGTGAGATAGAGGTTCATGTCGCGTGCGACATCCTGCTTGATGCCCAGCTTGTAGGTGCCGAAACCGTCGCTGCTGCGCCCCGCATAGACCCGGCTGGCCGCCAGATCGGTGAACACATAATCGATCTTCTCCCGGCTGTAGCGGCCACCGGCGATCAGCGTCGTGCCGGGCAGCGGATCATATTCCAGCTGGCCAAAGCCCGCGATCAGGTCGCTGCCGTTGGTCGCATCCCAATTGGCGTTGGAAAAGAGCGGCCCGCGATAGAAGTCGCGGCCAATGTCGACATTGCTGTAATAGGCACCCAGCGTATAGCGGAACCGGTCCTTGCCAGGCGAAATCAGCCGCAGTTCCTGACTGAACTGCTCGCTGTCGAAATGGCCATATTGGAAATTCTGGAAGCTGGTGATCGCGGAATCGTCGCTGTCGAACCAGTCATGCGACTTGTAGCGGTCATGCGCGGTGATCGACATGATCGTCGGCCCGCCCGTATCATAGCTCAGCCGCAGCGACTGGGCGAAATCATTATAGGTGTTGCCGGTCGGAAAATCGATCGACACGTCCGTATTGTCCTTGCCGACGGTGATACCCGGCGCGAACACATCCTGGGTGAAGGCCGGATTGCCGCGCAGGACCGCATTGTCGCCCAGTTCGATGAAGGGCCGCGTCGCTGTCGTCCGCCCATCGGCATAATCGATCGCCAGATCGGCCTGCAACTCGGCCGTCGGGTTCCAGCGCAGCTTGTTGCGGGTGGAGAAATAGCGGCGCCCATTCAGCGTCTTGCCATCGGCCAGGTTGCGCGAATTGCCCTTGAAATCATCATAGTTGACGCTGGTGCGGAAACCCAGCGTGTCGGTCAGCGGCCCGGAAAGAACCGCACCGATCTGTTGCTCGTCATCGGTGGTGATCATGCCCCGCACCGACGCGGTCAGCGTCTTGGTCGGCGCCTTGGACACGATATTGATCAGGCCGGCCGAGGCCGACTTGCCATAAAGCGTCGTCTGCGGCCCGCGCAGCACCTCGATCCGCTCGATATCGGAAAGATCGGTGAAGGCGCGCGACTGGAAGGCCAGCGCCACATCGTCCAGGATCACCGCGACGCTCGGCTCGACGCCGGGGCTGAAGGCCAGGGTGCCGACACCGCGGATCGCGACATTGGCGCTCGCCGGATTTTCCGCCGGCCGGATGCTCAGCGACGGCGACACGCGGCTCAGATCGTTGAAATCCTGCACCGCATTGGCCTGCAACTGGGCCTCGCCCAGCACCTGCACCGACAAGGGCACATCCTGCACATTCTGTTCGCGCTTCTGCGCCGTCACGATGATGTCGCCGGCCGACATATCCTGCGCATGGGCCACGCCCGCCAGCGTCCCAGATGCGACGCCTACCAGCAGGCTCGCCATCACGACGGCCATTTTCGACTGCCCCTTCATCAACCTCTCCCGATCCTGTGTTCCAAAGCTGCCACCAGGAGCCATCGGCCGATGCGCCGGTTTGCCCGACTGCATCCATCACAAAGCCCACATTGCGGGACTCGACTCCAGATTTCGAAAAGGCTGTAACCGACAGATCAGGCCAGCGCAACATATTGGTCAAACCAATATTGGTGAACACGGTACTTGTCAGACAAATTGGCCTGACAGGTCGATGGCCATGGCGGATGGCTGCGCTCCGGCGGACGCGGGCCGCCATGAATCAGCATCGGCGCGATCGACGGTCCGCAGACAGTCGATCGCGCCGATCGCGCATTTTCAAAATCGGATCAGGCGGCGGCCGGGGTCGCCTCGGCCGGCTTCAGATGGCGCGCCAGGAAGTCGAGGCAACTGCGCACCTTGGCGCTGTCCCCCTGCGCCGGCAGATAGAGGGCAACGATAGGCGATTCCGGCAGCGCGACAGCGGGCAGCACCGTCTGCAACCGCCCCTCTTCCAGATCGTCCGACACCGCCCATAGCGACTTGATGACGATACCGGCGCCATTGAGCGCCCATAGCCGTGCCAGTTCGCCATCATTGGTGCTCAGCACCCGGCTCGCCCGGCTGTTGTCCCGCCCCATGTCCATGTCGATCGCGCGCCACATATCCTGCCCGCCGCCAATGACGATCCGGTCATGGCTGGCCAGATCCTCGATCGTGCGCGGCACGCCGCGCCGGCTGAGATATTCGGGCGAGGCGCAGAGCATGCGCGGATTGTCGGCCAGCCGCTTCATGATCAGGCCGCTGTCGGGCGGCGGATCGAAACAGATGGCGATGTCATGGCCGGTCTCGACGATATTGGCCGCCTGCCCCGCCGCCTCCAGATGCACCGCCACCTCCGGGTGCAGCGTGGCATAATGCTGGAACAGCGGCGCCAACCGGCTGCGACCCGAATGCAGCGTCGTCACCACGCGCAATGCTCCGACCGGCTCGGTGGCGTTGCGCATCACGACATTTTCCGCCTGATCGATGTCGGACAGCGCCTGCCCCGCCTTCTCGTAGAATATCTGGCCTTCCTGCGTCAGCGTCATGTGCCGGCTGTTGCGGCGCACCAGCATCACCCCCAGCCGCGACTCCAGTTGCGACAGGCGGCGACTGGTCGCGGCAAGCGACAGGTCCAGTCGTCTGGCCGCTTCGGACAGGCTGCCCGATTCGGCAATTTTCACGAAGGACAGGATTTCAGCATAGCGATCGGCCATGCGCAAAAAGCTATGCGCGTTACGCTGCATTGCAATAGGCGCAAGGTTGCAGTTCCGTGTGAAAACATTGCCACGTCTCCCGAACGGCACGGAAATGCGACGGAATTTTGCTGGCGTTACCGCTACCGCAAGGCTGGCTTGCATGGCGTGGACCACGTTGACCGTCGCTTGTGCGTCGCATCATTTTTCGAACAAAGGCCGCCCGTCGGCTCCATTTCGGAAAGGACCGCCATGATCCGCACGCTCGCCGCAACGCGCGCCGCGCCCACGCCCAAGACCAATCAGCGTCTTGCCTGGAACGATATCGAGGCGCTGCCCATCTATGCCGCCATGGCGCTCTGCTTCGCCTGCGCCTGGCTGGCGATCAGCGACAGCACCCCCACCATCTATGCGACGATCCTGAAGGCCGTTGGCATCATCGGCGGCATGGCGCTGCGCCATGCCTGGCTGAAACTGGATGAAGCCGACGGCACGGACATCGCCTGACTCTGTAGAGAACCGCTCCCCCTATGATCGTCGGACGTGCCCCACGTATCCGCCAGAGTTTCCAGACCGCATGGCGCGCGCTGATCGCGCTGTTCTTCTGGGATCTGGCGGTCACCATCTTCTACTTCATATCGCCGTTCAAGGCGCCGGCCCTGCCGCTGACCATCTTCGGCACCGCGCTCGCCCTGGTACTCGGCTTCCGCGTCAACTCCGCCTATCAGCGCTGGTGGGAAGGCCGCATCCTGTGGGGGGCGATGGTCAATGTCTCGCGCAGCTGGGCACGCGCGGTGATGAACTTCATCCCCGACCGGGCCGAAACGGCGAACCTGCGCCAGACCCTGGTCGAACGCCATATCGCCTATGTCCAAGCGCTGCGCTGCCAGCTCCGCCGGATCGATCCCGCGCCCGATGTGCGCCGCGTGCTCGCCGGCCCGGAGATTCCGGAGGAGATTCCGGAACTGGGCCGCCGCAATCCCGCCAACGGCCTGCTCGACGGATCGGGGCGCCGGGTCGAACAGGCGCGCGCGGATGGCTGGATCGACAGCATCCAGCAGACCCAGATCGAACGCCTGCTGGTCGACATGTCGAACGCGCAGGGCGGCATGGAGCGGATCAAGAACACCCCGCTGCCCGCCCAGTATCGCAGCTTCCCCAAATTCTTCACCCGGCTCTTCTGCATCTTGCTGCCGATCGGCCTGGTCGAGACATTGGGCATCGCCACCCCGGTGGGATCGGCGGTCGCGGGCTTCATGTATCTCGCCGTGCTGCAGATCGGCGACGACCTGGTCGATCCGTTCGGTAACGACGTCCACGACCTGCCGCTCGACAGCATCACCACCACGATCGAGGCGGACATGTGCGACACGCTCGGCCGCGAAGGGCCTCCGCCGGTCCAGCCGGTCGACGGCGTACTCTGGTAAAGCCAAAGATCGCCCACCAATCCTGCCGTCATCCCGCATTCGATGCGGGATCCATTCAGCGCGCCCTCGTAGCACAGAACGAATCCCGGATCCTTCGCGTGTCCAGGAAAGTCTTTCGCCAGGATGACGCCGACAGGGATCAACGGGTTTCGACCACTTGCGGAGGTAAAATCCTCCCCTGCAAGGGGAGGGGGACCACGAAGTGGTGGAGGGGTGCCGCTCTATCGAGAGGAGGACACCCCTCCGTCTGGCCTTCGGCCAGCCACCTCCTCTTCTAGGGGAGGATGGTCTGGAAGCGACCATCTCCCGTCATTGCGAGCGTAGCGAAGCAATCCATCTCGCGCCGGTGGATTGCTTCGCTACGCTCGCAATGACGATGTCGGATTTTAGCGGCTAACGGCCATTTCTTGCCGTTCGCCAGCAACTTTATGAATGCCACTTGCGGACATTCCCTATGCCGGTAAGAATTATGTAATCCGCTAGCCAATCATAGAACCTTGGAAATGTCAGAATGACAGTGCGCAGAGCAGCCTTGGTCGCCATTCCGGTTTGGTTTGGCCTCATGCTATTTGTCTTATTCGGGTTCGTGGCTCTAGGCGGTGTTGACAAAAGCTTTCAGCCATAGTCGCGCGGCAGCGAGGTTGATGAAGCTCTCGAACGACAGGACGGTCTTGTCGTAGCGGGTGGCGATGCGGCGCTGCTGCTTGAGTTTGGCGAACATGCGCTCGACACGATTGCGATCCTTGTAGCGCCGGTAGTCGGGATGGGCCGGCACCTTGCGGTTGGAGCGCGGCGGGATGACGGGCAGGATGCCTCGCATGAGCAGGTTCTCCCGGAACCTGTCGCCATCATAGCCTTTGTCGGCGAGCAGCGCCCTGGGCTTGGGCAGCGGCAGGTTCATCAGATCGTCGGCCGCCGTATAGTCCGATGCCTCGCCGCCGGTAAGGATGAAGCCGACAGGGAGGCCCTGATTGTCACAGCGGGCGTGGATCTTGCTCGTAAAGCCGCCGCGTGATCGACCAAAAGCCTGCGCACAAGCCCCCCTTTTCCGCCCGCTGCCGAGACGTGGCCGCGAACCGTGGTGCTGTCGATCATGTGCTGCCAGTCGTCGGTGAGGCCCAGATCGACCAACGTTTGCAGCATGGCGTCCCAGACGCCTTGCTCCGCCCAGCGCCGGAACCGGACATAGACCGAGTTCCACTTGCCATAGCGCTCGTGCATGTCGCGCCACGGGCAACCGACCCGCAGCACATGCAGCATGCCATTGAGAAAGCGCCGGTTATCGCCGGCCGGTCGGGCATGCCTCCCACGCTCGGACGGGAGTAGCGGCCCGATCAACTCCCACTCCGCGTCCGACAAATCCCCTCGATCCATGACCGCTCCCCAAAGAGCAGCCTTGAATCAGAACACGCACCGATTGGGAATCCCTTTTGTCAACGCCGCCTAGGCCTACCGACAGAAATTGGCTGGCCTGCCATAACCAAGCGACTGGCAATGGGCGGCGCTATCGCTTACTTTGGTGCTACCCTCGCTGTTCTTCGCTTTTCCGATAGTCTCGCTCGCATCAAAACGCTCAAGAGGCGCTGAACTTTATACACGCAGCCAATATCGACCATTTCTTGCCGTCGATGAGCAACTTCGTCGCCCCTAGTTGCAGCCATTCACAGGGCAGATTACGGGGATAAAGCGCGGCTCGAAAGGATAACGCAGTGCCCCTCTACACCTACGTCATGTCATACAAGGGCACGACCAAAGTGTCCCAGCATAAACATAGCAATTATTCGGGGTTTCTGCTCACACCGATTGCGGAGGCTTTTCCGAACCTCAAACCGGCGTTCGGTGATCTCATGCGAATGCGGCCAGAACCTGTACCTGGTGCGGAAAGGACGTGGACATGCCGCCGAGAAATATCAGGCGAGGATTTTACGCTGCATGTTGTTGAGACGCGCAGCTAACGACCATTTCTGGTCAATCGACCATTGCCGTCCGTAGCCCGATACTGGTCATTCAATTAGACAGCAAGCCGAAGGTCGAAGGAGAACTTTGGTTGGAAGCGATCGTTCATTTGCCGCTAATAGAATTCTTCGAAGGTGCGAACATCGCCGGTCTCGCCGTTGACGATCAGAATTTGTGGGCCATCAACCAGTCCACCCTCCGGCGAAAACCGATCAACAATTACTGACCAGTTTGCGGCGTCAGTAGGGTGGCGTTGCGCCTCCGCAACTTCAAAACGCCAGCCTTTTAGGTCTTGTCTGGAAAGGTAGCTTTTTGCGAGCGACATTGCGTCCTCAAGGCTGACCTTCGGTTTTCGACGCTTCAACAATTGGCTTCCCCTTATCTCCCAAGGATGTTCTATCACCTGAAGGCAGGTCCGCAATTGGGCGATTGCTGGATAACACCTTTTTCCGTGCAGCGTCAGCTATTGCAGGCCCTCTCCCCAAAAGCTGACTGACTGAAATCCACCCTCCCCGCCCTTCGGCGTGCGTTGAATCTGTCCACGCCGACCTAGCGCCGTTTCCCCTTCCCCTCGATCAGCACCGCCTGCTGCCAGCGGCTCGGCGCCTTGTCGGTGCGGTGGATGCAGCCGGCCCAGCAGCAGGGCCGCTTCTTGCCTTCCTGCAATTCCTCGACAGTGCGTGCAATGCGCCGCGCGCGGGTCGCGGCCTGCCTGGCATCCTCGACCCAGCAGATGATCTCGTTGCGGCCAAGCGGCGTCAGCCCCTGCCACAGTGCGAAGATGCCGGCGTCGGCCCGGATCGCCGCCTGCATGTCATCGGCCGCCTCATGCACCGTGCCCTGGAGGAAATCGTCCGTCATCCAGCCTCTCCGATCATTGCGATGCGCAGGCTAGGCGGAAAAGGCCGGCTCCGCCAGCGCCAGACCATGCGCCCGGATCGCGCCGGGCCAGCCTTCCGCCGCCGCCTCGAACGCCGCCCTGTCCCCGGCATAAAGCGCACGGATCGCCGCTTCATAGCCGGGCCGGTCGCCCGCCATCGCGGTCAGGAAATGATAGGCCGCATCCATCGCCGCACGCGGCGAAGGCTTGTCCGCGCTCGCCTTCACCGCATCCTCCACCAGTTGCCGCAACGTGGCGGAGGCGCCGCGCGGCTGCGCCGCCAGCCAGTCCCAATGGCGCGGCAGCAGGGTGATCTCGCGCGCCTGCACCCCCATCTTGGGTCGCCCCCGCCCCCGCGGCGCCGCATCGACCTGCAGGTCGATATCCACCTGTCGCCCGGTGCGATCGTCGAACAGCAGGATATTCTGCGCGTCATCCCCCATGACCCGCAGCGCCGCGCGCACCTCATCCTCGTCGCCGGTCGCGATCCAATAGTCGCCCGAAAAGGCCGTCAATGTGCGGTCCATGCCGAATCTCCTTCGACACAGGATTTATTACCCGGATATAATAGAGTCAATAATATCCGGATTAAATTCAGATATCGCGCAGCTCGACCCAGGTCGGCGCATGATCGCTCGCCTTTTCCCGGCCGCGAAACGCCTTGTCGACCTGGGCATCGACCAGCCGATCGGCCGCTGCCGGGCTCAGCAGCAGATGATCGATGCGGAAGCCCGCGTCGCGCGGCCAGGCGCCGGCCTGATAGTCCCAATAGGTCCACACGCCCCCGGCCGGATGGCGGGTCAGGATCGAATCGGTCCAGCCATCGCCCAGCAGCCGGCGATAGGCCTCCCGGCTTTCGGGCTGCATCAGCGCATCGTCCGCCATCGCCTTGGGCGAATAGATATCCACGTCGCGCGGGATGACATTATAGTCGCCGGCCAGGATGGCGGGCACTTCCTCCGCCCAGATTTCCGCCGCCCGTTCCCGCAGCCGCTTCATCCAGCGCAGCTTGTAATCGAATTTCGGCCCCGGCTGGGGATTGCCGTTGGGCAGGTAGATGCTGGCGACCCGCACCCCCTTCACATCGGCTTCCAGATAGCGGCTCTGCTCGTCCTCGGGCTCGCCCTCCAGGCCCCGGCGCGCCTCCACCGGCTGGTCGCCGCGCGCCAGGATGGCCACGCCGTTGAAGCCCTTCTGCCCGTGCCAGATCACGCCATAGCCGGCATCCTCGATATCCTTGACCGGAAAGGTCTCGTCGGACGTCTTGATTTCCTGCAGGCAGGCGATGTCGGGCCGGGTCTCGTCCAGCCATTCCAGCAGGCGCGGCAGCCGCGCCTTGATGCCGTTGATGTTGAAGGTGGCGATACGCATAATGGACCTGTCTCTTTCGCTGTCCACTTCCCTTTAGAGAAGTGGGCTGCGTCTACAAGCCAATGCGCCGATCAGACCGAGAAGCTGGTGCCGCAGCCGCAACCGGCGGTCGCGTTGGGATTGGTCACCTTGAACGCCGCGCCGCCCAGGTCCGACACGAAATCGACCGCAGAGCCGCGCACCAGGTCCAGGCTGACATCGTCCACCACCAGCGTCACGCCATCGCGCTCCACCGCCAGATCCTCGGCCTCCACCTGCTCGGCCAGGCCAAAGCGATATTGGAAGCCCGAACAGCCGCCGCCTTCCACGGCCAGCCGCAATATGGCGGGCTTGCCCTGCTTGGCGGCGATCGCCGCGACGCGCGCGGCAGCGGAGGGGGTGAGGTCAATATCGGCCATGGCGCCTAGATAGGATCAAGCAAAAGCCCCGGCAACCCATGGGCGCCGGGGCTTTGGAAAAGTCGTGATCAAAAGCGGCCGATCAGTCGACGGCCTTTTCGTCCGCCTTGGTCGGGCCGCCCATGGCGACCGGCGGCTTGGTGTTCATCGCGATCAGATAATCGGGACCGGCGACGAACGGGATCGGGTTGATCGCCGCGCCATCGACGCGGACTTCATAATGGAGGTGGCTGCCGGTCGAACGGCCGGTCGACCCCATCAGGCCGATCACCTGGCCGCGATGAACATAGCTGTTGGGCGCAACCAGCAGCTTCGACATATGGCCGTAGCGGGTTTCCATGCCGTTGCCGTGCGAGATCTGGACCAGGTTGCCATAACCGCTGGCCCAGCCGGCGCGGCTGATGATGCCGTCGGCGGTCGCGTGGATCGGGGTGCCGATGGGCCCCGGAATATCGATGCCCTTGTGCATGCGGGCGCTGCGGTTGAACGGGTCGGAACGCACGCCGAAGTTCGAGGTCAGCGACAGCTTTTCGACCGGGCGGCCCGAGGGGATATAGGCTGCCGTCTTGGCGTTGCCGTCCATGCGCTGCAGGCTGGAGAAGATGTTCGAGAAGCCGACATCGGCCGGGCCGAGCGCGCTGGTGTTGATTTCCGATGCATCGCCATAAGGATCATCTTCATCCTTGGCGTTAGCCGGGGCTGCGGCGCACATCACGCCTACCATGCCGACCATCCCGAAAATCTTGGCCGTCTTGCTGGCCGATTGGAACCAACGCGCACCCAGCGCATTCACAGTACGAAGAATCAACATGCCGACCCCGACTTATGCCCGCGAAGGCTTTTGCCTCTCGTGGGTTCCCCATGTTCAATAAAATGGCGACCTGGATCGCCCCCGCTGGATGCAGACTGCAAATCGCCGCTCAGCTTGCAAGCGCGTCGTAGAAATCCCGCGTCAAACCGGCCTGCCGACGCGCCGAGTCGTTGAACGGTGGCTTAACGCTCCCCCGAAAATGGCGTTTCACAAGGATTTGGTAATGTTTGACGGGGTCTAGCCCCAATCGGTTCGTCGCCTGGTTGAACCATGTCGTCCCCGCCGACACATGGCGAATCTCATCCGTCATAATCCGCTGCAACATCTTCGCGGATATATGGTCGCCCACCCCTTCGAACCGCGCGATCGTGGACGGTGTGATATCCAGCGCGCGGGCCTCCAGCACCATTGGCACCACCGCCAGCCGGGCCAGCGCATCGCCCGCCGTCTCGCTCGCCGCCTGCCACAGCCCGTCATGCGCCGGCAGCGCGCCATAATGGCTGCCCAACTGCCGCAGCCGCCGGTCGAGCAGCGCGAAATGCATCGCCTCGTCCGCGCCGACCCGCATCCATTCGTCGGTGAAGCCCGCCGGAAATTCGCCGCCGAACCGCCCGATCAGGTCGAACGCCAGGTCGATCGCGACAAACTCGATATGGGCCAGTGCGTGCAGCATCGCGATCCGCCCGCGATCCGTACCCATCTTGCTGCGCTTGGGCATTTGCCCCGGCGGCAGCAGTTCGGGTGCATCGGGCCGGGCCGGCCGGTCGGGCATCACTGTGTCGAACCGATGCGCCAGCCGTCCCAGCCGCCAGCGACGCGCCACCGCCCGCGCCGCCATCAGCTTGGCGGTCGGGTCGGCAATGGTCAGCACATGGGCGCACCCCGCGCCCACGGAATCGATGGCAGGTGGCAAGGTCAAAGCGCCTTCGCCGCCTCCAGCACCTCGGCGGCATGGCCCTTGACCTTCACCTTGGGCCAGACCCGCTCGACCTTGCCGTCGCCGTCCGCCAGGAAGGTCGCCCGCGCGATCCCCATATATTGGCGGCCATAGAGCGACTTTTCGACCCAGGTGCCGAACGCCTCACAGGCCGTGCCTGGCTCGTCCGACGCCAGCGTCACCGCCAGCCCATATTTGTCGCCGAACTTCTTGAGCTTTGCCGGCTTGTCCTTCGACACGCCGACCACCGCCACGCCGAGCGCCGCGAATTCGTTCGCCAGTTCGGTGAAGTCCTTCGCCTCGCTGGTGCAGCCGGGCGTGTCCGCCTTGGGATAGAAATAGACCACCACCGGCTTGCCGCGATAGCGCGCCAAACTGAAGTCCACGCCATCCGCATCTTTCAGCGCCACCTCGGGCAGCATCGCTCCCTGTTCAAGCATCTTGATCCTCCTGATAGGGCGCGGCCAGCGCGCGCCATGCGTCGCCGACGCTTTGCCGGGCCTTGGCATAGCTTTCAAGCAGCGCGTCCCAATCGGCCGCGCCACAGGCCCGCGCCACCAGCGGCCGGGTCGCCTCCGGCGGCTCGGTCGACTTGGGCGATACCAGCCGCGACACGATCAGGAAGCGGGTGATCAGCTCCTGCGCCGGGATCAGCTCGGCGGGCAGATGGCCGGCCGCCACCAGCTCGGCCAGCGCCTCGCCCAGATCCGGGTCGAAACCCAGGCGATAATGGAACTGGCTGATGTGGATCAGGAACTCGATGTCGACCAGCCCGCCGGGCACCAGCTTGACGTCCAACTCGCTTGCCGGCGGCTTGTGCCGGGCAATGTCGCCGCGCATCTTCACCGCCTGCCGTGCCAGTTCGTCGAAATCGCGCGGACGCTGCAGCGTCTCGGTCAGGATCGCCTCCAGCGCGCTACGCGCCTGCGCCGATCCGAATACCGGCCGCGCCCGCGTGAGCGCCAGATGCTCCCAGGTCCAGGCCTCCTCGCGCTGATATTTAGCGAAACTGTCGAGGCTGACCGCCAGCAGCCCCTGCGCGCCCGACGGCCGCAGCCGCGTATCCACCTCATAAAGCGGCCCCGCCGCCGTCGACACCGACAGCGCATTGGTGATCCGCTGGCCCAGGCGGTTGAAATATTGGGTCGCGCCCAGTGGCCGCGCCCCGTCCGATTCCGCCAGGAAATCGCCGGTGAAGAGATAGACCAGGTCCAGGTCCGACGCATGGGTCAGCACCCCGCCACCCATCCGCCCCAGCGCCAGGATCACCATCTCGCCGCCCGGCACCTTGCCATGCGCGCTCTCGAACTCGGCCACGGTGGCGCCCGCCAGCGCCTCGATCGCCGCCTCCGCCACCCGGCCATAGCCGCGCCCGGCCTCCAGCGGATCGCCACCGCGCACGATCTGCACGCCCAGCGCAAAGCGGCGATCATTCACCCGCTGCCGCACCCGGTCGAGCAGCGCCTGATAATCCTCGCCCGCCTCCAGCGCGGAAAATTGCTGCGCCAGGACATCGACCGGCGGCACGGGATCGAAGGCCGACGCGTCGATGAGCCCTTCGAGCAGTTCGACCCGGCGGCTCAGCACATCGGCCAGCGCGGGCGCATGGCTCAATATCTCGGCCAGCAGTTCGACCAGCCCCGGTCGCGCGCCCAGCAGCTTGAAGAAATTGATCGCGCTCGGCAGCCGGCCGATCATGTCGTCCAGCCGGTTGAGCGCCCGCCCCGGATCGGGCGCGGCGGCGATCGCGGGCATCAGCACCGGCAACAGCCGCTCCAGCGCCTCGCGCGACGCCCCGCTGCGCAGCGAGCGGATCGTGCCGTCGCGCCAATGGAGCAGCCGCGCCGCCGCCCAGTCGGCATCGGCAAAGCCCATCTCCTTGAGCTGCGCCTTCAGTCTGTCCTCGTCATGCGACAGGCTGCCATCGTCGGGCGCGGCGGTCAGCCGGTCATAATTGGCGCCAACCCATTCGACATGGGGCCGCAACAGGTCCAGCAGCGCCGCCCCGTCCGCCAGGCCGTGCAAGCGCGCGACATTGTCCAGCGAGTCCGGATTCTTGGGCAATTCATGGGTCTGGCGATCCTCGACCATCTGCAGTCGATGCTCGATCGTGCGGAACAGGACATAAGCCTCGTCCAGCCGCGCGGCTACCTCCGCCTCGATCACGCCCGCCGCCGCCAAGGCGCGCAGCGCCGTGCGCGTATGGCCCGACCGCAATGACGGGTCGCGCCCGCCATGGATCAGCTGATGAACCTGGGCGAAAAACTCCACCTCGCGAATGCCGCCGCGCCCGCGCTTCAGGTCATAGCCCGGCCCGAATGCCTGCCCCTGCGCATAATGGTCGCGGATGCGCCGGCTGATATCGGTGATCGCATCGATCGCGCCGAAGTCCAGGCTGCGTCGCCACACGAAGGGGCGGATCTGGCGCAGGAAATAATCGCCCAGCGCCATGTCACCCGCCGCCGGCCGGGCGCGGATGAAGGCCGCCTGTTCCCAGCCCATCGCGGTCGATTCATAATAGCCGATTGCCGCCTCCACCGGCAGCGCGATCGGCGTGGCTTCGGGCGACGGCCGCAGCCGCAGGTCGACGCGGAAGACATAGCCGTCGCCATCGCGCGCGTTCAGTATCTCGCTGACCCGCCGGCCGATCCGTACCGCCGCGTCCGCCACATCCTCCCGCTCGCCATGTGGCAGGGTGGTGGGGTCATAGAGCAGGATCGGGTCGATATCGGACGAATAATTGAGTTCCCGGCTGCCGTGCTTGCCCAGCGCCAGCACGACGAAGCCCTGCGGCAGGGCATCGGGATAGCGTTCGGCAAAGGTTGCCGCCAGCGCCTCCGCCAGCGCCTGGTCGGCAAAGTCGGACAGGGTGCGCGTCACCCGGTCCATGTCCCAGGCCCCGGCCAGGTCCGCCGCCGCCGTCACTAGCGCGATTGCCCCGCGCCGCCGCCGCAGCGATTTGGCCACCCCATCCTCTGGCAGGCCCTGCACCTGCGCCGCCGCCATCGCCGCGTCGAAATCGCCCGCAGCCAGCAGCGCGACGACGGCCGGATAGCGGTCCATTTGCCGCGCCAGAAATGGCGAATGCGCGCGTATCCGCGCTTCCAGGTCGATCCAGTCCGTCACGCTTCCGTCTCCTTGTTGACGGCGATATCGCGTCCGAATGCGACGAAATCCAGAAACTTTTGGCTTACATGGCCGTTCTGTCTCTCATGGAAATGCAGCGCAAACCTCTTGGCCGATCGGCACCGGGACAGGACGGCGGCGGTGCCCGAGTCGTCAACGTCGCCCTGCCCCTGCCCTATGAGGGCGTGGGCAAGGCGCTGCGGTCCAGCTTCTCCGCGCAGCGCGACACTCTGCCGGACGACATGCTGGCGCTGTTGGCGAAGCTTGATCAGCATTAACCAATAAAGCGCAGACATTTTTTCATGTCTTGCCGTTAAGGCCCGAATCTCTTTCCATTTTCTAGGCAGGAATGCGGGTCAGTCGATGATGTATAAGGTCTTTGCCGGCGGCACGCTGGTGGTCGCACCGATGATCGTCCTGGCGCTGCAGAATTTCGCACCGCATCACCAGCCGCTTCCCCAGTCTAGCGAAGCACAGCCGGTCGCCACGCCGGTTGCGCCGCCACCTCCACCCGTCGCCCCCAGTGCGCCGCAGGACTTTGCCGCCCCGTCCTCGGGGGAGCCCATGGCCGATGCCGGCCAGCCGAGCATCATGCCGCCGCTGGACACGGCCGCGTCCGTCAGTCCGGGGTCGGCGGGCTCGCCCCCGCCAGGCTCCCCCAACGCCGAACATTGATCGCGCCTACAGCGTCCCCTTGAACGTATCGCACTGGGCCGGATCGCCACTGTCCAGCCCCTTTCGCAGCCAGCTCATGCGCTGCTCACTGGTGCCGTGGGTGAAGCTTTCGGGCACCGGCCGGCGCCCGGCCGATTTCTGCAGTGTATCGTCGCCGATCGATTGCGCCGCCTTCATCCCCTCTTCCAGGTCGCCCGCTTCCATCAGCCCGGTGCGCTTGGCCCAGACGCCAGCATAGCAGTCCGCCTGCAGCTCCACCTTCACCTGCAACGCATTGCCCTGCGCCTCGCTGACGCGGCGCTGCTGCTGGTTCACCTGACCCAGCGTGCCTTCCAGATCCTGGACATGATGGCCTACCTCATGCGCGATCACATAGGCCTGCGCGAAATCGCCCGGCGCGCCGAAGCGGTCGCGCAATTCGGTGAAGAAATCGGTGTCGAGATAGACCTTCTGGTCGTTCGGGCAGTAAAATGGCCCCATCGCGCTCTGTGCCGCGCCACAGCCCGACGTGCCGCTCTGCGCATAGAAGGACAGGATGGTCGGCTGATAGGTCTGGCCGGCTTCCTTGAATATCTGGCCCCAGACCCGCTCGGTCGATCCCAGCACCTTCAACGACCAATGCTGGATCTCGGTCAGCTTGCTCGCATCCTGGCTGCCTGTTGGCGCGCTCTGCGGCGCCTGCTGCTGCACGCCGCCACCGCCGCCCAGCAGGCTCAGCGGATTGACGCCCATCACCGCCAGGATGATCAGCACCACGACGATGCCGCCACAGCCGAAGCGACTGCCGATCAGCGGCAGCAGCAATCCCAGACCGCCCATCCCGCCGCCGCCGCCAAAGCCGCCGCCGCGTCCGTCCTGCACCTCGAAATTGCTGCTTTCCTGTTCGTCGTCGAGCCGCACCCTGGCCTCCCTCGCATCCTGTTCCCGTGCCTACTGCATAACCGGCTGGCTGCAAACCATCCGCCGGCGATGCACGTTCCATCGACAGGAACGAGTTTGTTACGAGACATTAAGTTGGAATGGCCGGACCAAAACCTATATTGCAGTGCGACATGGCCGACACCGAATCCCGACTGCGCCGCCGCGCCACCACGCCCCTCCCCCTCCCCCGCGAAGTCGCATTGCTGTTGCAGGGGGGCGGCGCGCTCGGCTCCTTCCAGGCCGGCGTCTATCAGCGGCTCGATGAGCTCGGGGTCGATGTCAGCTGGGTCGCGGGCATCTCGATCGGTGCGGTCAATGCCGCCATCATCGCCGGCAACCCGCCGCACCGTCGGCTCAGCCAGCTCAAGAAATTCTGGCTCACCGTCTCGGGCGGCATGCCCAACATGATCCTGCCGGAAATAGACCATATCCGCGAAGCCGCCCATCTGATGGCCGCCGGCACGGTCGCGACCCTGGGCGTGCCGGGCATGTTCCGCCCGCGCCTGTGGCCCGCGCCGCTGATGCCCGAAGGATCGGCCGGCGCGATCAGCTTCTATGACAGCGCGCCGCTCAAGGACACGCTCGACGCCTGCGTCGACTGGGATCTGCTCAATGACGGCCCGGTCCGCCTGTCCATCGGCGCGGTCGATGTCGAAAGCGGCAATTTCGCCTATTGGGACACGCGCGGCCCAGGCGGCAATACCCGCATCGACGCACGCCATATCATGGCCTCGGGCGCGCTGCCGCCCGGCCTGCCTCCGGTCGAGATCGATGGGCGCTGGTATTGGGATGGCGGCATCGTTTCCAACACCCCGCTCGCCCATGTGCTCAACCACCAGACCGACGACATGCTGGTGTTCCAGGTCGATCTCTTCCCGGCCGAAGGGCCGATGCCGCGGCAGATGACCGATGTCTATTCGCGCATGAAGGACATTCAGTATAGCAGCCGCACCCGCCAGGTGACCGACCAGTATCTGCGCCTGCGCCGCGAACATGGCGCGATCAAGGCGCTGCTCGACAAGTTGCCGCCCGAACTACAGGACGGGCCGGAGGCGCAGAAGCTGCGCGACATGCTCGATGGCGGCTCGGTCAATATCGTCCACCTCATCTACCGCACCCGCGCCTGGGAAAGCGGCGCGAAGGATTTCGAATTTTCCCGCGCGACCATGCTTGACCATTGGAGCCAGGGTCGCGAGGCGGTGGAAGAAGTGATGCACAAGGGCGACCTCATCGCCCGCAACATTCTCGACGGAAAGAGCGCGACCTTCGATCTCGACGCGCCGGATCATCTCAAGGAGAAAATGGCATGAGCAAGTCCCTCGCTGGCAAGACCGCCCTGATCACCGGTTCCACCTCGGGCATCGGCCTGGCCTATGCCAAGGCGCTGGCCGGCGAAGGCGCCAATGTCGTGATCAACGGCTTTGGCGACGCGGACGGAATCGAGCAGGAACGGCTCGGCCTTGAAGCCCTCTCGGGCGCCAAGGCGCTCTACAGCGGCCATGACCTGACCAAGGTCGACCAGATCGAGGCGATGATGCAGGAAGCAGCCACTGCCTTCGGCGGCATCGACATCCTCATCAACAATGCCGGCATGCAGCATGTCGCCCCGGTCGAGGAATTCCCGCTCGACAAATGGGATCTCATCATCGCGCTGAATCTCAACGCCGCCTTCCACACCACGCGCCTTGCCATTCCTTACATGAAGGAAAAGAAGTGGGGCCGGATCATCCAGACCGCCTCGGCCCATTCGCTGGTCGCCTCGCCCTTCAAGAGCGCATATGTAACCGCCAAGCACGGCCTCAACGGCTTCACCAAGACGGTCGCGCTGGAAGTCGCCACCTTCGGCATCACCGCCAACTGCATCTCGCCCGGCTATGTCTGGACCCCACTCGTGGAAAACCAGATTCCCGACACGATGAAGGCGCGGAACATGACCCGCGAGCAGGTGATGAACGACGTGCTGCTCGCCGGCCAGCCGACCAAGCAGTTCGTTACCGCCGAACAGGTCGCCGCCACGGCCCTCTACCTGTGCAGCGACGCCGCCGCCCAGATCACCGGCGCCAATCTCTCGATCGACGGCGGCTGGACCGCGCAATAAGCGCCATCGCCCGGTCGATATGACCGGGCACGCGATTGACTCCCCTTCCCCCTTGGCCGCGAACTGACGGTCAAAAGGGGAAGAGGATCGCGCCATGGCGCCAGACCAATGCCGCATCACCGATCAGGTCGCCATCGTCACCGGCGGCGGCGCGGGCATAGGTCGCGCCATTGCGCTCGCGCTGGCAGAGGCCGGCGCAGATATCATCATTGCCGACATCTTCCCCGAACGCGGAACCGAAGTCGCGGCACGGGTCGCGGAGCATGGCCGCGCCTGCCTCGCCCTCCCGACCGACATGGCCCAGCCCGATCAGGTCGCGGCGATGGTCGATGCGGCCCAGGCCCGCTTTGGCCGGATCGACATCCTCGTCAACAATGCCGGCGGCGTCAGCCGGAAGGCCTTTCTCGACCAGAGCCAGAATAGCTGGCGTCGCCATATCGACCTCAACCTCGTCTCGATGCTCGCCGCCACCTCGGCCGCCGTGCCGCACATTATCGCGGGCGGGCGCGGCGGCGCCATCATCAACGTCTCCAGCATCGAAGGATCGCGCGCCGCACCCGGCTACGCCGTCTATGCCGCCTGCAAGGCGGGGATGAACAACTTCACCCGCAGCATGGCGCTGGAGCTGGCCGACCACGGCATCCGCGTGAACGCGATCGCGCCCGATTTCACCACCACGCCCGGCACACGCGGCAATCCCCCCGGCCCGGTAGACGAAGCCACCTGGTTCCCGGTGCCGCCCGCCATGGCCGACGCCACCGCCCGCCGCATTCCGCTGCAACGGCCCGGCGTCGACCGCGAATGCGGCCAGGCCGCCCTGTTCCTCGCCTCGCCGATGAGCAGCTACATCACCGGGACCATATTGCCGGTCGATGGCGGCAGCTGGGCCTCGTCCGGCTGGGTCCGCAATGCCGCCGGCCAATGGGTGCTGGTCGAACCGCATGGAGTATCCGACGCATGAAGATCAACGTCCCCCTGCCCTTCGACCATGCCGACCTCCCGGACGAGTTCGGTACGATGGCGGCGGTCGCGGAAATCGGCCGCACGGTGGAGCAGGCGGGCTTCCACGCCGGCCTCGTCACCGACCATCCCGTGCCCACCGGCCGCTGGCTCGACACGGGCGGGCACCACGCCCAGTCGCCCTTCGTCATGCTCGCCCTGCTCGCCGCCCACACCACGACCCTGCGGCTGCAGACCGGCATCCTCGTCCTGCCCTATCGTAACCCCTTCATCGTCGCGCGCGACATCACCACGCTCGACGCCTTTGCCGGCGGCCGGGTGACGCTCAGCGCGGGTGCGGGCTATCTCAAGGGCGAATATCGCGCGCTCGGCGTGGACTTCGACCAGCGCAACGAACTGATGGACGAATATCTGCGCGCCATCCGTACCGCCACGTCGGGCGAAGAATTCGCCTTCGAAGGCACCGGCTATCAGGCCTTCGGCAACCGCATCGTCCCCGGATCACCGCAAAAGCCCGGCCTGCCCCTCTATGTCGGCGGCAATGCGAAACGCGCCATCCGCCGCGTGGTCGATCTCGCCGACGGCTGGAACCCCTTCTTTACCGCCGGCGGCGGCGTCAACAGCGCCACCACCCGCACCGCCGCGATGGAGAATGAAGCCGATCTTCAGGCCGGCATCGCCTATATGAACGACTATGCCGCGCAGGTCGGCCGCACGAAGCTGCCCGAGGTGATCCTGGGCGGCGTCAACAAGCCGGGCGAGGATCTGTCCAACCAGCAGATCGTCGACCGCATCGCAACCTATGCGCAGTTGGGCGTCACCGCCTGCGGCGTCACGGTCAAGGGCAAGACCCGTTCCGAATGGTGCGATAATGCCGCCCGCATCGGCGAAGAGGTGATTGCCAAGCTGCTCTAATGGCGTTGCCGGCACTTTCAAATTCCGTTTCGACTGTGTCATGCAGTCCCGCCATGGTGCATGGATCGATCGGCACGACACCGGCCGTTTCACGCGGCCCGTAGCTGTGCCATGGTGGCCGATCCTGTATAGAGGCCCCATGACCAACGTCGACCAATTCATCACCGGACTGCCCAAGGCAGAGTTGCACCTCCATATCGAAGGGACGCTGGAGCCCGAACTGATGTTCGCGCTGGCCCGGCGGAACGAAGTGACCTTGCCTTACGGCTCGATCGACGAGATCCGCCAGGCTTATGACTTCGGCAATCTCCAGGATTTCCTGAATATCTATTATGCCGGCACCAATGTGCTGCGCACGCCGCAGGATTTCCGCGATCTCGCCGCCGCCTATTTCGATCGCGCGGCGCAGGACAATATCATCCATGCCGAAATCATGTTCGATCCGCAGGCGCACACATCGCGCGGCGTGCCCTTCGCCCATGTGATCGAGGGACTGCTGTCGGCCATGCGCGAGGCGCAGGCACGCCATGGCATCACCAGCGACCTGATCATGAGCTTCCTGCGCCATCTGAGCGAGGAAGAGGCGTTCGACACGCTGCGCGCCGCTACCCCCTGGCTGCCGCAGATCAAGGCGGTAGGACTGGACTCGTCGGAAGTCGGCCACCCGCCCGAGAAATTCGCCCGCGTCTTCGCGGCTGCGGCCGACGCCGGCCTCAAGCTGTGCGCCCATGCCGGCGAGGAAGGCCCGCCCGCCTATGTCTGGGAAGCGCTCGACCTGCTCAAGGTCGACCGGATCGACCACGGCAATCGCGCGCTGGAGGAAGATGCCCTGGTCGACCGACTGGTGGACGAGCAGATGGTGCTGACCGTCTGCCCGCTCTCCAACCTCAAATTATGCGTGATCGACGATATCGCCAGCCATCCGCTCGACCGGATGCTGGAGATGGGCCTGCGCGCGACGGTCAATTCCGACGATCCGGCCTATTTCGGCGGCTATCTCAACGACAATTATCGCGCCGTCACCGCCGCACGCAACCTGACCCGCGAGCAGATCGCCCTGCTCGCGCGCAACAGCATCACCGGTTCCTTCCTGCCGCAGCAGGCCAAGGACACCCATCTGGCGACCATCGACGCCTATCTCGAACAGGCGCATTGAGGCCCTGATTTACCGGCCCCTTCCCCGATGATATAGCCTGTCTCACAGATGGCGGGCTTTTGGGGAAGGGCCGGACGCATGGCTGACTGGATAAGGGCAGCGACCGCGCTGGGCATCGGCCTGTCGCTCGCCTCCGTATCGATCGAACCCGCCTTCTCGCCCGCGACGCTTGCCGCGCTTGATCCCGTCCGCCTCGCCCGCAGCCTGTGCAGCGGCCCGCGGGTCGGCTCCGCCCTCGCCCGCGAATTGCTGATCGCGGCCGCCGCCGCCCAGCCGATCGCTCATGCCCCGCCGATCCCGTTGTTCGACGATCTCACCCATTCGCGCTTTCCGCTGACCACCGCCAATCCGCAGGCGCGCCGCTATTTCAGCCAGGGCCTGCTGCTCATGTACGGCTTCAACCATGCCGGCGCGGTCCGCTCCTTCCGGATGGCACAGCGGCTCGATCCGGCCTGCGCGCTCTGCTGGTGGGGCGAGGCGGTGGCGCTCGGCCCCAATATCAATGCACCGATGGATGCCGGCGACCGGGGCGCCGCGCTCGCCGCGATGGACCGGGCGATAATACTGCACGATCAAGCGTCACCGATGGAGCGCGGTCTGATCGAGGCAGCGGCGCTACGCTATGCCCGTGATCCCGATGCCGACCGCGCAGCGCTCGACGCCGCCTATGCCGATGCGATGCTGGCACTTGCCGCGCGCTTCCCGGCCGATGACGATGTCGCCCTGCTGGCCGCCGAGGCGGCGATGGACACCAGCCCGTGGAATTATTGGGAGGCCGACCGCAAGACCCCGATCGGGCGCGCCGGCGCGGCCATCCGCCTGGTCGAAACGGTGCAGGCCCGCAATCCCGCCCATGTCCAGGCGGCGCATCTGATGATCCATCTGCTCGAAGCAAGCGATGCAAAACGCGCCGAAGCTGCCGCCGATCGCCTCTCCGCTGATGGCGCGCCCAGCGCCGCCCATCTCGTCCATATGCCAAGCCACATCTATCAGGTCGTGGGCCGCTATCGCGACTCGATCCGCGTCAACATCGCTGCCGCCCGCGCCGACGAAGCCTTCATCCGCGCCACCGACGACCACAGCCTGGTGCGCTACGGCTATTATCCGCACAATGTCCATTTCATCGTCGCCTCCGCGCAGATGGCGGGCGACATGGACGGCGCGATGCGGGAGGCGCGGCGCCTGCGCACCATCCTCGATCCCGCAACCTCGGCCGCCATCGCCTGGATCCAGGCAATCGACGCCGCCCCCTATCTGGCCATGGCGCAGTTCGCCGCGCCCGCCGACATCCTCGCCCTGCCCGCGCCCGATCCGCGCCTGCCCTATGCCATCGCGATGCGCCATTATGCCCGCGCCGTCGCCTTCGCCCAGCAGCGCGACCAGCGCGGCTTCGATGCGGAGGTCGCAGCGATGAGCGTGCTCGCCCGCTCCGATGCACTGGCCCCGATGATCGCGCAGGGCGTCCCCGCCCCTGACCTGATCGCGCTCGCCACCGCGGTCGCGCGCGGCCGTCTCGCCACCGCCCAGCGCCGCTATGCGCAGGCCGCCGATCATTATCGCGCCGCGATCGCGCTGGAGGGCAAGATACCCTATCAGGAACCGGCCTACTGGTATTATCCGGTGCATCAGTCGCTCGGCGCCGCCCTCTTTCTCGTCGGCCGCCCCGACGATGCCAGCGCCGCCTTCCGCCAGGCCCTGATCCAGGCTCCCAATAATGGCTGGGCGCTTTACGGCCTCGCCCGCGCGGAGGCAGCCCAGGGGCATGAGGCAGAGGCCGCCGCCGCCCGCAAGGCCTTGACCAGCGCCTGGTCCGGCGATCCCGACTGGCTGCGGATGGACCGGCTCTGAGGGGCGCCCCCCGCACAAACCCCGATTGACGCCATGGTCCCGTAGGATGCACCTCGAAGGTCATCGGATCGACGGCCGTGGAGTATCCCGCATGCGCAAGCCCGCTCTATTGCTCGCCACCGCCCTGGCCCTGGCCCTGGCCAGCAGTCCAGCGCGCGCCGACGAAGCCTATGTCGAACTGACCGGCGGCCTTAGTTGGAACGGCGAAGGCACCGATGCAATCAGCGGCATCGCCGGCGGCTATGACGTCGATCTGGACGAACGCTTCTTCGTCGGTGTCGAGGCGGTCGCGGAAAAGCTACTGGTGCGCGACACGCGGGTCGCCTGGGGCATTGGCGGCCGTATCGGCGTCGAACTGGTGCGCGAGAACAAGCTGTTCATCGGCGCGAACTGGCAGTCGAAGGATTGTCGCGAATGCAGCGACGCCATCGGCATCGGCACCGGCTGGGAACATAATCTGACTGAAAAACTCTATCTCAAGATCGAGTATAAAAGGCTGCTGATCGGCAATGGCGAACCCGATGCCAATGTCGGCATTCTCGGCATCGGCGTGATGTTCTGAGCACAGCCCGGTTTTATCCGCAGAAATAGCCCGGAAAATACTGGCCATCGCCCATTTTGCTGGTAGGGAGGGCGCGTCCAGCCCACCGGGATCGATATTCGCGCCATGGCATCCGCGCCGCCCCCTTTCCGCGTCCTGCGTCAATCGCGCCCCGGCGCGCAACGTCCTTCATGAGCCGCCCCGGCCAGCGCTGGAACCGCCGCCGCGCCCGCGCGCTGCTGCGCCATAGCGGGCCGACATCCTTGCTGTTCCGCCGTCGTCTCGCCCTGATCGGCGGCGCCGTGCTGGTCGGCCTCGCCGCGCTCGCCTTCGCCTGGGCCGCAGACGAAGCGACCGAGGCTTTCCATCGCCTGGCCACCGCCAATCGCTGGCTGCCGCTGCTGCTGACCCCGCTCGGCTTTGCCGCCCTCGCCTGGATCACCCGCAGCGTCGCGCCCTTTGCCGGCGGATCGGGCATCCCGCAGGTGATCGCCGCTACCCAATTGCCGGAAAAGGTCGGCCGCTGCCTGGTTGACCTGCGCATGGCGCTGCTGAAGGTCGTGCTGACCATCGCCGGCCTGCTGGTCGGCGCTTCGGTCGGCCGCGAAGGCCCCACCGTCCAGATTTCCGCCGCCATCCTTGCCCGCGTCCACGCTTTGCTGAACGTGCCGCTGCGCGCGTCCGTCATGGTCGCGGGCGGCGCGGCCGGCGTCGCCGCCGCCTTCAACACGCCGCTCGCCGGCATTGCCTTCGCGATCGAGGAACTGGCCTCCGCCTATGAGCAGCGCATGACCCTGCTGGTCATCACCGCGGTCATCATCTCGGGCATGGTCAGCCTCGGCGTGGCCGGCGACTATGTCTATTTCGGCGCGGTCGCAGCCCATCTACCGCTGCAATCGGCAGTGCCGATCGCGCTACTGGCCGGGCTGCTGGGCGGCATGTCCGGCGGCCTGTTCGCGCGGCTGGCGCTCGATGCCGCCACCGCGCGCAATCGCATGACCGACTGGATGCGGGCCCATCCGGTGCTGTTCGCCGGTGGCTGCGGCCTGCTGGTGGCGGCGATCGGCGTAGCCACCGGCCTCACCTGGGGCACCAGCTATGCCCCGGCCCGCACCATGATCGCGGGCGGCGACCAGCCGCTCTGGTTTGCCCCCGCCAAATTCCTCAGCACCCTCGCCACCAGCGTCTCGGGCATTCCAGGCGGCATCTTCGCCCCCTCGCTCGCCACCGGCGCCGGCTTCGGCAATCTGCTGCGCTGGATTTTCCCCGGCGAACCGGCGAGCGCCGTCGTGCTGCTGGGCATGGTCGCCTATTTTACCGGCGTGGTGCGCGCGCCATTGACCGCCGTCATCATCATTTCGGAAACCACCGGCAGCCGCGGCTTCATGCTGCCATTGCTCGGCGCCGCGCTGGTCGCCGACGCATCGGCGCAGATATTCTGTCGCGAGCGCCTCTATCACGGCCTGTCCCGCAACTTCCTGGAGCGGGCCAAGGCCGCCGAAGCGAACCGCTGACATGGCGGCGCTCGGCTGCCTGTTGCTGATGATATTGCCGATTATAGGCTTTCTCGCCGGCCAGCTTCTGGCCGGCATGGACGGCGCCTGGATCGGCGCCGCCATCGGCCTCGTGAGCGCGATCGGCTTTTCGGCGGTGACCTTCTACGCCCTGCTCCAGGCCGGCCGCCGCCGTTAACTCAGCCCTCGGCGCGCAGCTTGTCCGCCAGTTGCTGGATTTCATCGGGATTGAGCAGCCAGGTCCGGGTCTTCTGCCCCTCGCGATGCACCGGCTGGGTCAACAGCACCCGCGCCTGTTCCTTGGCGAAGGGCTTGAACAGGCCATAATGGATGACGCAATCGCGCACCGTCGCGATCAGCGGCGCCTTACCGTCCAGGTCGATCATGGTGGCAGGCTGGTCCCAGGGGATGGTCGAGATAATCATCGCCCTTCCAGACCATCGGCCGGACGGGAAATCAAGGAAAAGCGTGCTGCCAGTCGCCCCGCCATCGCGGCTCCCTCGCCCGTTCCCCCTTCCAGTGCAGCCCGCTCTGGGCTAGCGCAGCCGCTACAAAAGAAAGGGGAGCATCCTTAATGCGTTTGACGATTTCGCTGGCCGCGCTCGCGCTGGCCATCATGCCCTTGGCCGTCCAGGCCCAGGACGAAGGCAGGAAGAAGGACGAAGCGCCGGCCGCCGAAGCTGGCGTGCCCGCCCCCAATGTCTCGGTCACCCATCATAAGGGCGTGTTCGGCGGCAAGGCGATCAGCTACACCGCGACCACCGGCGAAACCTACATCAAGGACAAGGACGGCAAGCCGCTCGCGGCGATCTACGCAACCTCCTATGTCAAGGATGGCGGCGACAAGACCCGGCCGATCACCTTCCTCTATAATGGCGGCCCCGGCTCGGGCTCGCTCTGGCTGCACATGGGCGCCTTCGGTCCCAAGCGCGTGGTCCTGCCCGATGCGCAGGATGACGGCGCGCCGCCCTATCCGCTGGTCGACAATGCGGAATCGCTGCTCGACGTCACCGACCTCGTCTTCATCGATCCGGTCGGCACCGGCTTCTCCCACGCCATCGGCAAGAAGGATCCCAAGGATTATTGGGGCGTCTCCGCCGACGCCAAGTCGATCGCCGACTATATCCGCCTGTGGCTCGGCGAAAATGGCCGCTGGTCCTCGCCCAAATATATCGGCGGCGAAAGCTACGGCACCACCCGTTCGGTCGCCCTCATCAACGAGTTGGAGGGCAGCTACAACGACGTCTCGGTCAACGGCATCATCCTGATCTCGTCGATCCTCGACTTCGGTGCCTCGGCCGAGGTGCAGGGCAATGAAATGCCCTATATCCTCAACCTCCCCTCGATGGCGACGACCGCCTGGTATCACAAGAAGATGGGCAATCCGCCCGCGACCGTGGCCGAGGCTGCGCAGCAGGCGCGCGCCTTCGCGATCGGTCCCTATGCCGCCGCGCTGCTGAAGGGCAATCAGTTGTCGGACCAGGAACGCGCGAGCATCCGCACCGAACTGTCCCGCCTCACTGGCCTGTCGGAAGCCTTTGTCGACCATGCCGAACTGCGCATTTCGCCCGGCCGTTTCTACAAGGAATTGCTGCGCGATCGGGGTGTCTCCATCGGCCGCCTCGACACCCGCTACACCGGCAAGGATTATGATGCGGCCGGCGAAGAGCCGGACAATGATCCCAGCTTCTACGCGATCGACGGCGCCTATACCGCCGCGATGAACAGCTACGCCCGCGACGAGCTGAAGTACAAGACCGAGCGTCAATATGTGACGATCGGCGGGGTCAGCGGCTGGGACTGGAAGCTGCAGGGCCAGCGCGGTCGCGACAGCGAAGTTTACGCCAGCGTCGCCCCCTATCTCAGCAAGGCCTTGCGAGAGAATAGCGGGCTCAAGGTGTTCGTCGGCCAGGGCTGGTATGATTTTGCCACGCCCTTCTTCGGTGCCGAATATGCGATGAGCCGCACCGGCTTCGACCCCGCGCGGATCCAGTATCATTATTATGATGCCGGCCACATGATGTATGTCCGCCCCGACGACCTGCGCAAGCTGAGCGCGGACATAAGGGCGTTCATCAACGCGCGCTGACCATGGCGCCGGCCACGATTGATAACAGTTGATAAAGCGCCTAGATTGCCACTCCGAAAGGATATCGGATGATTAGCGCGGATCTGGGCAAGCAACTGGAAGCCTTCGTGGCCGGCTTGGTCGAAACCGGCCGCTACAACAGCAAGAGCGAGGTGTTGCGCGAAGGCGTGCGCTTAATCCAAGAGCGCGAGACGAAGCTCGCCGCGCTGGATGCCTCTATCGGCCGGGGACTGGCCGATGCGGATGCCGGCCGCACCAGCGACGCCGCTTCGGTGTTTGATCGCCTTGAGGCGAAATATCGCGCCGTTCCATGAAGGTCGAACTGTCCGCGGAGGCGGAATATGACCTGGTGGCGATCGCCGATCATATCGCACGGGATAATCCGCTCCGCGCCCTGACTTTCCTGCGCGAACTGCGCGACAAATGCCTTGGCCTCGCTTCATTCCCGGAGGCCTTTCCTTTGGTCGAACGCTATGCCGATCTGGGCATAAGGCGGCGCGTCCATGGCCGCTATCTGATCTTCTATCGGATCGAACCTGATCGCGTCATTGTGCTGCATGTCCGTCATGGTGCCAGCGATTACCTCCCCCTGCTCGACCCGGACTAAGTTCCGCGCAAAGCCGTAACAATCCCCTTTAACGCCCGTAAAATCCCCTTATGCTCCTGCCCAGCAAGGGAGATTCAATCATATGCGCCACGCGCTCACGGCCTTTCTGGCCGCTGTCAGCTTTTCGTCCATCGCCGCCGCCCAAACTCCGGTCGCCGCGCCCCCGCCGGCCCAGCCGTCCATGGTCCAGCCCACCCCCACGCCGCAGAGCGAACTGCCCGGCCTGATCGCTAGGGACATGGAGGGGCTGATGACCCTCTATCGCGACCTGCACGCCAATCCCGAACTTTCGCTGCAGGAGGTGAACACCGCCGCCAAGCTGGCCAAGCGCCTGAAAGCGATGAAGTTCGACGTGACCGAAAAGGTAGGCGGCACCGGCGTCGTCGCGGTTATGAAGAATGGCTCCGGCCCCGTCCTCCTCATCCGCGCCGACATGGATGGCCTGCCCGTGGTCGAGCAGACCGGCCTCGACTTCGCGTCAAAGGTGCGCACCAAGACGCCCGAGGGGGTCGAGACCGGCGTGATGCATGCCTGCGGCCATGACACCCACATGACCGCCTTCATCGAGACCGCCAAGCTGCTGTCCAGCCAGAAGGACAAGTGGAAGGGCACGCTGGTGATGATCCTCCAGCCGGCCGAGGAAGTGGGCAAGGGCGCCCGCGATATGCTGGAGGATGGGCTCTACACCCGCTTCCCGCGCCCGACCCATGCCATCGCCTTCCATGACGCCGCCAATCTCCAGGCCGGCATCGTCGGCTATACGCCGGGCTATGCCCTCGCCAATGTCGACAGCGTCGATATCGTGGTGAAGGGGCTGGGCGGCCATGGCGCCTATCCGCAGACGACCCGCGACCCGATCGTGCTGGGTTCGCGCATCGTCACCTCGCTGCAGACCCTGGTCAGCCGCGAACAGGATCCGCAGGATCCCGCCGTCGTCACCGTCGGCAGCTTCCAGGCCGGAGCCAAGCACAATATCATTCCCGATCAGGCGCTGCTGCTGTTGACCGTGCGCAGCTATTCGGACGAGACCCGCGCCAAGCTGATCAAGGGGATCGAGCGGATCGCCCGTGGCGAGGCGATTGCGGCGGGCGTGCCCGACGACAAGATGCCGGTCGTCAGCGTCAAGGACGAGTTCACGCCGTCGACCTACAACCCGCCCGAATTTGCCGAACAGATGGGCGCGCTGCTCAAGGGCCATTTCGCCGAGGGCCGCGTGGTCAAGACCCCGGCGGTGATGGGCGGCGAGGATTTCGGCCGCTTCTACCGCGCCGACAAGTCGATCAACAGCTTCATCTTCTGGGTCGGCGGCGTGCCGGCGGACAAGATGGCAGCGGCCGAGGCCGGCCAGATCGCCCTGCCCTCGCTGCACAGCCCGTTCTGGGCGCCGGAGGCCGACAAGGTGATCGCCACCGCCAGCGAAGCGATGACCGTCCTCGCCATGGATATCCTGAAGAAGGATTGAGCTTATACGCTGACCGCGCAGCGGCGCCGATGGATGTCCATCAGCGCCAGCGCGGTCAGCGCCACGCCCAGCCCCAGGATCATGTCGATCAGATAATGGGTGCCCTCCACCGGCGTGGACAGCAGCATCGCCGCGTTCAGCGCGACGATCGGCCAGCGCAGCGCCGCGATCCGCCATCCCGCCGCGATATACAGCACCGCCGCCGCGGTATGGAAGCTGGGCGCCGACACGATGCCGCGCAATTGGCCCAGGTCGATGGCATGGACCGCATGCGTCCGCAGCGCCGGGATCAACCCCTGCTGCCACAGCTCGCTTTCGGGCATGTAGCGGATCGGTTCGTGCCACAGATAGGAGAATGGCCCGACCGCCGGCATCAGGCTGAACAGGATCAGGGTGATGACCGCCGCCAGCCAGAAGGTGGCGATGAAGCGCCAGGCCCGTTCCTGTTCGCCCGCCCGCGCCATGCACCATAGCAGCAGGGCCGGCGTCACATAGATACTGCGATAGGCCGCCGTTTCCAGGAATTGGAGTGTCCGGTGCGATGCCGTCAGCCGATACCAATGGAGCCAGTCGAACCCCAGCGCTTCGTCAATGCGCTGCAACGCGGCGTCGGCATAGCCATGCGTCAGCGCCGCGACGGGATAGCTGGCCGCCGCGCCCATGACCGAGATCAGCGTGAACAGGCCGACATAGGTGGCAAATGGCGCCACCGTCCCGGCATGGCGCCAGCCGCTGCGCGGCAGGCCAAAGCGCAACACCAGCAACAGCGCCGCCGCCACGCCATAGGCGATGCTGCTCGGCTGCCAGAAGTCGATGCGCAGGTCAGCCATGTCCAGCAGCAGGGCGAGCAGCAGCATGCTCACACCCAGCGCCGCCAGAAAATGCCGCCGGATCGCCAGCGGGCGTGTGATGACCGGGATCTGGCGCGCCGTCTGCGCGGCAACAGGCTCAGCCAGGGGCCAGGAGGTTTCGATCGACGGCATCACGCATATGTCCGGGAAGAAAGGCGGAAAGGCCGCCCTTCCGCCTCCCGTGCTTAAGCTGCGATGAACCGTTGCATGGCCCCCCTGTCAGGGGCGCAACAGCCAGCCCGCGCCACCGCCCAGCGCGATGATCGCCGCCATGCTCCACCGTCCCTTGATCCGCCAGGCACAGAGCGCGCCGAGCAGCAGGATCAGGCCGGCGGCCCAGAGCCGGTCCGCCCGCATCGCCGCCGCCCAGCCCAGTTGCACCAGCGTCGCCGCGATCACCCCGACCACGGCCGCCGCCACCCCTGCCAGCAGATGGTGAAGCGCCGGATTTTCGACCAGCGCCTCCAGCCGCTCATAGAAGATCAGGGAGAAGGCGAAGGCCGGCAGGAACATGCCCGCCGTGATCGCCAGCGCGCCGCCCAGGCCGCCGGCCATATAGCCGGCAAAGGTCGCGAAGATCACCAGCGGCGCCGGCAATATCCCGGCCAGCGCCACCCCGTCGAGGAACAGCCCATCCGACAGCCAGCCGCGCCCGACCGTATCGCCGCGCACATAGGGAATGGCGGTATAGGCGCCGCCAAAGGTCAGCAGTCCGCCCTTCAGCCCGGCGATGAACAACAGCAGCATGTCGGGCCGCGCCGCCGCCCTGACCACCGGGGTCGGCGCGACCGTCACCGCCCCTTGATGCAGCGCCCACGCCAGCGCCGCCGCAACGAGCAGCACAATGCCGATCAATATGGGCCGCGCCCGAAAGCCATAGACCAGCCCCGCCGCCAGCAGCGGAATCCAGAAGGGCGTGCCCAGCAAAGTCGCGGCAAAGGCGCCGATCGCCAGCGCCCAGAGCAGGCGGTCCTCCAGCACATGGCCGCCGATCCGCTGCACCGCGCGCGCGATGATCGCCAGCACCACCAGCTGAATGCCGAACAGCACCGGCAGCGCCCAGCCCGCACCGGCAATCCAGTCGCGATAGAGCCAGGCGGTGACCAGCATCAGCAGCAGACCGGGCAGCATGAAGCCCAGCCCCGCCAGCAGCCCGCCGATCCGCCCGCGCGCCATCATCCCCATATGGACGCATAGTTCATGGGCTTCGGGGCCGGGCAATATCTGCATTACCGCCAGCAAGCGGTTGAAGCGCGGCCCGGACAGCCAGCGTTCCTCCTCGACCAGGGTCTGGCGCAACATCGCGATCTGCGCGACCGGGCCGCCAAAGGCCAGGCAGCCAAAGCGCAGGAATTTGAGGAATAGCGGGAAAAGGCGGATCGGCGGCGGACCATCATCCAGTGTCGTCATCGTCATCGGCTCCTGCCGCAGGCGCGGCGCATGGAGCGGAACTTGGACGATCATCGCCTGAACGGGCGCCCGCATGGCCCGTTGGCGCTCATCATAGCATCGCGCGCCGCGAAGAAAAGAGATCGCGCAACAGGATGGAGCGGCCGTTCAGCCGCCCCATCCTGAACTCCCGATCAGGCGCCGAAGCCGCCGTCGATCGTGTGCATGGCGCCGGTGATGATGCCCGCCTCCGGCCCCGCCAGATAGGCGGCCAGCCCGGCGATTTCCTCGCCCGTGGCATGGCGCTTGATCGCCATGAAGCCGTGCATGGTGGCGCTCATCGGGCCATCGGCCGGGTTCATGTCGGTATTGGTCGGACCGGGCTGGATGATGTTGACGGTGATGCCGCGCGCGCCGAAGTCGCGGGCCAGGCCACGGGCCATGCCCTGCAGCGCCGACTTGGTCAGCGCATAGGCCGCGCCACCCTCGAACGGCATGCGATCGCCATTGACCGAACCGATGACGATGATCCGTCCGCCATCGTTCATCTGCCGCGCCGCCTCGACCGCCGCATGATAGGGCGCACGGACATTGATATCGATCATCCGGTCGACCGCATCGGCGTCCAGCGTCAGCGGGTCGCCCAGCACCAGCGTGCCGGCATTGACGACCAGCACATCGAGCGCGCCCTCGCCCGCCACCACGTCGATCACCGCCTGGCGATCGGCGGCGTCGGAGCGGATGGCACGCGCGCCGACATCGGCGGCAAGCGCGGTGGCGGCATCCTGCGACCCAGCATAGGTGAAGGCGACATCCGCGCCGTCACCGGCGAAACGCCGCACGATCGCGGCACCGATACCCCGGCTGCCGCCGAGGACGAGGACTTTCTTGGCAGTGAAATCGGTCATGGGACAATTCCTTGCTAAATTTGTAATGGTCGCTATATAAATCATCGATCGCGCCCGTCAAGGATTTTTGTAATGACCATTAAAGAAAAAACCAAGAGCCGGGGCCGCCCGCGTTCCTTCGACGAGGACGCCGCCCTTTCTGCGGCGCAGGCGCTGTTTCATCAACATGGCTATGATGGTGTCGGCGTCGCCGCGCTGGCGCAGGCGATGGGGATCAATCCGCCCAGCCTCTATGCCGCTTTCGGTGACAAGGCGGCCCTGTTCGACCGGGTGCTGGCGCGCTACGCCCGCGATGCCCTGCCGGTGGACGATATCCTTGTGCCCGGCACGCCGCCGGCCGCCGCACTTACCGAATTGCTGCGCACCGCCGCGCGCATCTATGCCGCCAATCCGGCCGCGCCGGGCTGCATGGTGCTGGAGGCCGCACGC
Organism: Sphingobium sp. WTD-1; assembly: GCF_030128825.1. Taxonomy (NCBI): domain Bacteria; kingdom Pseudomonadati; phylum Pseudomonadota; class Alphaproteobacteria; order Sphingomonadales; family Sphingobiaceae; genus Sphingobium; species Sphingobium sp. WTD-1. The sequence continues at coordinate 2,226,502 of NZ_CP119127.1, read as the reverse complement.
GGCGCGGACATGACGGCCGCCGCACAGGCGCGCTGCTGGAAGGACAGGAGCGTCGATCGGGTCCGGGACTATCTGGCCCCCGACCATCCCGAGCAGGCGCTGCCGGTCGCCGATTATATGGTGGCGGTCATGTCCGGCCTGTCGTCCGATGCCCGCGACGGCAAGGCGGTCGAGCGACTGCTCGCCATCGCCGACATGGCTGGCCTCGCGCTGGACACAGTTCTGGCCAAACCCTGACCTATTGCGGCCGATGTCCCTTGCGCCATTTGGTGAGCAGATGGCGCGCCAGCATCAGCGGCGGCATGCGCAGCCAATGGGACCGCACGAAGAAGGCGAAGACCAGTGCTTTGCGCGTCTCCTGCCCCCAACCATTGCGCGCCAGCAACCGCGCCCGCACCAGCCGGTCCCACAGGGTCAGCCGCCCGCCCGCGCCATAGATCGCCGCCGCCAGCCGCTGCGCCTGCCGCACATGGGGAAGTATCCCGTGCCGCGCCGCCCGCGCTTCTAACGCCTGGGGATCGACATCGGCCAGCAGTGTGTGAATATCCCACAGGTTGCGCAGGCCGCCCTGCAAATCGCCGTCCGCCAGCAGATGGGCCACCGCATGACAGACACGATCCTCCGCGCACAGCATATATAATCCATCGGTTATCAAAACCGCATCCGCCATCATCGCGGCCGCATCCGGCGTCGGCCGCGCGGTCAGCGGCAGCACGGTATGGTGCACGTCGATCATCCGGTCCCGCTCGGCGTGGATCATCGGCGGCAGCTCATGCATCCACTGCCGATAATAGGCATCGTCATAGGGGTCTTCCTTGACCCATTCCCAGCCGGCCGCGATCAGCGCATCGGCCGCCGCGTCGATCCGGTCGCGCGGCACCAATATGTCGAGATCGCCGATGAAGCGCCCCTGCCCCGCCGGCAGGCCAGCCGCCGCATAGGCCGTGCCTTTGAGCAGGATCACCGGCAGGCCGATCGGCGCCAGCGCCGCGCGCGCCCGGTCCGCCTCCCATATCGCCTGCCGCGCCTCGCGCGCCGCATCGGCCTTGGCATCCGTCAGGATCGGCCGCACCGCGTCGGGCACGGCCCGCCCCTCCAGCCGGAAGGCGAGCGTGCCGATCAGCCGCTCCGCCCGCGCCATCGCGATCAGGCTGTTCCAGCCGGCCGCATCCAGCCCCGCCACCGTTGCCGGATCGCGCAAGGCCGCGACCAGCAGCATCGCGCTCATGCGATTTCGCTCCACAGCCGGTCGACCATGGCGATCGCCGCCTCGCCCGAGGGGAAGTCGATCGCCCGCGCCGGCACCTGCGCCACGAAGCGCGTCAGCGCAGCAAAGGCCGGTTCGCCCAGCGCCACATAATTGGTCGATGCCTGGGTCAGGCGCATGAACACCTCGCCCTGCCCCACCGGCCGCTCCGCCGGTCCCGAACCGAAGCGGGGGAACAGCAGCAGCGCCGGCATCCCGCCCTCGCCCATCCGCGCCACGGCATCGGCGCGCGGCACCATATGGCGAATGTCGCCCTTGGCCGTCGCACCCAGCAGCGGCCCCATGCGCGCCGCCGGCACCTCGCCCGCGATCACCTCGATCGCCTTGTTCTTGAGCGACACCAGCCGGGGAAAGGGCAATATCGTCCCGCTGTCGAGATCCAGCAGCGCAAACTCATCCCCCATCAGCCGCCAGCCGCGCTCGCCCAGTTGCGCCGCCAGCGTCGACTTGCCCGATCCGGACTCGCCGGTCATCACCAGCACCCGCCCGTCCTTCTCGACGCTCGACGCGTGGAGCAGCAGATGTCGGCGCCAGCCCAGCGCCATCTGCAGGTTCATCCCCATTTCCGCTGCCAGCAGCCCATGGGCCAGGCTCATCGGCGCCGCGTCGGCCAGGCCATGGTCGCCGGTGATGAAGATGGACGGCCGCACCCAGCGCCGGACAGCGCTGGTCGGCTGCAATCGCACGGTAAAATCGGCGATCGCGCCATCGACATCGGGGTAATCGGCATAGAGGCGCTTCAACTGGTCGATCGGCTGCGCCCAGGCAGAACCGATGCGAAAGGTCGCCGGGCCGATGCGCAGGGTCAGGCTGTGCCTCATGCCTGGCGCACCAGCCCGATCCGGTCGAGATAGGCGAGATGCTGGCCAATCTCGCCCACCACATCGCCCTCGCCCAGATCGTAGAGCAGGGCCAGCCGATCGCGCAGCATCGTCGCGCTCACCGGCAGGCCGTCGGCCATGGCGTCCAATATCTCGGGCACCGGGCTGATCACCATATGGGTCTGGCACGACGGGCGATGATAGAGCAGGACGATATCATCCAGCGGCCGGACGATGATCGCCTCCGCCCCTTCGCGACGATAAACTTCTTCCCTGACCACGCGTCCGGCACCTCCATGGTTCCCCTCTTGCCCTAAAGCCAAAAGGGTAGCCAAGTGCCTAACGCATCAGGGAAAGGCCTGCAGCGCAACGCCGACCGGAAGCTCCCGCGCGCCGACCGTCATCAGCGCGCGCATATAGGTGTCGAGCGCCCGGTCGAGCCCATGTTCGCGCACTGCCTGCGCCAGCTGCTCGGGCGGAGCCGGATGGGCCAGCGCCCATTCGATCGCGCGGGCAAAGCCATCGACATGGCCGACCGGCACCGGCGGATGCTGGCCGGCGGCAGCCAGCAGCGGATGGATATTGCGGGTGCAATCGGTCGCCACCACGCCCGCGCCACAGCCCAGCGCCTCGATCATCGTGCCGGCCAATCCTTCCCAGCAGGACGGCTGCAACAGCAGGTCCGCCTCGGCAAACAGGCTGGCCATGCGGTGCGGGCAATCGACGAAGCCCAGAAACTCGACCTGGTCCGACAGGCCCAGCCGCACGCATTGCGCCTCCAGCTGCGCGCGCAGCGGCCCCTGCCCGACGATGCGCAGCCGCCAATCGCGATCCCGCAATTGCGCCAGCGCGGCGAGCGCGGTCGCCTGGTCCTTCTGCGGCGCCAGCCGCCCGACCATCAGCAATTGTGCCGGGCGCTGCGGGCAACAGACGACACCGCGATCGTTGCAGGCCTGCTCCATCAGCCGGGTGACGGTGGGACGCGGCATCAGCCGAACGTCGCGACCGCCAAGCGGCCCTTCCTCCGCCAGCAACTGCCGATCGGTCTCGCCCATGACGATGGTCATGCTGCAAGCCCTGGCAATCGCGCGAAACCGGGTCTTGCGCGCCCACGCGGACAGGCCCTGCTGCCCCGGCCGGACGATCGGGTTGGAAATGCGGCCGACCGCACGGGTCTGCGTGCCCACCGTTGCAGCCGCGACCAGCATGTTGCTCTGGTTGCCGGCCGAATAGACGACATCGGGCCGATGGCGCCGCACCATCGCGGCCAGCGGCAGGAATTGCGCGATCATCGACAGCCGCCGAACCCAGCGCGGCGCACAGACACGGCGAACCGTCAGGGCCGGGTCGATCATCCCGGCCAGCGGCCCGTCCAGATGCGCCAGCCACAATTCGACCCGCAGGCCGCGCCGATGGAGATGATTGGCAAGCTGGATCGCGACCCGGTCCAGCCCCCCGTCACCGGGGCGATAGAGATAGACGACCGCGAATGGAGAATGTGCCGCCACCTGGCGTGCATGGAACATGGTGTCGCCCTTGCGCTCGACGGAACTGTCGATGCTTCGACGCCGTCAACGCGGGCGACCCGTAATCGGTTCTTTCAGTTCGACGCAGCTTTGGGGCTTAGCGTGGCATTTGCAGCGATGCGAAACAGGTGAAGCCGCTCTGTCCCGACTGCAACCGACGAATATAGTTCAGATAGGCCTGATTCTGTTCATAGCTGGTGCCGGGCAGCGGCCGTCCACGCAGCGCCTGCTTGACCTGCTCACCGGTATAATTGCGCCCCGTCGCGGGAAAGGCGCCGGGGGTGCCGGCCGGCACCATCTGGCCGTTGGGCGCGATATAATTGCCCGAACGCGACGGATCAGGCACGGGAATGGTGCAGTTGAGGACCGAAGCGGCCGTATTCGCCAGCGCCGGCCTGATCGACACGATCGCCGACGCCGCGACAGCCCCGCCCATCAGCAACTGGCGCCGCGAAGGAACCGCCAGATCGGGCACGACGGCATCGTTCGTCGCCTTTTCAGGCTCCACGCTTTCCTGTCCGGGGATCAGCTCGCTCATGTCACAATGTTCCGCTATCGCGCTTGCCAAAGCGTAAATAATGGGCGCTATTCTCTCTAGCCATCGCAGCAAATGCGCGCAAAATCCAGCACGGTAACCATGAATCGACTGACTATTTCTCAGATTACGGCCTCGCTGGCCGTGCTTTTACTCGGCACGGGCGGTGCCCTGATTCTCGGCGGATCGCCGCTCGCCATCGCCCTGCCGGTGCTGGCGGGCCTGATCGTGCTGGTCATCACGGCGGAGGGCGTGCCCGTCGGCCGCGACATGCCGACGATCGCGCTCGATGCGCCCGACCTGTTCGCCCATCCCGATTTTCCCGGCCTGCTGGAAGCCATTTCCGATCCGCTGATGCTGGTCGAGCGGGGCCGGATCGTCCATGCCAACCAGGCCGCCAAACGCCTGCTCGGCAGCCATATCGAGGGGGAGGATGCGCGCATCGCCATCCGCCACCCCGCCGCCGCCGAACGGCTGGCCAGCGTTGCACCACTGGCCGAACCGGTCATGATCGAACTGGTGGGCCTGGGCACCCGCGAACAGCGCTGGCAGATGCGCATCGCTTCGGTGGGCGCAGTCGGCGACATGCGCCGCCTCGTCCATCTGGTCGACCATAGCGGCACCTATGCGGCCGAGCGGATGCGCGTCGATTTCGTCGCCAATGCCAGCCATGAACTGCGCACCCCGCTGGCCGGCATATTGGGCTTCATCGAGACGCTGGCCGACCCGGAACTGGGCAAGGACATCGAAACCCGCAAGCGCTTCCTCAAGATCATGGACGGCGAAGCGCGCCGGATGCAGCGGCTGATCGATGATCTCATCTCATTGAGCCGGATCGAGGCGGAGAAATATCGCCTGCCCGAAGCCGCGGTCGACCTGTCGGAACTGACCGCCGAAGTGGTCGGCGTGTTCCGCACCAGCAATGGCGATCGCGGCCGCGAGGTGGAAATGGAGATCACCCCCGGTCTGCCCGCGATCCAGGGCGACCGCGCCCAGCTGTCGCAGCTCATCCACAATCTCGTCGGCAATTCGGTCAAATATGGCCGCCCCGGTACGCCGATCCATGTCACCCTGGGTGAAGGGCCAAGCGGCATGGTACGCCTGTCGGTCGCGGACGAGGGCGAGGGCATCGGTCCCGATCACCTCCCCCGCCTGACCGAACGCTTCTATCGCGTCGATTCGGGACGCAGCCGGGCGATGGGCGGCACCGGCCTGGGCCTGGCCATCGTCAAACATATTGTCGAACGACATCGTGGCCGGCTGGATATTTCCAGCGTTCTTGGAAAGGGCACCAATGTCAGCATCTTGCTGCCCGGCGCCTCCGTGGATGGGGCCGTCCCCCGCGCCAAGGCGTAAGAAAATTTCACTCCGGGGACGCAATCCGGGTCCTATGTCATGAAAATGCAATCTGACTGTCACAAAGGCGCGATGGTCCGCGGCTAGGCGCCTCCTTGAGGGGCGCGACATTGCGAATCGCGGCCTGTTAGTTGGAGGTTTCCGTGAAGCAATTCGCCCTTTTCGCCGCGACCGCTGTGGCCGCTCTTTCGCTTGCCGGCTGCGGCGACCAGTCGGGCGGCGGCGCCAGCGCGACCCGTGACCAGATCCGCGCGGTCGGCTCCTCCACCGTCTATCCCTTCGCCACCGCGGTCGCCGAACTGTTCGTGCAGGGCAATCCCGGCATGAAGTCGCCGATCATCGAATCGACCGGCACCGGCGGTGGCATGAAGCTGTTCTGCGCCGGCGTCGGCGCCCAGCATCCCGACATTGCCGATGCCTCGCGCCGCATGAAGAAGGCCGAGTTCGAACAGTGCCAGAGCAATGGCGTGAAGGACATCGTCGAGATCCAGGTCGGCGTCGACGGCCTCGCCTTCGCCGAATCGAAGCAAGGCCCCGGCCTGAAGCTCACCCCCAAGATCGTCTATGAGGCGCTGGCCGCCAATCCCTATGGCAAGGGCCCGAACAAGGCCCAGACCTGGAAGGATGTCGACCCGAGCCTGCCCGCGATCGCCATCTCGGTATTCGGCCCGCCCTCGACCAGCGGCACCCGCGATTCGCTCGCCGAACTGATCCTGACCAAGGGTTGCGAGACCGACCCGGCAATGGAAGAACTCAAGAAGAAGAGCGAGGACGAGTTCAAGGCCACCTGCACCCGCATCCGCGAGGACGGCAAATATGTGGACTCGGGCGAGAATGACAATCTGATCGTCCAGAAGCTGGGCGCCAACCCGAACGCCGTCGGCGTCTTTGGCTACAGCTTCCTGGAAGAGAATAAGGACACGCTGAAGGATGTGCCGATCAACGGCATCGAAGCCAGCTACGAGACCGTTTCGACCGGCCAATATCCCGGCGCCCGCCCGCTCTACATCTATGTGAAGAAGGCGCATATGCAGGCGATCCGTGGCCTGCAGGGCTTCCTCGACACCTTCGCCGCCAACTGGAACCCCGACGGCGCGCTGACCAAGCGCGGCATGGTCGCGGCGCCGGAAGACGTGCGCAAGAAGAGCGCCGAAGTCGTCAAGTCGCTGACTGTCCTCGACGGTTCGCAGCTGAAGTAAGGGCATCATGACCGGTCCTGCAATCCTCCTGCTGCTGGCGGGCCTGGGCGCGATCGCCTGGGTCAGCGCCCGCGCCCGTGCGCTACGCCTTGCCGGCGTGGCGCGCGCCAGCGGTCGCCGCGACGCGGTACACAGCCTGCCCGGCTATCATGGCTGGTATGTCGCGCTGTGGACGCTGATCCCCGCCGGCATCTTCCTGGCGGTCTGGGCCAATGTCTCGCCCGGCCTCGTCACCCAGTCGGTCCTGGCCGACCCGGCGGCGCAGAGCCTGCCGATGGACGGCTTCTCGCGCTCCGCCATCCTCGGCGAGGCTCGGGCGATCGCCACCGGCGCGCAGGCCGGCGCCTTCAACCCGGCCGCCAACGCGCTGGTCGAACCCTATCGCACCGCGCTCAGCCATTATGGCATTGCCGGCGCGGTGCTGGCGCTGGTGCTCGCCTTTGCCGGCGGCGCCTATGCCTTCACCCGCGTCCGTCCGGACTTCCGTGCCCGCACGCGGGTCGAGCGACTGGTCATGGCAACGCTGCTGATCGCCTCGCTGATCGCGATCATCACCACGCTCGGCATCGTCGCCTCGCTCTTGTGGGAAAGCTTCCGCTTCTTCTCCATGGTGAACCCGATCGATTTCCTGTTCGGCACCAAATGGAGCCCGCAATCCGCCGCCATGGGCTATGGCAATGAGGATGCGTTCGGCGCGGTACCGCTCTTCTGGGGCACGATCTTCATCGGCGCGATCATCGCCATGATCGTCGCCATCCCGCTCGGACTGATGAGCGCCATCTACCTCACCCAATATGCCAGCCCGACGGTGCGCAAGTGGATGAAGCCCACGCTGGAGATGCTCGCGGGTGTGCCCACGGTCGTCTATGGCTATTTCGCCGCGCTCACCATTGCGCCGGCCCTGCGCGACTTTGCGGTGATGATCGGCATCCATGGCGCCTCTTCGGAAAGCGCGCTGGCCGCCGGCCTCGTCATGGGCGTGATGATCATCCCGTTCGTCTCCTCCATGGCCGATGACAGCATCGCCGCCGTGCCGCAGTCTATGCGCGACGGCAGCCTGGCGATGGGCGCCACCACCAGCGAGACGATCAGCCGCGTGCTGATCCCGGCCGCCCTGCCCGGCGTCGTCGGCGGCGTGCTGCTCGCCGTCAGCCGCGCCATCGGCGAGACGATGATCGTGGTGATGGCCGCCGGTCTGGCTGCCAACCTCACCCTCAACCCCTTTGCCAGCGTGACCACGGTGACGACCCAGATCGTCCAGTTGCTGACCGGCGACCAGGAGTTTGACAGCGCCAAGACGCTTGCCGCCTTCGCGCTCGGTCTGGTCCTGTTCATCGTCACCCTGCTGCTCAACATCGTGGCCCTGCGGGTCGTGAAGAAATATCGCGAGGCTTACGAATAATGAGTGCTGCCAACTCTTCGGAGCGCCTCCCCACCGACTGGAAGTCGGACGCCATGCGCAAGCGCATTGCCCGGCGCTATGCCGCCGAGCGCCGCTTCAAGGCCGCCGGCATGGCCGCCGTGCTGCTCAGCGCCGCCTTCCTCGCCTTCCTGCTCTTCACCATGGTCGGCAATGGCATGCGCGGCTTCACCCGCACGGAAATCGCCCTCAAGGTCGATTTCCCGGCCTCGCCGCTGCTGCTCGATCCGGCCAACATCACCGATGAAGCGCTGGCCAACGCCAATCTGCCGATGGTGACCAGCACCGTCGCGCAGAAGGCATTGGGCAAGGATGCCGACGCGATGATCTCGCCCAGCGCCTGGACCAGCATCCGTGACGCGATCAAGGCCGATCCCAAGATTCTGGGTCGCATCGAAACGATCCATATTCCAGCGTCCACCGCGCTCGATCTTGCCGCCAAGAGCAAGGGCACGCCCGAGATGGAAGCCAATTATGGTTGGCTGCGTAGCGAAGGCAGCATTTCGACCGGCATCAACTGGGGCTTCCTGACCGCCAGCGACGGCACCGATCCGACACAGGTCGGCATCTGGGGCGCGTTCAAGGGGTCGCTGCTGACCATGTTGGTGACGCTGGTGCTCAGCTTCCCGATCGGCGTCGCCACGGCGCTCTATCTGGAGGAATATGCCCGCAAGAGCTGGTGGACCGACATCATCGAAGTGTCGATCAACAATCTGGCGGCAGTGCCCTCGATCATCTTCGGCCTGCTCGGCCTGTCGATCTTCCTCAATCTTCTGCACCTGCCCCGTTCGGCCGCGCTGGTCGGCGGCATGACCCTGGCGCTGATGACCATGCCGGTCATCGTCATCGCCGGCCGCAACGCGATCAAGTCGGTGCCGCCCAGCATCCGCGACGCCGCGCTCGGCATCGGCGCCTCGCCGGTCCAGGTCGTGTTCCAGCATGTGCTGCCGCTGGCCCTGCCCGGCATCCTCACCGGCACGATCATCGGCATGGCCCGCGCGCTCGGCGAAACCGCACCGCTGCTGATGATCGGCATGCGTGCCTTCATCGCCACGCCGCCCGGCGGCATTGTCGATCCGGCCACCGTGCTGCCGGTGCAGATTTTCCTCTGGTCCGACGAAGTCTCCAAGGGCTTTGTCGAAAAGACCTCGGCCGCCATCATCGTCCTGCTGGTCTTCCTGCTCGCTATGAACGGCCTCGCCATCTACCTGCGCAACAAGTTTGAAAAACGGTGGTAATCACACCCATGACCGAAGAACAGCAAAGCCTGGCCGTGGCCAATCCGAAGATGACGGCCCGTGACGTCAAGGTCTTCTATGGCGAGAAACAGGCCATCAAGGGCGTGTCGATCGATGTCGACATGGACCATGTCACCGCCTTCATCGGCCCGTCGGGCTGCGGCAAGTCGACCTTCCTGCGAACCCTCAACCGCATGAACGACACCGTCGCCTCGGCGCGGGTCGAAGGCACGATCACGCTCGACGGCGAAGATATCTACGCCCCCTCGATGGACGTGGTGCAGCTGCGCGCGCGGGTCGGCATGGTGTTCCAGAAGCCCAATCCCTTCCCCAAGTCGATCTATGAAAATATCGCCTATGGCCCCCGCATCCACGGCCTCGCCGCGGGCAAGGCGGACATGGACGTGATCGTCGAAAAGTCGCTGCGTCGCGCCGGCCTGTGGGACGAGGTCAAGGATCGCCTCAACGACAGCGGCACCGCCCTGTCAGGTGGTCAGCAGCAGCGTCTGTGCATCGGCCGCGCCATCGCGGTCGAACCCGAAGTCATCCTGATGGACGAACCCTGTTCGGCGCTCGACCCGATCGCCACCGCCAAGATCGAGGAACTGATCCACGAACTGCGCGGCCGCTATGGCATCGTCATCGTCACCCACAACATGCAGCAGGCCGCGCGCGTGTCGCAGCGCACCGCCTTCTTCCACCTGGGCGAACTGGTCGAATATGGCGTGACGAGCGACATCTTCACCAACCCGCGCCAGGAGCGGACCAAGGACTATATCACCGGGCGCTACGGCTAAGCCCGCGCGCTTTCGAGCCAGATGCTTGCATCTGGCGGCTTGGAAAGCGCGTCACTTGAGATTCCGGCATCGATCCCTGCAGGATCGATGCCTGCGGAGAGAAGAAACATGGCTGAACATACGATCAAGGCATTTGACGAGGAAATCGACCGGCTGCGTGGCCTGATCGCCGAAATGGGCGGTCGCGCCGAAGCGGCGATCGAGAATGCGATGCTGGCGCTCCAGCGTCAGGACCAGCGTCTCGCCGCCGAAGTCGTCGCCGACGACAAGCGCATCGACGCGCTGGAAGCGGAAGTCGAAAAGCTGGTGGTGCAGATCATCGCCCTGCGCGCGCCGATGGCCAACGATCTGCGCGACGTGATCGCCGCACTGAAGATCGTCAGCGTGGTCGAACGGATCGGCGACTATGCCAAGAATATCGCCAAGCGCGTGCCGCTGATCGCCGCCAATCAGCATAAGCTGGAACCGGTGTCGCTGCTGCCCTCGATGGGCCAGGTCGCGGCCGAGATGGTGCATGACGTGCTCAACGCCTTCGCCGCGCGCGACGCCGAACTGGCGCTGGCGGTGGTGGAGCGCGACCAGGTGGTCGACGATTTCTACGACAGCGTATTCCGCACGCTGGTGACCTATATGGTCGAAAATCCCAAGACGATCAGCGAGTGCGCGCACCTGCTGTTCATCGCCAAGAATATCGAACGCATCGGCGACCATGCGACCAATGTCGCGGAGATGGTCTATTATGCCGCAACGGGCCAGACCCTGCCCGAACGCGAACGCGGCGGCACCCAGCAGCAGGAGAATTGAGGCATGGCGCGGGCGAAGATGCTGTTGGTGGAGGATGACGCGGCGCTCGCCGAACTGCTCATCTGGCATTTCAAGCGTGAGGATTTCGAGGTCGCCCATACCGTTGACGGCGAAGAAGCGCTGCTGATGGCGCAGGAAAACACGCCCGACATCGTGCTGCTCGACTGGATGGTCGAAAGCCTGTCGGGGATCGAGGTCTGCCGTCGCCTGCGCCGCATGAACGGCACCGCCAATGTGCCGATCATCATGCTGACCGCGCGCGGCGAGGAAGAGGATCGCGTCCGCGGCCTGGAAACCGGCGCCGACGACTATGTCACCAAGCCCTTCTCGCCCCGCGAGCTGGTCGCCCGCGTCGGCGCAGTGCTGCGCCGCGTTCGCCCGGCCCTGGCCGGCGAGACGTTGACCTTCGCCGATGTCGAGATGGACACGGTCGGCCACAAGGTTCGCCGTGGCGGCCAGGTCATCCCGCTCGGCCCCACCGAATTCCGCCTCCTGAAGCATTTCCTGGAGCATCCCGGCTGGGTCTTCTCGCGCGAACGTCTGCTCGACAGCGTCTGGGGCCAGGACAGCGACATCGAACTGCGCACCGTCGACGTCCATATCCGTCGCCTGCGCAAGGCGATCAATGTCGACGGTCGCCACGATATCATCCGCACCGTCCGCTCGGCCGGCTATGCGCTGGACACCGACGGCTTGAACTGAAAGGCGCGCGGCAGTGTGATCACCAGATCAGGCTGCCGCGGCTCTATCTCGCCTGAGAAGCCTGGTTCATGCCATTGCGTTGCATACGCTGAAAAACCAGGCCGATAATCGGCGCGCGCGCCAGCATAGCGCGTCGAATTGCGCCATCGAGACCGGCCAGACGCACACCATGCCTCCGACCTTCTGCCGAGCGGCTCAATTGCTTCAGGACGCTGACCTTGCTTTTCCCTTCGGTCATCCTGCGGAGATAGAAGGCCAGCCCTTCCGCATCGGCCGGCCGGCCAAGCATCGTTATGTAGGCCCAGCGCACGAAAATGTCGCCGTCAGCTTCCATGATCTGGTCAAGCGACGTTCAGGCAGCAACAGGGCAGACGGCTTCTTCTTTGACGAGCGACTCGGCATAGACTTCCTCCCTCAGGAGAAGCCTATGCCGATCGCCATCAGACTCAGGCCGCGCGGCGGGCCTTGTTCAGCTTCTTGAGCAGCATGTCGCGCTTCAGGCGCGACAGATGGTCGATGAACAGCACGCCTTCGAGATGGTCCATCTCATGCTGCAGACAGGTGGCGAGCAGCCCTTCCAGCTGTTCTTCATGGATGCGGCCGTCGCGGTCCATCCAGCTGGCGCGGATCACCGCCGGGCGCTCCACCTCGGCAAACTGGTCGGGCACCGACAGGCAGCCTTCGTTATAGACCGACTGCTCGTCCGATTCCTTCAGGATTTCCGGATTGATGAACACCATCGGCTTCTTGACCGGCGGCGCGCCTTCCTCATCCGATTCCGGTTCCTGCAAATCCATCACCAGGATGCGCTTGGGCACGCCCACCTGGATCGCGGCCAGGCCGATGCCCGGCGCGTCATACATGGTTTCGAACATGTCGTCGATCAGACGCTGCAGATCGTCGTCGATCGCCTCTACGGGAGTCGAGATGGTACGCAGGCGCGGATCGGGCGCCTCAAGGATCGGAAGAATGGCCATGGCCAAAACATAGGCGGAACGGGGGAAAATTTCAAGCGACACGGGCGCCGCCCCACGCGCCGCTTGCCGCCCCGCCCGGCGGGGTCTAGGCGAAGGGGCGTGACCGACGAAACCGCACAGCAGCGCCGCTACAAATCCTTCGAGGATACCCACCAGATGCTGATCGAGCTGGCGGTCGGGCTGATCGCCGATCGCGGCATCGATGCGCTGTCCCTGTCCGCCCTCGCCCGCGCCGCCGGGGTCAACCGCACCACCATCTATTATCATTTCACCGATCGTGACGCCCTGGTCGCGGCGGTGAAACTCTGGTCCTCGCAGCAGATCGTCGCCGCCTTCCGCCCGGAACTGCCGCGCCAGGCGCGGATCGATTATGTCACCCGCTTCGTGCTCGACAATCCCGCCATCATGTCCCTGTGGATCGAGGATTTCATCGCGCCCGGCGACATCCGCGCCAGCTATCCGCATTGGGACGCCCTGGTATCGGGCATCGGCACCAGCCTTGCCGTCGCCTTCCCCGACGAACCGATCGACGCTGAAGTCTATTGCGTGATGCTGCTCACCAGCGCGCTGATCGGCCCGCGCGTCTTTCGCCATCGCGTCGCCCCCGATCTCGACACCGAAGCCACCATCGCCCGCTTCCGCCAGGAACAGCAGCGGGTGTTGCGCCGGGACGGTATCGCCGACGACTGATACAATTTACAACAATAGTGTTGCAAATTCAGATTGACCCGCTCATGCTGTCGAAAAGACAGACAGCGGAGAGCGATGATGCACGGCGAACGGCCCGGCTTTCAGGGCATGAGCGACGACAGTCTGGCCTGGCTCGGCACCGCGCCGATCCCCGCCGCCCCCTATCATGATCCGGCCTGGTTCGACCTGGAACGGGAAGCGGTGTTCCGCCGCTCCTGGCTTCAACTCGGCCATGTCTGCGAACTGCCCGACAGCGGCAGCTTCATCCGCCGCGAGATCGAGGCACTCAATGTGTCGCTGCTGATCGTGCGCGGCCGCGATGGCGAGATTCGCGCCTTCCACAATGTCTGCACCCATCGCGGTACCCAGTTGGTCGAGGAGGAAAGCGGCAGGTGCGGCACCTTCTCCTGCCCCTATCATCGCTGGTCGTTCGGCACCGATGGGGCGCTGCTCGCCGCCCCCGATTTCGATCGTTTCTTCGTCGACAAGGCCGACTGCGCCCTGCCCCGCGTCGCGCTCGACATCTGCGGCGGGCTGATCTTCGTCCATCTCGGCACGCCGGACAAAGGCCTGCGCGACGATCTTGGCCCCTATGCGACCATGCTCGACGGCTTCCCCGCGGCGCAGGCCACCACCTTCTCCGAATATGTCTATGAGATCGACGCCAACTGGAAGCTGACCTACGACAATTTCCAGGAAAATTACCATCTCCGCTTCATCCATCCCCGCTCCGGGGCACCGGCGGTGGGCGAGGATAATCCGTTCGGCTATCCGGTGAAGATGGGCTTTCATGGCCCCCACCGCACCCAGACGATCTGGACCAATCCCGATCCCGCGCCCAAGCCGGTGCAGGCGCAATCCTTCGGCCGCGCCGCCCGCTTCGCCATGGCCGACGGCACCGCCGGCCCGCACAGCCGGGACTATCTCGCGCTCTTTCCCAATTTCTTCATCCTCGGATCGCCGGCCCAGCCCTTCTCCCACACCGTCTGGCCGATCGACGCCCGCCGCTCGCGCGGGGTCATCCGCCTCTACTGGAAGGGGAAGGATGACTGCGCCAGCCGCCGCTATGCCCGCGAATATGCGATGGCCAGCGCCCGCGATATCCATGCCGAGGATCGCGACGTGATCGAGGCGGGGCAGCGCGGCCTCAACAGCGGCGCGCTCAAACATATCCATTTCCAGGCGCAGGAGGCGCTTTGCCGCCACCTCTTCAACGCCGTCGACGAACGGGTGCAGGCCTATAGAGCAGAACGGGCCAGCGCTACGCCCCCGCCCGTCTCGCGGGCGGAGGCAATGGCATGACCACGCTCCTTCCCACTGGTTTCGAGGCACTCGCCCCCTTTGCCGATCGCTGGGCGATCGACGGATCGATCGCCCGTGCCGCCCGGCGCGGCGATGCCGACCCGGCCGACCGCGCCGCCTTCTTCGCGGCGGCCGCGCCCCTGCTCGACGCCGCCCTCACCCATCTCGACCGCTCCCCGATCGACGCCCTGCCGCCGGCCGAGCAGCGGCTGATGGACATGATGCTGACCCTTGCCCATGTTTCGCTGACCGAAGAGATATTGGGCGACCAGGAACCCGCCCACGCCCGTCAACGCCACCATATGCGCATCACCCGCAGCCCGGCCGGCGCCTGAAAGAGGCAAGCCCGATCGCGGCCGATTACAGACATCTGGGGCATATGGTCTCATGACACCGATGGGAATGGTCCGGCATCATCCTTTCAGGCTGCCGGTAGGACGCCATCGTGACACTGTGCCACGATGGAGAAGGCAACGGGGCGAGGTAGAAGCCGAGTGCTGGCCCCCGTTTCAGAGGCTGGCGGTCGAATGAGGCATTGCGGAGCGGTAGCGGAACGAGGTTCGAAACATCCGAAAGCAGGAGCCGCTTCCGCCGCCCCTCCGCTCGACTGCCCCATCAAGGGCACGTGCCTCTTTCCCCTTCCAAAATAGGATTTCGTCTGATCTATCCTTGTCGATGGAACAGTACGGCCCCAATCCGCCCGCGCCCGGCGCGATCCCGCCCCACAGCCTTCCTGTCGAGCCTGTCCGCTGGACGCCGGAACGGCAGAGGCTCTTTCTCACCAGTCTGCTGGCGACCGGCAATGTGACACAGGCCGCACGGGCGGCCGGCATGTCGCCCGCCAGCGCGCATCGCCTCCGCAAGCGACTGGTCGGCACGCCGTTCGATCGGACCTGGGCGCGCGCGCTTGCCCTCCATGCCCAGAGTCTGGCCGATCCCTTCACCGATCCGGCGGCGCGGGCCGTGACCACCCAGTCGCGTCGCTGATGCGTCACAGGCGCGCGACTGTGACCCTGGAGGCGCGCCGGCCTGACCCGACTGGCGCATGAGCGGCGCGTCACAGGCGCATGAGCGCCATTTTCGTCCGCTTTTGCGCCGTATGAACGGTATGAACTTCGCCAGGATGACCCGATGATGACCCTGATCCGGACCTCTCTCCATCCTTTTTGTCCCATAGCGGGGCAGGCGCGATCGGGTTGCGCAGGCGCCTTGGCCTTGGCCCGATATCGGCCTATCGTCCCGGCCATGCGCATCCTCTCGACCCTGCTGCTGGTGTCCGCAGCTATCACCGCGTCGGCCTTTGCCCAGAGCGCGCCGGCCCCGTTCACCCTTGCCGAAAATGGACGGGGCTTTGCCTCGCTCGCCGATGCGATCAGCGCGATCGGCGATGGCAAGGGCACGGTCATCGTCGCGCCGGGCACTTATCGCCAGTGCGCGGTGCAGAATGGCGGCGAGGTGACGATAAAGGCGGCAACGCCGGGCAGCGCGATCTTCGACGGGACGATCTGCGAAGGGAAAGCGGCTTTGGTGCTGCGTGGCCGCGCGACCATGGTCGATGGTCTGATCTTCCAGAATCTGCGTGTCCCCGACGGCAATGGGTCGGGCATCCGCCTGGAAAAGGGCAATTTGTCCGTCAGCAACAGCCTGTTCCGCAACAGCGAGCAGGGCATATTGAGCAATGAGGATCGCGGCGCCACGGTCATGATCGACAAGTCGACCTTCCGCCATCTGGGTCGTTGCGACCGCGATCTCGACTGCGCCCATGGCATCTATATCGGCCGGGTTGCGCGCCTCACCGTCACCCGTTCGCGCTTCGACCAGGGCGATGGCGGCCATTATCTCAAGAGCCGCGCGGCACAGGTCGATATCCGCGACAATAGTTTCGACGACAGCGGCGGCCATCTCACCAATTACATGATCGACCTCAGCAATGGGGCCAGCGGCCAGATCGTCGGCAACGACATGGTGCAGGGCAAGGACAAGGATAATTGGTCGGCCTTCATCACCGTCGCACCGGAAGGGCGCGAGAATGACAGCAGCGCCCTGGTGATCGAAGGGAACAAGGCCGGCTTCGTGCCGGGCCTGGCGCGCGGCTCGACCTTCGTCGCCAATTTCACCGACGATGTCGTCCGGATCGGCCAGAACCAGCTTGCCCCCAGCATGAAGATCAAGGACCGGCGCTGACTTTGCCGCGCTGATCTGTTAGGGAAGAGCGATGCGCACCACCTATGACAGCGCGACCGTCCGCCTCTATCATCTGGGCGACGACGGCGCGGCGATGACGATCCTGTATGGCCCCCTGAGCGAAGCCCTGCGCGTCGCCGAGCAACAGCCGCAGGAGGTGCAGGACGGCCTGTTCCTTGCCACCGACAATGATGTCGTCGCCTATCTCGACCTGATCGAAAGCTGACCCGCTTACGACATGCCGGCCCGCTGGCATTGGGTGGTCTGGCATGAAGCTGTCCGCCGCTTGCTGATCGGTTCGAGCCGCGTGCCAATATCGAGCGTAATCTGCGCCAGCGCAGGGGGGCGATCGGTCGGTAAATGCCGGCTGGCTGTCGCTTGGGTGTGGCCACCCTGCCGCTTCACCGGCGCGTTTCTGCCAAAATCGCCCGGAAATCGCGACGCACGACACTGTGAACTTTCGACTGTCGCCTCGTTCAAGACCTTGATCCTTTCGGGTCGAAGCGGCCTGAAAGGTGAATCAAGGTCGCCAATCGGGGAACGCCCCCTTCCCTTCCCCCGCTTCGATCCCCATAGAGATCAGCCATGACCGACCAGCCTGCGCAAGCCGCCATCGAGATCCGCGACCTGACCAAGGTCTATAAGGGCGGCAAGCGCGCGCTCGACGGGATCAACCTCACCATCCCGCGCGGCCAGATCTATGGCCTGCTCGGCCCCAATGGCGCGGGCAAGTCGACCACGATCAACATCCTCGCCGGCCTCGTCAACAAGACCAGCGGATCGGCGAGCATCTGGGGCTTCGACATCGACGCCAATCCGCGCAATGCCAAGAACAGCATCGGCATCGTGCCGCAGGAGATCGTGTTCGATCCCTTCTTCACCCCGTTCGAGACGCTGGAGAACCAGGCCGGCTATTATGGCGTGCCCAAGGACAGGCGCCGCTCGATGGAACTGCTGCGCGCGGTCCATCTGGAGGACAAGGCCAATGCCTATGCCCGCACCCTGTCGGGCGGCATGAAGCGCCGGCTGCTGGTGGCCAAGGCGATGGTCCATTCGCCGCCGATCCTGGTGCTGGACGAACCCACCGCCGGCGTCGACGTGCAACTGCGCCAGCAGCTCTGGGCCTATGTGAAGGAACTCAACGCCATGGGGGTGACGATCGTCCTCACCACCCATTATCTCGAAGAGGCCGAGGAGCTGTGCGACCGCATCGGCATCATCAACCATGGCCGGGTCATCACCGACAAGCCGACCCGCGAGCTGATCGCGATGGCGCAGGAAAAGGTGGTGCAGGTGACGGTCGACCGCGACATCGCCACGCCGCCCAGCGACCCCAGCTTCGAGAAGGTCGAACTGACCGACGAGCGCACCCTCACCATAACCTATATGAAGAACCGCGCCAATGCGGGCCAGGTGCTGAGCGCGGTGCAGGCCGGCGGCCTCGCAATCGTCGACGTGGTAACCCGCGACCCCGACCTGGAGGATGTCTTCCTCAACCTGACGGCGGCGGCGTGACCAAAAGTCTCCGTTCGGGCTGAGCTTGTCGAAGCCCACGCCTGAGCGTAGCGAAGGCAAAACCTCACTGCGTTCGGCTTGGCCCTTCGACTTCGCTCAGGGCGAACGGATATTGGGAAATAGAAGGCCAGTTCATGCCCACCATCACCCATGACGTCGTCATCATCGGTTCCGGCGCGGCCGGGCTGACAGCCGCCATCAACCTCGCGCAGGACCGCAAGGTGGTGGTGCTGGCCAAGGGGGCGCTGGATGGCGGGTCGACCAACTGGGCGCAGGGCGGCATTGCCGCGGTACTCGACGCGGGTGACAGTTTCGCGGCCCATGTCCATGACACGATGGTCGCGGGCGCCGGCCTCAACGATCAGGACACGGTCGAGTTTGTCGTCTCCGAAGCCCCCGCCGCGATCGAGCGGCTGGCGGCACTGGGCGTGCCCTTCAATCCCAATGAAGAGGGGGATGGCGACGAGTTCGGCGAACGCTGGCACCTGACCCGCGAGGGTGGCCACAGCCATCGCCGCATCGTTCATGTCGACGACGCCACCGGCCATGCCGTGCAGGTCGCGCTGCTCAAGGCCGCGCGCGCCAATCCCAACATCACCCTGGTGGAGGATATGGTCGCGGTCGACCTCATCACCTCGCGCCATGGCGAGCGCTATTCGGGCGACGGCCATGTCTGGGGCGTCTATGCCTTCAACAAGCAGACCGGCCATGTCGACGCCATCCTTGGCCGCGCGACCATCCTCTGCACCGGCGGCGCAGGCCGCACCTATCTCTTCTCCACCGCGCCGCGTGGCGCGACCGGCGACGGCATCGCCATGGCCTGGCGCGCGGGCTGCCGCGTGTCGAATATGGAGATGAACCAGTTCCACCCCACCTGCCTCTATAATCTGGAGGTCAAGAATTTCCTGATTACCGAGGCGGTGCGCGGCGAAGGCGGCCACCTGAAGCTCCC
The DNA here is from genome assembly GCF_030128825.1 of Sphingobium sp. WTD-1. Classification (NCBI taxonomy): domain Bacteria; kingdom Pseudomonadati; phylum Pseudomonadota; class Alphaproteobacteria; order Sphingomonadales; family Sphingobiaceae; genus Sphingobium; species Sphingobium sp. WTD-1. The sequence goes on along the minus strand of NZ_CP119127.1, from coordinate 2,207,217 downwards.
GCCCGGCGTGCCCGGCGGTGGCGAGCGCTTCATGCCCCGCTTCGACGCCCGCGCCGAACTGGCGCCGCGCGACGTGGTTGCCCGCGCTATCGACCATGAGATCAAGCGCCTCGGTCTCGACTATGTCCATCTCGACATCAGCCACAAGCCGCCCGAGTTCGTGAAGCAGCATTTCCCGACCATCTATGCCCGGCTGCTCGATCTCGACATCGACATCACCAAGGAACCAATCCCGGTCGTCCCGGCGCAGCATTATACCTGCGGCGGCGTCATCATCGACCTGGATGGCCGCACCGACCTGCCCGGCCTCTATGCCGCCGGCGAAGTGACCGAAAGCGGCCTGCACGGCGCCAATCGCCTCGCCTCCAACTCGCTGCTCGAATGTTTCGTCTTCGGCGAGGCTGCGGCCAAGCATATCCGCGCCCATTGGGACGAACTGCCCGCCCCGCCGCCGATCCGGCCGTGGGACGAAAGCCGCGTCACCAACAGCGACGAGGAAGTCATCGTCCAGCACAACTGGAAGGAAATCCGCCGCTTCATGTGGGACTATGTCGGCATCGTCCGCACCACCAAGCGGCTGGAGCGCGCCCAGCATCGCATCGACCTGCTGTCGAAGGAAGTCGATGAATATTACGGCAATTTCCGGGTCACGCCGGACCTGATCGAACTGCGCAACCTGCTGGAAGTCGCCCGGCTGGTGGTCCGCTCGGCGCTCCATCGCAAGGAAAGCCGGGGCCTCCACTACACGCTCGACTATCCCGAGACGCTGGCGCAAGCGGTCGACACGGTCCTGGCGCCCTGACCAAAAAAGAGGCGCGGCCGGGCAGCCGCGCCTTTGAAGGGAGGAGGAGCAAACGCCAGGGGCGTCGTCTCGCCGACCAAATTAGCGCCGATCCAGACCGGCGCTTTGATCGAGGTCAAACGCCCTTGAGGAAATTGCCCAGCGCCGCGTTGAACCGGGTCGGCTGGTCGGCCATCACGACATGGCCGCTCGGCCCGATCGGCATCAGCTTCGCGTCCTTCTTGGCCGCATAGGCGGCCCGGAAGCGGCGGGTGATCTCGACCGACTGGGCCTGGTCCGCGCCGACGGCATAGACCACCGACATCGGCACCCCGATCCGGCCGAGTTGCGGGCCAAGATCGGTATTGGCCAGGTCGCGCAGCGCGGTGGCGATCACCTCCGGATTGCTGCCCTCCGCCCCCGGCGCCTGCGCGACGATCTGGGCGAGGTAGCGGCGCCCGGCCGCCGTGCCGGTGAAATATTGGCTGAGCTGGTCGGCCAGATAGCCCATGCCATTGGCGGTGCCGCCGACCATCGCCGCGCCGGCGGGCAGCATGTCGACCACCATCACCCGGCTGGCGAGGCCTTTGAGGCCCTGCATCATCGCCAGCGTGCCGCCCATGCTGTGCCCGACCACCGCCGGCCGCCGCAATCCGGCGGCAGCGATATAGCGGGCAATCTCGTCCGCCACCGGCTGCACCACCGGCCCGCTGCCATTGGCGTCGGCAGCAAGGCCAGCAAAGCCGCGGACATGGACCAGATGCCAGCGATAGCCGGGCATCTGCCCCGTCACGCCGTTCCAGATGCCCGGACCACTGGCAAGGCCGGGAATCAGCAGCACGTCCCGGCCGCTGCCGCGCACCGTCACCATGATCCGGCGCGAGGCAAAATCCGCCGCCAGTGCCGGCATCGCCCACCCTGCCGCCAGTGCGCCCGCGCCGCAGAGCAGGCCGCGTCGATCCATCAGTCCATCCGTCATCCGCTCCCTATTGCCGTCCCGCCGCTGAACCGCAACTGAGCGCCGTTCCGCCGTTCAGACTCCTTACACCGCAAATCCGGAATCATTCGTCGCATCGTCCTTGCCTGCAATACGGGTCACCGCGCCTTGTAACGACTTGAAGTGCGGGGTTAGTGATGAGTTCGAAAGATAGCAGGCGCGTTTCGTCGCGCCTTGTGCTTGCGGTGGTTGCCTTGTCCGCCTGCGTCGGCGCGCCACCCCAGCCGGGTGCCCAGGCCAGTAGCGCGCGACCGAATAATCCGCCGCGCCAGACCGTGCAGCCCACGACCAACACCTGGCCGATCAAGCAGGTCGCCAATCCCCCCGCCCCCTACAAGGATATCGACCAGCGCGAGCAGCCCTCGCCCGCGCTTGTCAGCGTGATCCAGAATCTGGGCCAGAGCTTCCGGGGCAAGGTCGGCATCGCGGTGCGCCGGGTCAATTCGGACTGGACCGTCGCCTATAATGGCAATGCCCTGTTCCCGCAGCAAAGCGTGTCGAAACTGTGGGTATCGATGACCTTCCTCGACGCGGTCGATCGCGGCAAGATCCGCCTGGCGGATTCGACCACCATCACGAAGAAAGATCTGACCCTGTTCCACCAGCCGAGCGCGGCGATGGTGGGTGCGACCGGCTGGACCACAACCTATTCCGACCTGATGCGCCGCGCGATGACGCAGAGCGACAATACCGCCAACGACACGCTGCTGCGCGCCGTCGGCGGGCCGGACGCGGTGCGCGGCTATCTGGCACGCCGCCACATCGCCAATATCCGCTTTGGTCCGGGCGAACGCCTGCTGCAATCGACCACCGCCGGCCTCGACTGGCGGCAGGATTATTCGATCGGCCGCAATTTCTACGCCGCCCGCGCCGCGCTCCCCATGTCGGTCCGGCAGAAGGCGCTCGACAATTATCTCGCCAGCCCGCCCGATGGCGCCGCGCCGGCGTCGATCGTGCAGGCGCTGGCCAAGCTCAAGGAAGGCGACATGCTGTCCTCAGCCTCCGCGCGCCTCCTGATGGGGATCATGGAAGAAGCCAAGACCGGGCCACAGCGGATCAAGGGCGGTGTTCCCCATAGCTGGACCTATCTGCACAAAACCGGCACCGGACAGGATCTGCCGCCACGATCGACCGGCTTCAACGATGTCGGGATCATGACCGCGCCGGACGGCACCAGCTATGCCGTGGCGGTGATGATCGGCAGCACGACGGTGTCGATCCCGGAACGCTGGCAGCTGATGCAGGCCGTCGCGAAGGCCGTGGTCGCCAATCACGAGAAGCGCTGAGGTTAGAAACGCCGCACGACGCCGACATAGAGTTCGGCGTCGGGGCTGTCATGGTTGAGGCCCAGATTGGCGCCGGCATCGAACTGCATGTCGTCGCCCGCCTGCCAGCCCAGCGACAGCCCGGCCAGCGCCTGGGTGGCATGACCATCAGGATCATCGTCGCGCATCAGCGACGCTTCGATCGATCCGGACAGGCTGTCGCTGATATCGAAGCCCAGTCCCGCGACGCTGCCATAGGCCAGATGCCGGCCATCGCCATCCTCATCGACCGCCGCGTCCACTTCCGGCGTCGCCAACAGGCTGAAACCCTGCCCCAGATCATAGCTGATCGGCACCAGCATCCCGGCGCCCCAGTCGCCCTCGCCGATCGCATCGCCGCCGGTCGGCAGGCTGGCATAGGGCATGACCGCGATCGAAAAGCCCGCACCATCCGGATGGCGCAAATTCTGCCGCAGCGCGACGCGCATGTCGCCGATGCCATTGTCCGTCTTGACCGCGCCGGTTACCCGATCGCGCGTGCGCACATGGCCAAAGGCGGTCCAGCCCAGTTGCGCTTCCATGCTGTCGGTCAGGCCGATGCGCAGCAGCGCGTCACCGAAGTTCACAGTGTCGACACGGCTCTCGCCATCCTGCTCGCGGGTCCAGTCGCCCAGCCCCAGTTCGACCTGCACCTTGCCCGGCGCCATGGTGCAGGGCGGGGTATCAAGCCCCGGCCGGTCGGCGCAGAATTCCCGCGCGTCCTGCGCCCAGGCTACGCCACACTGCGCCGCCATCGCCAGCAGCATCGCCGCGCCCCATGCCCGCATCACATGCCCTCCCCTTCCCAATCTGTTTCCAGCGCAACGAAACGGATAGGAAGCAGCAAATATCCCGCACTGGCCTTTACTGTCCCGCTGCGGCACTAAGTTCCTATGCCGCGCCCCTTTTCCTCGCTGCTCGACCGGGTGACGCCGCGCACCATCGATGAACTGGAATGCGCGCTGTCGGTGCTGGGCGCGATCCTGCTCGCCCATCTGCTCGGCGCCACCCATGTTTCCTGGGCCGCCTTTGCCGGCTATATGGTGATGCGCGGCCATGCCGCCGAGACGCTGGCGCGCGGCGTGCTGCGGATCGTCGGTACGGTCGCGGGCGGCCTGATCGCACTCGGCAGCGCGCCCTTCATCGTCGGCTACTGGCCCGCTGCCGCAGCAGCGCTGGCGCTGATGGGAACGATCAGCCTCTATGCCGCGATCACCTCGCGCCGCTCCTATGCCTGGCTCTTCTTCGGCCTGACCTATGCGATGGTCGTGCTCGACAAGATCGAGCATCCCGCGATCGCCCTGCCCGAATTCGTCCAGACCCGCGTGCTGGAAACGCTGGCCGGCATCGCCGCCAGCCTGATCGTCAGCCTCGCCTCCACCCTGACCCTGCGCCGCCGCTGGCCAGCCAAGCGCACGCCCGCCGCGACCGGTGCGGGTTGGCACGGGGATTCGCTGCGCCATGCGCTGCAGGCCGGCGTGGCGCTGGCGCTACTGGTCGCGCTCAACGCCTGGATTCCTGTGCCCGCGCTGGCGCAGGGGGCGATCATGATCATGGCGGTCATGCTGCTGCCGGTCACCGGCATCGGGTCGAGTGGCCTCGCCCCGGTCAGCCAGCGCATCCTGCAACGCATGATCGGCTGCATCGGCGGCGCCTTGTTCGCCGCCTTCTTCCTGGTCGCGGGCGCCGACAATATGACGCTGCTGCTCGGCGCCACCGCGATCGGCGTGATGCTGGGCCGACATCTGGAAAATGGCGACCCGACCCATCGCTATGTCGGCACCCAGTTCACCCTGGCGGTGCTGGTGATGCTGGTGCCCGACCGCTATGACCAGCTGGTGCTGGAACCGGGCGTCGAGCGGCTGATGGCGATCTTCATCGGCATGGCCGTGCTGATGCCGGTACTACTGGTCGGCCATTTGCTGAGCGGCCGGCGCGCCGACGAAACGACAATCCCGACCAGCGGCGAGAGCGGCGGGGTATAAGCGTCGGGCACTGGAGCGGCGCGCCAATCCCCGCTATCCCCTGCCCCATGTCTCAGCAGAATCATCTCTATCTGGTCGACGGCAGCGGCTATATCTTCCGCGCCTATCACCAGCTTCCGCCGCTCACCAACCAGCACGGCCAGCCGGTCGGCGCCGTCTATGGCTATACCACCATGCTGTGGAAGCTGGCCGAGGAGCTGGGCAAGGCGGAGGGACCGACCCATCTGGCCGTTGTGCTAGACAAGGGCAGCCACACCTTCCGCAACGACATGTATGATCAGTATAAGGCGAACCGGCCGCCCGCGCCCGAGGATCTGGTCCCCCAGTTCCCGATGATCCGCGACGCCACCCGTGCCTTCTCCCTCCCCTGCATCGAGGAAGCCGGGTTCGAGGCGGACGACATCATTGCCAGCTACACCCAGGCCGCCGTGCGCGCCGGTTGGCATGTCACCATCGTCAGTTCCGACAAGGATCTGATGCAGCTGATCCAGCCCGGCGTCGACATGTACGACACGATGAAGAATGAGCGGCGCGGCGCCGACTATGTCATGGGCAAGTTCGGCGTGCTGCCCGAGCAATTGGGCGACGTGCTGGCGCTGATGGGCGACAGCGTCGACAATGTGCCGGGCGTGCCGGGCATCGGCCCCAAGACCGCGGCCAAGCTGATCACCGAATATGGCACGCTGGAAGCGGCGCTGGATGCGGCCCCTTCGATGAAGAAGTCGAAGATGCAGGAAAACCTCATCGCCCATGCCGACATGGCACGGCTGTCGCGCCGGCTGGTCGCGCTGCATGACAGCATGGACCTGCCCGAGCCGCTGGACGACCTGACCTTGAAGGGCATTCCCAAGGAGCCGCTGCAGGCCTTCCTGTCGCATCATGGCTTCAAGACCCTGCTCAACCGCCTGGGCGCGCCGGCCGCTACGGTTGCGGTCGCCAGCACGGCCGCTGCGACCGGCAGCGCCGACGCGCCACCGCCGCCCCCGGTGGTCGAGGTCGAGCATCCGCCGATCGACTGCGCCCTCTATGAAACCGTCACCACGGTCGAGGCGCTGCAGATCTGGATCGACGAAGCCCGCGCGCTCGGCGTGGTCGCGGTCGATACCGAGACCGATGCGCTCGACAGCATGGAATCGGGCCTGGTCGGCATCAGCCTGTCCACCGGGCCGGGCCGCGCCTGCTATATCCCGCTCGCCCATCGCTCCGCTGACGACATGTTCGGCGAAGTGCCGCAGCAGATCGCGCTCGACGACGCCATCCGGTTGCTCAAGCCCCTGCTCGCCGACGATGCGGTGCTCAAGGTCGGCCATAATATCAAATATGACCTCAACGTCCTCGCTCGCGTCGGGCTGGAGGTGACGCCGATCGACGATTCGATGGTGATGAGCTTCGACCTCGACGCCGGCAAGTCGCTGGGCGGCCATGGCATGGACGAGGCGGCGAGCGTCCACCTCAATCACACATGCATCAGCTTCAAGGAAGTGACCGGCACCGGCAAGAAGGCGATCAGCTTCGCCCATGTGCCGCTCGACAAGGCCACCGCCTACGCCGCCGAGGATGCCGAAGTCACCTGGCGCCTGTGGCACAAGCTGTCGGGCCGCCTGCCGGCCGAGGGCGCGACGCGGGTCTATCAGTTGGTCGATCGGCCGCTGATCCCGGTGGTGGCCGGCATGGAGCGGCAGGGGATCAAGGTCGACCGCGAAGCGCTGTCCCGTCTCTCGGGCAGCTTCTCGCAGTCGATCGCCGGCCTGGAAGCCGAAATCCACGAACTCGCCGGCCATCCCTTCACCATCGGATCGCCGCAGCAGCTCGGCGTCGTGCTGTTCGACGAGATGGGCCTCAAAGGCGGCAAGAAGGGCAAGAGCGGCACCTATTCCACCGACGTCACCGTGCTGGAGAAGCTCAAGGCCGAAGGCTCGGCCATTTGCGGACTGGTGCTGGAATGGCGCCAGCTTTCCAAGCTCAAATCGACCTATACCGACGCGCTGCAGCAGCAGATCAACCGCGACACCGGCCGGGTCCATACCAGCTATTCGCTGACCGGCGCCCAGACCGGCCGCCTGTCTTCGACCGATCCCAACCTGCAGAATATCCCGATCCGCACCGAGATCGGCCGGCAGATCCGCCATGCCTTCGTCGCCGAACCCGGCAATGTCATCCTGGCGGCGGACTATAGCCAGATCGAGCTGCGCCTGGCCGCACACATGGCCGACGTGCCCGCGCTCAAGGACGCGTTCGAACAGGGCGAGGATATTCATAGCCGAACGGCTATGGAATTGTTCGGCGAGGTCAATCGCGACACGCGCGGCCGCGCCAAGACGATCAACTTCGCGATCCTCTACGGCATTTCGCGCTGGGGCCTGGCCGGCCGGCTGGAAATCAGCGCCGACGAGGCGCAGGACATGATCAGCCGCTATTATGAGCGCTTCCCCGGCATCAGCGTCTATATCAACGAGACGCTGGAAAAGGCGCGGGCCAACGGCTTCACCGAAACCCTGTTCGGCCGCAAGACCTGGTTCCCGCGCATCAAGGCACCGGTCCAGCACGAACGGCAGGGCGCCGAGCGCGCCGCGATCAACGCACCGATCCAGGGCACCAGCGCCGACATCATCAAGCGGGCGATGGCCCGCATGGGCCCGGCACTCGAAGCCGCCGGCCTGCCGCGCGTGCGCATGTTGCTGCAGGTACATGACGAACTGGTGTTCGAACTGCCCGAAGCCGATGTCGAGGCCGCCAGCAAGGTGATCCGCCAGGTCATGGAAAACGCCGCCGAACCGATGGTCAGCCTGTCCGTACCGCTGGGCGTGGAAATCGGCACCGGCCCGAGTTGGGGCGCGGCGCATTGAGATACACCGCCCTCGCAATGCTTATGATGACCGCCTGTTCGAAAAATTCGGGCGATCCATCAGACGCTGCGAAGCAGGTATATACCGATTCCATCAAAGCTTTGGGTTGCGAGCTTGAGGATGTTAAGGCTGGGGCAGATCCACATCGTGAGGCTGATTTGGCGGCCAAGACCGGCGACAGGCGGTTTCTGGGCATAAACGGGATCACTCTTCTCGTTTCCACGCACAGAATTGGGCAATTGGACTTCGATCGCACATACGGCGAACTCGTCAGGAGAAACGGAATACGTGCGATTGAGGGCACATCCGATGTCTACGGATCGGATCGGCGCTGCTTTCAGTTGGGATCATATGAATATACGAAACATTACAACGAGCGCATGATCGAACTATCTGGTCTGGCGGACAAATGAGATCATCGATCTGGATAGACGGCTTGCAACGTTATTTTTCATAAAAAAAGGCCGCCCCCATCGGGACCGGCCTTTTTCTCAATCGAACAGCTCTTCCAGAAAGCTCTTCCTGCGTTTCTTGGGATAGCCCCGCCCGTCCTGACGATATTCGCGGTCCGGGCGGTAGCTCATCTGCGGCGCGGCGGGCGCCGGGGCCGGCAGAACCGAGCGCTCGATGATCTTGTCGAGTTCGCCCCGGTCCAGCCAAACGCCGCGACATTGCGGGCAATAGTCGATCTCCACCCCCTGCCGGTCGCTCATGTGAAGCCCCACATGGCAGACCGGGCAGAGCATGGCCGACACGGTGGCCTGATCCCGCATGCTTATTCGCGCTCGCCGGTCAGGCTCAGCAGCATCTGGAACAGGTTGACGAAGTTCAGGTAGAGCGACAGCGCGCCCATCACCTGCATCTTCTGCGCCACCTCATGGCCGGCATAGTAGAAATATTCCGACTTGATGCGCTGCACGTCCCAGGCGGTGAGGCCGGTGAAGACCACCACGCCGATGATCGAGATGACCATCGCCATCGCCGACGAGCCGATGAAGATGTTGATCAGGCTGGCGACGACGATGCCGATCAGGCCCATCATCAGGAAGCTGCCCATCTTGGTCAGGTCACGCTGGGTGGTATAGCCCCAGAGCGCCATGGCGAGGAACATCACCGCCGCCGAGAAGAAGGCCTGGGCGATGCTGCCGCCGGTAAAGACCAGGAAGACGCTGCCCAGCGACACGCCCATCACCGCCGCGAAGGCGTAGAAGGCGGTGCGCGCGCCAGCCGTCGTCATCTTGTCGATGCGGAAGCTGAAGAAGAAGACAAAGGCCAGCGGCGCGAAGATCGCGACCCACTTCAGCGGCGTGCCGAAGATGGCAGCGGCCAGCACCGGGCTATTGCCGACCAGGGCGGCGACCAGGCCGGTGATGACCAGGCCGATGCCCATGTTGCGGAAAACGCCGAGCATGTGCGCGCGCAGGCCAGCATCGGTCTGCGCCGTCTGGCTGGCACCATAGCCCGGCATGCGTACGGGATTGTTCACGGCTTCACTCACTCCATAAAAAAGATGGTTCGAGTGAGCCCGGTGCGGTCTCCTGCGGCAAAAAGAGGGGGGAATTGCCACAAAACCTGCACCGGGCGCACCCGATGCGGTCCGACATCGCGACCTGGATCAAGGGGGAAGAGATCCATGTCGCCAGAGGGGCCCGGTCCGCACAGCCAATATCGGGTCGCCCGGACGATCGCGCAAGGCGCCACCAACCGAGCAACAATTTATTACATTTGCCGCGCCGCCCCGACGCTGCGGATGAAGTCCCACACTTCCGAGGCGAAGGGCGGCTGCCGCTCCTCCTTCCACTCGTCGACATGATCGTACATGCGTGTCACCCCCTCCATCATCGCCGGCGTGGCGATGGCGGTGAAGGGCGCGAGCAGCGCCTGCCATTCGTCATAAAAGGCCCCTGCCGCCGCACTTGCCGGGTCGAGCGGCAGCGCCGCCTCTATCCGGGCGGTGAGGTCAGCCCATTGCGCGCTATAGGCCGCCTGATCGAAATCGGCCGGCATCCTGGGCATCGTCTCGGCAAAGTCGGCCTCGGCCTGGGCGCTGATATAGCGGCCACTGACCGCCTTCCATTCTTCTTGCATGGTCATGCTTTCTCCACTGCGGATCAGCGAGCAAAGGGTCGCGGCATCGAGCGGCTCGCCACGGTCGATGCGGGACAAGGCGGTTTCCAGATGGCTGCGCGCCTGCGCCAGTTCCTGCGCCTGCGCGTCGATCGCTACGATCTGCGCGCGCAGCAGCGCACCAAGGTCGATCGGCCGGCCGTCGAACAGGGTCTTGATCTGGGCGAGGCTCAGCCCCGCCCGCTTGAGCGCCAGCAATTCATGCAACCGCGCCAGCTCGGCCGGGCCGAACAACCGCCGCCCGGACGCGGTGCGCAGCGGTGCGACCAGCCCGCGCGCCTCATAGAAACGCAGCGCCCGGCTGGTGAGGCCGGTGGCGCGGGCGACGGCGGCAATATCCAATATATCGGTCATGCCCCTTGCTACCGCTTGACCCAAGGTCAAGTTCAAGCGCTTTTTTGCGGTGTCCGACCCGTTGACGATCGCGCCGTCTCGCGACATGGCTGGCGCCATGAGCCAAGACCAGCATAGCGATGCGCCCCTGCGCCTGTTCAACAGCCTGACCCGGTCGATCGAGCCGTTCGCGCCGATCGAGCCCAACCATGCGCGCGTCTATAGCTGCGGCCCGACCGTCTATAATTATGCCCATATCGGCAATCTGCGCGCCTATGTGTTCGTCGACACGCTGCGCCGCACCCTGCTGTGGAAGGGGCTGGACGTTACCCAGATCATCAACATCACCGATGTCGGCCATCTGACGTCGGACGCCGATGCCGGCGACGACAAGATGGAGGCGGCCGCCCGCGCCAGCGCCAAGAGCATCTGGGACATTGCGGCCCATTATACGCAGGCGTTCAAGGCCAATATCGCCGACCTCAACATCATGGCGCCCAGCGAATGGACGGTCGCGACCGACTATGTGCCGCAGATGATCGAATTTGCGCAGAAGATCGCCGACGCCCATTGCTACGAACTGGAGAGCGGCCTCTATTTCGACAGCTCGACCGTGCCCAATTATGGCGCGCTGGCCGGCGGTCGCGACGATGCCGCCCACGCCCGCATCGACCCGGTGGCGGGCAAGCGCAACCCGAGCGACTTCGCCATCTGGCGCAAGTCGCCGCCGGGCGAGCAGCGCCAGATGGAATGGGACAGCCCCTGGGGCAAGGGCGCGCCGGGCTGGCACCTGGAATGCTCGGTCATGAGCCAGGCCCGCCTCGGCCAGCCGTTCGACATCCATACCGGCGGCATCGACCATCGCGAGATCCATCATCCCAACGAGATCGCGCAGAATCAGGCTTATTGCGGCTGCACCGACACGCAGCCCGACTTCACCGGCGCGCGCTGGTGGATGCACAATAATTTCCTGGTCGACCGACAGGGCAAGATGTCGAAGTCGAAGGGCGGTTTCACCACCCTCTTCTCGCTGGTCGACGCCGGCGTGCATCCGATCGCCTATCGCCTGCTGTGCCTGGGCGCCCATTATCGCAGCGAACTGGAGTTCAGCGCCGATAATCTGGCCGCCGCGCTGACCCGCCTCAAGCGGCTGGTCATGGGCGTCGAGGGGCTGAAAAGCCGGGCCGAGGGCATCACCTGGCAGTCGGTGACGCTCGATTATCTGCGTGCCAATCTCTACCCCAAGCTGGTGCCGCTGCTGGAACAGTTCGACGCCGCGATCGCCGACGACCTGATGACGCCGCGCGCGCTGCCGCTGCTGGAGGAAGCGATCAGCATGAAAAAGGTGCCGGTCGGCGAGAAGCTCTGCCTCATCGCCGCGTTCGACCAGGCGCTGGGCCTGCGCCTGCTGGACCTGACCCGCGCCGAGTTGCGGGTGCAGCCCAAGGATGCACAGATCACGCCCGAGGAGATCGAGGCCGAACTGGAACGCCGCACTGCCGCCCGCGCCGAGAAGGATTTCGCCCTGTCGGACGAGATTCGCGACGCGCTGATCGCGCGCGGGGTCGAGGTGATGGACGGCGATCCGCTGCGCTGGGACTGGCGCCTCACGCTGGCCTGATGGCTTGACGCCGTCCTGGGTTCGACCCAAGACGGTATCGGGTCGAGAAAAGTGGGGCGCATCATGCTGTTTTCCGCGCGCGCGGGCGCGTTGCTGCTGGCCTTGGCCGGCCCCGCGCTGCTGCCCGCTGCCGCCGCCCCGCAGCCCGCCTTCCGCACTGATGATCCGCGCTTTGCCCGGCTCTACGCGCTGGAGGACAAGGCCGACGCGCTGTTCGAGAGCGACGATTATGCCCTGTCCATGTCGCAGAAGACGCGCGACGCCTGGACAGCGCTCGAAACCGCGGCATCCCACAGCAAGGTGCAGGGTCAGGCCCATCCGCTGGCCGGCGTGGCGCTCATCAACCTGTCGTCGATGGACCAGATCGATGGCCGCAACCCCGACGCGCTCGCTCATGCGGACCGCGGCCTTGCCCTGCTGTCGCCCTTCCGCGACGCCTATCCGATCTACTGGATGCAGGGCCTGTCGATAAAAGGCTATGTCCAGGTCACGCTGAACCAGATCGGCGCCGGGGTCGAGACGCTGGCTGAAGCGAGCCGCTATATTGACGGCTATTTCGCCCGCACCGATCCCAAGGCGCTGGATGAATCGGCGATGATGCTGAAGTCCAACATCGCCTTTGCCCATGCCCAGGCGCTGTCCCGCCTCGGCCGCAACAGCGAGGCGGTCGAGGCGCAGCGCCGCAGCATGGAGGCGCGGGTCGCCGCCAGCGGCCAGAACAGCGCGGACGCGGTCGGTGCCTATTATATGTATGCGCAGATGCTCTCGCGCGCGGATCGCGATGCCGAGGCGGAAATCTATGCCCGACTGGCGGTGGATACCGCAACCGACCATGTCGATCGCAAGCACCCCAATTATGCCCGCGCGCTCGAAGCGCTGGGCCTGCTGCTCTCGCGCACCGGGCGGCGCAACGAAAGCCTCGCCTATCTGGAACGATCGATCGCGATCAAGCGCGAGACCAGCGGCACGAAGAGTCTCGCCTTTGACTTCGCGCTGCAGAATCTCGGCAATCTGCTGCTGCCGCTGGAACGCTATGACGAGGCCGAACCGCTGTTCCTGGAGGCCGAGCGCGGCTTTCGTGACATCGAAGGTGACACCAGCCCGCAGTCCGCACGCGCGCTGGCCTTTGCCGGCGTCGCCGCCTTCGCCCAGGGCCACAGGGACGCGGCGATCAGCCGGCTACAGACCGCGCTGGCGCGTGGCCGCACCGGCAGCGCCGAGGATCGCGACATGGGGCAGCGCGTCTATCCCTTTCTGATCCCGGCGCTGGTCCAGGCCGGCCGGATGGACGAGGCGCGCGCTGCCGCTGCCGATTTCGACCGGGAGACCCGCCAACTCGACAATCTGCCCGGCTTCGCCATCGCCAATGCCGGCATGCTGTCCGCCTGGGCCAATGGCGGCGATAGCGTCGATGCGGCCTGCCGACTGATCGCGCTGCTGCGCACCAGCCTCAGCCTGCAGGAGGACGGCGCCCTGACCGAGGACCAGCGCGCCGCGCTGGACAGCGTGCTGGCGATCGCGACGCAGGCGCGCGACGCGGGTCTGGCGATGGACGCGATGGCCCTGCTTGCCGGGTCGGGCATCGTCCAGGCCAATCATCTGGTCGCGCAGCGGATGGTGGACGACCCGGCGCTGGGCAGCCGGGTCCGCGCGCTGCAGGACCGGACCCGCGCGCTACAGTCCGCCGACAGCCTGTTGCTGCAGGCGCTCGCCCGTGACGAAGGCGTCGCCGCCGCACGCGCCAGTCGCGCGACATTGGCAAAAGAGGTCAATGCCGACCGCACCGCCATCGCCCATGATTTCCCCCGATGGCTGGAGGCGCGCGGCGGCGCCCTGCCCGACCTGACATCGCTGCAAGCCAATCTGGCGGCGGACGAGGCGCTGCTGGCGGTGACGCCGGCCTTTGACGGCGTCTATATCCTGGCCGTCAGCCGCGAACGGACCGCCATCATCCGGGCGCAGGAGACGCGCGCCGATCTGGTCGGCCGGATCGCGCGATTGCGCACATCGCTGAGCGCTACCGGCTTCGACCAGGAGGGCGCTCATATCCTCTACACCCAGATCTTCACGCCCGATGTCCAGGCCGCGCTGGGCAAGGCGCAGCGCCTGCGGGTCGTGCCGACCGGCGCGTTCGCCGCCCTGCCCTTTGCCATGCTGCCGCAAAAGCCGGTGCAGCATATCGACCGGAACACACCCTGGCTGATCCGGCGCTATGCGCTGCGGATCGACAGCGGCTTCCGCCCGGTCGTGCCGCAAAAGCTGGCGGCACAGGATGACCGGATGCTGGGCATCGGCGCGCCCTTGCCCTTTTCGCAGGAGACGCAGGCCATCGCCCTCAAGCAACGCGGCGGCGGCGCAGCCACGCTGGCGCAATTGCCGCCCCTGCCCGGATCGGCCGAGGAATTGCGATCGGTCGCGCGCTATTTCGGCCCTGATCATGCCCGGCTGCTCATCGGCGCGAACGCCAGCGAGGCGATCCTGCGCACCAGCGACCTGCGCCCCTATTCGGTCATGCTGTTCGCCGCCCATGGGCTGGTCGGCGGCCAGATGGAGGGACTGGACGAACCGGCCCTGCTGCTGTCGCCCCCCGATACGGATTCCGGCAATGACGGGATACTGACGGCATCGGAAGTGGCGCAGATGCGGATCGGCGCCGACTGGGTGATCCTGTCCGCCTGCAACACCGCCGCCGGCGGCGGCGCCCAGGCGCCGACCTATTCCGGCCTGGCCCAGGCGTTTCGTTATGCCGGCGCCGGCGCCCTGCTGGTGTCGCACTGGCCTGTGCGCGACGATGCCGGCACCTTCATCACGGTCGAGACGGTCAAGGCCAACCGGCGTGGCGCCTATCGCGGGGTGGCGTTGCAACGGGCGATGCTGAAGCTGATCCGGTCCGGCAAGCCGGACGCGGTGCAGCCCTATGTCTGGGCGCCCTTCATCCTCGTGGGGCAATAGCCGCTTGCGGATCGACCCGGTTGGCGAGCGGACGACCGGCGGCGAAATCGCTGATATTGGCCATCGTCGTCTCGGCAATGCTGGCCAGCGCCTCTTCGGTCAGGAAGGCCTGATGCCCGGTGACCAGCACATTGGGGAAGGTCAGCAGCCGCTGGAACAGATCATCCTCGATGATCTCGTTGGACAGATCCTCGAAGAACAGGTCCGCCTCCTGCTCATAGACGTCGAGCGCGACGCCGCCGATCTTGCGCGACTTGAGTCCCGCCACCAGCGCCTGCGTATCGATCAGCGCGCCGCGGCTGGTGTTGACGATCACCAGTCCATCGCGCGCCCGGCCGATCGCGTCGGCATTGATGATATGGCGGGTATCGGGGGTGAGCGGACAATGGAGCGAGACGATGTCGACCTGTTCCAGCAACTCGCGTGGCGACACGTAGCGCACGCCCATCGCCAGCAGTTCGGGATCCTGGACCACATCGCTCGCCAGCACCTCGCAGCCAAAGCCCAGCTTCAGCGTGCGGGCGACCAGCGCGCCGATCCGTCCGGTGCCGATCACGCCCGCTACCCTGCCGTGGAGGTTGCGGCCGATCAGCCCGTCGAGCGCGAAATTATTTTCCCGCACCCGTGCCCAGGCGCGATGGATGCGCCGGTCGAGTGCCATCAACAGAGCAATAGTGAACTCGGCAACCGCATGGGGCGAATAGGCCGGCACCCGCACCACCGTCAGCCCCAGGTCCGCCGCCGCGACCAGATCGACATTATTATAGCCGGCACAGCGCAGCGCGATCAGCCGCGTGCCGCCCGCCGCCAGCTTGGCCAGCACGGCCGCGTCCAGCCGGTCGTTGACGAACACGCAAACCGCCTCGAACCCTTCGCCCAGGCTCGCGGTGTCCGCGTCCAGCCTAGGTTCCAGGAAATGCAGTTCATGTCCCTGATTGGCGGCCGACAGGAAATGCCGGTCATAACCCTTGGTGCCGAAGATCGCGATGCGCATGGCGCCATAGTGCCCGCCCGCCCGTCATCGTCAAGCCGCGGCCTATACTGAGCCAGTCCGTTTTACATGTCGGCCAGTCCGGTTGGACAGGCTATCGCAAAGACGGCACTTTGCGTCGCATCCTCAACGATCCGATATGAGTGCCCCGCCCCCATGTTTGCGCTTCTGCTGGCGATCGCCGCCGCGTCATCGAGCAAGGTTCCCCCGCCACCGCCCGCATCGGACGAAGGCGGCATCTACATGTTCGAGACCGGCACCAGCCTGCTCGCCAAATGCCGCAACAAGGCGCCGGAATATAAGCTCGCCTGCACCGCATACATCGCCGGGGCGACCGACGGCATCCGCAAGGAAATGTTCCTGGGCCGCGCCCGCACCGTCTGCTGGCCCAAGCGGATGGCGGCCGAGGATGTGAAAAACACCGTCGTTGCCTATCTGGAGCGCTACCCCGACCAGCGCGGCGCTGCCGCCTCGGCGCTGGTCAGCATCGCCCTCAACGATCGCTATCCTTGCCAGAAATAAAGCCGCTCGATCAGTCTGATCGATAGTATCCTTGCGCGAAGAGGCGCCACAACCGCTATAAACTTGCCCTGCCGGGCGGTTGCGCGTAGATGCGGCCCCTATTTTTTTGACGTGAAGGAGACTCGACGTGGCGGCGAAGTGGACGCCGGAAAGCTGGCGGGAGCATAAGGGCATCCAGATGCCCTTTTATCGGGACCAGGAGGCGCTTGCCTCGGTAGAGGCCCAGCTTGGCCAGTTTCCGCCCCTCGTCTTTGCGGGCGAGGCACGGAATCTGAAGGCCGATCTTGGCCGCGTCGCGAACGGCGAAGCCTTCCTGCTGCAGGGCGGCGACTGCGCCGAAAGCTTTGCCGAGTTCCATCCGAACAATATCCGCGACACGTTCCGCGTGCTGCTGCAGATGGCGGTCGTCCTGACCTTTGCCTCGAAGCTGCCGGTGGTGAAGGTCGGCCGCATGGCGGGCCAGTTCGCAAAGCCCCGCTCGGCCGATACCGAGACGATCGGTGGCGTGGAACTGCCCAGCTATCGCGGCGACAATGTCAACGACATCGCCTTCACGCCCGAAGCGCGCGAGCCCGATCCGCAGCGGATGATCCGCGCCTATAACCAGTCGGCGGCGACGCTGAACCTGGTGCGTGCCTTCTCGACCGGCGGCTATGCCAGCCTCGACCGGGTGCATGGCTGGATGCTCGATTTCATGGGCCGCAGCCCTTGGGCCGCGAAGTTCGAGGCGATGGCCGACCAGATCGGCCAGGCGCTCGACTTCATGCGCGCCTGTGGCCTGGACGCGGACAGCGTGCCCCAGCTTGGCGGCACCAGCTTCTACACCAGCCATGAAGCGCTGCTGCTGCCGTTCGAACAGGCGCTGACCCGTCAGGACAGCCTGACCGGCGACTGGTATGACACCTCGGCGCACATGTTGTGGATCGGCGACCGCACCCGCTTCGAAGGGTCGTCGCATGTCGAATATCTGCGCGGCATCGGCAATCCCATCGGCATGAAGTGCGGCCCCACGCTGGAGCCCGACGAACTGCTGCGCCTGCTCGACCTGTTGAACCCGAAGCGGGAAGCCGGTCGCATCACGCTCATCACCCGCTATGGCCATGACAAGATCGAGGCCGGCCTGCCCAAGCTGGTGCGCGCGGTGAAGCGCGAGGGGCATTCGGTGGTCTGGTCCTGCGACCCGATGCACGGCAATGTCATCAAGGCGGCCAATGGCTACAAGACGCGGCCGTTCGACCGCATCCTGGCCGAAGTGCGCGGCTTCTTTGCCGTGCATCGCGCCGAAGGGACGTTCGGTGGCGGCATCCATGCCGAAATGACCGGCCAGAATGTCACCGAATGCACCGGCGGTGCGATCGCGATCACCGACGAAGGTCTGGCCGATCGCTATCACACCCATTGCGATCCTCGCCTCAACGCGGCGCAGAGCCTGGAACTGGCTTTCCTGCTGGCAGAAATGCTGAACGAGGAACTGAAGGAACGCCGCGCCGCGGCCTGACGAAAAAGGAACCGGCCCCTCCGAATCGCAAGGAGGGGCCGGCCCAGCCGGCTTCTGCCCCCTGTTCAGCCGGGATCCGCGATCGGGTCGAATTCCAGATGCAGGTGCCGCAGCGCCCGCAATATATAGGTGGGCTCATAATCGAAGCGCAGCGCCTCACCCGCCCCATGATGGGCCGGGGACAGGCGGATATTGCCCATCCGCGCCAATAGCCGTTCGATGCTGACCGCCACCTCGCGCCGGGCCAGCGGCGCGCCGATGCAGGTATGGGCACCCCGGCCAAAGGCCAGATGCTCCTTGGCGCGCGGCCGATCCATGTCGAACTGCGCCGGATTGTCGAAACGGCGCGGATCGCGATTGGCGGCCATGTGCGACATCAGGATCGTCGTCCCCGCCTTGATCTCGACCCCGCCCAGCTCCGTCGTCCGCGTGCAGATACGCCCGCCGCTCTTCACCGACCCGTCATAGCGCAGCACCTCCTCCAGGAAATTGGGGATGCGCTTGGGGTCGGCGCGCAACTGCGCCTGGATATCCGGCCGGATGGCGATGATGCGGAAGGCGTTGGCCAGCAGCCGGTTGGTCGTGTCCTGCCCCGCCCCGAACAGGAAGGCCGCCATCGCCGTCAGGTCGACCAGGGTCGGGCTCGTCCCATCCGGGAACTTCGCCAGCGCCAGCGTCGTCAATATGTCCTTCCTTTCCGTGTCCGCGCCCAGCAGCCGACGCACCGGCAACACCGCCGGATGGTTCAGGAAGCGGCGCCAGGCGATGTAGCGGAACATATGCTTGCCAAGGCCGACCAGCGGATTGTGCTTCAGATCCTCGGGCGACCCGTCGATCTGGGCCGGCACCGCCCCCTCCAGCAGCACGCGGAAGGCCGCGCGCCCCTTGGCCGGGATGCCCAGCAGGTCGGCGATCACCAGCGTCGCATAGGGGCCGCCATATTGGCGCACCAGGTCGACCTTACCATCGGCGGCAAACTCGTCGATCAGGCTGTCGGCGGTCGCATAGAGGGATGGCTCCAGCGCCTTCAACCGGCTGGGGGTGAACAGGCTGCCGATCACCGATCGCAGCTTGGCATGGCGGGTGCCGCTTTCCGTCACGATCTGGTCGGCAAAGGCGATCTTGGGCCGCGCCGCCTCCAGTTCCGCCGCGATATCGTCGCCCTGCGGCGTGAAGGGCAAGTCCGTCAGCGGACCAGTCACGGCGTTTATGCTGGAAAAATGCTCGGTATCGAGCATCACCTGGATGGTTTCCTCATAGCCCGTCACCGCCACCACATTGCGATGGGGCAGCCGCGTCACCGGCCCCTGGGCGCGCAGAAAGTCGAAATAGGCATGGGGATCATCGACCAGATCCACATCCTTGTAAAAGTCCGCCGTGGCGTAGTCGCGCATGATCCTCACCCATTTATGATATACATTGGATCATATCACCCGCAATGCCGCTGTCAACGACGGCAAAATGGTAAAGCAAATCGCAGGGCTTTCGCGCTAGGACAGCGCCATGCATGGGTCGGCACCACAGGAAAGCAGCATGATCGGGGCGGGTCGCTATCGCCGCGACATTGACGGGCTGCGTGCCATCGCCATCCTGCCGGTGCTGTTCTTCCATGCCCATGTGCCCGGCTTTTCCGGCGGCTATGTCGGCGTCGACATCTTCTTCGTGATCTCCGGCTTCCTCATCACCGGCATCATCGCGCGCGAGGTCGATGAACAGCGCTTCTCGCTCGTCCATTTCTACGAACGCCGCTTCCGCCGGATCATGCCGGCGCTCAGCCTGATGATCCTGGCCGTGCTGGCGGCGGCCTGCTGGCTCTATCTACCTGGCGATATCGAGGGCGTGCCGAAGTCCGCGCTCGCCGCCACGCTGTTCGCCTCAAACCTCTGGTTCTTCACCGATACCGGCTATTTCGCCGGCGGCGCCGACGTAAAGCCCCTGCTCCACACCTGGTCGCTGGCGGTGGAGGAGCAATTCTACATCGGCTTTCCAATCCTGCTGATGCTGGTCGCGCGCTTTGCCGCCCGCTGGCGCAGCCTGATCGTCGGCGCGATCGCCGCGCTTTCGCTGGCACTGGCGATTACGCTCCAGCGCGACACCAGCGGCTTCACCTTCTACCTGCTGCCCACCCGCGCCTGGGAATTGTTCGCCGGCGCGTTGCTGGCGCTCGGCGCCATACCCGCCCCACGCCCGCGCTGGCTGCGGGAGGCGCTTGCGTGGAGCGGCCTTCTGTCTGTCGCCTTCGCTGTCATCTTCTACACGCGCGAGACCGTCTTCCCCGGCATCACCGCCCTGCCCCCGGTGCTGGGCGCGGCGCTGCTGCTGCACAGTGCGCCGGGCACCAGCGTCGGACGCCTGCTCAGCCTTCCCCCGTTCGTCGGCGTGGGCCTCATCTCCTACTCGCTCTATCTGTGGCACTGGCCACTGATCGTCTTCACCGAATATGCGACCGATGCGGCCCTGACCGGCTGGACGGCAATCGCCGTCGTGGCCGCCTCCTTCGTCGCCGCCACCCTCTCCTGGCGCTTCGTCGAGCGCCCCTTCCGCGATGCCCGCCGCATCCCCGCCCGGCGCATCTTCCAGTTCACCGGCGGCGCCATGGCGCTGCTCTGCCTCCTGTCGCTGGCGCTGCTGGCGATGGGCGGCTGGCCGCAGCGCTTTGCACCCCAGGTGCTGCAACTCGCCGCCGGCCGCACCGACATCAGCCCCGCGCGCAAGGCCTGCCACGACACGTTCGCCCGCGGTGTCCAGCCCTGCGTTCTCGCCGCCAAGGTCCGGCCCGACGCCCTGCTCTGGGGCGACAGCCATGGCGTCGAAATGGCCTATGCCCTGTCGATCAGGGCCAGGGCAGAAGGCCGCGCCCTGATCGAGCGCACCACCTCCAGTTGCCCGCCGGTGCTGGGCTATGACGCGCCCAAGGATGCCCGCTGCGCTCGTGCCAACCAGGCCGCCTTTGCCGCGATCCGTGCCGATCCGGCCATTCGCCGCGTCTATCTCGCCGCCTTCTGGGCCAATGGCGAATTTGACGATCCCGCCTTCGTCGCGAAACTGGATGCCACCATCCGCGCGCTCCGCGCCGAAGGACGGCAGGTCATCCTGATCGGCCCGGTTCCGCCCCAGCCCTTCGACGTGCCGCGCCATCTGGCCCATCTCGCCCGCGCCGGCAATCTTGGGCAGGCGCAGGGCGTAGACCGCGCCACGATCGAGGCCCGCACCCGCAATCTGCGCGCCCTCTTCGCGCTCTGGCAGGCACGGGGCGTGATGCTGATCGATCCGATCGCGCGACTATGCGATGCCCGCCGCTGCGCCATCATCCATGACGGCAAGCCGCTCTATTTCGATTCCCACCATCTGAGCGTCGCCGGCGCCCGGCTGGTGATGAACCAATAGCGCTACTCCGCCGCCATCGCGTAGCTGCGCGGCAGTTCGTTCGCCAGCGCCTCTGCAATGGCCGCTACCACGCCCTGTATTCGGGCCAGTCCCGGTCCCGGTCGATCAAGCGTGACGTCGAGATAGAGCGCGCGGTCGATTTCCAGCTGCAAAGCATGGAAGTCGCGCTCCGGCCGGCCATGCCGCTCGATCAGATGATCGCCGGCATAGGGATGGTTCTGCGAGGTCAGCACGCCATGCCCGGCGGCGACATCGGCGGCCAGCGTCATCAGTCGCGTCGCGGCGCTGCGACCAAAGCGATCCCCCAGCACCAGCCCCGGCGCGGCCTGCCCGGCAGCGGGTGGCGGCAACGGGGGCATGGAATGCAGGTCGATCAGGATGGCATGGCCATGCCGTTCACGCGCCGCCGTCATCATCTGCGCTAGTCGGGCATGATAGGGGCGATGCAGCGTTTCGATCCGCCACTGCGCCTCAGACCACGGCAGCGGCCGTTGCCATATTTCCTGCGCCCCCGGCAGCCGACGGGGAATGAGGCCAAGCCCTCCCCGCAGCTTCGCGCTGCTCTGTAACGGCAACTCGCGCGGCAAGCCCGTCACCATGGCGGGGTCCAGTTCCCGCTCATGCCGGTTGAGGTCGATCATCGCGCGGGGCGCGCGCGCGACCAGCACGTTATAGCCTCTGGCGATCAGCGGTTGTGCCAACAGGTCAGCCCAGCGATCCTCCAACCGGCGCAGCACCTCCGGCCGCACCCGTGCCAGCGCCAGCAACTCGGGCGGATAGTCGCGCCCGGCATGGGGCACCGACACAATCAGGGGACCATTGGGAAGGGCCGGACCATGAAGATCATAGGCCGCCGCAGATTCGGTCGGCGGGCACGTACCAAAATGATCCAACGCCGCTCCTTTCATCTGCCGCGTAACAAGCCGGACGGCTGGATAATCTTTAATCCTTGTCGCATATATCCGAACAGCTTGCCAGTCTGTGGGCAAGACAAGGGCGCCGCAGAAGACGGCTTACGGGATATTTGGGGTCAATGGTTCGAATCCTGCTGGCGGAAGATGATGACAGCATGCGCGCCTATCTGGCGCGGGCGCTGGAAAAGTCGGGTTATGAGGTTGTTGCCGTGGCCACCGGCACCCAGGCTGTGCCGCATATCGAATCGGATCGGTTCGACCTGCTATTGACCGACATCGTCATGCCCGAAATGGACGGCATCGAACTGGCGCAGCACACCGCCAATGTCGCGCCCCAGACCCGGATCATGTTCATCACCGGCTTTGCCGCCGTGACGCTGAAGGCCGGCAAGGCGGTGCCGCAGGCAAAGGTATTGTCAAAGCCCTTCCACCTGCGCGACCTGGTGCTGGAAGTCGAACGGATGTTCGGCAGCGAGACGCTGACCGGCCTTAGCTGAGCGCTTCGGCCGCGACCTCGTCCGCGCCCTGCCCCAGCGGCGGCAGCGGCTTGCCCGCCATGGCCGCCGCGAAGCGCTCGCGATCCAGGCCCTTTTCCCAGACCGACACCACCACCGTCGCCACCGCATTGCCGACGAAGTTGGTGAGGCTGCGGCATTCGCTCATGAAGCGATCGACGCCCAGGATCAGGGTCATGCCCGCGACCGGCACCGACGGCACGATCGACAGGGTGGCGGCCAGGGTGATGAAGCCCGCGCCGGTAACGCCCGCCGCGCCCTTGGACGACAGCATCGCCACCAACAGCAGCAATATCTGCTCTTCCAGGCTCAGATGCACATTGGTCGCCTGCGCGATGAACAGCGCCGCCAGCGTCATATAGATATTGGTGCCGTCGAGGTTGAAGCTGTAGCCGGTCGGCACGACCAGCCCGACCACCGACTTGCGGCACCCGGCCTGCTCCATTTTCTCGATCAGGCTGGGCAGCGCCGCTTCCGATGAGGATGTGCCCAGCACCAGCAGCAGTTCGGCGCGCAGATAGCGGATCAGGTGCAGGATGTTGAAACCGGCAAACCAGGCGACGGTGCCCAGCACCATCAGTACGAACAGGATCGAAGTGAGGTAGAAGGTTGCAACCAGCCCGGCGAGGTTGGCAAGTGTCCCCACACCATATTTGGCGACGGTGAAAGCCATCGCCCCGAACGCGCCGAAGGGCGCCGCCTTCATCAGGAAGGACACCAGCTTGAAGATCGCCAGGCTGGCCGATTCCAGCACCGTCATCAGCGGCTCCGCCTTTTCCCCGATCATGCTGAGCGCGATGCCGAACAGGATCGCGACGAACAGCACCTGCAGGATATTATGCCCATCGGCCACCGCCGACACCAGGGTCGCGGGGATGACGTTCAGCAGGAAAGCGACCAGCGTGCGGTCATGCGCCTGCTGCGCATAATCGGCGATCTTGCTGGCATCCAGACTCGCCGGATCGATGTTGAGCCCGGCGCCGGGCTGCACGACATTGGCGATGATGAGACCGACGATCAGCGCCAGGGTGGAGAAGGTCAGGAAATAGGCAAAGGCCTTGGCCGCGACCCGGCCGATCGCCCCCAGTTCCTTCATGCCGGCAATGCCGGTGACGATCGTCAGGAAGATGACCGGCGCGATGATCATCCGCACCAGCGCGATGAAGGCATCGCCCAGCGGCTTCATCGCCTCGCCCGTCGCCGGGAAATAATGGCCGAGCAGCACGCCCAGCGCGATCGCCACCAGCACCTGGAAATAGAGATGGCGATAGAAGGGGAGCGGCCGAACCGGTTCCGTCGGCGTCGATGGCGTAGGCAACATGATGTTTTTGCGTCCCCCCTTATTTGCACCGCAGCATATGGCCTCCCCAACCCCTGTCCAGCGGGTTGGAAAAGTTTCTACAAAAAAGTGTCATTTAGCGCTTGCGCGAGTCACCGACCCCCGTTATTGGCCCCCTCCACGGCGGGCGTGTAGCTCAGTGGTAGAGCACTGTGTTGACATCGCAGGGGTCGCAAGTTCAATCCTTGCCACGCCCACCATGGAAAAGCCCGGTAGGTCAACGACTTGCCGGGCTTTTTCTATGCCCTCAGCACAGTAACATTGTCATGCTCTCGGGTGAGTTTCGGGTGAAGTGCAGGCCCGACCTTCCGGGTTAGCTCCGCGACCACGTCGTCAAGCCCGTCCCTGATGGTGCTGAGATAGTCGGGGTCGAATATAGCGTAGCGGCTGGACGTCTTGCCCAGCGGTCGGTGACCGAGCGCGATTTCCAGTTCGATCAGATCGACGCGCCGGTTTGCAAGGATGGTCGCCATGCTGTGGCGGATCAGCTTCGGTCCCCAGCCGTCAGGTATGCCCAACTTCTCGCGGGCACCGAGCCACCCCTTCTTCACGCTGGCGACGCGGTACTGCTCGATCACGTTGACATGCTGCTTCTCATGGAAGCGGACGCGCTGGCCGCACACGAGCCACTCGTCGGACGCGCTCAACCAGGAGTGCAGCAGATCCACAACGGGCACGACAGGGCGCACCTTCTTTGTCTGCAGCCGGCCCTCAGGGTTGAGGGCAAAGCGCCGCTCGTTCTGCATCCACTGGCCCCGCTCTCTCGCGACGCCCATATCGAGGACGGCGTCCGGCCGCGCGAGTGTCGTGATCGCGCCGATCAGATAGCGGCGCAGCGGGATCAGTCGATCGGCATGACCACCATAGACCCCTGCCCCGTTGATCGAATAATCCAGCAGCTCGGCGATTGCATCGATCGACAGGCGATAGGTACGCTGCGGCGTCACCTGATCGCGCGTCTTATGCTTCAGCGGCGGGACATAGCGCGTCCGCCTGGCGTTAAAGGCATGGTTGAGCGCCGCCTTCAACTGGATGATGCTTTCTTCGACCGTCGACGCGCTGCGAACGCGAGCCTTGCCATCGACCCAATTACCCTTCTCGTCCTTCTTGCGCGCGACAATCGGCTCTGCCTTTGCCCACTGGCGGAAGCGTTCGAGAAAACGCTCATCAAGGTCATCAGGAATGAAAGGGTCGATCAGGCGCCCCGCATCGGCCTCAATGTCCATAAAGCGGTTCATCAGCTTCAGCCGGGATTTGATAGCCTCCGCGCTGGTCTGCTTGCTCCCATGCTCTAACCAGTAATCGGTCATGGCTTCCGCGACGGTGTAGACATCCTGCTCACGCGAAGTCGGCCGATGGACCGCAAGATAATGGGCGTCGAGTGCGTCGCAGGCTATCCGAACGTCTGACGTGCCCGTGCTCTTGCGGCGCTGCCTGCCTCTTCCGGGGTCATACCAGAAGATATACCAGCTGCTTGAGTTGGGCTTTCCACCGGCCCCGCGGTCGAGGTCGAGCCAGAACTCGCCCCGCTGATAGATGCCACCTTTTTCTGCCGCCATTTGGCCTGCTCCTTGAGGATGCGCGCTTTCTCTTCTGCCAGGCGGCCAACAAGACCAATCTCGGCGAGAACGTCCAGCTGGGACGGGGAAAGAGTGATGCCCCGCCCGCACTGGAGCGCGCGCGATACTTTCCGGTCGAGATCGATCACCGACTCGTTGTGGTTTCGCTCAACCGCCATGGGTTCCCCCATCGGCCGGCTTATCGCAAGCGCCGTTCATGGTTAAATGGGTGCCCCGGGTTGCCTCGGTCGCCATCATGTCCGCGCCTCCTCAGCGCTCGCCCGGCGCTCGCGCGTCTTGCGCGGCGGGATTGTCTTGATGGTCGCGGCATACTCAGCAAACAGGATGATGACCGAACGGATGGCCGGAGCCAGTAGATCGCCGCCGAGCAAGGTCAGGGACGTCTGGCCAATCAGAAGGAAGAACCAGAACAGTCGGAATGCCCTAAGGGAGGTGGCCGGCCAATCTGCAAACAGCGTCGCGCTGAGCAGTGTGATCACAACGAAGAACCACATGAATGCGACCCAGAGCCACTCGTCGTGCTCGATGTAGACGGTCGCATGACAAGCGGCGAAGAACCAAAGCGCCCGGTGCATCGCATATTGCGTCTGCCGGGTGAGCTGGCAGGCAAGGATGATCGGCGGGTGGAACAGCGTCTTGCCCAGCCAGGCATCGAGGCGGGAGAAGATGTTCATTGCTTCAGCGCCTTCCCGAGACTTTCCAGCTTCTCGATCATGTCGTCAGCGTCCCACGCCTCGTTGAAATCGGCAGTGCCAAACCGGCCGGAGCGATGATACTGGAAGACGCACCGAGCCTCTTCCTCGATCAGATACAGGCGCTTCAATTCGGCTTCCT
Source organism: Sphingobium sp. WTD-1 (assembly GCF_030128825.1). Lineage (NCBI taxonomy): Bacteria > Pseudomonadati > Pseudomonadota > Alphaproteobacteria > Sphingomonadales > Sphingobiaceae > Sphingobium > Sphingobium sp. WTD-1. The sequence continues at coordinate 2,180,691 of NZ_CP119127.1, read as the reverse complement.
GATCGTCCGCCCGCTTGCGCAGATCGTCGACCAGATCGAGGAGCGACTGAGCGATGGCGGGGATCGAACCGGCCGCTTGGGCCTTCGCCACTTCGATCGCGACGTCATGTTCGTGCGGGGTCATCACGATGCGGATTCCTTCCGGTGGGCCACCATCTGGTCAATAGTGGCGTCGAGCATGACGAGAATTTCGCGGAGGTATGGCTCGCGACCATTAAGGACGGCGATGCCCGCCGCAGATCCGAGGATGGCGGCAATCACAGGGAAACCGTAGACGGTCACCAACTCGATCACGATCGCTTCGGTGATGTCGATCAACTTTTCGCTCTCGGTCATGGCTGGGCATCCTCCAGAAGGCAGGGGTAATCCGGCCGCCCGGTCTGGCAGGACAGGCAGTCGCAGGAGGCAACCGGCGTAGATTTGCGCCCATTCAATGCCATCGCGATCCTGCCCAGCCTGACGCCGTGACGGGGATCGGGCTGGCCGATCGTCCGCGAACCGTCGGGATGGTGGTAGACGGGGATTTCAACGATCATCGCCCGCCTCCAAGCCGCAAAGCACGGCGCTCCAGAATGCCGGCCACCCTGCGAAACCCTCCCGCACGGGCGCGGCGCTCCCGGTTGATCTTTGCGGGGACCGTGCGATTACGAAAACGTTCTGAACGGGGACGTGAAGGGGAGTGATCTGGCCGCCATACGGGGCGCGGCGCAGCGCCTGCATGATTTGCCGCTGGAGATTTCAGACAAGGGCGGCTTGACCTTGGCAATGCTCGGGCGCCGGGTGCGCCGGCATAAGCGACGGCTGGCGGCCAAAGGGCAGAAGCTCGAACTGGTCATCATAGACTATCTGCAGCTCATGGCGCCCAGTCGTGCCGGTATGTCGCCCTATGAGCATGCCTCCGAGGTCAGCAAGGGTCTCAAGACGCTCGCCAAGGACGAAGATCTCGCCATCCTTGCGCTGGCCCAGCTCAGCCGAGGCGTGGAGACGCGGGAGGATCACAGGCCAAAGCCCAGCGACCTGCGCGACAGTGGCCAGATCGAGCAGGACGCCGAGGCGCGCCAGCTGGGTAGCATTCTCGCCCAGCCGCTCGCATCGGACGTCCAACAGGGCTAGAACAAGAAGAGAACGGGAGCAAATTGGAATGGCACGGCGGAAATCGGCGGCGAAGAAGCAGGAACGGTTGCACAGGGAGATTGTCGGGCCCACGCCCGAGCAGCACCGGCGCGCGAATTATGAGCTGGGAGACATCGTCGACATCGAGCCTGGCAAGGTGGCAGTCCGGATCGGCAAGGCCTACCGGCGCGAGCCCTATTTCGAGGAACTGGCGCGTCGCGAGGCGACCGGGATCAGCGCGGACGATCTGCGTTGCCTGCGCTTCTATCGCAACCGGTTCGAGGCGGCGCAGCGTTCGCCGGTTCGGTCCGTCCTCAATCGTGACGCTGGTGGCAAGGGTGACGGGCCGATGCTCGCCGCCCTCATCTCTTCATCTGATCATCGCTTTCTGGAGCATGGCATTGGCGCGGCCGTGCATACCCTGCGCGCCATCGCGCTGGAGGATAAGAGCTATGCGCAGGTCGCTATGGATCGGTGGGGCAGCCGGGAGCAGCACTGGATCGTGAAAGGCGAGGACAAGGTGAAAATCGTGCCCAAGTCCGGCAAACATCCCGGTATTGTGCGCGATGAGTTCCTTCAAGCGCTGTCTCGCCTCACCGAGCGGGCCTTGCCCTACATCCGGACAGGGATCAGCTAGCGCTCACCTTGCGCTTCACGCCGCTATGTCGCATTAGCCTCGACCGACGCGCGATCAGTTCCTGGAATTCCAGTCGATCGCAGTCGGTCGCATAACCGCGAACCTGCTTCTCGATCAGTTCCTCGATGTCCTGGTCCATCTGAATCTCGACGATCGGTTGGTAAACGGAATTGGTCATATCAGTCATGGTACGGGTCTCCACCTGAATGACGCGTGACGATCACGCTTTCACTGCCGGAAGCTGATTCGCCGTGCGGCGCATATGTGCGTCGCGCAAGGAGATGGCAAGCGACATAAACTCGGTCAACAATCGGATCGGCTCTTCCGGTTTGATACCGCTCTGTTCCGCATAGCTAAAATGTTCTGTTCGATCATTGGTTGCAGTGACGACGCCCCAGGCATTTTTCCGTCCACGCACAGTGATCGGCATCACAACCATTGATTTGTATCGATCATCATCACTCGGCCTGTCCTGCCCATCCGTATTAAGGATAGGCCGCATTTCGGGTGCCTGCATATCAGGAATTATCACTTCCTTACCGCGCGTGTACGCCATGCCGGCCGCACCGCTGCCGGTCGGCCATGTGCGAGCGGTTTCGATGTTGCATTCAATTGCGCGCCGTTGAGCTACGCATTTGAGCAGGCCGCCGTCGCCGTTTTCGATGTATTGGTAGATGCATATCGTCCACCGATCATTTTGTTGGAAGCCTGCCGCGATCGATAACGAACGCCCGGCAAGTTCCATCATATCCAAAGCGATCTTCGCTTCGCCGCCAACCGCGACATCGGTCGATTTTTCCACAGCCGTCGTCATGATGCGCGCAGCTTGGTACAATTCTATGAGCCGCTCAAAATCCTCTTCCAGCTCATAATAGGATTCGTATTGCTGCGAAGCCACGAGCGCTTTCTTCGTCGCTTCCTGCGCAACGTCCAACGCTTTCGTTGCGTCTTCCTCTGTCACCATGACAAAGATGCCGCCGATCAGCACAACAATGCAAGCTGCTATACCTATGATCTGGGCCGGGTCAGGATCAGTGCCAGCCTTCCAAGTCGCGAATTGCGCGACACCAGCGACAAATGCTCCGACCGTTACAAGAACGCCTTTAACATAGCGTGATGCTGTCCGTATCACTCTTGCCCGCGCGCTGGCCGCCGCAGTCACGCGATCATAAAGCTGAACGATCTCGTCTTCCATGTTCCCCCCAGGAAAGTAATTGATGAGGTTGACCGAAAATAGTCAAGGAAGAGTTGCTCGGGGGTGCCAAGTATGGCACATATCACGCCATAGGAATTGCGCCCGCAGGTCAGACGACCGAGCGGGTGTTTTCGTATCTGTCGGTGTAGCTCAATTCGGTAGAGCGCTGGTCTCCAAAACCAGAGGCTGTAGGTTCGAGCCCTACCACCATCGCCATCCAGGAGGCGACATGCCACAGGTCGTTGCCACCATTCATCTGCGCAAGCGCTGGTTCTTTTGGCCCGGCCTCGTCGTCGCCTACGCCATGGTCAAGCTGAACATAATTGACGAAGATCGCGGCGCCGAATGGCTGGCTGTTCACGCTCTGGTGACGGAGCTGCGCTGAGCAGATGCCCAGCCGCCCCGCGCCGCAGCGCACGCGCACGGAGCGCCTGCGCGGTCGAGCAGGTCAGGCGCAGCGCCGCCGCCGGCTGCAGAATGAACCGCTCTGCCGGGACTGCGCCGACAAGGGCATCGTCACCGCGTCGACGGTGCCCGACCACATTGTGCCGCTCGCCAAGGGCGGCAGCGACGATGACGGCAACATCCGGTGCCTGTGCGGCCCGTGCCACGAGATCAGGACGGCGGAGCAGTTCGGGCACAAGCATCAGGCCCGCCTGGGCGCCTGCGACGCGACCGGCATGCCGACCGACCCCGACCACCCGTGGAACCGCCCCCGGGGGTAGGGGGTGGGTCAAAAATCAGGGCCGACCGCCACCGGACACCGACCCCGCCACCAAATCGTTTGCTAATACAGTTTTTGTTATGGGCCGGGAGGCCAGCCGATGACCCGACGCCAGCGCATCGACAGCGCGGAGGGGGCGCTGTCCGTGATGGCATCGTCCACCCGCGATTTGTCACCGCCCAAGCACCTAAAATTGCGCCGCGGCGACGCTCCCTTTTGGGATGCGATCATTGCTGAGCGGGCGAAATCCGAATGGACCGAGGCCGATCTCGCCATCGCGGCGAATCTGGCTCGGGCAATGGCAGACGCCGAGCGGCTGGCGGGCCACACTGTCGATCGCGGAGGACATGTCCAGATTTCGGCGTTGATGCAGACGATCGAACTGAGCGACAAGCTCGCCCGGCGCATCGTCACTCTGCGCCGCGCGCTCGGGCTCGACAGCCGGTCCAAGCATGGCGAGCAGCGGGACGTGAACCGGCGCCGCGACCAGGCCAAAGAGATCGAGGCCGGCCATAACCCGCTTGCCGAGGATGACGATGGCTTGCTGGCGAGGCCGAGCACTATCCAGTGAGCCAGCCGCGCGGCGCGATACCGCCGCCGACGTTCGAGGGAGACCATAAACCGAAGACCCGCGGCGACCGGGCCATCGCGTTTGTCGAAAAATATTGCCTCGTCCCAGAAGGTAAACTGGTGGGGCAGCCGATCCGGCTGGATATGTTCCAGAAGGAATTCATCTGGTCGGTCTACGATAATCCGGCGGGCACGACTGAGGGTATCCTCAGCATGGCGCGCAAGAATGGCAAGACAGCGCTGATCGCCTGCTTGCTTCTCGTCCATCTGGTCGGCCCGGAGGCCCGGCTCAACAGTCAGATCGTATCTGGTGCCCGGTCGCGCAAACAGGCGGCCCTCGTGTTCAATCTGGCCTGGAAAATGGTCAAGCTGAACCCGAAGCTGAAGGCGCTGGTGCGCGTGATCCCGTCCGCGAAAACGCTGATCGGCTTGGCACTGAACGTCACCTATGAGGCTCTGTCGGCGGAGGCAGGCACCGCGCACGGTCTTTCGCCGGTGCTGGCGATCCTCGACGAGCTGGGCCAGGTGCGCGGCCCGCTCGATGACTTCGTCGAAGCGATCGAGACAGCGTCCGGCGCATATGACGACGCCCTCCGGCTCATCATTTCGACGCAAGCGCCGACCGATGCCGACATGCTCAGCATCAAGATCGACGATGCGCTGCGCAGTCGAGACCCGAAAATTGTCGTGCGGCTATATGCTGCCGAGCCTAAGGCCGACGTCCTCGACCCGGCGGCCCATCAGGCGGCAAACCCGGCGCTGGGCACGTTCCGATCCAAGGTCGAGCTGCTGGCCGCGGCGGAACGTGCGGCGCGCATGCCTTCTGCGGAGAATGGTTTCCGCAATCTGTATCTGAACCAGCGGGTTAACCGCTTCTCGCCCTTTATTTCGCCCAGCGTCTGGGGCGCCTGCAACGATAACACAGACGATGAGGCGTTCGAGAAGGGCGAGGTCTATGGCGGCCTCGACCTTGCTGAGACGACCGACCTTTGCGCGTTCGTATTGGCAGCTTTGTGGCAAGGCGTCTGGCATTTTCGCGCTTGGTTCTGGAAACCGGAGGCCACGCTCCGCGATCATGTGAAGCGCGATCGCGCGCCATATGATGTCTGGGCGGACGAGGGCTATATCTTCACCACGCCCGGCGTTGCGGTCGATTATGAATACGTGGCGCACGATCTGGCGAGGATCTGCGAGGGCGTTCCCGTCATCAAGATCGGTTATGACCGCCACCGCTTCAAGACGCTCGAAGCACAGATGCAAAAGGCCGGCATTTCGCTGCCGTTTGAGCCTTTCGGGCAGGGCTACGTCAGCATGGCGCCCGCCATGGACCTGATCGAGATCGATTTCTTGAATGAACGCGTCCGGCATGGGGGCAATCCGGTGCTGACGATGTGCGCGGCCAATGCCGTCGTGAACAAAGATCCGGCCGGAAATCGCAAGCTCGACAAGGCCAAGAGCACGGGAAGGATCGACGGCATGGTCGCAGCAGTGATGGCCCGCGGCGTTGGCGCGCTCGACACCAATGAGGGCGGGAGCATGGATGACTATCTCGCCGCCATGAAGGCGAACGCAGCGTGAAGCTGTCCTTCGGCCGCAAAATGTGGCGCGGTCTCCGCACGGCGCTGTCGCTGCTGAATCCCTCCGCATGGAAAGGCGTGTTCGGCCAGCCGTCCTACTCGGGGAAGACCGTCACGGCGACCAATGCCCTGACACTGTCGACGGTCTGGGCCTGCATCCGCCTGATTTCCGGCACGATCTCTTCGTTACCCTTCATGGTCTACCAGGACGGCGCAAACGGATCGCGCAAGGTTCTGAAGACCCATCCCCTCTATGGGCTGCTGCACGACAGCCCGAATGCAGATCAAACTGCGCTCGATTTTTGGCAGTTCATGTGCGTCAGCCTCGAATTGTGGGGGAATGCCTTCGCGCGCATCACCCGCGGTCGCGGCGGAAAGATCATCGCGCTGACGCCATTGCGCCCGGAGGTCATGCAGGTCCGGCGCGTCGCCGGCGGCGAGATTCGATACCGGTATCCCGACAATGGTGGGATGGATGAGGTCGGACAGGACGAAATGTTCCATGTCCGCGGGTTCGGCGGGTCTCCCCTGGGCGGTCTTTCGACTTTGGACTTCGGCCGCCACTCCTTCGGTCTGGCTATGGCCACCGATGAAGCGGCGGCTCAGATTTATCGCAATGGGCTTCGCCCTTCCGGCGTGCTGACGACCCAGAATAATCAGACGCTGAAACCCGACCAGCGCGCGGACATCTACAAATATGTGGTCGAGCCGTTTGCCGGCGACAATAATGGCAAGCCCCTCGTCCTCGAAGCCGGTCTGACCTGGCAGGCTATCGAAATGAAGGCGGACGACGCCCAGATGATCGAGAGCCGGCAGTTCTCGGTCGAAGATGGCTGTCGCTGGTTCGGTGTCCCTCCCCATCTGGTCGGGCACACCGCGGGCAATACCACTCTGGGCAGCAGCATCGAGAATCAGACGCTGGGCTGGCTGATGTTCGGCCTCCGCGAGCGCCTGAAACGCCTCGAAATGGCGATCATGAAGCAGTTGCTTACGCCTGCCGAGCGCCTGACCACCACCGTCGAAATCAATATCGAGGGCCTTCTGCGCGCCGACAGTGCAGGTCGCGCCACCTTCTATGCCCAGATGGTGCAGAACGGCATCATGACGCGCAACGAAGTGCGCCGCCTCGAAAATCTGCCGCCTCTGCCAGGCGGCGATGACCTGACCATTCAGTCGAACATGATCCCGGCCGGGCAGCTGGGCGAGATCACCAGCACCGGCGGCGAAGCTGCCCGGCGCTCAATCGTGGACTGGCTTTTCCCGGAGGGGTTGCCCTCGATGAAGCAGAAGGAAGACGCGTGATGCTGTTGCACCACAAGCATGGGCAGCTGAAGGTTCGCGACTTCAGCCTGTCGATCAAGGCCGATGCCGTCAAAGAAGATGGCACCTTTGAGGGATATGGTTCGGTCTTCGGTGTGACCGACAGCTATGGCGAGATCGTCGCAGCCGGCGCATTCACCAACAGTCTGAAAGAGATCCAGGCGAAGGGCCGGCCGGTCCCCGTGCTTTGGCAGCACCAGACGTCGGCTCCCATCGGCATCTACGAGGCCCTTTCCGAAGACGAGCATGGCCTGAAGGTGTCGGGCCGCCTGCTCATCGATGACGTGCCCAAGGCAAAAGAGGCGCACGCCCTGCTCAAGGCCGGCGCCGTGTCGGGATTGTCGATCGGCTATTGGGTTCGCGAATCGTCCTATGACGAGAAAACCGGCATCCGCACCCTTATCAAGCTGGATCTGGTCGAGGTGTCCTTGGTGACCTTCACCGGCACTGGAATGACCTTCCCCGACGAAGTCCAGCGCACCGGCATCATCGCAGTCGAGCAACCCTAATCTAATCGGAGAATGGCTATGGCCAATGAAAACGCCGGCACCCCCGGCGTCGAAGAATTGCGCGCGCAGTTTGACGCCCTCCAGCGCCAGATCGCGGTCGCCACAGTGGGGTCGGCCGAAGATTTCGTGGCCCTGCTGGCCAGCCCGGAGGTCGATGCGCTAATGGCCGGCATCACCAATGCGGCAGCGCCGCTGGATGAAGCCACGCGCAAGCGGGTCGCGTCCTGGGCGAAGATGCGCAACGACATGGCGACGCTGGCGAAGCTGGAGCTGGCGCGCCTGCGCGGTCTGGCTGCCGTGGCGGATACGGAGGGCGCCAGCAATGGCGGCTGAGGACCAGCTCGCGGCGCTGCTGGAGCGCAATAGCGCGCTGTTCACCACCTATGAGGGCTGGGCCAATGCCCAAACGATGCTGCTGGCCGGCACGCTGGACGATCCGAACAGCTTCAACGCCGAGGGCGGCAAGTCCGGCGCGCTGGGCTATTACCCGGTCATCAACGTGTCGGGCCAGACCATCTTTGTCCCGTGCCTGGCACGCATGCAGGCCATCGCCGCCGGCAGCGCCGACCCGGCCGCGCTGGAAACGCTGCTGAGCGCGCAGGTATCGGCCGCCACAGCGCAGGCTGGCGTGGCCACCACCAAGGCGACCGAGGCGGCGGCGCAGGCGGGCCTGGCCGCCGCCGCCAAGAATGATGCGCAGGCCGCAGCGGCCAGTCTGGCCGGGTCGGTCGACAAGGTCGCCGCGCTGGATGCGGACAAGGCGCTATGGGGCCGGCGGCGCTGCAAGATCGGTAACATAGGGACCGGCGTCATCGATCAGGGCGGCGTGTTCCAGACGCTGCGCCGGGACAATGGCGAAGAGCGCAATCTGCTCGACACCGAACTGGCCAAGACGAATGTTTCGGGGCTCAACGCGCGCGGCCTGCGCCTCGATCAGGTGGGCGGTCAATGGGTGCGGTCGGGCCGTATCTGCAAGGTCGGCAATGGCGCCAGCATCACGGTCGACCTGACCGGCAATCTCGTCACGGTCCATCGCGATACGGACGGGGCGCTCTACCAGGCTGATGGCGGTGTCATGGCCCGGCCCAGCGACGGCGGTGGATCAGGCACTATCCTGTACGGGCCGCCATCGGGCTACTGGAACCGGCTGTCCGGCTGGTTCGTGGAAGATGATGACAATCTGCTGACCATCATCATCAAAGTTGGCCAGTCGTGGGACTGGGGCCAGAGCAAGGATGCCGGCGACGCGACGATAACGACGGCCGCGCAGCATCCCGGCTGGGCGCTGATGTTTGACGTCGGGACCAACCCGGACGGCGCGCCGGTCAATGATTTCGTAGACCTGCGCGAGCAGGCGACGGCCAGCAGCTGGGAGACGCCCCTTTCCGGCATTGCCGACAGCATCATGTCGCTGACGCAGGCGGCCGTAGGGCGTAAGCCGCGCTGCCTGTTCTTCATCGCGGCGGAGGGCGGCACGGCCTATTACGGCTCTCAGACCAACCCGGACGGCGGGATGAAGCGCGGATCGAAGCGCTACATGGACTGGACCTATTATCTCGATCGGGCGCGCGCCATCGCCGCCAGCAAGGGCTGGCGGCCGTACCGGGTGATCTTCCATTCCAACCACGGGCATGAAGACACGAAGATCGGGACCACCAAGGCCAAATATCAGCAGTATCTGGAGCAATATGCGGCCGACGCGCGCAAGGACGTCGCCGAAATTCTGGGGCCGGACATCGATGTCCGCTTCTTCTGTGGGCAGGTGAACCGGATGTATCAGGACTTCCGGATGCCGAGCGACGTCGCGCTGGCGCAGCTCGACGCGCCTGACGGATGGCTGTGCGATGGCTCCTATTATGACGGGCCGGAATCCGCCGACAAAGGTCATGTCAAGGCGCTGGGCTGGCGGATGAACGGGCTGCGCAGCGGCTATTATATCGCGCATGCGGTCTGGGGCGTCCCGCGCGAGCCGCTGCGGCTGGAGCGGGCCTATATGGGGTCGTCATCGGTGGTCCGGCTCCAGTTCAATCGGCTGCTGACGAAGGACGAAAGCGACACGATCGTCGCCGCAACCAATCTTGAGACCGGGCGCGGCATCGCATTCTTCGACGGCGCGGAAGTCGCCAACCCTGTTCCCTCCGTCTCGATCAGCGCCATCAGCGTCGTGTCGGTGCCAAGCCGCATCCCCGAGCCAGACGGCAGCTATGTGTCGCGGGCTGATACAGTCAGCATCACCCTTTCGGGCGCACCAACCGGGCGAGAGCCGCGCGTCGTTATCGCCGGCTGGTCGCCCACCAACGGCAGCGGCGCGACCGGTGGGCCGCGTTCCGGCTTCCGCAGCACCACGCCGCTGCTCACCGACGGGCTGACCGGCGTCACCCTTTACGACTGGGCCTGTCACGAGGTCCGCCTCATCCCCTACCGGAGATAATGATGACCGACACGATTTTGACCCAATTGCCCTTCGTCAACCAGGGCAGCGTCGGCCTGCTCGGCATCGACCCGGCTGTGCTGGATGACGAGGATGTCGTCGCGCTCGACTTGCGTCTGGTCTTCTGGGGCCGCGCGCGAGACGCCCTTCATGCGGCCGACTGGACCAGTCGCGCGATCGGCAGCGAGTTCAAGATGGTCCCGGGTGGCGCAGCGATGCCGACCCAGATTACCGGTCTTGATCCCGATCCGCTATGCGACCGCGCCGTGTTCAATGCGGCGGTGTGGGCGGCCTATAATGAGCGTCACGCGCTGGTCTTCGGTGCGGGCGCACTCAACGGCCATCTCATGGCTTCGTCCGCCCTGTCGACCCATCTCGACGCATTTGGCGGCGACTTCACCATCATCTTCTTCGGCCGTCCTGGTCCGGGCGATAATGCGTTCCCGTTCGGCAATAATCAGGTGGCAACCGCTGCCTCGTCCGGCATGTTGCTCCAGTGGACCAGCGCGGGCGGCCTCACGTTCCAGGTCAATGGCACCCAGATCATTGCCAACACGGCGACTGCGTCGCCTGCGTTCGCATCGGTCTATGCTGATGGCCCGCGCCTGATCGTGCTGGCCTTCAGCGACAATCTCAACAAATGCCGCCTACGGATCGACGCTGGTCTCTACGATAGGGAAGTGACGAGCGTCACCGCGTTCAACACCGACAGCACCATCCGGCTGGGGCTTGCGGGATCGAATCTGTCGGGTCCGATCGATGGCGGCGATTGCGGAGAGTTCATCGTTCTGCGGGGCTATCTGACCGATGACCCTGTGATGCTGGCCCGCATCGAAAAGCTGATCATGGACCATTATCGCAAGAAGCCGAAGTGGTGGGGCGTCTCTGCCAGCACTGCGCTGACCGAAGCGCAGGCAAAAGCGCTGGGCGGCGGGGAGCGGTCGACCACGCGCGCCAAGAGCTTCACCGTCACGGCGGCCGACCAATATGTCTATTATGCCTATCCGTCGGCGGAGGCTCGGTCGGCGGCCGCCGCCTACACCAGCTACAGGATCAACGGCGCCGACGCGGTCCCGACCCAGACCACGGTCGTGATCAATAGCGTCAACCACATCGTGCTGCGTTCGCCGACCACGCTGACCGGATCGATCACGGTGGAGGTCACCTGATCATGGTCGCAATTACACCACATCAACAGGGAGCCGCGGCGATGACGCCATGGAGTGAGGCGTTGATCGCCAAATATGCTTGGATCTGGGTCGGCCTCACATTCGGCTTCGCCGCGAAATATGCGCTGCTCATCAAGAAGGGGGTGAAGATCAAGCCGGGGTTGGTGCTGGCAGACATCCTCATCCTCCCGATGGTGGCGCTGATCTCCTACTGGATGATCAGCCGCGCCGGCGTCGACGGTGAAGGCGCTGCCCTCATCACGGCCGGCGCGACCGTCGGCGCCGATCGCGTCGTCAAGCTCTACACGGATCGGTTCGTCCGCCAGGTGGGAGACGTGATCACCGACGAAGCGACGCGCCGAAAAGCCGCCATCCGTGAGGAGGTGCAGGCCGAACTGAGCGCGGAACGAACCCTTCAAGACATCGCAATGGGCAAGCGGCCCTTGGGAGGTGAATGATGACGACCATTTCCGATGACGATTTCGTGCGCCTGTTTCAGGAGCGCACCGGCCTTTCCCCCGTCGACGGATGGGCGGGTCGCGACACGATCGCGATGCTGGACAAGCTGGCGCCGCCGAAAGCTGCCCCTGCAACCGGCCTGCCCGACGACTACTGGCCGATGCTGTCGAAGATCGAGAGCGGTGACCGTCCCTACATCAAGGCCAACACTTCAACCGGATCGGGCCTCTACCAGTTCATCAAGTCGACCTGGCTCGGCGAAGGCGGGAAATGGGGCGCTGATATGTCGAAGGCATTCGGCGGCCTGATGCCGACCGCCGATGAGCAGCTCGCCCGCGCCAAGACGTTCACCGCCAAGAATGCGGCCTATCTGCGCGGCAAGAGCCTCCCGATCAACAAGGCCTCGCTCTACGCGGCCCACTTCTTCGGCCCGGTGACGGCTGCGGCAGTGATTGGCGCAGACACCAAGGCGCGGGCCGATCTGATTGCCGGCCCTGCTGCAACCAAGGCCAACCCTTCGATCTTGAAGGGTAAGACGGTCGGAGACTTCCTGACATGGCTGCAGAAGAAGACCGGAGACTGGGCGCGATGAACCCGACCGTGCCGCATCTGCGCATCGTGGTCGCGGCCTGCGTCGCGGCGATCCTGGGCTATCTCGGCTTCTCCGTCTGGGTCGTTCTCTGGTCCAACGATGTCGCGCTCAAGGGTGATGTCATCGGGACATGGAAGAGCTTCGCCGTGCTGGCGTTCGGCTTCTGGCTGGGCTCGTCCAGCGGTGGGAAGGCGTCGATGCCCGGCCCGCAGCCAGTGACGATCGAGCAGCCGCCTGAGCAGCCGGTTCCCGTGGAGGCGCGCTGATGGGCTTGGGCAAGATCACGCGCGGGCTCGGCAAGATCGGGCTTGCGTTCGAGGCGCTGGGTTATGTTGTGACGGCAGCGAAAGCGCTCGGCGCTGCGATCCGGCGCTCGAAGTCAGACAAGGTTATGGACGAGGGTGGCGCAGGCGAGAATGGCAAAGACGCTCCAGACGAGCCAATCCAGAGGAGCTAAAGGATCCGCGTCCCAATCACGCCATTCGCTAAACATGTGCCCCTCCCCGAAGTGCCCCTGACGCGCGCCGCGATGACGTTGAATCGCGCCAGGAGCTTGCTGCAGATACCATGTCACAATGTGAAGATGAAGGGTGACCCCAGCGCGTCCGTAATTCGGGGGGAATCTGGGGGCTGCGCTGGGATCTCCAACGGAGTATCACACGAGCAGAACGAGGCAACCCTCGATCAGGCCGGTGACCCCACCCGCAGCCAGGCGGGCCATTCACGCTAAACCTGCGGGTGAGGCGTCCAATGATCCGGGCAGTCCACCGAATCGCGGGACGGACGGCCTTATAATCGAAAGACCCGGTTCAGGAGCTCAAATGCTCAGTTCCAATCAAATTTTCGAGCTGCGCCGCTTTCCGACGATCTCCCAGTCCGCGTCGATGCTCAGTCTACGACGCAACAATTCAACGCGAGCGCCCTTTTGGATAGGGGTCATGATATCGAAATCGTGAATGTTCCGGCATATCTCGATGATCTCTTCGTTGCTTCTAAAGGCAGCGTCCGCTTCGGCATTCATGTAATCCTGAAGCCGGTATCGCCGCCGTTCATCCTCGCTCATCAAGCCTCCCTTTACAGAGCGAGGATCTTGAATTCACAAGGCATTGTCTGTGACTATCGTCACGCTTAACGGCGACCAGCTATATTGGGCGCCTTGGCAGCGCGCGCATGCACCTCACTCTCGGATAAGCGTCCCGTCCTCGTAGATCATATCTATCATGGCATGCCCCTTCATATCCCGCGGTTCCACGGGGACGCCCATGAACTTCTGCGGCATGATCCCCGCCGGATCCGATACAACATCTATGTCGTCGCCGGCGGCGTCGTTCACCACTTCCGCCCAATCATCCGGGGACATTGCGAACAGGATTGGCCGTTGCTCAGCCGCCGCTGCCTGAGCCATTAGACGCTTGAGCGTGTCGATAACGCGTTCTCTCATACGAGTCTCCATTTTGCCGCCCGCACTATCGACCAACGCGACCGTGCCTGGATCGATTGTTTCGAACTGGATGGGCAGGCCCAGATAGGTATTCAAAGTGCCGCCATTCAGGCGCTCCGCGAGCGTGTCTGATGTCGCTTCAAGCCAGTCAGCCTTTCGAACCATCCAGTATTGCGGCTGCCGCTCCTCACCGAGGGCATCTTCCAGTAGCTTGTCCATGGCATCCAAGAGCTGCACTTGATAATCTCCTTGGCGATTAATGCCAGCTAAGCGGCCGTCCGGTCCTGTAATCAATTAGCTGGTCGATGCGCTCAGCTATCTCACGCCATGCTCGCGCGGATGCATCATCCCCAGCCGCCTCTGCCTCAGCGATCTGGGCAGCAGCATACTTCGGCGCGTTCGCACCGTGCCGCTTTAAGACCTCTTGTGCCGAGGCCCAAAGGGTCCAGTCGTTCAGCTGCATCGCCTACCGCCCATTTGGCGAATAGCTCCGATCTCGAAGAAGGCCTTTGCCATCCCTCATGTTCACGCTTCCAGCGCCAGTCCGTCAAGCTCACAGTCGCTATCTGCATAATTACAAAGAGACCCCGCTCCGATCGCTCGGGCGGGGTCAGTGACACCCTCCGGGTCGCAATATGGTGGGCAGACACTACCGTAGCCTTTATCGCGAGCGAATCGCAAAACGGCTCGTCGTATTTTCAAAAGAGCCTGCAGCAAATGAGCACGTTGAGCCCGTCATCAATGCGGCGGCTGAGAATTTAGCGAGGATTTATCTCCAGCGATTTGTCCACCATTGGCCGCGGGGTAGCGGCGGGCGCCGCCTGAACAACTGCCTGGGCTCCTGCGGGTGTAGGAGCCGGTGCCGCTGGAACGACGCGCGCCACCGCGAACGGGATCGGCTCAGCGGTGAAAGCATTGGCCATCTGGCCAGGCAGCATTTGCGCCGATCGACCGCTAACGAGGATCGAACCCAGCAGCGCCGCGGCCGTATTACCCTTGCCTTCCTGGCGATGCACACCACGCAGTGCATAGTCGCGACCGCGCACGTTCACGCTATCGAATTTCACCTCGAACTTGCCCGACTTGCCGCCGATCGCCTTGCCCGTCTTCCACGCGATCGTGCCGGCGACCTGCGAACCGCGCGGGATCGCTACGACGCCATTTTCCACGATGTCGTTGACGACCGAGAAGGAGACGCGGGTTCCGACTTCCACTTTCTTTGATGTGATCTCTTCATTCGGCGTGACCGTGATCAGCGTGCTGGCCGGCAAGGCACCATCAGTTTGCGCGATAGCGCCGGACGACACGGCCAAAATAGCCGCGCAAATTACTGCTCGAATCATAAAACCCCCAGTTAACCCCCGTGAAGTGGCAACTTCACGTTGTTAAGTTATCAGGCAAATCCGAACGCAGGAAGTGATGATGATCACGGGCACCGCTCACTAAAAACGCCGGCAATCATCAGACGGCGGGGCTAGTCGAGAAGGTGCAAGGAACGGGTGTCGACTTGCCCAGGTATTACACCTCGACGGCGAGATCGTTCTACGAAAAAGCCCCGCAGCGAATGAACGCGCGGGGCCAGTCAGGGAGGGTGACGAGCAAGGGGGCTTCGTCGCCGGCGCTAGAGCAGGGTTGTGTTACGGGCGTGTGGCAGACCGACGCCTAAGCCATTTCATGCTCTTCGCCCTGTTCAGCATCCGCCTCCATTGAGCGAACGTGCTTGAGATAGCTGGCCGCCAAAGCAAGATGAACCCGCTTGGCTGACGGGTCGCTGGTCATATTGGCTTTCCGGATCTCAGTCCTGGCGCGACGCTCATAATAAGCTTTGTCCGAAATTTTGCGCATTTTGCTCCTCCTTGAGTTGAACAAAAGCGACCTCTTTGAGAGGGCGCCATCCCAGGCGGCGAGCCTTGGGACGCTCGGAATTTATCAAAGAGCGGCTCGATTCTTCAAGAGGGGGGAGCCACGAAAAAGCCCCGCTCGATCGCTCGGCGGGGCTAGTCGAAGGTCAGCGAGCAACGGGGAGAGGCTCGTTGGGTGGTATTACACCTGGGCGGGGAGATCGTTCCGCGGAAACCCCGGCGCGAGCTGGTCGGGCGGGGTTCTGGTTGATGGTCGGCGCCGACGACGGCGAGGGAGAGGTGATGCATTAGGCCGCAATACGTTCGAAAACCTGCCTCGCTTGGCTGAACGGCAAAGTGGGGGCGCCCATCTTCAGCAGGTTTATGTCCGACGCCTTCCATTCAACGCGATCATCGTAGACAATCCGCTGAACAACACTTTCGTTTTTCGCTCTAGCCACGTCAAGGTGGCGCACTACGGCCGTGCTGATAGAATTCTGGTCCGGCACAACTGCATCGAAGAACAGCTTCCGCTCATGTCCCAGATCAATGGCAAAGTCGAACTTCTGCGGCTTGTTGCTGTGGCCCAAAACCGACCTGTCATGCTCCCAACGCTTCGGGAAATCTTCCTCCAAAAGATCCCTGACCGTATCTTTGAATTTTCGCTTAAAGGCGGGCTTCCATCTGTGGATCAAGTGCTCTGCGGCGTCCCGGGCAGCATTGGCGACTAGAACGATAGATGGCGCCAACTCATCCAAGCTGACTAGTGGAGCGCTTATCGCGCCAAATCCATCCACATTCAACCCTTGGTCCTTAAGGAAAAGGGATAGCATCTTGGGGGCCGTGATCAACTCGCCACCGCTATTCTCGAAAATGCGAACGGCTGCACCGTCGTCATGCACTTTGAATGCGTTTATCCCGCCCTCAACAGTCACGTGGATGATGTCGCCGCCGCTGGTGACGCAGTGCGTAGGCACAATTACCCTGTTTCCGACGATGCGAGGCGCCGGCCAGTTTCTCAGAGCTTGAGTCACATTATCCAGCAACATCACAACAACCTATCGGGCGCGGGCAACATAGGCTCTCGACCCTTTCCAATCCGTATATTCACCTGACCGCAAAACCATCGGAAACACGACGAAAAATCTGTCAAATCAGCCGGCAGAAAATTAGCATACTGCATTCGCTTCGGCAATGGAGACGTGTCAAATTTTGGCCTGTTATCACACCAAGAATGATAATGCGGAGTATTAAATGGACCCAAAGGCAAATATAAAGGACGAACAAAAGGATTTAAATGCCCCGTATCTGTTGCAAAACACAGCCTCCATATGCAGACATTATAGACTAGCATAATGGTAAACTTGAGTTCTTCATGGTTCGGGAAGGACTTAATCACCATTTCGACGTTCGTTGTCTCACCGTCGATGGCGAGCGGAATCACCATCCGGCGCTCGTTCTTACGGTGGTTATCGGTCCACTCGAAAAGGCCGATCATTTCCTTTTCCGCCGCTAGCAGATCGTCAACGTCGGCCCTCATATCCTCACATCTTCCGCACGATAGCCACGACGCGGCCGACGACATGCAGCTCGCCGTCATATGCCGTCTCAGCTGCTACGTTTTGGTTATCGGTCAAAATTCGCCCCACTTATCCACAGCTAAATTCGCGCGCCCACTTGATCGATGTTCGGCGTCATCCGGTGATTCGGTCAAGCCGGTTCAGCCTGTCGTTTCAAAAACTCCATCCCGAGATGAGCCGCGCGCTTCATCCTTATCGCGAGCCGCCAAGTCCCAAATGTCGTGATCACGTTCATCGGGGTTGGCATCGATGGCTCGGCCGGCATCCAGCCGGGTCGGAGTTGAAGCATGGAAACGATGATCGAAGAGCGTTGGAAGCTGTATAAAAGTGGTCTCTCGGATGCCGACATCAGCGCAATTCAGAACGTCACTCGGAGCGCTATTACGCAGTGGCGGAAGCGCCACTCATTGAACAGTAACGTCCCCAAAATTGCGAATGGCAGGCAACTTGCTCCTATGCGCCACCTCCTAACCGAACTGGGATGGGGCAAGAGAGCGATCGCAAAAAGCCAGGATGTTTCGACAACGGTGATTAAAGAATGGCGTCAGCGCCATGGTGTGAAACCTCGCTCCGGCGCTCGGGCAACGACTGAGAAACAGAGGCGCGATCAGATCCGCTCATTACAAAAGCGGGTCGCCAAAGCCGTGGGCTGCAGCTTGCCTGTCGACATTGCTGCTGATGCCGCAGCAGAGTTGATGCTGGCAGTGATCGAAGGGACGATACCGATTAACGAGATTGAGGCGCAGGGTCGCCGCTTTGGAAATCAAGCGCTGCAGAAATATGCCAATGCCTTCACTACGAGATCCCTGGATAGCGATCTACCCGGCCATGACGGCCTCACACTGCTCGACACGCTGGTAGATGAGTCATCATCGATCTGGCTGGAACGGATGGGTGCTACGTTGCATTGATCGAAGCCGAGAGAAACAGGTGCGGGAGGGAAGCAACCGGTTGCCCCACCCGCACTCACGCGACGCCCCATCTGATCCTAGTTTGCCTATGCACTGGGCAACATAAGCCGAGCCTCCGCGCCGCGCTGCTTGATGACCTGCTGCGCGGCGGCCCAGAGTCCCCCAATCGTCTAGCAGTGCCCACCTTTGTCCCGCTTATGGGCAAGATCGCCATAAACCTGCAAAACCCGGTCAGCATCTTCTGCCGTCCGACAAACCACAATTGTGCCAGATCTCATGCCTTCAGAAAGCAGCGTGTACTGGATACCTTCCTCTCGGCATCGCTGTTTCACGGCCTGTGGAGCATCATCAACGCAAACAGCATTTGCGATCCCGTTCACGCATTCAACCATTCATTTTCGGCGTCATCAAGTGCTTCGAATGTGTCGCCCTCGGCGCCCGCATCATGAAGACGCTTCCTTAGATCGTCCGGTGTGAGGGATTTCTGAAACTTCGGGTCGCCTTTGGCCTGCTTCGCGAGCGTGCCGATCCAGTCGTCTCGTGCGGTCTGTTTCAGCAGCCAGCCGCCAAAGGGTTCGCCGTGTTCATTCGTCGCCATGAGATACCTCGCCAGATTCGCTACTGCATAGCATGGCTAGCGTGTCACGGGTTCATGTCCGTTAGCTCGGGTGAAGTTCGGGTGAAATTCACCCGAAATCCCGATTCGTTCCGCTCCTGTTCTGCCCGGCGTTCTGCATAAAATGGCGGAAAACCGGGCTTTCCTGATAGGTACACTTCGTTGACATCGCAGGGGTCGCAAGTTCAATCCTTGCCACGCCCACCATGATAAGGCCTTGGAAGTCTCCGGATTTCCGAGGCCTTATTTTTTTGTCCTTTCCGGCTATGACGCTCAGCAGCGAGACGGAGACCAGCAAATGACAGCGACATGTGTGGTGATGGGCGGACGGCGGGTGCTGTTCGTGATGGCGATCGACGCCGAATATGGCCCGCATCTGCAAGCCCGGATCGCCCCGCTGATGACCGGCGTCGGCCCGGTCGAGGCGGCGCTGGCCATGGCCGTGACGCTCGACCGGATGGCGCAGGCGGGCACCCTGCCCGATCTGGTCGTGTCTCTGGGTTCCGCGGGATCGCGCGTGGGCATGCTGGGCGAGGTCTATCAGGTCGCCAGCGTCTCCTGGCGCGACATGGATGCCTCTCGCCTGGGCTTCACCAAGGGGGTGACGCCGCTGATCGACCATCCGGTCGACATTCCGCTCGTCACGCCGCTCGAAATCCGCGCCCTGCGCCTGTCGACCGGCGCCAATGTCGTGGGTGGCGAGGAATATGGCGCGATCGACGCCGACATGGTCGACATGGAAACTTTTGCGATCGCCCGCGCCTGCCAGCGCTTCGGCGTGCCGCTGATGGGGTTGCGCGGCATTTCCGATGGGCCGGGCGAGCTTGAAGACATGCGCGGCTGGACGCAGTTGCTCTCGCTGATCGACGAGAAGCTGGCGGTGGCTGTCGATGCCCTGGGCGAGGCGCTTTAACAGCCGCCCGGCTGGTGCGCGGCGCCGCGCGGCCAGGACAGTTCATAGGTAACGAGGAAGCCATCATGGTCGGACAGTTCCGGTCCGCTCGGTCCGCCATCGAACATCGCCTCCACCCGGATCGGGCGAACCGAGACCCGATCACCCGGCCAGAAGAATTGCAGATCCTGCGTGTCCATCCAGGGTTCGTCGCCATCCCAGGACATGCGTACATCGCAGCCTGACGCGGCATCGGCGCAGACGCGATGGACCAGGTTGAGCGCCTGGTAACGGGAGAAATTTTCCCAGCGCGGTTCGGAATGGCGCATGTTGAAATCGCCGCCGAAGATCAGCGGATAGGCATCATCATGGCTGGCATCGATGAAGGCCGAGGCTTCGAGCGCCTGCCGCTCATGCGCGGCGAGATTGCGCGGTCCGGGCGCGCGGGAAGCCCCGCGCGAGTTCATGTGGGTGTCATAGATGTCGATCGGCGTCGGCACGCCGGGCATGGCGATGCGGGCCAGCACGATCCCCTTGTTCGACAGGCAATCCAGGCCCGCACAGGATTTGCGGCCATAGGCGCGCCGCTGCGTCAGGAGAATCGGATAGCGCGAGGCGACGGCCAGGCCACTGCCGGAAAAATGGATACCAATCTCGCCCCGATTGATATGCGACTTGCCCGGCAGCTTGTCCTTGGTCGACCCGCGCGCACGGGTCGTGCGATGCGGGCCGGCAGCGATCGCCGGATAGCCGGTATCGGCCACCGCCTGCTTCGCCGATCCGCTGAACATTTCCTGGAACAGCACCACGTCGGGCGCAGTCCCCGCCGCGCGCATGGCGGCCAGTCGCTCGGCTATCTGCTTGAGTGACGGCCCCCGTCCGCTGCGTGCCGGCCAGCCCAGCCCCTCGATATTATAGGTCAGCACCGACAGGGTGGTGGTGATCCGATCCGCATCCGGCGCAGCGAGCGCAGGCGCAACTGCCGCGCTGCAGGACAATTCCCGATGGGGGGCCGGCGTCGCACAGGCCGACAGCAGCAGCGGCGCCACGCAGCCGCCGAACCGATGGAGGAAGCGGGAAGTAGCGGCCATAACCTCCTCACCATCGGATCGGCGCATCATGACGCGAAAGGGCGCCAGCGACAACCGGCGCCTGGACCGGATCAGTCGCCCTCGAACAACAGGATCGCGCGCGAGGGGACACCGTCCTGCTCCAGCGCGGCAAGCCCACCCAGATCCGGCAGGTCGATCGCGAACAGCGCCATCAGCACCTGCGCGCCCTGCTCGCGCAGCAGCGCCGCGGCCGCCTGCGCCGTTCCGCCAGTGGCGATCAGGTCGTCGACCAGCAGCACGCGCGCGCCCTGTGGCACCTGTCCTTCATGCAGTTCCAGCCGGTCGGTGCCATATTCCAGCACATAATCGATACCGACCGTCTTGCCCGGCAGCTTGCCCTTCTTGCGGACGGGCACGAAACCCTTGCCCAGCTTCAGCGCCAGCGCCGCGCCCAGGATGAAGCCGCGCGCCTCCACGCCGACGATCAGGTCGGGGTCGAGCGGCCCCGCAACCTTCGCCATCTGGTCGATCAGTTCGGCCAGACCCGGCCCATCGGCCAGCAGGGTCGTGATGTCGCGGAACTGGATGCCCGGCTTGGGGAAGTCGGGGATGGTGCGGACCAGCGCGGTCAGACTGTCGATGCTCATGGTTGAAGCCCCATAAGGAAAGGGCGCGCTCCCGACAAGGAAGCGCGCCCTTTCTTTCATGCCATCGGGCAGAGGTGCGGTCAGGCCGCCTTCTTCTTGTCCGCCCAGATATTCTGATAGGCCATATAGGCCAGCCCCGTGGCGATCAGCAGGAAGAGGATCGTCGCCACGCCCGCGCGGCGGCGATTTTCCAGCTTCGGCTCGGCCGTCCAGGTGAGGAAGGCGGCCACGTCCTGCGACATCTGGTCGATCGTCGGCTTGGTGCCGTCGCCATAGGTCACCTGGCCATCGGCCGACAGCGGCGGCGCCATGGCAAGGTTCAGGTTGGCGAAATAGGGGTTGAAGTGAAGGCCTTCAGGAGTCTTGGCATCCGGGAACTCCTTGAGCAATTCCTTGCCCTTTGCGTTCTTGTAGCCCGCCTGATCGGTGAAGCCCGTCAGCAGCGAATAGACATAGGCCGAGCCATGATGGCGTGCCTTGGTCATCAGCGAGAGATCGGGCGGGATCGCATTATTGTTCGCCGCCGCCGCCGCGACATTGTTCGCGAAGGGAGACGGGAAATAATCGGCCGGGATGCCGTCGCGGGTCGATGCCTCACCCGTCGCCGGATCGACACTGGGGGTCTTGATCGCCCAGTTCTTGGCGATCGCCTTGATCTCCGCCTCGTTATAGCCAATGCCGGCCAGATCGCGGAAGGCGACGAACTTAAGGCTATGGCAGGCCGAGCAGACCTCCTTGAACACCTGGAAGCCGCGCTGGAGCTGCTGATTGTCATAGCGGCCCAGCGGCCCGTCGAACGAGAAGGAGACATGCTTGGGGGCCAGATGGAACTCATGCTCCACCGTCTTGGCCGGAGGCTCCACCACGTAGGAATAGGCACCCACGAGGAAGGAGATGAGCAGCCAGCCGGCGAAGAAGAGGCCGACAAGGAATGCGCCGATGCGTACCATGCTTGTCTTCCCCCTTATTCGGCCGGGACTGCGGCGGGTTCGCCGTCAGCCTTGGCATATTTGGCCAGCACCGCTTCGGTGATCGAATTGGGCAGCGGCAGCGGCTTTTCGAAGCGCGCGATCATCGGCAGGATGATCAGGAAATGCGCGAAATAATAGGCCGCAGCGACCTGGCTAATCATCACATAGGGTTCTTCCGCCGGCGCACCGCCGCAATAGCCCAGGATCAGCACGTCGAGCACCAGGATCCAGAAGAACGCCTTGAAGGTCGGACGATAGCGGCCCGAGCGCACCGGCGAGGTGTCGAGCCAGGGCAGGAAGAAGAGCAGCAGGATCGATGCGAACATCGCCAGCACGCCCAGCAACTTGGCCGGCACGAAGAAGAAGTCGACGGTGAAGGCGCGCAGGATCGCGTAGAAGGGCCAGAAATACCATTCGGGCACGATATGCGCCGGGGTCGAAAGCGGGTTCGCCTCGATATAATTGTCCGGGTGACCCAGATAATTGGGCGCGAAGAAGAGCAGGATCGCGAACAGGATCAGGAAGATGCCCGCTCCGAAGCCGTCCTTAGCGGTGTAATAGGGATGGAAAGGCACGGTATCCTGCGGGCCCTTCACCTCGACACCGGTCGGGTTGGAGGAGCCGGGGATGTGCAGCGCCCAGATATGCAGGATCACCACCGCCGCGATCACGAAGGGCAGCAGGAAATGGAGCGAGAAGAAGCGGTTCAGCGAGGCATTGCCGGGGGCAAAACCGCCCAGCAACCAGGTCTGGATCGGCTCGCCCACCACCGGGATCGCGCCGAACAGGCCGGTAATGACCTTTGCGCCCCAATAGCTCATCTGCCCCCAGGGCAGGACATAGCCCATGAAGGCGGTCGCCATCATCAGCAGGAAGATGACGAGGCCGAGCAGCCAGACCATTTCGCGCGGCGCCTTGTAGCTACCGAAATAGAGACCGCGGAAAATGTGTAGATAGACGACGATGAAGAAGAAGCTGGCGCCGTTGGCATGGGCATAGCGCATCAGCCAGCCCGCATTCACGTCGCGCATCGTCTGTTCGACGGTACCGAAGGCGACCAGCGTGTTGGCGCCATAATGCATCGCCATGACCACGCCGGTGACGATCTGGATCACCAGCGCCAGGCCGGCGAGGACACCGAAATTCCAGAAATAATTGAGGTTGCGCGGCACCGGATAGCCGGCACCGACGGCATTGTAGACGAGACGCGGCAGCGGCAGCTTCTCGTCGACCCACTGCATCAGCGGATGCTTGGGGGTATAATGTTCAGCCCATGGAAAGCTCATGATGGTCCCCCTCAACCCACAAGAATGGCAGTGTCGGAAGTGAAGCTATACTTCGGCACTTCCAGATTCTTGGGGGCAGGCCCCTTACGGATGCGGGCGGCCGTGTCATAGGACGAGCCGTGGCAGGGGCAGAAATAACCGCCGAATTCGCCGCGATTCTCGCCCTCGCCCGCGCCCAGCGGCACGCAGCCCAGATGGGTGCAGACGCCCATGGTGATCAGCCACTGCTTCTTGCCGTCGACCGTCCGCTCCTCCAGCGTCTGCGGATCGCGCAGCGTGGACGGATCGACCTTGTCGGCCTCGGCAATTTCCTTTTCGGTGAGTTGGCGAACGAACAGCGGCTGCGACCGGAAGGTCGTCTTGATCGCCATGCCAGGCTGGATCGCGGAAAGATCGACCGGTGTGGTCGCGAGCGCCAATACGTCGGCGCTGGGGTTCATCTGATCGATGAGCGGGAGAACGACGCCAACGGCGCCCACCCCTGCGAAGCTCACCGCAGCGATATTGATGAAATCGCGGCGACGCACTCCGTCTTCGCCGGATAGACCCTGCCCGTCAACTTGTTCTGAGTTCGCCATGCACCTCTACCCTTGCAAGACTTCCCTATTCACGCCGGAATGCCTTGAGTGATCATAATTATCAAGGGAGTTAGGGTGACCCCGCCTCCCCCCGGCGTGGGTTGCGGGCGTGATAGCCGGACTGCAAGCGCTTTGCCAACCGCAAAGTCGCGCGGGCTATGACAAATCGCTGCGCTGCATTATGCGGCTGCGATGCGTATCGCTCTCTACCAACCCGAGATTGCCGGCAATGTCGGCGCCATCCTGCGCCTGGCGGCCTGTTTCGCAGTGCCGGTCGACATCATCATGCCCACCGGATTCGCCTTTTCCGACGCCCGTCTCAAGCGCGCGGCGATGGACTATGGCGAAGCGGCCGAGGTCGTGCGCCACGCCAATTTCGAGGCGTTCGACGCGGAACGACGCGCCGCCGGCCGCCGCCTGCTGCTGATGAGCAGCCATGCATCGCAGCGACTGCCCGACGTGACATTTCGCAGTGACGATGTCTTGCTGATGGGGTCGGAAAGCGCGGGCGTGCCCGATCATGTCCGTGATCTGGCCGATATCCGCGTGCGCATTCCGATGGCGCCGGGCTTCCGATCGCTTAACATCGCCGTTTCCACCGGCATCGCCGTTGCCGAGGCCCTTCGCCAGACCGGGAGCTTCCCTGCATGACGCCTGACATCCGCTTTCCCCTGAACCCGCAGCAGCAGGCGGCCCGTTCCTGGTTCGAATCGCTGCGCGACCGGATCTGCGCCGAGTTCGAGGCGATCGAGCGCGAAGCCGGCAGCGACGCCAGCTTCACCTACACCCCCTGGGATCGCGAGGCCGACGGCGTGGCGCCGGGCGAAGGCGGAGGCGGCGTGCGCGGGGTGATGA
Source organism: Sphingobium sp. WTD-1 (assembly GCF_030128825.1). Lineage (NCBI taxonomy): Bacteria > Pseudomonadati > Pseudomonadota > Alphaproteobacteria > Sphingomonadales > Sphingobiaceae > Sphingobium > Sphingobium sp. WTD-1. Next base: position 2,155,725 of record NZ_CP119127.1, on the reverse strand, counting down.
AGGGCAAGGTCTTCGAGAAGGTCGGCGTCAACATCTCCACCGTGACCGGCGATCTTGCCCCCGGCTTTGCCCAGACCATCCATGGCGCGGCAGACAATCCGGCCTTTTTCGCCACCGGCATCAGCCTGGTCGCGCATATGGCGAACCCGCATGTGCCGGCCGTCCACATGAACACCCGCTTCCTCAACACCACCAAGAACTGGTTCGGCGGCGGCGCCGACCTCAATCCGCCGCTGCCGCGCGACGAGGATACGGCGGATTTCCATGCGGTGTTGCAGGCTGCATGCGACGCCCATGACCCGACTTATTATCCGCGCTTCAAGCAATGGGCCGATGATTATTTCTTCATTCCCCATCGGGGCGTGCATCGCGGAGTCGGCGGCATCTTCTACGATCATCTCGAATGCGCGGACGATGCCGCGTTCGACGCCAATTTCGCCTTCACCCGCGATGTCGGCGACGCTTTCCTGGCCGCCTTCCCGCCGATCGTGCGGCGGCGGATGAACGAGGCGTGGAGCGAGGAAGACTATCGCACCATGCTGGAATGGCGCGGTCGCTATGCCGAATTCAACCTGGTTCATGACCGCGGCACGCTGTTCGGGCTCAAGACCGGCGGCAATATCGACGCGATCCTGATGAGCCTGCCGCCGATGGCGAGCTGGAGCTGATCCGATGGCGCTGACCCCGGTCGACCCGCGCGAGATCGCGACCATCGTCACCCATCTGGAAATGCGCGAACGGCCGAAACCCGCGCCGATCCCGCCCGCGCCGCTGCGGCTCGTGCCGTGGAAGACGCCCGACCTTGGCGCCTATCGCGCCCTGTTCCGCCGCGTGGGCGAACCCTGGCTGTGGTTCTCGCGGCTGGTGATGCCCGACGATCAACTCGCGGCCATCCTGCATGACCCCCTGGTCGAGGTCTATGCCGTCACCGATCCGCGCGGCGTGGAGGTCGGCCTGCTGGAGCTGGATTTCCGCAGCCCGTCGCAATGCGAGCTGGCCTTTTTCGGGCTGGTGCCCTCCCTCAACGGCAAGGGCCTTGGCAAATGGCTGATGGCGCAGGCCAAGTCGCTCGCCTGGCGCAAGGGGGTGGAGCGCTTCTGGGTCCATACCTGCACGCTCGATAGTCCGGCGGCACTCGGCTTCTACATCAAGTCGGGCTTCACCCCCTATGGCCGGGAGATCGAGACCTTCGCCGATCCGCGCCTGCTGGGCCTGCTGCCGCCCGAAGCAGCGCCGCAGATCCCGATGTTCGGTCAGCCCGCCGACGCCTGACGATAGATGCGAGCCAGCATCACCAGCATGTAGACCTGGATCACGGTCGATACCGCCGCCGAGGCGACGCCGCCCACCAGCCGGGCGGCCTCCGGCCCGGCGGCAAGGCCGGCGAGCGCACCGAAGATCGTCTGCGCCGCCATGCTGGCAATGCCCGACAGCAGGGTGATCAGGATGATGAAGCCCAGCAGCCGCCAGAAACAGCCCCGCGTCAGCGCCCAGGCATGGCGCAGCGAGGGCACCACGCCCTGATTGCCGTCGATCACCGCCGGATTGAGCAGCATCAGCCGGACGCTGGCGAAGATGGTGGCGCCGCCGACAAAGGCGCCGAGGATGGCGCCGATGCTGGTGCCCACGGACTCCGAGACCAGGCTGGCCAGGACGGCGACCAGAATCGCGGCCAGCATCAGCCCGCCGATCAGGAACATGGCGAGCAAGGCGGTGCCCAGCAGCACCGGCAGTCGCGCGAAGCCGAGGCGCAACGCCTCCCCAACGCTGATGCCCGGCCGAAGCGCCAGCGCAAACAGCGTCAGCGACCCGAACCAGATGATGATAACGCCCAGCAGCATCGCCAACGCAAAGCCCGGCGGTATATCGGGCAAGCCGGTACGCTGGGGATTGGCCATCCATTCGGCAAGTTGCGGCGGCGTCATTTCCTGCAGGATCAGCCCCGGCAGGGCCAGGAACAGCAGCGCGACGGGAAAGAGCAGCGACGCTTCGCGGGCGACGAAGGCAACTGCCTCCTCCCACGCCTTGCCGATCGAGACTGCCGCCATATCTAATGCCTACCCCTGTCCTGCGAAATGCGGCCCGAGACTTGATCGCTCGCCCCGCTCAAGTCAAGGAAGCGCCATGACCGATCCCCTGCCCTTTCCCGACGTCGAGTGGCGCAGCGATGCCACCCCCGTCGACTATCCGACCGCCCTTGCCGATATGGAGGCGCGGGCCGCCGCCATTTATGAGGGCGAGGCGCGCGAGCGCGTCTGGCTGCTGGAGCATCCGCCGCTCTATACCGCGGGCACCAGCGCCGATCCGGCCGAACTGATCGAGCCGCGTTTTCCCGTCCATGATGCCGGACGCGGTGGCCGCTACACCTATCATGGGCCGGGCCAGCGCATCGGCTATCTCAACATCGACCTGCGCGAGCGCGGCAAGGATGTGCGCAATTTCGTCCATCATCTCGAAGGCTGGATGATCGATGCCCTTGCCGACCTGGGCATTGCCGCCCGCCGCGCCGAAGGGCGCATCGGCATCTGGACCGACGACAGGCAGGGACGCGAGGCAAAGATCGGTGCGCTGGGCATCCGCGTCCGTCGCTGGGTGACGCTGCACGGCTTTTCGATCAACGTCGATCCCGACCTGTCCCATTTTGGCGGCATCGTGCCGTGCGGGATCAGCGAGTTTCCGGTGACCAGCATCGCCGCGCTGGGCGGCAACGCCTCGATGGAAGCCCTTGATGCCGCGCTCAAGGCGCATTTCCCCGCCTTTCTTGGTCGGCTGCGGCGCTGCGGATCGGGCGACGGCACGGGACTTGAGCAATGCGGGACCGCCCGCTAGGGTCCGCCACTTCGCCAGGTGGGGGGCCGCCGGGCATGTTGAGCCATGTTATGGAGACCCGGATGCGCCTTGACGCAAGGATGATGACTGCCGCCCTGTTGATCGGCTGCATGCCGCTGGCAGGCTGCGGCGGTGGCGGCGAAAAGAGCGGCAACACGGTGCAGATGAAGGATATGGAAGTGGTCGATGGCACCGCCACCGACGCCATGACCGATCTCGACGGCGTCCAGAGCGAGGGCACCAGCCTGGCACTGCCGGAAAACCGCACCGAACCGAAGGCCGCTGCCCCGGCCAAGGCGAACAATGCGACCGCACCAGCCAATGATGAGGAAGTCGTGTCGGATCAGTGAGGCTTTTCCCGTTCACTTCCAGGACAGCCGCGCTATAGTTGATGCCGTTATGGGGGATGCGCGGTCGCGCTTTCATGACCCCGGCTGAGAGGGTTTATTCAATGACGTTCCGTTTTCGCTCGCGCCAGGCCTTTGTCGCCCTGACGATCGCCGCCGCGTCGCTCACCGCCGCGCAGCCGGCCGCCGCGCAATTCTTCTGGTCGCCGCCCGACATGTCGGCCCCCGCCCTGACCGACGAGGCCGCCGCCACCGCGCTGGGCCTGCCTGGCGCCACGGCCGACGAGATCAAGGCCGGCCTCACCTGGAACCTGCGCGCCGCGATCAACGTCGCCGCGCTGCAGTGCCAGTTCGAACCGACCCTGCTGTCGGTCAGCAACTACAACGCCATGATCGCCCATCATGACGCCGAACTGGACGCGGCGCAGGCGACGCTGCTCGGCTATTTCCAGCGCACCAAGGGCAAGGGCAAGCCCGGCCAGTCGGCGTCCGACATGTATAATACCCGCATCTATTCGGGCTATTCGACGGTCCAGGCGCAGCGCGGCTTCTGCCAGGCGGCGGCGGCGGTCGGTCGCCAGGCGATCTTCGCCGATCGCGGCCAGCTCAACGTCGTCGCGCGCCAGGGCCTGGCTTCGATCAAGAAGTCGCTCGTCCATGCCGGCGAGCAATATTATGGCGATCCGGGCTGGAACTATCAGCTCGCTTTGCCTTCGCTCGACGCCAAATGCTGGAAGAAGGGCGTGCTGCTGCCCGAATGCCACCAGCAGTGGAACCAGAAGGCGGGCGTCCAGCCCTGATCTGACAGACGCTTAACGCAGGCCCAGATATTTATGGGCCTGCACCGTCAGCCGCCAGCGCGGCCGGGCCATCACCAGATCGATGGCCGCGCGGGCATTGTCTACGGCATGGGCATCGTCGAGCGGCTGGACCAGCAGATGGTCGAAGCCCCAGCCCTCCATCGCCTCGACATCGGCCAGGCTGTGGCCGCCATCGGGCTGCGGCCAGACCAGCTTCAGCTCATTGCCCTTCACCTGGACCACGTCGCTGCCCGCCTTGGGGCTGATGCAGACCCAGTCGATGCCCGGATGCGCCGGCAAGGTGCCGTTGCTTTCGATCGCGATGGTGAAGCCACGGGCGTGGAGCGCGTCGATCAGCGCATCGTCCACCTGAAGCATCGGCTCGCCACCGGTCAGGACGATATAGGGGCCTTCCCCCTCGCCCCAGAAGGCCAATGCCGCATCGGCGAGCGCGTCGGCGGTCGCGAACTTGCCGCCGCCATCACCATCGGTGCCGACGAAATCGGTGTCGCAGAAGCGGCAGACGGCATCGCGCCGGTCCTGCTCGCGCCCGCTCCACAGGTTGCAGCCGGTAAAGCGCAGAAATACCGCGCGCCGCCCCGCCTGCACGCCTTCGCCCTGCAGGGTCAGGAACATTTCCTTGACCGCATAGGTCATGTGTCAGGCCTTTCCGGGACGCGTCGCATAGACGGTGGGATCGGGCAGCCCCGCTTCCTCGAAGCCCTTCGAGCGCAGGCGGCAACTGTCGCACAGGCCGCAATGCTTGTTGTCGGGCGTCGGATCATAGCAGGACCAGCTGAGCCCGGCATCCAGGCCCAGGCGATGCGCCTCGCGCACGATGTCTGCCTTGGTCATGAACTGCAGCGGCGTGTTGATGCGGATCGGATGGCCCTCGACCCCCGCCTTGGTCGCCAGCGTCGCCATCTTCTGGAACGCGTCGATAAATTCGGGACGGCAGTCGGGATAGCCCGAATAGTCAAGCGCATTGACGCCGATATAGATGTCGCTGGCCGACGCCACTTCAGCGAGGCCCAGCGTCAGCGACAGGAAAATGGTGTTGCGCGCCGGCACATAGGTGACGGGGATTTCGTCGCCCACGCCGCCCTTGGGCACTTCGATGTCGGCGGTCAGCGCCGACCCGCCAAAGGCCGTGAGGTCGAGCGGCAGCACGATGTGCGACATGGCATTGAGCGCCGTCGCGACCTTGGCCGCGGCGCGCAGTTCGACGCGATGGCGCTGATTATAGTCGATCGTCAGCGCCAGGACGCGATAGCCCGCTTCACGCGCAAGCCCGCCCGCGACCATTGAATCCAGCCCGCCGGAAAGCAGGACGACGGCGAATTTTCCATTCTGTGCAACCATGATGCTGCGCTAAACCTCGTTATGTTGCAGTGCAAGGGGGCTGCCGGTCAGCGGCATGCCCCGACATGGCGCCCTTCGACCATGTTGGAAAAGGGCGCGCCGTCGCTGATCCCCTGCGATCGTATCTGGATGAGGCGCGGCGTTTCGACGCGCAAGTCGGTGCGGGCATTGCCGGCCACCCCGCAATCGAAGGTCACGGTGGCAGCGCCTGGCGCGTCGCTGACCACGAACCGCTTGCAGCCAGGGCCAGCATTGGCCGGCTCCAGCAACTGATGCGGCATCGTCACGCACAGGCGGCGGGGCGGCGCGGACGGATCGTCGCGCAGGCGCAATTCCCATTCGCCCGTTTCCAGCTTGGCGAGCGCAGCCAGTTGCGGCGCGTTCGCCGCCCCGACCCAGCTTGCCATCATCATTGCCGCCGTGGCGCCAAGCGCCTGCAGCCCCAGCCTTGCCATCTTGCGTCCAGACCTTGCCATTGGCGCCGGGGAGCGGCGCCATGCTTCATTCTGTTGTGCCGCGCAATTGCGGCAATTTGATAGCGCGGGACGGACGGCCCTGCCGCAATTGCCCCACGCCGGCTTTCAATGGGTAACGAAACTGTCCAGCGCGAGCGGGAACAGCCGCGAGCAGAAGGCGCAATCGACGCCGACAATGCCCTTCTCGTCCGCCATCGCCACCCGTTCGTCCGCCGGGAAACGGCCGATCACATCGCGAATATGGGCAAGGTCACAGCGACAGCCCTTGGCGAGCGCCGTCGTTTCGGTGACGCGCACCTCTTCCTCCTCATGGAACAGACGCCAGGCGATGTCGGTCAGCGGCAGGTCGAGATCGGTCAGTTCCTCGTCGCGTAGCGTGCCGGCCAGTGCCTGCACATGTTCCCATTCGGGATGATCGTGGCGCACATGCAGGCGCTCGCGCCCCACTTCGCCCTCGGGCAGATGCTGGAGCAGCAGGCCCGCCGCGACGCAGCCTTCGCCCGGCTCATGCCGGGTCGCGATCTGGACGATGCTGGGAATCTGTTCGGACTGGAAGAAATAATGCTCCGCCGCCTCGGCCAGCGACGATCCGTCCAGCGGCACAATGCCCTGATAGCGCTCCCCGGTCGCCGCCTGGTCGAAGGTGATCGCCAGATAGCCCTTGCCGAACAGGCCGAACAGGGTCGGATCGCTGCCGATTTCCGCCAGCCGCTCGGCATCGAACTTGGCATAGCCGCGCAGTTCGCCACCCTTGTAGTCAGCCACCAGCAGGCTGACGACGCCATTTTCGGTCTGCGCCTGCAGGGTCAGTTGGCCGCCGGCATCCTTGAGCAGGCTGCCGAGCAGCGCGCCCAGCACCAGCGAGGACGCCAGCACCCGCTCGATCGCCAGGGGATAGGCATGGGCGGACAGCACCTGGTCCAGCACCGGCCCCAGCCGCACGAAACGGCCACGCACATGGCGCGAGGGGATGGTGAAGCCAAGAGCCTGATCGACATTGGAACTGGTCACGATATTTCCTTCCGATCCACCCGCCCCGAAAGCCGCGAGGGCCTGTCCTCCGCTTCCCAGCGCAGGACAGGCCCCGTCATCTTTCAGGGCGAACGGAAAATTTCGCCCGAATATAGGGTGAGCTTACAGCTTTCCAAGCGCCCAGAGCAGAACCGACTTCTGGGCATGGATGCGGTTCTCCGCCTCGTCCCAGATCAGCGACTGCGGACCGTCGATCACCGCCTCGACCACTTCCTCGCCGCGATGGGCGGGCAGGCAGTGGAGGAATTTGGCGTCCGCCTTGGCGCCCGCCATCAGTTCCGGCGTCACCTGATAGGGCATCATCGCCGCCAGCTTCGCCTCGGCATGGGCCTGGCCCATGGAGATCCAGGTGTCGGTGACCACGACGTCGGCGCCGGCCACGGCCTGCGCCGCGTCGCGAGTCAGGGTGATGGTCGAACCCGCTGCCTGCGCTGCGGTGGCAAAGGACGGATCGGGATCATAGCCCTCAGGGATGCCCATGCGCACGTCGAACTTCATCAGGCCCGCCGCCTCGACGATCGAGTGGAGGACGTTGTTGCCGTCGCCCAGCCAAGCCCATTGGCTGCCCGGCAACGCCAGGCCATGTTCGACCACGGTCAGCAGGTCGGCGACGATCTGGCAGGGATGTGACAGGTCGGTCAGGCCATTGATGACCGGGACGCTGGCATATTCCGCCATTTCCTCGATCTTGGCATGATCGTCGGTGCGGATCATGATCACGTCGGCCATGCGGCTGAGCACGCGCGCCGTGTCGGCGACGGTCTCGCCGCGTCCCAACTGACTGGTCGCGCCGTCCAGGATCAGCGAATTGCCGCCCAGCTGGCGGATCGCCATGTCGAAGCTGACGCGGGTGCGCGTGCTGTTCTTTTCGAAGATCATCGCCAGCGTGTGACCGGCGAGCGGCGCATCGGCGTCGCCCCAGCCCTTGGGCTTGCCCGCGCGTGCCGCCTTGCGGTCGATGGCGTCAGCGATCATCGCGGCGATCGCGTCGCCGCCCGCATCGGTGAGATTCAGGAAATGCTTGGTCACTGGAAGTTTTCCCCGCTTCCAACCACCGTTCGTCCTGAGTAGCCATTGAGCGAAGTCGAAATGGCGTATCGAAGGATGCTTCGATACGGGGCTTCGACGTTGCTCAGCCCCTACTCAGCACGAACGGGGCAATATATGGTCAGGCCGCCTTGGCGTCCGCGAAGCTCCGCGCACCGGCGGAAATCTTCTCGATGCACTCGGCAATGTGGCTTTCGTCGATGACGAGCGGCGGCAGGATGCGCAGCACATTCTGGCCCGCCGACACCGACAGGAAGCCATGATGGTCGCGCAGATGGCCGACAAAGGCGCGCGCGTCATAGGCGTCCTTCATCTTGACGCCCAGCATCAGCCCCATGCCGCGCACATCCTCGAACATGTCGTCATGGTTCGGAATCATCTGCTCCAGGGCAGAGCGTAGGCGCGCACCCATCGCCGTCACATGGTCCAGAAAACCATCGGCCAGCACCTCTTCCAGCACCGCGATGCCCACCGCCATGGCGAGCGGGTTGCCGCCATAGGTGGAGCCATGGGTGCCGAACACCATGCCCTTGGCCGCTTCCTCGGTGGCGAGGCAGGCGCCGAGCGGGAAGCCCGCGCCGATGCCCTTGGCCACGGCCATGATGTCCGGCGTCACGCCATATTGTTCATGGGCGAAGAAGCTGCCGGTACGGGCATAGCCGCACTGCACCTCGTCCAGGATCAGCAGCAGGCCATGCTCGTCGCAGGCATTGCGCAGGCCGGCCAGGAATTCCTGGGTCGCCGGAGTGACGCCGCCCTCACCCTGCACCGGTTCCAGAAGGAAGCCGGCGGTGTTGTCGTCGATCGCCGCCAGCGCCGCGTCGAGATCGTTGAAGGGCACGACCTGGAAACCGGGCAGCAGCGGCTCGAATCCATCGCGCATCTTGGGCTGGCTGGTCGCCGAAATGGTGCCCAGCGTGCGGCCGTGGAAGGCGTTGTCGAAGCTGATGATCTTGTGCCGGTGCGCTTCACCATTGGCATAGTGATAGCGGCGCGCGGTCTTGATCGCGCACTCGACCGCTTCGGCACCCGAGTTGGTGAAGAAGACGGTATCGGCAAAGCTGTTATCGACCAGCTTCTGCGCAAATTCCTCCCCCAGCGGCGAACCGTAGAGGTTGGAGATATGCATCAGCGTCGCAGCCTGATCGGCAATGGTCTTCACCAGCTTGGGGTGGCCATGGCCCAGCAGATTGACGGCGATGCCGCTGGCAAAGTCGAGATAGCGCTCGCCGCGCTCCCCGATCAGGTAGCAGCCCTCGCCTCGGACCGGACGCACATCGCACCGGGGGTAAACGGGCATGAGCGGCGTAATCGACATGTGCCTTCCCTTTCTGGGTTGATGCTGCGCGTCCGTGCGCATTGGATATAACGCAAAAAGGCGACCCCCGCCGGGCCGCCCTTGTGCGAGTGCCGCCTATACAGACGGCCGGAAGGGGGTGCAACCCCGCAACCGGGCCAGTCAGGTCGACCTGGACTGATCTTCAGGGCTGGCCGATCTGGTTCCAGGCATCGGCAATCTCGCCAACCATCGCGCGCGCGCGCTCGACCGGTTCGGCATCATGTTCCTTGGCGCTGACCAGCAACAGGCGGCGAGCTTCGCGATAGATACGCGCCAGACCGGTGGCGACTTCTCCGCCCTTGTCGAAGTCCAGGCTGGCTTCCAGCGCGAACAGGATCGACATGGCCCGTGCCTGCTTGTCGGATACCTTCAACCGGTCGCCATTGCGTTCGGCCAGCGCCGTGGCATCGAGCGCGATCAGCAGTTCGTCGAACAGGATCTTGACCAGCGCGTGGGGCGTGGCGCCCTCGATCCGGCTGCCAGAATGCACCGCCGCATAGCGCCGTGCCGCTGCCGAACCCGCAAAGCTGTGATTATAGAACATGTTTTCTAAGTCCCCGATTAACTGTCACTCTTGTTCCAGGCATCGATCTGCTGCTGGAGATAGCTTTGGGTTGCGTTGAGCGCAGACAGCTTGGTCTGCATTGCCGAATAGATGGAAGTCAGGCGCGTCTCATAGTCGGCCATGTCCTCGTCCAGCTTTTCGAGCTGTTCGGTCAGGCTGTCGGCCAGCTTCTCATAACGGTCCTGCGCCGCCTTGATCGGGCCGTTTTCCAGCTCGATATTGTCGCGCACGCTGTCCATCAGGCCCGATAGGCCCAGATTGTCGGCGGTCGACTTGGCGGGATTGAGCATCTTGGTGATGCCCGCCGGGTCGGCGGCCAGCGCCTTGTCCAGCGTGTCGGTGTTAAGCGTCAGCGTGCCGTCGCGATTGGTCCCGATGCCGATATCGGCCAGCGTCTTGTAGCTGCCGGTCGAAGCCAGCTGGGTCGAGGTGATCTTCGAGAGCTGCGACTTCATGTCGCGCACCGCTGACACGCCATTGAGTACGCCCGCGGTCGACGAATCCGTACCGGTCGAGGTCGACGTGTTCAGCGCCTTCATCAGCGTATTATAGGCGTCGACAAACTCCTGCAGCAGATCCTTCATCGTCGCGGTCGGCTGGGTCATGGTCAGGTTGACCGTGCTGTTCACGTCCGCCGCCGTCAGTTCGATCCGCAGATAGGGGATCGCATCGTCGATGGTGTTGCTGGCATATTCATAGTCGGTGCCGTCAAGCGTGATCTTCGCATTGGCCGGGTCCGACGTCGACGTCATCGCACTGCTGTTGAGGCCGGCAAGGACGCTGGTCGAGCTGTTGGCCGAGCTGGTGATGGTGAAATCGTTGGCCGCGCCGGTTTCGCCCTTGAACACCAGCCGCGTGCCCTGCGCATCGGTGACGACGCTCGCGGTCACGCCAATGTCGGCCGCGTTGATCGCCGAAGCCAGGCCGGAGAAACTGTTATTGCTCGAATCGACCGTGATCGTCGCGGTCTTGCCGCCAGCCGTCGTGATGGTGAGCGATCCGGTGCCGACCGCCGTGCTGCTGGTCGCGCCACTGGTCGAGGTCGAGGCGAAGATGCGGGCGGTCGCAAGCGACTTCACCACCAACTGCGCCGGCATGCCGGTCGGCGTGCCGCCGCTCAGCAGGCTGACCGACGCAATGCCAGTGTTGGTCGAATTGGGCGTACCGGTATATTCGGCACCCGACAGGACACTGGTGAGCGCATCAGCGAAGGTGTCGAGCGAACTGATGGCCGATGCCAGCGCCGAAATACGGGCATTGTTGGTCGTCTGCTGGGTGGTGATGGCGGACTGGCGCGGGTCGCGGGTCGCGCTGACCAGGCTGGTAACGAGCGCCCCCGTATCGATGCCCGAATTGGCACCCAGCGCCGACAGGATGCTGCTCCCTACCGATGTCGTCGTCGTTGCCATGGCCCGTCCTTTCAAATGAGAGAACGGCCGTAGCGCGAAGATGTTTAGGAATGATTTTCAAGCTGATGGCAAAGCCCGCAAAAAAGCGGGCACGGCGCCGATCAGATCGCCGATGCGGACAGGATCTGGTCGACGGTCCCGCGCGCGACATGCGCCTGGGCGGCATAGGCATAGCTCGCCTGCTGGGCGATCCGCTTGGCGAGATCCGCCGCCTGCTCCACCGCTTCGCGTGTGGCGGGCGGCAAGGGGATGTAGATGAAGGGTTGGGGCATCATCGACTGGACGGCCGCTGCCGCGCCATCCACGGACAGGTCATTCTGCCCGGCCCGCATATCCGCCAGAATGTCAGCGATGCGCGCATGGACGCGCGCATATTCTGCCGCACCCGCAGCATCTTCATCGACCGTGGCGACATCGGTCGCAAAATCATCTCGCCGGCGCGCATCGCTGGCGGACATGTCGCGCTGCCCGGTCGCCGTGTCCGATGCCGCGACCGGTTGAACGGCCGCAGCCGGCACCGACGCGCGAACCACGCTCCGATCCACTGGCGAAATCTCGCTGCGCGAAAGATACTCGTTCATGACGCACCATCCTAATGCGTCCCCGTAAACAGAATACGGACAGGCGTGGCTAAACTTTAATTCACCATCGCCCTAATTCTTCGATCAACCGCCAAGTATCAGCAAATTCTCTACAATTTCTTTCCATCCGGATCGAAACGCAGATCTTCGGGCACGGTAATGAACGGACGGTCCATTTCCGTCGCCATCTTGTTCTCGACCCGGAAGACAAAGGCCAGCACCGTCGCCACCGCCATGTAGAGGCCTTCATTGACGATCTCGCCAGCGCGCGAGGTGAAGTAGATGGCACGCGCCAGTTCGGGATATTGCAGCACCGACACGCCATGATCCTCAGCCAGTTCGCGGATCGAGGCCGCGATCGCGTCACAGCCGCGCGCGACCACGACCGGCGCCGCGTCCACGCCGGGCCGGTAGCGCAGTGCCACCGCGAAATGGGTCGGGTTGGTGATGATGACGCTGGCTTCCGCCACCGCCTGCCGTGTCGACCCGTTCAGCACCTCGAACTGGCGCCGACGGATCTGCCCCTTGAGTTCGGGCGAGCCTTCGCTTTCCTTATGCTCGTCCTTGATGTCCTGCTTGCTCATGCCCAGCCGCTTGCCGCGCTGGAAAATCTGCATCGGCACGTCGATGCCGGCGATCACGAACAGCCCGCCCGCCATCACCAGACAGACGAGGATGAACATATTGCCAAGGTCGCTGATCGCATTGCCGACCCCCGCCTTGCCCAGGCCGATGATCGCGGTCAGCCGGTCCCAGATCATCCAGAAGCCGACCGCCCCCAGCAGCCCCACCTTGGCGATCGACTTGACCAGTTCGATCAGCCCCTGCGCGCCGAACATGCGCTTGAGACCCGAAGCCGGGTTCATCTTCGACGCCTTGGGCTTGAAGGCGCCGGGACGGAAGCCCAGCGAACCGAGCAGGGCCGGCGCCGCGATCGCGGCAAAGAAGGTCGCGAGCAATACGCCCCCCACCGGCAGCGCGATATCCGCCAGCAGGCCGGTGCCACGCGTCACCGGCGAGAAGTTGACGATATCCTCGCGCCCGAAGCGCAGGGCCCGCGTCAGCATGCCCGACAGCGCATCGATCAGGCCCGGCCCGGCAACCGCCAGCCAGCCGATGCCGGCCATCACCACCAGCGCCGTCCCCAGTTCGCGGGACTGAAGGATATCGCCTTCCTTGGCGGCATCCTGCAATTTCTTCTGTGTCGGTTTCTCGGTCTTTTCGCCGCCCTCGGATCCGCCCGCCATGGCTCAGCGTCCTTCCGAGATGGCGCGGGCCTGTTCCAGCCCCGACTTGAGCGCGATGGTGATCCCCTCGCCCATCACCGGCACCGCCATCGCCAGCAGCACCAGCCCCGCCATCACCGCCATCGGCATGCCGACGGCGAACAGGTTGAGCGCGGGCGCGGTGCGTGCCAGCATGCCCATGACGATCTGCACCAGCACCAGCGCAAAGCCGACCGGCAGCGCGATCGTCACCCCGGCGCCCAGCAGCGAACCGCCAAACTGGATCATGTGCCAGACCGCATCATTGCTAAGCATCGCCGCGCCCGGCGGCAGCGCCTTGTAGCTCTGCACCACGAAGCTGACGAGCAGCAGATGGCCGTCCATCGCCAGCAGCAGGAAGGTCGAGAGGATCGACAGGAACTGGCCGACCGCCTGCGTCCCCTGCCCCGACCCCGGATCGACCATCGCGGCAAAGCCCAGCCCCATGGTGTTGGCAATCGCCTCCCCCGCGACGAAGGCGGCGGAGTAGCCGATCTGCACGGCAAAACCCATGGCAAGGCCGGTCAGCACTTCGCCGGCAACCAGCATCACGCCTTCGAAACTGGCGACGCCATCATGCGGCAACTGGATGGTGACGCTGTTGAGGGCGGCCATGCCGAGCGCGAGCGACAGGATCAGGCGCAACTGAAGCGGCATCGCGGGCGCACCGAAGACGGGCGCGGCCAGAAAGGCGGCACCGGGGCGGATCATGGCGATCAGCCAGATCCACAATTGCGTCTCGACGCCTGCGAAGCCGGGTGCGATCATTGCAGCAGGTCCGGTATCCGCTCGAATATCTCGCGCGTAAAATCGGCGATCAGCACCATGATCGACCCACCGAACAGGGTCAGCATCGCCCCCACGACCAGAATCTTGGGAATGAAGCTGAGCGTCTGTTCGTTGATCGACGTCGCGGCCTGGACCATGCCGATCAGCACGCCCGCGACCAGCGCCGGAATCAGGATCGGCGCCGTCGCCAGCGCCGTGATCCACAGCGCATGCTGTGCCAGGCCCATGAAGAAATCCGCATTCTCCATCGCCGCCCTCCTATGTCGCGAAGGAGCCGGCGAGCGACCCCATCGTCAGCGCCCAGCCATCGACCAGCACGAACAGCAACAGCTTGAAGGGCATGGAGATGATCGTGGGCGACAGCATCATCATGCCCAGCGCCATCAGGGTCGATGCGACGACCAGGTCGATGATGAGGAAGGGCAGGAAGATCATGAAGCCGATCTGGAACGCGGTCTTCAACTCGCTGGTGACGAAGGCCGGCAGCAGGATCGTGAAGGGAATGTCGTCGGGCGTGCGGAAGGCCGGGGCCTCGGCCATGTTGGCGAACAGCTTGAGGTCGCTCTCGCGCGTCTGCTTGGCCATGAAGCCGTGCAGCACCTTGCCCGAACGGCCGACCGCTTCCTCGATCGAAATCTGGCCCTTGCCATAGGGATCATAGGCCTGGCCGTTGATCTGGTCGATCACCGGCCGCATCACGAACAGCGACAGGAACAGGGCAAGCCCGACCAGCACCTGGTTGGGCGGCGTCTGTTGCAGGCCCAGCGCCTGGCGCAGCAGCGACAGGACGATGATGATCCGGGTGAAGCTGGTCATCATGAGGATCAGCGACGGCAGGACCGACAGCAGGCTCATGAGGACGAGGATCTGCAGCGACAGCGACAGCGAGCGGCCGTCACCCGAAATCTGTCCCATCGCGCGGGTCAGCGCGCCGCCATTGTCGACCGGCGCCGGCGCGGCCGGCACCGCCTGCGCCAGCGCAGGATCGACCAGCATCAGCCCGGCGGTCAGCAGGATGCCGCCGACCAGCCAGTGACTAGCGCGCACGATAGGGGTCGCCTTCCGCGATCTTCTCGATCCGGCCGCGGGTGACCGACAGCAGGATCTTCTTGCCCTCGAACTCGACCACGGCGAGCTTGCCGAACGTGCCCATCGGCAGCGCTTCCAGCAGTTTCAGCGACCGGTCATTCTGGCCGACCATCATGCCGGGCTGATATTTGCGCCACAGCCACAAGGCACCAAAGGCCATGCCGCCAACAAGCGGCAGCAGGATCAGCAATTTGACGAAATACCAGAACATGCACGCGCCCCGCGTTTAGGTTAATGCGTCATCCGATCCGCAAGAATGGGCCGCAAGGCAAGCGCAAAAGCACGGCCCTGCGATCAGCCGCGCCGTTCGACCCCGGCCATGCGGGTTTCGGTGGCGGCGATATCGACGATGCGGATGCCATAGCGGCCGTTCACCGTCACGACCTCGCCCTTCGCGATCAGCGCGCCATTGACCATGATGTCGAGCAGTTCGTCGGCCTGGCGATCCAGTTCCACAATGCTGCCTTCGGCCAGGTCCATCACTTCGGCCAAGCGCAGCGAGGTCGATCCGACCTCCACCGACATGCGGACCGGAATATCGGCCAGCAGCTTGAACTGGCGGTTCGCCGCCATGCGGCTGGCGCTGTCTTCCCCACGGGGATCCATCATCGGGGCGTCGCTCATGTCACTCATTGTTCCGGTCCCTGTGCAATCTTTTCAATCTGGAAGGCGGCACGGCCATCCTGTTCGCCGATCGTGCCGTGCGCGACGATCCTGTCGCCGACGATCAGCGGCAGGCTGCGGCCGATCGTCACGGGTATGATGTCGCCGGCCTTGAGCTGCATCAGCTCCGCCAGCGAGAGATTGGGGCGGGCCAGCACGGTGCGGGCCGGCAGGCGGATGTCGCGCATGCGGCGCGCCACGCGGGCCTGCCACACCGGATCGACATGCTCGTCATCGGACCCGACCTTGCTGCCCATCAACGCCTCGATGCCGCGCAGTGCCGCCAGCGGAAAGACCATGTCGATCGACCATTCGCGATCCCGGTCCAGGCCGACGCGGAAGCGCTGCACCACCATCTGGTCGGCGGGCTGGGCAGCGGCGGCAAAGCCGATGCCGGTTTCACGCAGCAGCAGGCCAGGTTCCAGCGGCAGGACTTCGGACCAGCATTCGACCATGCGGGCCATGATGGTTTCGGACAGGCGGGCGATCAGCCGGTCTTCGGTCGGGGTAAATTCGCCGCGCGCGGGCAGCGCCCGGTTGCCAAGGCCGCCATAGAAGCAGTCGACCAGGGTCGAGATCATGGTGGCGTCCATGCACAGCAGCATCTGCCCCTTGAGGGGCAGCAGGCGATAGATGGACAGGCTGCAGAAATTGGGGGCGCCGGCCGACCAGGCGCCAAACTCCACGACCCGCGCATCCTCGGCCGCGACATGCGGGCGGATGCCGGAAATGGGTTCGATCAGCGCACGGATACGCCGGCCGAGCTTTTCACCCAGCCGGTCGAGGCCCGACAGCATTACCGGAGCTTGCGCGTCCCCCCGCCCGAAGGCGAAGGATTGAACGTGATTCATGTCTGTCCCCTGCCCTCGGCCAGGGGACTTCCCAGCGTTCAGGCAGCGCTATTGAATAACGAAATTGGTAAAATAAACGTTATCGACACCGCCATAGCCGGTCTTCTGCTTGAGTACATCGTTGATGATGCCCCGGATTTTTCCTTGCAGCATACGCTTGCCGTCGGGCGTGACCAGCTGCTCCTCGGGCTGTTCGGCGAGCATCATCAGCACCTGGCTGCGAATCGCCATCTCGTGCATCTTGATCGCGGCGATCACGCGATAGTCATAATAGGTCGACACCGCGACGGTGATCTGGGCGAAGGCGTCGGTGTCCGTCATGTTCGACGTGAAGGGCGCCTGAAGCTGGAAATAGGTGGCCTGATAGGCGGTCGGATTGCTTGGTGCCGGCAGGTCGATGCCCTTGCCCGGCGCATGGGCGGCCGACGGGGCATGCCCCTCGCCACCGGCGCTCGCATGGCCACCGCCTTCGCCACCGCCACCGCCGCCCTCACCGGCCCAGCCATGGGCGGTGGCGACAGCCTGCGCATCCTCGCCCGCAAGAACCAGCACCGGCTTGTTCGGATCTTCCTTGGGACCTTCCGCCTTGGGGCTGAAGAAGCCGGCGGCGTAAAGCCCGCCGGCGGCGCCAGCGCCCCCCACCACCATGGCGACGGCGGCCAGCAGGATGAGCTTCATGCTCCCGCCCTTCTTCTTCGCCTTGGGTTCATCGCTCATCGTTCACGTCCCCTGGAATATCCCGTCCCGGCCGTCAGGCGTAGCGCGCGCGGCGGACGTCACCGGCGCTATCGCCGGTGTCACCATGGTTAAGAACGGCCGGATCGCTCCCGGCTTTATGGCCAAGGCCATTATTTTCACGGCCCTGCCAGCGGCCCTGCGACGAGGATTGGCCCATCGACTGGCCCGCCATCTGGCCGGCACCCTGCCAGGCGCCCTGCGGCTGCGATGCGCTGCCCTGCTGGCCGTTCGACTGGCTGCCGGTCTGGCCATTGGCATCGGCCCTGGCCGCTTCGGCGACATGCGGTGCGCGCTCGATCTTCACTTCATGGATGCGCACGGCGGCAAGGCCCGCGTCCAGCTTCAGCCGGTCGCTATCCTGGCGCAGCGCCATTTCCGCCGCCTCGCTGGCGACGGTCAGGCTGACCGCCGCGCCATCGCCATCCTGGCGGATGTCGACCTGGATCGGGCCAAGCTGGTCGGCATTGATCTGGAACCGGCCCTGGGCGCCATTGGCCGAAAGGCCGGCAATGTCGCGGGCCAGCCCGTCAATCCACTGTCCCGACACGCCCATATCGACCACCTGCTGGCCAAGGCTGGCCGACAGGTCGACCGTCGGCATCGCCGCCGGGGTGACCGAAGACGCCTGGGGCGCAGCAGCCTGTGGTACGGATACTTCCATGCCACGATGTGGCGCGGCTGGGGTGGCGGCGACCAGCGGATCGACGGCCGTGGTCGCCTTGTCCGGCGTGTGATCGCTGACCGGCGCTGCCGCTTCGGCGCTGTCGCGCACCGGCGTCGCCCGGCGGTTCATATGGTCGCGCACCAGTTGCAGCAGCGACAGGGCTTCCGCCTTGGCCGGCTTGGCGGCCACGGGCGCGGCCGGGATGTCGGTGCCGGCGGATGCGATCTCGACATCGGGCTCGTCCGGGCTGCTGGTCACAGCCGCAGGCGCGGTCTTCTCGGTCGGATTGGCGGCCGCCACGACCATTTCGGCCGGCATGTCAGGGTTGACCTCCGGCACTGCCGCGACGGCAGGCATGACCTGCTCGACCGGGCGCGGTGCGTTCACGGGCTGCGGGGCGGCCTGGACCGGGGCCTGCACGACATTCGGGGTCGCATTGGCGGCTGGCGCAGGCTGGGCCGGGATCATCGCAGCGACCAGTTCGGGCGTCATTTCAGGCGCCACCACGGGCGCTGCAACGATCTGGTCATCCTGCCCATCCGCGCCGACCACCGGGGCCATCACCGCTTCCTGTCCCACGGCCGGTTTCGAAGGGGCCTGGGTTTGGGACAATGAAGGTGACAGCGAAGGAGACACACTCAAAGGTATCTCCCGGGTCGGCGCGGATGGAGCCGAAGATGCGGGGGCATCGATCGGCGCCTGCGGCAAGGGGGGGAGTGCAGCAGGCAAGGAATGGGCAATCGGATCGGCGACAATCGGCGCGTCACTGTCGACGGGCGCATCGGCCGTCACTATGTCAGCTTCGCTGTCACCATCGGCGATGTCGTCGGCCTCGGGCGGCACCATCGCAGCCGGCAGAGGCTGCGGCGCGTGCGTCGGCGTGGTCTTGATCGGCGCGTCGGCAAGGGCGAGCGCGATCGGACCTTCGGCGTCGACCGGCAACGGCAGGGCCACATCGGCGGTCGGAACCGGCGCCGGCGTCCGGATATCGGCAGGCGCAGGCGCGACCACCGGGGTCGGCAAGGGCAGCGGCAGGGCTTCGGCGACAGTCTCGCCTTCCGGCAGGACGATCTGTGCCGCCTCGGCCGATACGGGCGCGACGGCCGCCTGATCCTGGACTGGCGCAGCGACGGGCAGGACCGGCTCGGCAACCGGCAAGGCGACCGCAACGACCGGCGGCGCCGGTTCTGCGACCGGCTGGACCGGCATGGCCCGCTGGGTGAGAAATTCGGCGGTGTCCGGCAAAGCGGGCGCCTCGATTGCCTCGGGCGTCACGACCAGCGCATCGCCCTCAATCGTCGCTTCCACCGACAGGGCTGGCGCGCCCATGGTCGGGGCAGGCGCAGCCGGCTGCGGCGCGCCATCGACATCGCTCAGCAGCGCGGCGAAGTCGGCCGCCCCCTCGGCCACGGCCGAAGCACCGGCCGCCGTCGCACCGGCCAGCGGCGTCGAGGCAAAGAGCAGCGATTTGAGGCTGGCGAGCATGGTCATGTCAATTGTCCCCCGTGCGCTGCATGCGGCGATAGCGCGGCAGCGCGGCAAGCTTGTTCTCGCGCCATTCTTCCAGCGCGACGCGGGCCCGATCCTTCAGGCGCGCGGCAATTTCCTTCTCGCGGTTGGCCGCGATGCTGAGCCCTTCCTTCGCCTCCACCTTGCGGCGGGCGTCGTAGAGCGCGCCGTCGAGCTGGCGACCGGCCTGCTCCAGACGGCTGGCCAGTTCCTGCATCGAGGCGAAGGAGGCACCGGTAGCGCCGCCCTGGACACCGAACAGTTCGCCCCGCACCCGGCGCAGACGTTCCAGATTGGTGGCGATCCCCTCCGCCTCGTCACGCGCGCGCGCGGTCTCTGCCATGGCCATGGCATGCTGGACATGGCGCACGCGCAGCACGCGGTGGCGGCGGGACACCAGCCCCTTCACGCGCCGAACTCCGCGATCAACGCGTTGGCGCTGGTATCAAGGTCGATCCGGCTCTTCTGGTCCTGGCGGATGAAGTTCAGAATTTCCTGGCGACGCTGCACCGCCTCGTCGATCACCGGATCATTGCCGGGGCGATAGGCGCCCATCAGGATGAGGTCGCGATTTTCCTCATAGGCGGCCCAGAGGCGGCGATACGCGGCGGCTGCCTGGCGATGCTCGTCCGGCACGACGTCGGCCATCACGCGCGACAAGGACTTGCCGATGTCGATCGCCGGGAAGATCGCCTGTTCCGACAGGCTGCGCGACAACACGAAATGGCCGTCGACAATCGCGCGGGCGGCATCGACGATCGGATCGTCGGTGTCGTCGCCATCAGCGAGAACGGTGTAGAGCGCAGTGATCGAGCCGCCGGTGCGAGCGTCGACGCCGGCCCGCTCGACCAGACGCGGGATCAGCGCCAGCGCCGAGGGCGGATAGCCCTTCATCGCCGGCGGTTCGCCGAGCGCCAGGCCGATCTCGCGCTGGGCATGGGCGCAGCGCGTGAGGCTGTCGATCAGCAGCAGCACCTTCTTGCCGCGGGCACGGAAATATTCGGCGATGGCGGTGGCACGGGCGGCCGCGCGCAGGCGCAGCACCGGCGGATGGTCGGCCGGCACGGCCACCACGATGCTCTTGTGCATCGCATGCTTGAGCTTGGTTTCGAGGAAGTCGCTGACCTCGCGACCACGCTCGCCGATCAGGCCGGTGACGACGATGTCCGCTTCCGCGCCCGCGATCATCTGCCCCATCAGCACCGACTTGCCGACGCCCGAGCCGGCGATGATGGCGATGCGCTGGCCGCGCCCGGCGGTCAGCAACGCGTTGACCGCGCGCACGCCAAGGTCGAACGGCTCGGTCACGCGGCCACGATCGAGGACATTGCCCTTCACACCGTTGAGCGGCCAGACGCCGCCGGCGATGATCGGCCCCTTGCGGTCGAGCGGCTGGCCCATCGCGTCGATGACGCGGCCGATCAGCCCCTCGCCCACCTGCACCATATTGGCCTGGCTGTCGGGTTCGACACGAATGCCATTTTCCAGCGGCGCGTCAGCGTCGAGCGGCACCAGCAGGGTGCGTTCCCCGCGAAAGCCGACGACTTCGGCGCGACAGACCGATCCGTCGCTGGCCAGGACGCGGGCACCCGAGCCGATCGGACGGCGGAAGCCGGTGACTTCCAGCATGCCGGCATCATGGCTGACCAGACGGCCGACATGGCGCGGCTGGCGGTTCTGGACCTGAAGATGCTCGAACAGGGTTTCGGCCTGCGCCAACTCGGCGCGGATCATGCCTTACCCTCCATGTCGTCCATCAGGGCGCGCAGGCGCGCCAGACGAACGTCCGGGCCATCCTCGACCCAGCCATCGGCGGTTTCGAGGCGCACGCAGCCGCGCTGCATGCTCTTGTCCGATACCAGCGGCACGCCGATCTGCTCGCCTTCGAGCAGCGCGACGTCATCGGGATGCAGATGCAGCGCGCTCTTGTCGCTGCTGTCATCGATGAAGGCGGCGACCGCTTCGCAACGCTGGGTCAGCCGATCAACGTCGATCTGCACTTCGCCGACAATCTGTTCGACCAGGCGAACAACCGTGGCCGACAACATGGTCGACAGGCTGCCGCTGGGCGCCGGCGCCAGCATTTCGAGCGCGGCGGTCAGGCGGTTGCGCGCCTCGATCTCGTTCGCCTGATCCTCACCGGCGGCGCGATAGCCTTCCTCGAAACCCTGCGAGAAGCCCGCCATATGGGCTTCGTCGATCGGATCGGTCTCCGGTTCGGCATGGATCGGCGCGCGGGCGGGCGCCGCGACGACGTCGCCGGGCAGCGCCGAATAAAGGCTGCGGAAGCCGTTGCTGGCCACCTGGCCAACCCCGATCATCGGCACGCTCGATACGTCGTGGCTGGCTTCGGCGGCCCAGATCTTAGACAAAGTCGTTCCCCTTGCCACCCAGCATGATGGTGCCGGCATCCGCCATGCGGCGGGCGGTGGCGATGATCAGCTTCTGCGCGTCGATGACTTCGGCCAGGCGGATCGGGCCGCGTTCCTCGATCTCGTCGGCGATCGCCTGCGCGGCGCGGGCCGACATGCAGCTGAAAATCTTAGCCTTGAGCATGTCGTTCGCACCCTTGAGCGCCACGACCAGCACCTGGCTGTCGACGGTGCGCATGAGCGTGCCCAGATTCTTATCATCCATGTCGATCAGGTTATCGAAGACGAACATTTCCTCTTCGATGGTCTGCGCGATCATCTTGTCGCGCTTGGCGACGGCCTTCATGATGCGCTGCTCATTGTCCTTGCGGACATTGTTCATGATCGCGGCCGCTTCGACCGTGCCGCCGCGCTGCGACGCCGCACCCTGCTTGTTGACCGGACCGCGCAGCAGCAGCTGCTCCAGATCGTCCAGCGCCTCGTTCGACACCGGGCCGAGCGTGGCGATACGGTAGACGATCTCTTCCTGATATTCGACCGGCAGCAGTTGCAGCACGTCGGCGGCCACCGGCGCCTCCAGATGCGCCAGCACGATCGCCATGATCTGCGGATGCTCCATCTCGATCAGTACCGCGACTTCCTTGGCGTCCATCCACTTCAGCATTTCCAGCTGGGTGGAGCGGGTCGGCGGGGTGATGCGGGCCAGGATGGTTTCGGCCCGTTCCTCGCCCAGAGCCTTGGTCATCGCGCCGCGGATATGGCGGGTCGCGCCATAGCCGATGGTGGTGCGCTTCTTGGCCTTGGTGACGAAATGGTCGAGTGCCTCGTTCACTTCCTCCGGATCGACATCCTGCACGTCATACATGGCATAGCCGAGCTGACGGACTTCTTCGGGCTCCAGGCGCGACAGGATCTGGGCGGCCTCATCCTCATCGAACAGCATCAGCAGGACGGCGGCGGCGGCGCTGCCCTTGAGCGCCTCGGGACGGCCGGGGACGATCTCAGGCATTTTCCTTCTTCCCTTCCTTCAGAAGGTCGCGAACCACGAGGGCGGCGCGATCGGGGTCCTGCTTGACGAAATTGCGGATCAGGTCGGCGCGCTGAGCATAGTCATAGGTGGACGAGATCATGTCGAGCGTCACCGGACGGCTGGGATCAGGATTTTCGGTCGCCTGCTTGGTCAGTTCGCCCGAGATTTCGCGCCCCAGGCGCTGCCCGGCTTCGGCGGTCTCCACGACCTTCGCTTCCTGGGCGGCGGCGCGGCGCTTGAGCAGCGGGCGGCCGATGCCGAAGATCACCAGCAGCGCGACCAGCAGGGCCGAGACATTGCGGATCAGCGGCGACATCCAGTCGGCCTCATACCAGGGGGCCTTGACCTCTTCGGCCTTGGCGAAGCTGCGGGCCGACAGGGCGACGACGTCGCCACGGGCCTGGTCAAAGCCGACGGCGCCCTTCACCAGCGCTTCCAGCGCGGCGATTTCCTGGGCAGAGCGCGGCTTGCCATCAGCGCCGGTGTCGAGCGCGACGGCGACCGACAGACGCTTGACGGTGCCGACCGCATCCTTGGTGACCGACACTTCACGGCCCAGCTCGAAGCTGCGGTTGAAGGTTTCCTCGGTCTTCATCGGCGGCAGGCCCGGCGTGGCCGGCTGCTGCTGCGCGGTCTGGCCCTGCGTCACGGCCTGGCCGTTCGGGTTGGTCTGGGTCACGGTCGGGTTGACCGGCGCCTGGTTGCTGAGCGCGCCGGGAATGCCCGATGCCTCGCCAGCCTTCTGGCCCCGCTCGTCCGACGACCAGCTGCCCTGTTCGGCACGCAGGCGTGCCTCGTCTTGGGGGAAGCTTTCGCGGGTCGCCTGGCGTTCGGCGAAGTTCAGTTCGGCATGAACCTCGGCCGAAAATTTGCCGTCGCCCAGGATCGGGGTCAGCAGCGCGACGACCGACTGGCGATAGCGATCCTCGATCCGGGTCTGGATGGCGAGCTGGCGATCGTCGGCGGCATTGCCGTCATTATTGCTGAGCAGGCGGCCATTCTGGTCGACGACCGAAATATCTTCCGGGTTCAGTTCCGGGATCGACGAGGCGACGAGATGGACGATGGCGCTGACCTGCGCGTCGGTGAGCGTGCGGCCCTGCGACAGGCGCAGCATCACCGAGGCGGAGGGCTTGGTGCGTTCGCGCAGGAAGACGCTGGGCGCTTCGACCGCGAGATGGACCTTGGCGCTCTCAACGCTGTCGATCGCCTCGATCGTGCGGGCGAGATCGGTCTCGCGGGCGCCGCGCAGCTTCTCATTCTCCACGGCGCGGCTGGCCCCCATCGGCAGGCTGTCGATCATGCTGTTGCCGTCGGGCGCGCTCTTGGGCAGGCCCTGGGCGGCGAGCATCATCTTCGCCTTGAAATAATCGCCCTCGCCAACGGTCATGCCGCCGGCATTGTCGAAGTCGTACTTGATGCCATTCTGGTCCAGCACCTGGGCGACGGCAGACTTGTCGCCATCGGGCAGGCCGCGAAACAGGTCGCGCTGCGGCGGTTCGCGCAGGGCCAGCCAGGCCGCGCCGGCGACCGCGACGGTGCCGAGCAGGCCGAGCAGCGGCAGGCTCTTGGCCACGGCCGGCTGCTTGATGAAGCCGGCGAAGCGCGCCTTGAGCGCGTCGACGCCCTTGGCATTGCCGAAGCTGGCACCGGTGACGGCCGGGAGGGCCGGGGCAGCGGCCGAGCCGCCGTCGATGGTGAGTGCGTTCTCGCTCATGGGTTAGACCGGCATGCTCATGATGTCCTTGTAGGCGGACAGGAGTTTGTTGCGGACCTGAAGGGTCGCCTCGAAGCTGACCGATGCCTGCTGCTTGGCCAGCATGACCGCAGCGATATCGGTGGTTTCGCCCCGCTCGAACGCCGAGGCGGCATCGCCGGCCTGGGTCTGCAGGCCGTTGACCTGCTGGAGCGCGTTGTTGAGCGCATCGGTGAAGCCGCCGGGCGCGGTGCCCTGCGTTGCGCCAGCGCCGCCAGCCGAACCGACATTGCCGGTCGAGGCGACGTCGCGCAGCGCGGCGTTCTTCTGCAGGATGGCATTGCGCATCGCCATCACGCTGTCGGTGGGAGAGATACCGGTCATGCCCTAACCCTCCTTAAGCCGCAGCCAGCTCGCGCATCTCGGCGAGCCGATAGCGCAGCGTGCGTTCGGAAATGCCCAGCTTGCGGGCGGCGGCGGCGCGATGGCCGTCGGTCTCGCGCAGGGCGGTGCGGATCGCTTCCAGCTTGGAATGATGGGCGACGTCGCGCAGGCGGATCGGTTCGGCCGGCGCGGCAGCGACTGCGGCGACCGGCGCGGCCGAAACGATACGCAGCGGCTGCGGCGCGCCGGCGATGTGCAGGTCGTCGGCCTCGATACGCTCGCCATCGCGCAGCACCAAGGCGCGCTGCAGCACATTGCCCAGCTCGCGGGCATTGCCCTGCCAGCGATGCGCGGCCAGCTTGTCGAGCGCGGCGGCAGTCGGCCAGACAAAGCCGTCCTTGCCGGCATCCTGGTGGCGCAGCAGCATAGCGGCGGCGATCGCGGCGATGTCGCCGGGACGTTCGGCCAGCGGGCGCAGTTCCAGCGCCATGACATTGAGGCGCCAATAAAGGTCTTCGCGGAAGCGGCCGGCGGCGACTTCATCGGCCAGGTTGCGGTTGCAGGCGGCGACGATGCGGACATTGACCGGCACCGGATGGGTGGCGCCGACCGGCAGCACTTCGCCTTCCTGGAGGGCACGCAGCAGCTTGGCCTGGAGCGCGAGGGGCAGCTCGGCGATTTCGTCGAGGAACAGGGTGCCGCCGTCAGCGGCCAGGAACAGGCCGTCCGAGGCATTGGATGCGCCGGTGAAGCTGCCCTTCTTGTGGCCGAACAGCATGGCTTCCATCATGGTTTCGGGCAGCGCGGCGCAGTTGACGGCGATGAAGTCATGGGTGACCCGGCCGGACTGGGTATGAAGGAAGCGCGCCATGCCTTCCTTGCCGGTGCCGGTATCGCCCTGGATCAGGACGGTGGCATCGCTGCGGGCCACCCGACCGGCCAGCGTCATCAGGCGGGCGCTGGCGGCATCGCCAACCGCCGGGACCGAAGCCGGGCGGGCCAGCTCGGCGATCAGCGCGAAGGCAAAGCCCATGTCTTCGAGGCCAAAGGCGACGCGGGCGGGCAGGCCATTGGCCACCGGCACCAGCGACGGCTTGCCGTCGATCAGGCTGATGAGGATATCGCGGTGGGTGGCATGGCCGATCTCGGTCGCGAGCAGGACGCGGCGGCTATCCCGCTCACGCGGGCTCTGCGCATCCACGATCCGCACCGTGTACAAGGCATTTTCGAGCCAGTGCTGCAAGCCCGGAACGAGCGCGCAGACCCCACGGCTCACGTCAAGCGATGACATGAACTGTCCCCAGTGTCTTGGCAGGTTTGTGCCCCCGCACGCCCCTACCCCCTTCGATGACTTAAATTTACGCCAGCGTGGTTATTAGATGGTTAACGCCGCCATTAACTTGCCGGTGACCGGCAATTTTTTTCCGCTCCGGCATCGGAAAAATCGCACTCTATATATACGCGCCCGCGTAGAGAGCTGTTTTTCAGTCTTTTTCCAGAAAAATCGCATCACCCCCTAAAAGCTTTTCGCAGCCCGCCGTTATCCCCTTTCGAGGCCGCAAGCGTCAGATGACAGCGACCTGATGAACGGAAAGGGAATATCATGACTGTTATCGGAACCAACTCGTCGGCGCTGCGGGCCACCAATGCTTCGACCTCCGCCAGCAAGGCCCTGTCCACCGCCATGGAGCGCCTGTCGACCGGCAAGCGCATCAACTCGGCCAAGGACGACGCCGCCGGCCTCGCCATCGCTTCGTCGATGACCTCGCAGATCAAGGGCATGACCCAGGGCATCCGCAACGCCAATGACGGCATCAGCCTGGCGCAGACCGCAGAAGGCGCACTGGGCGAAGTCACCAACATGCTGCAGCGCATGCGTGAACTGACCGTCCAGGCCGGCAACGACACCAACGACGACACCGCCAAGGGCAACATCAAGTCGGAAATCGACCAGCTCGCCACCCAGATCGGCAAGGTTCTGTCGGACACCAGCTTCAACGGCATCAAGCTGTTCGACGGTTCGGCCGGCCCCGCCGCTGACGGCAAGATCAACATCCAGGCTGGCGCCAACTCCAGCGACGCGATCGAAATCGACCTGGGCGACGTGCAGGGTGACGCGGATGTCGCCGCAGCGGTGACCGGCGGTGCGACCACGACCGCTCTCGACGTCACGGATGCCGGTTTCGATGTCGGCGCAGCGCTCGACCTCTACGACTCCGCTCTGAAGGCGATCGACACCTCGCGCGCCAATCTCGGTGCGGTGCAGAACCGCCTGGAATCGACCGTCAACACGCTGACCGCGAACGTCACCAACCTGACCGACGCCAAGAGCCGCATCGAAGACGCCGATTTCTCGACCGAAACCACTGCGCTCGCCAAGGCCCAGATCCTGAGCCAGGCATCGACCGCGATGCTGGCCCAGGCCAACCAGAGCCAGCAGAACGTCATGAAGCTGATCCAGTAATCCGGATCGGACACCGAAAATGACGGGTTGAGGTATTGGTCACCGGCAACCCGCCATGTCACCCCCGGCACATCAACAGTCCCCACCGTGCCGGGGGTAACACCTTCGATCAAACGGCCAAATTCGAAGCCTCCGTCCCCCCGGGCGGGGGCTTCATCGCGTTTGATTACAGGCACATCTTGCAATGGCGCGATCAGCACCCATGATGGACGCATGACCATGATCGACCGGCGCGCCTTGATCGCTGCTTCGGGCGCAGCGCTGCTGCTCCCCCGCCCTGCCCTTTCCCAAGCCAGAAACGACCGTTTCTCCTGGGATGGCATCATCGCCATGGCACAGAAGCTGGCGCGCGCGCCCTTTGCCGAAACCCCGCCCAATCCGGTCGCCGCCAAGGTCGGCTATGACCAGATGCACCAGGCCCGGTTCCGCGACGAGAAGACGATCTGGGGCGACCTGCCCGGCGACACCGGCCTCCGCCTATTCCCGCTGAGCGGCACGGCCCAGCAGCCGGTGCAGATCGCGCTGGTGGACAAGGGCGTGGCGACGCCGCTGCGTTATGATCCTGCCATGTTCGAGACGCCGGACGGCAATGCCGTCGCGGACCTTGGCCCGGACGCGGGCTATGCCGGCTTCCGCATCATGAATGCCAAGCGCGACGGCGACTGGCTGTCCTTCCTGGGTGCCAGCTATTTCCGCGCGCCCGGCCCGACCAAGCAGTTCGGCCTGTCCGCCCGCGCGATCGCGATCAACACCAGCATTCCGGGCAAGGAGGAATTTCCCCGCTTCACCCATTTCTGGCTGGAGCGGACCGGCGACAGCAGCGTCACCGTCTATGCCCTGCTCGACGGGGCGTCGATCACCGGCGCCTTCCGTTTCGTCAACCGGCTTGGCTCCAAGGGGGTGACACAGGACGTGACCGCCGCCCTCTTCCCGCGCCGGCCGATCCCCGAACTGGGCCTGATGGCGATGACCAGCATGTTCTGGTATGACGAGGCGCACCGGACCAAGGGCACCGACTGGCGCCCGGAAATCCATGATTCCGACCTGCTCTCCATTGCCAGTGCCGATGGCAGCGCGCAGGCCCGTCCGTTGGTGAACCCGTCCGTCCCGCGCGTCGATGGCTTTGCCGAGACCAGCCCCAAGGGCTTTGGCCTGTTGCAGCGCGACCGCAGTTTCGACCATTATCAGGATGACGGCGTCTATTATGACCGTCGCCCCTCGCTATGGGCGACGCCGTCTGCGCCGCTGGGCGCGGGACAGGTGCGGCTCTACACCTTCCCGACCGACAGCGAATATACCGACAATGTCTGCGCCTATTGGACACCGGCCAAGGCCGCACGTCCCGGCAGCCGGATCGACGCCGCCTATCGGCTGGACTGGACGGCGGACCGGGCGCCGGCCGGCAACAATCTGGCGATCGTGCAGGCGGTCTGGCGCGGCCGTGGTGACGAAGCCGGGGTCGAACGGCTGGTGATCGACTTTGCCGGCCTGCCCGCCGACGCGAAGCCCGAACTGTGGACCGACATCGGCAATGGCACCATCGTCAAGAAGGGCGGATATCCGGTGCTGGGCCAGGCGGGATTGTATCGCGTGGCGATCGACATCCGCAAATCGGGCGACAAGGCGGCGGATATCCGGGTCCAACTTCGCTCTGGCAATCGCGCGTTCAGTGAATATGTGCATTATCCGATAGGCGCATGAAGGGAACCACGGCTCTGGCGAAAAGTTCTAGCGCTCGGGTTAACCAGGAATGGGTCTGACATGACATCGACAGGAGGCACGAACGTGGCCGATGGGGCCACGGGGTCGCAAGCCCTTGTCCGGGCGTTCGAAAGCGTGCCGGCAGAGGCGCCGCTTGCCATGCCGGTGCAGGATTTCGCGACCGCGCCGGGTCGGATCCATCGCCCCTTGAACATCGACCTGTGGGCCCGCCGGCTGCTGGTCGTGCTGCTGGCACTGCTGCCCGCCGCGCTTGCCGCGCACGAGATGCGCCGGTCGATCGGCCTGGACGGCATTTCCTTCTGGGAGGGCGTCTATCTCGCCCTGTTCATCCCCCTCTTCGCCTGGATCGCCTTCGGCTTTGCCACCGCCGCGATCGGCTTCCTGCTGCTGACGGTCGGCAAGGGCAAGGGCGTGCGCCCCTATATCCCGCGCGACCGCACACCGCTCAAGGCGCGCACCGCCATCCTGCTGCCGGTCTGCAACGAGGATTTCCTGGGCGTGCTCGGCCGCCTGTCGATCATGGAACGATCGCTGTCGCAGGTCATGGGCGGCGAGCGCTTCGAATTCTTCATCCTGTCGGATTCCAACCCGGAAAATGGCGAGACCGAGCGCAAGGCCTATCTGGAAATGCGCAAGGCCTTCTCACGCCCGGTCCATTATCGCCGCCGCGCCCGCAATATCGGCCGCAAGCCGGGCAATATCGAGGAGTGGGTGACCCGGTTCGGCGGTGCATATGACCATATGATCGTGCTGGATGCCGACAGCGTGATGAGCGGCCAGACCATGGCACGCCTGTCGGTCGACATGGAGCGTCACCCGCATCTGGGCCTGATTCAGACCGTGCCGACGGTGATGGGCGCAGCCACGTTGTTCGCCCGCTGGCAGCAATTTGCCAGCCGCCTGTTCGGGCCGATCTCGGCCGCCGGCATGATCTGGTGGGCCGGGTCCGAAGGCATGTTCTGGGGCCATAATGCGATCGTCCGGGTACGCGCCTTCGCCGAAAGCTGCGGCCTGCCCGAACTGCCGGGCCGGGCACCCTTTGGCGGCCATATATTGAGCCATGACATGCTGGAAGCGGCGCTGCTGCGCCGGCGCGGCTGGGACGTCCACATGGTCACCGCCGACGACAGTTTCGAAGAATTTCCGCCGGCCATGCCCGACCTGTTCACGCGCGACCGTCGCTGGTGCCAGGGCAATATCCAGCATGTCCCGCTGCTGGCGAAGATCAAGGGGCTGCACCCGGTCAGCCGGTTCCAGCTGTTCGTCGGCGCGTCGGCCTATTGCACCTCGCCGCTATGGCTGGCGATGATGCTGGTGGTGCTGGGCGGCGTCGCCACCGGCGTCTGGCCGCCGGCCGCCGTGCTGCCGTCCAGCACGCTGCTGACGGTGACTGCGGTGCTGCTGTTCGGTCCCAAGATATTGGCGATCGGCTGGGCCATGGCCGACCCGTCGCGGCGGATCGGCTTTGGCGGCGCAGTGCGGATGACGCGCGGCGTGATCGCCGACATCCTCCTGTCGATCCTGATGGCACCGGTCGCGATGCTGACCCAGACGATCAACCTGTTTTCCATCCTGATGGGCCGCAAGGCGAGCTGGAACGGCCAGACCCGTGACCGCGACGGCATGGCGATCCTGGGCGCGATATGGCTGTTCAAATGGCATATCTTACTGGGCGTCGGCCTGGCCGTGCTGGCGGTGCGCGCCAATGCGATCGGCTGGATGAGCCCGGTGCTGGCCGGCCTGTTCGCCGCCCCCATCCTGGCCGCCCTGACCGCGCGCAAAGATCTGGGTCAGCGGGCGGAAAATAGCGGCCTGTTCCAGGTGCCCGAACCCTGGTGGCGGACACAGAATTACCGGCCGCTGCGTTTCCGCTGGCCGGTTCCGGGTCGCAAGGCATCGGTATCGCGCCCCGCCAACGACGGTTGACGGGCGCGCGGGTCGGTCAGTTCCAGTCGCTGAGCTTGCCGCGCAGCTTGTCGAGCGCCGACTTCTTGATCTGGCAGACGCGCGCAGCACCAATGTCCAGCGTCTGGCCGATTTCCTCCAGGTTGAGTTCCTCGACGAAATAAAGTTGCAGCACCAGCGCCTCGCGCTCGGGCAATTCGCCGATGCATTTGGCGAGCGCGCCCTTGAGCGATTCGCGCTCCATGATGTCGTCGGCACGATCCTCGACATCGGCGAACCACATGGACTGGTCGGAATAGACCTCATCCATGCTGGTGTGCTGGACCATCTCGGCGCCATCGGCCGCCTCGCGATAGTCGGCGGCGTCCATGCCCAGTTCAGCGGCCATTTCCGCTTCCAGCGGCGTCCGGCCTAGCTTCTGTTCCAGCTTCGCACGCGTGGCGGCCAGCTTCTTGCGGGTCGCCATGGCGGAGCGGCATAGGGTCGAATGGCGCCGCAGATGATCGATCATCGCGCCACGCACGCGCAGCTGCGCATAGGAGGCGAAGCCCAGGCCGCGATCCTCGAAGCCGTTGGCAGATTCCACCAGCGCAACCATGCCGATCTGCAGCAGATCCTCCACCTCGATCGCGCTGGAGACGCGGCCATGGACATGCCAGGCGATCTTGCGCACCAGCGGCATGTAGCGGCGCGCCAGCTGTTCGGGGGAATTGGCAAGCCCTGCCCGTCCATAGGTGAGGACATCCGAGCCTGCAGCGACCTTATTCATATACATTGGTCAGTCTCCTCAGGCGACGCGTTCACGCGGCAGCGGATCGTGCCGGGGCGTGGGACGCTGCTCGCCACCGACGACGGCGACAACCTCGACACCCTTGCCGTCCGGGATTTCCAGGAAGGACAGCACCGGGGTCTCGGGCAGATGGGGTTTGAACAGCCGGGCGAGCGCGCGGCGCGCGACCGGCGAGGTGACGATGGCGAAATTGCGCGCCTGGCCCAGCATTGGCCGGGCGGCATGCACGACCGATTCGACGATGCGGTTGCCCAGGCTCGGCTCGATCGGATGCTTGGCGTCGCCGGCGACACGCATCGCCTGCGCCAGCATCGCTTCCAGATCGCCGTCGAGGGTGATGACCGGCAGCGGCATCTTCACCGGGACGAGGCCCTGGATAATGAGCGCGCCGATGCGCTGGCGCACCGCTTCGACAAGCTGTTCGTGGTTCATGTCGGGACGGGCCGCATCAACCATCGCCTCGCAAATGCGGCGGAAATCCTTGAGCGCGATCCCTTCCGACAGCAGCGCGCGGCAGAGCGCGGAAATCTGTGTCAGGCTGAGCGTGCCGGGGGTCAGGCCGTCGACCAGCTGCGGCGCGACATCCTTGAGATTGTCGAGCAGCTTGCGGGCTTCGTCCAGACCGAACATCTCGGCCGCGTTCATCGCGATCAGCTGGTTGAGATGGGTGGCGACGACCGTCGGCGGATCGACCACGGTGTAGCCGGCGACCACCGCCTCGCTGCGCTTGGCCGGCGAAATCCAGACGGCATCGAGACCGAAGGTCGGATCCTTGGCCGGGCGACCGGCAACCGTGCCTTCCAGCATGCCGCTGTCCAGCGCCAGCAGATCGTCGGGCCAGATATCATCCTCGCCCACGACGACGCCGGCGATGGTGATGCGATACTGATTGGGTTCGAGCGCCAGATTGTCCTTCACGCGGACCATCGGCACGACAAAGCCCAGTTCCTTCGACAGCTGGCGACGAATGCCGGTAATGCGGGCCATCAGCGGCGCGCCCTTGCGCTCGTCGACCAGACCGATCAGGCCATAGCCGATCTCCAGACCCAGGATCGCGCCATCGGACACGTCGTTCCATTCGATGATGGCCGGGTTGGGCGGCGGCGCGACCGGTTCGGGTTCAGCGGCCTTGCGCTGGCCGGCCTTGCGCAGCTGCCAGGCGATACCGCCGGCGATGGCAGCGGCCGTCAGGATGATGAGATGCGGCATGCCCGGCAGGATGCCGAGGAAGCCGAGGATTGCGGCGACAGGCACCCACGCCTTGCCGGTGCCGAACTGGCCGGCGACCTGCGCCGACAGATCCTGTTCGGACTTGACGCGGGTCACGATCGAGGCGGCGGCGATCGACAGCAGCAGCGCCGGGATCTGCGCAACCAGCGCGTCACCGATGGCGAGCAGGATATAGGTCTGGGCCGCATCGCCCATCGCCAGGCCATGGCTGACCACGCCCAGGATGATGCCGCCGATGATGTTGATCGCCAGGATCAGGATGCCGGCGATCGCGTCGCCCTTCACAAACTTGGACGCACCGTCCATCGAGCCGTAGAAATCCGCCTCGGTCGCGACTTCGGCGCGGCGCAGCTTGGCTTCTTCCGGCGTCATCAGGCCGGCATTGAGGTCGGCGTCGATCGCCATCTGCTTGCCCGGCAGGGCGTCCAGGGTGAAGCGGGCCGACACTTCCGACACGCGGCCCGCGCCCTTGGTGATGACCACCAGGTTGATGATCATCAGGATCGCGAAGACGAAGATGCCGACGACATAGTCGCCGCCGATCAGGAAGTGGCCGAATGCCTCGATCACCTGGCCCGCGGCGTCCGATCCCTCATGGCCCGACACCAGCACGACGCGGGTCGAGGCGACATTGAGCGCCAGACGCAGCAGGGTCGCGAACAGCAGCACCGTCGGGAAGCTGGAAAAGTCGAGCGGCTTGGCGGCGTTCAGCGCCACCATCAGCACGGCAAGGCTGATCATGATATTGGTAATGAAGCCGATGTCCAGCATCACCGCCGGCACCGGCACCATCATGAACAGCACGACCATCAGCGTGGCGAACGGCAACACCGCCCCCTTGGCGGCGCTCATCCAGATCTTCGCTTTGACTTGGGTGGGAGTCATGAGAGGCCGTTACCTTCCGAGGGTGGCGAGCATGAGATAGGCGAGACGCGCGGTCTGCGGTTCCGGGCGGACGGTGACGTCGGCCTGGGTCGCAAGGCGCTGGGTTTCGATCCGCACATAATCGGCGGGAGCGACGGTCTTCGCGCCGCTGGGCAGCGAAGCATCGGCATATTGGACATTGCCGGTGCCGATCGAATCGACACCCTTTTGCAGCTTGCTGGCGAAGCGATCGCGAATATCGGCGAAGCTGCGGGCATTGCCCTGCTTGTCGTAGAAGATCGAGCGATTGGCGCGGGCCGCCGCCGGGAAGATCGAGGCGGCCGTTGCGCCAGGCGCGCGATCATTCATCGACAGGAATTTGGAAGCACCACCCACGCCCAGGAAATGGGCGAGGTAGAGATCGACCGGCTCCGCCTCACGGCCGAGGCGGCTTTCCAGATAGGCCTTGTTGTCGG
The DNA here is from genome assembly GCF_030128825.1 of Sphingobium sp. WTD-1. Classification (NCBI taxonomy): domain Bacteria; kingdom Pseudomonadati; phylum Pseudomonadota; class Alphaproteobacteria; order Sphingomonadales; family Sphingobiaceae; genus Sphingobium; species Sphingobium sp. WTD-1. The sequence continues at coordinate 2,121,437 of NZ_CP119127.1, read as the reverse complement.
CGGCATGTTCCGCCGCCATGACCGAGGCGGTCTCGGGATGCTTACGCAGGTCGAGGATCTGCTGGCGCAGATCGGGGTCCGACACATAATAGCGGCCATTGCTGCCCTTGCTGATCGCGTCAGCCGCCCAGCCCAGCCCATATTCGGCGCCATGCTTGTCGACGACGGCGAGCCAGCTCTGGTCGACGAACTGATAGAGGCCGGTGGCGGAAGAGGTGGCGGCACGGGCGCTGGGGTTCAGGCTGGATTCGATCTTGGCCTGACCAAGCAGGTAGGAGAAGTCCACGCCGGTACGACGGCTGGCCATCGCAATCGCGTTGGTGACGCGATTACCGGCCGAAGCTCCCGTTGCTGAAATGTCTGCAAGTGCCGACACTGACCCACAATCCCCATTTGGTACCGTGGGCTATTAGAGCAATGCTTGTGCCAAGATTTGGTTAACGCGGTTAAACAAGATTCTGCGTAAAACGAAAAACGGCGCCGATTGGCGCCGCTTTAGCCCGAAAGCAAAATTTATTTTTGTCAGCGCCGACCGTAGGTGAGCGGCGCATTGCGAGCGCCGTTGGAGGTCAGGATCGCGAGTCGCTGGCTGGTATAGTCCGCCAGCACATTGGTGCGCACGCGCGCCGCTTCGATCAGCGGCAGGAGCCGGTTGAGCCGTTCGACCACATCGGGTTCGGAACGCCAGGCGCCGATCGCACGGGCGGCAGCGGCCGCCGTGCTGACCCTGGTGCTGGCAGCTTCGATCGCGGCCGCATCATTGCCGTCCAGCGCAGCGCGCAGGTCGTCAAAGGCGGCGAAGAGACCATCCAGTGCAGCAAGGCCGAGGGGCATGAAGGAATGTCCTGTTTAGGCGGGAAGATCGAGCGCCATCATCCGGTCGGCGATCACCGACGGGTTGACGGGGTAATTGCCCGAAGCGATCGCAGCCTTGATGGCGGCGATGCGGTCCACGTCGACAGGCGCGCCTTCGGCCGCCATGCGCGTCGCCGGGCTGGCCGACGTCGATGCCGACGCGGTGGTGCCGGTCGATCCGGTTGCCGATGCGGCGCGGGTCTTGCCCCCTTCGCGCAAGCGGTTAGCCTCGATTGCCGAACTGATGCTCTGGCCGACTGAGTTGATCATTGGTTCATTCCTTCACTCGTCCCTTGAACGCTATAACGGACAAGTTCAAAAATTATTAAATCCCGGAATGCGCACTACGCCCATGTCCACGATCTGGGCAAGTACAGGCGATGACTTCTTGTCTTCGCGCACCCGAATCGTCTCGCCAATTGCGCCGTCTTCATCGGCGATCATCATGCGCGAGACGCTGAAACTGGCATTGCCGGCCATGAGCTGGACCGGATCGCCGCGTTTGACGACCGATTCCTTGGCGACCGGCCGCGCGGCCGGGGCATAGCGGCCGACCGGGCCGGAGGCAGCAGCAGCGGCGCCCGCGACCAGCGGCACACGGATGCGCCAGCCCAGTGCATCGCACTTGACCATGGCGGCGCCGAAGATCGGCCCTTCGACGCTGGGCGTGGTCGGGCAGGCGGCGAGGCGGAGGCGACGATCGACCGGCGCCAGCGGGCCACCAGGCTCACCCATGTTCGCGCCGACGGTCATCGCGACCAGGCTGTCGATGCGATCCAGATTCTCGAACTTCTGCTGCGCCAGCGCGGGCTGCGCAGCGGCGCAGGCCAGGACGATGGCGAGGAACTGGACGGGTCTGGTCACGGCGCTTCTCCGAAAATGCGGACTTTCGCCATGGTTAAAAGCAACAAACGTGCCAGTTAAGGATCAGGGCTTCACGGCATCGCCCGGCGCGATGCGGATCACCTGCCCCTGCCCGTCGGCGCTGTCCGCCTGATCCAGACCGCGAATGAGCAGGCGATCGCCGCCTATCCCCTGCGCCTTGAGCGCGCGCGCCACGGCGCCAAGCCGCGCCGCCGCCAGATCCCAATCGTCGAAACGCTGTCGCGCCCGATCCTGCCCCTGGCTGCGCAGTTCGATCATGCGATCATCCTGCATATAGGGCCGCACCGCCGCGCGCAGACGCGCCTGCCCCTGCGGCGTCAGCATCGCCTCGCCCGGCGCAAACAGCTCTGCCGCGCGCAGCTCGGTCGCGGTGCGGGCGGGACGGCCGCCAAATTGGCGACTGACCTCGGCCAGCATCGCATCGCGGCGCTGGCTGCCGGTCGCCTGGAGCAGCACGAAGAAGCCGAGCAGCAGCATCAGCAGATCGGCAAAGCTGACGGCCCAGCGATTGCGCCGGGCCACCGTAGCTGCCGATGGGATTGCGGGCGCGGTCATGCGACTTCGCGGATCGATGCGCGGCGCAGCGGCGCATTTTCGCGCCGTGCGATCGCCAGCATGCGCGCCACCGCCTCCTGCTGCCAGGCAAGTTCCTGTTCGGACAGGGTCGCCAGCCGCGCGGCGATCGGCGCGGCGAGCAGATTGGCGATGACCACGCCATAAAGGGTTGTGAGCAGCGCAAGCGCCATGGAAGGACCAAGCGCGGACGGATCATCCATCGCCGCGAACATGCCGACCAGCCCGATGATCGTGCCGGCCATGCCCAGCGCCGGTGCCGCATCGGCGACCGACAGCCAGACATTGCGCACGCTGGCGTGGCGTTGCGCCCGATCGGATAGCGCCTGCATCGCCCAGTTTTCAAACATTTCGACGCGATCGCAATTGGCAAGACGCCGTGTCGCATCGACCATGAAGCCGTTATCGGTCTTGACCCGATCGATGCACATCAGTCCGCGCAACTGGGCCACCTGGTCGATTTGGAGCAGGGCTGCACGGGCCGTATCGCGATCATGCAGCGGATCAGCCCGCAGCAGCGGCCGCAAGGCGATACAGGCCCGCCCGACAGCGCGCATGCCATTTTGCGCCAGCGCCACGACCGCGACGCCACCCAGCATCGCGGCGAGCGTGAGCGGATCGAACAGATGCGCCAAAATCCCGATCATGCCACCTTCCGTTCCGCCATGCCGACCGAGCGGCAAAAGATTGCCGCCACCCGGCAAATTTTTGCCGCCCTTGCCGCCCGATGCCGCGAAAGCCCGGATTTCCGGCAGTTTGCCGCGCCAGCCTGCGTCACCCACGCAAATTGGCACGGTCCTTGCGGATATCCGGCTGGATCGCTCGCATCGAACGCCATCAGGCAGGAGAACGGCGGGACGATCGAAAGCTTTAGGCCCGAATGGGCAAAAAGGGACTGACGGGAAATGTCGCTGGAAGACGGTTTGTTCGGGATCCATGGAAAGGCGCTGGCGCTTCGCTCGCAGCGCCTTTCCCTGCTCGCGTCCAACATCGCGAACGCTTCGACCCCCAATTACAAGGCGCGCGACATCGACTTCGATGCCGCGCTCAAGGAAGCGACCGCCCAGAGTGGCCGCGGCCCGGCCGATGTCGGCCAGGCGGTGGACGATGCCATGGGCTATCGCGTGCCGTTGCAGCCCAGCCTGGACGGCAACACCGTCGAACTGAGCACCGAACAGACCCTGTTTGCGGAAAATGCGGTGAAATATCGCACCACCCTCTCCTTCCTGGAGGGCCGCATCAACACCATCAACCGCGCGCTGAAGGGAGAATGAGCATGAGCGGTTCAGGCCCCATGAATGTGTTCGACATCGCCGGCCGCGCCATGAGCGCGCAGCTGGTGCGTCTGAACGCCACCGCATCGAACATGGCCAATGCCGGCAATGTCACCGGCAGCGCCGCCGAAGCCTATCGCGCGATCAAGCCGGTTTTCCAGTCGGTTACCGACAGCCCCGGCGTGTCGACGGTCAAGGTCGCCAATGTCGTGACCACCAATGCGGAACCGACCAAGCGTCACGACCCCAATCATCCGCTGGCCGATGCTAATGGCGATGTCTGGGAATCGGCAGTCGATAGCAATGCGGAGATGGTCGACATGATCGAGACCGCCCGCATGTACCAGAATAATGTGCAGGTGCTCAACACCGCCAAATCCCTGATGCTCGAAACCATAAGGATCGGCAAATGACGACGACGTCTACCGTCACCGATAGCGCAGGCCTTTCGGTCTACAACCCGAATGCCAATGTCGGCACGGGCAGCGCGACCATGGATCAGTCGAGCTTCCTGACGCTGCTGACCGCGCAGATGCAGTATCAGGATCCGTTCGAACCGGTCGACAATACCGAGATGGTGTCGCAGATGGCGACCATCACCCAGTCGACCGGCATCGCCGAAATGAACCAGTCGCTGAAATCGCTGGCTTCGGAACTGAGTGGCACGCGGCTTGGCGATGCAGCCAGCTGGATCGGCAAGTCGATGCTGGTCCAGAGCAATGTCGCGGTGCCCGATTCCAGCGGCTATTATGCCGGCCAGATTACGCTGAGCGGCGCCAGCGATGCCGTCAGCGTCGATCTGGTCGATGGCGACGGCAATGTCGTCAAGTCGATCGACCTGGGCGCGCAGAGCGCCGGCGAGGTCGCCTTCTACTGGGACGGCAAGGATGATGCGGGCGAAACCGTTTCCTCCTCCGCCCTGCAGGTCAAGGTCAATGGCGGCACCACCAGCCAGGTCGCGACCTGGGCCACCATCGCCGCCGTCCAGTCACCCGCTGACGGTTCCTCCTCCAAACTGATCACCGCGCTCGGCAGCTTCGCCCCGACCGACGCGATCAGCCTGATGTAATTTCACCCATCCTTTTCACCCAAGGAGCTACGCCATGTCCTTCTATGTTTCGCTTTCCGGCCTCAAGGGCGCACAGGCTGACCTGTCCGCCGTCTCGAACAACGTCGCCAACGTGAACTCGACCGCCTTCAAGAAGAGCAAGGCCCAGTTCGGCGACATCTTTGCCGCTGCACCGATGCAGACCACCCACCAGGTCGCCGGCCAGGGCGTGCGCGTGCAGGGCATCACCCAGCAGTTCACTCAGGGCACGATCGAAACCACCGACAAGACGCTGGATATGGCGATCTCGGGCGAAGGCTTCTTCACCGTGAAGGGCGAGGACGGCACCATCAGCTATACCCGCAACGGCGCCTTCTCGGTCGACAATGACCGCTATGCCGTCGACACCACCGGTTCGCGCATCCAGGTGTTCGCGGTCGACCCCGACACCGGCGCGATCACGACCCCGCCGACCAACTCGACCACCCCCAACGACCTGACCGACCTGCAGATCCCGACCACCTACAAGGGCGAAGCCGATGGCGCGCAGCTGACCAGCGTGGGCGTGGGCAAGGACGGTCTGGTGTCGGCCATCTATGCCGACGGTTCGACCGTCTATCTGGGCCAGGTCGCGATGGCATCGTTCAACAGCCTGGAAGGCCTGCGCCAGCAGGGCGACGCGCACTGGACCTCGACCGTGGAAAGCGGCAACGCGATCATCGGCACGCCCAACCAGGGCATGTTCGGCGCCGTCAATTCGGGCTCGCTGGAACGTTCCAACGTCGACATCACCGACGAACTGGTCCAGCTGATCGCTGCCCAGCGCAACTTCCAGGCGAACTCGAAGGCGATCGAGGCAGCCAACACGCTGACCACCACCATCGTCAACATCCGTAGCTAAGGCACGGGGCAGAAGGGGTAGCCCATGGACCGGCTCGTCAACACGGCACTGACCGCGATGCGCGGTGCGATGGCCCGCCAGGCGTCGATCGCGAACAATCTCGCGAACGCCAACACGGTCGGCTTTCGTGCCGAAATCGCCAATGCCGAGGCGCGCTGGATCAAGGGCGATACCTTCGATACCCGAGCCCAGGCCTCCGAACAGGTGATCGCCGCCGACATGGCGCAGGGGGCGGTCACCGAAACCGGCAATCCGCTGGACGTGGCAATGAACGGCGACGCCCTGCTCGCCGTTCAGGCCCCGGACGGACAGGAAGCCTATACGCGCCGTGGCGACCTGAAGGTCAATGACAGCGGCCTGCTGACCACCGGCGACGGCTTGGCCGTGCTGGGCCAGGGCGGCCCGATCACCCTACCCCAGATGGACAGCGTGTCGATCGCCCAGGATGGCAGCATCTGGGGCGTGCCCCAGGGCGGCGATCCGGCCAATCCGCAGCAGGTCGACAAGCTGAAGCTGGTCAATGCCGCCGGTTCCAGCATCGCCAAGGGCACCGACGGGCTGTTCCGCGAAGTGAATGGCGGCGCCCTGCCCGAAGATCCGATCGCGACCGTCACATCGGGATCGCTGGAAGGATCGAACGTCAACGCCACGGCCGCGCTGGTCCAGATGATCGAAGCCAGCCGCGCCTGGGAAACCCAGATCAAGATGATCGACACCGCCAAGCAGATGGATGACGGCGGCGCATCGCTCATGAAACTGGATGGTTAATTTTGGCACGCATCTTGCTGTGAACGACGCATGAGCATCCCTTCGGGGAGCCGCACGGAGATTGAACGATGACCAACGCCGCCCTTCATGTCGCCCGCACCGGCCTTGACGCGCAGAACACGAAGATGCGCGTGATCGCCAACAACCTGGCGAACGTCAACACGACCGGCTTCAAGAAGGACCGGGCCGACTTCGAGACGCTGGCCTATCAGCAGATCGTCGCCGCCGGCGCCAACAGCGACAGCCAGAACAAGTTCGCCACCGGCCTCAATCTGGGTTCGGGCGTCTCGTTGCAGGGCACCAGCAAGATCAACACGCAGGGCACGTTGCAGGAAACCGGCAATGCGCTGGACATGGCGATCGAGGGATCGGGCTATTTCCAGGTGCAGCAGGCCGACGGTTCGACCGCCTATACCCGCGCCGGCAATTTCAGCGTCACCGCCGAAGGCACCGTCGTCACCAGCGACGGCCTGCCGCTGATCCCGCAGATCACCGTGCCGCAGGGCGCGACGTCGGTCACCGTCGGCAATGACGGCACCGTGTCGGCAACGCTGCAGGGCGAGAGCGAACCGACCCAGCTGGGCCAGATCGAGCTGGCGAGCTTCATGAACCCGGCAGGGCTTCAGTCGATCGGCGGCAACCTGCTGGTCGAAACCGCCGCCAGCGGCACGCCGCAGGTCGGCACCGCGGGTCTGGAAGGTCGCGGCCTCATCCGCTCGGGCAATCTGGAAACCTCGAACGTCAACATCGTCGAGGAACTGGTCGACATGATCGAGACCCAGCGCGCCTATGAGGTCAATTCCAAGATGATCAAGGCGACGGACGAAATGCTCCAGTACGCCAACCAGAATATGTGAGCCGGCTGATGCGCGCGCTCTCCACTTCGCTCGTCGTCCTCGCCATGGTCTCCATGGCCGCGTCGCCCGCCTTCGCTGCAAAGAAGAAGCGCGAGGTCGAGCGCGAATATTATGCGCCGACCGTCATCGCCCAGCCCCAAGCCCCGCAGGCCAATGGCTCGATCTTCCAGGTGTCGACCGGCTACACGCCGCTGACCAGCGGCGCGCGCGCCGGCAATGTCGGCGACATCATCACCATCGTGCTGGTCGAACGGACCCAGGCGACCAAGAGCAACAGCGCGGACACCAACCGCAGCGGCTCTATCGGCCTCAACCCGCCAACCACCGGCCCGCTGTCCAAGCTGTTCTCGTCCAGCGACATCGCTATGGGTGGCAACAACACGTTCACCGGCAAGGGTGCGGCGACCCAGTCGAACGCGCTCAACGGCGAGATCACCGTGACGGTCGCGGCCGCTTATCCCAACGGCACCATGCTGGTGAAGGGCGAGAAGGCACTGACGCTCAATCGCGGCGACGAGTTCATCCAGATCAGCGGCCTGGTCCGCCAGGCCGACATCGGCCCGGACAACCGCATCCTGTCGACCCGCGTGGCCGACGCCAAGATCATCTATACCGGCAAGGGCGAGATCGCCCGCGCCAGCCGCCAGGGCTGGCTGCAGCGCTTCTTCACCATGATCAGCCCCTTCTGATGGAGACCCGGACCGCCATGACACGCCTGTTCCGCTTCCTCCTGCCGCTGCTGGCGCTGATCGCCGCGCCGGCCCATGCCGAACGCGTCAAGGATCTGGGCACCTTCCAGGGCGTCCGTCCCAACCAGCTGACCGGCTATGGCATCGTCGTGGGCCTGGCTGGCACGGGCGACGACAGCATCGAATATACGGTGCAGGGCATGAAGGGCGTGGTCTCGCGCTTTGGCCTGACCCTGCCCGCCGGCGTCAACCCGGCGCTCAAGAACGCCGCGGCCGTGCTGGTGACGGCCGACCTGCCCGCCTTTTCCAAGCCCGGCCAGCGGCTGGACGTCACCGTGTCGGCGATGGGCAAGGCCAAGTCGCTGCGTGGCGGCACGCTGATCATGACGCCGCTGCGCGGCGCCGATAACGAAATATATGCGATGGCGCAGGGCAATCTGGCCGTTGGCGGCCTGGGCGTGTCCGGTGCCGATGGCAGCCAGGTGTCGGTGAACATCCCGTCGGCCGGCCGTATACCCGAAGGTGCGACGGTCGAGCGTGCGGTTGCCACCGGCTTCGACACCGCGCCGACCCTGACCTTCAACCTGTCCGAAGCCGACCTCACCACCGCGCTGCGCGTGGCCGACGGCATCAACAAGACCTTCGGTGATCGCCGCGCCCGCGCGATGGATGCCGTATCGGTCGCGATCGACGCGACGCCGGGTGCCGAGGAACGCATCCTGATGATGGGCATGATCGAGAATATCGAGGTCACGCCCGCCGATGCCCCTGCCCGCGTGATCGTCAACGCCCGCACCGGCACCGTCGTCATCAACGGCGCGGTGAAGATCCATCCGGCCGCCGTCGCCCATGGCAAATTGACCGTCAGCGTCAATGAAAGCCCGCGCGTGGTTCAGCCTGCGCCCTTCAGCCAGGGGCAGACCGCCGTCGAGCAATCCTCGAACATCAGCATCGACGAACAGAAAAAACCGATGGTTAATTTTAAAGGTGGGGCGTCGCTGGCCGATATAGTCAAGGCGGTCAACGCCATCGGGGCCTCCCCGGCGGACATGGTCGCGATCCTTGAGGCGCTGAAACAGGCGGGCGCGATGAAAGCGGAACTGGTGGTGTTGTGATGCAGGTATCGAACGCAACCGCGGCGAGCGGCACGTCCAACCCCTTCGAAACCAAGGCTGCGCTGCAGAAGGCGGCACAGCAGTTCGAAGCCGTGTTCCTGCGCCAGATGATCGGCGCGATGCGATCGGCCAGCCTGGCCGAGGGCATCACCGATTCGAGCGCGACCCAGCAATTCCAGGACATGGCCGATGCCCGCACCGCCGACGCCATGTCGACAAAGGGCGCGATGGGCATCGCCGAACTGCTGATGCACCAGTTCGGTGCCCGCGTGAAGGACGACAGCACGGCCGCGACCGGCACCGCCACGACGGCTGAGGGCGCATGAGCGACCTGTTCATCATCGGTGCGTCGGGCACCAAGGCCTATCGCACGGCGATGGCGGCCATTTCCGAGAATATCGCCAATGCCAGCACCGACGGCTATGCCCGCCGGTCGGTGACGACGGTGGAATCGGGATCGTCGACCGCGACCATGGCGACCTATGTCGCCAAGGCGAATTTCGGCGGCACCCAGGTCGCCAGCATCAATCGCGGCACCGACCCCTATCTGGATGCGTCGGTGCGCATCACCGCCATGGCGCTGGGCAGCGCGAACGCGCGCGTGCGCTGGCAGACCGACATCGAAACCGCGCTCAATGACACCGCCACCGGCGTCGGTCAGTTGATGACGACAATGTATCAAAATCTGGACAAGCTGGCGGCCAGCCCGAGCGACACGTCGCTGCGCGTCACCACGCTGGACAGCATCGGCCGCGTCGCGGAATCCTTCCGCCAGACCGCCGCCGATCTGGAAACCATATCGACCGGCATCAATACCGAGGCGCAGGCATCGGCCCAGACGATCAACCAGCAATTGTCGTCGCTGGCCGCGATCAACAACAGCCTGCTGCGCGCACAGCCGGGCACGTCGGCCTATGCCCAGTTGCTCGACAGCCGCGATTCGGCGCTGCAGACCCTGTCTTCCAACCTGAATGTGACGATCAGCTTCGGCGCGCATGACAGCGCAGAGGTCAGCTATAACGGCACCACTTTGGTATCGGGCGACACCGCCGCGTCGGTCGCGGTGACGGCGTCCGCCACCGATGGGCGCCTGTCGCTGGCCCTGTCCGACGGCACGGCACTCGCCGCCCCGTCGAACGGCACGCTGGGCGGTCTGTTCGCATCGGCCGACACCACCGCCGAACGCCGTGCCAGCCTCGACACGCTGGCCGAACAGTTCGCCACCGACGTCAATGAGTGGCATGCGCAGGGCTATACCGATACCGGTGCCAGCGGCGTTCCGCTGCTGTCCTATGGTGGCAGCGCCGCGACGCTGGTGGCGCTGGACGTGGAGCCGGAAGCTCTCGCGACCAAGTCGGCCGACGGCACGCTGAACGGCAATCTGCTGACGGTGTCATCGACCCTGCGCGGCAGCGGCAGCGTCGAACAGGGCTGGACGGCGCTGATCACCAGCAACGCCAATCTGCTGACTGCCAGCACGGCGGAAAAGACCACGGCCCAGAGCCGCAGCGACCAGGCGGTCGCCGCACGCGAAGCGGTGAGCGGGGTCGATCTCGACATGGAGGCGGCGGACCTGCTGCGGATCCAGCAGGCCTATTCGGGCTGCGCCAAGATCCTGCAAGTCGCCAAGGACACGGTCGACTCCATCCTGCAGATCATGTGACGGAAGGACGCTGAGACATGGTAGGCATCACCAACAAGATCATGCTCGCCGAGATCCGCCGGCAACAGCAATTGTCGCAGAGCATCGTCGACGGGCAGACCTCGATTTCGACCGGCATCACCCTGAACAAGCCGTCGGACGACGCGCTCGCCTGGGTCCAGGTGTCCGACATCGGCCGCGCCCAGGCGCAGCAGTCAGCCTGGCAGACCAATGTCAGCTATGGCACGACCCGCGCCGGCAATGCCGAAGCCAATCTGGAAGAAATCAACAATCTGATGACGCGGGCGCAGGAACTGGTGACGTCGGCGCGCAACGGCGCGCTGAACGACACCAGCGCCGCCGCCATCGCCGAGGAATTGAAGACGATCCGCACCACGGTCGGCGAATTGCTGAACCAGAAGGATTATCAGGGCGTGTCGGTGTTCGACGACGGCCAGAGCGTGCTGGTGCCGGTGAGCCGCGGCCTCAACCTGGCAGTGGTCGGCACCAAGCAGGAAATTTCCGAGAATATCGACGTCAACGGCACATCGATGTCGCTGGACGATATCTTGGGCAAGGCGATCGACGCGGTCGAGGGCGGCAATGACACCGACCTCGCCAGTTCGCTGGATGCGATCCAGATCGGCCAGAATCGGGTCGTGGTGGAGCGCGCCAAGCAGGGCGTGCGCGCCGACCGGCTGGAGGTGATCGGCACGCGTCTGACCGATGTCGACATCAACCTGTCGGAACGGCGCGACACGCTGGAATCGGCCGATCTGACCACGGTCATTTCGAACGTGAAGGCGCAGCTGCTGCAGCTGGAGGCGGCCCAGTCCGCCTTTGCGCGGATCAACCAGCAGACCCTGTTCGACCTGATCAGTTAAAGGCGGCGAAAAAGCGTCGCCGTCCTAAAGGGGACGGTAACCAGTCCGTATTAACCAGAAAGGGACTGGCGCCACGGGGCGCCGACGGAGCCACCGCCTCCAGGCGCATTTTCGGGGAACACCATGTTTGCAATCATCGGCCTTGTCGTGCTTTTGGGCATGGTCTTCGGTGGGTTCATCTTCACCGGGGGCGACATCGGACCGGTGCTGCACGCCCTGCCCCACGAAATGATCATCATCGGCGGCGCCGCCGTCGGCGCGCTGATCATCGGCAATTCGGGTTCCGACCTGAAGGCGCTGGGCGGCGGCCTGGGCAAGGTGTTCAAGGGACCGCAGTACAAGAAGCAGGACTTTCTGGACTGCATCTTCCTGGTCAGCAAGCTGATGAAGACGCTGCGCGTCGAAGGCCCGGTGGCGCTGGAGCCGCATATCGAGGATCCGGGCACCTCGCCCATCTTCGGCGAATATCCCAAGCTGATGAAGGACAAGACGCTGATCCACCTGATCAGCGACACGCTGCGCCTGGTCGTGGTGTCGTCCGGCACGCTCGATCCGCATGCGGTCGAGGAAGTGATGGATAACAGCCTCAAGACCCATCATCATGAAGCGCTCAAGCCCGCCGACAATCTCCAGGGCCTGGCCGACGCCCTGCCCGCACTGGGCATCGTCGCCGCGGTGCTGGGCGTGGTGAAGACCATGGGGTCGATCGACCAGCCGCCTTCGGTGCTGGGTGCGATGATCGGCTCCGCGCTGGTCGGCACCTTCCTGGGCGTGCTGCTCGCCTATGGCATGGTCAATCCCTTCGCCAATCGCTGCCGCGCGGTGATCGAGCAGGACGGCGCCATCTATCATGTCGTCAAGCAGATCATCATCGCCTCGCTGCACGGCCATCCGCAGCCGCTGGTGATCGAGGCCGCCCGTTCCAGCCTGATCCATGCGAACCAGCCCGGCTTTGCCGAAGTGTTCGACGGCATGCGGAACAAATAAGCCATGGCGGAGAAGAAGCGCGGCGCGAACGAGCCCGAACCCCGGCCGATCATCGTCAAGAAGATCATCGTCGAAGGGCATGGCGGCCATCATGGCGGCGCCTGGAAGGTGGCCTATGCCGACTTCGTGACGGCGATGATGGCCTTCTTCCTGCTGATGTGGCTGCTGGGTGCGACCACCGAAAAGCAGCGCAAGGCGCTGGCCGACTATTTCACGCCGACGCTGGTCGAACTGAAGATGAATTCGGCGGGGTCCACCGGCATGTTCGGCGGCGACAGCCTGATGGCGAAGGAAAATTACCCGACCACCGGCGGTCAGGGCAATCTGGCCATCACCATCCCGCGCGACGCCACCGGCACCAAGGACCAGGGCGGCAAGGCTTTGCGCGCGGCCGACCGGCAGAAGTTCGAGCATATCAAGAAGCAGCTTGAGGACCGCATGTCCAAGAAGGGCCTGGCCCGGCTGCGCAAGAATGTCCGCTTCACCGAAACCCGCGAAGGGCTGCGCATCGACCTGATCGACGAGGCGGATTTCGCGATGTTCCGGTCGGGCACCGACCAGTTGCTGCCCGAAGCCAAGGCGCTGATCGCCGAGGTCGCGGACGCACTGGCGACCATGCCCAACCCGCTGATCGTGCGCGGCCATACCGATGGCCTGCCCTATGCGTCGGGCCGGAGCATGAACAACTGGATGCTGTCGTCGGCCCGTGCGGAATCGACCCGCAAGGCGCTCGCCGAAACCGGCATTCCCAATGCCCGCTTCGCCCGGATCGAAGGCGTCGCCGATCGCGAGCCGTTCGTGAAGACCGACGCCTATGATCCGCGCAACCGGCGCATGTCGGTCATCCTGGGCTGGACCCGTGGCGGCAATGCCTCGGCCGACGAGGATGAGGCGCAGGATCCCGAAACCCAGGCGGCGATCAAGGAGCGGGACGATCCGCAGCGGATCGCGCGGGAACAGGCGCAGAAGCTGGACATGGGTGGCACCGGCCTGCCCAGCGGCGCGGCGCTGATCAACCCGACGGCGGCCGGGACATCGTCCAAGCCGGGCAAGCATTGAGGCGGACAGTCGGGGCGGCAAAATAGGAAATCGCCGCCTTAACTTCCCATATTTCCCGCACATTCGGCAATTTTGATGCAGGGGTTGGAAATCTTGTTTCCAACCCCTGCATCGTCATGTCCGGCCGAAATCCCATCGCGACGCAGCATAAGTCATGATGCGCCAATAGGACAGGCCGGGGTCGGCTCACCCCCGTGCGGGCACGGCCTGCCCCTTTGTTGCACCTTTTTGCGGGCGATTGCCTATATGGACTCCTCCTCGCTTGATGCCCCATGCGGCGTCGCAACGTTCCAAGGCCCTGATTATTGGCCGACATTGCCTGTCCGATGGCTGTGAGGCGCGCCCGCGTGCCCGCCTGGACGGGCCGGGAGAATAATGTGTCCACATCTGCCGCGCATGCCGCGCGCCACATCCATTTCGGCTGGTTCAAGCGCCACCGCGACCTGGAAGTCGATGATGTCACCGTCGTCGACCGGTCCCTGCTGAACCGCGCGGTTGGCGCCGCAGCGTTGGGCAATGCGATGGAATGGTTCGATTTCGGCGTCTACGGCTATATCGCCGTTACGCTGGGCCATGTCTTTTTCCCGTCGAGCGATCCGGCGCTGCAGTTGATCGCGACCTTCGCCACCTTCACCGTCGCCTTCCTGGTCCGGCCGCTGGGTGGACTGGTATTCGGGCCGCTAGGCGATCGCTATGGCCGGCACAAGATATTGGCGATGACCATGATCCTGATGGCGGTCGGCACCTTTTCCATCGGTCTCATCCCCTCCTATGCGCAGATCGGCATCGGCGCGCCGCTGATGCTGCTGGCCGCGCGGCTGGTGCAGGGCTTTTCGACCGGCGGCGAATATGGCGGCGCGGCGACCTTCATCGCGGAATATTCGACCGACCGGAAGCGCGGCCTGATGGGCAGCTGGCTGGAGTTCGGGACGCTGGGCGGCTATATCGCCGGCGCCGGCACCGTCACCGCCCTGCAAATGTCGCTGAGCGAGACGCAGATGCTCGAATGGGGCTGGCGCATTCCCTTCCTGGTCGCCGGGCCGCTGGGCCTGCTCGGCCTCTATATGCGGCTGAAGCTGGAGGAGACGCCAGCATTCCAGGCCTATAGCGAACAGATCGACGCGCGCGAAAGCGAGCGGCCGGGGCTTGGCCCCCTGTTCCGTGTCCATTGGCGGCAGCTGCTGAAGTGCGTCGGGCTGGTGCTGGTGTTCAACGTCACCGACTATATGCTGCTGACCTACATGCCCAATTATCTCAGCGTAACCATGGGTTATGCCGAGACTAAGGGGCTGTTGCTGATCATCATCGTGATGCTGGTGATGATGCCGCTCAATGTCATGGGCGGGCTGTTCAGCGACCGGCTGGGCCGGCGACCGATGATCATCGGCGCCTGCGTCGCGCTGATGCTGTTGTCGGTGCCGTGCATGCTGCTGATCGGCACGGGCAATGACGCGCTGATCTTCCTGGGGCTGATGCTGCTGGGGATTGCGCTGGTCTGCTTCACCAGTTCCATGCCCTCCACCCTGCCCGCGCTCTTCTATACGCCGGTGCGCTACAGCGCGCTGTCGATCGCGTTCAACATCTCGGTCTCGCTGTTCGGCGGCACGACGCCGCTGATCACCGCCTGGCTGGTGCAGAAGACCGGCGATCCGCTGGTGCCGGCCTATTATCTGATGGGTGCGGCGCTGATCGGCCTGCTGACCATGCTGACGGTGCGCGAGACGGCGGGCATGCCGCTGCGCGGATCGCCGCCGGCGGTGGCGAATGAGGCCGAGGCGATCGCGCTGGTCGAAAGCGGCGAGCCGGTGACGGTGGACAAGGCGCTGCCCGACCTGCCGCCGGTAGCCCCGTTCGCGGTGGAAACGCCGGGCATGATCCGGCCGCTGGCGAGCTAGGGCCAGCGCTTTTCCGACGCTGCGCCATCGGGCCTGTGTCCCTCCACCACTCGCTACGCGAGCGGTCCCCTTCCCCAAGCGCGCTTGGGGAGGAAGGGGAATGGCCATCAGGCCGGGAGGACGAGGCTGGCTTCGAGGCCGCCGCCGGGGCGGTTGGCGAGTTGGAGCGCGCCGCCATGTTCGGCCATGATCGCGCGGACGAGGGCCAGGCCCAGGCCAGCGCCGCCGGTCTCGCGGTTGCGCGATCCTTCGAGCCGGGTGAAGGGCTCCATCATTTCGCCCATCTTGTCCTCGGCAATGCCCGGCCCTTCGTCGGCAACGATGATGCGGATCATGCCATGCTGATGCTGGACGCTGACATGGGCGCGGTCGCCATAGACGATCGCGTTTTCTATGAGGTTGCGCAGCGCGCGGCGGATCTGCTGGGCGCGGACGAAGGCAACGGCGCGATCGCTGTCGATCATGTCGACCGGTGAACCCAGTTCGATGAAATCCTCCACGACGGCGTCGGCGAGCGAAGTGAGGTCGACCTTCTGCGCCGTCTCGCTGCTGCGGCCGGCGCGGGCGAGCGAGAGGATGTCGTCGAGCATCCGGTTCATTTCCTCGATCGTCTCGGACATGCGGGCGCGCTCGCCCTCGTCATCGACGGATTCGGTGCGGACCCGCAGGGATGCGAGCGGGGTGCGCAGATCATGGCCGATGGCGCCCAGCATCCGGTCCTTCTCGTCCAGCATGGCGATGATGCGCGCGCGCATGGCGTTGAAGGCGGTGGTGAGCTGGCGCACGTCGCCCGGCCCGCTTTCCTCGACCGGATCGGCCGAGCCGGTCTTCGCGAACTGGCGGGCGGAGCCGGTCAACTGCTTGAGCGGGCGGGCGAAGCGGCGGCCCATCCAGAGCAGCGGAATGAGGACGATGACGTAGAGGATGAGCGTCTGGGCCACCAGCCAGCCGCCGAAACGCGGCGGGCGGCTGCCGATGCGGGCCATCGCGGTCACCCATTTGCCCGGTTCATATTCGACCGCCAGAGAGAGACGGCCCAGACGACGATCGCCCGGCTGCTCTCCCGTCGCGCGACGGCGTATCTGTTCCCAGCGACGCTGCGGCATGATGCGACTATCTTCCGTCGCAACCACCGAATGGACGGTGAGGCCGATATCCTCGAACATGGCGACCGCTCGCGTCTCGACATCCGGTCGAGGCTTGCCGGCAAGGACGGGCCGCGTCGTCGAAAATTCCACATTGCGCCGGTCACGATCCTCTTCCTGCCCGCGATCACCGCGCCTTGGCCGCCGATCGGGGCGGATATCGAGCGCGTTGATGACCCGATAGACGACCGGCGCGGTCTGGCTGGTCAGTTCGACCCGATTGCGTTCGCGCAGCAGCAGGCCGAAATTGATCGCCTGCGCCACGAACAGCGCGATCGCGACCAGGATGATGATCTGTCCGACCAGGCTTTGCGGCCAGAGGCGCAGTTGCTTCACAGTTTGCGGACCTCCGCCGACAGGGTGTAGCCGCCGCCCCAGACCGTCTTGATCAGCGTCGGGTTCTTCGCATCGGGCTCGATCTTCTTGCGCAGGCGGCTGATCTGGTTGTCGATCGCCCGGTCGAAGGCGTTCGCCTCGCGCCCTTGGGTGATGTCGAGCAACTGATCGCGGCTGAGCACCTGATTGGGCCGGGTGGCGAAGGCCAGCATCAGATTATATTCGGCGGTCGAGAGCGGCAGCGACACCCCCTCGGCATCGACCAGGGTGCGTTCCTGCGTCTTCAAGAGCCAGCCGGCAAAGGCATAGGTGGCGCCGTCGGGCGCGGTAACGCGCTGACCGCCGGTGGCGACGCGGCGGAAGATGACCTTGATGCGGGCGACCAGTTCGCGCGGCGAAAAGGGTTTGAGCACATAATCGTCGGCGCCCATTTCCAGCCCGACGATGCGGTCGGTCTCTTCGGAGCGGGCGGTAAGCAGGATCACCGGAATTTCGCTGGTCTCGCGGATATGGCGGCACAGCGACAGGCCGTCCTCGCCGGGCATCATGATGTCGAGGATGACGAGATCGATGGCATTGGCGGCCAGACGCAGCCGCGCCTCCGCCGCATTCTCGACGGCGGTCACGCGGAAGCCGTTGCGGGAGAGATATTGGGCCAGCGGCTCGCGGATCGATCGCTCGTCATCGACGAGCAGGAGATGGGGACGTTCGCTCATTTTGCCTGTCTGTCATGCCGGGGGACGGGTTGGAAGGGCGAAGGCAGGGGAACCTTCGCCCTTCCCCCTTGGGACGATCGACTGGAGCGGGGCGCTAGGGGGAAAAGCCCCGCTCCGGATCGTCGGCGCTGTCAGCCGATCAGTTAGCCGGCGGCGGGGGCGGACCCTTGCGGTCCTGCCACTGACCACGCATCGCCTGACGGGCGGCCTTCATTTCCTCCGCCGTGACCTTGCCATCCTTGTTGGCGTCAGCCTTGTCGAACATGGCGAGCGGGCCGGCCATGAACTCTGCCTTCGTCACGGTGCCGTCCTTGCCGGCGTCACCAAAGCCGGGACCGCGGTGCATCATGCCGCGGCCGGGACCGCCATGGCCACGCCCGCCCCAGCGCTTGCCGTCCGGGCCGCCGGGCTTGCCGGTTTCCGGGCCGCGATCGGCGCGCGGCTGATGACCGGCCTGATACTCGGCCTTGCTGATCTGGCCATTCTTGTCGGTGTCGAGCGCGGCGAAGCGTTCGTCCAGACGCTGCTGGCGGCGGATGTCGCGATCCTCCTTGGTCAGCTTGCCATCCTTGTTGGCGTCGAGCTGGGCAAAGCGGGCTTCGAGCGAGGCGGTCAGTTCCGCCTTGGTGATGGTGCCGTCCTTGTTGGCGTCGGCCATCATCATGGGACCACCGCGCATGCCGCGCGGCCCCGGACCACCATCCTGCGCGAAGGCGACATGGGTGGCCGCCAGCCCGCCGACGAACAGCGAGCCGACCGCGACGGTGGCGAAGAATTTGCGGAGCATTGGGTCTTTCCTTCCAAGTTCAGTCGTGGATGGCGTGTCGACCATCCTTGACGTCGCTTATCGGCAAGACTTGTCCCGCAACTTTGTCATGTCACCCAATAGTTTGTCGCAATTTGTATCGGGCGTCTTTGTTTGAGAACCGCACCGGCCCGCACCCCCACCCGGCCTCCCACAGTATATCCTGGATGGGAGGTCGGGTGGGGGCGCGGGCCGGTGCCGCGCTAAATCAAAGACCGTCGCGGCGACCCAGTAGGCGCAGGCGGAGCGCATTCAGTTTGATGAAGCCCGCCGCGTCGCGCTGGTCATAGGCGCCGGCGTCGTCCTCGAAGGTGACGACCTTCTCGCTGTAGAGCGTGTAGGGCGACTTGCGGCCGACGACATAGACGCCGCCCTTGTAGAGCTTCAGGCGGACCGTGCCGGTCACCTTTTCCTGGCTGTGGTCGATCGCCGCCTGGAGCATCTCGCGCTCGGGCGAGAACCAGAAGCCGTTATAGATCAGTTCGGCATATTTGGGGGCCAGCTCATCCTTCAGATGGGCAGCACCACGGTCGAGCGTGATCTGCTCGATGCCGCGATGGGCCAGATGATAGATGGTGCCGCCCGGCGTTTCATACATGCCGCGCGACTTCATGCCCACGAAGCGGTTCTCGACCAGGTCGAGACGGCCGATGCCATGCTTGCGGCCATATTCGTTGAGGGTTTCGAGCAGGGTCGCGGGCGACATGGCGATGCCGTTGATCGCGACGCCGTCACCACGTTCGAAATCGACCGTGATATATTCGGGCGCGTCGGGCGCGTCTTCCGGGTTGACGGTGCGCGAATAGACGAAGTCCGGGGTTTCCTCCCACGGATCCTCCAGCACCTTACCCTCCGAAGAGGTGTGCAGCATGTTCGCGTCGGTCGAGAAGGGGCTTTCGCCACGCTTGTCGCGCGGGATCGGGATCTGGTGCTGTTCGGCGAATTCGATCAGCTTGGTGCGGCTGGTCAGATCCCACTCGCGCCAGGGGGCGATCACCTTGATGTCGGGCTGCAGGGCGTAATAGCCGAGCTCAAAGCGGACCTGGTCATTGCCCTTGCCGGTCGCGCCATGGCTGACGGCGTCGGCGCCCAGCTGCTTGGCGATCTCGATCTGGCGCTTGGCGATCAGCGGACGGGCGATCGAGGTGCCGAGCAGGTAGAGGCCTTCATAGAGCGCATTGCCGCGCATCATCGGGAAGACATAATCCTTCACGAATTCCTCGCGCAGGTCGTCGATGAAGATATGCTCTTCCTTGACGCCCATCAGGCGGGCCTTGGCACGGGCGGGTTCCAGTTCCTCGCCCTGGCCGAGATCGGCGGTGAAGGTGACGACTTCGCACTGATAGGTCTGCTGCAGCCATTTCAGGATCACGCTGGTGTCGAGGCCGCCCGAAAAGGCGAGGACGATACGATTGATCTTTTCGGACATGGTGGGCGACTCTTCTGCAGGCCAATGATGGCGTGGGATATAAACCGCGCGCCGGTAACAGGCGGGACGGGCAAGCGCAACAGCGCGGGGGTGCCTGTTGGAAGCTACGGGCCTTAACTTCCCATATTTCCCGCAGATTTTGACATAATCTTGCTGAATGCTGATCCTATCGGAAAGCGCGCTGCCCTCCCCTATCCCCTGCTTCTATCAGGCAAAGCGGACTGTAGGACAGGCAAGACAAAGGGGACGATGGCGGGCCACCGTCCCCTTCATTGTCAGCTCAGGGCGTCGATCAGCTGGTGCGCGGCTTGAACAGGCCCGGACGGGCGCGGTCGCTGCCGAAGCGATAGACGGTCTGGCTGCGATCGGTCGCCGCGGCGCTGGCCGGGGTTGCGACCGGCGCGGCGCGGGCGACCGGATCGGCCGTGCGGAGCGCCTGTCGCTGGGCGAGCAGGAAATGGGCGCGGCGACGGCGGTTGCGCTGGGTCAGGAAGGGATTGTCGCGGCTGGGGGCAGCGGCGACCATCGCTTCGACATCATTGCCCGGCGCGGCGGCGGCCAGCGGGGTGCGTACAGCGATCGGAGCTACAGACGCGGCAGCCGGTGCGAGGGGCATCGGTGCCGGGGCCGGGCCGGTTTCGATCGGCGTAATCGCTTCACGCTGCATCTCGACACGCTGGCGGCGGCGACGGACGATGGCTGTGGCGCCAAGGCCGACCAGCAGCAGCGAACCGCCGCCCAGCGCCAGCAGCAGCGCAGGATCGATCAGGGCCGAAGGCTGTTCGGCCGGCGCGGCAGCCGGGGCCGGTTCGGCAACCGGGGTGACGGCGGCCGGTTCCGGAGCCGGCGTTGCGACCGGGGCTACGGGTGCCGGCGCTTCGGTACGTTCAGCCGCGACCGAGGTCGGAGCAGGCGCCGGGGCGGGTTCGGAAGCAGGTTCAGCCCGGCGGACTTCCGCACGGCGCAGTGCCGGGGTGGCCGGGGCAGCGCGGCTTTCCTGCGCGGCGGGCGCTTCAGGCTGCGGCTCCGGGGTCGGCGGCGTCTGTTGCACGACCGGCTGGCTGGGCGCGAAGACCGCCGCCGCCGGGGTTGCAGGCGCTGTGACAGGCGCGGCGGGTGCGGGCTCTGCCGCCGGTACCGCAGGAGCGATGTCGACCGGCGCGGTCGGCGCCGCCATGGGCGCGGCCGGCGGGGGCGTCATCACCTCCTGCGCGAACAGGGGCGTTGCGGACAATGCCAGGACAGCGGCGATCGCGGCCGAGGCGGGACGGATGGATCGAATATTCTTGGTCATAGCGATAGATCAACCGCCGACCATCTCCATTAGCCTCAAACATATCGTCAAATGCGGGACGATCTGTTTTCCAATATCGATGAATTGAAAAATCCCGCTTCAATATGAACGGATGTTCATTCCGAACATGAAAAACAGATTTATATCATGACTTCACGGCATCAAATATCGTCACCAGACTCTTCCTCGCGCTCAAGACGCGCGCCGTCCAGCAGAGCCCCCTTTCGACGTTCTTCTTTCTGATCGGCAAGTTTCTGTACCTTGGTCCGGCCGAACTTGGCGCGATTGCTGTCTGCCGCCTGCGCCTTGTCGGCCCGATCCCTGGCCTTGCGCGCCAGACGAAAATTAATGACGTTGCTCATCTTCCATCCTTGGTCCTATGGGGAATAGTGCCACAAAGATCCGCGGCAGCACCAGTCGCCTTCGGCCCGGCCATACAGGAAAATCATGCCCAGCATCCATGACGTCGCCGCCCTTGCCAAAGTCTCGATCAAGACGGTGTCCCGCGTTGTCAACAAGGCACCGAACGTCAGCGACGAACTGCGCGAACGGGTGAATACAGCGATCGAGCAACTTGGCTATCGCCCCAACCAGTCGGCGCGGCGGCTGGCCGGTGGCCGGTCGTTCATGATCGCCTATCTCTACAGCAACCCCGCCCCCGCCTATACCGGCGGCATCCAGTCGGGTGCAGCGGCGCGCTGCCGCGACCTTGGCTATCATCTGGTGGTGGAGCCGATTTCCGACGGCGGCGAGGAGCGGATCGAAGTGCTGGACCGGCTGGTCGCGGCGCTGCGCCCGGACGGCGTGTTCCTGGTGCCGCCGCTGTCCGACGACGCGCTGCTGCTCGACCGGCTGGCGGAAATGAACCTGCCCTGCGCACGGATTGCCGGCACGGCGGACGCATCCAGGGGCGGCATCAACATGCCGACGCCCGAACATGCCGCCGGACGGATGGTGGCCGATCATCTGGCGTCATTGGGCCATAAGCGGATCGCGGTGATCACCCCGCCCCCGACCCACAAGGCGGCGCTGCAGCGCGTCGAGGGTTTTCGCGAGGGGATGGCGGCGGCCGGCCTGCCGATCGACGACAGCCTGTTCATGCAGGGCAGTTTCGATTTCGCGTCCGGCATCGCCTGCGCTCAGGCGCTGTTGCAGCGGGACGACCGGCCGACCGCGATCTTTGCGACCAACGACCCGATGGCGCTGGGCGTGCTGACGCTGGCGCATGACCTGGGCCTGCGCGTGCCCGAGGATCTGTCGGTGGCCGGGTTCGACGATACGCCCGCGAGCCGCACCAGCTGGCCGCCGCTGACCACCGTGCGCCAGCCGCTGGACCATATGGGCCGCGCCGCGATCGACGCGCTGATCAATGGTCCGGGCGAACCGCCACGCTTCACCTTCTCGCTGGTCGCGCGCGGCAGCACCGGCGCGGCGGCGTAAAGCGGGACTGGTGCAGGGAAGAATTGGAGCGGGTAGCGGGGATCGAACCCGCATCACAAGCTTGGAAGGCTAGTGCTCTACCATTGAGCTATACCCGCAACCTGTTGAAGAAGTTCAGAATTTATCGGCTTTTCCAGGGCCATTCCGCCTTCTTGCCGTCGGCGTTCCGACAGGCTGCTGGACGGGCGGATAATGCAGCATGATCCACCCGTCAACCTTGTTACAGGGGCCGTGTTACAGGAGCCGTGACACATCGGCCCCCTGCCCCTCCTTTAATCCTCATGCCCTTCCTGCGCGGTCCAGACCTCATGCGCGTCGATCTGGATGCGTAGGATCGCGCGCAGCAGGGTGGCGCGGGCGTCGATTTCCTGACGGCGGCTCTCGTTCGCCTGACGACGGGCAAGCAGCGTATCGGCGAGGTCGATCTGGCCCAGTTCATACCCCCTCTTAGTCCGGGTCGCGGCGGCGGCGGCGCTGGCGGCGGCGTTTGCCATGCTGCGCCAGACCGCTTCGCGGGCGCGGACATTGCTGAGATCGGCGGCGGCGGTCGCCTCTATCTCGCGCCGCACGCGGGCGAGTTCCAGTTCGGCCGCGCTGGCGTCCGCTGTCGCCTGATCATGAGCGGCGCGGCGATAGCCACCGCCCAGAGGAATGGAGCCGACCAGACCGACGCCCTTTTCCAGCCCACCCCGTTCGCTGAAGACGCGCACGCCGAAGGAGGGGTCAGCGAAGCGATCGGCCGAAGCGCGGCGAGCGACCATGGCCAGCCGCTGCGCCTCCCGTTCCGACGCACGAATTTCATGGCTGCGCTCGATCACCAGATTGCGCAGATCCTCCAGCCCCGTGGCGGGCATGGCCGGATCGGCAAGCAAGGGCGCTTCTTCGGGCAGAGCAAGGCCGGGGAAGCCGGCAGCGAGCTTCACCCGCGCCTCATCCCGCGCCGCGCGGGAGCTTGCGGCCTGTGCCTCCGCCTGGGCCAGCGCGGCTTCAGCCTGGTCCACGTCCAGCAGGGACGCATCACGCAACTGGGCGCGGCGACGCACGGCCGCCATATCCTGCGTCAGGCTGGCGGCGGAATCGAGGTCAGTGCGATGCTGAGCACTGGCGACCAGCCAGTCATGCCAAAGATCGGAAAAGGTGAGCGCGGTCTGATGCCGCACATCCTCCATCAGATTATGGGCGACTTCGACGCCCAGTTCGCCGGCCTTGCGGTCCAGCGACGCCTTGCCGGGCAGGCGGAACGGGCGGGTGAGGTTGACATCATATTCGCCATAATCGCCCTCCCCCTCGGCCGAGCGGCGCGACACCGTGCCCTGGAAGGTAAATTCATGGCTGCCCCGGCGGAGCATGGCGGCGCCGGCCTCGGCCGAGCGCACGCGCGCCTGTGCTGCGGTCACGGCGGGATGGCTATCAAGCGCTTCGACCACCAAGGGTTCGGGCGGCAGGTCGGTGCGCTGGGCGAAAGCCGGCGTGGTGATGAGGGCGGTGGCCGTCAGGAGAAGCGCGCGGATCATGCGATGCGCCCCCGTACCGCGACCGGGCAGGCGTGCCAGCGGACCGGATGGCCACGCCGCGCATCGGTGACGGCGGCGACCAGCGGGTCGATATCATCCCCCGCCACGATCAGGTCGATCGCCGCCCGGCGCAGCGTGCCGCGCACCTGCTCGCCTGCGCCGGCATCGCCGAAATCGCGGCCCAGCACCTGCTCGTCGCGCAGATGGAGCGGCGCCGGGGTGCGGCTGCGCAGGGCATCGGCCACGCCATCGCGGTCGATCGCGGCGCAATAGAAGGTCAGCAACATGTCGGTCATGATTGGGCTTCCGTGGCGCCTTCACCGAAGCGCTCGAACAGGATGGGCAGGAGGATGAGGGTGAGCAGGGTCGAACTGATCAGCCCGCCGATCACCACGATGGCGAGCGGCTTCTGGATTTCCGACCCCGGCCCGGTCGCGAACATCAGCGGGACAAGGCCGAAGGCGGTGATGCTGGCGGTCATCAGCACCGGGCGCAGCCGACGTTCGGCGCCCAGTCGCACGGCCCGGGCCATGCTCTGCCCTTCTTCGCGCAACTGCCGGAAATAGGCGACGAGGACGAGGCCGTTGAGCACGGCAATGCCGAGCAGGGCGATGAAGCCGACCGAGGCGGGCACGGAGAGATATTGGCCCGACACCCAGAGCGAGATGATGCCGCCAACCATGGCGAAGGGGATGTTGGCGAGGATCAGCAGCGACGCGCGCATCGAGCGCAGGGTCATGAGCAGCACCAGCAGGATCAGCAGCAGCGCGGCCGGGATGACCAGCATCAGCCGGGCG
This sequence comes from Sphingobium sp. WTD-1, assembly GCF_030128825.1. Classification (NCBI taxonomy): domain Bacteria; kingdom Pseudomonadati; phylum Pseudomonadota; class Alphaproteobacteria; order Sphingomonadales; family Sphingobiaceae; genus Sphingobium; species Sphingobium sp. WTD-1. The sequence goes on along the minus strand of NZ_CP119127.1, from coordinate 2,096,529 downwards.
GAGGCACGCTGCTGATTTTCGAACTGGCCGCCCCAGACCATGCGATAGCCGGCCGGCATCTTGATCTCGCGATCGACGGTGGCGCGCGCCTCATCGACATAGCCGACGAGGTCGCGGCCGGAGACGAACGCCTGGACCAGCGCGTAGCGCGAGCCATTTTCATGGTCGAGCTTGACCGGCCCCTCGGTGCGCTCGACCCGCGCCATGTCGCTGACCCGCGCGACGGTGCCGTCGGGGGTACGCAGCGGCAGGTCGGCAAAGCGGGTCGCGTCGCTGCGGATCGTCTCGTCGCCCTTGACCAGGATCGGCACGCGCTTCTGCCCGTCGGCGACGACGCCGGCATGCACGCCCTCGATCTGGGCGCGCAGCGTGTCCTGCATCTGGTCGATCGGCATGCCGAAACGGCCGGCGGCGGCGCGATCGATATCGAGCTGGAGATAGTCGACATGGTCGTTGGCGACCGTCATCACCTCCGAAGCGCCGCGCGTCTTCGACAATATCTTCTGCACCTGTCCGGCCAGGTCCGACAGGGTGGCGAGGTCCGGGCCGAAAATCTTGACGGCAAGGTCGCCGCGCGATCCGGTCAGCATTTCCGAAACGCGCATCTCGATCGGCTGGGTGAAGGTCGGTTCGATGCCCGGCAGCCTGTCGAGCGACTTGCGGATTTCATCGACGACGAAATCCTTGTCGCCGCGCCATAATTTCTGCGGCTTCAGCACCACGAAACTGTCGGTCTCGTTCGGGCTCATCGGGTCAAGGCCGATCTCGTCGGTGCCGACGCGGGCGATGATCTGCGCGATTTCGGGCACATCCTTCATCAGCGACTGTTGCACCGCCGTGTCGCCCAGCACCGACTGGTCGAGATTGATGGTCGGCAGCTTGGCGGTCTGGACGATCACCGAGCCTTCATCCATCGACGGCATGAAGGTCTTGCCGACCGCGCCATAGGCCAGGCCCGCCAGCACCAGGCCGAGCGCGGCCAGGCCATAGACCAGCCGTTTGCGGCCAAAGGCACCGTCGAGCAGCGCCCGATAGCGCGGCGTCAGCTTGCGCATGATCCAGGGTTCGCCATGATGGCCGGCCTTGAGGCCGAGCGAGGCGAGCACCGGCACCAGGGTGAGCGCGATCAGCAGCGATCCTGCCAGCGCGAAGATGATCGTAAGCGCAACCGGGGCGAACAGCTTGCCCTCCAGCCCTTCGAGCGAGAGCAGGGGCAGGAAGACGAGCGCGATGATGACGATGCCGGCCGACACCGGCACCACGACTTCGCCGGTGGCGCGGTAGACATTGTGCAGCCGGGGCGGGCCGTCATCCTTCGCATGGTTCAGCCGCTCGACGATATTTTCGACCACCACGACCGCGCCGTCGACCAGCATGCCGATGGCGATGGCGAGGCCACCCAGGCTCATGAGGTTGGCCGACAGGCCCATGCCGCGCATCATCAGGAAGGTAACGAGCGCCGACATTGGCAGGGTCGCGGCCACGATCGCCGCCGCACGCCAGTCGCCCAGGAACAGGATCAGCAGGATGACGACCAGGACGGTCGCCTCGATCAGCGCCTTTTCCACCGTGCCGACGGCGCGGCCGATCAGGTCGGAGCGATCATAGAAGACGGCGATCGTGGTGCCCTGCGGCAGGGTCTTTTCCAGTTCGGCGACGCGCGCCTTGACGCCATCGACCACGGCGCGGGCATCGGCACCGCGCAGCGCGATCACCAGCCCCTGCACCGCCTCCCCCTTCCCGTTAGCGGTGACCGCGCCATAGCGGGTCAGGCTGCCGGTGCCGACGGTCGCGACATCGCCCATGCGGACGATGCGGCCGTTGCGGGTGGCGATCACCATCGACTGGAGGTCCGCTTCCGACTGGATCGCACCGACAGCCCGGACGATCAGCGATTCCTCGCCCTGCGACAGGCGGCCCGCGCCGTCATTGCGGTTGCCGCGCTCGATCGCTTCCTGAAGATCCGCGATGCTGAGGCCCGCGCTGGCGAGCGCGATCGGATCGGGCCGCACCTCGAAGGTGCGGACATAACCGCCCAGCGCGTTGACGTCGGCGACGCCCGGCACGGTGCGCAATGCCGGCCGGATCGTCCAGTCGAGCAGGGTCCGCTTTTCCTCCAGGCTCAAAGGCCCGTCGATCGTGAACATGAAGATGTCGGACAATGGCGTCGAGATCGGCGCCATGCCGCCCGATACCGCCGGGGGCAGATCGCCCATCACGCCCGACAGGCGTTCGGCGACCTGCTGGCGCGCCCAGTAGATGTCGGTGCCATCGACGAAATCGATGGTGATGTCGGCGATCGCATATTTGGCCGAGGAGCGCAGGATCGCCTGCCCCGGAATGCCCAGCATCTCCATCTCGATCGGAGTGATGACGCGGCTTTCCACCTCTTCCGGCGTCATGCCGGGCGCCTTGAGGATCACCTTCACCTGGGTCTGGGCGATGTTGGGATAGGCATCGACCGGCAGGTTGACGAAGGCCCAGGCACCCAGCCCGGCGGTCAGCAGGGCGAGCGCGATGACGATCAGGCGATAGGAGAGCGCCCAAGCGGCCAGCGATTTGAGCATCCCGCCTTACTCGCCCATCGCCAGCGGCTTGAGCGCGCTGGTGCCCGCGACGACGACCTGTTCGCCCGGCTTCACGCCGGAGAGGATCAGGACATGATCGCCATCCTTGCCGCCGGCCTTGACCGGGCGCGCAATGACGCCGGCGCGGGTGCGCACGAACAGCATGTCACCGCCGGGCAGCGTCGTGACGGCGGCGGCGGGCACCATGGCGGCACCGGTCGGTGCCGGGCCGAAGATCGACAGGCTGGTGGCGCGGCCGGCCATGGCGCCGGGGCCGGCCGGCAGCTTGGCCTTCAACGTTACCGATCGGGTGGCGGGATCGATGGTCGATCCGACCGCGGTCACGGTGCCGCGCAAATCATCGCCCAGCGCCACGGTCATGCCGGGCCTCACCTGACCCGCCAGCCGCTCGGGCAATTGCGCCTGTGCTTCATATTGGCCGGCCGCATCGATCACATAGGGAGCAGTAGTACCATCGACGACGCTGCCGGCATGGATGGTGGCGCTGGTCACGCGGCCGGCGATCGGCGCAGTCAGCGTGTAGGTGCCACTGGCGCCCGATCCGTTCACCATCGTCAGGATGCGGCTCTTTTCCGACACATCGGCGCGGGCCTCGCCCAGCACGGCATGGGCCTCGTCCGCGCGGGCGCCAGCGATGATGCCTTCGCGTTCCAGTTGCGACAGGCGGCTGGCGCTCGATTGCGCCACGCCCAGCCGCGCGCTCGCGCGATTGAGGTCTGCGCCCATGGACAGGACATCGCGGCTGGAGACGATCGCCAGCGGCTGGCCGCGCCGCACTTCCTCGCCCTCGACCACCAGGATGCGGGTGACGACGCCGGGGAAGGTGGCGGCGACCGCGACACGGGCGTTGGGCGGCGGCGCGATCAGCGCGGGCACGACCGCAATCGGCGCCTCGGTGGCAGCGACGGCCGCGCCGAATTTCAGACCCAGCCGGGCGATATTGTCCGCCGTCAGCGGGATCGATCCGTCCGCCGGCCGCGCCGCAGCGCTGTCATTGGCGGGCGCGGCCTGCTCCCCCGAACAGGCGGCAAGCGTCAGGAGGGCGAGGGCGCCGGGCAGGCGCACGAATCGGAATAGCGGGACCATGGCCCCGCCCTATGGGATCAAACTGACGAGACCCTGACGAGAGGTTTTCGGACGATCAACGCGGCGACGCGAAGTCGAGCACCAGTTCCTGTGCATCGGCCACGCTGGAGAGGGTACCGCCATGCGCCGCCATGATGCGGGCGACAATCGCCAGCCCCAGCCCGGCGCCTTCGCTGCTGGCATGATCCGCGCGGCGATGGCGCTGGACCAGTTCGGCCAGTCGCTCGGGCGTAAGGCCGGTGCCGCCATCCTTCACCCGCAAGCGCGGGCCGGGACCGGCGATCACGGTGACGGCGCCACCCGCCGGCGTCACCCGCAGCGCATTTTCGACAAGGTTGCGCAGCGCCGCCGCCACCGTCTCACGCTGTCCCATGATCGGCGCGACATCGCCGACGCGGGTCAGCGACAGGCTCTTGTCGGCCGCGATCGCGCCGGGCGCCATCAGGCTGACAATGTCGGCCCCGACATCCTCCAGCCGGACGCTGTCGCGGATCGACTGGGCCACGCTCTGCGCCTCGACCCGCGCGAGCAGCATCAACTGGTCGATCAGGCGGCGCATCGCGATCACCTCGGCGCGCAGACGCGGCGCGTCGGGATGGTCGAGCCCGTCCAGTTCCAGCGCCAGCACGGCGAGCGGCGTGCGCAGTTCATGTGCGACATCGGCGGCGAACGCTTCATGGTCGCGCGCCGCCTGGTCAAGCTGGCCGAGCAGGCGGTTTACGGCCTGGGCGAAGGGCACGGCCTCGGTCGGGAAGGCGGCATGATCGATCAGCACGCCGCGCTGATGGCGTTCGGCCACCTGCAACTGCGCGACCGCCTCTCCCAATGGCGCCAACGCCTGACGGATCACGATCAGGCTGGCCATGCCCATCGGGATGATCAGCACCAGGATCGGCAGGATCACATGCTCGAACAGTTCGCGAAAGGCATGGCGGGCAGCGGCCGGGTCGCCCAGCGCGGTGAAGCTTTGCCGATGTTCGTTGATGATGAAGACCAGCAGCAGCGTGGTGCCGATGAAGCCGACGATCGACAGGCCGATGAAGAGGCGACGGGCGATCGAGCGACGCTGGCTCATGCCGCCGGCTCCCGCAGCATATAGCCGACGCCGCGCACGGTATGGAGCATGCCGCGCGCGCCAGCCTCCTCCAGCTTGCGGCGCAGGCGCGACACCGTGGCCTCGACCGCATTGGGGGTGACCGGCTCGGCAAAGGAATAGAGCGCGCTTTCGATGCTTTCGCGCCGGACCACGGCGCCGGCCTGGCGCAGCAGCAGTTCCAGCAGGTCGGTCTCGCGGCGCGACAGATCGATCGCCTGTCCAGCACACAGCGTCATACGCCGCGCCGAATCGACCAGCAGCGGGCCGAAGCGCAATTCGGTCTGGGCACGCGGCCCCGGACGGCGCATCAGCGCGCGGATGCGGGCGGCAATCTCGTCCACATCGGCGGGTTTCACCACATAATCATCGGCGCCGGCATCGAGGCCCGTGACGCGGTCCTCCAGCGCGTCACGGGCCGTCAGGACCAGGGCAGGCTGCATATGCCCCTGCCGCCTGATGTCCCGCAGCCAGGCAATGCCGTCGCCATCGGGCAGACCGCGATCGACGATCAGCACATCATGAACCTGCGCCGCGATCGCCTCGCTCGCCATGGCCAGGCTGGCGGCATGGTCGCAACTAAAGCCCCGCCGGCCAAGCCCCGCCACGAGGAGGTCGGCAAGGCGACCATTATCTTCCACCAGCAAGAGACGCATGCGCTGCTACATCCATGGCTGCGCGATCGGGAGCAACTCCTTTGTGCAGCTCGCCCGCCAGCGCATTGATGGTAAATGGGCGAGAACGCCTCTTAACCCGGCCTCGTCTTTGCTCTATCGCTCGGCCATGACAAACCCATCCCTGCGCCAACTCGACATTTTTGCGCAGATGGTGGCCGCAGGCAGCCTGACGCGCTGTGCACAGACGCTGGGCGTTTCTTCCGCTGCGATCGAGCGCGACATGGCGTCGCTGGAAATGCGGCTGGGCTATCGGTTGTTCGACGATATTCGCGGCGCGGCGCGGCTAACCCCGGCGGGACGGCGCACGGCGCAGGCGATGACCCTGCTGGCGCAGGACGATCCCGACGATTGGGCCGAGGAAGCGGCGCCCGCCCCTGCTGCACAACCCGCCCCGCCGCCGGAGCTGCTGCTGGACGCGGACGCGCAATTGCCGTCGCTGCCGGCGACGCCGCCGCCCGCCAATCGCGCCATCATCCTGGCGACGCCGGCGCCGGTGTTCGGCCATTTCCAGGATGCACTGACCGCGTTCGAGGCGGCCAATGACGATATCGCCATCACCCTGGACCTGAGCGTCCAGTCGGCGGTCGAGGCGACGCGGGCGATCGAATCGCTGCGCGCCGACATCGCCTATTTCTATGCGCTGGAGGAACCGGCCGGTCTGCCGTCCCGCTATGGCTGGTCGGAACAGGTCAATCTCTATGCCGGGGCGGACCATCCGCTGGCGCGCGCGGGCAGCGTGTCGCGCGGCGACCTGACCATAACCCCGCAACTGGCAGTCGATCCACGCAACGGGCTGCGCCCGATCATCGACGCAGCGCTGGCGCGCGGCAACGCGCGGCTCGGCCCGGTGATGCTGGAAACCGACAATATGTTCGACATCATCACCGCCCTGCGCGAAGGCGCGGGATGTTTCGCCGCCTTTGGCCCGATGGCGCGCGACCTGGGCCGGATGAGCGGCATTCGCCGGCTGGCGCTGGACGTGCCATTGCCCGCAATCGAGGTGCGCCAGACCGTCAATGAACGATCGCTGTCGCGCCCCGGCGTACAGGCGCTGGCGGATTTCCTGTTCCTCTGAACTGATTGCATTGCGGGAATCCGGTCTCGCCCCGTCTTTGATGATGGATCGCACGCCAGCGCGCGCGCCGATGCACGAAAGCCACAGTCGGCAATAATATCGCTGCATCGCAATAGAGCCGCGACAAGCCGCACAAATGGGTCTTGATATGATGTATCATGACCGATAGACGACAGCCATCCGCTCCCCCTGCTAGGATGACTTATCTGATGTTCCGCTCCTCGCCGCTGCGCGCCGGCTGCGCCCTGTCCGCGCTCTGCCTTGCCTTTCCCGCCCTCGCGCAGACCGCCCCCACCCCGGACGCCGGCGACCAGGCCTATCATGACGACCAGCCCGCGATCGTCGTCACCGCACTGATCCCGCGCAAGCAGGGCGACATATTGTCGGGCACCACGGTCGTGTCGGGCGAGAAGCTGACCCGTGAACTGAGGCCGACCATCGGCGAGACCCTGGCGCGCCAGCCCGGCGTATCGGCCACCTCCTTCGGCCCCAATGCCTCGCGCCCGGTGCTGCGCGGCTTCCAGGGCGAGCGCGTGCGCATCCTGACCGACGGCATCGGCAGCTTCGATGTGTCCAACACCTCGGTCGACCATGCCGTCGCGATCAACCCGCTGACCGCCGACCGGATCGAGGTGCTGCGCGGCCCGGCCGCCCTGCTCTATGGCTCCTCCGCGATCGGTGGCGTCGTCAATGTGATCGACAGCCGCATCCCCCGGCGCGTGCCCGACGAGCCGGTGCATATCGACGCGATCGGCACCTATGGCAGCGCGTCGAACGAGCGCACCGGCTCGGGCGAACTGGAAGTGCCGCTGGGTGACAAGTTCGTCGTCCATGTCGATGGCAGCTATTCCAAGACCGGTGATCTCGACACCGGTTCCTATATCCTGACCCCGGCGCTGCGTGCGCAGGCAGCGGCGAGCAGCGATCCCGATATCCAGAGCCTGTCGGGCCTGCGCGGCAAGCTGCCCAACAGCGCGGCAGAAACCTGGGAGATCGCGGCCGGCGCGGCGCTGATCACCGACGGTGGCAATCTGGGCTTCTCGGTCGCCCATACCGACAATTTCTATGGCGTGCCGGTGCGCTATTCGCTCGATCCCGATGGCGAGGCGGAGCAGGTGCGGCTGCACATGAAGCAGGACCGCGTCGACATGCGCGCCGAAGTCCCCGTCAATGGCGGTTTCCTTGATTCGATCCGGCTGCGCGCAGGCTATGCCGATTATCAGCATCAGGAAATCGAGGACACGGGCGAGGTCGGCACCACCTTCTACAACCAGTCGATGGAATCGCGGCTGGAACTGATCCAGACCAAGCGGGGTGGCTGGGACGGCGCGATCGGCGCGCAATTCTTCACCCGCAAATTCTATGTCGTGGGCGAGGAGAAGTTCCTGCCCCGCAACCAGACCGACCAGTTGGGCCTCTTCACCCTGCAGTCGATCGACCTGGGATCGACCCGCGTCGAAGCGGGGGGCCGTTACGAACATACCGACGTCAGTGCCGATGCCGACGAAACGCTGTTCAACCCGGCCTATGATCGCAATTTCGACACCTTCTCCGGCTCGATCGGCGCCAGCCATCAGATCATGCCGGGCTGGCGCGTCGGCCTGAACCTGTCGCGCACCGAGCGCGCGCCGTCGGCCGAGGAACTGTTCGCACGCGGCAATCACGCCGGCACCCAGGCGTTCGAACTGGGCAACCCCAATTTCGGCAAGGAAAAGAGCTGGGGCATCGAAGGGACGGTACGCGGCGAAGGGCCGGGCTACACCTTCTCGCTGTCGGCCTATCATAACTGGTTCTCGGGCTATATTTACGACACCCAGGTCGCCGACGACGCCTGCATGGCGGTGAATGGCGGCGAGGAACTGGAATTCCCCTGCTTCGAATATCATCAGGCCAACGCCCGCTATCTGGGATTCGAAGCGGAAGCCACGGTCAAGCTGGGGCAGATCGGCGGCTACAAGATCAATGCCGATGCCGTTGCCGACTATGTCCGCGCCACCATCATCGACAATGGTCCGGCACCGCGCATCCCGCCGATGCGCCTGATGGGCGGGCTGGAAGCCCAGGGCGATCGCCTGAGCATTCGCGGCGAGGTGGAGCATAGCTTCGCTCAGAACCGCACCGCCGTGCAGGAAACCGACACCGACGGCTTCACCCTGGTCAATGCGTCGATCGCGTGGAAGCCGTTCAAGGACAATAGCCGCACCACGCTGATGCTGTCGGCGAACAATATCTTCGACGTCGAGGCGCGGCGCGCGGCGAGCTTCCTCAAGGATTATGCCCCGCTGGCCGGGCGTGACATCCGCCTAACGGCGCGTCTGTCGATCTGATCCGCCTCCCGGCCTCGCCCAGCGGGGCGCCGGTCGCTCCCTTCGCCTGCCCCTCTGGGCGAAGGGAGCGATTGCAAAAAATGACATTTTCGTTACATAGCGCCGATGGAACGCGCTGCGGCAGAGCATGAGGATTCGGGCAGGTCGCCCGTAAGCCGCCGATAATGCGCCAGATTGCCGCTCTCCCCTATACCAGCGACCCGATCGACGGGTCGATGCAGATCCTGCTGATCACGTCGCGCGACACCGGGCGCTGGGTGATTCCCAAGGGCAATCGCATCAAGGGGCTGGCCGGCCATCGTGCCGCGGAAGTCGAGGCGTTTGAGGAAGCGGGCATCCATGGCATCGCCTGTCCCGCGCCGATCGGCCGATACAGCTATGACAAGCGCAAGCGCAGCGGCAAGTCGCGCGAGGCGAATGTCGAGGTTTTTCCGCTTGCCGTGACCGGCCATCTGACGCAATGGCCCGAAAAAGGGCAGCGCGAGCTGCGCTGGTTTTCCGTCGCCGAAGCCGCAAAGGCCGTCGACGAACCCGAACTGCAATCGATCATCGCGGCTTTCCGCGAACCGCCCGCCGATCCGGGCTGGTTCCTCCGGTTGCTGCTGTCGATCCGCGAGAAGCAAAGTGAAAGGACTGGAATGCTGCGCTGGTTTCACGCGCTGATGCCCAAGCAGGGGCGTTTCTTCGAGCAATTCGAAGACCATGCCGCGACCCTGGTCGCCGGCGCCGACGCCCTGGCCAAGCTGCTCAAGGGCGGCCCGGACATGGACGCGCATATCAAGGAGATTTCGGACCGCGAGCATGAGGCGGACGACATCATCCGCGACGTGCTGCAGGACGTCCGCCGCATCTTCGTCACCCCGTTCGACCGTAGCGCCATCACCGGCCTGATCGGCGTGATGGACGACGCGATTGACCAGATGAACCAGACCGCCAAGGCGATCGCGCTCTATGAGGTCAAGGATTTCGCGCCGCAGATGCAGGACATGAGCGCGCTGATCGTCGAATGCGCGCGGATCACGGCGGAAGCGATGCCGCTGCTGCGCTCGCTCAACATCAATTCCGCGCGGCTGCACGAGCTGACCGAACGGCTGGTGAAGCTGGAAGGCCATGCCGACATATTGCATGAGGCGGGCCTCAAGGCCCTGTACCAGCAGGCCCGCGCCGGCAACCCGATGGACTTCATCGTCGGCAACGAAATCTACAGCCATCTGGAAAAGGTGACGGACCGGTTCGAGGACGTCGCCAACGAGATTTCCGGCCTGGTCATCGACCACGCCTGACAGGCCTGACCGGATATGGAAGCCCATCTCGCCTTCCCGCTGCTGATCGCGCTGATCGGCGTTGCGCTGCTGTTCGACTTCCTGAACGGCCTGCACGACGCCGCCAACTCGATCGCGACCATCGTGTCGACGCGGGTTCTGAAACCCCAATATGCGGTCGCCTGGGCCGCCTTCTTCAACTTCATCGCCTTCCTCTTCTTTGGCCTGCATGTCGCCGAGACGGTGGGCAAGGGCATCGTCAGCGCCGACATCATCGACGCCTCGGTGATCTTCGGCGCGCTGATGGGGGCGATCGCCTGGAACCTCATCACCTGGGGCCTGGGCATCCCCTCCTCCTCCAGCCATGCCCTGGTCGGCGGCCTGCTGGGCGCGGGCACGGCCAAGTCCGGCCTGTCGGCCATCGTGTGGAGCGGCGTGTTCAAGACCAGCGCGGCGATCGTGATATCGCCCGCCGTCGGCCTGTTCCTGGCGCTGATACTGGTGCTGGCGATCAGCTGGATCTTTCGCAAGTTCACGCCGCAGGGCGCGGACCGGGTGTTCCGCAAGCTGCAGCTGGTTTCCGCCTCGCTCTATTCGCTGGGCCATGGCGGCAATGACGCGCAGAAGACGATGGGCATCATCGCGGTGCTGCTCTATTCGCAGGGGCTGCTGACCGGCGGCTTCCATGTGCCGATGTGGGTGGTGCTGAGCTGTCAGGCGGCGATGGGCCTGGGCACGTTGCTGGGCGGCTGGAAGATCGTCCACACCATGGGATCGAAGATCACCCGCCTGACCCCAGCGCAGGGCTTCTGCGCGGAAACGGGCGGCGCGATCACCCTGTTCATGGCGACCCATCTGGGCGTGCCGGTATCGACGACCCATACCATCACCGGCGCCATCGTCGGCGTGGGCGCGTCCCGCCGGCTGTCGGCGGTGCGCTGGAACGTGGCGTCGAGCATCATCGTCGCCTGGGTCGTGACCCTGCCGGCGGCGGCCGCGATCGGCGCGCTGTTTTATGGCCTGACGCGTTTGTTCTGATCGGAGCAGGCCGAGACAAGGAAAAGGGCGCGGGAGTGATCCCGCGCCCTTTTCCTATTCCACCTTCGTCATTGCGAGCGCAGCGAAGCAATCCATGGATTGCCGCGGGCCTGCGGCCCTCGCAATGACGGGATTTACGCCACGCGGCCGAGGCGGTGGTAGAGATTGGCATATTTGACCGATTCCGGCTGGTCCTGCACTTCCTTGAGATAGTGCGCGATGGCGGTGCGGATCAGGCCGAAATCCTCCTGGCTGAAGACCGCGCGCGAGCGGGCGGGCTGGGGCGCTTCCATCGTATCGGTCGTCATCTTCCTGTCCTTCCTGCCTTGTGGCTGTGCTGGTTGATGACAGCGATATTGACAGGTCGAAGGCAAAGCGGAAGGGCGATGAGTGGCCGCAAGTCACGGTGCGACTTGTTCATATTGTCAAGTCATGACAATATGACCTTATGGCAGATGTGACCGATCGGAAGCTCTATCTCGGCCCCAAGCTGCGCGTGCTGCGCCGCGAACTGGGGCTGAACCAGACGCGCATGGCCGAGGAACTGGGTGTGTCGCCCAGCTATCTCAACCATCTGGAGCGCAACCAGCGGCCGCTGACAGCGCAGATGCTGCTGCGGCTGGCCAATACCTATGACATCGATATTCGCGACTTCACCGCCAGCAGCCAGGACGGTGCGGCGAGCGACCTGGCCGAGATATTGTCCGATGCGCTGGTGCGCGACATCGGCATCGCGCGCGACGAAGTGCTGGAAGTCGCGGAAAATTATCCCGGCGTCAGCGAGGCGATCGGCCGATTCTACCGCGCGCTGGCCGATCTGCGCCGCCTGCCCGAGCAGATGCAGGCGAGCGGGCGCGGCGCCGCCCCTACCCCGCTGGTCGCGCCGGTCGACTGGTGGCGCGAGACGGTAGCCAAGGCCGGTAATCATTTCGCCGAAATCGACGCCGCGGCCGAAGGGATCGCCGCGCAGCTGGAGGAAGACCCGGCGCTGTTGCAAGCCGGGCTGCGCACGCGCCTGAAGGAGCGGCACGGCATGGCGGTGCAGATGGTGCGCGCCGATGTGCTGGCCGGGACGGTGCGCCATTATGACATGCACCGGCGGCGGCTGATGCTGAGCGAGCAACTGCCGGCATCGGGGCGGCTGTTCGCCATGGCCTATCAGCTCTGCGCGCAGGAGATGGCCGACCTGATCGCGGCGCAGGTGACGCGCACGGCACCGCCGGACGAGGACAGCCGCCGGCTCGCCGTCATTGCGCTGACCAACTATGCCGCCGCGGCGCTGATCATGCCCTATGACCGGTTCCGCCAGGCAGCGGAGGCGAGCCGATATGACCTTCCCTTGCTGCGCGCCCGCTTCGGCATGTCGACCGAGCAGCTGGCGCATCGGCTCACCAGCCTCAACCGCACCGGCGCGCGCGGCATCCCCTTCTTCATGGTGCGGATCGACCGGGCCGGGATCGTGTCCAAGCGCTTCGATGGCGAGGCCTACCCCTTTGCCCGCTATGGCGGCACCTGCCCGCGCTGGGACGTGCATGCGGCCGACGCGCCCGACATCCTGCTGCCGCAACTGATCGAGACGCTGGACGAGCGGCGCTTCCTCACGCTGGCGATCGCCCTGCCCCGTGCCGATGGCGCGCGCGGGCGGCAGGTGATTGCGCTGGGCTGCGAGGCGAAACATGCCGGGCGGATCATCCATGCCGATGGCATCGATACCGAGCGCGACGACGCGGTGACGGTGGGGCCGACCTGTCATCTGTGCGAGCGGCGCGACTGCCCGGACCGGGCACTGCCGCCGGTGACGCGCGCGCTGGACCTGCACAGCTATGAGCGGACCGCCAGCCCCTTCCCGTTCCGGCGGGTTTAGCGGCCGCCCAGCAGGCCGCTCTTCACCGTCAGTTGAAGCATCACCGCGCGCGGGGCGCCGAGCGAACCCAATATGTCGCCTTCGCGCACGACGTTGGTGCCGGTGCCGGCCGCGCTCGCGCCCACCACCGATCCGCCGACGATGATCAGCTTGTTGGTGAGGTTGCGGCCGATCAGCGACAATTCCCAGGGCTTGCCTGCGCCGCCATTGATCGAAAGGGCTGCGTTGAGCTGGACATAATCATCCTGCAGCGTCTTGGGGTTGCCCTCCGTCTGGGTGACATAGGCGCTGCTGTAATTGAAATCGACCGACAGCGATCCACCGAGCCGGCCGGCGAAGCTGTGGTCATAGGTGAAGCCGCCGGTGATCGCGATTTCGGGCGCGCGGAACAGGCGTTGGCCGGTCTGGTCCTGATTCTGATAGGGATTGGCCGCCGTGCCCCAGGTCGATTGCGGCAGATTGGGGTTGAGCGGATTGAGATTGCAGCCCTGCGCGATCGACTGGCCCGCATAGCAGCCGCCGATGAAATCGGTGTAGCGGGCGTTGTTGTAGGCGATCGCTGTGTTGAACGTCAGGCCCGCCAGCGTGCGCGGCCGGATGGTGAGGCTGAGTTCCGCGCCCTTGATCTCCGCCCCGCCCGCATTCTGGGTCAGCTGGGTGAAGGAGGCGTTATCGTAGCGCGACAACTGGAGTCCGCTATATTTATAATAATAGCCGACCAGATCGTAGAGGATCTGCCGATCGGCGACATAGCCCTTGGTACCGATCTCGCCGCCCTTCGCGGTCATCTGGTCATAGGACAGGTCGATCGCGGCGCGGCTCTGGTCCGCATCGGTGCGCAGACGCGTCGGCACGGTGTTGAAACCGCCCGAGGTGAAGCCCTCGCGATAGGCGGCATAGACGGTGCGGTCGCTGTCGGGGCGCCAGGTGAGCGTCACGTCGGGCGAGAAATCGGCATAATTCTGCTTGGGGCCGAGAATCTGGATCGGGCTGCCGAGCGAGGTGCCGGTCAGCGACTTGTCTTCCCAGCTATAGCGGCCGCCGACAGCCAGTTCGAGCAGCTCCGCGATCTTGTAGCGCAACTGGCCGAAGACCGAGGTCGCCTTGGTATGGACGTCATAATAGGTCGATCCGACCACGAAGGGCGCGCCGAAATTGGTGGTGAAGGCCTGACGCGTCAGGAAATGGGCGTCCTGGAAGAAGCCGCCGACGAGGAAGTTCAATGGCCCGTCATAGTCGGACGCGAGGCGCAGTTCCTGGCTGAAGCCCTTGGCAGTGATGTCGTTCGATGCGCCGAAATAAGGGTTGTTGGAGAAAGTGAAGCTGTCGACCGAGCGTTCGCGCAGGCGGTAATAGCCGGTGACCGAGGACAGGGTATAGGCGTCGCCCAGATCCTGGTCGATGCTGAGCGAGGCGAGGAACTGCTTCGACTTCATGAAGGGCACACCATCGCCATAGCTGGGATCGCTGGCGGCGGTCGCCGGCGCGAGGATGGCGTCGTAGAAATTGCGGTTGAGCGTGCAGGCGGTCGAGCCATAGCGGCTGACGCCGGCGGGGCAGTAGATGATCTGGCTGAGGCCGGTGGGACCGACGCCGTCCCGTTCGCGCTGGCCATAATTGACCTTCGCCTTGATCCGGGTCGATCCGCCCGCATCATAGGCGAGCGTGCCGCGGACGAAGACATCTTCGGAATTGAGGCTGTCGGCGCCGCGCCCCGGCGTGATGCCGGCGATCGGCTCGGCAACGTTGCGGAACCAGCCATCCTCCTTGGAATAATAGCCGACGACGCGGGCGGCGAGGCCGTCGGTCAGCGGCACCGAGGCGCTGGCCTCGACAAAGCGCTGGTCGGCCATGAATTCATAGCCGGTGCGCAGCTTCGCCTCGAAATCCTTGCCCGGATCCTGGGAGATGAGCGAGACGATACCGCCTGGGCTGTTCTTGCCATAGAAGAGCGCCTGCGGCCCCTTGAGCACCTCGACCCGGCCAAGGTCTATCTGGCCCAGGCGGATGGCGTTGCCATAGCTGATCGGCACGCCGTCGAAATTCAGGGTCACGGCGGTTTCGGTCGAGGGGTTGGAGATGCCGGCGCCGATGCCGCGCAGGTTGATCGAGCCACCGACCTGATTCTGCGATTCGGCGATGACCAGTTGCGGCACCTGCTGGCTGATCGCCTGGAAGCTCGTGGTGGCATAGCGTTCGATCTGGTCGGTCGAGAGCGCCGAGACGGCAACCGGCACGTCGATCAGCCGCTCGTCACGCTTGCGGGCGGTGACGATGATCTCCCCCGCCCCGGCGTCAGCCTGGGGTGCGGGTGCGGCGCTATCCTGAGCCTGTGCGGTTGCGAGCATCAGGGCCGGGCCGGCAGCGGCAGTCGCCAGCAGACGGCGGATCAGGGCCTGCTTCATATCATCCTCCCATTGGGTCAGGCCTTGTCGACAATGCCGCAAGGCTCATTCCATTCGGGACGATTATGATCCGAGGCTAATGGTCAGGCAAATTCGCCGAATTGATCGACTGGACAAATGATCATCAGAAAAACTTGCAGATCAACATGTTGATCAATTGCACATAAGCGCCGAATTTACGGTATTTTTGATCCGAATATCATCGGTCATTTCCGTGAATATTCACGTTTCCCGCGCCACATTCAGACGCATCGCTTTGACGATATATGGCGACCTGTCGACTGATCGAGATGAACGGCAGAAACGAAAAAGGGGCCGCCGGGCAGGCGACCCCCTTCGATATTCCTGTCACGTCGCCCGTACGGCGAACGGGCGACGGCCGATCAGTCGGCCTTGGACTGGAGATTGACGGCCGCGTACTTGCCGCGACGATCGACTTCCAGTTCGAAGTCCAGACGGTCGCCCTCGTTCAGGGCGCCCATGCCGGCGCGTTCGACAGCGCTGATGTGGACGAAAGCGTCCGGCTGGCCGTCATCACGCTGGATGAAGCCGAAGCCCTTCATGGCGTTGAAGAACTTGACCGTGCCGCTGGCGCGTTCGCCGGTCAGCTGACGCTGCGGGCCACGCTCTGCACCACCGAAACCACCGGCGCGGGGTTCGCGCGGTTCACGCGGCGGCGCACGATCGGTCACGGGGAGCGGTTCGCCGTCGATGACCAGATCGGTCGCCGACACCTTGCCACCACGATCCACCAGGGTGAAGCCGAGCGGCTGACCTTCGGCCAGACCGGTCAGGCCGGCCTGCTCGACCGCGCTGATGTGAACGAACACGTCTTCGCCGCCATCGTCACGAACGATGAAGCCGAAACCCTTCTGGCCGTTGAAGAACTTGACGACACCCTTGCCTTCGCCAACGACCTGGGCCGGCATGCCGCGACCACCGCCGCCGCCGCCACCAAAGCCGCCACCGCCGCCGCCGAAGCCACCGCGGCCACCGCCGCCGAAACCACCGCCGCCGAAGCCACCGCGATCACCACCGCCGAAGCCACCTCGACCACGATCACCACCGCCGAAGCCGCCACCGAAGCCGCCGCGGTCACCAAAGCCACCGCCGCCGAAGCCGCCGCCGCTGCCCTGGTCGTAGAAATTGTCGTCGCCGAAACCGTCGCGCTTATCCTTGCCGCGCCCGCCGCGGCGCCCTCTGTCAAAACTCATGCCCTGTTAGTCACTTTCGCTTCGCCCCAAGACACATTGGACAAACATGTCGGGCGAATGACATGCACAATCCACCGCAAAGTCGCGGTTTGGGAATCACTATATCAAGTTTTCCGGGCAGCGCGAATGATTTCGCATATCGGGCAAAAAGAGCGCCCGCAGCGCCGATTTACAGGCCCTATCTGCCAAAGCCTTGATTGCGATATGGCCCGTTTCCCCATAGAGGGAAAAGTCATGACCGTCCATTTCCATGAAGAAGATCTGCCCGAGGGCGTCCTTGCCCCCGGCCCGATCGCCGTCGATACCGAAACCATGGGGCTCATCACCCCGCGCGATCGCCTGTGCGTCGTCCAGATCAGCGACGGCAAGGGCGACGAGCATCTGGTCCGCTTCAACCCCGGCAGCGATTATGCCGCGCCGAACCTGAAGGCGGTGCTGGCCGATCCCGAGCGGATCAAGATCTATCATTTCGGCCGATTCGATATCGCCGCGATCCAGCATTATCTGGGCGTCGTTGCAGCCCCCGTCTATTGCACCAAGATCGCGTCGAAGCTGGTGCGCACCTATACCGACCGCCATGGCCTGAAGGAACTGGTCCGCGAACTGCTGGGCCAGGACATCAGCAAGCAGCAGCAGTCGAGCGACTGGGGCGGCCCGAACCTGTCCGAGGCGCAGAAGGATTATGCCGCATCGGACGTGCGCTTCCTGCATCAGTTGAAGGTCGAACTGGACAAGCGCCTGACCCGCGAAGGCCGGATGGAACTGGCCCAGGCCTGTTTCGACTTCCTGCCCCATCGCGCGGCGCTGGACCTGGCGGGCTGGCCCGAGAACGACATCTTCTCGCACATGTAAGCGACGGAAGCGGCACGCACCATGTCCATCCAGGCCGAGCAGCAACGCCACGCACGCCGTCACTGGGCGCGGCCGGGCGGCAGCCATGACCGGCTGGTGCGTCTGCTCAAAAACTATCTGCCGGTGGCGGTCGGCGTGCTGACCGCCCTGCTGGCCACCGCCCCCTTCACCGGCGGCGACAAGGTCAGCTTCGTGCTCGACAAGAACAAGGTCGAGGTGGCGAAGGAACGGATGCGCGTGTCCGAAGCGCTGTATCGCGGGCAGGACAGCAAGGGCCAGCCCTTCTCGCTGCGCGCCGGCTCTGCCGTGCAGAAAAGCTCGCGCGAGCCGATCGTCGACCTCAACGCGATGTCGGCGCGCATATTGCTGCCCGAGGGGCCAGCGGTGCTGAACGCGCAAAAGGGCCGCTATGACATGGAAACCGAGCGAGTCGCGATCGTCGGCCCGGTCCAGTTCGAGGCGGCCGGGGGATATCGCCTGGTCACCCGCGACGTCGGCATCGATTTGCAGACGCGACGGATGAAGAGCGCGGGCCGGGTCGACGGGCGCATCCCGATCGGCACGTTCAGCGGCGACCATCTGGAAGCGGACATGAATGCACGCACGGTCACGCTCAACGGCCGGGCAACCTTGCGCATCGAGCAAAATGGTCTCAAAGGGCAGAACTGATGAAACGCATCCTCATCCTGCTGTCGACCGTTGCGCTGGGCGCGACCGGCCTCCTCTACGCCGGCGCCGATGCGCAGGTGTTCAAGAATCATGACAGCAATGCGCCGGTGAACTTCACCGCCGACCGGATCGAGGTGCAGGACCGCGCCGACCGGGTCGTGGTGTCGGGCAATGTCGAGGTGACGCAGGCCGGCATGACGCTGAACGCCGCCCGCATGACCGTCGCCTACAAGCAGCAGCCCAATGGCGCGGCCAACACCGGCAATGGCGTGGAAATCCAGCGCATCGACGCGTCGGGCAATGTCGTCATCACCAAGGCCGACCAGACCGCGCGCGGCAATGTCGCCATCTACGACCTCAATGCCAAGCTGATCACCATGGTCGGCAATGTCTCGCTGACCCAGGGCGTCAACCGCCTGACCGGCGGACGGCTGGTGATGGACCTCAACAGCGGCCGCACCACGGTCGACGGCCGCTCGACCGGCGGCGCCGGCACATCGACCAGCCCCAGCGGCCGCGTGTCGGGCACCTTCACGGTGCCGCAGCGCAAGAACTGATCCGGGGTTCGGGAGGCCGGGCGACGCGTTTCGAGCGGTCCAACGGCTATCGATTTCCGTCATTGATGGCGGGCTTTGGCGGCTAACGGCCAGAAGCGGCCCACCCCATCATCGTCACCCTGAACTTGTTTCAGGGTCCTTTCCTCTCAATAGACCAGTGGCTTGTTAGGCTTGATAGATGCTGAAACAAGTTCAGCATGACGTAGGTGGGATGGCCGCTTCCCACCCTCGATCGCTGTTCACCAACGCGCCTGGCGCCTCACTCCCCCGATAGCTGCCCGTCCACTCCTGGGCGGGAAAGCTGCCCGGCGCGAAGCGACCAAAAGCGGAAATTCGCAGGAGATACTGCTCTTCCATCAAGCAGACGGCGGTTTGCACATCTATGCCGACTTCGCCTGCTGACCATTAGAGGGTTCTGTGCCAATACGATGAAATGCAGATAAGTAGGTTGATGCTCCTAACGATGACGTGGCTGGCGAGCGCTTGCTCACCTCAATCGCCTCAGCATTCTTGCAGAGACATGTCGTGGAAGGACGGCGTCGAGATGGCCAGAGAGGCGAAAAGAGATATGCTTTCTCGTTCGACCGCTACTTATCGGGAAAATTTCACCAGCGATGTGGCAGTCCCGGTCGAGGGGCACGGATATGCACAAGTGGTTGGGTTTAAAGGTCGAGATGGCCAAACCCTCGTAGGGTTGATTGAAGACGACTGCTATATTGGCTGGTCCCAACGTTAGAGGACATTCCGCTAACCACCCCTTCTGGCCTTTTAGCTGGCATCGCGTCGGTGCCCCCATATCCGGGGCAGTCGCCCCATGGCTCCGGATGTCGATTGCTCCGCTCCAAGGACGCTGACCTTCGGCTGCGTGACGGGGAAATTCGCTATTTCTTCGGGAATAGCAGGGTGAAGATCATGCGGATGCCCCATTCGGGGCCGCCGTCGGGCGAGACGGCATAATATTTGCCGCCAAGGCCCACCTGCACCGCCTGGTCGCCGACCTTGGTCAGTTGCGTGACGGTGAGGTTCACCGGCACCAGCCAGTCCTTGCCCTTCCAGTCATAGGCCGCTTCGGCATTGATGCCATAGGTGGTGGCGTGGGACGTGGTGTGGCTGAAGAAGGGCTGCATGAAGCTGGCGCTGACGTCGGAACGGTCATCCTTGCCGGCGATCGACCAGATATGGTTGCCGAGGAAACCGACCGTGTTCTGCCCCATCTGCTTGAGCAGCACGACGGTTGGGCCGGCGCCCCATTTGTCGCCGCCCAGATAGCGATCGGTTGCCGAGGGATAGAGGATGGCAGGGCCAACGCCCCAGATGATGCCCTTGTTTGCCTTGGGCGAAAAGAAGAAGCTCTGGGTGATATCGCCAAGGCCGAAGCCATCCGTGCCCGGCCCTTGATAGGCATTTTGCGCGACGACCGGCACGATGGTGCGCACGATCATGTTCCAATCCTTGCCGACGCTGATCGGCACCACCGGCTGGATGTTGAGCGTCGACTTGATGCCATCATCCCCGGCGCCAAAGTCGAGATTTTCCTGGAACGGCACGCTGATCAGCGAGGCGACCGGGTTGGACAATTGCAGCGCCAGATCCTGATCGCTGCCGCCCGCCGGCGGTGGGCCGGAGGTGATGGCAGGCGCTGCCGGCGAGCCCGCATCCTGCGCGATCGCCGGCAGCGGCGCCATGGCGACCAGGGCCGCGAGGCAGGCGATCTTGCGATGATATCCCGTCTGCATGGCCAAGCGCCTTCCCCTTTCGAACATTCTGCACGGAGACAGAATGGTCCGAACGAGAGCGAGGGCCAATCGCGGGCTTTGCGGAGATCGGCCGGTAATAACCCCTAGGGGCGCTCGTCCCAGCGCAGCAGCCGCACCTGCCCCGGCGCATCGACGACCAGTTCGCCAAAGGCCCCGGTGCGCAGCTTGAGCTGACCATGGGAGAGGCCCAGCGCCAGCAGGGCGAAGCGGGCGGCGCCGTTGCTGGTGACCAGCAATTCCGTCCCCTCCCCTTCTGCGGCGAACCAGGTGCGCCAGGCAGCGATGCGCGCGGGGGCGTCGACGGTCCAGCCATCGGGCACGATGCCGTCCCGGTCCCAGGCGGCGATAGCCGCTTCGCCAAGACGCGCCACGACGGTCGCCTCCGGCTGCCCCTCGTCCGGGCCATGGTCGATCTCGTCGAGCCAGGGGAGGATGGCGTCGACCGGATGGTCGAGCGCGGCCGCGATCGGCGCCGCGGTCTGGCGCGCGCGCTGCAACGGGCCGCTGTAGAGGCGTACGGTGCCGAGCGACTGGGCCGCGAAATAGCTGGCGAGATGCTGGGCCTGCACCATGCCGCTGTCGACCAGCGGAATGTCGGTGCCGGCCCCGACCCGGCGCGCATCGGCGCTGGAGGCGAAGGTGTTGCCGTGGCGGATGACGAAGATGCGCCGGCTCATGACAGGGCCGGCGTCGGGTCTCCATGGGCGGCGATCAGCGCCTCGACCCGCTGGATATCAGCCTCGGTATCGATGCCGCTGCTGTCGAAGACGGGCGGATCGACCGGGACGGTCATGATATCGATGCCCAGCTCCAGCAGCCGCAACTGCTCCAGCCCTTCCAGATTTTCGAGCGCCGTGGGCGGCGATGCCTCGAACCGGGCGAGCGCGTCATAGGCATAGCCATAAAGGCCGACATGGCGCCAGACGGGGGATATGGGACCGGCGGCGCGCAGCCTGTCCTCGTCGCGGATGGCGGGAATGATCGTCTTGGAGAACCAGAGCGCCCGGCCATCCGCGCCGCGCGCGCAGGTGGTGCCGCTGAAGGGCGAGCGTTGCTTATGGTCGCGCAGCGCATCGAGCGCGGCCCAGTCGAGCCCGATCACCGGGGTCGCGACCTGCGCGCCGGCATCCAGCGCCTCGATCACCGCGCCCAGCGCTCCCTTGGGCTGGAAAGGCGAGTCGCCCTGGAGATTGACGACGAAGTCGGGCTGCGTGGCCTGCGCGCGGGCGGCAGCGAGCGCGCGGCCGGAACCGGTGGCGATCATGCTGTCGGTCATCACCGCGTCGCAGTCGGCGGCCTGCGCATGGGCTGCAATCTCGTCATCATCGGTGGCGACGACCAGAGCGACGCCGGCGCGCACACCGATCGCCGCGCGCGCCATGGCGATCGTGCGATGCAGCAGGCTGCGCCCCGCGATGAGGCGCAGCGGCTTGCGCGGCAGGCGGGACGAACCCGCCCGCGCCGGAATGACCACCAATAAGGTCAGGCGACCCCGGCGTGCAGCAAATCGTGCATGTGGAGTGCGCCCACAAGGCGGTCCTTTTCGCACACGAACAGCAAGGTGATGTTCCGCTCCTGCATCAGGCGAAGTGCCTCCGACGCCAGCTCATCGGGTGCGATCGCCAGCGGCGTCGCCGTCATGAAGCGGCCAACGGCATCGGTCAGATTCTGCTTGCCAGTGACCGCACGACGCAAATCGCCATCCGTGAAGGCGCCGATCAGCTTGCCCCCGCGATCGACCACGGCCGTACCGCCGAGGCGCGCACGGGTCATTTCGATCGTCGCATCAAGCAAGGAGGCATCTTCGGGCACCTTGGGCACATCTGCGCCCGCCGCCATCAGTTCCCGCACCTTGACCAACTGCGCGCCCAAACGGCCCATCGGATGGAATTTATGGAAATCATCGGCCGAAAAGCCCCGCATTTCCATCAGCGACATCGCCAGCGCATCACCGAAGGCCATCTGCAGCGTGGTGGAGGTCGTCGGCGCCAGCATGTTCGGACAGGCTTCACGCACTTCCGGCATCAGGATGCAGATGTCGGCCGCCTCGGCAACGGTACTAAGCCCCTTTGCCGTCAGCCCGATCAACGGAATAGCGAAACGCTTGCAATATTGGATGATCGGACCGAGTTCGGTCGATTCGCCCGAATGCGACAGCATCAACACGACATCGTCGGGCGTGACCATGCCCAGATCGCCATGCCCGGCATCCGCAGGATGCAAGAACAGCGCCGGCGTGCCAGTGGACGTCAAGGTCGCCGTCATCTTCCGCGCGACGATGCCGCTCTTGCCGATGCCGGTGACAATGACCCGGCCACGGACATTCATGATCATCCCGACCAGACGCAGGAAGGTTGCGGCAAATTCCCGATCGGCGAATTTACTTTCGAGAATATTCAATCCCCGGGCCGCCAAGGAGAGACTGCTGCACGCCGTCTCCACGATACGCCCACCCGAACCGAACGGTACGATCTTCGATACTGTCGACACGCTTTTTGCCCTTTTCTCCCGCGCATCGCCGCCGATATGCTCCGGCTGACGTCCGCGGCGCGCGACACCCTGAAGAGTGCAGCGTCCATCCCTTGTTTCCGCGACCACAAGCCGATTGGTCAACCAGCGCTATGCAACTGTCTACGCCGTTTCAGGCACTTATGGCAATCCATTTCGCAATTGCGGAAAGTCATGCGGCAACGAAAATCTGACTGGTTTTCACAAAAAAACGCGGCGAAACGAGTGTTTATACCGGCAAACCGTGGAACTTCCTGCCCATTCGCGACACAGGCAGCGAACGCTTATCACCCGTGATAATCGCGATACCATGTCACGAATCGTGGCACGCCCGACTCGATGGCCGTCGTCGGCGCAAATCCGATATCCTGGGCGATTGCGCCAATATCCGCGTAGGTTGCCGGGACATCTCCGGGCTGCATCGACTGAAAATCCACCTCTGCCTTGCGGCCGATCGCCTGCTCCAGCACGGCAATCAAGTGCATCAGTTCCTCGGGTTGATTGTTGCCAATATTGTACAACCTGTGCGGCGCGCGGCTGCCGCCCGCCTTGAGGCCGCCATCATCGACCGGGGCATTGTCGAGGCAACCGATCACCCCGGCGACGATATCGTCGATATAGGTGAAATCGCGTTGCATCCGGCCATGGTTGAACACCGGAATCGGTTCGCCAGCGAGAATCTTTTGCGTGAAGATCCACATCGCCATGTCCGGTCGCCCCCAGGGGCCGTAGACGGTGAAGAAGCGCAGGCCCGTCATGGGCACGCGGAACAGATGCGCATAGGTTTCGCTCATCAGTTCGTCCGCTCGCTTGGTCGCGGCGTAGAGCGAAACGGGATGATCGGCGCGATCCTCGACCCGGAAGGGCAGGCTTTCATTGCCGCCATAGACCGAAGAGGAAGAGGCATAGACCAGATGTCGCACCCGGCGCTCACGCGCCAATTCCAGCATGTTCACATGCCCAGCCAGGTTCGACTGGACATAGGCATGGGGATTGATGAGCGAATAACGCACCCCGGCCTGAGCGCCGAGATGGACGATCGCCTCGATCGGATGGTCAGCCAAGGCAGCGCGCAGCCCCGCCATGTCGGCAAAATCCTGCTTCAGGAAGGTGAAGAGCCCACCATATCGGCGCTGCAACAAGGCAACGCGATCGTGCTTGAGCGAGACCTGATAATAATCATTGAGATTGTCGATGCCGATCACCGCCCGCCCGTCAGCTAACAACCGGTCCGCGACCGACATGCCGATGAAACCGGCCACCCCCGTAACCAGGATCGTCACATCTTATCTCCTCGATCGGCCATCCATTCACTCCGTCGGTCACAGACAATCCGCCCGGCGAAGTAAAGGTCTTTCCCTCCTATCCCGTCCAGTGCATGCTGCCATGCGGTGGAATACTTAGCTATTCCCTAATCTTTCCCGGCTAAGGCGAGGCGATGGACATGGCAGCCCACCCATCTCCCCCAATCGCGCCGGACCGCCTGTCGCTGACGAACCCACGCGCGCGCTGGGCGACCCTGGCCGCAGAAGCGGCAGAACCCAATGCCTTCTATGCGCCCGACCTGCTGGCGGCGGCGATCGACCATCTGGCCGGCAATGGCCCGACCGGCAATGGCGACGTGCGCCTGATCGAGGCGCAGGCAGATGGCGAATTAATCGGGCTGTTGCCGGTCACGGTGCAGGCGCGCCATGGCCGGCTGCCGATCGGCTGCGTCGCCAACTGGATGCATGACCATTGTTTCTTCGGCGCGCCGCTGATCCGGCGCGGCCAGGAGATGGCGGCGTGGCGCAGCCTGCTGGCGCAACTGGACGCGGCCGAATGGGCGCCCCATTTCCTGCACCTGCGCGGGCTCGACGCAGCCGGCGCCAATGCCGCCGCGCTGGAAGCACTGTGCGTCGAAGAAGGGCGCGGCCGCCGCGAGGTGCATCGCCATGACCGGGCCATGCTGCGATCCGACATGTCGGCCGACGACTATTGGGAAACCCATGTCCGCGCGAAGAAGCGCAAGGAAATCCGGCGACTGCAGAAGCGGTTGGCGGAACTCGGGACGGTCGAGCAGCGACTGCTGGACGATGGCGCCGACCTGCCGCGCTGGTGCGGCGACTTCCTGGCGCTGGAGGCATCGGGATGGAAGGGCCGCGAGGGCAGCGCACTGGCGAGCAGGCCGGATGACATCGCCTTCTTCCGTGCCGCCTGCGCGGCCGCCTTTGCCGCGGGGCGGCTGCATTTCCTGCGCATCGACCTGGATGGCCGGGCGATCGCGATGCTGGTCAATTTCCGCCATGGCGACGGCGCCTTTTCCTTCAAGATCGCCTTTGACGAGGAAATGGGCCGCTTTTCGCCCGGCGTGCTGATCGAGATCGCCAATCTGCACGCGGTGCAGGATGATCCGGCGATCGGCTGGATGGACAGTTGCGCCGCCGCCGATCATCCGATGATCGACAGCCTGTGGGCCGAGCGCCGCAGCATCGTCCAATATCGTATCGCCCTGCAGGGCAAGGGCGCGACGCGCCTGCGCCGGGCAGCGGCCTTTGCATTGGCCGGCGGGGTCGAACGGATCGCCAGCCGCATGAAAGGACAGGAATGACCGTGCATAGCCCGATGGCGCCGGCCACCGACGCGCCGCATTTTTCGGACAGCGCGCGCGCCGCCTTTGCCGCCGCCTATCCCGACCGACCGACCAAGCTGACGCACGAATTGGTCGGGCATGAGTTGCTGACGCTGGATGCGCTGGCGACGCTGGCCGAGCGGATGCCGGCGAGCGCGGTCGAATATAATCTCGGCAAGCTGCCGCTGGGCGTGCGGCCGGAGGATACGCCATCCAATGGGCTGAGCCTGGGCGAGACGATCCGCACGATCGAGAGCAATGGCAGCTGGGCGGTGCTGAAGAATGTCGAGCGCGACCCGGCCTATGGCGCGTTGCTGGACGCGGCGCTGGCGGAGCTGGAGCAGATCGTCGCGCGCAGCACCGGGCCGATGCTGCATCGCGAGGCGTTCATCTTCCTGACCTCCCCCGGCAGCGTCACCCCGTTCCACATGGACCCGGAGCATAATATCCTGCTGCAGATCATGGGGACCAAGGTGATGACCGTGTTCCCGGCACGCGACGAGGAACTGGTGCCGGCGCAGAAGAGCGAGGAATTTCACAATGGCGGCCATCGCAACCTGATCTGGCAGGACGGGTTCAAGGCGCGTGGCACGCCCTTCCCGCTGGCTCCCGGCGAGGCCGTGCATGTGCCGGTCAAGGCACCGCATTTCGTGGAAAATGGCCCGGCCGTGTCGATCAGCCTGTCGATCACCTGGCGGTCCGACCGCAGCGTGGCGGAGGGCGAACTGCACAGTTTCAACGCCCTGCTGCGCAAGCGTGGCCTGCCGACCGGCGCGGTAAGCGAACGCCCCGAGCAACAGGGCATTCGCCGCTTCGTCTATCGCGTCATGCGGAAGCTGGGCGTTTAAGCAGCTTGCGCGCCAGCGCCTCGGCCTCCAGCCGGGGACTGAAACGCTCGACATGCCACCATTCCAGCGCCTCCTCGCGGGTCGAGAGGCTCTGCTTGTAGCGATCCTTCCCGGCAAGCAGCGAATAGAGGCTGAGGCCCCGCGTGGCATAATGGCCGACGGCAGCGGCGTGACAGAGCAGGCCCGGCTTGTCCTTGGCGGTGCGCGGCTGGGCAAAGGCGGACTGATAATTCATCGCCTGCCCGTCCTGCACGAAATTGACCAGCAGGCCGACGGCACCACCGGCATCGGCAAAGCGCAGCAGTTCGACCGCGCCCGAGGGCAGACCGCGCGCCGCGATGGTGGCGACGAACTGGCGAAACCCCTGATCGTCCCAGGCATTGTCGGCATGGCGCCCCGTATTGAGCGCGGCCATCTCGTCCAGCCAGGGGGCGATGTCATGCAGCGTGCCGACCGCGACATCGGGCAGCGGCCCGCCATGATCCTTCATCGCACGGCGGATCTGGCTGCGCGTATTGCTGCTGAGCAGCGCGAGATAGTCGCCGTCGGCGGCGCGTACGGCGTCGAGATCGACCTGGTAGACGGGCGAGGCATCGACCCGCAATTTCCGCCGGGCCGGCAGGCCAAGCAGCGGCGAATCCGGGGCGATGCCGCTCAGCCGCAACACACGCCAGTCACGACGCCGGGCGATGGCGTCGAGCGCGACAGCGACGGCCGCCGTCTCCTGCCCGCGCGCGGTGAGCAGGCCATTATATTCGACATAGGGCCGGTCGATCGCCGGATCGCCCGACTGGTTGAGGCTGAGCGTCGCCACCGGCCCCAGCAGGCGCGGACGCATCGCATGGCCGACCAGCGCCAGCGCGACATCCTGTCCGCTTTCATCGGTGACGGCGAGCAGTTCGGGCCAGACGCCATAGCTGTCGAGCCAGGCGCCCACCCAAGTCCAGCGCAGGAAGAAGGACGCATCGCTGCACGCCTCCAGCGCCTGCCAGCGGGCGGCCAGCGTCGACCGGTCGGTCGGCAGGGAGAATGTCGCGGTGAGCCCCATCGCGTTCCTCTTGTGACAGAGCGGCGACGGGAATCAAGCGGGTGTGCTGTGGATCACCCTCGAATGCGACGTTGCGGATCGACCGTGCCGTCGGCGCGGATGCCGGCACGGACCAGATCGCGGCGCATATGGCCGGTCAGGAAGCGCTGGAGCATCACGAAATCGGCGCGCAGCGACCAGAGCGGATAGCGGAAGGTGGCCGGGCGATTGCGCTCGATCAGCATATGGCTGACCCAGGCGAAGCCGTAGCCGGCGATCGGCAGCGCGGCAGCCAGCCACCAATGTCCGGTCACGGCCGTAGCGGCGGCAAGGCCGACCACCAGGCTGGTCCCGGCATAATGCATGGCGCGCGTCGCGGGCCGGGCATGTTCCTGCAGATAATAGGGCCAGAAGTCCCGGAACCGGGCGATCTGGGTCATAAGGGGCATCCTCTCTGTTATGCCCCATCTTTTATACGTGGACGTTCAACTTGTTA
Organism: Sphingobium sp. WTD-1; assembly: GCF_030128825.1. Classification (NCBI taxonomy): domain Bacteria; kingdom Pseudomonadati; phylum Pseudomonadota; class Alphaproteobacteria; order Sphingomonadales; family Sphingobiaceae; genus Sphingobium; species Sphingobium sp. WTD-1. The sequence goes on along the minus strand of NZ_CP119127.1, from coordinate 2,068,575 downwards.
AGCGCCACGCGCCGCTTGGGCGCAAAGAGGAAATAATCATAGGCCGCGCGGGCGGCCTGGGCCATGATCTGGTCGCGCGAGACATGGCCCCGGCTGTCCTTCATCACGAAGACGGTGATGGCGAAGCGGCGGCCATCGGGCAGGCCGATGATGCCGACATCATTGCCGACGCCGTTGAGCGACCCGGTCTTGTGCGCGACCGGGGTGCCGGGCGGCAGCATCCCCGACAGGCGCAGCTTGCCGGTCTGGCAATGGCCCATGATGGTGAAGAGCAATTGCGTGCTTTCCGGCTTCAATGCCTTGCCCGATTCATAGGCGACCAGAAGCTGGTTCATCGCCAGCGGCGTCGCCGTGTCGCGCGGATCGAGCATGAAGTCCATGTTCGGCAGGTCGCGCACGTCGCGCCGCTGGATCATCGGATCGGCGCGGCGGGCGGCGCCGGCATTCTGCTGGAAGGTGCCGGACTGGGGATTGATGCCCATGGCGCGGTAGAGAAGATGTGCGGTATCGCTGTCGACGCGCAGGCCATGGATGCCGAGGCCGGCGACGAAGTCGCTGACCGCCTTCGGCCCGCCGGCACGCGCGACCAGCACGTCGGTCGCATTATTGTCGCTGCGCGTCAGCATCAGGTCGAGCAACTGGCTGACCGGCAGGGTCGCGCCGGGACGCGAGAACATCCAGGCGATGCCGCCCTCGCTCGCCAGCGCAGGATCGAGCGCGAGCCGGTCGTCGAGCTTCAGGCTGCCGGCATCGACCAGCGAGAGGATACGGCCCGCGACCGCGACCTTGTAGGCGCTGGCCATGGGGAAGAGCGTGTCGCCGTTGCGCGACTGGACCTCGCCGGTCTGCAGATCCTGCACCGCGACGCCGACCGTGCCGTCCGACAAAGCGGCGAAGCGGTCAAATTCGGCCAGGAGATGCGCCTCCGCCGTCAGCAGCACCTGTGGCCGGGGCGGCGGACCGAAGGCATCGGCGCTCGGCAAGGGCGCAAAGAACAGGCCAAGGGCGGCGCAGCTGGCGCCAATTTGACGGAGAGACGGCATGGCCCGTCTGTCGCCCATCATGGGTCGGGTGGCAAGATATTTGATCGGCTTTTCCCGCGGTTGACGCAGGCATGCCGGGGGTTCATCACGCCGGCCATGAACGACACCATCAAGCTGCACGAAAGCTGGCGCGCGCCGCTGCGCGACCAGTTCGCCAGCCCCCATATGCAGGGCCTGAAACAGTTCATCGAAGCGGAAAAGGCGGCGGGCAAGCGCATCTTCCCCAAGGGGAATGAATATTTCCGGGCGCTGGACCTGACCCCGCTGGACCAGGTGAAGGTGGTGGTGCTGGGGCAAGACCCCTATCATGGCGAGGGCCAGGCGCATGGCCTGTGCTTTTCGGTCCAGCCCGGCGTGCGGACGCCGCCATCGCTGGTCAATATCTACAAGGAGCTGGAGAGCGACCTCGGCCTGCCGCGCGCGCGACACGGCTTCCTGGAGCATTGGGCGCGGCAGGGCGTGCTGCTGCTCAACAGCGTGCTGACGGTCGAGATGGGCCGGGCTGCGTCGCACCAGGGCAAGGGCTGGGAGACATTCACCGACGCGATCGTGCGGCTGGTGGCGCAGAAGGAGGAGCCGGTCGTGTTCCTGCTGTGGGGCGCCTATGCCCAGCGCAAGGCCGGCTTCGTCGATTCCGGGCGCCATCTGGTGCTGAAGGCCGCCCATCCTTCGCCACTGTCGGCGCATAACGGCTTTCTGGGATGCCGCCATTTCTCGCAGGCCAATGACTTTCTGGAGGCCAAGGGGCGCGGCGCGATCGACTGGCGCCTGCCGGAGCCGGTGGCATGAGCGGGCCGGCGGTTGCTCTGCTCTATCAGGCGCTGCCGCCGCCGGTGATCGACGGGCTGCGCAAGGATGCCAAGCCCGGCGGCTATTCCGACGGTGGGGCCGATATCGGCTTTGCGTTGAAGGGGCTGGGCCGCACGGTGGTAACGCCGGTGCCCGCGCCCGATCCGGCACAGGCGATGCAATGGGTGTTCCCCGACACGGCCAACGGGATAGCAGCCGCGATCGCGGCGGGTGCCGACACGATCTGGGCCAATAGCGTGCTGTTCGAGGGGCATCCGATCGAGGCCGTGATGGGCCAGGTCGCGATCGTCGGCCAGACGCCGGCCGCCACGCAGAAATATGACGACAAGTTCGCCACCAACCGGATGCTGGAGCAAGCCGGCTTGCCGGTGGCGCGCGGCTTTTTGCTCGCTGATCGGCCGAGCGAAGGCGTGCATGCGCTGGCCGATGTCGGGCAGGTTCTGGCCGATCTGGCCATCCCCTTCCCGCTGATCGTGAAGCCTGTGCGTGGTCGGGGCAGCCAGGGCGTGACGCTGGTGCGCGATGCCGAGGCGCTGAACGCCGCGGCCCGCAGCCTGATCGACGAGGGCAAGTTCGGCACGCTGCTGATGGTCGAGGAGTTTCTGGACGGCGAGGAAATGACCATCACCGTCCTGCCGCCGGCCGCGCCGCGCCCGTCAGGCGAGAAGGGCGACCGCCATTTCGCGCTGCGCCCGGTGCTGCGCTTCGACCAGAAGGACGGTGTCGCCCCCTATAATGGCGATGTCGCGGTGACGCAGAACAGCGTCGCGATCGGCCCGGAGCGGATGACGGAGGCGCCGGTGCTGGCGATGCTGGATGCCTGTATGAAGGCAGCGGAACTGGTCGAATCGCGCGCGGTGATCCGCATCGACTGTCGCGCCGATGCCAGCGGCCAATTCAAGCTGTTCGACCTCAACATGAAACCGAACATGACCGGTGCGGGACGGCCGGGCCGCGAGGATCAGGATTGCCTGTCGGCGATCGCCGCGCGGGCCGATGGCTGGTCCTATGCCGACATGCTCGACGCGATGCTGGCGACGGCCTGGAAATAACGCCCCGGAATCCGGTGCCCAGAATCATTGAGGCCCGGTCCCGCTTGCGCGGGCCGGACCCCTTCCCTCTCCAAACCGGAAAGTGGAAAATCAGCCGTCGTAATCGCCGCCGATATTCTGGTTGCGCGGCGGCGCCGCAGCGGTCAGGCGCAGGGCCTCCGCCGACTGGGCGATCGAACCGATTTCATCGGGCGTATCGTCGTCGTCAATCTGGACCTTCTGCAGCGACGCAACGACCGAATCATGCAGGTCGGCGGGCAGAATGGTTTCCTCGGCGATCTCGCGCAGGGCGACGACCGGATTCTTGTCGCGGTCACGCTCAAGCGTCAGCTCGGCGCCACCGGAAATTTCACGCGCGCGCTGGGCGGCGAGCAGGACGAGATCGAAACGGTTGGTAACCTTGTCGACGCAATCTTCGACGGTGACGCGGGCCAATCGGGCCTCCTGAAAAATCAATAGGGAATCTTGAACTTGGCGCCTAGCAGTGGCGGCCTGTCGAGTCAATGAAAAGCCCATAAAGCCATGGCGCGCCGCGGCAAAGCGGCGCATGAAGGGGCCATGGCGTCGCGACAACAGGAAGCCCCGACCAGCCCGATCAGCGTCACGCTGAACGGCAACCGACTGACCGTCATCGAAGAAGGCGCGGCGCTGTGCGATGCGCTGGTCAGGCTGATCGACGGTGCGCGCACGAGCCTGAAACTCTATTATTATATCTTCGCCGATGATGGCAGCGGCCGGTTGATCTGCGAGCGGCTGGTGGCGGCGCGGGCGCGCGGCGTGGCCGTGACGCTGATGATCGACGGCTTCGGGTCGGCCAATACGCCCGACAGCCTGTTCGCCCCGCTGATCGCGGCGGGCGGGCATTTCGCCCGGTTCGGGACGCGCCGGTCGACCCGCTATCTGATCCGCAACCATCAGAAGATCGCCCTGGCCGACGACAAAAGGCTGATGATCGGCGGCTTCAATGTCGAGGATGGCTATTTCGGCATCCCCGCCGACGATTGCTGGCGCGACCTGGGGCTGCTGCTGGAAGGGCCGCAGGCCGAGGCGATGGCGCGCTGGTATGGCCAGCTGTGGCGCTGGGTCACGAGCAAGGGGCAAAGGTTCCGCACGCTGCGGGCGATGGTGCGGCACTGGCACCCATCGCTGCATCATGATCCGGCCGATCCTTTCCGCTGGCTGATCGGCGGGCCGACCCGACGGCTGAGCCCCTGGGCGCAGGTGGTGAAGCATGACATGGACCGGGCGCAGCGGCTGGACATGGTCGAGGCCTATTTCTCGCCCGGCCGGGGCATGATGAAGCGGATCGCCCGCGCCGCCCGGCGCAGGGGCGCGCGCCTGATCCTGCCGGCCCTGTCGGACAATGGCGCGACGATCGCGGCGGCACGGCTGCTCTATGGTCCGCTGCTGCGCCGCGGGGTCGAGATATATGAATATCAGCCCTGCAAGCTGCACATGAAGCTGATCGTGATCGACGATGCGGTCTATATCGGATCGGCCAATTTCGACATGCGCAGCCTGTTCCTCAACCTGGAGCTGATGCTGCGGGTGGAGGATGCCGGCTTTGCCGAGGCGATGCGCGGCTTCATCACCCAGCGGACGGGCGAGAGCCGGCGGATTTCGCTGGAGACCTATCGCGCCAGCCGCACCGGCCTGACGCTGATCAAGCAGTGGATCAGCTATCTGCTGGTCGGCGTGCTGGACTATACCGTCACGCGGCGGCTGAATTTTCGCGATCCCGACGCGGACTGAGCGGAACATCGGGCGCGATGTTGCGGCGCAGGCTGGTGAGCGCCAGCAGCGCCAGCCGCCGATCATCGACCGCGCCGTGCCGGCCGATCGTGGCGAGCGCCGTATCGATGGCCCGCACCAGCGCAGGATCGGGACCGCCCTGCCCCCTGGCGCCAAGCCGACCAAAATGCTGGCGCACCCGCCCCAGCACGACGTCGAGCAGCCGGTCGTCGCGGGCATGGGCGCGCATCCGGAAACGGTGGAGATCGTCGAGCGACATGCCCACGCGCGTGTCGCGCAGAATATCGAGCAAGGGCGCGGTGGTGTCGCTGCCCAGTTCGGCAAGGCGCGGGGTCAGCAAGCCGATACGATCGAGCATGGTGTTGATCCATTTGACCGTGTCGGGCTGCTGCCGCGGATCGGTGCGCAGGGCAAGATCGCGCCAGCCCGCCCGGAGCAGGCGCAGCGCGGATTGTTCGGCCCCCACGGTGCGGACCATCTTGAGCGCCCAGACCGCGAGCAAGGCGCCCAGCAGCTGGGCGATCGCGGCATTGGCGAAACTGTCGAACTGCCCGGTATAATAGCCATCAAGGCCCATCAGGCCGGGCAGCGAGAGGATCATGCCGATCGCCATCGCCGCCAGCCGCCGCCGCACCATCATCGCACCGACCAGCAGGAAAGCCGGCGCCAGCACCGCCACCAGCACCGAGAAGTCGGACACGCGCGGCAGGATGGCAAAGGCATAGGGCGCGGCCACCAGCACCGCGCAGCAGGTGCCCTGCCACACTTTCCAGGCGGCGGGCGCGGGATCGTCCATATTACTGAACAGGGCGCAGATGATGCTGGCGATGACGACCGCCCCTGCCCCGGCCGGCCAGGCCGACAGGATCCAGAGCAGGCAGCCGATCAGCACGGTGAGGCTGGTCGCCAGCGCACCGCGCAGCGCCAGGCCATAATCGCGGTGCAGGACGCGGCGGCGGGCGTTGCGGATTGCTTCCCGCGCGGGCGGTGACAGGGGGATGCGATCGGCGCCCATCGCCGCCTGCAACTCGCGGCAGATGGCATGGACGGTGACCAGTTCGGCCAGCCGGTCGAGCATGCTGAGCTGCAATGCCGCGTGCCAGGCGAAGGGCAAGCGGCAATCGGGCTCGCAGGCACGGGCGCGGGCGCGCAGCGCTTCAGGCGAGTCCCCTTCCCCGTCCGGCGCGCCCAGCCAGGCAACGACATCATCCAGCAGGACATGGACCGCCGGCGGCAAGGCATCGGCCCGCTGCAACTGGCGACAGCGATCCTCGACCGCGCTGGCCAGCGGCAGCAGCAGGCAGAGCTGCGTCTCCAGCGCGCGCAGCACCCCGGCCTTCAGCCGCAGCGCGCTGCTTTCGAACGGCAAATGGGTGGCAAGCTGGTGCAGTTCGTGGATGTCGGTCGCCAATTGCCGGCGGTCGCGGGTCACGACCGCATCGCCATGGTCGACCCGCAGGGAATCGCGCGACCAGCGTTCGGCGTCGATCATGATCGCATCGATCCGCGCCTGGAGGCGAGCCGACACCGTGCGCGGGAAGACGAGGCTGTGGACCAGCGTGGCCGAGGCGATGCCGATGCCGATTTCCTGGGCGCGCAGGCTGGCGGCGGTGAAGATCGTCGCCTGCGCCTCGACCGCCGGGAAGGCGACGATGCCGGCGGTATAGCCCGCCAGCAGGAAGGTATAGGCGCGGGGCGTCCGGTCGAGCAGCGCGACGAAGGTGCAGAGCCCGAGCCACAGCGCCAGTGCGAGCGAGAGAAGTTCGGGGGCATTGCCGAGCAACGGCACCAGCAGGATGGCCACGCCCGCGCCGATGACGGTGCCGAGCAGGCGGAACATCGCTTTCGACGACACCGCGCCGGCGAGCGGCTGGGCGACGATATAGGCGGTGATGATCGCCCAATAGGGCCGGTCCAGCCCGATCCGCAGCGCGATATAATAAGCCAGCATCGCCGCGAGAAAGGCCTTGAGCGTGAACAGCGCGTCATGGCCGCCGTAGCGATCGGCCATCCAGCGCGCTTGAGGCAGGGCAGGCGTCACGCGGCACATCCAGCATCATCGGGCGGGGCCAGGCAGGGCGGCGACGCCGGTCGGGAGAATGAAAGCCGGACGCGTCGGCCCGCCACGCCGGATCGGGCGCGCATTGCTGGAGCTTCAGGCAACCCCTCTATGCGCCTGTCCATCTGGCGAAACAATATGACCCCAAGGCACAGCCATTGTGCATGATATGCACAACCCAGCCGGACCACCGGGCATCAATCATCCCCTTGCCGCCGCCGCCGGCTTTCTGCACAGTCGCGCCGCCCAGCCGGGCCAGGGAGACGCATTTCCAAGCGTCGCACAATCAGAACAAGGACATCGCCCATGCCATCCCGTCGCTTCGTTGCCGCCTTGCCCGCCGCCGCGCTGCTGGCCGCCAGCCTCAGCCCGCTGCACGCCGCCACCGCGCCCGACACACAGGCCCGCGCCGGCGAGGCCGCCTTCCGCACCCTCTACAAGGAACTGGTGGAGACCGATTCGAGCTGGCCCAATGGCAGCTGCACCGTCGCCGCCGAACAAATTGCGACGCGGCTGAAGGCGGCGGGCTATGCCGATGGCGACCTAAGTGTCGTGGTCGATCCGGCCCATCCCAAGGAAGGCAATCTGACCGCCGTGCTGCGCGGTTCCGATGCCAAGCTGCCCGCGCTGCTGCTGCTCGCCCATATCGACGTGGTCGCGGCCAAGCGCGCCGACTGGACCCGCGATCCCTTCACCCTGATCGAGGAAGGCGGCTATTTCTATGGTCGGGGCACGTCGGACGACAAGGCGATGGCGGCGAGCTTCGCCGACGCCATGATCCGGTTCAAGCAGGAAGGCTATAAGCCCAAGCGCACGATCAAGATGGCGCTGACCTGTGGCGAGGAGACGGAGAAGGCGCTGAACGGCGTCGAATATCTGCTGAAGAACAAGCCCGATGCGATGGCGGCCGGATGGGCGCTCAACGAAGGCGGCGGCGGATCGCTGGACGAAAATGGCAAGCCGGTCAGCCATGGCGTGCAGGCGGGCGAGAAGGTCTATCAGGACTTCACCTTCACCGCGACCGCGCCGGGCGGCCACAGTTCGCGCCAGGAACCGCATTTCAATGCGATCGGCTGGATGGCGCAGGCGCTGGCCAATGTGAATGCCTATGACTTCCCGGTGAACCTGACCCCGGCGGCCAAAGCCTGTTTCGGCGCGTCGGCGCCGCTCTATCCCAAGCTGTCGCAGCCGATGGCCGCGGTCGGCGCGGGCAAGGCGACCGAGACGGACTATGCAGCCATCTCCGCTGCCAATCCAAGCTGGAACGCCACCCTGCGCACCACCTGCATCCCGACTCTGATCAACGGCGGCCATGCCCCCAATGCCCAGCCCCAGTCGGTGACCGCGAACGTCAATTGCCGCATCATTCCGGGCGAGGATGTCGAGGCGGTGCGTGCCAAGCTGGCGCAGGTGGGCGGCGACGAGAAGGTCAAGGTGACGCTGGCCGATCCGCCGCAGCCCAAATCGTCGGCGCCGCAGCTGACGCCGCAGATCATGGCGCCGATCGAGGCGCTGACCAAGGAGATGTGGCCGGGTGTGCCGGTGATCCCGCGGCTCGCCACCGGGGCGACCGACGGGCGCTTCACCAATGCGGCGGGCATCCCCACCTATGGCGTGTCGGGAATGTTCGCCGATCCCGATGGCCAGGGGGTCCATGGTCTCAATGAGCGCATCCGGGTGAAGTCGCTGCTCGACGGCCGCGCCTTCCTCTATCGCCTGACCAAGGCCTATACGCAGTAATGGGAAAAGGGCTGGCCCGGATGACCGGACCAGCCCTTTTTACTTGGGTCAGTGCGCGGATCAGCGGCCGCTGCTGCCCAGCACCCGGACTTCGCCGACCGGATAGCCCTTCTCGGCCATTTCCTTGGCATAGTCGCCACGGGCATCGGCCAGTTCGGTGCGATATTCCTCCCAGGCGTCGCGATTATCCTCCGCATCGCTGGAATGGCGCAAATCCTTGGTCAGTTCCTTGCGCGCCTCGGCCAGATCGGTCTGGTAATTGAACCAGTAATTATTCTCCACGCCGGCGATCGGCGCTTCATAGACAAGCTGGTCCTCGACCGACGCCAGTTGTTCCTCATAGCTCACCGGGCCTTCCCCCGGAGCCGGGCCACGCGCCTGGGGCTGGGCCATGGCGGCGATCGGGGTCATGCCGACCATGGCGATGGCGGTCAGAAGCATCGAACGGTTCATGACGTTTCTCCTCTTTCCTCATCGAACCTGCGGCAATAACGCACCGGGACCGGCATTTTGCGCCTGAACGGATGTGCAGAATGGACGAAGCGAGGCGCGGCAACGGCGGGCCGTAGCGCCCAAAAGGGCCGAATATCGGGCTTTTCCGCCCTGTTTTCAGGTGATTGGGATCAGATCAGCGGATCACCAGATAGAAGGTCGCCGGCGCGCTGCCGCCATTCTCTATCTCGATCGCATAGCGTTCGGTGAACAGCGGTAGCCAGGCACAATCGGCCTGCGGCGCGGCCACCGGCTTGGCGCACAGCGTGCCGCCATCGGCATTGCGCACCCGGACCGACAGGGATGCGGCGATGCCGGTGGCGCGTGCCACCGAAATCTGCGCGCGCTGGCCGGCAAGGAACAACTGGCGCAGCGTCACCCGCCCGCCCGCCGCCAGAGAACCACGGCGATAGGCGGGGCCGAGCGCGCGGCCGCGATAGACCGGCCCGGCATGGACGGCACCGCCGGCCTGCGCCTGCTGCGACCAGAGGGTGGACAGGTCATCCTGCCCCTCCGCCGGGCGCGCGCCGAGCAGCTTGAGAGTGTCGGCCGCCGCCGCGAGTGCGGCTTGATCGCCGCGCGCCTGCGCCAGGTCGCCCTCCGCCAGCGTGCGCATCAGCGCATCGGTCGGCATCGGCTCCTCGACCACCGCGACCGGGCCGACGCCCAGCATCAGCAGGGGCAGGAAGAGCCTAATCATCCGCCATCTCCGGCTGCACGACGAAGCGGGCGCCGGGCGCGGCATCCTCGACATGGATGGTCAGGCCATGGCGTTCGGCAATCGCACGGGCCAGCGCCAGCCCCAGACCATGGCCGCTGCCGGGCGACGGATCGAGCCGGACATAGCGGTCGAAGACCAGTTCGCGCGCATCGGCCGGTATGCCCCGGCCATTATCCTGCACGATGATCAGCGGCCCCGGCGCCAGGCTGAGCAGCACGCTGCCGCCGCGCGGCACATATTTGAACGCATTGTCGAGCAGGTTGGACAAGAGCCGGGTAATCTGCATCGGATCGGCGCGGAAGGATATGCCCGGCGCCACCATCGCGTTGAAGGCGATGCCCAGATCCTCTGCACTGGCGCCATACAGGTCCGCCAGATTGTCGGCAATCTCGCTGAGGTCGACATCGGCAAGGCCCCGGCGATCGCCGCGCAGCGCCTGGGTGCCGGCAATATCGAGCAGGGAATCGAGCAATCGCACGACGCTGCGGATCTCGTCGCGCGACCGGCCGAGGGTCCGCAACAGCCCCTCATCATCAGTCCGTTCCATCGCTTTCAGGATACGCGTGTCGAGATGCATCAGCGGGGTGCGGATCTCGTGCGCGGTCTGATCCGACACGGAGCGTTGGGCCTCCATCAGCCGCTGCACCTGATCCAGCATCGCATTGGTGTTCGCCGCCAGTTCGGCCAGTTCGTCGCTCGCCCCGGTGGCGCGTGCGCGCGCACCGATATCGCCGGCACGCACCGCGTCGAAGACATGGTTGATCCGTTCGACCCGACGCCGCAGGCGGCGCGCCGCGAAATGGCCGGCGGCAAGGCTGAGCAGGGCGACGATGGCGCCGGCAATGGCAAAGGCGATGGCGAGCCGGGTCTGCAGCGCCTGCGCCCGGATATTGCTGCGCCCGACGATCAGCCGGGTGTCGGGACCAAGCAGCGTCGCCCGCGCGAACATGCGGTCGCCGCCGGGCAGGCGGATCAACCGGGCCTCGGACACTTCGGACGCCAGGGCGGGCCAGTGATCGATATTGCCCGCCACCCGGCGCCCGGCCGCATCGGCGAGCAGATAATAGGCCTTTTCGCTGTCGCCGCGCTCCATCGCCAGCCGATCGGCGATGCGCGCCCTCAGTTCCGCCTCGCCACTGCTGACATAGATGTCGGCCAGGCCCGCCAGATCGGTATCGACCTCTCGCCCCAGCATCACGCGCCCGTCAGTCTCGACGATCCGTTCGACCACCAGGAACAGCACCAGCGTGGATGCCAGGCTGACCAGCAGGGCCGACAGCGTGACCCGGCCAAAGACCGAGCGCAACAGGCCGAACCTAGCCATGGGCGGCGATCAGCCGATAGCCTGTGCCCCAGACCGTCTCCAGCACGGCGCTGTCGAACCCTTCCTCCAGCTTGCGGCGCAGGCGGCCGACATTGACGTCGACGACATTGGTCTGGGGATCGAAGCTGAGTTTCCACACATGGCGCAACAGCATCTCGCGCGTGACCACTTCGCCGGCATGTTCCATGAGGTAACGGAACAGCGCAAATTCCTTGGGCGACAGCGGCACATGGCGGCCGCCGCGATGGGCGGTGCGCGCCTTCACATGGCATTCCAAATCGCCGAACAGCAGCACCGAATCCTGCTGCAACCGCCCGGCCCGGCGCCACAAAGCGCGCACGCGGGCGATCAGTTCGTCCGGCTCGAAGGGCTTGGCCATATAATCATCGACGCCGCTTTCCAGCCCCTCGACCCGATGCTCGCTGCGGCCGAGCGCGGACAGCATCAGCACCGGCGCCTCGATCCCGGCGACGCGCATGCGCGTCACCACGTCGATGCCCGAAAGATGCGGCAGGGTGCGATCGAGGATGATGACATGATAGCGGCCCGATGCGGCGCGCTTGAGCCCTTCCGCGCCATCCTCCGCCAGGTCGACGACCATGCCGGCGCGGACGAGGATTTCGGCGATATTGGCGCGGGCCGCCGGGTCATCTTCCACCAGCAGCACGGAAATCGGGTCGGTTTGCGCCATCTTCACCGCCTGTCAGATAGCGCGAACGGCCGCCAGTGACAAAGCCTGTTAAGGCGGTCACTGGCGGCCGTTAAGAGCCTGTTTGAAAAATCGCGAAAGAGCGATTTTTGGTTACGGTACCAGCCCGCTCCCCCGCCCAACCACCCGATCCAGTGTCATCCTGTCGGGCGGTTGGGCGGGGGAGCGGGCTGGTACCGGCTTTCTCAAACAGCCAGATTATCAGATCATTATCAGATCTTGAGCCCCGCGCGCAGCATCAGCGCACCGATGATCAGCAGATAGACGCCGAAAATCTTCTTCAGCGGCCCGGCGGGCAGGCTGTGGGCGGCGGCCACGCCCAGCGGCGCGGTCAGCATCGACATTGATGCGATCGCAATCGTCGCGGGGATGTTGATATAGCCGAGCGAACCCCAGGGCAGCCCGCCTTCGCGGAAGCCGATGATGGCAAAGCCGATGGTGGTCGGGATGGCGATCAGCGTGCCGATGCCCGATGCGGTAGCGATGGCGCGGTGGATGGTGCGGCCGCACAGCGTCATCGTCATGATGGCAATGGTGCCGCCGCCAATGCCCAGCAGCGAGGAAAATGTGCCCAACCCGCCTGCAATGCCGATGCGCGCCAGCCCCGACGGCATCTGGTCGCTGATCACCTTGCCGTTCAGCACCGGTATCAGGAAGTTGAGCGACATCAGGATGACGCCTGCGCCGAAGATCATCTTGAGCGTGCGGCCATCGACATGGCCCGCCAGCACGACGCCCGCGCCGCAGCCCAATATGATCCAGGGCGCCCATGTCTTGAGGACGTCGAACTCCACCGCGCCGCGCTTGGAATGCGCCAGCAGCGATCGGATGGAGGTCAGGATGATCGTCGCCGCCGACGTGCCGATCGCGACATGGGCGATGCCGTCCTTCGTCCCCCCCAGCAGCGGCAGCACGACCAGCAGCGCCGGCACGACGACGAAGCCGCCGCCGATGCCGAAGATGCCGGCGGCAAAGCCGGCGAGCAGGCCGGCGGCCAACATGGCAACCAGCGGCACGAGCCAGGTCATGATATCGCCGGACATCAGCACGCCCCTTTCTGCAGTGCGCGACCGGCGCGCATGATGGAGCGATCGCCTTTTTGGATCAAGGCGGCGAATGTGGGGAAATCGACCATGATGTTAAACCATGCCTCTCTTCGGCGGAACCAGGATGCATGGGGGGCATGTGGTCATGTCCCCCTGCCCGACTAGACGAACGACGTCTTCGAACCCGCAAGAGAATCCATGGCGTTTATTTGACAATCGGGAAACAAAGCCCGGCGACGCGACGTCGCGCCAGACGAAAAACGGCGCAAAATAAAAGGACGCCAGCCCCGCAAGGGAGGGCTGACGTCCTTTTGCCCGGCCGCTGTCGGGGCGCCGGGAAATAGAGGCGGGACGATCAGGCGATCGCGTCTTCCGCCGGGGTGTAGGGCAGGCCCAGATCGTCGGCGACGGCCTTGTAGGTGACCTTGCCGTCCCAGACATTGAGGCCCGCGAGCAGGTGCGGATCGCGGCGCAGCGCATCCTTCCAGCCCAGTTCGGCGATGCGCAGCGCATGCGGCAGGGTCACGTTATTGAGCGCATAGGTGCTGGTGCGGGCGACCGCGCCGGGCATGTTGGCGACGCAATAATGGACGATGCCGTCGATGATGTAGGTCGGGTCGGCATGGGTCGTGGCATGGCTGGTTTCGAAGCAGCCGCCCTGGTCGATCGCGACGTCGACCAGCACCGCGCCCTTCTTCATGGTCTTGAGCATGTCGGCGCTGACCAGCTTGGGTGCGGCGGCGCCCGGAATCAGCACCGCACCGATCACCAGGTCCGCCTCGGCCACGCATTCGGCCAGGTTCGCGCGGTTCGAGAAACGGGTCTTGGCCCGCGCCTCGAAATACATGCCGAGCTTTTCGAGCACTTCGGGATTGCGGTCGAGAATGGTGACGTCGGCGCCAAGGCCGGCCGCCATCTGCGCCGCGTTGAAGCCGACGACGCCGCCGCCGATCACGACGACCTTGGCCGGCAGCACGCCCGGCACGCCGCCCAGCAGCACGCCGCGGCCGCCATGCGCCTTTTCCAGCGCGGTCGCGCCGGCCTGGATCGACATGCGGCCAGCGACCTGGCTCATGGGCTTCAGCAGCGGCAGGCCGCCGCTGGCGTCGGTCACGGTTTCATAGGCGATGCAGGTCGCACCTGAGGCGATCAGGTCGCGGGTCTGCTCCGGATCGGGCGCGAGGTGGAGATAGGTGTAGAGGATCTGGCCGGGGCGCAGCATCGCGCGCTCGACGGCCTGGGGCTCCTTCACCTTGACGATCATCTCGGCGCGCGCGAACACCTCGGCGGCGGTGGCGATGATGGTGGCACCGGCTCGTTCATAGAGCGCGTCATGCGCGCCGATGCCCTCACCCGCACCGGTCTCGACCAGAACCTCATGGCCATGGGCCGTCAGTTCATGGACGCTCTCGGGGGTCAGGCCGACGCGATATTCGTGATTCTTGATTTCCTTGACGGTGCCGACGATCATGAGACGCTCTCCATTTTGCAGCGGGATGGCCCATCCTGAAAGGACAACGCAGCCCCGCCGGTTGTGCCCCCATCATATCGCCAAGCGGGTGGAGATTGTTCCCTGATTTGCGCTTGCGATCACCCGCATGCAGGACAATATATCGCGAAATCTAATTTCATCGGGATAACATTGCATGGATCGGTTCGACATCGCGTTGCTGGAGGCGCTACAGAGCGATTCCCGCCGGTCGATGAACGAACTGGGCGAGCAAATCGGCCTCTCCTCCTCCGCCTGCCATCGCCGCATCCGTGCGCTGGAGGACGCCGGCATGATCGAGGGCTATGCCGCCCGGCTCGATCCGGCGGCGCTGGGCCTGACGCTCCAGGCCTTTGTCGAGATTTCGCTGACCAGCCAGAGCCGCGAGGCGATGGAACGGTTCGAGACGGCGGTCGCGGGCTTCCCGGAAATATTAGAATGCCATCTGATGGCGGGTCAGGCCGACTATCTGCTGCGGGTCGCCGCCGCCGACCTCAAGGGCTTCGACGCGGTCCATCGCGACTGCCTCGCCCGCCTGCCTGGCGTGTCGGCGATCCGCACCAGCTTCGCCATCCGCCGCATCCGCGACTGGCGCGGCTATCGGCTGCGCGACCTTCCTATTTAGGGCGCCAGGCGCACCGGCACCGGCGCGTTGCACAGGTCGACGCCCCCGGCAGGCCGATCGTAGAAATCATCCTTCCGGTTGGCACGCAGACGCAGATAGTCGGTAAAACTGGCCGAGCCTGTATCCATCACCTGGAAGCGAGGGCGCTCCGCTTCGGGCAGATCGCTGGCCAGCCGCACCGAGACGATCGGCAGCTTGCGTTCGGCGTCGGTGTAGAAGCCTAAGTCACCGCTACCGCGCGGCAGGCTGGTGAGCGCGGCCATCCCCTCGACGATGCGGCCGACGACCGCGATGTTGCGATCGAGCTGGCGCGGCGCTTGGCCGATCACGGTGTAGAGTTCCGCCCCCGTGCCGGCATCGGGCGACATGTTGCGGCCGACGCCGATCATGCCATAGCAGTGCGGCAGCCAGGCGGCGTCCCCGTCGATCGCCACCGGCCAGCCATCGATGAACCCGGTCGCCGGCGCATAGGGATCGGGATAGGGCAGCGGCGTCAGCTTCGCCTTCATGCCCCCAAGCGACTGGACATAGTCGGCCGGACTGGTCGGCGCGAGGCCGGTAGGCAGCGGCTTCTTCTCGGTCGCGTCGCCCCATTGGACGACATAATTGTCCTGCACCCGGTTGATGCTGGTGCCGTCCCACCAATGGGCGGTGGCGAGCGCGCGGATATTGGCGACATGGCGCGGCCCGAATTGCGGCGCCAGTTGGATCACCACGCGCTTGCCGCCCTCGATCGTCATCACCAGCAGATCCTGCGCCGGGACGGTGCGCCAGGCACTGGCCGGCGCCTGCGCCACGACCGCGCTGGGCGTGGCCGGCGGATCGGCCGCATCGGCAGCGGCAAGGGGCAGGATGACGATGAAGGGCGCGAGCAGCGCGACACGGCGGCGAAGGGTCATGACCCAATCAAACAATTGCCGCGCAAGAAAGTAAAGCATCCCCTTGCCTAGTGCGTTGTCGCGCGATAGGGAGCCGCCTCCAGTGCGATGGAATATGAACCCGATTCACGCCGCTTACAGCGACGATGGGGTTCCTGCGGAGCGGTGGCCGAGTGGTCGAAGGCGCTCGCCTGGAAAGTGAGTATACGTCAAAAGCGTATCGAGGGTTCGAATCCCTCCCGCTCCGCCAAGTTTGCTTCCTCAACAGTTCTCAACCGTTCACCAAACCTTGATTTTCTGGGGTTTTTGCTCATATTCGGCTTATCCGGCGTTCCGCTTTCGTTCATGGGCGTTCACCGGTCAGCATGGTAGATGACATGGTATCGGGCCATGGCATCCATGGTATCGAGGGTGAGATGCTGAACGACGCGAAGATCAAGGCGGCCAAGGCTCGGGAAAAGGATTATCGCCTGTCGGATTCGGGCCAGCTCTATCTTCAGGTCTCACGCGCTGGCGGAAAGCACTGGCGCATGAACTACACCTATGGCCTCAACGCCAAGGGCAAGCCCGCGCAGAAGACCCTCGCCTTCGGCTCCTACCCTGCCGTCTCCCTGCTCGATGCGCGTGGCAAGCGCGATGCTGCCAAGGCGTTACTGCGCGATGGCAAAGATCCCGGCATCGAACGCAGGGTCGCGGCCAAAGCGCAGGCATTGGCAAACGACAACACGTTCGAGACTGTAGCGCGGGCCTGGTGGGGTAAAACCAAGGTCCGATGGTCGGCCGTTCATGCTCAGGACGTGATTGATAGCCTGTCCGAGAATATCTTCGACCATATTGGCGACCTGCCTATCACCTCCATTAAGGCCCCGAAGCTTCTTGAGCTGCTGACCTTGGTCGAGGATCGGGGCGCGATTGAAACCGCGCACCGCATTCGCGCGCGTCTCTCGTCTGTCTTCGTCTATGGAATTGCGGCCGGCATCTGCGACAGCGACCCCGCCGCCAGCCTGGGCAAGGCGTTGAAGCCGAAACCGCGGGCGAAGAAGCAGCCGGCCGTGACATCTCTGACCGGCTTGCGCCAAATTCTGATAGATGCGGAGGGTGAGCGCTGCCGGGCCATCACTAAGCTGGCGCTGCGCTTCCACGCGCTGACTGCGGTCCGGCCGGGTGAGCTTCGATTTGCGCGGTGGGATGAGATCGAGAATCTATACGGCCCGACGCCCCTCTGGCGCATTCCCGCCGCGCGCATGAAAGGCGACGGGGATCGCAAGGCCGAAGCGGATGGTGATCACCTCGTGCCTCTCGCTCGGCAGTCTGTCGACGTGCTGAAAGTGCTGCACACCTTGACCGGCGATCTGGATTTGATGTTCCCCGGCGAGCGCCACATGCACCGGCCTATAAGCGAGAACACCTTGCGTGCCCTGCTCATCCGCGCCGGATACCACCAGCGTCATGTTCCGCATGGCTTCCGCGCCGCCTTTTCCACGATAATGAATGAGCGCGCCAAAGCCCTCGGGATGGTTGACGATCGCGCTATCATCGACCTGATGCTGGCGCATATCCCCCAGAACAAGGTCGAGGGCGCCTACAACCGGGCATCATACATGGATAGGCGCCGCGAACTGGCTCAGGATTGGGCAGATATGCTGCTGGAGGGCTTTTGGCCGCCCGAGATCCACCTCGGGCAGCCCATCCGCTACGCGGCAACAGGACCGGGCAGAATTTAGTCGTCCTCGGCTTTACGAGCATTCGCCGCCGCTTCTCGGACTATAGCGGGGAAATCCTCCAATATGTCGGCAAGGGCTCCGCGCTCGTCGGGCATTTTCTCAAAAAGTGCCCAGATCGCGGCCACGACAGCCTGTTTCAAAATGCCCTCCCGCACATACGTCCTCGTTGCAATCTCATCGATCTGTTCGGCGAAATAATCGGCCGCGTGCTGGATGCGATCTTCGAAAGTGCCCTGAGTATCGTCCACCTATTTCCTCCTCAAGCTGCGCGCTGAGATTCGCGCCAGGCCAATATCTCGCACTCGCTCCAGCGGCTTGCAAAGCCTCCTGGCTTATACTGTTGCGGAAAACTTCCTGCCTTGATCATGCGGTAGATCATCGTCTTTCCGAGCCCGGTCAATTCCTTGACCTCGGCAAGCGAAATGAGGCGATCGGGATTACTGGCCATTGAACGCCTCCTTCGCGCTCGCCCGCTTCTCGCGCTTCCTGCGCGGCGGGATCGTCTTGATGGTTGAGGCATATTCAGCGAACAGGATGATGAGGGCGCGGACCGTGCCGTCACTCAATTCGCCAGTGGTGCAGGCGCTCGCCACGCCTAGCGCGAAGATCAGCCACCAGATGAAGCGCCAGAAGCCGAACGATGCCGTCGGCATATCGGGGGTCACTGTCGCGCTAATGAAGGTGACAAGCACCCACGACCAAAGGATGGCCACAATTCCCCAGCTCGCGCCCTGGGCGTAATAGGTCGCGTGACACGCGGCGAAGAACCACAGCGCCCGGTTCATCGCATATTGCGTCTGCCGAGTGAGCTGACAGGCAAGGATGATCGGCGGGTGGAACAGCGTCTTGCCCAACCAGGCATCGAAGCGGGAAAGCACGGTCACGATGCAGATTCCTTCCGGTGGGCCACCATCTGATCGATGGTGACTTCGAGCATAGCAAGTACTTCTCGGAGGTAGGGCTCGCGCCCATTGAGGACAGCGATGGCCGCCGCGGACCCCAAGATGGCCGCGATCACCGGGAAGCCGTGCTCCGCGACCAAATTGTTGACGATTGCGTCGGTGACGTCGATCAGCTTTTCGCCCTCGGTCATTGGCCATCCTCAATCAAACAGGGGTAATCGGGGCGGCCGGTCTGGCATGACAGACAGTCGCAAGGCGGCATTGAACGAATTTCGTTCGATACCTTTGGGACTGCGTACGAATTTCGTCCGCAGTCGACGGGCCGAAAACTCGGCCCGTTCAACGCCATCGCGATCCTGCCCAGCCTGACGCCGTGGCGCGGGTCCGGCTGGCCGATCGTCCGCGAACCGTCGGGACGGTGGTAGACGGGGATTTCAACGATCATCGCCCGCCCCCGTCTCTTCCTCGTAGGCCATCAGCAGCACCTGGCGCAGCTGGGCCGCGCGATCATCGCCACCGCCCTTGGTCTCGCTCAGGAAGCTGGCCCATTCGCGCTGGGTGCGCTTGCGCAGCGCCCGGAACAGGCGGTCATGGTCGAACCCGTCGGGCGGGCTGATCGCGAGCTTCGTCAGCGCCGTGAACATGCTAGCGCCGGCATTCAGCACTTCGCCGGGCCAAGCCTCCTGCATCGTCCGCAGCGCATCGGCGCAGACCTTCGCGCCATGCTTGCGCAGCACCTTCGATATCGCGCTAGTAAAGGCCACCTCGCCCGGGCGCCACGACTGCGAGCCGGTCTTACGCGACACGGTGAATCCTGCGTCAGTGATCAGGCGGGTGATCTCGATCGCCTCGCTGTCACCGCTGGCGATGGCGGCGTGGAAGTCGTCCAGCCGGTTCATCGGCTTGCGCGCCCGGTTCATGGCGACGAACATGGCGGCCTCATCCGCGACGCTGCCATAGACGCCGACGCAGCAGGGCAGGAACTGGATATCGCCGCGCAACAGCGCCGCCGCCAGTCGGTGCTGGCCGTCGATCACCCATAGCGATCCGTCGTCGCGCTTCGACACGACCAGCGGCAGGCACATGCGCCAGTCCCAGCCAGTCGCGATCCGCTTGATCAGCGCCTTGCTGGCGCCGTTGTCAGTCGAGCGCTGATAGCTGTCATCAAGGCGCAGTTCGGTCGGGCTCCGGTTCTCGACCGACGGCGGATTTCCCTTGGCGGCCGGCCATCGCTTAGAGCCTGCAACCGGCCGGGTAGAAACGGCGGATTTCTGCGGGTTCCCGGCGTTATTCGGCGTTGTAGCCGGCCGGGCGAATCCACCGAGTTCCTCCGAGCGCGGCATGGTGCCGCAAACCGCGGATTTCTGCGGGTTTGAGGTCGAGTTCCTTGCCTGAATCCTCGCGCTGATATCGTCGCTATCATCGAACCGGTCGGCAAAGGTCGTGATCGCGCGCCGGCGGCCCTGCCGGTTGATCTGGATGCGGCGGGCGTCGGACAGGTCGGCCAGGATTTCCAGTACGCGCTTCTCGCTGGGCAGGTCAGCCTGCACTTTGATCTGCAAGTCCGTCGGGCCGGCGACAGACCCTTTCGACTTCTCGGCATGGCGGAGATAGGTCATCACCCGCTCATGCTCGGGGGAATAAGCCCGGCCCTTCACGACTGATCACCTTCGGAGCCGGGCGACCGGGGGGACGAAAGCCGCCCGGCTCCACCAACCGCCTGGGGGACAACGGCTGGATCGATGGTTGCGGGATCGAGCTTCACCCGCAGAACTTCCTGAAAGACGATCATGACTTGGCCAGGGCTGGCCGCCGCCTGCACTTCGGCCTCGGTCGCGGCTTCATCCAGCGTCTGATAGCGCGCGCGGGGGAGCGTCACGCCCGGACGGACGGTGCGGCCCTTGCGCGCCACCATGAAGGTGAAGCTGCTGGGCACGGTGAGGCGAACGCCGGTCATGCGCCGTCCGCCTTGGCGATCAGCTTGCAGAGGATTAGCTCCGCGTCCCGGATCAGGCAGACGCACGCATTGTGATCATCCTGATCGACGTTGCTGGCGCGAAACTCGATCACATTCATGCCGTCGGCGGCGCGGATCATCGACCACGCGCTACGGGTGGTCTCGACCATATCGCCGATTTCCTTCTGCAGCCGCTCGATCATCCGGATATCCTCCGGCGATCGGGTCGAGCCAGGCACAAGGCCAGCGACTTCGCAAAAGCGCTTCCATGCGGCATCGGCAGAAAATGCCGCGTCCATCTTCTCGCGCGTAGTGGCGCCGGAGCGGGCGCAGGTGATATTGTGCTCAGCAACCGCGCTCAGATAGGCCTCATAGGCCGTCGTCTCTTCGGCGGTATAATTCCGCTTGGCATCGGTGGAAGTCATGGGACCACGCTCCTTCATGCGGCGATCGGCCGGGGAGGATTGGGGAAAAGGCGGCGGACCTTGTCGCGGTCCGGTTCGGGAGTGGGCTTGGGCGCCGGCTCCTCGTCGGGATCATCATCCGGGCCGTCGCCGCCCCAGATCGGTTGCCATTCCGCGCAGCAGCGCGTGGCATGCGTCGTCGGCTGGAGTGACACCGGGCCTTCGTTGATGATGTAGATCATCGGCGCGAAGTTCTCGCAAGCGCCCACGTCCTCGTAGCTTTCGTCACGGGCGGCCATGGTCATGTCGGTGCTGGCGCCGGCTCGCCAATAGATGCAGGTCGAGCAATTGCGGACGTCAGTCATATCGAAATCCTTGGCTGAAACTCGCCGCAGCGATGATCCTGATGGATGGCGGGGAAGTCGAAGGAACCGCCGTCGTCGGTAGTGTCCTGCGCCCAGCGTGGCGGGTATCGCCGGCACAGGCCGACGTCGTCGGCCCGCTCGGCATGACCGGGCGACATGCTGCTGGGGTTCACTCCGCCCTGGAGGAAGTGGACGCAGCGGAGACAGGTGCTCATTGACCGTCCCTCCCGATGCCCGCGATCAAGCTCGACGCGAGCAGGGAGACGTCATCACCGGCAGCGAAGTGGATGCGGTGAACGGCGTCCTGCACCGCCTGTCGCTGCTCCGGCGCCATCACCTTCATCATGGCGAGCAGGATCAGCAGTTCTGGGGACCGCCCAGCCTGGGCGACCAACGATACGGCCTCGCGTTCATGAGGCAGCTTATGTTCACCGGGCCAAGGATTTGCGGCCTTGAACTGGCGCACGGCGCGGATGCTAGGCTGATGGACTTTACGCGGCGCGGCCGTTGGAAGGCGATGGATGCTCATGGCCGTGCCTCCATCGCTTCGAGGCTTACGATGGCCGACCAGATCGCTTCATTGATCGTGTCGTCCTTTATGAGGCGTTCCGCCATGTCCGGCACTACGGCGCCGAGCGCCGCGGCTTCGAGCCAAGGGCTTTGCGCCCTCAGATACATCGCGTAACGCAGTTTCTTCGCTACCGCCGCCGGATCGTCGCTGATGCCGATCGACAACAAGTTTTCATCGGCGCGAGACTGTTCGCTGCTGGGGAGATCGCCACGCGTTTCCCAGGCAGCGGAAGCAAAGCGGTCCCAAGCAGCGATAAACGCCTGGCCCTGATCCGTGATCTGTTCGCCCATGGCTCAGGCCTCCCCGAACACGCGGCGGAGATCCGCCAGCATCTGGTCGTGGTCGATGTCGATATCCCGAGCTTTCAGGAATTCGATCTTGGCGATGAGATCGGCCGGCGTGGCGGCAGCGAAGTTGTAGACGGCCTTGAAGGCCGCATGCGACGCGTCTTCAAGGCGTTTTTCTTCTCGAGCGATCTCGGGCGAGATCAGTTGCGCCGGGTAGATCTTGGGCTGATCGAACTCAGCCTTGACCCTATCTTGTTCATCCATGCGCTTGTTGATCAGGCTGACCATCTCGCGGCAGCAGGACACATAATCGCTCAGGTCCGTGAGTTGAGCGCCCCCGATGGCGCGCCCGATGTCGAGCCTGTTGGCCGTTGTCATATGTGCGAGATTGCCATCGGCCGTCTCGTGGGCCAGCGACGTCGTGTAATGGGGGATCGCATCCAGCCGACGCTGCAGTTGCTCGTCTGGCCGGCTGGCCAATTCCTTGGCAGCCTCCCATGCCGGTTCATAGGTCGCGTCGTAGTAGGCGTCATAGGCGGCGCTGGCGGCATCCATCCGGGCAATAGCATCCTGCCATTGCGGGCTTACCGCCATCGGGAGGCATGCGAATGTGGGCGCTGCGCAGGCGACGGCCGGAGCGGCAAGAGCGGGCGCGGCGATGGCCGCAGCAAGGATTTCACGGCGGGTGGCCATGTCACTTCTCCTTCGGGAAGCGGGTGAAAGCGATGAGGATCTGGCAGCCGAACCACTCGAACTGGAACCGCCAGCCGTCGCCCCAGCCGCCATTGAGGGATTCAGCGCCCCACGTGCCCCAGTCATACCAAGGCTCGATCGTGGCGATGATCTGCCGGAGGCGGCTCACGGCTGAACGCCCGCTTCTTTGCTCCCGTAGCGCTCGACCGCGTCGAGCTCGCCGGCGACCGTGATCAGCCCTCCGATGATCTCGAGAACATCGGCGTGGACACGAGGCATCAGGGCCGCAAATTCGGTCGATTTCGATCCGGCCATACCGTCGCGCTGGAACTGGTCTTCGGCCAGCCATGCGGCAGACATGAACGAAATGAGCGTCTTCGCGTAGAAGAGCGGGGCGTCAGGCGTGTCGCCGAACGCGTTGGTGGTTGCGGGCGCGGCCATGTCAGCGGCCCTCCATTTCGGAAATCATCTGACGGGCGACCGCCATGTCGTTCCGAATGGACTGGCCAAGCTCGGGCCAAAGGGTGGCGACTTCCTCGACATGCTCGGGGAAGCGATTGCCGATCGATCCGGCGATGCTGATCAGGGCGGCGTTGAGGCCCTCCAGAAGGCGGGCGGCATAGGTGTCGTTGCCAACATCCAGACTCTGGATCTGGTCACCCATCAGTGAGGCGTGTGCAGCCAAGATCAAGATATCCCGGTCAGAGCCATCGGGGATGGCCTGCAGCATCTTCAGATGCCCTTCGCAAAGGGCGTCGTAGGACTTCTGATAGATCGACTTGAAGCCGTAGAAGCTGCGGGACTGCTCGTGCTCGGCGGCCGTGCAGTAACGGTCAGCGCTGCCGATCAGGCCACACAGCGTGACGATGTCAGATTGGCGCAGTTCTTCGTTCCGCGAAGCGTCGTCGCTCCGCGCCTGGGTGGCGTCGGCCATGTGGAATGCTCCCTAAGGAATTAGAATTTGAAGTGGATCAGACGCCTCAACCGGAAGCGCGAAAGACATTTCGGATATGCCAGGTTAGTCCCTCACAAGAGGGAAGATGCTCCACCCGTTCAAACGCCGCGCGCTTGAGCCTAGTGTAGTCGAAGTCAGCAACTCTCGGCGACCAGAGGATAGTAAAATCTGTAGGAGAAATTGCCATCAACCCAGCGTCAAACATCGCATGAAGGTCAGCGCGCAGGACAATTCCGTTGGAGATTTCGAAACTACCGCCTCTTCCAAAGGGGATAACATGGGCAGCCTGCAATACCTGCTCAATTGAGCATCCGGTAATTGGGCAGCAAAAGTTGTAGTTTTCGAGCATGTTGCGACGAAACATGATCTGCCCGGGGCGTCCTATAAACGCCCCAACTTCTGCCATCGAAGCCGCTTGAGCCGCCGTCATTTCATGACGTGGCCTAAGACCGATGCGACGAGATTTACCCAATATGCAACTTCGCGTTCGGCCCAGCCGGCGGGCAATCTCCATGGTCGGCACGCCAGCGTCCCAGAGCGCGCCAAGAGCGGCGACAGATTCTGATGACCACCCTTGTTCGGCTCTCGCCATGACGGTTTCCCTGTCTCAAGGGCAGGAAAGCTTTATTGCTCCTGCCTGAATCCTTTTCGCCGCAGCGATCAGGTGATGAAGGCAGAAATATCCGATTTTAAGAATTCGTCAATATATGTTTTTCAGAATTTTCTGAGGGCGTACACAACTCTCCCGATAACGCGGAAATCCGTCGTTCCTACATTGAACGGCTTGTACTCGGGATTGCTGGATACAGGCTCAAATCGTGCAGGATCGCTACGATAGCGCTTGATCGTGGCCTCTCCCTCCGGGTTCATGAGCAGATAACAAGCGCTGCTAAACAGGTCGACCTGCCCCGTGTCGACCACAGCAAAGGTCCCTTCGGGCATGATCTGATCCATGCTGTCACCGACAACCTCGACCGCGAATGACGCCCGAAGTTCGTTGCTGCCTATGACGCTGGGAAGCGTAAGGAAATTATCGGCTTGCTCGATAGCCTCGACCCATTGCCCGGCTCCGCTTAGCCCGATGATTGGTATTTCGAGCGTCCGGGGCTTCGTGCTTCCCCTTAAGAGATTGCTCAACCTCGCATACTCGTCATGCTGCATACGTCGCAGCCCGCGGGAGATGTTAGAGACGGCGGACTGCGGAATGCCCAGGAAGTTTGCAATATCCTTCTGGGTAACGCCCGTCTCTTTGAGTTGGGCCAGCAGTTCTTGGGGAGAGAGGTGATTGCTCATGGCTTCGCTATACCGAAAGATTAATTTGCAGCCTATTTCGATAAAAAGATAACGAGGCATTTACAAAATCCGCTTATCGGATATTTTAGCGGCATGAATGTCACGCTGCTTATTTTCAAGGCGCTTGGAGGCTCGACCGCCATCGCTTCTGACACCGGCTTTCCTGTCCAAACAGTCCATTCTTGGAAAGCAAAGGGGGCGATCCCACGTTGGCGCCGTCCGCCCCTTCTGGAGATGGCTCGGAGACGCGGCAAGACGCTTCCCCCGGAAGCTCTTGCATATCTCGCCGAGGCGGAGTAACGCCGATGCGAGACGAAACCCAAGCGCTGAGCGCAATGGCGGTAGCCTTCGCCACTCGCCGCACCGACAAGGTGGAAACGGCTGTTCTAGCCTGCCTTAGCCATGATCCAGACCATAGTCTTTCGAGCCTCGTTGCGAGGACGAAAGCGTCTCGCAGCGCGATCCTGAGGGCGCTCAACGATCTCGAATATGACGGATACTTGGGGCGTATTTCCCGGGCTGGGAACGGGAAAAATCTCTACCAGCTCAAATTTGCCGAACCGAACTTTATTGAGCCGAAATATCGGACTGGGCGGGTGCGCAAGTGAGCCGCATACGATCGGTCCATCCCGGCCTATGGACAGACGAGCGGTTCGTCTCCCTGTCACCTTTCGCCCGCCTGCTATTCATTGGCATTTGGAATGAATGCGATGATCAGGGATCGTTCGAATGGGCGCCGCTTAAGATAAAGATGAGGCTGATGCCGATCGACAATGTCGATCCTGCCTCGCTTCTAGAAGAACTCGCCGAAGCTGGCTGTGTGATGCGATACGAAATATTAGATCGTAATTACGGAGCGGTTCGGAACTTCCAACAGTTTCAACGCCCTAAAAAGCCGAACTCGCTATACCCTCAGACATCCGAAGTTCGGAACTGGGTAAACACTGGGGCGCGCTCAACTCGCAACGGTGGAGAACCTTCCGATGCTTAAGGACGCTCGTTTCCCCACTGGTTCCCCGCCAGTTCGGAACCATTTCCCCACCAGTTCGGAACCGATGGGGAAATCTTCCGCCAGATGGAGGATGGAGGATGGAGGTAGAAGAAAGAACCTAGCCAGTAGGGCGACCTACGTAGGAGAGAACTACCTACGCGTATGCGCACGCACGCACGCGAGGGCTTCGGCATGAAGGAGCTTCGCCCCCACCAGACCGGCGCCGTCGCTATGCTCCGCGAGGCCATCGGGCGGGAACGCATCAAGCGGCTGGTGCTCGACCTGCCAACCGGCGCGGGAAAGACCGTGATCGCTGCGGCTATAATCCGCATGGCTAGGGAAAAAGGGAACCGCGTCCTGTTCGTGGTCGATGCTATCTCGCTGATCGACCAGAGCGTGCAGGCCTTCTACGCCGAAGGCATCTGCGAAATCGGCGTGATCCAGGCGAACCACCCGATGACTGACTGGTCGCGTCCGGTTCAGGTCGCTTCGGTGCAGACCCTGCAGAACCGGGGCATGCCGCAAGTCGACCTCGTCATCATCGACGAAGCGCATTGCATGTACAAGTTCATGACCGAGACGATGGCCTCGCCCGAATGGGAGAAGGTTCCGTTCATCGGCCTGAGCGCCACGCCGTGGGCAAAGGGCATGGGCAACGTCTACCAGAAGCTAATCGCCCCGGTGCGGATGCAGGAACTGATCGACCGCGAGTATCTTTGCCCGTTCCGTGTTTTCGCTGCCGACCATCCTGACCTGTCAGGCGTAAAGATCGTGCGGGGTGATTATCACGAGGGCCAGCTCGCCGACGCTATGAACGATGGGCAACTGATCGCGGACATCGTATCGACATGGGCACGGCTTGGGGAAAATCGCCCGACCCTGTGCTTCTGCGTCGATCGGGCTCACGCCAAACAGGTTCAGCTGCGATTCGAGGACGCGGGCATCCCGGCCGGGTACATCGACAAGGACACGCCCGCCAGTGAGCGCCATGCGATCCGGCGCAAGCTCGACGCGGGCGAAATCAAGGTCGTCTGCAACATCGGATGCCTGACGAAGGGCGTTGATTGGGCGATCGGGTGCGTCATCCTGGCGCGTCCAACCCGCTCGGAAATGCTCTACGTCCAGATGGTTGGGCGTGGCCTGCGAGTTAACCCGCCGATGCCCGACTGCATCATCCTCGATCACGCCGACAACACGCTGCGCATGGGTTTCGTGACCGACCTTAGCCGTGGCGAGTTGGACACCGGCAAGCGCGGCGAACGGGGGGCATCGGAGCGCAGAGAGGCGCTACCCAAGGAATGTTCCGCCCCAGGCTGCGGGTTCATCAAGCCGCCCAAGGTGCGGGAATGTCCGGTCTGCGGTTTCACGCCGAACGCTCAATCCGAGATCGAGGAAGAGGATGGCGAGCTGGTCGAAGTCACGCCGGGCAAGGCCAAGAGGGCGAAATCAACTATGGTCGACAAGCAACGGTGGCTGGCGGAGTTGAACTATCTCGCCATGGAGCGCGGATATAAATCCGGGTGGGCCTCCCAGCAGTATCGCAGCAAGTTCGGCGTCTGGCCCAACCAGCTCAATCGGGCGGCCATGGAAATCGCCGGGCCGGAAGTTCGATCCTATGTGCGCTCTCAGCAGATCCGCTACGCAAAAAGCAGGGCGGCATGATGACGGGCATTTCAGAGCAATGCGTCAATCGCTGGCACGCCATCTTGCCGCGACTAGGAATATCGCCCCAGTTCCTGACCGGCAAACACACGAAATGCCCTGCTTGCGGCGGAAAGGATCGCTTCCGCTTCGATGACAAGGACGGGCGTGGGACGTTCTACTGCAACGCCTGCGGGGCCGGTAACGGTGTCGATTTGGTGATGCGGGTTCATGGAAAAACGTTCCGTGAAGCCGCCGATATGATCCGGGAGGTTGCGCCGGACGCTGAGCAGCGCCGCCCACCTCGAGCAATGTCGGACGAGCGCCGGGTCGAGATCCTGCGGGAAATGTGGCGACAGAGTGCGCCTGTTGCCGAGACCGACGATGCGGGACGATACCTGATGTCGCGCCGCATCGATCCGCCGTTCAGTCCGGCTCTGCGCTTCATCCCGAAGCTCAAGGTCACTGGCGCGCCCGTTGATCATCTCGCGGCCATGATCGCTATGGTCCGTGATCCGCTTGGGGAACCGCTGACGCTACACCGGACTTACTTGGCGGCAGGGCGAAAGGCCGAGCTGAACGGCGGCTCGCGCAAGATGATGCCCGGAAAAACCCCACACGGCAGTTTCATTGAGCTGTCGCCGGCGGCCGAGGAAATGGGCGTAGCGGAGGGCATCGAGACGGCATTGCGGGCGCAGCAGCGCTTCGGCGTTCCGGTGTGGTCGCTGATCAACGCTGACGGTCTAAGGGCCTTCACGCCGCCGCCGATCGTGAAGCGGCTTCGCATATTCGGCGACAACGACCTGAATTACACCGGCCAGCTCGCCGCCTTCGCGTTGGCGAACCGCATGGCCATCAAAAATGATCACATTGCCGTCTCGGTGGATATTCCGCCTGAGCCCGGCACAGATTGGGCGGATGTTGAATGACCGACTGGACCCTAACCGTCGCCCTCGTTCTGGTCTTTGCGGCTGGCATATGCAGCGGCGTGGCATTCGCCTCCGTCATCTATGCGGGGCGATATCGGGCGCTGCGGCTGGAGATCTGGGGCGAGCGGATGGCTGACGAGGTCGAGACGCAACCGTCCCGCTACCTGTCCGATGCTGATGAGGCGGCGCTACGGGACCGGCTGGGCGGGCGCTCGCGCGGTCCGGCAGCGAGGTTCATGCCATGAGCCGCCGTCCCACGCCCGCCGACATCGTCGCCTCGCTGAGCGCGGTGAAGCTGCTGATCAAAGGAATGAACGGCGCCATGCCGACGCTGGCGGCCGAGATGCGACGCGAGGCCGTCGAGCGCATCGATGACGTGATTGACGATATTGGGAGGTTGAGGCGGTGAGTGCGATGACAAGGGCAGAACGGATCGCGAAGGCTCGTGCCGATCTGGCGGCGGCCTATGCGGCAGACCCGGCCGGCGTCGAGCGGTTCAATGCCCGCATGGCGCGGCTGGCGTCGGCGCGAAAGCGCGAACAGCAGCGGATCGAGCATCTGGTGCTCGGGCATCCGCGTCCGGTCGAGCGTGTGATGGAGGGCAAGCGCACCGGACGACGCAAGCCAAAGATGGTGGACCGGCCCATGCGTCTGGAGCCCGGCATTGAAGAGGCCGTGCAGATCCGGGAGGCGTGGAACCACAAGGCCTACGGGACGCCCGAGACATGGGAGCGCTCGACCAGCACGCATGACGGCGCGCTCATCCAGCTGCATCGCAATGGCACGATCGACAAAGACCAGCTCGAATGGGCGGCCCAGATCGCGAACGTCTATCGCAGCCTGGAGGCGGACGTCGGCATCAAGGTCGCCAGCCTTGAGGCGCGCGTCGACCAGTCGCGGGGCGGTGGCCGGGCGGCGGAAGGCGTGCTGCGCGTGCGGCTGCATCTGGCATACGGCTATTGGCGCGACATGCTGCCCATGCCCAAGCAGTTGGTGCTGGATATGATCGTGGGCGACGCGATCGGCTATTCGGTCGCGGCTGGCCGCTATCGGGTCCATAAACGCAAGGCCAAGCGCTTCCTGATCGAAGCGCTCAACCGGTGGCCGCTGTGCGTCGCCCATGCGTTCTCGGTCGCCGACCGCGACACCATTGCGGCGCTGAATGCTGGACAGCCCTGCGATCCCGTCTGGCTGGACGGGCCATCCCGAGCGGCAAGGCCAGTGATCGACACCGAGCATGTCGCGGCGATCGAGGAGGCTGAGGCAGATATCGCATATGCCGATCCCCGCGATATCGACCCCGAGTTCCTCGACGAGCGCGGCATCCTCAAGGACTGGGCGGATATCGCCGACATCATTCGTGCCCGGTTCGGCTGGTGTGAGGAAGAGGAGGCTGCATGACGATTTCCGCTTGCAAGTGGCCCCGAAATGTCCCAAAAAAGCCCTAGGACCATTGTGTCCGGAGAAGGTCCACGTGCGCAGCGTGGGTCTTTTTTCGTGTCAGTGCTTCGTTAATTCCCTAGCGATGCAGGCGGCAGCTGCCTCGTATCGGGTGGCCAGTTCGCGATGGGCATAAACGGCCATCATGTGGTCGCCCCTCTGTAGGGCTTCTCTGGCTTTGCGAGCCTCCTGCTGCGCACGCCGCAACAGATAATTCACGTCATCCGGTGTGCTCATAACACCTCCCGCTGAGTCGTTGCTGAGCCAGAATAACAAATCGCTGGGGTAGCTCAACGGTAGAGCAGCCGCCTTGTAAGCGGTCGGTTGAGAGTTCAACTCCCTCTCCTAGCACCATAGCCGCATAGAGCAGTCCGGTAGCTCGTCAGCCTCATAAGCTGAAGGTCGCGGGTTCAAATCCCGCTGTGGCAACCAGTTCGGAGGCGTGATGAGCGACTGCACCCTCCTCGCCATCGCGATTATCATCGCCGCCCTAGTCATCGCCGATAGCGGCGCGCCACGCCAGCGGGGCGGTTATGGCGTCCATCAACCGAAGGTGCCGCCGCCCCCGCCACCCGGAGCACCGCCTCCGCCCCGCCCGACGCGCTGATGCCCAGCCGCCCGCCTAGCCTCAAGCAGAAGCCCCGGGCCAAGGCATGGGCCAGCACCCGCAAGAGCAGGCATGAGCGCGGATATGGGCGCGAGCATGATCGCATGCGCGAGATCGTGCTGAGGGAGGAGCCGCTGTGCCGGCCATGCCAGGCACGCGGGCGCATCACCCCGGCGACCATAGCCGATCATATCAAGCCGCTGAGCGAAGGCGGCACAGGCGAGCGTGAAAACTATCAGGGCATCTGCAAGCCCTGTCATGACGTCAAGACAGCAGAGGAAGCGGCCCGCGCCCGTGGCGCCCGGCCGCCGCGCCTGCGCCGGATCATTGCGCCAGACGGCTGGCCTCTGGATTAAATGAATTCGGCCCGACCAAGTGGTGACACACTTGACCGGGCCTCACCCCAGTCGATCACGGGAGGATCGCTATGGCTTCACCCGCTATAGCCGATAGCACCTGCGTATGCGAGTGCTGCGGCTCAACCTTTGCTCCCCGTCGCCGCGGCAACAAGGATAGCAATCGCTGCTGTTCTCGGGCCTGTGGCTTCGAGGTCCTTCGCAGGGACAGGCAAGCTGCCAGTGAGCAGCGTACCGCACTCATCCAGGCGCAGCGCCACGCGGCACGGCAGCATGTGTGCCTGAACTGCAATGTGGCATTCGAGGCTCAGCCTTCGGCGAAATATTGCAGCCCTCACTGCTCAGGCCAGCACCACGATAAAATGCGGAAAGGGCCAAAGCCTGAGCGTTCATGCGGTGAGTGCCAGCGCCTGTTCACTGCCGAGTATGGAGACAAGCGTCGAGCCTTCTGTTCGGATACGTGCAAGGCCAGGCATCATAAGCGGGCAGCAAAGGGCAAGGAGCGAGCCCGCGATTATGGAGACGCAGCACCCGCGAGCATCAATCCGATCCGGATCATGGAGCGCGATGGATGGCGGTGTCACATCTGCGGCGGCGATGCCCCGCGTGAACTGCGCGGGACATTCGCTGCGGAGGCCCCTGAGATCGACCACGTCATACCCCTGTCCCGCGGCGGTCGCCACATCGAAAGCAACGTTGCCTGTGCGCACCGGCGCTGCAACATTGAAAAGGGTGATGGATTGACCCGCGACGACGCCCACCCGGCCCGCCGATGGGTCCATAGGTAGGGGGCGGTGGCAAAGTCCACCGGCTCTCCGCCAGGGACCGAGCGTGGAGCCTTTTTTCTGCGCGTGCAGATTAAAATTTCGGTGCGAATTAAATTTGCGTGCCGATTAATTTTCAGGAGGCCCGGCGATGAAGCGCGGACCGAAGGCGGAGACGCCCAGCACGAAACTGGCGCGCGGCACATTCCAGCCAGTGCGCGACGGCGTCAAGACAGAGATCATCGTCCCCGGCGACCCGCCGATCCAGCCGGACTATCTGACGGCTGGCGCGATCGAGGTCTGGCAGGAGGTAATTGGCCGCGTCATGGCGGCCGGAATCACGGAAGCCGACAGCGCGCTGTTCGCCCGCTATTGCTCGCTCGAAGCGGAAGTGCGCGTGGCCTTTGCGTCGGGCGGAGAGCTGCCCTCAGCCGCCTACCTGACGAACCTGCGCCAGATGGAAGAACTGTTGCGCATCGCCGGTCCGAAGAGCCGGATCGGCGTTGGAGGTGGGAATGGCGCGAAGCCAGCAAATCGCTTCGCCCGCAACGGCGCCGGAAACCGGTCGTGACTTTGCCGCTATCGCGCTTGCCTATGCCAAGCGCGCGGCGGCAGACAAGCAACAGGTCCATCACTGCAAATGGGTCCGCCTGGCGGGCCAGCGTCATCTGGACGATCTGAAGCGATCGAAGCAGAAGGACTGGCCTTACAAGTTCGACCCTTGGTATGCGAACGACGTCTGCGATTTCATTGAAGGCCTGCCCCATGTCGAGGGGCGCTGGGAAACGCCGACGCTGACGCTTGAGCCGGCTCAGATTTTCATCCTCGCCATGGTGTTCGGCTGGCGGGAAAAGGCGACCGGCCTGCGCCGCTTCACCGACACCTATATCGAGATGGCGAGAAAGGGCGCCAAGTCGACGCTGACTGCTGGTGTCGTCCTCTACTGCACATGCTGCGAGGACGAACCGGGGCCGCTTGTTCTGATCGGCGCGACCACCGGCGCCCAGGCGCAGAAGGTTTTCAACCCCGCCAAGCTGATGGTGCAGAAGACGCCGGACCTTCAGGAAGCCTTCGCGCTGAAAGCGTGGGCGCGGGCGATCACCTGCGACATGAACGGCGGGACGATCCAGACCATCAATTCCAAGTCCGCGACGCAGGACGGGCACAATCCCCACCTGGCGGTTCTGGACGAGTTGCACGCCCATAAGGATCGCGGCCTCTACGACGTGGTTCATTCCGCCGACGGCGCCCGGCGCAACCCGCTTTATTGGAAGATCACGACGGCCGGCTATATTTTGGACGGCGTCTGCTTCGAGCAACGGACCTTCACGACGAAGATGCTGGAGCGGTCGCTGATCGCGGATCACGTCTTCGGCATCATCTTCACCTTGGATGGCCCCAAGGATTTCACCCCGGAGCGGAAGGTCGGGGACGATCCCTACGACGAAAAGAACTGGCCCAAAGCCAACCCGCTGATGCCGATCACGCCCAGCCTCGCATCAATGCGACGGCTGGCTGTGAAGGCGAAGGGCGCGCCGGGCGAGGAGGGCGAATTCTTCACCAAGCGCCTGAATCGGTGGATGTCCGCCGCGACAGCTTGGCTGAGCGTGCCGCAGTGGATCGCATGCGGCGATAGCAGTCTCCGGCTCCGCGACTTCGCCGGGCTGGATTGCGACATCGGCGCCGACCTTGCGCACAAGAGCGATCTCACTGCGGTGGCGCTTTCCGCTGTCACCGCCGACGATCAGTTGCTGCTCAAGACATGGTTCTTCCTGCCTGAGGCGGTGCTGAACCGAGAAGGGCAGAGCGACCGCAACAATGTGACGCTCTATCGCCAGTGGCACAAAGAGGGAAAGCTGATCCTCACGCCGGGCGACTGGGTCGATCAGAAGCGTGTCGAGCGCCTGATCCGCCGGCTGAAATCGGTCCTGCGGGTCAACAAAGCGGTGTTCGACCATTTCGCCGCGGCGGAAGAGATGGCCGTGAGGCTCAATGACGATCTGGACGATGGCAACGGCTTCGCCTCCATCCTGCCCAAGAACGCCAAGAACGTCACCGACCCGGCGCGCAACTTAGAAAACCGTGTGATCGGCGGCCCGCATTTGCTCCGCCACGACAACAATCCGGTGATGACATGGTGCGTCGGCAATGCGGTCGTTGACCGCCGTATCGATGGCTCGATCTTGCCGAAGAAGGAGACGCCAATGTCGATGAGCAAGATCGATGGCGTTGATGCGACCGTGCATTCGCTCGCGCCGAAGATGCTGCCGGAAGAGCAGGAGAGCCTGGACGACACGATCGCCCGCCTGAAAGCTCAGCTCGCAGGCGCCGCCTGATGGGTATCGGCACTTGGGTCGGGTCCACGCTTCGCCTTTTCGGCACCGGCCAGAACGGCAAGCTGAGCGGCGCACCGGAGGATGAGCCGTCGCGCAAGGCGATTGCTTATGGGTCGCGCATCGACAGCGCGGGCCAGTCGGTCACCGCCAAGACGACTTTGGGCCTTCCTGCCGCCTGGGCATGCGTCCGGCTTAAATCAGATGTCGTCGGCTCGATGGGCATGGGCGTGTTCGAGAAGTCCGCTGACGGCGGCCGGAAATCGCGCCCGGATCACTGGCTATACGATCTCGTCCATGAGGAGCCGAACCGCGATCAGACCCCCGCCGAATTCTGGGCAGGACAGGTCGCCGCGATGGATCTCTGGGGCAACGCCTATGCCGAAAAGGAGACGCTGGGCGGCCGGGTGACGGCGCTAACGCCGATCGCGCCGGACCTCGTGACCGTCAAGCGGAACCGCTTCAATGAGCGGGTCTATATCTATCAGGATCGCGGCAAAGCCGAGGAGTTGCCGGCGGACAAGGTTTTCCACCTGCGCGGCCTGACCCTGGGCGGCGATGTCGGGCTTTCCGCGATCGAATTCGGGCGGCGGACACTGGGCAGCGCCATGGCTGCCAACAAGACGGCTGCCGACACTTTCCGCAGCGGGCTCCAGATCGCGGGCTTCATGGAGACGGCTTCGGTCAGCATGAAGCCCGATCAGCGCGCCGACCTAATGGCGATCTTTGATGCATGGAGCAGCGAGGCGATGCGCGGTCGCGTCGTGCCGCTGGAGAAGGATTTCAAATTCCACGGCCTCAAGATGAACCCGGCCGAGGTTCAGTTGCTGGAATCTCGCGGCTGGGATGTCGAGGAAATCTGTCGCTGGTTCGGCGTGTTGCCGATGCTTATCGGGCACGCGGCAAAGGGCCAGACGATGTGGGGCAGTGGTATCGAGCAACTGTTGCTCGGCTGGCAGACGCTGCTGCTCAATCCGCTGCTGACCAACATCCAGCAGGCGGTCAAGAAGCAGCTATTGCCTGCCGCCGAACGCAAGAAGGTCTATCCCGAGATTAACCGCGAAGCGCTGATGGCCGCCGACAGTGCGGCCCGCGCCGCCTTGTATTCGGCCTTCGGACAGAACGGCGTGATGACGCGCGGCGAGATGCGCAACCGCGAAAACCTGCCCTCGCTGCCGGGCGACGATTTCCTGACGGTGCAATCGAACCTCGTCCCGCTCGACATGCTTGGCCAGGTCAACGCGCCAGAACAGGGCGCCCGATCGGCGCTGATGAACCTGCTTTTCGGCGGCGACTTCGACGCCGCCATCGATAGCCGCCTTGACGCGAAGCTGAACGCCCGGCCGCATAGAAAGGAATGACGATGCGCCTGCATCCTGAATATGGCCGCAAGCACAGCGGCGCCCTCAAGGTCCGCGACTTCGATTTCGAGATCAAGGCGGTCTCGGAAGACGGTAAGTTCAACGGCTATGGTTCCGTCTGGGACGTGGTCGACAGCTATCAGGAAGTCGTCGCCAAGGGGGCCTTCACCGAGAGCCTGGCCGAACTGGCTGCGAAGGGCCGCCCGGTGCCCGTGCTGTGGCAGCATCGCAGCAGCGAGCCGATCGGCGCATGGTCGAACCTGAAGGAAGACGATCACGGTCTGTTCGGCGAAGGACAGATCCTGCTTGATGCCGGCGACACGGAAAAGCGCGCCTATGCCCATATGAAGGCCCGCACCGTAACCGGCCTGTCCATCGGCTATTGGGTGCGGGAATCGTCCTATGACGAAAAGACCGGCATCCGCACCCTGACAAAGCTCGACCTTGTCGAGATCAGCCTCGTGACCTTTCCCGCAAATGATGATGCGCGGATCGAAGCCGTCAAATTCAAGCTCGCCCACGGCGAACTGCCCACCGATCGCGAATTTGAGAAGTTCCTGCGGGAGGCAGGTTTCTCGAAAAGCCGGGCCGCTGGCCTCGTCAGCCATGGCCTTACCGACCTGCGCCGGAGGGAGTCCGAGCGCGAAATGACGATCACCCCGGCCCTCAAGGGCCTCTCGGACACCCTGGCCGGCTTCTCGCTGAAGTCCGCCTGAAAGGATATTCCCATGAACATGCTGACTTCCGCCACGGCGCTGGCCGCTGGCGCCCGTTCGCTTGAGTTTGGCCGCAAGGCCGCAGGCGACGATGACAAGACGCTGGAGGGCCTCCAGAAGCAGCTGGGCGACACGCTCGGCGAGGTGAAGGAGTTCGCCAAGGAATTCAAGGCGAAGAGCGAGGCCGGTGAAAAGGTCTCGACCGAAACGAAGGAAAAGGCGGACAAGGCCCTATCGGAACTGGAAGGCCTGCGCGGCGAGATCACCGAACTGTCGCAGAAGCTGGCCCAGTCGCGCCGTGGTGGCGATGATGACCA
Source organism: Sphingobium sp. WTD-1 (assembly GCF_030128825.1). NCBI lineage: Bacteria > Pseudomonadati > Pseudomonadota > Alphaproteobacteria > Sphingomonadales > Sphingobiaceae > Sphingobium > Sphingobium sp. WTD-1. The sequence goes on along the minus strand of NZ_CP119127.1, from coordinate 2,032,229 downwards.
GCCCGCGCTGAAGAGCCTGGGCGTCGAAGTCGCCAATCATGACGAGGTACGCGCCTATGTCGACGGTGGCTGCAAGGGCACCATCGGCTTCAGCGTCAAGGCGGTCACCACGGCGGCCGGCTCTGCCGGCGGCCTGATCCGCCCCGATCGCCAGACCGACATCGTGGGCATCCCCCGCATGGGCCTTCGCGTTCGCGATCTGCTGACGCCCGGCCGCACCGACGGCAACTCGATCGAGTTCGCCAAGCAGGTGACCCGCACCAACAACGCCGCGCCGGTCGCGGAAGGTGCGCAGAAGCCGGAATCGGTCTACGAATGGGACGTGGACGACGCGCCGGTGCGCACGATCGCGCACTGGGTTCCTGTTTCGCGCCAGGCCATGGACGATATCCCGCAGCTGGAAAGCCTGATCGACGGCGAACTGCGCTGGGGCCTGGACGACGTCGAAGATGCTGAGCTTCTGCTTGGCGACGGCACCGGCCAGCACCTGAATGGCCTTTATACCCAGGCGACCGCATATGCGCAGCCGTCGGGCGTCTCGATCTCGGGCGAAACCAAGATCGACCGCCTGCGCCTTGCCATCTTGCAGGTCGAACTGGCTGACTTCGCCCCCGACGGTATCGTCATCCACCCCACCCAGTGGGCGAACATCGAACTGACCAAGGACGCGGCCGGCGGCTATATCTTCGCCAATCCGCAGGGCGTGGCCGGTCCGGTCCTGTGGGGCCGTCCGGTCGTGTCGACCAAGCGCATCGGCGCGAACAACTTCCTGACCGGCAATTTCAAGCTGGCCGGCCAAATCTTCGACCGCATGGATACCGAGGTCCGCATCTCGGATCAGGACCGCGACAACTTCATCAAGAACATGCTCACGGTTCGTGCGGAAAAGCGCCTGGCGCTCGTCGTGCGCCGCCCGGCGGCTCTGGTGAAGGGTTCGCTGGTTATCGCCTGACCTGACGGAGGTGGGTCCATCGTAATTCCGATGGACCCCCTTTCCGATCATCGGCGCACCCCCGCGCTGATGACCCGAAAGGAGAAAGTCATGAGCAAGAACGCGATGGTTCTGGATGATCACTATGGCGATAACGGTTCGGTCGCCGCCGGCATGATCCTGAAGAACATTTCCAGCACTCGCTTTGCCGAGCTGGAAAAGAAGAGCCTCGTCCGCGAAGCGACTCCGGCTGAGGTAAAGGCCGGCGACCAGCATTCGATCGATGCTGATCCCTCGAAGAAAGAGGGTGGCGAAAAGCAGGCGGCGGAAGGCGGCAACAAGAAGGCTGCCGATCCGAAGAACAAGGACGCCTGATCATGGGCCGTTCCGCTCGCCGCTCGCGCGGCTTCATGTGCGCGCCGGCTTTCACTGTGAAGCCGTCGATCACCGGCACCGCGCAGGTGGGCCAGACGCTGACCGGGGCGAGCGGCACGATCCGCAACGGGACGGTCAGCGCCCGTCGATGGCTGCGCAATGGCGCGGCAATCTCCGGCGCCACCGCTGCCACCTACGTCGTTCAGGCTGGTGATGTCGGTGCCAAGATCACCTATGAGGTGACCGCCACCAATACCCTCAACACCGCCAACATCGTCAAGGCGGTGTCGGCGGAGACGGCGACGGTTATCGCCTGATGCGCGTCATCGTCATCACCCCTCCCGCGCCCGTCGTGACGTGGGAGGAGGCCGACCAGCATTTGCGCCTCGATGGCGATGAAGAGCAGCGCGAGATGGTCGAGCGGCTGGTGAAAGCTGCGACCCAGCATATCGACGGCCCTGACGGCTGGCTTGGCCGGGCCCTTGGCCTCCAGACGCTCGAAGCCCGCATGTGCGGCTTCTGCGATCTGATTCGGCTGCCCTATCAGCCGATCGTGGACATCGTGTCGGTCCATTATCTCGACGGCGCTGGCCAGCCTGTGCTGGTCGATCCAGACACCTATGAACTTTTCGGTCGCGATCTCGGCTGCGCTTGGGGCAAGTCCTGGCCGACGCCGGGTGCCTATCGCGGCCATGCCGAGACCGTGCGCATCCGCTACCGCGCCGGTTATGCCATCGACCCCGGCGCCGATCCTGTCGTGCCCAACGTCCCCGAGCCGATCAAGCAGGCGGTCCTGCTGATGGTGGGGGACATGTGGCATGCGCGCGCCACGATCGCGACCGGTACCGCGATGCAGGCCGTGCCGATGTCGACGACAGTGCAGAACCTTCTGTCGCCCTTTCGGGTATACGTCTGATGTCGCTAGATTCGGGGCGTCGGAATAAGCGCATTGCCTTCAAGAAGAAGGTTGCCGGCATAGACGGACGCGGACATGCCACGGTCGGAGAACAGTGGGCGCTGCTCGGTAAGGCCAGCGCCAGCATCTACTTTGGTTCCGCGGATGAGCAGCGCGCGTCCGCTGAAGATGGGGCTACGCAAAAGGCGTCGTTCGATGTGCTGGACAACAGCATGACCAGATCGCTGACCGTTCAAAATCGGTTGTATTTCCCTATTCGTGGTGCCGATCCAGAAAAGTGGCCCGCGTGGGACATCCGCGCGATCGTGCCGCTGGGTGCCAATGAGGGTTTCCGCATTACAGCGGAGAGTGTGCCAAATTGAAATTTGTCGGCCTGGCCGCGATGGACCGCAAGCTGGTGGCGATCCGCGATGCGGTGTCCCCTGAGGCGCGCGAACGCTCATTGCTGGCTGGCGCGGAAATCGTCCAGGCGGAGGCAAGGCGGCTTGTACCGGTTCTGACGGGCAACCTTCAGGACAGCATCATAATCAGTTTCGACGGCGGGCTGAATTCGTCCGCCGTGTCGCAGCGGCGCTTCTTCTCCACGGTCTATATCGGCCCGTCGCGGCGCGAGGGCTTTTACGGTCACATGGTGGAATTCGGCACGTCTCACTCGGCGGCCCATCCGTTCATGCGCCCGGCACTGGACAATAGCCGTGAGGAAGTGCGCCGCGCGATGGGGCATTCCCTCTGGGCCGATATCAAGAAAGCTGCCTGATCATGGACGTTGAGGATGTTCTGCGGCTTCGTCTTGTCGAGGCGGCACCCGTCGTCGCCAAGCTGGCGGATTATGAGAATTCCAAGGCTGTTTTCTGGGTTCTGCGGCCGCAGGGATCTGGCTTGCCGGCGGTTGTCCTGACTTGGGTGTCTGCGACAGTCGGTGAGACTATGAAAGGTCTTCAGGCGCTACAATTCAGGCGCTTGCAGGTAGATACCTACGCCAACAGGGTGATCTCGGCCCAGCAGCTGCGCGACGCCACCATTGCGACGCTGCAGCCTCGTTATCGCAATCATGGTTTCTATTTTCGTCCGGCGTCGATCTACGGCTCGCGCGATCTGAGCGAGCCGGCGGCAAATGGCCCGATCTACCGGACGTCCACCGATTTTATCATCCGCTTTTCACCGGCCTGAAGGAGGCTCCTGACATGAGTGACGTTGAAACCGGTCATTTGACCGAATTCTGGCTGTGGGATCCGACGCTCGGCACCCCGGCCCTGGTGGAGCTGGGCGAACTGACCGAGGTCCCGCTGCCCGAGGGCACGGCCGATCTGGTCGAAACCAGCCACATGAAGACGATCGGCTACAAGAGCTATATCAATGCTCCGCTGAAGGACGGCGAGGAAGCCGACCTGGTGATGAACTACATCCCCGGCTCGCCGACCGATATCCTTTGCCGCAAAGCGAAAGCCTATGGCCGGCCCCTCGAATACAAGATCGTGCTGGTGAACGGCGACGGCACCTGGGAAATCTCCGGCGAACTGATCGTGCGCAACTATGTGCGCTCGAACCCGATGCTCGATCGCCGCACCGGCACTCTGCGGGTGAAATGGTCGAGCGAGGAAACGGAGGCGGCCGGTGAATAACCCGCTGCGTGGGGAGGCGTCGTTCAAGGCCGGCGTCTCCACCTTCACCCTCGTCTTCGACGTCAACGCCTTCTGCGAGTTGGAAGACGAAACCGGTTTTGGCGTGGCCGAGCTGATCGAGCAGATCCAGGACAAGCCGAGCTTCAGGCTGCTCCGCTCGATCTTCTGCGCCGGCCTCCAAACCCACCATCCCAAGACGTCGCTTGCCGAAGCGGGCGAAATCATGTCCGACGCCGGTTTGGAGGGCATCAAAAATGCTCTCCGTTCCGCCTTGCAGGCAGCCATGCCCAGCAAAGCTGACAGCGACCAAGACGAGAGTGCGGAGGGAAAGGCGCGGAGGAAAAGGGCTGGGACTGGCTCAAGCTCCTGACGCTTTGGGCGCAATCGGGGCGCGACCCGGACGCGTTCTGGCATCAAACCCCTCGCATCCTGGCGGCAACGCTGCGCGGGTATCGCGCCGCTTGCCGCCGGGAGCATGATGTAGCGACGTTTCAGGCTCGACTGACCGCCGCCCTCCACCGCTATCCCAAAAACAAGCCGCTACCTTCGCTCGACGAACTAACGAAGCCGGCGAGGGCCAACAAAAAACAGTCTACCGACGAAATGCTTGCCGCCTTCCAAGCAATGAAGGCAGCGGGAGCGCCGATCAAGATCAGGAAGGTTGCCTAAAGTTTAAGGTGGTTTTCCATTCTATAGTCGATCCGCCTAGTTCGCTCGGCGATTTCCTCTTAGTGATTAATTCCGAACGAAACACATTGTAGTCAGTCCCGAGGTATTTTTGCACGGGCTTTGGCTGCACAATCACTAATGGTGCCGTTACAGACAGCTCGAATAAACCGGATGGCAGTTCATTTCCCTGCTTCGAGAATGGTCCGAAAAGCAGCTTTCCGCAGGCTACCGAGCCCTCGTCTTGGGCAATATAATTCGGCGGAAAACCGGGCGATTTCAAGGTCGCATTGACTTCCGTACCTTCGGGGAGGTTCGTGACAATATTGACTTGTGGTCGCCTACCGCCGGTTAGAGAGACCTGAAACTCTAACGGAATAGGATCCTTCCCGACGCCGGGGAAGCGATCACATTTTGTTTGGGCTGTTTGGAAGCTTTCGGCCTTGGGCGATTGTCCGCAACTGGCCAAGGCCAACATGGCGACCAATGCAAATCTCGCCCGCATAAAGAATCCTTCCATAAGAGGTCACCCATGGATGACATGAAAATCGGCGGGATGCACGGCGAGCTTGGCCTTGATGTTCGCGGCTGGTTTGATGGCTTTGAAGATGCACGCGAAGTGCTGGCCGATTTCGCTAAAGAGGTGATGTCGCAGTTCAAGGAACTGGAGGGCAATATCCGCAATGCCGCGATCGGCATGACGGCAACGATCAGCGCATCGTTCGCTGGCATGACTGTCGTAACCAAGCGCGGCGCCGGCGCTTTCGAAAAGTCCATGAACAATGTCCATGCAGCGCTACGCGGCATCAGTGGCGACCAGCTGGAAGCGCTTTCGCAGGCGGCCCGTAAACTGGGGCCTGAGGTTGGACGCGGCGCAAAAGAAGCGGCGGACGGGATCGAGACGCTGGCGCTTGCCGGCATGTCCGCGCGTGACATTCTGGGCGGCGGGCTCGAACAGACCTTGCGCCTGGCGGCCGCCAATGCCGCTGAGCTCGGTTCCTCGGCCGCGCTGGTCACTGATGTCATGTCCCAGTTCAGCAAGTCGACGTCCGATCTGGAGGCGGTAGTCAACCAGGTTACCGGTTCGCTTGATGCGTCGAAGCTGGGCTTCAACGACTTCAAGGATGCTATCGCGCAGGGTGGCGGCGTCGCTGGCGCGGCGGGCGTCAGCTTCGAGGATTTCAATACGGCGCTAGCCGGTACCGCCGCTCTTTTTGGCAGCGGTTCCGATGCCGGCACCAGCTTCAAGACTTTCATCACCACTTTGACGCCCAAGTCGAAAGAGGCTGCGGCGATGATGGAGAAGCTCGGGCTCGACTTCTACGATGCCACCGGCAAGATGAAGGGGCTTGCCGATATCTCCGACATGCTCCGTGAGAAACTCGGAAATCTTTCCGACCGATCGCGTACCAATGTGCTGAACGAGATTTTCGGGGCTGATGCTATGCGCACGGCTATTGGCCTGATGCGTCTGGGTGGCCAAGCCTTTGATGATCTGCAACGTTCGATCGGCCAGACTGACGCGGGCGAGAAGCTGGCCATACAGCTCAAGGGGGTGGAGGAATCGTCCAACCGATTGAGCGACGCGTTCAATGAACTCAAGATCGCCCTGGGTGAAACCGGCATCCTCGCAGTCTTTACCTCGGTTCAGGATGCGCTGACCAGCATTACGCGTTGGTTTGCTGAACTTCCCCTTGCCGTGCGACAAGTCATCGTCGCAATCTGGGGACTGACGGCGGCGGTGGGGCCGATGATCCTGGCGTTGATGGGCATCGGGAAAATCCTCGCGCCTATCATCTTGTTGCGCGGCGGCTTCGGGCTGTTCGGAGCGGTACTGGCCGGCCTCATCAATCCGATCGGCACGCTGGTCGCTCTGCTCGGCCGCCTCGCCATAGCGCTATCAGGGGTCAGTGTCGCCTTGCGAACCGTGGGTCTGGCTATGACGGTATGGGCAGGCTGGATCGGCCTTGTTGTGACGGCTCTGACGTTGCTGGTCCTCTGGTCCACGCGCGCCACGACCGCCAATAGCGCGGCCCGGGAGGCGGCTGCCCGGGCCAGTGCGGCTTTTGACAAACAGCAGGCGGCCACGCTGCAGTTGGTGTCCGCGACCGGCGCTGCCCGCAAGGCGTTGATCGACAAGATGAAGGCGGACCGTGCCGCCGAGCTCCAGGCTATGGCCACTGCGAAAGCCGACGTCATTGCCGCGCGTGCGGCGCTGGAGCGCGCAAAGACGAACCTTTCCAAGTCGAAGTCCGAAGTGAAGATGGGTGCGCGGGGCGACCTGATCAGTCCCAAGGTGGCCCCCGGCATGAAGGCGGTCGACCAGGCGGAAGCCGACCTTCTGTCCCGCGCGAAGACGCTGGAAACTATCGCCAAGACGGTGGAGGGCTATAGCCGTTCGATCAATACGCCCGAATTCGGGACGGTCGATCTCGATCTCGGCGAAGACGACAAGAAGAAGACGAAGGGCGCGAAAGGCCCGTCCGCGCAGGATCTGGCCAACCGGCGCGAGCAGATGGCGCTCGAACAGCAGATGGCGGTTGCCCGCGCACGCGACGACAAGGATGAGATGCGCCGGCTGCAGGACAAGCTGGATATATTCCAGCGCCAGCGTGACTATGAAGATGCCGGGCTGAGCGCCAGCGCTGCCAAGCTAGCGGCCGAAAAAGACATTGCGGAGATCAAGGCCGCGGAGGCGGAATATGACGCGCGGGAAGTTGCTCGCGCCGAAAACGCCCTTGATCAGCAACTGGCCGAGATTCGCGGCGACGAGCAGATGGCGCGGTTGGCAGCCGACAAGGCCTATCTCGAAGAGCGAACCACCTTCTGGCAGGGTAAGGGCTTGACGCTGCTGGAGGCGCAGAAGCGGGCGGCGGATGATCTTGTCCAGGTTGATATTGCCCGCGCAGATGCTGCTGCCAAGCTGGCGCAGTCGCAGGCCCTGGAGAGAGAGGCAGAACTTTCGCGCCTGCGCAATGATAGCGCCGATCGTCAGCGGGCAACTGCCCGAGCAGCGGAGCTCAATCGCCGCGCCGAACAATATTATCGGGAGGGTGAAGGCAAGGTCGGCGAGGACGAAGCCCGCGACCGTGCGGCGCGTGAGATGGACGAGGAAGAAACCGCCCGGCAGCAGGGTCAATGGCGTGATGTTTTCCGGGGTGGCTTCCGCGCTGCCATGGACGGCGATCTGAAGGGCTTTGCGAAAAACTGGTGGAAGGACCAGGTCTCGCGTGGAATGGAAGAGGCGCTGAACAATCTTGCCGACACGCTGTTCAACCTGTTCCGCCAAGCATTGGGGCAAGGGGGGGCGGCTGGCGGCTCGGGTAGTGGGCTGCTGGGGTCTATCCTCAGTATCGCCACCAGCTTTCTGGGTAGCACCAGCAGTTCCGGCAATAGCGACATCGTTCTCAACAGTAATGCTGTATCCAGCGCGTTCGCCGGTCTCCCGGGCTTCGCGACTGGCGGCAGTTTCGAAATCGGCGGGAAGCCGGGGATCGATACCAACCTCGTGCAATTCTGGGGCACCGCCGGGGAGACGGTCAATGTGCGTCGCGGTAACGATGATAGCGGCGATCGGTCGCGAGGCGACACGCATATTTACATGCAGGGCGTCATGACCAATGACCAATTCTGGGAAACGATAAAGCAGGGCAACGACCAGGCGGCGCAAACTGGCGCTGCAAAGGGTGCAGCGTCGGTCGTGGAAGGCAACCAGCGGAGCTATGGCCGCATGTTGCAGGCAGAGCGCTGATGGCGAAGTTGGCCGTAATGCCGTCCATCGGCGTGGAAGGTCTGACCTTCCAGCCCCAGCGCGAAGATCTGGTGGCGCCGGAAACGAGCGGCCGGATGGGCGGCGTGCAGATCGGCTGGCCGCGCTGGTCCCTGTCGATGAACCTGGCCAATCTCGAATTCCCCGTGGCCGATGAATGGATCGCCTTCTACCGCAGTCGGCGCGGGGCGCAGCGAATGTTTCTGGGCTATGACCTGTCCCGTCCTTACCCGACGGCGCACTGCAAGGGGTTCCGCAATATGCTGACCGTCAGCGGCACGCCCTTCATGGGCGCAGCCGGCGCATGGACGCAGTCAGTGGATGCGCAGGGCGACGCCGTTCTGACGCTGGAGGGTGTGCCATCCGGTCTGAAGCTTGGACGGGGCGACTATATCGGCTTCAAATGGGACAGCGTCGACCCTGATGATATCGGCGCCGATCGGAGATTTCTGGTTGCTGTCACGACCGGCAGCCAAGCCGATGCCGATGGCACGATCAGCGTCGTGGTGGAGCCGTCCGTCCATGATGTGGTGCCGGCGGGCGCCGTCGCCCATCTCGACAATCCGATGTGTCTCATGAAACTGCTGGATGACACGAAGATGCCGCGCATCGTTATAAGCCATGCGGAGGCCGGTGGGGTCATCAGCGCGGTGCAGGTGACATTGCCGTGAAGAATTACAGTGCGGAGGCGCTGGCTGCGCTTGCGAGCGGGGAAGCGATCGTAACCGGCGCGCTGGCCATTTATTGCGATCCACCCGTGTTCGTATGGGGCGGGATCGGCCCGACGGAGATCGACGGCGACGTTTATAAGGGCGTCGATGACGGCAGTATCGGCCTTTCGACTGGCGGCAGCGTCGGCACCAGCGAGCAGGCCATGACCCTGTCGCTGTCCGGCATCGATCCGGATATTGCGGCCCTGTTCGACGCCAGCGAAGTGCAGATGGCGCCGGCCAAGGTCTATCGCATGATCTATGACGGGTCGGGCAGGCAGCGACTGGACAGCCGGGTTTTCCGACGGGGCAGGGTCGATGCGGCCCCGGTCGAAGATGTCATCGGTGGCACGTCGACCATTACGATCTCGATCGAGACGTCGGCGCGCGGCATGGGGCGAAGGGGAAAGCGGATGCGGAGCGATGCTGACCAGCGCACCATCGACCCGCTTGACGGCTTCTTCAAGCATTGCAGCTATGCCGGGACCAAGACCGTCTATCAGGGCGGCAAGCCCTCGTCGGCCGACTGACCTATGCGCGATTTCGAGGCCCTTGACCGCTATCTGGCGGCGCGCCGTTCCATGCCCTTCACCTATGGCTCGAAGGCCAATGATTGCGTGAGCTTCTATGCCGGCGCGGCGCGCGCGATGGCCGGGGTTGATCTGATGCGCGGGCGCAAATGGTCGAGCGAACTGGGCGCCGCCCGGGTAATTGCCCGGCTGGGCGGATTTGAAGCGGCGATCAGTGCTCATATGATCCCGATCGCGCCAGCCTTGGCCCGTCGCGGCGACGCTGCCGGGGTCTTCTGCCCCGATCACGGCATGATGTTGATGCTGGTGGAAGGCGAGACGCTTGCCGGCCCGGGGGAGCGTGGCACCCTGCGCCGCCCCCGTTCGGCGATGATCGCCGCCTGGACCTTCGAGAGCTAGGGGCGGATATGGCTAAGGTCGTAGGAATCGCCACGGGCGTAGTAATGATCGGCGTCGGGATCGCACAGATGAACCCTGTGCTGATTGCCCAAGGCATCATGACCGTTGCTACTATCCTGCTGGCGCCCAGCATGAAGGCGCGCACGGCCAGCAAGAACACGCTGACGATCGGAGAGACGGCGCGTGAGGGGATTTTCGGCGAAGGTTCGACCGGCGGCAGCCTGGTCGACATCTTCAACTATGGCGGCAAATATGGAACCGACTGGACGGTTGCGATCTATGCGCTGGCCGATCATCGCTGCGAGGCCCTGACCGGCTTCTATGTACAGGACAAGTGGGTGCCATTCACCGGCGACGGGCTGGTCGCCGGCTACAAGAACCAGTTGCGGGTCGATTGGCGGCCGGGCGCATGGGACGATGAAGTGCCGGCCTGGGTGCTGGCGAACTGTCCAGTGGTTGGCGGCGTGCCGACATGGACCGCGAACGATCGCGGACGCGGCGTCGCCAAGGTCTATGTGGCATGGAAGGCTGACAAGTCCGACGCGAAGAACCCTGTTTGGACGAGCGGCTCGCCATGGTCCTCGTTCCTGTGGGTGGTCAAAGGGCTTCGCTGCTATCAGGCGCGCAAGGATAGCAGCGTCGGCGGATCGGGCGCCCACCGCTGGGATGATCCGTCGACCCGCGAGTGGACCGACAATCCGATCGACTGCCGGTACACCTGGGCGCGCGGTATTTATGCCGGCGATCATGTCGATGATCCGGCGATGCTGTTGTTGGGTCGCGGCCTGTCCGACATCGAGCAGCCGCCGGAGAATGTCTTCGCGCCTGCCAACCTGTGCGATGAGCCCGTCGCGCTAAAAGGCGGTGGCACCGAGCCGCGATATCGGATCGGCGGCGTGTTCGGCGGCGACGATAAGTACATCGACACCGACGATGACATCGCATCGGCCTGCGGCGGATACACAGTCGAGCGCGAGGGGGCGATCGAGATCGTGCCCGGAGCCGCGCAGCCGGTGCTGTGGGACATCACCGACGATGACCTCATTGTCGGATCGAGCGTCAACAGCAGCGATTTCCGCACCCAGACCGATGCAGAATGGGTCAACACGGTCGCGGTCAAATATATCGAGCCGACACAACAGTGGAAGGATCACAGCGCGCCCGTGCGGCGCGACACGGCGGACATCCTGGCCGATGGAGAAGCCAAGGTCGCGCAGCCCGCGCTGACGCTCTGCACCTCAGGCACTCAGGCTCAGCGGGTCGGCGAGATGAAGCGCCGAATGGGGCGCCTGTGGCGCACCCGTAGTCTGACCCTGCCGCCGCGACTGGTTGGCGTCGAACATGGCGACTGGATCCGCTGGACCTCGAAGCGTTACGGCGTCCGTCCGGTGCCCGATGAGCCGGTGGCGATCATCTATCGGGTCGAAAGCGATAGCCAGGACAAGGGGTGGCAGAACCAGCTTACGCTGCGCGAGATCAGGACCGACGTCTATGGTTGGACGGTCGATGACGAGCTGGATGACGGTTCGGTGGCGATCGACAATCCGACGCCGGATTTCAGCGGCGCGCCAGGCGGGGGCGACTGGACCCTGACGGCTGAACTGGTGAGTGGCAACGGCTTGGCCGCGCCCGCGCTGCGGATCACCGGCGCGGCAGATTCCGATACGGTGACCAGCATCCTGTTCGATTATGCGGCTGGATCGGCATCGCCGGATGCGGAGGATGACGCCGCCTGGACAAGTGCCGGAACGCTGACCGGATCGGCCACTGACATGCTGATCCCAGGGGTTATGGCGGGCACCACCTATTGGGCTGCCGTATCATACCAGATTGGCGCGGAACGAACCGACAGGCTGATACTGGGTCCGGTGACGACGCCAGCGGCGGAAACGGGTGGCGGGCGGATGTTGCTCGAAGATGGTGGCCGGTTCCTGCTGGAAGACGGCTCGCAACTTTTGCTGGGATAATCATATGGCGGACGCAAAGGGTTCGGCCCTGCCGGCGGGTGGACCGCTGGCGGGACCGGAGAAGATTTTCGGTCTGGAGGGCGGCGTCAACAAGAGCTGGCTGGCGTCGCAACTGGCGACCTATATCACGGCGCTGATCGTGGATTCCGCGCCGACTACGCTCGACACGCTGAATGAGCTTGCCGCAGCGCTGGGCGATGACCCGAACTTTGCCGTGACTACGGCTGCCGCCCTGGCGGGAAAGCAGCCGTTGGACGCGGATCTGACGGCCATCGCCGCACTGGCGACCACGTCATGGGGGCGGGCGCTGTTGACGATGGCCAGCGCGACGGCGCTGCGGGCCGAGTTGAAAGCGCCGTACATGCTGGCCCAGAATGGTGCGGCGTCGGCCGCATGGACGGGCAGCACGGCTACGCATGACTTTGTGACGTTGACATTGCCGGGCGGTGCTCTGGGTCCGAATGGGTCGATGGAAGTACAGACGTTCTGGACGGCCCCCGACAATGCGAATGTCAAGACCGTCAGTATCGTTCTGGATGGCGGGGTGGTTCAGTCCTGGCAGCTGGGTAGCAATGGCAAAGCGGGCGCGCTCATGCGCATCGCGAACCGAAACAGCGAAGCATCCCAGTTGATCACCCGCAGCAACACCACATCTCCATATGGTGTCGGCACAGTGGCTCACGCGACGTCTGCGATCGACACCAGCACGGACAAGGTGCTGACCATTCGGGGCCAGCTCGCCAACGGCGCCGATAGCCTGACCCTCGAAGGCTATATCATCAAGGTATTCCCCGGCGCCTGACAGCGCCCCTCTCCAAGCTCTCATCATCTTCAGACCGGACGGCTCTGCCGCCCGAGGAGACATGCGCCATGCCCTCCCGTTTCGCCGCCAAGGAAAGCGTTGGCTATTATGCCACGTGGACGCTTGGCGCCCGCCTGGCCGAACCGCTGAACATCAGCGGATGGATATTCGAGGCGACTTTCGAGCGCTGGGCGGCTGACCCTGAGGCTTTCACCCTGGAGATGGCGGCCAGTGACGCCGATCAGGGCTTTCGCATTTTCAATCCGGTGGCCCGGCAGATCACCTGCAGGATCCTGCCCGCCACACTGGCCGGCATCAGCGACACCACCGGCCGCTTCACGATGCTTGCCGATCTGCTGGCGACGCCGCCCGGCGCCGACCGCTTCTTCATCGCCGATCTTGAATTGACCATAGTAAGAGGTCCGACCGCATGAACGATCTGTCGCTGAACTTCGCTGGCCCTCCCGGACCGGCGGGGAACAACACGCAAGAGCTGCTCGACCTCATCGACCGGCAGAATGCCTATCGCGTCACCTATCAGACGCCGGTCATCGTGGACGCGTCTGCCGGGTTGATCCGCTACGGGCGGATGCTGATCGCGCGCGAGAACGAGGTCTACAAGGTCGTGGACCCGGCAGATTACGGCCTGACCACCTTCGATTTGCCTTACCAGACCGGGCTGCTGGCCGATTATCACTATATCGATGTCGCCTCGATCGCGCCGGCGCAGACCAGCGTTTCGCCGGTCAAGCGGGAGTCGTCGGGTGCGGTGGTCGAGGAAGACCTACTGCATGTCGGCCTGGGGACCACCTTTGCGCGCACCTATACGCCCTTCACGGGCGCAGAGGTCATCTGGACCAACCGGACCAATACGGACATCGTCACGCCCGACGGGCTGCGCGCGATCGATGATACCGATGGCTATTATGGGACGCGCAACGCGCTCTATCTGCCGATCGCGCCGCTCTACAATCATTCGGCGAACATCACCTATCCGACCATCAGCAATGCCGAGAGCGCCGAGCTCGCTGGCTATTGCAAGATCGTGCGGACGGGCAGCGCGGGCGCCCTGGCCTATTCGCCCGACAATGGCCTGTTCGCCTATGTCGAATATACCGGCGCGCAGGCCTATTATGCGGCGCATCCGGGCCGCTGCTACGTGCTGGCGGCCTGGTACGGCGGCAACCGCACCAGCGACCTCGAATTCATCGAGCCGATGCGCAAGATGGTGCCGAACCTGCTCTACAACGGCAAGGGCACGGACGGTTACAATGCGCGTCCCTTCGTTTCCGACCCGATCACCCGCGTCGCGCCCGTCAGCCCGATCCTGACCGGCGCCGGCTTCGAGGCGGGCTGGAAGAGCGCGGTGAATGGCCGCGTCGTGACCGGCATCGATTTTGCCGAGCCGGTGGCGATCGGCCAGTGGCTGCTGGCGCAGTGGTATGTCGAAAGCTCCAACAATTTCGCGTCGACCGAATATGGGTCGGCGTACATCGGCCACCCCGACGGCACGCAGACCGAAATCAGCCAGTTCAACAACGCGGCGATCCGGATGGTGCGGCAGCTTGCGCCGAACGTCCGGCTCTACAGCCTGCTCATTCAGGTTGCGGCCAAGGCTGCCAGTTATGTGATGGTCGGCATGGGCCCCAGCTTCTCGGGCGCCGCGCATAGCGTGTTCGGCGTCCAGATCGGCACCGGACCGGGCTCGCGGATCTCGCTGGCCGACGATGATTATCCGGTCCAGCCTTACACGGTGCAGGACAATCTGCCTGCGATCGAGGGCGATCCATATCTCGGCCGCGCGCGCATGAACCTGCTGCGCCTGGCGTCGGCGCAGACGGCCGATCTGGATGGCACTACGCTCCAGCATCATATCGTCCTCTCGCCGTGCGATAGTTTCACCGCGATCAAGGAAGCATGGTCGACCGATTTCACGCGGGCGATGAAGGCGCGCTATGGCAATGCGGGGCCGGGCTGGTGCGGCTTTGGCTATCATGACGCCTATGGCGAAATCCGCGGCTGCGCCGATCCCGCCGAAATGGCGGTCTCGTTCTCGGGTAGCTGGGTCGGCACCTATGGCACCGACTTCAAGTCGCCCGACCTCAGCAGCGCGACGTCTGGCACGGCTGGCTCGCGGGTCATGGTCGGCTATTTCTCGACTGCGCAGATCGCCCTGCTGGAGCTTCACTATACCGGCGCGATCGGCGCGGCGGTGCGCTATCGTTTCAACGGCGGCGCATGGGCAGCGCTTTCGCTGGCGGCGACCGGCGGCCAGAAAGCGGCGATCAACGGCGCGCCGGCAGGCGCCTGGCAACTGGAGATCGAAGTCGTCAGCGGCACCGTGACGCTCGGCGGCCTGTTTGCCCGGAACGATCAGCCCGGGATCATCGTGTCCAACCTGGCTGTCAGCGGCTCCGGGCTGGTCGGCTCGTGGTCCGCGCTTCTGCACCCCAGCGGCGCGAGCTATCGCGCGGACCTGATCGCAGCCTTCAGCCGGCTCGACAATCGCGGGCGCATTGACCAGTGGATCGCGCTGATCGGCACCAACGACCAGCGCGTCAGCGCCGATCCGCGCGACTATGGCAAGGCCATGATCGTGTTCGTTCGGGGCATGATCCGCGCAGTCTCGCCGCTCGCCTCGGTCCTCTGGGCCGTGCCCTGCGAGAATGGCCTCGCCACGGGGCCGGCGATGCGGAATTACGCGACCGCCGCGCGGCTGACCGCCCGCGAGCTCAAGATCGCCTTTGTCGACATGCAGCCGTCCTTCGGCGCCAGCTTTGCCGATTATGACGATCTGTTCGGAACGGACGATCTGCATCCCAACGCGATCGGCGGCAAAATCCAGTCGGACATGCTCCAGCGCGTCCTGATGGGAAACAGCGCGGCCGATGCCCTCAAGACCGAAATGGTGGCGCTCGTGGAACAACGCTCAGGCCTTCCGACGCTGCGCAACGCCGATTGGGACGAGGAGACGTTTGACATCGCCGGCCGCCGCGTGCGTGGCAAGGACGGCCAGGCGCGCAGCTGGCGCGCGCGTCAGGGGATGATGGACCGGCAGGAGGCGCCGGAACTGGGGCTGGCCACGCTGCGCATCGAAGATTTCGATGATGTGACCTATCACTCCAACGGCGCATTCAAAACCGCCACCGACCTGCGCAAGCATGTCTGGCGGCGAACGCCGGCTGGACTGGTCCGCGATGACGCTCCGGGCGTCCCCGCGACCGAGATGCGCAATGCCGATTGGGACGAAGAGACGCTGAACCTGGACGGCTCATTCCGCAGCGGCATCCGTCGCGACCGGTCTGCCTGGCGTGCGGAGAATGGTCAGATCATCGAGGATCTGCGCCTTCCCTCGCTGCGCCAGAATTATGGGTTCAACGGTCTTTATGGCACGACCGTTCTTACACCCGCCAACGGCGTCGACATCTTGATTCCCGTAGTCGGCCAGTCCCTTGGAAAGGGCAACAATAACGACCCGGAGGCGGTAGCCATCACGACCGTCCCGCCGTTTCCTGGCTATGCCAAGATGATCGGTGACAGTCCCTGGTGGGCAACCGGAAAGCTATCGCTCCACTATTCGGACCTGTGCGAGGTCACGGAGACGGCGAACCCAACTGGGTCGAAGGAGACGATTAACTCTGGCATGGCGCTGGCGATGATGCCGACATTCCAAGCTCGACTTGGTTTTATGCCACGCATCATCTTCACTTCGGTCTGTCTGGGTGGCAACGCCTATTTCGGCGGCGCTGGTGCCCGCAACGGGATGAAGCGCGGTTCGCTGATCAACAATGAGTTGCTCAACACGGTTCGAGCGGGCGTCGATATTTCGCGCCGCGAAGGTCGGCGCGCGATCGTGCCAGGTGTTGTGGTGATGCACGGCGAGCAAGATTTTGCCAACGGCCTGAGCGCTGGTCGTTATGCCCGAGCGCTTGACCAGTGGTGCCTCGATCTCAATGCAGATATCGGGGCCATCACCGGACAGGCTGACCCAGTCCGGATGTATGTTAGCCAGGTCAATCGTGGGTCCAGCGGTGCGGGTGCGACGAACATGATCGCGCAGGCTCAGCTGATGGCTGAGCGCAGCAACCCGCTGATCCGCTGCCTCGGTTCGATCTATTTCGTGGACCACGCTGCAGGCGACGGCGATCACCCCGACGCAATCGGCTATCGCCGCATAGGGCTTCTCCACGGTACCTATATCGCGAACGACCTGTTCGGCGCTTACGATCAAAACCTCAGTGTCGTTGAAGAATATTGGGAGGACGCTCTCAATTACGTCCTGGTCTACAGTGATGCCATCGACATAGAGTCTGATGACAGCAAGATCGCCATATCCACGCTGGGTGCGGGCAAGGGTATCGATTTCACCCAACGCGGCGGCAGCGGGGCGCTTGTCGGCATTTCGAGAAGCGGCGCGAACGGCGTCAGGATCACGTTCGACACCCATCCCACCGGATCGCGACGCAAGCTGCGCATCGCATCCCGCACCACCGGCGACGGCGGCATGGGCCGACTAACGGGCGCGCGCAGTGGCATTCGCAGCTTCGATCCGGTCATCACGGACGCACTCGACAATTTCCCGATCTACCGTTGGGCGTCGACTGAAGTTCGCGACATGGTGGACTTTGACGCTGCTGCGGTGGATGAGCGTTTTCCGCGAAAGTTCGCCACCTCCAACCGTCGCGCATTGGGGCGCCTTTCTGAGGGCGTCGCCCCTAACGTCTGGCCTGATCCGACCTATGAGCGGATCGTCGCTGCCGCTGCGACGCCCGGCACGCGGTTCAAGGATCGCATACTTTTCTCCCGCTCCAGCACCGCGCCCGTGCTCTCAACCGCCACGGTCGATGGCGCGCCGGGGTTCAGGATTGAAGCCAGCGGCGCGTCTGAGACGAGCATCGTCATTCGTGGATCGCTGGAGGATTTTGGTCTGGACCGGTCAAAGCCGATCAGCGTTTCGATGATGATGCGCGACCGTGTCGGACCGCAGCAGCTGGCGTCACGTATTCGCTTCTACCAGTATCCCAACGCCGGCGGCACGTCGCCCCTGAGTACCTATGAGCTGGCAATCCCCGCCAGCAATGGCATGGACCAGGCGATTGAGATACCGACCTTCACGGCGGACCCCGCCACGGTGGAAATCGGCCTTTACATCTCGATGGCGACTTTGGGCTCGGGCGCCACCTTCTCGGACCTGACCTTCTGCAACGGCCCGATCGCCTACTCCAAGGCCCCTGCGGTCCAGACCGATCGACATGCGGAAGTCTATCTCGCTACCACCGGCGCCGACGCGGACAGCGGATCGTTCGCCCGCCCTGTTGCCACGCTGGCGGGCGCCCGGATCAAGGCGCCAAATGGCAAGCTGGTGATCCTGGCCAGCGGAGGCGTTTATGCGGGCGGTGCGGGCATCAACCTCAAGGGTCTGCGCTCGCTCAAAATACTGGCTCAGCCGCACGACCAGCCGATCTTCAAGTTCGGGACGGCGATCGCGCCCGGCACCTGGGCGGCTGCGCCGGGCTATCCCGATGTGTGGCGGGTCGCGATCCCCGCATCACTGACGGATGCCAAATATCTGTGGGAGGATGGAAGGGCCTTTTCGCCGCTCGGTAGCTACGACCATACGCTCTATCGCGGCCGCACCCATCGCTCGCCGCTCGCCAGCCCATACTATCTCGTGCCTGACGCTGCTTCTCTGGTGGCCGGCGCCTGGACCAGTGATGCGACCTATGTCTACGTCAAGACGATCGACGGCGGCGCGCCTTCGCGAACCTTCTATCTCCCGGACACCCTTGCCGGGATCATCTACCCAGATGGCGCGAACGCGACGAACGATCGCGGCCTACTTCGCGAAGTCGAAATGCTCGGGATCACCGACATGTACGGCTACACGGGGCCGCGTCCGCGCTATGCGATGAAAGCGCACCTTACCAATTGCCGCTCCATTGGCGGGCGGACCCTCGGCTTTGTCGGCGATGGGGTCAGCGACTTCCTACTCGATCATCCTGAGGCGATCGGCGCTGGCGGTGACAACATCAACATCCACCAGGCGCCAACCCTCGGGACGCCTGATCGCGGCTTCCTGTTCAGGGTCATCAATGCGCTCTCGATTGGCGCGTGGGACGATGGCTTCAGCCCGCATGAAGTTTGTCAGGGCGATGTGAGCGGCGGTCTGTTCGAAATGAATGGGGGTGATGGCATCGTCTATTCATTCGGCGCGAGTGGCCGCATCGTCGGCGCGACGGCCCGTAACAACGGCGGCGCCTGGGGTGTCGGTGGTGTCGGTACCGGGCCTTCGGCCGGCAAGGGCGCTGGCTTCGGCTACACAGGCACGCTTGCCGCGAATGAAGGTGGGGCTACCGGCTTCTGCGAGGTGATCGACTGCCTTGCTGAAGACAATTTCATGCACGTCAAATGCGATACTGGAGCCACCAACCGGATGTTTGTCGAACGCTTGGTCATGGGCGCGCTGAAAGAGCCTTCAAACGCAGGCTATGCTGGCATTCGCGTCAAGGATGGGGCGGCCGTCATATCCCGCGATCTGCGCAAACTATCCAGCTTCTCCGGGACGATTGGACTGGCGGATGCCGGCTCGACCCTGACCTACGACAACTCGATCCTCGCTTAAGGAGCTCTCAGACATGCCATCCATCATCAGAACTCTCGACACCGTCAGCGCGGACAGCGTCGGCCTGCCCGACGAGCGTCCCGACGTGCGCGAGCGCCTGCTCTATCAGGCGCCCGAGCTGGTGCGCGCCTTCCGCGCAAACAGTGGCTTCGAGACGGCCGGCGCCGACATCGGCTGGCGGTGCCGCAAGACGGACGCGATCATGCGTCCGGGGTTCGGCGCCTATCTTCCGACCCGCACCAAGGCACATGCAGCGTTCAATAACCGTGCCGCGCTGGTCTATGGCACCGCCACTGGTCAGGAAGGGGCCATGGTCGGTCCTGGCTTTCTGCCGCTGAACGCCAGCTTCAGCTTCATCCTCGTTGGCATGGTCGGACCGGGTGAAAATGCATATGAGCTTGGTTCGGGTGCCGACCCGAACGGCGCGACGCCATTCTGGATCCGTCAGACTTCGGCGGGGGGGCTGGCCGCGAAGCTTGGCACCGGCACCGTCAATGCGGCGACCGTCCGCCCGCCTTCGGCTGGTTCGACCATGATCATCGTCAGCTATGACGTGATCACCGGCGAGCTCAAGATCATGGCCCATCTCGAAACGACGCCGACGGTGGTTTCAGCCGGCGTGGTGCCGACAGATTCCGACATGCTGGTGGTGGGCGCAGCCGGCACGCCCAGAACCACATTCACCTCCGAAATCGACGGCGGCGCACTCGCTGAACTGCTGCAGTTCAACGTCCCCATCCTCTCTTCGGGGTACGGAAGCATCCTAGCGGCCGCGCGCGGCATGGTGGCCAGCTATTACGGTATCGCTTGAGCGCGGACGATGAACACACAACAGGGAGCCGCGGCGATGACGCCATGGAGTGAGGCGTTGATCGCCAAATATGCTTGGATCTGGGTCGGCCTCACGTTCGGCTTCGCCGCGAAATATGCGCTGCTCATCAAGAAGGGGGTGAAGATCAAGCCGGGGTTGGTGCTGGCAGACATCCTCATCCTCCCGATGGTGGCGCTGATCTCCTACTGGATGATCAGCCGCGCCGGCGTCGACGGTGAAGGCGCCGCCCTCATCACGGCCGGCGCGACCGTCGGCGCCGATCGCGTCGTCAAGCTCTACACGGATCGCTTTGTCCGCCAGGTGGGCGACGTGATCACCGACGAAGCGACGCGCCGCAAAGCCGCCATCCGCGAGGAGGTGCAGGCCGAACTGAGCGCGGAACGAACCCTTCAAGACATCGCAACGGGCAAGCGGCCCTTGGGAGGTGAATGATGAACGTCGACCAGCTCATTGATGAAGCGATCGGCCGCGAGGGCGACTATGTGAACAACCCCAAGGACAAGGGCGGCCCGACACGGTGGGGGGTTACCGAGCAGGTAGCCCGTGCCTATGGCTATACCGGTGATATGCGGGTTCTGCCCCGCGAGACGGCTGTTGCGATCTACCGCAAGCGCTATCTCATCGAGCCGGGATTCGATAAGATCCTCGCTATGTCGGCGTCTGTCGGCGAACTGCTATTCGACACCGGCATCAACATGGGTCAGGCCATTGCCGGCCAGTTCCTCCAGCGCGCGCTCAACCTCTTCAATCGGGGGGCCTCGCTCTATCCCGATCTCAAGGTTGATGGTGCCTGCGGGCCGATGACGCGGCAGGCGCTGGCCAGCTATCAGCAGCGCCGGGGCGCGACCGGCGAAGGTCTGCAGGTGCTGCTCTGGACCATTCATAGCTTCCGCACCGGGCGCTATGAGGAGATCAGTCTGGCGCGGCCGGCGAATGAGGAATTCAGCTACGGATGGATCGCGCGCCAGGTGCGGATGGGGATTGCCGCATGACCGCGATCGACATCATGACCGTCTTCTGGATCACCGTCGCGGTGGCAGGCTTCGGCGCCTGCATCCTGGCGAACTATCTGACGAGGGTGCGGTGATGGGTCTGGGCAAGATCACGCGCGGGCTCGGCAAGGTCGGCCTCGCGTTCGAGGCTTTGGGCTATGTGGCGGCTGGCGCTAAGGCACTGGTGCGCGCGGTTCGTGGTGCCCCTGGCGCGCGCCGCGATGACGTTGAACTTCGCCAGGAGCTGCCGCAGGATAAGCGTGAAGAAGACATTCAAGGGTAACCCCGTCTGCCTCAGGCGGGCCGCAATCAACTGAACTGCAGACGGGGTATCCAACGAGCCGGGCAGTCTAAAACCGAATCGCGGGACGGCTTTGGGTAGGCACTCTGTCACCGCTTAGGAAGCGGAATATCTCAAAGAATGAGGCGGTGACCCCAGCGCTCCACTTCGAAAGGGCGTCGCAGTCATCAGCACTGAGGTCAGCCTAAAATATCCCTGATCATCCGATCCAACAATAAGGGGAACCACGAAAGGTCGATCCTGACCGACCAAAAGCCGAATTATCTATCAATCACGGCGCAGTTGCATGAAAGCGCCTATGATCAGGCCAAAGGTCACTACGTAAATTGCTAGGTCCAAGACTACTTCGGACATCTGGCTGTCGAGCCTCCTATCCTATGCCAGAAATGGGAGACCCTGACCGACCAACCGATTGCAAACGTCGGTCAGGATCCACCGTGGCGATAGCATCATCGCTGGCGGGATCAAGAAGGGCTGGGCATTATTGCCGGCTAAGCGGCCGGCCGGTCCTGTAATCCATAAGCTGGTGGACCCGCTCGGCGATCTCGCGCCAAGCCCGAGCGGATGCATCATCGCCAGCCGCTTCCGCCTCCGCGATCTGGGCAGCGGCATATTTCGGCGCCTTGGCGCCCCGCCGCTTTATGACCTCTTGCGCTGAGGCCCATAGGGTCCAGTCGTTCAGATGCATGGCGCCATCATATGGTATCTGACCGTGGGGTTCGAATCCCATTTTGGACCAGCTGGAGGGTAAAAATAATCCGCATGGTATAATCCATGGTATCTAGCGGAACAGCTAAGATTTTATCTCACAATTACAAGCAATTGATCGATTGATTTAGCTGGCTCCCGCTCCGCCACTTCAGTCCCAAGCTGGGCACGCCGATTCCCGCCGATTTCCCTCCGGAAACGGCCGCAAGCGTGCGGAGTAGCTCTCCTTTCGATCCCATGATGCGAACTTCGGTCTTTGCGACCTCGACGCGCTGGGCGAAGGCGCGCAAGTGATCCCGCCGATAACCGCCCCCGTCGAGGCGGAGGCGCTGGCGCGCCACGTCGGCAAACCGGCGCACGGTAGCCGGCGTGACCGCCTGATTGCCGGAGCTTTCAAGCGTGGCTTGCGCCCGCTCGGCATCCACCTGCGCCTGGTCGCGAAGCGCCTTCAACCCGGCGATGCGGTCTTTCAACGCCGGATCGGAGATATCGGCGACGCCTGATTCGATCGCGTCATAGAGGCGCTTGAGGCGAAGGTCGGTCTCGGCCGCCCGGCGGTTCAACTCGCCGATATGCTCCTGCCGACGTTCGGCCCGCTCGTGCCGGCGGTCGAGGACGGACGACAGCACCTCCTCCAGCCGATCGGGTTGGAGCAGCCGATCCTCGATATGGCCGGCGACGATGGTGTCGAGCTTTTCCATCGGGATCGAACGGCCCGAGCATCCGGTCTCGCCCTGCCGCGCCTTGATCGAGCAGGTGTAATAGCGGTAGCGCCCGCCCTTGCCGGTGCGGATCGTCATGGCCCCGCCGCACTTGGCGCAGAAGCAGATGCCGGTGAGCAGGGTCGGCCCGCTGACCACGCGCGGCGGCGTGACCTTGGGATTGCGGGCTTTCAGATGCGTCTGAACGGCGTCGAAAGTCTCAAGGTCGATCAGCGGCGGCACAGGAACCGTGACGATCTCGCTGATCGGTTTCAGTTCCTTGGTCTTGGAGCGCTTGTTGAACTCGTGCTCGCCGATATAGGTGCGCCGCGTCAGGATGCGGTGAAGCTGGCCGATGCCCCAGCGCCCGCCGTCGCGGGTGAAGATGCGGCGCGCGTTCAGATGGGACACGATCGCCTTGACGCCCATCGGGCCGGAGGTGCCGTTCCCTTCCAGCGCCAGCCGGTAGATCAGCCGCACGGTGTCGGCGTGCAGCGGATCGATCTCCAGCTTCTTCTTGGTCTTGGCCCCACGCTGTTCGGCCGCGACGATGCGGTAGCCGATCGGCGGCAGCGCGCCGTTCCAGAAGCCCTGCCGGGCGTTCTCCTTCAAGGCGCGCATGACGTGCTTGCCGTTCTCCTTGGACTGATACTCGTCGAACAGCGCCATGATCTGGCGCATCATGACGTGCATTGGATCATCGCCCATCTCCTGGGTGATGGAGATCAGCTTGACGCCGTTCTTGGCCAGCTTGCGGACGTAGAACTCCAGCTCGAAATGATCGCGGAAGAAGCGGCTGAACGAGTGGACGACGACGATGTCGAAGGGCGCGGGCTTGGACGTGCCCGCCTCGATCATGCGCTGGAACTCGGGACGGCGATCGTTGGTGGCCGACGCGCCGGGTTCAACAAAGGTATCGATAAGTTGGTAGCCACGCGAAACGCAGTAGGCTTCGCCCTGGCGCTTCTGGTCGGGGATCGAGACGTCATGCTCGGCCTGCCGGGTCGTCGAGACGCGGAGATAGAGGGCGGCGCGCGTGGCAATGCTGGGTGTTTCAGCGTTCATGATGGGTCTCCCTCTGCCGTGATGTTCCGCTTCCGCGATTGTCTCAGCGGCAGGTCCAGGACGACGCGATCGTGGACGAGCTTCGGCGCGAGCTTTCGGCCGCTGCGCTCCATGCGGATCAGGCCGTAGCCGGTCATCGTCTTCAGGGTGCGTGAGAGGTTGGATTTGGCCCGATCGGTTAGCACCGCTAGTTCGTCGAGCGAGCCCGGGGCCTGCTCTGCGATAATGCGCAACATCTCGCGATTGGGCGCGGAAAGAATGCGGGCGAAAGATTCGGTCGAGGCGAACCAGATCTTGGGGTCGGCCTCGCGCGGCCTCTCCTCTCCGCGCGCGATCCGCTGCGAGCGGGCCTTCATTTCGTCGGGATCGGCGATGCCAACCTTCAGCGTCGTCATGGCGTTTTGCCTCCGTCCTGGCATTCGCCGGGCCGGGCAAAAGCATCGGGCGGCGGATCGACTAATCACCGCTTATAGTTATCATCACAACGCAACTAAATCAAACGGATCATGTTCGTATGAGTTTCACCGAAACCGATCACGGCTCAGCGGGACGGCCCGAACAATTCGTCGAAGATGTCGCCGAACCATGCCTCGAACAAGTCGATCTCGGCCTCCGTCACTGGAACGCGCTCCGGCCAGTCGTCGGTCACGGTCCAGGATTCGACATCGTGCTTGGGCGGGCGGCCGATGGGTGGGGCTGGCGTCCCGATCTCGTCCGGCGGGATATAGTCGTAGAGGTCGTCGGGCAGAGCGCCGGACACGACACGGAGCCGGCGTCGCGGGCGATCAGTGCTGCGCCGGGACATGGGAACCGCATTCTGTGAAATGACCAACCGTAAAGACGCTCGATCCTTCGCCACGACGCCGCGCAATTCTTCCAGCATCAACGGATCGCGCGGACTGTGAAGACGGCGTGATCCGAAACCATGATCGTGTTTGGCTATCGGTCCGGCGAAGAACGGCGAGCGTCGGAATCATGATTGCCCGCCTGCGGCCGACGGCGTGGTCCGCCTCGCCTTCGCAAATGCCCGATCAGTCGCGATGAACCGCTCCAGCATCGGCACGATCAGGCGGACGGGATCGGTCGGCGGATGGCCGTTCTCGCGGCCGAGCACGTGGGCATAGGCGGTTAGATCCCGATGCAGGTCAGCGGGTAGTTCCACCGTCACCTTCACCGGCTTGGTCTCAGTGATCGGGCCGAGCTTCAGCTTCGTCATGGCGTGGCTCCATAGGGTTCGAGCACAAGATCGCGGGTGACGATGACGCGGACGGGGAAACCCGGCCGGATGGTCAGTGTCGGGGCGATGTTGAGTTGGCGCTGGACGATCTGCCGGCCGGTCTGACCGATGCTGTCGGATGCGCCGTCGCGGATGGCGCTGAGGAGATCGCTCTCGTCACCGGACGATCCCGTGTTGGCGCCGATGCTGAGCAATGTCGAAAGCGCCGCCGCCTTGAACAGTTCGCCCCAATGATAATCGACGCCATCCTCCAGCCCGGCATAACCTTCGGCGTCCGCACCCGGCTGGCGTTCCAGCACGATCGAGCGGCCGTCGGGCATGATGAGGCGGTTCCAGGCCAGCAGGACGCGGCGCTGACCGAAGCCGACGCCATTGTCATACTGGCCGAGCAACCGCGTGCCCTGTGGCACCAGCAGGATGCGGCCCGTGGGGCTGTCATAGACGTTCTCCGTGACCTGGGCGGTGATCTGGCCCGGCAGATCGGAACGGATGCCGGTGATGAGCGCGGCCGGAATGACCGCGCCGGCTTGAAGGATGTTCGGCGACGCCGGCGCGGCAACGCGATCCGGCGCAACGGTGCGCCGATCGGCCCCCTGGTCGAGAAAGGCTGTTTGCCGGTCCTGAGCTGTGGGCGTCGTCGGCTGCGGCGCGAGACCTAGGCTGGTCAGGTCCGGCATGGGCGCTGTGGCATTGGGGGTCGTGGTGGCTGGCTGTCCGGTATTCCGCGTCTCCGTCGATGCAAAGAGCCGCCCGGTCCGCGCCGCTTCGATCTCCTGTAACCTGCGTTGTTCCTCGGCGCTGAGGCCCGGCGGTGTCGCGGCTGGTGTGCCGATACCCGGCCCGGGCACGGGCTGGCCACGGTTCTGCGCATCGAGGATCGGCCGACCGAGATCGCCGGGCAAAGCCGGGCCGAGGACAGGACCGGTATAGTCCTTGGGCAGGCCGGCGAGACCATCGGCGGTCGCGCGATTCTCGGTCGAATGGAGTTCGGTGTTTCCGCCGCCGCCATCGCGGGTCTGGAGCGCATAGATCAACGCGCCGCCAATACTGAGGCTGCTGACCAGACCGAGACCGGCCAGAACCTTCCGCGACAACCGGGTGACGCGCGGCGGTTCGGCGCGCAGCCGCATCGGTACGACGGGTTCGCCGGTCAGCGGGCGGGCATCGTCGTCAGACGGCTCCGGCGTCGGTTCTGGCTTCGCGCTCTTATCGGGATCGATCTCGCTCACGATGCCGGCCTCCCGTCAGTGCGGGTGATGCGGACGCGGCGCTGGGTATCGCCCGTGCCGAAGCGCAGTTCGGCGGCAGCGAACAGCCGATCGACGATCATATGACGGCCGCGCACCCGGTAGTTCACCAGCTCGGAGGTGTTGCCTTCAGGGCCGACGACGAACAGCGGCGGCATCTCGCCCTGCGCGATGCCACGCGGGAATTCGATGAAGACCTGGCGGCCGTCGTCGAAGGCGCGAAGCGGCCTCCACGGGGCGCGGTCGCCCTCGATCGCATAGCGGAAGTTGACGTTGGCGAGATCGACGCCGCTGGCGATGGGCTGCGCGGCCTCGGCCTGGCTGTTCTGACGACGTAGGACGATGAGCTGATCCTGCGGATATTGCCAGGATACCGACGCCATATAGGTCCGTTCGGTCGAGCGCAGCTCCATGTGATAGGTGCGCATATTGGTGTTGATGATGAGGTTGGTCATCAGCTCGGTGCGCGTCGGCTTGACCAGGATATGCACCTGTTGAGTCGCCCCCGAACCGCTGAGCGTGTCGCCGATGATCCAGCGCACGGTGTCGCCGGCAGCGACGGGACCGGAGCCGACGAGGGTTTCGCCGGGCTGGAGCGCGATGTCGGTGATCTGCCCGACGGCGGTATAGACCTGATAGAGCGCCCCGCCGGTGTAGGGATAGACCTGCATGGCGTTGATGAAGCCGTCGCGGACAGGCTGAATGCGGGCGGCGGCGTTCGCCTGATTGACGCGGGCGGCCGGATCGGTCGGCTCGGGCGCACGGCGGGATTGCTCCACCGGCTTCATCTGGCCGGGCAACGGCAACGGACGCGGCAGTTCGACGACAGTGACGGGCGCTGGCGCATCGACCGTCCGCACGGCGGGTGCGGCATCGTCATAGGCGATCTCGGGCGGCTTCTGCGTCGTGGCGCAGCCGGCCAGCGCCGTTGCTGAGAGCAGCAAAACCGCAAGTCCGACTTTACGGAAACCCGCCTTTCCAACTCTCCGTGCAGGCGTAATGGTGTGAACAGGGTTCGCCGGATGTCCGGCGGTCAGTTGAGACGGCCGGATCATTGTCCGAGCTCCTTCGACCAGTTGATGGCATTAACGTAGATTCCGAGCGGATTGGCCCGGAGCTTTTCGGCGTCACGCGGAGGCGCGACGGTAATGGTGAGGATGGCGGTCCAGCGCTCGGTGGAAGCGAGGCTCCCGTCCTGATAGCGGCGCTCCACCCAGGCGACGCGAAAGCTGTCGGGTGAGGCTCGGATCACGGACGACACCTCGACAGAGATCTGCTGCTTGCCGACCTTGGTGAAAGGGTCGTTGACGCGGGCATAGTCGTTCAGCGCCATCGCCCCGCGATCCGTCGTGAACTCGTAGGCGCGGAGCCAGTTCTGCCGCACGATGATCGCATCGGCCGCGATAGAGCGGACCTGCTCGATGAAGCGGGCCAGATGCCAGGCGATCTGCGGATCGGTCGGGCGATAGTCGGCGATGGCGGGTGCGATGGCCTGGGCCTGGCCGAGCTTATCGACCTGCACCACCCACGGCACGATCGAGCCGTTGGCGGATTGCCAGACCAGCGCGCCGGACAGCCCGGCCGATAGGATCAGCGAGCCGAACGCCATCAGCCGCCAGTTCCTGGCCTGGACGCGGGCCGAGCCGATGCGGTCGTCCCAGACCTGGGCGGCGCGTTGGTATGGCGTCTCGGGTTGCGGCGTCTTGCCGTAATGGGTTGAGGGTCGTTTGAACATCAGCGGTCGCTTTCGCAGAGGTTGACGGAAGAGCCGCCGCCATGGCTGTCGCCGGATTTGACGGCATGGGCGGCGGCCTGAATGCCGTGGGAGGCTTGCTGGCCGCGCTTCATGCGCTTGGCCCAGGCAGGCGGGCCGTTGCTGGCGGCGGACGACGAAGAGTCAGACGTGGCATCAGCAGCCTCGTTCGACGCGGCTTCGCCAGCGACGGTCCGTTCGCCGGTCTGGAAGCTGTCCTTCATGGAGGCGGCGGCGCGCTTGAACGGGCTGGCGATGGCAGACCCGGCCTGGGACGCGCCGGTACTGGCGACCCCCGATGCGCCTCCGGCCCGATAGGCGGCGGTCGCACCGCCCGCCAGGGTCGCACCGCCGCGGGCGGCAGCGGCGGCCCCTCCGGCGAGAGCTGCACCGCCGGATGCGACGGCACCGATGGCCGCACCTCCGGCGGCCACCATGCCACCCGCCGCGAGACCGGTGCCGATTGCTGCGCCCGCGCCGAGCTGCGGTCCGCCGGAGACGAGACCGTTGGCGATGCCGGGACCGAAGATGCCGAGGCCCAGCAGCGACAGCGCGGCGAGCACGATCGCCATCGCGTCGTCGATCGTCGGCGCGGTCCCGCCGAACCCGGCAGTGAACTGGCTGAACAGCGTCGAGCCGATGCCGATGATGACGGCGAGTACCAGCACCTTGATGCCGCTGGAAATGACGTTGCCCAGCACCCGTTCGGCCATGAAGGCGGACTTGCCGAACAGGCCGAACGGAATGAGCACGAACCCGGCGAGCGTCGTCAGCTTGAACTCGATCAGGGTGACGAAGAGCTGGATGGCGAGGATGAAGAAGGCGAGCAGCACCAGCGCCCAGGCGAACAGCAGGCAGGCGATCTGGATAAAATTCTCGAAGAAGGAAATCCAGCCCATCAGGCCGGAGATCGATTCGAGCAGCGGTCGCCCCGCGTCGAGACCGACCTGCGCCACCTTGCCAGGGCGCAGGAGATCGGCGGTCGTGAACCCCGTGCCCGATGCCTTCAGGCCGAGGCCGGCAAAGCTCTCGAAGACGATGCGCGCGAGGTTGTTCCAGTTGCCGATGATGTAGGCGAACACCCCAACGAACAGCGTCTTCTTAATGAGGCGGCCGATGATGTCGTCCTCGCCACCCATCGACCAGAACAGCGCGGCCAGCGTCACGTCGATGACGATCAGCGTGGTTGCGATGAAGGCGACCTCGCCCGACAGCAAGCCGAAGCCACTGTCGATGTAGCGGGTGAAGACGGCCAGGAACTGGTCGATGACGCCGGTGCCGCCCATATTATCGTTCCTCGGTCGTGCTCGGCTCGGCCGGCGCGGTCTGCTTGGTCGCGGGATCGTCGTTCGACGGTACGGAGGGGCGTTGCCTATCGAGACCAAGGAAGCGGTCGCGGCTTTCGGCCCAGACACGAAGGCATTCCGCGTCGCGCGTACCTGCCTCGCCGAGACGTTGGCATCGGCGCTGCCCCTCGCGCAGCGGGTCTGGCGCGGCCGGCGCGATCACGGCCGCCGTCGGATCTGCCGACGTCTCTTCCTCGCGGGTCATCTCGATCGCGGTCGCGGTGATGGCGACGCCCGCGAACACGGCGGCTGCGATGCGGGCGAGCGTCTTGCCTTCCATGGCGCGTCTCCCCGCTCAGTTGTTGCCGTTATTGAACATCTGCGCGCTGCCGGGCTGGTAGCCGGTGCCCGGCGTCAGGAAGCGGCGGCGCTGCTCGCGGCCCTGTTCGGCCGCTGCCGCGCGCTCGGCCTCGGTCAGCGCTTGCGCGCGGCCGTTGGCGGCGACTACGGCGGTGAGATCGGCGAGCTGCTGGGCCTGGAGCGCGAGAAGCTGGTTGCCCGCCTGCGTTGCCTGAAGCGCGCCGGTCGCGGATTGGCTCGATCCGACCAGCGCAGACATCTGCGACCGGTTGGTCTCGATATTGCCGACGACGCCGGCCTGCACCTTCATCGCGTCCTGCAAACCGCCGACGGTGTTCTGCCAACGCGAGCGGGCGTCGGAGACAAGCTGGCTGTCGGAGGCCGATAGCGAGACGTTGCCGTATTTTTGGCTGAACATCCGGTCGATCTGCTGGACGTCATAGGCGACGTTCTGCGCCTGTTGCAGAAGCTGCTGGGTGCGCTGGACCGACTGCTGAAGCTGTTGCAGCGATGAATATGGCAGGCTGGTAAGGTTACGAGCCTGATTAATGAGCGACTGGGCCTCGTTCTGAAGCGAGGTGATCTGGTTGTTGATCTGCTGGAGCGAGCGTGCGGCCGACAGGACGTTTTCCACGTAATTGCGCGGGTCGAACACGATCCCGCCGAACTGCGCTTGGGCGGGCGTCGTCACGAGGATCGGCGACAGCGCGATGGGTGCGGCCAGCAAGACAGCGGCGAAGCGGCGGCCAAGGGAACGACGAGTGGTCATGATGGGATCTCCAGGTTGGTAAGGTCGGGGATAAGGTCGGCCGCCCAGGCGAGACCGCGATGGCGCAGCCAGTCGGTGAGGAAGCCGTCGCGGCCATGATCGGCGACGATGCGGGCGATCTCGGTCTGGTCGGTCTTCGACGAGACGGCGCAGAGCGCCAGCGCCACATCGGACAGACCCAACTCGAACAGCCGGTTGCCCCGCCGCGACTGGCAGTAATAATCGCGCTTCGGTGTCGCCCGTGCGAGGATCTCGATTTGGCGGTCGTTGAGGCCGAAGCGGCGATAGATGGCCGTGATCTGCGGCTCGATCGCCCGTTCGTTGGGGAGCAGAAGCCGGGTCTGGCAGCTTTCGATGATGGCGGGCGCGATGGCGCTGCCGTCGATGTCAGACAGCGACTGCGTGGCGAAGATGACGCTGGCGTTCTTTTTGCGCAGCGTCTTCAGCCATTCGCGGAGCTGGCCGGCGAACCCTTCGTCGTCCAGCGCCAGCCACCCTTCGTCGATGATGATGAGCGTTGGCGAACCGTCGAGCCGGTCGCCGATGCGGTGAAACAGATAGGCCAGCACGGCGGGCGCTGCCTCTGTGCCGATCAACCCCTCGGTCTCGAAGGCCTGGACCGTGGCGGAGCCGAGGTGCTCGGCCTCGGCGTCGAGCAGCCGGCCATGGGCGCCGCCGACACAATAAGGCCGGAGCGCCTGTTTCAGGTCATTGGACTGAAGCAGGACCGCAAGGCCGGTGATCGTGCGCTCGCCGACGGGCGCGCTGGCGAGCGAGGTCAGCGCGGTCCAGATGTATTCTTTCACCTCCGGGGTGATGGCGACGCCTTCGCGGGTCAGGATCGCCACGATCCAGTCGGCCGCCCAGGCGCGCTCCGGCACGTCATGGATGCGGGCCAGCGGTTGGAGCGACACGCTCTCGTCGCTGCCGTCGCTCAAGCCACCGCCGAGATCGTGCCAGTCGCCGTCCATCGCCAGCGCGGCGGCGCGAATACTGCCACCAAAGTCGAAGGCGAAGACTTGCGCTTGCGGGTAGCGCCGAAACTGAAGCGCCATGAGCGCCAGCAGCACGGACTTGCCGGCACCAGTCGGCCCGACGACGAGGGTATGGCCGACATCGCCGACGTGAAGGGATAACCGGAACGGGGTCGAGCCTTCGGTCTTACCGAAGAGCAGTGGGGGCGCTGCAAAATGCTCGTCCCGTTCCGGACCCGCCCATACCGCCGAAAGCGGAATCATGTGGGCGAGGTTCAAAGTCGAAATCGGCGGCTGTCGGACATTGGCATAGACATGGCCCGGCAAGCTGCCGAGCCAGGCGTCCGCCGCATTAATCGTCTCGGCCATCGCCGTGAAATCGCGGCCCTGGACGATTTTTTCCGTCAGCCGAAGCTTCTCGTCGGCAATACGCGGATCGTCGTCCCAAACCGTGATCGTCGCGGTGACATAGGCGAGACCGGCATAGTCCGCGCCCAGCTCCTGCAACGCCAGATCGGCGTCGGCCGCCTTGTTGGCGGCGTCCGTGTCCACGAGGGCCGAGGCCTCGTTGGTCATCACCTCTTTCAGGATCGCGGCGATCGACTTGCGCTTGGCGAACCATTGCCGCCGGATCTTGGTCAGCAGCTTCGTCGCATCGGTCTTGTCGAGCAGGATCGCGCGGGTGGACCAGCGATAGGGAAAGGCGAGCCGGTTCAACTCGTCGAGCAGGCCGGGCGTGGTCGCGGTCGGAAAGCCGACGATGGTCAGGACGCGCAGATGCGACGATCCCAATCGTGGCTCGAGACCGCCGATCAGCGGCTGGTCGGCGACGAGCGCATCGAGATACATCGGCGTCTCGGGCACACGGACGCGATGACGCTGCGTCGAAACGCAGGAATGCAAATAGGTCAGCGTCTCCGCGTCATCGAGCCAGACGCATTCCGGCATGAAGCCTTCGACCAGTTGCAGCACGCGATCGGTGCGATCGACGAAGCCCGCGAGCATCTCGCGCCCATCGACGCCGGAGCGCTCGCGACCCTCGTACAGCCAGGTCTCGGCGCGTGCCGCGTCCTCGGCCGGCGGCAGGTAGGTGAAGGTCAGGAAATAGCTGGATTCGTAATGCGAACCCGCTTCCTTGAAGTCCGCCTTGCGCTCGGCATCGACCAGCGCGGAGGCGGCATCGGGAAAGCGGCTGACGGCATAGGACGCCGCCTCATGGCGCTGCGCCTCGACGAAGATCGCCCATCCCGATCCGAGGCGGCGGAAGGCGTTGTTCAATCGCCCGGCGACGGCGACCAGCTCGGCGGGCACGGCCGAGTCCAGATCAGGGCCGCGAAACCGCGCCGTTCGCTGGAAACTGCCGTCCTTGTTGAGGACGACGCCTTCACCCACGAGCGCGACCCAGGGCAGGAAGTCGGCGAGGCGGGTGGCGGTGCGGCGATATTCGGTGAGGTTCATCATGGGATCGGCCTCCTCAAACGCCGAGATGGCCGGGGATGCGCAGATGGCGGCGCACCACATCGACGAACATCGGATCGCGCTTGGCCGCCCAGACGGCGGCGAGATGGCCGACCGCCCAGATGGCGAGACCGACCAGCCAGAGCCGCAGGCCGAGGCCAAGCGCCGCCGCCAATGTGCCGTTGAGGATGGCGAGGCCACGCGGCGCGCCGCCGAGCAGGATGTGCTCGGTCAGCGCCCGGTGGACCGGCACGGAATACCCCGGCACGTCACCGCCCTGTTCGACAAGGCCGGCCATCAGACGAGCGCCCCCCCGCCGAACGAGAAGAACGACAGGAAGAAGCTCGACGCGGCGAACGCGATCGACAGACCGAAGACGATCTGGATCAGACGACGGAATCCGCCCGACGTGTCGCCGAAGGCCAGCGCCAGGCCGGTCGAGATGATGACGATCACGGCGATGATCTTGGCGACCGGGCCTTCGATCGACTGGAGGATGGATTGCAGCGGCGCTTCCCACGGCATGGAAGAGCCGGAAGCATGGGCGGCGGGCGCCAGCATCATGCTGATGGATACGGCAAGGGCTGCGGTCGCCATGTGCTGGCAACCGCGCGAAAACGTGCGGATCATCGGATATCTCCTTTGGATTCAAGACTGAGGACGGACTGGATGTCGCCGCCGTCGGTGACGGCAGGCACGACGCTGTAATCGCCGTCGGGGCCGAGGCCTTCGACGCGGGCGAGTTCGACGAGCCGGCGCTGCGAACCGCGTCCGGCGAGCACGGCGACGAGATCGATGGTCTCGGCGATCAACGCGCGAGGCACGGTGACGACGGCTTCCTGGATGAGCTGTTCGAGGCGGCGGATCGCGCCGATGGCGCTGCCCGCATGGATGGTGCCGACGCCGCCCGGATGGCCGGTGCCCCAAGCCTTCAACAGGTCGAGGGCTTCGGGGCCGCGCACCTCGCCGATCGGGATGCGGTCGGGCCGCAACCGCAGCGACGAGCGGACGAGATCGGACAGCGAGGCGACGCCATCCTTGGTGCGCATGGCGACGAGGTTGGGCGCGGCGCATTGCAGCTCGCGCGTATCCTCGATGATGACGACGCGATCAGCGGTTTTCGCTACCTCGGCCAGCAGCGCATTGGTCAGCGTCGTCTTGCCGGTGGACGTGCCTCCGGCGACGAGGATGTTGGCGCGCGACGCGACGGCGGAACGCAGCGCTTCGGCCTGTGTCGCCGACATGATCCCGGCGGCGACATAGTCGTCGAGCGTGAATACGGCGACGGCGGGCTTGCGAATGGCGAAGGCCGGCGCGGCGACGACGGGCGGCAACAACCCCTCGAACCGTTCGGCGGTTTCGGGGAGTTCGGCGGAGACGCGCGGCGCACCGGCATGGACTTCCGCGCCGACATTATGCGCGACCAGGCGAACGATGCGCTCGCCATCAGCGGGCGACAGCCGCTCGCCCGTATCCGACAGACCTTCGGACAGTCGGTCGATCCAGAGCCGCCCGTCGGGGTTTAGCATCACCTCGACGACGGCCGGG
Organism: Sphingobium sp. WTD-1; assembly: GCF_030128825.1. Taxonomy (NCBI): domain Bacteria; kingdom Pseudomonadati; phylum Pseudomonadota; class Alphaproteobacteria; order Sphingomonadales; family Sphingobiaceae; genus Sphingobium; species Sphingobium sp. WTD-1. The sequence continues at coordinate 1,997,689 of NZ_CP119127.1, read as the reverse complement.
TCTTCCAGAAATCGCGCGATGGCGGGGCCGAGCGCGGTGCGCAGCATCCGCGCGCCCCGCGTCAAGCTCTCCGAAATCTGGTGTGAAGCCGCCATCTGATCCCCGATCTCGCCAGGGACAAAACAGACGCTCCCGGACCGGGATGATTAAAAGAGCCGGAAGTTTGGCTGATTCAACAAGTATCTAACAGCCGACGGCCATGGCGAAGAAAAGGCGGCAATCGGCGGGATTGAAAAGCCCGCGATCGATAGTGATCAGCTATGCCCATCTTGAATGGAATCAGAAAAGGCAGCGCGATGAGCAATAATCCAGGCAAAAAGGGCAAGCCTGCTCCATGGGTCAAGCGGGAGCGCGAAGATCGAGATCGAGCGCTGGACGAGTATAAGCAGGCGCATCATCCCGCCTATCGCACATGGCGTGAGGCGCGTGGCGAAGTCGGCAGGAAAGCGCGTGCTGAGGCGGAAGTCCTGTTTCCGGGCTTGTCGGGCATCGGCCAGTCGATGAAGCACGCCGACAAGGCGGTCAGCATCTGGGAGAAGGCGAACAAGAACCCGATGACATGGGAGGAATCGCAGGCGCTGGAGGGCGAGTTCGCGAAAAGCTATGTCGCGATCGACCGATCATAGGTCGTGAGGACGATCAGCGGCGTCCGTCCTATTGCGTATCGCTACTATTTCGTGCTGCGTCGATGTCCCGCGACAGCTCCTTCAGAAATCGATCGCCGGTCGCCAGCCGCCGCCCGAGCGATTGCAGGAAGCCGTCGAATCGCTCCGCGCCCTTCGCCCGTGCCGACGCCTGCGCGCTGTCGGGCAAAGGTGGCGTCACGGTCAGCCAGAAGCGGATGAACAGCGAGAGCGTATCCCCGAGAATGGCCAGATCCTCGTCCAGTCCTTCGACCTGTCGGCCGAGCTTGTCCATGCGGCGAGCGAAGACCGCCTCCAGCCGTTCGGACGCGTCGGCGGACAAGAAGGACGCGACCGCCGCTTCGATCACGGCTGATTTGGACACGTTGCGGCGCAGCGCCAACGCCTCGACCTTCTTCAGAAGGTCTGGCTCGAAATAGACATTCATGCGGGATTTGGTCTGCATGGCGACGGCTCCTTACAGTTCGATGCCGTCGGACGGGTCCATCGTCGCCTGGCGTGCGACGGACCTGACCTGCTGGCGGATGGTGCGGGCCTTGGCGGCGTCCACGTCCGGCTCGTCGTCGAGCACATCGAACTCGCGGACCACCGGATGTGCGTCGGGCACGATCTCCTCATGCTCGGGCAGTTCCGGCTCGCGGCGGATACCTGCATTGGCGGGATCGGTCGCGGCGGCGTCGTGCGTTGGCGGCGCGGATGGTGCGGTGGGCGTTGGTGTCGTCAGGGCCGACCAGTCGTCACCCGATGGCGCTTTCGAGGCTTTGGCCCCGGTGGACAGGTCCGGCGGCGGCAGCAGCCGCTCCTTGAAGCGCGCGTCTTCGTAGTAGCGCGCCTTCCTCGCCCGGATTGGCGGCACGCCCGCGACCAGCAGCAGTTCGTCGGTCGGTGGAAGCTGCATCACCTCGCCGGGGGTCAGAAGTGGCCGGGCCGTCTCCTGCCGCGAGACCATGAGATGGCCGAGCCAGGGCGATAGCCTGTGGCCGGCATAGTTGGTGGAATCACGCATCTCGGTCGCGGTGCCCAGCGAGTCCGACACGCGCTTGGCGGTGCGCTCGTCATTGGTAGCGAAGGCAACGCGGACATGGCAATTGTCGAGCACCGAATTGTTCGCGCCATAGGCTTTCTCGATCTGGTTCAGCGACTGCGCAATCAGGAAACTCTTGATGCCGTAGCCGGCCATGAAGGCCAGCGCGGACTCGAAGAAGTCGAGCCGCCCCAGCGCCGGAAACTCGTCCAGCATCAGCAGCAGCCGATGGCGATTGGCGGCGTTCAACTCCTCGGTCAGCCGTCGCCCGACCTGATTGAGGATCAGGCGGATGAGCGGTTTGGTGCGGGCGATATCGGAAGGCGGCACGACGAGGTAGAGGCTGACGGGCCGGTTGCCCGCGACCAGATCGGCGATGCGCCAGTCGCAGCGCGCCGTCACCTTCGCCACCACGGGATCGCGGTAGAGACCGAGGAACGACATGGCGGTGGACAGTACGCCCGATCGCTCGTTGTCGGATTTGTTGAGCAACTCGCGGGCCGACGAGGCGATGACGGGATGCACGCCGACCTCGCCCAGATGCGGCGTAGACATCATGGCGCGCAGCGTCGCCTCCATGGGACGTTTCGGATCGGAGAGGAAGTTGGCGACCCCGGCCAGCGTCTTGTCGGGTTCGGCATAGAGGACATGCAGGATCACGCCGACCAGCAGCGAGTGGCTGGTCTTCTCCCAATGGTTCCGCTTGTCGAGCGCGCCTTCGGGATCGACCAGGATGTCGGCGATGTTCTGGACGTCGCGGACCTCCCAGTCGCCGCGCCGGACCTCCAGCAGCGGATTGTAGGCGGAGGATTTGGCATCCGTCGGATCGAACAGCAGCACGCGGCCATGCCCGGCGCGGAATCCCGCCGTCAGGCCCCAGTTCTCGCCCTTGATATCATGGACGATGACGCTGCCCGGCCAGGTCAGCAATGTCGGCACGACAAGGCCGACGCCCTTGCCGGAACGGGTCGGCGCGAAGCACAGCACATGCTCCGGCCCATCGTGGCGGAGATAGTCGCGGTCCAGCCTGCCCAGCACCACGCCATCCGGGCCGAGCAATCCGGCCGCCTTCACCTCCTCGGCCGAGGCCCAACGCGCCGAACCGTAGGTGGCGACGTTCTTGGCCTCACGCGCGCGGATGATCGACAGGGTGATGGCGACGGCGATGGAGAGGAAACCGCCCGAAGCCGCGATGATCGCTCCTTCGACGAAGATCGCGGGCGCATAGGCATCGTAGGAGTACCACCACCAGAAAAAGGCCGGCGGATAGTAGAACGGCCAGCCGCCCAGCTCGAACCATGGTGTGCCAAGCTGCCCCTGAAATCCGAGCCTCCACGCCGTCCACTCGGTCGCGCCCCAGATCGCCGCCAGCACGATGACGACGACGATGGTGATCTGGCCCCAGAGGACACGGCTTCCCGACATACAGGCTCCAATCGGCAAAAGAGGCGGAGCCGATCAGAGAATAGGCGGTTTCACGATAGGCAACAGGAAAGAACAGCGAGCGTGCTGCCGGATACCATGGCGTAGAAATCGGACGGGTCAGTGCCGTGTGTTGCGGGCTTCTTCGACGGCTTGTTCCAGAATGCGCCGGTAGCCGATTTTCGTCATCCACTGCGCTCGGGCGAGATGGCTTTCCCAGCACGTCCGCGTTCGGTCTTGCTCTGCCAGCGGATCACGATGCAGCACGATCCGCGCCACCTCCATCCAGTCCGCGCCATCGGTCTCGGCATCCAGCAGGCGCAGATAGGTGACGAAATGCGCCTCGTCGTAGAGGGTTATGTCCGGCTCCATCGGAGCCAAATCATCGACATGGGGATCGAGTTCGGGTTTGACGCGCATCTGCGGCCTCCTTCCGGCACCGCGGCTCGGATTGATAATTACCTCACTTTTGCTTCTCAGGTGAGACCGTTGATGTCTGGCGGTGTAGTTCCGCCAAGCATTCAACCGCCCCGATAGTCGAAGCTATCCGGTAAATATCACATCGCGCAACGAATCGGAATTATCGTTCCTGGAACGATCATTCCTACTCAGGCTCCGCTCACGTCATGGATCTCAAAGAGGTCATGGCGGTCAATCTGCGTCGGATACGTCATGGCAAGCAACTGACGCAGGAGGAACTGGCGGATCGCTCCGGCCTGAGCGCGCGCTATATCGGGGCGATCGAGCGTGCCGACGTGTCGGCTAGCGTTACGGTTCTCGGGCAGATTGCCGACGCCTTGAGCGTGGAACCGGGCGAGCTTCTAAAATCGTCAGCCGGATCGCGCTGACCTACCCATCTCGGCTGCGAGGTCGAGGAGGTTCCTGAGCGCTGGGCTGCGATTGTGCGGGGACCAGACGGCAGAAAACGCAAAAGGTTCGAACTCGTCGAGGATCGGCAGAAACGTCACGCTGGGCACGTGCAGAAGCATTGTCGCCTCGCCGGCAATGGTGACACCATAACCTTGCGCGACCATCGACAGCAGCGTGCTGCGCTCAACGTCGAAACGCAGGATCGACAGGTCCGGCGAACTGCCAGCGAAGCGCATGACGATGTGGTCATGCACCTGTGGCCCGCTGCCGCCTTCACGAACTATGAAGGTGTCGCCTGCCAGATCGGCCCAGGTCACGCCCACGCCATCGGCGAGCGGATGGCGCGAGGGCAGCGCGGCCAGAAGCCGTTCGCTCCATATCCTCCGTGCATGACAGTCGGGAAACTCGGGCGAGCCCGCCACGAACGTCAGGTCCAGTCTGTTGGCCCGAAGCCGCATGACGCTATCGTGGGCGCTGCCTTCGGCGATCTCGACCTCTATGCCAGGATATTGCTCCCGGTAGCGTTCGATCAGCATGGCGAGAAAGCTGCCGGGGATGAGGGCATGGATACCTACGCGCAGCCGGCCGTGCTCTCCGCGCGCCACCATTCCAGCCGTCCTGACTGCGTGGTCGAGCTGGTCGATGCCGGTCGTCACCCGCTCGACGAAATGCCGGCCGGCTTCCGTCAGCCGCACACCGCGCGCGTGGCGCTCGAACAGCTGGACGCCAAGGTCTTCTTCCAGCGCCTTTACGCGCGCGCTGACACTGGACTGGCTGACGCCCATGGCATTCGCCGCATGGCGGAAGTTCAGATACTCGGCAACGGCGAGCGTTTGAAGAAGAGATGTCATCGGAATTCGACCGCCCAGCAGTTGAGGTGGCTGGTTTACAGCCGCACTCTTGGGTTGGCGGTCGATTATTGGTGCCGAACGCCGCCGCCGCATCGCTCTACCCGCGCTCGGTCGTTCGGCGGCAACCTTCGCGCCGGATGGCGGAAACGCGATAAACCTGTGATCGTAAGAGTGGCAGACCGATCATGCGATGACGGCCTCCCACCCACCCCCTAGCGCCTTGTAGAGAGCGACGACGGCCATCAACTCACCGACGCGGGCATCAAGGCTCGCGCGCTCCGCAACGCTGTATGCGGATTGTGCGTTCAGCAAGATGGTCAGGGCGTCCTCGCCAGCATGGTAGCGCTGTCGCGCAAGATCGACCGCGACGGCCGCCTGTGCTGTTGCTCCATCCGCTTTCTGACGCATGCTTCGCGCTGCGGCATACCGATTGAGCGCTGTTTCACTGTCGGTAAGCGCACCCGTCACGGTCCGCTCGTAGCGCACTAGCGCCGCTTCGGCGCGGGCATCGGCAGCTCGAATCTGCGCCCGGATGCGTCCCATGGAGAATATGGGCCAGTGCAGGCTAGGCCCAATCTGAAATCGTGTGCTCGTCCCCGAGGCGAGATCACCCGCGTTCTGCGCTTGCTGACCAATCGAACCAATGAGCGACAGTCGCGGGAAGAGATCGGCCGTCGCCACGCCAACGTCGGCGGTGAAGGCCGCCAATTCGCGCTCCGCCTGACGGATATCCGGGCGTCGCCTCAGAAGCTCCGATGGCAGCCCAGCCGTGACCTGTGATGGATCAGATGGAAGCGGTCCAGGGCTCAACAGCCGGAGCGCGGTCGCTCCCGGTGCTTGACCAGTTAGCAAGGACAAACGGTAGGCTGCCGCGTGCGCGTCCGCCTCGATGCCGTCAAGACTTATGCTTGTCGCCTTCGCCTGGGTATCGGCACGGGCAAAGTCGAAGAGCGATGCCTCACCGGATCGGAATCGTTCTTCGACCAGGGTTGCAATGCCTTGCTGCGCGTCGGCGTCCGCGCGCGCAATCACCAGCCGAGTTTGGGCGCTGCGTAGATCGACATAGCTTCGGACGACCTCGGCGATCACCTGTAGGATGACGCCGTGCCGCGCTTCCCGCATGGCCTCTGCACGTGCGTCGGCCGCCTCGACGCTACGCCGTGCGCGGCCCCACAGGTCGATTTCCCACGACGCATCAAATCCGAGATCGAAAAGGGAAAATCGAGGATCCAACCCCGGAACGCTGGCGACCGGCAACTGACCGTTTTCGCTGACCCGGTTCTCGGTGGCCGCGCCGGTGAATGCTACATCTGGGCCGGCACGGCCGCGTGCGGCGTCACGCAATGCGCGAGCCTCGCGTAGGCGCGCTTCGGCCTCTCTAACATCGTGGTTGTTCCTTACTGCCAGCTCAACGAGTTCGACGAGTTGCGGATCGTCGAACGAATGCCACCAGTCGTCATCTATTGGATGCGGATTTGCAGCGGACATCCAGCCGGGCGCTACCGCCGGGCGCAGTTCGACATTGCTTGGTCCGACAGTGCAGGCAGCGACGCTCATAGATGCAAGCAATGCGGGAAACGGTGATCGTTGCATGGGCTACTCCATCCGCGCGCGGAATAGAATCGCCGAGACGGTCAGCGTGACGGACGCGATAACCGCCAGCGGCCAAGTGTTGGCGAGAATGACCGCCGCCGGCATGTTCTTGAGAAACACGCCCTCGGAGACGACGAGAAAATGCCGACAGGGATTGGCGTAGGCGATGACCTGTAGCCAGCCGGGCATGTTGTCGACGGGAGTGGCGAATCCAGACAGCAGGATGAGCGGCACCGTCACCAGAAACATGCCGAGGAAGGCTTGTTGCTGGGTTTGCGACAACGTGGATACCAGCATCCCGACGCCGATCAGCGAAACCAGATAGAAGAACAGAGAGAAATAGAACGCGGTCACGGAGCCGGTAAGCGGCACTCCGAAGACCGTTGGGATAAGGATCATGTAGAGCGTGGCATTGAAAAAGCCGATCAGCAGAGGCGGCGCCATCTTGCCGATCAGGATTTCGTGGACCCTCAAAGGTGAGACCATGAGCTGATCGAAAGTGCCTAGCTCCCGCTCTCGCGCGACGGACTGCGCTGTGATCGACAAGGTGCCGGTTGCGCCCAGGGTCACAAGCAATGCAGGCATCACGAACCAGAGGTAGATCAGCGCGGGATTGAACCAGTTGGTGACGACAGTTCGGGAAGTCGGCTGGACTGCAATTGCGGCGGGACGGGCTTCCGCAGCAACCTGGCCAACGATCTGTTGCAGGTATGAGGAAACGATCTGCGATGCGTTCGAGCGACGCCCGTCGAGGATGATCTGGACCTCTCCAGTCTGTCCGCTCTCGATAGCCGCGCTGAAGCGGGAATCGAAATTCAAAACGGCGATGACCTGCTGATTGTTGATTGCCTCCCGCATGTCGGCAGGCGATGCGAGCGGCACGACGCGACCGACGTTAGGGGTGCCCGCTACTCTTGAAACAACTTCATGGCTCCAGATGCCGGAATCGCGGTCGAGGACGCCTACGTCGAAGTTGCGCACTTCCAGCGTCGCCGCGAAACCGAACAGGACGAGTTGAAGCAAGGGGGGTGCAATAAGGGTGATACGGGCTTTGGGATCGCGAAAGACCGCCCATAGTTCCTTGACGATGATCGCCGAAAGACGCGCGAAACTGGAGGAACCCATCAGGCAATCCTCCGTCTCGTCACCCGAAAAGCGAGGCCGAAGAACAGCAGACCGAAACCCAGCATCGCCAGAATGCTGCGAATGAACATGGGCCAGAGATCGCCCACGACGAACACGCTGGTCAGGGGCGGGATGAAGTAGCGAGCGGGGACTGCATAGGTTATCCCTTGAAGGATTTTCGGCATTGAGCCGATCTCGAATAGAAATCCCGACAGCAGCAGACCCGGCATGAAGGCCGTCAGCAGCGCAACCTGGCTGGCTACAAACTGATTCTTCGTCGCCGCCGAAATGAGCAATCCTTGGCCCAACGCTGGCATGAGGAAGGCCGCACCGAGCGCATACAGGCCGATAATCGACCCCCTGAACGGCACGCCGAACAGGAAGACGGCCACGACGACGCAGAGCGTCATGGAGCCCAGCCCGAGCACGAAATAGGGGATGATCTTCGTCGCCAGGAATTCGCCCATGCTGATGGGCGTCGCCATCAATGCTTCGAGGGTGCCGCGCTCCCATTCCCGCGCGACGACGAGCGCGGTCAGAAGCGTCCCGATCATTGTCATCACAATGCTGATCGAGCCCGGAATGAGGGCGAAACGACTTTCGAGACCGGGATTGAACCAGAACCGGGGCAAAGGAACGATCGAGGGAGGCAATCGCACGCCACGCTCCAATGCGCGGCCTTCTGCCCAGGTGGCTCGCACACCTTCGGCATAGGCGGCAACGAAGGCGGCCGTGTTCGGCAACGAGCCATCGGTGATGACTTGGACCGGCGCGTCGCTCCCGGCTGCGATCCTTTGGCCGAAATCACTCGGAATGACCACGATACCCCGGGTGCGTCCCGCGATCAGCTCATCCTTTAGCGAAGTCACGTCGCGCCGAGCTTCAACCTCGAACCACCGGGATGATCGGTAGGCACCCGCCAGGCTGGCCGCTGCTTCACTGGAGTCCTGAACAGCCAGGCCAATTCGCGTCCTAGCCGTATCGAGAGACACGCCGTAACCAAACAGGAAGAGCAGGAGCAGCGGCAGCACAAAGGCGATCAGCATGGTAGAGGGGTCGCGAAGAATCTGTAGCGACTCCTTGCGAAGCAGCGCGGCGAAGCGTCGAGCGTCGAAGCGATCGGTCATGCGGCCTTCCGCTTCCGATCCGAGTCCTCGATCAGTGCGATGAAGGCATCCTCCATCGTCAGGTCCGTGCCACCGCCGATTTCAGCCGCGCGGGTCTTGAGGTCTTCGGGCGTGCCTTCGGCGATCTCCTGTGCGCGATAGATCAACGCTATTCGGTCGCAATACTCCGCCTCTTCCATGAAGTGGGTAGTGACGAGCACCGTCACGCCGCGTTGCACGAGCCCGTTGATGTGTAGCCAGAACTCGCGGCGGGTGATGGGGTCCACGCCTGATGTCGGCTCATCCAGGAAAAGCACCGGCGGTTGATGAAGCACGGCGCAGGCAAGGGAGAGCCGCTGCTTGAAGCCCAGCGGCAACGTCCCGCTGTTCACCGGCAGATGCCGTTCAAGCTGAAAAATATCGACGACGCGCGCCACCGCCTCCGACCGTGCGCGTCGATCCAGGCCATAGGCTCCTGCGAAGAAGTCCAGATTCTGTTTGACGCTGAGATCGCCATACAATGAGAATTTCTGCGCCATGTAGCCTAGCGACTGACGTGCTTCCGCTCTAGCGCTGCGCAGATCATGGCCCGCAACGCGACCGTCGCCCGCTGTCGGCGTGAGAAGGCCGCAAAGCATCTTGAAGGTCGTGGACTTGCCGGCACCGTTCGGCCCAAGGAGGCCGAATATCTGCCCCTCCGGCACGGAGAAGGTGATGTCGCCCGCCGCCGTAAACGTTCCAAACTTCTTGGTAAGTCCTCGCGCCTCGATCGCCGGTGCGTCAGACTTTTCGATGGGCCGATATCCTGCCGCGAGTTGGCTGGCTCCTCTCGGCCCACCGCCGAGGATGTCAATGAACGCATCCTCAAACCGCGGCTGCACGGCTTCGATCCGGTCGCCGCGCGACAGTCCGAGCAGTTCGAGGGACGGTGCAGCAACGCCTTCATCCATGAGCACACGAATGGACGCGCCCTGGATGGTGGCGTCCCTTACTTCATCTCGAAGAACAAGGCTGGCGAGCAGAGACCGCCGGCTTTCGGTCGGACCAAATAGGCGATACGTCCGTCCAGCGACGCGGGATGTCAGTTGCTTCGGCGGTCCACTGAACAGCAACTTGCCTTCGTTCAGCAGAAATACCGTATCGCATTTCTCGGCTTCGTCGAGATAGGCGGTGGACCAGACGACACCCATGCCTTCAGTCGTGAGCTGGCGAACCATGGCCCATAGTTCGCGCCTGGCCACGGGGTCGACGCCAACGCCGGGCTCGTCAAGCAGCAGCACCCGAGGGGGCCGCACCAGCGCGCAGGCGAGGCCCAGCTTCTGCTTCATGCCGCCCGAGAGTTGGCCAGCCAATCGAGGCCGAAATCGCTCCAGATCGGTGAAAGACAGAAGTTGAGAAAACCGCTCTGCGCGCTCCCCTGGGGGTAAGCCGCGAAGATCGGCGTAGAGCGACAGATTCTCGATGACGGATAGGTCTTCGTAGAGTCCGAAGCGTTGCGGCATATAGCCTAGTGCTGACCTGTCGGCCGCGACAGCGGGCTCGCCAAGAAGGGTGACTTCCCCTTCATCCGGGTCGAGTAATCCGGCGAGCAGACGGATCAGAGTCGTTTTACCCGCGCCGTCAGGACCGACCAAGCCTGTCATCAGGCCGGCCATCACCTCGATGTTCACGGCATCGAGCGCTGGAGCCGCATTGGCCTCGAAGCGCTTGGTGACACGAACAGCGCGAGCGACTACCTCCGTCATTTCACTGACCCTGCCGCTGGTTCCGAGCTCTGTTCGAGCCTCACGGTTGCGGGTTGACCTTGACGGAGACGGTCATCGGGATCGGTGACGTTGATCCGCAGCCGATAGACAAGATCGGCCCGCAGTTGCTCGGTCTGGACGGTCCTTGGCGTGAATTCAGCGGTTGGTGAGATGAAGCCGATGACACCACGATAGGCTTTGGGATTACCGTCGGTGGTCACGAGCACGGTCATGCCGGGAGCGATCCGGCCGAGGTCAGGTTCGGCGACGTAGGCGCGCACCCGGATCGGCCGGTTGATGGTGAGCGTGAAGATGGTTGCGCCGGATTGGACGATGGCTCCGGGTTCGGCAGCTCGCGTAAGGATTGTGCCCGCGTCCGGCGACTGAAGCGTCGTATCGGCCAAGCTGGTTCTGGCCCTGTCGCGTTCCGCTATTGCTGCCGCGAGCTGCGCCTCCGCAGCCGCTATGTCTTCGATGCGTGAGCCAGCGCGAAGCAGCGATAATGCTTCCTCCGCCGCCCGAAGCTGAGCCTCGGCGGCGCGGTATTCAGCCTCGGCGGCCTCGAAAACGGATTGGGACACAGCGCCCGTAGCGACCAGCGCTCGGCGGCGCTCGTAGGCTTCGCGAGTCCGCACCATGTCAGCCCTTCGGACGGCGACCGCAGCCTCCGCCTGGGCGATCTCCTGAGGTCGATTTCCGCTGCGCCGCTTGTCGAGTTCAGCCTGAGCGGCAGCGACTTGCGCTTCCGCCCCCGTCAGCGCGTCGATGAAAGGCTGGCGGTCGAGCTGTGCCAGCGTTGCCATCGCGTCGACCGAAGCTCCTTCATCAACCGGCATCTCGGCAATGCGTCCTCCGACGCGGAATCCGAGATTCACCTGACGAATATCGACATTGCCATAGAGAACCAGCCCCTCGTCGGGCTTGTCCCAAAGGCCGAACCCACGGGTGTAGATTGCCGCGCCAGCAGCGCAGGCGATGATGACCACCAGGATGATGATGCGCCGGGACACTATCGCGTCCCCACAATCGGAGAAACAGGCGCAATGGACGCGACAAGTTCGACCGCCAGAGCCTCAATCGCCGCTAGGCCCTTGTCGTCTATCGCTTCCCAATCGAGCGTCGAGAGGACTGCGGCATTCGCCATCCTAAACACGAGGACGCTTCCGACCAGAGAGACGGTTCTGAGACGTACGTGTTGGGAGGCGGGATCTTCGTCGAGCAGAATTCCGACCAGATGGTGACATATTTGAAGAAGCGGCCCCATTACGCCGTCGTAGAGCTGACGGAAGGCCGCAGTGGGCTGCGACTGCTCGCGAATAATGAAGAGCGCCCAAGGCTCGGAGCGGCTGCTGGCGAATAGCGCCGCCATCCGCTGAATGATCTTGCACAGCAGGCGACGCGCCTCGTCCGTGCTGAGTGGCGCTGTCCCCGAGCGGGCCGCTTCGACACGGGCGAAGACGAGGCTTCGCAGCGGGGCGATGTGATCGTTTATGCCGTCCGCGATGGAGGCGGCCGTAGCAAGGTATAGACCTTCCTTGCTGCCGAAGTAGTAGGCAATTGCTTGTTGGTTTGCTCCGACCCCCTCGGAAAGCATCCGTGTCGTCGCGGCATCAAAACCGACACGCCCGAAAACGTCGATGGCTGCGATAAGCAGTTTCTCGCGAGTTTGATCGCCGCGCTCGATCCTTCGTCCCGACATGAGGCCCGTGCTCCATCCTTCATCCTGGGAGCCGGAAGCCGCCCATCCGCTTGCTCGCGGCGCTTGCTGACCCCTATCCCACGGCCAGCTTTAGCGCCGGTAAGATATTAAATCAATCACATGATTTAGTTTGGTTTAGTTAATCGACGACGCTGCGTGCGCTGCGTTGCCAGCACGTCGCCCGAACAGGACTACAGTCCCAATTGCATCTTCCGCCCGAGCTGCCACGACACCGATCGGCCCTGCACGACACCCATCACCTCGCGGCCGAGCTGGCGGTCGATGACCGGCCGCCACGGGACCAGCGTGAACTCGTGGCTCTTCTCGACGATGGCGAACTTGCCGCTGGCGAGCTGGACCGTCCCGGTGAAGGTGCCGCTGACCGTCTCGCCGTCGCCGGCCGCACGGAACGGTATCGGCTTTGTCGCCGTCAACTCCGCCCCGGCGCGCGCCACCTCGCGCGCCTCCAGCGTGGTGAGCAGATCGCGACGATAGAGAACGCGACCGTTCTGCTGGCGAGTGGCGTCACCCTGTTCGACCAAGCGCTCGCGGCGGCGGCCCATAGCCTCGCTCACGTCCTGCCCGAACCCCGCTTGCGCAATATCGGAAGGACCGCGCCCGACCAGCTTCCGGTCGAGCCAGGTCGCCCCGTCCGCCATGATCTGTTTCTCCAGATCGAAGGTCGAGAGAACACGGATATTGAGCTGGCGACCTCGGCCCGCATCATGGGCAGCGGCGCGCGCCTCGAAGTCCTGCGGGATGCGCCACTGGTCGGCGTCGATTCGCTCGGCGATGCCGGCGCGGCGCAGCGCCTCCAGGCGGCGAACATGGGCATCGACGAAGCCATCATAGTCGCTGCCGGGCACGCGACCATTGAACCGGGCCTGCTCCAGATGGCGGCTGGGCCGGTAGATGCCATCTTCGACCATGCTGGCGATCGTGCGGTCGGACGGGCGCGATCCGGCGTCGGTCGCGCCGATCTCGATAACGCTGCCGATGCGGACATCCGCGACCTTCGCCTGATCGACGCCGGAGATGTGATGTGTGCGGCCGTCGGTGCCGTCGATCACAAGCGTCAAGTTCTCACCCAGCTCGTCGGAGAGGTGTTTGTCGATGACGCGGCCAACGACCGGCGTTGCGGGCGCAGTGTCGTAAATCTGGAAACTTATCGGATCGCGGTCATGGCCCTCGGCTCGCATCGCCTTCTGCATGGTACGCACGATGTCGCCGCGCTCGCCCAGGTCGCGCAGGGTCGACTCCAGGCGATCACCAAGTTCCCAGACGCCCGGTGACTGTTCGGTTGCGAGGCCCATCTTCTCCAGCTTGCCAAGACGGCGCAGCCGGAGCGTCCGATCCTCCTGGCCTCGCATGTTCTCCGGCGCATGGCGCAGGTCGAGCCGTCCATCCTCGGCGGCCTCGTTCACCATCGCCCGGTCGATGCGGGTGAAGCGGTCCTGGTCGATCTCGGCGGTCAGCTTGCGGCGCTGCTCGATCTCGGTGACGGGGCCGAGTTCCAGCGTCGCCAGTTCGCTCGCCCGTTCGCGGACGCCGTTGGCGAGATAGTCGCCGTTGATGACCAGATCCTCGCCCATATCGTCGCGTCCGTTGACGATGACATGGACATGAGGATGGCCGGTGTTGAAGTGGTTGACCGCGACCCAATCCAGCTTCGTACCGAGATCGGCTTCGACGCGGGCCATCAGGTCACGGGTGTGACCGGTCAGGTCTTCGATGTCGGCGGCGTCTTCAGGCGAGACGATGAAGCGGAACTGGTGGCGATCGTCCTTGCCGCGATCGAGGAAAGCATCGCCATCGGCGCGGCCTTCGGTCGCCGAATAGAGCCGGCCGCGCTCGCCATCGCGCGAGGTGCCGTCGCGCTGGATGTAACGCAGATGGGCGGCGGCCTTGCCGCTCTTGCCAGCCGCACGGACGGAACGCGACTTGACGATGACGCGGCGGCTGCCAGCTTGGCGATGACTCCAGGCGTTCGACAGATTGCGGGATCGGACGAAGGCCGCGCCGCGCCCGCGCTTGACGCCCCGGCCGGAAGCGACCGCACCGTTCCGCCCTGGCTTGCCGCCACCTCCGACGCTGCCGCTTCGCGAGGTTCGACCGGAGTCCGCGCCATGCTGGCGGGCGATCTTCCTGACCTTGGTGAGGAAGCTCTTCGCCTGTCCGGCCTTCGACGCATCGGAGCGGATGCGGCCGGGCTTCGGGCGGAAGCGGTTGTCGTCGTCGGCGCTCATCGGCGGCAACCCGCCCGAAAGCGCCGGTTTCTGGGGAGAGTGCCGCCGAAAACGCGGCGTCTGCTGGAATTGTGGCAACAGGCGGCACCATGGTGCCCGGATGACGGTGCCGTCCCAAACAGTGTGCAGACAAAGGCTTGCCCCCCGGATCGGACCCATGGGGTGCCGTCCGCTTTAATCTTGCCCTCCCGCCTTCCTACTCCTTCCGCCCGTCCTGACCCCGATTCCGCCTGATCCGATCCATACACGCTGCACACTGGAAAGGACCGCAGGGCACACCCAACCGCCATGCTCATCGTGGCCCTCCCGTTTCTGTTCGGGCCACAAACAGGCCACCCGATTGCGGCGCGATCGCGGAGAGATCGCGCACGGGCGTTGCAGCCGGAGTGTCATTCGACTGCGCAGGATCGGCGGGCGATGTGCGCTCGGCCTGCACGACGAATAGCGGCGCGCGGGTCCATGACAGCGGATCGGCCACCGCGACGGCGACCGGCCCGGTGATCTCGCCGCCGCCGATCAGCGGTGCGAGCGTGGCGACATAAGCGCGCGTTTCCGCTGGCAACGGACGGCCCGCGAGATGCTCTTCGTAGCGACCGGGACCGGCATTGTAGGCAGCGAGGAATCCCGGCGATCCGTAGCGGTCATGCAGCTCGCGCAGATACGCCGCGCCCGCCATTATGTTGTCGCGCGGATCGTAGGGATCGCCGCCGAGCCGATGGCGGGCGCGCAAATCCGCCCAGGTCGCGGGCATGATCTGCATCAGACCCATCGCGCCTTTGGGCGAGATCGCCCGCACCTCGTCGGCGCTCTCGACGCGCATGACCGCCCTGATCCATGCCGCCGGAATGCCGAAGCGCTGCGCCGCCTCGGCGATATGCGCGGCATGGGGATCGGCCTGGGATTGACGCTGCACCGGCTCCGGCTGCGCCTGACAGGGAAGCGGCATCGCGACGGCGAGCACGATCGAAAGGAAAAGGACCGCCGGTCGGACGGGCATCCTGTCTCGGTATCGACGCCAGCCTGCCAGCGTGCTCGCTGCGGTCAAGGGTTCGCGCAACGCGCCGATCTTCGATCGCCCTTGACCTTCGCTGCGCGCGCCGGCCGACCTGCGTTCGAGCGGGACGAAGGGATGAGACGGCCTGTTCGCGAACAAAGGGATGGGGCTTTGACCGGAAAGCATGCGGGCAATTCTGAAGGGATAGTGCATGGGATCACTCCCGCTCGCCGCGCTTGACCGGGCGCGTCCAGTGCAGCGACCAAGCGGCCCCGCCGTCGTCGTCGCGGAACAGGTTGGCGCGGATCGGCTGCGGCAAGGCCGGGTCGTCGATCAGCAGCGAGATGTATTCGCCAGCGCGCTCGCCGGTGCGTTTCCAGCCCGCGCCGATCTCCGGCCCGTCGTCGGCGCCGTGGTGGATGCGATAGTCCGGCGCGTTCTCGGCATCGGACGGCTCGGCCGGAACGATGGTGAGTTCGCGGTAGAGGGTGAGCGTATGAATGCGCCCGACGAAGCCTGTCGTCTCACGGGTAAACTGGCCGATCTGCGGCATGGGAATCTCCTCAATGCTGGGGGTTGGGTGAAAGCCGGCGAGCGTCATGCCCGCCGGAATCGTGGCGGTCAGCGCGGCGCGGCGCGCCAGACGAAGCGGCCATCGCCGGCCTCGTCGGTGTAGATCGGCGTCGCGCGGCCGATGACGGACTTGACCGGGATCGGACCGAAATAGCGGCCGTCCAGGCTGTCGCGGACATCCGGGTTCATCAGGAATATCTCGTCACCGCCGATACGGCGGCAGCCGTTCCACACCGGCAGTTCGCGGCCCGAGCGATCGCGGTCGAGCGCCGCGCCAAGCTCGACGCCATCGACCGTGATCGTGCGGCGGATTCGGCAGACCTCTTGCCCCGGCAGTCCCATCACGCGCTTCAGAAGCGGGACGCCTCGGCCGATATAGCCGCGCTCGACCATGAAATCGGCGAGCGGTTCGGGGGGATCGACCGCGACCAGATCGGTGACGGCGATGTCGCCGGGCGGATCGATGGCGTAGAGGCCGATCGGCGCGCTGGCGGAGACGTTCCATAGCAGTCGGGTCGGCGTCGGGATGAAGGACGCGATAGCGACGCCCATGATCGAAAAGTACGTCACCATCACATAGCCGAAGCGGGTCATGGCGCGACGCTCCGGCGCTTGAGGAACGCTAGGTGCTGGTCGGCGCTGTAGGCGCGCGGCTCGTGACCGGCGGTCAGCCGGTTGTGGACGTGGTGCCAATGGTCGGGCGAAACATCCTCCGGATCGATGCCGATCCCCTGGATGGCGTCGATGTGCCGGAGCACCTGTTCGACCTTGGGCCAACCATCGATCTTCAGCAGAATCTCGCCGCCGGGCCGCACGAAGGGCAGCGTTTGATAGGGCTGGCCCGGCTCCACGGCGCGCACGATATCGATGCGCGAGATGATCGTGCCGAAGTCGTTCGATGCCCAGCGGACGAAGGCGAAGATTGCGCCCGGCCGGAAGGCGAAGATGCGCCGGCGGCGGTCGAGGATGGTTTCTTCCGCCAGCCGGCCGAAACGAACCCAGTGCTCGATCTTCTTCTCGATGTGGGTGAGTTCGACATGCGTACGGCTGTCGGACGGAGGCGATGACGGCACGGGGCCGCCGCGCACGCGGGGAGCCGCGTTGCCGGTCATGGTGTATCTCCTTCGGTGGGTGGGAATTCGCGCGCGAGCATCTCGCGCAGCATGTCGGCGACGGTGACGCCGCGCCGGAAGGCGACGATCTTGATCCGACCGCGCAGCTCCGGCGTGATGTCGATCGTCAGCCGGGCCGTGAACGCCGCGCCGTCGCTCGCGCGGGCCGATGGCGGTTCGCTGGCCTTGATCCAGCTTTCGGGATCGGCCGGACGCGCCGCGAAACCGCGTTTCGGGGATCGCTCGCTCATGGCGCGATCCCTGCGATGTTGAGGCGGCCGATCTCGGTGGCCAGCGCGGCGATCTCGCGCGCGGCCGGACTGTCGGCGTCGATCTCCGATGCGAGCCGCCCGGACTGCGCGGCGTCGGCGAAGACGACGCGCTGGCCGACGGTGGCGGCGAGCAAGGGCGGGTCGTGATCGGCCAGCGTCTCGGCCGTCTCACGGGCAATGACGGTGCGCGCGCCGCAGCGATTGAGCACGAAGCGGGCGGCGAGGTCCGGCCGGTAGATGCGCGCCTCGGTGAGCAGCGCCAGCATCTCGGCGGAAGCCCAGCCGTCGAACGGCGACGGCTGCACCGGGATCAACACCAGGTCGGCGGCGAGCAGCGCCGAGCGCATCAGGCCCGCGACACGCGGCGGTCCGTCGATGACGACGTGATCGACATCGCGCGCCAGTTCGGGCGCTTCCCGGTGCAAGGTGTCGCGGGCCAGGCCGACGACGCCGAACAGCCGTGGGCAACCTTCCCGCGCCCGCTGCTGCGACCAGTCGAGCGCAGAGCCTTGCGGGTCCGCATCGATCAGCGTGACGCGGCTGCCGGTCCTCGCCCATTCGCCTGCGAGATGCAGGGCCAGCGTCGTCTTACCGACACCGCCCTTCTGATTGAGCAGCGCGACGATCATGGCACGCGCGTCGATCGTCCGGCGGCACCGGCACCATGGCTCGCGCCCGCCCGCGTCAAAGACAAAGAGTTAGATTCTTGGTTAGACTCTAAGTTAGCGGTCGGATTCCGCGTTTCGGGCCACAGAGTTAACTGCGGTCCGTGCGCCCGAAATCCCGATAGTCCTGCGCCCGAAGTCCCGATACCGTTTGCGCCCGAAGTCACGAGCGTTTCCACAGCCTCGTCCACAGGCACTGTGGACAAGCGGGAGGGCCGGATTTGCAGCAGTTCGCGCCGTCCCTCCCGCCAGATGTCGAGGCGGTAGCCGGGCAGCGGCTGCCGAGCGACGATGCGGCGAATGTCGAGGGCGAAATCGGACGGCCGCGCCAGGCTGCCGGACTTCTCGTGGAGATGGGCGATCTCGAAGATCCAGCCATGGACCTGACGGCCGGCGTGCTTGCGGGCGACGCGGTAGAGCCAGCGTTCGATCCCGCCGGTCAGCCGGAAATAATCGGGGTCGATGGTCAGGACCAGCGAGCGGTCGATGACGCCGCGATAGAACCAGTCGGCCAGCACGAACTCCATGCCTTCGACGCGACCGTCATGGGTAGTCATCTCCTCCCATTCGTTGATCCAGGAGAATTGGTGCCGCCGCCAGCGCTCGCCGTGGCGGATGGTCGTGGCGATGACTGTCGATTGCAGGCGGGCGAAGGCACCCTTGAGCAGCCGATACTCACGCGCGCCCGTTCCCCGGCCGATCGCCATCAGGAGCTGGTACGGCGTGAAGCGCAGGAAGCGGGATGTCTTCAGGCCATGGTTCTCGGCCTCGACGATCTGCGAGGCCGCCCAGATCAGCACATCGGCATCCCAGATGGTCGCCATGCCATGCTCGGGCATGGCGAAGACCTCGACGCGGACGCCGCCGGATTCGTAGAGGATCGGCGTCACCCGCTTCGCCTTGGCGAGCGAGAAGAACGGCCGCTCCATCAGGTCTCGCTGGTCGCGGGGGCTGGCATCGCCCGTCGCGACGACGAAGGGATCGAGCCGCGCCCGCTCGCTGCCGGCAAGGCGCTGCGCGCGCCGTGCGGCGTCGTGGGAGGGACCGCCGGACATTCAGCGTGCGCCTCGCTCGGCGGGGGTCAGGGGCCGCGCGGGGAAAACCCGCTCGGCGTCCTTGTCGGTGGTGGATTTGCGGGCGGCGACCGCCGTCCAGGCTTGCAGATCCTCCAGCGCGTAGACGACGCGCCCGCCGATCTTGCGATAGGTCGGGCCGGTGCCGTAGGTGCGGTGCTTCTCCAGCGTCCGTAGCGAGATGCCGAGGAAGCGGGCCGCATCAGGCGTGCGCAGGAATCGGGGCGGCAGCCCCGTCTTCGGGTCGATCATGATTGGACCTCCGGGTCGGGTTCGGCGGCTGTCGGCGGCGACAGCGGGCTATGGCGAACCGTGGCGGAGGATCGGCGGCTTGCAGCGTGCCGGAATCAGGGGGGGGCGCATTCGGCACCCCGGAGGGGTCGGCTCAAGCCAAGGCCACGCCGCTCCTCAGCGGCGGCGTGGCGCCCGGACGGGATAGTGAAGCAGTTCGCGATAGCCGCCGCGCATATAGAACAGGCCATCGGCGACCAGACGGCGGACCTTGTTCTTCAACGGGCTGACCTCCCAATCGTTCTTGGAGCGGCCTTGGAAGCCGAGCAGCGCCTCGGCGATGACGCGATAGCTGGCCCCGGCCAGCTTCGCGTCGAGCGCGCGCAGGATCAGGATGTGCCTGTCGCGGGTCTGGGGTGGAAGGTCGTGCCGCCGGTCGCCGGGCGGGCGTCCGGCGAGCGCCAGCCAGAACCGCAACGCCGCTTCGGCGCGCAACTCGAACAGCGTGTCGAGCGGCAGGATGACCACGAAGCCCGTCGGATCTTCGGGCGGAGCGTTCGCGAGCCAGAAGCGATGCTCGCCGCCCGCTCCGCGCCAGAGACCGTGCCAAGCTTTGTCGATGGCCGCTCGTGCAGCCAGACCGGGAAGCCCCGGCAGCACGATGGGCATGGCGAAGTCGCCGGGCGGATCGCCTGACGGGCGCAGTTCGAAGGCGTCAGGCTGAAGCGCGGGTGTCCAGAAGAGCGCGGCGCGATCGGCGGGCTGGTCCGGGTCCGCCGCGAAATCGCAACCCCCATCTGTTCGTGAACGCGGTCTGCGCTTCGGTGTCGTGGCGGGATTTCCGCTTCAGGCGATGGAAGTCGCGGCGATACTCGTCGTCGCGACGGAGATACTCCCAAGCGAAGCCGGCGGCAGGAATGCTCTGGGCATGTCCATAGGCGGCCGGCGAGCGCCAATCAGAACTCGGCATGGCGTCACCTCTTTTCTTCCAGCATGGGATCGGCGCTGGAAAGACGAAGTTTCCACAACTTGGGATATGCTTTGAAGTCAGCGTTATTGGATATGTGGATCGCGCAAAGCGATCAATATTGGCTAATGATTACTTAACATAGCAAAGTCGATTTGGCGAACCGGGCGTAGCCCGGCGAGCGGCGGTCGTGGCGACGACACGGCCGCGCCGGCGATCCGGGTCCACGGATCGGCGGAAAATCGGATAGCCGCAAATGAGCAGAGCCGTGCAACCGGAAACCCGGCTGCACGGCTTTACGATCATCCGCGTTTCAGGCGCTGCATCCCGTCCGCCAGCGTCCACAGCGCGCGGTTCAGCCCGACATTCTGGTCGATGCCGTTGATGGGGCGGGTCTGGCTGCGGCGGATACGGCCCTCGGCATTGGTGCGGCGACCGTCCAGCCCGCCGCGTATCATGTTCTCCTGAATGACGTTGAACGTGCTCCACAGGCTTTGCCCGACATCCTCGCGGCGGCGCGGGGCGATGATCTGATCGGGGCGGACGGGGCTATCGTCCTCACCGTAGCGGGCGACAAGGCTGGCCTCGGCCAAAACGCGCTGTTCGTCCTCAGACAACCTTGTGTCCTTCATCGTCTCCGTCGCGTCGATCAGACGCGGAAAATCCTCCGCGACCGTATAGACGCCCTCGATGATCTGATCCTGAATGCCCCCTTTGTGGGGGACGCGGACTTCCTCGAACCGCTCGCCCGCGATCATGCTGTTGGTGCAGACGAAGCGCAGCATCCCGGCGAACATCTGGTAGGCCGACGTTCCATCGTGCGAATTGACGATGATGACTTCCGCCGCCTCGGGCTTGCCGATGCCGTCATCGCGGCGCAGGCGCAGCATATGCTTGGCGTGGCCGTGGCGGCTGCCGTCACGCGGGACCGACTGGACGGCGAAGAATGGGAACCACCCTTCCTTCCGCAGCCCCTCCACGATCTCGATGGTGGGGACGTAGACATAGCGGTCCGACCGGCTGTCATGCGCCTCGCGGGCGAAGACGGAGGGGACGTGGCGGTAGAGAGCTTCGTTGTCGAGGGCTTCGCGCCCGCTGATCTGGTGGCTGTTGCGGCCGAACCGGGTGGCGAGTTGGTGATACATTTTCTGTCTCCGTGGGTCTGGGTTGGAGCGCGGCGCTGCGCTGCAACCCTGGCCGTCGCCGAGACCGGGGTAGCAAGGTGCAAGGGCGGCCGGGCCGGAGGGGGATCACCCGGCCTGCACGGAACGGAGGCACGACGTGGAGGAAGGCCGGGGACACCGGCCCGGACGAGCGTCAGCGATCCCTTGCGCCGCGCGGGGGTGGAACCCCTAGCCAAATCCGCCCGGTATGAGCGCCAGCGGGCGCCGGGCACGGAAATCCGATCGGGATGTGCAAAGCCGCAAACCCTGAAAACCGTCCATCCTGATCGCCGTATCGCCTGACAGGCGGCAGGTTGGCTTTGGGCACGCGCATACCCACATGCAAGGCGACGATATGGGGAGGGAAATACTTTGGCGGACTATCTCGTAACCTATGATTTCAGGGTCGGCGCGCCGTCGCAGTACAAAGAGTTTGTCGAATGTGCGGAGATCGAAGGCCTCGTTTATGTGTACGATCTGGGCGACGAGCTTGCGCGCCTGACCAATACGACGATCTGGGGCGTGTTTCCTGACAAAAAGGCCGCAAAGGCTGCTTTCGAACGGGCGCAAACCGCAGCGGAGAAGAATCTTGGCCGCAAGATCGTTCTCGAAAAGCGCGTCATCACCCAGATGGCTGATGTCTTCGTCCGCTCAGACATAAAGAAGCCCCGTGACGCTCGTTGGACCAAGTCGACGAAATTCGAGACCTGCCGCGCCCATCAAAAGAACGATCCTTTCTTCGCCTACTGAGGCAGGGGTGGCAATGACCATGACAAAGCCCCGCTCGGGCGAGCGGGGCTTCTGGAGCTGTCCGGCTTCAGTCGCCGTTGCGGCGGGACCAGATGAGGTTATGGGCTTCGCCGTCCTCGCCCTCGACCAGGTTGGCGTAGATGGGTGCGGGGAAGCTCGGATCGTCCAGCTTGACGGAGAGATATTCGCGCTGCGTCTCGCGGGCGGTCTTCTTCCAGGCCGCGCCGAACTCGGTGGCCCCTGCGAAGATGCGGAAGTCAGGGCCGCGCTCGCTTTCGCCCTCGGTGGGGACGAACTTGGCCTTGACGTTGAGGGTCAGGGTCTTGACCGCGCCGGTGAAGCCCGCGCCGTTTTCGTTCTTGGTGAAGGTGCCGACGGTCGCCATTGTCATGTTCCTTTTCGCATCCGGCCGCGCCTATCGCGGCCTCGATGGTGGTCGTGCGACCGGGGACGATCGGCCCCGCACCCGTAGGGCTGCAACGCAGTGGAAGGCGGACGGCGACGGCTTTTTTGCTTCGCGATGCAAAGCCGAAGGCGGCGGAAAAAAGCTGGCGACGGCCGTTGCGGGAAGCCGAGCGAGGCGCAGCCGGTCTTCGGTCAGACCCAATCCATTCGAGGACGCCGTGGGTGTGGCTGACAGGGAATCAGAGGGACATGATATTTGGTGACGGTCGGCCTCCGCGCCAGACATGAGAACGGTGGACAACTGTCGGTCGGGTCAACCTGCCCCTGACCTTCGACGGCAAGGCCAGTCCATGGTCCACGAGCAGACGTGGTTGCTTCAAAATCTTCATCCTCTTCGAAGCGCCGGCATTGGCAAGCTGGAGACGATCACCCGCTGAGCAACGTGACCATTCTCGCCAACGGCGATTTGAGCTTCCCAACGCGCTACCCGGCCGAGGGTGTCGATGCCGAGAACGGAGACCCGCTCTCATGGTCCCGCCGCTGCTACTGTGACCGGATATCTCTAGAAGCCCGGCTCGCCCGAGCGGGGCCTCATCATCGGAACGGCCATCCACTGCCGCTCTTCGCGTTAGCGATTGAAGCCGAATGGCGGAAACGCGCCCTTGGCGTGGTTCCGGCGCAGCCGAAAGCGCGGCCCGCAGGGCAACGCCAAACCTGACCTATCAAGGGAACGTCAATTACACCTGTTCGCTGGGGTAGAGTTCCCGGATGATGTTGGTGACGATTTCAAAGGTGGTCAAAAACATGGGAGGGTTCAGTACGGTATCGCTTCCGTGAGCAAACATATTGCGCATCTTGCTTAGATATTCGATTTCCGAAGAAATCAGATTCTGCTCCTTGGCCGATTTCAGTAACTCGTCGAGCATGGCCGGGCGTGGCCTTCCCTTTTTGTCCACACGGTTGGCGAACTGGTAGCCGATCCGCTCGCGCAGAGTGAGTTCAAGGCAGGGGAATGTCTGACTCGCGGCCATAGTCAGAAGATCATACGAAAAATAGGCATAGATGTAGGCGTGTCGAATGGCGTCGTGAGATCGTCGGACCGACTCTGGAAGCGCGACAGAAAGCTCGAATGCGCACATATCCGAGTGCAATTCTTCAAGTGTGGAGCCGATAAATCCGGCAATTCCTGAAAAATATGGATCAGGCAGATTGAGGTCTGACAGTCTCTTTAACACGAGAAAACATCTTTCATTCGGTGATCGTCTTGAGCAATCGTAGCATCAATCAAAGAACGTTTCAGTCTCGGCTATGAATTGGCGATGCTGTTGCTACCAACCGCAATAGGGCCGACGCCCCGACGAACCCACCGCCGATGATGCAGAAGATTTGCCGCCAGACTTCGGACGGCACGGCCTCGCGCGTGACGCCGTAGACAAGGGCGTAGCCCGCGACGGCAGCGGGCGCGGCGAAGACCAGCGCCACAATCATGCGCAGCACCGGCGAGCGCAGCGAGGCGAAAGCGAACACCAGCAAGCCATAGGCTGCGGCCCCGGCGACGAGGCCGACGAGGCCCGCACCGATCAGGCTGGAGCCGGTGGCGTAGGCGAAACGCGCCGCTTCAATGGCGAGCATGAAGGGCAGCGCATAGACGGCGAGCGTATAGGCCAGGACGCACAGTCCTGTGATCAGGGCTACGCTCATCAACATCACGGCGATCATGATGGGTCTCCATAGCGCCGATGACGGTCGTCGTCATCGGACAGTCGAGGTCAGCCGGTCGCGCGGTGGATACCGCGCGACCGGAATTTTGGCGGGATGGAAGGCCGGGACCGCTGGTGCGATCCCGGCCCTTTCCTCACTCGGCGGCGATCTGGAAGGCGTCGCCGTCCTGCTGCTGGTCCAGCCACGCGGGCCGCGCCGTGCGCAGGGCGGCGGGAAGCCAGCCGGTTCCGGCCAGAAGCTGTTCGGCAGCCTCCGCCATGTCCGTCTTCTTCAAGCCCGCGATCCGCTCCGCCGCCGCGTACTGACGGCTTCCCGCACGGCGGCGAGGATATGCGCCTTGGTGACGCGACCGAGATAGGTTCGCACCGTGGGCGTCCAGTGCGCCGTCATGTCGAGCGCCACCGCCGTCGCCAGCTTCTCCGCCGTCGCATGGGCGTGGGGCTTGCGCTCCCAAGGCTGCTTGACCGCGTTGACGGTGAGCGAGGCACAATGGGCGAACAGCGCCATGACGCTGGCATGGTCCAGACCGGCAACGAAGTCCCACAGGTCCGCAACATCGCGCGGCATGTCCGCCGCCCATCCGGCGTGACGATCCGCCAGCGTCTTCCCCGCCGCGGTGTCCTCGATCCCGTCCGCATGGGATGCAAGGAAGCTGCTGGTCGGGCGGATTTCGAGGCAGGCGGCATCCACGCCGCGATAGAAGGTCTGCACCGCCAGCGCATGGGTGACGGCGATCAGCGCCATGTCCGGCTGCTCGCCCAAGGCAAGGCGAAGGCCCAGCGTCCGGTGCGAGGTCAGGTCACGGATAAGAAGGTCCGACAGCGGCTTGCCCGCATCCCCGGCGTCCTCGTCCTCGGCCTCCGACACGGGAACCGAGTGGCCGTCCTTGTCATGGTCGCCATCCTCGATGATCTCGCCATCGCTGTTGACGCGAACGCCGTCCACCACGCTGCCGCTGTCACCGTCCACATCGCCTTCGGGTCCCGGCTTCTCGTCCTCGGCCCGGATAAAGCCGCGCTCAATGCGGGCTTCGCCGTCATGGGAGAGGATGACGAACACACCGCCCCGCGCGATCTCGTCCGCTTCATAGGCATGGCGAAGCGCGTCGATACGCTCGATCTCGGCCTCCAACTCCCCGAACCGCTGGTCCACGTCCTCGGGCAATTCCTCGGCGCTGTCAAACTGCTCGGTCAGCGCGTCGTATTCGCCCTGCGCGGCGGCATAGGCGGCCTCGTCTTCCTCCGATAGCGCTACCGGATGCGGATAGGTGCGGCGCAGGCCGTTGCCGTGCGGATAGTCGATATGGAAATCCGCCCATTTCCAGCCTTCTTCGGCCTTCACGCTCTCTGCGGCACCCTCCAGCTTCTCGATGACCAGCCGGTCCAGCAACGCCGCATCCTCATAGAAGCCGCCGCGATCCTCGGTGAAAAGGTCGCGCAGGATCACGCCACCCGCTTCGGTATAGGCCTCCGCGCCGACGAAGACCGCCCGCCGATCCGTCGCCGCGATGTGCATCCGGGTCAGGTCGCGGCGGATGGTCGAAGGCTCCTTGTTCCAAGACAGGTTCTCATAGACCTGCTCCTGCCGGGCCGGATCGTCCACGATGGCGAAGGCCATCAACTGCTCCAAGGTCAGGCCACCGTCACGGTAGACCTGCATCAGCTTGGGGCTGACCGCGCCCAGACGCATCCGCTGGCGCACGACATGCGCCGTCACGCCGAACCGAGCCGCGATTTCCTCCGCGCCCCAACCGCGCGTTTCGGCCAACTCGCGGAAGCGCTCGAACTGGTCGGCGGGCGAGAGGTCTTCGCGGGTGACATTCTCGTCCAGACTGATTTCGCTGGCGTCGTTCACGGTGTCGATGACGCAGCGGATGGCCTCCGTCTTCTTGATCTGCTTGCGCTTCACGCGCAGCAACTGCGCCAGCCTGCGGCCTTCCCCGATGCTGACCAGATAGAAGCCGGTCGCGGCTCCCTCCGAATCAAGCTCCGGCTCCACCACGAGGTTCTGCAGGATGCCCTTGGCGTGAATGCTCGCCGCCTTCGCTTCGATGGAGGCCTCGCTGTGCGGCGTCTTGCGGGCGTTGTTCGGATGCTTCTTGAGCTTGTTGAGCGGGATGATCCTCCCTCGGTTTGGTGGACACCCATGCTAGCTTTTCGGAGCTGGAGAGGAGTGTCTGATGAGTGTTCAACGCCGGAACTTTCCGGATTCTTTCAAGCGCGAGGCCGTTGACCGCGTCGCCAACGGCGGCCTGAGCGTCGGGGCGGTGGCCCGCGAGCTTGGGCTGCACGAGACGGTGCTTCGTCGATGGATGACGCAGTTCGGGGTGCAGGCGACGGGGGCGTCGCGGCGCCCCACAACGCAGGCGTCGTCCCCGTCGCCGTCGGATCTGGCGGCGGAGGTGGCCCGGTTGCGGCGAGAGAACGGTCAGCTGCGGATGGAGCGGGACATCCTAAAAAAAGCCGCGCTCATCTTCGGAGCGGCCTCCCGATGAAGTTCGGGTTCGTCGATGAGCATCGTCAGGTCTGGCCGGTTCGCGTGATGTGCGCGGTCCTGGGCTTGTCGGCCAGCGGTTACTACGCCTGGCGCGGTCGCCCCGAGAGCCAGCGGTCTGTCGCCAATCGCGAGCTGACCGAGGATATCCGGCTGATCCATGCGGAGAGCAGCGGCTGTTACGGCTCGCCGCGCGTTCACGCCACCCTGCGGCGGCATGGGCGTCGGGTCGGTCGATCCCGCGTGGAGCGGCTGATGCGCCGCGCCGGCCTGCGGGGCTTGGCGGCCTTGCCGCGTCGCGCCCGGACGACGAACAGCCGCCACGGTTATCCCATCGCGCCCAACAGGCTGGCCCGGAACTTCGAGGCGGCGGCGCCCAACCAGGTCTGGCTTGCCGACCTCACCTACATCCCGACCGGCGAAGGCTGGCTCTATCTCGCCGCCATCCTCGACCTGCACACCCGCAAGATCGTGGGCTGGTCCATGCGCCAGACCCTGCACACCGAGATCGCCCTCGACGCCCTCAACATGGCCGTCGAACGTCAGCGCCCCGCGCCCGGCCTGATCCATCATTCGGACCGGGGCATCCAATACGCAGCCGAAGCCTATCGATCAGCCCTGGCCCGATCCGGCATCACCCCGTCGATGAGCCGAAAGGGCGACTGCTGGGACAATGCCCCGATGGAGAGCTTCTTCCACACCCTCAAGACCGAACGCGTTCATCACCGCGTCTACGCCACCCGAGACCAGGCGCGGCGAGACCTGTTCGGATACATCGAGGGCTTCTACAATCCCCATCGCCTGCACTCAGCACTGGGCTATATCAGCCCCGCTGAGGCCGAGCGCAAAGCGGCTTAACCCCGTCCACTTTTACGGGGGAAGATCAGGATGAACACGTCCGCGCCGGTCACGGTCGCAACAACCGGAGTGGCGGCGGTATCATTGGCAGTGGTCGTCATGGTCTGTCTCCTATAGGCTTGGGTTTCGCGCAGCGAAGCGCCGCGCTGAAACCCTGCCCGTCGGCGAGACCGGGGGGTGCAAGGGCCAGGGCGGCCGGGGTGGAGGGGGATCACCCGACCTGCACAAGCGGATGTCCGTCATGACGGATGTGCTGAACATCGCATCCGCGCGGAAGGTCGGGGAGACCACCCCGGCCGGCGCGGCTTGCCGCGCTTCACCCTTGACCGCGCCAGGGGGCGGCGCCCCCAAGCAACCGGCCCGGCGTGAGCGCCAGCGGGAGCCGGGAGAAAAACCGGATCAGGGTGCGAAGCCTTCGATGCCGATGCTCATGAGACCCTGATCGCCGTATCGTCTCGGGGCGTTGCGGGGTGTCCCCGCAGAAGGGGTCGGTCGAGACCGTGGCTCGACCGCAGGTTCCCCATCCATCCCGAATCGCGGTCTTGTGATTACCAATATGCGGGCCATTGACTCCCAATCTGCCGAAGCAGATAGTCTCAATCTGCTAAGTCTCGGAGTTGGCATGTACGGACGGTTTGTAGAACGACGGGCGGAAGAAGCCCTTTCGGATACGCCCGTGGTCCTGATCGTAGGACCGCGCCGGGCCGGTAAGACCACGCTCGTCCGCAAGATGGGCGAGGCTGGCCGAACCTATATCACGCTGGACGATCAAACGGTTCTTGCAGCCGCCCAATCCGATCCGGCCGGTTTCATCCGGGGGCTGGATCAAGCCATCATCGACGAGATCCAACGCGCGCCCGACTTGCTGTTAGCGATCAAAAAGACGGTCGATGAGGACTATCGGCCGGGACGATTCCTGCTGACGGGTTCGGCGAACGTGCTGACCTTGCCGCGCATCGCCGATAGCCTGGCTGGACGGATGGAAACCATTCAGATGCTGCCATTGGCCAAGGCCGAGGTGGAAGGCCGAACGCCAAATTTTCTGGAACGGCTGTTCGAAGGAAAGCTCCGGAGTCAGCGGAATGCTATCGTCGGTGACGATTTGGTCCAACTCGTCCTGCTCGGTGGTTTTCCCGAAGCCATCAGTCGTGACAACGAGCGACGGCGGCAGGATTGGTTGCGATCCTATCTTACGTCGATCCTGACGCGCGACCTGCGCGACATCGCGGACATCGAGAAACTGACTGAGTTACCGAAATTCGTGCGGCTGCTGGCCGAGCACTCAGGACAGCTGGTCAACTATTCCCAGTTTGCCGCTGGCATCGGCGTCACCCACAAGACGGGGCAGCGCTATGTCGGGCTGCTCGAACAAGTGTTCCTGGTCTCAACCGTGCAACCCTGGTTTACCAATACTCTGAAACGCATCGCCAAGACGCCCAAGCTGCACTTCCTCGACTCCGGCTTGCTGGCGACCGTGCGCGGTCTGACCTTCGACAGGGTGAAGGCTGATCGCGGACCATTCGGCGCGCTTCTCGAAAGCTTCGTCTTCTCGGAAACTCTGAAGCTGATGAGCGCCTCGGACCTGCGGCTGACTCCACATCATTTCCGCGATCGAGACATGCGCGAGGTGGACATCGTGCTGGAGCGCGATGACGGCATGATTGTCGGGATCGAGGTGAAGGCCAGCGCTACGGTGAAGGCTGGTGATTTCGGGGGGCTGCGCGCTTTGGCCGAAGCGTGCGGAGATCGCTTTGCTTTCGGCGTAGTCCTCTATGATAGCGTGGATGTCGTGCCGTTCGGCGACAGGCTAGCAGCGGCACCATTGTCGAGCCTTTGGGATGGAGAAGCGCCAACGAACAAAACAGCCAAAGGAGGATCGCATGGGCCTGTATGAAAGCTGGTGCGATGCCACCAAGAACAAAGACAAGCGAAAGCACTATTGGACTTATGTCGAGAAAGACGGTGGGCGCGACGAAATTCGCGATGTCCTCACCGAGACGATCCGCTCACATTACGACCGACTGGAACGCATTGCCGAAGACGTGGAGCGGCTCGGCTACAAGGTCGCGGCAAAAATCCTCGGCGCGGCAATGCCCCAGACACCCAAGGGACGCTCCGGCGATCTTGGTGAAATTCTCGCGACCGAACTGGTCGAGGAAGAAATCGGCCTTCGCGTTCCCGTTCGCCGCCTCCGCTACAAGGATGGTCGCAACATGGCGATGCGCGGCGACGATTTTATCGGCGCGGGATACGATGCGGCTGGCGAAAAGCTATGGCTCCTGAAAGGCGAAGCCAAAAGCAACAAGGTGCTCGGCAAGGCCACGGTCACGAGCGCCCGCAAGGTGCTTGACCGCGACAACGGCCGCTGCACGCCCGATTCCCTGCTCTTTGTCGCCAACCGCCTATTGGAGAGCAATGACCCGGACGACAACGCATTGGGGCGCAGCCTGCGTGACGAGGTGGGCCTGAAGTCCCTTCGTGCCGATCGCATCGATCATATGCTCTTCACAGTGTCGGGCAACGGCCCGCACGCTTCGCTAAAAGTCGATCTCGATGCCACGGGGACCAATCGCGACCACTATGTCCTGAACATTCACGTCGAAGATCATCAGGACTTCATCGCAGCCATGTACCAGGAGGCGGAAGACCTTGGAGACGATTGACGAACTGACCGCATTCCTGGCGACAGCGACGGTTGACGGCATTCTCGGTCGTCTCCTCTATCGCGGCGCGGCCTGGTCGTTGATGCGCGAAGAAGGCGTGCTGCCGGCAAATGCGCCACCACTTGGCGCGACGATCGAGACGGACCTTGCCGAACACGGCTTTGCCCTACTTCGGGGCGCAATGGCCTTGCGGACGCAGGCTGGTGCTTCGCCCTTGACCGGCAAGGCATTCGAGCGCGCTGCCAATGCTTTTGAGGCGTTGGTGCGCAACGGCGATCCGGAATCACCCGATCGCGGTTTTCGCCGCACCATCGCTGCCGCTGCCTATCATCTGGCTGGATTCTCGGCCGTCGCCTATTCCCTGTTCAACGAGACGGCGGGCGACCTCAATGCGTCTCCTGGCGAGAGGGCGATCCAACACCTGATCCTGCGCGATCTCGGCCAGTTGCGCGGATATGTTCGCGACTGGCTGGCCGACGAGGCTCATGGCGATGAGCAGATCGCCGCCGCCCTGACGGGGGAAGAACCCGATATCGATGAAGCGATATCGACGATCCTCAACACGACGATTTGCCGGGCGCTGGCCCATTTTGATTTTGCACTGGAGACCGGCGAACCCGAGCCGATCGAGATCGCGCGCGCGCTTCTTGGCACCGCGGTCAGTCTGGCTGGCAACGCGGAGAATGTGCCGCTGTGGTGGATTTCGAACCTCTGCCGCCATCTGATCGACGACCTTTGGCAGCATTCGCTCCACCAGACTCTGCCGACCGACCCGCCGGAAGGGACGGAGGAAAAATACCCGGACCTGCGACGGCTGTTTATCTCGTCGCTTTATGCGCGCAAGACCTCCGAGGTGGAGTTGTGGCCATCGCAACGCGAGGCGGCGCAGCGCTCCACGGACGTCACGGACGACCTGGTCGTCGCCTTGCCGACCAGCGCTGGCAAGACGCGTGTGGCCGAGATCGCCGCGCTGATGACGCTGTCGTCGGAGCGCCGGGTGTTGATCGTTACGCCATTGCGCGCTTTGTCCGCTCAAACCGAGCGCTCCTTTAGAAAGACCTTCGCGCCCCTCGGCTTCAGCGTCTCCTCGCTCTATGGTTCCAGCGGTCTTTCGGCTGGAGATGAAGACGCGTTGCGCTCCCGCGAGATCATCATCGCGACACCCGAAAAGCTCGACTTCGCACTGAGAAGCGACCCCTCACTGATCGATGATGTCGGCCTGATCGTCCTTGACGAAGGCCATATGATCGGCCCGAGCGAGCGTGAAATCCGTTACGAGACGCTCGTGCAGCGTCTGCTCCGGCGAGCGGACGCGGGCGAACGCAGAATGGTCTGCCTCTCCGCCATTCTGCCCAGCGGCGACGAACTCGACGATCTCACCGCCTGGATTCGCGCCGATGAACCGGGCGAACCAGTGCGTTCCGATTGGCGGCCGACGCGGCAACGGTTCGGCGCGCTCACTTGGCGGGGGAAGGATGCACTGCTCCGGCTCGATCTCGATGAAGCTGGCCCGTTCCTCGACAAATTTGTCTTGGAGAAGCCGGCACTCGGAAAGGAGAAGAAGCCTTATCCGCGCAAGAACTCGCATCTCGCTTTGTTCGCGGCATGGGAGTTCGCAAGCCAAGGCAAGCGGACCCTGATCTTCTCCACCCAGGCGAATTGGGTCGAGAGTTATGGCAAACAAGTCGTGGACCTCTGCAAGCGCGGTTACCTGGATTCGCTACTGGAGGATGAGGCGTGGATCGCCCGCGCTCTGGAGGTCGGCAAGGAATGGTTGGGAGAAGACCATCCCGCTGTCGCTTGTTTGAAAGCGGGCGTTGCCGTCCACCATGGCCGGCTGCCGAGTCCGTTCCTTCGTGAGCTGGAAGCCCTTCTGTCCGAGGGTGTGCTGAAGGTCATCGTCGCGTCGCCGACGCTATCGCAGGGCCTCAACCTCAATGCCGCCGTCCTGCTGGTGCCAGCGCTGTATCGGGCGTCCGAGAAGATCAAGGGCGAGGAGTTTGCGAACGTCGCGGGTCGCGCCGGACGCGCCTTCGTCGATGTCGAAGGCCTCATCGTTCACGTGATGTTCGATAAGATTGATTGGCGAAAGAGGGAATGGAAGAAGCTGGTCGCCTCCGCAAAGGCCCGCACGCTGAAGAGCGGCCTCATCCAGATCGTCGCCGAGATTCTTGACCGCTTGTCACGAGAGGGTGTGCTGGACCGTCACGACGCGTGGGAATATCTCGCCAATGCCCGCGAAGCCTGGAGATC
Organism: Sphingobium sp. WTD-1; assembly: GCF_030128825.1. Lineage (NCBI taxonomy): Bacteria > Pseudomonadati > Pseudomonadota > Alphaproteobacteria > Sphingomonadales > Sphingobiaceae > Sphingobium > Sphingobium sp. WTD-1. The sequence continues at coordinate 1,965,170 of NZ_CP119127.1, read as the reverse complement.
GCCGGCGGAGGAAGCCGCGGTCGCCGAGCGTCTGGCCGCCGGCGCAGAATACGACGATGGCGACGACGATGATGAAGACGGCGGCGATGACGAGGAAGAGACCATTGACGAGGAGCCGCTTTCGCAGATCGTCGAACGCCTCGATGCGACCGTGTTCGGTCTGATCGAGGCACTGGACGCTGATCGGGCCGACCTACCCAAACTTCTGGACGAGGCGCTCAAGGGATCGCTTTGGGCACGCCAGATTGCCCGCGAGGACGAGGACATCGCACCGCTGCACATAAAGATATTCGAAGCGCGCGCCGACCTTATCTGGAAGACCACCACGGCGCAGGCGCGCCGCGGACATTTCGCCATGGGCGTAGGACTTGAGGCGGGCCTCACCATCGACGCCATGGCCGACGAGTTGGCCGAACTCCTCGACCGCGCAGACGAAGCGGCGCTGGGCGGCGACATCGACGAACTTGTCGATAGCCTCGGTGGTCTCGGCGACCGCCTGCTATTCATGCGTCCTTTCATTCCTGACAAGGCGAACGCGCTACCAGCCAATTGGAAGGCAATCCTACGCAGTTGGGTGTCCGGCGAGGATGTTGCCAATATCGGGCCGCAGAACATGCGGGCGGTCGAAGATGCCTTCACTTATCGTTTGGTTTGGGCCTTGGAAGCTGTCCGTACCCGCCGCATGTCTCTCGGCTGGTCGCCGGATACGGTGGCAGGTGGAGCCGCTGCTGCGGTCGAGACCGGCGTTCCGCAATTCATGATGTCGATGTTGATCCGGGCCGGTCTTCCGTCGAGGCGCGCCGCCATGGCGGCGGTCGAGGACGCCAAGCCAGTCTTCGTTACGCCTGCCGAGATGCGGGCCTGGCTCGAATCTGATGAGATCACGGCCTACACCGACGCTGGCGATTGGCCAACGCCCGATACGGCTGCGCTATGGGCGCGGTTCCGAACCGAGGCCCTTAGCGGCGGCATCCAGAAGTGGTCGGTCGAACACTATAAGCGACTGCTCGACATCGCCGTCGCTCCGCCTGCCGGCCTGTATAGGATTGTCACCGATGAGGGTGATGGGCGGACTTGGCTGACGACGCCCGACTACCAGCGTGTCGCCGCCTTCAAGAAGGCTGCGGTCGATCCCAAGCCCAGCCTGTTTTCGGGTCGGTTGCCCGGCAACACAAGACTGGTGGAAGCGCTTCGTGTCGGCCGCGGAAAACTGCGTTGGCCGCAGGCCGATGCGTAGGAGGCGACAGTAGCCAAAGATAATCCGAAAGAAATGATATGACAGACAAACTCGAAGTTTTCCAAGATATGGCCATCCGTGGCCCCATCGCGAAACGGCCCGACTTGCGCGAAGCGCTCATCACGGCGGCTGTCGATCCCTGGCGCGTAGATCTGGAAAGGTCGGCGGAAGTGGCGCGTAACGCCGTGACCTCGGAGGATGTCGTCCTTTTTCGTCGGGATGCCGGCCAAGACCATCCGGCGGCGGGGCTCACCCTATGGGGAACCGAGGACGGCTATTATGTCCCCAACATCGTTCCGTTGGAGACGGGGAGCCTCACCTTCGCGCAGTACAATGCCGTGCTCGCGGATTTTATCGCGCGCATCGCCGCACCCGTCACGGCTCAATTCGGTTTCACGATCTCGACGACGGAGCCTCGGCAAACACTCGACGACTGGTTGTCTCCGGACGCTGCGCTGAAGCTCAAACGCTTCTCCGGGGCGGCCAACAAGTCGACGGGAGCGAGTCACCCACTGGATGAACGCCGCTGGTTCGATTTTCTCGTCGCCGTACATCGCAGCGGCGACAAACCCGGCGCCGACAGGTTAGCGCGCTGGCTGCATGAAGTGGACGGTTGGGACGAGGATTCCGCCCACAATCTTGCAGGCGATTTTGAAACCGCGCTTGCTCTTCTTGCCTACTACGAAGAGCACTGAGCCGGATGGACGCACAGGCGATTGCATCAGCGGGCGTTCCGGTGCTGTGCATCGATACATGCTCTATTCTGGACATCATGCGTGATCCGACGCGCGAGACGGCAAAACCGCATGATCGGCAGGCAGCCATCGATCTTTTGGCCGCGGCAGAATCGGGTCGCCTCATATGCCTTATGGCGGAGCAGGTAGCGATCGAGTTTTCCGATCACGACCAGCCCGTCCAGGATGAGGCTGCGCGCAATCTCAAGAAGGTTCGGGAGCAGGTCGAGCGCATCAACAAGCTATCCGCCGTCTTCGGCGCTCCAGGCAACGTCAACCTTACGCATCTTGACGATCATGTCGGGCGTGCAAGAGCGGTTGTCGGGCGTTGGCTCGCCAAGCTCGGCAATGTCACGCCCAGCCCAGTTGTCCCCGCCAAAGCATTTGCTCGGGTCAACGCTGGCATCGCTCCAGCGAGACGCGGCAAGGAGTCCTCCAAAGATTGCCTGGTCTATGAAACTTATCTTGAGGCCGTATCAGCTTTGCGGGGCGCTGGGGTGACGACGCCGATCGTCTTTCTGTCGTCGAATACCAATGAGTATTTGACCGAAAGCAAAGTTTTGAAGCCCGACATCGCGGCGGAATTTGGCACGATCAACCTCGGCTATGCGCCCAATATGAGTGCGGCCAAATACGCGCTCGGTCTGTAAGGACATCGGCTTGAGCGTATCAGCATCGAAACATAATCTGGTCCTCGAACTTTTCGTCCGCACGGCCGACGAAAACTACGTCACCGCGCGCTGGTGTGCGATCAATCAGCTCAACACAGACTTCTTATGGCTCTCAGTTCATGCGCTTGAGAAATATCTCAAGGCCGTGCTTCTCCTCAATGATGGATCGTCCAGACGAAGCGCCACCGATCAGAAGGCATACAGCCACGACATCGTTCGGCTCTACACGGATGTAAAAGCTCTGGCCGGCGCGTTGCTGCCAGACAATCTCGCCAAACCAACCGATCTCGACATCTATCACTGGTCGGACCGAACGCCCGAGCAGTTTATGGAACACCTGCTTCGCAACGGGAATGCTGACAACCGCTACCTGATCTATGGCTACGTCACCCGCAGCCAGGATCTGCATATGCTAGACGCGATGGTGTTCGCCATTCGGCGTCTCATTTGCACGTTGGACGAGCGTTGGCTGCCCAGCCGAGAGCCGGAAGCGCCGACGTTTACGAATCGCGAACTGCTCACCCGGCAGCCAGAACACTACGGACGTCTTTTCATGCCGCTGGACGACCTGATCGGCGCTCGGGAGGCATCGCCGAAGCGCGCTGCGGCGTTAAATCTCAACATGGCGTTCGCGCCGGATGACTATCAACACGAACCGCTCCGGTCCGGCAGTTCGTCACGCAATCCGGTCATCATACGCCGCATTCTCGATCCTTTGGAGAGTGAGGACCCCCGCTGGGCAGCGGAAGGCGTTGAGATCGCACATTGGTTCCTCGCCAACGTGCAAGTGCCAAAGGGTAAGTCGGACGATCCCGGTGTCACGGAACAGATCATGGCTGCTGTGGAGGCGGCTCGGGCTAAACACGGAATCCCCTGACGCGGCGCTAATAATTCGCTCAGGCCAACTATAAGGCACAACCCCCAAGTGGTATTACTATTCACAAGTAGCAGCTAAAATGTACTTTCTCTCTACCTGGAAAGAACGCTCTTAAGATTTCTCAGTATCGTGGCACATAGTTCGGATGGCGGTAGTTCGTGGAGCCTTGCCAAGCGCTCCACAGTGATCCAGACATCGCTCGGACTGGCGGGGCGTCCATCAGTTTGGGTAAACGGCCCATCTGTTTCCGTCAGAACCCGGTCCAACGGGAGCAATTTAGTTATTGCTGCACGCCTTTCATTATTGAGCATGTCCGCGTTCACTGAAAAGTAGCAGCCAAGATCAACCGCCCTTTTTGCCTCTGCTGCGGTGCCGGTGAACCAATGAAGCACTACGCACCCGCGCGAGGGCGGCATGTGCTGCTCTATCATGTCGAGCACCACCCTGGTCGCTCGGACGCTATGTGTTGTGACGATCTTGTCTCCCGCGACCGCGCAAAGCGATAACACGCGAGCGAATATCTCCTTCTGCGTCTCGAAAGACTTGTAGAACCGTGGGCTGGCGTCCAGCCCGACCTCGCCGACATAGCGGGTCTGCGGCAGCAACTCCTCCCATAGAGCGATCTCATGAGCGCGTTCGGCAACCAACTGAGGATGCAGGCCGAGAGCCGCTCGGACATGACGGGTGGCGGACGCCAGTTCGTGGTTCCGTGGCCAAGCCTTGGGCGTGGTGGTCACGGTGAGGGTGAACACGCCATCGCGCTCGCAACGTTCCACCGCGGCCGCGTGGTCGGGGTAGAGATCAAGATGGCAATGGAAATCGACGAGACCCGAGCGCATGGGGTCTCCTACGACGGTGCGGCGCGAACGCCAGTCAGCAAACGCCCGACCTCTTCCAAGCCGCGACGATAAACATCGGCCAGGTCATCGTGGCGGGAGGGATCATCATAGAGAGGCCCGGGCTTGTGGATAAGGGCCTTGGCCAGTTCCGGGCGCTTTGATAGCCGCGCGATCGCGATCTGGAAGGATCGGACCTGCTGACCCTCGGCCTGCTTGGTGTCCAATGTGGCAGCCTTCAGGTCGGGTACGCCATAAACTGTCGCATCCTTACCTCGCAGGGAGGCCCGTCGAATGAGGCAGGGGAGACAGTATCCGCAGTGCCCCTGCGGCTTCTTGGTCCAACGCCCCTTCGTCGGCGACGAACATGATAGCGACAACGGGGCAAGCTGCTTCAACAAGGCCGGAGTGGTGCACTCGGCGACCATTTCCCCCTTGGTCTTGTTCCAATAGGGGTTCTCGACCTTGCCTCCTACGCCGAGCGCTCGGAGCAGATCGTTCCATCGGGTCATGTAGAAAGGATGCGTCGTCCGGGTGCTGAGCGCACCGAGCCGAAGCCGATCGAGCGGGACATTGAGCGCGATCAGGCCGTTCTCCGGAACCTTGAGCACGAAGTCGCGGCCAAGCGCGGTGCCGGCGGCGACACCGAGGGAGAAGAACAGAAACGAGCGGCCGCGAGTGCTATCCTCCGACCCGACATCTGCGACCAGCCCGCTTTCGAAACTCATCCACACGCGGAGCCGATTGAAAGTGGATGATTTGTAGGCGGCTTTGAGGCCTTCGAAGCATTGATCCTGCGACTTGCTCACCAGCCCCTCTCCCGCGTGACTGACTAGGAGCGGCGTCTCTCCAGCCTTCAAGCTGTCGATCGCGCCGATCAAGCTGTCCAACCCGCCGGAGAACAGGCTTACGCCATCGAAAGCGGTCGGAATAAGGGTGGGAGCGGCGGGAGAGACCAGCTTCGCGTAATCCTTCGACCGTTTGCGGAATCCGACGTCCCATCGGTCGCCGGTCAGGAAGTTCAGGGCACGGACCAGGATCGGTGCCGCGGCGGTCCACAACGCGGGATCGCTAACGGGGACGACCAACCGAATCTCGCGAGTCCAAGCATCCTGCGATTCCGTCGAGCGCGAGATGCGAGTATCCGCTGCGTGAACATGGGCGGCGACCACGAGCATGTCCGCGCCGATCTCGCTCGGGGTCAGGTGCAGCGCCTTGAGGTCGGCCAAGGCGTGCCCGATCCCATGGTCGAGACGCTTGCCCGCTACAAGTTGCAACGTCGATGCAACTTCGTCGCGCGCCTTGGGAACACGGGTCTTATCGTCCTCGCCAAAACGGCCGATGATGACGTGGCGCCTCATTTCGCTGCCTCCCCATCGCCCATCGTCTGCAACACGTCGAAGGCGGATTGATAGACGTTGGTCACAAAACCCATCACCGCGTCAGGAGTCAGCGACTGGATGTTGATACCGGCGGCGTTGATCGCGTCGCTGACACCACGCTGGATGAAATCACGCAATTGCGCCTGAACCCTCTCGGCCGCGCGGGCATCGGCGGGCAGAGTAACAACCTTGGTGCCGATGTCGTTGCAGATGCGCGCCTCGATCGCGTGCGTTGCATATAACTCGAAGACAGTCTGAATCTGGCCGGACGTCAGCGCGTCGATGTCGGTGATGCCCGCACCGGCGAGGTCGGCGATCGTCTCGACGAAAGCGTCTCTCGCAATACCTTCATCAATCGACCCACCTTCGGGGCAGATGTAATCGGCCAGACCCGCGAACACTTCCTCGATCGGACGCCCGGCGAGGCTTTCGAGGTTGAGCGTTCGTAGTGCCTCACGCACGCCATTCGCGCTGGCGTCGTTGAGGAACCTGACAAGTCCAGCGCCCGCGCCCCACGACGAGCCCATCCGCTGTGCAGCCTGACGTGAGCCGCCCGCTGATTTGGACACATATTGCGAAACCGCGCGGCCGAGGCTCCTACGGTCGCTTCCGCCCGAACTTGCGAAACGCGTGAAATTGTTTCGGGCGGAAGTGAAGCGATCCGCCGCCCCTGCCGGCGCGGTCGGCCGAGGTGCTGGCGCGGGAGGAACCGCGGGCGGCGCTCCATCAGGAGCCGGGGATTGCGTTCCGTCGCTATCACCCGCGCCAGCTCCGCCGTCGCTGTCACCTTGCAACCAACTCGGAATGAGCGGCGTGCCGCCGCCTGCACCCCCATAGGCGTTCGACGTGCCCATCAGCGGCCACCCTTCCGCGTGCGAAGCGCGGCACTCGCGGTCGGCTTCAGGAAGGACGAACCGGAGGTGGACCATCCCTGGAGTAGCTTCTCGAAGCGCGCAACGGCGTCGGAATCCTTGACGACGCCCTCCCAACCTGACGCGGGCCACGGCCCGCACCGATCGGCCGGCAAGGCTTCGAGCAGATCGAGAAGATTGGCTTGAAGCGTCGGGTGCGCGCGAACCAGCACCGCGAGTCCGTCGATGCCGGGCGGCACGGTATCGAAGGCGTCACCGCCCATGACGCGTCCGCGCAGCTCCTCGAATACCTGGGCAGCCTCGGCCGGAACGAGCTGCTTTAGTTCGCCTTCGAACGCTTGAACGGCGAGTTTCGGGCCAAGCAGTTTTTCGACTACAGCGGCGAGACGCCCGAGGACGGAGGCGGCACCGAAGTAGTCCTTCCGATCCTTGGTCACGAACAGATAGGGGCGCAGATCGACGTCGGCCAAGGCCGGTGACAGCCGAGCCCAAGCCCGAATCGCGTCGGCTGCCTTCCATTCCGTCAGGATGGCGCTGTCCTTGGAGTCCGGCACGGCGGTCGGCTTGGCGTCATCGGTGGAACTGATTTTCGGCCCGGTCCGCTTCGCTTTGGGTGCTGGCTTCTCCTCCGATGCGGCGGTTTCAAGCGCTGCCAAATCTACGCAGCGGCCGTCCGGATCGCGGGCGGCGGCGCTGGCGATCTGATCGAACAATCTGGAGAGGAAACGTTCTGCCAGCATGAGCTTCGCCAGGACGGGCAGCTTCACCTCATCTCCAAAACCGCGGGCGAGCGCGGTCTGATGGCGCAGCAGCAGGGTGTTCAGGAAGCGCTTGATCTGTCGCGGATTGCCCTGAGTGCCGCTGGCCAGGATCGGACCAATCTGGTCGCTCAGGGTGAGCGCATTCTGGACCTGGCCGGCTTTGTCACCCAAGGCGGTCTTGACGGTCTGCGCGTCGAGCCCGGCCGTCTTCCAGGGCCGTTTGAGCAATTCACGCGCGACGGCGATGAGCGCCGAGTAAGCGGGATCGTCCTCTCCCAACTCGGAGCCGATGAGCAACAGGGTGACGTAGATGCGGGTTTCGGTCTCGCCCAAGGCCGGAATTCGGAACGGGATCTGGATCAGCTTTTCGAGATAGTTGCGTGCATAGTCACGGGGGCCGGTCGTGTCCGGAAGCTCGGGGAAATGCTTGCGCACCGAATATTCGATCATCGCCTCGTCGGCTGCGACGATGAACGCGGTGCGAGCGGTGAAGACGAACAGTCGGACGGCTTCGAGCGTCTCGATCGCCGTGTCTGGCAGGCAGCGGTCAAGATCGTCGATCAGTACGATCAGTTGCTTGATACCTGCCTGCTTGAGCAGATCGTCAAAAGCCTTCCGGAAGGCTTCGATCTCCTCCGGGACATTCTTCGACTCTCCGGGTTTCAGCAGACCCTGCACACCATCGATCGCTTTGTCGTAATTCTCCTGCGTAGCGAGTTTCGAGGGATCGGAGAAGATTCCCTTCAAGGTGCCCACCACCGCGCCGATCTGATCGGCTGTGGGAATGCCGGTGAAAGCGGTGAAAGCGAGACCGCCCCCGTGCCGCGCGATCTTCAGCCAGTCGATCCGCCGGAAGATGTCCTTCACGGCCACGCCGGCCTGGGTGAGCACCGGCCGCTTTTCGATAAGCCCGGTAACGATGCCCTCGATCAGCGCGATCTTGGCGTCTTCGAACCCCTGGAAACGCCACCCGTTAAATTTGATACAGAGCACATCCTCATCAGAACTGAGGCCGTTCTCTATCATCTCCAGGATGCTGGATTTGCCCGCGCCCCAGTCGCCGTGAACCCCGATCGTTACGGCACGCTCGGGCTTCTCGCGCAGGAGCTCGATAATGGTCTTTGCGATCGCCTCGTTGTTGAGGAGATCGACCTTTGTCTCATTATCAGTGAGAATCATCCGCCCCGATTCCTCCCCGCGATTCGCAGCGGTTGTATAGTAAGTCCCGCACCCAATACTGCCGGAATATTCAGGGGATCGCTATGTGTTATGCAATGGAATAACGCTCGGGTCGCGAATAGCTTTTGCGCTTCAGGCAGGGGTGTCGCTTTCGGGAATGCCTCCAGCCGGTTCGACCAGATACTCAACCAGGCGGCGGGCGCTACCGGACAGGCTGGCCTGGTCACGGATGCAGCGGCCGCGCATGATCGGCGTCATCGTCCTGACCACTGCGCTCAACTTCGTCGTCACCGCCAACGGCGTGCCCGCCTTGTACACGCCGCTCGCCCGAACACTGGCGGATGGCTCAGGCCTGCCTCTTTTGACGGTGCTGATGGCGCAAGTCATCGGGTACGCGACGCCTCTCTTGCCGTACCACTCTCTTGCCGTACCAGGCATCGCCCATCGTCGTCGCTATTGGCATGGGCAAAGTGCCGGCCCGCGACGGAATCATCCTGTGTCTGACGCTGGCCGCCCTGACGTTCGCTGTGCTCGCGCCCCTCGACTGCTTGTGGTTTCGAATGCTCGGGCTGATGCATGGATAGTCGCGGGTCGCCGATCCAAAGGTCGACACCCCCGGACGTCGCCTCGCAGATATTGCACCTCGCACATTCCGACGAATTTAGTCGTGGTTTAGAGTGCTATAGCGTAGACGTAGTGCTCATCATCGTCGGGCGCGGCCCGCCAAGTTTGCTTCCCCAACAGTTCCCAACCGTTCACCAAACCTTGATTTTCCGGGGTTTTTGCGCATATTCACCTCATCCGGCGTTCCGCTTCCGTTCACGGGCGTTCACCGGCTGGCATGGTAGATGCCATGGTATCGGGCCATGGTATCCATGGTATCGAGGGCGAGATGCTGAACGACGCGAAGATCAAGGCGGCCAAGGCTCGGGACAAGGATTATCGGCTGTCGGATTCGGGCCAGCTCTATCTTCAGATCTCACGTGCCGGCGGAAAGCACTGGCGCATGAACTACACCTATGGGCTGAACGCCAAGGGCAAGCCGGCGCAGAAGACGCTGGCATTCGGTTCCTACCCGGCAGTATCTCTGCTCGATGCGCGTGGTAAGCGCGATGCTGCCAAGGCGCTGCTTCGCGATGGCAAGGATCCCGGCATCGAACGCAGGGTCGCAGCCAAAGCGCAAGCACTAGCAAACGACAACACGTTCGAGACTGTAGCGCGGGCATGGTGGGGCAAAACCAAGGTCCGATGGTCAGCCGTTCATGCTCAGGATGTGATTGATAGCCTGTCCGAGAATATCTTCGACCATATTGGCGACCTGCCTATCACATCCATTAAGGCTCCCAAGCTGCTTGAGCTGCTGACCTTGGTCGAGGATCGGGGCGCGATCGAAACCGCGCACCGCATTCGCGCGCGTCTCTCGTCTGTCTTCGTCTATGGAATTGCGGCCGGCATCTGCGACAACGACCCTGCTGCCAGCCTGGGCAAGGCGTTGAAGCCGAAACCGCGGGCGAAGAAGCAACCAGCCGTCACCTCTCTGACCGGCTTGCGCCAAATTCTGATAGATGCGGAGGGCGAGCGCTGCCGGGCGATCACTAAGCTGGCGCTGCGCTTCCACGCGCTGACAGCGGTCCGGCCGGGTGAGCTTAGATTTGCGCGGTGGGATGAGATCGAGGATCTACACGGCCCGACGCCCCTCTGGCGCATCCCCGCCGCGCGCATGAAAGGCGACGGGGATCGCAAGGCCGAAACGGATGGTGATCACCTCGTGCCTCTCGCTCGGCAGTCTGTCGACGTGTTGAAAGTGCTGCACACCCTGACCGGCGATCTGGATTTGATGTTCCCCGGCGAGCGCCACATGCATCGGCCTATAAGCGAGAACACCTTGCGTGCCCTGCTCATCCGCGCCGGATACCACCAGCGTCATGTTCCGCATGGCTTCCGCGCCGCCTTTTCCACGATAATGAATGAGCGCGCCAAAGCTCTAGGGATGGTTGACGATCGTGCTATCATCGACCTGATGCTGGCGCATATCCCTCAGAACAAGGTCGAGGGCGCCTACAACCGGGCATCATACATGGATAGGCGGCGCGAACTGGCCCAAGATTGGGCAGATATGCTGCTGGAGGGCTTTTGGGAGCCGGATATCCATTTGGGCCAGCCGATCCGCTACGCGGCGACCGGCCCCGGGAAATCAAGCTGACGCATCCGCGCTTTTTTGCCCTTCTAGCCACGCCTCAATGTTGTCGAGAGTGCGCTCGAAACTGACCACCTCGCCAGTAGGCAGCAGAACATGATGATCTTCGCCATTGCCGTCGTTGACGCCAAAGGTCGTGACTGGGCAAACGCCGCGATCAGCCATAATCGCCCAGCCTAGCACCGGCGTCGTGAAGTAACCTCGTGGCTCACCAGCATCAGGATGAAGGATAACGGTTCCTGGCGCCGCTGCAAAGCTCGATTGCGGGATATCCTGCCACGACTTTCTGTCGAACTCATTTATTTCAACTTGCGACCCGTCTGAGAGGTTGACAGGATACACGATGCCTTCGCGCTCGCTCCCCGATTTACTGTCCCGGAAAATGACCGACCTGGGAGAGTCAATTGATACAATGGCGGCCATGGAATAGCTTTTGCCATCTATTGCTTCAAAAAACTGCATTATTCCGCCCCTGCCCTTCTCTCTTCTTCCAAAGCAGCCTCTTTGATCGTTTGGGTCCACTCGTCCAGCACGTCAGCAAGCGCATCGCGTTGGTCAGGCATCTCGCGAAACAGTGCCCATATTACCGAAACCACGGCTTGCTTGAGCACACCATCGCGCACGAAGCCACCAGTGGCCATGGCATCAATAGATTTCGCGAAGGTATCCGAGGCTAAGTTTATCTTAGCCTCAATCGTTTCTGTCTCCATCTGCACACCTCCCTAAATCGCGCGCTGAGATTCGCGCCAGGCCATTATCTCGCACTCGCTCCACCGGCTTGCAAAGCCTCCCGGCTTATATTGTTGTGGAAAACTTCCTGCCTTGATCATGCGGTAGATCATCGTCTTGCCAAGCCCGGTCAATTCCTTGACCTCGGCGAGCGAAATGAGGCGGCCGGGATTACTGGCCATTGAACGCCTCCCTCGCGCTCGCCCGGCGCTCGCGCGTCTTGCGCGGCGGGATTGTCTTGATGGTCGCGGCATACTCAGCAAACAGGATGATGACCGAACGGATGGCCGGAGCCAGTAGATCGCCGCCGAGCAAGGTCAGGGACGTCTGGCCAATCAGAAGGAAGAACCAGAACAGTCGGAATGCCCGAAGGGAGGTGGCCGGCCAATCTGCAAACAGCGTCGCGCTGAGCAGTGTGATCACAACGAAGAACCACATGAATGCGACCCAGAGCCACTCGTCGTGCTCGATGTAGACGGTCGCATGACAAGCGGCGAAGAACCAAAGCGCCCGGTGCATCGCATATTGCGTCTGCCGGGTGAGCTGGCAGGCAAGGATGATCGGCGGGTGGAACAGCGTCTTGCCCAGCCAGGCATCGAGGCGGGAGAGCATTGTCATATCGCCTCCGGTGCATCAGGCAGGTGCGCAAACCGGGCCGTGTCTTCGGGCGTCGCTGTCCGCACCCGCTGGACGCGGAAAATGCCACCTGCCAGTGGGAAGCCTTCGGGCGCCCGAAAGCGAACCGTCATGCTCGGGCAGTGGGCATCGTAGGCCATGCACTCGAAGGCATCGCCTTGGGCCCACTCAACCGCGGCGATTATGTCGCGGATCAGCTTGTCAGGAACCGACCTCATGCCATGGTTCATGAGTTGTGCCGCGATCTGGGCACGCAGGCTTTCGTTTTCGGCGATCGTCATGGCCGGATGCCCTCTGCCTGCATGAAAACCGCCGCTGTCGGCAGCTTGATGACGTGCGATGGGGTCAGCGGATAGCCTTCATGGTCGAACCACTGGTGACCATCCTCGGACCAATATCCGACAACCCAAGGCGTCGACCATGCGGAGGCATTATCGCTGACGTTGAACGCTAGAGCAAACTGTCCATCCTTGGGGTCGGCATCCTCAGCCTTGTGTCCAACGATCGCAAAGGCCGCGCCGCCATGAGGGTCGCCAATTGCGCGCAGAATATCGACCGCCTCCTTCGCCACTATCGCCAGCGCGTCGAACAGCTTGGCCTCATTGTCGATGCAGGCAATGAGCGTCCGCTGAGCGTCGAGTTCCGAGCTAAGTTCTCCATCCGCTTCATCCTCTGCGACGATCGCCATATGGTCGACCACAGCCCGCATCGGTTCAACCATATGGCGGCCGGCAGGCTTGCCGGAGATGTCGCAGGCATCTTCGAGCCGAGCGGCGATATCAAGAAGGTCAGTCACGATGCAGATTCCTTCCGGTGCGCGACCATCTGGTCAATGGTGGCGTCGAGCATGATGAGGACTTCGCGGAGGTAAGGCTCGCGCCCATTTAGGACAGCGATGGCCGCCGCCGACCCCAGGATAGCGCCGATCACCGGGAAGCCGTGTTCCGCTACCAGCTTGTTGACGATCGCGTCGGTGACATCGATCATCTTTTCGCTCTCGGTCATTGCGCCTTGTCCGTCCCTTTGGAGCCGGGCGACTGGGGAGACGAAAGCCGCCCGGCTCCACCAACCGCCGGGGGGACAGCGGCTGGATCGATGGTTGCGGGATCGACCTTCGCCCGCAAAACCTCCTGAAAAACGATCATGACCTGACCGGGGCTGGCCTGCGCCTGCGCTTCGGCCTCGGTCGCGGCTTCATCCAGCGTCTGGTAGCGCGCGCGGGGCAGCGTCACGCCTGGGCGGACGGTGCGGCCCTTGCGCGCCACCATGAAGGTGAAGCTGTTGGGCACGGTGAGGCGGACGCCGGTCATGCGCCGTCTGCCTTGTCGAGAGCAAGTCGAAGAACGGTGCCGGCATCGTCCAGCATCGATCCGCCGTTTAGTCCGGCTCTGCGCTTCATCCCGAAGCTTAAGGTCACTGGCGCGCCCGTTGATCATCTCGCGGCCATGATCGCTATGGTCCGTGATCCGCTTGGCGAACCGTTGACGCTACACCGGACTTATCTGGCGGGAGGGCGAAAGGCCGAGCTGAACGGCGGCTCGCGCAAGATGATGCCCGGAAAAACCCCGCACGGCAGTTTCATTGAACTGTCGCCGGCGGCCGAGGAAATGGGCGTAGCGGAGGGCATCGAGACGGCATTGCGGGCGCAGCAGCGCTTCGGCGTTCCGGTGTGGTCGCTGATCAACGCCGATGGCCTCAAGGCTTTTACGCCGCCACCGATCGTCAAACGGCTGCGCATCTTTGGCGACAATGACCGGAACTATACCGGCCAGCTCGCCGCCTTCGCATTGGCCAACCGGATGGCCATCAAGAACGATCACATCGCCGTTTCGGTGGAAATCCCGCCCGAGGCTGGCACAGACTGGGCGGATGTTGAATGACCGACTGGCCCCTTACCGTCGCCCTCGTTCTGGTCTTCGCGGCCGGCATCTGCGGCGGCGTGACATTCGCCTCCATCATCTATGCGCGCCGCTACCGGGCACTGCGGCTGGAGATCTGGGGCGAGCGGATGGCTGACGAGGTCGACGCGCAACCGTCCAGCTTCCTGTCCGATGCTGATGAGGCAGCGCTACGGGAGCGGCTTGTCCCGATCGACGCCATAGACCGGGCACCAATCACGATCCGCGAGCAGATGCTCGCCATGGGCGTGATCGATGAGGCGGGAAGGTGGCGCCCATGAACCGCCGCCCAACGCCCGCCGACATCGTCGCCTCGCTGAGCGCGGTGAAGCTGCTGCCGCTACTCCACCAGCCGCAGATGCCGCGTCGGCGGCAGGCGGCTGACCTCTGCGGAAATCTCGATCGCATTCGCCAGGGTCATGATCGTCAACCCTTGGTCTCGCCCGATGTCGCGATGGGCCACGATCGAGGCGTTGTGAAGCTCGCGGATGATGTCGCCGACCGCAGGGCCGGCGCCACGCACGATAGCAGTTGCAGAAAGCCAAATTGGATCGTCACGCATGCCGAGTCTCCAGGAAGCTTGGGCAGCAAAATAACGCATCTGGATGAGCGCGTCATGGTGAATGGAAACGGAAAAGACGCGGCGTTTACGCCGCCTGGCGGTGGCATGATTGATGATATTGGGAGGTTGAGGTGGTGAGTGATCGTTGGTGCATTCTGCGAATGGCCGGCGCCAGCACGATGTCGGTTGCGCAATCCTTGTCCGACGCCGGGTTCGAAGTCTGGACGCCGATAGAGACGCAGCGGCGTCGCGCCCCGCGATCCAAGGCCCTGAAGGACATTGTCCTCCCGATCATGCCCGGCATCGTGTTCGCTGACGCTGTGCGGCTAGATGATCTGATCGCGATGTCCCGGTCGCCAGCACTGACCTACAAACGCTGGAACAGCGAGACGAAGCGCATGGAGATGCATGGTTGCCCGCACTTCTCCGTGTTCCGCTACGATGGGCGGTTCCCGCTGATCGCCGATCGGCAACTGGACGCATTGCGCCAGGCGGAACAGCGTGGTCGTCCACGATCGCTCGGACCGGTAGTGGAGGTTGGGGATGTGGTGCGCCATCCTGCCGGAATATTGGGCGGCCTCAAGGGCGTTGTCACCAGCACCAGGCGCCGGAAGGCGATGGTGATGTTCGGCAGCCTAGAAATCGAAATCGAGATGCACGAGTTGCTGCCAGCGAAAATCACGGCTTGATCTTGTCGCCCTTTCAGGTGACCGTTCCCCCGAACCGACGGAGAGAAGATGGCTACCGAGCTTGAAAGATGGGCGCTGATCGAACGCCAATACCTCGCTGAAGAAATGCGATGGCTAAAGGCCGGAGCTAAGTGGTTGTCCCCTTCTGGAGACGACATCACGGCCAAGAAGCTTACCCAAGTCGCGGCCCGTCTAGAGCATGTCAACTTGGCGCTCGAAGGCAAAGCATTTGGTGGCCAAACGACGTCTTGACGTCGAGTCGCTACGTCAGTTACATATCGATCAGCCGATAAGGTACCGCTGCAATAGCAGCTCGGGTGAGTTAATTGGTCTGCTGGTCACATGAACCGGCGCCCTCGCCACCAAACGCAGGAAGTCAGTTTCCGGCGGTGTGCGACGCAATTCAAATTATGACTGAATAACTTTAATCGAGATCGGGATGGATTAGCCTGTCCATTGCCTGGGCAGCGCGTTCGGCGTACAATTCAGAAATTTCAATGTAAATTTCGCGGATCCCTGCAGATTGGCAATGTCTTCCCATAGAAGCCTGCTTCCTGCTACGTTCGGAAAAATAACAAAAATCGGCACCCACACCGTCAGGGTGGCGTCGAATATAGCTGAGGGTAATGCGCTTTCGCATAATGTTCCTCCGCCAAGTTCAAATCTTCATTTGGCCACAACCTTTCGGCGGAATATACGATCGCATCAATCTTAACCTAGGTTTCGTGGACAAAGGGTATCCATTGCAGGGCTGAGACGAGATTGACGAAGCCGAGGTAGGACTCTTTGGTTTTGTCGTATCGAGTTGCGATACGCCGCCAGTTCTTGAGTTTGTTGAAGAGGCGTTCGACAAGATTGCGCCAACGGTATTTTTCGCGATCGTGTGGGATTGGATCGCGCCGATTGCTTTTGGCGGGAATGACAGCCTCAACGTCAGCATTGGCCAATTCCTCGCGGATGGCATCTGCATCGTAGCCCTTGTCCGCCAACAATGCCTCGATCTTATGAGCAATCAAACGGAACAGCGGGCCAAAGCCTTGGATATCGTGGCTCTGGCCCGGCGTCAGGACAAAGCCGAGCGGTCGGCCTTTGGCATCGCAGCGGGCGTGGAGCTTTGTGCTGAATCCGCCTGGGACTGTCAGGATTTCCGTGTGCGGCCGGGCGGTTGATCATCAGGCCGCCATGGCTCTGATGAAACGTTCGCCGAAGATCACGGCAAATTGCGCCTTCGCCATGGTCCACTCACGTGGTGGCATCTTCCACTCTTTCTCCGACCGATTCAAGATCAGGTAGAGCAGCTTGGTGGCGGCCTCGTCGCTGGGGAAGTGTCCCCTGGCCCTGACAGCCCGCCTGAGCTTCGAGTTCAAAGCTTCGATGGCGTTCGTAGTGTAGATGATCCGGCGGACCTCGTCGGGGAACGCAAAAAACGGGATCACCTCGCCCCAGGCGCGCCGCCAGCTCTGGCCGATGGCGGGATAGCGCTGCCCCCAAGGGCCAGCCTCAAATGCTGTCAGCGCCTTTTCGGCGGCATCTGCGTCGGTGGCACGGTAAATCTCCTTGAGCGCGCTGGCGAGGTTCTTTCGGTCCTTCCAGGAGACGAAGTCCATCGAGTTGCGCAGCAGGTGAACGATGCAGGTCTGGACGATCGCATCGGGGAACACTGCGGTGATCGCATCGGGAAAGCCCTTCAGGCCGTCAACGACGGCCAGCAGGATGTCTTCAACGCCACGGTTGCGAAGCTCGTTCATCACCCGAAGCCAGAACTTGGCACCCTCATTCTGCTCGAGCCACAAGCCGAGCACCTCCTTTGCGCCGTCGGCGCGGACGCCCAGCGCAATGTGGATCGCCTTGTTGCGCACCATGCCCTCGTCGCGGATCTTGACCCGGATCGCGTCGAAGAAGACCAGCGGGTAAACCGGATCGAGCGGCCGCTGCTGCCAAGTGGCGACCTCATCGAGCACGGCGTCGGTCACCGTGCTAATCAAATCGGGTGAGACGTCGATGCCGTATAGATCGTGCAGGTGCCTGGTGATCTCGCGGGTGCTCATGCCGCGCGCGTACATCGACACGATCTTGTCGTCGAAGCCGGGAAAGCGGCGTTGATACTTGGCGATCAACTGCGGGTCGAAGCTCGACTGGCGATCGCGCGGCACGTCGATCGCCAACTTGCCGGTGTCGGTCATTACCGTCTTCCGACCGTAGCCGTTGCGCATGTTGCCGGCGCCGTCTTCGCCAGCGAGGTGGTGATCCATCTCCGCATTCAGGGCACGCTCTGTCAGCGCCTTCTTCAGCGAATCGAGCAGACCGCCCTGCTCGAAGGCGGCACTGGCAGCGCCGCCCGCCAAAAGCTGATCGAGAAGCTCATTCGGTATGGCAGGTTCTTTGCGTCGTGACATAGTGGGACTCCTTGTTGCCCATTATGCCCGGCCGCACACGGAAATCCTGACAGTCCCAATCCGCCTCGCGATCGGCCAAGCGCCTCGGTTTCCTGAGTCCCTTTTTTATGCCGACGGCACAATGATGTGCTCGGACCACGGTGCTGTCGATCATGTCCGCAGTGGCATCACGAGCCACCATTTCGCCCAGTGTCTCGAGCATCGCCTCGAACACCCCGGTCGTAACCCAGCGCCGGTAGCGGCGGAAAACGCTGTTCCACTTGCCATATTCATCCGGCAAGTGGCGCCATTGCGAACCTGTGCGGGCGATCCACATCATGCCTTCGAAATACAGCCGGTTGTCCTGTGCTGGACGACAGCCACGACCACGCTCAGATGGCAGTAATGTGCCGATGATCCCCCACTCGTCCTCCGTCAGCCCAATACGCTCGCCCAACGCCACCTCCAAAAGGCAGCCTTGAATCAACGCCCGATCCTGCTGTCAACCTTTGTCCACGAAACCTAGCGCAACATTTGCTCTCATCTATCGTCGAAATTCGTCAGATTAACCGATTAACCAACTTGATGCAGACGCTGTTCACTTCCCTTCGTCTCTATGGATGATCAGATGGGAGATGATGAGGCCATGGATGCGGCATTGATCTATGAGAGGTACGAGCACCGCCTGGGCACGCTTTCCGCTCAGTTACAGTGGGGCGCTTCGATCGCGGGTATAACGATCCACAAAGTCACCGAATATGGCATTGTGTTTTCAGCGCTGGACATCCCTGACCTGAACGCTGCAGTGACGGTTATGCTTAACGATCACCGCGCAGAAGCGATCATAAGTTCCAGGAATACAAAACGTGGAGCTATGCTATTCGTGCGACCGTTTGTGAGACACTGAAGACCCCACAATCACCATTCTGAGCTTCTGCCTTTGGCCGCGACCGTGGCTGCCTGTTGACGGAAGAACATCGCCCGCCGCCTATGTTGTTCGATCAATAGCATGTCGTCACCTCGACATTGCGCGGTAAATGCAGCCGTCTCTTCTTCGACGGCCAAATGAAGCAGGCGAGCATATTCCGATTTTGGCGCGACCATGCGCGCGAAACCGATGTACGCGGGTCTGGTTTCATCCTTCAGACGCCTTTTTTTCGCAGCACGGGAGCAGCCTCGGGGTTGGGCTTGCTCGCACCATGTTCGGCCTACCGCGTTTCCCGTTTCTGTTAATTGCGGTCCAATGTCTAAAATCTCGTACCGCCCGGAATGGTTGCCCGGCGCTTGCGCGGTTCCAGTTATCGGGTTTGGGTGGCGCGGGTTCGGAAAGCCGGCCCGCGTCACAGCGACATCAAATCAGAACCATTTCTCGCCATCGTCGGCAGCAAAGCTCTGGGCCGCCTTAACCACGCCATAGCCGACCGCGGCCAGGACGCTGACCTTGATGAAGGTGCCGACGACGCGCGGGGCAAAGTAGCCGAGGACTGCACCCTTCACGCCGCTGTCGCCGTCCTTCTGGTCAATCTTCGATCCGATCACTGCGCCGATGATATCTGTGAGCATTTCGTTCTCCTTCTGGAACGACATGAGCGAGCGGCGGGAGGGAAAGTTCCGGGGCGATTTATTCGCCCTCGGTGTCGTCGATCAGGAGAGCAGCCCGCCTGCGGAAGAAGTCGGCGCGCCGCCGATGGGTGGCGATCAGGAGGACATCGTCGCGTCGCCGCTCCGCAACATCGGCCGCAGCATCTTCATCCGTTGCGAGTTGAAGCAAGCGGGCATGTTCATCGGCTCGGATGGTCATGAAAGCCGCTTATCGCGTGTGCCGTCGCACGTCGAGGCGTCTACGTCGTCGCGATTGCCAACCCTAAGCTGAGCATGATGCGCGTTCGCACTTCGCCGCGGAAGATAGTCTTGCCCGGCTGGCGAAAGCCTCGAACGGATATCGGGACCCCAACAACCAGCGCGCGGGCGTATATCGCCCAGCGATATCGGAGGCGACATGATCAAGGTGGGCGACGATCTGATCGTTAATCCCGTGCATGTCGCCTCCATCTCGTGGGATCGCGGCCATAGCTATACCGCGATGATCATCACCATGGCCGACGGCGCGAAGCATCGCGTCCGGCATGATCCCTACTCGCTGGGTGGCAACGACTGTTACAAGGCTGAGGCCTTGATTGTGGCCGGATATGAGAAGGCCATGGAAGCGGCGGAGCGGATGGCATGAGCCAGTACCCCTGCCCTGCGGATCAGATGGAGCGCCTTGCTGGTGAACTCCATAGCCTAGCCTTCGACATGCGCGAGCCATCCCGTTCGATCGGGCGCGTCGAGCGCATCATCGCCGAGGGCGAGCGGATCAGCGCCGAAGTTCGCGCCGTGGTGCGAGGCAGGTCGTGAAGACCTGCATCACCTGTCGGCACTTCATGGGCATGTGGCCGATGTCTTCTGAGGGCCGATGTATCCGACCTTTGTCCGACCGGATTGACCTTATCCATGGCTGTCTTGCTGACCACCTTGATGTTAATGCGAGGAGAGAACGGCGGGCTGGACGCTCGGGGCTGATCATCAAGCGCGATCGGTGCGGGCCGGATGCGACGTACTATCAGGCGCAGCTCGATCGGCCGCCGTTACCCCGACCGACCCGCTGACACGTAACAAAGTTGCGCGTCGGCGCAACGAAACACCCCGACCTTGGGTCCTTCCCGGCCATTCGGCAAGTACGGGGGGCAAAGGCCCAGAAGCTCGCTAGCCACAGAAACCGCCTTAGTTCTTCCTCCCCATAGTAATAAATGACGGTTTTCTGCGGGTTTCACAGTAATCGGACAGGGAAGTGCATGGACATCGACCTGAACGAGCCGACCCGCCCGCAACTTGCCGCGCTATTCGGATGCTCCAGCCGCTGGATCGGCGAACTGCGCGCCAAGGGCGACCTGCCGGCAGATGGTGCGAGCTGGACCGAAAACCTTGAAGCGTGGCTGGCCATGAAGACGGGCCGGCAGGACGCGGATGCGCTCGATCTGGAAGCGGAGCGCGCGCGCTTGGCCAAAGAACAGGCCGACGGCAAGGCGATGGACAATGCCGAGCGCCGCCGGGAACTGGCATCGCGCACCGACATGATCGCGGCCGGCACCGGAGTCATCATCATGGCCGTGGCGCGGCTCCAGCAGGTCGGCGCGCAGGTCGCTCTGGGTGATACGAAACTGCGCAAGAGGATCGAGACCGCGATCAATGACGTGCTGACCGACATCAGCATGACGCGCGTCGAGAAGGCGCTTGGCGGGGGCATGGATGAGGAAGACGCCCCCGACGAAAGCGCCGACTGACCCCATATGCGTCCAGGGCGATGATGGTGTCATCGTCGCCGAAGCGTGGATTGACGCGTTCCGGCCAAAGATCCGGCCACCTCTGTCGCAATTCATGTGCGACCATGCTCGGTCGGACGATGGCGCGAAAATCAGGCCGTTCCCATTCCAGTCGGATATGGCGGACGCCTTCACGGATCCGGAGACCGCGCAGGTTTCTGTCCGCAAGAGCAGCCGCATCGGCTATTCGACGATCCTGCAGAGCTTCGTCGCGTGGCGCATCAAATATGATCCTGCCCGCACGCTGATCTACCAGCCGACGATCGATGACGCGGAAAAGTTCAGCCGCGACGATCTCGATCCGGTGTTGCAGTGGGACGTCGTCCGGTCTGTCGCCCAGTTCAAGCCGCGGCATTCGGACAACCAGATCCGGGCCAAGCGCTACAAGGGCGGATGGATCCAGATCAAGGGCGCCAACAGTCCGAAGGAATTCAGGCGCGTCACATCTGATGACGTGTTCCTCGAAGAATGCGATGGCTATCCTTGGGCGTCGAAAGAGGAAGGCGACCCGGCCCGCCTCGCGTTCAAGCGCAACCTGACGTCGCCGCGCCGGTTCAGCGCGGCCGGCTCCACGCCGAAGGTTAAGGGGTTTAGCCGGATCGACGCTCTGTTCGATCAGGGCAGCCAGGAATTTCGATACGTCCCCTGCCCGCATTGTGGGCACATGCAGACGCTGGTGTTTGGCGACGGGACCGGCCCCGGCATCCGCTGGGCACCAAAGGAGAACCCGACCCGCGCCTGGTATAGGTGCGAAAATGGCTGCGACATCGATGAGGCTGAAAAGCCGTGGATGGACGAAAACGGCGAGTGGCGCGCCCACAACCCGGATGCGTTCCCCCGACATCGGTCCTTCCATATCTGGGCAGCATATAGCCAGCACCCCGGTGCCGCTTGGCTGGAAATCGCCCGCGAGTTCATGGAGGTCCGCAAGGATCCGAACCTCCTGCGCACGTTCGTCAACCAGGTCCTGGGCGAGGCATGGGCCGAACGAGGTGAAGCGCCGGAGTGGCAGCGCCTCTATGATCGGCGGGAGAAGGCGATGTCGCTGGGCACCCCGCCGGCATGGGCCGGATTGCTGATCGGAGCGGCTGACGTCCAGCGCGGCGGCGGCGGGCGTATCGACATGGATATCTGGGCATTTGGCCCCGGTCGCAAGCGGGCGTTTGTCGAGCGCGTTGAAGTGTTCGGGCCGATTGCCGACAAGAAGACCTGGACGGCGCTCGATAAGGAGGTCGCCCGCGAGTGGCTGGCTGATGACGGCCGAGCAATGCGGCTTGCGCGGGTCGCCGTTGACTCCGGTGACGGCGAGAACACGATGGAGGTCTATCGCTGGGCGCGGCAACATCCCGGCTTCGTCATGGCGGTGAAAGGCCGCGAGAGCATCGCTGCCCAGCAGGCAATCGGCTCGCCAAATTGGCAGGACGTCACGGTCAACGGCAAGAAGCTGAAGCGCGGCGTCAGGCTCTGGAACATCGGCACATCGATGCTGAAGATGGAGCTTTACGGCCAGCTCGGGCTGGAGAAGCCGGTCGACGGCGAAGATTATCCCGACGGCTATATCTACATCCCCGACGGCACTGGCGACGAATGGATCAAGCAGTTGGTCGCCGAAGAGCTGCGGTTCGTGAAGATGCGCAATGGCGGTGTCCGGCGCGAGTGGCACAAGACGCGGGACCGCAACGAGGCGCTCGACAACGCCATCTATGCCCGCGCGATCGCGATCAGCTTGGGCGTTGACCGGTGGACCAATGCCCATTGGGTGAAGGCCCGCGGCGAACTGAAGAAACCGGAGCCAAGGTCATCCGGAACGACCGCGAAGCCCGCCGCTGCCAAGGCCAGCGCGACTGCTAGGCCCACGCCACCCCGCCGTCAGAACCCGTTCACTTCAAGGAGGCGATAGTGGCCTATCAACAGAGCGATCTGGACAAGGTTGATGCCGCCATCACATCCGGCATCCGCAAGATCACCTTTGCCGATGGTCGCTCGACCGAATATCAGTCGCTTGACGAGATGCGGCGCCTGCGCGCTGACATAAAGGCTGAATTGGCGGCAAATGCCGCGCAGGTGACGCCTCGTGTCCGCACAGTCGTCGGTCGGGTGTGTCGCCGGTGAATAGGCTCGAACAGGCCATCGCAGCTGTTGCACCGCGTTATGCAGCAAAGCGCGCGATGGCGCGCATGCAAACCGGCCTCGTCCATGGCATTATTAGGCCATAGAAGCATTTTATAATGGTTAAGAGCAGATTGCTTCTTCTGTTCGTAAAATGACGATCGATCCCGCACAACAGGATCGCCCTTAATATATGAAATTACAGAAAATATCGCCAGGAACAGGATGCATTTTACAAGTTATACATCAAAATCATCGCGTTTCCCGCAATTCCGACATCGGCTTGCCCGGCTCGCTCGAACATGGCATCTGCCGCCGCCCGAACCCATATTTTTGCTGGACAAGCCCCTGTCGATGGCCTTGCGCGACGCCGCGCGCGCCTTCGTCAGGCGCTTCGCCGGCATTGCCGAGGACAATGCGCCAGCCTGCCCGTTACCCGTCCCTGTCCGACATGCAATGTGCTGGCGATACCCCTATCGTCGCGCCCATGCCGGATAGCATGTCCTCCCCCACGATGAGCCTTGCCGCCTGATGCTCTTCGGCCAACTCCATTCCGACATTTTCGCGCTGTTTGCCGGGTCGAACCGCTTTCTCTACGAGCGCGTACTGATCGGCCTCTATGAAGGCTTCTACCGGTCCGACCTGCATTTCCCGACCCAGGGCGAGGTGATCCAGCTGATCTACACGCTGCTGGGCGACAATGCGGAACTGTGGCGCGAGGATGAAAGCCCGGTGGTACTGGACAAGCTGGCCGCGCGACCGGGCCGCCGCGTGCGCCGGCGCAAGCTGGAAGCCGCCGACGCACAGGCGACCAGCGCGGCGATGATGCGCGCCCGGCACATCTACAACCGGCTGCAGGCAACCGGCTGGATCGAGGAAAGCCGCTATGGCCTGAAGGTCACGGTCGACATGCCCGCCGGCGCCATGCGCCTGGCCGAATTTCTCTGCAGCCTGCGCGAAGGCCTGTCCGACCAGCTTGGCGGCCTTGTCATCCAGGTGAAGAACGAGCTGGAAGCGCTGCAGCGCAATGCACGGGAAAATGCGCCCGGCCTGCACAAGGCGGCGCGCGACGCCGCCAGCTTCGGCCGCTATCTGCGCAGCGTGCTGAGCGCGCTGCGCGACATCGACAAGCGCGTGGTGGAAAGCGATAGCGTCGGCCGCCGGTTGCGCCATTATTTCGAGGATTTCGTCGAGAAGCTGCTGCTGCAGGATTATGCGGCCATCTCGACCACGTCCCACCCGTATCGCTTCCGCCATCGCATCTTCACCGCGCTCGACGCGATCGAGGATTCGATCGCCGACGTCGCCGCCATCGCCGAAGCCTATCATGAGGCCCGGCTGGCGCCCGACCCGTCCGCCGCCCGTGATCTGGTCTATGACGATCTGCACAAGGTCCGGCGCGTGTTCGACCAGATCGAGGAGGCTTTCGAGCGCATCCAGCAGCATCGCAGCCGGCTGGAGACGCGGCTGCGCAATACGGTCCGCTATGCCGGACGGCGCGGCAACAGCTTCCTCCAGCGCAGCGAGCCGATGCTGCTGCAACTCGACCGGCTGCTCGCCCGTGGCGAGAGCCAGGATGCCGCGCCACCGCTGTCCGGCCTGCTGGAACCACGCCGGTCCTACTGGTCCCCCACCCTGCTCGCCCGGCCGCGCACCTATCGTTCGACGGTTGCGGGCGGCCTGCTGCTCCTGCCCCCGCCCGATCCCCTGCGCGAATGGCGCAAGCAGCTGGACCGGGCATATCTGGCCCGCCTCGCGGTCACGCCCGAACAGGTCAGCCGCTTCCTCGAACGGCGCGTTGCGCCCTTCGGGTCGGGCGAGGCCAGCCGCTTCGCGATCGAGACGGTCGATGATTTCCTGGCGCTTGAGGCGCTGCGCCTGTCCATGCTGGCCGCCGATGCCGACGGCCGGGGCAATGCCATCGCCAACCATCTGGCGCCCCATTTCCGCTTCTCGGTCGATACCGGATCGACCATCGACAATGACTGGCTGCACTGCGCGGGCTTCACCGTCTCGCGCATTGGCGACGCCGTGACCCCAGAGATACAAGATGCTCAGTGAATTTCAGGCCCTGGAAGCGCGCGATCCGCGCCGGATGCACCGCGTGACCCAGGCGATCAGCCAGTTGCTGCGCCATCAGTTCCTGCATGTGCAGGATCGCGGCTCATCCGCCCTGCTCGAAGTCCTGCTGCGCCCCGATGTCGAGCGGCTGGTAGCGGATTATTTCGAAGTCGCCGGCTATCGGCTGGTGGTGCGCGAAAGCGAGGGCTGGGCCGGCATCCTGCCCGACACCGAACAGATCGGCCATCCGCGCATGCGGATCGACGAGACGCTGGTGCTGCTGCTGTTCCGCCGATTGTGGGAAGAAGGCATCCAGGAAGGCGATGTCGAACGCTATGGCAGCGTGATGGTGACGCTCAATGCCGCCTATGACGCCTATCAGGACATGGTCGCCCGCGCCCGCCGCGCGACGCTGGGGATCAACGAGTTCAAGGCGCTGGTCACCGCACTCGACCGCCGGGCGATCGTCCATATGGGCGACATCGACGACGAGCTGGAGGACATGCCGATCACCATCCGCGCGCTGATCGCCACCGTCGCGGGCGAGGAGTTCATGGCCCATCTCGAACAATTGCTGGCCGGCGGCGACTATCAGGAAAGCGAGACGGAGGAGCCCGTCATCGACCTGGATGACGCCGACGAGGAGGAGGTCGCATGATGCAGCTTGCCCATATCGCACTGGTGCAATGGCATCTGTTCGGCCGCGAAGACCTCGCCGTCAGCGGCGACACCGCCGTGCTGGGCCAGAACCGCTCCGGCAAGTCGACGCTGATCGACCTCATCCAGGCAGTGATGACCGGCGGCTCGCGGCGCTGGTATCAGTTCAATCGTTCCGCCGGCGAAACCGGCAGCCGCAAGTCGGAACGCACGCTGCGCGGCTATTGCCTCGGCCAACTCAACGAACATGAATTTCTGCGCCAGGAATCCGTCACCCACATCGTGCTGACGTTCGACGATCTCGATGGTGTGCGCCCGCCGGTTAGCGTGGGCCTATGCGTCGAGGCGTCCGCGATCGAGGACGCACAGGTGGTCGGCCGCTATATCGCGCCCGGCGTGCGAGTGGATACCGACCTGCTGATCGAGAATCTGGACGGCGGGCAGCAACGCTCTGCCCCCTGGAATCTGGTGCGCGAACGGCTGGAGCAGGCATGCGCCGCGGCCGGCACCGAGCTCATCCGCCCCGATGGCCCGCGCAACCATATCCGCGAATATATGCGCCAGCTGTTCACCGGCCGGCGCCATAGCGACCCGGAACGTTTCATTCGCGCCTTCATCATGGCCCTGTCGTTCGAGGATATGCGCTCGGTCGAGGGCTTCGTGCATAATTTCCTGCTCGCCCGGAACGACATCGACATCGGCGAACTGCGCGAGGGCATCCAGCGCTATCGCGACATCCAGAAGGATGTGCATGAGCTGGAACGGCGGCTCGACGCGCTGCGGGCGCTGGCCGAACTCGTATCCCGCTTCGTCACCTTGCTGGAGCGGGAGGATGTCGCCCGCGGCACCGCCCGCCTCGCCGCCATGATCGAGGCGGGCGCCGCGCTGATCGCCAATCTGCGCGAACGGCGCGACACGCTGGCGGAACTGGACGACATCCAGCAGGATATCGGCCGCTGCGATGCGGAGATCGCGGCACTGGGCGATCGGCAGGACAGCCTGCTCGCCCAGTCCGTGGCGGAGGGCGCCGCCGGCAAACGGGCCGTGGTCGCCAGCGAACTCAAGGCCGTGGACCTCGCCCGCACCGGCGTGGTGCAACGGCTCGAAGCCCGTTTCCGTGCGGCCGCGCTCGGCGCCAGTCTGCTCGACCATCGCGAGCGACTCGCGCCCCTGAAGCTCGGCCCCCTGTTCCAGGCGCTGGAGGCGCTGCGGCAGCAGAGCGACGGGCTGGAGCCGCCGACATGGCCGCGCGATCCGCTGGCGATGGAGGAGCTGATCGCCACTGCCCGCCGCAGCGCGATCGATACCGTCGAGAAAATTCAGGAACGGCGCGATCAGGCGATCGCCCAGCGGCGCGGCCTGCAGGACGAACTGGCCGATCTGGTCGCACGGCGCGACAAGGCGCGCGCCGGCCAGGTGAGCCTGGACGATCGCACCATCCGCCTGATGGCCGCGCTGGAGCGGGAAAATATGCGCCCGCGCACGCTCTGCCAGGTGGCGGAAATCGTCGATCCGCAATGGCGCGAAGCGGCCGAGGCGCTGCTCGGTCGCGACCGCGAGGCGATCCTGGTCGATCCCGAACATGCGTCCCGCGCGGTCGAGATCGTGCGCGCCAACCGCGACGGCTTCCGCGGATGCCGGGTCATCAACAGCCGCCGCCTCGCCGAACAGCCGCCCGGCTTCGACACCGATTCCCTCGCCACCGTCTTTGCCAGCGACGATCCGCTGGCGATCGCCTTCCTGCGCTTCCGCACCGGCCAGGTGCGCCTTGCCGGCACCCAGGCGGAAT
The DNA here is from genome assembly GCF_030128825.1 of Sphingobium sp. WTD-1. Lineage (NCBI taxonomy): Bacteria > Pseudomonadati > Pseudomonadota > Alphaproteobacteria > Sphingomonadales > Sphingobiaceae > Sphingobium > Sphingobium sp. WTD-1. The sequence goes on along the minus strand of NZ_CP119127.1, from coordinate 1,937,557 downwards.
TGCTGGCCGGCGGCCGCGCGATCATGCGCGATGGCGCCTATAATAGCGGCATCGTGGTCGAGGTGCTGCGCACCCGCGATCTCAAGATCGGCCGGGCCGCAGCCCCGCTGATGGAGGCCGAACTGCTCGCCCGGATCGAGGATCGGCAGGCGCTGATCGCCGTCCATGCCGAAAGCGAACGGTTCCACGACGATATTCATCGCAAGCTGCTGCCGCTGATGGCCGATGTCGATCCGGCCGACCGGCTCGACCTGCTGGTCGCCGCGATCGACCAGCATGAGGAAAGCCGCACCGAATTGCAGCACCGGCTCGACAAGATCGCGATGACGGTGGACCCGGCGATCCAGCCCAATCTGGACAAGGTGAAGCTGCAACTGCGCAGCGCCACCGAGGAAAAAGAAGAGCTGATCGGCCGGCGCGGCCAACTTGGCCAGGCCAGGATCGAAATCCAGCGGCGGCTGGATGCGGGCGATGCCCAGCCCGGCTCCTGGCTCTGCCTGCGCTCGCGGCGCGCCCTGTTCAAGGATCGGGTGCGCTCATCGGCCAGCCTCTCGATCCTGCGCGAGGCCTATCGCCAGCAGCGCGGACGTCCCCTGCCCCGACTGGTGCAGGAGATGATGAAGCGCGCGGACGAGGCCCGCGACGCCTATCAGGCGTTGCAGGGCGAAATTCGCGAGACGCTGGGCCATTATCGCGCCGATTTCGACAATAGCGCGCCCATTGCCCTGCCCGGCGCGATCGCGACCGAGGTGAAGCCCTGGCTCGCCGCCAATATCGCGGCGCTGGAGGACAATGAGCTGATCCAGTATCGGCGCCAGGCTGACGAAGCCGCCGAACAGATCGGCCAGCTGTTCCGTACCGCCTTCATCCATGAGCTGAACGCCCGCTTCAACGATCTGCGTTCGGAGCTGGACAACCTCACCCGCGCGCTGCGGATGCGGCCGCTCCATGGCGAAATCTACACGCTCCATGCCCGTCCCAAGGAGGAGTTTGCCGCGCTCCACCGGCTGGCGCGCGAGAGCGAGCATGACGAACTGACCTTCGATGCCCTCTTTGGCCGGGCCGCCCCGCGCGACGCCGAACATGCCCAGGCGCTGGCCGAAGTCGAACGGCTGCTGAGCGACGAGTCCCTCGATTTTGCGGCCTATCAGGATTACCGCAACTATTTCACCTTCGACCTGCGCATGGAGGATGTGAACAAGGGCCGCACCACCAGCTATGACAAGCGCAAGGGCACGGCGAGCGGCGCGGAGCGGCAGGTCCCCTATTATGTGGTGATCGGCGCGGCGCTGGCCAGCATCTATCATGGCGCGCGCCGGCAATATGAGCGCGCGGAGCTGGGTCTGGGCCTTGCCGTGTTCGACGAGGCGTTCAGCAAGATGGACGGCCCCAACCAGCGGACCCTGCTCGAATTTTACGATGATATCGGGCTGCAGGTGGTGATCGCTGCGCCATCGGAAAAGCGCGCGGTCGTCTATGAAAATCTCGACAGCGTGATCGACGTGTTCCGCCATGGCGACAATGCCAGCGCCGAAGCCGTCCGCATCAAGCCCCATGCCCGCACCCAAATGCGCGCCGCCAACCCGCAGCATCTGGACGATGCCGCGCTGGCCGAACGGCTCGACCTCTTCGCGCTGGACAGCGCGGAATAGGACTGGCCGGCTTCAGGGGCGCCGTCCCGCGCCCCTGAAGCCGCCATTAGATCAGGGGCGCGACGCTGCCACGCGGATCACGCCCACGCCCTTGACCGTCTCGATCTTCGTGCCGAACGGCGTGGACAGGCGCTGCAGCCGTTCCAGGATGCGCGCGCCGGTGGTGGCGTCGGCCAGGTGCGGCACGCCCTTGCCCGCACCCGTCGCGTTAACGCCCAAGTCAACGGGATAGAGGCGGATTTCGCTCAGCTGGCCATCCTTGTAATGGCTGACCGCGATCACCGTTTCATAGAGGTTGGGATCGCCAAATTCCTTGGCCCCGCGCGCCTGCAGCAGTTCGGGCGCGGTGACGCTGCCCGGCGTGATGCCGAACTGGTCGTACATGTCGGCCGGCAGGTCATCCAGGCTGTTGTTCATCATCGCGAAGTTGCCGAGCGAATAGAAGATCGGCTTGCCCTTGTAGATCTCGATCCCGCGCAGCTGGTGCGGACCATGGCCGACATAGGCGTCGGCGCCGGCATCGATCGCCTGATGGGCCAGACCCTGGGCGAAATTGGCGGGCGTCTGGCTGGCATTGCCGGGCTCATGATTGTGCAGCGAGAAGACAGCGAAATTGCCATTCTGCTTGGCCTGGCGCACGGCCAGCATGTTGGCGGCGACATCCCTGGCATTGAGATCATATTCGATCGTCATCGGTGCGGTCGGGCTTGTCGTCGCCCGATATTCGCGGCCCTTCATCTTGACCGGCGCGCCCGCCTTGGTGCCCGCCAGCCGCGCGATCGTCGCCAGATCGGTGTCGGACACCATACCGACCTCGACGCTGCGGATGGCATTGGCGCCGCCACGGCCGGGCACCTGGCCCAGCGGATCGGAGGCCGGCGACATCGGCGTGAAGCTGGTGGTGGCCGACACCAGCCCGACGCGGCCATGCGGCCCGTCATAATAGGCCGGCGCACGGGCCGCGGTCATCGAACGGCCGGTGCCGGCATGGACGATATGCGCGCCGTCGAGCAGCGCCAACGTGTCATACAGCCCCTCCACGCCCCAATCGGTGGCATGGTTGTTGGCATGACCGACAATGTCGATGCCCATCTTCGCCACATCGGCGGGAACGGCGGGATCGGCCAGCATCCAGGTGCCACCCGACTCCGCCTGGGGCGAGCCCTTGAAGGTCTTGAGGTCAAGCGCGGTGGTCTCGAAATTGCCGAAGGTCACGTCCGCGCCACGCAGGATGCGCAGCATGTCGGGCGACTGCTGCTCGATCGTCGCCAGCATCGGCCGCAGATAGATGAGGTCGCCCACCGCCGCGAAGCTGAAATCACCGGCGATCGGGCTGGTCGGCACGCGGCTGGTCGACAACTGGCCGCCGCTTTCCTCTTCCTCGGCATGGGCCACGATCGGCGCGGTCAGCATCAGCGCGGCGCCGGCCAACGACAGGCTGCGCACCGCGCGGCGGCGAAGAATCTTAGACAGCATCAACGGACTTCCCCTTTGTAACTTTGTGTCGGGGATAGCCGGTCGGGCTGACATGAACCTGTCGCCGGGGCGGGCTTTTCTGTTCGACGACCCTATTCGGCGCGAAACGCGATGGTGACGCACAGCCCCCGGCCGGTCCGTCCGTCGGCCAGGCTGATCTGCGCCCCCATCCGGTCGGCGAGCGCGCGGGCGATCGGCAGGCCAAGCCCAGTGCCCGGCGTCGCGCTGTTGCCCGGCATGCGATAGAAACGGTCCCACACCTTCTCGCGCTGCGCCTCAGGAATGCCCGAACCATCATCGTCGATATCGACCATCGCCTGCCCGTCACGGCGATAGAGATGAACGGTCACCGTGCCGCCCGGCCGGTTGTAGCGGATCGCATTGTCGAGCAGATTGCCGATCAGCTCCGCAGCCAGCCCCGGCTGGCCGACCGCCATGGCCGGACCGACCATCGCCTTGTCATAGCCGATCTCGATATCGGCCGGCGCCTGGGCGGCGCGATCGGCGATCACGTCCGCGGCGACTTCGGACAGGTCGAACGGCCCCATGCGCATGTCGCCATCCTCCTCGCTGCGGGCGAGCGCGATCAACTGGCGCAGCAATTGTTCGAGGCTGTCGATGGCGTGGGGAATATCCTGCAACGCCGCCTTGCCCTGGGGCGAGGTCGCGCCATAGCGATCGAGCACGTCGAGATGTACCCGCGCCACGGCAAGCGGCGTGCGCATCTGGTGCGAGGCGTTGGAGGTGAACTGCCGCAGCGAATTGGTTGCCCGCTCCAGCCGCGCCATCAGCCCGTTGAAGGCCGCCACGAACGGCTTGATCTCGACCGGCGTGGCTTCCGCCATTTCCATGCGGAAGGCCGGCGACGCCTCGCGCCGGGCGGCCTCCACCTGCCCCGTCAGGTCCGACAGCGGCCGCAGCCCCCAGCGGATCGCCCACCAGAAGAGCAGCCCGGTGACCAGCAGCACCGCAACGCCGACCAGCAGCACCTGGCGCAAGAACAGCCGTTCATAGGCAGACCGGTCATCCAGATAGTCGGCAATCTGGATCGCGATCAGCCTGTCATCGCCATAGGCGCGGCGCATCTCGGTCGCGATCCGCACCGGCTTGCCGTGCAGCGTGCCGCTGCGCAGATAGGCCGCCTGGGTGACATAATGAGCATCTGCCGGATCGAGATAGCCGCGCACCAGCGGCGTCTTGCGATAGGCATTCTTGAAGGTCGCGGGCGGATGGCGATCGGTCACGCCATCCCAATCCGCGCGATAATCGGCGGGCGGCTTCAGGCTGGGATCGCCGGCGACCAGCCTGTCGCCACGATAAACGCTGTAATGGACCACCGGCCGGGCGCGACGCTGGAGCAGGTGGATGACCAGCGGCACCAGCCGCTTCTGGTCGGCCGGCGGACTGTTATAGGCAAGGCTGAGCGTGCGGACCGACCCCACCAGCACCCGGTCGACCGTGTCCGCCTCGGTATTGTGATTGACCAGTGCGGTGATGACGGAAAAGACCAGCACCAGCGCCGTCAGCGGCATCATCACCGCGCCGGTCAGGCGCAGCCGCAGCGAGGAAGACAATCTGCGCATGTGTGTGGCTGTCGATCAGTCCGGCGCTCAGGCCGCTTCGATCATATAGCCCAGACCGCGGATCGTGCGGATCGACGGACCTGACGGCTGCAACTTGCGGCGCAGGCGGCCGACATAGACCTCCAGCGCATTGGGCGTGACCGCATCGTCGAAGTTGAACACTTCGGCCGACAGCCTTTCCTTGGCCACCACCTTGCCCGGCCGGCCCATCAGCGTCTCCAGCACCGCCAGTTCGCGCCGGCGCAGGTCGATCATGCTGCCTTCCAGATAGACGGTGCGGCTGGACCGGTCGAAGCTCAGCGTGCCGATGCGCAGCACCGGATCGAGCGTGCCCTGGCTGCGCCGCACCAGCGCCCGAACCCGCGATTCCAGTTCGCGTGGATCGAACGGCTTGGCCATATAATCGTCGGCGCCACGATCCAGACCATTGATCCGGTCGTCGATCATGTCGCGTGCGGTCAGGATGATGATCGGCGTCCGCGCGCCGCGCGCGCGCAGCCGGCTCAGCACTTCCAGGCCGTCCAGATCGGGCAGGCCCAAGTCCAAGATGATTGCGCTATAGGGTTCCTGATCGGCCAGCCGCAACGCATCCTCGCCGCTGGTCAATATGTCGACGGAAAAGCCCGCGCCTTCCAGCGAGGCCATGATCCCCCGCGCCAGACGCTCATCATCTTCCACCAGCAACAAACGCATTACAGCACTCCTACCGATCCCGGCAGGCACCCTCGATCGACATTAAATTGCGATACGCATCCACAGCAGGAATGCAAATACCAAATAAAAAGCCCTTATCTTGCCGTTGATTGCAAGATCGGCCGCCTCACCCCTCTCTGTGTCAGGTTCGTGACAGCGACTCCGGTTAGGACTCGCCAGGAAAGACGGACGACGACGGATTTTCCGCCGTACGCGCCGCCAGAAAAAACAGATCGCAGCGCGGCAAGAGCGCTTCGGGCGCACAAGGGGAAAATAGATATGACGACCGTTCGGTCCTCGCTCGCGGGGGCGCTCATCTGCATGGCTGCGGCACTGCCCGCCACCGCCATGGCACAATCGGCCAGCCCGGCCCCTGCCCCGGCTGATGCCGCGTCGCTCGCCCGCCTTGATGCGCTGTTCGCGCGCTGGAACAGCAAGACCGCCCCAGGCTGCGCCGTCGCCGTCTCCCGCAACGGCCAGGCGATCGCCACCCGCGCCTATGGCATGGCCAGCCTGGAACTGGGCGTTCCCCTTACCCCGGACAGCATCTTCGAGGCCGGATCGGACTCCAAGCAGTTCACCGCCGCCGCGACCCTGATGCTGGCCCATGCCGGCAAGCTGTCGCTGGACGATGACATCCGCAAGGTCGTGCCGGAAATGCCCGATTACGGCACCCCGGTCACGATCCGCCACCTGCTGCACCACACCAGCGGCCTGCGCGACTGGGGTTCGGTCGCCGCGATCGAGGGCTGGCCGCGCAACAGCCGCACCGCCGACAATCAGGACATGCTGAACATCGTCGCGCGCCAGAAGGAACTGAACTTCGCGCCCGGCAGCCATTATCTCTACAGCAACAGCAATTATAACCTGCTCGCCATCATCGTCGCGCGGGTCAGCGGCCAGTCGCTCGCCGACTTCACCCAGGATCATATCTTCAAGCCGCTGGGCATGACCCACACGCGCTGGCGCGACGATCATGGCGATGTCGTGCCGGGCCGCACCGGCGCCTATGAATTTGACGATGGCGTCTATCGCAACGACCAGGTAATCGAGGACGCCTATGGCAATGGCGGCCTGCTGACCACGGTCGGCGATCTGGTGAAGTGGCAGGCGGCGCTCGACGCCGACACGTTCGGCGCCGGCTTCACCGCCGAAATGCAGACGCCGACCAAGCTGAATGACGGCACGCCGATCGCCTATGCGCTGGCGCTGGTGAATCTCGACCATCATGGCCAGCAGGAAGTCAGCCACAGCGGTTCGACCGGCGGCTATCGCGCCTGGATGGCCCGCTATCCGCAGCACAAGCTGGCCGTGTCGCTGCTCTGCAATACCGGCAATGCCGATACGCCTGTGCTGGGCCGCGATGTCGCCGACATCTTCCTGCCCGCCTACAAGGCCAAGGCCTATATCCCCAAGGGGCCGCGGCCCTCGGGCACCTATGCCGACGGCATGACCGGCTTCCCGGTCCGCTTCGACAGCGACGACAAAGGCAATCTACGCGCCGACGGCCGGGTGCTGACTCCGGTGGGTCCGGGCCGCTGGGCGCAGCGCGAGGATATCTTCGCCTTCGGCAAGGCCGGCCTGACACTGGAACATCGCGAGGGCGAGAAGATCGCCTATCGCAAGGTCGATGCCGTCACCAGTTTCGACGCCAAGCCCTATATCGGCCGTTTCTGCGGCGTCGACACCTTGGCCTGCCTCAGCTTCAAGCAGCAAGGCGACACGCTGACCTATAGCGGCCCGCGCTGGTACAACACGCCGCTCAGCCCCGCCTATGCCGACGTCTTCACCGGCGAGGCCGCGCCGGGCGCCGGCCGCATCACCGTCAAGTTCGAACGCGACGCATCGGGCGCGGTCACCGCGCTGCGCTTTGGCGAAGGGCGTGCCTACGACGTTGCCTTCCGCCGCGTCGCCGACTGATTTTCAGCCATCACACAAGAGCCGCTCGGGTCGCGGCCACAACAAAGCAAGAGCAAAAGGGGACTATTGGAAATGCGTATTGAAGACACTGGATTTCGCCGCCTGCTGATGGCGGGCAGCGCCGGGGCCGCCCTGGTCCTGTCGCTCGCCACGGCGCAGGTCGCCATGGCACAGGACAGCACGCCCGCCGCCGACGATGACGCCGGTTCGATCGTCGTCACCGGTTCGCGCATCGACCGCAAGGGCTTCGACGCGCCGACCCCGACCACCGTCGTGGGCGAAAGCGAACTGCGCCAGGGTGCCCGCCCCAGCATCGCGCAGGTGCTGAACGACCTGCCGCAGTTCCGCGCGACCCAGTCGCCGGCCAGCACCGTCGCCAACACCAACTCCTCCTCGTCGGCGATGGACCTTCGCGGCCTGGGCGTCACCCGCACCCTGACCCTGCTCAACAACCGCCGCTTCACCGGCTCGTCGGACCTCAACACCGTGCCGCAGGGCCTGGTGAAGCGGGTCGAGATCGTCACCGGCGGCGCCAGCGCAGCCTGGGGCTCGGGCGCGATCGGCGGCGTCGTCAACATCATGCTCGACGATGATCTGGAAGGCCTGACCATCGGCGCGCAAAACGGCGTGTCGTCGCGCGGCGACGGCTATCGCTACAGCTTCGACGGCACCTTCGGCACCCATTTCGCCGACGGCCGCGGCCACTTCATGATCGGCGCCGAATATCAGAATGACGAGGGCATTCTCGACCGCAATTCGCGCAAGAATGTCGGCAGCGCCAACCTCTTCTCGCCGACCACGGGCGACCATGACTATATCCTGGTGCGCGACGTCAACAGCTCGACCACCAGCCTCGGCGGCCTGATCACCTCGGGCACGCTCAAGGGCCAGACCTTCAATTCGGACGGCACCCTGCGCGCCTTCCAATATGGCAGCCAGATCAGCGGTTCGACCATGGTCGGCGGCGAAGGCGTGGCCACCAACGACGAATATGCGCTGACCAACCCCTATCAGCGCGTCAACAGCTATGCTCGCGCCAGCTTCGAGGTTGGCGACGCCACCTTCTGGGCGGATGGCAGCTACAGCCGCATCTGGGCCAAATATCCCTTCTATGCGGAAAACGGCACCTACACCCTGTCGGCCAGCAATCCCTATCTGTCGCAGTCGATCCGCGATCAGCTCGCCGCCGCCGGCGAGACCAGCATCAAGGTCGGCCGCTTCTTCGAGGATTATGGCTATCGCACCTTCGGCTATTATCGCCAGAATGTGGAAGGCGCGATCGGCGTCGATGGCAGCTTCGCGGACGGCAAATGGCGCTATTCGGCCTATTACAGCCATGGCGAAAACCGCAACATGCAGAGCTATGACAACCAGATCACCGGCGCGAACCTGACCGCCGCGCTGGATGCCGTGACCGACAGCAGCGGCAATATCGTCTGCCGCACCGCGCTCACCGATCCGACGACCGCCTGCCGCCCGCTCAACATCCTGGGCACCGGCGCCGCCAGCCAGGACGCGATCGACTATGTGTTCGGCAATGTCGCCCGCGTCGTCTACACTACCAAGCTCGACAGCGCTGGCGCCAGCCTGCGCGGCGATCCCTTCTCCACCTGGGCCGGCCCGGTTTCGGTCGCCTTCGGCGCGGAAGCGCGCTGGGAAGAACAGGTCACCAACAGCCTCGACGCCACCTCGGCCGCGAAGGGCTTCAGCCGCTTCAACTTCTCGCCGCTCGACGGCGGGTTCAACGTCCAGGAAGCGTTCGGCGAAGTCGCCATCCCGCTGCTCGACCAGCCGTTCAGCAAGCTCGATGTCAACGGCGCGGCCCGCTACAGCCGCTACAGCACCAGCGGTGGCATCTGGTCGTGGAAGCTGGGTGTGACCGATCGCATCTTCGACAATCTGCTGCTGCGCGTGTCGCGTTCGCGCGACATCCGCTCGGGCAGCCTGGCGGAACTCTACACCACCACCACGACCAGCTTCACCACGGTCGCGGAAGGTGGCAAGACCTACTCGATCACCCGCTATGGCGGCGGCAATGCGAACCTGAAGCCCGAAATCGGCAGCACGCTGACCGCCGGCGCAGTGTTCACGCCGACCTTCCTGCCGGGCTTCAACCTGTCGGTCGACTATTACAACATCAAGCTCAAGGACGCGATCACCTCGCTGGGCGCGCAGGACGTGATCAGCGGTTGCGCCAACGGCAATACCGACCTGTGCAGCCAGATCGTGCGGGACAGCTCGGGTGCCCCGACCACCATCTACACCACCTATATCAACCTGGCCGAATACAAGACCGCCGGCGTGGATATCGAGGCCAGCTACACCCTGCCGCTGAGCAAGGTGAGCGGCGGCCTGGGCGGCACGATGCGCTTCCGCGGCCTTGCCACCTATGTCGACAAGGTGCTGATCAACGACGGCATGACCAGCGTCGACCGCGCCGGTGACGTGGGCGACAATGTCAGCTTCGGCACGCCGCACTGGCGCGCCACCGGGTCGATCAACTACAGCAGCCAGGACGTCTCGGTCGACGCCCGCGTCCGCTATGTCGGCGGCGGCAAGTTCAACCATGCGCTGGACATCGCCAACAACGACATCGCCGCCCGGGTCTATGTCGACCTCGGCGCCCAGGTGAATGTCGACAAGTTCACCCTGTTCGCCAACGTCAACAACCTGTTCGACCGCGATCCGCCGCTGACCACCTATGGCGCGATCCACTATGACACGATCGGCCGTTACATGACGGTCGGTGCCAAGGTTCGCTTCTGATCCCTGGCTGATCGATGTGCGCGGGCACCCCCTTGCCCCCTGCCCGCGCACATTGAAAACCCGCCTTCGAACGACCGGCACCCACGCGGCGGGCTTTCATGCGCCGCCCCGCTGGGCTAGCACGCGCTATCCATCCGGTGCAGGATCATGGACGTTCGATGCTCACGGTTCGACAGATAGAAATTTTCCGCGCCGTCATGATTACCAAGACGGTCAGCGGCGCCGCGCGGATGCTCGGCACGTCCCAGCCCGGCCTCAGCCGGATGCTCGGCCATATGGAGGACAGGCTGCAGTTCCGCCTGTTCGACCGCACCCGCGGCCGGCTGGTGCCGACCCAGGAAGCCGGCGTGCTGTTCGAGGAGATCGAACGCATCTACAAGGGCTTCGACGATCTCGCCCATGTCATCCGCCGGCTGGCCAAGGGGGAGGACAAGACCTTTCGCGTCGGCGCGTCGCCCTCGCTCGGCCATTCGATCCTGCCCCAGATGCTGGCCCGCCTCAGCGCCAATTATCCCGGCCTCACCATCCAGTTCGACATTCTCTCGGTCGAGCAGGCGATCGATTATCTCGCGCTCCAGCGCGGCGAATATGCGCTGACCGTCTTTCCGATCGACCATCCCAACATCCTGTCCAGCCGGATCGGCGCCGGGCGCATGGTCTGCGCCGTGCCCAGCCATCATCCGCTGGCGGATCGCGACCGGATCTGCGTGGCGGACCTTGCCGGCGCGCAACTGCAATCCTTCCGCCCCGACACGCCCCATGGCCGGATCATCGCCGACATGTTCGCCCGCGCCGGGCAGGAACCGGACGTTTCCACCTATATCCGCTTCGCCGAAACCGCCGTCGCCTTCGTCGCCAACGGCATGGGCGTGGCGCTGGTCGACAGCTTCACCGCGATGCAGCCTCATGCCGACACCGTCCGCTTCCTGGAATTTGAAGACCCCGGCGTGCTTCCGGTCTATATCAACCGCAATATGGAATCGCCGCGCGCCATCATCGGCGAAACCTTCGAGGAGATTGCCCGCAGTGCGATGCTCGCCCTGCCGCGCCCGCCGAAGCCATAACATAGCGATATAGCGAAGCGCATCTGGAGCGGTGGAAATTACCTATTGAATGGATGAGGCATAGCCATCCGCAGAATAGAAGCCGACAGGCCACCGGACAAGCAAGGCAAGGGCGCAGGGCGCCGCGAGAGGATGAAAGGCATTATTCGAGATGGCCAGCTATTCCGCCACCGGCAGCGTGTCCGTGCGACCCTATGTGACCGTTGACGGCCAGGCTGCCCCCGTCGCGTCGGACAGCCAATGGACCGCACGCCAGATACTGGTCGTCGCCATCTGTTTCATCCTCAACATGCTCGACGGCATGGACGTGCTGATCCTGTCCTATATCGCCCCCGCCCTGTCGACCGACTGGCAGGTGACGCCCGAACGGCTGGGCGTGGTGTTCAGCGCCGGGCTGGCCGGCATGGCCGCCGGCGGCCTGCTCATCGCGCCGATGGCCGACAGGTTCGGCCGCCGCAAACTGATCCTCGCCTCGCTGGTGATGATGGCCGGCGCCATGTTCGGCTCGGCCATGGCCGCCAATATCGGCGAACTGATCGTCAGCCGCTTCATCGTCGGCATCGGCATCGGCACGGTGCTGGCCAGCATGGCGGCGCTGACCGCCGAATATGCCCCGCCCCGGCACCGCACCTTTGCCGTCGGCTTCCTCCAGGCCGGCTATCCGGTCGGCGCCACCATCACCGGCTTCGTCGTCGCCAACCTGCTGCCCATCTATGGCTGGCAGGCGATGCTGCTGGGCGCGGCGATTCTTTGCACCCTGTCCCTGCCCTTCGTCTGGCTGCTGCTGCCCGAAAGCATCGACTTCCTGCTGACCCGCCAGCCCAAGGGCGCGCTCGAAAAGGCCAACCGCCTGCTCCGCTCGATGGGCCAGCCGACAGTCGACACGCTGCCCGCCAGGAAGGTGCATGAAGCCAACAAGGCCGGCGTGCGCGGCCTGCTGACCGACCGCCGCGCGACCGGCACCATCCTGCTGTGGATGGCCACCATCTCGGGCTTCATGACGCTCTATTTCGTCATCAGCTGGATTCCCAAGCTGGCGGTCGAGGCCGGCCTGCCGGCCAAGGACGCCATCTATGCCGGCGCCATCTACAATATCGGCGCCTTTGTCGGCGTGACCCTGATCGGCATCGCCGGCACCCATTTCGACCTGCGCCGCCTGATCCTGGGCTATATGTCGGCCGCCGCCGTCACGCTGGTCCTGTTCGGATCGGTCGCGATGCCGCTGGTAGCGACGCTCGCCACCGCCTTCCTGATCGGCGTCTTCGTCCAGGGCGGCTTCAACGGCTGCTACCCGCTCGCCGCCAGCCTCTATCCGCCCGAAGCGCGCGGCACCGGCATCGGCTGGGCCATGGGCGTCGGCCGGATCGGCGCGGTGATCGGGCCGATGCTGGGCGGCTTCCTGCTCGCGGCGAAAGTCTCACTGCCTGTCATCTTCGGTGTCTTCGCGGTGCCGGCCGTCATCGCGGGCATCTGCGCCGCGATGATCCGCCTGCCCAAGGCCGACTGACCGCCCCTCTTCCAAGGATAATGCCATGTTCCAGTCCCCCGCGCCCGTCGCGGATCGCCCCCGCGCGTCCATTCTCTGCGGCCTGATCGGCCAGGGCATTGCCGGATCGCGCAGCCCGCACATGCACGAGACGGAGGCAAAGGCGCTCGGCCTGACCCTCGTCTACCGCATCCTCGATGCCGATCGGATGGGCTATGACGCGGACGACCTGCCCCGCCTGCTGCCGATGCTGGGGGCGATAGGCTTTGACGGGATCAACGTCACCCATCCCTTCAAGCAGGCGGTCATCCCCTTGCTCGACAGCCTGTCCGACGCGGCGCGGGCATTGGGCGCGGTCAACACCATATTGTTCCGCAACGGCCGGGCGCATGGCGACAATACGGACTGGTCGGGCTATCGCGCCCATTTCCTCGCCGGCCTCGCCGATCGCCCGCGCGGCCGGATCGCGATGATCGGTGCGGGCGGCGCGGCGGCAGCGGTCGGCTATGCCCATCTCGACCTTGGCGCGACGCATCTTGCCATCGTCGATCCGGCACAGGAGCGCGCGGCGGCGCTGGCCGATCGGCTTGGCGCACTCTTCCCGGCGGCGCAGGTGCAGGCCATGGCCCAAGCGGCCGATGCCATCGCGGACGCCGATGGCGTGGTCCAGACCTCCCCGATCGGCATGCTCAGCCATCCCGGCCTGCCCTTCGATCCCGATCTGCTGGCGTCCGATCAATGGGTGTCGGACATCATCTATTTCCCGCTGCACACCCCGTTGCTGATGGCCGCGCAGGCGAAGGGCTGCGCCATACTGACCGGCGGCGGCATGGCGGTGATGCAGGCTGCCCATGCCTTCGCCCTGTTCACAGGCCTCGCGCCGGACAGCGAGCGCATGCTGGCGGACTTTGCCCGCGCGACCGATGCGGCTGTCACGCCATGATCGCCGACAGCCCGCCCGCCATCGTCCTGCCCGTCCAGGTCGCCGAAGCGGTGAAGCCCGCCCCGCAATTGCAGGGGCCGCCCGCCGGACCGCAGACGCCCCCACCCCCGCCGCCGGCCGCGCCCCAGGCCGGCTGGCGCACAAGACTCAGGGACAGCGGCATCAACCTCACCTTCTCCTATGTCTCCGAAAGCGCCGCATCGATCAGCGGCGGGCGCGATCAGGGGGCGGCCTATACCCAGCAATTGCTGGCATCGGCGGTCGTCGACACCGGCAAGGCGTTCGGCCTTGACGGCGGCAAGATCATCGCGACGATCATCCATCGCAAGGGGCAGGATCTGACCGCCACCCGCATCAGCAATCTGTTCGAGGTACAGGAACTGTTCGGCGGCGGGCAGGATCTGCGGCCGGCGGAACTCAGCTATGAGCAGCAGTTGAACGGCGGCCGGACCGCGTTCAAGATCGGCCTCTATCATACGGGCGACGATTTCGCGACCTTGCCCTCGGGCTGCCAGTTCCAGAATTTCGCCTTCTGCCCGCGCCCGACCACGCTCTTCTACAATAGCGGCTTTTCCGGCTTCCCGATCCCGCGCTGGGGCATCCGCGCCCGACAGGACATCGGCCATGGGCTGAGCCTCACCGTCGCCGCCTTCGAAGTGAACAGCATCCGCGCCCAGACCGGCAATGGCTGGCAACTGGCGCCGCGGTTCGACAGTATCGTCCTGCCGGTCGAACTGGGCTGGAAATCGGGCCAGGGCGCGGGGCAATTGCCCGGCCTGGTCCGGCTCGGCGGCCTCATCGATACCACCGACAAGCCCGATGTCTATGCCGACGCCAATGGCGATTCCTACGCCTTGTCCGGTCTCGCCCCGGCCACCCGGCACGAACGGTGGAGCGCCTGGGCCATGGCGGAAAAGATGATCGTCCGGTTCGGCCCCGGCGAACGCGGCCTGTCGCTGTTCGGCACCATGACACTGTCCGACCGGGCGACCGCGCGCGTACCCTTCTTCCTGAGCGGCGGCTTCGTCGCGCGCGGCCCGTGGGACAATCGGCCCAGGGACAATTTCGGTCTCGGCCTCGTCTATGCCAGGGTCAATCCGCGCATCGCCGATAGACAGCGCGACCAGCAGTCGTTGGGCCAGGATGTCGATCCGCAACGCTGGGAAGCGAGCGGCGAAATCTTCTATGGCTGGCAGGCGACCCGCGCATTGCTGCTGCGCCCCAACCTCCAATATATCCACCGCGTCGGGGCGACGAGCCGCTATCCCGATGCGGTGGTGGCCGGCATGACGATCAAGCTGATCCTCTGACCCCGCTCAATCAACCGGGTTCTCGGCGCGGAACCGGTTCTGCGCGGCCAGCCGCACACCGGCATTGGGCGCGCCATAGCCCATATAGCCGGCCGCGCGCTGAACGAACTCGAAGAAGAACAGCTTGTCGAAAGCGCGGCTGTAGAGCTGCCAGAAGCCGTGGCCATCGGCATCCTCGTCATAGAGGATGCCCAGCGCCTGCATCCGCGCCACCAGCGCATCGTCAAAGCCGAAGCGGGCGGCAATGTCCGCATAATAATTGGCCGGAATGGTCAGCACCGCCGCGCCCTCATCGCGCAGTGCCTGCGCCGTCGCGAAGATATCGTCGGTCGCCAGCGCCACATGCTGATAGCCGCCGCCAATCCCCTGATCGAGGAAGCGGGACGATAGCGTCTCGCGCGCATCCGACGCATTGAGCGTCACGCGGAAGGCGCCGTCGGGCGCCTGCAAGGCCTGGCTATACACCAGTCCCGACGGATCGATCACATCCTGCGCCGCCTTGGCCTCCAGCCCGAACAGGGCGCGCCAGTAAAGCTGCCAGGACAGGAATTCGTCATTATGGACGACGGCGGCGAGATGGTCGAAGCCATGGGCATGGACCGGCGCATCGGGTTCCGCCTCGATCGCCTGGAACTCGCGCGCCCACAGCCCTTCGACCTCATTATCGTCGATCAGATAGACCAGGCTGCCGCCGACCCCGCGCAGCGCCGGCATCGCCATGCGGCCGGGGCGGCCTTCCGCGCTATAGGCATTGATCCCCAGCGCCGCTGCGCGCGCCTGCACCGCCGCCTTGTCCCTCACCCGCACGCCGATCGCGCAGATGGACGATCCATGCGCCGCACGATAGGCGCTGGCAAAGCCCTTGGGTTCGGCATTGACCACCAGGTTGACGCCGTCCTGGCGCCATCGCGTCACCTTCTTCTGGCGGTGCTCGCCGGCAAGACTGAAGCCCAGTGTCGCCAGCGTGCGGCCCAGCCGCGCGGAATCGGCGCTGGCGGTGGTGAATTCCACGAACTCGGCGCCCAGCACCGGCTCCGGCGCGGGCATGGTCGACGGGCGCCCCAACTGTCGCAGCGCTGCGTCGCGCACATAGTCGAGCGAACGATGCCCGTCCTCCGCCACCAGCGTCGCGGCATTGGAGCGGAACCGGTCGTTGAAGATTTCCAGCGACAACGGCCCGTCATAGCCGGTGGCCAATATCTCCGCGACGAAGCCGGCGACATCCAGCCCGCCCTGCCCCGGCAGGTTGCGGAAATGGCGGCTCCAGTAGAGCAGGTCCATGTCGAGCAGTGGCGCATCGGCGAGTTGGACGAAGACGATCTTGTCGCCACGGATATCGCGGATGCTGTCACTCGGAATCTTGCGCGACAGCGAATGGAAGCTGTCGAGGATGATGCCGATATGGGGATGGTCGACCTGCTCTACGATCGACCAGACATCGCGATGATCGAACACATGTCGCCCCCAGGCCAGCGCCTCATAGCCGACAAATATCCCGCGCTTGGCCGCCCGCTCGCCGAGGTCCCGGAAATCGTCGACGATCCGCTCCCGCTCCCCCAGCGAGGCGGGCGAGCAGTTGGAGCAGACCAGGATGCGATCGGTGCCCAGTTCGCCCATCAGGTCGAACTTGCGCTCGGCCCGGTCGAAGGCGCGCTGGCGCAGCGCGCCCGGCATCCCCTCGAAATCGCGGAAGGGCTGGTAGAGCATGCAGGCAAGCCCCAGATCGTCCAGCATGCGCCGCACGTCCCGCGGCGCCAGTTCCGACCCGATCAGGTCATTCTCGAATATCTCGACCCCGGCAAAGCCGGCCGCGGCAGCGGCGCGCAATTTCTCTTCGAGCGTGCCGCGCAGCGAGACGGTGGCGATGGCGTTGGACATTGGGGATCTCCTTGGAGTTCCCTTATCCCACAGCCCGGCACCACCGTTTAACCGCTCAAGACCGACTATCCCATAGCATAGAGTTATAGGATGTCCGCCCGATCAGGACGGGATCAGCCCCTTGCCCGCCAGCCGGCCGCGCTCGGCCGCGACCTGCGCCGCGGTCTGCTTGCCGCCGGCGCGCACCTTGGCGACCTCCGCCGCGGTGAAGGGCGCGGCGGGCTTGGCCGCCTTCTTCAGCGACACGGCGTGGTTCAGCACGTCGGCAATATCCTGGTCGGACATGGTGCCCATGCCGGGCATCAGGCCGGTGATCTTCCTGTCGTCCACGGTGATCGGGCCGTAAATGCCATAGAGCAGCACCATGGCGAGATAGCGCCGCCCTTCCGGACTGGTCGCGATCTGCGCCACCCGGCCATTGAGGCGCGGAAACTGGCCCGGCAGGCCCGCGCCCGAGGGCTGATGGCACATGGAGCAGCGGTTGGCGAAGGTCTGCGGACCGGTCGCCTGTACCGCCCCAGGCAACGCGATCGCCCCGACCGCCAGCAGAGAGAATGTGACGCGCTTGATACCCTGAATCATCGCCTGAAATGTCCCCGCACATATGGACGTTTGCCCCGGAAGCCGCCCCCGCCAGGGTGCCGCACCGGATTTCACGCCTCTTCCCAAGATTATGTGGATGAGTGAATACTGGACAGTCTTCAAATATTCGTCAAGCCCGCCGTTGCGAGCGATGCGCAAAGGGTGGCGAGCCGGGCCGCGCCGTGGTAGGAGGGCCGCCAAGGCAGATGTGATATGATACTCGCTCCCTCACGGCCCGGCATCTATGCCCGCGGGTCCGAAACGGTGGACCAGATCCTCAAGGCGGCGCTGGACGTGCTGATCGACGAGGGTGCCGATGCCTTCACCCTGCGCCGCATCGCCGCGCGCTGCGACATGAAGGTCGGCAATGTCAGCTATCATTTCCCGCGCAAGGAAATGCTGATCCAGGTGATGCTGGACGAGATGCTGGAATCCTATGACAAGCTGCTGGAGGAGATGGTCCGCAAGCCCGGCCTCACCGCCGAGGAACGGCTCAAGCTGGTCATCATCCTGTGCTTGGAGGATATCCAGACCAAGCGCACCACCCATTTGTTCACCGAGCTCTGGGCGCTCGCCAACCAGAGCGAGTTCGTCGCCGACCGGGTGCGGCTGTTCTACAGCAAGGTGCATGAGGTGATCGGCGAATATGTCGCGCAGATCAATCCCGCCCTGTCCCCGGACGAGGTGCATAGCGTCGCCCTGTTCATCAGCGCGTCGATGGAAGGATCGACGCCGTTCCTGGGGCATCAGAAGCCCTGGGCGGCCAAGATGCCGGTCTTTACCGCCCTGGCGGCAATGTCGTTCGTGCATCTTGCCAAGACGGTGACTTCGCGCGATCTTGCAGGGCTGATGACAGAAGCGGCCTGACGCCGCCCCGAGGGGGAGAGATGGTCTGAACGGTAGGGGCGCCACCGGCGCCTGTTCATGCTGTGGGGCCATCATGACGCAAAGCCGTATATTGCCCGGATGGGCGCCGGACCGGACCATCGCCTGCATCGCGGCCGCCGCGCTCGCGCTGCTGCAACCCGGCATCGACCCCGTCTTCCTCACCCTGCTGACCGCCGCCACCGGGCTTGATCCGTCCGACCATGGCTGGATCGTCGGCGCAACCCAGGGCGGCATGGCGATCGGCGCGATCCTGGTCTGGCGCGGCGGGGCGCATCTGCCGACTGGCGCGCCGGCCTTCGCCGCACTGATCGCGTTGGCCGCCAGCCTGATAACGCCGGCGCTCGACGAGCTGGCAACGCTGATCGCCGCGCGCGGTCTGTTCGGCGTCGGCATGGGCGTCGCCTACACCCATGCGATGAGCGCGGCCGCCTCGCAACGTCCGACCGGCGCCTATGCCGCCGTCTTCCTGGTCCAGTTGCTGCTGTCCACCCTGGTCGCGCTGGCGCTGCCGGCGATCGGCGCCAGCGCCGGGCCGGCCGCTGCGCTGCGCCTGCTGGCGCTCGCGCCAATCGGCGTGCTGCTGCTCAGCCTGATGATGCCAGCCGCCGATCCGGCACAAACGCTGACCAGCGACGCCGATGAACGCGCGCCCACCCCGGCCCGCGCATGGGCACTCGCCGTCGCGCTGTTCTGCTTCATCGCCGCCACCATGATGATCTGGAGCTTTTCCGGCGCACTGGCACTGGCCGCCGGCATCGACGACAGCGTGATCGGCGAGGCAGTGGCGATCGGATCGGTGATCGGCGCGCTGACCGCGATCGCGCTGATGCGCGAACAGAGCATCGTGCCGCTGCCGCTGACCGGCCTGCTGTCCGCCGTCTGCCTGCTCGCCCCGCTCGCCCTCACTCGCCCCGGCGCGCCGACCCTGTTCATCCTGGCGATCGGCCTGCTCAATATCGGGTCGACCGCCACCATCATCCGCTTTTCCGGCCTTGCCACGGCAGCGGGCGGCGGCAGTCCGCTGTTCCGCCGCTTCGTCGCCTGCGTCCACAGCCTGGGCATGATCGCCGGGCCGGTGGCGGGATCGCTGCTGTCCGACGCCCTCGGGCGACAGGGGCTGGTCGATGGCGCGCTGGTCGCCCTCACCGGCGGCTGTTTCGCGCTGCTGATCGCTGCTGCACCCGACAGGCTGCGCCTGCCCCGGATCGAGGGCGTGAACGAGATTATCGCTTAGTTTTGCTGCGGCGCAAAAATATTTTGCAGGAAGCCCCTCCACCCTCTTGACCAATCCTTGACACTTGTCCAGCCTTCATTCCAGCAGCGAAACGCGGACCAGATGAGTCCAGCGCCGCCGCACCGATCAAGGGGGATCACGCCAGATGTCGAGCGCCGTCGTCAGGGGATTTTTCACCACCGCCGCCATAGGTTTCGCCCTGTGCGCAGCCATCACCGCCCATGCCGCGCCCGCCGACACCACGGCCGCGCTGGAACCGGAAACGTCCGATGTCGTGACGATGGAGCCGCCCAAGCCCAACTGGTTCTTCGTCGACGGCGGATGGGACATGCCGGGCACCAGCATCTTCGACGGCGACAGCGGCAAGATGGTGGGCATGGTCGAAACCCGGCGCCTCGCCGACATGGCGATCGATCCGGCCGGCAAATATTATTACGTCGCCGAAACCATCTGGTCGAAGGGCGATCGCGGCACGCGGCAGGACATGGTGTCGGTCTATGACACGCGCGAACTGAAGCTGATCACCGAAATCACCATTCCCGACCGGATCCTGATCGGATCGCGCAAGAACAACTTCATCATCAGCGACGATGGCAAGACCGGCTTCGTCTATAATCTCAGCCCCGCCTCCTCGGTGAACATCGTCGACCTGGTGAAGCGCAAGTTCGTCGCCAATGTCGAAGTGCCCGGCTGCGCCAGCATGATGCCCAATCCGGGCGTCGGCTTTTCCGCGCTGTGCGCCGACGGGTCGCTCGCCACCGTGAAACTGACCGGCAGCAAGGCCGACATCACCCATAGCACGCCCTTCTTCTCGGCCACCGACGATCCGATCTTCGACAATTTCACCTATGACCGGAAGAAGAAGGAAACGACGTTCCTCAGCTACACCGGCCAGATCTGGACCGCGAAGCTTGGCCCGGCGCCGACCATCTCCGCCCCCTTCTCGATCCAGGCCGCCGCCGGCATCCGCCCAGGCGAAACCAAGCCGCTGGAACTGAACTGGTATCCCGGCGGCCGCCAGCCGATGGCGCTGCACCGCGCGACCGGCCATTTGTTCGTGCTGATGCACATGGGCGAATATTGGTCGCACAAGGCGTCTGGCACGGAAGTGTGGGAAGTCGATCTCGCCACGCAGAAGGTGGTGAAGCGCCGCCCGCTGGAAGAGCCGATGAACAATATCGAGGTCACCCAGTCGGACAAGCCGCTGCTCATCATGGACGGCGAGAAGGGCACCGCCCTCGTCATCGACCTCGCCACCTGGGAGGAAAAGCACAAGATCGAGAAGGCCGGCGGCAGCACCATCACGGTCGCGGACCCGTCCTGACCATGACGCTGGGTCTGGCGATCGCCGCGCTGGCGGCTGCCATCGGGATCGGCCTCATCCTGTTGCAGGCCGGCCTGTCGAAGCTGCGCCACCGCATCCTGCTGCCCGGCGTGATCGCCAATTACCGGCTGCTGCCGCCGGCGCTGGTCGCGCCCGCCACGATCCTGCTGCCGCTGGCGGAGATCGCCATCGGCGCCACGCTGATCGCCGGCCTTGCCCCGGAGCCGGTGCTGCTTGCCATGCTGCTGCTTAGCCTCTTTGCGGGGGCGATGGCGATCAACATCGCGCGCGGGCGCAGCCATATCGACTGTGGCTGTGGACGTTCACAGTTACGCCATCCGATCGGCTGGCCGCTGGTGATCCGCAACCTGCTGCTGATCGCGCTGGTCGCGCCGCGCCTGCTGCCTACCCCGCCACTGTCTGCACTGGACATCGCCACCGCGGCCGCTGGCGGCATCGCCCTGTTCCTCGCCTTCCATCTGCTCGGCGCCATCCTGGCGCTGATCGCCACGCCCGCCGCCGCCTACCGGAGATAGAAGACCTATGCTGACCTCGCTCATCATCGCGCAGATCCTGTCCTGGGTCGCCATTTTCGCGCTCGGCATCGCCCTGCTGGCGGTCGCGCGGCAGGTCGGCGTACTCCATATCCGCGTCGCGCCCGCCGGCGCGCTCGCCACCAGCGGCGGCCCGGCGGTGGGCGACGCCATCGTCAAGATCGACGCCCGCACCATCGACGGCGCGCCTGTCACGATCGGCGGCCATGCCCATGGCACGGCGCTGCGCCTCTTGATGTTCGTCTCGGCCCAATGCCCGCTGTGCAAGAATATCATCCCGATGGCCAAATCCTTCGCGCGGGACGAGCGGGTCGCGCTGACCTTCGTGGGCGACGATGATGTCGCCGCCCAGCGCGCGATGATCGCCCAGCACGGGCTGGAGGCCCATGCCTTCGTCAACGGACCGGAGGCGGGCCAGGCCTATGGCGTCGCCAAGCTGCCCTTCGCCGTGCTGCTCGATGCCGAGGGCACCATCCTGTCCAAGGGACTGGTCAACAGCCGCGAGCATCTCGAAAGCCTGGTCGTCGCCCATGAAATGGGGATCGCCACGGTGCAGGATTATATCGGCTCGCTGAAAGCCCAGGCGGCCTGATCGCAAGTTAAAGGGGGTCCGTGACATGAAGAAGTTCGACGCCGACGCCATAGGGGAAAAGCTGCTACGCCGCCTCGCCGGGGGGACATCCCGCCGCTCGATGCTCTCGCGCCTGGGCGCCGCCCTGGTCGCTGCGCCTGCCTTCCCGCTGCTGCCGGTCAGCCGCGCCGAAGCGGCCAAGCCCGATCGCTCGCCCGAGGCCAAGACCGCCTTTGCCCGCACCGCGCAGAGCAAGGACGAGACCAAGTGCGACTATTGGCGCTATTGCGCGATCGACGGCGCGCTCTGCACTTGCTGCGGCGGCGGCATCCACAGTTGCCCAGCGGGCGCGGAACCCTCGCCCGTCTCCTGGGTCGGCACCTGCATCAACCCGGACGACGGCAAGGCCTATCTGATCGCCTATCGCGATTGCTGCGGCAAGCCGGCCTGCGGCCAGTGCGGCTGCGACAATACCGACCGCGAGACCCAGCTCTATATGCCCCAGCTCAACAATGATGTGATCTGGTGCTTCGGCACCAGCAGCATGGAATATCATTGTTCGACCGCCGTGCTGGTCGGCGCGGCCAGCTGAGGCCGGCAGGGCATGCGGCATGCGCTGCTGATCGGATCGCTGGCGCTGCTCGGCGCGGTCGGCATCGGCCGCGCCGCGCTGCCGCCGATGGGGATGTTGCCCAGCGCGATCACCGATCCCGATCTCGCTCGGTCCGACTATGTCGAAAATTGCGGCGGCTGCCACGGGGTGCAGGGCAGCGCCGCGCCTGCGGCCCTGCCCGAACTGCGCGGCCGGGTCGGCTGGTTCCTCTGCACCCCCGAGACCCGCGCCTATCTCATCCGCCTGCCCAATGTCGCGCTCAGCCGGATCAAGGATAATCAGCAACTGGCCGACATGATGAACTTCGTCGTCTTCGGCCTGGGCGGCGACAGCGTGCCGCAGGGCAGCACGCCCTTCACCGCCGAGGAAGTCGCCCATGAACGACGCTTCGCCTTGTCCGCCGCCTCGCTGACCGCCGAACGCGCCCGCCATGTCGAAACCGCGATCCGCAAATGCCACGCGCCCGCGTCCCTGCGGCAGATGTTTCCCTCGGAGGCGCGGTAGGGTCTATTAGGGGTGGGAAGCGGACAGGCAGCTTTTGGAGTGATGACCGGCGATAGCGGACGATGTGCGGAAAAGATCGTTCGGCAACAATCGCCCACTTGCGGTCATTACGGTTCAGCTTCAATCTCCCCCGATGGCAGTTTTATGCAGCAAGTTGAGATATTGGGCAGCGCAAATCACGGCGCTTCTTTTTGCTGCTTTGGCTCTTATTTTTACCATACGCTCGCTGGCCGAAGAAAGGGATGGCGCAGCAACATACGGCGCAACCGGATGGATTCAAACCATTGCACTTGTAAGCATACCCATCGTGATCTGGTGGACGCGCGGCAAGCGCGTGGCGCCCTATATCCAAGCCATGCAGATTGTCTTCATTCTCTCTGTAATACTGTGGTTGGCTTCGCTTCCACAGCACTCCTGATGCCCGCTGTGCGCAGGAACCGGCGACTGCTTCCACCAAATCGAGCCTTTTGATCCTCGATTTGCCATTAGCGTCAATGACCAGTTTCAGGGATGCAGATTCCAATGACGAGTGGCAAGGAATGGCCGCTTCCAGACGATCCAGAACATCGCCCCTCCCCTTTATTTCCGGCCTTCCTGCCGCTCCACCGGCCAGCAATTGGTGCAGCGCCGCCAGCAACTGACGCCCGGCATCGCGACCGCCGGCTTCAAGCTCGGCTCAGGATGCAGCCCTGCCAATATCTCCGGTGAAACCCCCTCCGGCGCGGCGCGGCTGTGGCACATCAGGCATCGGGCGCGATAGGCTGCGCGGGTCAGGCCGGAATGATCCTCCTGCGCGCGCGGCGCCACCGGCATGGCGAGCAACATGCCCGCCACCCCGATGAAAATGGCCATGCCCCGCGCGCATATCGTGCGGGGCATGGCCATACTGTTCGGCGACCTGTTTAGAATTTTTGGCCGAACCTTATGCCGAAGAATTGCGGCTTGATCGTGAAGGTGCGCGAGCTGTTGGCGCAGAAGTCGATCGAGCAGAAGGTGTTGCGCGTCAGCTGCCCACGCTTGTCGAAGGCGTTCTGCAGGAACAGGGTGACGCTCCAATTATCCTTCTTGATCCCGCCCGAAAAATCGAAGCTGACAAAGCCCTTGGTATTGCCCAGCAGCTCGTTGCTCTCGACGTTCAGATCCTGCGTCGCGCCGGTCTGGTAGAGCGCCGCGCCCTGGATATAGGCGGCATAGTCGCCCAGGTCGGTGTCATAGCGGATCGATGTCGTCCCCTTGAAGCGCGGCTGGCGCGGCAGGCGGGTGCCGTTGGCGGCCGCGACCTGCGGCGTCGGCGGGCTCGATCCTTCGACAAATTCGCCCAGCGTACAGCTGCTCAGCTGCGCGATGGACTCGGTCGCGGTATTGAGCGCGAAGTTGCAGAAATCGCCCTTCAGCTTGGCATCGTTGAACGCGCCGGAGGTGGAGATCGTCACCTTGCCCAGCCGCAGGTCGGCATCATATTCGACGCCCTTGACCTCGGCCTTGCCGGCATTGCCGGTCATGCCTGCGCCCTGTGCGCCCGACACGACCACGCCATATTGGATATTGTTCCACTTCTCATAATAGACGGCGGCGTTGAAGCGGAAGATATTGTTCCAGGTGGTCTTCACGCCGACTTCGAAATTGGTCAGCGTTTCCGACTTGAACGGCGCGACATTGACGATCTTGCCCAGGCTGCGGATGCGCAGCGGCCGGTTGAACCCGCCGGGGCGGAATCCGGTCGAATAGTTGAAATAGACCATCTTGTCGGGCTGGAACTGCCAGTCGAGCGCGACCTTGTGGGTCTCGCCATCCTCCTTGTAGCGGCCGGTGCCGTCCGCCGCATTGGGGTTGGTGTTGACGCAGGTCAGCCGCTCGTCATCGGGCAGCGGCGTGGTACAGCCCACGCCTGCGGCCGATCCGGCCACGCCGGCAAAGCCCCGAACCTTATAGTCGGTCCAGAAATAGCGAATGCCGCCGGTCAGCTTCAGCGTCGGCGTGATGTTGTAATGGCCTTCGGCAAAGATCGCCTTGTCATGATAGAGCTGGTCCTGCTCGACATAATAGAAGGCGTCGCCCTTCACCGCCTGGGTGCCGAGGATCATCGTGCCGAGCGGATTGCCGTTGGCGTTGATGACGTCGCTGGTATCGAAATAGGGATTGCCATCCTCGTCATAGGCGATGCCATACATGGCCGGCACGCCGATCAGCCCGCCCGCCACATCGCCGCCGCCGGTCGCGGTATAGCCGGTGATCGTGTCGAGCCCGCGGATCGCATAGCTGGTGTTCAGCTCATTCTTCTGCCGCTGGTAGAAGCCGCCGACTGTCACGTCGAACGGCCAGTCCTTGGGCGTCGAGATCCGCAATTCCTGGGTGAATTTGTTGCGGTGCGTGTCGGCATGATAATATTGGGTCGGGTTGATCATCTGGCACTGCTGGCTGGCGCCGGAGCCGGTGCAATTGTCGAAGAATTGCAGATAGCTTTCATAGCCCGGCCCGAAGCCGTCATAGGTGACCGTGTAATAGGTATAGTCGTTCAGCGTGCGGGTGCGGCGCTTGAAATAGCCGGTGGCCGAGACGATGTCCCAGTCGCCGATATGGCCGTGGATCGACAGCGCCGCCTGATACCAGCGATCGTCATTCTTGGTCTGGTCATAGTCATGGACTTCCAGGTCGCCGACCCGCGGATCATAGCCGAAATAGCCGCGTGCCACCTGCTTCTGGGCCGTGATCTCGGGCGTGATGTCCCAGCCCTCGGTCGGCTGCCACAGCAGCTGGAAGCGGCCGCCAAATTCGCGGATGGTGTTGTAATCATCCTTGGCGATGTCGCTGTTGTCGAGCGTGTAGGATGTGTTGGGGTTGTTGTCGCCCAGCGTCAGGGTCGACGAACTGCCATCGTTGAACGTGCCATTGTTCGGCGTGTTATCGATATAGCCGCCGTCGCGGCGATAATAGCCCATGGCGCGCACCGCCAGCGTCGGCGCCAGCGGCACGTTGATGTAGGATTCCAGCTGGCCGCCGAAATCGCCCTTGCCATATTTATTGGCTTCCACGTCATAGCCGAACTCGAACTTGTCGAGCTTGGGCTTGTTGGTGATGAGGCGGATGGTGCCGGCCAGCGAGCCTGCGCCATAGAGCGTGCCCTGCGGCCCGGACAGCGCCTCGACCCGCTCCAGGTCATAGGCATGGATATCGGGCACTTCGGTGCCGGTGATCGGCATGTCGTCGAGATAATAGCCGACCGAGGCATAGGCGCCGCCGGCGGGCACGATGCCGCGGAAGAAGGCGGTGTTGCGACCGGGGCCAATGCCCTCGAACGAGACCGACGGCAGCAGGGCGGCGAAATCGCTCAGGCCCTTCACCTGTCGTTCCTGCAATTTCTCCGCGCCCAGCGCCTGCATCGAAATCGGCACCTTCTGGATGCTCTGCGCGCTGCGCGTCGCGGTGACGACGATCTCGCCCAACCCCTGTTCGGCCTCGGCGGCGGCCGCATCGGCTGCGGCGGCATCCGCCGCCGGGGCCTGCGCCAGTGCCGGCGCGGACAGGATCATCGGTGTGAGGAACGTGCTCGTGCCAAGCGCGCAGAACGTGCGCACTCTTCGCGAGCGGAGACGAATGGCCATACGAATACCCCCTGATACGCGTTGCGACTCGTCCTCTCCTGCGAAATTCGCCCGGTGCTCCGGGTCTCCTTCCCTGACGCGTTCGCGTGGCCTCGCGCACCGGCGGCCGACAGAGCGAAGGATGCCCCGCCCGAAAGAGAGACTCTTTCAGGATCGCCGCCAGACGCTGGCCACGCTGTTTATCTGTTCCATAATCCCCGGACAGTTCGCTTTTGCAGCAATCAGAACAACTGTCCTAAATTCGATACTGCCGATCGGACACGCCCTGTCAAGCGGCTGTTCGGCGACTTTTTGAAACTTTTACGACAAGCTGACTCGACGCCCGCCTGCAGCCGACATAAGATTTTGAGCAGTCGCACAAATATGAGGGGCTATGGGGAACGCGTCCGCCGTACCGGCAACCGACAGCATCCAGACGGCGCTGGCAGGCGCTGCCGCCCTGCTCGACGCCCGCCCCGATGCGGCATTGGCGCAGGCCGAAGCGATCCTGCGCCGGGCCGGGCGCCTGCCCCCCGCCGAACTGCTGATCGGCCAGGCATTGCGTCGCCTCGGCAAGCCCAAGGCCGCACTGGCCCGGCTCGCCCCCCTCGCCCGCCAGCATCCCAGCGTCCCGGCGATATTGTGGGAATTGGCGCAGGCGGCGCGGGAAGCCGGCGACCAGCGCCAGGCGATCGGCGCGCTCGAAAGTCTGACCCGCCAGCAACCGGGCGTCCCCGGCGGCTGGTTCCTGCTGGCCGGACTGCTCCGCGCGAGTGGGCGGGACAGAGATGCCTGGCGCGCCGACCTGTCCGGCGTTCATGCCGCCTCGCGCGATCGCGACCTGCTGGCAGCAGCAATGGCGATGAACGAGGGGCGGCTGGACGATGCGGCAGCGCTGCTGGCGGCGCGCGCCGATCGCCTACCCGACGATCCCGCCGGCATCCGCCTCATGGGTGAGGTGCAATGGCGACGCGGCGACATGAATGCCGCCCTCGCTCATGTCGAGCGCGCCGTCGCGCTGGCGCCCGGCTTCGACCTCGCCCGCGACTTTCTGATCCGCCTGCTGCTGCAGAATAACCGCCTGAGCGAAGCGCTCGCCCATGCCGAAACCCTCGCCCACTCGCCGATCCATAATCCGGGCTATGACCTCATCCGCGCATCGGTGCTGGTGCGGCTGGGCGATCAGGACGCGGCACGCTCCATTTATGAAAGCCTGCTGGCCGATCGTCCCGACCAGCCACAGGTCTGGCAGAATCTGGGTCATGCGCTCAAGACGCTGGGGCGACAGGCCGACGCGGTCCATGCCTATCGCCAGGCCGTGCATCATCGCCCGACCATGGGCGAAGCCTGGTGGAGCCTCGCCAACCTCAAGACCGTGACGCTGGACGCCGCCGACATCGCCACGATGGAGCGCGCGCTCGAAACGCTGGCCCGCGATGGCCAGACGGAGGGCGAGGATGTCTTCCACCTCCATTTCTCGCTCGGCAAGGCGCATGAGGATCGCAAGGCGGACGAAGCCGCCTTCCGCCATTATGACGCCGGCAACCGGCTGCGCCGCGCGATGATCCGCCATGATGCCGGCGAATTTTCCGCCGAAGTCGCAGCCACCGCCACGACCTTCAGCGCGCCCTTCATCGCCGCCATGGGCGATGGCGGCTGCCCCGCGCCCGACCCGATCTTCATCGTCGGCCTGCCGCGCGCGGGATCGACATTGGTCGAACAGATCCTCGCCAGCCACAGCCAGGTCGAAGGCACGATGGAACTGCCCGAGATGATGATGATCGCCAGCCGCCTGCAATCGCGGGTGGATGAAGGCGAATTTGCCGATTTTGCGGCCATGGCAGCGTCGCTTGGCCCGGCCGACCGCCGGCGGCTGGGCGAGGAATATGTCGAGCAGACCCGCGTCCACCGACAGAGCGGCAAGCCGCGCTTCATCGACAAGATGCCCAACAACTGGCAGCATGTCGGCCTCATCAAGCTGATCCTGCCCAATGCCAGCATCATCGACGCGCGCCGTCATCCGATGGGCTGCTGCTTTTCCGGCTGGAAACAGCATTTTGCGCGCGGCCAGGCCTTCACCTATGACCTCACCGACATCGGCCTTTATTATCGCGACTATGTCGCGCTGATGGCCGCCTATGACGCGGCCGCGCCGGGCCGGGTCCATCGCGTCATCTACGAACAGATGGTCGCCGACACGCCGGGTGAGGTCGACCGGCTGCTCGCCTATCTCGGCCTCGATTTCGAGGCGGCCTGCCTGTCCTTCTGGCAGACCGACCGGGCGGTGCGCACAGCCAGTTCCGAACAGGTGCGCCAGCCCATCTATACCGGCGGCGTCGATCATTGGCGGCGCTTCGAACCCTGGCTGGCCCCATTGGCCGACGCGCTGGGGCCGATCGCGCACAGCTATCCCGACCTGCCGCGCTGATCATGCGCGCCTTTGCTCCCCTCCCTTCCAGGGAGGGGCCGGGGGTGGGTGCGCCACGAAGCGGCCGCCGGCGCACAAGTGGGCAGAAGCGCTAAACCCCGCCATCCTCCCCCCGTCGCGGAAAGCGCACGCGGATATGCGTGCCCGCGCCACCCTCGACAATCCCCACCTGCGCGCCCATGCGCGACGCGGCAGACTGGACGATGGCAAGGCCCAGCCCCGTCCCCTCCGGCGCGCTCGCGCCGCCCACGCGGAAGAAGCGCTCGAACACCTTGTCGCGATGCTCCACCGCAATGCCGGGACCGTCGTCGCTGACCGTCATCAGGGTCGCGTCCTCGCCCTGCGCCAGCGCGATCGTCACCGTACCGCCGGGTCGGTTATAGCGGATGCCATTGTCGACCAGATTGGCCAATATCTCGAACACCAACGTGCGATGCGCCTCGACGCGATAGCTTTCCGCGTCCGATGCCTCCAGATTGAGTTCGACCTGCGCCTGGATCGCCTGGTTGATCAGCCGGTTGACCACCACCGCGCTCACTTCCTTCAGGTCCACCGTCTCCAGCGGCGGCGATGCCCCCGCCTCCTCGGCCCGCGCTAGCGCCAGCAACTGCGTTACCAGCCGCTCCAGCCGCTGCGCCGCATCGGCAATCTCGTCGAACGCCTCGCGCGATCCCCGGCGCGCCAGTTCTATCTGCACCTTCAGCACCGAAATCGGCGTGCGCATCTGGTGCGAGGCATCGGCGGTAAAGCGGCGCACGCCCCCCGTGGCCTGATCCAGCTGACGCAGCAGCCGGTTGAACGCCCGCGCCAATGGCCGCAATTCGCTCGGCAGCGGCCCCGCATCCAGCGCCGAGAAATCCGGCCGCGCATCACCATCTCGCGCCTCGACCGCGCGCCGCAGCCGCAGCAACGGCCGCAGGCTCCAGCCCAGCGCCGGTCGCAGCAGCAGGATCGCCACCCCCACCAGCGTCAGTTCGCCGATCAGCAGCGCGATCATCAGCCGGTGCATCAGCGCCCGCCGGTTATCCAGCGTCTCGGCCACCTGCACGATCACCGGGTCGGCGATCCGCGGCAGGCTGCGCTTCACCTCGCCGATGCGGATGTCCTGCCCGCGATACCGGGCAAAGCGGAACCGCGGCTGGTCGACCGGCATGGTCTGCGGGTCGGGCGCGGGCAGATCGGCATAGCCGGTCAGCAAAGTGCCGCCCACCGCGATCCGGTAATAGACATTGTCCCGCTCGCTATTCTCCAGCATGCCGAAGGCGGCCGGCGGCAGGTCCAGCGTCACCTCGCCCCGTTCCACCTGCACGGTTTCGGCGATCGCGCCTAGGGCGCCGCCCAGCACCCGGTCGTTGGTCCGGCGGACCACGTCGGAAATCAGCGTCGCGCCGCCCACGCCGATGATCGCCGCCGCGCCCAGCATCGGCCCCAGCATTGCCGCCAGCAGGCGGGTGCGCAGGGCAATGGCCCGCCCCTCGCCCGATGGCCGTCCCTCATTGGGCATCGAGCATATAGCCCACGCCGCGCACCGTGCGGATGCCCGGCCCGTCGGGCGCCAGCTTGCCGCGCAGCCGGGTCACATGCACCTCGATCGCATTGCTGCCGACCGGCTCGTCAAAGCCGAACACCTCGCCGATCAGCAATTCGCGCGGCACCACCTGCCCGGCCCTGGTCGCCAGCGACTCGAGCACCGCCAGTTCGCGCCGGCGCAGGTCCAGCGCCCGTCCGGCGACATCGGCGGCACCGGTCGATCGATTGATGGTCAGCGGCCCGACCGTGATTTCCGGGGTCGGATCGCCGCCCCGCCGCCGCCCCAGCGCCCGCACCCGCGCCTCCAGTTCCTGCGGCTCGAAGGGCTTGCGCAGATAATCGTCGGCGCCCAGGTCCAGCCCCCGCACCCGGTCGTCCAGCGCATCGCGCGCGGTCAGCATCAGCACCGGCACTTTCTCGCCGCGCCGGCGCAATTCCGCCAACACGGTGAAGCCGTCGATATCGGGCAGGCCCACGTCCAGTATCACCAACGCATAGGGTTCTCCGCCCACCACTGCCAGCGCATCCTCGCCGGTCGCGACATGGTCCACCGCATGCCCCCCCGCCCGCAGCAGGGCTGCAATGCTGCGCGCCAGTGCGGCGTCATCCTCGATCATCAAAATCCGAATAGGGCACCCGATGCTGAAAGGTTGATGACAGCTTGGCTTCGTAACTGACCCTCCTAATCCGGCAGAAGAACGGAACATGTGAGGAGCAGGGTCGATGCGAAGGGTTATTCAGATAGTGGCGGCGCTGGCAAGCCTGTCCGTCACCAGCGCGACAGCGGTAGCGCAAAGGCCGACCGGCTATCCGCGTTCCTATGACGATCTGATCGGCGATGCCCGTGCCGAACGGCAGGTCATCGTCTATGCCAATGCCGACACGTCGGAAATGGCACCGGTCATCCTGGCGTTCCAGCGCCGCTATCCCGGCGTCACCGTCAGCTATTCCGACCTCGGATCGAACGAGATGTTCCGCCGCTTCTCGACCGAGGCGCGCAACGGCCGGATGTCGGCCGACCTGGTCTGGTCGTCGGCGATGGACCAGCAGGTCAAGCTCATCAACGACGGCTTTGCCCAGGCCTATGCCAGCCCGGAAAAGCCCGCTCTGCCCGCCAATGCGGTGTGGAAGAATATGGGCTTTGGCGTCACCGCAGAGCCGATCGCCTATGTCTACAACAAGAAGGCGATTGCCAATCCGCCGCGCAGCCATGCCGCGCTGGAGGCGATGCTGCGCAAGGATCGCAAGGCGCTGACCGGCAAGGTCGCGACCTTCGATCCCGCCCGATCGAACACCGGCTATCTCTATCTGACACAGGATTATGCCATCACCCGCGACACCGGCTCGCTGGTCGAGGCGATGGCGGCGACCCGGCCGCAACTGCACATCACCACCGAACCGATGCTGCGCGGCGTGGCCGAGGGCAAATTCTCGATCGCCTATAATGTGATCGGCTCCTACGCGCAGGAACGCGCCCGCCGCGACCCGCGCATCGGCGTCGTCTTTCCCGAAGATTATACCATCGTGATGTCGCGCATCGCCTTCATCGCGCGCGAGGCGCGACATCCCGCCGCGGCCAAGCTGTTCCTCGACTTCCTCCTCTCGCGCGAAGGGCAATCGCTGCTCGCGCAACATAGCCTCTGGCCGGTGCGGACCGACATCAACGGCCGCCACCTGCCCGCTGCCCAGGCCCGCTCGATCCGCGTCGGCCCGCAGCTTCTCGTCAATCTCGACCGCCTCACGCGCCAGCGCTTCCTGCGCGAATGGCAGGCGGCCCTTATTTCCGGAGCCCGATAAGCATGTCCCATATGATGTTGCGCGGCGGTTGCGCCGCGCTGGCGCTGATCGTCGCCACCCCCGCCCTCGCCCAGACGCCCAGCGCCGACGAACTGGCCGCCCTGGTAAAGGCCCAGGCCGCCGAGATCGCCTCGCTCAAGGCCCGGCTCGACAAGATCGAGGGGCAACAGGCCGCTGCCCAGGCCGCAACGCCCCCCGCCCCCCAACAACCCGCGCCGCAAATGGCACAGCAGGACGCGACCCCGCCGCTGGTCGTTACCCCCTTCGCGCCGCAGATCGTGCCGCCCGGCCCGGCCGATATCGACGTGGCACAGGCCCGCGCTGTCGCCGCCAACCCGTCCGGCGTCACCACCGAATGGGGTGCCGGCCTGCCCGTCTTCCGCTCGGCCGACGGCGTCTTCACCTACAAGCCGCGCGGCCGCATCCTGGTCGATGTCAGCTCAACCGGCGGCTCCAAATATGGCGGTCGCAACACGACCACCACCGGCATGCGCGCCTTGCGCCTGGGCCTGGAAGGCGGCGTCGGCCCGCATTTCTTCTACCAGTTCGAAACCGACTTTTCCGAAAATGAAGTCGATATCGTCACCGCCTTCCTGGGCTATCGCTCCAAAATCAGCAGCAAGGTCGATTTCGACGTGCGCGCCGGCCACCTGTTCAACGACCGTGCGTTCGAAGGCAGCACCGGTTCCGACTCCACCCCCTTCCTGGAACGCAGCGCAGTATCGACCGCGATCATTCCGCAGCGCGGCTTCTATGGCATCGGCATCATGGGCCGCATGTTCGGCCCCAATTGGCACGCATCGGTCAGCGTGACCGGCGACCGGGTCGATGGCGAGCAGGCGACCAACGACAGCCGCACCTTCGGCGCGCGCGCGCACTGGAACCCGATCAAGACCGATCGCTCGCTGTTGCATGTCGGCGGCTGGTTCTTCGACGAGGCGCTGTCTTCGGCCGCCACCACCCTGACCCGCAGCACCGTGATGGGCGGCCGCTTCAATGGCGCGGTCCGGGTATCGACCGGTGAACTGCTCGGCGGCAAGTCGACCACCGGCTATGGCGCGGAACTGGGCGGCTATGTCGGCGGCCTGTGGGTGATGGGCGAAGCCGGTCGCCGCATCGCCCGGCTCGATGGCGGACGCCCCGATTTCGAGAGCAAGGCGTGGAGCCTGTCGAGCGGCCTGTTCCTGACCGGCGAACTGCCGCCCTACAACCCGCGCCTCGGCAGCTTCGGCCAGCCCAATGTACTCGACCCCGTGCTGGACGGCGGCCTCGGCGCGATCGAGCTGACCGCCCGCTACGAAAATCTTGATTATACCGACCTGGTGCTGGGCGGCGACGGCTGGGCCGCGACGCTGGGCGTCAACTGGTATCTCAACAGCTTCACCCGGATCCAGCTCAACGGCATCCAGTGGCACACCAACAATCGCGCCGGCACCTACACGGGCAGCGATGACGGCCAGACCGTCAGCGCCCGTGTCGGCGTGACCTTCTGATCCTCCTTCCTCCAGCCCCCTCAAGGACGCAGCGATGAACCTTGCCCTGCTCGGCTTCCTGATGGTCGCCACCTTCATGACGCTGATCATGACCAAAAAGATGACTCCGCTGGTCGCGCTGATCGTCATCCCCTCGCTGTTCGGCGTCATCGCCGGCCAGGCTGCCGGCCTTGGCGACATGATGATCGATGGCATCAAGAATCTGGCGCCGACCGGCGTCATGCTGCTGTTCGCCATCCTCTTCTTCTCGACCATGACCGACACCGGCCTGTTCGACCCGCTGGTCGGTCGACTGGTGAAGCTGGTGCATGGCGATCCGCTGCTCATCCTGCTCGGAACCGTCGTGCTCTGCGCGGTCGTCAGCCTCGACGGCGACGGTTCCACCACCTACATCATCACCATCGCCGCGCTGCTCCCCCTCTACAAACGGTTCGACATGAACCGGCTCTATCTCGTCTGCCTGCTGATGGTGACGAGCGGGATCATGAACCTGACCCCGTGGGGCGGGCCAACCGCCCGCGCCGCCAGTGCGCTTAAGCTGGACCCGGCCACCCTGTTCCTGCCGCTCATCCCCGGCATGATCGGCGGCCTCGCCTTCCTGCTCGGCCTCGCCTTCTGGTTCGGCGTCAAGGAACGCCGTCGCCTGGGCAAGGTCCATGCTCACCAGTCCGCCGCCCCGTCGGACCTGGGCGTATCGCAATATCCCGAAGCCCGCCGGCCGCATTTGCGCTGGTTCAACGGCCTGCTGGTGGTGGCGCTGCTGGTGCTGCTGGTCTGGGGCGTGCTGCCGCTCTCGGTGCTGATGATGATCGCCTTCGCCATCGCCATGATTGTCAACTATCCCGGCGTCGCCCAGCAGAAGGAACGGATCGCCGCCCATGCCGGCAATGTGCTGGCGGTCGTCTCGCTCATCTTCGCCGCCGGCATCTTCACCGGCATCCTTGGCGGCACCGGCATGGTGGAGGCGATGAGCAAGGAAGTCGTCGGCGTCATCCCGCCAGCGCTTGGCCCCTATATGGCGCCGATCACCGCCCTGCTCTCCATGCCCTTCACCTTCTTCCTCTCCAACGACGCCTTCTACTTCGGCATGCTCCCGATCCTGGCCGAAGCCGGGGCCCATTATGGCGTCGAACCGATGGCGATCGCCCGCGCCTCGCTGATGGGCCAGCCGGTCCATCTGCTCAGCCCGCTGGTCCCCTCCACCTATCTGCTGGTCAGCCTGGCGGGCGTGGACCTGGCCGATCATCAGCGCTTCACCCTGCTGCCCGCCGCCGCCGTCGGCATCGTCATGACTTTGGTCGGCATGATCGCTATGGCCTTCCCCTTTGTCGCCTAGGGGATTGGGCGCTCTCCTCCGCTTCCTGGCGGCGCTCGCCGTCGGGGCGGCCGGCGGCGCGCTTTTCTGGTCGATCCATGCGCCACTGCCCTGGGTGCTCGGATCGATGGCGGCCTGCGCGGTCGCCAGCGTCGCCGGTTTGCCGATTCAGGCCTCCGCCGCCACCCGCCGCCCGATGGCGGCGGTGATCGGCGTGGTGCTGGGCAGCAGCTTTGGCCCGCACCTGTTGCCGCAGGCGCGCGACTGGATCATCCCGCTTGCCGCTCTGCCCTTCTTCCTCGCCACCGCCGCGCTGCTGTGCGTCACCTATTTCCGCAAGGTCGCGAAGTTCGATCCGGCCACCGCCTATTTCGCCGGCATGCCCGGCGGCATTGCCGAGATGGTGGTGATGGGCGCGGAGCGGGGCGCCGACGAACGCGCCATCGGCCTGATCCATGGCGCGCGCATCTTCCTCGTCGTCTTCATCCTCCCTTTCCTGATCCGGCTCGACCATGCGCCGGTCGCGGCCAGCGCCATCACCCCGGTGACCGGCGATGTCGCCAGTTGGTCGCTGCTCTTCTGGGGGCTGGGCTGCGCGCTCCTGGGCCTGCTGATCGGCCGGCTGCTGCGCCTGCCCGCCTGGCATCTGGTCGGGCCGCTGGCGGTCAGCGCTGCCGTGCATATGAGCGGCCTCGCCGATTTCCGCATTCCCGGCTGGGCACTGGCCGCGGCACAGATCGGCCTTGGCGCCACCATGGGCTGCCGCTTCGTTGGCCTGACATTGAAGGAATTGCTGCGCATATTAGCGCTGGCGGCGGGGTCGACGGCGATCCTGCTGGCCGTCACCTTTGCCTAGGCGGCGGGGATCGGCACGCTTGCCGGGGTCGATCCGGTGCTGCTGACGCTCGCTTATTCGCCAGGCGGCCTCGCCGAAATGAGCATGGTCGCGCTCAGCCTGGCGCTGGAGCCGGGCGTCGTCGTCATCCACCATCTGACCCGCGTCATCCTGGTGCTGATCGGCGCGCCGCTCGGCTTTGCCGGGATGGGGCGGAAGAACGGGGTCGACTGATCGGCCCCGCGCTTTCTGAGAAATGCGCCTCTGGCGTATCCGCACCGGCCCGCACCCCCACCCGACCGCCCAGACATGGTATCCTGATGGGAGGTCGGGTGGGGGCGCGGGCGGGTGCCGCATCGAAAATGCGCGCTCCCGCGCATTTTCCAAACCAGCTCTCAGAACAAGGTGATGAGGCCCGTGGTCGGGTCGATCGCCCCTTCATAGATCATCTTGCCGGCGACATAGAGGATCACGATCAGGCCGAAATAGGCAATCGCGCGATAGCGTTCGATCACGCGGGCCAGCAGGTTCGCCGCCACGCCCATCAGCGCCACCGACAGGACTAGGCCGATCACCAGGATGCCGGGATGCTCCCGCGCCGCCCCGGCCACCGCCAGCACATTGTCCAGGCTCATGCTGACGTCGGCGATAGCGACCGCCCAGGCCGCCTGGGCAAAGCCCTTGGGCGCGGCCTTGCCTGCCATATGCTCGGCATCTTCCGGTTCGCCATGCGCGCGCAGTTCACGCCACATCTTCCAGCCGACCCAGACCAGCAGCAGGCCACCGGCAAAGACCAGGCCGACAAGCTGCATCAGCTGCGTCACCAGCAGGGCAAAGGCGATGCGCAGCACCAGCGCGGCGATCACGCCGATTGCAATCACCTTGCGCCGCGACGCAGGCGGCAGGCCGGCCGCCAGCGCGCCGACGACGATCGCATTGTCCGCCGCCAGCATGATGTCGATCAGCACCACCTGGCCAAAGGCGGCCAGCGCGGATGGAGAGCCGAGATTGGAAAAATCGGCGACTATGTGAGTCCAGATGTCGTTCATAAATCCTCTCGCCGTCCCGCAAGGCAACGACGTGAAGAACATCACCGCCGCAGCGAACAGCCTATTGGGTGTGAATTGGGCCGCCGCCGATTAGCGAAGCAGCCTGTCATCAACCTTTCAGCCGCGTTGTGCGGACATGGTGCGATGCCGCTGGCGCGGCTTGTTGAAGAAACGGATCGCCAGCCACCCCAGCAGCAGCGGCACCAGGCACAGGCCCAGCGCCATCATGGCGAAATGCTCGGCCTCGAAATCGAAATGGGTCAGACGGCCGCCGGCCAGATAGCCGGGCAGCAGCAGCGCCGGCACCCACAGCAGGGCGGACAGGATATTGGCGATCTGGAACGGGCCATGCGGCATTTTCACCACGCCCGCGACCACCGGCACGGTCGAACGGACCGGTCCCAGGAAGCGGCCGAGCAGCACCGAGATGAAGCCATAGCGGCGAAAGAAGAGCCGCGCCCGCGCAAAGGCCAGCCGATGCCCGCGCAGCCAGCGATGGCGATAGATGGCCGGC
Organism: Sphingobium sp. WTD-1; assembly: GCF_030128825.1. NCBI lineage: Bacteria > Pseudomonadati > Pseudomonadota > Alphaproteobacteria > Sphingomonadales > Sphingobiaceae > Sphingobium > Sphingobium sp. WTD-1. The sequence continues at coordinate 1,899,974 of NZ_CP119127.1, read as the reverse complement.
CCGACCGAGCGCCCCAGCGTATAGGATGCCCAGTCGCCCAGGATCGCGCCGAACACGGCGCAGGCAAACACCGGCGCCGGATCGACCAGCCCCGCCCCGATCAGCCCACCGACCGCGATCATGGTCGCGATCGCCGGCACGAACAGCCCGATCACCACCAGCGATTCGAAAAAGGCCAGCACGCCGATGATCGGCCCGCTCCACCAGCCATAGCGGGTAATCATGTCCAGGATGAGATCAGACAGGTCAGACATGCTCGATCAACGCACCAACAGGGAAGGAGTCGCAACCTAGGGCGATCCGATGAGCCTTTGGTTAACCGATGGACGAGCTGTTTCCTGTCTGCGGCCGGACGGATGCTGTCAATGATAGTTTCTCAACCGATCCCGCCATGGCTTTGCATTTCCCGACAAACGGCTAGAAACCAGTCGCTTGCCACGAAAGGGCCATGACATATGGAATATCGCACGCTCGGTCGCACCGACCTCTGGGTCAGCCTGATCTGCCTTGGCACCATGACCTGGGGATCGCAGAACAGCGAAGCCGAAGCGCACGCCCAGCTCGACTATGCGATCGGCCAGGGCGTCAATTTCATCGACACCGCCGAAATGTATCCGGTCACTCCGGTCAGCCGCGACACCCAGGGCCTGACCGAATCCTATATCGGCAGCTGGATCGCCGGACGAAAGAAGCGCGACGACATCATCCTGGCGACCAAGGTGGCCGGCCCCGCGCGCGATCCCTCGCGCGGCATCCGCACCGCGGACCGGCTCGATCGCCGGAACATCGAACAGGCGATCGACGACAGCCTGCGCCGGTTGCAGACCGACTATATCGATCTCTACCAGGTCCACTGGCCCGACCGGCCGGTTCCCTCCTTCGGCGTGCGCGGCCTGTCCGCCCTGGCCGACCGGCCCGACACCGTGCCGATCGAGGAAACGCTCGATGCCCTTGCCGATCTGGTGAAGGCGGGCAAAATCCGCCATGTCGGCGTGTCGAACGAAACCCCCTGGGGCGTCAGCGAATATCTGCGCCTGGCGCGGGACCAGGGCCTGCCCCGCATCGCGTCGATCCAGAACGCCTATAATCTGCTCAACCGCGTGTTCGAAATCGGCCTGTCCGAATTTGCCCTGCGTGAAGATGTCGGCCTGCTCGCCTATTCGCCGCTCGCCGGCGGCAATCTGACCGGCAAATATCTGGGCGGCGTGATCGCGCCCGGCACCCGCCGCGACGTCGCGCGCCAGTTCGTCCGCTACGACCTGCCCGGCCAGGCGCCGGCCGCCGCCCGCTATGTCGCGATCGCCCATGCCCATGGCCTTGATCCCGCACAGCTCGCGCTCGCCTATGTCAACAGCCGCCGGTTCGTCACTGCGACGATCATCGGCGCGACCTCGCTGGACCAGCTCAGGACCGACATCGACAGCGTCAACCTGACGCTCAGCGCCGATGCCATCGCCGCGATCGAGGCGGTCCATCGCGACCTGCCCGATCCCTGCCCCTGAGCGGCGCCGGCCGCCGCGCTACAGCGTCAGCCGGAACAGCGCGCCGCCCGACGGCGCGCTGTCGATCTCGATCGTGCCGTCATGCGCCAGCAGCACCTGCCGGCCAAGGCTCAGGCCAATGCCGCTGCCGGTCTTCTTGGTGGTAAAGAAGGGCAGGAAAATGTCGTGGCGCAGCGCCTCGGGCACGCCGGGGCCGTTGTCCGCCACCTCGATCCGGGTGCGCCCGGCGCTGATCGCGGCGATGCTGAGCGACACTTCGGGCCGGTCGCGATGGCATTCGGCCGCATCCGCCGCATTGCGCAGTAGGTTGATGACAACCTGCGCCAACAGGTCGGGATCGGCATCGATGCGATGGTCCGCCGGGCTGACCCGCACATCCAGATGCACGCTCGCGCGATCGGCATCGGCCGCAAACAGCTTGGCCAGTTCATCGGCAAAGGGCCGCGCCGCGAACAGCCGGCGGTCGACCAGCGGCGGGCGCGTGATGGTGCGATAGGTTTCGACGAAATGCATCACCCCGTCGGCGCGTCGGGCCAGCGTATCGACGGCGGCACGGGCATCGGCGATCAGCGGATCACCGCCATCGTCCGCCTGCGCCATCAGGTCCGACGCGGTGCGGGCGAGCGAGGTCACCGGCGTCATCGAATTCATGATCTCATGCGTCAGCACGCGGATAAGGTCGCTCTGCGCCGCCACCTCGACCGCATTCAGGGCCTGCTGGATCACCTGCACCGCAATCACCCGCGTCGCCCCGCCCAGCCGGGTCAGGCTGGCGCAACGGATCAGCACGCGCTGCGGCCCGATATCGGTCTCGATCAACATGGTCTGGCTGCGCCCGGGCTCCAGCGCCGTCAGCGTCGCGGCAAAATGGCCGCCATAGGGGGCATAATCGTCCGGCCGCACCCCGGCATGGCGGTTGAACAGCTTACGCGCAGCCTTGTTCACCGGTTCGATCCGGCCATCGGGCGCGATCGTCAGCAGCGCGGCGGGCGCGTCATCGGCCAGCGCCTCGTAGAAGCGCGAAGCCTCCTGCAACCTTACCCGATCGTCGCGCAGCTCGCGGATGCCGCGATCGAGCGCCGCGCCCAGCTGGTCGAAGCCGCTGTCCGATCCCGGCCGGGCAAAGCGCGCCTGCAGGTCGCCAAACTCGATCGCCTCGACAAAGCGGGCCAGCTCGAAATTGGCGCGGCGCACATGATGCCATAGCGCCATCGCGCTGACCGCCGCGCCGATCGCGCACAGGATACGCACAGCGCCCAGGTCCGGCGTCATCAGCGCCCAGGCGAGCGCCGCCAGGCAGGCCATGACCATGACGAGCCGCAGCGCCAGGCCGATCGAGAAGCGCCGATCAAAGCCCATGTTTTTCCATGCGGCGATAGAGGGAGGCGCGGGTCAGGCCCAGTTCGGCGGCGGCGCTGGAGATATTATAGCCATGCTTCATCAGCGCGGTCTCGACCAGCCGCCGCTCGACCCGTTCCAGATTCATGTCGTCGGGTGGTGGCGGCGCCTCCACCACGGCCGCCCGGTCGATCCGGACCGGCTCCGGACTGCCATGGCTGCGCAGCGGGATATCCTCGATGCCAAAGGGCGCGTCCCCGGCCAGGATCACCGCCCGCTCGATCGCATGGCGCAGCGCGCGGACATTGCCCGGCCAGTCATAGGCGACCAGCGCCGCCATCAGCTCGGGCGCAATCGGATGCACCGGCCGGGCATATTTGCGGGCATAGAGCGCGTGATAATGGGCGATCAACGCCGGAATATCCTCGCGCCGCTCGCGCAGCGGCGGCAGCACTATCTCGACCGTATTGAGCCGAAACAGCAGATCCTGGCGGAACCGCCCCTCGTCCGCGATCTGCCCGGCACTCAGGTTGGTGGCGGCGATCACCCTGATGTCCACCGGCACCGGCTTGTTGGCGCCCACCGGCGTCACCTTGCGCTGCTCCAGCGCTGTCAGCAGCTTGGGCTGCAGGTGCAGCGGCAGATTGCCAATCTCGTCCAGGAACAATGTGCCACCATCGGCCGCCTGCAATCGCCCGATCCGGTCGGCCCGCGCATCGGTGAAGGCGCCCTTCACATGCCCGAACAATTCGGAATCGATCACGCTTTCGGCCACCGCGCCCAGGTCGACCGGCAGCATGATCCGATCGGCCCGGCGCGATCGGCGATGCAGTTCGCGCGCGACCAGTTCCTTGCCCGTGCCATTCTCGCCCATGATCAGCACATTGGCGTCGGTCGGCGCGGCACGGTCGATCAGTTGCTGCACCCGCGCCATCGCCGGTGATGTGCCGAGCAGCGGCGTCTCCCCCGCTGGCGCGGCCGCGATCATCGCCACCTTGTCCTTCTGCGCCACCGCCTTGCGCGATGCGCGCAGCGCTGCGGCCGTGCGCACCGTCGCCAGCAGCCGCTCGTTCGACCAGGGCTTGGTCACGAAATCGGTCGCACCGCGCTTCATCGCCTCGATCGCGACCTGCACGCCGGCATGGGCGGTAATCATCACGATCACCGCCTGCGGATCGCGCGCCAGGAAACGGCCCAGCCATTCGAACCCCTCCGCCGCATTGGTCGCCCCGCGCGAGAAATTGGCGTCGAGCAGGAACGCTTCGGGGGTCAGGCCGGCGGTCGCGGCAAAGGCGGATTCGGGGTCGCGAAAGGTCAGCACCTCGCCAAAGATCGCGCGCAGCAACAGGCGCGCGGCCAGCAATATGTCGTCATCATCATCGATGACGACGCACAGCTCGAATGGCTTCTCCTGTGTCATCCGCCCCTCTGTCATCCGTTCGCTCCCGTACAGCGCCTGTCCGGAACCGTGCAATCAATATCCGTGCCAGACCCGTCACGGCCCGGATTCTGTCCCGCACATGCCTGCAAAAAGGCAACTGGCACGCCGCTTGCGAAGCATCGGGCTAAGGGCGTGCGCGCCCATGTCCAGATGGAGACTGACAATGTATCGCCGGCCCGGCTCCTCGCTGTCAAAACCGCTTTCGATCCTGCTCGGCATCGCCGCCACCCTGCTGGTGATGGCCGCGCCGCAGGCCGCTTCCCGGCCGTTCGGCTGCGAAGCGCCACGCCAGATGGCGGCCGAGGCCGGGCATCTCCGCTGCCCCGCCCGCGCCGGCACCGGCTGCAAGCCCTTCCTCGCCTGATGTTCGGTATCGGACAAGCAATGTTCGGAATCGGACAATGGAGCCGCCGCGCATGAGCGTCGTCAGCATGCCCAGCGAAACGCCGCGGACCGCCGCGCCGAGCAGTGGCGGCGCGATGGACCGGGTCGTGGCGCGCAAGACCCTGCCGCTGCGCGCGAAGATCGCACTGGGCGCCGCCGGCGCGATCGCGCTGCTCGGCACCGCCTGGTATTATATGCCCAGCAGCAACAGCCAGACCCTGCCGGCCGACCGCATCGTCGTCTCCACCGTCAGCCAGGGCCGGTTCGACGATTTCCTGCCGCTGCGCGCCCGCGTCACCCCGCTCATCACCGTCTATCTCGACGCGATCGAGGGCGGCCGGGTCGAAGAGGTGCTGGTCGAGGATGGCGCCACCGTCCAGAAGGGCCAGTTGCTCGCCCGCCTGTCCAACGCCGAACTGCAACTGTCGGTCCTCGCCCGCCAGACCGAAGTGACGCAGCAGCTCAATTCCATGCGCAGCCAGGAACTGGCGCTGTCGCAGAACCGGCTCACCAACAATCGCGCCATGCTGGAGGCCGATCTCGACCTCAAAAAGGCGCAGCGCCAATATGAGCGGGAAGCGCCGCTGGCCGCACGCGGCTTCGTCGCCGGCCGGACCTTTGCCGACACGCGCGACGACCTCAGCTATCAGCGCGATCGCCGGGCCGTCCTCGCCCGCACCCAGCAGACCGACGAGCGGCTCCAGACCAGCCAGCTCGCCCAGTTGCGCGCCTCGGCCGAAACCCTCCAGTCCAGCCTCGGCGTCGCCCGCGCCAGCCTGGAGGCGCTCAACCTGCGCGCGCCGGTCGCCGGCACCGTCTCCGCCTTCTCGATCCAGGTCGGCCAGTCGATGGCGCGCGGCGAGCGGCTCGGCCAGATCGACAGCCCCGGCCGCAACAAGCTGGTCGCCGGGATCGACGAATTCTATCTGCCCCGCGTCCAGCTTGGCCAGACCGCGACGGTCGACTGGAACGGCAAGAGCTACCGGATGAAGGTCGCGAAAATCTATCCGACCGTGCGCAACGGCCAGTTCGAGATCGACCTGCAATTCCTCGACGGCGAACCGCCCCAGATCCAGCGCGGCCAGACGCTCCAGGCCAAGCTGACGCTGGGCGATCCGGTGCGCGCGCGCCTCATCCCAAATGGCAGTTTCTACAATGACACCGGCGGCAGCTGGGTGTTCGTGGTGACGCCCGACGGCGGCGAGGCGGTGAAGCGCGCCGTGCGCCTGGGCCGGCGCAACGCCGACTATATCGAGATTCTCGACGGGCTGGAGCCCGGCGAGCAGGTGCTCACATCCCCCTATACCGGGTTTGCCGACAAGGATCGGCTGGTCCTCGAAAAGAAGTGAAAGGCAAAGACATGACCCAAGCGTTGCTCAGCCTGCGTGAACTCAGCCGCGTCTATCGCACCGACATGGTCGAAACCACCGCGCTCGACGCAATCGACCTCGACATCTTCCAGGGCGAATTTGTCGCGATCATGGGCCCGTCGGGCTGCGGCAAGTCGACCCTGCTGAACATGATCGGCATGCTCGACAGCCCGTCGACCGGCTCCTACCGCTTTGGCGACACCGAGATTGCGGGCCTGCCCGAACCCAGGCTGGCGGGCATCCGCAAGACCCATCTGGGCTTCATCTTCCAGAGCTTCAACCTGATCGACGAGTTGAGCGTGGCCGAGAATATCGAACTCGCCCTGCTCTATCACGCCATGCCCGCCGCCGAGCGCAAGGCGAAGGTGGAGGCGGTGATGGACCGGGTCGGCATCGCCCATCGCGCCCGCCACCGCCCCAGCCAGCTGTCGGGCGGCCAGCAGCAGCGCGTCGCCGTCGCCCGCGCGCTGGTATCCGAACCGCGCCTGATCCTGGCCGACGAACCGACCGGCAATCTCGACACCAGCCATGGCGAGGAAGTGATGAAAATGCTCCAGACGCTCAACGCCGAAGGATCGACCATCGTCATGGTCACCCACTCGCCCGCCCATGCCGACTATGCCAGCCGCGTCGTCCACATGCTGGACGGCCGCATCCTGCAGGAACGGCGCCGCGCCGCCTGATAGCCCAAGACGGAGAGACTTCCCATGTGGCGCAATTATCTGACGGTCGGCCTGCGGTCGCTGCTCAAGAGCCGCACCTATGCGGCGATCAACATATTGGGGCTGGCGACCGGCATGGCGGCCTGCCTCATCATCCTGCTGTTCGTCCGCAATGAACTGACCTTCGACGCCTGGATGCCGCAGGCGGACCGGACCTTCCAGTTCCAGACCTATTATACCGATCCGCATGGCGGCCGCGAAAACAACCTGCAGATGGCGCCCTATGTCGCGCAGGCGGCGCTGCGGAAGGATTTCCCGCAGATCGCGGCGTCCGTCCATCTGCTTTCGGCCGGGCCGGTCGCGCTGCGCAAAGGCGTCGCGACCGAAGTGGACGAGATGAAATTCGTCGACGGCCCGGTGTTCGACGTGCTCGACCTGCCGCTGGTGAAGGGCGATCCGCGCACCGCGCTGGCCAAGCCCGGCGACATGGTGCTGACCGACAGCGAGGCGAAGCGCCGCTTCGGCAGCGAAGACCCGATGGGCCAGACGCTGACACTCATCTCGCGCGGCATCTCGACCGACTATCGCGTCAATGGCGTGCTCAAGGATCTGCCCAAGGCCTCGCACCTCAAGCTCACCATGCTCGCCCGCTATGATCCGCCCAGCTACTGGGCGCAGACGCCCGATTTCCTCAGCCAATATGGCTGGCAGTCGGGCTGGATCTATGTCCGGCTGAAGCCCGGCGCCGACGTCAAGGCGATCAACGCCCAGCTGCCGCAATGGGAAAAGCGCAACATCCCCGACCAGTTTTTCGGCGGCCGTCGCTTCAACCAGGGCGACGACATGAACTTCGCCCTGGTCAATGTCCGCGACGTCCATCTCGGCCGGGCCCAGAACGGATCGATGACGCCGGGCAATGATCGCGGCTCGATCATCACCTTCGCCATCGTCGCGCTGCTCATCCTGGGCATGGCCTGCGTCAATTTCGTCAATCTCGCCACCGCCCGCGCCAGCCAGCGCGCGCGGGAAGTTGCGCTGCGCAAGGTGCTGGGCGCCAATCGCCGCCAGCTGGTGCTGCAATTCATCGGCGAATCCATCCTGGTCTCGGCGGTGGCGATGCTGGTCGCGCTGGCGCTGACCGAATTGCTGCTGCCGCTGGTCAGCCGCTTCCTCGACGCGGACCTCAGCCTCCATTATTTCGGCAGCGGCGGCCTCATCCTGCCGATCATCGGCCTGGTGCTGCTGGTCGGCGTGGCCGGCGGCGCCTATCCCGCCTTCTACCTGTCCCGCTTCCAGCCCGCCCGCGTGCTCAAGGCCAACAAGTCGGCCGCCGATGCGGAAGGATCGGGCCGGCTGCGCAGCGCACTGGTCGTCGCCCAGTTCGCCGTGTCGATCGGCCTCATCATCTGCACGGCGGTGGTCTATGCCCAGACCCTCTACGCCCGCAATTCCGATCCCGGCTACAAGCGCGAGGGGCTGATCCAGATTTCGGGCATCAGCCGCCGCCAGCTCGACCCGGTGCTCGACACGATGGTGCGGGAAATCGAGAAGGTCGACGGCGTGACCTCGGTCGGCCGCACCAATATCGGCATCAGCACCACCAACAACACCAATAGCGGTATCCTCGTGCCCGGCCGTGAAGAGCCGATCAGCATGGGCATCTATCAGGTCGACACCAAATTCTTCGACACGATGGGCATCAAGCTGCTTGCCGGTCGGAGCTTCGACATCAACCGGCCGATCGACGACATCACCCGTCCCTTCCCGGAGGTTCCGGAGGCCGAGCGGGCCTTTGCCGCGCGCGGCGCCAATACCGTGGTCAACGAACTGGCGGTCAAGCGCTTGGGATTTGCCTCACCGCAGGACGCGATCGGCAAGCAGGTGCGCGGCGGCCTGGTGCGCGACGAATTTGGCGGCAGCGTGCCCATCACCATCATCGGCGTCGTCCAGGATTCGCGCTTCCGCTCGATCCGCGATCCGATGGACCCGATCTTCTTCCTCTTCGATCGCGACAATCATAACGAAATGCTGATCCGCTATCATGGCAATCCGGCGACGGTGCTGGCGCGGATCGAAAGCGTGTGGAAGCGGCTCGCCCCCGAAGTGCCCTTCACCGCCCGGTTCAGCGACGACATCGTGCGCGAAGTCTATCATGCCGAGGAAGCACGGGCGCAGGCCTTCGCCGCCTTCGCCCTGCTGGCGGTGATCGTCGGCTGCCTTGGCCTGTTCGGCCTCTCCGCCTTCACCGCACAGCGCCGGACCAAGGAAATCGGCATCCGCAAGGTGCTGGGCGCCAGCACGGGGAAGATCGTGCAACTGCTGGTCTGGCAGTTCACTCGCCCGGTGCTGATCGCCAACCTCATCGCTTGGCCGGTCGCCTGGTGGGTGATGCGCGACTGGCTCAACGGCTTCGACTCCCGCATCGCGCTGACGCCCCTGCCCTTCCTGCTGGCGGGCGGGCTGGCGCTACTGATCGCGATCCTGACCATTGGCGCGCACAGCTTCCGCGTCGCGCGCACCAACCCGATCCACGCACTCCGCTACGAATGACAGGAAACAGGCCGGCCATCCTGGTGGATGACCGGCCTGCCTGCTTGCGGGATTGGCCCGCGCTTATTTCACCTGGGCAAGCGCTGCATTCATCCGCTTGGCGGCGAAGGGCGGCAGCTTGACCGCCTTGGCCGCCGTCACATCGGCCGCCGTCGGCTTGCCCACCTGCACCAGCGCCACCATTCCCATCGAATAATGAGGCATGCACTTGATGCCATAGAGGCCCGGCTTGCTGACGGTCAGCACCGCCTCCTTGTTCATCGCCCCCTTCATCGGGGTCGCGCCGGCCGGCAACATGGTGGAGATGGTCTCGGCATTATGGCTGGGGTCGGTCGGCTGGAAATGGATCACGTCGCCCGGCGCCGCCTTCACGAAGGACGGCTCGAACACCATCGCGCCATCGGCGCCCTTGTTCTTCATATGGACGGTGATGTCCTTGGCCGCGGCCGGCATCGCACTGGCCATGGCCAGGCCGCCGATGATCGCCAGCGCCGAACGATGAAGCATTTACTCTCTCCCGAAAATCAATGGTTTAAACTACCCCGTTAGCGTGCAACATGCCCAAAAACGGGGGCCAGACAATTGACCTTTGGTCCTATCGGCCCGCCGGCCGGACGGGGCTCAGATCGCGCCCCAGGTCGCGCCAGCCATCGGTCCCCTCGGCCAGCCACCAGATATTGCGATAGCCCAGCGCCCGCAGCCGTCGCGCCGCATTCCAGCCCATCCAGCAATCCGCGCGGCAGAAGGTGACGATCATCCGGTTGCGCTTCCCCCCGGTCAGCCGCGCAACCCCGCGCGCGAACCAGTCGGCGATATCCGGCATCGGCGCGCCCCGCCCGCTTTCGGGAAACCAGTGGGCGCCGGGGATGCTCTCATGCAGCTGCGCCAGCTGCCAGCGTCCGTCCGCCGCGCGATGGCCGCCCTCGGCCGGCAGCACGTCGATCAGGATCATGTCGACATCCGGCCGCAGCCCGGCGATCGCGGCCGGCGCGATCCTGCCCACCCCCTCGGGCGGGCGATGCACCGGCCCACGATAATGGGCAATGCGATAGCCCTCCGCATCGAACAGCCCCGCCTCCTGCGCCTGCGTCACGCCAGGCACCAGCAGCAGCGCCATCAGCCCGATCCTCGCCCGCATCCGCTTCTCTCCCAGGCCGCACGACCCAAGGTGCAATGGTAGCCGGTTCTTCCCGGCGCTAGGCATGGACTTTGGGAGAAGAGGATGAACAGGCGCAAGACCCTGACAGCCATGGCCATGTCCTGCCTGCTGGCGATCGGCAGCATCGCGCCTGCCCGCGCGCCCTATCCCGCCGATCCGCTGCACTCGCCGATGTGGACCGCCCATGCGCAGACCATCTTCGGCGACGATCCGGTCCGGTTCGATCCGCGCGTGAAGGTCGATTATCCGCAGATCGCGGAAAATCAGCGCAGCTTCCCGGTCTCGCTCGACGCCCGCGGCCTCGGTCCGGGCCTCGGTCCGGTCAGGCGCATGCTGATCCTGGCCGATCTCAATCCCATCCCGATCGCCATCGATTATCGCCCCGAGGGTGCCGAACCCTATGTCGCCACCCGCATCAAGCTCGACCAGCGCACCCCGGTGCGCGGCGCGGTGCAACTGGCGGACGGCCAATGGCTGGTCAGCGGCGGCTGGGTCGATGCCGCGGGCGGCGGCTGCTCGGCTCCGCCGGTCAGCCGGGTGAAGGGCGATTGGGCCCAGCATCTGGGCGAAATGCGGGGCGAAGCCTGGCCGATGGCCGATGGCGCCAGCCGGCTGCGCGTTACCTTCCGCCATCCGATGGACACCGGCTTCGTCGCCAATATCCCGACCTATCATATCGAACAGATGCGCGTGACCGGCCCCGACGGGCGACTGCTCGGCGAGATGGAGATATGGGCCGCCGTCGCCGAAGACCCCGCCATCACCCTGATGCCCCGCGCCCATCCCGGCGACACGCTCTCCATCGCCGCGCGCGACACCAATGGCCGCGCCTATCTCGCCAAGGTGACGGTCGCCCGCCAGTCCCCCCTGCCCGGTGCCACGGGCGCGACCGGCCGATGATGCTCAGCCGCCGACAGGCGCTGGTCGGCATGACCGGCGCCCTCCCGCTGCTGACCGGGGCCGCAACCGATGACTATCGCATCGATCCCCAGCCGGTCGCCGACGGCCTGTGGATGATCCATGGCGCCGACGAACCGATGCTCTTCGCCAATGGCGGGGCGATCGCCAATATCGTGATCATCGCCACCCCGACCGGCACGCTGCTGGTCGATGCTGGCCCCTCGATCCGCTATGGCCACATGCTCAGGAAAGTGGCGGAGACGCTGACCGGCCAGCCGGTCGTGCGAGTCTATGTCACCCATCTCCATCCCGACCACGGCATGGGCATCGCTGCCTTCGATCCCGCCATCGTCGCCGCCCTGCCCGGTACCATCACCGACATGGAACGGGACGGACGCGGCTTTTCAGATGCTCTCTATCGCCTGCTGGGTGACTGGATGCGCGGCACCGACCTTGCCCTGCCGGGCCGGCGGATCGACCAGCCGGCGGAGGATTTCGGCGGCCGCCGCCTGCAACTGCTGCCACTCGCCGGCCACAGCAATGCCGATCTCGCCTTGTTGGACGAACGCACCGGCACGCTGATCGCCGGCGACCTGCTCTTCCTCGACCGCGCACCCAGCACCCCGACCGCAAACCTTGGCCGCTGGCGCGAAAGTCTGGATGCGCTCGCCAGATTGCCGCACAAGGCGGCCATCCCCGGCCATGGCCCGTTCGATCCCGGCGGCACCCGCGCCATCGCCCAGACCCGCGACTGGCTCGACTGGCTCGACGCAACGCTGCGCACCGCCGTGCGGTCCGGCCTCGACATGGTGGAGGCCGGCACCCTCCCCATCCCCGACCGCTTCGCCACCATGGCGGCCGCCCGCTACGAACTCCAGCGCAGCGTCTCGCACCTCTATCCCGCGCTGGAAGCGGAACTTCTGCCCAGGGTGGACCTGCCGGAGGGGTAAAAAGTCGAACTGGATGGCTTTCTGTCACGCCCCTCCCGCAAGCGGGAGGGGCGGCGCGACTTGCGCGCGCAGCGCGTTAGTCGCAGCGGGGTGGACAACCGGCCGTCCCGCTGTCCTACACACTGCTTTTCTGATCTATCCTCTACGATGCGACGGCGACTGAGCCTGCCAGCCCACCCGACGCGTGCCGCACGCCTATACGGCGCGCGCCTGTTGCGTCACGATAGCGCAACAGGCGCAAGGGCGACGCGCTTCAATGCCCCACTCCCCGCCACCCTCGGCGCGGGACAGGCGCGTTACCGACACGTCGCAGGTGCGCGACAGGCGCAAACAGCCCCGATAGGCCGTTTACACTGTGAACTTCGGCAGACGCGCGCCCGATCGCGGGCGCCGCCATGCTTCAGAATGACGCCTTCACCCCGGCATACCAGCGGCGCGGCGCCCCCGCGCCATAGGCTCTCGGATCGCTCGCACCCGGCGCCTCGTCCAGTTCGATCTCATCCACCTCGGTAAAGGTGCCGAAGGTCGCATAATGGCGGTCGAACAGGTTGCGGACCTCGCCGAACAGGGTGACGCCGGGGATGATGTCGATGCCGGCGCGGATATTGGCGATCAGATAACCCGGCACCTTGGCATTCTGGTTCGCCTCGTCGCCGACCAGATATTGGCCCGACCGGGCGATCAGGTCGCCACCGACCGACCAACGGCGCTGGCCGCCCAAGGTGCCAGCATAATCCAGCGTCAAGGTGGCGCTATGACGCGGGATGCCGGGCAGGCGATCGCCCTTGCCAACATCGATCGTGCCGTCGTCATTCGCTTCGGGGTTGGCCGGGCTGCTCAGCTCCAGCGCGCTGCGATAGGTCGCATCGGTGAAGGCATAGCTCAGGCCCGCACTGAAACCGCCCCGCGCCGCCTTGACCGACGCTTCGACGCCCTGGCGCCGGGTCTTGCCGATATTCTGGAAATAGGCCCGGCCGCGAATGTCCGACGCGATATATTGGATGTCGTCATGATTGCCGGTGCGATAGGCGGAAACCAGCCAGTCGGCGGTCCATCCCCCGACGGCGAAGCGGCCCGAACCGCCCGCCTCCCAGCTTTTCGCCACCACCTGCTTGAGCGGCGGATCGGCGATGAAGAAATTGGTGAGGCTGCACGGCGCATTCTCGTCGGCGCAGGACAGTTCGGCCGGGGTCGGCGCGCGGTTGGTCTCGGCATAGCCGGCCCGCAGCGACAGCCCGTCCGAAACCCGATAGTCCAGTTCCGCGCCGGGATTGAGTCGCTGGAACCGATGCCGCCCGTTCAGCGCCGTGCCGATCTGGTCGACCAGTTCGATCCGCGCATGGTTCCAGCGCAGCCCCAGTTCCGCCGTCAGCCCCGGCGCCAGCGGCAGCCGGTCCTGCACGAAGACGCCCCAATAATCGGTATGGGCGACCAGCCCGACCGGCGCGATCGCACCGTCCGGCTGGACGATGATCGATCCCAGCCCCTCGACGCTGCGCTCCTCCGTCATCGCGCCCAGTTCGGTCGCTGTGTCGAACCGGGTGCGGCTCGTGTCGTAACTCATGCCGATCGCAAAATGATTGGTGCCGCCCATCAGCGCGCGATCATCGATCAGTTGCACCAGCGCACCCATCGCATCGGTCCGCGTCCGCCCCCGGTTGAGCACACCATAGCCCTCGCCGCCCAGGCTATCGGCAATGGCATTGCCGTTCGCATCGGTCAGGACCGACTGCACCTCATCGTCATCATCGCCCCCCACCGTCTCCAGGCACAGCAGACCGGCCGCCTCTTCCTCCTCGCACCCCTCGATATCGGCAGCATCGCCATTGACCGTGCGCAAGGTCAGCCGCTGGGCATAGAGCGTCCCTTCGATCCGGGTCGTGTCGGACAGCGCGACCCAGGGGTGCAGGCTGATCCGGCCATAGCTGCTGCGACTATTGTCGGGCCAGGTGAAGACGGCGCGCCGGTCCGCCGCCAGCAGCTCGACCGGCGACACGCCATTGCCGGTCAGGTCGGTCTTTGCCCCGACCAGCTTCATGTGCAGCCCGCCCTTCTCGGTATCGAAGCCAAGGTCGGCATAGCCATTATAGAGATGCGAAGGGCTATGATCGCGCCAGCCATCGTCATGGCTATATTGGAAGGCGCCGAATGCGCTGAAATTGCCGCGCGCAAAGCCGCCGGCGATGCTCGCCTCGGCATAGCCGAAACGGCCGCCGGTCGCGCTCGCCTCCAGCCCCGGATCGCTGCGCCCGTCCTTCGTCTCCAGCAGGATCGCCCCGCCCAGCGCATTAAGGCCATAGACCGGGCTGGCGTCGAGCAGGCTCAGCTTGCGGATCGCCGCCTCGGGGATCAGGTCGAACTGGACCGTATCGCCGAACGGCTGGTTGAAACGGGCGCCGTCCATATAGACGGCCAGCCCCTGCGCCTGCCCCTGCAGCGGCGAGGCGACAAAGCCGCGATAGAGAAGATTGGGCTGCCAGGGATTATTCTGCGCGTCCTGCAGCGTGATGGCGGCAATATTGCGGGTCAGTGCGCCGAGCAGATCGGGCGTGCCGCCGACGCCGATATCCCGGCCGGAGATGGACAGCGCATCATCGACATCGATCGCCCCGCCCGGCGCCGTGACGATGATCGTCTGTGCGGGCCCAGCCTCCAGTTCCTCGGCCTGCGCCAATGCCGGCATCAGCGCCACGCCCGCCAGACCCGCGCAAAGCCAGCCCCTGCCCCGCATATTCCTCTCCCATCTCTGTTTATGGAAAGAACGCTAGGGAGGGCTGGCCATCGCCTCCATTATACCTTGGGTCGCATGCGAAAATCAGGCGGCAACCCCGGCGCGACTGCGCACCAGGTCCGCAACCACGCTCGGGTCGGCCAGCGTACTGACATCGCCCAGCGCCTGGGCCGACACCTCCCCCTCGGCGATCTTGCGCAAGATGCGGCGCATGATCTTGCCCGATCGAGTCTTGGGCAGACCCGGCGCGAACTGGATCACGTCGGGCGTGGCAATCGGCCCGATCTCGCTGCGCACCCATTGGGTCAGGGTTCGGCGCAACTCGTCGCTCGGCTCCTCGCCCACATTCAGCGTGACATAGGCATAGATGCCCTGCCCCTTGATGTCGTGCGGCATGCCGACAACAGCCGCCTCCGCCACGGTCGCATGCAAGACCAGCGCGCTCTCGACCTCGGCCGTGCCCATGCGATGCCCCGACACATTGATGACGTCGTCGACCCGGCCCGTGATCCAGTAATAGCCGTCCTCGTCCCGCCGTGCGCCGTCGCCGGTGGTATATTTGCCGGGGAAAGTGGTGAAATAGGTCTGGAAGAAGCGCTCATGATCATTCCAGACGGTGCGCATCTGGCCGGGCCAGGACCGGGCGATCACCAGATTGCCCTCGCTCGCCCCCTGCTGCACCACGCCATCGCCATCGACGATCTGCGCCTCCACGCCCGGCATGGGGAAGGTCGCGCTGCCGGGCTTGAGGTCAGTAGCGCCCGGCATCGGCGCGATCATCGCGCCGCCGGTCTCGGTCTGCCACCATGTATCGATGATCGGGCAGCGCCCCTCGCCCGCGACGCCATGATACCAGCGCCAGGCCTCCGGGTTGATCGGCTCGCCGACGCTGCCCAGCAATTGGAGCGACGCGCGGCTGGTCTTCGCGACATAATGGTCGCCCTCCTTCATCAGCGCGCGCAGCACGGTCGGCGCGGTGAAAAGGGTGTGGACCTGATGCCGGTCGACCACCTCCCAGATGCGGCTCGGCGTCGGCCAGCTTGGCAGGCCTTCATACATCAGGGTCGTCGCGCCATTAGCCAGCGGGCCATAGACGATATAGCTGTGCCCCGTGACCCAGCCGACATCGGCCGCGCACCACCAGACGTCACCGGGCCGATAGTCGAAGCAGAGCGCATGGGTGAGGCTGGCCCAGAGCAGATAGCCGCCGCTCGAATGGACCACGCCCTTGGGCTTGCCGGTGGAGCCGGAGGTATAGAGCAGGAACAGCGGGTCTTCCGCGTTCATCACCTCGGCCGGGCAATCGGGCGCGACGCCGGCCATCGCCTCGTCATACCAGCTGTCGCGGCCCGGCTGCATCGCCACCGCCCCGCCGGTCGCGCGAACCACCAATACGCGGCGCACGCTGGTACAATGGTCCAGCGCCAGCGCCGCATCGACATTGGCCTTGAGCGGCACCCGCTTGCCGCCACGTCGGCCCTCGTCGGCGGTGACGACGATGCTGGAATCGCAATCGGTGATGCGGCCTGCCAGCGCCTCGGGCGAAAAGCCGCCGAACACGACGCTGTGGATCGCGCCGATCCGCGCACAGGCGAGCAGCGCCACCGCCGCCTCCGGGATCATCGGCATATAGATGGTGATGCGGTCGCCCCGGCGCGCGCCGGCGTCCTTCAGCACATTGGCGAAGCGGCAGACCTCGGCATGGAGTTCGCGATAGGTCAGGCTGCGCGACGCTTCCGCCGGATCATCGGGTTCCCAGAGGATCGCGGTGACATCGCCCCGCTCGGCCAGATGCCGGTCGAGACAATTGGCCGACACGTTAAGCGCGCCGTCGGCGAACCACTGGATGCCGAAATCCGCTTCATCGAAGCTGCTGTCCGACGCGCGGGTCGGCGGCGTGATCCAGTCCAGCCGCTGCGCCTGCTCCAGCCAATAGGCATCGCCGTCATTGAGCGAGCGGCGATAATCGGCAGCGCGCGCCGTCTGGTTCATGCGGGCATGGGCCGCCCAGTCGGCAGGTATCGGAAACAGGTCTTCGGACATGATGGCTCCCTTCATTGGCCGAACCGCACGCCGATCCAGAGCGTCCTGGGTGTGCCCAGGTCGATGGATCCGCCGGCATTGCGGGTGACGACATCCTCGTCGAACAGATTCTCGCCGCGCGCGACCAGGCTGATGCCATGGCCGATCGGCAGCCGGGCGAGGGCGTCGAGCGTCAGCGCATCGGGCAGCACATCGCTCTGCAGATCATCCTCATATTGCTTGGCCGTGTAGCGCAGCGTCGCCGACAGCTCCGGCCCGGCCTTGGGCGCCCAGGCCAGCGTCGCGCTGGCCGAGTGACGCGGCACCTGCGCCGGCGCGAAGCCGTCGAAGGCCATGCCCGGCGCATCGACCCTGCTGTGGCTATAGGCATAGGAAGCGAGCAGCGAGAAATTCGCCGGCAATTGCGCGCTGGCGGTCAGTTCCACGCCCTTGGCCACGATCGCGTTCACATTCTGCCGCTTGCGGGTGTTGGTGGCGATGGTGACATTGGCGATCGCATCGTCGAGCCGGTTGTAGAAGAGCGTGGCAGACAGCTGCACGCCCGATGCCGGGGTCAGATCGATGCCACCTTCCACGCCCTTGAGCTTCTCGGGCTTCAATGCCGCATTGGCCTGGGTGGTGATCGGGAAGACGACGAAGGGGCGATAGAGCTCATTGAGCGTCGGCAAACGGAAGCCGCTATAGGCCGCGCCGCGCAGCGCCACCGCATCGCTGACATGATAGAGCGCGCCTACCCGGCCTGAAAATTCCCAGTCGGATCGGTTGGCGTAGCTGCTGTCCTGCGTCACCAGGCCGGCTGCACTGACCGCCTTGTAGAAGCCATTGCGGATCGACCAGCGATCGGCGCGTATGCCACCGGTCAGGACAAGATTTCCAATCGTCCAGTCATCCTCTGCGAAGATGCCGGACGTGATCTGGTCGCCACCGGCATGGCGGCGCGATGTCAGCGGGTTGCTGGCAAGGCCGGCATTATAGGCATCCTCATACATGTCGCCGGTGGCAAAGCGGGTATCCACGCCGATGCGCAGCACATGCTCCTCGCCGACCGGCGGGCGCAGCTCGATCTTGCCGCCGATCCCGGTCGAGGGGGTGTTACGCTGGTCGAGCGACTTGCGGAAGCTGGTGGAGGAAATGACGATGTTGGAGAAGTTGCGCGCCTGGAGATAGGCGAGCGCATCGACCTGCCAGCGGCCGCGGCTGATATAGCGGATGCTGGCATCCTGGCCCTGGCTCATGCTGTCGGCACCGGCAAAGCGCAGCGTGCGGTTATCCTGGAACAGGGTGCCGCGAAACTGGATTTCCGAGGTCGCGTCGATCGGTGCTACGGCGCGCAGATTGGTCGACCAGCTGTCATAGGCGGCGGGCACGGTGGCGGCAACGCGCTGGTCCTTCGGCGTGGTCTGGAAGCCGTCGCCTCGATCCCAGCGACCGGACAGCGACACGTAACCGCTGCCCAGATCCGGCGCGATGCTGGCGGACAATTCGGTCGCATCCCTGCTGCCATAAAAGGCGCTGGCGCCAAACACCGGCATCTGGTCGCGGGTGGCGCTGGCCAGTTCGATCGTCCCGGCAACCGCGCCGGCCCCGAACGCGCCACTCCCGCCGCCGCGCGTCACCCGCACCAGCGCCAGCCGGTCGGGCACCAAAGCCGAGAAGGGGATATAGCCGAAGAAGGGATCGGCCACCGGCACGCCGTCGAGCAGCACCAGGGTCCGGCTCGACGCATTGCCGCCCAGCGCGCGCAGCGTGGCGCCCTGGTTCGAGGGGTTGGACGCGCGGCTGTCAGAGCGGCGGAACTGCTGGAAACCCGCGACATCGGCCAGCACGCTCTCGATCCGCCCCGATGCCGCATCCTCAAGCCGATCCCGGTCGATCACCACAGAGCCATAGGCCGGCGTCCCCGGCGGCAGGGCGAGGCCCGTGCCGGTGACGATGATCGACGCGGCGGCCATCGCTTCGCCAGCACCATCGGGTGTTTCCGCCTGCGCCGCGAAGGGCGCCATTGCCATGCCGAGCGCGAGCCATTTTGTTCTGCGCATATATCCTCCCCTGCCGCCCCGTCATGCGAAGGGGCGGCATCCCTTCGATAGGATGCCACCCCTTGCCGGAACATTGGCCTTTGGGCCGATGGCCCTTCTTCCGCTCAGAAGAAGAGGATGGCGCCCGCGGCGATCGTGTCGCCCTGCGCCTCATTGCCATTATGCGCCTTGGAGGTGCTGTGGATATATTCGCCGATCAGCGTCACCCAGCTGGTCAGGCCATAACGGCCCTGCCCCACCCAGCTGCTGTTCTTGCGGATCAGCGTCGGGTTGGCGAGCGCATCGGCGGCATTGGCATAATGGAGATTGCTCTCGCCATAGCTGCCGCCGACCGAGAATTTGCCGAAGGTCGCCAGCCCCTGAAGATAGAAGCCGTCGCTGTCGCGCTTGTTGCCGGCGGCATCGGTGTCGAACAGGTTGAGCGCCGTCGTGCCCAGCCCCGAGCCATTATAATAATAGCCGGTGAGGACGAACGGGCCATAGCCGATCTTGGCGCCGGTATCGAAGCCGCTGCCGGTATAGGAAATGCCGTCGACGCGATTATGCCGCTGAGTAATGCCCGACAGCCAGGCGCGGGCCGAGAAGTCGCCAAACTTGCCGTCATAGACGATCTTGCCCTGGAAGCCGGGCGACTTGTTGCTTTCACCCGGTCCCGTCAGAGATTCGAGCGGCTGGAAGACGCCGACCGAGACCTGGAAGCCCGACAGGCTGGGTGAGGTGTACGTGATCTGCGGCTGGAAATCGGTGTAGATATAGCCGATGCCGATGCGGCCGAGCGAGGTGTTGGACGGCGCGACATTGCCGCCGCTCGACCCGACCGATAGCAAAGTGATGTCGTTCAATATGCCTTCCGAGCCGAACAGGCCGATGTCGCGGCCCAGCTTGAATTCGCCCAGGCCGGAACGGCCGATGGTCATGTAGGTCTGGCGGAAATCGATGCCGGCGGTCTGCAGCGCCACCGGCCGGCCGCCGGCATTGGCGCCGCCGCCAACGGAATAATCCGCGCTGTTGATGCCGGGATACATGCCGAAATGGGCGCCGACGTCCCAGCCGCCCTGGTTGGTCGTGACATCAAACTTCAGATAGCCGGGCAACAGGCCGTTGCGGATCGCCGAACTATTGCCGCCGACCGGCACCACGCCGCCGACGACATCGGTATTCGGCCCGGCCGCCTGGCCATTTTCATGGGTGTAGAAACCATTGACCGATCCGGAAATCTTGACCGTGACGTCGCCCACCTCGAAGCCGACGCCGCTGTCGGCGACGCGGACCACGGGCTTGCCATCCGAGGCGGCGGGCGCGGCGGCAGGGGCCGGCGCCGCAGCATCTTCCTTCGCCAGCTGGGCATATTCCTCGTCGGTGAGGATCCCCTTTTCATGCAGCCTTTTCAGCAGTTCGCTCGTCGTCCCGGCGCTCGCCGGCGTTGCCCCTGCGACGAACAGCAACGCCATGGCGGCGCTGCCGAGGAATGTTCCCCGTGCCATCTCATCCTCCCTCTTGTGCGCCGGTCGTGCCGGCTGTCGGGAAGAGTGGGCGGCGGCGATGGCGGCCGAAATTGGACTTTGGTTCTCGTCCTCCTCGCGCGCGCCTCGCTATACTTTTGGTCAGGGCGCGACCGCGATGCCCCACGGCCCGGCGCCGACCGCCACCGTGCCGACGACCTTGCCGGCGGCCAGGTCGATCACCGAGACATTGTCCGAAAGGCCATTGGCGGCATAGGCGCGCGCGCCGTCCGGGCTGATCGCGACATGCCAGACCCGCTTGCCGACCGGCACATAAGCGCGAACCTTGCGGGTGGCGACATCGACCAGCGCGACATGATTGGCACGGCCGAGCGCCACGACCGCCGTCTTGCCGTCCGGCGTGAAACGGATGCCGCAGGGCAATAGCTGATAATCCTGCACGCCGGGAATGGCGAAATGCAGCGTCTCGACGATCTTGCGCGTGGCCGGATCGGCGATCTGCACCGTGCCGCCCATCTCCGCCGCGATCCACAGTTCCTTGCCATCGGTGGTAAATTCCACATGGCGCGGGCGCTGGTCGGTCTCGGTCGCATCGACCATCGTCTTGCTCGCCAAGTCGATCCAGTTGACGACGCCGTCATCCTCCGAAGTCACCACCACCCATTTGCCGTCGGGGCTTTGCGCGACGCCCTCGGGCTCCTTGCCGACATCGACCTGGAAGGCGACCTTGCGGCTGTCGAGGTCGATCGCGGTCAGCGCGGCATTATCCTCATTGGCGACGAACAAGGTCCGGCCATCGCGCGACAGGAAGAATTGCTCGGGATCCTGGCCAGAAGGCAGGTCGGCGACGAGCTTGCCGGTCGCGCGGTCGATCATCTGCACCGCATGATCGTTGCTGGCGCAGAGCAGGATATATTTGCCGTCCTTGGTGAGGGTGATGCCGCGCGGCCGTCCGCCCACCGACCAGGTCGCGACCGCCTGCATCGTGGCGGCATCGATGACGCTGATGCTGTTGCCGCGTTCGTTGGAGACATAGAGCGTCTCGGCCCGGACGGACGGGATCGCCACCGCCAGCGCAAGCCCCGCAATCACGCCCTTCATCATGCCCGCATCCTCTCGTCCTTTTGGCCTGATAGCGGATTAGCCCCCGGCCCGTCGCGGCGGGATTGTACCAATGGCCAATGGGGGCCGTCCCCGCCCTCCCCTACAGTCGTCAGCGACAGGGACGACATGCGGCCAGCACAGGCACGCGGCACAGACGAGGGTTTGGGATGAGGAATTACGGACGGATCGCATTGTTCGGCGCGGCCTGCCTGGCGGGCGCATCGATCACATCGGCACTGATGGCACATGGCAATGTCACGCCGCAGGCGGTCGACACATCGGCCCTGCCCGAAA
The DNA here is from genome assembly GCF_030128825.1 of Sphingobium sp. WTD-1. NCBI lineage: Bacteria > Pseudomonadati > Pseudomonadota > Alphaproteobacteria > Sphingomonadales > Sphingobiaceae > Sphingobium > Sphingobium sp. WTD-1. The sequence goes on along the minus strand of NZ_CP119127.1, from coordinate 1,878,044 downwards.
TTGGCGCCGACTGGGTGCAGCATAATCCCTATCGCGGCAATGCCACGGCGGCCAAGATCGGCGAATCCGCCTATGGCCAGAATTGCGCGCGCTGCCACGGGCTGGACGCGGAAAGCGGCGGCATCGCGCCGGACCTGCGCTATCTGGAAGTCGGTGACAGCGGCGATGAATGGTTCATCCAGCGTTACCAGCATGGCTCCAGCCATGACGGCAAGGTCTATATGCCGCCCTTCGGCGACGTGCTGGGACAGAAGGCCGGATGGGCGATCCGCGCCTGGCTCGAAACCAAGCATCAGGAGTGACCGCGATGGATCGCCGCGCCTTCTTGAGTAGCGCGGCGGCCGCCGCGCTGGTTGGCTGTATTTCGGGCGGGCAGGCCGCAAAGGCCGCGCCGCTCGGCAAGGTCATGGAATTGGGTGTCCTTCGGGTCGCAGTCTATAAGGACAACCGTCCCTGGTCCTGGCGCAAGGACGGCAAGCTGACCGGGATCGACGTCGATCTGGCCCAGGCGCTGGCCAAGGGACTGGGCGTACGCGCCGACATTGCCGAACTGGTCGCGGACGAAAGCGCCGACGACGACTTGCGCAACGGCGTTTGGAAAGGCGGCCTGCTGGGCTTCCAGCCGGCCGACATCATGCTGCATGTGCCGTTCGACCGGACTTTCGCCGCACGCAACGATCAGGTCGCCATCATCGCGCCTTATTATCGCGAAAGCTTCCAGTTTGCGGCGGTCAAAGGCGAGATCGACGTCAACGCGCCGCCGACCCAATATCGCGGCAAGCGGCTGGCGGTCGAGATCGATTCCATTCCCGATTTCTACCTGATCGGCACATTCGGCGGCATATTGGCCAGGGATGTCGTCCATTTCCCCGGCGGGACGGAAGCCGTCACCGCGCTGACCGATGGCCGGGCCGATGGCGCGCTCGCCAGCCGGGCGCAGATCGAGGCGGTGCTGCACGACAGCGGCGCCACCAACATCGTCCGCCGCACCAGCCCCCTGCCCGCCTTCACCTCGGCGGGATGGGACATCGGCATGGCGGTGAAGGAGAATAGCCGGAACCTGGGCGATGCGGTCGAGACCATCCTGGCCGACATGACGCAATCGGGCGCACTGAAGGCGATCTTCGAGCGCCATGGCGTCGCCTATGCGCCGGCCGTCGCGGCGGGCTGATCCGGCGACCCAAGGTCCAATTGGCACGGCCGCCGTGCCTCATAAGGTGCTGCATCGACGGCGTTGATCACGCCGGAAAACAAGGGAGGATGACTATGACGGGACGTTTCACGCGTTCGTTCCTGGGGGCAGCCGCGATCGCGCTGGTGGCCGGGACCGCGCCACTGCTGGCGGCCGATACGGCAGGCGGGCCGACCGATGCCGACCTGATGAACGATGCCGCATCGACCGGTGACGTGCTGACCTATGGCATGGGACCGCAGGCGCAGCGTTTCAGCACGCTCAACCAGATCAACACCGACACCGTCAGCAAGCTGGTCCCCGCCTTCGCCTCGTCGCTGGGCGGCGAGAAGCAGCGCGGCCAGGAGGCCCAGCCTCTGGTCTATGACGGCACCATCTATGTCACCGGTTCCTATTCGCGGCTCTATGCCTTCGACTCCCGCACCGGCGAGGAGAAATGGGAATATAATGCCCGCCTGCCCGACGACATCATGCCCTGCTGCGACGTCGTCAATCGTGGCGCCGCGATCCATGGTGACAAGATCATATTCGCCACGCTCGACGCGCGGCTGGTGGCGCTCAATCGCCATACCGGCAAGGTGGTGTGGAACAAGCAGATCGCCGACTACAAGGCCGGCTACAGCGCGACCGCCGCGCCGCTGATCGTCAAGGGCATGGTCATCACCGGCAATTCGGGCGGCGAGTTCGGCATCGTCGGCGCAGTCGAGGCCCGTGACGTCGATACCGGCGAGTTGATCTGGCACCGCCCGGTGATCGAAGGAAACATGGGCACCTTGCGCGGCAAGGATAATGGCATCACCGGCAAGCTCAATGCGACCTGGCAGGGCGATCTCTACAAGACCGGCGGTGGCGCGACCTGGCTGGGTGGCACCTATGACCCGGAAACCAATCTTCTCTATTTCGGCACCGGCAACCCGGCCCCCTGGAACAGCCATTTGCGGCCCGGCGACAATCTCTACACCGCATCGACGCTGGCGATCGATCCCGAAACCGGCGTGATCAAATGGCATTACCAGACCACCCCGCATGACGGCTGGGATTTCGACGGGGTCAACGAGTTCATCCCGTTCGACGCGACGATCAACGGCAAGCCGATGAAGCTGGGCGCCAAGGCGGACCGCAACGGCTATTTCTTCGTGCTGGACCGGACCAACGGCAAGTTCGTCAGCGCCAACCGCTTCGTCATGCAGACGACCTGGGCCAGCGGCTATGACAAGAATGGCAAGCCGATCGTGATCCCGGCCGGTCGCCCCGGTGCGCCGAGCGCGACCGAGAAGGGCAGCACCGTCTTCTCCTCGCCCAGTTTCCTGGGCGGCAAGAACTGGATGCCGATGGCCTATAGCAAGGACACCGGCCTGTTCTACATCCCGTCCAACGACTGGGGCATGGACATCTGGAACGAGCCGATCGCCTACAAGAAGGGCGCCGCCTATCTGGGCGCGGGCTTCACCATCAAGCCGATCGCCGAGGATCATATCGGCGCGCTGCGGGCAATGGACCCCAAGACCGGCAAGATCGTGTGGGAATATAAGAACAAGGCGCCGCTGTGGGGCGGCGTGCTGTCCACCGCCGGCAACCTGGTCTTCACCGGCACGCCCGAAGGCTATCTGAAGGCCTTCGACGCCAAGACCGGCAAGGAATTGTGGAAGTTCCAGACCGGGTCGGGCGTGGTCGGATCGCCGGTCACCTGGGAGCAGGATGGAGAGCAATATGTCGCCGTCATGTCCGGCTGGGGCGGCGCAGTGCCGCTGTGGGGCGGCGAAGTGGCCAAGTCCTTCAAGGACATCAATCAGGGCGGTTCGCTCTGGGTGTTCAAGCTGGCCAAATAAGGAGGCGAGGACGATGATCGTCATGGGGCGCGGACAGAATATGCACGGCGGAAATCGCGGGCAATTTGCCGCGCCCCCGCCTATGATCCATCATCATGGCCAGGGGGCGGACATGCAGGTCGAAGATAATGACGCGATGATGGAAAGGGTGCTGATCGTCGACGATCACCCGCTGGTGCGTGACGGGCTGCGCAGCGTGATCGCGGTCAGTTTCGACGGGTGCGAGATTTTCGAGGCGGCCAGCCTGGAGGAAGCGCTGGCGACGCTGGAGAAACAGTCCAATTTCGACCTGGTGCTGCTCGACCTCAATATCCCCGACGTGAAGCGGCTCGATGGCCTGAAACTGCTGCGCAGTCGCCACCCGATCCTGCCCGTGGTGATGGTGTCGGGCGCGTTCGACCGGGGAATCGTGCGCGAGGCGCTGGGCGCCGGCGCGGCCGGCTTCATCCCCAAGTCGATGAAGCGCAGCGCCATCGTCGATGCGCTGCACCGGGTGGTGTCAGGCGAAATCTACATGCCCGACGCGATCGATGAGGCGCCGCAGGAAAGCGCCGAGGAGGCGGATATCCTGACCCGGATCGGCAGCCTGACGCCGCAGCAGCGGATCGTGCTGACCCATCTGGTCCATGGCCGGCTGAACAAGCAGATCGCCCATGACCTGAGCGTGTCGATGACCACGGTCAAGGCACATGTCTCCGCGATCCTGCAGAAGCTCAACGTCTTCAGCCGGACGCAGGCGGTGATCCTGGCCAACCGGGTCCATTTCGACGGCGACAACTGACCGCGGGAAATAGGAAATCCCGCGCTTAACTTCGCATATTTCCCGCACATTTCGACATTTTGATGCCGATGTTGGAAATCATGTTGCGCTCCCCATCCCTATCGTCCCCTGTTCCCGACTAGCATGGAACAGGGGCTGTAGGACAGGCAGGGACGGGTCAGAAGCTGGCCTTCAGCCCGTCGATCACGAACTGCGCCGCGAGCGCGGCGAGTAGCACGCCGAGCAGGCGGGTAATCACCGCCTCGATCTTGGTGCCCAGGATCGCCATCAGCGGCCCGGCCGCCAGCAAGGCGCCCAGCATCAGCACCAAAGTCACCGCCACCGCGACCAGCACGACCAGCCGGTCGACCATGCCATCGGCGCGCGACATCAGCAGCATGACGGTCGCGATCGAACCCGGCCCGGCGATCATCGGCATCGCCATCGGGAAGACGGAGACATCCTCAACCTCCGGCGTCTCGGCAATCTTCTGCGCCCGGTCCTCGCGCCGCTGGGTGCGCTTTTCGAACACCATGTCCATCGCGATCATGAACAGCATGATGCCGCCGGCAATGCGGAAACTGTCCAGTTCGATGCCCAGCACGCCCAGCAGCTGCTTGCCCCACAGGGCGAACACCAGCAGGATGGCGGCGGCAATGCCGACCCCGCGGATCGCCATCGACCGACGCTGGGCGATGCTCGCCCCGGTGGTCAGGCTGGCATAGATGGGCGCGCAGCCCGGCGGATCGATCACGACGAACAGGGTGACGAAAGCGGATATGAACAATTCCATCATGACGGCGCCCCCACCTTGTCGTCGATCACCACATCATAGCCGGTCCCGTTCCACATGCGGACGGTGACCCGGCGGCTGCCGTCGGCCGCGACATCGGCGGACCAGATCAGGCTGTCATCCTGCGGCACCGGTGGCGCCTCTCCCTTCGCGGGCGGCGGACCTTCGGGCCGCGCGCCGCGCTTGCAGGTCGCAACCTTGCCGGTCAGAAATTCCGGCGCGTCCCGTTCGGTCGCCAGACGATCGCCATGATCGAGGATCCATTGCCAGCGGCCCTTCTTGTCGCGCCGCCACAGCGTGGTGAAATAGCCGACCGATCCGTCGGGCCGTTTCCAGTTGCCGGTGCTGGCGGCGAGCAGGCCATCGCACGAGACATAGACGGTCGAGGGCGACCAGCTGACCGAGGCCGGCGGGTCCGCCTGCGTCTTCAGCCAGTCCTTCGCCACCACCCGCTGCGGCACGAACATCACGGCATCGTCCGCCGCCGTCTCGCGAAAGGCGGTCCATTGTCCCTTTTGCTGGGCCAGCCGATTGAAGGCGATTTCGGCCGCGATCACCGAGCTGGGATCGGGCTGGTAACGCATCGGCGGCTTGGCCGCGACCAGCATCACCAGACTGAGGGCGAGGAGCGCGCCGCGCCCCTTCACAGCCCCTCCGGCTTGGCGAGGCCCGCGCGCGCATGGGCGGCGACCAGCGTGTTGCGCAGCAGCACCGCGATCGTCATCGGGCCGACGCCGCCGGGGACCGGGGTGATGGCGCGGACATGCGACAGCGCTTCGGCCGTGGCGACATCGCCGACGATCCGGCCCTTGCCATCTTCGGTATCGACCACGCGGTTGATGCCGACGTCGATCACCGTCGCGCCCGGCTTGATCCATTCGCCCTTCACCATTTCGGCGCGGCCGACGGCGGCAACCACGATGTCGGCGCGGTGGACGATGCTGGCAATGTCGCGGGTGCGGCTATGGGCGATGGTGACGGTGCAGTTTTCCGCCAGCAGCAGCGCCGCCATCGGCTTGCCAACGATGTTGGAACGACCGACCACGACCGCCTCCATGCCCGACAGGTCGCCCAGTTCATCCTTCAGCAGCATGATGCAGCCCAGCGGCGTGCAGGGCACCAGCGCATCCTGTCCGGTGGCCAGGCGCCCCGTATTGACGACATGGAAGCCATCGACATCCTTGGCCGGGTCGATCGCGGCGATCACCGCCGCTTCATCGATATGCTTGGGCAGCGGCAACTGGACCAGAATGCCGTCGACGCGGTCGTCATGGTTCAGTTCCTCGATCAGGTCGAGCAGGTCATCCTCGCCGATGCTGTCGGGACGCTTGAACTCGAAGCTTTCCATGCCGGCGGCGACCGTCATCTTGCCCTTGTTGCGGACATAGACGCTGCTCGCGGGATCTTCGCCCACCAGCACCACGGCCAGGCCCGGCTTGCGGCCCGTCTGTTCCACGAAGGCGGCGACGCCATCGGCCACCTTGTTCCGCAGTCCGGCCGCAAAAGCCTTGCCGTCGATAATCTTGCCGATCGTCATGTCGCGTCTATCCATGTCTCGATGATGGCGGTCAGCCGGTCCAACGCCTGCGCCCCGCCCTGTATCCGCAATCGCTTTAGCCGGTTGGTATCACCCGATTCCAGCAAAATCGCGCCCTTGGGCCAATCCAGCCGCTTGGCCAGCAGCGCGATCAGCGCCGCATTGGCCTTTCCCTTTTCCGGCACGGCGCGCACGCGGGCGGACAGCCAGTGCGCGCCATGTTCGTCGATCCAGCGCCCGCCGACATCCTCGCGCGTGGCGCCGGGCGTCAGGCGGACCGCCAGAATGAGGTCATCCCCGTCCCGGCGCCACCCGGTCACATCAGGCTGGAAAAGAGCGGCGGCAGGATCGCCTGGCGGATGATGAGAATGCCCAGCAGGACGACCATCGGCGTCAGGTCGAGCGCGCCGAGGTCGGGCATGACCCGGCGGATCGGATTATAGATGGGCGCGGTCATCCGATCGAGCGCCACCATCACGGTGCGCACGAAATCGCTGCCCATGTTGACGACGTTGAAGGCGATCAGCCAGCTCATGACGGCCTGGATGATGATGATCCACCACAGCACGTCGAGCAGGATGACGATGGTCTGATAGAGGGCGTAGGCCATGCGGTCTCCGAAAGAGCGGTTGGCGCTCGCTCTAGCCGAGGCATGGGGCCGGCCACAAGTCGAGACAGTCCCTTATTCCACCAAAGGACGCCATAGTTCTGCAAAAGCCGGTTCGGCAGGAAGGGCTAGCGGGACCAGCCAGTCGCGCTATAGCTGGGTCATGGATTTTCGTGATGCCTCCCCCGCCGACGCCCCGCTGATCGCCGCCATGCATGTGGAAAGCTGGCGCATCGCCTATGCCCATATCATGGACCCGGCCTATCTGGCGGGCGGGATCGAGGCCGAGCGGCTCGCAACATGGACACAGCGGCTCGAACATCCGGCGCCGGGCCAGCGCATCATCATCGCCGAACGGGACGGGCAGCCGATGGGCTTCACCTGCATAATCGGCGGGGCCGATGATCGCTGGGGCACGCTGGTCGACAATCTCCACGCCCTGCCCGCCGCGCGCGGCACTGGACTTGGCACCGCATTGCTGGCGCGCGGCGCGCAATGGGCGATCGAGGGCTGGCCGCAGACCGGCCTGTTCCTGTGGTGCTACAGCGACAATCAGGCCGCGCGCGGCTTCTATGCCTCGCGCGGCGGGGTCGAGGTCGAGGATTGGGACAAGCCCGGCCCGGACGGCCGGACCCTGCCGGAAAAGCGTATATATTGGGCCAATCCGACGATCCTGCTCCGGTAAATCCGGGCTTATTTGCGGATCAGCGTGCCTGCGCCGCGATCGGTGAAGATTTCCAGCAGCATGGCGTGCGGCACCCGGCCGTCGAGGATGACGGCAGCATCGACGCCGCTCTCGACCGCCTTGACGCAGGTTTCCAGCTTCGGGATCATGCCGCCGGTGATGGTGCCGTCAACCTGCAGCGCATGGATCGCCGCCGGATCGAGATCGGTCAACAATTCCTTGTCCTTGTTCAGCACGCCCGGCACGTCAGTCAGCAGGAAGAAGCGCGACGCCTGAAGCTCGGCGGCGATCGCCCCGGCCATGGTGTCGGCGTTGACATTATAGGTATGGCCATCGGCGCCGATGCCCACGGGCGCGACCACCGGGATGATGCCGTCCTGGGTCAGCGTGTCGAGGATGCGACGATCGACCGAGACCGGATCGCCGACAAAGCCCAGGTCGACATGGCGTTCGATGCCCGAATTGGGATCGGGCGCGCGGCTGTGACCGACCTTCTCGCACAGGACGAGGCCTCCATCCTTGCCCGAAATGCCGACCGCGCGGCCGCCCGCGCCGCTGATCCAGCCGACGATTTCCTTGTTGATGGACCCGGCCAGCACCATTTCGGCGATCTGGGCGGTTTCCTTGTCGGTGACGCGCAGGCCGTTCACGAAGTGCGATTCGACGCCCAGCTTCTTGAGCATCGCGCCGATCTGCGGCCCGCCGCCATGGACGACGACGACATTGATGCCGACCGCCTTCATCAGGACAACGTCCTCGGCGAAGTCGCGTGCAGCCTCCGGATCGCCCATGGCGTGACCGCCATATTTCACGACGAAGGTCTTGCCCGCATAGCGCTGCATATAGGGCAGCGCCTCGACAAGGGTTTCGGCCTTCGCGAGGAGCGCGGGATCGGGGGCGTAGTTGCTGGTCATGCGCGCGCGCATAAGCCCATATGCGCGCTACGGCAAGTTATCGATCGAGGCGACGGCCCAATGCGACCGCTGCGGAGATGAGCGGCGGCACCAGGATGATCGACAGCAGCACCTTGGTAATCATCTGCCCGACCATCAGGTCCATGATCGGCCGCTCGCCATAGAAGGAGATGGTGATGAACAGCAAAGTGTCGACAATCTGCGACACGACGCTGGCCACCATGCCGCGCAGCCAGACCAGGCGGCCCTCGCCCCCGGCCAGGCGCGAGAAGATGAAGACGTTGAGCGTCTGCGACGTGCCATAGGAAATGAGGCCCGCCAGCATCATCCGCGATCCCTGTCCCACGACGATCGGAAAGGCATCGACGGCGGGCGGATACATGCCCGGATCATGCGGCAGGGCGATGACGATATGAATGAGCGCGGCCGACACGAGCAGCGGCACGAAGCCCAGGCGCACCAGCGCGGTAGCGGTCTTTTGCCCGTGCAGTTCCGACACGGCGCTGGAAATTATGACCAGCAGCAGGAAGGCGAAGATGCCGGCCTCCACCGCGAGCGGCCCCAGGGCGACCTGTTTCACCCCCAGTACGCCGGCCATGCAGACCATGCCGCCATAGAGGATGGAAAAGACGAAGAGGGAGCGGGTCAGCGGCGCGGGCGATGAAGTCATCGCCAGCCCTTACCGGGATTCTGCGTGCGGGGGAAGATGGCGCGGTACACCCTGCCCCGTCCCCTTTCATGCCAGCATGGTCCGCAGCAGCGCGCGCAACTGGGCGGGCTTTACCGGCTTGTTGAGCAGGGGGATGTTGGCGGCGGCGAGCTGGGTCTTGAGCGGCTCGCCGCGATCGGCCGAGATCATGACAGCGGGTATGCGGGCACCCAAATGATCGTGCAGGCGGGTGATGACCATGTCGCCGGTTTCCCCGTCCTTGAGATGATAGTCGACCAGGATGATGTCGGGCCGGCGGCCATCGGCGAACAGCGCGGCCGCCTGGTCATAGCCGTCGGCGGTGACGACGCTGCATCCCCAGCCGGTGAGCAGGGTGCGCATGCCCGACTGGATCTGCTTTTCATTGTCGACCACCAGCACCGACAGGTCGCGCATCGACCGGTCGCGGGTCGGCTGGCCGGTGTCGCCATCCTCCTCGCGCTGGGGCTGGCCGATGGGCAGGGCGATGGCGAAGGTCGCCCCCTGCCCCGGCTGCGAGCGCAAGGTGATGGGGTGGCCGAGCATGTCGCTGGCCCGCTTGACGATGGCGAGGCCCAGCCCCTTGCCCTGGCTGCGGGTGTCGAGCCGGCGAAATTCCTCGAAGATCAGCGCCTGTTGCTCGGGCGCGATGCCGGGACCGCTGTCGGTCACGCTGATTTCCACCCGGTCGTCATGCTGGATGCAGGCGACCGAGACCGTCCCGCGCGGCGTGTAGCGGATGGCGTTGGAGATGAAATTCTGGAGGATGCGGCGCAGCAGGCGCAGGTCGGTCTCGACCCAGAGCGGCTGCGCCTCGATCCTGAAGGCAAGGCCAGCCGATCGGGCCATGGGGGCAAATTCGACATTCAGCGTCTGGAGCAGCCGATCGATGCGGAACGGGCCGATTTCCGGCTGGATCGCACCGGCGTCGAGGCGCGAAATTTCCAGCAGCGCCTCCAGCAGATCCTCAACCGAGTCGAGCGCGGTCGAGGTCTGGTTGACCAGCGCGCGGGTCGGCAGCGCCAGCCGCCGGTCGCCCAGCGCCGCGACGAACAGCCGCGCCGCATTGAGCGGCTGGAGCAGGTCATGGCTGGCGGCGGCAAGGAAGCGAGTCTTGGACAGGTTCGCCTTTTCCGCGACGATCTTGGCATCGATCAGCGCTGCCTCGATCGCCCGGCGCTCGGCCACTTCGCCTTCCAGCTTGCGGTTGAGGTCTACCAGTTCGCCGGTGCGTTCCGACACGCGCCGTTCCAGCGTCTCGGCCGTTTCCTGAAGGCTGACCTGGGCGCGCAACATGTCGGTGACGTCGGTAAATCCGAACACCTGGCCGCCATCGGCCATGGCGTTGCTGCGCAATTCGAAATGCCGTTCCCCGGCGATGCAGAGGCAGACCATCGCCTGCTGATCCGCGCCGCCGCCGCGCCAGTCGAGACAGCCCTGATCGTCCATCGCCAGCGTCTCGCGGCACCAGCGCAACAAATCGACATGACTGCCGAGCGCGCCAGCGAAATTTTCCGGCAGGGCGAGCAGCCGGCGCAGCGCGTCGTTCCAGGCGGCCAGTTGCCCACTGCCGTCGAACACGCAGACGCCCTCCGACAGATTGTCGAGCGTCGATTGCAGCACGACATTGCGTTCGGCCAGTTCGCGGGCACGGGCGCGGGCATCCTCTGCCTTCGCCTCGGTAATGTCGGTATAGATGCCGACGATGCCGCCTTCGCTGGTGCGCAGTTCGTTGATCTGTATCCAGCGGCCATCGGCCAGCCGCTGCACCTGGCCACCATCGGCGATGCCGTGCTTGGCCAGGCGATCCGACACCCAGCGATCTGGCGCGACCTGAGCCCCGGCCGGCCCCTGGCTGTGCGCGGCAATGCGGGCGATGTCGTGGAAGGTCAGATTCTGGTCCAGCCGCTCGGCGACCTGCGGCCAGAAGCCGAGATAGGCTTCATTATAGAGGATCAGCCGGTCTTCGGCATCGAACAGCACGAAACCTTCGTTGATCGATTCGATCGCATCGCGCAGGCGCACCTGCGCGGCGTCGGCATCGGCATGCGCCTCGGCCAGATCGGCATTGGCCTTGGCGAGGCGGCCGAGCGCATCCTCCAGCTGGAGCGTCCGGTCGCGCACCTTGGCTTCAAGCGAGATGGCGGTTTCGAACATGGAAAAGGCGTTGGCCGACATGTCGGTCGAACGTTCCACCCGGTCCATCAGCGCGCCGTTGATCTTGCGCAGCTTGCGCACCTCCTCGCGCAGGGCATCCAGCTCCGCGTCGGTTTCAAGGGCGGTGCGCAGCTCGCTCATCGGCCGATCGCCAATCCGCTGAAAGTCTGGTTGACGTGCAACGCATGATATTGCTCGCCATAGGTGTTGAAGCCGATGACCCGGTTGCCGGCATAAAGGGCGGAAACATCGCGCGAAATCTGGCGCTGCTCGGCATCGATGCGGTTGAGCACGCAGTCGAAGGCGATGATCCGGTCCACCTCGCCCACGCGGGCGTGCAGGTCGGAAAAGAGCTGGCGCATGCCGGCGATCCGATCCACCGGCTCGCCGATATTGAGCACGATCCCCTCGTCGATCGCGCAATAGAAGGTCAGGCTGCCGTCGGCATTGGCGCTCTGGATCGAGCGGACATGATATTCGCCGCCGGCCCGGACCATCGGCGGATGCGCCGCGAAAAATTCCATCCCCAGCTCCTCGCCGGCATGGCCGGCCAGACGCAGATATTCAGCCGCGGCCGGCTCTGCATTGATCTCGGTCACGATGCGTTCGTGCGGGATCGCGCCGGTAATCACCATCTTGGCCGCGCCGGGCTGATAATGCTGCGCTTTGAAGACGTGCATCGGCCGGGTCGAGGAGAGGATCGCCACCACGGCTGCACGGGCATGGAAGCGGCCGCCATCGAAGATCGCGGTCTGGCGGAAGGCGAGATCGTCGCCGGACGATCCGCCGATCAGCGGAATGTCGCCCAGCGCATCCTGGATCGTCATGGTCAGCAATTCCTCCCGGTGCGAGAGGCCGTCGACCAGGAACAGCGCGACATGATTGACCAGCCCACCCAGCCGGCGGCTGTCGCGGCCCGCTTGCGCCGCCAGCGCCCGCACGATTTCGCGCGCGGCGACGGGATCGAAATTGTCGATGTCGTCGAAGCAGTGGGAGGTCATGCAGAAATCGGCCGCAGGAAAGCCGATCACGGTCAGGCTGTCATGATCATAGCCTGCATCGGTCAGTTCGCCCGAGCTGGTGCAGCCGATCACGGTGGTGCATTCGCTGTGCAGGTTGATCGCCCGCGCCAGGCTGTCCCGGTCATAATGCTGGGAACAGAAGATCACGGCGCCGGCGAGCGGCTCCGTGCCAAGTTGGTCCACCAGATCCGCCATCGCCTCGAACGGATCATCGGCATGGGAGGACGCAAATCCTATCCCTGCCCTTACCCCTGCGCCTGTCGCCATTGTCTCTCCCCATCGCCCATTTTCTTATGCTTTGGGGCATTATCATGTAGCGGGTTCCACCGGCCTGTCACGCGAAACAAGCCGGCTTTTGGCGCCGTGGATCAGGTGGAAGACCAGCAATGCGACGAATGGCATGGCAAGCCCCAGCAGCAGCGTCGCGGACAGGCGCGGCCAGTGCTTTTCCACGGCCTTGAGCGGATAGGAGAGCAGGCCCAGCGCATAATAGCTGACGGCCACCGTCGACAGCCCCTCGACCAGTTGCTGAAGCTGGAGCTGCATCCGCGCGCTGCGGTCCATCGAGGCGAGCAGGCGACCATTCTGGTTTTCGATATGGGTTTCGATCCGGGTGCGCAGCAGGGCGGTGAACTGCGCCGCGCGGCCGTTGAGCAGCGCCAGCCGATCGGTCAGCGCCGCGCAGGTGCGCACGGCGGGCCAGAGCCGCCTTTCGGTGAAGTCGGCGAGCGAGCGATGGCCGGCGATCGGCACGACATCCAGTTCGGCGAGGCGACTGGCGACGATCCGGCCATAGGCGGCGGTCGCGCTCATCCGATAGGCGCAGCCGCTGTCGATCGACAATATGTCGGCGGACAACTGGATCAGTCGCCCCAGCAGCACATCGTCGCGCACCTCGCCGGCGGCCAGCGCCCGGCCGACCTGCTCCAGCGCCTGTTCCAGCCAGTCGAGATCGGCCCAGGCCGTGCGCGCGGGCGGCAGGCCAAGCAGCGCCAGATTGCGATAATTACCCAGTTCCTGCAGCCGCTGGACGCAGCGGGCAAGATCGCCGGGCAGTAGGCCATTGGCCGCCACCACCATCCGGCCATAGCCATCATCATGGATGCGGAAATCGGTCCAGATGCGCGCGCCGCCACCGACATGACAGGTGACGAGTTGGCCCGCCGGGAACCCGGCACTGGCCACCAGCTCTGCAGCGGCGGCCTCATCCGCGACGATCGCCAGCCGCACGGCGCGGATCACCGCACCCGGCAGATATTCGGCCCAGGCGATCGCGGCACGGGCGTCGGCCGCGTCGGGAAAATCCCAGCCGACCGGGTCGCTGCCGCTGCGCACCAGGGTGACCGTGCTGGCCTCGCTATGCTGTTCCCAGTGAAGATGGATATCGGCGCCCAGCCGGGTCTCGCGATGGCGGCTGTCATGCCCCGGACGCAGATCGCCCGGCATGGCGGGCAAGGCCGCCAGTTCCGCCGTGCGCGCGCCCGCATCGAGCAGGCGGACAAGCTGGATCATCCGTGCCGGGACCGTCAGCGCGGGCTCGCGGCGCAACTGCATCTCGCCCACCACCTGCGGACGCAGCGCATGTTCGATGAAGCGCCGCTCAGCCACCACGCGCCGGCTCTCCAGCGGCTTCCAGCAGATCCGCCTCCGCATCGGTGAAGACGCGCGAGCGGACGATAAAGCGCTGCCCCTCCGGGCTTTCGAGCGACATGCCGGCGCCCCGCCCCGGCACCACGTCGATCGTCACCTGGGTATGGCGCCAATATTCGAACTGGGCCGCGCCGATCCACACCGGCACATCGCCCGCGACATGGCCCAGCAGCACATCCTGCGGGCCGACCCTGAACTCGCCGCGCGGGAAGCACATCGGCGCCGAACCGTCGCAGCAGCCGCCAGACTGGTGGAACATCAGCGGGCCATGCTGGTCGGTCAGGCGCGCGATCAGCGCGTCGGCCGCGGGCGTGGCGAGAATGCGGGCAGGACAATCGGCCATCGATCCGATCCTTCAGAACCAAAACCGCCAAAGGCAAAACTGGCAGAAGCAAAGCTGGCGGGCATCCGGGGGAGGATGCCCGCCAAAGGTGCGGAGCGCCAAGAAAGGAGAGAGAAGGGGCGCTCCGCTGTGGATCCGTCAGAAGAAGCCCAACGCCTTGGGGCTGTAGCTGACCAGCAGATTCTTGGTCTGCTGATAATGGTCGAGCATCATCTTGTGATTTTCGCGACCGATGCCCGACTGCTTGTAGCCGCCAAAGGCCGCATGGGCCGGATAGGCGTGGTAGCAGTTGGTCCAGACGCGACCGGCCTGGATGCCCCGGCCCATGCGATAGGCACGGGCGCCGTCGCGGGTCCACACGCCTGCGCCCAGGCCGTAGAGCGTGTCATTGGCGATGGCGAGCGCCTCCGCTTCATCCTTGAAGGTGGTGACGGCCAGCACCGGGCCGAAAATCTCCTCCTGGAAGATGCGCATCCTGTTATGGCCCTTGAGCACGGTGGGCGTCACATAGAAGCCCTCAGCCAGTTCGCCGTCATGGGTGGCGCGATCGCCGCCGGTCAGCACTTGCGCCCCCTCTTCCTTGCCGATCGCGATGTAGGAGAGGATCTTTTCGAGCTGGTCGTTCGACGCCTGGGCGCCGATCATCGTCGAGGGATCGAGCGGGCTGCCCTGCTTGATCGCCTTTACCCGCGCGATCGCCCGTTCGATGAACTTCTCGTAGATCGATTCCTGGATCAGCGCACGGCTGGGGCAGGTGCAGACCTCACCCTGGTTGAGCGCGAACATGGCGAAGCCTTCGAGGCATTTGTCGAAATAATCATCATCCGCATCCATCACATCCTCGAAGAAGATGTTGGGCGACTTGCCGCCCAGTTCCAGCGTGACGGGAATCAGGTTTTCCGACGCATATTGCATGATCAGCCGGCCGGTCGTGGTCTCGCCGGTGAAAGCGATCTTGCTGATCCGCTTGTTCGATGCCAGCGGCTTGCCCGCCTCCACGCCGAAGCCGTTGACGACGTTGAGCACGCCGGGCGGCAACAGATCGCCGATCACTTCGAGCAGCACCAGGATCGACATCGGCGTCTGCTCGGCGGGCTTGAGCACGATGCAGTTGCCGGCGGCGAGCGCGGGCGCCAGCTTCCACACCGCCATCAGGATTGGGAAGTTCCAGGGGATGATCTGACCGACGACGCCCAGCGGCTCGTGGAAATGATAGGCGATGGTGTCATGGTCGATCTCGCTGATCGAACCTTCCTGGGCGCGGGCGCAGCCGGCGAAATAGCGGAAATGATCGATCGCGAGCGGAATGTCGGCATGGGTGGTCTCGCGGATCGGCTTGCCATTGTCGATCGTCTCGGCGAGCGCGATGAGGTCGAGATTGGCCTCCATGCGATCGGCCATCTTGAGCAGGATGTTCGACCGCTCGGTCGACGACATCTTGCCCCAGGCGTCCTTGGCGGCATGGGCGGCGTCAAGCGCGGCCTCGATATCCTCCGCCGTGCCGCGCGCGACCTGGCACACGACCTGGCCGGTGACCGGCGAGATATTGTCGAAATATTGCCCCTTGGCCGGTGCCGTCCACTGGCCGCCGATATAATTGTCGTAGCGGTCGCGGATCAGGGTCTGGCCGGCGAATTTATCCAGCGCCTGTTGCAGCATCATCTTGTCTCCTGGGTCGATTTTGTGATCGTCTTTCCGCCGCAGAAGAACGCAAAGCAGGGTGTAGGTGCAATTGGACCTTCGGTCGGATCGCCCCGTCTGCGGGATGAGGCGGGCATAAGGCGCGACCTGTGCCGGCCCCTCGACAGCGACCCGACGGACTGCTCTATCTGACAGCCCCTGCCCTGCCCGGAGAGATGTCCCCCATGTTCCACGTTTCCCACCTGGTCATCGTCGGTGGCGGGTTCAGCGGCACGCTGCTGGCGATCAACCTGCTGCGCTACGGGACGATGCGGGTGACATTGGTCGAGCGGCGGCCGGAACGGCTGGGCAAGGGCGTCGCGTTCGGCAGCGCCCTGCCCGACCATATGCTCAACGTCCGCGCCGGCAACATGAGCGCCTTTCCCGACCAACCGGGCCATTTCGCGCAATGGCTGGCGGAAACGAGCGGCGGGTCGGATGCCAGCTTCGCGACGCGCGCGACCTATGGCCGCTATCTGTCCGCGCTGCTGGACAAGACCCGCGCCGAGGCGGGCGACCGGCTGGACGTGATCGATGACGCGGCGGTCGACATCCGCATGACCGGCGATGGCTGTGTCGTCGAACTGGCGTCGGGTCAGATGCTGACGGCCGACGCGGTGGCGCTGGCGCCGGGCAATCTGCCGCCGCATGACCTGCCGCCATTCCGGGACAAGACGCCCCCGCTCTATGTGTCCGAGCCCTGGGGCGCGGACATTGCCGAGGGGCTGACGCCGAGCGACAAGATACTGCTGCTGGGCACGGGCCTGACCGCGGTGGACTGCGCGCAGACGCTGGACAGCGCCGGCTTTCGCGGATCGATCCTGGCGCTGTCGCGGCGCGGGCTGGTGCCGCACAGCCATGCGCCGGCCACGCCCTTCCCTGCCCTGCGCGAACGGCCGGCCGCCCATTGCGCCGGGCTGGTCCGCACCATCCGCCAGCGGGCCGATGCGGTCGGCTGGCGCCGCGCGGTCGATGAACTGCGCCCCTTCACCCAGGATATATGGCGGGCCACCTCCCCGGTCGAACGGGCGCGCTTCCTGCGCCACGCCCGGCCCTATTGGGACGTGCATCGCCACCGCATCGCGCCGCAGGTGGCCGAACGGATCGCCGCGATGCAGGCGAGCGGGCGGCTGCGGATCGCGGCGGGCCGGATCATCGGCGCGCAGGACGCCGGCGAGGGACTGATCGTGCAATGGCGGCCGCGCGGCAGCGAACAGGTGCAGGATATCCGGGTGGCGCGGGTGGTCAATTGCACCGGGCCGCTGGCCGATCTGGGCCGGGCCGACGATGTGCTGCTGCGCCGGCTGGCGGATCGCGGCGCGATCCGGCCCGATGCGCTGGCGATCGGCATCGACACCAACCGGCAGGGCCATGCCATCGCGCGCGACGGCAGCGCGCAGGAGCGGTTGCTAGTGGTCGGGCCGATGACGCGCGGCGCCCATTGGGAAATCGTCGCCGTGCCCGATATCCGCCGCCATAGCTGGGACATGGCGCGCGCGCTGACCGGCGCGCAATGGGTGGAGGCGGAAGGGCTTTAGAGCAAATTCCGATCCGACTGCGTCAGATCGGTTGCTCTAAGTTTTTGGTTTAACGCGTTTTCCTGGTCATCAGGTGATTCCACCTGATTAGAAAACGCTCTAAACCGGCAGCTCGACCTGCGCGCGCAGCCCACCATCGGGCGCGCGCGCCAGCAGCACCCGGCCCTGATGCGCCTGCGCCGCCGACTGGACGATCGACAGGCCGAGGCCCACGCCGCCGGTGCTGCGGTTGCGGGAAGGTTCGCCGCGATAGAAGGGCTCGAAGGCGCGGGCGATATCGGCCTGTTCCATGCCCGGCCCGTCATCCTCGATCGTGACGATCGCCCGCCCCTCGTCGCGCATCACCCGCACCCGCGCGCGGTCGCCATATTTGATCGCATTGTCGATCAGGTTGGTGAACAGCCGCTTGAGCAGGATCATGTCACCCGCGATGATGACAGGCTCCGCGCCCGTCAGGGTCACGTCACGGCCCATGTCAGCAAAATCATCGACCAGCCCCTCGACCAGCAGGCCAAGGTCGAGCGGCTCCTTGAGGCGGGGGCGGTTTTCATTGTCGACGAAATCCAGCGTCGTGCCGATCAGCGCCTCCATCTGGCGGATTTCCTCCTCGGCCGCGATCCGCACCGGCGCGGGCGCGGCGGTGAGGTGGAAATGGAGGCGCGACAGCGGCGTGCGCAGATCATGGGCGATCGCCCCGACGACCGAGGTTCGCTCGCGCACATAGCGGGCGATGCGCGCCTGCATCTCGTTGATCGATTGCGCCGCCAGCCGGATCTCGCTCGGCCCGTCGAGCGGGATCGGCTGTTCCTCCTGCCCTGCCCCCATTCGCTCGGCCGAGGCGGCAAAGGCGCGGATCGGGCGAGTCAGCCGCGCGCTGAACCAGAGGCTGAGCGGCACCACCAGCAGGATGCCGACGAGGAAGGCATATTGACCGAGCAGCCGCCAGAGCGACCGCCCGCCCCGCGCCTCGCGCGTGATCATCCGCCACTGACCATCAGGCTGGCGGATCGCAGCGGTGAAGGTGCCCAGGATGAAGGGATCGGCGAGCCCATCGGGGCCGTAAAGCTGCATCTCCGCTACGAACTGGCCGATCCGCTCACGATCGCCGGGGTCGAGGCGGATGCGCACATTGGCCGCCGGCAGGCTGAGGCGCCGGGCCAGCAGCGCGGCGATCAGCCGATCGGCCGGGTCGGTCGATGCCGGCGGCGCGGCGGCCTGCCGCGCCTCATGCACCACCGGCTCGTCGCGCAGCAGGGGCTGGCCATGGACGATGCGGGCAATCTCATAGACCGAAAGCGGCACCCGTTCGGGCGGAATGAAATAGAGCAGCAGGGTCAGGCTGAAGGCGGTCAGCGTCAGGATCACGACCAGGGCCAGCGCCAGCAGATGGGCGTGGATCGAATTGGCCCAGCGCAGGAAGCCCGCCTTCATCCGCGCTGCACCGGCGCCTGGAAGATATAGCCTTCGGACCGGACGGTGTGGATCAGCTCGCCACGCGCGCGGGTGCCGAGCTTGCGGCGCAAGCGGCTGACCTGGGTGTCGATCGCCCGGTCGAACACATCGGCATCCTCGCCGCGCGCCAGTTCGACCAGCGCGTCGCGGTTCAATATCTGTTGGGGATGTTCGATGAAGGCGAGCAGCAGGGCGAACTCCCCCTCCGACAGGCTGATGATGATGCCGGCCGGATCGCGCAGTACCCGTCGCACCGGATCGAGCTGCCACCCTTCGAAATGATAATGGGCCAGCACCGGCTGGCGGGTGTCGGCGACCGGACGACGGCGGCGCTGCAGCGCGCGGATGCGGGCGAGCAGTTCGCGCGGCGACAGCGGCTTTGGCAGATAATCGTCGGCGCCCATTTCCAGGCCGGTGATCCGGTCGCCCTCCGTCCCCAGCGCCGACACCATGATGATGCCGGCATCCTGCTGCCCCGCGAGCGAGCGGGCGATCGACAGCCCGTCCTCGCCCGGCATCATGACGTCGAGGACGATGATATCGACCGGCTGATGGGCGAGGATGGCGCGCATCGCCGGGCCATCGGCGGCTTCGCTGACGACATAGCCTTCCTGCATCAGGAAAACGCGGACCAGCGCGCGCAGCGACGGATCGTCATCAACGATCAGGATATGCGTGTCGCCCGGCGCGCTGTCGCCTGTCAGCTTCGCTGTCACCCTCATCCCTCCTCTTCCCATTCCGCTTCTTCTAGCCGCCGGCCCGCGCCGGATTTTGTCAGGCCCGACACAAAGGACGGAATAAGCGCCTGCATTCTGCGCCGATTTTGTCGGCGCTGACAAATTAATCCGGCGCCCCCCTGCTAGAAGGAACGCACAAGAGGACCGGAGCAACCGGGCCGGCAGGGAAGAGGAGTGGGCCGCATGGCGGCAAGCGATCATCATGTCCGTCACTGGAGCCGCCGATCGGCGCTGGGCCTGATCGCCTGCGTGCCGCTGGGGCTGGCCAGCATCGCCGAGGCCGCCGAATGTATCGATCCGGCCAGCCTGTCCGCCGCGCAGAAGAGCATGCGCAAGTCGCTGGGCTTTCGCACATCGACCGATGCGGCCAGGCGCTGCGGCCTCTGCGCCTTCTTCACCGCCGCCCAGCCGGGCTGCGGCAAATGCGCGCTGCTGAGCGGCGGCATCGTGCCGGCCGAAGGCGTGTGCGACAGCTGGGCGAAGAAGAGCTAATGGCGAACCCCGCGCGTCAATATGTCTGGGACTTGCCCATCCGCCTGTTCCACTGGGCGCTGGTCGGCCTGATCGGCTTTTCCTGGTGGAGCGCGGAAACCTATCACATGGACTGGCATCGCCTGTCGGGCCAGGCCGTGCTGTTCCTGATCGTTTTTCGCCTGATCTGGGGCCTGATCGGGTCCGGACCGGCGCGCTTTGCCCAGTTCCTGCGCGGACCGCGGGCGATCCTCGCCTATCTGACCGGCCGCGCGCCCGCGGCGCCGGGCCATAATCCGCTGGGCGGCTGGAGCGTGGTGGCGATGCTGCTGGCGCTGGCGGTGCAGGTCGGCACTGGCCTGTTCGCGGTCGATATCGACGGCATCGAATCCGGGCCGCTGTCGCATCTGGTCGATTTCGATCAGGGCCGGCTCGCCTCCGACATCCACGGCATCAGCTTCACCATCCTGCAGGTGCTGATCGGCCTGCATGTCGCGGCGGTGCTGTTCTACCTGCTGGTACGACGGCGCAACCTGATCGGGCCGATGGTCAGCGGCCGGACGAAAGTGACCGGCGAGCCGGTGGCGGTGCGGCGCGCGTCGCCTGTCGCCTTCGCCGTCGCCATCCTGCTGGCGGGCACCCTCGCCTGGTGGGTCTTTGCCGATCCGATGCTGTGACAGACATGAAAGGGACGAGGATGAGGATGCACGATACAGCGCGGATGAAGCGGCCGGCCGCGATGCTGGCGCTGCTCTGCGCGGCACCGCTGGCGGCGGCACCCGGCGATATCGTCGCCACCCGGATCGCGGGCTTCCGCGAGGTCGGCGCGGCGTTCAAGAATATCAATGACGAGCTGAAATCGGCCACGCCGCAAACCTATGTGATCCAGATTTCGGCGCGGCAGATCCGCGACTATGCCCGCCAGCAACAGGGCTGGTTCCCGGCCGGCAGCGGTCCGAAGCCCGGCGTCAAGACGGCGGCCAAGCCGGAAATCTGGAGCCAGCCAGCCGCATTCAAGGCGGCGCAGGACGGCTTCACCACGCAGGCCAACAGCTTTGCCACCGTCGCGGCGAGCGGCGATGTGGCGAAGATGCGGGTTGCGGCCAAGACGCTGGGGCAGAGCTGTGGCACCTGCCACCGCAGCTTCCGCGTTGAGGAGAAGCGCTGATGTGGCGCCGGGCGGCCGCGATCCTGTGGCTGGTGCAGCCGGCTGCGCTCTGGGCGCAGGCCGCCGACCTACCGCCGGAGGCGGCGAGCGGCGAGCCACTGCCGGCCGGTGTCAGCGTCCGCAAGGTCGGTGACCAAAGCGTCTATGTCGATGCCCATGGCCGCACCCTCTATGGCATGGATATGCGCGCCGTGACCGGGCGGATCGGACATCAGCCGCTCTGGTGTTCGGGCGATTGCCTGACCCAATGGACGCCGCTGGCCGCGCCCGCCAAGGCGGAGATCGTGCCTGCCCCGCCCGAGTTCGGCGGCGATCGCAAGGCGCCCCGGCTGAAGCAGGATGGCCCCGACTGGATCGTGATGCAGGGACCGAGCGGGCCGCAATGGGTCTATAAACGGGTCAATCTGGTCTTCACCCATGCCGGCGAGCGGCCCGGCACGATCGGCCATGAGGGCGAGGACGGGCTGGTCTGGAACAGCCTGAAATATGTGCCGGCCGCGCCCAAGATCGACGCGCCGGCCGATGTGACGGCGCGGCTGGTGGACGGGCGCTATCTGCTGGTCGATGGCCAGGGCAATTTGCTGGTGACGCATAAGGGCAAAGCCTGTGGCACGGCCTGCGCCGACTGGCGCGTCTTCCCGGCGGGCATGGCGCGGCGGGGCATGGGCGCCTGGACCGTCCGGCCCGATGGCGACCGCGCCCAATGGGCCTATCGCGACCGGCCGGTCTTCACAATCGCGGGCGACGACCCGGCGGATATTCCCGCCGAGGCCGAACCGCTGATCCCATGATATTTCGCAAGGAAAGGATGATCGTGCAGAATCATCGCACACTGGTCCTGCTGCTGGCCGCGCTGCCGCTCGCGGCGTCGGCCTCCGCGCAGGGCGATGCGCCCGCGAAACCGGCCGCACCCGCAGCGCTGCCCGCACCGCCCGCCAATGGCGAGATGGGCTTCGTCGTCAGTCATTTCGCGCCGGCCATCTATCAGGGGAAGGAGGATTGCCCCCAGGGCCTGGCCGCGACCCTGCGCGAAAATTACCTGCAGACCCAGCCGGTCGGCGAGCGGACGCGGTTGCTGGAAAAGGCGAACGAGAAGGAACTGACCACGCGCTGGACCGGCTATGCCTTTGGTCCCGACAATATCAATATCTGCACTCATCCCGACAAGTTCGACCGACCGCCCCAGCGCATGGTGCAGGGCAAGGTCGCGCAGGGGCTGAACCTGGACGATGACGCGGACGGCGCGGCGGCGGACGACACCTGCGGCCATGCCAATTTCACCGGGCCTGCGGGCGAACCGGGCGTCGACAACCAGATGTGGCGGGCAATGGGCTGCGTGCGGACCTGGCGCGGGGTCGACGGCACGGGCGGCGACATCGTCAAGGGCCTGACCCAGTTTCTGGTGAGCGGCGAACATAGCCAGCTGCTGCTGCTGACCGGCGTCGACAGTCTGGAAAATGATCCCGACGTGACGGTGATCTACGCCAATACCGAAGATCGGGCGGTGGTGGATTCACGCCAGAATTTCATCCCCGGCGCCAGCTACAGCGTCACCGCCAATGCCGATCATCGCAATGTGCTGAAAGGTCGGATCGTCAACGGCGTGCTGACCACCGAGCCGGCCCATATCAAGCTGAAGCAGAATTGGGGTCAGGGGTCGGAACGCGACATTCGTGGCCGCCGCAACGAATATGATTTCACCCGGGCGCGGCTGCGCTTCACCTTCCAGCCGGACGGATCGATCAAGGGCATCGTCGGCGGCTATCAGCCGATCTGGAACGTGATGGCCAGCGCCTCGGTCGGTGGCGAGGGCGCGGCGACTACGGCGGGCTATGACTGCGCCGCCATGTATGCGGCATTGAAGGCGATGGCCGATGGCGATCGCGATCCGGCGACCGGCCAGTGCCGCCGCATTTCCAGCGGCATGGAGGCCTGGGCCGTGCCCGCCTTCGTCACCGACCGCCTGCCCCAGGCCAAGGTGGCGCAGCGATGAGCCGACCGTTTCGCCATAGGGCGCGCTGGGCGTTGCTCGCCGGGCTGATGCTGAGCGCCTGCACGGTCGAGAAGGCACCGCAGACCGCCGCCACGCCCGACGCCAGCTTCGCGCCCTTGAAGACGCCGCTGGGCCAGGTGGCGGGGATGCGCCGCCTGACCGAAGCGCAATATCGCAATAGCATCGCCGATATCTTCGGCGCGGACATCAAGGTGGCAGGCCGGTTCGAGCCGATCGTGCGGCCGGTGCATGAGCTGATCGCGACCGGCGCCAGCGCATCGACCATCTCACCCGCCGGACTGGAGCAGTTCGATGCGATGGCGCGCAATATCGCCGCGCAGGTGTTTGCGCCGGATCGCCGCGCCCAGTTCATGCCCTGCGCCCCGCGCGACGCGGCCGCGCCCGACGCCGATTGCGCCGCACGGACGCTGATGCCGATCGGCCGCTACCTGTTTCGCCGGCCGATGACTCAGGAGGAGATCGGCGCCTTCGTCATGATGGCCGGCAAGGGCGCTGGCGATGGCCAGGGCTTCTATGACGGGATGCAGCTGGCGCTCGCCGCCATGCTGGTATCGCCACAATTCCTCTACATCATCGAGAGCGCAGAGCCCGACCCCGAAGCGCCCGGCAGCCTGCGGCTCGACAACCATGCCCGCGCCGCGCGGTTGAGCTACCTGCTGTGGAACACGACGCCCAATGAGGCGCTGCTGCGCGCGGCCGACGAGGGCAAGCTCACCGATCCCGCGCAGCTCGCAGCGATCGCGCAGAAAATGGTCCGTTCGTCCCGGCTGGAGGATGGCGTGCGCGCCTTCTTCGCCGACATGCTGTTGTTCGAGAAGTTCGACGAAATGGCCAAGGACCAGATCGTCTATCCCCGCTTCAACCCCGATGTCGCGTCGGCCCTGTCCGAACAGATGCTGCGCATGATCGTCGACCAGTTGGTGACGCGACAGGGCGACTATCGCGACCTGTTCACCACCCGGCGGACCTTCATCAACCGGGCGCTGGGGCCGCTCTATCAGGCCAAGGTCTCCAGCATGCAGGGCTGGGTGCCCTATGAATTTGCCGATGGCGACGATCGCGCCGGGCTGCTGGGCCAGGCCGGCTTCCTGGCGCTCTATTCTCATTCGGGGCGCAGTTCGCCGACCCTGCGCGGCCGGGCGATCCGCGAACTGCTGCTGTGCCAGCCGGTGCCCAATCCGCCCGGCAACGTCAATTTCACCGCCGTACAGGATGTCGGCAACAAGGCGATGCCGACCGCGCGCATTCGCCTGAACGCCCATAATAGCGATCCGGTCTGTGCCGCCTGCCATAAGATCACCGACCCGCTGGGCCTGCCGCTGGAGCGGTTCGACGGCATCGGCGCCTTCCGCCGGACCGAGAATGACGCGCCGATCGATACCGCCGGCGTGTTCGAGGGCACCGCCTTCAAGGGCAATGTCGGCCTGGGCCAGGCGCTGGCGGCGAGCAAATCGACCACCGAATGCGTTGCCGGCCGCGCCTTCCAATATGCGACCGGCCGGATGCCGCAGGATGAGGAAGCGACTGCGATGGCGCTGGAACAGGGCTTCGCCGCCGACGGCTACCGCATCCAGGCGCTGTTCCTGCGGGTCGCGACCATGGCCGATGCCTATCGCGTCAGCACGCCGCCGCTGGCGAAACCCCAGGTCGCGATGATGACCAGCCCGCATATCCGCGAAGGAGACCGCCCATGAGCTTCACCCTCGATCGCCGCACCGCGCTGCGCGGCATGGTCAACGGCATGGCCGTGGCCGTCGGCCTGCCGCTGCTCGACATCTTCCTCGACGGCAACGGCACCGCCATGGCGGCGACCGGCGCGCCGATGCCGATCCGTTTCGGCACCTGGTTCTGGGGGCTGGGCGTCAATCCGCCGCGCTGGTTCCCCAGCGCCGCCGGCAAAGATTATGAGCTGAAGGTCGAACTGGCCTCGATCGAGGCGCTCAAGCACAAGGTCAATATCCTGGGCGACTTCACCCTGCCGCTCGACGGCAAGCCCAACCTGCCGCACATCAGCGGCGGCATCGGCATCCGCACCGGCATGGCGATCGATTCCGACCGGGGCCTGCCGGGGCCGTCCTTCGACGTGTCGATCGGCGATGTGATCGGCACCCGCACCCGCTTCCGCTCGATCGAACTGTCGGCAACCGGCGATCCGCGCAATTCGCTGTCCGGGCGCGGCAATGGCAATCTCAACCCGGCGGAAGTGTCGCCCGCCGCCCTGTATACAAGGCTGTTCGGCGCGGGCTTCCATGATCCCAACAGCGCGACCTTCACCCCCGATCCGGCGGTGATGGCGCGGCGCAGTGTCCTATCCGGCGTGTCCGACCAGCGCCAGGCGCTGGAGGCGCGGCTGGGCGCGGCCGACAGGCAGCGTCTCGACCAATATTTCACCTCGCTGCGGCAGCTGGAAAACCAGCTTGACGTGCAACTGACCAAGCCGGCGCCGATGCAGGCCTGTATCGTGCCGCCCAAGGTGCCCGACCTGCCGGTCAACGCCGAGATCGAGAATGTCATGCGCAATCACGAGATCATGACCGATCTGCTGGTGATGGCGATGGCGTGCGACAATGTCCGGCTGTTCAACATGAACTTCAACAATGGCGCGTCGTCGCTGACGCGCGTGGGCAGCACCATCACCCATCATCAGCTGACCCATGAGGAGGTGCTGGACAACCGGTTGGGCTATCAGCCCGAAGTCACCTTCTATGTCGACAAGTGCATGGAGGCCTGGACCTATTTCATCAAGGCGATGGACGCGGTGAAGGAGGGCGACCGCACCCTGCTGGATAACAGCCTGGTCTTTGCCCATAGCGAGACCGAGTTCGCCAAATTCCACACGATCGACAATATCCCGATGATGACGGCGGGGTCGGCCGGCGGACGCATCCATACCGGCCAATATATCACCGGCGACGGATCGCCGGTCAGCCGCGTCGGCCTGACCCTGCAACAGGCGATGGGCGTGCCGGTCGACCGCTGGGGCACAGGCAGTCTGGAGACGAACAAGATCATCCCCGGACTGATAATTTGATCCCCTATTCCACCCGCGCCGCGTAAAGGCCGTGGTGCGACAACATGAACAGGGTCTTGCCGTCCGGGCCGCCGAACAGCAGCTGTAGCGGCCGTTCGGGCACGTCGATCCGGCCGATCGGCTTGCCGTCGGGCGCGTAGACGAAGACATGGCCATTGGCGACATAGACCCGGCCCTGCGCATCGCTGACCACGCCCTCGCCACCACGATCGGCAAAGGGCTTGAGGTCGGTGAGCGTACCGTTGCCGGCGACCAGCGCGCTGTAGGTGCGGTTTTCCGATCCGTTGGTGACATAGATGCGCTGGCCCGGCTTGCCCTGGACGAAGCCATAGCTGTCGAGCGTATGCGAGAAGCGCAGGCCGCGATGGTCGACCGGTCCCTGGGCGAAGACGCGCCAGGCCGGCAGGGCAATGCTGCCGTCGGGCGAGACATAGGCCTGCGCATTGGACTGTGCGGCGTCGCGGGCGAACATGTCGGCAAGCGTGGTGAACGCATAGGTCTTGGGATCGATCTGGTCCCTAAACTCGCCATTCACCCACCAGTTGACCGGGAAGATCGTGGCCGCGCTGCCCTGCCCCGTAGGCGTCGCCGGGATGACGCTGACCTGCGTGTCCGGCGCGCCGGGGGTGACGCTGTAGACGGTGCCGTTGCGGCCATAGGAGGAGAGGACGAGCAGATTACCCGACTTGTCGATGGTCAGGTTCACCGGATCGAGCGCGGCGTCGCGGATCATCTCCAGCCGGCCCGCGTCGGACCAGCGCCAGATGCGCTGGAAGAAGCGGTCGATGAAATAGAGCCGGCCCTGTGCGTCCACCGCGCCGCCGCCCAACCCGTAGAAACCATCAGCGAGTTTCTCCACGCTGGCGCCGCCGAAGGTCGAGGGGGCGACCGGATCGGGCTTCGCCGGCACGTCGAGCACGGCGAATTCGCGCTCGCGCACTTCAAGGCCGTGGCTGATGTCCTGAATCGCATTCTCGAACGGATATTTGGTGAGGCGCAAGAAGGTGCCGCAGCCATTTTCGTCGCAGGTGCCGACCCCGCTTTCCGCGTTCACATGGACGTTGCGGAAGCGGATGTCGTGGGAATTATAGAGCGACACGGCGGTCGGCGCAGGCTTGCGCGTGCGGGTGACGCGATAGCCGTGGAAATTGGCGACCAAGATGTTGCGGGAGTCGCGGATTTCGAGCGCGACGGCATCGCCGCTCTCGCCCGCCTCCCCCTCGGTCTGGGGCGCCAGCAATTCCCAGTTGGCGACGCGGTTGAGGCCGATTTCGGTGCGGACATGATGTTCGACCGAGGCCTGGATCAACCGGCCCGGCGTGTCCGTGTCGGAGATCAATATGCCCGGATGGCCGAATGTGCTGGGGCTCCAGATATTGGCGAAGGTGCCCCCGCCGCCCTGCGTCACCCAGAGGCTGGCATATTGGCCGCCCCAGCGGCGCGATGCGTCGGGATCGGCGGTGGCGTTGTTGTTGTAGGGATTGCGCCGGCTGCCGTCGAAGGCATCGGTGCCATGACCGCCCTGGAACTTGACGTCGTTGACCATCGAGTTGGCACCGGCCTTCCACAACAGGCCGGTCGCGCGCGGATTGGCGCCGCTGGTGTCCAGCGCCAGGCCAGCGACAATCGCGTCGCCACCCTGCGCGCTTTCAATGAGCGCCTTGGGCACGCCGACACCCTGAAAGGCGGGCGTGCCATCGGGCAGGACGATCTGGGTCAGGCTGGGGTGGAGGCCGAGCAGCACCGTGTCGGCGCGCAGCCGCAGCGTGTCACTGACCTTGTAGAAGCCGACGGGGAGGTAGACGACGCGATAGCTGTCGATCGCCTTCTGCAGCACGGCAGTGTCGTCCGTGCTATTGTCGCCCTTCGCCCCCAATGTGCGGACATTCACCCATTCGGAGACCGGAGGCAGCGGGCGGATGGCGGGCGCGCCGGGCGCCGGCAGGCTGGCGATCGGCTGCGCCTGCATGTCGGTCTTATAGTCGCCGATCCGGCCAAGGCCCGGCAGGGTCAGGCCATGGGTGAAGGAGGCAACCTTATAGGCCTTCCCCTGTCCCGCCACCGTCCGGCCGCTTTCGCGGAAGCGGGCAAAGGTTGGCGTGTTGGCGGCCAGCACATTCTGGAAGCCGACCTGGGTATAGACATTCTTCTCGTTGGAAATGATGACGCCAGCCTTCGACACATTCTCGAAGCGGACATCCTGGCCCCAGAGCCAGTCGCCATAGCCCCGGTCGATCTCGATCCCGACCGGCACATTGCGGAAGGCGACATTGAGCAGGGTCAGGCCCGCTTCATGCTCGCGGATGGCGGCGTCGCGCTGTCCCTCGAACGTGGCATCGACCAGGGCGAAGGGCCAGGCCGGCGAGGTCTTTTCCGCGAGGATGCCATAGCGGCCGCCCTTGAAATGCAGATCCTCCGCCTCGTTGGCGACATGGTAGAGGCCCGCGAGGCCCGACCCGATGTCGAAATCGACATGGCTGACGAAACTGTGCTGGGCGGAATGGAAGCGGATCGCGGTCGCCGCCGGATTGCCGTCCATGATGCGGAAATCGATATTGCCGAGCGCGGAATAGAAGGTGCCCGGATTGGCGTCGGCAATTGTCTTGTCGAACGGCACGCTGCCGGCCGGCGGGAAGGCGGCGGGCCAGCTTTCCTTGTCGGTCTGACGCTTGCCACCGGTGAAGATCAGCATATGGGCGACGCCGCGCTGGAAGCCGGGTGTGTTGGCACCGAGCAGGATCGTCGGGCGCTGGGCACCAATGCCGAAGATGCGCACGCCGGGCCAGAGGAACAGGGTGCGGCTGATGCGATAGGTGCCTTGGGGCAAGAAGACTATGCCGCCGCCGGGCGTCGCGGCGGCGGCGTCGAGCGCCTGCTGGATCGCGGCGCTGTCATCGGCGCGGCCATCGCCCACGCCCTTCACCGTCACGGCCCGCGCATCGTCGGGCATGGCGGTATAGACGGACGGGGAAGCGGCGGCGGGCTGCGCGGCGGCCAGGCACAGCAGGACGGATGCGCAGGCTCCGCTCAATCCACGATACATCTATCAGGCTCCGTAAAAAGAAGATGTCCCGGCCGTGCAGGACCGGGACAAGTTTGGGGGGAGAGATGTTATGTTTTATCAGAAATTGAAGCGGACACCGGCGCGGTAGACGCGGCCCAGCGTGTCGTAGAGCGCCGGGTTGATGTCGAGACCGGTGTTGGTCTGGGGCGACGCGACCGGATCCTTGTCGAACAGATTGTCGACCTTGCCATAGAGGGACACACGGTCGCTGAACTTGAAGGTGGCGCCGATGTCGACATAGAAGGCCCCCTTCATCTTGTTGTAATCGATGGTCGGGTGGTTCGCGGTCGAGGCCGGGCAGGACGACTGGCACACGACATATTGGTTGCCGAAGGTGCCGTCGCTGATCCAGCGTTCCTGCACCGTCAGGCTGAACTTGCCGCTGTCATAGGTCTGCACCGCCAGCCATTTCCAGTCGGGCGTGTTGCCGTTGTTGGCGCCCGCCTGATCGACCGGATCGACACCGGCAATGCCGGCGTTGACGATGAACTTGCGAATATGGGTGCCCAGTGCCCGGACGGTGAAGTTGCCCGGCAGGCCCAAGGGCTGCTGCCACTGATAGCTCGCCTCGATATCGAAGCCGCTGGTCCGCCAGGAGGCAAGGTTGAACGGCTGGACATTGATATAGTTGAGGCTGGGATTGGCATTGTCGAGGCTGAAGCCGCCGCAGAAGGCCTGATTGCCGTCATAGCAGAACTGGACGATCTGCTGCGCCGACAGGCTGGAAACGACGCCCTTCAGCTTGATGTCATAATAGTCGAACGAGAGGCTGAGGCCTGGCAGCCAGGAGGGACGCGCCAGCACGATGCCGATTTCGGTGTTGCGGGCGATTTCAGGCTTCAGATTGGGATTGCCGATGGTGTTCTGGAACGCCTGAACCGCTGCGCCCTGGAAGGGGTTGTTGAAGTTCGGCAGGGTCGTGACGGTCGGCGCGGCGAACAGTTCCGACAGGTTCGGCGCACGCACGTCGCGCGAAGTGACCGCACGCAGGCGGATACCGTCGAGCGGCGTGTCCCAGGTGCCGCCGACCTTCCACGCCCAGACCGTGCCCGACGTACTGTAATGGGTGCCACGGCCCGCGGCGTTCAGGTTGGCGCGGCCGACCGCTTCGCTGTCGAACAGCGGCATGTCGATTTCCACGAAGCCTTCATAGACTTCATATTTGCCGCGACCATTCTTGTAGTTGCCGGCTGCCCAGTTGCTACCCTGTGCACCGTTGAGCAGCGGGTCGGCCGGATAATCGGCGCTGTTGGGGCTGAGGTCGGACACGCCCGCGCCATAGGGGTCGGCGTTCACGCGATAGAATTCGCGGCGATATTCGGCACCGAAGGCGACCGACAGCGGTCCCGCCCACAATTCCACCGGATTGCCCGAGAAGTTGAGGCTGGCGACGTCCTGGGTCAGCTTGGTGTGCTGGAACGGACCATTGTCATGCGGCGCGACATAGGCGAGCGCGGCGGCCGAGGGGGTGAAGCCACCGAAGATGTTGATCGGCTGGCAACCCAGCGCGCGGGCGGCCGGATCGGCGCAGACGATCGCGCCGTTGAGGGTGATCGCATTGGCCGCCGCCGCATAGCGGTTCTGCAGCACGATATCCTTCACCCGGATGTCCGAGATGGTGATGCCATGCTCATAATAGGCGTCATAATTCCAGTCGGTGCCGGCCGCGCCGAACTTGCCCTTGGCACCGGCGACGAAACGATATTGCTTGCGATCGGTATAGACCTGCGGATCGGGGAAGGCGGCGTTGGACGAGCCGAAGCCGAAGGAGGTGATGCCGGCGGTGGCGCACTGGTCACGCACCGACTGGGGCAGATAGGGGTTGGAACATTGGACGGTCAGGTTGGCGCGGCCATAGCCGGGGCTAGGCTGGTTGTTGGTCTTCACCTGCGCGACATTGACCGTGACATAGGCTTCGTTGTTGTCGGCGAAATCATAGCCGATCCGGCCATAGCCATTGATGCGCTCCAGCGAGGATTTGAGCGAGGCGCCCGAGCCGGGTGCGCCCGACAGGTCGCCGCCTTCGCAGAAGCTGTTGCCGCGATAGCAGTTGGTGACCGCGCCGGTGCCGGTCGGCGTACCGTTCGAGCCATAGTTGAACTGGTAGGGATTGCCATTCTGGTCGAAGGCGATGCCCTGAAGCGGGCCATTGTTGATCAGGCCGTAGCGGGCATATTGATAGGGCTGGGCGTAATCGCGGTAATTATATTGCGGCAGGCCATTGTTGGTCTGGCCGGTATTCATCAGCGTGGTGGCGCGATACCAGTTGCGGCTGCCGGCCAGATCGGTGCCGAAGTCGCCGGCGCCCACGCCGCCTTCATGGTCATATTCGCCGCTGACCACCATATGCAGACGATCATCCATGAAGGATTTGCCATAGGCGGCCTGGACCAGCGCGGTTTCGTCATCGCCATATTTGGTGATGCTGCCCAGGATATTGCCCTTGAAGCCTTCGAAATGGGTGTCGGTGATGAAGTTGACCACGCCGCCGACCGCATCCGAACCATAGGAGGCCGATGCGCCGCCGGTAACGACGTCGACGCGCTTCACCAGCAGTTGCGGGAACATCGAGATGTCGGGCACGCCGGTGACGTTGGCGCCAACGACGCGCTGACCGTCGAGCAGGGTCAGAGTGCGGATCGCGCCCAGGCCACGCAGCGAGAAGGAACTGAGGCCCTGCTGGCCGCTGGAGGTGGAGAAGGTGCCGGTGGCGGCACCGGTCGAACCCTGGAGCGAGGGCAACTGGGCGATTGTGTTGAAGATGTTGGGCTGGGCGTTGTTGGCGATCTGCTCTTCACCGATGACGGTGGTGGGCGTCGGCGCATTGAAGCCGCTGGTGGTGATGCGCGATCCGGTGACGATGATGTCGGCGCTCTGTGCGGCAGGCGCATCGCTCGTCTGGGCCTGCGGCGCGGGTTCGGCCGCCGGTTCGGTCTGGGCCTGGGCGGTGCCGGCCAGCGCCATGATGGCGACCGCGGCCAGGCTGACGCCCGCCATATGCCGATGGATTGCGATCTGCACGTTCATTCCTCTTCCCCTCTTGTCACCAAGCGCCCTCCCGGCGTCGGCGTCGCCCATGGCGGGCTATTGTGTGAGCCTTAGTCCCTGCCCCGTCCGGTCGCACTTACGACATAGGTCGTAGATGCGCCGGAACGGCGGATTTTCAGGGCTTTGCGGCGTAAAGCGCGTGGTGCGTCAGGATGAAAAGCGTGCGCTTGTCGGGACCGCCGAACAGGATTTGCAGCGGCCGGTCTGGCACGTCGATGCGGCCGGTTTCCTTGCCGTCCGCGCCGTAGACGAAGATCTGGCCATTGGCGACGAACACCCTGCCCTGCCCGTCCACCGCGACGCTCTCGCCGCCGCGATTGGCGAAGGGCTTCAGCGTCGTCAGCGTGCCGCTTGGCCCCACCGTGCCGCTATAGGTAATATTCTCCGACCCATTGGTGACGAACAGGCGATCGCCGATCTTGCCAGAGACGAAGCCAATGGCGTTGAGGCCGTCGGACCAGCGCCAGCCGGTATGATCGATCGGCCCCTGCTGCCAGACGCGGAAGGCGGGCAGGGACAGGCTGCCGTCGGGCGAGACATATTCCTTGGCCTTGGGCGTGCCGACGTCGCGGGCGAACATTTCGGCGAGGGTGGTGAATTCATAGCTCTTATGGTCGAGCTGATCCCTGAACTCGCCATTATTCCACCAGTTGACCGGCAGCAGCGTCTTGCCCGCGCCACCGCTGCGCACCGGGGTCGGCTGGATCAGGGTCATCGCGTCCTTGGGGCCGGCCGGGTCGAACGAATAGGCACCGCCCTTCGCGCCGAGCGACGACAGGACCATGACATGGCCCGAAGCGTCGATGGCGAGATTGACCGGATCGAGCGCATGATCGCGAACGATCTCCAGCCCCTTGTCCTCGCTCCAGCGATGGATGCGCTGGAAACGGCGGTCGATGAAATAGAGCTGCCCTTGCGCATCCACCGCCGCGCCAGAGATGGACCAGAAGCCATCCTCCAGCTTCTCGACCTTGGTGCCGGACGGCGCTGCCGCCGGAACGGCGCTGCCAGCCGGGCCGATATCCAGCGCAGCAAACTCGCGTTCCCGCACCAGCAGCTTGCGGCTGACATCCTCGATCGCATTGTCGAACGGATATTTGCTGGCGCGCAGGAAGGTGCCGCAGCCTTCATCGTCGCAGGTGGCAAAGCCGCTTTCGCCATTCACATGGACGTTGCGGAAGCGGATATCGCCGGAGTTGGTGATCTTCACCGCGCTCTTTTCCGGCGCATAGGTGCGGGTGACGCGATAGCCATGATAGTTGGCGAAGAGCAGATTGCTGGAGTTGCGGATGTCGAGCGAGATGGCGTCGGGGCCGTCATCGACCTCCTGTTCGGTCTGGGGCGCCAGGAACTCCCAATTATGGACATTATCGAGCACGAATTCGTTGCGGGCATGATGTTCGACCGACATTTCATAGACATGGCCGGGCGTGTCGGTGTCGGTGATGTAGAAGCCTGCCTGCGCGAAGCTGTTGGGGCTCCAGACGTCGGCGAAGGTGCCGCCACCGCCATCCGTCACCCAGATGCTGGGATATTGGGCATCGAGTCGGCTGTCGGTGACCGGATCGCCGGTGTTGACGCGCAGCGTGCCGAGCATCTTGCCGTCGGCGGTGGGCGTGCCGCCACCGCCCATGATCTTGACGTCCTCGACCAGGCTCTGCTCGCCCGAACGCCAGAGCAGAGCGGAAGCGCGCGGGTTCACCCGGCCGGTGAAGAGGCCGAGGCCCGAGAGAATATTGTCGCCGCCCTTGCGGCTTTCGAGGATCGGCAGGACCGCGCCGAGGCCGGCATGATTGGGGTTGTTGTCGGGGATGAAGAGCTGGGTGATGGCCGGGTGCAGGCCGATGAGGATGCTGTCCGGGCGCAGGGTCAGCCTGTCCGTCACCTTGTAGAAGCCGGTCGGAAAATAGAGAATGCGGTTGGCGTCGATCGCCTTTTGCAGCGCGGCGGTGTCGTCCGCCTTGCCGTCGCCGACCGCGCCCAGGGTGCGGACATTGACCCACTGGTCCATCGGCGGCAGGTCGCGGATCGCGGGCGCGCGCGGCGCCGGCATGGCGGAGAGCGGCTGGATGTCGGCGGTGGTGGCGTATTCGCCCGTATGGCCGAGTGCGGGCACGGCGAGGCCGTAGGAGAAATTGGCGACTTTATAGGCCTTGCCCTTGCCATCCACCGTCTTGCCACTGTCGCGGAAACGGGCGAAAACCGGGCTGTTGAGAGCCAGGGCGTTTTCGAAGCCGACCTGGGTGAAGACATTCTTCTCGTTCGAGATGACGACGCCGGCCTTCGACACATTCTCGAACCGGACATCCTTGCCCCAGAGGCTGTCGCTGTAGCCGCGGTCGATCTCGATCCCGACCGGCGTGTTCTTGATCGCGACATTGACGAGGGTAAGGTCGACCTCATGCTCGCGGATCGCCGCGTCGCGCTGGCCGTCGAAGGTCGAATCGAGCAGGGTGAACTGCCAGGCGGGCGAGGTCTTTTCGGTGACGATGCCATAGCGGCCGCCCTGGAAATGCACATTCTCGATCACATTGCCGGCCTGATAGACGCCGGCAAAGGCGGTGCCGAGACGAAATTCCATATGGCTGAGGAAGGCATGCTGGGCCATGCGGAAGCGCACGCCGGCAGCGGCCGGATTGCCCGCGCCAATGTCGATATCGACATTGCTCATCGACGAATAGAAAGTGCCCGAATTGGCGTCGCGAACGATCTTGTCGCGGGGCACGACGGTCGGCACCGGGACCGGCACCTTGCCGACCTGATATTGATCGCCGCCGGCGAAGATCACCATGGTCGACACGCCCTGCTGGAAGCCGGGGGTGTTGGCGCCGAGCAGCAGCACCGGGCGGGTCGGGCCGACACCATAAACGCGCACGCCCGCCGGCACGATCAGCGAGCGGGTGATGCGATAGGTGCCCGATGGAAGGAAGACGATGCCATGGCCGGTCGTGTCCCGGGCCTGATCGAGCGCCTGCTGGATCGCGGCACTGTCGTCGGCGCGGCCATCGCCGACCGCCTTCACCGTCACCGCATGGGGCTCCGCCGGTGCCACAGGGAAAACCGAGGTCGTCGCGGCGAATGCCGGTGCCCCAAGCGTCGTTGCCGCCAGCAAAGCCGCGATCATGCTGCGTCCGATCATGTCCGCCTCCCATCCTCATTTTTATAGATGGTGCATGGCTAGGGGAGCGGGCGCAGCTTGGCACTTGCGACAAAGGTCGTAGTTTTCCTGTAGGGTAGCGCGGCCTTATAGCGGGAAGACCGATCCCCCTGCCCCAGCGACCAAGGACGCCCGCTTGCCGATTTCCGCCGACCCTGCCCCCGTTTCGCCCAAAGCCGTGGGACGCGCCATCATCGTCATGGGGGTGAGCGGCTGTGGCAAGTCGACGCTGGGCGCGATGCTGGCGCAGGCGCTGGACTGCCCCTTCCTGGAGGGGGACAGCTATCATTCAGCGGCGGCGGTGGAAAAGATGCGCGGCGGGGAAGCGCTGACCGACGAGGATCGCTGGCCCTG
This sequence comes from Sphingobium sp. WTD-1, assembly GCF_030128825.1. Classification (NCBI taxonomy): domain Bacteria; kingdom Pseudomonadati; phylum Pseudomonadota; class Alphaproteobacteria; order Sphingomonadales; family Sphingobiaceae; genus Sphingobium; species Sphingobium sp. WTD-1. The sequence continues at coordinate 1,842,153 of NZ_CP119127.1, read as the reverse complement.
GCTCGACCGGCTGGGCGCGGCGATCGCGGGCACGGTGGCGGCGCAGGGCGTGGCGGTCGCCGCCTGCTCCGCATTGAAGCGCGCCTATCGCGACCGGCTGCGCGCGGCGATCGGCGTGCCGGTGCATTTCATCCTGCTCGACAATGACCGCGCCGAACTGCTGGCGCGGCTGGGCAACCGGCCGGGCCATTATATGCCCGCCAGCCTGCTCGACAGCCAGCTCGCCACGCTGGAGCCGCCTCTGCCCGAGGAAGGCGCGATGATCCTGATCACCGATGTCCCGGCGAGCGCACTGCGCGACCGGGCGCTGGCCTGGCTGGGTTAGGGTCACACCGACGCGACGGTGGCGAAGTTCATAGTGTCGATGACCGCAAATCCGGGCCGAAAATGCCTGTGATGCGCCTGCGACGCGACAGCGACGCGACGGTCGGGTCATGGTGAGGCGACCATGACGCACCTGTCAGGTCACACCCGGATCATCGTTGGGACACGGGTCAGCGAACGGACGGGCGGGGAGAGGCGACGGGTTCATCCGGCAGGATAGATCAGAGAAACGCCGAGTAGGAAAGCGAATGCCGACCGGCGCCCATGCCCGCGATCACAAGCGAAAGGCACATGGCGGAAAACCGCCCTGTCCCGTTACGCCGCCGGGTCAGGCTCGGCCGGCTTCTGCGCGCGTTGCTCATCGACAAATTCGCTGATCGCCTTGCCGCTGGCGTTGAGCAGCGGATAGGTGCGGGCGTCGGACAGCCAGTCGGGGCGGCGGGCGCCACTGCCGTAGAATGTGTCATAGACCAGGGAGAAGGCGAGGAAGACCAGGGTCGCCCCGATCAGGCCCTTGATCGCGCCGAAGCCACCGCCCAGCACCCGGTCGATCGGGCCGAGCACCGACTGGCGGGTACGGTGGCCGATCGCGCGGGCGAGCAGCTTGCCCGCGCCAAAGGTGACGGCGAAGATCAGGAAGAAGGCCAGCACCGCCGCCCCGCTCTCGCTGCCGACGAAGCTGGTCAGCAATTCGGTGACGGAGGCATGGAACAGGCTGATCGCGAAGATGCCCGCGACCCAGGCGATCAGCGACAGGGTTTCGGTCACGAACCCGCGCAGCAGGCCGAATATGGCGCAACCGCCGATGAGGAGGAGGACGAGGATATCGACGGCGTTCATGCCGCGCTGGCTATCCGCGCCCGAGCATCTGGTCAACCAGCTGTGCAAGGGTGCGGAAGCCGCTGACCGAAATCCCCTTCACCCCGTCCGCGCCCGACGCCGGCACGAAGGCGCGGTTGAAGCCCAGTTTCGCCGATTCCCGCAGCCGCAGCGGCGTGTGCGAGACAGGCCTGATCTCGCTCGACAGCGCAATCTCGCCGAACAGCACGACATCGGCAGGCACCGGCCGTTCCGACAAGGCCGACATCAAAGCGGCGGCGACGGCCAGGTCGGCGGCCGGATCGGACAGGCGATAGCCGCCCGCGACGTTGAGATAGACTTCGCAGGTCGAGAAGCTGAGGCCGCAGCGCGCCTCCAGCACGGCGAGGATCATCGCCAGCCGGCCGCTGTCCCAGCCGACCACCGCGCGCCGGGGCGTCGCCCCGCTGGAGAGGCGCACCACCAGCGCCTGGATCTCGACCAGCACCGGCCGCGTTCCTTCCAGCGCCGGGAAGACGGTGGCACCCGTCACCGTCTCGTCGCGATTGGTGAGGAACAAGGCGGACGGATTGGCGACCTCCTCCAGCCCTTCGGCAACCATCGAGAAGACGCCGATCTCGTCGGTGCCGCCAAAGCGATTCTTGATCGCGCGCAGGATGCGATATTGGTGGCTGCGCTCGCCCTCGAACGCCAGCACCGTATCGACCATATGTTCCAGCACGCGCGGGCCGGCGATGCTGCCATCCTTGGTGACATGGCCGACCAGGATCAGGGCGGTGCCGCGCTGCTTGGCGAATTTGATCAGTTCCTGGCTCGACGCGCGCACCTGACTGACGGTGCCGGGCGCGCCCTCGATCAGGTCGCTGTGCATGGTCTGGATCGAATCGATGATCAGCAGGGCGGGTGGCACGCCCTCGCTCAGCGTCGTCAGGATGTCGCGCACCGATGTCGCGCTGGCCAGTTGCACCGGCGCATTGCCCAGGCCCAGCCGCTGGGCGCGCAGCCGCACCTGGTCCGACGCTTCCTCGCCGCTGATATAGGCGACGGTCAGCCCGCGCGAAGCGACACGTGCTGCCGCCTGCAGCAACAGGGTCGACTTGCCAATGCCCGGATCGCCGCCGATCAGCGTGGCCGATCCCGGCACGATGCCGCCGCCCAGCGCCCGGTCGAACTCGGCGATGCCGGTGCTGGTGCGCGAGGGCAGTTCCACCTTGCTGTCAAGTCCGATGAGCGTGATCGCCCGGCCACCGCCCTGCAGGTCATGCTTGGCGGAAAAGACGGTCTCGGCCGCTTCCTCGACGATGCTGTTCCATTCGCCACAGTCATCGCACTGCCCCTGCCACCGGCCGGACACAGTGCCGCATTGCTGACAGACGAATTTGCGTTTTGCCTTGGCCATATCTTCTCATCTCCGAACGGCACTTATTTAGCCTTCCAGCACGGAACATTTCAAGAACGATGATTGTCCTACTGGAAACATAGCGATGGCTGGCGCATTGAAGCAGCATGTCCGCCACGATCCGCGTCGCCAGCTATAATATCCGCAAGGCCATCGGTACCGACCGCCGCCGCTCGCCCGAGCGGGTGATCGATGTGCTGAACGAGGTGGATGCCGACATCATCGCGCTGCAGGAGGCCGACCGGCGCTTTGGCATACGCCATGCCGCGATCCCGCCGCTGCTGCTTGACAGTCAGAGCGGCTACAAACCGGTGCCGCTCAACGTCCAGACCGATAGCATGGGCTGGCACGGCAATGCCATCATCGTGCGGAAAGAGGCGGAGGTCGCCGCCTATGACGTGCTGCACCTCCCCTGTCTGGAGCCGCGCGGCGCCACCATGGCGGAGGTCGCGATCAAAGGCGCAACGCTGCGCGTGTTCGGCATGCATCTCGACCTGTCGGGCCTGTGGCGGCGCAAGCAGGCGGCGGCGGTGATCCATGCTGCGGCGCAGGGGCATGCCCTGCCGACGGTGCTGATGGGCGACCTCAACGAATGGAGCGCCGAGCGTGGCTGCCTGGCCGACTTTGCCCGCCACTACAGTTTCGCGCCGTGCGGCCGCAGCTTTCACGCGCGCCGCCCGGTCGCCCGCCTCGACCGGATCATGCATTGCGACCGCATCCGCCTGGTCGACAGCGGCGTCCACGAAAGCGCCGCTGCCCGCAAGGCGTCGGACCATCTGCCGATCTGGGCGGAGTTCCGGCTGGGGTGAAAGCCGGACCGTCTGGCCAGATTAAACGGGCATGAAGAATGAGCCCCGTTGCGGACATGCCCCCTGCCGGCCGGCGGGAAGAGGCATGTCCGCGTCGATCATACCGTCCTATCAGCGATAGCGGCCCATCGTCACCTTGAGCCAGACCGGCTTGTCGATGATGTTGAGGCCATAATCGGTCTGGTCGCCGTTCCAGATACGGTCGAAGACCCAGTTGTCGCCTTCGAAATGACCTTCCTCGACCTTGACGATCATGCCGTTGGCCGGGGCGCCTTCGCGCGTGCCGAACTGGACGCGGACATGATCGCCGGTGAAGAGAAATTCATTGGCCGACAGTTGCGCCACGACCATGCCGCCGACCATCGCCTTGTCCCAGGCCGGGGTGTCGGCATTGGGGAACCATTCGCGCTGGCCGAACTGCCACTGGCCAAAGCTGGCCGTCACCGTCCAGTCGCCCATGGTGGTGCTGAGCGGCGTGCCGTCGTCCGGCCGCGCCGCGCCCCAGGTCGGGTGGGCGAAGGCGATCTTCGCCCAGGGACGCATCGCCGCGCCGAGCACGCCGAATTTCGAGGCGAAGGCGTGGATGGTCGCATCGTCGAAGCTCTTGGCGCCGAGCGGATAGTTGAAATAGTCGGCATCATCCATGCCGAAGGGCGCGAAGCCGATTGCGCCGCGTCCCAGCGCCGACCAGAAATAGCGGGCATATTCGGCGGCATTGCCGATTTCCGGCACCATCAGCGCATTGTCGGGCCTTGTGTAGAGATCGAGATGCTTGAAAACGTTGCGGCTGCCCCGGTCATAAATGTCGGGCGCAGCGAGATCGAGCGAGGGGGCCGCCGCCTTCCAGATGTCGATCACGTCGCCCTGCGGGCCGCCGCTCGACACGCTCATCGGATCGACCGGCTTGTAGGGATCGGTCAGGGAGGCGTTCACATACATGGGCAGCGGCTTGATCGCCTTGCCGGCCTTGGCCAGTTCCTCGATATAGCGGGCGGTGTACCAGGTGTTGAAGGTCCGGTCTGCCGTTTCGCCGAACACGCTTTTCCAGTTGCCCGCCGGCTTCCTGAGCGCACGGGTGAGTTCGGCCGGGACCGGGCCGTCGAACAATTTCTGCGCGATGGCGCTGAAGTCGCGGGGATTCTGGTAGCTGCCGACTTCGTTTTCCGGCTGCACCATGATGACCGTATTCTGCGCATCATGGTCGCGCACATAGGTCATGAGCTTCAAAAAGGCGCGCTTGTCCGCCGCCAGCGTGGCCGCACCATGGGGCGAAAGCACGCCATGATCCTTGCCATTGGCGGTCTTCATGCGCGGGAAGCGGCGATTGTCGAGCTTCACCCAGTCTGGGGTATAGGCAAGGCCGGTATTCTTCCAGGCGCCGAACCAGAGGAGCACGATGCGCTTGTCATGGGCGCGCGCCTCATCCAGCAGGGTCTGGACGAAGCTATAGTCGAACTGGCCTTCCTTGGGCTCAAGCTGTTCCCAGGCGACCGGCACTTCGACGGTATTGGCATGGATGCTGTCGAGCCGGTCCCAGACCTGCTTCAGCGGGGCGGCATAATTGCTGCTGTTATTGACCTGGCCACCCAGCATCAGGAAGGGCGCGCCATCGACGATCAGGGCATGGCGGCCATTCTTGCTTTCGATATGCGGCACCTGTCCGGCATTTTGGGCCAGCGCGGGCGTGGCGAGCAGCATGGCGCCCGTGAGCAGGGGAAGAAGATTGCGCATCAGATCGGGTCTCTCAGGGCTGTTCGTCTAGGGAAAATATGCGGATGGCGGCGGTCCATTTGGCGCCGGGAACGGACCAGGGCAATGGCCGCTGGACGCCGTCCATCTGCGCTTCCCAGGCCTGCACCGCCGGATCGGCGGCGTCGGCCGCCGCCTTGGCCGCCGGGTCGAAATCCGGGCCGGTCTCCATCAGCATGACCAGCCGGTTGCCGCTGCGATAGATGTCCATCGCCCGGACATCGGCGGCGCGGATGCTGGCGCCGATGGCCGGTGGCAGCGCGCCGGACGCATGCCATGCCTCATATTGGGCGATGGCGGCTGCATCATCGGCCAGGTCGATCAGCAACACATGACGCATCACATCACCCAGCCCCCGTCGATCACATGGACGGCGCCGGTGGTGAAGGCGGCATCGTCGCTGGCGAGATAGAGGACCAGGCCGGCAATCTCCTCGGCCTTGCCCAACCGTCCCATCGGCTGGCGCGCGACGAAGGCAGCCTGGGCGGCTTCATAGTCGCCGGTGTCGTGCAGCCGCTGTTGCAGCGAAGGCGTGTCGACGGTGCCGGGGCAGATGCAGTTGCAGCGAATGCCCTGCCCGACGAAATCGGCGGCAACCGCCTTGGTCAGGCCGATCACGCCCGCCTTGGTCGCGCCATAGGCGAAGCGGTTGGGGATGCCCTTCACCGAGCTGGCGATGGAGGACATGTTGACGATCGCGCCCGCGCCCTTTTCCACCATGCCCGGCAGGAAGGCCGAGATGGTGTGATATTGGGCGGTCATGTTGAGCGCGACGGCAAAGTCCCAGTCGGACTGGCTGCATTCCAGGATATTGCCCGCATGGACGACGCCGGCAATGTTGGCGAGGATGTCGATCGGGCCGATGTCTGCGGCCAAAGCGCGCACGGCGGCGCCGTCAGTGACATCGAGGGCGAGCCGCTCGCAGCCCTCCAGCCCGTCGAGTGCTTCAAGATCGCGGTCGGTGGCGAAGACGCGGGCGCCCTCCGCCACGAAACGCTCGACCGAGGCGCGGCCGATGCCGCGGGCGGCGGCGGTGATGAGCGCGGTCTTGCCGGCGAGGCGGCCGTTCTGCAGGGCGCTCATGCGCGCGCCACCATCGGCAGACATTCGGGACCGATGGGATCGAAAGCTTTGTAGGTCAAAATAAACTCCTGATGGCCCAGTTGTTCGGAAAGGCTGCGCTCGCCCGCCGCGACGGCGAGGATGGCATCATAGATTTCCTGGCCGACCTGATCGAGGGTCGCCTCGCCCTCCAGGATGCGGCCAGCGTTGACGTCCATGTCGGCGGCCAGGCGGCGGCCGGTTTCGGGATTGGCGCAAATCTTGATCACCGGCGAGATCGCCGATCCAACCACCGATCCGCGCCCGGTGGTGAACAGGGTGACATGCGCGCCGCAGGCGATCAGCTCCACGATCTCGGCATTGTCGGAGATGTTGGGGAAGCCGAAGCGCGGCTCGCCATCGGGCACGACGTCGAGCAGATAGAGGCCGCCCATCGGGGGGATATCGCCCGGCTTCAAAATGCCATCGATCCGCGAGCTGCCCGACTTGCTGTAGGCGCCCATGGATTTTTCCTCCTGGGTGGTGAGGCCGCCTTCGGCATTGCCCGGCGCGAAGCTGCCAAAGCCCATGACGGTATAATAGGCCTCCGCCTTCTGCACGCAGGCCTCGATCGCGGCGGCGAGTTCGGGCGTGGCGGCGCGGTCGGCCATGATCTTCTCGCAGCCGACCAGTTCGCCGGTCTCCTCGAAGATGCAGGCCGCCCCTTCCGCTACCAGCCGGTCGAAAGCGCGGCCGACCGCCGGATTGGCGGTGATGCCGCTGGTGCCGTCCGACCCGCCGCAGATGGTGGCGACGACCAGTTCATCGACGCCCATCGGCACGCGCTCGACCGATGCGATCTGTGCCCGCACCCGATCGACCGCCTCCAGACCGGCGGCGATGGTGGCGGCGGTGCCCCCCTTTTCCTGGATCACCAGCAGTTCGGCCGGGCGGCCGCTGGCCTCCACGACGGCGCGCAGCTTTTCGCGGTTGAAGCTTTCGCAGCCGAGCGAGACGATGACGAGGCCGCCGACATTGGGATGGGTGGCGATCGCCTCCATCACCTTGGCCGCATAGGCATTGGGATAGCAGCCGGGGAAGCCGATCAGCTGGACATCGGGATCATCGGCCTTGTCGACAATGCGGCGCGCGACATGGTGCGCGCATTCGACCAGATAGGCGACGGCGACGACATTGCGGATGCCCTTGCGCCCGTCGGAACGGAGCCAGCCCTGGATCATGCGCCCTGCTCCAGCGCGGTGCGGGTGTGACTGCTGATATAATCGCTCTTCATATTGTGCATATGGACCCATTGGCCGGCCGCGACCGGCGCGGTCATCGACCCGATCGGCGCGCCATATTTGATGACCTTGTCCCCCTGCGCCAGCGCCACGCGGGCGATCTTGTGGCCGATCGCAATGCCTTCGCGCGCGGGGATGGTGCCGCCGGCGACGGGCAGGATATCGCCCGCCTCGATCGCGCTGACGCAGATCAGCACATTGTCGTTAGGGTGTAGCAGGATGAGGCGGCTGTCATGTTCAAGCATGGCTGTGGGCCTTGGCAAGAGGATGGGCACGGGCGGCGGCGTCGAGCGCCGGCCAGAGCGTGGCTGGAATGGAGGCGCCCAGGCGGGCGATCGTGTCATGGACCTGATCCGCGCCGACCAGGCCGGGGATCACGGCCATGACCTGCGAGTGGCGCAGCGGAAATTGCAGCGCGGCGGCGGGCAGCGCGACGCCGGCGTCGCGGCAGAGCGCCGCCATGGCCTGGGCGCGGGCGAGGATCGCCGCGTCCGGGGCGGCATAGTCGAAATGGAGCGGGCCGCTGAGATCGCGGGCGAGGATGCCGCTATTATAGGGGCCGCCGACGATGACCCGCACATCGGCGCTGGCGCAGCGGTCGAGCAGTTCCTCCGCGCCGCGATCGAGCAAGGTGTAGCGGCCGGCGATCAGGATCGCGTCCAGTTCCACCCGGTCGAGCAGGTCGTGGCAGATTGCGACCTCGTTCACGCCGATGCCGATCGCGCCGATCGCGCCGGCGTCCCGCAGGTCGCGCATCGCCCGATAGCCGCCGTCGAGGAAGGCGGCGAGATGATCGGCATGCGCGTCGCCATGGGTCAAGCGGCCGATATCATGGGCGAGCAGCAGGTCGATGCGGTCGCGGCGCAGGCGCTTCTGGCTGCTTTCGAACGAGCGCAGCACGGCATCATGGCCATAATCAAAATGCGGCTCGAACGGGTCGGCATCGACGAAGCCATGGCGTTCGCCCTGCGCATCGGTCGGCAGCAGCAGGCGGCCGACCTTGGTCGAGACCCGCGCCTTGTTCTGCGGATCATGTTCGGCAAGCGCCGCGCCCAGCCGCCGTTCGGCCAGGCCAAAGCCATAATGAGGCGCGGTGTCGAAATAGGCGATGCCGGCGGCGAAGGCGGCGTCGAGGGTGGCGCGCGCCTCCGCATCGTTGACCACGCGATAGAGATTGCCGATGGGCGCGGTACCCATGCCCAGGGTCGGGAAATCAATCATGCGGCGGCTCCCTGCGTGACGCGATAGAGGCGCGCGGCATTGTCGACGAAGATGGCGCGATGCGCCGCGGCCGGCACCGATGCGCGGGCGAGATCGAGCCAGGCGGCATAATCGGACGCGAGGGTCAGCACCGGCCAGTCGCTGCCCCAAAGCAGGCGATCCGAGCCGAACAGGGCGAACAGTTCCGCAATGAAGGGGGCGACCGCGCCCTCCCCTGCCCCCGGCGCCAATTCGGTGAGCAGGCCCGACAGCTTGCAGGCGACATTGGGACATGCGGCGAGATCGGCCATGGCGGCGCGCCAGTCCGCCGGGATAGTATCGCCCACCAAAGGCTTGGCGGCATGGTCGATGATGATGCTGAGGTCGGGCTGGCGCCGGGCCAGCCGGGCCAGCGAGGCAAGATGCTGCGGCCGCACCAGCGCGTCGAGCACCAGACCATGCCGGGCCAGCGCCGCGAAGCCGGGCGCCAGCGCCGGATCGTCGAAACAGTCGGGCGCGCAGCCCTGCATCATCGGGCGGATGCCGACCAGTGGGCCGGCAACCTGCATCGCGGCGACGCGAGCGGCGACATCGCCAGTGAGGTCGACCCAACCGACTATACCAGCGATGCGATCGGTTTCGGCGGCGAGTGACAGCAGCCAATGGGTGTCGGCCTCTGATTCCTGGCTCTGCACCAGGATCGCGGCGTCGACCTTGTTGGCATCGAGCTGCGCGAGCAGGTCAGCCAGCCCATAGTCGCGATGAATCGCCGGCAGGTCTTCGCCGGGCCAGTTGCAATCATTGCGGCCGAGCTGCCAGAGATGGACATGAGCGTCGATCATGCCGCCCCACCCTTGCCGCGCATGCGATGGGCATAGGCCGCGACCACCAGGAAGCAGATAGCGGGCACCACCATTGCCGCGCATGCGATGGGCATAGGCCGCGACCACCAGGAAGCAGATAGCGGGCACCACCATTGCCGCGTTGATCGTGCCGGCCAGATCGGAAATCAGGCCCATGACCGCGGTCAGCACAGCGCCGCCGATGATGGCCATGACGATCATCGACGCACCCGGCTTGGTCAGCGGGCCGAGGCCGTCGAGCGAGAGGACGAAGATGGTCGGATACATGATCGACATGAAGAAGCTGGCGGCCACCAGCGCGACGACGCCGGGCAGACCGAGCCAGACCGAACCGACCAGTGCGAGGCCGAGATTGACGAGCGCGAACAGCCGCATCAGCCGTGCGCCATCGAACCGGGAGAGCAAAGCCGCGCCGGCAAAGCGGCCGGCCATGAACAGGCCGAGCGACAGGGTCAGCAGCCAGGCGGCATGCTGGGCGGTGATGCCCGGCAGCGCGGCCTGAGCATAGCGGATAAGATAGCTCCAGATGCCGACCTGAGCGCCGACATAGAAAAATTGGGCGGCGACCCCGGCCAGATAGCGGGGGCGACGCAGCAACTGGCGATAGCCGGCCAGCGGCGAGGCGGCGCCGGCATGGCCCTCCACCGCCGCCTTCGGGAACGGTGTGCGCGCGAGCAACGCCGCCCAGACCAGCACGACCAGCGCGATCAGCAGATAAGGCAGGCGCACAGCCGAGGCAGACGCCGCGCCCTGTGCCGGGGCATCGGACAGGATCAGCGTCGCGCCAAGCGCTACGCCGGTGATCGAGCCAAGCGGATTGAACGCCTGGGCCAGATTAAGGCGGCGGGCGGCGCCGACGGCATCGCCCAGCACCGCGACCATCGGATTGGCGGCGGTTTCGAGGAAGGCGAGACCACTGGCGATCACGAACAGGGCGAACAGGAAAAAGGGATAGCTGACCGCGGCCGAGGCCGGCAGGAACAGCAAGGCGCCGAGCGCGAACAGTAGCAGGCCGAGGATCACCGTCGCCTTGTAGCCGAAGCGCTGCGCCGTCAGCGCGGCGGGAATGGCAAAGCAGAAATAGCCCAGATAAAAGGCCGACTGGACCAGGCCCGAGGCGAAGTCCGAAAGGGCGAAGGCGTGCCGGAAATGGGCGATCAGCACGTCGTTGAGATTATTGGCAAGGCCCCAGAGGAAGAAGAGGCCGATCGTCAGCATGACCGCCATCTTTGTGGCGCCGCTATCTTCCTGTCTCTCTACCCTGGCATCTGCCTGCATCACCCATCCTCTCTATTGGCGAACATGGCAGGCCCGTCCCTGTTGGGATCGGGCCTGCGCAGTCGGGGGAGGCTACACGCCTCCCATGCGGATCAGTAGCTGATCCGGGCCGTCAGGCTGATGCGACGGTCATTGACCACCACGTCACGCGGGCGGCTGTCGATGCCGAAATAGGTCGCACGACGGGTGTTGGTCAGGTTGGTGCCGTCCAGCGCCACAGCGAACTGCGGCGTAACATTATAGCTGATCGACGCGTCGAGCTGACCGAAGGGCTTGTTGAACACCGGCAGGCTGCCGGTGCCGTTGCCCGCCGTGGTCACGACATATTTGCTGCGCCAGTTATAGGCGACGCGAGCCGACAGGCCGCCCTTCTCGTAGATGCCGACGATGTTGTAATTATATTTCGACAGCAGTTCGAGCGGAACGTTCGTGACCGGGCCGCTGGTGGCGGGCGACGGTGCCTGCGAGTCCACATAGGTGAAGTTCGCCTGCATGCCGAGACCGTCGAACGGACCGGGCAGGAAGTCGAAGAACTGCTGATAGGCGAGTTCGAAGCCCTTCACCTTGCCCTTGGCGACATTGTTGTAGGACGTCACTTCATATTCATAGCTGTTGCCATTGTCGAAGGTCACATCGCGATAGGACACGGCGGTCTGGATGTAGTTCTTGATATTCTTGTAGAAGGCCGCTGCGGTCAGCGAGCCGGTCCGCGAGAAATACCATTCCAGCGTGGCGTCCAGATTGTCCGACTTCATCGGCTTCAGATACGGGTTGCCGCCGCTGGTCGTGTGGATCTGATCCTGCTGCGCGGCGCCCGGCTCGCTGACGGTCAGGCTGGGGTTCAGCTGGCCGAAGGTGGGACGCGAGATGTTCTTCGCCGCGGCGAAACGCAGCTGCAGATTATCGGTCAGGTGGACGCGCAGGTTCAGGCTCGGCAGGACCGAGGTATAATCCTGCGACACGGCGATCGGGTTGAACACAGTCGGGCCGCTGACTTCATTGCCGTTCGCGTCCAGCACGATCGAGGTCTGCTGATAATAGCCCGACACGTCGAGATTGGTGCGGACCACGCGGACGCCGATATTGCCGTCGACCGGATCGGCCTTGAAGAAGGCGGTGGCATAGCCGGTGAAGGTCTTCTGCCGCTGCTGGTTGGTGCCGCTCTGGGTATAGGCCGGCGCGCTGGCAATGCCCAGCGTGTCGAGCGTGTTCTGATAATTGCGGATGATGCCGCGGTTGAAGGCGATAATGTTGCCGAACAGGTCGGCGTCGCCGCGGAAGAAGTCGCCCAGGTCAACCGTTTCCAGTTCGCTAGGGATGCCCGACAGGCCGGTATAGCGATAGCCGGTGTCGATCGTGCGGTTCTTGCGGTCGGCATAGCGGAAGCCCGCCTTGATCGACGACAGGATGCCGGCATCGAAGCGATATTCGGCATCGAGGCGCGCGGTCTTGTCCGACGCCTTCGATTCATTGAGGTTATCGAGATAGAAGGCGCTGGTGTAGGTCGCCGGGTTGGTGAGGCCGGTTTCCGAACCGATGTTCACGACCGGAACCGAACCCGAAATATCCTGATAGAGCGTGTCGGCAACGCCGTTCAGGCCGAAGATCGAGCGCAGATTCTTGGTCTTGGCATCGACATACTGGCCGTCGGCAGTGATCGTCAGATTGTCGACCGGCTTCCACTTCAGGTTCAGCGAATAATCCGTCGTCGTCGAATGACGGGTCTGGGCGCTGGTGTTGTTGCCGACCGGCACGTTGATGAAGGTGCCGCTCTCGAAATCGCCATTGTCGGCATAGGTGAAGGCCGCGCCGGGCTGCGGAATGATCGCGCTGCCCGAGCTGTAGGCGAAGAAGCTATAGTCGTCGAAACGGAACTTATAGTCCGAACGGAAGACTTCGGCGGTCAGTTCCAGCGTGTCGCTGGGGCGCCACTGGAGCGCGACATCGGTGCCGAGGCGACGGCGATCGCCATAGACTTCGCCGATACCGGTACCATGCGGCAGGGTCGTGGTCTGGCCGGTGCGCCCCAGGCTCGCCAGCACTTCGGCGTCGGTCGCGTTGGTCGGATCGAGCGTGTAAAAGGGCTCGGTCGAGATCGTGTCCTGACGGAAGGCGGTCTTCTGGAACGAGACGCTGGCGAGGATGCCGATTTCACCGATGCCGGTGTCCCAACGGTCGCTGACCATCAGCGAGGCCGAGGGCTTGAACTTGTCGGTCAGGTCGAAATAGCTCTGGGTCGCGGTGGCGGCGACCTTCAGGCCATCGAAGTCGAACGGCTTGCGGGTGCGGAAGTTGATCGTGCCCTAGAGCTGATCCTCGATCAGGTCGGCCGACGGGTTCTTGTAGACGTCGATGCCCGACAGCAGTTCGGACGGGATGTCTTCCAGGTTCAGCTGGTTGGCGCCCGAGGCGGTGAAGATGTCGCGACCGTTGAGTTCGGTGCGGACCTGGGTCAGGCCACGGATCGCGACCGAGCTGCCTTCGCCATATTGGCGCTGGACCTGGATGCCGGTGATGCGCTGCAGCGCTTCGGCGACGTTCCGGTCGGGCAGCTTGCCAATGTCTTCTGCGACGATCGAGTCGACGATCACGTCGCTGTTGCGCTTGATCGACTGGGCGCTGGAAAGGCTGGCGCGGACACCGGTGACAACGATGCCATCTTCGGACGCAGGAGCATCGCTCGACTGATCCGCCGCCACATCCTGGGCGTACGCCTGCACGCTGCATCCCAGCATGACGCTGGCGAGCGAAATACCGGTGAGCAATGCCGCACGCGACGGCACGTTAAAATTCTTGAACATTTGGTCCCTTCCTCTCCCCTGGCCCCTGGTCGGAGCACTGATCGATTCGGCGCCGCGATGCCGCGGCAAAACATATTCCCCTGCCGTGATATTTCCCTATTGGGAGCGATACCAACGCGGCGCCCTATTACTCTCCGTTTCCAATTTGTGAAATATAAAAATTGATTTCACCTGTAGATGGTGTGTAGGGAAGGACCAACAGATGATGGCGCTACCAAAGGCGAGATAGCGCCCGATTGGTGAGGGGATCGGGATGGAAGGCAAGGCGCGCTACCAGGCGCCCGCCCTGAAGAAAGGGCTGGAAATTCTGGAACTTCTGGCCGGCTCCAGCGAGCCGCTGATCATGTCCGATATCTCCGCCGCGCTCGGCCGGTCGGTCAGCGAGATTTTCCGCATGCTCCAGGTGCTGGAGGAACATGGCTATATCGCCCGCGCCGAGGATGGCTATCGCCTGACCAACCGATTGTTCACCCTGGGCATGAGCCAGCCGCCGATTCGCGACCTTGCCTCCACCGCCCTGCCGGTGATGCAGGAACTGGCGCGTCAGGCCGGGCAAAGCTGTCACATGGCGGTGGTGTCGGGCGCGGAAATGGTCGTCATCATCGCGATCGAGGCGCCGGGCCTGTCCGGCTTTGCCGTGCGCGTGGGCTATCGCCGGCCGCTGCACCGTTCCAATTCCGGCCGCATCCTGCTCGCCTTCCAGTCGTCCGAAAATCGCGAGGCGATGCTGAAGGACATCCGGGCCAGTGATCCGCAATTGGAGGAAGCCGATCTGGTCGGGCGACTGGACGCCGCCGTCGCGGCTGGCGGCGCGGTGTCGCCCAGCCCGATGCTGACCGGCATCACCGACCTGTCGGCACCGATCCTGGTCGGCGGGATCGCCCGCGCGTCGCTGACCATGCCCTTTGTCGACGGCGCCGCCAACCGGGCGAGCATCGAGCAGTGCAATGACCTGGTGCGCGCCGCCGCGCAGGCGATCGGCGCGGCCATGTCGCCGATCAAGGATGCGCCATCCCGCGCCACCGCCATGGAGGAAGAGCAATGACCCTGCTGGATCGCCGCAGCGCGCTGATCGCCGCCGCCGGCCTTGCCGCCCTGCCCGGCCTTGCCGCCGCGCAGACAACGACGGCCGACGAGGTGATCGAACTATGGCCCGGCCCGCCGCCCGGCAACACGGGCGCGCGGATCGTCCGCAAGATCGACGACCAGTCGAAAGACCCGGCCAAGCCCGATCGCTGGGTGACGGGGATTGCCCGCCCCCTGCTGGTGGTGCGCCGCCCTGCCCGCCCCAATGGCGCGGCGATGCTGGTCGTGCCCGGCGGCGGATATGGCTTCCTGTCCTACGACAATGAAGGCACGAGCCAGGCCGCCTGGCTCAACGAACGGGGCATCACCGCCTTCATCCTTCTCTATCGCCTGCCCGGCGAAGGCTGGGCGCAGCGGCAGGACGTGCCGTTGCAGGATGCCCAGCGCGCGATGCGGCTGATCCGCGCGCGGGCTGTCAATTTCGCTGTCGACAAGCGCCGCGTCGGCGTGCTCGGCTTCTCGGCCGGCGGCCATCTGGCGGGATCGCTGGCGACGCGGCATGGCGAGCGCGTCTATGCCCCGGTCGATGCCGCCGATCGGGAAAGCGCGCGCCCCGATGTCGCCGGCCTCATCTATCCGGTGGTCAGCCTCGACGCGCCCTTCACCCATGGCGGGTCGCGCGACATGCTGCTGGGCGACGGCGCCAGCGCCGATATGCGCCGGGCGCGGTCGGTGGAGATGCGGGTGGACGCCGATACGGCGCCCATCTTCCTGGTCCATGCCAGCGACGACGGGCTGGTGCCGCCGGCCAACAGCATCGCCCTGTTTCAGGCGATGGAAGTCGCCAAGCGCCCGGTCGCGCTCCATATCTTCGAGGATGGCGGCCATGGTTTCGGCGTGCGCCTGCCCGGGACGATGCAGGCGTCGGCCTGGCCCGGCCTGTTCATGACATTCGCCGCCAAGCAGGGATTGCTGGCGCAATGAAGACAGCGCTGTCGATAGGTCTGCTCGCGCTTGTCGCCAGCGCTGCGTCCGCGGCACCCGACTCCTATCAAAGCTCGCCCGAACGCCGCACCGTCGCGGAAAAGGATTGGGGACCATGGCTTGGCCCGTTCCGCGCCAAGCTGGTGCCCAGTCTGATGCAGGATTTTGGCGAACGCTATCTCTACGCCCCGGCCAATGCCGCCCTGCCCGCACCGAAACCGGGCGAGCAGCGGGTCGTGTTCCTGGGCGATTCCATCACCGATCGCTGGAACCTGGCCGCCAGCTTCCCCGGCAAGCCCTATGTCAATCGCGGCATCGGCAGCCAGGTGACGGCGCAGATGCTGCTGCGCTTCCATCAGGATGTCGTGGCGCTGAAGCCGAAGGTCGTGGTGATCCTGTCCGGCATCAATGATGTCCAGGGCTTCCTGCAACAGGAAAGGCCCGAGCAGATCGAGGCCAATTGGGAAGCGATGGCCGACGTCGCCGCCGCCCATAACATCAAGGTCGTGTTCGGATCGATCCTGCCGGTCAACAACTATACCGACGCAGCGAAGGATGTGGTGGCGGAGCGCAAGCCGGCCGAACTGGTCGCGCTCAACCAGTGGCTGCGCGCCTTTTGTGCGCAGCATGGCCATGTTTTTGCGGACTATCATAGCGCGCTGGTCGACCAGAATGGCCTGATGACCGCCGCCTATACGCAGGACGGCGTGCATCCGCTCGACAATGGATACGCCGTGATGGCACCCATCGCGCAACACGCGATCGAACAGGCATTGCGCCACAAATGAGGAAGGGGAGAAGGATGATGTATCGCCTGACGACCGCGCTCTGCGCACTGGGACTGGGCTTGGGACTGACCGGGGCCGCCTATGCCGAAACCAAGGTGCCGGGCGATCCGCATGCCGATGATCCGGTCGGCATCGTCGCCGATCCCTGCCCCACCCATGAAAAGCCGAGCGACGAGGCTGGCTGGAAGCTGTGGAACCTGCACATGCTGACCCGCGATTTCGGGCAGCTCTGCCGCTATGCCGCCGCCAACAAGGCGATCGAAGGGCAAAAGGTCCGCGTCGTCTTCATGGGCGATTCCATCACCGACAACTGGATCAACCTGGACCCGACCATGTTCCAGAACGGGCTGGTCGATCGCGGCATCAGCGGCCAGACGACGCAGCAGATGCTGGTGCGCTTCCGCAATGACGTGATCGCGCTGAAGCCGCAGGCGGTCCACATCATGGCGATGACCAACGACATCGCCGGCAATACCGGCGCGGCGACGATGGAAACGGTGCTGGGCAATATCCAGACCATGGCCGACCTTGCCCGCGCGCACGGCATCAAGGTCATCATCGCCTCCGTACCGCCCGCTGCCGCCTTCCCCTGGAGCCCCGGCATGACGCCCGCACCGCAGGTCGCCGCGATCAATAAGTGGCTGGCCGACTATGCCCGCGCCAACGGCTTCACCTTTATCGACTATCACAAGGCGATGGCACAGCCCGATGGCGCGATGAAGCCGGGTCTGTCGAGCGACGGCGTCCATCCGACCAAGGAAGGCTATGCCATCATGCGTCCGCTAGCCGAGGCCGCGATCGCCAAAGCGCTCGGAGAGAAATGATGCAGGATTTCGGACGCCGATCCTTCCTGGCGGGCGCGGCTGCGCTGGGCCTGGCCAATGCCGCCCGCGCGGCCAGCCCTATGGGCACCGCCAAGGGCCCGGTGCAGGCAAGCTGGCCCTCGCTGGTCGACAATTACCGCTATCCCGACTGGTTCCGCGACGCGAAGCTGGGGATGTGGTCGCACTGGGGGCCGCAATCGGTGCCGGCGCAGGGCGACTGGTATGGCCGCTTCATGTATATGCAGGGCCACCCGATGTACGAGCACCACCTCAAGACCTACGGCCATCCGTCGGTCGCGGGGATGAAGGACATCCAGAATCTCTGGACCGCCGACAAGTGGGATCCCGATGCGCTGATGGCCAAATATCAGAAGGCCGGCGCGAAATATTTCATGGCGCTGGCCTGCCATCATGACAATCTCGATTGCTATGACAGCCGCTATCATGCCTGGAACAGCCTGCGCGTCGGGCCGAAGAAGGATATTGTCGGCATCTGGGAAAAGGCCGCGCGCAAGGCCGGCCTGAAATTCGGCGTGTCGAACCATGCCGCCCATGCCTGGCACTGGTATCAGCCCGCTTATGGTTATGATCCGGTCGGCCCGCAGAAGGGCGTGCGCTACGACGCGTTCCAGCTGCGCAAGGAAGACGGCAAGGGCCAATGGTGGGAGGGCCTCGACCCGCGCGAACTCTATACCGGCGGCCATGCCGTGCTGCCCGACGGCATCGACACGATCGAGGCGATGGACAAATGGCACGACGCCAATAACGGCCAGTGGATCGAGACCGGGCCGAAGGACGACCCGGCCTATGTCACCCGCTGGCTGCTGCGCCAGACCGACCTGGTCGCGAAATACAAGCCCGACATGGTCTATATGGACGATCATGAACTGCCCTTCGGCCCCGTAGGGCTGGAAGCGGCCGCGGACTATTATAACCGGTCGATCGAATGGCATGGCAAGATCGACGTGGTCATGACCGGCAAGCAGTTGAAGCCCTATGCCCGGTTCGGCATCGTCCAGGATGTCGAGCGCGGCTATACCGACCATATCTGGGACGAGCCCTGGCAGACCGATACCTGCATCGGCGACTGGTTCTACAATATCGCCCGGCTGACCGACAAAAGCTACAAGAGCGCCGAGCAGGTGATCCAGCGGCTGGCCGATGTCGTGTCGAAGAACGGCAATCTGATGCTGTCCATCCCGCAGCCCGGCGACGGCTCCATCGACAGCGAGGCGGAGAAGATCCTGGACGCGATGGCCGGATGGATGGTGCATGGCGGCGAAGCGATCTTTGGTTCGCGGCCGTGGAAGCGCTATGGCGAAGGGCCGACCCAGGCGATCGTCGGCATGCAGAATGAGGAGAAGGCCAAGCCCTTCACCGCGCAGGACATCCGCTTCACCACCAACAAGGGCGCGCTCTATGCGCTGTTCCTGGGCAAGCCCGCCGGATCTACGACCATCCGCTCACTGGCGCGCGGCCAGGGGACTGGCACAATCGAACGGGTGACGCTGCTCGGCGGCGGCCAGCTTGCCTTCCGTCAGGATGGCGCGGGCCTCCACTTCACCATGCCGCACGGCATCGATTTCGTCCCCGTCGTCCGCATCGACGGCCGGGGTCTGGTTTAATGCAAGTACAGGGAATGACTGGGATGATCGCAAAGGGCTTCAAGGCAAGACTGGCGGGGATCGCATTGGGTGCATCCTGCCTAGCCATCGCCGCACCGGCGCTGGCTGCGCCGATGGCGCTGCTGGACCGCAATGGCAGCCGGGTCGCGATCGAACCCTATGCCCCCAATATCGTGCGCGTCACCATCGCGATGGACCCGGACCTGGCGCAGGCGGCACCGGGCGAAGGCCCCAATGCCAAGGCCGATGCCAGCGGCTGGACCCATAGCAGCGACGCGACCGGCGACATCTTCACCTCCTCGGCGATCTCGCTGACGATCGATGCCCAGCCCTGGCCCGGCGCGCCGACCCAGATGCAGCGCTATTTCGCCCCGGCCCTGCCGCCGGTCAGCCTGTCGGTGAAGGATGCCAGCGGCACGGTCCTCACCAAGATGACCGGCTGGGAAATGGCGCCCGTGACAGTCAATGGCGAGAAGACCTTCAAGGTCGGCGCCAGCTTCGATTCCCCGGCGGACGAACATTATTATGGCCTGGGCCAGAACCAGGAAGGCTATATGGATCTGCGCGGCAAGCAGATCGACTGTTCGCACAGCTATGACGCGCCGGCCGGCGAAACCGTCTGCGTGCCCTTTCTGGTCACCAACAAGGGCTATGGCATCGTCTGGGACAATCCGGCGCGCACGCTGGTGTGGCCGGGCCTCCACAGCTCGACCCGATTCCAGAGCCAGGTCGGCGAGCGCGTCTCCTTCTTCGTCATCACCGGCAAGACCACCGATGACCTCTATGCCGGCTATGCCAAGCTGACCGGTGCGACGCCGCTGCCGCCCAAGGCCGGTTTCGGCCTGATCCAGAGCAAGGCGCGCTATGAGAGCCAGAAGGAACTGCTCGACATCGCCAATGGCTATCGCCAGCGCAATCTGCCGCTCGACGTCATGGTGCTCGACTGGTTCTACTGGACCCGCATGGGCCAGCTCGACATCGACCGCACCTATTATCCCGACCCCAAGGGGATGAACGACCAGCTCAATGCCATGGGCATGCGTTCGATCATCAGCGTGTGGCCGCGGTTCGAGCGCGAAGGGCGCTATTTCGAGTTCCTCAAGGCCAAGGGCTGGTTCCTGCATGACAAGGACGGCAACCCCATCGACGGCCTGCCGATGCGGTCCGACCGGGCCGGCGCGCTGATCGACAGCACCAACCCGCAAGCGCGGGAATGGTTCTGGGGCAAACTGCGCGACAATATCGCCAGCCAGGGCTTCGACTGGTTCTGGCTGGATGAGACCGAGCCGGATCTGGTGCCCGACGGCTATCAATATTCGATCGGGTCGGGCGACCGCTATCATAACCTGTTCCCGCTGGTGCATACGTCGGGCGTGGCCGAAGGCTCGGAGCGCGACCGCCCCAATTTCCGCAACATGATCCTGGCGCGCGCCGCCTATCTGGGGTCGCAGCGCAATGGCGGCCTGTTCTGGTCCTCGGACATCAAGTCGACCTGGGAAGCGCTGGAGCGGCAGGTGCCCGCCGGCCTCAACTTCACCGCGTCGGGCCTGGCCTATTGGGGCAGCGACATTGGCGGCTGGCAGTGGCCGAACGGCCCCAAGGCGCAGAACCCGGTGCTGGTCGATCCGGCCGGCATGACGGCGGCAGGTGCGGACTATACCGACTATCCCGAACTGTTCGTGCGCTGGTTCGAATATAGCGTGTTCACGCCGACACTGCGTATCCATGGCCAGCGTCCCGGCACCGCGCTGTGGGAATATGGCAAGGCGGCCGAGCCGATCCTGGCTGACTGGCTGCGCCTGCGCTACACGCTGATGCCCTATATCTATGCGCTGGGACGTCACACCTATGACACCGGCGCGCCGTTCATGCGCGGCCTGTTCATGGACTTCCCGAACGATCCCAAGGTGTCGGACATCGGCGACCAATATATGTTCGGCCCCGCCTTCCTGGTCGCCCCGGTGACCAAGCAGGGCCAGACCAAGCGCCCGGTCTATCTGCCGGCCGGCAGCGCCTGGTATGATTATTGGACCAACCAGAAGTATGAGGGCGGCCAGACGATCGAGGTGGATGCACCGATCAATCGCATGCCGCTGTTCGTGAAGGCCGGTTCGATCGTGCCGATGGGCGTGCAGGTGAAGAGCACGGCCGAGAAGCAGGCCCTGGAGAGCATCCGGGTTTATCCGGGTGCCGATGCGCGCTTCACCCTTTATGACGATGACGGCACGACCAATGCCTATCGCAAGGGCGGCATGAAGGCCGAACTGGTCTGGGACGACAAGGCAAAGACGCTGACGAGCAAGACGAAGCTGCCTACCGGCCAGGCCATCGGCGGCCTGGTGCAGATCGTCGGTCAATAAGGAGACGAAGAAGATGACGGGTATCAATCGCCGCGAACTGGGCCTAGGCTTGGGCGCCGCCGCGCTGGGCGCCGGCCTGGCCGGCAGCACCGGTGCGAACGCGCAGGCCGCAGCCGCGGCCGCCGGCGCACCGCAGGGCAGCCTCGCCTTCCCCTCCGACTTCCTGTGGGGCTGCGCAACCGCATCCTATCAGATCGAGGGCGCCGTGAATGCCGACGGCCGCGGCCAGACCAACTGGGACGTATTTTCCCACACGCCCGGCAAGGTCGCCAATGGCGACACCGGCGACGTCGCCTGCGACAGCTATAACCGCTATCAGGACGATATCGCCCTGCTGAAGGCGCTGGGCGTCAAGGCCTATCGCTTCTCGATCGCCTGGTCGCGCATCTTCCCCAATGGCCGGGGCAAGCCCAATGCCAAGGGGCTGGACTATTATAACCGTCTGGTCGACGGGCTGCTGACGGCGGGCATCACCCCGCATGTCACCATGTTCCACTGGGATCTGCCCCATGCCCTGCCGGGCGGCTGGCAGAATCGCGACACCAGCTACGCCTTTGCCGACTATGCCGGCTATACCGCCGGCAAGCTGGGCGACCGCGTCAATCACTTCATGACGGTCAACGAACTGCGCTGCTTCACCGACCTCAGCTACATGACCGGCGGCAAGGCGCCGGGCCTGAAGCTGCCGATGAAGGAGGTGAACCAGGTGCGCCACCATGGCGTGCTGGCCCATGGCCTGGGCGTGCAGGCGATCCGCGCCGCGACCAAGTCGGGCACGCAGGTCGGCATTGCCGACAATCCCAACATCTATGTCCCCGCGATCGAGACGCCCGAGCATATCGAGGCGGTGAAGAAGGCCGTGCGCGAAGAGAACGCCATGTTCCTGACCGCGATCATGGAAGGCCGCTATATCGACAGCTATCTGACCGCGCAGGGCAAGGACGCCCCGGTGGTCAAGGAAGGCGACATGAAGCTGATCGGTGCGCCGCTCGATTTCCTGTCGGTCAATGTCTATACCGGCAACACCGTCCGCGCCGACGAGACCGCGCCGTCGGGCTACAAGATCCTGCCTCATCCGGGTCAGGCGCCGCGCATGCCCTCCCCCTGGCTCTATGTCACGCCCGAGGTCATCTATTGGGGGATGCGCGCCATCAACGAAAACTGGAAGCCCAAGGGCCTCTATATCTCGGAAAATGGTTGCTCGGCCGACGACAAGGTGGCCGACGACGGCAAGGTCTATGACACCGACCGCGTCATGTATCTGCGCAATTACCTCACCCACCTCCAGCGCGCGACCCGCGAGGGGCTGCCGGTGAAGGGCTATTTCGTCTGGAGCCTGATGGACAATTTCGAGTGGGAGGATGGCTATACCAAGCTGTTCGGCATCCACCATGTCGACTTCAAGACCCAGAAGCGCACGCCCAAGCTCAGCGCCGACTGGTATCGCGAACTGGTGCGCACCAACAAACTGGTGTGACCCGAGCGCCGCCGCCATCCCCTTGCGGATGGCGGCGGCGCCCTAAAATTCCACGCCATATCGACATATGGCGTCGCATGGGCATTATCCCCTCGCATTGCCGGCCGCTGACTCGCGCCGCGCAATATCCAAGAGAGATAAGGAGTTACCCATGACGATGTCGCCGCTGTCCCGTGCCTCCCGCGCCGCCTGGCGGACGCTGGCCTGTGCCGGGCTGCTGTCCGCTTCCGCCCTGGCCGTGGCGGCCACGACCGCGCCGCAGTTCGACGTCGCGCGCATCGTCAACGACATCAAGATCCTGGCCAGCGACGAGTTTGAAGGCCGTGGCCCGGCGACCCGCGCCGAGACCAAGACGATCGACTATATCGCCAAGCAGATGGCGGCGGCCGGGCTGAAGCCCGCCGGCGACAAGGGCACATGGTTCCAGGACGTGCCGCTGCGCATGTCGAACATCACCGGCACGCCCAGCCTGTCGATGACCGTGGGCGGCGCGGCCCAGCCGCTGACCCAGGGCACGGAAATCGCCGTGCGCGCGGCCGAGACCGGCCAGTCGGCGGTCAAGTTCGCAAACCTTCCGCTGGTCTTCGTCGGCTATGGCGTGAAGGCGCCCGAACGCGGCTGGGACGATTTCAAGGGCGTGGATCTCAAGGGCAAGATCATGGTCGTGCTGGTCAACGACCCCGATTTCGAGGGCGGCGAAGGCGATTTCGGCGGCAAGCTGATGACCTATTATGGCCGCTGGACCTACAAATATGAAGAAGCCGCGCGCCAGGGCGCGGCCGGCGTGCTGGTGGTGCATGAAAGCGAGCCCGCCTCCTATGGCTGGGCGACGGTCAAGAACAGCAACACCAACACCATGTTCGACATCGTCCGCGCCGATCCCAAGAGCGCCCACACCCAGATGGAAGGCTGGATCCAGAAGGATCTGGCCGCCAAGCTGCTGGCCGCGTCGGGCGTCGATTTCGAGGCGGCCAAGGCGGCCGCGCGCAAGAAGGACTTCAAGCCCATTCCCCTGAAGGCGACGATGAGCGCCGACTATGCGGTGAAGTCGGAAATCATCACCTCGCACAATGTCGCGGGCATCCTGCCGGGCAGCAAATATCCCGACGAGACCGTCATCTATTCCGCACACTGGGACCATCTGGGCATCGGCGCGCCGGATGCGAAGGGCGACATCATCTATAATGGCGCGCGCGACAATGCGTCGGGCACCGCCGCCCTGCTGGAACTGGCCCGCGCCTATGCCAAGGGCCCCAAGCCCGAGCGCAGCGTGCTGTTCCTGGCGGTGACGGCCGAGGAGAAGGGCCTGCTGGGTTCGGAATATTATGCCGACAATCCGCTGCGCCCGCTGGCGACCACGGCCGGCGTCATCAACATGGACGGCCCCTTCGCCGCCGAGAAGACGGTCAACTTCTCCATCTCCGGCGCGGCGAAGCTGGACCTGCTGACCCTGTTGACGCAGGAAGGCGAGAAGCTGGGCCGCCATTATACGCCGGATGCGCGCCCAGAAGCGGGCAGCTTCTACCGGTCCGACCATTTCCCGATGGCCAAGCGCGGCGTGCCCGCCATCTCGTTCAATCCGGGCCGCGAACTGGTGAATGGCGGCGCGGCGCGCGGCAAGGAACTGGGCGATATCTATACCCGCGATCGCTATCACCAGCCGGCCGACCAATATGACGACAGCTGGAACACCAGCAGCTGGGAGGGTGACATGACCCTGCTCTACAATGTCGGTCGCCGCGTGGCCGACGGCCATGACTGGCCCAACTGGTCGAGCGACAGCGAATTCCGCGCTGCCCGCGACGCCAGCCAGGCACAGCGCAAGTAAGATGTGAGGCGTGGCGGCCGGTGCCTACCGGCCGCCATGTCATATCGGCAGTTC
This sequence comes from Sphingobium sp. WTD-1, assembly GCF_030128825.1. NCBI lineage: Bacteria > Pseudomonadati > Pseudomonadota > Alphaproteobacteria > Sphingomonadales > Sphingobiaceae > Sphingobium > Sphingobium sp. WTD-1. The sequence goes on along the minus strand of NZ_CP119127.1, from coordinate 1,817,603 downwards.
GTGGGTCGACTTGATTTCCGACAGGGCGACGGTCGAGTTGATTTCCTGGACGCCGGGCAGCTTGCTCAGCCGTTCGAAGAAGAAGCGTTCATAGGCCTCGATATCCTTGGCCACGATGCGCAGCATGAAATCCATCGTGCCGAGCAGCACGAACGCCTCCAGCACTTCGGGAAAGCCGCCGATCGCGGCGCTGAATTCGTCCAGATTGGCGCGGCCATGGGCGTTGAGCTTTACCTGAGCGAAGACCTGGGCATTGAGGCCGACCTTGCGCCGGTCGAGCAAGGCCACCCGCTTGCGGATCAGCCCTTCCTTTTCCAGCCGATCGATGCGGCGCCAGCAGGGCGACGGGGTCAGCCCGACCTTGTCCGCAATCTCCGCCGTGGTCTGGCTGGCATCGCGCTGCAATTCGCGGAGAATCTTCCGCTCGAAATGGTCGAGTTCGATCATATTTTCCTACATATCGCCAATGACAGGATAATTCATCCTCATATTGGCGATATCGGGCTTCAAATCAGGCAAGATTCTTCTCTGGCGACCGGCGATAAGGCGGCATCATCCCGAGGAGAAGAATATGGTTTCCCGTCCTGCCCGCCTGAACCCGCCGATGCAGTCGGTGCGGCTGCTTGATCCCGCCAGCGGGCTGGACGGCGTGATTGCCATCCACAGCACCGCGATCGGGCCGGGCGCCGGCGGCTGCCGCTTCTGGCATTATGCCGATATCGGCGCGGCGCTGGACGATGCCTGCCGCCTGGCCGAAGGCATGAGCTACAAGAATGCCATGGCCGGCCTGCCCTTTGGCGGCGCCAAGGCGGTGCTGCGCCGGCCCGAAGGCGAGTTCGACCGGGTCGCGCTGTTCCAGGCGTTCGGCCGCGCTGTCGAGGAACTGGGCGGCACCTATGTCACCGCCGAAGATGTCGGCACCAGCGTCGCCGACATGCAGGCAGTCGCCAGCCAGACCCGCCATGTCGCGGGCCTGGATGTCGCCGAGGGCGCGGCCGGCGGCGATCCGTCGCCCTGGACCGCGCTGGGCGTGTTCGAGGCGATGCAGGCGGCGGCCCGCCAGTCGCTGGGCGCCGAACTGTCCGACCTGACGGTCGCGGTGCAGGGCACCGGCAATGTCGGCGCGGCGCTGTGCCGTCGCCTGGCCGATGCCGGCGCCCGCCTGGTGATCGCCGATATCGATCCGCGCCGCCGCAACACGCTGGCCGCCGTGCTGAACGCGAATGTGGTGGACGTGGCCGACATCGCCGCGGTCGAGGCGGATATCTTTGCCCCCTGCGCCCTGGGCGGCGCGCTCGATCCGCAGAGCGTGGCGGCGATGCAGGCCCGCCTGGTCTGCGGCGCGGCCAACAACCAGCTGGCGACGCCCGATGTGGCGGAGCTGCTGCGGACGCGCGGCATCGTCTATGTGCCCGACTATGTCGCCAATGCCGGCGGGATCATCAGCGTGTCGGCCGAATATCTGGGCGAGGACCGCGCCAGCGTCGCCGCCCGCGTCGACCAGATCGGCGGCCGGGTCGCCCAGATACTGGACCAGGCCAAGCGCGAGGAACGCTCCCCCGCGCTGGTCGCCGACGAAATGGCCGAGGCCATCATCGCCGAAGCGGAACGCCAGGCGGCGTAATTGCAAGCCGCAATGATGCTGCGCATCAGCGGCTTGATAGTCCCCCTTCCCCTCTGCGCTGCCGGTCAGTCCCGGCAGCGCAGGGTGGCGAGCGCCGCCAGCAGCATGACGGCGCCGGCAAAGGCCATGGTCCAGATCGGTTCGGTCGGGAAGAAATGGCGCATGATCGTGCCCATCACCGTCGCCACCAGCAATTGCGGGATGACGACGAAGGCGTTGAACAGCCCCATATAGATGCCGAGCTTGGTCTGCGGCACGCTGGAGGCGAGCATCGCATAGGGCATGGCGAGGGTCGATGCCCAGGCGATGCCGATCGCCACTTCCGACAATAGCAGCGCCTGCGCATCGCGCAGGACGAGGAAGGACAGGAAGCCCAGCGCGCCAAGCGTGAGCGCCAGCGCATGGGTTTGGGCCTGGCCGATGCGGCGGGCAAGCGGCTGGAGCAGGAAGGGCGCAGCGAAGGCGGCCACGCCATTATAGGTGGCGAAGAGGATGCCGACCCAATTGCCCCCTTCATTATAGGCGGCGCTGGTCGGGTCGGCCGATCCGAAGACATATTGGGCGACCACCGGCGTAGTATAGATCCACATGATGAAGAGCGCCGACCAGGTGAAGAACTGGACCAGCGCCAGCTTCTTCATCATCGCCGGCATGGTCGCGAAATTGCCGACCACATGGCTGAGCAGATTGTCGGTCCGACCCTGCGCATGGAGGGGCCGCGCGACGATGCGGGCGATGCCATAGGCGGCAAGGAGCCCGCCCAGCAGATACAGCTCCTTTTCCAGCGCCCAGCCCCAGACAGCGGCGATGATGGCGAGGCCGGCGACGATCCAGAGCGGACCACCGGCGGGGACCGGTGGCGCCGCCTCATGGCTTGCCGCGTCGCTGGCCTGTGCAAAGCGGGCCATCTGCTCGGGCGAATATTCGCGGGTGGTGAGCACGGTCCAGAGCACGGCGAGGAACAGCGCAGCACCGCCGATATAGAAGCTAATGCGCACCGTGTCGGGGATCATGCCGGCGGGCGCGACATTGGAGACGCCCAGCTGGTCGAGCAGCCAGGGGGTTGAGGAGCCGATCACCGCGCCAGTGCCGATGAAGGCGGTCTGGATCGCATAGCCGGCCATATGCTGTTCCTTCGCCAGCATGTCGCCGACAAAGGCGCGGAACGGCTCCATCGAGACGTTGAGCGAGGCGTCGAGAATCCAGAGCATCAGCGCGGCGGCCATCAGGCCCGGGGCATTCGGCATGCCGAACAAAGCGAGCGCTGCGAACAGCGCACCGGCAAAGAAATAGGGCCGGCGGCGGCCGAGGCGGCACCAGGTGCGGTCGCTATAATGGCCGATCACCGGCTGGACCAGCAGGCCGGTCAGCGGCGCGGCGATCCACAGCAAGGCGAGATTGTCGAGATTTTCCCCCAGCGACTGGAAGATGCGCGACATGTTGGCGTTCTGCAGCGCGAAGCCGATCTGGATGCCGAAGAAGCCGAAGCTGATATTCCACAGCCCCCAAAAGCTCTGGCGCGGCCGACCGTCGGACGTCGTCGCGCCCGTTTCCAGCCCCATCTCATTCATTCCGGCCATCCCCATCCTTCGCCTTAACTTCGCACATTTCCCGCACATTTTGACATTTAATTGCCCGCCCCTGATCCTATCGGAAAGTGGGGCGGGCAGAGTCGCGAGGCCAGTCTATAGGGATGCGGCCCTGTAGGACAGCCGGGCCAGCGTCACCGCTTGCGCTTGCCGCCGCTGGCGACGAAGCGGATCGTCTGGCCGCCGCCGGGCGCCAGGTCGATGGCGAGGACGTCGCCCTTCTTCACCGGCTTCTTCTCGATCACGATCGCGTGGCGTGCCTCGGTGCGATAGTCGGCGCCGGGGCCGTCGCGGTAGATTTCGGCGGTGTAGCTGCGACCGGCATCGAGGAAATCGAGCGTCACCTTGCTGGAGCGCGCCTGTTCGTCGCCGACGGCGCCCAGATACCAGTCGTCGCTGCCCTTCGCCTTGCGCGCGATGGTGACATAGTCGCCGACCTCGCCATTCAAGGCGCGGGTGTCGGACCAGTCGGTCGGCACATCCTTGATGAACTGGAAGGGGCCGGGATATTTGGCGTAATTTTCCGGCGTGTCGGCGGCCATCACGACCGGCGAATAGAGGACGACATAGAGGGCGAGCTGCTTGGCGATGGTCGAGTGGATCGTGCTGCCTTCCGAACCCGACAGGCTGAGGACGCCGGGGGTGAAGTCCATCGGGCCGCCCAGCAATTGGGTGAAGACCAGGTTCGCCTCATGCTCGGGCGGGTTCTTGCCGCCGACCCAGGCATTATATTCCATGCCCCGGCCGCCTTCGCGCGCGACCCAGTTGGGATAGGTGCGGCGCAGGCCCGTGTCCTTGACCGGTTCATGGCTGTCGATGCTGACATGATATTTGGCGGCGGTCTGCACGACGCGCAGATAATGGTTCACCATCCACTGGCCTTCATGCCATTCGCGATGCTTCGCGCCATCGGCGTCGACCCGCTCGATCTGGCCGGCATCGGTGACATAGCCGGTCTTCACCACCTGCTCGCCATGGTCGGCCGCCCATTTGAAGGCGGTGTCGAGCTGGCCGTCATAATGGCTGGCCGAGCCGCCGGTTTCATGATGGCCGATCAGCGTGACGCCCTTGGATTTCGCATAGGCGGCAAGGCCGTCTGCATCGAAATCCTCGGTCGGCTGCGAGAAGTTCATATCCTTGCCATTGCCGAACCAATTGCCGTCCCAGCCGACATTCCAGCCTTCGACCAGCACGGCGGGGATGCCGCTGGCGGCGGCAAAATCGATGTAGCGGCGGACATTGGCGGTGGTGGCGCCATGTTTCGGGCCGCGCGCCCAGCTCCATTCGCCCTTGATCATGTTCCACCAGACGCCGACGAACTTGCCCGGCTTGATCCACGAAACGTCGCCGAGCTTGTTGGGCTCGTTCAAGTTCAGGATCATGTGGTTCATGTAGAGGCCGGCGGCATCGTCGGCGACGGCGATGGTGCGCCATGGGGTGGAGAAGCCGGCGTCGCGCGACACCTTGGGCGCGCCCGCCCCCGGCGTCAGATCGGCGCGGAAGGTGTTGCCTTCGGCGCGGGCGAGATTCATGCCCGCATAATCGACCAGCGCGGCCTCATGCAGGGCGACATGGGTGCCGTCGGCCAGCTTCACCGTCATCACCGTCTGGGCGGTGCCGACCGCGTCGAGCGGGGTGCGGTTGTAGAGATATTCCTCACGGTTCCATTCATAGGCGGGCTTCCACCAGGCGGTGCCGCCTTGCGCAAAAGCAAACTGAGTCAGTTCCTCGGCAATGTTGGCGTGATGGAGATTGGCCTGATCGGGCAGGCTGTAGCGGAAGGCGACGCCATCATCGAACAGGCGGAAGGTCACGTCCATCTCCCGCTGGAGATCGCCCTTCTCGCGGAAGACCAGCTTCAGCTCATTATGATGGTCGCGGATACTGGTCCATTCGCCCCAGGGCTGGGTCCAGCTCGTGTCGCTGCTCGCCTGCTTGCCGTCGGCCAGCGTCAGGTTGCGCTCGATCTTGGGCGCGTCGGTGAACATGAAGCCCAAACGGGAATCGGCGATCAGCGGCTTGCCATTGCGCTGCACGGCATAGCTGGGGCGCCCCTCGCCATCGAGGCTGATGGTGAGGGTGATATGGCCGTCGGGCGAGGCGGCCCTGGCCACCACATCGGCGCGCGCGACTGTGGGCGCGAGCGCCAGGGCAATGAGCGGGAGAGCGAGCGCGGTCAGTCGCGTCATGGGAACGTCCTTAAACTTGGAAGGCGGCGGCGAGGCCGGATGCGGGGGCGAAATTCCAGTCGGCGATGGTGCCGGTCGACAGTTCGACCTGCCAGCGGTCCGCATCGGCCGGGCGCCAGGCGACGGGGCCGGTGCCAAGGTTGAAGACGCAGAGGCGCTGCTGTCCGTCCTGCGTCCGTTCAAAGGCGAGCAGATCGTCCGGCGTATCGAGAAAGGTGATCGTGCCGCTGCGCAGCGCCGGGGTGGCATTGCGCAGGGCCAGCACCTCGCGCGTCCAGTGGAGCAGCGAGGCGGGGTCGGCTTCCTGCGCGTCGACGGCGAGCGGACGATGCGCCTCCCCCACCGGCAGCCAGGGCCTGGCCTCGGAAAAGCCGAGCCAGGGCGCCGCGCCGATCCAGGGCATGGGCGTGCGGGCGCCGTCGCGCGACAGGGTCAGCGGCCAGTTGGCGATCGCTTCGGGATCCTGCAGATCCTCGAACGCGATATCGACCTGCGGCAGGCCCAGTTCCTCGCCATAATAGAGGAAGATATTGCCGCGCAGGCAGGCGAGTAGCAGCATCTTCATCCGGCAATAGGCATGGGCGTCGATGTCGCCGGCCCAGCGCGAGACGGCGCGCGGCGCGTCATGATTTTCGAACGCCCAGCTCGGCCAGCCAATCCCCTGCTCCGCCGGCCAGCGCGACAGCGCGTCTTTCAGGAACGGCGCGGTCAATTTGGGCGCGTAGAGGAAGTCGAAGCCATAGGCGGTGTTGAGGCGATGATCGCCTTGGGTGAAGGCCTTCATCTCCGCATCGCTGTCATCCCCGCCGACTTCGGCGACAGTGAAGCGATCGGGATATTCGTCGAACACCGAACGCACCTTTTCCAGGAACAGCGGAATGTCCGGGTGGCTCTGGCTGTAGCGCTTGATCTGGAAATCATAGGGGCGCGTGCGGATGCGACCGTCTTCGGGCGCGGGCGGATTGTCGCGCAGTTGCGGGTCGGGCATCGAATGGTTGATCGCATCGATGCGGAAGCCGTCGACGCCGCGGTCCAGCCAGAAGCGCACGATATCCAGCACCGCCGCCTGCACCTTTCCATTGTGCAGGTTGATCTGCGGCTGCTCCTTCAGGAAATTGTGCATATAATATTGGCCGCGCCGCGCGTCCCAGGTCCAGGCCGGACCGCCGAACACCGACTGCCAGTTGTTGGGCGGCGTACCGTCGGGCTTCGCATCGGCCCAGACATACCAGTCGGCATGGTCGTTCTGACGGCTGGAGCGGCTTTCGATGAACCAGGGATGTTCGTCGGAGGTATGGGCCCAGACCTGATCGACGATGATGCGCAGGCCCAGATCATGGGCGCGGGCGATCAGCGCGTCGAAATCAGCGAGCGTGCCGAAGATCGGATCGACATCGCAATAATCCGACACGTCATAGCCGAAGTCGCGCATCGGGCTCTTGAAGAAGGGCGAGAGCCAGATGGCGTCGACGCCGAGCGAGGCGACATAGGGAAGATGGGCGGTGATGCCGGCCAGATCGCCGATGCCGTCGCCATTGGAGTCGGCGAAGCTGCGCGGATATATCTGGTAGATGGTGGCGCCGCGCCACCAGGGAGCCATATCGGTCATTGCGTCGGTCATTGCGGATTAGCGCTCCGTACAGCGCAGACGCTGTAGCCAAGGGGAGGAAGGTCGAGGGCGAGGCTGCCGGGCGCGGACGCGCGCGGGGCACAGGCCGCGCCGGCTAGGGTGTCGAAGGCGGTGGAGGCTATATCCACCTGAACCTGCGCCCTGATCGGCGCGGTCGATGTGTTGAAGGCGATCAGATATTCCGCGCCCGTGTCAGGATCGAAGCGGGAGACGGCGAACAGGCCGGGTTCATCGCCACGCGCGCGGATCGTCTCATTCCCCCGGCGCAGCGCGGCATGGCCGGTGCGCAGACGGGCGAGCGCGGCGATCTCGCGATAGAGCGGATGCGCGGGGTCGAAGCGCGCGGTAGCGGTGGTCGCATCGCTGCCGAGCAGGCGATTGTCATTATAGCTCGCCACCTGGCTGCCGAACATATCCTCGCGCGCGTCCTGATCGCCGCCGTCGCCGACGAAACCCTGTTCATCGCCATAATAGATGGTCGGCACGCCGCGCAGCGTCAGCAGCATGGCGTTGGCGAGCATCACCCGGCGCAGCACTTCATCCTCGCCCGCCTGCGGGAAGGCGCGGCGGACGAAGGTAGCAAAACGGCCGGCGTCATGATTGCTAACGAAGGTGGGCAACTGGCGCGCGGTGGCGGCGCCACCCTGATAGAGGGCATCGCCGGTCAGCATGCGTTCCCAGGTGGCGGTCGCCGCCTTGCCCGCGACGGTTTCCAGCGCGGCCTGGCGGAAGGCGAAGTCGAGCACGGCGGGGAAGCCACCTTCGCGGGTATGCCAGGCAAGCGGGCCGGCATCGACCGTCTCGACATAGACTTCGCCAAAGACATGGAAATTGGGGATGCCGCGCGCTTTGGCCCGCGCCTGCATGGCGGGTACGAACTGCTGCCAGAAATGCGGGTCGACATGGCGGGCGGTGTCGATGCGGAAGCCGTCAATGCCGAAGCGGTCGATCCAGCCGCCGAAAATGTCGATCATGCCGGCGATCACGCGTGGATGTTCGGTCATCAGATCGTCGAGCCCGGCAAAGTCGCCCATGGTCGCGCTCTCGCCCGAATAGGTCGTCTCGCCGCGATTATGATAATAGCGCACATCGTTGAGCCAGGCCGGGTTCTTCACCGCCTGCTCGCCCTTCGGCACGAAGGGGCTATAGGCATAGGCCGGGTCGGTGAGCTTGCCGAAATTGGCCTCGCTATGATCGGCGTCGCCGGCAAAGCCCGGATTGATCGCCGGGCCGGCCACGCCGCCGCGCCGCTGATAGGGATAGTCGGCGCGCGAGCGATAGGGACAGGGCCGGTCGGCGCATTCGCGATATTGGATCACGTCGGCCGTATGGTTGGCGATGATGTCCATATAGACTTTCATCCCCCGGCCATGGGCGGCCTTCACCAGCGCGGCGAAATCCGCGTCGGTGCCGAAATGCGGGTCGACATGCTCGAAATCGGTGATCCAGTAGCCGTGATAGCCGGCGCTTTCCTGTCCCTTGGGCCCCTGCACCGGCTTGTTGCGGAAGATCGGGCCGACCCAGATGGCGGTGGCGCCCAGCCCCTGAATATAATCCAGCCGACGGATCAGCCCCTTGATGTCGCCGCCATGGTAGAAGCCCTTGGATGCGGGATCATAGCCGGTCTGGAGCCGGTCGCCCTTGAGTCCGCCCTTGTCATTGGCGGGATCGGCATTGTCGAAGCGGTCGGGCAGGACGAAATAGATGACTTCATCTTCGGGCAGGCGGGCGCGAAAGCCGTCATCCTGTGCCATGGCCGGAGCGGGAAGCGCGCAGAGCGCAGCCAGCAGCATTGCCGTTCGTCCGCGCATGGCCTTCATCCCTCCCATTGCTGCTTGTGCCCGATTGCCGCAGCTTGGCCCCTTCTTAGTCGGCGGGGACAGGGCGGGCCAAGGGAGCGGCATACGTATTCAGACCGGTTTCAAACCCTTCTATTCCCAATGGAGACTCGCTGGCGTAGGGTCGCGCCATGGCCGCCAACGACAAAGTGACATCCTTCGACATCGCCACGCTGGCCGGCGTGTCCCAGCCGACCGTGTCGCGCGCGCTGCGCGGCGACAAGACGGTGAGCGAGGCGACGCGGCTGCGGGTCGAGGCGATCGCCCGGCAGCTCAACTATACGGTGGACAAGAATGCTTCCTCGCTGCGGCGGGGCAAGAGCAATACGCTGGCCCTCCTGTTCTTCGAGGATCTGCTGCCCGACGAAAGCTGGATCAATCCCTTCTTCCTGTCGATGCTGGGGCCGATCCTGCAGACCTGTGCCAAGCGCGGCTATGACCTGCTGACCAGTTTCCAGCAGCTCTCAACCGACTGGCATGTCGATTATGAGGATAGCCGCAAGGCCGACGGCATCATCCTGCTGGGCTATGGCGACTATGAAATCTATCGCACCCGGCTGGAGCAGCTGGTGGCGCAGGGCACGCATTTCGTGCGCTGGGGGTCGGTGGACCAGCATGCGCTAGGGATGACGATCGGCTGCGACAACCGGCGCGGCGGACGCGATGCGGGCGCCCATCTGATCGCGCGCGGATGCAGCCGGATCGCCTTCCTGGGCGACGCATCGAGCCATTATCCCGAGTTTCGCGATCGTTATGCCGGCCTGTCCGACGTGCTGGGTGAGGCCGGCCATGCGGTCGACCCCCGCCTGCATGTCGATGCACTGTCGACCGAGCAGTCGGGCTATGAGGCGGCGAGCCGGCTGATTGCGCGCGGCGTGAAGTTCGACGCGATCTTTGCCGGGTCCGACCTGATCGCGATCGGCGCGATGCGGGCGCTGGACGAACATGGGCTGTCGGTGCCGGGCGACGTGGCCCTGATCGGCTTCGACGATATCCCCGCCGCCAGCCTGACGCGGCAGCCGCTGACCACCGTGGCGCAGGATTATCTGCACGCGGGCGAGGTGCTGGTCGACGCGCTGATCGGCCAGATCGACCGCAAGCCGGTGACGCCGACGCTGCTGGCGCCGCGACTGATCACGCGGATGACGGCTTAGAATTTTCCTCCCCTCCCTCTCAGGGAGGGGAGGAAGAAGAGAGGCTGAGCCTACTCCCCCTCCCCCAAAGAAAAACGGACCGCCCTCCCCTCTAAGGGGTGGCGGTCCGGGGAGGGGGATTGCCCGCGTGCAGTCGGGCAATCCGGGGAGGAATTTCAGGACTTGCCCGACCGGCGCGAAGGCCGGTCAGAACTTGCCCGGTCGGCCGAAGGCCGATCAGAACTTGTAGGTCAGGCCCAGATAATAATCGCGGCCGTAGCGCTGATAGTCGATGACCTGGCGCTTATCGCCATTCTGATAGGTGACGAAGGGCTGGTCGGTGAGGTTCTTGCCCTGCAGCAGGATCGACAGGCCGGTGAGCGGACCGGACTGGAATTCATAGCCGATCTGCGCGTCCAGAATGCCCTCTGCCTTGGCGGTGCGGAAGGTCGGCGCGGCCGAAAGGCCGGCGACTTCGCCCAGGAAGGAAGAGCGATAGCGATAGGAGACGCGCGCCTGGAAACCGCTCTTTTCATAATAAGCGGTGCCGCTGGCGACCCATTTGGACAGGCCCGGCAGGGTGACGACATCGGTCGGGTTGCTGCCGTATTTGACTTCGCTGTGGGTGTAGGAACCACTGGCGAAGATGCCGAAGCCATCCAACGTTTCGCTGAATACCTTGAACGGCAGCGAGACGGTGCCTTCCGCACCCATGATCGTGCCCTTGCCGGTGTTGGCCGGCGCCTTCAGCAGACCGATATAGCTGCCGTCAGCGATGATCTGGTTGCGGATGTCGGCAGGCAGCGAGGCCAGCACGTCCGAGAAATCATAGGCGATATTGTTGTTGGGATCGACGAAGTCGGTCAGATTCTTGAAATAGCCCGCGAGCGAGACATAGCCGCCGCCCGGAAAATATTTCTCGATCGACAGGTCGATATTGGTCGACTGATAGGGACGCAGCGCGATGTTGCCGCCGTTCGAGCTGAACGGGCTGTACTGCGGGTCGGAGCCGAGGCCGACATTGGCCAGGTTGAAATTATATTCCTGGTTGATCCGTTCCTGATCCATGCGCGGACGCACCATGGTCTGGGCCGCACCCATCTTCACGAAGAAGCCGGGTTCCAGCTCGACCGAGAGCTGCGCGCTGGGCAGGAAATTGGTGAAGCTGTCCTTGCCCGAAGCCGGGACGACCGTGACGACGCCATCGGCGAAGTTCGAGATGGTGCCGGTCGACGCCTGGCGGGTGTGGATCACCTGCACGCCGATCGCGCCCTTGAGCGGCTTGCCACCCAGATCGCCGTCCAGCGTCATCTTGGCATAGCCGGTGAAGACATCTTCCTTCACGACATTGTCGCGCACCAGCGAGGACGGCCGGTTGTCATACACGGCATCCAGGACATTGTTGTAGAGATAGAGCGGATCGAGCGTCAGCATCGCCGGCACGCCCAGATAGTCGAGCGAGACATTCTTGCCGAGCAGCGCCTCCTGCGGCACCGGCGCCGAGCCGGGCGTGCCATTGGCGATGGTGCAATCCGTGCCGCCGGTCGGGCAGAGGAAATAGCTGGTATAGGCGCTGGTCTTCTTGCGCCGGCTGTAATTGCCGCCGACTTCCCAGTTGCTGAAGATGCTGCCGGAAATGTCGCCAACCAGGTTGGCACGGAACGACTTCATGTCGTCGATGAACTTGGGCCGGTTGAGGAAGCCCGCCTGCACGACGGCGGTGGTGCCGTTATAGCCCCAGCCATTGGGGTCGGTCAGGCTGATGACGTTGGTGTCGGTATAGTCGAGCGTCGGCACGATGCTGAACAGGCCGTTCGACTGGCGCTCGACGCGCACCGTATCGGACACGCCCGACCGCAGATAGCCGGTGCCCGAATAGGTTTCGAGCAGGAAGTCGGTGCGCTTGGCGCGCGACCAGCTGGCATCGACATTGAGCTTGAGGCGATCGTTCAAGCGGATGTCGTTGTTCCAGCCGAGCGAGATGGTGTCGGCCTTGCGCTTGTTATAGTCGTTGCGCTGAACGCCATAGACGTTGGAGAAGGTAGCACCGGTGACGAAGCCATTTTCGACCGTCACGTCGCTGACGCCGACATTGCTGCCCCAAACGAGCGGGAATTCGATGCCGCGCAGGCGCTGCACTTCCTCGAAATGCGAGGCGAGGACGTCGAAGGTCGAGTGGAAATTGTCGCTCGGCTGCCATTCCAGCGTGCCGACCATACCGTAGCGCTTGAGCAGGTTCGACTGCACATAGGGCTTGGCGCCGCCGATGATCAGATTGCCGTCGGCATCGGTGGGATAGCCCCAGGCGTTGAAGCGCTCATTCTGTGACGGGGTCTGCGAGGCGGCGAAGCCCAGCGACAGGCCCAGCGTGTCGTCGGCGAACTGATCGACATAGGTGGCCGAGGCGCGATAGCCATAGCGTTCGCCATCGGGATTGAGCTTGTCCATGCCGTTCATCTGGCCGCGCAGCGAGACGGCGAGGATGCGGTCATTCTTGTCGAGCGGACGCAGCATGCGCAGGTCGACCGTGCCGGAGATGCCGGCGGCGATCAGGGCTGCGTCGGCGCTCTTGTAGACATTGACGTTCTGGAAGAATTCCGAGGGATACTGGTCATATTCGACGCCGCGATTGTCGCCGACGGTGACCTGTTCGCGACCGTTGAGCAGGGTGGTCGAGAAGTCCGGGCCAAGGCCGCGGATCGACAGGCGCTGGTCGCGGCCTTCGAGGCGCTGGGCGGTGACGCCGGGCAGGCGGGCGAGCGAATCCGCGATCGACACGTCGGGCAGCTTGCCGACATCTTCGGCCGAGATGGAATCGACGATCAGCACGGAATCGCGCTTCACCTTGGCGGCGGAGGCGAGCGAGGCGCGGATGCCGGTGACGACGATACCTTCGGATTCGCCGGCGGCGGGTGCGGCGGGCGTCGCGGTTTCGGCGTCGGTCTGCGCATGGGCGACCGCGGCGAGCGAGAAGGAAGCCCCTGCCAGCAGCGCAGCGCGCAGGACGGTATGACGGAATTGATGCATGACAGTGATCCTCCCCAGGACGCATCTTGAGCGTTTCTTGCCGACATGTGTCGGTCTGGTTCAAATAGCGCTGCCCCGGTCCCTCTGCACAGAATCCAGCATACGTATTCAGCCATATTCACGACATGACTGGTTGCCGTAACGGAAATGGCCGAAATAGTGGGTTCAGCCGTGTGATAGGGCCGATGGCAGGGGCGCGGCCGGCGACAAAAATATGTGGTTGATGCTTGAAAGCCACGCGCGCTTTCCTAGATTGGTCCTGTCACTCTTCCCCCCTTTGGAGTGACACCTCCCTGAACCTGGCCCCGTCGTCGAGCTTGCTCCGGCGGGGTTTTCTTTTGCCCGCCAGAGGGGCGCAGAATGCGGGTCAGGACGCGGGCAGGAAGCCGGCGCGTTGCAGCCGGGCGACCGAATCGCGCGCGACGGGGACGCTGAGCCCGCCATCCAGGGTGATGAGCCAGCTGCGCCCCGCCGGATCGCAGCGCAGGATGGCACGATGGGCGATCCACCAGCTGCGATGCACCTGTGCCCCGGCCACCCCCTCCATCTCCGCAATCGCGTCGCGCAGCCGCATCAGCAGCAATTCGCTGCCGCCCGCACCATGGACGCGGACATAATGATCCTCGCTCTGCAGCGCCAGGATCGGTCCGGCAAAGCCGGCCGACAGGCGATGGCGCAGGGCCGGGTTTGCGGGGGATGTTGCGGGGGCGTCTTCGGCAAGCGGGGCATCGACGGGCGGCGGCGCAGCGTGGCGCTGGGTCAGCCGCCGGTCGGTCTGTTCGGCCCAGTGGGTGACGACCAGCACGGTGAGCGCGCAGAGGAAGGAAAAGGGCAGCAGGCCGGTAAAGCCGTCCAGGTCGCGAAAGGCGGTGCGGCCGACATTGCGCCAGAGGAAGGCGAGCGGTACGACGCAGAGCGACACGCCGGAAAAGACGGTGATCGACACCGACAGGTCGATCCGCAGCGCCAGCCGGCGCAGCAGCCAGATCATCGGCCGGACGAGGATATAGGCCCCCATCAGCAGCAGCCACCAATGGCCGATCCGCCCCGGCAGCCCGTCGCGCATATAGGTGCCGAACGGCCCCATGAAGCCGATGATGCCGCCCAATACCAGCATCGCCCATAGCTCCAACAAGATGCGTCGATTGAAAATCGCCTGCTCCTCTCTCCGCCCCGCTAATCGCTCTGCCCGTTCGCGAAGCGCCGGCTGGAAAATGCCCGGTTTTGCGGGACATTGGCAAGCCCTCTTTCCGCGTAACGGATTGGCGCTTGCCGGCCGGCGGGCTGGTGCCATCAGCAGGGTGGACGGCCGCCCAGCACCCCTGGGCCAAGGCCGAGACGAGGAGAGAATTTGGTGACCAAGCCCCCTTCCCGCCGGCTGCCGATATTGGCCATGCTGCCCATCCTGATCGGCGGGCTGGCGCTGGATGGCGGGCCGACCCTGGCCCGGCCCAGGGCGCAAGGCGCGCTGTTCGGCCAGCCGGTGATCCGCACCCTGACATTGCCCGCCGACATGCGGCCGCAAAGCGCCACCTACACGCCGTCGGGCCGGATATTGCTGACCTATGCCAAGCCGGGCGAGAGCGATCCGCGGCAGATCAACCTCGCCATCATGGACGATGATGGCAGCCATATCCGTCCGATTTTCAGCGGGACGATTCCCGCCCGGCCGAAGGATAATGGCATCCGCTACATGGTGTTTGCCGACAATAAGCGCATCTTCCTAGGCGATTTCGTGATCGAATGCCCGACCAGCCTGGACGATTGCACGCAGGCGCAGCTGGTGCCCGTCACCTATCCGCCGCAGGTGGCCGATGGCGCGCATATCTGGCATCGCTGGTCGGAAATGGTCGTGGCGCCGGACAATCGTCATATCGCCTGGACGACCTTGCTCGCGAATTATTCCGCCGCCGTGCTGACCGGCGAACTGACGCGCGGCCCGGACGGCTATGTCGTCACCCGGCCGCAGATCATCAGCAGCAGCGATCCCTTTCACCCCGATCCGGCCCATGCCGATGGCGTCATCCCGTCGCCGATCCGCGGCGGCGAGGTGAAGCAGTTCGTCCATGGCGGCAGCGCCCTGTCGCTAGTCGGCGCGGTGAAGCGCGACCTACCCGATTCGGTGGTGATGGACCTGGCGAGCGGCAAGGTGACGCCGATCACCGATACGCCGGGCTATACCGAGACGACGATTTTCTCGCCCGACGAGCGGCTGGGCATGGTGATGACCACCCGCTTTTCGCAGACCGACCCGGCGATATTGGGGCTGATGCCCCGCCCCTATCCCGACAGCCTGAACATGGGGCTGAGCATGTTCGCCTATACCTATGCCGTCACCGGCGTGCGCACGGCCCGGCCGGGCAATGTCGGGCCGGCGCTGATCGACATCGCCCGGTCGCAGCGCGAGGACGGCTATCTGGGCGCGAACCTCAGCAGCCAGGCCAACTGGGTGTTTCATTCGCCCATGTCCTGGCACCCCGACAGCCGCCGGGCGACCTGGATCGAGGGGCTGCGCGGCAGCGAGACCAAGCGGGTCCAGATCGTCACCCTGCCCGGATACAAGGCCGGGCCGGCGGTCGCCCCGCGCGCCGTGCCCGACAACCTGCCCTATGGCGATACCGACCTGTCCACCCTGTCGGCGCTGGCGGGCAAGAGCCAGAATATCGACGTGAAGGTCTATGGCCGGCGGTCGGGCCATATCCTCTATCGGCGCACAACAGGCGCCATCGAGAAAATCTATGTCGATTTCAGCGACGACGGGAAGCAGGTCTATAGCGGGCGCGAGACGACGCAGATCAACATGCGCGGCCAGTCCAGCTACGAAGCGGATATCCGCCTGACCGGTTCCAAGCCCGGCATCATGAAACTGCAGATGACGTTCGGGCCGCTGGGCGGCGCCAAGCCCGCCGCGATCGACTTCACGCCCCAAGCCGATGGTCAGCCGCGCAGCCGGGGCTTTGCCGAATATGGCGGCCAGCGGCTGAGCGTGGACCGGCTGGCGCCATGAGGTCTAGGGGCGATCGACATTCAGCCCTGACGGCCTGCAAATGGCGGTTTTCCGAGCTTCCGGTGCTCACGTACTTTAAGTACGCTGCGCTCCGGGTCACGGAAAACCACCATTTTCGTCACGTCATCATCTGAATGTCGATCGCCCCTAGGCGGTTTGTATTGATTTGACAGGATTGTTATCCCTCATCCCTGTCCGGTTGACTGCGTCCGGGCGGACCAACTGGCCAGGGATAGAAGATGATCGATCGCCTTTTCGCACGCGCCTGCCGCGCGCGCGCCCATCTGCTGCTGATTGCCGGCACCGCGCTTTGCCCGACGATGCTGCGGGCGCAGGCGCCGGTCGAGACGCTGATCGGCCGGGTCGGCGCGACCGATGCGCAGGGCATGGCCGCGATCGAGCTACGCTTCCTCAACATGGGCACGGCGCCCGCCGCCATGCCGCTGCCCGACCGGGTCGAGGCGCAGGTGGAACAGGATGGCGCGGCGCGCCGGCTGTGGCTGCGCCGGGCGCCGGGCGTGCCGGAAACGGTAGAGATTGCGTCGGGCGGCTTTGCCCAGGCGCGCTATCAGCTCGCCGCAAGCGACATGGCCGAGGGGGCGCTGCTGTCGATTCCGGCCTGGAATTCGCCGCAGGTAGCGCTGCATGGCCCGGCCGGATCACAGATGGCGGCTGCATCGCCGGTGCCTGTCCCGCCAGCCCCGGCGCCCGGAACCCCGGTGCCGCCGCCGGTCGCGCCGCCGGCCGATCGCAGCGCGGGCAATGCCTTCATCGGCAATCTGGCGCCCTATGAGCCGATCTATGCGGTCTATGGCCCCGGCACCAATACCGATGCCCGGTTGCAGTTGAGTTTCGAATATCGGTTGTTCGGATCGCGCGATGCCGCGCACCTGCCCAGTTCCTGGCGGGACGGCCTGCATTTCGCCTATACCCAGCGTATGTTCTGGGATCTGGGCGCCAATTCCATGCCCTTCCGCAACATCGATTATCAGCCCGAGATCATCTATGTGACGCCGACCCGAATGCTGAAAAACGGCATGTCGCTGGCGCTGCAGGGCGGGCTCCGGCACGAATCCAATGGCCGCGACGGCGATGCGTCGCGCAGCATCAACAGCGTCTATGTCGCGCCGATGGCGGCCTTCTCGCTGGGCGAGGAACGGCGGCTGCTGGTGGCGCCGCGCCTGACCTTCTATGTCGGCGACAAGTCCGACAATCCCGATATCGTCCGCTATCGCGGCCATGCCGGCCTGTTCCTGCAGGTTGGCGATGATGACGGGCTGCGCCTGTCGACCAACAGCCGGTTCAATTTCGGATCGGGCAAGGGCGCGATCAACGCCGACCTGTCCTATCCGCTGCCCCGCCTGCTGGGCGGCGGCCCCGACCTCTATTTGTTCGCTCAGGGATTTGCCGGATATGGCGAGAACCTGTTGGACTATAATCGTTCCATAACAAGATTGCGGATCGGCTTCGCGCTGGTGCGCTGACCGCCGGGTGGCTTGCCCCCGGCCGCTCGACGCGACTGAAAGGGAAGCCGATGTCCTCTGCCCCGCCCGTTGCCTGGCATGCGTTGCCGCCCGAAGAGGCGCTGGCAACGCTGTCCGTCGAAGCGACCGGGCTGGACCAGCGCGATGCCGAGGCCCGGCTGCGGCGCTATGGCCCCAACGCTCTGCCCGAAGCGCCGCGCCAACATCCGCTGCTGCGATTCCTGGCGCATTTCAACAGCGTGCTGATCTATTTCCTGCTGGGTGCGGCGCTGATTGCGCTGCTGCTGAATCACGGCATCGATGCTGCCGTGATCCTGGCCGTGGTGCTGGTGAATGCGGTCGTCGGCTTCATCCAGGAAGGCAAGGCCGAAGAAGCGCTGGGCGCGATCCAGGATATGATCGCACCGCACGCCATGGTGCTGCGCAGCGGCGAACGGCGGGTGGTGGCGGTTCCCGATCTGGTGCCGGGTGACATCGTGCTGCTGGAAGCGGGCGACCGGGTGCCGGCCGACATCCGGCTGCTGCGCGCCCGCGGCCTGCTGATCGACGAGGCGGCGCTGACCGGCGAATCGGTCGCGGCGGAAAAGCATCAGACGCTGATCGCCGCCGACGCCGGCATCGCCGACCAGAGCAACATGGCCTTTTCCGGCACGCTGGTGGCCGCCGGCCAGGCGACCGGGCTGGTGGTCGAGACCGGCAGCCATACCCAGATCGGCCGGATCAGCGGCATGCTGAAGGCGGTCGAGGTCGGCAAGACGCCGCTGGTGCGGCAGATCGACGATTTCGCCCGGCTGATGACCTGGTCGGTACTGGTCGGCGCGGTCGTCCTGTTCCTGTTCGCGGTGCTGGCGCGCGGCTTCCACTGGATCGATGCGCTGATCGCGATCGTCGCCCTGTCCGTCGGCGTCGTGCCGGAAGGACTGCCCGCCGTCATCACCATCACGCTGGCGATCGGCGTGCAGCGCATGGCCGCACGCCAGGCGGTGATCCGGCGCCTGCCGGCGGTCGAGACGCTGGGCGCTACCTCAGTCATCTGCACCGACAAGACCGGCACGCTGACCCGCAACGAGATGACGGTGCGCCATCTGCTGCTGCTGGGCGGCGACCTGCATGTCAGCGGATCGGGCTATGCGCCGGTCGGCGCCTTCACGGTTGCGCAGGGAGAGGATGACGCCCAGGCACTAGCCGACGCCGCGCCAATCCTGCGCTGTGGCCTGCTGTGCAACGACGCTTTGCTGCGCCACGCGAATGACGGCTGGACGGTACAGGGCGACCCGATGGAGGGCGCGCTGGTGGCGCTGGCGATGAAGGCGGGGCTGAGCGCCGACCATGTGCGCGACGAATGGCCGCGGATCGACGAAATCCCGTTCGACGCCGCCTATCGCTTCATGGCGACGCTGCATCGCGCGCCTGATGGCAGCAGCGCCATCTTCATCAAGGGTGCGCCCGAAGCGGTGCTGGCGATGGCCGGCGCGGAGGCAGCCACCTGGGACGCACGGCTGTCGGCCGCCGCCGACCGGGGCGAGCGCCTGCTGGGCTTTGCGGTCAAGCGGATCACGGGGGCGCCCGACCGGATCGGCTTCGACGATCTGACTATCGGGATCGAGCTGCTGGGGCTGATGGGCTTCATCGATCCGCCGCGCGACGAGGCGCGGCAGGCGATCGCCCAGTGCCGGTCGGCCGGCATCGCCGTCAAGATGATTACCGGCGACCATGTCGGCACCGCCATCGCCATCGCCCGGCAACTGGCGCTGGACGATGATCCCCAGGCGATGAGCGGCGCCGAGGTCGAGGCGCTTGATGATGAGGCGCTGGCGGCGCGGGTGCGCGATGTTGATGTGTTCGCCCGCTCCTCCCCCGAGCACAAGCTGCGCATCGTCCGCGCGCTCCAGTCGCACGGGCTGGTCGTCGCCATGACCGGCGACGGCGTCAACGACGCGCCTTCGCTGAAACAGGCCGATGTCGGCACGGCGATGGGGATCAAGGGCACGGAGGCCGCCAAGGAAGCGGCCGAGATGGTGCTGCTGGACGATAATTTCGCGTCGATCGTGGCAGCCGTGCGCGAAGGGCGCACCGTCTATGACAATATCCGCAAGGTCATCAGCTGGACCCTGCCGACCAATGGCGGCGAGACGCTGGCGGTGGTGATCGCGATCATTGCCGGCTTTGCCCTGCCGATGACGGCGACGCAGATATTGTGGATCAACCTGGTGCTGACGGTCACGCTGGGGCTGGTGCTGGCGTTCGAGCCGACCGAGCCGGGAACGATGGAGCGGCGGCCGCGTGCCGCCGGCGCACCGCTGCTCTCCCCCTTCCTGCTGTGGCGCATCATGCTGGTATCGGTGCTGATGGGGGCGATGGCGCTGGGGATATTCTTCTATGCCCAGCATGTCGGCCACGACATCGACACCGCCCGGACTATGGTGGTCAACATGCTGATCGTGGGCGAGATATTCTATCTGTTCAATGTGCGCTTCCTGCACATGCGATCGCTGACGCTGCGCGGCGCGATGGGCACGCCGATCGTGCTGGCGGCGATCGTGGCGGTGGTGATCGCCCAGCTGCTCTTCACCTATGCGCCGTTCATGCACGATATTTTCGACAGCCGGCCGCTGTCGCTGACCGACGGGCTGATGTTCATCGGCCTGGGCGCGGCGATGTTCGCCGTGCTGGAACTCGAAAAGCTGGCCGCCCATCGGCTCGCCTGGTTCGAGGATATCTGACCGCCATTATCAACCGTCCAACCGCCGCAGAAGAAGGAGGAAATCATGCCGACGACCATGCGAGCCGCGATTGCCAGAACGTTCAAGGCGCCGCTGACGATCGAGGAGATAGCGATACCCGAGCCGGGGCCCGGCGAGGTGCTGGTGAAGATCGCCGCCAGTGGCGTGTGCCATACCGATCTGCACGCGATCGATGGCGACTGGCCGGTGAAGCCGACCCTGCCGCTGATCCCCGGCCATGAGGGCGTGGGCCATGTGGTGGCGCTGGGCGCGGGTGTCACCGACCTGAAGGAAGGCGACGCCGTCGGCATCCCTTGGCTGCATGATGCCTGCCGCGCCTGCGAATATTGCGAGACCGGCTGGGAAACGCTGTGCGAGCGGCAGCATAATACCGGCTACAGCGTCAACGGCACCTATGCCGAATATGCGATCGCCAGCGCGCCCTTTGCCGGCCGCCTGCCCGACACTGTCGATTTCGTGACGATGGCGCCGATCCTGTGCGCGGGCGTCACCGTCTACAAGGGGCTGAAGGAGACCGAGGCGAAGCCGGGCGAATGGGTGACCATTTCCGGCGTCGGCGGGCTGGGCCATGTCGCCGTGCAATATGCCAAGGCGATGGGCCTGCATGTCATCGCGCTGGACATTGGCGAGAGCAAGCTGGAGCTGGCCCGGTCGCTGGGCGCGGACCTGGCGCTGGATGCGCGAGCCGACAATGTCATAGCGGAAGTGCAGAATGCGACCGGCGGCGGCGCCCATGGCGTGCTGGTGACGGCGGTGTCGCCCCCCGCCTTTGCCCAGGCGATCGCCTGCACCCGCCGGCGCGCGACCGTCAGCCTGGTCGGCCTGCCGCCGGGCAATTTCCCGACGCCGATCTTCGACGTGGTGCTCAAGCGCGTGACCGTGCGCGGATCGATCGTCGGCACCCGGCG
This sequence comes from Sphingobium sp. WTD-1, assembly GCF_030128825.1. Classification (NCBI taxonomy): domain Bacteria; kingdom Pseudomonadati; phylum Pseudomonadota; class Alphaproteobacteria; order Sphingomonadales; family Sphingobiaceae; genus Sphingobium; species Sphingobium sp. WTD-1. Next base: position 1,796,430 of record NZ_CP119127.1, on the reverse strand, counting down.
CGACCTGGCCGAAGCGATCGCCTTCGCGGTCGAGGGCAAGGTGAAGGCGCATGTCACGCCCCGGCCGTTCGACGAGGTCAACGCCGTGCTGGACGAACTGCGCGCCGGCAAGGTGGACGGGCGCATCTCGCTCACCCTATGACGGGCAGGTGATGGCCGGGCGCGGGCGGTGCATGCCGCCCGCGCCGCCGATCAGCGGCGCGCTTCGAAGATGGAGATGCGGCGCGGCTGGCGCGGCTGCACCGCCTGGCCCAGTTCGCGTTGCAGCATCGCCAGCATCCAGGCGCGGTGCCGGGCGATGAATTCGGGAAAGCCCTCCGCCCTGGCCGGGTCGAACACCGGCACCTGCCAGTCGGCGGGCTGATCAAGATAGGGCGGGATCACGTCGCCCGCCGCCTCGGCCGGCAGGTCGACATGGCTGCCCCAGTAACGATTGTCGCGGAAGCGGATATATTGGGCCGGGGCGAAGCCCGCCTTGATGAGGTAATCGGGGCCTGACCGGCCGCTTTCGCTGCCATAGCGAGCGGTGCCGGCCACCTTGAAGTCATTTTCGACGATGCGGACATCCTGCGCCCAGCCATCCCAGTTGGTCGCCACCACCATCTGCACATCCATGCCCTTGCCGACATGAATCACATTCTTCTCCACCAGCACGTCGGAGACATTACCGGCGAGCTGGAAGATACGCAGCGCGTCGTTGCGGCTGACATTATAGCGCGCGACGGTGCCGCGATTGCCCAGATTATCCTTGTCGTTGCGGCCGGGCGAACAGATCAGCAGGAAGCCGCCGGCATTGTCGTGGCTGTAATTGTAGAGCAATGTCGTGCGGCGCGAATTGAAGTCGCTGTCGAAGCCCTGCCCGTCATAGCGGGTGCGGGTATAGGCGGCCTCGTTGAGCTGGATCAGGCTGTTGTCGGTGCTCCACTGCCAGATGCCGGCATTATAGCCGGGCGCACGGGCACCGGCATAGCGCACGATATTATGTTCGATCAGCGCGCCGTCCGTGCCGCGCGGGACGATGCCGTCGCCGCCAATATCCTCGACCAGATTGTCGCGGATCACGATCTTTTCGCTGGGGAACCAGTCCTTCGCGCTGATCCGGTCGGCGATGCCGGCAATGCCGGACCGGTCGACCTTCCAGACGATATTGCGTTCGATCACCAGATCCTGGAAGCGGGTCGGCAGCTTCTTGCCGGTCGCGCTGAAGACGATGCCGCCATTATCCTTGCGATCATTCACGCCGCGCACGTCATGGATATACATGTCGCTGATGCGGATACCGCGCGTCACGCCCCGGTCGATCGCCGAGACCAGCACGCCGAAACGCCGGGCCGGGGCGGGATTGTCGTTGGTGACTTCCAGCCCGCTGACGCTGACATATTCTGCGTTGATGACGCCCACGCCATGGGGAGAGACGCCGCCGGCGTCGATGCGCGGCCGTGCGCCAGCGCCGAAGGCGGCGACGCTGATCGGCGCGCCGGAACGGCCCGATCGGGTGATGGTCAGCGGCTCCTGCCAGCGCGATCCGGCCATCAGCAGCACCTGATCACCCGGCATCAGCGGATAGTCGCGCACCCGCGCCAGGCTGCGCCAGGGCTGGTCGGCGGTGGTGCCGGCGGCGCGATCATTGCCGGTGGCGCTGTTGACATAATAGGTCGTCGCCTGCGCCGCCGATGTCGCACCCGCAGTCAGGACCAGGAAAGGCAGGAAGATTGTCAGCGCCCGGCCATGCCGGCTTTTACCCATGATCATATTGCGCGCCATTCTATCGGTCGCGCGCTGAATGCAAGGTGAAGTCGCCTCAGCCGGGCGTGCGGCAGGCCTGGCGCAGGTCGATTTCCAGTGACGGCGCGCTATCGGCGGGGAGCGCGATGCCCTGCGCCTGCGCCACCCGTTCGATGATGCCGCCGCCGCCCGGCAGGGCTTCGGCCTGCGCATAGGCCGGGTCGGCCTCCGCCTGCGCGAGCGGGATATAGCGCGCGCCGGCGGCGTCGAGCCGGGCCATGACATCGGGCAGGGTGTCGGCGGTCCAGGCGCCGACATGGAGCAGCAGCACATGCGGGATCGGGCGGCCATGGACGCGCTGGGCATTGGCCTTTGCCCGCGCGATCGCCTGATCGACCACGGCCAGATAGTGGCGCTTCATCGCCGCGATCATGCGATCGTCGTCCTGCGCGCGGCAGCGGGCATAGGCGTCGCTATAATCCCAGTCCTCGAAAGCCAGGCTGACGCTGGCAATGCGATAGCCGCGCTGTTTCAGAAAGGCGGCGGCGCCGTCATGGCGGGTCACATCCTTGCCGCTCGACAGGTTGGGGAAGCGCAGCCAGTGCCAGTCCCCTTTCCCCATATGCTGTTCCAGCGCCGGCTCGCCCGCGACCACATCCGCCTGCCAGGCGTCGAGCGAGGGTGCGCCGTCGAGATTCAAATGGCTATAAGTGTGGTTGGCGAGCGAATAGCCGGCCTTGCGCCAGAGCGTCAGTACCGCCTCCGACGCCGGATCGTCCGCCAGTCCGCGCGCATTGACGAAGCCATAGGCCTGCGCGACATGATGCGCCTTCAGGGTCGCGAGGAAGCGGCGGGCGATATCGGCGCGGGTGGTGCCGGGCGGCAACTGGCCATGGGCGGGCAGATCATCGACCGTGATCGCGACATCGAACCGGGGCGGATCGCCCGCCTGCGCCGCCGCCGCGCTGCCCAGCAGCAGGCAAAGGGCCATGGCCCGCTTGATCATCTCCGCCTCTCCCGCTGAATGTCCGCAGCGGTCCTAGCCCGGCCGCGCGGATCATTCGAGCAGTTTCAGCACATCCTGTTGCCGGGCATTGGCCTGGGCCAGCATCGCCGTTGCCGCCTGCGACAGGATCTGGCTCTTGGCGAGGGCGGTGGATTCGGTGGAGAAGTCCGCATCCTCGATCCGCGAGCGGGCATCGGTGAGGTTGACGATATTGGTGTCGAGCTGGCTTGAGATGGATTCCAGCCGGCTCTGCGCCGCGCCCAGATTGACGCGGGCGGTCGAAATCTGCGCCAGCGCCGCGTCGATCACCGCCAGCCCCTGCTGCGCGGTCACGCCGATCTGGGCGTAGGATTTATAATCGGAATCGGTAAAGGCGACATAGCCTTCCGGGTCCATCCAGCCGGTGCTGCCCAGATCATTGGTGCGATGGACGGCGGCCACGCCGACATCATAGTCCAGTGTCAGGTCGATATTGCTGATGCCCACGAAGCGCATCGTGCCGTTCACCGCAAGGTCGGTGCCCAGCAGGGTGAAATCGTCGCTGTTGCTGCGCAGGGTCGGCAGGGTGATGGCGACATTGTCCGTCGCATTGGCGCCCGCCTGGACATTGATGACGGTGCTGCCTGCACTGTGGTCGAGTTCGTTGCGATAATACACATAGCCGTTGAAATCGAGCAGATCGCCATCCGCATTATAATCGCGGGCCGCCGTCCCTTGCGCCGTGTTCGAAAACAGGTTCACGCCGTTGAATTCGCTATTCTGCAGCAGCGCGTTGATATGGGCGACGGTCTGGTCCATTTCGGTCTGGAGTGCGGCGCGATCCTCGGGCCGGTTGACGCCATTGGCCGCCTGAAGCGTCAGTTCGCGCATGCGCTGCAGGCTGTTCTGAACCTCACCCAACACGCCTTCGGCGGTCTGGGTCAGCGATATGGCGTCGGCCGCGTTGCGCTTGGCCACTTCCATGCCGCGCAGCTGGCTGGTCATGGTCTGGGCGATAGCCATGCCGGCCGCATCATCCTTGGCCGAATTGATCCGCTTGCCGGTCGACAATTTCTCGCTTGCCTGGCCCTGGGCCTTGGTGGCCGCCTCGATCGCCCGCTGCGCGCGCAGCGCCGCGCTGTTGGTTCCGATCACGCTCATGGGATGTCCTCCATCCATGCCAGGCAGGAAGATCCCGGCGTCTGTGGGACCGGGCGACGCGGGTCGCAATGCGCCGCCCGGCAACCGAAAGGCGTTGCCCCCAAACGGTCCAGCCCGTGATGGCGGCGCGGCAGCCCCCGGCCTATCCGGTTAATTCCCGGATAAGATTGAAACGGCAGGGAATTTCCCGGCTTGGCAGGCGGGTGATCCGGGCTAGGACAGGGCCATGGCCACCATGTCCCCCATGAGCGCCCAGCCGCACCCTTTCCGCCTGGAGGCACGCGCCATCGACTGGCGGCTGGTGGCGCTGCTGCTGGCCTATCCCTTCGCGTTCAAGCTGGCGCATATGGCGGCCAGCCCGTGGGGCGGCGCCCATTTCTTCAGCCTCTGGTATCCCGCCGCCGGCGTGCGGCTGGCGCTGCTGTGGCGGATCGGCGCGCGCTACACGCCGGTCCTGATGATCGAGGAATGCGTGATCCAGTCGCTGACCGGGACAATCCTGCCGGGCGGCCCCGAATATCTCAATCAGTTGGGTGGGGTAGCACGCGCGCCCGTCGCCTATGGCCTGATGATCGCACTGGCACGCTTCATCGAGCGGCGCAGCCGGTCGGAGCTGGCGATCGCGCCAATGCCCTTCGGCCTGGCCGCGGTGCTGGCGCCGACCCTCGCCTCCTTCACCGCCGGTTTCTGGGAATGGCAATGGCCCGGCGTGTCGAGCAGCCTGCCGACCCAGCCGGTGGCGACCACGATCGCGGCCTTCCTGGTCGGCGATCTGCTGGGCGTGCTGCTGGTCGCGCCGCCCCTGCTGTGGATCGACACGCGCGACGAAGGGACACGGCGGCTGATGCCGATCGGCCGCGGCCGCGCGATCGAGGCGGCAAGCGTCTTCGCCTTTGGCTGGCTGCTCGCCTGGGGTCTGGCACGGGTCGAGCCGCAGATCGCCATCACCCCGGTGCTGATCGGTGCGATCTGGGCGGGGCTGCGCTGTGGCCGGCTGGGCGCCTGGATCGCGATCATCCTGTCGGCCGCGATCATCCTGCCCTGGTCGGCGCCATTGTCGGCCAGCGCCACCCGCTTCGCGCTGCACATGGGCCTCGCCGCCATGGCGATCGCCACCTATCTCGCCGGCAGCTTTGCCGAGGCGCAAATCCGCGCCCGCGAGGATATCGCCCGGCGCGACCGCATCCTGTTCCAGGCCGAACGGCTCAAGACGCTGCGCGCCATGTCGGTGGCGATCATCCACGAGATCAGCCAGCCGCTATCGACGCTGGCGATCGAGACCCGGCATCTGTCCGCCCTGTCGCGCGATCCGCAGCCCGACCCGACGGAGATGCGCGAGAGCATCGAGCTGGTCGATCGCAAGGCGGCTTTGCTGGCCGACATGGTGCGACGGTTGCGCAGCTTTGGCGGACGCGCCGTCGACGAGCCATCGCCGATCATCGTCGGCCAGATGCTGCGCGACTGTGCCGGCATGGTCGGCGGCGAGGCGCGCAGCCTGGGCTGCGCCATCAGCCTGCCGCCGATGGATGCGCGGTTGCGGGTCACCGGGCATGAGATCGAACTAACCCAGATATTGCTCAACCTGCTACGCAACGCGATGCTGGCGGCACCCGGATCGACCATCGAGATCGGCGTGGAAAGCCGGGCCGATCAGGTGACGATCCATGTCGCCAACCCGGTTCCTTCCCCCTCCCCCGACTATGGCGGCATGGGCATCGGCCTGCTGGTGGCGCGTGCCATCGCCGACGCCCATGGCGGCACGCTGACCCGCGACATCGCGCAGGGCCGCGCGCGCGCCAGCCTGTCCCTGCCCCGCACGGAACCCAGCCATGACTGACCCGGCCGATCCCGCCATCATCCATGTGGTCGATGACGATCCTGATCTGGGCCGGGCAGTGGCGCGGCTGCTGGGCCGGCACGGCTATCGCACCCAGGCGTTCGACACGCCCAAGGCCATGCTGGCAGCGCAAGCCGACGAGCCAGCCCATTGCCTGGTCACCGACGTGATGATGGCGGACATGGACGGCTTTGCCTTTGCCGAGCGGATGCGGGCGCAGGATCCGGCGGTGGCGATCATCTTCATGACCGCCTGGCCGACCACCAGCAGCGCGGTGGATTCGGTGCGCCGCTATGGCGGGCTCGACTATCTGGAAAAGCCGATCGACGAGGGGCGGCTGCTGACGGCGGTGGCCGAGGGCGCACGCTGGAGCCGGCAGCGGCGCGGGGCGCTGGCCCGGCTGGCGCCGCTGACCCCGCGCGAGCGCGAGGTGCTGCACTGCCTGGCCCAGGGGATGAGCAACAAGATGGTCGCCGCCGCCCTGTCGCTGAGTCCCAAGACGATCGAGGACCATCGCGCCGCGATCGTCGCCAAGACCGGCGCCAGCAGTCCCGCCGCGCTGATCGCCCTGGTGCGGGAGGCGAGCGGCACCGACCGCTAGATTGTCTTGTTGTGCGCGGCGATGGTCGGGCTATCTAGGCCGATGATCGATCCCCGCGCGCTTCGCACCTTCCTCGCCGTCTGCCGTGCCAATTCGATCAGCGGCGGCGCGCGGCTGCTCAACATCTCCCAGCCATCGGTGTCCAATGCGATCGCGCAACTGGAACAGTCGGTCGGCGCGGCCTTGTTCGCCCGGTCGCGCAGCGGCATCAGCCTGACGCCGGAGGGCGAGGTGCTGCTGCGCCGGGCGGAGGCGGTCGACAGCCTGATCAGCGGCGCGGAGGAGGAATTGCGGCTGGCGCGTGCGGGCGTGACCGGGCCGCTGCGCGTCGGCGGCACGCCGGGCGCCCTCGTCAGCCTGCTGCCCGACGCGGTGCGCCGGCTGGAGGACAAGATGGGCCATTTCGCGCTGCATGCGGTGGAGCGGCCCGACCATGACCTGGCCGACATGCTGCACCGGGGCGAGATCGAGCTGGCCTTCGTCACCACGGGGCTGGAGGAGCCGCCCGAGGGGATCGAGGAAATCACCTTCGCGCAGGATCCCTTCGCGCTGGTGGTCGGGCGCCGCAACGACCATCTGCCGGCCGAGGTGTCGCTGCGCGACATGATGGCCAGGCGCTGGGTGCTGCCGGAGGCGCGCGGCGCCTTCCGCCGGCAGATCGACGCGCTGTTCATGGCGGCGGGCGTGCCGGTGCCGCAGGACGTGATCCGGTGCGACTCCCTGCTGACGACCAAGGCCATGGTGCGGAACAGCAGCCGGCTGACCATCCTGCCGATGAAGGTGGCGGCGGCCGAACTGTCGATCGGCGTGCTGCGCGCGATCGCCATTCGCGAAGCGACCTTCCAGCGCAGCATCGGCATCCGCAAGCTGAAGGATGCGCGCCTGTCGCGGCTGGGCGAGGCGCTGCTGGACATCATGATCCATAGCTCCAAGCTATGACGTTCCCAAAAATCATTATTATTCTTGCGTATAAATTCGGCGCATAAGGGCATTCAACAAGAGACTTCGGGAGAGCCCTCGTGCGGCAGCTGATCCGCAATATTGCGATTTTCGACGGGACCGGCAGTGCGCCCTTCCCCGGCGCGGTCATGATCGAGGGCGATCGCATCGCCGACATTCTGCGCGACGAAGCCGCGATCGATGCGGCACAGGCCGACATGGTGATCGACGGCCAGGGCGCGACGCTGATGCCCGGCATGGTCGATGCCCATACCCATCTGACCTGGGGCAGTTCGGTCGAGAAAATCTATCATCAGTTCATCCTGCCGCCCGAGGAGCTGAAGGTCGCCGCCTGGCGCAATGCCCGTGTGCTGCTCGACCATGGCTATACCAGCCTCTATTCGGCCGGCGCGCTGGGCGATCAGATCGAGCCGGAACTGGCCCGCGCCATCGCCGCCGGCGAAACGCCCGGCCCGCGGCTGGTGCCCTCCACACTGGAGCGCAGCCCGGAAGGCGAGGAAGGGGTCGAAACCGGCGATGTGTTCAACGGGCGGGGGCCCGAAGCGATGCGCGCCTTCGTCGCCTATTGCGCGGCGGAGGGCGTCAAGTCTCTGAAGCTGGTGGTTTCGGGCGAAGATGCGCTCAAGCCCGGATCGTCGCAGGACATACTCTACACCGACGCGGAAATGATCGCGGCCGGCGAAGCGGCAAAGGAGGCGGGCCTGTGGATCGCCACCCATGCCTATAGCCCCCGCGCCATCAATCTGGCGCTCGAAGCGGGTGCCCGCATCCTCTATCATTGCTCCTTTGCCGATGACGCGGCGATCGACGCCATGGCGGCAAAGAAGGACGCCATCTTCTACGCCCCCGGCCCCGGCGTCTCCGTCGCCGCGCTGGAGGCCAATCCGCCGCCCCATATCAATATGGCGTCGATGAAGGCGAGCGCGGCCGAGCGGCTGGAACTGGAAAAGACATTGGTGCCCAAATTGAAGGCGCGCGGCGTGCGCGTGCTGCCCGGCGGCGACTATGGCTTCCCCTTCAACCCCCATGGCCGCAACGCCCGCGACCTGGAGCATTTCGTCACCTATTATGGCTTCACCCCGGCCGAGGCGCTGCATGCCGCCACGACGCTGGGCGGCGAGTTGATGGACCTGCCGGTCGGTCAGGTGAAGCTTGGCTATCTCGCCGACCTGCTGCTGGTCGAGGGTAATCCGACGAAGGACGTCCGCTTGCTGCAGGATGCGGCCAATATCAAGATGATCATGCTAGGCGGGCGGATGCATAAATCCCCCGTGCCCGAGCCCCTGACGGTCTGACCGGAAAGACGCTTTCATGTTCGACGTTGCGATCATCGGCTGCGGGCCGGTGGGGGCCTTTGCGGCCAATTTACTTGGGAAAACCGGCGTCTCGGTCCTGGTGATCGAGCGTGAGGCCAACCCCTATCCCCTGCCCCGCGCGGTCCATCTGGACCATGAGATGATGCGCCTGTTCCAGTCGGCCGGCGTCATCGACCGGGTCGCCCCGGACATGCGCGATACCGAGGGGCATCTGCATGTCGGCGCCGATCATGGCGTGATCCGCTACATGGGCACGGTCGGCCGTCCCCGCCCCTATAGCTGGTCCAACGACTATTTCTTCTACCAGCCCGAACTGGAAGACCATCTGCGCGATGCGCTGGACGTCTATCCCAATGTCGAGCTGTCGCTGGGCACCGCGTTCGAGGCGCTGGCGCAGGACGAGGACGGCGTCACGCTGACGCTGCGGTCGGACGCCGGCGAGGAACAGGTGCGTGCCCGCTATGTCATCGCCTGCGACGGCGCGCGCAGCGCGGTGCGCAAGGCGCTCGACATCGGTCTCGACGATCTGGATTTCGAGGAACCCTGGCTGGTGGTTGATGCCGAGGTAGACGGCCCGATCCGCTTCCCCGACCTGTGGGGCGTGCCGCAAGCGGCCGACCTGCAGAAATTGTCGGTGATGATGTGCGATCCCAAACGTCCGGCCACCATCGTGCCGGGGCGCGGCAATCACCGTCGTTGGGAATTCATGCTGCTGCCCGGCGAAGACGACCAGGCGATGATGCAGCCAGACGCCGTGGCCGCGCTGGTAGCCCCTTATCTCGACGGCGTGCCGCACCAGGTGGTGCGCGCCGCCACCTATCGTTTCCATGGCCTGATCGCCGAGCGGTGGCGGCAGGGCGGCGTCTTCCTGGCCGGCGATGCCGCGCACCAGACGCCGCCCTTTTTCGGCCAGGGCATGTGCCATGGCCTGCGCGATGCCGCGAACCTGGCCTGGAAGCTGGAGCTGGTGCTGGCGGGCAAGGCGCCCGAAACGCTGCTCGACAGCTATCAGCCAGAGCGCGATCCCCATGTCCGCGCCGTCATCTCCGCCGCCGTGGGCGCGGGCCGCTATATCTGCGTGCTCGATCCCGACGCCGCGGCCGCGCGCGACCATCAGCTGCGCGAAGCCGCCAAGGGCGCGCAGAGCGGCACCGCCGCCGACCTGATCCCCGCCATCGCCACCGGCATCGTCGCCACCGGCACAAAGGGTGCGGGCGAGCGCTTCATCCAGCCGCGCGTCGGCGACCGGCTGCTGGACGACGTGACCGGCGATGGCTGGCGCCTGTTCACCCGCCAGCCGGTTACGGGCGGCGACGTGACCGTGATCGATGTCGCGGACCTGGGCGATGACGGCCATGTCGCCGACTGGCTCGACGCGCGCGGCGCCGACGCCGTGCTGGTCCGCCCCGACCATTATGTTTTCGGCACCGGCAAGCCCGCCGATCTCATCGCCCGGCGCGATGCGCTGATCGCCGGCACCGCCCGGCAGGAGATCGCGGCATGACCCTATCGCTCGCCCAGGCCCGCGTCATCCTTGACGCCGCGCTTTCCAAGGCACGCGCCGATGGCGCGCAGCCGCTGGCCGTCATCATATTGGATGCCGGTGCCCATCCGGTCGCTTTCGCGCGCGAGGATGGCGCCAGTCTGTTCCGTTTCGACATCGCGAAGGCCAAAGCCGCCGGTGCGCTGGGGATGGGCGCGGATACGCGGGTGCTGGCCACCCGCGCCGCGTCCAACCCTGTCTTTTTCCAGAGCATCGCGGCGGCCACCGGCCAGATGGCCTTTTCGCCGGGCGGCGTGCTGATCCGCGATGCAGACGGCGCGCTGATCGGCGCGGTCGGCATCAGCGGCGACACCGGCGAATGCGACGAGGCCTGCGCCATCGCCGGCATCACGGCCGCCGGCCTCTTCCACGGAGACAGAAAATGAAGCTGCGCAGCATCGAACTGGCGCTGCCCCATGCGGGTGAGGCTGCCGCCTTCCTGACCGACATCTGGGGCATGGCCCCGGCAGCGCGAGAAGGCGAGACCCATTATCTGCGCGGGTCGGGCAGCTATCCCTATCTGGTCGCGCTGGCGGAATCGGCCGACGCCTATGTCCGCTCCACCACCTTCGTCTGCACCGCCGAGCGGCTGGAGCAGCTGAAGCGCAGCGTCACCGCCGCCGGCCTGCCCGCGACGCCGACCGTGTCGGACGATCCGGGCGGCGGCCATGGCATCATCGTCGAACTGGCCGAGGGCGAATTGCTGCGCTTCCTGGTCGACGCCGAGGAAGTCGCGCCGATCGCGGGCGCCGACCTGCCGGTAAAGCTGACCCATGTCGTCTTCAACAGCGCCGACGCGGAAGCGACCGGCCATCTGGTCGAGGACGCGCTGGGCTTTCGCGTGTCGGACCGGACCAAGGGCATGGTGTTCGTGCGCTGCAATGACTCGCACCATTCCACCGCCTTCGCCCGCGCCGGCTTTTCCAGCCTCAATCATATCGCCTTCGAAATGGCGGACATGGATGCGGTGATGCGCGGCATAGGCCGGTTGCGCGATCATGGCATGGTGCCTGCCTGGGGGCCGGGCCGCCATGGTCCGGGTGCCAATGTCTTCGCCTATTTCATCGCCCCCTTTGGTCCCGTCATCGAATTTTCGACCGCCGTGGAAAAGGTGGCCGAGGATTATCAGGCCGGCGCGCCGGAGGACTGGACCTGGCCCGAAGGCCGGATCGACCAGTGGGGCATGTCCGACAAGGATTTCGCCGGCCTGCGCGCCGCCGAAGAGAAATTCCGCCATCGCCGCGACTGGGATGCCCAATCGCTAGACCTGATCAACGAGGAACAAGCCTGATGCGCTATGTCAGTTTCCGCCGTCCCGACGGCACCCCCAGCTTCGGCCGGATCGCGGGCGAGACGATCGTCGAGCTGGCGACCGATGCGGCGCCGAGCCTCAAGGCCGCGCTGACCGACGGCAGCCTGTCGGGCCTGGCCGATGGCGCATCCTATGCCGCCGCCGATGTCGTGCTGCTGCCGGTGATCCCCGATCCCGCCAAGATCCTGTGCGTCGGCCTCAACTATGCCGAGCATGTCAAGGAAACCGGCCGCGAGCAGAAGGCGCATCCCGCCATCTTCGTGCGCTATGCCGACAGCCTGATCGCCGATGGCCAGCCGATGGTGAAGCCGGCCGTGACCGAGCGTTTCGACTATGAAGGCGAACTGGCGCTGGTGATCGGCAAGCCCGCGCACAAGGTCGCGGCCGCCGACGCCTGGGACTATGTCGCGGGCTATGCCGCCTTCAACGATGGCAGCGCGCGCGACTGGCAGCGCCACAATATCCAGTTCACGCCGGGCAAGACCTTTCCCGGCACTGGCGGCTTCGGCCCGGCGCTGGTGACGCCCGATGAGATTGAAGACCTGCAGGCGCTGCGCGTCCAGACCCGCCTCAATGGCGAACTGGTGCAGGACCAGCCGGTCAGCGACATGATCTGGGATATTCCCACGGTCATCGAATATGTCACCGCCTTCACGCCCTTGAGCCCCGGCGACGTGATCGCCACCGGCACGCCCGGCGGCGTCGGCGATAAGCGCACCCCGCCGCTCTACATGAAGGCCGGCGACAAGGTCGAAGTGACCATCGGCACCATCGGCACGCTCAGCAACCGCATCATCGACGAACAATAACAATCATCAACCCGCATACCGGGGGAGGACAGACCATGCGTAACATCCACATCACCATTGCGGCCCTCGCCAGCGCGAGCGCCATCGCGATCACCGCGCCGGCCTTCGCGCAGGACGCGCCCGCGCCCGAACAGGCGGCACAGCCGGCGGACAATTCCGACATCATCGTCACCGCCCAGCGCAAGGCGGAGAAGGTGACCGAGGTGCCGATCTCCATCACCGTGGCCAATGCCGCCCAGCTGGAGCGGCAGCAGGTCAACACGATGAACGACCTCAACCGCATCGCGCCGAGCCTGGAGATCCAGCAGGCGCCGGGTCAGAATACCGGCGGCGGCGGGTCGATCCGTGGCATCGGCACCCAGACCTTCTCGGCCGGCGCCGTCGCCTCGGTCGGCGTGGTCGTCGACCAGGTGAGCCAGGGCAACGCCAATATCTCCGATCTGTTCGACGTCAGCCGGATCGAAGTGCTCAAGGGACCACAGGGCACGCTGTTCGGCCTCACCACTTCGGCCGGCGTCATCAACATCACCACCAATGCGCCCGATCCGACCGGCTTTGCCGCCCGCGTCCGCACCGAACTGTCCGACGCCGGCACGCTGGGGTCGAAGTTCGGCAACCAGATCGTGCAGGGCATGGTCAACATCCCGCTGGCACCCAATGCCGCGATCCGCCTGTCGGGCGTCGCCAATTTCCGCCAGGGGCCTAACCGCAACGCCAGCACCGGCGATTATAATGACACCGATCGCTACGGCATTCGCGGCCGCCTCCTGTGGGAGCCGACCGATCGCCTGACCGTCAATGTGATCGGCGACTATACCAAGAGCCGGATCGAGAATGGCGGCGACTTCTTCACCTTCGTCAAGACCAGCGGTCCGGGCACGGCGCTGGGCGGCCTGCTGGCCGACACCACCGGCATCATCGCCCGGCTTGCCAGCTGCGGCGTGACGCCAGGTGAGGGCAATCGCGACTATTGCAGCGACGACAGCTATGTCGGCCATACCGAAAATTATGGCGGTTCGCTGCAGGTCGATTATGAGGCCGATCCCTTCACCCTCACCTCCATCACCGCCTATCGCAAGTCGAACGAGACCGGCTATGGCGCGGCGAGCAACGTGTTCCGCGGCGATCCGCTGGAATTGCAGGTCGCGAACGGCCCGACCAACCGGCGCCTGAGCCTCTTCACCCAGGAATTGCGGGTCAGCTCGCCTGCCGACCAGTTCCTGGAATATACCGCCGGCGTCTTCTATTCGAACCAGAAGCAGACCCGCGATCCCGAAACGCTGGCCGTGTCGGTCGTGCCCTTCCCCGGCCTCGTCATCCCGATCGTGCGCAACCCCGGCGCCGACATCGATATCCAGGATGAATCGCTGGCCGTGTTCGGCCAGGGCACCTTCCACCTGTCGCCCGCACTGCGGCTGATCGCCGGCGGTCGCTACACCACCGATCGCCTGTCGATGGACCGCTACGACTATTTCACCCCGGCCGATCCGTTCAGCCGCACGGTGCTGGACGTCCAGAAATTCTCCTGGCGACTGGGCGCGCAATATGACCTGGCCAACGACACCATGGTCTATGCGACCGCCTCGCGCGGGTTCAAGGGCGGGCAGATCGCCATCCCCTCGGCCCCGGCCAAGCCCTTCGTCGTGCAGCCGGAAATCCCGACCGCCTATGAACTGGGCCTCAAGAGCACCCTGTTCGGCGGCTGGGTCGCGGACCTCAACGTCTTCTACAGCAAGATCAAGAATTTCCAGGCGCAGCAGTGCACGGTGGACAGCACGGCGGTCATTTCCTGCGTCCAGACCAACATCAACGGCGTGAAGTCGCGCGGCGCGGAAATCAACTTCTTCGGCAAGGTCTTCGACGGCCTGTCGCTCAACACCGGCTTCATCTATGCCAAGGCGACCTATCCGGGCGGTTTCATCGGCACCGATGGCACCAATATCGGCGGCAGCCAGCTTGCCTATGCGCCCAAGTACAAGTTCACTTTGTCGGGCGAATATGAAGCGCCGGTGACGAGCCGCCTGAAGGGCTTCCTGGCGGCGGACACGGTGTGGAAGTCGAAGGTGCGCTACGAAGCCAATTCGAACGACGAAACCACCTTCCGTTCGCACTGGCTGGTCGGCGGCCGCATCGGCCTGCGCACCGATGACGATCGCTACAGCGTCGCGATCTTCGGTCGCAACCTGTTCAACGTGCATGAGCCCTCGCTGATGCAGAGCGACTTCCCCTACACCACCGATCAGGGCGAGCAGAATATCGGCGCCATCTATGGGCCGCAGTCCTTCCGCCAGATCGGCATCAGCCTGGACGCGAAATTCTGATCCTCCTGAGGCGGGGCGCCGCTGGTGGCGTCCCGTCTTTTTTCCTAATCCTTCTGGCCAGAGGGGACATATGAAGCCGATCAGGGACGCCATCGCCGCACTGGGCACCGATCTGGGACCGGACATACTCGGCCAGTGCCGGGCGCTGTTCGATGCCGAGCAGGCGCTGCTGGCGGCGGCGATCCCGGTGTCGCAGGCGGACATCCCCTATGGTCCGGACGCCCGCCACCGGCTCGACCTCTATGCCCCCAAGGGCGATGCCCCCGCACCCATTTTGGTCTTCGTCCATGGCGGCGGCTTCCTGAAAGGCGACAAGGGCAGCGCCGACGCCTGGCCCAATGCCAATGTCGGCCGGATGGCGGCTGAGGCCGGTTTCCTTGGCGTCGTCATCAATTATCGCCTTGCCCCCGACCATGGCTGGCCCGCCGGGGCGGAAGATGTCGCGGCCGTCGTCAACTGGCTCAAGGATCATGCCGCCGAGCATGGCGGTGACCCCGACCGCATGGTCCTGATGGGCACATCGGCCGGCGCCGTCCATGTTGCGGGCTATTTGAAACTCGCCGGATCGGACGCCGTGCGCGCTGCCGTGCTGCTGTCGGGCCTCTATGGCTATACCCCACTCGATCCGCGCGACACGTTCTATTATGGCGATGCTTCGCTCTACCCGGAGCGCATGCCGCTGGAAGCCATTGTTTCGACCGACCTGCCGCTGCTGATCGCCTGCGCCGAGTTCGACCCGCCCCGCTTCCAGGCCGAGTTCCTGAGCCTGTTGCAGGACCGGCTGGCGCGCCATGGCGCCATGCCGCGCGCCTTCATCCAGTCGGGCCATAATCATTATTCCATGGCCATGCATCTGGGCACCGCCGACCGGCGGCTGTTGCAAGAAATCTGCGCCTTCGTGCGCGAAACCACTGCCTGACAATTATAATAGGAGAGACGGAACATGCTGGATCGCCGCACCCTTCTGGCTACCGGCGCCGCGCTGATGGCCGCCCCTGCCATCGCCGCGCGCAAGAGCGCCACCCCCAATTTCCCCAAGGGCTTCTACTGGGGCGCGGCCACTGCGCCGCATCAGGTCGAGGGCAATAATACCGCCAGCGACCTGTGGTTCGTGGAGAATCAGCAGCCGACCGTCTTCGCCCAGCCTTCGGGCGACGCCTGCAACAGCTTCGCCCTGTGGGAAACCGACCTCGACCTGGTCAAGGCCATGGGCCTCAACGCCTATCGCTTCGGCATCGAATGGGCACGGATCGAGCCGGAAAAGGGCCTCTTCTCCCAGGCGATGCTCGATCATTACAAGGCGGTGATCGACGGCTGCCATGCCCGCGGCCTGGCCCCCATCGTCACCTTCAGCCATTTCACCGCGCCGCGCTGGTTCAGCGCGCAGGGCGGCTGGACCAACCCGGAAAGCGCGCAACTGTTCGCCCGCTATTGCGACAAGGCGATGCGCGCGCTGGGTCAGGGCATCGACAGCGCCATCACCCTCAACGAACCCAATATCCTGCTGCTCCTGAAGCCCATGCTGCCGCCGCAGGTGTGGGACATCCAGAAACTGACGCTGGAAACCGCGGCCAAGCGGTTGGGCGTGCCCAAATATGTCTGCGCCAATGTCGCCGGCTTCGACGATCTGCCCGCGCTCCAGACCGGCCTGGAAGCCGCGCACAAGGCGGGCAAGGCTGCGATCAAGGCAGTCCGCGGCGACCTGCCGGTCGGTTTCTCGCTGGCGCTGATGGACGATCAGGCGGTCGGCGCCCATTCGGTGCGCGATGCCATGCGCAAGCAGCTCTACGGCAACTGGCTGGAGATTGCGAAGGACGACGATTTCATCGGCGTCCAGAATTATGAGCGCGCCCTGTGGGGCGACAAGGGCCGCCTGCCCGCGCCCAGGGGTTCGGCCGTCAACTGGTCCGGCACCGAAGTCTGGGCGCCCTCGCTCGGCGGCGCAGTGCGCTTTGCCCATGAGGCGACCGGCGTGCCGATCCTGGTGTCCGAACATGGCGTGGGCAGCGATGATGATGCGGTCCGCGCGAAGTTCATCCCCGAAGCGCTGGCAGGCCTAAAGGCCGCAATCGACGATGGCGTGCCGGTGCTGGGCTATTGCCACTGGTCGCTGCTCGACAATTTCGAGTGGATCTTCGGCTACAAGCCCAAATTCGGCCTGCACAGCGTCGATCCGGTGACCTTCGCCCGCACGCCCAAACCCAGCGCCGCCGTCTATGGCGCGATCGCCCGCCGCAACGCGCTCTGACCGGGAAGATCGCCATGAAGCGCCTTGTCCTGCTGTCGCTGCTGCTGGCCTCGCCCGCCATCGCGCAGATACCGACGCCGGTGCCGGCGCAGGCTCCGGCCGAACCCAATGCCATCCCGCTCTATCCCGATCTCAAGGCGCCCAAGGGCACGACCGAGAATTGGGTGCGCTTCGGCGACGATCTGGCGGTGCGCAACGTCACCGTGCCGACCATCACCCCGGTCCTGCCCGATCCGGCGGAGGCAACCGGCGCGGCGGTGATCGTCGCGCCCGGCGGCGCCTTCATGCTGCTGGCGATGGATCATGAGGGCTGGAATGTCGCGCGCTGGCTGGCCGATCATGGCGTCGCCGCCTTCGTCCTCAAATATCGGCTGAACCAGACCCCGGCCGACACGGCCAAGGCATCGGCCTACATGGGCAAGCGCATGGCGGAATCGCTCAGCGACCCCAACGTCCCGCCGACGATCAGCGAACCGCGCGCCACGCTGGATGCACTCGCCGCACTGAAGCGGGTGCGGGCAAGCGCCGGCCAATGGGGCATCGATCCCCAGCGCGTCGGCATGATCGGCTTTTCCGCCGGCGCCATGACCGTGATGAACGCCACGCTGGAGGGCAAGGGCGCGGATCGCCCGTCCTTCATCGGCTATGTCTATGGCCCGATGCTGGCGCGCAATGTCCCCGCCGACGCGCCACCGATGTTCGCGGCGATCGCCAATGACGACAGCCTGTTCCCCAATCCCTCCTATGCGCTGGTGGAAAGCTGGCGCCGGGCGCATGTGCCGGTCGAACTCCACGCCTATGAGCGCGGCGACCATGGTTTCGGCATGGGCAAGCCGGGCACGACGACCATGGGCCTGTTGCCGCAATTTCTGAGTTGGATGGACATGCGAGGCCTGCTGACCCCAAAGGCGGGACAATGACCGGCGCCGTCTCGATCCGGCGGGAGGCGGCGATCAGCGTCGGCATCAATGGCGCGTTGAGCCTGGCCTTTTTCCTCGCCCTGTTCGGCACCCAGCCGCGCCTGCTGGCCTGGGCAGCGCCGGATCGGCTGGCGCTCGATTTCGTGCCGCAGAGCATTGCCGTTGCACTGATGAGCGCGCTTGTTCCGGCGCTGATCGCGCGCAAACGGGTGGGTGGCGCCTTGCGGCCGATCCTGCTGCGCGCCGCCGGCTTTGCGCTGGCCGGTGCCGCGCTGGGCGGGTTGCTTGCGCTCGCGACCGATGGCCTGCGACCGATCGGCTGGGGCGCCGCGCTGGCTATCAAGATTGCCTATGGCGGCGTGCTCGGTGCGCTGGTCGCCAGTGTGGCGCTGCGGCGGATGCTCTCGTCCGCCCCAATCATCTGAAATGAGGATCGCCCCGATGACATTCCGTTCCCTGCGTCTCGCCATGCTGCTGGCCGGCACTGTTCTCGCCATGCCCGCCCAGGCCGACGATCTGGCCGACGGCTTCAACAATCCGCCCCAGTCGGCCCGGCCGCGGGTGTGGTGGCACTGGCTGAACGGCAATGTGACCAAGGACGGGATCGACAAGGATCTCGACTGGCTGGCGCGCATCGGCATTGGCGGCGTGCAGAATTTCGACGCCAATCTGCAGACGCCGCAAATCGTCAAGGAACGGCTGGTCTATATGACCGATGGCTGGAAAGATGCGTTCCGCCACGCCGTCCAGACCGCCGATGCCAAGGGGCTGGAATTCGCCATCGCGGCGTCGCCGGGCTGGAGCGAGACCGGCGGCCCCTGGGTCAAGCCACAGGACGCCATGAAGAAGCTGGTCTGGGCGCAGACCGAGGTCGAGGGCGGCCAGCGGCTCAAGGGCGCCCTGCCCGCCCCGCCCAATGTGACCGGCGCGTTCCAGAGCGCGAAGTTCAGCGATCCGCTGGCGGGCGATGCGGAGATACCGGACCAGCCGCGCGCCTATGGCGAGGCACGGGTGCTGGCCTATCCGATTGCCGAGGTCGCCCTGCCGACACCCCGCATCCTGGATGCCGATGGCCAGCCGATCGCGGGCGCCGCTGCGCTCGGCGATAGCGATCTGGAAACCGTCGCCCAGATGGCCAAGGGCGATGAAGCGCATCCCGGCACGCTGATCCTCGATTATGGCACGCCCGTCACGGTGCGGTCGGCCAGCCTGTTCGTGCCCCATGCCCGGCCGCCCTTCGGCGATCCTGCCTATCGGCCGACGATCGAGGCGGAAACGGCGCAGGGATGGCAGCCGCTCGGCCGCTTCTCGCTGACCGAAGTCGCCTCCACCACCAGCTTCGCGCCCGTCACGGCGCAGCGTTTCCGCCTGGTCCTGTCGCCTAATGATGCCGCCAAGTCGCCGGGGCTGGGCGATGGCGCGCCCGGCGCGGTGATGATCGACGTGTTCGGCCGTCCATCCAGCCCGACCCTGGGCATCGGCGACCTGCGCCTGTCGGCCGAGGCGCGGATCGACCAGTTTGAAGCGAAGGCCGGCTATGCCATCGCATCCGATTATAACCGTCTGAGCATGGGTCCAACCGATGCGCCGGCGATCGATCCGGCCAGGGTGATCGACCTGACCGATCGGCTGCGCTCCGACGGCACGCTCGACTGGACCGCACCCAGGGGCACGCGCTGGCGCATCGTTCGCATGGGCTGGTCGCTGACCGGCAAGACCAACCATCCCGCCACGCCCGAAGCCACCGGGCTGGAGGTCGACAAATATGATGCGGCCGCCGTGCGCCGCTATCTCGAAACCTATCTCGCCATGTATCGCGATGCGGTCGGCGCCGACTGGATCGGCAAGAAGGGCATCAGCGCGCTGCTGACCGACAGTATCGAGGTGGGCGCATCCAACTGGACGCCGCGCATGGTGGAAGAGTTCAAGGCGCGGCGCGGCTATGATCCCGTCCCCTTCCTGCCGACCCTGACCGGCGCAGTCGTGGGATCGGCCGCGCGCAGCGACGCCTTCCTGCATGATTATCGCCAGACGCTGGCCGACCTGCTGGCCGACGCCCATTATGGCACGGTGGCGAAGGTCGCGCATGAGCATGGCCTGACCGTCTATGGCGAGGCGCTGGAAAATGGCCGGCCGGTGCTGGGCGACGACCTGGCCATGCGCGCGCATACCGACGTGCCGATGGCGGCGATGTGGACCTTCAATCGCGGCAGCGCGCCGCGCCCGACCCTGATCGGCGACATGAAGGGCGCGGCGTCGGTCGCCCATATCTATGGCCAGAATATCGTGTCGGCCGAGAGCATGACGTCGGCCTTCGCCCCCTGGGCCTTTGCGCCGGCGGACCTCAAGCGCGTGATCGACCTGGAATTCGTGTCCGGCGTCAACCGGCCGATCGTCCACACCTCCGTCCACCAGCCGGTGGATGACAAGGTGCCGGGCCTCAGCCTCATGATCTTCGGCCAATATTTCAACCGCCACGAAAGCTGGGCCAATATGGCCAAGCCCTGGGTCGACTATATGGCGCGCACCGGCTTCCTGTTGCAGCAGGGCCGCGACCATGCCGACATCGCCTATTTCTATGGCGAGGATGCGCCGATCACCGCGCTGTTCGAACATGGCGTGCCGACCGACCTGCCCAAATCCTACGCCTATGACTTCGTCAATGCCGAGATTTTGGCGACCAGGGCGTCGGTGCAGGATGGCGACCTGATCGCCGGCAGGGCGCGCTACAAGGCGCTGTATCTGGGCGGATCGAGCAAGGTGATGACGCTCGCCACCCTGCAGCGCATCGCCGCGCTGGTCGAGGCTGGCGCCACCCTGATCGGCACCGCGCCCGAACGCGCGCCCGGCCTGCAGGATGATCCCGCCGCCTTCCGCGCGCTGGCGGCGAAACTGTGGAGCGGCCAGCCGGTCGGCAAGGGCAAGGTGATCGCCAGCGCCGATGCCGACGCCGCGCTCGCCGGCACGGGCATCGGCGCCGATTTCCGCGTGACCGGCAGCGGCGATGCCGGTGCCTATCGCTTCCTTCACCGCGCCCTGCCCGATGGCGACCTCTATTATGTGACCAATGGCAAGGCGCAGGCCGAGCATGTCGAAGCGCGCTTCCGCGTCACCGGCCGCCAGCCGGAAATCTGGCGCGCGATCGACGGCAGCGCCGCGCCGCTGTCCTACCGGACCGAAGGCAGCGACACGGTCATCCCGCTCGATGTCGGGCCGGAGGACGCCGTCTTCATCCTGTTCCGCAAGCCGGCGCAGGCCCCCAGCCGGACGATCGCGCCGGCGGCGGTGAAGCAGGTCGCCACCCTGTCGCAGCCCTGGACCGTGCGCTTCCAGCCGGGGCGCGGCGCACCGGCCGAGATTGCGATGCCGACGCTGACGGCGCTCGACAAGAGCAGCGATCCGGGCGTGCGCTATTTCTCGGGCGAGGCGACCTATACCAGCAGCTTTGCCCTGCCCAAGGGCGCCAGGCCCGGTGCGCCGCTGTGGCTTGATCTAGGCAGCGTCGGTGACGTCGCGGAAGTGCGGGTCAATGGCCAGGTCGCGGGCACGAGCTGGTTCGCCCCCTATCGGCTGGACGTCGGCAAGCTGGTGAAGCCGGGCCGCAACGCGATCGAGGTGAAGGTCGCGAACCTGTGGGTCAACCGCCTGATCGGCGACCAGCAGCCCGGCGCGGACAAGATCAGCTTCACCGCCGCCCCCACCTATCGCCCCGATGCGCCGCTGCGTCCGTCGGGCCTGATCGGGCCGGTCACGCTGTCGGCGGAACAATAAGCAGGGGCCGCGCGGATGCTCGCTTGAACGCGGGAAAGTCGCCGCCTATCAGGCGGTCATCATGACCGACGATCAGCAGAGCATCCGCGCCATCCTCGACCGGCTGCGCGCCCCGGCGGGTAATCCCGTGGCCCGCGCCCGCTGGCTGGTCGAACGGCAGGTGCCCGAAGCGCGGCGCGGCCCCGGCTGGGACCGGCACTGGCGGGAACTGGAAGCCTATCTGGACAGCCCGGTCAGCTGGTCGGGCAATCGCGATGCGGACGGGATCGAGGGGTGGGACGATGACGTCTGACCGGCTGATCGACATGATGATCGCGCGGCTGGTGATCGCCCATGGCAAGAGCAAGCATCATTGGCGCAAGGCGATCGGTCCGGTCCGAATCTACAGCCGCGCCACCCATCCCCATTGCAACTGGGCCTTCACGCCGAGCGGCACGGCGGGCGAGATATCGGTGATCGAGACGCTGCTGGACGACCTGCATCTGCGCCATCCGCTGATCGATCGGTAAGCCCGCGCGGCGCTTGAGCGTCGCAAGGTGCTGATGCGCCAGCATCACTGCACCCTGTCAAAAACAAAGGGCGCGGACGGCTTGTCACCATCCACGCCCCCTTGCGACCCCGAAGGGATCGGAATCAGCCGGCGAGCTGCGTTTCCAGTTCGCCCAGCACGCGGTAGCAGTCGAACACCTTGGCGACCGAGCTGTTGGGCTCACGGCCCTCGCGGATCGCGCTGATGAACTCGCGGTCCTGCAGCTCGATGCCATTGTTCGAGATGGCGACGCCAGCCAGGTCGATCGGCTCTTCCTTGCCGTTCACCAGATCGTCGTAGCGCGCGATATAAGTGTCGGTATCGCCGATATAGCGGAAGAAGGTGCCAAGCGGCCCGTCATTGTTGAAGCTCAGGGACAGGGTGCAGATGGCGCCGGTCTCGCTCTTGAGCTGGATCGACATGTCCATGGCGATGCCCAGTTCCGGATGGATCGGCCCCTGCATCGCATGGGCGGCGACGATCTTGCCCGCCTGATAGGCGAACAGGTCGACCGTATGCGCGGCATGATGCCACAGAAGATGGTCGGTCCACGACCGCGGTTCGCCCTTGGCATTGATGTTCTTGCGGCGGAAGAAATAGGTCTGCACGTCCATCTGCTGGACGTTGAATTCGCCTGCCTGGATGCGGTTGTGGACGAACTGGTGCGACGGGTTGAAGCGGCGGGTATGGCCGACCATGCAGACAAGGCCGGTTTCCTTCTGCTTGGCGAACACCGCCTGCGCATCGGCCCAGCTGTCGGCGAGCGGGATTTCCACCTCGACATGCTTGCCCGCATTCATGCAGGCGATCGCCTGTTCCGCGTGCATCTGGGTCGGCGTACACAGGATCACCGCATCGACATCGTCACGCGCCAGCGTCTCGTTGAGATCGGTCGTCACATGGCCGATGCCATATTTCTCGGCGACCTTCTTCGTCGCCTCCAGTTCGCGGCCGATGATCGAGGTGACGGTGACGCCATCGATATTCTTGAGGCCATCAAGATGCTTTTCGCCAAAGGCGCCGGCACCGGCGAGGGCAATACGCATGCTATTCTCCATCTAAAGCCCCTCCCTGGAAGGGAGGGTTGAATAGAGACACCTGTCTCTATTCAAGGGTGGGTGCCTCCGAAGGAGGCTCGCTACGCTCGCACCCACCCCCGGCCCCTCCCTGGAAGGGAGGGGAGGCACGAGTGCGAACCGAAATTCAGTCCGTCGGTTCGAGCACCAGGTGCCCGACCGCGGTGTTGGAAGCGGGAACATGATAATGGCGGTGCAGCGGCTGGACCTTGTCGCCCAGCGCCCCGCGCATGATCAGCCACATGACCATCTCGATCCCTTCGGACCCGGTCTCGCGCAGATATTCGATATGCTCGATCGCGCGCAGCGCCTCGCCATCGTCGCTCTGGCTCATCAGGTCGAGGAAGCGATTGTCCCACTCGGCATTGATGAGCCCAGCGCGCGGCCCCTGGAGCTGGTGGCTCATGCCGCCCGTGCCCCAGATCTGCACGTTGAGATCCTCGGGGAAGCTGTCGACCGCGCGGGCGATCGCCTCGCCCAGCCGCCAGCAGCGATTGCCCGACGGCGGCGGATAGGTAACGACATTGACCGCCACCGGGATCACCCGGCACGGCCAGGCGTCGGGCTGGCCGAACATCAGGCTCAACGGCACGGTCAGGCCATGGTCGACATCCATCTCGTTGATGATGGTCATGTCGAATTCGTCGAGGATCAGGCTCTGGGCGATATGCCAGGCCAGGTCCGGCTCGCCGATCACGTCGGGCACCGGGCGCGGCCCCCAGCCCTCGTCGGCCGGCCTGTAGCGCTCGCCGCAGCCGATCGCGAAGGTCGGGATGATCTTCATGTCGAAGGCGGAGGCATGGTCATTATAGACCAGGATCACGACATCGGGCTTTTCCTGCGCGATCCATTGCCGCGACCAGTCATAGCCGGCGAACAAGGGCTGCCAGTAAGGCTCGGCGGTTTTGCCCAGATCCATGGCAGCGCCGATGGCGGGCACATGGCTGGTGGCGACGCCGGCAGTGATGCGGGCCATCAGCGTTTCTCCTTGATGGAGCGGACACCCTGAGGCGAGCGGCCGCCGGCGATCATCATCGCCTGATAGTCTTCCGGGCTCATCCCGGTCATGGTGCCGACCGCCTGCAGGAAGCTGAGGCCGTCGGTCGAGAACACCTTGGCGAGGAAATAGATGTTCCCGCCCAGGTCCAGGCAGCGATTATAGTCGCGGTCCAGGATCGCCTGTTTCTGCGCCTCGGTCATCGGCCATTCGTCGATATAGGCGCGCTCGCCGGCCAGCCAGCGGACGCGGTTTTCCGCCTTCATCAGGCTCATCGCGAACTGGTTCATCCAATAGCCCTGACGCGCCCGCGCCGCCGTGTAGACGCGGGTGCCGGGAATATCGTCGAACTCGGCGAGATATTCGTGGATATCGATGCTCATCTCATCCTCTCTTGGAAATCCATCCCCCGGCCCTTCCTTCCAACAAAGGACCGGGGGATGGACTCGCCCCTCCGCGGGGATCGCTTACAGGCCGCGCGCCTTCAATTGCGCGTCGAGCCGGGGGAAGACCCGGCGGGCATTGCCCTCGAAGATCGCGGCACGCTCGCCCTCGCTGATGTCCAGCGCATCGACATAGCGCTTGGTATCGTCGAAATAATGGCCGGTGGTGGGATCGATGCCGCGCACCGCGCCGACCATTTCCGACCCGAACAGGATATTCTTGTTGTCGATCACGTCGGCCAGCAGGTCGACGCCGGGCTGATGATAGACACAGGTGTCGAAGAAGATGTTGTTCATCAGATGGGTCGACAGGTCGGGTTTCTTCAGCATGTCGGCCAGACCGCGATAGCGGCCCCAATGATAGGGCACCGCGCCGCCGCCATGCGGGATGATGAACTTGAGGGTCGGGAAGTCCCTGAACAGGTCACCCTCCAGCAACTGCATGAAGGCGATGGTGTCGGCCGCGATATAATAACCGCCGGTCGCGTGCATCGCCGGATTGCAGCTGCCCGACACATGGATCATCGCCGGCACGTCCAGCTCGACCATCTTCTCGTAGAAGGGATACCAATATGTGTCGGTCAGCGGCGGATGCTGAAAATGGCCGCCGCCCGGATCGGGATTGAGGTTGCAGCCGATGAAGCCCATGTCGACGCAGCGTTCCAGCTCGGCAATGCTGTTGGCCATATCCGCCTTGGGCGACTGTGGCAGCATGCACACGCCGACGAAGGTTTCGGGGAACAGGCCGACGACGCGCGCGATCAGGTCGTTGTAGCGCATCGCCCATTCCTTCGCCACCGCCGCGTCGCCGACATGAGGGGCCATGGCCGAAGCGCGCGGCGAGAAGATGGTGAGGTCGGCGCCACGTTCCTTGATCAGGCGCAGCTGGTTCGCCTCGATCGTCTCGCGGATTTCGGCGTCGCTGATGTCGGGATAGGCGGGGGCAGGCACGCCTGCCTTGAACGCCGCCTTCTGCTCCTCGCGCCAGGCATCATGCCCCTTGGGCAGCACGGTATAATGGCCGTGGCAGTCGATAATCATGGTCATGCCGCGTCGGCCTTTCCTGTCTGTTCTGCTCTTGCTTGGATGATGCTGTCGATCTTGGCGCCCAGCCCTTCGGGCGGCGTCTTGAGGCCCAGCGTGCCGATCGCCTGCTGACGCTCGACCGTGCCGCGCGTCATCGCGGAACCGGTGCCAAGGCCGTCGAGCGTCTTGACCACCTCCGCCATCTCGGCCGCGCGGCGCAGCCCGTGAACCATCATGCGGTCGAAATTATAGTCGGCGCGAATGTCCCAGGGCCGCGGCTTCTCGCTGGCGTCGAGCGATCCGATCACCTCGTCCAGCACGCCCGCCGCATCGGCCGCCAGCATGCATTCGGCGGTCAGCGCCTCCAGCCCCTTGACCATCACCGACCGGATCATCTTGATCGCCGACGCCCGGCCGACGGCCTCGCCGACGACGCGGATATTGGTGAAGCCCAGCCGGGCCAGCCCTGCTCGCGCCGCATCGGCATGGGCGCCGCTGACCAGCAGCGGCACGTTCAGCCGGGCCGGATCGACCGGCGCCATGACGGCGACATCGACATAATGGCCACCGGCCGCCTCGATCGCGCGAGACGCCGCCTGCTTGGTCTGGGGCGCGACGCTGTTGAGATCGCAATAAAGGACGCCGGGCGCGATATGAGCGGCGGCAGCCTGCGCCACGGCGAGCGCCTGGTCGGCGGTGACGAGTGACAGGATGAAAGTGACAGGCGCGACGGCATCGGCCAGCGTCGGCACGGCCCGGACGCCGGCTCGGGCACAGCGCGCCAGCATCGCATCGCGGGTGGCGCCAACATCCGTCTGGATATCATAGACGCGGGCCGCGTCGATCCAGTCCCCCGCCATCGCAAAGGTGGACCCCGCCTCGCCAAATCCGATCAGACCGATTTCCTGCTCCATGGCGGGTTGGATGACGGATCATGTCTGATGCCGCCAATCGAATCCGCTGGATCAGTATAAGATTTTACGAATTCATATGTACCGCAGCCTGATCGATCGCAGCCATGAACTGCTGCTGTAGCCGGGTCGGGCGCCAGTCGGCCCGCGTGGTGAGGCTGATGTTCCGGCTGATCGCGCCGGGTGCCGGGCCGATATCGATCAGCAGCCCCGCCTCCAGCTCCAGCGCCAGTTGATCGTGCGACAGCAAGGTCAGATACTCCCCGCCGACCAGCAATTGCCGGATCGTCATCACCGATCCGCATTCGATCGGCACCGCCGGCAGACCGCCGCCCAGCGCCGCGAACATCGCCTGCCACAATTGGCGCAGCGGCGTGCCTTCCGGCGGCAGGATCCAGGGATAGCGGCGCAGCGCATCGGCGTCCCAGCCCGCCGCCAGCGCATGGCCGTGCCGCGCCAGGATGGTCGGTCGATCCTCGAACAAGGGCCGTTGCGTCAGGTCCAGCGCCATCGCCGGATCGCGCAGCGCGCCAACCATCATGTCGATTTCGCCATCGCGCAGCGGGCCGACCAGTTCGGCATGCGATCCTTCATGCACGCTGATGTCGACCAGCGGGAAATCGGCGCGGAACCGTGCGATCGCATCGGGGATCAGGCGCGCGCGCGACAGCGGCATGGCGCCGACCAGAATGCGCCCGCCCTCCTGCCCGCGCAGGTCGGCCAGATCCTCCAACCCCTGCCGCAATTCCGCCAGCGCCAGCCGCAGCCGCTGCGCCAGCACCGTCCCCGCCCTGGTCAGCATCACGCCGCGCCCGCGCCGGTCGACCAGCCTTTGCCCCAGCGCCAGCCCCAGATCGCCGACCGCGCGATGCAGCGACGGTTCGGCCACCCCGGTCGCCACTGCCGCCGCTGCATAGCTGCCGCCGCGCGCCAGGGCGACGAAGGCGCGCACCTGCGCCGCCGTCACCCGATTGCTGCCGATCAGGCGCAGAGCCGCATCGATCCGGGGCTTCAGCCGTTCCGCCGGCTCCAGCGCGACCATGCCGCCGGGCTGGCGCGCGAACAGCGGCAGGCCCAGTTGCGCCTCCAGCTTGGCGATCCCCTGGGTCACCGCCGGCTGGGTCAGGTTGACCGCGCGCGCCGCCAGGCTGACGCTGCCAAGCTCCACCACGGCCGCCATCGCGGCGAGATGACGGATATTGAACTGGTCGGGGTTCATGTCCAACACTTAGCAAAAATTTATGCACTGGTTCCAGTTCGGATTTGAGCATCGCGCTGCACCTGTCCACATCGCTGTCAACTTATGCGCTAGGAGAAGGCTTGATGTCCGGCATTGTCGTCCAGAATATCGAACGGGCGGACCTCGCCGTCATCGATGGCCTCGCCAAGGCGGGCGTCGCCACCGTCCATGAAGCCCAGGGCCGCAAGGGCCTGCTCGCCCCCTATATGCGCCCCATCTATCCGGGCGCCCGCATCGCCGGCAGCGCGGTGACGATCTCCGCCCCGCCGGGCGACAACTGGATGGTCCATGTCGCGATCGAACAGTTGAAAGAAGGCGACATATTGCTGCTCGCCCCGACCAGCCCCTGCACCGACGGCTATTTCGGCGACCTGCTCGCCACCTCCGCCCAGGCACGCGGCTGCCGTGGCCTCATCATCGACGCGGGCGTCCGCGACGTGCGCGACCTCAAGCAGATGAACTTCCCGGTCTGGTCCAAGGCGGTCCACGCCCAGGGCACGATCAAGGGCACGCTGGGATCGGTCAATATCCCGGTCGTATGTGCCAATGCGCTGGTCAATCCGGGCGACGTGATCATCGCTGACGATGATGGCGTGTGCATCGTGCCGCGCGCCGACGCCGCCGCCGTGCTGGAAAAGGCGCAGGCCCGCGAAGCCGCCGAGGAAGCCAAGCGCGTCCGCCTGGCCGCCGGGGAACTGGGCCTCGACATCTATAATATGCGCCCGCGCCTCCAGGAAATGGGCCTGAAATATGTCTGATGGCCAGACCAGCACCCGCGTCATGTGGATGCGCGGCGGCACGTCCAAAGGCGGCTATTTTCTGGCCGAAGACCTGCCTGCCGACAGCGCCGCGCGCGACGCCTTCCTGCTGCGGGTCATGGGATCGCCCGATCCGCGCCAGATCGATGGCATGGGCGGCGCCGATCCGCTGACCAGCAAGGTCGCGGTCGTCAGGAAATCCGATCGGGAGGGCGTCGATGTCGACTATCTCTTCCTCCAGGTGTTCGTCGATCAGGCGATCGTCAGCGACGCGCAAAATTGCGGCAATATCCTCGCCGGCATCGGCCCCTTCGCGATCGAGCGTGGCCTCGTCGCCGCGCAGGACGGCGAGACCCGCGTCGCCATCTTCATGGAAAATACCGGACAGATCGCGATCGCCACGGTGCAGACGCCGGGCGGCAAAGTCCGCTATGATGGCGAGGCGAAGATTGACGGCGTGCCCGGTAGCGCCGCCCCGATCCCGCTGGAATTTCGCGATACCGCCGGCTCCTCCTGCGGTGCGCTGCTGCCGACTGGCAACGCCTTTGACGAGGTCGAGGGCGTGCGCGTCACCCTGATCGACAATGGCATGCCCTGCGTCGTGATGAAGGCGCAGGATGTCGGCATCACCGGCTATGAAGACCGCGACACGCTGGACAAGGACGTGGCGCTCAAGGCCCGGATCGAGGCGATCCGCCTCGCCGTCGGCGAACGGATGAACCTGGGCGACGTCAAGGAAAAGTCCGTGCCCAAGATGATGCTGGTCGCCCCGCCGCGCGATGGCGGCGCGGTCACGGTGCGCAGCTTCATTCCGCATCGCGCCCATGCCTCGATCGGCGTGCTCGGCGCGGTCAGCGTCGCCACCGCCTGCCTGATCGACGGATCGCCCGCGGCCGAAGTCGCGTCGATCCCCGACGGCAATCGCAAGACACTGTCGGTCGAGCATCCCACCGGCGAGACGACCTGTGTCATGGAACTGGACGAGAGCGGCGCGGTGATCAGCGCCGCCATGCTGCGCACCGCGCGCAAGCTGATGGATGGAGAGATTTTCGCATGACCGCCCCCGAACCTGGTCGCATCATCAGCTGGCACGGCAATCCCTCCAAGCCGCGCTACACGCCGCCGGCCGGCGCGATCGACGCCCATTGCCATGTGTTCGGCCCGATGGCGCAATTTCCCTTCAGCGCGAAGGCGAAATATCTGCCCGAGGATGCCGGCCCGGACATGCTGTTCGCGCTGCGCGATCATCTGGGGTTCGACTGCAACGTCATCGTCCAGGCCAGCTGCCACGGCACCGACAATGCCGCGACGCTGGACGCCATCGCCAAGTCGAACGGGAAGGCGCGCGGCGTCGCCGTGGTCGATCCGGCCATTTCGGAGGCCGATCTCGCCGCCCTTCATGAGGGCGGGGTGCGCGGCATCCGCTTCAATTTCCTCAAGCGCCTGGTCGATGACGCGCCCAAGGACAAGTTCCTCGAAGTGGCCAAGCGCCTGCCCAAGGGCTGGCATGTGGTGATCTATTTCGAGGCCGACATCCTCGAAGAACTGCGCCCCTTCATGGACGCGATCCCGGTGCCGCTGGTGATCGACCATATGGGCCGCCCGGACGTCAGCCAAGGCCCTGATGGCGCCGACATGAAGGCATTCCGCGCCTTCCTCGACAGCCGCGACGATATCTGGTTCAAGGCCACCTGCCCCGACCGGCTCGATCCGACAGGCGATCCCTGGAACGCCTTTGCCGATGCGGTCGCGCCGCTGGTCGCCGACTATCAGGACCGCGTGCTGTGGGGCACCGACTGGCCGCACCCGAACATGCAGGATGCGATCCCCGATGACGGCCATCTGGTCGACATGATTCCGCGCATCGCCCCGACCGAGGCATTGCAGCGCAAGCTGCTGATCGACAATCCGATGCGGCTCTACTGGCCCGAGGAATTATAAGGCCACTACCCATTTCTACACAGGACCGGCCGCGCCATCGGGGGCGGCCGGTTGCATTTGCGCAACATGCTTCTCGCAAATGCGTGTCAACATAATTGCGAACGAATATCAATATCGCTATGGGCGCCCCATAACCGAGTCACGGGGGATCCCATATGAAGAAGTTCATCGCATTGAGCGGCGCGGCCCTGATCGCGCTGTGCCATGGCACCGCCTGGTCGGCAGAGGCGGCCGCTGCGGACGCCCCCCGCACCGACGAAGACAGCATCGTCGTCACCGCCGCGACCACCGGGTCGAAGACCGACACCGCGCTGGTCGAACTGCCCCAGCCGATCAAGGTCATCACGTCCGAACAATATCTGTCGCAGGGTGCGATCAGCATCAGCGATACGGTGAAATATGCCGCCGGCGTGCTGGCCAATCCCTATGGTCGCGATACCCGCGTCGACGGTTTCAACGTGCGTGGCCTGGACGCGCTGCAGTTCCGCGACGGCATGCGCGACATCTTCAGCTATTATGCGTCGATCACGTCGGACCCCTATAATTTCTCGCGCGTGGAAATCCTGCGCGGCCCGGCATCGGTGCTGTTCGGCCAGGGGTCGATCGGCGGCCTGGTCAACCTGGTCAGCAAGACGCCCGATTTCACCACGCGCGGCGAACTCAACCTGGTCTATGGCAGCTATGACCGCAAGGAAGCGATGGGCGACGTCAATGTCGCGCTGGCCGACAATCTGGCGGTGCGTTTCGTCGGCCGCGTCCGCGACGCCGACACCTATGTCGACCATGTCCCCGACGACCGCGTCATGTTCGCGCCCTCGATCCGCTGGCAGCCGACCCCGGATACCGACATCGTGCTGACCGGCCTCTATCAGGAGGATGATACCGGCTCCACGTCGCAGTTCCTGCCGATCGTCGGCACCTTCATGCCCAACAATGTCGCGGGCGAGCAGCTGGATCGCTACACCTTCGTCGGCAAGGCCGGCTGGGATCGCTATGATGGCCGGTCTCTGCAGGGTGGCGGCTCCATCACCCACCGCTTCTCCGACAATGTGAAGCTCAGCCTCAAGGCGCGCTATATCGACAGCGACCTCGAATATAACACCCACTATGCCGACAGCTATACCAACCCACAGGATCCCTTCTCGGTCTATGGCACTGACGGGCGCACCATCGCGCTGACGGCCGACGCCAGCGACGCGCGGATGAACGTCTTTTCGACCGACAACAACGTCCAGTTCAATTTCAACACCGGCGCCAATATCGAGCACAAGCTGCTGGTCGGCATCGACTATAGCTGGAACAAGGTGTCCAAGCGTTATGCCGGCGGCTATGAACTGGTCGACCTTTACGACATCGATTATGATGCGCTGGCGACCTATGATCCGACCGGTCCGTTCACCAGCGACAGCCAGAAGCAGCTGGGCGTCTATGTCCAGGACCAGATCCGCTTCTATGACCGGGTATCGGTCGTGCTGGGCGCCCGCCGCGACCGCGTCACCGGCTCTTCGGGCCAGAAGGACAATGCCACCACCTTCCGCGCCGGCATCATCGGCGAAATCGGCGCCGGCATCTCGCCCTTCTTCAGCTACACCGAGAGCTTCCTGCCGGTCGCCGGCCGGATCGACAATGGCGATGGCAGCTATGGCGATGCCTACAAGCCGCAGACCGGCACCCAATATGAAGCCGGCGTGAAGTGGCAGCCCGCCCCCAGCACCCTGGTCACTGCCACCGTGTTCAAGATCAAGGAGCGCAACCGCGTCCTCTATCTCGCGGCGGGCGGCACCGAACAGTCGGGCGTGCTCAACACCAAGGGCTTCGAGATCGAGGCGAGCCACACCCTGCCCGGCAATTTCGAACTGCTGGCCAATTATGGCTATTCGAAGCTGAAGTCGGAAACCAACACCAGCCTCGACTATATGCCGCGCCACACCGCGTCACTCTGGTCCACCAAGACCTTCGGCCTGTCCGACGAGGCGCAGCTGCGCCTGGGCGGCGGCGTCGTCTATAGCGGCAAGAGCGTGTCGACCAGCGCAATCTGGTCGATCGTCACGCCGTCGCGCACCACCGTCGACGCGCTGGCGGAAATCACCTGGCAGGACTGGCGCTTTGCGCTCAACGCGACCAACCTGCTCAACAAGAAATATTACGCGTCCTGCCTGGCGCGTGGCGACTGCTTCATGGGCGCGCCGCGCAACGTCATGGGCACGGTCGGCTTCCGTTTCTGAGGAGAGAGACTATGCTGAAATGGACTAGTGCGCTGCTGGCGATCGCCTGTCTGCCCGCGATGGCGCAGGCGCATGAAGTGTGGGTCGAGCGTGACGGTGCCGGCCCGGCGCGCATCTATCTGGGCGAACCGGGCGATCCGCTGCCCGAGGGTGGAGACCCCGAGTTCGAGAAGCTGAAGGCGCCCAAGCTGGTGCCCGCCTCCTCCACGCCGCAGGTGCGCAAGGCCGGCTATATCGAGGTCGCCGTGCCCGCCGGCGACGTGCGCGTGATCGACGACAGCGTGTTCGATCCCTGGGGCGAAGAAGGCAAGAAGGAAGGCGTGATCTATTATGCGCGTGCCGGCCGCAGCGAGGCCAAGGCCGGGATGCCGCTGGAAATCGTGCCGACTGCGCCAGGCGCCAGCAGCTTCACGCTGGTCCGCGACGGCAAGCCGCTTGCCGGGGTCAAGGTGACCGCGATTTCGCCCGACAAATGGTCGAAGGGCTTCGTCACCGACGCCCAGGGCCGCGTGGCCCTGCCGATCAAGGAAAAGGGCCGCTACATCCTGACCGCGACGCAGGAGGAAAAGGGCGACCTCAGCCTGCGTGGGGCCAAGGTGGCGACGCTCTACAACATCGCCACGCTGACCTTCGTCAATAACTGACACCGGGACGGCGCGGGCCATCGCCCCGCGCCGCCGCCTCATGCGGCAAGAGCCGCCAGATCGGCGTCCAGCGCGTCGAGCGCCGCATCCGTGAACTGCGACGGGGCGAAGGGCTGGATCGCTCGCAGCGTCATGCCCCTTGCCATCGCAATGCGCTGGTCATCCGCCACGCCGGGAAAATAGCGGTCGAGCAGCCTGCGCGCCTGCGGATCGGCCAGCAGCACGCCGATCTTCGTGCGAGCGGTCGACAGCATTTCATCCTGTGGTTCCGCCTGCGCTTGCGGCTTTTGCCCTGCAACGGGGAAGCGGTCCACTTCACCCCGATCGGCCAATGCGGCGGCCGATGGCGTCAGTATCAGGTGCAGGTCGTCCAGTCCGCGAATGATGAAGCTCGGCTCGAAATGCAGGTCGCGGGCACCGGGCGGGCCATGGCGGGCCGGGTCGAGTTCGATCGCGCTGCTATGCTCCAGAAATTTCTCCAGGATGATCCGCACCTCGACACGGGCGAGCGGCGCGCCGGCGCAGACATGCTTGCCCCGGCCGAAGGCGACATGCTCGCGAATGCGGGGACGATCCAGTTTCAGTTCCGCAGGCGCGTCCCAGCGCGCAGGATCGCGATTGGCCGCCGCCAGCGCCAGCAATATGCAGGTGCCCGCCGGCACCGCCCGATCGCCGATCCGGGTATCGCGCCGCGCGACCCGCGCTGTCTGCTTGCTCGATCCCTCGATCCGTAGCACTTCCTCGATCAAGGCCGGGATCAGCGCCGGGTCGGCACGGAGCTGGTCCTGAAGCCCCGGCTGATCGACAATATGGCGCATGGCGTTGCCCAGCAACTTGGCGCTGGTGTCCTGCCCGGCGCCGAACAGGAAGGTGGCGAGGTTGACGATCTCCGCCACGCTGGGCGTCGTCCCGTCGGCATATTTGGCCAGCGCCAGTTCGGTCAATATATCCTCGCGCGGATGACGCCGCCGATCCTCGACATAGGCGGCGAAATAGGAACCCATGACGATCAGCGGATGCCCTTCCCCCGCATAGTCATTGTCCGCCGCGTCCAGGCTGCCGGGCGGCGGCGCAGCATCGATCACGTCCATGAAGCGCTGGCGATCCTCCTCCGGCACCCCCAGCAGGTCGGCGATCACCAGCGTGACGAAGGGGGTGGCGATGTCCCGGATCAGTTCGGTGCGGCCCTGCGCCACCGCCTGGCGCACCAGATGGTCCGAATAGTCCGATATGAAACGCTCATTCGCCTTCAAGCGGGACGGGGTAAACAGCCGGTTGACCAGCCCGCGCAACAGGGTGTGGGGCATGTCATCCAGCCCGATCAGCATCGTGCCGCCGGGAAAATCGGGCCGATGCGCTTCAAGCTGCGCGCTGATGTCGCTGCCTTGCGGGACAAAGGGCAAGGGCGCCGCGGCCCCCTGCAGCGCGTTGACGGCGGAAAAATCCTGGGCGTTGGCGAGGACTTCGAGCGTTTCCTCAAAGCCCGTGACGATCAGATAGTCGCGCCCCGGCGGCTGATGGACCGGGCCATGTGCCCTGACCGCCTCGAAAAAGGCATAGGGATCCTGCAATATGCCGCGATCGGTAAAATAGTCGCGCGCCTCCAGTGCCACCATCATCTCTCTCCCATGCTGCCGTCACGCGCGCAGGAGCGATCGCGCAACCACATATGATACACAGTAGATCATATGTGGTTGCCGTCAAGTCGACGATGTCAGGCTGCCACGCCCTTGAGGAAGCGGATCATGGAGGAGAAATCCTTGCCCCCGGCACCCGTGTTGACCAGCGCCTGGTAGAGCGATTCCGCCGCCGCGCCCATCGGCACGCTGGCGTCGACGCCATGGGCGGCCTCCACCGCGAGCTTCAGATCCTTGAGCATCAACGCATTGGCGAAGCCGCCTTCATAGTCGCGGTCGGCCGGCGTTTCCGGGCCGACGCCGGGCACCGGGCAATAGCTGGTCATCGACCAGCTCTGCCCCGACGCCTTGGACGAGATGTTGAAGAAGGTCTGGAGATCGAGACCCAGTTTTTCGGCGAGAGCAAAAGCCTCGCAGGTGGCGACCATGGTGGCGCCCAGCAGCATGTTGTTGACGATCTTCGCCGCCTGCCCCGCACCCGCCGCACCGGCATGGATCACCGCCTTGCCCATCGCCTGCAAGATCGGCTCGGCGCGGGCAAAGGCGGCATCCTCACCACCAACCATGAAGGTAAGCGTGCCAGCATTGGCTGCGGCAATGCCGCCCGACACCGGCGCATCGACCATGGCAAGGCCGCGCTCGGCCGCCTGTTCGATGACGGCGCGGGCCGAAGCGACATCGATGGTCGAACAGTCGATCAGCAGCGTGTCCGGCCCGACCGCGCCCAGCAATTGCTCGCCATAGACCGCGCGGACATGCTTGCCGGCGGGCAACATGGTGACAACGATGCTGACTCCTTGAACCGCTTCCGCGGCAGACGCGGCGCGGGTGCAACCGGCTACTTCGGCGCGGGTCAGCGCAGCTTCGGACAGGTCGAAGGCGGTGACAGCATGGCCCGCCTTCACCAGATTGGCGGCCATGCCGCCGCCCATATTGCCCAGGCCGATGAAGCCAATGCTGCTCATGTCCGTCCTCTCCTTTTATTATGTCAAAGCCCGTTTGAAAAATGCGCGGAAGAGCGCATTTCCAAATACACTCTCAGACCTCGACCGCCGCCTGGGGCAACGGGGTCCAGCGCTCGCCTTCCGGCAGGGGCGCGAAGATCGCGTCGACCAGCTGGTCGGTGACCGCCTCCACCGTTGGTGGGTTCCAACGCGGCTGGTTGTCCTTGTCGACGATCAGCGCGCGCACCCCTTCGACAATGTCCGGCCGCGCGATGATGCGGCAGGCAAGATCATATTCCATCGCCATATTGTCGACGAAGCGGGTCAGGCGGCTGGCCTGCGCCAGTTGCCGCAGCGCGACCTTCATCGTCTGGGGCGATTTGGTGTCGAGCGCAGCGATCTGCGCCAGCGCCCAGTCCGATCCGTCGGCGCGCAGCGCGGCATAGATATCCTCCAGCCGGTCGCTGGCGAACAGCCGGTCGATATCCGGCAGGCGGGCGGCGAAATGGCTATCGGGCGGGGTGGCGGCGAAGCGCGCCAGCACCACGCCGATATCGGTCGGGTCGGCAATGATCGCGGCCTTCGCCTCCTCCAGCCGGTCGCTCGGCAGATAGTCGGTGGCAAGGCCGAGCGCGATCGCGTCCGCCCCGTCGATCCGCGCGCCCGTGACGGCAAGATAGCGTCCCGATCGGCCCGGCAGGCGGGAAAGATACCAGCCGCCGCCGACATCGGGGAACAGGCCAATGCCGGTTTCCGGCATGGCATAGACGGTGCGTTCGGTCGCGACGCGATGGCGCGCCGGCTGGGCGATGCCGACGCCGCCGCCCATGGTGATGCCGTCCATGAAGGCGATCACCGGCTTCCCATAGGTGAAGAGCAGATGGTTGAGGCGATATTCGGTCGCGAAGAAATCGCGCGCCGCCAGATTGTCACCGGCCGCGCTCTCCGCGATCAGGCGGATGTCGCCGCCGGCGCAGAAGCCGCGCCCTTCGGCATGATCGATCATCACCGCACGGATCGCCGGATCATCCTGCCAGGCGAGCAGCGCGTCGGTCATGGTCGCGCACATGGCGCGGGTCAGCGCATGGATCGCCTTGGGCCGGTTCAACCGCAGGCGGCCGACGCCGCCTTCCACCGCAATCAGCACATCGTCGGTCATGGTCATCCCCTTCAGGCCTTGAGCAGTTCGCGGGCGGTGATCATGCGCATGATCTCGTTCGTGCCCTCCAGGATGCGGTGGACCCGCAGGTCGCGCCAGATGCGCTCGACCGGATAGTCCATCAGATAGCCATAGCCGCCATGCAGTTGCAGCGCGCGGTCGGCCACGGCCGAACCGGTGTCGGTCGCAAAGCGCTTGGCCATGGCGGCGAACTTGGTCTTGTCGGGCGCGCCCTCGCTCACCTTGGCGGCGGCGAGATAGAGCAGCGCGCGAGCGGCCTGAAGCTCCGTCTCCATATCGGCCAGGGTGAATTGGGTATTCTGGAAATCGGCGATGGCGCGGTCGAACTGGCGCCGCTCGCGGGTATAGCCGACCGCCTCGTCCAGCGCACGCTGGGCACCGCCGAGCGAGCAGGCACCGATGTTGAGCCGCCCCCCATCGAGCCCGGCCATGGCGATGGCAAAGCCCTGCCCTTCCGCGCCGACACGATTGCCGACCGGCACACGCACGGCGTCGAAATTGACCTGGGCAGTGGGCTGCGAATGCCAGCCTAGCTTGCGCTCCTGCGCGCCGAAGCTGACGCCTTCCATGTCCTTTTCGATCACCAGGCAGCTGATGCCCTTGGGGCCATCCTCGCCGGTGCGGACCATCACGACATAGATGTCATTTTCGCCGCCGCCCGAAATGAACGCCTTGGAACCGGTGACGACATAATGGTCGCCATCCCGCACCGCGCGGGTGCGCAGCGACGCCGCATCGGAACCGGCGGACGGTTCGGTGAGGCAATAGGAGGCGATCGTCTCGCAGGTGACGAGCGACGGGAGATAGCGCTGCTTCACCGCCTCGTCGCCGAAGCGGTCGATCATCCAGGCGGCCATATTGTGGATCGAGATGAAGGCCGATGTGGAGGGACAGCCATAGGCCATGGCTTCTATGATGAGCGCGGATTCAAGCCGGCCAAGACCGATGCCGCCGCTCTCTTCCGACACATAGATGGCGCCGAAGCCCAGTTCGGCGGCCTGGCGGATGGTGTCGCGGGGAAAATGATGATCTTCGTCCCACTTGGCCGCGTGGGGCGTGATCGCATCGGCGGTGAAGCGCTGCGCCAGTTCCTGCACGGCGCGCTGCTCGTCGGTGAGGTCGAACTGGGTCATGGGACGGTCTTTTCCTTATTGGCGTCATGCCGGACTTGATCCGGCATCCATTCGCTCTTCATACTGGCATCATGCCCAACCAGCCATGCGTCTATATCCTTGCGAGCGGACGACATGGCACCTTGTATGTCGGTGTCACCGGCCATCTGATAGAACGAATCCATCAACATCGTTCCGGCGTTATCGATGGATTTTCCAGACAATATGGCGTCAACAGGCTGGTCTGGTTCGAACATCAGCTCGACTTTCCAACAGCCATCGCGCTTGAGAAGAAGCTCAAGAAATGGCGACGGGAGTGGAAGGTGCGGCTCATCGAACAGGATAATCCTTTCTGGGAGGATCGGGCGCTATCTCTCGGCCTGCCGCCCTTGCCTCCAAAGTAGAGGCAATGGATGCCGGAACAAGTCCGGCATGACGGCAGCAGAGGAGGCGCGCGCCTTCACCCCATGGTCGGGATGACGAAGGCGCTATCGCCGGTGGCGCCGCCGTCGGGCCAGCGCTGGGTGACGGTCTTCACTTTCGTGAAGAACTTAACGCCTTCCATGCCGTGCTGGTTGGTGTCGCCAAAGGCGCTGCGCTTCCAGCCGCCGAACGTATGATAGGCGACCGGCACCGGGATCGGCACATTGATGCCGACCATGCCGACATTGACCCGCGCGGCAAATTCGCGCGCGGCATGGCCGTTGCGGGTGAAGATGGCGACGCCATTGCCATATTGATGGTCGCTCGGCAGGCGCAGCGCATCCTCGAAGCTGTCGGCGCGCACCATCTGGAGCACCGGGCCGAAAATCTCCTCCTGATAGCTGCGCATCTGCGGCGTCACCCGGTCGAACAAAGTCGGGCCGACGAAGAAGCCCTGTTCATGGCCCTGCAGCGTGAAGCCGCGGCCGTCGACCACCAGTTCGGCGCCCTCATCGACACCCATCTGGATATAGGATTCAATCTTCGCCTTGTGCGCGGCGGTGACGACCGGGCCATAATGGGCGTCGGCATCGGTCGAGACGCCGACCCGCAGCGCGTCAATCGCCGGGATCAGCTTCTCGCGCAGGGCGATCGCCGTCGCCTCGCCCACCGGCACCACCACCGGCAGCGCCATGCAGCGCTCGCCCGCCGAACCGAAGGCCGCGCCGGCCAGGTCATTCACCACCTGGTCGAGATCGGCGTCCGGCATGACGATGCCATGATTCTTGGCGCCGCCCATCGCCTGGACGCGCTTGCCCGCCTCGACGCCACGGCGATAGACATAATGAGCGATGTCGGAGGAGCCGACGAAGCTGACCGCCCTGATCTCGGGATGATCCAGGATCGCGTCGACCATTTCCTTGTCACCATGGACGACCTGCAACACGCCGTCGGGCAGGCCGGCCTCACGCATCAGTTCAGCGAGGCGCACGGGGACGCTGGGGTCGCGCTCGCTGGGCTTGAGGATGAAGGCGTTGCCACAGGCGATGGCGACGCCGAACATCCACATCGGGATCATCGCCGGGAAGTTGAACGGGGTGATGCCGGCGACCACGCCGAGCGGCTGGCGCATCGAATAGACGTCGATGCCGGGGCCGGCGCCCTGGGTATATTCGCCCTTGAGCACATGAGGGATGCCGCAGGCGAATTCGATCACCTCCAGCCCGCGCTGGATATCGCCCTTTGAATCGGCAATCACCTTGCCATGTTCGGAACTGAGCAGATGGGCGAGTTCGTCCATATTCTGTTCGACCAGCGTCTTGAAAGCGAACATGACGCGGGCGCGGCGCTGCGGGTTGGTCGCAGCCCAGGCCGGCTGGGCGGCAAGTGCGGCGGCCATGGCAGCGTCCAAGTCGGCCTGGGTGCCGAGGCGCAGCTGCGCCTGCACGGTCCCGCCATTGGGATCGAAGACGTCGCTGGTGCGGCCGCCGTCACCTGCCCAATGACCACTGATGACATGATCGATGATACGCATGCTTCATCCTCTCCAATATGCTTTGGAGCGCGCTGCGATCACCCTGACGCAAGTCGCGCGCGCCAACTTCTTTTGTCGCATCGTTTGAAGCGGAAAACCGGTTCCCACTCTTCCGCACGATGCTTT
Organism: Sphingobium sp. WTD-1; assembly: GCF_030128825.1. Classification (NCBI taxonomy): domain Bacteria; kingdom Pseudomonadati; phylum Pseudomonadota; class Alphaproteobacteria; order Sphingomonadales; family Sphingobiaceae; genus Sphingobium; species Sphingobium sp. WTD-1. The sequence continues at coordinate 1,756,175 of NZ_CP119127.1, read as the reverse complement.
CACCCCGCCTTGCAGCATATCAGAAATGCAGGCAAGCTGACGGATATGCATATTCATCCTGCAAAAATGCCGCACCCATGAATTGGGACGATCTGCGCCTGTTCCTAGCGGTGGCACGTACCGAGCGGCTGAGCGCGGCGGCGGCGATGACGAAGATGGACCCCACCACCATCTCGCGGCGGATCAAGCGGCTGGAGCAGGCGCTGGAGCAACGATTGTTCGAGCATACGCCGGCCGGCCATGTGCTGACCGACCATGGCACCCGTCTGCTGGAACAGGCCGAGCGGATGGAGGCGGCGGCGCTGGGGGTGCAGCGGAGCGGCAGCGCGGCCGGCGCACAAATGGCCGGGACGATCCGCCTGAGCGCGTCGGAAGGCTTTGGCAGCCGGGTGATCGCACCGCATCTGCGCAGCTTCACCGCCGACCATCCCCGGATCGAGATCGACCTGGTGGCGTCGAGCGGCTTCCTCAACCCCTCCCGGCGCGAGGCGGATATTGCGGTGATGCTGGCCCGGCCCAAGACCGGCCCGCTGATCACCCGCAAGCTGACCGACTATCATCTCGGCCTCTATGCAACGCCCGCCTATCTGGAGAGCGCGCCGCCGTTGAAGGCCAAGGGCGACCTGCTGCGTCATGTGCTGGTCGGCTATGTTCCCGACCAGATCTACGCGCCCGAACTGCGCTATCTGGCGGAAGTCGATGCCCGGCTGGAACCGGCGATCCGGTCGAGCAGCATCAATGCCCAGGCGGAAATCATCGCCAGCGGCGCGGGATGCGGCATATTGCCCTGCTTCATCGGCGACGCCATGGCGGGGCTGGTCCGCGTGCTGCCCGAAGCGGTCGATATCCAGCGCAGCTTCTGGCTGGTGGTGCCCCGCGACCTGCGCGGCATTGCCCGGATCGACCAGTTTGTCGGCTGGCTGGTGGCGACCAGCGAGCGGTTGCGGCCGATGATGCTGGGCGTGGGTTAGGACGGCGGGATCGCCGTGCGGCCGATCCGGGACCGCTCGAACCCCCAGAGCAGGGCGCTGGCGATCAGCCAGCCGATGAGCCAGGGCCAGGACGGGCCGGGAACGGCGCGCGCGGCAGCAACGGAATCCGTCTTCTGATCGGCGCCTTGCAGCAGGGTCATGGCCTGACGCATCTGCGCGGTACGCAGGGCCGGCAAGGCGTTGGCGGGATAGATATAGACAGTCGCCGCCGAGCCATCCGTCCGGCGCAACTGATGCCAGCCCGCCCGATCGGGCCACCAGGCAGCGCAATCGCCGGTCGCGGGATCGATCGCCAAGGGCGCGCCATCGATACGGGCGCCCGGCTTCAGGCCGCACAGGCTGATCCGCTCGCCCACCCAGGCCGGGTCGGTGAAGGCGGGAACAGACCCCGGTGCCGGGCGCACGACGGCGGTCATCATCCGCCCCCACCAGTCGCCATAAAGATCGCCCCGGCCGCTCAGCACCAGGCCGAAGCTGTCGAGGCCGGTCCAGACTGCGACCCGGCCCGCGCCGAGCGCGCGCCAGGCGGCGAGCGGCGTGCCGGCAGCATCCTGCACCAGCGGTACCACGTCGCCGCCGGCCGGAATGCCATCCATGCGGATCGCTTCGGGCAGAAGGTCATCGCCGATATTGAGGTCAGCGGGGATATCGGCGCTGCCGATGCCGGTACGGGTGCGGGCGCGATCGGCGGCCAGCGGCTCCGGCAGGGCGATCGGCGCGACGCCATTGCCGCCGGACAGATCGAAACCGAGCGCGCGCCACTGGCCGCGCAGCGCGCCGTCGGCCGGGCCGCTGCCGCGCAGCAACAGGCCCATGCCGCCCCGTACTGCCTCCAGCACCGCGCCGCGTCCGCCACCCAGGCCGGACCAGGCGCGATCGTCGGCGACCAGCAGGTCATAGCGGCGCAGGCTGGCGGCGTTGATCGCCACCGGTGCGTCGCCCAGCGCAACCCCGCCGCCCGCGCTCATGTTGACGGTGACGGCATAGCCGGCGTCGGTCGCCCAGCGGCGCAGATATTTGACCTCCGGCCCCGGCGCCCCGGCCAGGATCAGCAGGCGCGGCGCGGCATCACCCTCGACCAGCAGCGGCACGACCGCCTGCTCGACCAGCCCGCCATCGGCGCGGCGCAGGCGCAAGGTGAATTCGGCGGTGCCGGCGGCGCGCGCGGTGCCGGTCAGGCTGAAACGCCCATCACCATCCACAGGGGCGGCGTCGGTGACGCGCCCGGCGGGATCGAGCAGTTCGACCTGTGCCTTGCGCAGGCCGGCCACCTGCCCGCCGACGGCGAAGGTTGCGCCCGGCGCGATCCGTTCGGGCTTGGCCAGGGCGATCAGGCCAGGACGGGCCGGTGGCGGCGTGTAATCGATCGCCAGCCCCCGTGCGACTTCGCGGTCGCGGGCGACGAGCCCCTGCCCCAGGATGACGAGGCGGCGCGTGTCGGGATAGCGGCGCAATGCGGTCGCCAGATCCGGCATCGCCTGCGCGCCCGCTATGTCCGGCGCTTCGGGCAGGGCGACCAGATGCGCGCCCTTGCCGGCCGCAGCGAAGCGCGAACTGCCCTGGGTCGCGACGGTCAGGGCGCCGCCTGCCAACGGTAGCGCGGGCGGGAACAGGCCGAAATAGAGGAGCAGCGCGACAACCGGCTGGAGCATCATTAGGGCAGCGAAGCGCCATACGCGCGCGCCCAGATCGGCGGCCGAACGCTGCCACAGCAGCAGCCTAGCCCAGCCGACCAGCACGGCGACGCCGAGGAGCAGCGTGGTGATGGCTTGCGCATTCATGGCCGTCGCCCGATCGCGCCGAGATAGCCGGCGCCGGCAGCGTCGGCCGGGCGCCGCCGCGCCACGCCGCCCTGCGGCCGCTCCATCGCCATCCACAATTGCGCGCGCAGCTTGTCGCGACAGGCGGCGCAGGCCGGATCGCGCCGCGCGGCGTCGATCGCGCCGCTCAATGCCAGCGGATCGGGCAGGCGCGTGGCGTTGGCCCGCGCCCAGCCCTCCAGCGCATCGAGCGCCACCGATCCCTGCGCCAGCCCGCGCCAGGCGGCGGCGGCCGGGCCATCATCACCCTCGACCGCAACCAGCGGCTCGAAATGGCCGGCTATCCCCTCGCGCTTGCCGGTCATGCGGCGGGCGGGGTCGATCGGCGGCAGTTCCGGGCCGACGCGCGACAGGAAGATGCGGGTCGCCTGCTGCACGTCCTTGATGAAGCGCAGCGCCTTGTAGGCGAAGGGCAAGGCCAAGTCCGGTCGGCCCTGCTTCAACTGCATTTCCGACTGCCACATCTCATCCACCGCCTGTTTCAGGATCGCGCGGGTTTCCGGGTCCAGGCTGGAGGCGGGCGATTCATCGTGCGGATGGCCGAATTCGGCGAGCACATCCTCCTTCTCGCCAAAGACATTGGGTGTCGCGACCGGCGGGCCGTGATCATGGCCGTCGCCCTCGCCATGGCCATCCGCATCGGCGGTCGGCAGGCTGGGTTCGCCTTCGCTCTCGCCGCCCAGGAACTGGCTGTAGCGGCCGCGCAGGATTTTCTGGTCGTTGCCGATACCGTTGGATTGCGACAGATATTTGTCGGCCGACAGGCTGCGTTTGCGCTTCAGCAGCGCCTCGGCATCGATGATGATCTGGCGCTGGCTGCGGAAATAGGCCGGCAAAGTGGTGTTGACCATACCCTGCAGGCCGCCGCTTTCGGGTGCCTTGGCCGCGGGCCAGCGCAGGATGACGCTGGGGCCGCGCACTTCCTGCGGCGACGGCGCGCGATTGTCGCGCACGATGATCTGCACCACCATGTCGCCGCCGGCCGAAAAGCCAAGCGCACCGAAATCGAGGCGCGGGGCAAAGCGCCGGTCGCGCGCCGGGCCGGTGCCGGACACCGCGATCTCGCGCTCGGTGAAGCGGATATTCTCGCCCCCGCCGATCGCCAAAGTGATGCGCAGCCGGGCGGTGGCAGCGATGCCATAATCGTCGGTCGCAGCGAAGACCGGAGTCCAGCTGCGCTGTCCGGGCGTCACCATGTTGAGGCTGGCGGCGGGCGCAATCAGCTTCACCTGCGGCGGCGCATCGGCGACGCCGTCGATCCGGTGCAGCGGTGGCAGCGGACCGCGTCCCGACGCCGGGTCGACGCGATAGAGGAAAGAGGCGTCGAGCGTGCGGCTGGCGATCCAGTGATCGCCATCGCGGCGCAGCGCCACGCCCGCCCCGCCCAGCGGCAGCAGCGCCGGCGCATTTGCCTGCGGGTCGAAGCGGAAGGTCCATTCGAGGCGCGATCCGAGCGGCGCGCGGGCGTCGAGCTTGGCCTCGTCGCGCAGCGGCAGGCCGGTATAAGCGGGCGGGATGATACGCAGATTTTGGGCGACAAGGCGTGGGATGCCAGGCTTTGCGGCGATGCCTTCGGCAGCAGGGGCCAGAACGACCGGTTTATCGCTGCTACGAGGCCAGAGCAGCAGGGTGGCGATGCCGAGCAAGGCAATGATCCAGAGGATAGGGATCGCGCGGCGCGACCAGTCCGGCGCCAATTCCTCCGGCATGCCCTGCCCGAGCCGCTGGTCGAGCCGGGCGCATTGCAGCCGCTGCAACGGCCCCAGCGCCTGCGGATCGGCGAAGAGCAGCGCGCTGCTATCCTCCAGATCGGCGCGGCTGGCATCGAGGCGGCGGACCAGCCAAGCCTGATCGAAGCGCTGGGCGCGGCGGATGCTGAGGGCGCCAAGCAGGCCAGCGCCGAGCAGCAGCAGGATTGCGGCGGGCACCAGTCCGGCCAAGCGCCAGACCAGCGCACTTGCCAGCAGAAGGATCGGCAGGCCGAGCAGCAACGTGTCGAGGCGCACGCGCCGACGGCTGGGCGTTAGCCAGGTCGAGAGTAGGGCGTCGGCGCTCATGGCGCGATCGCCCGTTTGCGGCTGGTGGCGAACCAGCGTTCGACCAGCAGCAGCGCCGCGATCAGCAGCGCCACCCAGGGGCGCAAGTCGGCCGGCGGTTGCGAATAGCCGCGTCCGCCGGTGAGTGGCGCATAGGCGGCGGCATCGGCACGCTGCGGCGCCATGCTGGGCGGCTGGATCAGCGCGCGCAGGCGGGCGGGGAAATCGGCCTCCAGCAATTGCGGCATCTGCGCGGGCTGCAACGGGCGGCTGAAACGGAGCAGCCGGCCCTTGCCAATCGGCACCGCCTCCACCAACGGCCGGGCAAGATCATCCTGCCACAAGGGCGCGGGCGTCGCGCCCTGGGGCAGCAGCGCATCGGAGGCGACGATCGCCTGCCCGCCCTGCGCGATCCAGCGTCGCAGCGCTTCGGGCAAGCTGCCTCCGCTCATCCAGAACAAGATCTTGTCCGAGAGCGGCAGTGGCGCGTTGAGCGGGCCGCTGTCGACGTCGGCCGGCTTGCCCGCCGGCTGCCAGGCAAGCGCGGCGGCAAAGAGGTAGCGCAGTCCGGCGGCATGGCCCGCATCGGCGCGGATGGCGATCGACGGTAGCTTCACCGGCACCGGCTTGCCCGCCAGCATCGCGCCGGGGACGATGCGCCAGTCGACCTCGCGCGAAAGGCGCGGCCGCTCCGCATCGGCGCCCTGGAGCATCTGCGGCACGATGATAGTGAGCGGCGCGCCCTGCGGCAGGTCCGCGTCCAGCTGACGCACCAGGCTGCCGAGCGGGATGGCGTCGGTCGCGAGCGGCTTGCCCGCTTCGACGCGGGGATAGCCGAGCGCCAGCCAATGTGCCCTGCCATCGGCCAGCACCTTGTCATCCACCGCCGCCGGATCGATGCCGGGCGTCAGCGCGAGATAGGGCTGCTTGCTCGCCGCGCCGAACAGCACCGGATGGGCGATCCACAGCACGACCAGCGCCAACAGGGCGAGGCGCAGGGCGAGCAGCAGCCATTCGTCGAAACGCAGGCGGGACCGCGGCTTGGGTTTCTGCCGCAGCCAGCGCAGCGCGGCGAAATCGGTCGGCAATTGCTCGCTGCGCCGGGCGATATGGATCGCGAGCGGGATCAGCAGCGCCAGCAGGCCGGTCAGCGCGGCGGGGAGCAGCAAGGCGGGCGTCATGAATATTCGGCCGCGTCATGGGCGCCGAACAGGCGGCGCAGCGGCAGGTCGATCGGCTCGTCCAGCACATGGGTCGCGCGGCGGATGCCGACCGCATCGAGCCGCGCATGCAACTCCGCGCGCGCCTGCCCGAAGCGGCGCAGAAATTCGGCGCGCAGCGCGGCGCCGTCACCCAGCAGTTCCTCACCCGTCTCTGGGTCACGAAATCGATAGCCGCCGTCGAACGGGAAATCCCGCTCGCCCACGGTCAACATCTCGATCACCAGAACCTCGCGCCCGGCCGCCGACAGCTTCTCGACCAGATCGATCGCGTCGGGTTCGAAACAGTCGCTGAGCAAAATCACCAGATCATGCGCGCCGATCCGTTCCCAGACCGGTGCCAATTGCGCTTCGGCGGCAAAGCCCCCTTCGGCCCGGAGCGGCAGCATGTCGAGCAAAAGCCGGTCGCGCTGGCGCAGGCCGGTGGCGGGCGGGAGCAACCGCAGCCCGGTGTCGGACAGCGCCATCCAGCCGAAGCGATCGCCCTGCTGCATCGCCAGTTCGGCGATGCTGGCGGCGATCCCCTTGGCCGCGTCGAGCCGGCTATAATCGGGCCGGATCGCATCGGTCTGCGCCATCGAGGCGCTGGCATCCATCAGGATCCAGACTGCGACCGGGCTTTCCCGCTCGGCCTCGCGGACGAAGAATTTGTCCGACCTGGCATAGAGCTTCCAGTCGATCTGGCGCAGTTCGTCGCCCGGCTCATAGGCGCGATATTGCGCGAACTCCAGGCCAGCGCCCCGGCTGTGGCTGTGATGCAAGCCCAGCCCATGCGATCCCACCGCCCGGCGCGTGAGCAGGCGCAGGCTTTTGAGCCGGCTCCGCACGTCTGGGGGGATGAAATCGGCCATGACGTTGTGTCCGGATCAGCCGAGCGGCACAGCGCGGACGAGCGCGGCGACGACATCATCGGCGCTCTTCCCTTCGGCTTCGGCGGCGAAGGACAGCAGCAGGCGGTGGCGCATCACCGGCCCGGCCAGCGCAACGATATCCTCGCGCGTCGCCGCCAGACGGCCCTGGAGCAAGGCGCGTGCCTTGGCCGCCAGGATCAGCGACTGGCCGGCGCGCGGGCCGGCGCCCCATTTCACATATTTGCGGATATCGTCCGGCGCACCCTCGCCCGGACGGCTGGCGCGCACGATCCGCGTCACCCAGCGCAGCAGATCCTCGCCAAAATGCACGTCGCGCACCAGCTTCTGCAGCGCCAGCACCTCCTCGCCCTGCATCACCGCCGGCACCGCGCCCGGCTTGGCGCCGGTGGTCTGGGCGAGAATATCATGCTCCTCCTGCTCGGTCGGATAATCGACGCGGATATGGAGGAGAAAGCGGTCCAGCTGCGCTTCGGGCAGCGGATAGGTGCCGGCCTGTTCCAGCGGGTTCTGCGTCGCCAGCACGAAAAAGGGCGATGGCAACTGATAGGTGGTGCCGCCATAGCTGACGGTCCTCTCCTGCATCGCCTCCAGCAGCGCTGCCTGCGTCTTGGGCGGGGTCCGGTTGAGTTCATCGGCCAGCAGCAGGTTGGTGAAGATCGGCCCCTTCTGGAAGCGGAAGCTGCGATGGCCGGTGCCATGATCCTCCTCCAGCAATTCGGTGCCGAGAATGTCGCTGGGCATCAGGTCGGGGGTGAACTGTACCCGGCGGAAGTCGAGCTTGAGTGCTTCGCCGAGCGAACGGACCAGCAAGGTCTTGCCGAGGCCCGGCACCCCTTCCAGCAGACAATGGCCGCCGGCGAGCAGGCCGATCAGCAATTGTTCAACCACCGCCTCCTGCCCCACGATCGCCTGGCCGATCGCCGCGCGCAATTCGCCTAGGCGCGCCAGTTTCTGTTGGATTTCCGCTTCGCTGATATCGGTCATGGTCGGTCTGCTATCCTCGAATAACAATGTCATTCCCGCGAAGGCGGGAATCCATCTCCAAACCTTGCGGCTGGGGATGGCTTGGGAGATGTTTGGAGGAGTCACGTGCCTCCTCCAAACCCGCCTCCGCGGGGATGACGGAAAAGTAGAGCGAAGGCGTCACGACGACAGCGCGTACATCACGATATTGACCGCGAACTTGGTATTATCCTCGGCCAGGAAGCGCTTGTTGCGCCAGTCATAGTCCCACTCGCAGCCATAATCCTTGTTGCTGTAGAGAACGCCCAGGCGCCCGCTCACCTCTATCCCCTTGAGATAGTCGTGGACCAGATCGTCGCCCCAGCCGTTCAGTTCCAGCGCGGTATTGGGCGGCCCGTCGAACGTGAAGAAGCTGCGATAGACCGGATGGGTCTTGGGCAGCATCTTCAACGCCTTGGGGCCGAAAATCTTGGCCATCTGCGCCTCGAAGGATCGGGCGAACAGGCCGTCTATGTCATGGTTGCAATCGTCCACCAGGACGAAGCCGCCATTGCGGACATAGCGCTCGAAATTACGCCGCTCGGCTTCTGAAAATTCGACCAGCTTGTGCCCCGCCATATAGCAGAAGGGCGCGGTCAGCATCTTCGGGTCCGAAAGGGCGATGACATGCTCCTTCGGGTCGACCCGCAGCGTCGTATAGTCGATCAGCGAGGTGATGAGGTTGGACGGCATGCGCTGGTCGACATCCCAGTCGCCCGAGTCATAGCGCAGCCGCGTGAACCAGAAATCATAGCCTCCCGCGGCGGCAAGGGGACGGGCCAGCATTGCGCCAGCCAGACCGCCCGCCATCAACCGAAGAAACTCGCCGCGTGTCATCAAAGCTAATCGAACGCCCAATCTGCATAATCCTCCCCCATCGGGGAGAGGGGGACCATTTGCGCAGCAAATGGTGGAGGGGTGTCCTGCCATCGATAGGGTGACACCCCTCCGTCTGGCCTTCGGCCAGCCACCTCCCCTTCACAGGGGAGGATTATGGGTTGCTTCCTGCCTTACACCGCGTCCGAGAGCGAGGTGAAGGTGAAGTCGCGCAGCTTCATCGGCGGCACGACGATGTTCATCGACACTTCGTCCGGCGGCACGCGGACCGGGCGACCCAGCTCTTCGACATTGTTGAGCATGATCACCGGGCTCTCGTTGAACCGGAAATTCTTGATCGGATATTTGATCTGGCCGTTCTCGACATAGAAGGTGCCGTCGCGGGTCAGGCCGGTCAGCAGCACGGTCTGCGGGTCGACCATGCGGATATACCAGGTGCGAGTGACCAGCACGCCGCGCTCGGTCGAGCGGACCAGGTCGGCGGTGGTCTTGGTGCCGCCGGTCATCAGGATATTGCCCATCTGGCCGATCGCAGGCTTGCCCTGCTTACTTGCCCAGTAGCGGCTGTAGTTGAGGTTCGTGACCTTGCCGTCCTTGACCATGTCGACGCGCTGGCGCGCGAGGCCGTCATCATCCCAGGGCAGGCAGGGCGCGACCGGATCCCACGGGTCGGTGTAGAAATTGACCTGCGGCCCGAACACCTGTTCGCCGAGCTTGTTGCCGCCGCCCTTCTTCGACAGGAAGCTGCGGCCCTCGTCCGCCTCGCGCGCGCCGAAGAAGTAGAACATGAAACCGATCAGGCCTGCGGCCGCCATCGGTTCCAGGATGACGGTATATTTGCCCGGCTCCAGCGCCTTGGCCTCGGACGAGGCCGATGCCTTGCGCATCGCGATCTGGATGTCGCTGTCCGCCTTGAAGCGGGTGGCGTCCTGCGTGTCGGTGCCGACCCAGCCGGAACCCCGGCCATCCTCGGTCCGGACGGTGCAGGTATAATCCAGCATGGTCGAACGCTGATAGCCGAAATTGCCCTTGGAGTTGGCGATCGCGACGAAGCTCTGATTATCCTCCAGATAGCCGGCGGCGATCAGCTTCTGCGACTTGCAGGCGCTGATCGAAGTCGACGCCACCTGGGCGCGATATTCCGGCGTGATGTCGGCGGTCGACTGGGCGAAGGTAGGGCTGGCCTTGTAGGCTTGCCTGTCCACCGCCGGCATAAATTCCGGATTGTCCGGGGCCAGATTGGCCAGCGTTTCGGCCCGGCGCACCACGCGTTCCAGCGAGGCGTCATCGAACTGGTTGATGGTGGCGGTGCCGACCTTCTTGCCATAGGCGACCTGGACCGCCAGCTCGATATCGTCGGTCAGCCCCGCGGTCGACACGTCGTTGCGGGCAAAGCGAATATTGCCCTGGATCTTGCCGGTCAGTTGCGCGGTGCATTCGTCGGCCTTCGACAGGGCGACGACCTTGGTCAGGATGGCCTTGGCCTGCGCTTCGGTAAGGATGCTCATCTTATTATCTCCCTAAGCGTCAGCCGAGCGAACGCGCGGTGTTGATGACGTTGATACCGTTGAAGCGCGCGGTCGAAGACCCGTGCGACACGGCGGAGACCTGGGCCGGCTGGCCCTTGCCGTCGAAGAAAGAGCCACCCAGGCGATAGTCGCTCTGGTCGCAGACGCCGACGCAGGCATTCCAGAATTCCGGGGTGCGGATCTGGTAGGCGACATCCTCGATCTGCTGGGTGATCTTGCCGTTCTTGATCTCGTAGAAGAGCTGGCCGCCAAACTGGGCGTTATAGCGCTGCTGATCGATCGAGAAGCTGCCGTCGCCGATGATGTAGATGCCGTCCTCGACACCGGAAATCATGTCGGCAACGCTCTGCTTGGTCTTGCCCGGTTCCAGGCTGACATTGGCCATGCGCTGGAACTGCACATTGGACCAGCTGTCGGCATAGGCGCAGCCATCCGATTCCTTCTTGCCCTCGATATGGGCCTGGTCACGGATCGCCTGATAGCCGACCAGCTTGCCGTCGCGGATCAGATCCCACTTCTTGGTCTTCACGCCCTCGTCGTCATAGGCGACGGCGCCCAGGCTGCCGGGCTGGACCTTGTCGGCGACGATGTTCACCTTGTCGCTGCCATATTGGAAATGGGCCTGCAGCTTGTCCATCGTGGCAAAGCTGGTGCCGGCATAATTGGCTTCATAGCCCAGCACGCGGTCCAGTTCGAGCGGATGACCGACGGATTCGTGGATGGTGAGCCAGGTGTGCGACGGATCGAGCACCAGGTCATATTTGCCCGGCTTGACCGACGGCGCCTTGAGCTTGGCGCGCGCCTGCTTGGCGGAGGCGATCGCGTCCTCCTTCATGTCATAGCTGTTGCCATAGACGGTGACGCCATTGGGCAGCACGGTCTTGCCGCTGGCGGCGCCGTCGAGATATTCGAAGCCCAGGCCCATCGGCGAGGACAGGCCCTCGCGCGTGCGGAACTTGCCGCTGGTCTTGTCGACCGCGGTGACCGTCATCGGCGCCCAGATGCGGTGGACATCCTGGTCGATATAGCTGCCATCGGTGCTGGCGAAATATTTCTGCTCATTGACCAGGAACAGGATCGAATTGATGAAGTCGGCGCCCGCGTCCATGGCGGCGGCGTTCACGCCCATCAGCAGGTCAACCTTGTCCTTGATCGGCACAGCCATGCTGTTCTTGACGATCGGCGTCTTCCAGCTGACCTCGCCCGCGCCCTTGACCGGGGCGAGCTGGACCGGGGCGCTCTGCTGCGGCGCATTGGCCTTGGCAATGGCGACGGCCTGCTGCGCGGCCTTGGCGACCGCTTCCTTGCTCAGCTCATTGGTGGCGGCGAAACCCCAGGCGCCATTGGCCAGCACGCGGATACCGACACCGGTGGATTCGGTGTTGACGATATTCTCGACATTCTTTTCGCGGGTGATGACGAACTGGCGCAGGTAGCGGCCGACGCGCACGTCGCAATAGCTGGCGCCGGCGCTCTTGGCCGCGTTCATCGCGGCGTCGGCCAGCCCCTTCTTGAAGCCGACGTCGAGCGCGCTGTTCAGATCCTCTGCTGCAATGACCTTGCCGAAAAAGGACGGCAGGACGAGCCCGCCGACACCCAAAGTGCCAAAGGCCAGGAAGTCGCGTCTATGCAAGATAGCCTCCACTGGAATGCCCGCAGATCGCGGGTCTGTCTTGTCGCGAAGGCCACCCCCTTGGCACCCCCCGCGTGAATGGCGCGGATCATTGCGAGCCGGACAGGTGAGGTCAAACGGCTTTTCCGGACGACAGGGCGTGGCATGCGGGCTTTCGACCAACCGGCAACACAGGCCGACGAACGACATGTCGTCAGGCGCATCCCGATCGAAGCAGGATTGTGCCGCAGAAATTCCGCATTCTTATCGGTCAGTTAGCGGAGAATCTCCGTCGACGCCCCGCCGGCCATGCCCAGAAAGGATTGTGATCAATGCAGCTTGAGGCGCGGGCGCACGAAGCGGTTGATATGGCTGACCAGGATCAACGCCGGGCCGCGTATCTTGCCGTGAACGGCGAGCAGATGCATGCGATAGAGCGACATATAGACGAAGCGGGCGAGCCGCCCTTCCACCGCCATGCGCCCGCCGACCAGCTTGCCCATCAGCGATCCGACCGTCGAATAGCGGCTGAGCGACACCAGCGAGCCATGATCCTTGTAGACGAAGCTCCTGAGCGGGCGATCGGCCATCAGCCGGCCAAGATTGGCGAACACCGTGTCGGCCATCTGATGCGCGGCCTGCGCGCGCGGCGGGATCGGCCGATCAGCGCCCTGCGGCGTGTAGGAGGCGCAATCGCCCATCGCGAAGACGCGGTCATCGGCCAGGCTCTGTAGCGTCGGGCGCACGATCACCTGCCCGGCGCGGGACAGTTCCAGCCCATCCAGGCCATCGCGGATCGCCGCCGCCTTGACCCCGGCGGCCCAGACCTGAAGATCGGCGGGGACGAAGCCGCCATCCTTCGTCTCCATTCCCTGCGGCGTGGAGGCGGTGACGGCGACGCCGGCGCGGACCTTGACGCCCAGCACCTCCAGTTCCTCCCGCGCGGCGTCGGCCAGCCGGTCGGGCAAGGCCGGCAGGATGCGCGGCCCGGCCTCCAGCAGGGTGACGTCGAGCCGCTGGCGATCGAACACTTCCAGCCCATAATAGCCCAGCGCATCGGCAGCATTATAGAGTTCGGCCGCCAGTTCGACCCCGGTGGCGCCGCCGCCGACGATCGCGATCCGCACCCGCGCATCCGACGCGGGATCGGCCGACATGGCCCCCGACACGCGCAGGCAATGGTCGAGCAACTGGTCCCTGAAACTGTCGGCCTGGGTGCGACTGTCGAGGAACAGGCAATTGTCGGCGACGCCCGGCGTCCCGAAATCATTGGTGACCGATCCATAGGCCAGCACCAGATAGTCGTAGCGCACCGAATGGGCACTCACCACCTCGCGCCCCTTGGGATCGAACACCGGCGCAATATGGACGCGCCGCGCGACCCGATCGATGCCCTGCAAGGTGCCGTAGAGATAGCGATAGCCCCAGCGATGGCAGTGGCTGCGATAGCCGACCTCGTCCAGGCTGGCGTCGAGCGACCCGGTCGCGACCTCGTGCAGCAGCGGCTTCCAGATATGGGTGCGGTTGCGATCGATCAGGATGATGTCATGCCGCTTGCGGCCGTAGCGGGCGCCGAGCTTGCGCGCGAGTTCGAGGCCGGCAGCACCGCCGCCGACGATGACGATCTGGGTCTTCTTGTCGGGGATCAAGCGCATTCCTCCTCGATCGGCAGACCGGCGGATCGCGATCCGGCGCGCCGGTTGTGCATTGCAATAGGCCGCCCGGCGTCGCAAAGCGAGGCGTGGACAAGCAGAATTTCACCGAACGCAACCGGCGCGACATCGTCGCGATCGCTACCCAGCATTTCGCGGAAAAAGGCTATGCCGGCGCGCGGGTGGACGAGATCGCGGCGGCGACCGCGACGTCCAAGCGGATGATCTATTATCATTTCGGCAGCAAGGACGGGCTCTATCGCGCGGTCCTGACCGAGGCCTATCGCGGCATCAGATCGGCCGAACTGGAGGCCGAACTGGGCGGCCTGCCGCCGCTCGCTGCGCTGGAGCGGCTGACCGCCCTCACCTTCGACTATCATTTCAACCATCCCGAACTGGTGCGGCTCGTGATGGACGAGAATATCCGGGGTGGTCCGCATGTTGGCGAGATTTCGGAAGGGCATAATGAGATCGTCCTGCCCAAGACCCAGGCACTGATCGATCGCGGCATTGCCGATGGCAGCTTCCGCGCCGGGCTGGATGCGGTCGACCTGCACATGACGATCAGCGCCCTCGCCTTCTACTTCGTGTCCAACCGCCACAGTTTCCACGCGATCTTCGGCGTCGACATGACCAGCGAAGTGGCGGCCGAGCGGCGCCGCGCGCAGGTGATCGACAATGTGCTGCGCTACTGCCGGGCAGACGCCTGAAGGCTGAGCCGAGACCATGGACAGGATCAGAACTGCATCTTGACCTGGCCGCCCAACGCCAGCGCATCATTGGTGCGGCGATAGGAAAAGGCGCCGGGATCGAGAATATATTGGACGTCCGGCCGGATGCTGAGCCAGCGCCGCAGCTGGATGCCATAGCTCATCTCGATCGCGGTCTCGCCCACAGGCAGCGCGGCATAGCCGCCGGGAATAGCCTGCGCATCGGCGGCTGCGCGGCGCAGGCGCGGATTGACCTGTGCATGGACGATGCCGATCGAGATGCTGTCGGCGTCGCGGCCGGCAAAGGTGCCGGTCTTGACCAGCCCGGCGGCATACCAGTGGGTGATCTGGGCCGATGCCTCCGGATTGGCGGTGAACTGGGCGAAGATGGAGAGGCCGCGATTGCCCGTCCCGTCGCGCAGGATCATCTGGTCGGCCAGCGCATAGACGCCATATCGACTCGTATGCGACAGAGCTTTGTCAGTTCCGTTTGTCGAGCCAAGCCTAACCAGCTCCCCGCGATGATGAGGCGTCGGCCGCGGTACACATAAAAGCCCTGCGTTCGCAGATGGCCCTCCGGACCACCCAGGTCGTCCCAATCCTGCTTCGACACCGACTTGTGATGGGGGAGCGTGAAGCATTGAAACTCGACTTGGCCATTGGCAAGTTCGAGGCGATCGATACGGTCCGCCTGATGCCCCGCGTGTCGCGTCCCGAATGGATCGATGGCAAAGAGCTTCCGGCCGTTGAGGCGCAACTCTACAGCAGAGGTGCCGTCACCCATGAAGCGATGAAAAACGAGGCGCAGGTGGCGTTCGGCTTCCGCAAGCGTACGCGTGATATGCTGCACCCGCTTTGTTTCTTCCGGCTGACTTCCGCCACCCAGCCGGTCAAGGCTTCTCCAGATTACGAGCGTTCCGTTGCTACCAAGACGATCAGACCACGGGATTTTTCCGAAGTCGTCATGCAGTTCGATCTCCCAACGATTGGACTTCGCGACCTCATCCAAGTCCCACGTTGCTCCAATGCCGAAACCGTCCTTGCGGGTCAGCACGGTAAGCTTCTTGCACTGAGAGAAACTGGCACTTTTCAATCCAAGCCCAAAACGGCCCAAGTCACCAGCGTCGCGATCGTCGAGTGGATTGCGTGATCCGGGACGCATTGCTTCGACAAGCTCGGCCGCAGTCATGCCACGCCCATCATCAAGAATGCCGATGGCCGGATCTGCACAAGTCAGATCAGACAGGATCTCGATATGGCGGGCTCCAGCGGTGATAGAGTTGTCCAGAATGTCGGCCAACGCTGTCTCGCACGAATAGCCGATATCACGAAGGCTCTGAATCAATGATGCGGCATGAGGAGTTGCATCCGCCATCCGAGCAGGTCGACTGATGTCCATGTTGTCCAGCATTTCTGTGCAGTTATCCCACTCTTTCAAGCTGCGCGGCCGCTTCATGACAGACGACTCGCTGCCAGACCTGTCACTAATGTCGGGACACGACATTTTCGGACGTACTTTCATAAAGTCGCTGCCGCCATTGCAAGCCTCTCACGCATGACGACCTTCAGTTCATCGGGAGCTTCGATCCGAACTTCACCTCCCCAGGTGAAGATATGATCTGCGATTTCACGGAGGCCACCTGCTCGGAACCGAACAATCAGTTCCTCACCATCGAACTCGAACGTCTGTTGCGGATGAAAGCGCCATTGTCGTGCTCGCTCCGTAGCTCCGGCACTTACCCGAAGGACGATATCACTGTGCCCCTCGCGCCAGATACCGAAGCTGCTGGAAAGCCATTCATCGAGGTTCCAGCCAGGATCTGGAATACCGGGATGATTGGCAATCCGAACATCAAGCATCCTATCAAGCCTGAACAAGACCGGATCTCGGTTGCTGGTCACGATTTTTCCTACCAGATATGTGGTCGGACCGTACAACAAGGCATATGGTACGACACGGCGCCATTTCGGCTCACTTTGGCCATCCGAAGAATAATCGAACTCGACGGCGCTCCCTGCGAGGATCGCGCCCTGTACCGCGCCAATCGCTTCTGGGCGGGTAATATGCATCGGCCCCGCCGGGACGAAGCTTCGTTGTCTCTGGACCAAAACCTCAAGATCGGGCGCGAGCCGAAGCTTCTCTCGATCATCGAGCCCTGATTTCACTCTGGCCAAAAGTCGTTCAAGATGTTGGAAGTGGCTCGCGCCTTGCGATCGTCGGGCAGAAACTTCGATTTCTAGCGCAGCTACTTCTTCCGCACTCGGCCGAGTATAGGCCCGCCCCAACCTGTCCCGAATGAAAAAACGTTTCGAACGATCGTCGAGGCGTTCCTCAATGTCGAATTCCTCACGAAGAGTATCCCGCAAACGCTCCGCCGTTCGACGATTGATCCGGAGAGCTGACGCTATCTCGTCCAAGGTCAGCCCTTCAGCTGATTCTGATAGCAGGTGCACGAGCGTCAACGCACGGCGCAGCTTGCCCATTCTTGTTACTTGGCCCCCGTCCGACACCGTGCCCCCGCTATGACCGGAACTGTCGGAGCAAGCTAACCGCATAGATCCTAAATAAAAGTAATATTTTCTGTTAATTAAAGTGAAAATCCATGCAAAACTTGGCCGATCACCCTCCTGCCGCGAAACGGTGCTCCGGGATCACATCTAACAGATAGAAGGAGCGCCGCGGATCAGTTGCCACACCATGATCGTCGCCAAGCATCCGCTGCCCGCGCTGGCTCAGGAACGCCTTGGCAGCGTCAGTGGCTTTCCATGACCGAATGCCTTCTGCCTGCAAGGTATCTTCCCCGAGCAGTCTCGATCGATAGAAATCCATCAGGGCATTCACACGCGCCCCAGTCGATCGCGGCATCGATGCCTCGTCGCACGACGGCAGCGGAAGGTTCTGGCAGGAAACCGGGTCGGTCCTCGCGATCATGGCATCGATCCTGCCGGGCAATTGCACCTCGGCCTGCACAAGACGGTATGCGACCACTGCCATGGCGGTGAGAGGAGAAGGCACCGAGTACCATTCGGCCGCGAAATGCTTGGCCATGATGTTGCCGGTCGGTGGAGCAGCCGTGCGCTTGAACATGGTGTCGCTGCCGCGCAAGGTCTGCGCGACCTGGTTCATCAGATCGGTGACCCGCCCGAGCGGCATGGCGGATTCAGCGTTCTTGCCCAGCAAATGGCGAACCCGCTTGGCTACAGCCCTGACCTCGGCGTTACGGTGGCAGGCCAGATCCATGCCACTCGATCCGGGACGAGCTATATTGCCCGTTCGCCAATCGCCGACGAAGAATGTGTCCAGAGCGATCTCGAGCGCAGTGCGAGTGCGCTTGAGTGCGTTCATCGCGGATTCCGGCGACTTCCCGTTTGACGCCAGCGGCCCGAATCGCACCGTCTGATAGATGCGGGCGATAACCATCTGAGCATCGTGTGCGCACCAGATCAACGACTGGACCAGGAGAAGGTCACGCAACGCGCTGAACAGCACGGGATCAGATTGCCGGACTGCCCGGAGCTTGCGCAGCACCGGTGAGAAACGGCCGCCAACCAGCGCCTTGTATAGCGCCTCGTCGGTTTCGCGGAGCTTCCACAGGCGCAGGATATGTCCGTCCATTGCCCGACCCGCCGGTTGCCCACCGCGCCACCCATCGATCAGGATCTCGTTTTCGGGCTCTCGGCCGTTTGCCAGCATCAACCGATCGAGGAACTGCCTCAGTGCCGTGCGCGACGCCGGGATGGCGCTGTCCGGCGGCAACACCTCCTTCGCATCAAGCATGGCCGGCGCAAGGCCCGTGATGTCGCCGTTTGGCGGATTGAAGATCCGCGAACCGAAATCGCCCTCTGCAATTCCGCCCGTGTAGCGCACCGCATGCATGTCCCGGACAAGCATGCCGGGGTGGCCGTCGCTGGCGAAAAGACCGAGCAACAAGGCTTCTGTTGTTGCCTTGCCGGCATTGGCACGAAGGAAATCTGCGTATCCGCACTTGCCGTTCGCGGGGATGAATGCGGCGTGGGCGCCACGCTTCTTATAAGCATGGGTCTGCATCACAGATCCTCCAATGCCTGGACGATGCGAACGCGGATATTCTCTGCCAGATCAGCAAGCGGTTTTGCAAGGGTAGAGGCCTGACGATAGGCTTCATAACCAGTGCGCCCGGCTGCCAGCTCAGCTTCGCAGCGGCTCATTGCCGCATCGAATTGACCTTTGAGCCGCCCGTAGGCAGCAACAGCCTCATCGATTGTTTCATGCTCATTCATGGTCTTCCTCCAGGTTGGGCGGAAGCATTGGCTCCCGCCAGTAAATCGGGTTGCCGCCTCGGGCGGAGATCCAGTCGAAAGCCTCGCCGCGGGTGCTGAGGCGCGGCGCAGGTTCGCCGAGAAGTTCGACAAGGGCGGCAATCAATGCCTCCTGCCCGATGGTCACTGGCTTGCGGCGCCATGGTTCTTTCGGGCCGGTGCGGCCGGATTCTCTGAAGCTCTGGACCTCGGCGACGTAGAGTGCCTGGCGATTGCGCCATTGCAGGATGCGCCCCCATTGCCGGCACCATTCAAGGCGTCTTGGTTCCTCGAACATCCAGCGGATCAGATCACCGAGCTGCGGACCGGCTCCCGCGTTCAGCGCCTGCCTCATCCATCGCTGCATATGTTCAGGATGGGCGAACAGTCCGACCAGTGCGGTGTCATCAAGGTCACCGACGCCGGCAAGAACGAGCGTCGAGCCGAGGACGTACTTGCGGGCATCTGCCGAAGCCGGACCACCGCGGCGCTTGCCGGCTGCATGATGCAGCCGCTTCAGTTCGGAGACCGTCGCTGCGCAGACAGTAACCGCAGTGGCCACCCGCACCTCCGTTTCACCAAGGGCGCTGGCCAGAGCATGAAGTTCAGTCGAAGCGGAGAAGGCTTTGTCCATGCCCCATGCGGTAGATTGCGCATGGGCGTGGTTCTGCAACCTACCCCCGGTAAAATGCAGATGCCGGTCACTGCAATCCGACCGGGCAGGTTGCACACCCGATCACCGGCACCGTGTGAGAAGATAGAAGGAAGAGGGGGTGGTGCGCGATAAAGTGTTTTTCTGCCGCAGGCGAAAAGCACCCCGTACCGGCCACCCCCTCATGAAGCTGATGCAGGTCGGAAATGCAGGTGGATTTCGCGCAGGTGAAGGCAGGGGCTCCCGAAGTTTCGGAAGCGATTGCGAGTGCCCGAAGTGCACGCAATCTCACGACCCGCAAGCGGGCCGAGGAGCGCTCGGGCGAGAATGCGCGCCGCCGCAGGAAGCGATTGAGTGACCGTGACGCCGAGGCGGCCTTGAAGCGCCGCGTGCGTATTCGGGTGCAGGAATCAGATCGGCCGCGCCGGAGAAAATCGCCGCGATCATTGTACAATCGCACCGCGGAGAAACTGCTGGCCGGGGTCTGGGGTTCAACCGATGCTCGCGGTCCGGATCGGCGCTATTCCTTTCATTTCGGCTTCGTGGCGCGCGGCTTTGCCTCGACCGCCGGCCGCCGCTGGCGTGCGGGAGAAGCGGAACGTGCAGCGCTCTACATCGTGCGCGAAGATGCACTGGAAGGCGGCGAGCTCGGCTGGTGGTCGACCATTGCACAGGATCGAAACGAACTCGCGGCCCGAGTTTCGAAAGATGCTTCGGCTGGCAACCGGAGCTGACCGGCCGGTGGATGCCGTTCTGTTCTACATGTTCAACCGCATGGCTCGCAACATGCGACTATTCTTCAATACCTTCGGGGACCTGGAAGACGCCGGCGTTGAGGCAATTTCCGTTACTGAGGATTTCGGGAAAGGGCGCAGCGCCCTGCTCGGGCGCACAATTACGGCGATGATCGCAGAGCAGCAATCCTACGACGGCGCCGTTCTCACACGAAAAAGTCGCCGAGAGAACGCACGTCAGGGCTTTTTCAATGGTGGTCCGGTCCCATTCGGATACCGATCCTATGTCGCCCGGCGGGACAAGGAAAAGAACCGGATGAAGCTGGAGATCGCACCAGCGGAGGCGCCCATCGTTCAGAAGATATTCGACTGGGCGGATGCCGGACGAGGTGGTCGCTGGATCGTTAGGCGGCGTTGACAAAAGGGATTCCCAATCGGTGCGTGTTCTGATTCAAGGCTGCTCTTTGGGGAGCGGTCATGGATCGAGGGGATTTGTCGGACGCGGAGTGGGAGTTGATCGGGCCGCTACTCCCGTCCGAGCGTGGGAGGCATGCCCGACCGGCCGGCGATAACCGGCGCTTTCTCAATGGCATGCTGCATGTGCTGCGGGTCGGTTGCCCGTGGCGCGACATGCACGAGCGCTATGGCAAGTGGAACTCGGTCTATGTCCGGTTCCGGCGCTGGGCGGAGCAAGGCGTCTGGGACGCCATGCTGCAAACGTTGGTCGATCTGGGCCTCACCGACGACTGGCAGCACATGATCGACAGCACCACGGTTCGCGGCCACGTCTCGGCAGCGGGCGGAAAAGGGGGGCTTGTGCGCAGGCTTTTGGTCGATCACGCGGCGGCTTTACGAGCAAGATCCACGCCCGCTGTGACAATCAGGGCCTCCCTGTCGGCTTCATCCTTACCGGCGGCGAGGCATCGGACTATACGGCGGCCGACGATCTGATGAACCTGCCGCTGCCCAAGCCCAGGGCGCTGCTCGCCGACAAAGGCTATGATGGCGACAGGTTCCGGGAGAACCTGCTCATGCGAGGCATCCTGCCCGTCATCCCGCCGCGCTCCAACCGCAAGGTGCCGGCCCATCCCGACTACCGGCGCTACAAGGATCGCAATCGTGTCGAGCGCATGTTCGCCAAACTCAAGCAGCAGCGCCGCATCGCCACCCGCTACGACAAGACCGTCCTGTCGTTCGAGAGCTTCATCAACCTCGCTGCCGCGCGACTATGGCTGAAAGCTTTTGTCAACACCGCCTAAAAACTTGAACGGCCAAGGAATAACGCTGCGCGGGTCCAAGTTCTCGAACGGCAATCTATCAGGTATCTTGGCTCGCAAGATATATACCGGCGTATATTACGATCGCACCGCCGACGACGAAGGCGTTGTGCCTTCACTCGAAGACGCGATAGCCGTTCCGTGTCCGACCATCATCGATCGGGAGCAGTTTGACAGGGTTGCTGCGCTTCGCGCCTCGAGAAATCCAAGAAGGATGGCGCCCCACGTTGCCGCCGGGACAACGCTGCTGGTGGGACTCGCCCGATGCGGGATGCCCGGTTGCAACAGCGGAATGACGATTCGCACCGGCAAGAGTGGTCAATACGCCTATTACGCCTGCAATCAGCGGGTGAACAATGGAGGCGGTTGCGTCTGCCCTGCGATACGGAAAGAGCAACTCGACGAAGTCGTCGTCAACGCCATCGAGAGGCAGTTGCTTGCTCCCGATCGTCTTCGCTCGCTGCTGGCAGGCCTTCTCGACCTTTCTGAGAAGAATCGGCACAGAAAGGAGGCTGAATTGTCCAAAGCGCTAGCTGACAAGACGCGGCTCGACACGGCCATCCGCAAATTGCTCATCCTGATCGAGGATGGCCTGATGAGCCCACGAGATCCGCATTTTGCCGTGCGCATGGCCGAGAACCGCGCAAACCTGGCGGCGGCGACTGGCCGGATAAATGTTCTCGAGCGGCAACTCGCTCAAGGAAAGAGGCGGATCGACGCAAGCGCGATCGACCGGTTTGGCAAATTGCTGTCGGAGAAACTGAGAGCCGACGATGCGTCGCTGCGCTCGGCCTATCTGAAAATGTTCGTCGATGCGGTGAGTGTATCAGATCAGAAAATCCTGATCTCTGGCCGCACTGCGACGTTGGAAGCCGGCGTTTCAACCGGCCTTCCCGTCAAAGTGGGCGCAGTGCCCAACTTTGACCGGGAATGGTGCCGCTTACGTGACTCGAACACGTGACCCTCGCATTACGAATGCGATTTCAGGCACTGTTTTGACGGGAAACTGCGCTGAAAATGCGCGGTTTCCCGTGAACAACTGCGGAACAACTGCAGTTCTGTGATCCCGGCGCGATCCCAGCTATGGCGGATCACCCTCCCCTGCCCTCGCCGATAGTGGTATGGTTCGCCCGAATTGGCGAACCAAGATGGAACTGAACGACTGGACCCTATGGGCCTCAGCGCAGGAGGTCATAAAGCGGCGTGGTGCCAAGGCACCGAAGTATGCTGCTGCGCAGATCGCTGAGGCGGAGGCGGCTGGCGACGATGCTTCAGCGTGGGCATGGCGGGAGATAGCCGAGCGCATCGACCAGTTGATGGATTACAGGACCGGGCGGCCGCTTAGTAAGCAATGATGGAGGTCCGCGAAGGCATGTCTTGCCGCCGTCATGCGCCGCGGATATCCAGATCGCCTGCCGCCTTAACCGTGTGCTCTGGAGCGGCGTCACTGCCCTACGCCATCATGGCGTAGGGCCCTTGCCGCGCGATCGGTGATCTGGCCCGAATTTTGTCAGGCTATCATAAGCAGCAAAGTCACCAAGCCGAAGAGCACGCTAAACCCGACGAGCAGAAACCAAATTTCGTTCCATCGCATCGAAGCTTCAATACGCTGTTCCGTCTCAATTTCTTCAGGACGAAGGTTGGCGACGTCGGCCATATCGCGGTCCATGTCGGGGTCGATTCTCATGCCTGATGGTATCATGCATCCGTCCGCCAGCAATCGACGATGACTACGGCATGATCTTCCCGAAAGTCGGCGGGACTTGCGCCTTGGATGAGAGACTAATATGCCACGCGCGGATTCTGACCGGTATTTGCAATCGGTTGGCCGGTCAGGATCGCCACCTTTCTGGCATAGAATAGGAGGCTCGTCCGCCAGATGTTCGAAATTGTCCTGGACCTTGCAATTTATGTGGTGTTCTTTAGTCTGATCATAGGTGCATTCATGCAACTGCGCCGAGATTGATTTTTGCTGACGGCTTCACCTTTCCCCGATCGATAATGTCCAAGCCCGCACCGCCAAGACCAGCGCGGGAGGCGGGGCATTCCCTTCCCGTCGGCGATAGGGTACAAGGCCTTTGCAGGGTGGAGCAGTCCGGTAGCTCGTCAGGCTCATAACCTGAAGGTCGCTGGTTCAAATCCAGCCCCTGCAACCACCCATTGACCGCCACTCGACTTGCTGGATAGCCCATCACGGGCTACCGGATGCCGTCCAGAGATTCGGTGGACTGCCCGGATCATTGGACGCCTCACCCGCAGGTCTAGCGTGAATGGCCCGCCTGGCTGCGGGTGGGGTCACCGGCCTGATGGAGGGTTGCCTCGTTCTGCTCGTGTGATACTCCGTTGGAGATCCCAGCGCAGCCCCCAGATTCCCCCCGAATTGCGGACGCGCTGGGGTCACCCTTCATCTTCAAATTGTGACATGGTATCTGCAGCAAGCTCCTGGCGCGGTCCATCGTCATAGCGGCGCGCGTCAGGGGCACTTCGGGGAGGGGCACATGTTTAGCGAATGGCGTGATTGGGACGCGGATCCTTTAGCTCCCGTGGATTGGCTCGTCTGGAGCGTCTTTGCCATTCTCGCCTGTGCCACCCTCGTCCATAACCTTGTCTGACTTCGAGCGCCGGATCGCAGCGCCGAGCGCCTTCGCTGCCGTCACAATATAACCCAGCGCCTCGATCGCCAGCCCCACCTTGCCGAGCCCGCGCGTGATCTTGCCCAGGCCCATTAGCGCGCCTTCGTCAGATAGTTCGCTAGGATGCAGGCGCCGAAGCCTGCCACCGAGATGGTGATCCAGAAGACGGTCATGATGTCGAGCGCGGTCATGCAGCGATCCCCATGCGCACTTGGCGCGCAACCCAGCCATAGCTGAATTCCTCGTTCGCCGGCCGCGCCAGACTGATCTCTTCATAGCGGCCGGTGCGGAAGCTATGGATCGTCCAGAGCAGCACCTGAAGGCCTTCGCCGGTCGCGCCCCGGCGCTGCTGATAGCTGGCCAGTGCCTGCCGCGTCATCGGGCCGCATGCCCCGTCGACCTTCAGATCGGGATAGAGCGAGGCGCCCCGGTTGAAGAGGTTCAGCGCGCGCTGCAGGAATTGACCGGCAATGGCCTGACCCATGTTGATGCCGGTGTCGAACAGCAGTTCGCCGATCGACGCCGACATGGCCAGGATCTTATCGAAGCCCGGTTCGATGAGATAGCGCTTGCGGTAGATCGCAACAGCCGTCTCCCGAGGCAGAACCCGCATATCACCGGTATAGCCATAGGCACGGGCTACCTGTTCAGTGATCCCCCAGCGCGTCGGGCCACCCTTGTCCTTCGGGTTGTTCACATAGTCGCCCTCGCGGCCGATCGCTTCATCAATGAGATGGTCGACGTTCATCATTCACCTCCCAAGGGCCGCTTGCCCATTGCGATGTCTTGAAGGGTTCGTTCCGCGCTCAGTTCGGCCTGCACTTCCTCGCGGATGGCGGCCTTGCGGCGCGTCGCTTCGTCGGTGATGACGTCGCCCACCTGGCGGACGAACCGATCCGTGTAGAGCTTGACGACGCGATCGGCGCCGACGGTCGCGCCGGCCGTGATGAGGGCGGCGCCTTCACCATCGACGCCGGCGCGGCTGATCATCCAGTAGGAGATCAGCGCCACCATCGGGATGATGAGGATGTCCGCCAGCACCAGGCCCGGCTTGATCTTCACCCCCTTCTTGATGAGCAGCGCATATTTCGCGGCGAAGCCGAATGTGAGGCCGACCCAGATCCAAGCATATTTGGCGATCAACGCCTCACTCCATGGCGTCATCGCCGCGGCTCCCTGTTGTGTGTGCATCGTCCGCGCTCACGCGATGGCGTAATAGCTGGCCACCATGCCGCGCGCGGCCGCCAGGATGTTTCCGTACCCCGAAGAAAGGATGGGGACGTTGAACTGCAGCAGTTCAGCGAGTGCGCCGCCGTCGATTTCGGAGGTGAATGTTGTTCCGGGCGTGCCCGCTGCGCCAACGACCAGCATGTCAGAATCGGTCGGCACCACGCCGGCCGATACGACGGTCGGGACCGTTTCAAGATGGGCCATGATCTTGAGCTCGCCGGTGATCACATCATAGCTGACGATGATCATGGTCGAACCGGCTGAAGGCGGGCGAACGGTTGCCGCATTGACGGTCCCGGTGCCCAGCTTCGCGGCAAGTCCACCCGCCGAAGTCTGGCGGATCCAGAAGGGCGTGGCGCCGTTCGGGTCGGCACCCGAGCCAAGCTCATACGCATTTTCACCCGGGCCGACCATGCCGACGAGGAGGAAGCTGAAGCTGGCGTTCAGCGGCAGGAAGCCGGGACCGACCATGGCACCTTCCTGGCCAGTGGCGGTGCCATATACCAGCGCGGCGCGGTTATTGAACGCCGCGTGCGACTTGGTGCGGGTCGGCAGATAGGCGCCGAACCCCGGACGCATGATCGCGTCCGTCTTGCGGCACCGCCAGCCGATGTCGGCGCCGGCCGTCTCGAAGCCACTGTTTGCGCGGAAGGCGCGCACCAGCTCGGGCGCCTGATAGAGCAGGCGCTCGCGCACGTCGGGACGCTCGTCGGGCAGGCCGACGCTGTCCGCGCTGACGGTGTCGAGCGTGCGGATGACGGTGGGCATTGTCGGATCTCCTTTGGATCAGAAGGCAGGGAGGTTGATCGTCTGGGTGGGTGCCCAGCGATAAATGGGAAAGCTGTCGGTTGGACTGAGGATTACCGGGTCGAAGCTGCGGATGCCGCTGCGAGCGCCCGTCAGGCGGCCCATGCCGCCATCGCCCGTGGTGCGTGATGCGATGAACAGTCGGCGACGGGTGCCCGTGGGAGCGCCGCTGAGCGCCACCCGGACGATGTTGCTACCTTGCCGCGTAATGCCGGTCACGCTCGCGCTGTTGGACCGGTCGGTATAGTCGATGCCCAGTCCCGGCCCGAGGTTCGAGATATTGACCCGGTCATCATTCGCCTCAATGTCGATCGGTTCGCTGAAAACCAGATCGATGCTGCTGGTCGTGGCCCAATAGACATCCACAATGCTCAGGCATTGATCGTAAGCGCCGAACAGGTCGTTCACGATATGCACGCCATGATGCAGGCCTTTGTGAAAATAGCCTATGGCGTCTGGATGGCTCCCGTCTCCATATGCATGGTCAAGGGCGTAGTAGGAGCCCAGGTTGCGGATGAGGGGGTTGCGCTCCGCCATCAGCTGGGCCTGGGCGATCTGATTGGTAACGCCTGCCGTGTTGCTGCCCCGGTTGACCTGGCTGAAGTACATGCGGACGGGGTCGGTCTGACCGGTAATTGCGCGAATGTCGGCGTTAATATCGAAGGTCCACTGGTCCATGCCACGACCGTAGAGGCGCTCCGACGTACCGATGGCAAAGTCCTGTTCGCCATGGACCGGCAGGGCGGCGGGCACGATGAGCCTGCGTCCGGCGCGGCGGGAGATGGCGACGGCAGCACGAACCGTGTTCAGCACTTCGCCATAGATTAGAGATCCGCGCTTCATCCCATTACGGGCGCCCGCGCCGCCATAATAGGCGTTACCGCCAAGGCAGACCGACGCGAAGATGATGCGCGGCATGAAGCCCAACCGGAATGCGAGCGCCGGCATCATGGCACACGCCATGCCAGAGCAAATCGTTTCCTTTGCCCCCGTGGTGGTGCCCGGCTCTTTGACTTCGACCAGATCAGAATAATGCGTCGACAGCTTCCCGGTCGCCCACCACGGACTGTCCCCGATCATCAGGGCAAAGCCCGGGAATGGCGGGACGGTCGTGACCGGCATGGCATCACCGTCATTGTTGTTGCCCCGCCCGATGGACTGGCCGAGAATGAGCATCAGATAGTCAACGTCGGCGGCGGACGAGAGCAGCCCCGTGCCGTAGATGCCGTTGAATGCATAATTCTGACGCAGCGAGGGCAGGCGCAAATCCTCGACCACCCGGCCGCCCTCTGCGATCCAGGCGGAGCGGTCGCGGCGGACGCCCTCGCGGAAAGAGCCGTCGAGATTGTAGGTCGCGCTGTCCCAGTCTGCGCTGCGCATCTCGGTCGCGGGGACGCCCGGAGCGTCATCGCGGACCAGTCCCGCCGGCGTTCGCCGCCAGACATGCTTGCGCAGGTCGGTGGCGGTCTTGAGTGCGCCGTTGGAGTGATAGGTCACATCATCGAAATCTTCGATGCGCAGCGTGGCCAGCCCCAATTCGGGCGCCTCCTGCCGGTCCATCATCCCCTGGCGCGCGCGCCAACTACGCGCATGGTTATCCTTGCCCCGCACGCGGCGGCCGGCGACGTCATAGGTCTCCTCGTCCCAATCGGCGTTGCGAAGCGTGGGGAGGCCTGAGCGTTGTTCCACGAGCGCCACCATTTCGGTCTTGAGGGCATCGGCCGCGCTGTCTCCCATCAGGACGCGCTGGAGCATGTCCGACTGGATCTTGCCGCCGATCGCATTGGGATGCAGATCGTCCGTTCCGAACAGATCGTCATAATCGGCAAAGCTGGCGCCGAAGGACGGCTGCATGTCGACAAAGGCGATCTTGAGCTCGCGGGCGGTCAGGCGCGCGGCGGTCGCGTAATTCCGCATCGCCGGGCCGGTGGCGAGGCCATTCTCGCAGGGCACGGCCCACAGGACGGACGCGAGGGGCGAGACTGCGCGGATCATGCCCCGCACGAAAACGATCATGGCCTTGCCATAGTCGCGCGGATCGGCGCTGACGCGCTGGTCGTTGGTGCCAATGAGGGCGATCCACTGGTCGATGCGCCCGCGATTGTCGAGCCGGCTGAAGGCTGCGATCAGGTCGGCGCGATAGCTCGCACCGCTGGGATGCAGCAGCGCGGACCACGATCCGACCAGCCCGGAGCCGCTGACAGCCAGGTTGGACACGATGATCCCGGGCTGATCGTTCCGGGCAAACAGGCCGCCGAGCGTCACGGTGCCGCTGACGACCTCGATCTCCAGTTGCCAGGCGCCTGCCGGCGCACCGCTGATTGCCGCTTTCTGGCCGCCGGTCGCCGCCAGCGAAAGCGCTGCCCATGCGCCGCCGTTGAAACGATAGCGCACCGCTGCGCCGATCGCGCCAGTATAGTGAAGCTCCAGCAGGGCGATCTGCGCGGTCGAGAAATAGCCGACCATGACCCGCGAGCCAGCCGTGCCAGACGTCGCGCTGCTGAGGTCGGGCGACTTGAAGTCGGTGCCATAGGTGCCGACCCAGCTACCCGAGAACGAGACCGCCATTTCGGCGGGATCGGCGCAGCCGCGGATTTCGCCATAGGCGTCATGATAGCCAAAGCCGCACCAGCCCGGCCCCGCATTGCCATAGCGCGCCTTCATCGCCCGCGTGAAATCGGTCGACCATGCTTCCTTGATCGCGGTGAAACTATCGCACGGCGAGAGGACGATATGATGCTGGAGCGTAGTGCCATCCAGATCGGCCGTCTGCGCCGACGCCAGGCGCAGCAGGTTCATGCGCGCGCGGCCGAGATATGGATCGCCCTCGATCGCAGGCAGATTGTCCTGCACCGTGTAGGGCTGGACCGGATAATCATCGTCGGCCAGCGCGATCCGCGAGCCCGGTCCGGTGCCGATCTGGACGCCGAACACGCTATGCGCGGCGCCCGAGAAGCTGGGGCCCATGCCGACCATCACATAGCTGGCAGCCTTGGCCGCAACCTGAATGAGCAGGCTGTAGAGCCGGACGTTCGGCGCAAGCTGGCGAACCATCCGAATCGCCGCGTTGTTGAACTGGCTGATTTCGGTCTGCGTGCCGTCGGGGTGGCCGATGTACGCCGACCCATATTCGGTCGACGCAAAATTGTTGGAGCTTTCGACATACCACTGCGCCAGCAGCCACTGGCCGATCGCCACAGGCTCGGCAAAATCGATGCCGGTCACGACCCGCCCATTCACCGCGCTCTTCCAGCCCGCTTCGAAGCCGGCGCCGGTCAGGATCGGACTGGCGGGCGCGACGCGGGTGATCGGGTCGGAGACGAAGGGACGCGCATTGTAGCCGTCCGTGCCCTTGCCGTTGTAGAGCAGGTTGGGCACCATCTTGCGCATCGGCTCGATGAATTCGAGGTCGCTGGTACGGTTGCCGCCATACCAGGCCGCCAGCACGAAACAGCGGCCCGGATGGGCAGCGTAATAGGCCTGCGCACCGGTATATTCGACATAGGCGAACAGGCCATTGTCGGGCGAATAGGCCAAGGCGCCCGCGCTGCCAGTCCGCACGATCTTGCAATAGCCAGCGAGCTCGGCGCTCTCTGCATTGCTGATCGTCGGATAGGTGATGTTCGCCGAATGATTGTAAAGCGGCGCGATCGGCAGATAGATCGCATTGCGCGTCCCGTAATAGCCGTCGGTATCATCGATCGCGCGCAGGCCGTCAGGTGTGACGATGTCCGTATTGGTCCGGTTGGTCCAGATGACCTCTGCGCCCGTGAAGGGCGTATAGGTGCGCGCGAACGTAGTGCCGAGGCCCACATGCAGCAGGTCTTCCTCGACCACCGCCCCCGACGATTCCCGCTTGACCGGCGACACGCTGGTCTGCGCCGGCGCGATCAAGGCGACATCGATATAGTGGTAATCGGCCAGCAGTCCGGTCTGATAGGGCAGGTCGAATGTGGTCAGGCCGTAATCTGCCGGATCCACGACCTTGTAGACCTCGTTTTCGCGCGCGATCAGCATCCGCCCGTAGCGGATCAGCCCGGCCGATGCGTCCACGATGACCGGCGTCTGATAGGTGACGCGATAGGCGTTCTGCCGGTCGATGAGGTCGAGCAGCTCTTGCGTGTTGTTCCCCGCCGGTCCGGGAGGGCCAGCGAAGTTCAGCGACAGATCGGTCATGCGGTCGGACCTCTTACTATGGTCAATTCAAGATCGGCGATGAAGAAGCGGTCGGCGCCCGGCGGCGTCGCCAGCAGATCGGCAAGCATCGTGAAGCGGCCGGTGGTGTCGCTGATGCCGGCCAGCGTGGCGGGCAGGATCCTGCAGGTGATCTGCCGGGCCACCGGATTGAAAATGCGAAAGCCCTGATCGGCGTCACTGGCCGCCATCTCCAGGGTGAAAGCCTCAGGGTCAGCCGCCCAGCGCTCGAAAGTCGCCTCGAATATCCATTCGCTGATGTTCAGCGGTTCGGCCAGGCGGGCACCAAGCGTCCACGTGGCATAATAGCCAACGCTTTCCTTGGCGGCGAAACGGGAGGGCATGGCGCATGTCTCCTCGGGCGGCAGAGCCGTCCGGTCTGAAGATGATGAGAGCTTGGAGAGGGGCGCTGTCAGGCGCCGGGGAATACCTTGATGATATAGCCTTCGAGGGTCAGGCTATCGGCGCCGTTGGCGAGTTGGCCCCGAATGGTCAGCACCTTGTCGACCGATGTGTCGATCGCTGCGGTGCCGTGCGCGACCGTGCTGCTGCCATAGGGCGAAGTCGTCGCATTGCGGGATATCAACTGGGCCGAGGCGCTGTTGCGATTGGCCAGACGCATCAAAGCGCCGGCCTTGCCGTTGGTGGTCAGGCCGAAAGTCTGCATCACGCTGCCGTCGAGCGTGATGCTCACGGTCTTGGTGTTCGCATTCTCGGTGCAAGTCCAATAGGTCTCGATCTCGATCGACCCATTGGGACCGAGGGCGCCACCCGGGAGCGTCACGGTCACAAAATCCAATGCAGCAGTGCCGCCGGTCAACGCCGCCGATGCTGCGCCATGCTGGGCAAGAATGTAGGGCGACTTCAGTTCGGCCCGAAGCGCCGTTGCGCTGGCCATCGTCAGGAGCGCGCGGCCCCATGACGTGGTCGCCAGTGCAGCGATGGCTGTCAGGTCCGCGTCCAGCGGCTGCTTTCCCGCCAGGGCGGCGGCCGTGGTCGCGGCAAAGTTCGGGTCATCGCCCAGCGCTGCCGCAAGCTCGTTCAGCGTGTCGAGCGTGGTCGGCGCGGAATCCACGATCATCGCCGTGATATAGGTCGCCAGCTGCGACGCCAGCCAGCTCTTGTTGACGCCGCCGACCAATCCGAAAATCTTCTCCGGCCCTGCCAGCGGTCCACCCCCCGGCAGGGCCGAACCCTTTGCGTCCGCCATATGATTATCCCAGCAAAAGTTGCGAGCCGTCTTCCAGCAGGAACCGGCCACCATCTTCGAGCAACAGCCGACCGCCGCCCGTTTCCGCCGCCGGCGTCGTCACCGGACCCAGTACCAGCCTGTCGGTTCGTTCCGCGCCGATCTGGTAGGAGACGGCAGCCCAATAGATGGTGCCCGCCATGACCCCGGGGATCAGCATGTCAGTGGCCGAACCGGTCAGCGTGCCGGCACTAGTCCATGCGGCGTCATCATCCGCATCCGGCGATGCCGATCCGGCGGCATAATCGAACAGGATGCTGGTCACCGTATCGGAATCCGCCGCGCCGGTGATCCGCAGCGCGGGCGCGGCCAGGCCGTCGCCACTCACCAGTTCGGCGGTCAGGGTCCAGTCGCCCACGCCTGGCGCGCCGCTGAAATCCGGCGTCGGATTGTCGATCGCCACCGAACCGTCGTCCAATTCGTCATCTGCCGTCCAACCATAGACGTCAGTCCTGATCTCGCGCAGCGTAAGCTGGTTCTGCCAGCCCTTGTCCTGACTGTCGCTTTCGACCCGGTAGACGATCGCCACAGGCTCATCCGGCACCGGGCGGACGCCGTAGCGTTTCGAGGTCCAGCGGATCCAGTCACCATGCTCGACACCGACCAGACGGGGCGGCAGGGTCAGGCTGCGGGTGCGCCAAAGCCGCCCCATCCGGCGCTTCATCTCGCCCACGCGCTGGGCCTGAGTGCCCGAGGTGCAAAGCGTCAGCGCGGGCTGGGCCACCTTGGGCTCGCCGTCGGCCAGAATGTCGGCCGTGTCGCGACGCACCGGGGCGCTATGATCCTTCCACTGCTGGTCCGGCTCGATATATTTGACCGCGACCGTGTTGACCCATTCTGCATCGGTCTGGGTTCGGAAATCGCTGCTGTTGACGCTCGATCCAACAACGAGATCATCGTCGGTGATGTCCCATAGCACCGGCTGCGCGGCTCCGGGCACGATCTCGATCGAACCCTCGCGCTCGACCGTGTATCCGCCGCAGGCCGATGCGATGTCATCGTCGGTGTCGATATACTTGTCGTCGCCGCCGAACACGCCGCCGATCCGATATCGCGGCTCGGTGCCGCCGCCTTTTAGCGCGACGGGCTCATCGCACAGGTTGGCAGGCGCGAAGACATTCTCCGGCGGCTGCTCGATGGCGGACAGGCCGCGACCCAGCAACAGCATCGCCGGATCATCGACATGATCGCCGGCATAGATGCCGCGCGCCCAGGTGTACCGGCAGTCGATCGGATTATCGGTCCACTCGCGGGTCGACGGATCATCCCAGCGGTGTTCGCCCGATCCGCCGACGCTGCTATCCTTGCGCGCCTGATAGCAGCGCAGCCCTTTGACCACCCACAGGAACGAGGACCATGGCGATCCGCTGGTCCAGACCGGGTTCTTCGCGTCGGACTTGTCAGCCTTCCACGCGACATAGACCTTGGCGACGCCGCGTCCGCGATCGTTCGCGGTCCATGTCGGGACGCCGCCCACCACAGGACAGTTCGCCAATACCCAGGCCGGCACCTCATCGTCCCATGCGCCCGGCCGCCAGTCGACCCGAAGCTGGTTCTTGTAGCCGGCGACCAGGCCATCGCCGGTGAAAGGCACCCACTTGTCCTGCACATAGAAGCCGGTCAGGGCCTCGCAGCGATGATCAGCCAAGGCGAAGATCGCGACCGTCCAGTCGGTTCCATATTTGCCGCCATAGTTGAAGATGTCGACCAAGCTGCCGCCGGTCGAGCCTTCCCCAAAAATCCCCTCGCGCGCCGTTTCGCCGATCGTTAGCGTGTTCTTGCTGGCCGTGCGCGCTTTCATGCTGGGTGCCAGCAGCACCGTCGCCACGGTCATCACGCCCTGGGCGATCAGCATGGCATTGCCTGTAGCGATGCCGACGCCGATCATGACGACGCCCGTGATCGCGGTGATCGTTTTGCCCATGACCGGCTCTAATCCTTGAAGGTCCAGGCGGTAATCATCGCCGAGCGGGGACGACGCAGAGTGCCGCGATCTCCCGGGCCTGCGAGCGTTTCACCTTCGACCAGCATCAGCATCATGCCGTGATCCGGGCAGAACACCCCGGCAGCATCGCCGCGTCGCGCAAGCGCAGGCGCGATCGGCGTCATGTGAGCGCTGATCGCCGCTTCAAATCCGCCCAGCCGGGCGATAACGCGGGCCGCCCCCAGTTCGCTCGACCATCTGCGCCCCCGCATCAGGTCAACCCCGGCCATGGCGCGCACCGCGCCGGCATAGAAACTCACGCAATCATTGGCCTTCGAGCCATAGGCGAACGGCATGGTCCGGCGTTCCGCGAGATAGCGGTCAAGGGCCTCGAAATCGCGCATTTTCAGTCGGCGGACGAGGGCTTGCCGCCCTGATAGACGGTCTTGGTCCCAGCATAGCTGCAATGCTTGAAGAACCCGTCGAGCGGATCGATGGTGCGCTGGTCGGCATCGCTCCGCATCCGCTTGCCCCTTCGCCCCATGCCGCGCGCACTCGTCTCGATCGATATGGTGATGGTCGACGTGCCGCCGATGACATCCTCGACCGGAGCCGCGTCGACCCTTCCGCGCCGGAAAACCCGGCTGTCCAGCCGCTGCTTCCCGGACCCGTCATAGATCATGCGATAGACCTTGGCGGGCGCCATCTGCACTTCGCTGGCGTCGAACAGGGCCGCGATATCCGGATCGATGCCGGACAGCGACAGGGTCATTGCCTGCTCGCTGGTGCCGATCGATCCGCCGGTAGAAAGGCCGATACTGCCATCGTCCACGCCGATATAGGCATCACCGTCGATCTCGGTCGGGCCGATGCCGCCCCACACAAAGACCGGAGGATCGCAATAGATCGCCAGCGCCCCGGTTACGATCGCTTCCCCGCTGGCCAGCGCCGCCAGCGCCTCCGGACTGTAATTCTTCATGGCAGCGTCACCTGGACGGCGCTGATAACCCCACCGGCCTCCGCATGGCTGATGACGATGCGCGGCATCTTCGTATCGTCCATCAGCTTCATCAGGCACATCGGATTGTCGAGATGGGCGACGGCGCCCGCCGGCACCACATCATGGACCGATGGCTCGACAACCACGCTGATTGTGCCATCGGCATCCGACTGTCCACCGCCAGTCACCGCGACGAGGAAGCGGCGATCGGCGTCGCCTTCATCCGCGTCGGCGCTGTCCCACTTGAAGCCGATATAGTCGCCCCAGCCGAGCTTCAGACCCGACGGGACATCGTTGAGGGTCAATACTGCGTCGCCATCGGCATTTATCGTCTGCGACCAGCCGCCAGCTGCGCCCATGAAGGGCATGCCTGCGACGGTCAGCATGTTGCGGAACCCCTTGCAGTGCGCCGCCGGGTAAGGCCGGGACAGGTCATAGCCCAGAAACACACGCTGCGCCCCGCGCCGGCTGCGATAGAAGGCGATCCATTCATCGGCCACGGGGAATTCTAGATTGGCCAGGTTCATCGATAGGGACCAGCGCGGCCAGCCGATCTGCACGCCGCCCATCCGGCCGCTCGTTTCCGGCGCCACCAGATCTTCGCGCTGGGGCTGAAAGGTCAGACCTTCCACGCCGAGGGACGGCATTACGGCCAACTTCGCCATCAGCGCTCTGCCTGCAACATGCGACCATAGCTCCGCTGGTTGCCTTCCACGACCGACGCTGCGCCCTTTGCAGCGCCAGTTTGCGCCGCCTGGTCGTTGCCCTGCTTTATCGTGTCCCAGAATTGGTCATTGGTCATGACGCCCTGCATGTAGATGTGCGTGTCGCCACGCGACCGATCGCCGCTATCATCGTTACCGCGACGCACGTTGACCGTCTCTCCGGCGGTGCCCCAGAATTGCACGAGGTTGGTATCGATCCCCGGCTTCCCGCCGATTTCAAAACTGCCGCCAGTCGCGAAGCCCGGGAGACCTGCGAAAGCGCTCGATACGGCGTTGCTGTTGAGGACGATATCGCTGCTGCCGGTACTTGCCGATCCGCCGAAAATGGTGGTGAAGCCTCCAAGGATCGAGCCCAAAATACCGCCGCCGGATCCGCCGGCTGCACCCCCTTGCCCCATTGCTTGCCGGAACAGGTTGAACAGCGTGTCCGCAAGATTGTTCAGCGCTTCTTCCATGCCGCGCGACACTTGGTCCTTCCACCAGTTCTTCGCGAAGCTCTTTAGATCGCCGTCCATGGCAGCGCGGAACCCACCCCGGAAAACATCACGCCACTGGCCCTGCTGCCGGGCGGTTTCTTCCTCATCCATCTCGCGCGCTGCACGGTCGCGGGCTTCGTCCTCGCCGACCTTGCCTTCACCATCTCGGTAATATTGCTCGGCGCGGCGATTAAGCTCCGCTGCCCGGGCAGCCGCGCGCTGGCGATCGGCGCTATCATTGCGCAGGCGCGATAGCTCCACCTCTCTCTCCAGGGCCTGCGATTGCGCCAGCTTGGCAGCGGCGTCGGCGCGGGCGATATCGACCTGCACAAGATCGTCCGCCGCCCGCTTTTGCGCTTCCAGCAGCGTCAAGCCCTTGCCTTGCCAGAACGTGGTTCGCTCTTCGAGATAGGCCTTGTCGGCTGCCAGGCGCACCATCTGCTCATCGCCGCGAATTTCAGCCAGTTGCTGGTCGAGTGCGTTTTCGGCGCGAGCTACCTCGCGCGCATCATATTCGGCCTCGGCCGCCTTTATCTCCGCAATGTCCTTTTCGGCCGCCAGCTTGGCAGCGCTGGCGCTCAGCCCGGCATCTTCATAGTCGCGCTGGCGCTGGAATATATCCAGCTTGTCCTGCAGCCGGCGCATCTCATCCTTGTCGTCGCGCGCGCGGGCAACCGCCATCTGCTGTTCCAGCGCCATCTGCTCGCGCCGGTTGGCCAGGTCCTGAGCGGACGGGCCTTTCGCACCCTTCGCCTTCTTCTTGTCGTCTTCGCCTAGATCGAGATCCACCGTCCCGAATTCGGGCGTATTGATCGAACGGCTATAGCCCTCCACCGTCTTGGCGATCGTTTCCAGCGTCTTCGCGCGGGACAGAAGGTCGGCCTCCGCCTGATCGACGGCCTTGATGCCGGGCGCTACCTTGGGGCTGATGAGGTCGCCGCGCGCACTCATCTTCACTTCCGATTTCGATTTGGAAAGGTTGGACTTCGCGCGCTCCAGCGCCGCCCGGGCGGCCATGACGTCCGCCTTGGCGGTGGCCATTGCCTGAAGCTCGGCCGCGCGATCAGCCTTCATCTTGTCGATCAGGGCTTTACGGGCGGCGCCGGTCGCCGAAACCAGCTGAAGGGTGGCCGCCTGCTGCTTTTCATAGGCGGCACTAGCGCGATCCGCAGCTTGGCGGGCAGCGCTATTCGCCGTAACGGTGCGCGTGGACCACAGGACCAGCAGCGTCAGAGCGGTCACCACGAGGCCGATCCAGCCTGCCCACACGGTCATCGCCAGGCCCACGGTGCGCAGCGCAACACTGACCCCCGATAGCGCGATGGCAAGACGGCCGAGCAGCGCAACCATCGTGCCGATCGGGTTGATCAGGCCAGCCAGTACCGCTCCGAACAGGCCGAAGCCGCCACGCAAGAGGATGACGGGCGCAAGGATCTTGCCGATGCCCATCAGC
Source organism: Sphingobium sp. WTD-1 (assembly GCF_030128825.1). Classification (NCBI taxonomy): domain Bacteria; kingdom Pseudomonadati; phylum Pseudomonadota; class Alphaproteobacteria; order Sphingomonadales; family Sphingobiaceae; genus Sphingobium; species Sphingobium sp. WTD-1. Next base: position 1,719,261 of record NZ_CP119127.1, on the reverse strand, counting down.
GCCAGGATCATAGGCCCTACCGCTGCCGTCAGTCCCCAGATGGCGACGATGACCTGACGGACCGCCAGCGGAAGCTCCGCAAACCAACGCGTAATGCCGGTCAGCGCATTCTGTACGGAGGTGAAGACGGCGAGGATACCGGTTTCGCCCATGGCAATCTTGAGTTCGTTGAACGCGTCGCTCAGCCGGTTGGACGATTCCTCCACACCTTTCAGCTGGATTGCCAGCTTTTCGCCCGCGTCAGTCTCGCCGATCGACCGCTGGAGATCATCAAAGGCATCGCCGCCAAGGCGCATGAGGCCAATGGCCGTGCGCATGGCATCGGCGCCAAAAATCTCGTTGAGCACATTGGTGCGCGACCGGTCGGAAAGATTGCCAAGCTTCTCGCGCAGCATGTCGGATATCTCGGCAAGCCCCTTCATCTTGCCGGTCGCGTCATAGAAGTCGAGGCCCAGCTTCTCCATCATCGCCGCCGCTTCTTTGGACTTGGGCGTCAGCGTGGTGATGAATGTCTTGAAGCTGGTACCGGCATCGGAGCCGCTGCCAAACAGGGCGGCAGTGCCGGCCAGCGCGGTATTGAAATCCTCGAAGCTGACACCCGCCGCACCAGCCACGCCGCCACCCTGCGCGATGGCATCCTTGAAGTCGTTGAAGCCCAGCTTCGACGCATCGAGCGAACCGGTCACCTGATTGACTACCGCCTCCAGGTCGGATGTCGACTTGTTGAACTGGGCCATGACATCGGTGACCAGCGCGGCGGACGAACCGAGCTCAGCAGCATTGGCGGCCGCCAGGCGCAAGGTCTGCTCCAATCCGCCGCCCAGAATGTCGCGCGCCGACATGCCGGCCAACGCAAGCGTCTCGATACCGTCAGCGGCCTCTTTCGCTCCGCGTCCGACCTCAGGCCCGAGCTTGCGGGCAGCCTGCGAAAGCGCTTCCAACTGATCGCCGCTTATGCCGCGCAAAGCCGCATGAACATTGTTCATGGACTTTTCGAAAGCGCCGGCGCCACGCTTGGTGACGACAGTCATACCGGCGAACGAAGCACTGATCGTCGCGGTCATGCCGATCGCGGCGTTGCGGATATTGCCTTCCAGTTCCTTGAACTGCGACATCACCTCTTTGGCGAAATCGGCCAGCACTTCGCGGGCGTCCTCAAAGCCGTCAAACCAGCCGCGCACGTCAAGCCCGAGCTCGCCATGCATGCCGCCGATTTTAAGATCGTCGCTCATTCAAGCCCCACTAAAAAGGCCGCCGAAATTATCGGCGGCCTGCTGGTTGCAGTTCAAATTGCTGGCCCACTATTGCTCTAAGGGCGCGGCAATCTCTTTTTTCTCGAATTCAGCGGCATTCTTCGCGAAGCTCTCAGCATCGACGATTTGCAAGTCAGCTCGCCCGGTCATGAAGCCTGTCTTGATCATGCAACGAACATATTTCGTCTGGCCAGCCGCTACATTCACTTCAACGCTGCTGGTCTTATTGGTCAGAATATAGCTGCCGGGAGACACCTCCCATTCAGCAAACTTTCCGCGTCCAAGTTCGACGATCTCGCGCTCATGAAATCGAATGGGGCAACCCAAGGCCATCCCCATCATGCTGCCACCGCGATACATTACAATCTTGGCCCGTTCCGGAGGAGCGCCGGTTGCGCCCGAGGATGCCGGCACTTCGCCGGCTTGAGCCGCTAACAGCATAATCGCGATAATCATGTTTTTCCCTCCCTGAGATGGGAGAGATGTAGCGCTCAGTCTGACTTCACGCCACTTTCCTGATTCTGATCGGTGCCCCGGCCGCCTTCATTGCCTGGAAAGCGGCAAGCATCTCATCGGTGGATTGTTTCTGATTGGACTGCGCCGGCTTCGTCAGTTCGTCGAGCGAAGGCAGCGGCTTGTTTTTCGGGTAGCGGTGGAGGGCGGCGGTCAACCGAGCCTGGAACGTGGCTACATCATGTTCCCGGCGGCAAGCGGCGCGATATCCCCGCAATGTCGCCGCCAAGATGCGGGGGGTCTGGTGCCAGAACGCATCGGGGTCGCGCCCCGATTGCGTCCATAGGGTCAGGAGCTTTATCCAGTCCCAGCCCTTTTCCTCTGCGCCTTTCCCCCCGCACTCTCGTCTTGGTCGCTGTCAGCCTTGCTGGGCATGGCAGCCTGCAAAGCGGAGCGGAGAGCATTTTTGATGCCCTCCAGACCGGCGTCAGACATGATTTCGCCCGCTTCGGCCAGCGAGGTCTTGGGATGATGGGTCTGGAGGCCCGCGCAAAAGATCGAGCGGAGCAAGCGAAAGCTGGGCCTGTCCTGGATCTGCTCGATCAGCTCGGCGACGCCGAAGCCGGTTTCGTCTTCGAGCTCACAGAAGGCGTTGACATCGAAGACGAGGGTGAAGGTGGAGGCGCCGGCCTTGAACGATGCCTCCCCGCGGAGCGGGTTATTCACCGGCCGCCTCCGTTTCCTCGCTCGACCATTTCACCCGCAGAGTGCCGGTACGGCGATCGAGCATCGGGTTCGAGCGCACATAGTTGCGCACGATCAGTTCGCCGGAGATTTCCCAGGTGCCGTCGCCGTTCACCAGCACGATCTTGTATTCGAGGGGCCGGCCATAGGCTTTCGCTTTGCGGCAAAGGATATCGGTCGGCGAGCCGGGGATGTAGTTCATCACCAGGTCGGCTTCCTCGCCGTCCTTCAGCGGAGCATTGATATAGCTCTTGTAGCCGATCGTCTTCATGTGGCTGGTTTCGACCAGATCGGCCGTGCCCTCGGGCAGCGGGACCTCGGTCAGTTCGCCCAGCTCCACCAGGGCCGGGGTGCCGAGCGTCGGATCCCACAGCCAGAATTCGGTCAAATGACCGGTTTCAACGTCACTCATGTCAGGAGCCTCCTTCAGGCCGGTGAAAAGCGGATGATAAAATCGGTGGACGTCCGGTAGATCGGGCCATTGGCCGCCGGATCACTCAGATCGCGCGAGCCGTAGATCGACGCCGGACGAAAGTAGAAACCATGACCCCGATAGCGAGGCTGTAGCGCCGTAAAGATGGCGTCACGTAGCTGCTGGGCCGTGATTACGCTGTTGGCATAGGTATCAACCTGCAAGCGCCTGAATTGTAGCGCCTGAAGACCTTTCATTGTTTCAGCTACTGTCGCAGACACCCAAGTCAGGACAACCGCCGGCAAGCCAGATCCCTGCGGCCGCAGAACCCAGAAAACCGCCTTGGAATTCTCATAATCGGCCAGCTTGGCGACGACGGGTGCCGCCTCGACAAGACGAAGCCGCAGAACATCCTCAACGTCCATGATCAGGCAGCTTTCTTGATATCGGCCCAGAGGAAATCCCCCATCGCGCGGCGCACTTCCTCACGGCTATTGTCCAGTGCCGGGCGCATGAATGGATGGGCCGCCGAGTGAGACGTGCCGAATTCCACCATGTGACCGTAAAAGCCCTCGCGCCGCGACGGGCCGATATAGACCGTGGAGAAGAAGCGCCGCTGCGACACGGCGGAAGAATTCAGCCCGCCGTCGAAACTGATTATGATGCTGTCCTGAAGGTTGCCCGTCAGAACCGGTACAAGCCGCCTTGCCTCCGCCTGGACGATTTCCGCGCCAGCCAGCAATGAGCGTTCGCGCGCCTCAGGGGACACCGCATCGCGGATCGCCACCAGCTTGCGGTCCATCGCGGCCAGGCCGACAAATTTCAATTTGGCACACTCTCCGCTGTAATGCGGAAACCCTCATTGGCACCCAGCGGCACGATCGCGCGGATGTCCCACGCGGGCCACTTTTCTGGATCGGCACCACGAATAGGGAAATACAACCGATTTTGAACGGTCAGCGATCTGGTCATGCTGTTGTCCAGCACATCGAACGACGCCTTTTGCGTAGCCCCATCTTCAGCGGACGCGCGCTGCTCATCCGCGGAACCAAAGTAGATGCTGGCGCTGGCCTTACCGAGCAGCGCCCACTGTTCTCCGACCGTGGCATGTCCGCGTCCGTCTATGCCGGCAACCTTCTTCTTGAAGGCAATGCGCTTATTCCGACGCCCCGAATCTAGCGACATCAGACGTATACCCGAAAGGGCGACAGAAGGTTCTGCACTGTCGTCGACATCGGCACGGCCTGCATCGCGGTACCGGTCGCGATCGTGGCGCGCGCATGCCACATGTCCCCCACCATCAGCAGGACCGCCTGCTTGATCGGCTCGGGGACGTTGGGCACGACCGGAACGGCGTTGGGGTCGACCGCATAGCCGGCGCGGTAGCGGATGCGCACGGTTTCGGTGTGGCCACGATAGGCGCCCGGCGTCGGCCAGGACTTGCCCCACGCGCAGCCGAGATCACGGCCGAAAAGCTCATAGGTGTCAGGTTCGACCAGTACGGGCTGCCCGGTGCCGTCTAGATAATGGACCGACACGATGTCCACGATCGGTTGATAGGGCAGCCGGATGAGATCGCAGAAGCCGCACATGCGGGCTTCGAGCGTCTGGAGACCAAGCGCGCGGCCAAGCCAGCCATCCGGGCCGTCGATATGCTGGGTCGCCGCGGCAATCAGCCGCTCGACCATCTCGCGTTGTTCGTTATCGCCATCGAGGCGCAAATGCTGGTCAGCCTCCTCCCACGTCACGACGGGCGCGGGAGGGGTGATGACGATAACGCGCATCAGGCGATGACCGTAGCCGTCTCAGCCGACACCGATTTGACGGTGTTGGCGGTGTTGAGGGTATTGGTGGCGGTCACCTCATAGGTGATCTTGGCACCGACATCACCAGCCTGAACGACGTAGGTGGCAGCGGTGGCGCCGGAGATTGCCGCGCCATTGCGCAGCCATCGACGGGCGCTGACCGTCCCGTTGCGGATCGTGCCGCTCGCCCCGGTCAGCGTCTGGCCCACCTGCGCGGTGCCGGTGATCGACGGCTTCACAGTGAAAGCCGGCGCGCACATGAAGCCGCGCGAGCGGCGAGCGGAACGGCCCATGATCAGGCGTCCTTGTTCTTCGGATCGGCAGCCTTCTTGTTGCCGCCTTCCGCCGCCTGCTTTTCGCCACCCTCTTTCTTCGAGGGATCAGCATCGATCGAATGCTGGTCGCCGGCCTTTACCTCAGCCGGAGTCGCTTCGCGGACGAGGCTCTTCTTTTCCAGCTCGGCAAAGCGAGTGCTGGAAATGTTCTTCAGGATCATGCCGGCGGCGACCGAACCGTTATCGCCATAGTGATCATCCAGAACCATCGCGTTCTTGCTCATGACTTTCTCCTTTCGGGTCATCAGCGCGGGGGTGCGCCGATGATCGGAAAGGGGGTCCATCGGAATTACGATGGACCCACCTCCGTCAGGTCAGGCGATAACCAGCGAACCCTTCACCAGAGCCGCCGGGCGGCGCACGACGAGCGCCAGGCGCTTTTCCGCACGAACCGTGAGCATGTTCTTGATGAAGTTGTCGCGGTCCTGATCCGAGATGCGGACCTCGGTATCCATGCGGTCGAAGATTTGGCCGGCCAGCTTGAAATTGCCGGTCAGGAAGTTGTTCGCGCCGATGCGCTTGGTCGACACGACCGGACGGCCCCACAGGACCGGACCGGCCACGCCCTGCGGATTGGCGAAGATATAGCCGCCGGCCGCGTCCTTGGTCAGTTCGATGTTCGCCCACTGGGTGGGGTGGATGACGATACCGTCGGGGGCGAAGTCAGCCAGTTCGACCTGCAAGATGGCAAGGCGCAGGCGGTCGATCTTGGTTTCGCCCGAGATCGAGACGCCCGACGGCTGCGCATATGCGGTCGCCTGGGTATAAAGGCCATTCAGGTGCTGGCCGGTGCCGTCGCCAAGCAGAAGCTCAGCATCTTCGACGTCGTCCAGGCCCCAGCGCAGTTCGCCGTCGATCAGGCTTTCCAGCTGCGGGATATCGTCCATGGCCTGGCGCGAAACAGGAACCCAGTGCGCGATCGTGCGCACCGGCGCGTCGTCCACGTCCCATTCGTAGACCGATTCCGGCTTCTGCGCACCTTCCGCGACCGGCGCGGCGTTGTTGGTGCGGGTCACCTGCTTGGCGAACTCGATCGAGTTGCCGTCGGTGCGGCCGGGCGTCAGCAGATCGCGAACGCGAAGGCCCATGCGGGGGATGCCCACGATGTCGGTCTGGCGATCGGGGCGGATCAGGCCGCCGGCAGAGCCGGCCGCCGTGGTGACCGCCTTGACGCTGAAGCCGATGGTGCCCTTGCAGCCACCGTCGACATAGGCGCGTACCTCGTCATGATTGGCGACTTCGACGCCCAGGCTCTTCAGCGCGGGCTGGTCATCATCGCCACCACGGCGCGACTGGGCCAGCTTCTGCGACAGTTCGGTGATCTCGCCGCGCAGGCCTTCCAGTTCCGATAGGGCCTTGTCCGCCTTTTCCTTCGTTTCGGTCGAGACCTTTTCACCGGCCTCGCTCTTCGCCTTGAATTCCTTGGCGAACTCCTTCACCTCGCCGAGCGTGTCGCCCAGCTGCTTCTGGAGGCCCTCCAGCGTCTTGTCATCGTCGCCTGCGGCCTTGCGGCCAAACTCAAGCGAACGGGCGCCAGCGGCCAGCGCCGTGGCGGAAGTCAGCATGTTCATGGGAATATCCTTTCAGGCGGACTTCAGCGAGAAGCCGGCCAGGGTGTCCGAGAGGCCCTTGAGGGCCGGGGTGATCGTCATTTCGCGCTCGGACTCCCTCCGGCGCAGGTCGGTAAGGCCATGGCTGACGAGGCCAGCGGCCCGGCTTTTCGAGAAACCTGCCTCCCGCAGGAACTTCTCAAATTCGCGATCGGTGGGCAGTTCGCCGTGGGCGAGCTTGAATTTGACGGCTTCGATCCGCGCATCATCATTTGCGGGAAAGGTCACGAGGCTGATCTCGACAAGGTCGAGCTTTGTCAGGGTGCGGATGCCGGTCTTTTCGTCATAGGACGATTCCCGCACCCAATAGCCGATGGACAGGCCGGTTACGGTGCGGGCCTTCATATGGGCATAGGCGCGCTTTTCCGTGTCGCCGGCATCAAGCAGGATCTGTCCTTCGCCGAACAGACCGTGATCGTCTTCCTTCAGGTTCGACCATGCGCCGATCGGCTCGCTGCTGCGATGCTGCCACAGCACGGGCACCGGGCGGCCCTTCGCAGCCAGTTCGGCCAGGCTCTCGGTGAAGGCCCCCTTGGCGACGACTTCCTGATAGCTGTCGACCACGTCCCAGACGGAACCATAGCCGTTGAACTTACCGTCTTCCGAGACCGCCTTGATCTCGAAATCGAAGTCGCGGACCTTGAGGGCGCCGCTGTGCTTGCGGCCATATTCAGGATGCAGGCGCATCGTCATTCCTTTCTATGCGGCCGGGCGTTCAGCTTCGCGTCAAGGCGGCTATCGATGGCGGCGTCGAAGTCGCCGCCGAAAAGCAGGTTCATCAGCGCCGATCGGGCGCCCTGTTCTGGCGCGTTGACCTGGCCAAGCATGTCGAGCGGGACGAGGTTCGATTGCACCGTCAGGAAATCGTCGCCCGGCAGCGAGGGCAGGTTTTCGCGGTTGCGCATCTCGCCGCGCGTCATCACGCCGTTCTGTCCGAAGGCCGAATACAAGGCGGCGCGGGCCGCACTGTCGGCGGCCATCAGCGCTTCGCGGTTAATCTCGGGATAGACCTTCTTGCGTTCGGCGGCAGGCAATAGCTGCTTCTTGACCGCCTGCTGGATGTTGGTCAGCAGCGGATTGAGCAGCAGCGTCTGCCAGCCGAGCAACAGTTGCTCGATACCACTGCCCCACATCGTCTGGCCCTTTGCCGCGTGCCCGATAAGCATCGGCAACACGCCGAACCAGCGACAGATTTCCTCGACATCCCAGCCGCGAGATTCCAGCAACTGAACCTCGGCCGGGTTCATCTTGAGGCCGTGGAATTTGAAATCCTTCTCCAGCGGCACGACGCGACCGCGCATCGCCTCGCTGCTCCATGCATCAAAGATCGCCATTAGGTCGGCGCGCTGATCGGGCTTCATGCTGACCGAAGCCGTCTCCATGAAGCCCGCGATCTGGAGCCCGCTGCGGAAAGTGTCGGCAGCCGTCTTGTTGGCAGCCATGGCGCTGCCCAGTGTCCGCCGCCCGAATTCGATCGCGGAAAGCCCGACATCGCCGCCCAGGGTCAGGCCGCGCAGGTGGAAAACCTTGTCCGCCGGCAACTCCTCGGCTTTGCCGCGATCCTGATAGATATAGACCCGCTCATTGAAGCGGTTCCGCTTGACGGTCACGAGGTCCGGCGCGATCGGCGTTAGCGCCGTCACCCGGCCGCCCAGCGTCTCCTTTTCGGCATAGGCGTTGCCCCAGAGATCCATCGCGGCGACCTGTCCTGCCCAGAATTCGGCGGGGGTCTGATCGCGGTTCGGCTCCTCATGGACGAGATCGTATAGCCAGTGATCCGGGCGCGATTTCCGGCCGCCGTCAGCGGACTTCTCGAACACGCCCATGCCCATCGAGCCGACGACATCTGATTTAAGCCGGACGCATGCCCAGGCGGCAGGAAGGCCCAAAGTCGTCTTGGCGGTGACCGACTGGCCCGCGCTGTCGATGCGCGACCCATAAGCAATCGCCTTGCGCGACGGCTCATCCTCCGGTGCGCCGCTCAGCTTGCCGTTCTGGCCGGTGCCGAAAAGGCGAAGCGTGGACCCGACCCAAGTGCCGATACCCATCAGGCGGCGCCTGCGAGCTGAGCTTTCAGGCGGGCGATCGTGTCGTCCAGGCTCTCCTGCTCTTCCGGCAGCATCTTCGGCGCGAGCGAATGCACGGTCGCATCAACGCCATCGATCTTGCTCATCGACATTGGCGTCTCCTTCTTCGGCAAGATCGAGCCATCGATACGGCGGTCAACGACCGCATTGCCGACGCACCATGTCATCACCGGATTGTTGTCGTGGCGGAGCAAATGCGGGCCGCCGATCACACGGTTTTCTAAGTTGCGCGCCGGGTCGGTGACGTTCTTGGCGTTCTTGGGCAGGATGGAGGCGAAGCCGTTGCCATCGTCCAGATCGTCATTGAGCCTCACGGCCATCTCTTCCGCCGCGGCGAAATGGTCGAACACCGCTTTGTTGACCCGCAGGACCGATTTCAGCCGGCGGATCAGGCGCTCGACACGCTTCTGATCGACCCAGTCGCCCGGCGTGAGGATCAGCTTTCCCTCTTTGTGCCACTGGCGATAGAGCGTCACATTGTTGCGGTCGCTCTGCCCTTCTCGGTTCAGCACCGCCTCAGGCAGGAAGAACCATGTCTTGAGCAGCAACTGATCGTCGGCGGTGACAGCGGAAAGCGCCACCGCAGTGAGATCGCTCTTGTGCGCAAGGTCGGCGCCGATGTCGCAATCCAGCCCGGCGAAGTCGCGGAGCCGGAGACTGCTATCGCCGCATGCGATCCACTGCGGCACGCTCAGCCAAGCTGTCGCGGCGGACATCCACCGATTCAGGCGCTTGGTGAAGAATTCGCCCTCCTCGCCCGGCGCGCCCTTCGCCTTCACAGCCAGCCGTCGCATTGATGCGAGGCTGGGCGTGATCGGCATCAGCGGGTTGGCTTTGGGCCAGTTCTTTTCGTCGTAGGGATCGTCCCCGACCTTCCGCTCCGGGGTGAAATCCTTGGGGCCATCCAAGGTGAAGATGATGCCGAAGACGTGATCCGCGATCAGCGACCGCTCCAGCATCTTCGTCGTGAAGGTCCGTTGCTCGAAGCAGACGCCGTCCAAAATATAGCCGGCCGTCGTGATCTTCCAATAAAGCGGGTTGCGCCGGGCGCCGTCGGCGGAATGAACCACGTCGTAGAGGCCGCGATCCTTATGGGCGTGCAACTCGTCCAGAACCGCCAGGTGGGGATTGTGCCCGTCCTGCGTCGCGGACTTGGAATTGATGGTCTGGATCGTCCCGCCGTTCATGTCGCAGGTGATCGCCCGCGCCCACGCTTTCAGCGCGAAGGCTTCCTGAAGGTCCGGCGTCTTCTGCACCATCAGCTTGGCGGGGTTGAAAACCTTCTGCGCCTGGGCGCCGGTGGTCGCGCCGATCAGAACAAGCGGCCCCGGTTCGTCCTCGCAGCATGTGCAGTAGAGGACGACACCAGCAGTCAGCGTCGACTTGGCGCCCTTTCTCGCCATCTCGATATAGGTGTCGGTGAAGCGGCGCAGGCCGGTCGCCTTTTCCCGCCAGCCGAACACCATGGCGAGGATGAAAATCTGAGCCGGCTCAAGCGTCAGCGTCGGCGTTTCCCAGCGCCCCTCGACATGGGGCAGGCCTTCAATGAAATCGCAGACGTCGTTCGCATACCAAGGGTCGAACTTGTAAGGCCAGTCCTTCTGCTTCGATCGCTTCAGATCGTCCAGATGACGCTGGCCCGCCAGGCGGACCCATTTGCAGTGATGGACCTGTTGCTTGTCTGCCGCCGCGCGCTTGGCATAGGCCAGCGCGATAGCGGCAAAGTCACGACCGGTTTCCGGCGCCGTTGCGGGCGAAGCGATTTGCTGGCTTCGCGCCATTCCCACCTCCAACGCCGATCCGGCTCTTCGGACCGGCGATGCGCAACAGTTCTTCCATCTGGCGCAGGTTCGTCAGGTAGGCGGCTGAGGGCAGCTCACCGCCCGACGCAAAGGCCACGCGCACTTCCGCTTCGAGCGAGCAATAACGGGCGAACAGCGCGCTATCGGCTTCCGTGATACCGGCCGCCATGACACGGCCGATTACCTCCTGCCAGACCTCGATCGCGCCGGGCGTCAGATAGTCCGGCTGGATCGGCGGATCGCCGGGGACGATGATCTCCGTCTTGACGCCGTCGCGCACTGGCTGGAAAGTGCCGCGCGCCAGTTTCGTGCTGGGCGTCTCCGCCTTCGGTCCGCGCTTCATCGCCGGGCCTCCTGAGAATTAATCGGCGCGCAAATTTAATTCGCACCGGAATTTTAATCTGCACGCGCAGAAAAAAGGCCCCACGCTCGGTCCCAGAGCCACTGACCCCGGACTTTTGACCCGCCCCCCCTATCAAGGGTAAAATCGGGGCCGATCCGGCCCGAAATCGGTCAAAAACGGCGGATTTCCGTTGGTTTCACCGGACCTCTGATCAGCCCTCGCCGGTGTCGATCACGAGGGGCACGGGGCTGACCCAGCCCGCGACGGTCAGCACGGCGATCAGCAGGCGGGTGCGGAGGCGGAAGCGACGCAGGCCGATGACCCGGATCGCGATCCCCTGCTCCATGTCCTTCTTCCTCAGCTTGAGCGGTGCGATCATGGTCATGTCTCAACTCCCTCGCAGCGTCACGTCGTGACTGTCGATGTCGAAGGTCACCACGGCGCGTGACGTGCCATCGCTATGCGTGGTCACCTGGCACGACACCTGACCGGGCAGCGCGTCGCCGTTCTGGTCGCACAGCATCAGCATGGGCAAGCCGCCATCCCAGCGAGGAGGCTTGAGGCTAACGATCAGCGAGGTCACTGCTTCGGCCATCCGTCTGCCCCTATGTCCATGCGCAGGCGCGGCGGCTGGGCGCCACGGGCGCGGGCCGCTTCTTCTGCTGTCTTGACGTCATGACAGGGCTTGCAGATGCCCTGATAGTTCTCGCGCTCGCCTGAGCCGCCTTCGCTCAGCGGCTTGATATGGTCGGCTATGGTCGCCGGGGTGATGCGTCCGCGCGCGTGGCATGGCCGGCACAGCGGCTCCTCCCTCAGCACGATCTCCCGCATGCGGTCATGCTCTCGGCCATATCCGCGCTCCTGCCTGCTCTTGCGGGTGCTGGCCCACGCCTTGGCGCGGGGCTTCTGCTTGAGGCTAGGCGGGCGGCTGCGCATCGGCATGTCCTTTGCAATGCGCCATCCGATCGGCGATGATGTCGCAAAGAGAATCGGGGGACAAGATGCTGGATAGGATACCAATCGACATAACCACTACTAACGGTGCTGCTTTCATGAGGCGCTACTTCAAGAAGCGGACTGTCATATCAGTGCCTGTTACCAAGGCGATGACTGAGGGAATGTGTTACAGCAACGTTCGGCAGCTTGTTGCCGAACATGGTGGAAAGCCAATATGGGGATGGCGACTGGACCAAGTCGGCACCGCTTTTATGGAGGCCATGCACCACGCCATTTGGGAAGATCCCAGCGGCGGGCTTCACGATGTCACACCGATCTCCAGCGGGAAGAAATTGGACAACATCCTGTTCGCGCGTGACTTTGAAACGCGCGTTACTCCCTATGATCCTGGGGTGCCTTCCAAATTTCTAGCCTTACGGCAGTCGGCGTCCGTGAATGAGTGGATCGAACTAAATCGGACCCGGATGAAGATTATGCGCGAAGCACTCGATATCATGCTGAGCAAGCGGCACGTCGTGCTTTCCAATGGCAGTATCGGCTTGCGCGAACCGCCTTCTGTCGAATTGATGAATCGGCTCAAAACGATCGAAGAACTCCGAATCCGATCCGGCCCCGTCTGGAACATGATGGAAGCTGAGTGCTGAGCTTCTGCCATCAGATAGGCTTGAACCGAGTGCAAGAATCCACATCAGCTTCCTCCGAATTGCTGCCTCCGACCGCCACCTGGGAGGGGATCACCAACGGTCGGAGGCTTCCACCCTGCGGATGAAACTGGTTGCCACAGCGGGATTTGAACCCGCGACCTTCAGCTTATGAGGCTGACGAGCTACCGGACTGCTCTATGCGGCTATGGTGCTAGGAGAGGGACTTGAACTCTCAACCGACCGCTTACAAGGCGGCTGCTCTACCGTTGAGCTACCCCAGCACGACAGGAGCAAAACCCACGAAAAAAGGCCCACGCTGCGCACGTGGACCTTCTCCGGACACAATGGTCCTAGGGCTTTTTTGGCCGATTTCGTGGCCACTTGCAAGAGGGATTTTCAGTTAGCGCGACGCCTTGAACCGATTCGCGTCCGCCTCCAAAGACGCGGCCCACGCATCATCCGCCATTGCCAACTTGGCGTCTGGGTGCAGACGCTTCACAGCGCATAGCAGGGGGCGGGAGAGATATTCCATCACGCGCAGTTGCTTGCCTTCGCCATCGGTGACGTCCCAGCCCAGCCGCGCCCAATATTCGTCTGCCTCATCGCGCATGAGCTTGAGAAATCCGTATCGGGGATCATCCAGGGCGATATCATATTCGATGTCGATCTCGGACACGCCGAACAGATCTCCCGCCAGGTCATGCGCCCGTTCTACCAGATCCTCAGTCCAGCCGTGTTGCTCGACTTCCCATTCGAGCGGGCCGACGCCGGACTGATCACGCAAGCAGACTAACCCCATCAGGCGACCTCTTCTATTCGCGACCGAATGATCTCGGCGATGTCCGACCATTCTCGCAACATTCCGCGATCATTCAAGAAGGCTGCATCAACTGGCGGCGGCGGGGCAGCGACAGGCGTGTTTCCGCTCGCAGGTTCCGCATGCTGCCGCTCTCCCTGATCATGCGCCAGCCGGATCGAAGGATTGAGCCATGTCGGCTCAACCGCCTGGCCATGGTTCAGAGCGTCAATTTCGTCGCGCCCCACCAACGAGAAGGCGGCAGCGACGCACCGCGGCCAACGGTCAATGGCAGCGATGAGTTCGCGCTTGGCTTTCCGGTTGTGGACACGGTGCCGTTTGGCTGCGACCGAATAGCCGATCGCGTCGCCCACGATCATATCCAGCACCAACTGCTTGGGCATCGGTAGCATGTCGCGCCAGTAGCCATAGGCCAGATGCAGCCGCACGCGCAGCACGCCTTCCGCCGCCCGGCCGCCGCCTCGCGACTGGTCGACGCGCGCCTCAAGGCTGGCAACCTTCACCGCGACGTCGGCCTCCAGGCTGCGATAGACGTTGGCGATCTGGGCCGCCCATTCGAGCTGGTCCTTGTCAATCGTGCCGTTGCGATGCAGCTGGATCAGAGCGCCGTCATGCGTGCTGGTCGAGCGCTCCCACGTCTCTGGCGTCCCATAGGCCTTGTGGTTCCACGCCTCCCGGATCTGCACGGCCTCCTCAATGCCGGGCTCCAGCCGCATGGGCCGCTCCACCATCTTTGGCTTGCGTCGGCCGGTGCGCTTGCCCTCTGTGACCCGCTCGACCGGACGCGGATGCCCAAGCACCAAATGCTCGATCCGCTGCTGCTCGCGCTTCCGTGCCGTCGCCAGCCGGGCCATGCGGGCATTGAACCGCTCGACGCCGGCCGGGTCAGCCGCATAGGCCGCCGCCAGATCGGCACGGGCCTTCGCAATCCGTTCTGCCCTTGTCATCGCACTCACCGCCTCAACCTCCCAATATCGTCAATCACGTCATCGATGCGCTCGACGGCCTCGCGTCGCATCTCGGCCGCCAGCGTCGGCATGGCGCCGTTCATTCCCTTGATCAGCAGCTTCACCGCGCTCAGCGAGGCGACGATGTCGGCGGGCGTTGGGCGGCGGTGGTTCATGGCTTTCTGTCCATCCCCAGCGCCCTCAGCCGACGCCGCGTCTCGCGCAAGTCTCGCTGGCGCCACCAGAACGATTGCCCAACCTCGCTATCAAGCCGAGCATGGGCGGGATTGGGCGTTTGGTCCTCGATCATTTCGACCTCAGCCGTCCCGCAGATGACTTCGCATCCAGCGTGGCCAGGAAGGCGACTATCGCGCAGTGCGAACAGCGCGGAACTGGCCGGTGTGTCCATGGCGACGGTGCCGGTATCGCCATCGAAGCTATAGCCTGGCGTCATGAAGCGGATGCGATCCCCTTCTGCATAGGGACGCTCGGGACGCGTCATGCGAACGGTCCCCGAATTACCCCATCTTCATCGATCTGGCTGAACTGACAGAGGACGAGGCTACCGCGCTTGCTGGGTGGATGGGGCGCCAAGCCCATCCTGACAGCCTCCGGGCAATAGGAGAGAGCTCGACGCACCGCCTCAATGGGCACATTGTCGCGAACGACGATCTGCCCCAGCGCCTGATGGAGCTTATCCAATCGACCGAAGTCGTCCATTTCCGACCAGCCGTCTGAGCAGGCCAGGTCGCTGCGGTCGAGCAACAAGCCGTGATCGTCATAATCGGGATGCAGCACCGCCATGACATGGACGCCGGGCGTCCAGCACAGCATCAGGTTAGCCAGCGGAATTTCTGCGTGCGATGCGCTGGGCAGGCGAGATTTTTGGGTGATCATGAAACCTCCTTCGCGCGCGCTCGCGCGGGTTGAGTAATAATAATACCTGAAGGGATACCCTCCCCCCTTAAGGGGGAGGGATATCCCGTACAGGGCGTGTGTGCGCCTACGTGCGCGTGAGGAACCCGCACCTGTCCGCACCTGTGTTTTGCCAAGGTGCGGGAGCCTGCATCGAGGGGCGCAGCGCCCCAATGATTGGCCATCGTCTGGGAACATTGCAGCATCAGCTTTCCTCCTTTTCCGTTGAATTACCGCGCTCTGGGAGTGCTTCGCGGTAAGCATCTTGAAGGGGATTGCGCTGGGCCGGGCGACGATTTGAACTTGGCCAGTCATTGTTCCAGCGCTGGCTGGACCCGTACCTGTCCGCACCTTTGCTTTTTTGCAGTGCGGGTGAATTTTCCGTACCACCCGCACCTGTCCGCACCTCCGATTTTCGAGGTGCGGGTTCGTCCGACCGCCCGGAATTTAGAGTCCAGCGGCCAACCTCTATGAAGGGGCGCGGGTCGCCATTGCTATCTGGCTGCGTGACCTCCTTGAGAGCCCCGTTCATCACCCATTGGCGGATGATGGAATTGATCTTCCTCCGATCGGCATCGTCCTTCTGGTCCAGATCGAGAACCTCCGCGACGATATGGCCCACCCAGCGGTTCGATTGCGGGCTGGCTCGCACGTTGCCGCGCCGGTGGATTTCCTCCTGCACTTTCGTGAGGTGCTCGATGCGGACATCTTCAAAGGCGTCCGGCGGCGTCCATGGCGTGACCACGCCCACGCTGTCAGCCGGAAAGCCATCATCGCCCACATTGCCTAGATCGACCGAGACAAGGTGGAACCACTCGGACTTGCTGGCCGGAGGCGCGCGATTGTTCTTGTCGTCATAGACACGAAAATAGCGGCGCCGATCCTCGTCTAGGATGCCCCAGCCTTTGGCCTCGTCAGCCGTCATGCGGTTCAGCACCAGGGCCGACCGGCAGGCTGCGACAAGCGACGACGCGCCGCGCGCGGCATCTGAGGTTATCTCACCGGGCTTCGCCGCCTTGTTGACGTGGTGCGTCAGGCTGATCGCACAGTTCGCGGCCTGGGCGACATAAGCCCATTTCTTGACGACAGCATCGATCGCGCCGTTGTCATTTTCCTCTACGCTATGTGACGACACGAATGGATCGACTGTGAGATAATCGATCTCGCGATCAAGCAATTCCCGCACCAGCGCGCCTACCAAGGGCTCATTGATAACAAGGCCCTCAAAGCCTGTTTGCCGGGCCAGCGACAGTGTCGCACCCTCCAGACCGCTATCAACGAACAATCGGCCGCCAATGTCGGCCTCGCTGATCCCCCAGTGTTTCGCGGTGCCTTGAATGATCCGAGCCAGCTCGTCACCATTGTCTTCGAGGTTCCAGAGCCAGACCCGCTTGGGGCCGCCCCAGACCTTGGGGCCAAGAAAGCTCCGTCCCGTCGCCATAGACAGGCAGGTTGCGATTTCATGCGTTGTCTTGCCGGTGGCGCCGGGCGCGAACTTTCCCCCCACCTGGCCGCGCATATGATGATGGCCGAATATCCATGGCCGCCGCGGGATAGACTGCGGTTCGCGCCACCTGTACGGCGTAGCACTGACGGCCGATTGCTGCGGCATTGCCGCGCTCGGCTGATCATCATAATCGGGAGTTTCAGGCCCAGGCCAGCGCGCCGCGTCAAGCGCCGCGCGCACAGCATCGCCGCCCATATCCCGCTCCATGTCGTCGAAGTCTCGCGCCACGCTCATGCGGCCCTTTCCGGAAGGGCGAACCGGGCGCCGATTTCATATGCCGCTGCTTCACCAGCCTCCCGGCCGATGTTCCGCGGGAGATGATCGTCGTCATCGCCGCAGACGATATAGTCGAGATCCGGGCGCGCTGCGTTCCAGAGCCGGGCAACAGCGCCTATATTCTTGGCGGAAAAGGCTACGATCGACGGATATCCAGTCGAGCGATGAATTGCCGCCATAGTCGCCGCACCTTCGCCGATGCAGGCCGTTTCGCCATACCGTGCGAACTGTCCGATGAGGAAGAACAGACCATCGGTCCGGCCGCCTCGAAGGAACCGCTTGGTGCCGTCACCATCGATCCGCTGGATATTCCACATGACCCCGGCACCGTCGTACATCGGGACCAACAGCTTCGGCCCGGCCTGCCTGAACGGGCGGGCGTCCATCCGCTTCTTCACAAGATACGGATGATCAGGCGAAGCATCGGCCGCGCTACGCCACATCTCCTGCGCGTCGCGGGCGGCTTCCGCCTCGCTACGCTCGCGCTCTTCTTGCTGCTTTGCCTTTGCCTCAGCCCACTCTTGCTGGAGCCGACGCTTTTCCTCAGGGCTGAGGGAAAGGTCGCGGTCGACATGCCACTTGCGCGATATTCCCAGGCGATAGTTGCCAAAAGCCCCCGCCGGCCGATCATCCAGATAAAGGATGGCCCAGCCGTTTTGCCTGCCTTTCCCGTCCCCATCGCAATGGAAGCGGATCAACTCGCCACCCGCCAGCCGCTGCGCGATCGGCTCGGCAGGCTTTACGCCCTCCAATTCCATCGCGCCGATGAAGTCGGCAACGGCTGTATGCCAGTCCCCCGTCATGGCGGTCACTCCGCCTCGGCGGGAACGGGATAAATATCAGGCCGCAGAAGATGGCGGCTGATGCCGGTCCCCGCCTCGGCCGCAAGGACGTAGTCAGCGGGCAGAGGCTTTCCCGCCTGCAACCAGTTCCAGACACGTTGTTGAGACACGCCAATGATCCGCCCAAAGGCGGTTTGACCGTTCGCGGCCACGATCGCGGCCTGAAATGCTTCATAAGGGGACATCGTGAGCGGATATTAACCAGACTCTACCAGCTTTCAACAAGAATATTGTGATATCGCACTCGCGAAAGCGGGGCTATGACAATTTTATGCGTCAGACTGAAACCGATTACGTGCAAAACATGGCCAACTTTTTCCGCGAGGAGCGGATTAAGCTGGGATGGTCCACGAAAGAGCTCGCCGAAGCGGCACGGGCTATAGCCATGCGCGAAGGGCGTTCGATCTCGCTTTCGCAGCAGACCATATCCGCTTTCGAGCAGGGCAAAGCAAAGCGGGCGCCCAGTTGGGCGCAGTATGTTGCGAGCGCTTTGGGCAACGGCGCGCTGGCCGCAAAAGAGTTCGAATCTTTCGAGGAAATCGGGCAGCGATCCGTCCTGGTCGAATGTCTGCCGACCTACGCAGGCGCAGGCGGCGGCGGGACCGGCGAAGGCGATGTTCCTCAGGTCTCCTTCTCGAGAGATCTGGTGGAATATGAACTTCGCGCCACGCCAGCAGACTTGGTAGCGATCCAGATTGAGGGAAACTCAATGGACCCGGATTTTCAGTCTGGCGATCAGCTACTCGTAGACAAACGCAAGCGAACACTCGCCCAGCCTGGTGCCTTTTGCCTCTGGGACGGCGATGGCTACGTCGTCAAATATTTGGAGAAGATACCCGGATCAGAACCTCAGAAGGTCCGGGTCATCAGTCGGAATGAGATATTTTCCACCTCAGAAAGATTGGCTGAGGAAATCAGCATCTTAGGCCGGGTAGTCTGGTTCGCCCGCCGCGTCTGACCAGCATCAACAAAAATACTTGTTGCGTTAACCAGAAATCTGGTTAATCAATGCCTCGTCGGTTGAACGCCTCCGGGCCGAAGACGCCGATGCAGGCAGGGCGTCCGCATGGATAACCCTGTCCTTTAGACAGGAGCATTCCACATGGCCGACGCCACCCAGGCGCGGAGCGATGACGCTTCGCGGAACGAAGAACTGCGCCCTCAGCGCACCGAAACCCCGATCATCGCGACTGCCAAGATGCTTGGCCGCACCGAAGATTTCTACACCGAAGCCGACAAGGCGAGCAGCCGTCAGTTCGGCAAGGTGCCAAGCCTGGTCGCGATACACGACCGGACATATCTTGCGCTGTGCGAGGGGCAGTATGGCCTGTTGCACCTGATCCCGCAGGGTGATGATCGTGATCTGATGATCCTGGCTGGCGCCGTCGCGATGCTGGCTGATCAGCTTCCTGACTTCATCGGCGAAGACGACAGCGATCACGCCAAGCGCATCTGCGATGGCATCAAAGCCGCGACCGCGACCATATCCGCGACGCTGGCGCAGACTTGGCCAGCCGGACCTGAGGCGGTGGACCCGCTCTATCCCGAACTGGCCCGCTCTATCCGTCGCGACGTCCTTATCGTCTCCGCGCTTCGCGATGATGCGGAGGGCCGCTGACATGGGCGCCCCCGCAACCACCACCGCGTTCGGCGATGAGCCCAGCGGCCCACTCTTCTACGCGAAGACGCTCATTTCGTTCATGTCTGCCGCATGGCTGGCGGAAGACCAGTTCCAGCGCGCCGGTATGGCGGGATCGAAATCGACCGAGTTTTCGGACCTGATGCCCCGTGTCCATGCCGATGTCCTTGAGATCATCGGCGGCTTAATCACGGTAGCCGGAGAGTTGGCGGCGGCCGATCCCAATGCGTAGCCTTCGCCAGATCATCGCCGCGATCGAGCCTTGGTATGACTGGGGCTACTGGGGCGGCACGTCGCTCGAAACCGAGCACGGCGGCGACGGCTGGCGGTTCCAGTTCGAATGGTTCGGCTTCCAGATTTTCATCGCTTTCACCCGCTTCCCGAAGGAGAAGTAACATGGCCACTCGCCGTGAAATCCTTGCTGCGGCCATCGCCGCGCCCGCACTTGCCGCTCCGGCCGCCGCATGCGCAGCGCCCACATTCGCCTGCCTCCCGATGGCGGTAAGCCCGCAATGGCAGGATGCTGTCGCCCAGATGGATGCCGCCAGCGCAGCCTATGACGCTTATTACGACGCGATATATGAGCCGGCATGGGATGCCGCCAAGGCGACGGCTCGCCAAGGCGACGAGGAGTTGCAGCGCAGACTGGACGCGGTCCCTCACTACACGACGTCGCTGGCCTACGAGACGGCCGATGGCAACCTCGTGCATATGACGACCGCCAACAGGCTCGACATCGGGCACGCCATTGGGGGCGCTCTACTCACGGAGTTGAGCGACTATGTGTCCTGCTGCCGCGAGATGGTCAGCCTGATCAACAAGCGGATGGATGAGCAAGATCGGGTCAAGGCTGAGTTCGACCAGCCCAAGGTCTACCCAGCGCAACTAATCTCACCCGAGATCGCTCGAGAAGAGAAGCGGCTCCAAGACGCGTCGCATGCCGCCTTCAAGGCCGTCTACAACTTCGCTGCCGCCACCCCGGCCGATCTCATTGCCAAGATCGAATTCCTGAAATCTCGGGATATCGACATCGACCACGACCAGATGCTGGCGGACCTCCGCCGCGTGTTCGGGGAGGCCTGAGCCATGGCCGAACAGATCACAGAACCCGCCCAGGCTATCATCGCTGCCTGGGATCGCTTTGCGGCCGGCGCATGGGAAACTCGCGGCGATCGTCCGTCCACCGAACAGTCGCGCGCCGATGAGAACCTCTTGTCGATCGGCATCAGCGATGATCCGGCGGCCGTGGCCAAGAAGCTGCGTTACGCGCTGTATTTGAACGCGACCAGTCCTTGGCTCGAAGCCGCGGCGCTCGGCGCCGTCGTGCCGGACATGGCGGAACGCCTCATGGCAGACGACACGATCAACGAAGCGATCTGGTCGGCCATCGTTAGCCTCGAAGCGATGGAGGCGCGGCCGTGACCTCGATCATCATCAAGCAGCCGCATCCGCTAGACCGCCTGTGGACGCTCATCAATCTCGACCTCGAACAGGCCGACGATGCGCTGGAGGCCCTCCCAGAGGATTGTTCGGACGAGGATCGCGACGCTGCGGTCAACCATAGGCTCGACGTCATCCATGCGATGATGGCGCTGCCGGCGCGGCATATGGACGATTGCCTGACCAAGCTGATCGCGAGCGGATGCGAGGGCGGCGATAGCCTGCCCGGCTGCAACGTGCGGGAGATTCTGAACGAGGCAACCCGCGTGATGGATGCCGGCCTTTCGCACGGCGTCAGGCTGCTCAAGGCGGCGCCCGGCCTGCTGGAGGGCGTGTCGCCATGAGCACCTGCCTCCGCTGCGTCCACTTCCTCCAGGGCGGAGTGAACCCCAGCAGCATGTCCCCTGGTCATGCCAAGCGCGCCGACGGCGTCGGCCTGTGCCGGCGATACCCGCCGCGCTGGGCGCAGGACACCACCGACGAAGGCGGCTCCTTCGACTTCCCCGCCATCCATCAGGATCATCGCTGCGGCGAGTTTCAGCCAAGGATTTCGATATGACCGACGTCCGCAATTGCTCGACCTGCATCTATTGGCGGGCCGGCGCCAGCACCGACATGACCATGGCCGCCCGTGACGAAAGCTACGAGGACGTGGGTGCTTGCGAGAACTTCGCGCCGATGATCTGCATCATCAACGAAGGCCCGGTGTCGCTCCAGCCGACGACGCATGCCACGCGCTGCTGCGCTGAGTGGCAACCGATCTGGGGCAGCGACGACCCGGATGATGATCCCGACGAGGAGCCGGCGCCCAAGCCCACTCCCGAACCGGACCGCGACAAGGTCCGCCGCCTTTTCCCCAATCCTCCCCGGCCGATTGCCGCCTGAAGGAGCATGGTCCCATGACTTCCACCGACACCAAGCGGGATTATACCGCCGAAGAGACGACGGCCTATGAGGGCTATCTGAGCGCCATCGCAGAGCACAACATCGTCTGCGCCCGGGCCGGCGCGACGACGCGCGACAAGATGGACGCCGCCTTCGCTATCAATGCCGCCTTCAAGAGCTTCAGCGAAACCGCAGGACTGCATATCGGTCGCGGCCCACGATCGCCTGAGGATATCCGCACGATCAAGTGCCTGACGAGTGAGCTGGCAGCGCAGAATGAGGCAATCCGCAGCGCCTATGCGATGCTGATCGGCATCCACCATATCGGCGTCTTCGCATTCCGCGGCACCGCCGACCCCGTTGAACACGGCGCCTGTTGCACGCTGCTGGATGACGCCGGCACCGTTCTTCGTCTCGCCCTCGACAAGGCAGACGGCGCATGACCGGCGTTCGCCTCACCGTGCCCAGCAGCTTCACCTTCATGGTGGCGCGCAAGGGCCGCACAGTCCGCCCGGGCGTGACGCTACCCCGAGCGCGTTACCAGACGCTGGATGAAGCCGCGACCGAGGCCGAAGCGCAGGCGCAGGCCAGCCCTGGCCAGGTCATGATCGTTTTTCAGGAGGTTCTGCGGGCGAAACTCGATCCCGCAACCATCGATCCAGCCGCTGTCCCCCAGGCGGTTGGTGGAGCCGGGCGGCTTCCGTCTCCCCGGTCGCCCGGCTCCGAAGGTGAAGCGTGATGGATTGCGCTCATTGGGACACCCGCCGCCTCGGCCTGCTCGAAGCTGTAGACCTTCTGCGCCGCCTGGCTGCGGAGGAATCCGACACGGCTAATCGCACGGTCCCCGCAAAGATCAACCGGGAGCGCCGCGCCCGTGCGGGCGGGTTTCGCAGGGTGGCCGGCATTCTGGAGCGCCGTGCTTTGCGGCTTGGAGGCGGGCGATGATCGTTGAAATCCCCGTCTACCACCATCCCGACGGTTCGCGGACGATCGGCCAGCCCGATCCCCGTCACGGCGTCAGGCTGGGCAGGATCGCGATGGCGCTGAACGGCCCGAAAACTCGGGCGGTCGACTGCGGACGAAATTCGTACGCGCTCCCAAAGGTATCGGACGAAATTCGTACGAAGCCGCCCTGCGACTGCCTGTCCTGCCAGACCGGCCGCCCTGATTACCCCTGTTTGATCGAGGAAGATTATGCCCGATAATACTGTGCCCAGCGCCCCCAAGCCGCAGCCGATCGACACCGCGCCAAAAGATGGCGGCTGGATATTGGGTCATGTCCCTGTCGAGCCGGACAAGTCCTGGCGTCAGCCGTGGATGATCCTGACATGGGGCGATAGCGGCTGGATAGATGCCAACGACTATAACGAGCAGCAGCCTGTTGAATGGGTGCCGCTGCCCGACCCCCAGCCCGAGCCTACGGGATGGGCGCCGATCGAAGGCAGCATCGTCTTGCAGCAAATTACCGGTGAGGGCTGGACTCGCAACGGCGAGCCATGGGATGCGCCCTATCGCTGGGAGGCTTACATAGAAAAGCCGGATGGTTCGATCGATGAGTATCGTGAGATCTGGCACTACGTCACACTGGAGCAGGCCGAAGGCCGTGCGACGAAATGGCAAGCACAGTTCAACCTGTCGATCATCGTCCGACCGCTCCCCAGCAATGTCGTGCCGTTGAAGCCTGCGAGGACGCTGCAATGACGGACCTTCTCGCTATCGCCACCCGGCTGGAAGCCGCTTGCGACATCACCGGCAAGCCAATCGGGCGCCACATGGTGCCCGGCATGACGAAGCTGGCAGAAATGCAAACCGCTATAGGTGCCAGCGAGGACGATCGAGAGGCTGGCGAACTGGGCGAGGTCACCGCCTGCATGACCGCTTGCATCGACAATGAGGCCAAGCTGTTCGACGCGCTGGCCGCCGTGGCGAAGGAGGCGGTAGAAGCGCTTCGGGCCGCTGCCAAACCGCTGGACGTCAAAGGGCTGGCGGAGATGCTTGGCACCAGCGAGGATGATGTGCGCTTCACCAGCATCTTTCACCAGGCATACGATATGGGAGCCAAGGCCCATGCTTCCTATTCAGCCGGCTATGTCGATGCTGAGCGCGACATCATGGAATATATGATCGAGGCTGGTGAGGTGGCGATCCGAGAAGACATATCCCGGTGCGAGCATCGGCCGCAAGCCGTGAGCGACTTGCTATGCCTCCGGACCCAGACAGTGCCGGAAGGTGAACCCAGCTTCGAATGCATGGCCTACGACGCCCACTGCCCAAGCATGACGGTGCGCTTTCAGGTGCCCGAAGGCTTCCCCCTGGCGGGCGGCATCTTCCGCGTTCAGCGGGTCAGGACCGCCACGCCGGACGACACGGCGCGGTTTGCGCATCTGCCTGATGCACCGGAGGCAATCTGATGATCCGGTCAGTCATCGCTTCGCTGCTACTGGCATATGCTGCAACCCGAACCAGCGGGGCCGAGCAGGCGGTATACATAAGCTCCACGTGGATATGTATCTGCCTTTCTGGTCTGGCGGATCGAATTTCGAGGATCCGGCGATGAAGGCCTGCAACTTCCCCGGCGCGCGCCCGATCGGCGCGCCCAAGAACTGGAACGCGGAGCTTGATGGCTCGGTCGGCACGATATTCGTTGCCGACGCGATCGACACGCTCTCGGGCATGAACTTCATGTATTCGGTCTACCAGCCGACGCCGGAGGATCTGGCAGCGTTGAATGCCGGCGGTGCGATCCGGCTGGGCATCATGGGCCGGTCGCATCCCGTCTTTCAGCTTTGCGCGCTGACGCCCGCGACCTGCGAGGCTGCTAAACTGGAACCGCTTTGGGATTTGGGGGAGCCGGTATGACCATCCTCTCCCGTCTCGACGCTTGGCTGGGCAGGACGCTGTTCCACCCGCCGATCATCCTTGCCTGCCAGCTCACCCGGCAGACGCAATATGCGATGCACCGGGCGCTGTGGTTCTTCGCGGCATGCCATGCGACCTATTTCGCCCAGGGCGAGAGCTGGGGCTTTGTCGCCATCCTCTGGTCTTGGGTGCTTGTCACGTTCATTGCCGCGACAGTGACGCCAGATATACCGACGGCATCGTTCGGCTTCTGGCGCTTCATCTGGTGGCTGATTTTCGTGCTGGGTGTGTCGACCGCCTGCATCACGGGGGAATTGACCGACGGCACGGTCCGCGCCCTCATCATCCTGTTCGCGGAGTATGCCGCGACCATCAAGACAATCCCGCCGCGCAGGCAGCGCGACTGGCGGTCGAGCGCGAAGGAGGCTCGGACATGACGACATGCGGCCCCTTCACCGCAATCACTGACGCCCTTGAGCGCGCGGCCCGAAATGGGACACGCGCCCATCTTAACCACGATCTTGTTCGCGCTCTCATCGCGTCCGAGGCATATTCCCTGCTCCTCGATGACAGGAAGAAGGAACTGATTTCAGCATGGCAGGAGCACGACGGAAAGCCGCCGCGCCCGGTCGAACCCAGCTCGGGCCGTTCTGGCTCTGGTATCGGGCCGACCGCGACGACTGGCGAATATGTTGGTATGATGACGGCGGAGGAACGGGAAGCCGTAGGACATGCCGCAAGTCAACGGGCATTGGAGGCGGTGAATCGGATCGGCCGCCACAGGCGGCGCAAGACGCCCTAGTCGCGCACTATGAGGCGTGGCGCCAGCCGACACAGGAACCAAAGCATGTCGCCATGGTCGAAGCGATCATGGCCGACTGGCTGGTCGAGCATGCGGAAAAGCATCTCTCCGACCCTACGCGCTACGCCAACTCGATCGCGCATTGGCTGCGCTTCTTCAAGGCTGAGCGCCAGGCCGGTCGCCTCACTGGCGCGCCGACGGTTGCCGACGTCAAGAAGGCGCTGGTCGAGCGGTTCATAACTCTGCGGCAATCGGAAGGTGCCAGCGCACACACGATCAGCCGCGACATCGCCGCGCTTCGCCAGCCGCTCAACTGGGCGTGGAAAGAGGAGAGGATTGAAAGCGCCCCATTCGTGCCTAACATCAAGGGCAAGCCGGAGGGGAAGACGCTGGTCTACAGCCCGCAGCAGGTGGCGGCGCTGCTCGATGCCGCCCGCTCCGAGCCTGACCGCGAACATGTGGCGCTGCTGGCCATGATAGCGCTCAGCACGCACGGACGGCTGGAGGCGATCCTCGAACTGACCACGGACCAGATCCAGGACAATCTGATCTACTTCAACGCGCCGGGCCGGGCACAAACCAAGAAGCGCCGCTCCATCGTCCCAATCGCGCCGACGCTTGCACCATGGCTCGCGGACCTTCCCGAAGGAAAGGTGATCCAGTGGAAAAAGCCGAAGCGGAACGCCACAACGGGCCGGATCGAATATCAGATGCTGCCCGCTGGCAGCGTCAAGAAGTCGTTCGAGAAGTGCCTGCTGGCGGCTGGCATCAGCGCGGTCGATACCGATGATCAGGGCGAACCGATCTGGCTCACACCACGCAAGCGGCTGGGCGAAACAAAGCCGCGACCGAAGCTGATCGGGCTGGGATCGCCGAACACGCTGCGGCACACCTGCTCGACCGAGATGCACCGCCGCGGCGTTCCTGAAGCGCAGATCGATACCGCCGCCGGGCACTCCGGGGACGGCACCAACAAGAAGCACTATCGGCACCTAAGGCCCGATTATCTGGAGGATTTCATAGCGGGGGTCGAATCATTCTGGGCAGAAGTCGGGCGCCATACCAACGCCCATCTGCGATCCCACAGTGATCCCAAAATCATCTCTATCGGCTCAGCAAAAGCGAGCCGTTCAACGAAGAAGTCCTGATTTCAAAGGGATATTCTGGTGCCCCAAGCAGGACGAAAGCGATGAGTATGAATCGCCGCTACTACTACGCTAGAACCGTCATAAGCCGCCAAACAGCGAAATAGGCCGCCGCTACATGCTGTTCGGCGCTACTTTCCGCATGAAAAGATGAACAAAAAGGACGAGAACCCGACAGATCGTTGCCCCCCGCAAGCCGAAATTCATCATTTTGGGCAGACCGTCGTGGCTAGGTTGATCGGCTCTCAAAGGACCGTCAAGGCCCGGAGCCCTACACTCGGCCACAACCTGACTCACAACCGGAACTTAACGTCGTGTTGACGTTGACCATGGTTGAGTATAGTTGAAGGCAGTCGGGAGGGCGGCATGAGCGAAACTGGCGATCTACACATTGCCGAGACGGCGGCGGCGGCCGGCATCTCGAAACCGACCCTTCTTCGGTGGATTAAAGACGGCAAAGTTAAGGATGCGCAGCGGCGCGACCGGAATGGTTGGCGGATATTCTCACCCGCCGAGGTAACCGCAATTCGGACACTTGCCGCGTCCACGAAGCCGACGAAAAACTCATGACCGCACCGTCCATGAGCGCCGCGCGTCGGCAGCGGCCCGCGTTCTTGGCGGTCGATTTTTTCTGCGGTGCGGGCGGGACCACGCGCGGTCTGATCGATGCTGGGGGCTACGTCATCGCCGGTGTCGATAAGGACAATCGCTGCCGGCAGACCTATGTCGAGAACAATCCCAATACGACCATTGATTTCTCGACCCCGCGGTTCATCAGGCGGGATATCTTCCCCGCAACCGATGCCTATCCGGATGGCGAGCAGGCAGAACTGTTCGACGATCTTGAGAAGCTGATCGAGAAATATAGGGCGGAAGCACCCGGTGCGCCTCTCATGTTCGCGATCTGCGCGCCATGCCAGCCCTTCACAAAGCTTTCCCGCAAGGAACTCAGCAACGCCCGGAAGGAAGGTCGCGAACGCGATAGCAATCTGCTGCGTGAAGCGGCAAAATTTGTTGCGCGGTTTCGCCCGGAGATGATCCTGTCGGAAAACGTCCAAGGCATCGGCGATCCGAAATATGGTGGCGTCTGGAACGATTTTCGTAGTCAGCTCAGGAAGCTTGGTTATGCGACCGGCTCGAATGTCGTCTGCACGTCCGATTTCGGCGTTCCGCAGTTTCGCCGTCGTTCGATCCTCATTGCTGCTCCACGGGAGCTGGCGCGGCCGGAGTTTCTGGAGCCGGGCCACGACGGTGATCTGGTGGTCCCTCTCGAGGACACGGCGGCTGCGGTCCGATCGGTCCGTTCGGCAATCGGTCATCTGCCGTCGCTTCCCGCCGGGGCGCAGCACGCAACAATCCCGAACCACAAGACCCGGACTCTGAGCGACCTCAACTTGAAGCGTCTGGCTTCGGCTAAACCCGGCGAGTCAAATGTCTATCTCGACAACACCCCTCACGGCGACCTCTCGCTGGCGTGCCACCGGAAGGTGAACGCGAAGCTCAAGGTGCGTTGCTTTACCGATGTCTATACGCGAATGGACCCGGATCGACCGTCTCCCACGATTACGACGAAATGCCATAGCATCTCGAATGGACGCTTCGGCCATTTTGACACGAGTCAGGTGCGCGGAATTTCGCTGAGGGAAGCCGCAATCCTCCAGTCTTTCCCGCAGGACTATGTCTTCTATCCAACCGACATGATCGAACCGGTCGCGCGCATGATCGGCAACGCAGTGCCGCCCAGGCTGGCCGAATATTTTTCGCGTTATCTCTCTGACGCCCTTGTGTCGGCCGATGGCTGAAGTCGGCGCACTATCCGCTCCACTCCAAGGTCGAGCGCACATTCCCATACTGTTTCGACGTGCCAACCGAGCGCTTCCAGGCGTATTCGCGTGCTGTGATCGCGGTCGATGTTGCGATCGAGCTTCGCCGCCCAAAACTCCTGGTTTGATTGAGGCCGAGCACCTCGCGGGCAGTCATGGCCATGCCAAAAGCATCCATGGACCAAGACGACGGTGCGATGCCGCGGGAGGACCATATCGGGCTTTCCGGGAAGGTCGCGACGATGAAGGCGAAAGCGGAGCCCGACGGCATGCAACGCGCGTCGAACATATAATTCGGGCGCCGTATCCTTGCCGCCGACGCGTGACATTGCGCGCGAACGCTGTTCCGGTGTCATATGGTCCGCCATGCTGCGGTTATAGCAACGGGTGGCCCCACAAACCATGACCGATACGGATCAAACCGGCCGGTCGCTGGAACGGGCTGCGGAGAACGTTTCCTTCCGAACGCGTGCGCGAACGATCGATCATCTCGGGCGCGGTCAGATCGCCGACGCTCCGACGGCGGTCAGCGAGCTTTGGAAGAATGCGTGGGATGCCTACGCGACACAGGTATCGCTCAATATCTTCGACGGTGACCCGGCCGTTGCCGCAGTCTTCGACGACGGTATCGGCATGTCGGCGCAGGATTTCGTCGAGAAGTGGCTCGTCATCGGTACCGAATCAAAGATTGATGGCCCACCGCCGGCGCCACCGGCCGATTTCACCGGCTCCGCACGCGAGCGGCAGGGCGAAAAAGGAATCGGACGTCTGTCGGCCGCTTTTCTCGCGCCGGCGACTCTTGTTTTGTCACAACAGGCAGATGGTCCGATTTCGGCGGTTCTGGTCGATTGGCGCCTTTTCGAAAACCCGTTCCTGTCACTTGATCAGATCACATTGCCTGTACGTACATTCGGCAAGCGCGGCGAAGTGGCCGTTGGGCTGCGGGCGATGGCAACGGCGATACTCGACAATCTCGGGGAGAGATCTGCCACAGGCGACTTGATCCTGTCACCCGATTGGCAGCGTTACACCGCCGCCGAACAGGCGGCGGGTGCACGATCGACCGCAGAGGCCATGATCGACTTCTGGTCGGAGATGCCGATTTCCGCCCGACACCTCGAAGAGTGGCCCGTCTTCGCGGATTTGGCCTCACATGGTACCGCACTGTATCTACTTGGTGCCCACCATGAACTGTCGGTCTGGCTTGGCTCCGCGCCGGACGACGATGAAGCGAAGGAGGTCAAGCAAAGGCTCAAGGATATTTTGACCGGCTTCACCGACACGCTGTCGGCTGCGCCGGTCGTGTTCGATTATGAGGTTCTCGCCTATCATGGAGATGTTCCGCGTCGTATCCTTGCTTCCTCGGATGTGTTCGATCTCTCCGATTTCCGAGAACTTGAACATAGCGTCGAGGGCGCCTTCGACGAGGCCGGAGTTTTCCGCGGCAAAATCCGGGCGTTCGGTGAGGATTTAGGCGAACGCATCATTCCGCCCCCGCGGTCGTTGCCCCCGGCAAGATCGGATCGGCCGGGTCCCTTTGCATTTGCGATCGGTACGTTCGAGCAGGTCGCGATGGCCTCAACGCACAATGCCAAGCGGCATCAGGATCTAATGGAACTCGTCGACCGGTACGGTGGGGTTCGGGTGTATCGCGACGGCTTGCGCGTGATGCCATACGGCTCAGCCGACGCCGACTTCTTTTCACTGGAAGAAACTCGCCAGAAGCACGCTGGACGCTACTTTTGGGCCCACCGACGGAGTTTCGGACGACTTGCCTTCACGCGCGCCGGAAATCCCGCGCTAAAGGACAAGGCTGGCCGCGAAGGCCTGGTCGAGAACCGAGCGAGCCGCGAGCTTCGTCTCCTCGTCCAGGCCCTGCTCATCAAACTGGCCAGAGATTATTTCGGAACAGACTCTCCGGAACGCGAAGAGCGCATCGCGGAGACCAAGAAGCGAAACATCAAGGGTCGCAAGGCGGCCGAGCAGGCGCGTAAACGTCGGCGGGGCGAATTCAGGACTTACCTCGCCGACGCGATCAAACGCATGCCGCAATTGGCTGAGCGAGCGAAGAGCATCTCTTCACGATTGGAAGATGTGAAACAGCCGGCTTCGAAGGACACGGTCGCGATGATGCGCGCCGAGGTCGAGTTGGCTCGCGCGGAATTAGCCGCGCTGACGCCTCTCGACGTCCCGAACACGTTGGGCGACGCTGAATCGCGCTACCGAACGTTCAGGGACGAACTGGATGAAGCCAGCGATCTTATCCTGCTGTCCGACCAAGCGCTCCGCGAGATGGAGGCCACGGTCGGTGCGTCTTCGCCTCGTGAGGTCGCTGCAGCCGCCAGGGATCGGCACGAGAAAGCACTGAACGAACTTCTCTCGGGGTTCCAAGGTGACATCCGTGAGGGTATCAAGGCGATCACATCCAATTGGACATCCAATCTTGAGGACGACCGGACGCGATACGAGCGAGCGACGACTCCCCTGTTGCGCAAGCTGTCGCAAGACACCGATCTGAACGATCTTCTCGGCCTGTTGGAAACGGTGCGGCGCGAGCTGGAAGACGAATTCAACGACCGGTACCGGCCGATTGTCCGTAATATCCGGACCATAATCGAAGGCGTGGACGCGGAGATGGCGCTCGCCACGATTGACGAGGATCGGGAAGAACTCGATCGCCGGGTTCGTGACCTGAACGCGGTCGCACAGCTCGGAATCACGGTCGAGATCATCGGACATGAGCTTGAAGCGCTCGACAGTGAGGTGAGCCGTAACTTGGAGAAGCTGCCGGACACGGCCAAGAAGACGCTGGCCTTCACCCGGGCGATGGACGCGCATCGGTCACTCACCGAAAAGCTACGCTTCCTCTCACCTCTCCAACTGGCCGGCGCCCGGTTGCGAGAGACGATCACCGGCAAGGCTATCGTTGATTATGTCCGCGATTTCTTCGGGCCGGTCTTCACGGACGGGGGCATCCGGCTTGAGAGTACGCCAGCTTTCGACTCGATCCGCTTCACCGAACTCAAATCACGCATCTACCCGGTGTTCATCAACCTCGTGAACAACGCCGTTTATTGGGTCGGACGGTCGGAAGAGCGAGTGATCCGCTTCGATTTTGTCGATGGCAAGATCGTTGTCGGTGACACCGGCCCCGGTATCGACCGGGATGACGTCTGGCGTCTTTTTCAGCTGTTCTACACGCGCCGCTCTTCCGGTCGCGGCGTCGGACTGTATCTGTCCCGGGTGAACCTTGAGGCTGGCCGCCATGCGATCCGTTACGCGACCGAGGAAGATCCGCACATTCTGCCCGGCGCAAACTTCATAATTGAGATGAGGGGGCTGGAAGGTGGAGCTTGAAGCGTTCGAGGCGCGCTTTGCCGATGCGGTCGAAAGGAGCTTTCGCGACGACGCAATCCGCACCGCCGTCCTGATCGATGATCAGTTTCCGGACTATCTCCGGATGAGCGATGCCACTGACGAAGAGTTCAGCGAGATCGCGCGCGCAAAGCACATATATGGCTTCATGCACGCCAAGGGTCTCATCTGCGATATCCAGAACTGGCGCGTCCCGGACGACATGGACGTGCATCTTCTCGATAAGGCGCGAAAGAGCGACCTAATTCTCCTTGATTACCAGCTCGGTGCAGCCGGATCGAAGACGGCGCTCAAGATTCTGCGCCATCTCGCGGTGTCGTCGCACTTCAATCTGGTGGTGCTGTATACCGCCGAGGCTAACGCCAACACGGCGCTGACTGTGGCGACCGCAATGCGCGGGCTTGCCCCGGTTCAGGACGACACGGCGCCGTCTCCGGAAATTCTCGAAGCGGCCGAGGATATCCTTGCAGAGGAGCGCTTTTATGAAATCGACGCACCGGGGCTGCGTGACTATTTGACCGACGGCAAGATCGGCTGGAACAACGACCTGCGCCAGTCCATGCAGACCGCCGGAATCCATCTCTCCAACCTCAAGAGTTTGGCTGATTATGTTGCCCGGCAATGGATCGCGACCCTCGTTGACGACTATGAGCCTGATGCAAGTGAGCTTCCTCTCGGTCTGAACATCGGGCCCGACCAGCCTATGTGGGTGCATTGCGGAAGCTGCTTCGTAGCGATCGTCCAGAAGCTGCCATCGAGTTCCGAGGAGGACGAGGGAGAATACGTTTGGGGGCGGCTGGGTTCGGCGCTGCGTGCGTGGAAGCCGAACATTTACCGCCTGATTCTGTCCGAAATCCAGAATGCGCTGGAGTTGGAGGCCGTCGCGCATCACGAGAACTGGCTGGACGATGACCTGTCACTCGGGCTCGGACTTTATCTCTTGGAGAGCGACGAGGCCGCAAGCGGAGTATTGTCGCCGTCGGATATCGAGGGCTCGGCACAAAGTCTGATCGACCGCTTCGTAGACATCATCAGGCGGCGGCTTGCGACCCACGACGGTATATCCAGGACCGCCAACGATCTTCTCAGCGCCCGGCTTTCCACGACGCTTGGCACGGCGCCGGCCGGCGAGAGCGCCCGACGTATCCGTGCCCGCGAGCTGGCACATATCGCGGCGGATCGAAGCATCGATTGGCAGCAGAAGGTCGTGCCGGCCGTAAATGCCTTCATGGTATCGGATGCCTTCAGGGGCGGTCACGTTACGACGGGAACCGTCCTGCGGGACGCGGATGACGCCTTTTGGCTGTGCGCGTCACCGGCATGTGACCTCGTCCCGCGCGAGGACGGGCCGATCGTCGTCCAGCTAATCAAGCTGGAGAAGACCGGGGCACCGCCCGAAAGGTTCACGCCTGGGGAATTTGTCGTGGTCGGAAGCACGCGTGAGATCACGATCTTGCGTGCGCTCGACAAGAAGGGACGGCAGCCGGCATTGACGATGCTCGTCCTTCCCGGCGGCACGAGGGTAAGCCGCGACGGCGGGCGTGCAACCACCAGCGGTTGGTTCGCTACTGAGGCTGGCCTTCGCGCTGCCTCCGCGGCGCAGGGATTCCCAGCCGCAGCCGCCCCCGAGGCTGCAGCACCAGCGCAGGAGATCCCCGCTCCGGTCGGGGAAAATGCAAATGCGTTGGACATCGAAGCTCTGCCCGAACTTCCGGGCGAGGCGGCGCAAGCAGACGCGCCTTTTGTCCTCGAAATTGTTGCACAGTTAAGGAGTGCGTTCGCGACACGCTTCCTGATGGCGGCGGGGCAGCATCAATCCCGCATCGGCGTCGACTACGTCGATCCCTGACGCTGGCGCGCGGCAGCTTTTTGGGGCCGAGGAGTCGCGCTCCAAACAACCAAGACGAGGCGCGATCCAGCCATCTCACGAAACGGACTCGAACTTCCTGCCGTCATACACTGCCGTGGCTACGCTATTGAGTACCGAGGGTAGCGCAAACGAGTCAGCGCACGACGTAGTGCGCGCCATGCGTCGATTGCCCTTAAGGGAGTGCAGATCCATTCAGACTTGGCATTTACTGACCCGGGCTGGAGGAATACACCGAAGCGCATGTCGGAAAGTCGGGCGCCTTCAGCAATCACCTCGAATTTGACGATGCTGTCATTGAGGAGCCGGTCACGTCATCGCGCAAATCGGCGAGGATACGGCGCGGTAGGTGCTGCGGAACGCAGGGATCGACGGCGGAAACACTGAGGGTGCCTGCGGCACGCATTATGCGGGGGAACCTCCCGCCTGCTGCTGCTTGTATCGAGCACGGTATGAATGAAGCAGTGGCTCGGTGTAGCCGTTGGGCTGCACCCGTCCCTCGAATATCAACGAACGCGCAGCTTCGAATGCCAAGCTTACTTTTTCACCGCTGATCAACGGCAGATATATCCGATCACCGGCATTCTGCCTGTCCACCTTTACGGCCATCCGGCGAAGCGAGTTTTCAACGTCGTCGGCGCTGACGACGCCGTGCAGCAGCCAGTTTGCGATATGCTGCGAGGATATCCGGAGCGTCGCCCTATCCTCCATCAGGCCAACGTCGTGAATATCAGGGACCTTCGAACAGCCAACACCTTGGTCAATCCATCGGACGACGTAACCGAGAATGCCTTGGGTATTGTTATCAAGCTCCTCTCGCAACTCGTCCTCTTGCCAGTTTCGCCCCCCCGCCAAGGGCAGGGCTAGCAACCGCTCTAGGGGCGCCACCGGTTCACCGCGTCGCTCCGCCTGGCGGACTGAGACATTGACTGCATGATAATGGGTGGCGTGCAGCGTTGCGGCGGTAGGCGACGGAACCCACGCCGTGCTGGCGCCGGCCTGGGGGTGCGCGATCTTCTGCGCAATCATATCCGCCATCATGTCAGGGGCGGCCCACATGCCCTTGCCGATCTGTGCTCGGCCCCCGAGCCCGCACGCTAGTCCGATCTGGACGTTGCGATCTTCATAAGCGCCGATCCAATCGGCCGCCTTCATCTCGCTTTTCCGAACCATCGGCCCAGCGAGCATCGAAGTATGAATCTCGTCGCCCGTACGATCGAGAAATCCCGTATTTATGAAAACGATCCGGTTCCTCACAGCGTAGATGCAGGCAGCAAGATTGGCGGACGTACGGCGCTCCTCGTCCATGATCCCGACTTTGATCGTATAGCGAGGGAGGCTGAGCATATCCTCTATCGCATCGAAGAGCCGATCGGTAAAAGCGGCCTCATCGGGTCCGTGCATTTTCGGCTTCACGATATAGAGCGAGCCTCGCCGGCTATTGCCCTTTCGACCCTTCAGATCATGCAGGGCGATGACCGCAGTCAGGACGCCGTCCAATATGCCCTCGGGAGCCTCCGAGCCATCGGGCAGGCGCACCGCTGGAGTTGTCATCAAGTGACCCACATTGCGGACAAGAAGAAGGCTGCGGCCGGAAAGAGCGAATGTGCTTCCATCTGACGCTGTATATGCGCGATCGGGATTCAGGCGGCGGGTGACCATTCGGCCATTCTTCTGAAAGCTGTCCTCGAGGGTGCCCTTCATCAGACCGAGCCAGTTGCGATAGGCCGCGATCTTGTCTGCCGCATCGATTGCGGCAACCGAATCCTCAAGATCGCATATGGTCGACACTGCAGATTCGAGAATAATGTCGGCGATGCCTGCCGGGTCATCCCGGCCGATGGGGTGATCGTGATCAATGACGACCTCGATATGGAGGCCATTATGCCGAAAGAGCAGATTGTCGCCATTTCGTCCCGCCAACAACGCCGGGTCGGACAACGACAATTCCCCGCCTTTCCAGCGCCGCCAACTCCCATTTGCAAGCGGTATCGCCCTGTCGAGGAAGCGCTTGGCCCAATCGACGACTTTTTCGCCGCGCTTGGCGTCATAACCGCCGGCCTCGACCTTCGTACCGACGACGTCGCTCCCGTAGAGTGCGTCGTACAAGCTGCCCCAGCGCGCGTTCGCAGCGTTGAGAAGAAAGCGCGCATTCAAGATCGGCACAACCAGCTGCGGACCCGATATCGCGGACAGTTCTTCGTCGACATTGTCAGCGCCAACAAGGAAAGGCGCCGGCTCGTCGACCAGGTATCCGATCGATCGAAGGAAGCTTAGATAGGCTTTCTGGTCTATAGGCTCGCTTGCACGAGCGTCGTACCAGCCATCGAGTTGCTCCTGGATACGGTCGCGCACTCGAAGCAACTGAGCGTTCTCTTGCGCAAAAGCGGAATAGATCGCTTCCAGTCCTCGCCAGAATACCGAAGCGCTGATGTCGGTGCCGGGAAGAACCTCTTGTTCGACGAAATCCACAAGCGCGCCGGAGACCGACAGCCTACCTATTTCAGTCATAGCCTTTGTCATCGATACCGTCTCCGCACTATTTCTCGGACAGGCGCACTCGGGAAAATGCAACGAAGCGGCCCGCGCACCGGCCTTCGCCATTGGCCCACATCTTCCAAGCCTGCGAATCTGTCGATTACCGAAAATTCGCGCTTTCTGATGTGAATATCATTCAATACGGAAATTGAGATGGATCATATTATGTGATCGAGCATTAGTTTTGACAAAATCGATCTTTGATTTGCACCTGTGCAATTCCCTGTCGATATCATACTATTACAGTTGCTACCCGATACGTCGCGGTGATAGGATGTTCGACAACGGCGCCTCGATACCACTTAGATGTTATTATCGAGTCATCCGTGAATTTCCACTTCAACATAGTCGAGATAGGGCGAGCGATCATGAAGCCGGCATATCTGTTCGATGCATATGGTACTGTCCTCGATGTCCATGCAGCCGTGCGTCGCCACTCCGAATCCATCGGCCCGGATTTCCAGGCCTTCTCAGATCTATGGCGCGCGAAGCAGCTGGAATATTCGTGGGTGCGTACCTTGATGGGCAACTACGAAAATTTCTGGCAGCTGACGCAGGATGCCTTGGACCATGTCCTGCGTTTATTCGGATCCGTCGATCCGGCAATTCGCAAGGAGCTTCTGGATGCATATCTGCGACTTGAA
Source organism: Sphingobium sp. WTD-1 (assembly GCF_030128825.1). Classification (NCBI taxonomy): domain Bacteria; kingdom Pseudomonadati; phylum Pseudomonadota; class Alphaproteobacteria; order Sphingomonadales; family Sphingobiaceae; genus Sphingobium; species Sphingobium sp. WTD-1. The sequence goes on along the minus strand of NZ_CP119127.1, from coordinate 1,682,495 downwards.
CCCCACGACGGGGCGCTGGAGGCCCTGACAGACCTCAAAGCCAAGGGCGCTCGGCTGGCGTTTCTGTCAAATGGCACGTCGACAATGCTTCGGACGGCGACGGTGGCCGCCGGCCTTGACGAGATACTCGAGGCACCGTTCTCAATTGATGCGGTTGGAAATTTCAAGACGCATCCGCTGGCTTATTCCGTCTACTCGTCGCGGTGGGCACTGGATCGTGCGGAGATCGCCTTTGTTTCGTCGAACCGCTGGGATATCGCAGGAGCTACCAAGGCCGGATTTTACACAATTTGGGTTAACCGCAGCGGCATGCCAGACGAATATCTCGACGCGGCTCCCAAGCGCGTCATCGGCTCGCTTGTCGAGCTTCTAAGCGACTAAGTCGCGAGCGTTGACGAAATTATTGCCCTCTTGGCTATTTCGATGGGCCAGAACCCAGACCGCTCCGTTGCAGTGCAGTCTCGGCGCAGGTCCACCGGGCTCGCGATCCTGAAGCCCACCCCATCCGCAAGCGGGCCGATCCATAGGAGTTCGCGGGGCAGGCTCGTTTCCAATGTTCCTACCCTCACCGGTCTTGCGCATGGCGACGGTGAGATTGAAGCGCCGTGAGGCCGAGCAGCAACGACACTATCACGGCCGACGCACTCAGGATGCCAAGCGATTCAAATGATCCGCCGCCTACGATATTGCCGCCGACGGCAGGGCCGATTGCGGCGCCAAGAGACTGCACGGCGCCGGCGCCGGTAATCGCCCTTCCCGATCGATCGACCACGGCGATCAGGGACATCCCGATTACGACAGAAAATCCATAGAAGAACGACCACCCAAAGATCGCGATCGCGAAATATGGGAGGCCTGCGTGCCCATATGCCAGAAGCAAGCAAAAAGCGCTCAGGCAGAATTGAACGACGATCAGGAGCGGCCCTCGACCTAGACGGCGACTGATCCACGACGCCGCGATGCATCCAGCGGCGTTGGCAATGAGGGCAAAAGAAAGAACATACCCCGTCGCCGAAAGGGAGTTGCCGTGCGAAACTCCGATCTGCTGCGCAAAGATCCAGATGCTCGTTCCACCGCCGAACAGGAAGAGCATGGCAAGCAGGCTTAGAATACTGGCCAAGCTGCCGTCATGCCTGTGCGCGGCGGGTTCGTCGAAGGACTGCGTGATGCGGCCGGGCAGGAAAGGCACGCACGACAAGAAGAGAAGCATGGCGATCGCGGTCAGGAAAGTCAGGCCTGGCATGCCCGCCGAAGGAATGGCCCAAGCTGTCGCCGTGGCCATGACGATAGCCACCGTTGCGACCTGGCCTCCAGTCCCAAATCCGAAGTTTCGGTCCGGATCACCAGAGCTTCCGATTATGCGGCACGCGATAGCATAGATCACGCCGGAGCCGAGGCCGGCTGCAAAAAGCGAGGGGTAAAGAACGGCAACATCGGTGATAAGCCCGCTCGTGCCTATCAGGGCGAGCGATATCATACCGGCGATAGCGGACAGTTTGCGGATTCCGAACCGTGGAATCCACCAGACGGCTGAAGCGGTGCTCGCCACAAACCCACAGAGGTAAGCCGTCCCGATATATCCTGCCATATTGGGGGACAAGGCCAATCGTGGCGCCTGCGTGCCGATGTAGAGTGGCAGGATCCCATAAACCATTGTTCCAAACCAGAAGAGGATTACGCCAGCGGCCACCTCCCTTCCGGAGTTCAATGCGTCCTTCCGATCGTTTCTCTGCATGTTTCCCAGCGCGCTGATTTTTCCGAGCGGGTTAGCCCGTGGGCTTCGGTCAGTCCTCTTCCAAACGAGATAGATGTTATTCGATCGTCTTCGTTCATGAGAACAGATCGTTCTCGATACGTCTGGCTAAACGATCTCGGAAATGATCTTGGTAGCTTCACCAAATGCGGTATTGGCGACGGGGACCCCTGCGTAGATGGCGATTTGCATCAGCACTTCTTTGAGTTCGTCCTGCGTGAACCCTCCTTGAGCCAGCCCCGCGCGCACGTGAAGGGCATATTCTTCCCATCTTCCGAGACTCGCAGTTGTGGCTACAACGATCAATCGCCGCGTCCGCTCGTCAAGGCCGGGACGACTCCATATTTCGTTCCAAGCGATACGGGTGATCATAGCCTGAAAGTCTTCGTTGAAAGAAGTGCGTCCGGCGAGCGATCTGTCTACCCATTCGTCGCCAAGAATTGCGCGCCGTGTCACCAGACCGGCCTCGAAAAGGATGTCTCTGGCGGATGTCACAGTCGATTTGGTGCCGAAGAATCGAACGATTGCCGATGCCAATGCTGCTGGATCCTCGATAGCGGGAAGATGCCCGGTCTTGAGGCGCACCGCTTTTGCATCGGGAATGCTTGCTGCCAGGAATTCCCCATGTCCAAGAAACGGTGTGGAGATATCATCGTCTCCGGTGATGACGAGCGTTGGCACGGCGATGGCGCCGAGACGGTCCGCGATATCCATGTCGCGAATTGCTGCGGCACAGCCGGCATATCCGGTGTCGGAGCTGTTCACGAGCGCCCGCCACGCCGAGCTCACCTCTGCGGCACGGTTCTCGATGAACTTCGGCGAGAAGAAGCGATTTATCGCGGCATCTGCGATGGCTTCCGTGCCGTTGGACCGGACGGCTGCGACCCTGTCTGTCCAAATCGCCTTGTCCATCGTGGCGGAGGTACAGATCAATGCAAGGCCTGCCACTCTCCGAGGATGGTTGATCGCCATATCCATGGCGATCATCCCGCCGAGAGAAATCCCAGCAATGATCGCCTTTTCTACATTCGCTGCGTCCATCACCGCGACGGTGTCTGAACCGAGCACATCAAGGCTGTAGTCGCCCCCCGGCGCGTCCGAAGCGCCATGACCACGGTTGTCAAGGCGTATAAGCCGATAATGCGGCAGGAGATGAGGAAGCGCCTTGTCCCACAAGCTCATGTCGGTACCGATTGAGTTTATCAGGACGATGGCTGGCAACTCTGCGGAGCCTTGCTCCTTCCAGTATAACCGGACCCCGTTATGCTTTGTGAACGGCATCGATATCCCTCGTCAGAGGTTTAGAAGTTCGCGGACGATGCCTTCGCTTTCGCCTATGTCATTCCCCAAGGCGGAAGCCGCGAGATTGCAAGCTATGGCATCTCCATCGATTTGGAGGCCTTCGATCGTAACGACCATCGAGCCTATTGCTCCGGCGGCGATGGAAAAGAGATCCGCCAGAATTGAAGCCTCTGTCTGCCATCCACCGAGCCCCCGCTCCTGTTCCTGGGGAAGGCCCCCCAGCAATGTGGCAACCAGTCCGGGCGCGCGATGCGCAGCGGATAGAGCGACTTGGCAGCCTGTCGGGTTCCGTTTGTGCGGCATCGCAGAGGACCCGCCACGGCCCGGGACGACCGGCTCAAGAGCTTCCCGAATATGGTCCTGCGACAGCAAGGCGATATCCTTTGCCATTTTGCCAACGGTGCCAACCAGGATGCCGACGCTCGTGCCGATCGCGGCCACGGCGATTCTGCGGCTATGCCAAGGAGGCGCAGGTTTCAGCTGCAACGCGCTGGATAGCCGGCGCGCGACCGCAGAGCCTCTGCCCGACATGCCTGCCCGCGTCCCCGAGGCCCCGCCAAGCTGAACGCATATGTACGCGCCGGCGTCGGCTCGCATGCGCGCCGCTGCCTCGGCGATCCCCGCACGCCATTGGGCGATCCGCAGTCCAAAAGATATTGGCATCGCATTCTGCATCAACGTCCTGCCTACGGCAGGCACGCGGCGATAGTTTTCCGCCAAGGCTGTCAGGGCAAGGTCGAGACGATCGGCATCGTCGATCAGCAATGCGGAGGCTTCTCTCGCCTGCATCATCATCACCGTGTCAGCCAGGTCCTGACTGGTCGCGCCCTTGTGGACCGCCATCGCCGTCTCTGGCGCCATCGCCGAACGGATCCTGCCGATCAGCGGTATCGCGAGCGTACCTGCGAACGCAGCCTCGTCGGCGAGGATTTGAGGGTCGATGGCGAGCGACGCGCAGACGGCGCCGATCTCATCGGCGACGCGTTCCTCGATGATCGCTTCTGCGGCTTGAGCCTGCGCCAATGCAGCCTCAAATTCCAGGGCGTGTTTGACGGTCGAGCGGTCGTCATAGACCGCCAGCATCGCCGGCGTTGTCGCTGAACGATCGTGAAGGAGCCTGCTCACAGCGAAAAGAAGACCGTCTCTGCATCACCTTGGATGTGAATATCGAGCCACCAGACTCCATCATCGCGCTGGCGCGCAACAAGCGTCGATCGACGGTCCGATGGCACAAGGGAGAGGATGGCATCTGTGTCGTTGCCTTCTGCGCCGTCGAAATACAGGCGTGTGCAAAGTCTTCGCAGCACCCCTCTCGCGAAGATCGATAACGCGATGTGGGGAGCTTGGAGCGAATTGCCTGGTCCGGGCACGCGGCCCGGGAAAACAGTGCGGAAGCGATACACGCCGGATTCGTCGGTAGCGCATCGGCCGAACCCTATGAACTCCGGATCGAGTGGAATTTCGGCTCGCTTATCCGCCCCTCCGGAATATCTTCCCGACGCGTTGGCTTGCCAACTTTCTACCAATGCGTCTGAAATCGGGTCGCCATTTCCGTCGAGAATCTGGCCAGCAATGTCTATCACATCCCCTCTGGGAGCGCCCGTTCGCGTCGGGCGATTCAGAACATAGTGATCATCCGCGAAGAGCTCCGGTCGGGCTCCCAGATCTGACAGTCCCACCAAGTCAGCGCCGCCTTTCCAAGGCAGACCGTAGTGGAAGAAGGGGCCTACAGTCTGCCAAGGAGTTTGACCGAATAATCGAGGATCCTGGTTATCGAACCGCGCAGACGCTTTACGCTTTTCCAAGTCGTTATCCATTGGCAGTACCCTCGAAGGGCGTCTGCATTGCCCCCTTCAGCACGATGTCAAAACGGTATCCGAGCGCCCAGTTGGCGATGGTCGTGTCGATATCAAACCGGCAGATGAGGCGATTGCGATACGGCATCGGAACCGCATTCGCGATCGGATCGATCTCGATCAATGGATCGTCAGGAAAGTAGATTTGGGTGACGAGACGAGTGGCGAAGGCGGGGCCAAGCAACGACAGGTGAATATGAGCCGGGCGCCATGCATTGTGATGGTTACCCCAAGGGTAAGCTCCGGGCCGGATGGTCGTGAAGGAATACCAGCCCTGATCATCGGTAATCACCCGACCAGCTCCGGTGAAGTTCGGATCGAGCGGCGCGTCCCAATTATCGTTGCGATGGATATACCGCCCGGCCGCGTTCGCCTGCCAGATTTCGACGATGGTGTTTGGTACCGGACGACCACTGTCATCCAGCACCCTGCCAGAGATGCGGATGCGCTGGCCATGGGGAGCAGATCCATGTTGCGACGTTAGGTCTACCTCGGCTTGACCCATAAGAGCGCTCCAGCAACCGCTGGGGCCGCTCACCTCAGTCAAAGTCTGCGGAGCGTTGACCAAGGGGTGACGCGGACTACGCAATCCGGTCGAGCGATACTCTGGGTAGAGGAGTGGTGGCAAGCCCGCGTCGTCAGGCGCATATGCGATGTCCGTTGTCACAGGCAATTCTCCCGGAGCTTGCCCAGAAAGAGAGGGGCATTCGTCTTGGAAGCGATTTCCTCGACGCAGACGGATGGTGCCATGTCGAGCAGCGCAAGCACTCCGGCTTGCGGGTCTAACTCCATCACCCCGAGGTCCGTAATGATCAGATCAACCACCGACCTGCCGGTCAGGGGCAGAGTACATTTCTGGACGATCTTGGGCGCGCCATCCTTGGACGTATGATCCATGACGACCACCACCCGCTTGACGCCTGCAACCAGATCCATCGCTCCTCCGATCCCCTTCACCATCTTGCCCGGAATGGTCCAGTTGGCGAGGTCGCCATTCGACGCGACTTGCATGCCTCCCAGGATGGCCATGTCGATGTGCCCGCCCCTGATCATGGCGAAGCTGTCGGCAGACGAGAAAAAACTCGAAGTCGGCAGCGTGGTGACTGTCTCCTTGCCGGCATTGATCAAGTCTGCATCAGCTTCATCAGCGAACGGGTAAGGGCCCACTCCGAGCATGCCATTTTCGCTTTGCAGCGTGACGGTCACGTTTTCGGGGACATGGTTGGCAACCAGCGTAGGGATGCCGATTCCGAGATTTACGTAAAATCCGTCCTTGAGTTCTCGAGCAGCGCGCGCTGCCATCTGATCGCGCGACCAAGCCATCATGCAGGCTCCCGAGCGCGAATCGTCAGCTTTTCGATCTTCTTCTCGAGGCCCGTCGCTCGAACAATCCGATCGACGTAAATGCCGGGCGTATGCACTTCATCCGGGTCGATGGCGCCAGCTGGCACGATCTCCTCGACCTCGGCGACCGTCACCCGTCCGGCTGTCGCCATGATCGGGTTGAAATTCCGCGCTGTCTTTCGAAAAACCAGATTGCCTTCGGGATCAGACCGCCAAGCCTTGACTATCGAAAGATCAGCTTTCAGCCAGCGCTCTCGAATATATTCATCGCCGTCGAAAGTTTCGACAGGCTTGTCTTGCGCGACGACGGTTCCTACCCCGGTCCGGGTATAGAATGCCGCAATGCCGGCGCCGCCGGCGCGAATGCGCTCGGCTAACGTACCTTGCGGATTCAGCTCAAGTTCGATGTCACCATCCAGGAACTGCCGCTCAAAAAGACGATTGTCGCCAATATACGATGCGATCATGCGACTGATCTGCCTGCTTTGCAGCAGCTGCCACAGACCAAAGCCTTCTGCGCCCGCGTTGTTCGAAATCACTGTAAGCCCTCGGGTACCGCTTCGATAAAGCTCCGCGATAAGGTTCTCCGGGTTTCCGCAAAGGCCAAAGCCACCCGACATGATCGACATTCCGTCGAACAGCAAACCCTCAAGCGCTTCGGACGCGCTGCCTCGAATTTTTGAAAGCATTATAAGCCTCGGAACTGTTCGGAATTTTCCTTCGAACCTTATCCTTCGCATCGGCATGGAGCTGCTGCTTTTGACGATATGTGAAGGACGTTTGCGGTTTCGTCATTCTCGGTCGTCCGAATTGACTTGAGCGCACATTTCCAGGCAGGCCAGACTTGCCATTGCGGGAGAGACCGTTCGCCGGCGCCGAAGGAGCAACCGCCCCGGAAACTCTCAGGCAAAAGGACCGCAGGGCATCAAGATATCTGGAGAGTGGCGCCCGCCTGGGTGCCCGCCGACGGGATAGCGATCTCAGGCACAGCGGACAGATGGGGCGCATCCACCACCTTTTGGGGAGCGGCTCCCAGTGGCACGTATTAGCATCATCGGCGCCGGCATTACCGGCGTAACAACCGCCTACAGCTTGGCTGTCCGCGGTCATGAAGTCACCGTCTACGATCGTCGCCGCTATCCGGCGATGGTCACCTCATTTGCCAACGGTGGCCAGCTCTCCGCAAGCAATGCCGAAGTCTGGAACAGCTGGGCCACCATCGCAAAGGGTATGAGATGGCTCTTGAAAAATGACGCGCCGTTGTTGCTGAACCTCAAGCCCGGCCTTCACAAATACGGGTGGCTCGCCGAGTTTTGCGGCAATATCTTTCGGCACGAAAGAAACACGATCGCGACCGTTCGTCTCGCACTCGACGCGCGAAGGCATATGTTCACCATTGCGGAAGCAGAGGGCATCGATTTCGATCTGAAGCGATGCGGAATCCTTCATCTCTACCACAATGAACAGGAGTTTCGTGCTGCCGAAGTGGGCAACGCCCTCCTCCTCAAGGGCGGGCTCGAAAGGCACGCAGTGTCAGCTGGAGAAATGCGCGCGATCGAGCCGAGCCTGCAAGGCGCTCTTCACGCCGGATTCTTCACCCCGGGGGACGCCACGGGCGACATCCACAAGTTCACACGCGGGCTCGCAGATGCGTGTGCACGCCGAGGCGTGATTTTCAAGTTTGGAGCTGCTGTCCGGCGAGTGGAGATACAGAACCGGATTTGTACCATCAGCTTGACCGATGACGAGAGTGGTCGGCCGATCGCCTCTCAGACAGCTGATGCCATCGTTGTCTGCGCAGGGGTTGAAAGCCGAGAAATCGCCAGAAAGCTCGGCGAGAAAGTAAACATTTATCCGGTGAAGGGCTATTCCATCACTGTAAACTTGAGAGACGAGCAGAGCCGAACAGCTGCACCGAGTGTCAGCCTGCTCGACGACGCTGCGAAGATCGTCACAAGCCGCCTCGGTCCAGATCGATTCCGGGTGGCCGGCACCGCAGAGTTCAATGGGTTCAACCTAGATATTCGCGCTGACCGGATCCGCCCGTTGCTGCGCTGGTCGGAACGCCTGTTCCCCAAAATGGATACTGACAGCGTCACCCCATGGGCAGGCCTGCGCCCCATGACGCCCGATATGCTGCCTGTTGTCAGGCCGGGGAGAGTGCGTGGCGTCTACTACAACACCGGCCACGGCCATCTTGGCTGGACGCTTTCCGCTGCAACTGCCGAGATGATCGCCATGCGCCTGGACAGCGACTTCGCCGCGTAGCTTCGATCCACATTATTCATCAGAAGGATTTCGAGAATGATCCTAAGCTTGAAGCAAGCCCAGAATATTGCACTTCGCACTCTCAAGGCCGGTGCCGAAAAAGGACTGAAGCCGCTATGCGTAGCCGTGCTCGATCCGGGAGGTCATACAATAGTCCTGCACCGAGCGGACGGCGCGTCGCATCTTCGACCAGCAATTGCTATCGCGAAGGCGGCCGGCGCCTTGAATCTCGGCGTCTCTTCCCGCTCGATCGCGGCGATCGCGGCCGAACGACCGACATTTTTCAACTCGCTCGTAGGCATAGCGCCTCTCGGTATGGTGCCGGCCGCCGGAGGAGTGATCGTGGTTGACAGCGACGGCCAGACACTGGGTGCCGTCGGCGTTACCGGCGACACCTCGGACAATGACGAAGCTTGTGCACTTGCGGGCATCGAAGAGGCAAATCTGTTCGCGAAGGACTGATCATTGCCCGCGCAACGCGGCAAAGGTATTTCACATAAGTGCAATGATTGAAGAGAGATTGGCAAAAGCAGCGAGGAGGACGTTCGCCTTATGAAGTTGGACAGGCAGCTGGCGCGGCATGCGTACGGCTCCTTCCAGCAAATAATAAGGGGGGTTTATGTCTCGGTCGAATAGAACGAACGGGTCGGTAGCGGCCCTGCTTGCCGCTACTGTTCTGGCCGGATCGGCGACGCCAGCCTTCGGGCAGGCGACACCCGAGGCGCCTCAAGATTCTTCCGCGTCCTCATCGGGCGGATCGCTCGACATTGTCGTTACCGCCCGCAAGCGCGAAGAACGCCTCCAGGATATCCCGGTGGCGGTCTCGGCGATCGGCGGAGCTGCCCTCGAACAGAAGGGCATCGACAATGTGACAAACCTGATCGGGACGGTTCCGAGCCTCTTCACCAGCCAGAACCAGGCGTTCGGGCCGCTTCCCAACCAGACCTATCTCGTACTTCGCGGCGTCGGAGCGGCGGCATCCAACGATCCCGCTGTCGGAACCTTCGTCGATGGCGTCTATCAACCGAGCCTGGCATTCGACACTGGCTTCCTCGACTTGGAGCGCATCGAGGTTTTGCGTGGGCCGCAAGGTACCCTTTTTGGCAGAAACACCGAAGGCGGTGCACTGAACATTGTGACCGCGAAGCCCGACGGCACCTTTCGTGGGAAGCTGCGCGCAGAATATGCGGACTTCAATAGCGTTCGCCTCGGCGCGAGTTTCAGCGGCCCATTGGTGGAGGACAAGCTCTTCGCTAGCCTTTCTGGTCAATATTACAGCACCGATGGCTACATCCACAACCTGACCATCGACAAGGATCAGGATACGCTTCGCAGCCTGGCCGGGCGCTTCGTGCTTCGCGCATTGCCCACCGAAGACTTCGAGATCATTCTCCGACTGGATGGTTCTCGCAACAGAAACGGTTATCTCGGTTACGGCGTCGTGGACGACGGCGCGAAGCGTTATGCCACACTCGATGATCGCAAGGTTGTCTCGCCCGACACGAGCTTTGGCGGCTCTCTAACCATGTCGTACGATCTTCCGGCGTTTACGATCAAGTCGATCACCGGATATCAGCACGTAAAGACCGAATTCTGGTACGACTTTGATGGATATTCGGACCCCGACAACTTTCAGGACCAGCGCACGACCCAGTCAGCACTCTCCGAAGAACTTCGTTTCGAGTCGAGGAGCGGCGGGTCTTTCACATGGCTTGGCGGATTGTACGCCTTTCAGGATATCCACGAACAGAACCGCAATTTCGCCTTGTCTGGCTGTACGATCTGCGCCTTTCCGCCGATTTTCAATCCCGCCAACGACGTGCGGGAAGCGACGAGGTTGCGGCGTCGCGGCTGGGCCGCTTTCGGTCAAGTCGGCTACAAGTTCAACGATCGCTTCGAGCTGACTGTCGGCGGGCGATATGGCTGGGAGCGGACGCGGGCATTCCAGCAGGGCGTCGTGATCGTGCCGGCTGTGGGCGCGAACGACGCGTTCAGCGGAGTCACGTCAAAAAGCTTCAGCAATTTCTCGCCGTCCGCTTCATTCTCCGTTCACTGGACGCCTGATGTCATGACTTACGCGACTGTGTCGCGAGGTTATCGCTCAGGCGGCTTTGACAAATATCCGGGTAGCAGTGCAGCCGTTGGGATCGCTTTCGACAACGAAAAGTCGACCAATTATGAGGTGGGGCTGAAAGCGTCGCTCTTTGACCGACACCTGATCGCCAGCGTTGCTGGTTTCATCGTTCAGGTGGACGACATGCAGCTGGCTTCTGTTGCCATCAGCCCGGTCACCGGTCTCCCTGTCGGTGTCACTGCCAATGTCGGTGCCTCCCGTAACCGCGGGTTCGAGTTCGAAGCAACCGCCATGCCGTTCCGCGGATTCAAGATTCGCGGGAACGCTGCATATACCGACGCGCGCTTCACCTCTATTACGAGCCCGGTAGGATCCCATCTGACCGGCGATGCGTTGCCTTATGTCCCCAAGTGGACTGCTTCAGGCGGCGCAGATTACACTGTCTCGATCGGTGACACTGAACTCAATCTCGCAGCCGACTATCGTTATGTGGGGCCGTATTATTCCGGTAACGGGGCTCCTCCGTTTGATCCGATCCTGCAGGTTCAATCCTATGACCAGCTCGACCTCCGCGCCAGTCTGAAGAGAGACCGATGGGAGCTGACCGTTTACGTCGACAATGTGACGGACAACTTCAACATTACACGCCGGTTCGCACCGCCGTTCCAACCGTTCACCCGCGCCTCGGTGCTTCCACCTCGCAAGTTTGGCGTGAAGCTGAACTACAGCTGGTGAACATCCGCCGCCGGCCTCACTGGCCGGCGGCTTTGACCACTCAGGAATCGTGTCCTTGTTAAGGAGCGTCGGCCCGCAGCGAAACGCTGCTTCGCTGTCAAAGGATTTGCCGTGACCGAGATCGACATGACGAGCTTTGATGGAATTATCGGGAGCCTGACCCCGATGAGCGGCGAAGTCATCGACTGGACGAGCCCGACCGCTCCGGACAGAGCCCTTCAGTTTCGCGCCGGCGGACACGCTGATGTCGAGCGGGCCGTCGGTTCAGCGGGTCGAGCTGCTGGTTTGTGGCACCGGCTCGCGCCGAGTGAACGGCGAATGGCGATGCTGCGGTGGGGCGACGCAATAGAGGCCGCCGCCGAGCGCATCGGCATGCTCGACTGTGTCGACATGGGCAAACCGATAGCCGTTGCGACGATGGAAGCCTGCGTTGCCGCTCACATTGTGCGCTGGTACGCTCAGGCAATCGACAAGGCTTGCGGAGAAGTCATTGCGTCGTCGCGCGAGGCGATCTCTCTGTCGCTGAGAGTGCCCTACGGTGTCGTTGGCGCGATGGTCTCGTGGAATTACCCAAGTATAAACGCCGCCATGAAAGTTGGGCCAGCACTCGCGGCCGGCAATGGCATGGTGCTGAAACCGTCCGAGATTTCGCCCCGCTCCGCGATACTGATTGGCACCCTCGCCGAAGAGGCGGGCATCCCCGTCGGTCTGCTGTCTGTCCTCCCTGGCGGAGCGGCGACGGGCGCAGCGCTCTGCAGCCATCCCGGGGTTGCAATGCTTGCCTTCACGGGCTCGACCCAGACGGGCCGCTCTGTCGCCAAGCTCGCGGCCGAGCGGCTCGTGCCTGCTATCATCGAGGCCGGAGGAAAGAACGCGATCGTGGTTCTTGACGACATGACCGACTATCAGGGCATAGCCATCGACGCTGTAGCGGAAGCATATGCAAATAGCGGTCAGCTTTGCGTCGCCCGCTCAAAAATCCTCGTCCCAAGCGATCGTATTGACCAATTCTCGGACGCTCTCGTAGCCGCTGCAGCAGATTTCTTGCCGGGTGATCCTCTCGAGCCGAACACAAAATTCGGGCCCTTGGCGTCCAAGGCTCATTCGGACAGGATCCGATCGGCAGTCGACATGGCCCTCGGTCGCGGCGAACAAGTCATCCGCGATGGTCGTCCCGTGCAGCACGACATGCTGAATCATTCGCTGACAGTGGTCAGAGCGGATGACCCAACATCGCCGATATTGCGAGATGAATATTTCGGTCCGATCCTTGCAGTCGTTCCATATGATAGCATCTCCGATGCCGTGAGACTGGCCGGCCTCGGCGGCTACGGGTTGGCGATGACGCTCTGGACCGGCGAGTTGGCTCGAGCCAACATGTTACGGCAGGAACTCTGCGTCGGTCATTTGAAGATCAAGTCCGTCGCTGGTCAGGACTCGGCGACTGGTCTGGCGCTTCCACTGGAGCCTGCCGGTCAGTCCGGCTACGGAATCGAGTTCGGCGTTGACGCTCTCTCCAGCTACAGCCGTCGGATGGCCGTGGAGCAAATTGGCTGCCTCGCGCCGCTGGATCGCTAGCCACCGCCGACATCGCAGATCGGCCCAAGCGCCAAATCTGTTTGCGACTACCGCAAAAGTCCAACTTTCCGAGGTGCGCTAGAGCGGCCTTCACATGGAGGGCATTGTGCAAGATATTAGAACTACGGACTTTATCGTCGTTGGGGGCGGTTCGAGTGGCGCGGTGGTCGCATCTCGGCTAAGCGAAGAGAAGCGTTTTGAGGTCGCGTTGCTCGAAGCCGGCGGGTGGGACAGCTCGCCTTTCATTCGGATTCCGGCGGGCTCGATCAAAGCGATCATGAATCCTGAGTACAACTGGTTCTATCAAGCGGAACCGGATGCCTCACGAAACGATCGAGCAGACATGTGGCCGGCCGGCAAAGTCCTCGGCGGCGGCTCGTCGATCAACGGGATGATGTATGTTCGCGGCAATCGCGGCGATTATGATCAATGGGCTCAGCTCGGCTGCAAGGGCTGGTCCTATGACGACGTGCTTCCGTTCTTTAACAAGGCCGAGACGAACGAAAACGGCGGCTCGCGCTTTCGCGGCGACAAGGGCCCTCTGCGCGTATCGAATGCCCGCCTATCGACCACGTTGGCCGACGCATTCATCGCTTCTGGCGTACGTGCGGGGATTCCGCACAATCCGGATACCAACGGTGCCGAGCAAGAGGGTATCGGCCCCTGCCAAGCCACCCAGAACAAGGGTTGGCGACATTCAACGGCACGCGCCTATCTGGCCAAGGCGAAGCGCCGATCCAATCTGAAGGTCGAGACGCATTTCATGGTCAGTCGGGTACTGATCGAGAAAGGCCGCGCGATCGGCGTCGAAGGCGTTCAGAACGGGCGCACGGTTCGCTACTTGGCAAACAAGGAGGTCATTCTTTGCGGCGGCGCGTTGTCGTCGCCGAAAATATTGATGCTCTCGGGCATTGGCCCGGCAAAGCATCTTGGCGAGCATGGCATCCCTGTTGTCGTCGATTCCCCGGGAGTGGGGCAAAATCTGCAGGAACATCCCGGAGTGTTGATGTCGACCCATGTCGGCATCGATAGCCTCAATGTCGAAGTGCAAAGCGTCGCCAGGATAGTCAAGCATGGCTTGAACTTCGCTTTGTTTGGGCGAGGGCCAGCCACGGCATGCGTTGCCTCCGCTCTCGCGTTCATTCGCACGCGAGACCATCTCGAGTGGCCCAACATCCAACTGTCGTTCTCGCCGATCGCGTACGACTTCACGCCGGACGGCGTACACCTGTACAAGCGTGCGGCAATTGGCGTTGCCATCAACATCTGCCGGCCCGAGACGCGCGGTCAGTTGCTGCTCCGCTCCACCGATCCAAGTGAGCGGCCGATTATCCAACATGAGCTGCTCGGCGGAGATGATGAGATCAAGCAGCTCATCGAAGGATGCCGGATCGTGCGCAAGATTTTCCGTTCCAAGCCATTCAGTGAATATGACAAAGGTGAACGCTTACCCGGAAAGCAGGTCGAAACCGACGCTGATTGGATCGAGTATATCCGTCAGAGCGCCTTCCTGATGTACCACCCGACTGGCACTTGCGCGATGGGAATTGGGCCGACAGCGGTTCTCGATCCGGAGTTGCGCGTCAAGGGCGTCACCGGTCTTCGCGTTGCGGATGCCTCGATCATGCCGACGCTGGTTAGCGCGAATACAAATGCACCGTGCATCATGATTGGCGAACGGGCGGCCGATCTGATCCGAAGAAGCCACTGAGGAGATATCGTACCGCAGGAGCCGATGGCCCTCGTACGCACGATCGATCGCTTGGCCAGGGAGATATGACCGATGCATTTCGCTTCCGATAACTGGGGGGGCGCCCTTCCTGAAGTGGCTCAGGCTCTCGTCGACCATTGCGACGGCTTCGCCGCCGCATATGGCAATTCCGAACTCGATCGATCGCTCGTCCATCGCTTCCAGGAGATATTCGAGCACGATCTCGAGATGTTTCTCGTGGGAACCGGCACCGCTGCCAACAGTCTTGCGATGTCGGCAGCTGGTCGCCCCGGCGGCGTGGTGTTCAGCCATGCAAATGCGCATATGTTCGAAGAAGAATGTGGAGCCATCGAGAAGATCGGCGGAGGCCTGCGGATCACCCCTGTCGAAGGCGCGCTGGGCAAAATTGCCCCTGAGAAGTTTGCTGCTGCGCTCGGCCGACTGCCGGAGGGCTTTGTCCACGTCGGTCAGCCGTCAGCAGTTACGCTTACACAGGCGACCGAGTGGGGCACCCTCTATCAGCTCGATCAGATTGCTGAAATCGCGTCCATAGCCCGAAAGAGGAATATCGCGGTCCACATGGATGGGGCTCGGTTTGCAAACGCTCTCGTCGCTCTCGATGTCACACCCGCCGACATGACATGGAGGCAGGGCGTCGACATGCTCTCCTTCGGTGCGAGCAAGAATGGCTGCTGGTGCGCCGAAGCGCTCCTCGTATTCAATCCTCGGTATGCGGAACATATGATTTATGCACAAAAGCAGGCCGGGCATCTGTTCTCAAAGTCCCGCTTCATCTCTGCCCAGCTCGAAACCTATCTTTCAGAAGACAATTGGCGGAAGTGGGCGAGGCAGGCTAACAGGCTTGCGGCGGAACTAACTGCAATACTGATGCGATCTGGTGCAGCTCGGATCGCTTGGACGCCCGAAGCCAACATTGTCTTCGCGATCATGAAAATCAAAGAAGCCGAGAGACTTCAAGCGGCTGGAGCCTTCTTCTACAGGCGCGCATCTTTAGAGACCGAAATAGCCATCGCTGGAGACGAGGGCCTATATCGCTTTGTAACAAGTCCAATGAACGATGCGACCGATCTGCAGGACTTCGCGGAAATCCTGAGCTGACCGAAATTAGACCATGTCTCCTTTTTCGAGGTCGCCTTCGGGGCAAGGCGCCAGCTTTTTGGTTATAATCTTTTCATCGACCTTCCTAATGGGTTCAAGCTTTGTTGCGACACAGTTGCTCTTGAAGAGTGGCTTGCCTCCGCTGCTGCTATCGGGGTGCCGCTTTCTCGTTGCGACGCTCTCACTTCTCCCGTTTCTTCTGATGGAATCTCCACGCGATGGATTTCGCTGGCGTTCGCCCCGCCGGCGCGATGCAGTCCTGACGCTGCTGCTCGGTCTCCTTCAGATTGCGGCGGTCATGGCGTTGGTGTCTGCAGCTATGCGCTTCATCGATGCTGCGACCGTTGCGATCCTCCTCTTCACGAACCCGTTGATCGTGATGCTCGTCGCAGGAAGGGCGCTGGGTGAGCAGCTCAACCGGATAAATCGCCTTGGCATGGTCGTCGGATGCGCAGGTATCCCCGTCATCGTCGGGGGCAAGATCACGGTGTCCGCAAACGGCTTGATTGGCCACGGGCTGGCTATCGCGGCCGCCTTCTGTTGGGCGGGGGCAACAATTGCACATAGAAAGTTTCAGCCAAACCTGCGGCCTGCCACGCTCAACTTCTGGCAGATGCTCGTTGGTGCCCTAACTCTCATGTCGATCGCGCAGCTTAAGTGTGAGCGCTGGCCGACACATCTCGATTTTGCCCAGGTAATATGGTTTCTCTGGCTTTCCATACCTGCTTCGGCCGGGTCATTTGGGCTTTGGTTCGTCGCTCTGTCCAAGGGTGGGGCAACACGGGCAAGCAGCTTCCTCTTCCTTGCTCCCCTCTTCACATCCCTCCTCGCTGTGCCCTTTCTTGGTTCGGTGCTGGGGCTCCATCAGATTATCGGCGGAGCGCTCGTCGGTCTCGGACTTTATCTGGTCAACCATCGATCGGGCAGCCGAGCCGAAAACCCGAAGATCAACACGTGTCTGCTCGATGAGCGCTCAATCATTTTCGCCAAAGAGGCAAAAGCGTCCCAACCACACCTCCCCTAGATTTTCCTAAAGGAGATCGATGATGTCTAAAAACCTGCAGGTATTCAATCAAACGTACTTGGCAGCACGTGATAACTTTCTGCAGGCTACGACGGGCAAAGCTGCAAGGATCTATTCGATCGAACATCCACTAAGCGGACCATCCGGTGAGCCTCTACACGTGGATGTAGCTGTCTTCGGATCCCCACAAGCGGCCAACACCGTTTTCCTCACCTCCGGCGTTCATGGCCCTGAACTGATCGCAGGTTCCGCCTGTCAGATCGACCTGGTCAATGGCGGAAAGCTCGCTGCCTTGCCTGCGGACGTCAAGGTCGTGCTGATCCATGCTATCAACCCCTGGGGCTCGGCTCATGGCCGGCGCTATACGGAAGACAATGTAGACCTGTGCCGAAACTTCACCGTATTTCCGACGCAGACAGAGGTTTCGGAAAGGCTCATCGATCTTCAGGAGGCGATCGACTCTGCTTCTCTGGAACCTGCGGATGTCGCAGGTTCCGACGCAATCATTGAAAGGTTCATCGAGGAAAATGGCTTGGGAGCCTTCATCAACGTGGCCCTCTCCGGACAGTATCATTTCCCGAGCGGCATTGGCTTTGGGGGGAAGGAACCGGCCTGGTCCCGCAGCACGATCGAGCAAATCATCACTGAGGAAGGGAGATCAGCGCGGCACGTCTACATGGTAGATTATCACACCGGCTACGGGCCTTACGCTCATGGTTGCGTTGTCGCGATGCAGACGGGCTCGAAGCTCGAACGAGCTCACGAGGTATTCGGCGATTGGATTCTCGCTCCTCGGGCTCGCCCTACCGCCACCACGTATGAAACGACCGGTCACACGACTGATGGTTACGAAGCGATGCTTCCAGACGCGGAAGTAATCGCCGGCGTGCTCGAGATCGGCACGCTACCGCAGCCGCAGCTCGTCGCTGCAATGATCAACGAGCATCGCCATACCCGGCATCTCGCCAGCACGCCTGACGATCCGAGGCTCAAAGCGGCACGCGATGCTTTCAAAGCTTTCTTCGCGCCCGACGATCCGCACTGGCAGAACTATGTTCTGCATCGAGGCGAGCAGATTTTCGACCAGGTGCTCGCAGACATTTCTCGCCGCTTGCCAGACCGATGTTAAGCTCGGCAGGTGAAGCGTCCAGCCTCGCCTTGGGTCAGACTTGGGACAGTGCTTCACGAGGCGATGTGCCGAAAAACCGTCGGAAAGCCGTCGAAAAATTGGCCGGGTACTCGTATCCGACTTCGTAAGAAATCTGCGTTATCGACAGATCGCCCTCACGCATCAGGTCCAAAGCCCGCCGCATCCTTACCATGAGGAGATATTCCATCATCGTCTTACCCTCGACTGCCTTGAACAGCTTGCTAAGCTTCGACAAGCTCATGCCGGCTTGGCGAGCAATTTCGTTTGCAGGCGGCGGCTGTTGATACCTGTCCTCAAGGATTTTCATGACGCGAGCGACAGCGAGTCTGTCTCTTGACCGCGGCTGCGAACCGCGAGCATCTCGCCGAACAATCTGCTCGAAGAAGATGCGAATGATGTCATTGGCTCTGGATTGCAGAAGGAGACAGCGAGCGAACGGTGCACCAGCAGCCTCGAAGAAAGCGGCGGCCGCTTCTCGAAGCTCGAACGACAAATCGGTAGATATGATCCCGCATATCCCGTTCACGTCGTTCAGGTAGTCACTGAGCGCCCCGGAGTATAGGCTCGGGTCCAAGCCGAGATACTCTATCAAGTAGTTTTTGTCGCACGAAACCGTTACAGATCGCTCTTCGTCCCCCGAAAAAAAGCTTTGAGTACGCACCACTCCCGCAGGGCTGATTGGTACGGTGCAGCTTCTTGGTTCGATTTCGAATGATCGAGCTGATGCAGAAGTGATGATGGAACGCCCTGCCATGCGTATGTGGATCCGGAGGGCGCCATCGCTCTCCTCACTTTCTTGCACATCTCGGAGACGATGGAGCGAAGCCCAGCTTACCGTTACACCACCTGGGAATATCAGGACGTTCCGGAACCCCTCCGCGTCCATCCTTTGCGGCCGTGTCGCGATCAGAGCGGTCAAACCGACATCTTCGCGCTCGACGATCTCGTAGTCGCGTGGGACCAGATTCAGCATTCGTTCTGCGAGCATGGCTGTCATAGGGATTCCTCCCCGATGTGCCACGAACCGACGAACGACATGCGTCGAACATGAAGATATTGATCATATGAGCGCAGCAATGGCTCATACGCCGCATTTACTGCGTCAAATAGATAGGAAGACAGGTGACGGCGATAGCGCCGAGTCAACGCCAGCATGACAGAACTCCGCAGAAATATAGCGGCATCCTGCACGCAGCACGCTAGGCGTTGACTGCATCCAGCTCATCGCCGCAACAACGATATCGATCGTTATTGCGGCTCATTCATCTGAGTTGACGTCACTCACTTTGATTCACTCTTTCGATCAAACTGACACTATAGCCTTTTCGGCGCTATCGCACAACCGATTCGCCTCCGGCCATCAACCAAGAAGCCGACTCTACTGAGTGGCCATGTTAATGATCTTGGGCTGGCTGTATTCGGCCATGCCCTCGCGGCCGAGCTCTGCGCCGAGGCCCGACTGCTTTGCCCCCCTGAAAGGCACATCCGGCGGGAGGTCGAAATGCTTGTTTACCCAAACCGTTCCAGCATCGAGCTTTTGAGCGATGCCATAGGCGGCATCGAGATCCTTGCCCCAGACGCTAGCGGCCAATCCGAACGTACCAAAATTGGCGCGCGCAATGACATCGTCAAGGTCGACATACTTCAATATCGGAAGAATGGGAGCAAATTGCTCCTCGGTCACCAGCCGCGCGCTGTCGTCAATATCACGAACGATCGTCGGGGGAATGAAATAGCCCGGTCGGTCGATAGGATCGCCGCCGGCAATGATCGTGCCATCTCTCGCAGCCTCCCGGAGAAACTCTTTTGCGCGCGCAAATTGCGCTTCGTTCTGCAACGGCCCGAATTGCACACCTTGAGAAAAACCATCACCGACGACCGCAGCTTCAGCAAGGGCCGCTAGCCGCTCGCATACCGCATCGTACACATTCTCGTGAACATATACCCGCTTTATGGCGACACAGACTTGGCCCGAGTTCACCATTGCGCCAGCGAAAATGCGCTCGGCGACTTCCTCAGGATCGATATCGTTCATCACGATGGCAGCGTCATTGCCACCTAGTTCCAAGGTCAGGCGCTTGATCGTCGATGCGGCGCTCGCCATTACGTGGCGCCCCGTGCTCGTCGAACCTGTAAACGCGATCTTCGCGATGAGTGGGTGTTCCGTCAGCAGCGCTCCGATCTGGCTTGGTCCGTTGATGATGTTCACGACACCGGCAGGGAAAATGTCAGCGCAAAGCTCGCCCAGAAGCAGAGTTGTCAAGGGCGTCGACGGGGCTGGCTTGACAACGACACAATTGCCGGCAGTCAGACCCGGAGCCAATTTGGTGGCCAGCAGAAGCAATGGGAAGTTCCAGGGGGTAATCATGGCGACGACCCCGAGCGGCGTGCGATGTTCGACTATGCGTTCTCCCTCATTATCGCGAAGGACTTCCTCGGTCGTTTCCATGCTCGCAAACGCGCGCAAAATGTAAACCGTTTGCCCGACTTCCATTTCGGCAAGTCCGAGAGGCTTGCCCTGCTCCTCGACGAGGAGTCGAGCAAACTTTGCGCTTTGTGCTTCGATGCCACTCGCAAGTTGCGCGACAAGTTGGCCGCGCTCGGCCTGAGGCACGATGGACCAGCTCGCGAACGCTGCATGCGCTGCTGAGACGGCGGCTTCGACAATAGCAGCGTCTGCCACAGGCGCTTTCGCAACGACCGTTGCCGTTGCCGGATTGATGACATCGGCCATCTCGTCTCCGTCGATGAGGCTACCGCCTACCAACATCCTATAGTTTTCCATGCCGTTGCCTCCGAGCCTCGTCCGCCTCACGGACAATCGATGATCGGGAAGTTTATGCGGGGAACGGCTAGCTGCCACATTTGCCCGGCGGTCATTTGCTTATGCGGACTTGCACATTACGCATCCCTTCCGATGCGGCTCGTTTGTGCAGCCATATGGAAGCCTTCAAATGTCTGAGCGGCCAGAACAAAAGTGCTTGTCCGTCTTTTCCGGCAATATGGTTCAATGGCCCCATCGTTCAAACAGCTGGACCTCAACCTCCTTCGCGTTTTCGCGGCGGTCATGGAGGAGCGGAGCGCCCTCCGGGCCAGTCGCCTGCTGTGCACGAGCCAATCGGCGGTCAGCCACGCCCTCGCCCGCCTCCGCGACCAGCTCGGCGACGACCTATTTCTGAGAACACGCAGGGGTCTCAAGCCAACGGCACGCGCGCTGGAACTCGCTCCGGAGATCGTGGCGGCGCTGGCGATAGTTCGGACAGCTGTTGAACGGCAAGAATTTGATCCTGCCACATCGGATCGTACGTTTACGCTGGCCGCGAGCGACGCACTCTCGATACTCACGGTTCAAAACCTGCTGCGCGAGTTCGGGCGCAGCGCGCCCGGTGTATCTCTAGTCGTCAAACCGGGCACGCGCGTGGATCTGGGAGAGATGATTGATCTCGGTCGGATCGATGTGGCCTTGGGAAGCTTCTCAGAATGGCCCGAGCACATGCGGTTCGATCCGATGGCTGCCTATCGCGACGTGCTGATCTCTCCCATTGGCAGCACGCCTATCGAGAGATCCGACCAACTGCATAGCCGGCGACTGGCCGTGGTGTCCGTCGGCGGCGAAGAAGAGGGCGCAATCGGCGGCTTCATCTATGAAAGGGGATTGGGCCGAAGAACCGAGATGTACGACAAGGCAGCACTTGAGCGCGCATTTCGGAATTGCGGCTTGATACCCCGTCCATTGTTGGCCATCCCCCATGCGCTGCTATTGCCCGAGCTTGTCGTGGAGGCAAATCTCACCGCCATCATTCCACACCCGCTAGGCGCACATTTCTGCAGGACCCATCCAGTAAGGCTCGACAAACTTCCCTATCCCTGTGCCTCACAGCAGATCGGCATGATCTGGCACCAGCGATCCGACAAGGATGAAGGATTGATATGGTTCAGAAGCATTTTGCGGAGCTTGGTATCTCGTCTGGTTTCCGACGGCGATCAGTTAGGCGGAGCAAAGTCATAGCTGATGCGGCCTGCCGGAAGATAGAACAATGCAATCACCGCACCGCCACGCACCTCGGGATAGTGCCGACTTCCTGGGTCCGGAGCCGTCCAGCCCGGACCTTGCCAGCCGTGCAAGCCGCGGAGTTGGGCACCCTCGTCTATCGGAACCACCATGTTCAACTCACCGTAGGGATGACCATGGTAGTCGCCACGCAAGATGATCTCTCCGTCCGCGTCGCGAATGGCACGCGCATCGTTGCTGTCCATGAAGACGGCGGTAATGCTGAAATGAAAGGTTTCTGGCCCTGGCTCGATGATTCGGCTGCGACGATAGCTCTTGCCAGCGATCTCCTGGTTTGCCGCCCAACCTTCGTCGATGCCGTATCGAATGAGTGTAGCGAGTTCACGATATGTGTCGGTAGCGGGGCCGTACTTCTCGTTCAGCCAGACTTCCAAGTCGCGGCTTGCGGTCATGTCCTTCACTTCAGAGAGAAAGGAAATGCTGCGTTCGATCAGCTGATCGCGATGTCCCATGGATAAATCCAATCCTCAATTGAAGCCGAGAAAACATGCAAATTCATCGACTGGCGCTCTGGGCATCAAACGAGGTTCAATGGCGTTGCCGTCCTCCTCAAAGCCCATGGAAATTCCACAAACGACCATTTCCGCATCTGCAATGGGGAGAAGTGTCCGCAATAGCTTGTGGTACTTCGCGAACGTTTCCTGAGGGCAGCTGCTCAGGCCACGCCCTTTTGCACTCAGCATGATATTCTGCAGGAACATTCCCAGATCCAGCCAGCTGCCCTGTTCCAGACGTCGATCAATCGTCACGATGAGACCGACCGGAGCGCCGAAGAATCCATAGTTCTTGCCGGTCTGTCGTGCACGTCCCGTCATGTCGGCCTGCTCGATTCCCAGTGATCCGTAGAATATTCTGCCGAAGTCCTTCTTCCGGGAAAGATAGGGTTCCGGCAGCTCTTCCGCATAATAGGCATACTCGGAAGCGTAGCTGTCTTTCTCAGTTTCATGCGCCAGGAGGAGAGTCGAGCCGATCTTGTGCTGAATTTCGCCGGAAACCACATAAACCC
Organism: Sphingobium sp. WTD-1; assembly: GCF_030128825.1. Classification (NCBI taxonomy): domain Bacteria; kingdom Pseudomonadati; phylum Pseudomonadota; class Alphaproteobacteria; order Sphingomonadales; family Sphingobiaceae; genus Sphingobium; species Sphingobium sp. WTD-1. The sequence goes on along the minus strand of NZ_CP119127.1, from coordinate 1,659,503 downwards.
GCCAAGGCTGGATGTTCGCTCCACTCGGCGCGTGCCGCGCGGCATCGAGGATTTCGCGTACCAGCTCCTCCCCAACCGGCTCGGTCCTGAATTTTCGCGTCGAGGTCCTCGACCGGATGACGTCGTCGATCGAAGCATGATCACGATCCCGAACCCGAAGGGTCGCTCGTTTTTCACTGAGAGGTCTCAACCTGTACGGCTCCAAAAATGCCTGCACTAACGGGGCAATGCTCCTTCGGATTTGCCACCCGGATCGATCACTCAGAAGTGAATAGTACGCATTACCCAAATGCGGCACTCTCATCACGAGCATGAAGCGACTACAACTTCCTGTTTATTAAAGATAAAATTCCAGGGAACGATCAAAGCCCCAAGTTTGACGCTAATCATCACAAGACGATAGGTCGCTGCAGATCTTTTCTGCATGGGGATACGGAATGTCGGTACGCGTACTTATGATCAGCGGGAGCCTCCGGGCAGGGTCTTACAACTCGGCACTCCTCCGCCTGCTCCCGTCGCTCGCACCTGCATCGTTTGCGATGGATACCGCGCCGTCCTTTGCTGAATTTCCATTCTATGACGCCGATGAACATCAGCGCGCCGGGACACCCGAAGCAGTCCTCGCGCTGGCGGAAGCCATTCGCCGCTCCGACGGAGTGGTAATTGTGAGTCCAGAATATAACTGGACCATCCCGGGAGCGCTGAAGAATGCTTTCGACTGGCTTTCGCGAGTCGAGAATCAGCCGCTGAAAGGAAAGGCTGTTGCTCTTCAGTCCGCGAGCGCCGGCCCGCTCGGTGGAGCGCGAATGCAATATCACATGCGGATGATGCTGACCTTTCTTGAGGCCAATCTGGTAGCGACGCCCGAGATTTTCGTGGGTCTGGCGCCAAGCAAGTTCAGCGAGGATCGTTCGCAGCTTCTCGATGGCACCTTGCGTACCATGATCGAAGCTCAGTTGCGAAAGCTGGAGGATGTCATCCGCATGACGAACTGGGCGAATGCGCCTGACAATCACGCGATATCCGGCTGACGAAATTGACCGGCCGCTCGGTCTGACGCGACAGAGGGAAACTGACTTGAGCGAAGCTTATATCTGCGGGGCCGTGCGCACCGCCATCGGACGCTATGGCGGAAGTCTGTCCAGTATTCGGATCGACGATCTCGCTGCGGTGCCGCTCTCCGCTCTCAAGTCCGAGTGGCCGCTTATCGATGGAAATGTCGATGAGGTAATTCTTGGCTGTGCCAATCAGGCAGGCGAGGACAACCGTAACATCGCACGTATGTCGGCTCTGCTTTCTGGTCTTGGCGAGCAATGCCCGGGTACGACGGTCAACCGGCTTTGCGGTTCGGGGATGGACGCTGTCATCCTTGCTGCTCGCGCGATCAAGACAGGAGAAGCAAATCTGATAGTGGCCGGCGGTGTGGAAGGCATGTCTAGGGCGCCATTCGTCTTGCCAAAAGCGGAAAGCGCGTTTTCGCGCGCCAACGTGATCCATGACACCACCATAGGCTGGAGGTTCGCAAATGCCCTGATGAAGGAGCGATACGGAACCGATTCCATGCCGGAGACCGCCGAAAACGTCGCGCACGAGTTCGGTATAAGCCGAGACGACCAAGACACCTTCGCCTTGGAAAGCCAGCGTCGTGCGGCTACCGCCCAAATAAGTGGGCGGCTTTCACTGGAAATCGTACCGGTGAGGGTCGCTGGGCCAAAGGGCACAGAACTAAAATTCGAGCATGATGAACATCTTCGTGCGACTACAATCGAGCGGCTAGCGGCATTGAAGCCCATCGCCGGTGATGGCGGGACAGTAACCGCCGGCAATTCGAGCGGCATCAACGACGGGGCTGCCGCAATCGTTGTGGCCAGCAAGGCAGCAGTTGACTCCTACGGGCTTGCGCCGCGGGCGAAAATCCTCGGGGCAGCTGTCGCGGGAGTGGCACCCCGCATCATGGGGATCGGGCCCGCGCCAGCGAGCCAGAAACTCCTTGAGCGGTTCGGCATCCCATTGAGCTCGATCGATGTGATCGAGCTCAATGAGGCATTCGCGAGCCAGAGTTTGGCGGTCCTGAGGCTACTCGGCCTTCCCGACTGTGCCGACCACGTCAATCCGAACGGTGGAGCAATCGCGCTGGGCCACCCCCTTGGGATGTCCGGCACGCGGCTCGTACTCACAGCGACTGAGGAACTCATTCGCAGCGGTGCACGCAAGGCTCTCTGCACAATGTGCGTCGGAGTCGGTCAAGGCGTCGCAATACTGCTCGAAAAAATCTGAGGCGGCCGGGCGTCGAAATTAGAAAGTAGGCATGATCGCGTGGCCTCGCTGTATCCGCACCTTAGTCGATCGACTTGTATGGCGTTCGCCGACTACCCCGTCACGGCTTCGAGTAGCCTACAGTCGAGAGGCGTCCTTGTCGCTTTGGTGCAGGCCGCCTCCTGCGGCATGAGCTTCGGTTCTCATTCCCTGAGACACCGTAGGGGGACTTCGACCGCACCAGTGATCACCTGGGCAAGCAGATCGACTGCAAGGACGGCGTCTTCTCTAGCCTCCGCAGCGCTTGCTCGCCAGGTGCTTCATCCGCTGTTGACGGTTCGGGTGGCCGTCCATCCTGGCGACGTAACTAAGGATTCGGTCCTCTCCAGTATTGAAACAACGCTGAGATGCTTTGCCAAAAGCCGCCAAGCCAGAAGTTATCAGTCACTTCTGACCGCGCCTCGCGTGGAATGAATGTCGAAGGAGTTCCGATGCCTTTCGACATTCGCCAACTCCGATTTGCCATTGCAGCAGCCGATCACGGCAGCTTATATCGCGCGTCGCGGGCGCTAGACGTCGAGCAATCCACCCTGAGCCGCGCCATCCTGAAGCTGGAGCGGGTGATCGGCGGCAGAATTTTCAATCGCTCGCAAGCGGGCGTCACCATGACCCTTGCCGGCGCGCAGTTCATCCGCGCGGCGCGACCGATGGTGGCGAACGCGGAAAAGATGGCGACAATGATGCGGGCGGCTGGTCAGGGCCGCGCCGGCGGGCTGATGATCGGGCACAACAGCGCGATTTCGGCCGGCCATCTGCGCGCGACGATACTGGGCTGGCGCGCGGCCCACCCCGACGTCGAGGTCGATGGCGTGGAGGCCGACCGGGGCGCATTGCTTGCCGGCCTCGATACGGGCGAGATCGACATCGCGATCCTGGTGGGCGAAGCGAACCACGCCGATTTCCGGCACGCGTCGTTCTGGAACGAGCGCGTGATGATCGCCCTGCCCGACAGTCATGTCCTGGCCGGGCGCGAGACCGTTCACTGGACCGATCTGCGTGGCGAGCGTTTCCTGCTGCCCGGCGCCGATCCCGGCCCGGAGATTCGCGACATACTGCTCGGCCGTCTGATGATGGCGGGCGAGCCTCCCGATATCAGGATGCACCAGGCGAGCCGGGAAGCGATACTGAGCGTGCTCGGCGGCGGGCTCGGTGTCTCGATCATCTGCGAGGGTGGGACCGGCGCGCGCTATCCCGACGTCGTCTATCGGCCCATCCTCGGCGAGCAGGGACCGGCGTTCGTCAGCTATTCCGGCTATTGGCGAGAGGACAACGGCAATCCCGCACTGCGGCGGTTCCTCGCCTTCGTGCGCGACCGCCATGCACTGTCGTTCGACATTCCGTGAACGCGCGAGACAGTGACATGCGACGTTAACAAGCCGGATCGCAACCAATGGCCGGCCTGATTTGCAACCGGAGAAAGGAGCGCGTCATGGCGCAAGGCAAGACACTCATCATCGTGCTGGTCACGCTGATCGTCGGGTTCGGAGCGGGTTTCGTGCTCCGGCCGGTAATCGCGCCGGTCGAGCAGGCGCAAGTCGTCGCGAGCCCGGCTCCCGCTGCTTCGCCGGCTGAGCCGCGCGGCAAGCAGTATTTTGCGGCGCATCTCGGCGAGGCCCGGCAGGTTCTGACGCAATGCGCGGAAGGCTCGGTGCGCGGCGACGAATGCTTCAATGCCGAGATGGCCGTCACGGAGGCGGACGGCAGGGCGCGGCACAAGCGGTTCTTCGGCAACTGAGGCGGGATTTACACCGCCTTCAACTCCCCTGCGCGCGATGCCGGCGAAAGGCGCGGTCGGTCGCCATGAACCGCTCCAGCATCGGCGCGACGAGTTTCTCCGGTGCGAACGGCTGTTGCCCGGTCTCCTTCGCGAGCGCGTCTGAATAGGCGACGAGATCGCGATGCACGGTGGCGGGCAACTCCACGGCGAGCTTGACGGGCTTGTCCTCCGGGATCGGCCCCAGCTTCAGTTTCGTCATCGTGTGCCTCCAACGGGCTCCAATACAAGGTCGCGGGTCAGGACGATCCTGAGCGGATGCCCCGGCCGGATGGTGAGTGTCGGTTGCACATTCAATTGCCGCCGCACGATCTGCTGGCCGGTCTGATTGATGGTGTCCTGCGAGCCGCGACGGAGCGCGCGAGTCAGGTCGTCCTCGCTGTCGGCCCCCAGCTCGGTCCCGACGCCGAGCAAGGTCGAGACCGCTGCGGCTTTCAGCAGATTGCCCCAATGCTGATTCACGCGGTCCTGCAAGCCGGCATAACCCGCCGCATCGGCGCCGGGCTGGCGCTCGAGAACGATAGAGTGGCCGTCCGGCATGATGAGCCGGTCCCAGGCGAGCAGCACGCGGGTCTGCCCCGCAGCAACCTCGCTGTCATATTCGCCGATCAGTCGCGCGCCCTGCGGAATGAGCAGGATGCGCCCTGTGGGGCTGTCATAGACGTTAGCCGTCACCTGGGCGGTGATCTGGCCGGGCAGGTCGGAGCGGATGCCGGTGATGAGTGCGGCGGGGATGATGCTGCCCGCCTGCACGATGTTGGGCGAAACCGGCGCGGTCAGCCGCTCGGCGCTGACTGTGCGCCGGTTGGCGGCCTGCGCCATGAACGCCCGCTTTCCGGCCTGATCGCCCTGCGCCGCTGAGCCGTCTTGCTGTTCCGGGAATTGCGGAGCGGAGGTGTCCGGCGCTGCTATCGCCAATCCGGGCAAGGATGGCATCGCGACGGCCCCGGCACCGCTTTGCCCAAGGAACACCGTGCTGGTGCGGGCGGCGTCGCGTTCCTGGGCGATGCGCTGGCGCGCAGCTTCGGCGGCCTGGGCGCGCGGATCGGGCTGCGCGCCGATCGGCGGCGCGGGCACGTCTTGCCCGCGCTGCTGCGCCGAGACGATCGGCCCGCCGAGATCGCCGGGGAGCGGCTTTCCGAGTTTCGGAACCTGGCCGTAATCCTTCGGCCCCGACGTGATGGTCTCCGCCGCGGCGCGGCTGTCGGTATTGTAGAGTTCCCTGGCCGCCTTCTCCCCTTTGGGCGCGAGCGCATAATAAAGCGAGCCGCCGATGCTCAAGCCGGCGACGACGCCGAGCGTGGCCAGCGCCTTCCTCGACAGGCGCATGACGCGCGGCGCCGGCCCGCGAAGCTGGAAGGCGGCGGGATTCGCGGATGCGGGTTGCGGGGATGCCTGCGGCGCGGCCGGCACAGATTGCTCACGTGCAGGCTGGACGGGCGTGGCGGCGGGATCGGCCATCACCGCCCCCTGCGGCGCGGTTCCGCGCCGTCGCGCACGATCCGCACGCGCCGCTCGCTGCGCCGGTCGCCCAGGCGCAGCTCGGCGGCGGTGAACAGCCGGTCCACCACCATGTAGCGGCCCTGCACGCGGTAATTGACCAGCTCGGCGTCGTCGGCCAGGCCGGTCACGAACAGCGGCGGCATCTCGCCCTGCGAGATCCCGGCCGGAAACTCGACGAACACCTGCCGGCCGTCGTCGAACGCACGGGCCGGACGCCAGGCCACGCGGTCGCCCTCGATCCGGTAGCGGAAATTGAGCGCGGCGAGGTCGAGTCCGCTCGCCACAGGGGCGGCGGATGCCGCGGCGGCGTTGGCCCCGCGCAAGGCGATCAGCGCGTCCTGCGGATAGGTCCACGATACCGACGCCATGTAGGTCGAAGCCGTCGCGCGCAGCTCCAGATGATAGGTGCGCCGGGAAGTGTTGATGATGAGGTTCGTGAAAAGGTCGGGCCGCGTCGGCTTCACGAGGATATGCACGCGCGCCGTCGCGCCGCTGCCGCTCACCGTGTCGCCGATGATCCACCTGACCGTATCGCCGGCCGCGACCGGCCCCGGCCCCACGAGCTGCTCGCCTTCCTGCAAGGCGATGTCCGTCACCTGTCCGGGCGCGGCATAGACCTGATAGAGCGCACCTTCGGTCCATGGATATTGCTGGATCGCGTTCACATAGCCGTCGCGGGTGGGCTGGATGCGCGCGGCGGCGTTGGCTGCCCCGACGCGGCGGCGCGGATCGGCGGGCTCGGAAGTCGCCGCTCCGGCCGCGACCGGCTTCAATTGGCCGGGGAGCGGCAGAGGTTCGGGGATCGTCACCACCTCGACGGGGCGCGGCGGTTCCGCGGCCGGCGTCGCCGCGATCTCGCGCGGCGGATCGTCGTAGGCTATGGAGGGCGGCTTCGCCGATGTGGTGGCGCAGCCGGCGAGCGCGGTGGCGGAGACAAGCAGGACCGCCGAGGCGGAACGGCGAAATGGCGTGTGCGTCATTGCGACAGCTCCCTTGACCAATTCAAAGCGTTGACGAAGACGCCGAGCGGGTTCTTGCGCAGGGCGTCGGGCGTGCGCGGCGGCTGCACGACGACGGTGAGGATCGCGGACCAGCGTTCGGTGGCGGCGAGGCTACCGTCCTGATAGCGCCGCTCGATCCAGGCCACGCGGAAGCTGTCGGGCGATGCCCGGATCACGCTCGACACGTCCACCGCGACCTGCACCCGGCCGACATTGGCGAAGGGGTCGTTGGCGCGGGCGTAGTCGTTGAGCGCCACCGCTCCCCGATCGGTCGTGAAGTCGTAGGCGCGCAGCCAGTTCTGGCGGACGATAACCGGATCGGCCGGGATCGCTCTGACCTGCTCGATGAAGCGGGCGAGATGGAACGCGATCTGCGGGTCGGTCGGGCGGTAGCCGGCTTCGGCCGGGGCGACCGCCTGCGCTTCACCCAGCCGATCGACCTCGACCACCCAGGGAACGATGTGGCCGCGGGCGGATTGCCAGACGAGGCCGGCGGTGAGCCCGCCCGACAAGGCAAGCGCGCCGAAGAAGGCGAGGCGCCAGTTCCTGGCCTGCACGCGGGCGGAGCCGATGCGGTCGTCCCAGACCTGCGCTGCGCGCTGATAGGGCGTGGCGGGCTCGGGGGTCTCGCCGTAGCGGATGGTGGGTCGTCGGAACATTTCGGATCATTCCCTTTCCTTGACGTCGGGACCGGCGCCGCCGCCGTGGCTGTCGCCGGCCTTCATCGTGTGGGCGAGCACGGTCGCGCCGTGACTGGCGGACTGGCGGTTCTTCATGGCCAAGGCCCATGCGGGCTGAGCGGAAGCCGGGGCTGCGGGCGCGGAGCTTCCCGATGCGGGCGCAGCACCGAGGCCGGCGCGGGCGCCCGTGCGGAAGTTATCCTTCATGGATGCGCCGGCTTTTCCGGCCATCCGGCGCAGCGGCGAGAACGCGGCACTGGCAGCGCCACTCGCCGCCTTCTGTCCGACAGCGGCCATGCCGCCCGCCACCGCGCCCGCGCCGCTCCTGCCGAACGAGCCGACGCTGTAAGCGCCCGCTGCGCCGCCAGCCATGCGCGCGCCGCCTCGTGCGGCGGCGCCGGTCATCCGGCCGGTCGCGCCTATGGTCGAGGCGGCAGCGCCCAGGCCCAGCTTCGCGGCGGCTGCGCCACCGACCAGCGCGCCGCCTGCCGCCAGCACGGTTCCGGCCGCTGCGCCCGCGCCGAGCTGCGGGCCGCCCGAGACGATGCCGTTGGCGATGCCGGGGCCGAAGATCGACAGGCCGAGCAGCGACAGCGCGCCGAGCGCGATTCCCAGAACCTGCCGCGCGTTGGGCTCGGGTCCGATCGTGACCGTGAACGTGCTGAACAAGGTCGTGCCGATCCCGATGATGACGGCGAGCACGAGCACCTTGATCCCGCTGGAGACGATATGCCCCAGCACCTTTTCGGCCATGAACGAGGTGCGGTTCCAGAAGGCGAACGGGAGCAGGACGAACCCGGCCAGCGTCACCAGCTTGAACTCGATCAGCGTCACGAAGACCTGCCCGGCCATGAAGAAGAAGGCGAGGATGACGATCAGGTAGGACAGCAGCAGCACGACGATGATCGCGAGATTCGCGAATACCGCCCACAGGCTGCTGAACGCCTCGGCCGCGTCGATCAGCGGCTGCGCCGCATCCAGCCCTTTGGCGGCAATGGTGCTCGGCTTCATGAACTCGCCGATTGTCAGCGTGCCGCCGCTCGCTTTGAGGCCCAGCCCGGCGAAGCTCTCGAACACGATCGTCGCAAGCGACTGGAAATTGCCGATGATGAAGGCGAAGGCGCCGATATAGAGGGTTTTCCTGACCAGCCGCTGGATCACGTCCTCGTCGGCGCCCCAGGCCCAGAATAGCCCGGCGATGGTCACGTCGATCGCGATCAGCGTCGACGATAGGAAGCCGACCTCGCCGCCAAGCAGGCCGAAGCCGGAATCGATGTAGGTGGAGAAGGTGTCGAGGAAGGTATCGACGATGCCGGTATCGCTCATGGCGCGGTGCTCCCGGCCTGATCGGCGACAAAGTTGCCGGGCAGCTCCGGCCGGATAGCCTCGTTCGCCCGGCTGCCATCGCTGCCCGCGCTATTGTAGGCGGCGGGGAGCGATGCATTCCCGGCCGTCGCGGGCGCGTCGCTATCCTTTCCGAAGAAGCGGCGGCGGTTCGCCGCCCATGCCTGCTCGCACCCGGAATCCGGCATGGTGAGCGAAGCGCAACGCTCCAGTTCGCGCGTCAGCCGCTTCTGTTGCTCTCCCTGCTCAATGGTAGGAAGGACCGCGCCGAGGGGCGGGTCGTTCGGTTCACGCAAGCCAGCAAGCGCGACGGCCAGCATGATGCCGCCGAGCGCTGCGACACCGGCGATCTTGGCGTTGCGGGACATTGGCAGGGCTCCCCGTCAGTTGCGGCCGAAGAAGCGGCGGAAGCGTTCGCGCCCTTCCGCCTCGATCGCGGCCTGTCGCGCGGCGTCGAGCGACTGCGCCCGGCCTTGCGCGGCGACGGCGGCGGTGAGGTCGGCGAGCTGCTGCGATTGCAGGGCGAGAAGCTGGTTGCCCGCCTGCGCCGCCTGGAGCGCGCCGGTCGCGGACTGGCTGGCCGTGACCAGGCTGTTCATCGTGGTGCGGGCGTCGTCGATATTGCCGACCACGCCCGCCTGCACCTGCAAGGCGTCCTGGAACGCGCCGACGCTGTCCTCCCAGCGCGCATTGGCGTTGGCGATCATCTGCGCGTTGGTGCCGGTGAGCGCGGTTCCCTTGTAGCGGCCCTCGAACGCCTGCTGGATGTTCCGAACATCGTAGGCGATGCGCTGGGCCTGTCCGAGCAGCTGCTGCGTCTGCCGGACCTGCTGCTGGAGCGTGTCGACCGTCGAGAGCGGCAGCGAAGCGAGATTGCGCGCCTCGTTGATGAGGCTGGTCGCCTGCTGCTGGATTTGCTGAATCTGGTTGTTGATCTGTTGCAGCGACCGGGCGGCGGTCAGCACGTTCTGCGCGTAGTTGGTGGGATCATAGACAATCCCGCCGAACTGCGCGTGCGCTGGTGCGGACGCGGTGATGCCGATGATGCTCGACGTGGCGAGAACGCCGGCCGTAAGGGCGCGGCGCAGGATGGTGGACTTCATAGGGGCAACTCCTGGTGGGGGTGGCGATGGGCTTCAGGAAGAAGCTCGACGGCCCAGGCGCAGCCGCGATGCCGCAGCCATTCGGCGGCAAAGGCGTCTACGCCGTGGGTTTCGATGATCCCGGCGATGGCGAGCTGGTCTGTCTTGGAGGAGGAGGCGGCGAAGGCCAGCGCGACCTCACCCAGCCCCAGCTCGAACAGGCGGTTGCCGCGCCGCGACTGGCAGTAATAATCGCGCTTGGGCGTCGCCCGGCTGAGGATTTCGATCTGCCGCGCGTTGAGCCCGAACCGCTCGTAGATCACCGCGATCTGCGGCTCGGCCGCGCGCTCGTTGGGCAGGAGGATGCGCGTCGGGCAGCTCTCGACGATGGCGGGCGCGATCGGGCTGCCCTCGATCTGGGCGAGCGACTGGGTGGCGAAGATGACGCTCGCATTCTTCTTGCGCAGCGTCACCAGCCATTCCGATAGCTGTTTGGCGAAGGCCGGCGATCCCAGCGCCAGCCAGCCTTCGTCGATGATGACGAGCGTGGGGCTGCCGTCGAGCCGGCCGGCGACGCGGTGGAACAGATAAGAGAGCACGGCCGGCGCCGCGCCGCTTTCCATCAATCCTTCGGTCTCGAACGCCTGGATCGCCGCGTCGCCGAGCCGTTCGCTCTCGGCGTCGAGCAGTCGGCCCCAGGCGCCACCCACGCACCACGGCGCCAATGCCTGCTTGAGCTGCTGGCTCTGGAGGAGAACGGCGAGCCCGGTCAGGGTGCGTTCCGCGACCGGCGCGGTGGCGAGCGAGGTCAGCGCCGACCAGAGATGGTCCTTCGCCTGCGGATCGACGGTGACGTTCTCGCTGGCGAGGATCGCGGCCAGCCATTCGGCGGCCCAGGCGCGCTCGGCCGGATCGTCGATCCGGGCGAGCGGCTGAAGCTGGACACCATCGCCGGCCTCGTCGGCGAGCATTCCGCCCAAATCCTGCCAGTCGCCGCCCATGCCGAGCGCGGCGGCGCGGATGCTGCCGCCAAAGTCGAACGCGAAGACCTGCGCCCCCGCATAGCGGCGGAACTGCATCGCCATCAGCGCGAGCAGCACCGACTTGCCCGAGCCGGTCGGCCCGACGATCAGGGTGTGGCCGACATCGCCGACGTGGAGGGAAAACCGGAACGGGGTCGAGCCTTCGGTCCTCGCGTAGAGCAAAGGGGGCTGTCCGAAATGCTCGTCCCGTTCCGGCCCCGCCCATACCGCTGACAGGGGGATCAGGTGGGCGAGATTGAGGGTGGAGACCGGGGGCTGGCGGACGTTGGCGTAGGTGTGGCCCGGAAGTGAGCCGAGCCACGCTTCTATGGCGTTCATCCCCTCGGGGATCACCGTGAAGTCGCGGCCCTGGATGATCTTCTCGGCCAGCCGCAGCTTCTCGGCGGCAATCGCGGGATCGCGATCCCACACCGTCACCGTGGCGGTGACATAGGCCATGCCGGCATAGTCGGCGCCCAGCTCCTGCAGGGCGGTGTCGGCGTCCAGGGCTTTGTTGGAGGCGTCGCTGTCGAGCAGCGTCGATGCCTCGTTGGTCATGACTTCCTTGAGGATCGCCGCGACGCTCTTGCGCTTGGCGAACCACTGGCGGCGGATGCGGGTCAGCAGCTTCGTCGCATCGGTCTTGTCCAGCATGATCGCCCGCGTCGACCAGCGATACTCGAAAGCGAGCCGGTTCAGCTCGTCGAGCAGGCCGGGAAAGGTGACGCTGGGGAATCCGGTGATGGTGAGCGTGCGGAGATGATGGTCGCCCAGACGGGGTTCGAGCCCGCCGGTCAGCGGCTCGTCGGCGAGCAGCGCATCGAGGTGCATCGGCGTCTCGGGCACGCGCACGCGCTGGCGACGGGTCGAGATCGTGCTGTGCAGCCAGGTCAGCGTCTCGGCGTCATCGAGCCAGCGGACCTCGGGCACGAAGCCCTCGACCAGATTGAGAACGCGATCGCCGCGGTCGGTGAAGCCCTTGAGCAACTCCCACGGATCGACGCCCGTGCCGGAACGGCCTTCATAGAGCCAGGTTTCGGCGCGGGCGGCGTCCTCGGCCGGGGGCATCCAGAGCAGCGTCAGATAATAGCCGCTCTCGAAATGCGCGCCTTCCTCGCGGAACTGCTCCCGGCGTTCCATGTCGACCAGCGCCGAGACGGGATCGGGGAAATCGGATTCCGGGTAGTCGAGCGCGGGCGTGCGCTGCGCCTCGACGAAGATCGCCCAGCCCGAGCCCAGCCGGCGCAGCGCATTGTTGAGCCGCGCGGTGGTGGCGACCAGCTCGGCCGGCGTCGCGCTGTCAAGATCGGGGCCGCGAAACTTCGCCGTCCTCTGGAAACTCCCGTCCTTATTCAGAACGACGCCCTCGCCGACCAACGCGGCCCAGGGCAGGAAGTCGGCCAGATGCGCGGCGTGGTTCCTGTATTCGCGCAGGCTCATCATGGCCGCATCCACGTCGGATAGCGGAGGTGGCGGCGGGCCACGTCCACGAATTGCGGGTCGCGCCGCGCCGCCCAGACCGAGAGCGCGTGACCGATGGCCCAGAGGGCGAGGCCCGCGATCCAGAGGCGCAGGCCCAGGCCGATCGCGCCCGCCAACGTCCCATTGACGATGGCGAGCGAACGCGGGGCGCCACCGAGCAATATCGGCTCGGTCAGCGCCCGATGGACCGGCGCGAAATAGCCCGCGATGGGCTCGCCGTGATCGGCCGCGCCCGTCATGCGATCAGCGCCCCGCCGCCGAACGAGAAGAAGCTCAAAAAGAAGGAGCTGGCCGCGAACGCGATACTGAGGCCGAACACGATCTGGATCATTCGCCGCGCCCCGCCCGACGTATCGCCGAAGGCCAGGGTCAGGCCGGTCACGATGATGATCATCACCGCGATGATCTTGGCAACCGGCCCCTCGATCGATTCGAGGATGCTTTGCAGCGGCGCTTCCCACGGCATCGACGATCCGCCCGCATGGGCGGGCATCGCGTAGAGCAGGCCAGCGGCGGTGATGCCGATATGGCCGAGGCGGTCGAGCATGGTGCCGCCGAGCAGGCGGCCCTTCATGGTCCTGATGGGCTTGGCGTCGTTGGTCATGGCAGGTCTCCGGTCTGGGGGGTGATGAGCGGCGTGAGGCGGTAGTCGCCGGTCGCGGCGTCGAGCCCTTCGACGCGGGCCAGTTCGGCGAGACGGCGGCCGTGCCCGTCGCGGACCAGCACGGCGATAAGGTCGATGGTCTCGGCCAGCAGCGCGCGGGGGACCGTGACGACGGCCTCCTGGATGAGTTGCTCCATGCGGCGCAGCGCGCCGATCGCGGTCCCGGCGTGGATGGTGCCGATGCCGCCGGGGTGCCCGGTGCCCCAGGCCTTGAGGAGGTCGAGGGCCTCCGCGCCGCGCACCTCGCCGATGGGGATACGGTCGGGACGCAGGCGCAGGCTGGACCGCACGAGATCGGACAGCGAGACGACGCCATCCTTGGTCCGCATGGCGACAAGGTTCGGCGCGGCGCACTGAAGCTCGCGCGTGTCCTCGATCAGGACGATGCGATCAGTCGTCTTTGCGACCTCGGCCAGGAGCGCGTTGACCAGCGTGGTCTTGCCGCTGCCGGTGCCGCCCGCCACGAGGATGTTGGCGCGGGCCGAAACAGCCTGCCGGAGCGTGTCCGCCTGGGCGGACGACATGATGCCGGCCGCGGCATAGTCGCCCAGCGTGAACACCGCGACGGCCGGCTTGCGGATCGCGAAGGCCGGGGCGGCGACGACAGGCGGCAGCAGCCCCTCGAACCGCTCCCCTCCTTCGGGTAGTTCGGCCGAGACGCGCGGGGACCGGGCATGGACCTCGACGCCGACATGGTGCGCGACCAGGCGCACGATGCGCTCGCCATCCGCCGCGCCGAGCATCATGCCGGTGTCGCCGATGCCTTCGCCCAGCCGGTCGACCCACAGCCGGCCGTCCGGGTTCAGCATCACCTCGATCACGGCGGCATCGTCGAGCCAGGCCGCGATCGACGGCCCCAGCGCCGTGCGCAGCATCCGCGCGCCGCGCATGTTCGCTTCGGATCGGATCGACTGGACGGACAAGGAACGGCCCCTGAATTGGGCCGGGCGAACCGCCGCCCGGCGTCAGGGGCACATCAAGAGAGACAGGAAATCGCGCGGGGCAACAACTATGTCAGGGCGTAGTAGTGACGGCGGTAGATAAGTGCGCGTTGCGGTCGGACACTTTCGGCGCCGCTCTCCGCCCGCGCTATTTTCGCGAACATAGCTGGCCGAGTCGCGCATGGCCGGCCCCGATTGGTTCGCACACTGTCATGTGTCGGCTGAGCCGCCGTCACGACCTGCAATATCCTCCGGTATCTCATCGAGCAGGCTCTTGCCGCTGGCGTAGCGCCGGCCGAGCGTCTCGACAAAACCCTCATAGCGCTTGCGCCCCTTGACCTGGGCCGCCGCCTGATCCTCGTCGGGCAGCGGTGGCGTGACCGCCAGCCAGAAACGCACGAACAGCGCCAGCGCCTCGGTGGTGAGGCCGGTGTTGCGTTCGAGCCGCTGAACCTGGCGCGAGAGACGGTCGAGCCGCCGCGCGAACGCGGCCTCCATCCGGTCGGCGCCGTCCGGCGACATCCAGGACGTAACGGCCGCTTCCACGATAGCCGAGCGCGAGATGCGGCGGCGGATCGCCAGCTCGCTCACCTGGCGGGCCAGTTCGGGCGGAAAATAGACGTTGAGACGGACGCGCATGGGAGCCTCCTACATTTCGATGCCGTCGTCGGGATCGAGCGACGCCTGCCGTGCGATGCCTTGCATCCGGCGCCGCGCCGCGGCCTGGCGCGCGGCGTCCTCGGGCTCGTCCTCGACGATGGAAAATTCCTGCGCGGGCGGTGCGGGCGCCGTCTCCTTCACGATGGCGACATGATCGGGAAGCTCGGGCTCGCGGCGCAGCCCGCTGTTGGCGGCATCCTCCTGGCGCCGGATGATCGCCGCGATCTCGGCGGGATCGGCCGTGGCGGCGAGCCCCGTCCAGTCGTGGGGACGGACCTCCCGCGGTGGCGATGCGGCCGGATCGGGCGGCGGCATGATCCGCGCGGCGAGACGGGGATCGGCATAATAGGCCGCCTTTTTCGCGCGGATCGGCTGGACGCCCGACACCATGACGATTTCCTCGTCGGGCGGCAGCTGCATGACTTCGCCCTGCGTCAGAAGCTGCCGGGCGGTTTCGGAGCGCGAGACCATCAGATGCCCGAGCCAGGGCGAGAGCCTGTGCCCGGCATAATTCTTCATCGCCCGCATCTCGGTCTTGGTGCCGAGCGCCTTCGACACGCGCTCCCCCGTTTTCTCGTTGTTGGTCGCGAAGCTCACCCGGACGTGGCAGTTGTCGAGAATCGCATTGTCCTGTCCGTAGGCTTTCTCGATCTGGTTGAGCGACTGCGCGATCAGAAAGGATTTCAGGCCATAGCCGGCCATGAACGCCAGCGCGCTCTCGAAAAAATCCAATCTCCCGAGTGCGGGAAACTCGTCGAGCATCAGCAGCAGGCGATGCCGGTTGCCCTGGTTCAGTTCCTCCGTCAGCCGCCGCCCGATCTGGTTGAGCATCAGGCGGATGAGCGGTTTGGTCCGCGAGATGTCGCTGGGCGGAATGACGAGGTAGAGCGTTGTTGGCAGTTCGCCCGCGACCAGATCCATGACGCGCCAGTGGCAGGCGCGCGTGACCTGGGCGACGACGGGATCGCGGTAAAGCCCTAGAAACGACATGGCGGTGCTGAGCACGCCCGAGCGTTCGTTGTCGCTCTTGTTGAGCAGCTCGCGCGCGGCCGAAGCAACCACCGGATGCACCCCGGCTTCGCCGAGATGCGGTGTCGCCATCATCGCGGCCAGCGTCTGTTCGATCGTGCGCGCCGGATCGGACAGGAAGGCCGCGACGCCGGCAAGCGTCTTGTCGGGCTCGGCGTAGAGCACATGCAGGATCGCGCCGACCAGCAGCGCATGGCTGGTCTTTTCCCAGTGGTTGCGTTTCTCCAACGAGCCTTCCGGGTCGACCAGCACATCGGCCACGTTCTGCACGTCGCGGACTTCCCACTGGCCGCGCCGCACCTCCAGCAGCGGGTTGTAGGCGTCCGACGCCGCGTTGGTCGGGTCGAACAGCAGGACGCGGCCATGCTGCGCGCGGAAGCCAGCGGTCAGCGTCCAGTTCTCGCCTTTGATGTCATGGACGATCGCCGACGCCGGCCAGGTCAGGAGCGAGGGCACCACCAGCCCCACGCCCTTGCCGCTGCGGGTCGGCGCGTAGCACAGCACATGCTCGGGACCGTCATGGCGCAGATAGGCGCGGCCCAGCTTGCCGATCACCACGCCGTCGTCGCCGAGCAGTCCGGCCGCGCGCACCTCGTCCTCGGTCGCCCAGCGCGCCGAGCCATAGGTTTCCGCGTTCTTCGCCTCGCGCGCACGCCACACCGACATGGCGATGGCGACCGCGACCGCCACGAACCCGCCCGACGCGGCGATATAGGCGCCGGTCTGGAAAATGCCGGGCGCATAGGCATCGAAGCTGAACCACCACCAGAAAAAGGCGTAAGGCGGATAGACCGGCCAGCCGAGCGCCATGAACCAGGGTTCGCCAAGCTCGGGCTGATATGCCAGCGCCGCCGCCGTCCATTGCGTGGCGCTCCAGATCGCGGCGAGCACGATCAGGAAGACGGCGATGATCTGGCCCCAGAGGATTTTGGTAGCGGGCATGGTTTATCTCCTTGTTCAGATGCCGAGGCCGCGCTTGCGGCCCAGCGACCAGCCGATGCCGCCGCCGTCGCGGGCGACGCCTGCGATCTGCCGGCCCAGCTGGCGTTCGAGGTCGTTCGACCAAGGCACGAGCCGGAAGCCCAACCCGTCGTCGATCATCGCGAAGCGGCCCGAGGCGAGCGCGAGGCGCTGGCGGCATGTCCCGGCGACCTTGTCGCCGGGACTGGTGGGGCGGTAGGCGAGTCCCGTCCGGCCCGCGATTTCGGCACCTGTCGCGTCCAGCTCGCGGCGGCGAAGCGTGTCGATCAGGTTGCCTTGCAGAACCACGCGGTTGCCGAAGCGGCGGGCCAGTCCTTCGCGCACGAGATGATCGGTGCGCTGGTCGAGCGCCTGCTGCACCTCCGATCCGAACCCGGCGGCCGTCACCGCACGGCGGCGCTCGATGAGACGATGATCAAGCCAGGTCGCGCCTGTCGCGTTCACCTGGGCGGCGAGGTCGAGATCGGATCGCGTCGCCAGGAACATCGTCGGCTTCGGATCGCCCGGCCGGCCGATAGCGCGCAGCTCGACGATGCCGCCGATATCCGGGCTGCGCTCCAGCGCCTCGATGCCCGGAAGCCGGACATGGTGGGTGCGCCCGTCGATGCCGTCGATCACGGCATAGGCCGAGCCATGCAGCTCGTCGTGCAGCCCCTTGTCGATCAACCGGCCGACGATGGGCTTTTGCGGCGCGGCGCTGACGATCTCGTAGCTGTCGAGCGGGCGCTGCAGGCCGCGATCGTTCAGCGCCTTGCCGATCGTGCGGATGATGTCGCCGCGCGTGCCCAGCTCGCGCAACCTGGCTTGCGCATCCGCCGCCAGTGCCCACTGACCGGGCGTGGCCTCGGCTGCGAGCCCCATCGTCTCCAGATGCTGCAAGCGGCCGATCATCAGGCGGCGGACCTGGGGATCGTCGGGTCCGGGCTGCTGGGGGCGCAAGTCGATGACGCCGAGTGCGTCCGCCGTGCGATCGATCTCAGCGTCGAGCCTGGTCCAGCGTTCGGCCGTCACCTCGCGTTCGAGCGCGCGCTGGATTTCATGCTCGGGCTTGGGGCCGAGTTCGGCATAGGCCAGTTCCTCGGCGCGCGAGCGCAGATTGTGGCTGATATACTCCCGGTTGATAACGAGGTCGGCCCCCTGGTCATCGACGCCGCGCACGAGCAGATGGACGTGGGGATTGTCGGTGTTCCAGTGATCGACCGCGATCCATTCGAGACGCGTCCCGAGATCGGCTTCCATCTGGCGAACGAGATCGCGGGTATATTCGCGCAGGTCGGTGAGGTCCGCCGCATCCTCGGGCGAGACGATGATCCTGAAATGATGCCGGTCGTCCTTGCAGCGATCGGCGAAGGCGCGGTCGTCGGCGCCGTCGCCATTGGCGTCGAACATCCGCGCGGGCGATCCGTCACGGGTGACGCCCTCGCGCTTGAGATAGGCGATGTGCGCGGAGAGCGGCGCCCTCGGCCGCCCGTTCCGGTGGAAGCGGGTGAGGGGCACGATCTTGACCAGCACGCGCCGGCCCGATCCGAACAGCCGGCTGCGCGCGAAGGACGTGCGGCCCCGGCCGAAGTTCGATTGCCCGACGCGCCGCGATCCGCCCCAGCCGCCCGTTCGCCGGCCTCCGCCGCTGCGCGCGGCGACGCGGAGCACCTGGACGACAAATCCTTGCGCCTTGCGGCCCTGGCCGGCTCCCCTGTTCCTGACCTTGCCCGGCCGGACGCGGAAATCCTCGTCCTCGCTCACGGCCGGGCTGCTTTCCGCCGAAAATGGCCTGTGGTGCCATTCGGCGCTTTGAAATGACTTGCTTTTTTCTTCCGAGCGGCACGCTCGCCGACCGACGCACCCGCGCCAAATCGTTGAAAGACAAAGGCTTTCAGCGAATTTGGGGTGCGCTTTCTATCTTGCCGTCCCTTCCTTCGGCTTTTTCCTGCCCTTCCAGGCACTTCCACCTTCCAACCGGGCAATCTGAAAACGGGGGCGGTCATGGTGCGCCGGCCTGCCGCCGGCTTGCGGACGGCGCGCTGCCGGGCCGCGGCGATGCTGCAACGGGATCGCCCGGCAGCGCGAACTTGAGGCGCCAGGTCCGCCAAGCTTCGGCGACGGCTCCGGTGCCGGGAAACAGGTCGTCGAGCGCATCTTCGGGACGCGCGGCGACCGTCTCGAACGCCCAATGACAGACCGCTTCGGGCTTCGCGCCGGTGAGGCCGCGGCGCAGCGTGATCGGGCATTCGATCCAGTCGCGCATGACCAGGCGCTTGCTGACCACGGGTTTGCGCGCGGGCTTCACGATGACGGGTTCCCACGCCCAGGCGACCGGCACGTTGCGCTTGAAGGCGGCAAAGCCCTTGACCCACGCCATCCACCGCGCGCCGGTTTCGCGGATCAGCGGCGCGAGAACGGCGACCGATTCCGGCGTCGCTGCGGCGTGCAATATCCAGCCGTCATAGTCGCGCTGGAGCCGCTCGATCAGCGCCGCATGATCGACCTCGCCCGCATAGTCGGGATGATTGCGATAGAGATGCGCGCAGCCGATATAAGGCGGATCGGCGTAGGCGATCTTCACGGCTGCCTCCGCCCTGACAGCGCGACGAACAGACTGTTCGCGGCCGGTTCTACCGCCGCGCGCATGTCGTCCGCGTGTTTTCCGGGTGACGTTTCCAGTGCGGCCGGATCGTCGTTCGGCCGCGCAGCGAACAATGCGGCCCGGCGCCAGGCGAAGCGATCGGACGGCGGCGCGGCGGCAAGCTGGCTGTCGCCCGCGCTGCCGGTGATGGCCGCCAGCTTTGCAAGATAGGCGCGTGTCTCGGCGGGCAGCGGGCGGCCGCGCGAGAGGTATTCGTCGTAGCGGCCCGGCCCGGCATTGTAGGCCGCCAGCATCGCCGTCGCGTTGCCGTAGCGGTCGTGCATCGCGCGCAGATAGGCCGCGCCCGCCATAATATTGTCGCGCACATTGTAGGGATCGCGCCCCAGCCCGTGACGAATGCGCAGGTTCGCCCATGTGCCGGGCATGATCTGCATCAGGCCCATCGCGCCAGCCGAGGATACCGCACGGGAATCGCCGTTGCTCTCGACGCGCATCACCGCCCAAATCCATGCCTCGGGGATGCCGAAGCGCCGCGCGGCGTCTGCGACGTGAACGGCCCAGGGATGGCTGGTTGCCGTGCGTTCGGCCGGCGCGTCCTGTGCCCGCGCCGCGTCCGGCCCGATACCGGACGACAGCAGCAGAACCGCGAGCAGGACGACCGATCCGCCCCCGCTCCGCCGCCAGCCTGCCAGCGTGCTCGCTCCGGTAAAGGGTGCGCGCGATGCGCCGGCCGGGGGCCGCCCTTGACCTTCGCTGCGCGCGCCGGCCGGCCTGCGACCGAGCGGGACGGAGGGATGATGCGATCTTTCCGCGAACAGAGGGATGACCGGGAAAGGCACGGATCAGTTCCGGTCGTCGCGAGGCCGGGGGCGCTTCCACGACAGCCGGAACGTCCGACCCTCGTCATCGGCGCGGAACAGCACCGGCCGGAACGGCGAGCCGAAAAGCGGGCTGTCGATCTCCAGCGCGATGTAATCGCCCGCGCGTTCACCGACCCGTTTCCACGCGCCGCCGACCTCGGGGCCGTCCTCGTCGTCGAGGTGGACACGGTAGTCGGGCGCGTTTTCGGCATCGCCCGGATCGATCGCGACCAGCACGATCTGCTCGTTGATGCCGAAATAACGGGCACGTCCAGCATAGCCGCTAGCGGTGGGTTCAAAGATATTCGTCGGCATGGCCGATCTCCTTTTCACTGGGGGTTGAAAGCGACGGGGACGGCGCGCGCAGATGCAGCGGCGTCGCGCGTCCGATGACGGTGGAAGCCGGAAGCGGGCCGAAATAGCGGCCGTCGAGACTGTCCGGGACGGATGGGTTGAGCAGGAATATCTCGCCGGGGCCGAGCGTCCGGCACCCCTGCCAGACCGGCAGCGGGCGGCCCCGACCGTCACGCGCGCGGGCCATAGCGACGCGCCGGCCATCGACGCGCACCACGGCGCCGATGCGGCACACGCGCTGCCCCGTTTTCGCCGAGACATGTTTCAGGAGCGGCACGCCCTCGGGCAGGTAACCTCGCGCCGAAAGCCAGCGGGAGAGCCGCTCTGGCGGCGTGATGGCGACCAGCGCCCCGGTGGGCGGATCGCGGTCGGGATGGACGCGGTAAAGGCCGATCGGCGCGCTGGCGCTGGCGTTCCAGATCACGCGCGGAAGCGGATCGACGGCTGCGGTGATGACGAACGCCGCGGCGAAGGCGAATGCGGCGATGGCCGTCGCCATGACATAACGGCGGCGCGTCATCCTTCGATCTCCCGGCGCTTGAGCCAGGCGCGATGGCGCTCCATCGTGTAGGGACGCGGCTCATGGCCCGCGGCGATGCGGTTGTGAACGTGGCGCCAGTGGTCGGACGCGGCATCGCAGGGATCGACACCCGCCGCTTCCACCGCGTCGATCGCGGCGAGCACCTGGCTCACCTTCGGCCAGCTCTCGATATGCAGGAGGATGTCGCCGCCCGGCCGCACGAAGGGCAGCGTGGTGTATGGTTCGCCGGCATCCACCGCCCGCAAGACGTCGATGCGCGAGGTGATCGTGCCATAGTCGTTGGCGGACCAGCGGACGAAGGTGAATATCGCGCCGGGCCGAAAGCTCACCACGCGCGTTCGGCGCGTGAGGATGCGGTCGTGGGCGATACGGCCGAAGCGTATCCAGTGCTCCAGCTTCTTCTCGATCCAGGTGAGTTCGACTTCGGTCAGCCGGGAGGCGGCTGCGATTGCGGACGGTATGGGCGGGCTGCGGTGAGGTGCTTCCCGTTCCGCCGCCTGCCGGCGCAGCGCGGCTTCAAACCCGCTGAAATCGATATGCTGTGGACGCGCGGGGTCGCTCATCGTTCGTCTCCGGCGCTGTCGAGGGATGCGCGGCCGAGCACGAGATCGAGCGCGGCTTCGGTGCGCAGGATCGCGCGGCCGATGGCTTCGGGGATTTGCGGGAGAACGGCGTCGCCGAACGCCTCGACGATCAGGCTGGCAGCAGCCGTCCCGCGTGGACCGCCGACCGCAACGCGCGTGCCAGCCACCCAGGCGGAAAGCCCATCATCCAGCCGTAAGTGACGGGCAAGGCCGCCGTTCCAGTCAGCCCACGGCTCCGCAGCATCGCCGCCAGCGCGCGAGCGCCCGCCCATTTGTCCGGCGCGCGATCGGTCATAGCCCCGTCCATCACCGCGTCCATCGTCGGGGATTTCCTGCGGTCGTAGGCCGGACTCCAGCTGTCCATCCGGCTGTCCCGCTTCGTGGGAGTCGGCAGGAGTTCCGCGGCATGGCGCAGCAGGTTCGGCGTGTCGATCTGCGCCTTCGCGCCATTCGCCCGGCGTCCCGTCTCGATCTCCTGCGCGCTCAATCTCCGGCCGCCGTTCGGTTTGACGGGCGTCGGCATCATGCCCGCATGGCGGCTGGCATGGCCCTGCAACTGGCTGAGCACATCCCCCCGGCCGCCGCGTTCCGCATCCGACTTGCGCGGCGTCGCCAGAATCATCCGCAGCGGATATGTTGATCCCGCTCCGCCGCCCGCGCCGTCCGTCATCCCGTCCGTCGCCAGCGGGGTCGGCAGCCTGTTCAATGCAGCGGGGTGCATCATCGTCGGCAGGTTCATGCCAGTCCGCTTCTCTCCGCGCACCTTGCACATCTCCGGGCCGTGTGCCGCGTCGCTGGTGCGCGGCGTCGGCAAGCTGGCCGGGGTCGTAGCCGATGAGCCATGATCGCTTGCGGACATGGTTGGCGCCGACATTTTCAGCAGCCACCACGCACGGTTCGCAGGCGTAGCCGAGCGTTTCCAGGAGAAGGAGCAGCCGGTCAGCGCCGCGAGTTCTGAGATTAGCGCTGTTCTCAAAAGCGAACCAGCGAGGCCGGCAATCTCCGACCAGGCGGACGGCTTCGAGGTAGAGGCCCGACCGTTCGCCTTCGATTCCCCTGCCTTTGGTGTTGGCGCTGGAGATGTCCTGGCACGGCGGCGATCCGACGATGATGTCGGGTAGGAATCCGAGGTCGGAAACAAGTCGAGCTGCCGTGAGGGCGCGCACGTCATCGTAGAGTCTGACATGGGGATTGTTCTCCGCGTAGAGGATGCGGCGCCACTCGACGATCTCGCAGGCGGCGACGGTAATGAAGCCGGCGCGATGCAGGCCAAGCGACCAGCCGCCCGCCGCTGCGCTGAACAGGTCGAGCGCGCGCATCATTCGCACAGCCCGTATTCGCTGTCGCAGCGCAGGCCGTGCTCATCGGCCTCGCGCTGCTCCTGGTCGATGAACAGGTCGTAGTTGCGCCCGCCCCGGCTTGTGCGCGACCACGCGATCGCCCTGTCGATGGTCGCCCGGCCATGATCGGCGGGATCGCCCGGGACGGTCGGCGCGGGCAGCAGCGATGCCGGCGTGCCGGCGACGGCGCTGCGGCGGGACACGAGGCTGACCAGCTGCTCCCACTCGCGCACGCGGTCTACCTCGGCCGGGAAGCGCATGGACCAGGCGCGCAATTCGCGCTTTTTGACCATGATGCAGGTCGAGCAGCCGACCCGGCTCATGCCCATCGTGTAAAGCGGGTTGTGGCGCAGGCCGTGGCGCTCGGAGATGGCGAAGGTGTCAGCGGCCGACCAGCGGAAGATGGGCCGGTAGAGCACTTGGCGCGCCCCGACCGGATACCGCTTCGACTGGATGGGCGGTTTCTTCGCCCGCGCCGGGCTCTCGTCGGCCCGTTCGCCGATCCAGTCGATCACCGGCACGCCCGCGTCGAGCAGCGGGCGCTTGCGGTGCATCATCGGGATCAGCTTGGTCTCGTCGGTGCAGAAGCGCGTCTTCGTGCCGGGAAACCGGCCGTGCAGCATCGCCATGTCGAGGAACGGGATGCCGGTGGGATGCAGCAGCCCGAGCGCCCGCTCGATCAGGTGATCGGGGACAGGTGGCGAGACCAGGACGGGACAATCGCACCCGGCCATCCACTCGGCCCTGGTGATCGTGCCTGCCTGCCATGCGTCCCGGCGCTGGTTGCACGCGCCTCTATGGCGCGTCCGCCGCTTTTCGTTCGACCATTCCTCACGAAGAATCCCGCGCTTACGGGCGAAGGCCGCCGCGTCGGTGAGGCCGGGCACATCGTTGGCCGACACGATCTCGATGTGCAGGCCGGTGCGCTGCCGCAGCCAGTCGTCGAGATAGGCGATATGATCGAGCGTGATCGGGTTCTCATGGCCGTTGTCGGCACAGAGGAAGCGCGGGGCGTTGTTGCCGAACGCGGCCAGCCCCTTGCGCTCGATCCGCTCGACCATCTTGCAGAGAACGGCTTGGCTGTCCTTGCCGCCCGAGATGCTGCCGAAGTGCTGGACGGCGATCATGGCCGCTGCCCCGCAAGCCAGGCTTCGATGTCCGGCTGCCGCCGGGCGAGATCGAGCGGCGGCAAAGCGGAGGCGAAGCGCGAGACGCCCGAGCCATCGAAGCTGTCGGCCCCTGCTGCCGCGCAAAGGCGGATGCGCCGCGCGGTGTTGACGCGGCCGACATGGCAGATGGCGCCACGCTCATGCGCGAGCCGCGCCCATGTCGCCATCGTCGCCAGTTTCCACGGCGTATCGCCGCCGACGAAGATACCGATCTCCGGGCCGACCACCGCCGCGACGTGCGGCGGCTCCATGCCGTTCTGGACGGCGAGCAGATATTGCGCGTCGCGCAGCTCGGGCCGGTTGCGCAGCGCGTCCAGCCAGTCGAGCGAGAAGCGCAGCGAAGCGAGGCCGCCCGCCACGATGTCGGGCAGCACGATCCAGTCGGCCCCCGACCCGAGCAGAGCAACCGCCTTCTCGAACGCGGGCACGTCGAACGGCTCGCCCCGCTGAAAAGCCGTCCATGCGCCATTGTCGAGCGCGTAGCGGAAGCGTTCCGGGCGCAACGGTCCCTTTGCGGAGACCATCAGCCGCCAGCCCGCGCGCCGCAGAGCATCGAGATTGCGGCGTGTGCCAGTGCGGGAAGCATAGCCGATCATCGGCCGCCTCCCGGCGCCATCACCGGATGGCGGATCGCTTTCGCATCACGCCCTCTGGACGATTGATCGCCTCGCGGAAAAGGCGTAGTAGTATAGCGTAGTGGAAACGGCGGATTTACTGCCTGATACTTCGCACCGTCTCGCGAATTATCCACAGCTCGAAATCGCGTTAGAAAGAATACGAAGTATTCTTTACTGTTAGCATAGTTAGAAGGGGGGCGATTACGCGAGCGATTCCAGAGGCTTGCGTGGGGGGCGGGTTTTTTATAGGCCGAGTCAGCGGTTTTTAATCGGCCGAGTCCGGCGGTTTTCAATAGGCCGAGTCTCATGGCCGGTTATCCACAGCCAGCCCCATGCGCCGCGCCGCCGTCTCGAACGGATCGGCAGGCACGGGCGCGAAGGTCAGCCGCTCACGGCCGAACGCGCGCTCGATCGCCAGCGCGTAACCCGGAAGGGACTGGCGGCGGACGATGCCGCGCAGCTCGAACGCGAATTGCTTCAAGGGCGAGAGCGCGCCGGATTTCAGGTGGAGGTGCGAAACGTCGAAGCTCCAGCCGCCTTCCTGCTGGCCGCCATGCTTGCGCACGATCCGGTAGAGCCAGCGTTCCAGCCCTCCGGTCAGGTCGAAATAGGCCCGGTCGATGGTGAGGACGAACGTGCGATCGACCACGCCGGCATAGAACCAGTCGGGCAGGATCAGTTCGATACCGAGCGGCCGCCCCTCGCCGTCGAGCCGCTCCTGCCACTCGTTGATCCACGAGAAGCGATGGCGGCGGCGCTGGTGCTGCTGGCGGATCGACGTGGCGACCGTAGTGGATTGCAGCCGGTCGAGCGCGGCCTTCAGCCGGTCATAATGATCCTTGCCGGTGCCGCGTCCGGTGAAGGTGAGGATTTCGTGCGGCGTCGTCGCCATCAGGCGCGAGGTCGGCAGCCCCGCGTCGCGTGCCGCGACGATCTGGCTCGCCGCCCATATCAGCACGTCGGCGTCCCATATGGTCGCCATGCCGTGCTCGGGCACCGCCTCGACCGATATCCAGGTCGCGCCCATGCGGAAGTCGATCGGCGTCACCCGCCTGCGCTTGGCGAGGCTGAAGAACGGCCAGGCCATGAGGTCCTGGGCGTCGCGCGGCGCGATGTCGTGCCCGAGCGACGGGAACAGCGCGAGTTGGGCGCGCTCGCCGGAACGGGAGGCGGCGCGCGGCTTCATCGGCGGCTCTGCGTGATCGCCGCATCCCGCTGCGGCATGAGATCGTTCTGGCCGGGGTCGGACGTGGAATATTTGGTGCCGAGGTCGGCCCAGGCGCGCAGGTCGTCGACCGAATAGACCACCCGTCCGCCGATCCGGCGATAGGCCGGGCCGCTCCCGAAATAGCGGTGCTTCTCAAGCGTGCGGCCGGAGAGACCGAGGAAGCGCGCCGCTTCGGGGGTCCGCAGGTAGCGGGGCGGAAGGGTGACGGGCGGCCTGGACAACGAGCGTCTCCTGCGAAGCGGGATGGCAGGAGGCGATCATGGCGAAGTGCTCACGGCAGGGTGGGGAACGAAGATTCGCAGCTGCGCCGATGTGACCACCCCCCGGCCGCGGTCACGCGGTGGGCGCTATCAGCGGAAGCGCAGCAGCTTGCGGTAGTCGCCCTTCATCATGGCGGTGGCGTCGCGCACCAGGCGATAGGCGAAGGACCGGGCGTCCGAGTTCTTGAAGTCGGACGCCGAGAGATGCCCGGCTTCGTCCTTGCCGAGCGCGATCGCGATTTCGCGATATGTCGCCCCGGCGAGGCGCAGATCGAGCGCGCGAAGCATCAACTCGAGCCGGGCCGTGCGAATTGCGGTGAGTGGCCATCCGCGCGGCAACGGGCCGGGTCGCTTGCCCGACATGAGCCGATGGAAACGCAGCAGGCTGAAGATGCGCTTGATGAAATCCTTGTCGAGCGGGACGATCGCGGCGAGCGGCTGGCCGGGCGTCGGATCGCGTAGCCACAGCCGATGCTCGCCGGCCGCGTCAGCGACGACGACATGACGGCCGTCGATCCCGGCCCGGTCGGCGAGCAGCGCGCCGAGCGCCAGCGGGTCGATTGCCGCTGCGCCGGCATATTCCTCCGGCGCGGCGTCGAGGATCACGGTGACGGCGGTGAGTTCCGGCCGCCAGATCACCGTGCCCGACAGCTCATCAGGCAGGTAGGCGAAAGGACAACCCCCAGCGGCGGGCGAGCGCTATTCGCTCGCTCGCCGGGGCGTTGCGCCTGAGACGCGCCCGTTCTGCGCGATACTGGCGGTTGCGTTGAAGGAACGCGGCGGCGAATTCGGCGCGGCCGGGCGTGGCCGGCGCATTGCCGGCACGTCGCGAGCGCCGTCGTGGCGGTGTCGGCATGAGCATCCTCCCCAGCCGCTCTTTGTGCGGAGTCTGGACCGCCGAGGATCGGGAGAAGCGCTGCATCCCGACAGCGCGAAGGCTGCGCGGTGCGATGCCGCCCGCGCATCGGAATCCGCGACCGGAAAAATCCATTCCGGTCTGAATGTTAACCTATTCCGTGGCGCGCGGGCCGAGGAGATATGCGTAGCCCACTTCGGTCATCCAGCGCGCGCGGGCGAGATGGCTTTCGTGCATCACGCGGGCGCGCTCGGGTTCGGCACGGGGATCGATCCCGAAGATATGCGCCGCCGCATCTCGCCAGTCGGCGCCCTCGTCGTCGGTATCGAGCAGGCGGATATAGTCGGCGAGGTGATCCTCGTCATAGGCGGTAAGCCGCGGCGCGTCGGGCGCGCGATCCTCGAAATGCTTGCCGGTCATAACGCCCCCGTTCCTCCAGTCCCCGTTAACCTTTTAGACCGAAACGGAGACAATTCCATGCGCGCGGCGGGCATGGCTTCGCGCGCGCTCCGCAACGGTCGATCCGGGCGAGAAGCGGTTTGTCTGCGGTGCGCCCCCGCAAACTTGCTCCTGACCCTGATCGGGGAGTGGTAAACCGCGTTCAATCGGCCCTGTGACCTTTAGCCCGGAAGCCTGTTGTATACGTCACAGGCTCCCCGACCATGTGGTCAAGGATGGCGGCGCCGTCACGGCCGGCGCCAAACCGTTGAACGTGGGGCTACCAACCCCAGGCCGCCGCGTAGCGGCCCACGTCCTTCTTAGGACGGGGATGCCGTTCTGGCTACTGTCTCTTGCGAGCCGGGCAGCGCCCGGCGAGCGCGCGCCATGACGGCCGCGCGGACCTTTGGGACGCGCGGCCGCCGCCGGCCTGGGTGGGTCGGCGGCGGCATGGGATGTCAGCGAAGGCTTGCAAAATGGGTCCAGCAGGCTTCGATCGCCTGTTCAAGCGTGGTGCAATCGCCGAGGTCGAGGAACGCGGCGCCGCGCGCGGTGATGATATGGGCTCGCGGTATCCAGACCGGGGCGGCTTCCTCGGGCGGCCAGTCGTGAAAACCATACGGATAGGCGGTGATGCCGTAGGGCGCCCAGAGCTTGGGGTGCAGCCGCGTGAAGCGGGCGACATAGGGAGCGGCCATGATCGTGCCTTTCAAAATGGGAGAGCCGGAAAGGGAGGCGGCCTAAGCCGCCACCCTCCGCGCCGGGCGTTCCAGCCGCTTGCTCGCGGTGTGGTAATGGCCGTTGTCGAGTTCGATGCCGGTCCAGTCGCGGCCGAGTTGCTGGGCTGCCGCCAGTGACGAACCGCTGCCGCTGAACGGGTCCAGCACAAGCTCGCCCGGCTGCGTGAAAGCCTCGATCAACGGAGTCAGCGCCTCAACCGGCTTTTGCGTGGGATGCAAACGGTTCCCGCTGTAAGGAAAATCGAGCACGTCGGCGATAGGACGCGCGGGCCGGGCCGGATTGCCCTTCGCCAGCAAATAAGCCTGTTCGTGCTCATAGCGGAGGAAGCGGGCCGATGACGCATAACGCTTGCGAAACACAAGATGGCCGACGACGCGGAAGCCCGCCGCCTTCCATGCGTCCATGAACAAATCCACCTTGTTCCAGCCATAGAAGGAAACCGCGAAACCGCCATCCTTCAGGACGCGGTGCATTTCCCGAAACGCCGGACGCAGCCACCGGCCGTTATCGTCATTGGCAACCTTGCGGCCCTGACGGTCCCGGTAGCGGGTCACATAGGGCGGATCGGTCAGGATGAAATCCACCGTGCCGCTATCGAAAGCCTGCATCACTTCAATGCAATCACCGTTGAAAATCACATTGCGGGGAGCCTGTGCCTTGCTGGTCATGTCTCAAATCCTTTGGGTCTGAAGTTCAGCGAAGCGGAATGCCGCGCCTGAACTTCTGCCCGGCGGCGAGCCAAGGGTAGCAACGGGGCAAGGGCGGCCGGGGCGGAGGGGAATCACCCGCCTGCACAAGGCGAAGCCGCGGAAGGTGGGGATACCGCCCCGGACGGTTCCACTTACCTTGACCGGCGCGAGGACAACGTCCTTAGCAACGATCGCGCCGCCCAGGCGGCGCGCACGGGAAGACCTGCCCGCGTGGGCGGGCTCGCTTTGCGGGCTTGTCCCGCCCTCTTTTCCACTCACGCAGAGGACAGCCGGGATACCGGCTCGGCCATAGGCCGATCCCTGCTCGGTCAGCCCCAGCCTGAGATTGCGATCATTGTGCGGCAGGTCGCCAGGGTGAGCGGCGCTGGCGGATACAGTGAAGATCCATCCGGGACCGGAAAGGGAGCGCCCCGCCATTGCTGGCGGGACGCTCTCGCGATCAGTCGACCTTCAGCTCGAACTTGCCGGTTGTCTCGGTCGAGACAAGCCGAAGATGAACGTCCGGCGCCAGGACCGGATTGAGCTTGAGTGAAGCGTAAGGCTTCTGGTCTTTGGTGGCCTTGAGCCAGCCAACGCCGAATTCGATGCGCTCGTCGTCGGCGGCAACGATGCGATAGTCGGGCGACTTGTCGCTTGCCTTGTCGTCGATCCGAAGGATTTCCACCTTTTCGCTGAGGCCGAAAAACCGGATTTCGCCGTGGAAGCCGCGATCGGTTGCCGTGAAGTTTCCGCAGATCATGTCGTCAGTCCTTTCTTGACTCGGGACCGCGCCCTTCGCGGCCTCGTGGCATGTCGAGGATCGGGGACAGTCGGCTGCGCACCGCTGCTCGGGGTTCCCGTCGCGCTTGCGCGGCGGGGTGGGCTTGCGGCCAAGAGACGGCCGAAGGGCGGCTTTTTTGCTTCGCGCTGCAAAGCCGAAGGCGGCGGAAAAAAGCTGCCCGGCGCCGTTGCGCCGCCAGGTGGACACGAACAGATCAAGCCACGAGGGAGGCCGCGAGGGTCGGTCAGGCAGGCAGGACGGGAGACACTGATGCACCCGGCATTTCAGCGGAGCCACCAGCGATGGCCGGGTTATGGCTTTCGCATCGGCGTGGCAGGATTCAGGGGCGAGCGAACAGCGCGTTGAACAGGCGCTCAGCCTCGGCCATGCCTTCGTCCGTCAGATGCACCGACTTCGCCTTGCGCGCCGGATCGGAAATCAGTCCGCGTTCGTGCAGTCGATCCATCGCGCTCCAGTCGAAGCCTTTCCAGGCCGTGCCGGTGGTGCTGCGGTTGAGCCACAGCAGGGCAAGCACCGCCTCGTCGATTCTGTCAGTGTCGATGTGCGTCCGCGAGTCCATGTGCGGAAGGATAGCAAACCGGGCTGCACACGGCATCCGCGATCCCGCCGTGAGCACGTATCTCTGCTACGCTACGCTTCGCTATTTCCGCCTTGCGCCGCCGTGCGCCGAATCCCGCCGCCGCCGCTACGGGACCGGCACGTATGCGGCCAAGGGCGATTTTGCTGGATTCCCGAGAGATGCGCGGCAGCTTGAGCATATGGCACTCTCTCGCAAACGTCGCCGCCGCGCACCCCGCGGCTGGTCGGAAGGGCTGGAAGACCTGCACGATTACATGCAGCCGCATCCGACGCGCGCATCGTCTCGCAGGAGCGCTACCAGCGCGCCGATAATCGTTACCGACGACTGGCCCGAGCAGGTTCCCATCGGCGATGCCGAGCTGCGCGTCATCGAAGGCGCTTTTCGTGAGGAACTGGACGCCCTGTTCGGGTCGCTGCCATGATGAAAATCGGCTCTGCTGTCCCGTGCTTCTACGATCGGATGATGCGGCCCACGCGCTTCGGCGAAGTTGACTGGCACGGTATTATGCCGTACATTAACGGTCAAAGGAGATCGGGCATGTCAGCCGTTCAGAAACGCCGGAAACCGGAGCGCGAGATCAAGCGCGAGCGGATCGAGCTGCGCGTGAGCGCGTCGGCCAAGGATTTGATTCAACAGGCGACGGCGGTCACTGGCCTGACGGCCGGTGATCTGGCCTATGAAGGCGCGCGGCGCGTGCTGGACGAGCATCAACGCCTGGTGCTGACCGGCGCAGATCGGGATGCCTTCTTCGAGGCGCTGATGAACCCGCCGGAGCCGTCCGAGCGGCTGATCGCGGCCATGCGCCGTCACCGCGATCTCGTGGGCTGACGATTGGCGATCGTCTTTGAAGCCCTCGGCAAGCATCACGATCGGTCGCGCTTCTCTTGCGGGCAGGCCGATCTGGATGGCTGGTTCCGGCGACGCGCCGGTCAGGATGACCGCCGCGATGTCGCGCGTGTCTTCGTCGCAGCGGATTCGGAGTTGGGCGTCGTCGGCTTTTACAGCCTGAGCGCCTTCAAGCTGGAGCTGGGCGAATTGCCGGAGGAAATCGCGCGCAAGCTGCCGCGCTACGAGAGCGGTTATCCAGCGGCGCTGATCGGACGCCTTGCACGGGACGTTCGGATGCGTGGCAAGGGCTTCGGTGAAGTGCTGGCGGTGGATGCGATACGCCGCATTCTCGGCGCCGCGGAAACGCTGGCGGTGCTGGCCATCATCGTCGACGCCAAGGATGAACGCGCGGCAGCTTTCTACGAAGGGCTTGGCTTTGCGCCCTTCCCGCGGCGGCCGAACCGGCTGTTCCTGCTGGCGTCCTCGGCGGGGCGGGGGCTGGAGAAAATGTAGTCGCGGTCGCCGCTGTGGGCCGCAGGTTGATGAAAGGATGTTGTCATGGCGACTGTCGCCCCCGCCAAACCCGAGACGCCGCCGGTCGTGGCGACGGCTCGCGCCGCGCTCTACCTGCGCGTTTCCACTCCGCGCCAGGCGGATCACGACTTGTCGATCCCCGATCAACGCCGCCAGCTTGAGGGTTACTGCCTCTCGAACGGCTGGGAGGTCGCGGCCGAGTTCGTCGAGCCGGGCGTCTCGGGCACCGACGATCGCCGTCCCGCCTTCCAGGATATGATCGATGCGGCGATGGAGAGGCCTCCCGCGTTCGACGTGGTGGTCGTGCATAGCTTCTCGCGCTTCTTCCGCGATCAGTTCCAGTTCGAGTTCTACGTCCGCAAGCTGGCGAAGAACGGCGTGCAGCTTGTCTCGATCACGCAGGTTCTCGGCGATGATCCCGCGGGCGAGATGATGCGCAGGATCATGACGCTGTTCGACGAATATCAGTCGAAAGAGACTGCCAAGCATACGCTACGCGCGATGAACGAGAACGCGCGGCAAGGCTTCTGGAACGGCGCCCGTCCGCCGATCGGCTACCGCGTGGTCGAGGCCGAGCAGCGGGGCACGAAGATCAAGAAGAAGCTGGAGATCGATCCGATCCATGCCGAGACGGTGCGCCGGATTTTCCGCCTGGCGCTGGAGGGCGCCGATGGACGCGGGCCGATCGGAGTCATGGCTATCGCGTGCTGGCTCAACGAGAACAATATCCGCACACGCTATGGTGGGCGCTGGGGCAAGGGCATGGTGCATCAGGTGCTGACGCGCACGACCTATATCGGCCAGCACCGTTTCAACACCTATGACGTCAAGAAGGGGCGTCGGAAGCCCGAGGCCGAGCACGCCATCATGGAAGTGCCGCCGATTGTCACGGTGGCCGAGTTCGAGGCCGTGCAGCGGTCATTGAAGGCGCGCAGCCCCAAGATGATGCCGCCGCGCGCGGTGGGCGGTTCGACGCTTCTGACGGGCATCTGCTTCTGCGCCTGCTGCGGTGCGGCGATGACGCTGCGCACGGGCACCAGCCGGAGCGGTCAGGAGTATCGCTACTACACCTGCGCGACCAAAGCCACGAAGGGGAAAACGGGTTGCCCCGGCGTCTCTCTGCCGATGGACCGGCTGAACGAGGCCGTGATCGAGCATCTGGAGAAGCGGCTGCTCGATCCCGCTCGGCTTGAAGTGCTGATGGACCAGCTTATCGCCCGGCGTGAGGAATGGGTGACGGAGCGCCGCCAGCACGTCGCCGAGATGGAGCGTCGGGCGACGGAGGCCGATACCAAGCTCTCCCGACTCTATGAGGCGATCGAGAATGGAGTGGTCGATATGGGCGATCCGTCGCTCAAGGCGCGCATCGCCGAGCTGACCACCCTCCGCGACCAGGCCCGAGGGGATGCCGAGCGGGCTGTCGCGCATATCGAGCGCATCAGCCCGGAGATCACCGTCGAGAGCCTTCATGCGTTCGCGCTGGCCGCGAAACATAAGCTGCGCCATGACGACGGCTCCTATGCGCGGAACCATGTGCGTGCCGTCGCTCAGCGGGTCGAGGTCCATAGCAAGACGGATGTGCGAATCTGCGGCACGCGCACCGAGTTGCTACGCACCCTCACCGCCGTCTCTGGCGTAGAGGCGGCGGTGCTAGGGACTCGCGGTTTTGGACCGAAATGGTGCCGCTTACGTGACTCGAACACGTGACCCTCGCATTACGAATGCGATGCTCTACCAACTGAGCTAAAGCGGCACTGGCGCGGGCAGATAACAGCGGTCGGGCGATTGGACAAGCGCTCAAATGTACTTTCTTGTCGCCGCGCGCGCCCACATCGCATAATCGGCTGACGGCTCCCGCCATCACTCCGCTTTTGCGCGCGAATTTACGGCATGTTTACCATCCCCGTGGCACAGCCATGCGCAAAGTCGCTTATTCTCTGTTCCAAGGACCGACCGGATGGACATTCTGCGGGGGCATGACGTCGCCAACGACCAGGACGATTTCGAATATCCCGGTGATGCCGCGATCGACCGTCCGCTCGCCGTGGGATATGAGGAACGGCGCATGCAGGTGCGCGCCTATAATTATTGGGCGTCGCTGCTGGGCGATCGCGCCCTGCCCCTGATCGAGGATCTGTCGCCCGATCAGATGGACGATTTCGGTCCCTATAGCGTGCTGCTCGATTTCACCGCCGGCATCGAGAATCCGGCAATCGTCTATCTCGGCACGGCGCTGCGCGAGGAATGCGAGATCGAGGGGCCGATCGGCCATATCGCCGATGTTCCCGCCCGTTCGCTGCTGTCGCGTCTGACCGATCATTATCTCCAGATCATCGCCAATGCCGCGCCGATCGGATTCGAGGCGGAGTTCATCAACCAGCGCGGCCGCGAGATTCTCTATCGCGGCATCCTGATGCCCTTTTCCGCGCAGGGCGATTCGATCGACTTCGTGTTCGGCGTGATCAACTGGAAGGAAATGGCCAGCCACGCTTTGTCGGTCGCGATCGAGCGCGAGGTCGACACCAATTTGCTGCACAATCCCCCGGCGCGCAGCGATGCGCCGATCTGGGCCGATGGACCGGGCGCGGACGAGGATGATGACGTGCTGGACCTCACCGGCATGGAGATGCCGACCGAGGATGCGCCGCTCGCCGACTGGCTGGCGCTCGCCCGCGAAGGGGCGGAAAAGGCCCGCACCAGCGAGGCGCGCAGCCATGCCGCCCTCTATCGCGCGATCGGCCTCGCTTATGATTTTGCGCTGGTGACCCGCCGATCGGCCGAGGAATATGCCGAACTGCTGGAAGATTATGGCATCAAGGCGCAGGCGCGCAGCCCTATGACCGCCGTCATCAAGCTGGTCTTCGGCGCCACCTATGACAAGACGCGCATCACCGAATATGCGACCGCGCTGGATCATGCCGCGACCGCCAGCCTGTCGGTCGGCAGCTTCGCCGCCTATCTGGCCGGCTATGATGGTGGCCTCAAGGCCCTGGTCCGCGACGAGCGCGCCGCCCGCCGCGCGGACATGCCGGCCCGCCCCGACAAGCGCCAGACTGCCCGCGACACGATGAAATGCGCCACCGCGCTCGATCCGCTGGCCGTCGCCACCGACAATGATGGCCTGGCCGTCGTCGTCGCCCGGCGCGAGGCAGATGGCACGCTGGCGATCGTCGGCGCCCTGCCGGAAGGATCGGACCTGGGCCAGCGCGTAATCCTGGCCGCCGCCGACTGAGATTTTGTCTCGGCGCCGGCCCTCACTCCCAGCCGTGCCGCAAACGCGCCATCTTGGCGTGACATCGCGGCTTTCCAAGTGCATAGGGACATGCCCGCTCTTCGGGCCATGCCTTTCGGACATCGATATCCGCCAGTAACGGGCGGCCCGACCATGCTGCGCTGCATCATAATATTTCACGCGCGCGAAATTTTATTTCGACCAATACTTGAGACGATCCGGTGAGAGGGGCATATAGATGCCCCTAGGACAAGGAGTCGTCTGGCGGTGTTCCAGCGCCTCCTCCGTTTCGGCAACGGCGGGACATTTCCCCGCGGCTAAGAGGTAGGCGAATGACGGCGCTGGCTGATCCCAATATCAAGGAAGTCGATTCAACTGTTCGCGCGGCGCTGGAAGGCGTCCTGGCAAAGGGCGCCCTGCCCGGCGAGAGCGAGGGATTTGATCAGGCGGCCATCGCCGCCGCTGCGGCCTTCCTGGGTCGCACCGCCAATGCGCGCAAGGCCGGCCAGCCCGGCATCGCGATCGAGACGCTGGGCGAAGGCGCCACCGGCCGCTTCATGCGGATCGCGCTGATCAACGACGACATGCCCTTCTTAGTCGATTCGATCGCCACCACCCTGGCGGCGGCCGACATCAGCATTCACCGGCTGCTCCACCCCGTCCTGTCGATATCGCGTGGCGCCGACGGGACCCTGTCCGCGATCCTGGACGATGATGCGCCGGGCGCATTGCGGGAATCGATGATCTATATCGAGGCCGACCGGGCCGACGCAAAGGCGCGCCGCGCGCTCGAAAAGGCGCTGGAAGACACGCTGGCCGACGTCCGCGTCGCCGTGCGCGACTGGCCGCGCATGCAGGAAGCCATGTCGGCCGACGCCAATGCCGTCACCGACGATGAAGGCGCCGCGCTGCTGCGCTGGTTCCTCGCGGGCCATTTCACCCAGATCGGCCATGAACTGTGCAGCCGGGTCGGCACCTCGGAAGAGCGGCTCGGCATCTGCGCGCTGCGCGACAAGCCGATGATCGCGCCGGCCTCGCGCGAGGCCGCCTTCACCTGGTTCGAGGAAGGCAAGCGCAGCCCGCTCATCATCAAGTCCAACATCCTCTCGCGCGTGCATCGCGGCGTGCTGCTGGACCTCATCATCCTGCCGGTGCGCGAGGGCAAGAGCGTTACCGGCCTGTCGATCCACGCCGGCATGTGGACCAGCGCGGCGCTTGCCGCCTCGCCGGAAAAGGTGCCGCTGCTGCGCTCGGCGCTGTCGGCGCTGATGGACAAATATGGCTTCGACCCGGCCGGCCATGCCGGCAAGACGCTGGCCCATGCGCTCACCACCCTGCCGCATGACATTCTGATCGGCTTCGAGCGCGACACGCTGGAGCATCTCGCGCTCACCTTCATGTCGCTGACCGACCGGCCGCGCCCCAAGCTGGTGCTCGCCACCAGCGCGCTCGCCCGTCACCTCTATGCCTTCGTCTGGCTGCCGCGCGACGAACTGTCGACCGCGCGCCGCGTCGCGATCCAGGACATGCTGGCCAAGGCGGCGAATGGCCCGGTATTGAGCTGGTCGATCGCGCTGGAGGAAGGTGGCCTGGCGCTGCTGCGCATCACCCTCGACCTGCGTGACGGCGGCGTCGTGCCCGATGACGCCGCGCTCGATCGTCAGCTCAAGCAGATGGTGCGCGGCTGGCTGCCCGCCGTCGAGGAAGCGCTGGCCGAAAGCGAGGAAGCCGGCCGCGCCGCGGCGCTGGCCCAGCGCTTCGCCCCCGGCTTCCCGATGGCCTATCGCAACGGCGCCGGCCCGGTCGAGGCGGCGGTCGACATCCGCCTGATCCACGGCCTGGCGGGTCCGGGCGACAAGTCGATCCGCATCTATCGCAACCCGGAAGACAGCGCCGAACGGCTGCGCCTCAAGCTCTACAGCCATGACGCGATCGCCCTGTCCGAAGTCGTTCCCGCCTTCGAGAATTTCGGCTTCCGCGTGATCGACGAGATGACGACGGCGATCGACGGCGGCACACTCGGCCATGTCCAGCGCTTCGTGCTGGAACTGCCGGCCGGCGGCGATGCCCAGGCGGTGGTCGACCGCGCCGAAGTGGTGACCGAGGCGATCGCCCAGGTGATCGAAGGCGTCGCCGAAAATGACAGGTTCAACGAACTGATCGTCACCGCCGGCTTCGCGCCGCGCGCGGTAGTGCTGTTCCGCGCGCTGTTCCGCTATCTGCGCCAGACTGGCACCGCCTTTGGCATGGCGACCTTCGCCGACACGCTGCGCCGTGAACAGGGCGTCGCCCGCAACCTCGTCGCCCTGTTCGAAGCGCTGCACGATCCTGCCGCGCAGGACGGCAGCGACAAGGCGACCGCCATCCAGGCGGAGATCGACGCCGGCCTGGAACAGGTCAGCTCGATCGACGAGGATCGCGTGCTGCGCCTGATCCGCGCCGTCATCACCGCGACGCTGCGCACCAACTTCTATGCCCCGGCCGCGGCCGAGGCGCTGGCGTTCAAGATCGACAGCGCGCTCGTCCCCGGCCTGCCGGCGCCGCTGCCCTGGCGCGAAATCTGGGTCTACAGCCCGCGCGTCGAGGGCATCCATCTACGCGCCGGCCCGGTCGCCCGTGGCGGCCTGCGCTGGTCCGACCGGCGCGACGATTTCCGCACCGAAATCCTGGGCCTGATGAAGGCGCAACGTGTCAAGAACGCTGTCATCGTTCCGACCGGCGCGAAGGGCGGCTTCTATCCCAAGCAGCTGCCCAATCCGCAGGTCGATCGCGATGCCTGGTTCGCCGAAGGCACCGAAAGCTATCGCATCTTCATCCGCACCCTGCTGTCGATCACCGACAATATCGTGAAGAACAAGGTGAAGCACCCCGCCCAGGTGGTGGTGCGCGACGGCGACGATCCCTATTTCGTGGTCGCCGCCGACAAGGGCACCGCGACCTTCAGCGACGTCGCCAATGCAATCGCGCTGGAGCGGGACTTCTGGCTGGGCGACGCCTTCGCCAGCGGCGGCTCCAACGGCTATGACCACAAGGCGATGGGCATCACCGCCAAGGGCGCCTGGATCAGCGTCCAGCGCCACTTCGCCGAAATGGGCGTCGACGTGCAGAGCGAGCCGGTCAAGGTCGTGGGCTGCGGCGACATGTCGGGCGACGTGTTCGGCAACGGCATGCTGCTCAGCAAGGCGATCAAGCTGGTCGCCGCCTTCGACCATCGCCACATCTTCCTCGACCCCAATCCCGATCCGGCCAAGAGCTGGGAAGAGCGCAACCGGATGTTCGCCCTGCCCCGCTCCAGCTGGGAGGATTACGACAAGGGCCTGATCTCCGAAGGCGGCGGCGTGTTCGCCCGCAGCCTCAAGAAGATCCCGCTCACCCCGCAGGTCCAGGAAATCCTGGGCGTGACCGAAAGCGAGATGGAGCCGACCGCGCTCATCTCCGCGATCCTCAAGAGCCCCAACGACCTGCTGTGGTTCGGCGGCATCGGCACCTATGTGAAGGCCGCCGCGCAGAGCCATGGCGATGTCGGCGATCCGGCCAATGACCGGCTGCGCGTCAATGCCGAACAGCTGCGCGTCAAGGTGGTGGGCGAAGGCGCGAATCTTGGCACTACGCAGGCCGGGCGCATCGCCTTCTCGCTGCATGGCGGGCGGATCAACACCGACTTCATCGACAATAGTGCCGGCGTCGATTGCTCGGATAATGAGGTCAACATCAAGATCGCGCTGAACAAGGAAATGGCGGAAGGCCGCCTGCCCTTCGACAAGCGCAATGCCCTGCTCGAAAGCATGACCGATGCGGTCGGCGCGATCGTGCTGGAGGATAACCGGCTTCAGGCGCTCGGCCTGTCGATCGCCGAAAGCGGCGGCGCGGCGGACCTGGCCTCCTATGTCCGGCTGATCGAGACGTTCGAGGAAACCGGCCGTCTCGACCGCCAGGTCGAGGGGCTGGCCGCCAATGACCAGTTGCTGCGGCGGGGCCAGGATGGCCAGGGCCTCACCCGCCCCGAACTCGCCGTGCTGCTCTCCACCGCCAAGCTGGCGCTGCAGGACGCGATCGAACATGGCGACCTTGCCACCGATCCCAGCATGGGCGCGGAACTGGCCGCCGCCTTCCCTGCCGCCATGCAGGAGAAGGAAGCCGATGCGATCGCGGCCCATGCGCTCAAGAAGGAGATCATCGCCACCAAGGTTGCGAACCGCATCGTCAACCGCCTCGGCATCATCCACCCCTTCGAACTGGCCGAGGAAGAGGGCTGCTCGCTCGCCGATCTTGCCAGCGCCTTCCTCATCGCCGAGCGGCTCTACGACATCCGCACCCTGTGGGCGGATATCGACGCGGCCGACATGTCGGAAGCCGCCCGCCTGGCCCTGTTCGGCGACATCGCCAGCGGCATGCGCGCGCAGATCGCCGATATCCTGCGCAGCGTGCCGGCCGGCACCCTGCCCGAAGCCGGCCATGCGATCCTGGCCAAGGGCGTCGAAACGCTCGCCAACCAGGTCGACGACCTGCTGACCAGCGAAGCGTTCCGCCGCGTCACGGCCGTTACCGATCGCCTGCTCTCGCTCGGCGCACCGGACATGCTGGCCGTGCGCACCGCGGGCCTGTTCAAGCTGGACGGCGCGGTCGGCATCGCCGCGCTCGCCGGTCGCCTGAAGATGGACGAGATCGCACTGACCCGCGCCTTCACCCATCTGGGCGAGGCTGTCGGCATCGACTGGGTCCAGTCGGCCGCCGCCCGCATGGAACCGACCGATCCGTGGGAGCGGCTGCTCATCTCCGGCGTCGCGCGTGACATGCAGCAGGTGCGGCTCGACTTCCTGGCCCAGGGCAAGGGCAAGGACGTGTCGGACCATGTCGAGAAATGGCTGATCGAGCGCGGTGCGCGCATCCAGCAGTTCCGCGCCCTGGTGCAGCGCGCCAAGGCAGCGGCATCGCCCAATGTCGCGATGCTGGCGGAAATCGCCGGTCAGGCCCGCGGCCTGCTCGGCCGCTGAGGCCATCGCCCCTTCCCCTCAGCGGGAAGGGGTTTCAGCCGCCCCCCCCCCCCAAAAAAAAAAGAAAAAGGCGCCCGATCCAGTGATCGGGCGCCTTTTTCTTTTCCGTGTCTTCGCTGCGATCAGCGCGGATCGGCGAGCAGCGGCTGCACCATCAGCGGCTTGGGCGCCGGTTCGGGCACAGGTACAGGCGTGGGCGCCGGTGCCGGCTCCGCAGCAACCGGGGCCGCAGCCTCCGGCGCGACCGGCGCGTCAGCTGCCGGCTTGTCCTTGCCCGGCACGCGCAGCCCCGGACCATAGACCGGCGTCACGCCCGGCGTGTAGCGACCGTGCAGCGCCTCGATCTCCGCCTTGCGCTGGTTGAGATAGAGGTCGCGATAGCTGCCATAGGGATTGTCGTCGGAACGGATCGCCTGGATGCGCTCGTCGAACGCCGCGCGCTCGCCCAGCTGGTCCAGCACCGCCATCGGGATGACGACCGTGGGCTGGGTGAAGGGCTTGCCCACCGCGAAGGGCAGGATCATCTTGTCGACCGTGTCGCCGATGATGTCGCGCAGCGTGGTCGGGCCAACCAGCGGCAGATACATATAGGGGCCAGGACCGATGCCATAAAAGCCCAGCGTGTTGGCCAGACCATTGGGACGATAGGGCAGGTTGAACGGCTTGCGTTTGGCGACATCGAACAGGCCAAGGAAGCCCAGCGTGCTGTTGATGCCGAAGCGACCGGCCGTCTCGAACGCCTTGCCCGGCTTGAACTGCAGCATATAGGCCGCGAACACGACCGGCTCGCCCAGATTCGAGAAGAAATTGCGCAGTCCCTTGCGCACCGGGCGCGGCAGACCCTTGTTATAGGCCTTGGCCACCGGCTCGATCAGCGCCTTGTCGACCGCCTGGACCGCCTCGAAAGACTGTTCGTTGATCGCGGCGAAGGGATCGCGCTTGCGCAGCCCGGTATCGCCGGTCACGACGATCGCATTCGGATCGACCGGCACCTCTTCCTTGGGCTGCTCCGCGATCGGGCTTAGCGTCGGCAGCACGACCGGCGGCGGATAGGGGCTGTCGGGTGACGGCGCCTGTGCGGGCTGGACCGGACCGACAGGGACCGGCTGGGACGTTTCCGCCGGCGCAAGCGCCACGGCCGCGGCCGGCACCACAGGAGCGCCGCTGTCCACGACCTCCCCCTGTCCCGCCATCAGCATCATTCCAGTGGCGGCAACCGAAAGCAGCATAAATCGTCCCTTGTCACGGCCCCGTCTGGACGACGGGCCCAACGGCCAGCAACGGCCTGGATAAGGGCCGATAAACAGACATCGCATCCCCGCGACATCGCTGTCCAAGCTGATTTCGCTAGGGGGGCGTGCCGCACCCGTCAAGTATGGTGGTCAAGCAGGAGGCGGCAGGCGGAGACGCGCGTGCGGCGCTTTGGTTCCCGACCGCTTACATTTTGATACATTTTTCCTGTTGCGAGCGGTTTGCAATTGCGAGTCGTTCGCGTTATTCGGGCCACCTCATTTCCCACAGGACTCGCCCTTCCCTCGATGCACGCTCCCGCCCGCACCCAGCCCAAGAAAAAGAAGAGCGCCAAGGCATTCTGGCTGAAGCAGCTGCATACCTGGCATTGGGTGAGTTCGGCGATCAGCCTGATCGGCCTGCTGCTCTTCGCCTTCACCGGCATCACCCTCAACCACGCTGCCGATGTCGAGGGTTCGCCCCAGACCGTGGAGAAGAGCGCCACCCTG
The DNA here is from genome assembly GCF_030128825.1 of Sphingobium sp. WTD-1. Taxonomy (NCBI): domain Bacteria; kingdom Pseudomonadati; phylum Pseudomonadota; class Alphaproteobacteria; order Sphingomonadales; family Sphingobiaceae; genus Sphingobium; species Sphingobium sp. WTD-1. The sequence continues at coordinate 1,618,054 of NZ_CP119127.1, read as the reverse complement.
CCCGCCCCGCTGTTGAAGCTGGTCGCGGCCGATGACGCGCCCGACGCCAAGAAGCCCCTGCCCGCCCCGATCGCCCAATGGATCGAAAAGGAAATCGGCCAGAGCGGCGCGGGCGAGGCGGAATGGTCGGCGGACGAAGTCTATCTTGCCCTGCCGCGTCCCGGCGGCGATGGCTGGGTGTCGATCGACCGGCATGACGGCAAGGTCACCAGCGAAGCGACCAGCCGCGGCTGGGTCAGCTACCTCAATGACCTGCACAAGGGCCGCAATGCCGGCACCGTGTGGAAATGGTTCATCGATATCTTCGCCGTCGCCTGCTTCCTGTTCGCGCTGACCGGCCTGCTGCTGCTCCAGTTGCACGCCGCCAAGCGGCCGAGCACCTGGCCGCTGGTCGCGATCGGCCTGGCGCTGCCGGCGCTGCTCGCCATCCTCTTCATCCACTAACGGGGGTCCATCTTTCCATGCCGATCAGTCCCAAGCTCATCCTGTCTGGCGGTGCCGCGCTTGGCGCCACCGGTGCGCTGGCCGCGCCGGCCACCGCGCAGACCATGACCGTCACGGTCAATATCCCGCGCCTGTCGGTCGCTGAATATCACCGCCCCTATGTCGCCATCTGGCTGGAGAAGGAGGGCGCTGCCCCCCGCACGCTCGCGGTCTGGTATGATGTCGACAAGGCCAAGGGCGAAGGCACCAAATGGCTGCGCGACATCCGCCAGTGGTGGCGCGTGTCGGGCCGCACGATGAGCTTCCCGGCCGATGGCGTATCGGGCGCGACCCGCGCGCCGGGCGACCAGAAGATCGCCTTCACCGCCGGCAAGGGGCCGCTCGGCGCCCTGGGTCCGGGCAAATATACGCTGGTCGTGGAAGCCGCCCGTGAAGTCGGCGGCCGCGAGTTGGTCCGCCTGCCCTTCACCTGGCCGGCCAAGCCCGGCGTCGCCGCCAAGGCGCAGGGCAGCAGCGAACTCGGCGCCGTCAGCGTCAGCTTCGGCAAGTAACAGGGGACAAAGACCATGAAAGCCAAATATCTGATCGCGGGCGCGCTTGCCGCCCTGATGCTCTCCGGCGCGGCCCAGGCGCATCGTCAGTGGATGCTGCCCTCCTCCACCACCCTGTCGGGCACCGACAGCTGGGTGACGGTCGACGCGGCGGTTTCCAACGACCTCTTCTATTTCGAACATTTCCCGATGCGCACCGACGGCATCGCCGTGACCGAGCCGGATGGCAGCACCGGCAAGATCGAAAATGCCGCCACCGGCAAATATCGCTCGACCTTCGACGTGCATCTGACCAAGCCCGGCACCTATCGCATCGCCAATGTCTCGACCATGGTGATGGGCAGCTACACTCTCAACGGCAAGCAGGAGCGCCTGCCGCGCGGCACCACCAAGGCCACTCTGGCCCAGGCGATCCCCGCCGGCGCCACCAATGTCCAGACCGCCGAGGCAAGCAACCGCAACGAGATCTTCGTGACGCTGGGCGCGCCGACCACCACCATCTTCAAGCCGACCGGCACCGGCATCGAACTGGTCCCGGTGACCCATCCCAATGACCTGGTATCGGGCGAGACCGCGACCTTCCAGTTCCTGCTCGATGGCAAGCCCGCCGCCGACCTCAAGGTCACCGTCATCCCCGGCGGCATCCGTTATCGCGATGCGCTGGGCCAGATGGACCTCGTCACCGACAAGGATGGCAAGCTGGCCGTCAAATGGGGCGCCCCCGGCATGTACTGGCTGAACGCCAGCACAGGTGGCGGCCGCGAAGGCGGCCCTGGCGGCCCCGGTGGTCCGGGCGCGCAGGGCGGCAAGCCGGAGGGCGCACCGCCCGCGCCGCCGGCCGGCCCGCCGCAGAAGCGCGCCTCCTACATCACCACGCTGGAAGTGCTGGCGCCCTGACCCGGCCCGCCGGCCATCCCGTCCGGATCGCGATAGCGCCCGACCTGTCGCCCGAGCAATTTGCCGGGCGCCAGCGTCAGGGCGCTATCGTCACTTTGGGAGGACCGACCATGGGCACCACATGGTCGGCCCGCATCGTCGATCCGCCCGCCGACTGCCAGGCCCATATCGAGGCCGTGCTGGCCGCCGTGATCGGCGAGATGAGCAATTGGGAAGCCGGCTCCGACATCAGCCGCTTCAACCGCAGCCCGATCGGCCAATGGACCCGCCTGCCGCCCGCGATGATGGGCGTGTTGCGCGCGGGCCTTGCCATGGCCCGCCTGTCGAACGGCGCCTTCGACCCGGCGATCGGCGGCATCGTCGCCCGCTGGGGCTTCGGCCCGGCCCTCGCCGGCGGCAGCGCCACCGCCTCGGTCGCGCCCTGGACCTGCATCGAACTCAATGACGACCGCGCCCGGCGCACCGCCGACGTCGCGCTCGATTTTTCAGGCATTGCCAAGGGCTATGCCGTCGATGCGGTCGCGGCCTGCCTGCGCAGCCTCGGCCTCCCCAACTTCCTGATGGAAATTGGCGGCGAATTGCGCGGCGAAGGGGTGAAGCCCGATATCCAGCCCTGGTGGGTCGATGCCGAAGTCCCGCCGGGCCTCGACCTCCCGACGCTGCGGGTCGCGCTCTGCGGCCTTTCCATGGCCAGTTCGGGCGATTATCGCCGCTACCGGATGGAGGGTGATCGCCGCCTGTCGCACAGCATTAACCCTGCGACCGGCGCGCCCATTGCGGAGGGCGTTGCCGCCGTCACCGTGCTTCACACCTCCACCATGCTGGCCGACGCCTGGGCGACTGCAATCACCGTGCTGGGCGCCGATCGCGGCATGGCCCTCGCCACCCGCCACGACCTCGCTGCCCGCCTCATCCTGCGCACCGAAACGGGCGGCCAGGAATATGTGACCCCGGCCCTGGCCGCGATGCTGGAATAATCCTGCCCAAGGCGGTGCCGGATTCACAGCGCCATCCCCGCACAGGAGGCTATGACAAAAAGGGGTGGGGAGCGGAATGGCCGGTTTTGGACAAAAATATATCTATGGCAGACGTTAACGGCGAAACCCTGCCATTGCATGAAACGTGGACCTAAGCATCCACCGATATGTTGCCCACAACCCGTTTGGTCTGTTGCGCTTCCAATTCGCGCAACATGTTCGAGAAGGCAGCCGTTCGCGTCTCCTTTAGTGAGTTTTCGCTCCATAAAGTCATGTCACGATTGACCAACATCCAGAATGAGAGCCATTAAAGCCAAATCTCTATACAAAAAAGGGAATGGTGATGTGGATAGACGGCTCATTTCCAATAATTGAAATTAAAAATGAAGACCTTAAATCATTAATTAGAGAAATTCTCAAATTTTGGCCGAAAAATATGGAGTTTACTGGAAAGCAATTTGGAATTAGCGATACATACACTTGTGGCTCTGTAGTTGAAATGAAATTATTTGCAGATAAGTGTTATGACAATCATGATTTTGGAGAGAATGATGAAATATCAGGAATTGTTTTTGATTTTGTTGGAAAAGCGATAAAATCATCGTCAGTTTTTCTAAGAAGATTGGATCAAAATGATTTGGACATTAATATTATAATGACGGATATTATAGCAAGGGACGATATATCTGTGGTAGATTAATTATTGTTTCAGTTTTAAGCAGGATTAAATGAAGGATTTAAATAATTTTTACCGCAAAATTCCATGTTTGCTTAGAAGGCTTATACGATGTTCTGTAAGCGACCAAAATTGGTCGTTAGCCGCTAAAATCCGACATCGTCATTGCGAGCGTAGCGAAGCAATCCACCGGCGCGAGATGGATTGCTTCGCTACGCTCGCAATGACGGGAGATGGTCGTCAGCCGTCAAAGCCCGACATCGTCACTGGTCGCTAGCCGCCGCCGGATATCAGCGGCACTGCCGCCAGCCGGTCGGCCGATGTCAGGAACAATGTCTTGCCGCCCTCGCCGATGCAGCAATTGGCGATCGCCTTGCCGGTGCGGACCTTGCCGAGCAGCCTGCCGTCGGGCGCGCAGACATGGACGCCGCCGGGGCCGGTGGCAAAGACGATGCCGTCCGGGGCAGTCTTGATCCCGTCGGGCAGGCCCGGCTCGCCGGCCGCCAGTTCCCTGGCCATGTCGCGGAACAGGCGCTGCCCCGTGGGCATGCCGTCGGCCCCCAGACTATAGGCCAGAACCTGCGGCCGCTTCTCGTCCGACAGAGCCAGATACAGCGTGCGGCCGTCGGGCGAGAGGGTGACGCCATTGGGCCGGCGATGGCTGCCGTCGATCAGCGTCACCATGCCATCGGGCGTCAGTCGATAGAGGCCGTTGAAACCGATCTCGCGCAGCGATGACGTGTCGCCATCGGTCAGGCCATAGGGCGGATCGCTGAAATAGATGCTGCCATCGGCCGCGATGGTCAGGTCATTGGGGCTGTTGAAGCGCTTGCCCTGATAGCGGTCGGCCAGGATGGTCCGCGCCTTCGTCTTGAGGTCCACCCGCACGATCGCGCGCGTGCCGCTGTCGGCGCCGACCAGATGGCCGTCCCTGTCGATCGCGATGCCGTTAAGGCCGGCTTCGCGAATCTCCTTGGGGATCGCGGTCTGCAGGCCGGAGGGCGAGAGGAAGGGCGACACGCCATCCTTGCGGGTCCAGCGATAGACGATGTTGGAGGGCGGATCGCCGAACAGCAGCGCGTCGATCGGCGCGGCCCAGGTCGGCCCCTCGGCCCAGCGATAGCCCTGCGCCACTATCTCCACCTGCGCGCCGGGCGCGATGATGCGGTCGAGCGCGGGGTCGATCCGGTCGATCCGTGCGGCGGGCAGCTCGGCGGCGTGGGCCAGACCATGGGTCAGGGCGTGGGTCAGCGGCAGGGCGGCCATCCCGGCCAGCAGGGTGCGACGATCGATCATGCGGGCAGGCTCACCGAACGATGCTCCGCCGCCGAGCGATAGATCGCCTCGATCACGCGCAGGTCGGCCAGCCCCTCCTCACCCGCGACGATCGGCGCGGTGCCGTTCGCGATGCATTCGGGCAGATGGTCGAGCTGGGCGGCAAACTGGTTCTTCGCCGGCGCTGCCAATGTGCGCGGCGCGGTCGCGCCATCCTTGCGGATCGTCATCGTCTGGCCGCTATATTGGGTCGCGGGCTCCATATCGATCCAGCCCTGGGTGCCGACCACCCGATAGCCATTATGGGCCGAGCTGTAGCTCGACACGCAATTGGCGATGATGCCCGACGGGAAGCGCAGCATGAAGTCGATCCGGTCTTCCACGGTGGCGAAGCGCGGGTCGCTGCGGTCGGTGCTGGCGATGGCGCTCACCTCCACCGGCTCCTCGCCGGTCAGGTAGCGCGCGGCGTTGAGGCTGTAGATGCCGATATCCATCATCGATCCGCCGCCCGACAGGGGCCTGTCGAGCCGCCATTGCCCGGCCTTGATCGGAAAGCCATGTTCGGCGGTGATGATCCGCGTCGGCCCGACATGGCCACCCCGCGCGAGCTCGATCGCCAGTTTATTATAGGGTTCGAAGCGCGAGCGATAGCCGATCATCAGCTTGCGCCCGGCCTTGGCGCAGGCGGCGATCATCGCCTGGCATTCGGCCACCGACACCGCCATCGGCTTCTCGCACATCACATGCTTGCCCGCCTGCGCGGCGCGGATGCTATATTCGGCATGGAGGCTGTTGGGCAGGACGATATAGACGATGTCGATATCGGGATTGTCGCGGATGCGGTCGAAATCGGCATAGCTGTAGTGATGCGTCTTGGGGATGCCGTACTGGTCGCCATATTGCGCCAGCTTGGCCGGCGTGCCGCTGACCAGCGCGACCAGCTTCGCATGCTCGCAGCCGGCGAAATTGGGCATGATCTGCTGCGTGGCATAATAGCCCAGGCCGACAATGGCATAGCCCAGCTTGCGCTGTGGCGCGGCGCAGGCAGCCGTGCTGCCCATGCCGGCCAGCACCAGCCCGGCGCCGATGCCCCCCATCAACTCGCGTCGCGAACGATCCATGCGGCGTCTCCCGCCAAGAGGGCAATTTTCAGTCGGCGGCGCGGCTCAGCGCCGGGCGCATCCAGCCGAAATGGCTGGCGGCGATGGCGACCTGGGTGCGGTTGCGGACGTTGAGCTTGCGCATCAGCGCGGTCATATGGACCTTCACCGTCGCTTCGGCCATGCCCAGCTCATAGGCGATCTGCTTGTTGAGCAGGCCGGAGTGGACGCAGCGCATCACCTTCATCTGGGTCGGCGTGAGATGTGGGGTTTCGGGGACCATCTGGTCCTGGCGATCGAGAATGTGCAGATCCTGCATCCTGCCTCTCCCTGTGATTGATCCGCGTTGGGGCCTGGTTCGGCCCAGGATTCGTTAGCGCTAACGATACTGGAATCAGTCAGACAGGTTCAAGCGAAAATTTGCAATATTCGGGAAATATCCTAGCGTGTGACCGAAATACAGCTATAACCTGTCCAACAGATTTTCGGGATTCGCCGTGCGAATGACCGACAGCGCATAGGAAAGAGAGGGTGGGGATGGCGTTACCATATCGTCGATCGGTGCAATTTGGCCGGATGTTCAGCCAGGGAGGCCATGGCCGATGACCCCCGCCGATTATCGCCTGCTGATCGCCGCCGTCATCGGCATCGCCCTTTCCATCGCCCTCATCATCCGCGGCCGGCTCCATCCCTTTGTCGGCCTGCTGTGCGGTGCCTTCACCGTCGGCCTGATCGCCGGCCTGCCGATGGAGGAAACCGCCAAGGCGGTCGAAAAGGGCGCGGGCACCATATTGGGCGGCACCGGCCTGGTCGTGGCGCTGGGCCTGGGCCTGGGCGCCATGCTGCAATTGTCGGACGGCGCCGGCGGCCTTGCCCGCTCGGCGCTGCGCCTCTCCGGCGTGAAGGGGGCGCCCTGGGCCAGCCTGTTCACCGCCATCGTCATCGGCCTGCCACTCTTCTTCGAGACTGGCCTGGTCCTGCTGCTGCCGATCGTCGCGTCGGCCGCCGCCGCGCTGCCCGCCGGGCAGAATGGCGATACGGCCAAGCTCAAGCTGATGCTGCCCGCGCTGTCGGGCCTGTCGGTGGTCCATGCGCTGGTGCCGCCGCATCCCGGCCCCTTGCTCGCGGTCAATGCGCTCGGCGCCAATCTTGGCCTCACCCTTCTCTATGGCCTGATCGTGGGCATCCCGACCGCGATCATCGCCGGCCCGCTGCTGGCCCGCTTCACCGCGCCCGGCGTGAAATTGAACCCGCCGCTGCTCGATCCGGTCAAGGTCGATGTCGCCACCCCCTCGGTCGGCCGGGCGCTCGCCGCCGTGCTGCTGCCGGTGGTGCTGATCGCGGCGGGACAGGCGGTGGCGCTGCTGCCGGCGTCGGTCGCGCCGCATTTCCACTGGCTCGGATGGGTCAGCGATCCGGTCGTCGCGCTGCTGATCGCGGTGCTGGTGGCGCTGCCGCTGCTGTTCGGCCGCCGCATCACCGACGCCAAGATCCAGAATGCGATCTGGACCGAGGCGATGATCCCGGCCGGCGGCATCATCCTGGCGATCGGCGCGGGCGGCGCGCTCAAGCAGGTGCTGGTGACGGCCGGACTTTCTGATCTGCTGGTCCGCTTTGCGGCGGGTGGCGCGATTTCGCCGATCCTGCTCGCCTGGGGCGTGTCGGTCTGCATCCGCCTCGCCACCGGCTCGGCCACCGTCGCGACGATCACCACCGCCGGCGTGATGCAGGGGCTGGTCGCCGCATCAGGCGTGGAGCCCGAATGGATGGTGCTGGCGATCGGCGCCGGCTCGCTCTTCTTCTCCCACGTCAATGATCCCGGCTTCTGGCTGGTCAAATCCTATCTCGGCACCGACATGCCGGGCACGTTCAAGACCTGGTCGATCATGGAAACCGTGGTCGCAGTCGTCGGCCTGCTGCTGGTGCTCGTCGCCAGCAGCATCTTCTGAACGAGGCGCTGCCGACGCTTGTCGTCAGCAGCCTCTCATGACTAGGAGTCACAGGATGTTGCCCAGCGATCCACAGGTGCGCCGATGAACCAGGCCCGATTGTCCGACCATGCCTATGCCGGCATCGTCGAGATCATCAACGACCAGGATTTGGCGGTCGGTGACCGCCTGCCGTCGGAGGCGGCGCTGGCGGAACGGTTCGGAGTCTCCCGCGCGATCGTGCGCGAGGCGCTGGTCCGCCTCGCCTCGGACGGCATCACCGAAGCCCGCCGGGGTGCCGGCTCCTTCGTGAAAAGCCGTCCCCAGCGGCTCGCCGCCTTCATGCCGGCGGCCGAGCTGCCCGGCACATTGGGCAGCTATGAAGTGCGCTTCGTGCTGGAGGCGGAGGCCGCACGCCTTGCCGCCACCCGCCGCAGCCCGCTTGAAATGGCCCATGTCGAGGAGGGGATGGAGATGCTGCGCATCGCCCTCCTGTCGAGCGAACCGGCCCATGCCGAGGATATGGAACTGCACCGCCGCATTGCCGAGGCGACCGGCAACCCGGCCTTCCTCATCGCCTTCGATGCGCTCCATGCCGATGTCGACAAGATCATGCGCGCCGGCGTCGACATCAGCCGATCGCGCCCGCCCGAGGTGATCGCGACCATGCTGCGCGAACATGAACAGATCGTCGCCGCCATCCGCGCCCAGGATGCCGAGGGCGCCGCGCTGGCGATGCGCTGGCATCTGTGGGAAGGGCGCCGCCGCCTGATGCCGTGAGGGCGTTCGGAAAATCGGTCTCTGCCTGCTCGAAGGAAGAGATTGCGGCCTTCGCCGGATGACGGCGAGGGTAGTTTCCCGCCATTCCCCTCCCGTAAACGGGATGGGACATGTCCGCTTCGGTCGCTTCTGGCCACAAGCTTTCCTACTCGGCCTTTCTCTGATCTATCCTGTGGGATGGCCCCTCCCCCTCCATGCCTCCCCGCGTTCACGCGCATCAGCGGCGCTGATCTGTCGCTTCGCTGTCGCCTGGATGTCGCGTCGGTGTCGCATCGGGATGACCCGCATCATGACCCCACCGACGCGTCGCCGTCGCGTGGCAGGCGTGTCATGGGCACGTTTGCGGCGCATTTCGCTCGAATCCGCGCACGACACTGTGAACTTCGTAGGAGATTTGCCTGTCGCGTCGCCGCCCGCCCCGCAAGGCCGGCAAAGCCGCTTGGCATCGGCCCGCCACTCCTGTAGCCATATACCCACATAGGGCGCCATAGCGCCACATAGTGGACATATTCTGGAGAGGGGGCCGATATGGCGACGGGACGGAACGCACGGATGCGCAAGATGATCGGGCGGAGTGCCGCCGGCCTGGCGCTGGCGCTATTGATCGCCCTGCCCGCCCCCACCTTTGCCCAGCCGACCGGCGCGCAGAATTTCGATGCCGGCTGGCGCTTCCATCAGGGCGATGTCGCGACCGCGGAACAGCCCGGCTTTGCAGATGCCGGCTGGCAGTCGATCGACCTGCCGCATGACTGGGCGATATCCGGGCCGTTCGAAGAACATGCGCCCGCGACCGGATCGGGCGGCTTCCTGCCCACCGGCGTCGCCTGGTATCGCAAGCATTTCACCCTGCCGCCGGCCAGCGCCGGCCAGCGCGTCTTCGTCGAATTCGACGGCGTGATGGAGCGGTCGGGCGTGTGGATAAACGGCCAGCATGTCGGCCATCGGCCGAGCGGCTATGCCAGCTTCCGCTACGAGATCACCCAGCATCTGAAATCCGCCGGGCAGGAGAATGTGCTTGCAGTGCGCGCCGACACCTCCGCCCAACCCGCCTCGCGCTGGTATGCGGGCGGCGGCATCTATCGCCATGTCCGCATCCTCACCCTGGGCGATGTCCATGCCGAAACATGGGGCAGCACCGTGCGCGTGGCGAAGCTGGACGCAAAGAGCGCGGACCTTGCCATCGGCAGCAGCGTGATGAACCAGGGCGCTGCCCCGGTCGAGGCGCGGCTGGAGGCGGTGATCGAGGGGCCGGACGGCCGCAGCATTGCGACCTTCACCGGCCAGAGCATCAGCCTGCCGGCCGGCCGCGCGACCCAGATGGATGTCAGCGGCACCCTGGCCGATCCGCGCCGCTGGGACATTGGCGATCCGGCGATGCACCAGGCGCTGCTGCGCGTGCGCGCCACCGACGGGCGGCTGCTCTACGAGGAGCGCGTCCCCTTCGGCATTCGCGATGCCCGGTTCGAGGCGGCGAGCGGTTTCTGGCTCAATGACCGCAACATCAAGCTGAAGGGCGTCGCCATCCATGCCGATGGCGGGCCGTTCGGCATGGCGGTGCCGCTGGCCGTCTATGAGCGGCGGCTCAAGGGGCTGATGGCGCTGGGCGTAAATGCGGTGCGCACCGCTCATCACCCCTTCTCGCCCGAATTTCTCGACCTGTGCGACCGGCTTGGCCTGATCGTCATGAACGAGGGCTTCGACATGTGGACGGTGGCAAAGAACCCGCAGGATTATCATCTCTATTTCACCGACTGGTCGTCGATCGACGCGCGCGATTTCGTGCGGCGTGATCGCAATCATCCCAGCATCGTCATCTGGTCGATCGGCAACGAGATTCACGACACGCCCTATCCGCTGGTGGCGCAGTCGATCATCACCCGCCTGAAGGACATCTTCCATGCCGAAGATCCGACCCGGCCGGTGACGATGGCGCTGTTCCGCCCCAACACCACCCATGATTATGAGAATGGCACCGCCGACCTGCTGGACGTGGTGGGCCAGAATTATCGCGAGAATGAACTGGCGAAGGCCCATGCCGACAAGCCCAGCCGCAAGATCATCGGCACGGAGAACAGCAAGAACCGGTCAAGCTGGCTCGTGGTGCGGGACGACCCGGCCTATGCCGGCATGTTCCTGTGGACCGGCGTCGATTATCTGGGCGAGGCGGACCGGGCGGGATGGCCAGCGATCAGCAACCCGTCCGGCCTGGTCGACCGGGTCGACGGAGTGAAGCCGATCGGCTGGGAGCGGGCGAGCTGGTGGTCGGAAAAACCGGTGGTGAAGCTGGCCCGGCGCGTGACCGAGGTGATCGACATCAGCGAGATGCCCACCATGGTCGGCATCGCCCTGCCCCAGCCAAAGGGGCCGGGCGCGCTGACCGACTGGTCGCCTGACAATCGCGCGGCACACAAGGAAAAGGTCGAGGTCTACAGCAACAGCGACGCGGTCGAGCTGTTCCTCAACGGCAAGTCGCTGGGGCGCAAGCCGCGCAACGCGGACGACAGCGCGATCACATGGGACGTCGACTATGCGCCGGGCGAACTGCGCGCGATCGGCTATCGCGGCGGCGCAAAGGTGGCGGAGGACATGCTGCGCAGCGCCGGCGCCCCCGCAGCGATCCGGCTGGTGCCCGAGGCCAAGACCATCGGCAGCGGCTTCGACGATGTCGTCGCGGTGCGGGCCGAAGTGGTGGACGCGAAGGGCATATTGGTGCCCGGTGCGACGCCGCTGCTGAGCGCAACAATATCGGGGCCGGGCCGCGTCGTCGCCTTCGACAATGGCAGCGTCACCGATCACACGGCCTTTGCCTCGCCACAACGCGCGGCGGTGGGCGGCAAGGCGGTCGCCTTCCTGCGCGGCACCGGCAAGCCGGGCGCAATCACGCTACAGGTCAGTGCGCCGGGGCTGAAACCCGGCCGCATCAGCCTGCAGGGCACAAAGGATTAGGCCGATCGTCGCCCGGTCGCGTCGATGCAGGGAACCGCGCCGCTGGACAGCGACAGGGCGCGGACCTTGTAGCGCAGCGCCAGTTCATTGTGCGCAGCAATCACGCACACCGCGTCGCCGCGTTCACGGGCTTCGTCGGCTTTGCGCGTCTCGTCGCGCGACCGGCGAAACAGATAGGCAGCATCCGTGATCACGTCCATCGAACCGACTCCGCTTGATTGCCATGCAACCTAGCAGCCGCCGGAAGCGCCGTCCTAGACATGGATCAATTTTCGCGGTCGCCGGTGCCCGTTTATCCGCCGAAGCGGAAGCGTAGGCGCGCGCCATACATTTGCGGTTCGCCCAGCATCGCCGTCTCGAAATTCACGCTGGGCGATCCCAGCCCGGCGATGAAGCTGTAATATTTTTCCTTGGTCACATTGGTCATGAACAGGCTGAGGTCGATGGGCGCGCCGGCGATATTGTTCCAGCTGGCGTTGAGGTTCAGCAGATCGAGCGGCGCCAGCGTGCTGAGCGCTGCGATCGACGGATCGGGATTGGTACGGTCGGTATAGTTGACCAGCATCGAGGACCGATGGGTGAAGGTCGCGCCGAAGGAGATGCGGCCGATCTTCTCCTCATCCAGCGGCAGGGTGTAAGTGCCGCTGACCGTGACCTTGTGGCGCGGCGACAGCACTTCGGGATCGCCGGGCTGGAACGGCGCCGCCAGGATATAATTGGGGTCGTTGAAGCTGGAGAAATCGGGCACCGATTTGATCTTGGTGCGCAGATAGGTGTAGCCGCCGGTCAGCACCAGTCCCTGGAACGGGGTGAGCGAGGCATCGGCCTCCAGCCCCCATATCTCCGACTTGCCGGCATTGACCGGCGCGGCGGTGGACGCCTGTCCCGACAGCGGCCGCGCGTTGAAGCCGACCTGCAATTGCTGGTTGGAAAAATCATTATAGAAGCCGGCCAGGTTGAAGGTGCCGCGCAGCGCGCCGCCAAAGCTGGTCTTGAGGCCCAGCTCATAGCTGTCCACCTTCTCCGGCTCGACGATGTTGAGCGGCGCGGTGATATTGGGGACGATCGTGCCGGCGCGGTAGCCGCGCGCATATTTGGCGTAGAGCAATATGTCCTGGGTCGGGTTGTAATCGAGGTCGACCAGCCAGGTCGGCTTTTCCGACGACTGATAATAATGCGACACGCAATTGGTCGCCGCCGCCTGCGGATTGGTGCAGCGATAGGCCGCCGCCGGATTGAAGGCGCCATATTGCGGGGGATAGGCGACGATATAGGTGCGCTGGTCGCTGACATTGCGCGAATGGTCCCAGGTGTAGCGGAAACCACCGGTCAGTTTCAGCTGATCGGTCAGCGCATAGGTTGCCTGCGCATAGAGGCCGACATTGTGGAAATTGGTGCGCCCCGCCGTATAATTGACGGTGCCGGCATGGATCGGCTTGGCGAACGCCGGGATGGTCGGATCGAGATTGGACAGGAAACCCAGCGGATCGGTGCATTGCAGCGTGGCGGAATCGGTGCAGGACGCCAGAAAAGGCGACTGGCTGCCGCTCATGCCCAGCGGTTCGCTGACCTCCAGATAGCCGCCCACCTGCCAGTTGAGCCGGCCATCGCCCGAGCGCCCCTGCAATTGCAGTTCCTCGGTAAAGGTCGACTGGTTCGCGGTATAGCCGCCCGGAATCGACGTCACCGTGGTGAAGGGCAGATGATAGCTGCCCAGCGCAGCGAGGAAGGGATTGATCGCGGCGAAATCGACGACGAAATCGGTGCCGAACAGCGGCGCATTCATGCGCTGCTTCAACTGCGCATAGCTGACGATATTCTTGACCGTCAGCGTATCGCTCGCCTGCCAGCTGGTGGTGTTGATCAGCTGCCACTGCTCGGTCTTGGAATAGGGGTCTTCCAGGGACTGCATGACGTCATAGAAACCGCTGCCCTGGCGCAGCAACTGGCCATAGGCGAGTTGGCCCAGCCCCTCCGGCGCGGCTGCGACCAGCTTCTGGATCGGGCCGTTATTGCTGGAATCGCTGTAGGACAGGATGGTGTAGTTTTCGAGATCGGGAGTCAGATCAACGACCAGGCTGGCGCGCAGCGCGATATAGTCGACATCGCCGAACCGGTCGGGGCCGATGCCGCTGCCGTTGCGCATATAGCCGTCGCGCTTCTGCCGGTCGACGCCGATGCGCATCCGCGCCCGGTCGCCGAGCGGCGCGTTGACCACCGCCTGGCCCCGCCACATGTCATAATTGCCGACCGATCCTTCGACATAGCCGGAAAATTCGTCGGTCGGCTTCTGCGGTACCAGCAGGATCGCGCCGCCGGTCGTATTGCGACCGAACAGGGTGCCCTGCGGCCCCTTCAATATCTGGACATTCTGCAGGTCGAAAAAGGCACCCGGCCCGGCACCATCGCCCGAGGGCAGGCCGTTGGAGGCGCCGCGCGGCGCGACCACATCGGCGAAATAGACGCCGACCGAGGGCGCGGTGCCGATATCCTGGGCAAAGCCGCGAATGGCGAAACTGCTATTTTCGCTGCCGAAATTGCCGTTGGCGGACAGCGAGGGGGTATAGGCGGCCAGATCCTGCGCATTGACGACATTGCGGTTGGCCAGTTCTTCCTGGTTGAACACGGTGATCGAGATCGGCACGTCCTGCAGCCGTTCCTCGGTGCGGCGGGCGGTGACGATGATGTCCTGGGTCACGCTGGCCCTGTCCTGAGCCTGAACCGGCAAGGTGGGCAGAATCGCGCAGGCGCAGAAAAGCAACGTCCGGAAACGGCGTGTCATGGCATCCTCCCATCCAGACCGCGCGGCCCTTATATGCTGGATCGACCGTCACGGCATCGAGCGCCGCACAGACGGCACCCATCCCTTTCACCATCGTCGCACCTGTTGCCCCGGACACAATGATTGCAGGCGCACAGGCTTTTGATCGACGAAGATGTGATACAGGTTATTTCATAAATCCGGATGACGGGGCCTGTCAATCGGCACCGATCGCGCCGCGCAACAGTCCGGAAATGCAACGGGACTGGACCCTGACCGACGCTCCAGTTAAGAATGGTCCGCATTATCCTTAAGGAACGGATCGGTCCCTCTTGCTTGGCGGCGTGCATTTCGACCTTAACAGCCTGGTGATACTGGGGCTGTTGCTGCGCACGAAAAGCGTCACGCGCACGGCGCAGCAACTGGGCGTCAGCCATCCGTCGGTCAGTCGGTCGCTGGCGCAGTTGCGCAGTCTGTTGGGCGATCCGCTGCTGGTGCGCACCGCTGGCGGCATGGAATTGACCCGGCGGGCGGAGGAACTGGCGCCGTCCTTGCAGGACTGGCTGGCGACGACCGCCGGCCTGCTGGAACCGCCGCGTTTCGATCCGGCGACGCTCGATCGCCGGTTCCGCGTCGCATCGACCGATTTCGGCGTCGCCGCCGTGGTCGCGCCGACCCTGCCGCATATCGGCCGCGCGGCACCATTGGCGGCGATCGACATCGTGCCTTTGACCGGCGACATGGTGGCGCGGCTGACCGCGGGCGAGATCGACCTCATCATCAGCGGGCTCGATCCCGATCCGGCCCAGACCTATGAGCGTTTCCTGTTTACCGAGACGTTCAGTTGCGTCGTCGATCGCCATCACAAGCTGGCGGCGCATCCGACCGACCGGTCCTTGTCGGTCGAGGATTTCCTGTCCTGCCCGCATATCAGCTTCGTCGTCAGCGACAGCGGCTTCGACCGGATCGCACTGCGCCTGGGCGATCTGGCGCCGCGCCGGCGGGTGATCGCCCGCCTGCCCTATTTCCAGGCGGCACCGCACATGATCCGGGGATCGGACGCGCTGATGACGCTGCCGACCCGCGCGGCCGAAGCGATCGCCCGGACCCATGACCTGGCCTGCCTGCCCGCGCCGGACCTGGTCGGCACCTTCGGCTATCGGTTGCTGTGGAACGAGCGGTCCCATCGCGACCCGGCCATCGCCTGGCTGTGCGACATGTTCGCCGACCATTGCGGCAGCGACGCAGCCCTGCCCCATAGCAAGGCCGCATAAGCCTTATCCGATATCGATATTTGGCGCCGCCCCGCGCTTCTGGCAACGGCCACTTGCAATTGACAATCGATCGCAAATGAACCCGCCATGATATTCGCTCCACCGATCGGGCCAGGCCCGCACCACTGATTTCCGGCGCCCGTCCAGCCGGGTGGCTGGCGGGTGCCCGTCTATCCAGAACAGGGGATTTGCATGCCATCCATCCATATGCTGCGGGCAACCGCGGCCCTTGTCGCGCTGACCGGCGCACAGCAGGCACTGGCCGCCGAGGCCGATCAGGATTCCAACCAGATCGTCGTCACCGCAGCCGGCCGTGAACAGGAGGTGCGCGACGCGCCCGCCTCGATCAGCGTCATCACCCGCGAGACGCTGGACGCCATGCCCTATCGCGAAGTGACCGATGCGCTGATGGAAATCCCCGGCGTCACCGTCACGCCGGGCGAAGGCAATAGCCGCGACATCTCGATCCGCGGCATGGCGCCGCAATATACGCTGATCCTGGTCGACGGTAAGCGGCTGTCGTCGCGCGAATCCCGCACCAATGGCGGCAATGTCAGCGAAGGCGGCCTGCTGCCGCCGCTCGAAGCGATCGAACGGATCGAGGTGGTGCGTGGCCCCATGTCCTCGCTCTACGGATCGGACGCGATGGGCGGCGTCGTCAACATCATCACCCGCCGGATGAGCGACCATTGGCGCGGCAGCGCACGCGTCAACGGCACGATGCAACTGGCGGACAATTTCGGCAATTATACCGACGGCAATTTCTATCTGTCCGGCCCTGTGACCAGCGGCATCGGTCTGCAATTGCAGGGATCGATGAACCGGCGCGAGGGCGACACCGAAATCGGCGGCACGCCCGAGCGGCATGATGACAGCCTGGCCGGCAAGCTGGGCTTCAACCTCAGCGCCAACCACCAGATCCTGCTGGAGGGCGGCTATTATCGGCAGAAGGTGATCGAGGTTGCCGGCGAGACGACCGAGACGTCGGCGACCGCGCCGCTCGGCACCGAAACCACCCAGACCCAGAAGCGCAAGGTCGCATCGATCAGCCATAGCGGCCAATGGGGCTTCGCCAGTTCCGAATCCTATCTGCAATATGAGGATGCCGAACATGTCGAGGCGCAGAAGCGGATCAAGAACACCGTCGGCCAGAGCCTGTGGGTGATCCCGCTGCCGTCCAACACGCTGACCGTCGGCGGTTTCTATCGCTATGAGGATCTGTCCGACCTGACCGGCAACCTTTTGTCGGGATCGACCACCACCGGCACCACCCGCACCAGCTGGGCGCTGTTCGCCGAAAATGAGCTGAAGCTGCTCGACGGGTTCGCGCTGACCGGCGGCATCCGCATGGACCATGACGAACAATATGGCGTCCACTGGACCCCGCGCGTCTATGCGGTGTGGAACATCACCCAGGCGCTGACGCTGAAGGGCGGCTATTCGCAGGGCTTCCGCGCGCCGAGCCTGCGCCAGACGATTCCCGACTGGGGCCAGACCAGCCGTGGCGGCACCATCTATGGCAATCCCGATCTGGAGGCCGAAACCTCCCGCACGATCGAAGCGGCCCTGCTCTTCTCACGGAATGGCTTCAACGCCAGCGTCACCGCCTATGACACACGCTTCAACGACAAGATCACCCGTGTGACCTGCGAAGTGGCGGGGGCCTGGTGCGTCGATGAACCGCTCAGCTCGATCGGCCGTCCGCCCACGACCTATGTCAATGTCGACAAGGCACGGGTGCGCGGTGTGGAAGTATCGGTCGACGTGCCGCTGACCCACACGCTGCGGCTCAACGCCACCGGCACGCTGACGGACTCGGAACAGCTGAGCGGCGCCAATATCGGCGCGGCGCTCAACGACACGCCCAAGCAGCAGGCCAGCGCCTCGCTCAACTGGCGCCCGGACAAGCGCTTCTCCGCCTTTGTGCGCGCCGTCTATCGCGGCGAGGAAGCCGTGACCGAGGCGCAGATCAGCGGCAATAATATCGTGTCGCCCGACTATACGGTGGTGGACATGGGCGCATCCTACAAGATCACGCCCGCCTTCACCGTCCATGCCGGGGTGCAGAACCTGCTCGACAAGCGGTTGAATTATGACACGTCGGGCTATCTGATCGACCCGGCCCGCGTCTGGATGGGCGTGGGCGTGCGCTTCTGATCCAACGTGCGATCACCGGCCCGGCGAGGTCCGGGCCGGCGATCAGACCGCGACGCTGAAGCGCGTTTCGGCCGGGCGCAGATAGGCGTCGAAACAGGCGGCGATGGACCGGGCATAGGGCGCCGCGCCGGGTTGCAGCATCAGTTCGCCCCCCTCCCGCCGGAGCAGGCCGATCCGCTCGAACCGGTCGAGCAGCGCCGGCTCGGCAAGGTCGCCACAGACCGCCCGACCGTCGCACAGCAGCCGTTCGATCAACGCGCCCCGCCGCTGGTCATCGGCACTGCGCCGCACCCCACGGGCCGCGGGCAACCGATGGTCCGACAATGCCTCGCGATAGGCGCCGGCATTCTTCTCATTCTGGACGATCAGGTCGGGGAACTGGCTGATCGCGCTGGCACCCATGCCGATCAGCGCATCGCTGTCATCCTCGGTAAAGCCCTGGAAATTGCGGCGCAGCCGTCCAGATGCAGCGGCCACCGCCAGCGGATCGTCGGGCAGCGCGAAATGATCGAAGCCGATCGCCTGATAGCCGGCCGCCGTCAGCATCGCATGGCCAAGCTTCGCCATCGCAAAGCGCTGTTCGACGCCCGGCAATTCGGTCGTGTCGATCCGCCGCTGGCGCGGCAGCAGGCGCGGCATATGGGCATAACCGAACAGCGCGATGCGCGAGGGGGACAGGCGAATGCTGTCCTCCAGGGTCTGCGCCAGATCCGCCTCGCTCTGCCCCGGCAGGCCATACATCAGGTCGAACCCCACCTGGATGCGCGCACGGGCCAGCGCGCCCACCGCCATCGCCACCGTCTCGGCCGGCTGCACCCGGCCGATCCGCTGCTGCACATGGGTGGCAAATGTCTGCACCCCCAGATTGACACGCGTGACCCCGACCTTGGCCATGGCGTCGATCCAGGCCCGGTCGATCCGGCGCGGGTCCAGTTCCACCGCCATCGCCGCCGCGCTGGCGTCGAAGCAGAGCAGCAACTGATGATTGAGCCGGACCCAGTCGATCAGCGGCAGGGAATTGGGACTGCCGCCGCCAAAGGCGACATGGGTGACGCGCCCCCGTCCGCCGAGCCGCGCCGAAACCAGCGCCATTTCCCGCTCCAGCGCATCGACATAGGCGGACAGGCGGCGGGGCCGCGTTGCCGCACCGGTGTTGCACCCGCAATACCAGCAAATATCATGGCAATAGGGGATATGGACATAGAGCGACAGGCGCGCGTCCGCCGGCATCGCATCCAGCCGCTGCGCCATGTCGGCCGCGCCGACATCCTCGCCGAACTGGGCGGCGGTCGGATAGCTGGTGTAGCGCGGCACCGGCGCGGCGAGCAGGTCGGGATGATAGCGGAACATGGCGTCCCGCCTGCCATGGCGCCCGATGCCGAACATTGCGCAGGATCAAATCGCCGATTGCGCCGCATCAAGGAAGGCCGCCCCGATCGGGAGCAGAGCGCCATCACTGACCCACGATCAGGGATGGAGAAAAGACATGCACTTGAAAAAGATGATGATTGTCGCCGCGATGGGCGCCATGGGCACGGCGCTGGCCGCCGCCCCCGCCCAGGCCAAGCAGGGCGACGTGCTGGTGCGCGTGCGCGGCATCATGGTCGCCCCCACCGAAAAGAGCGGCAGCATCCTGCCCGGCTTCCCCGGCGAGAAGGTGTCGGTGAACAACGGCATCGCGCCCGAAGTCGACGTCACCTACATGGCGACCGACCATATCGGTTTCGAACTGATCGCGGCGACCACCAAGCATAGCGCCAGCGGCCGCAGCGGCACCACCGGCGGGATCGGCAAGCTGGCCTCCACCTGGGTGCTGCCGCCGACGCTGACGATGCAATATCACCCGATCGTCGAGGGCCATGTCCGCCCCTATATCGGTGCCGGCGTCAACTATACGCTGTTCTACAACGAGGATGCGTCGAGCGGGCTGGAGGATGCGGTCGGCAAGACCAAGGTCCATATGTCCGACAGCTTCGGCTGGGCCGGCCAGGTCGGCGTCGACATCGATCTCAACGACAAGATCTTCCTCAACCTCGACGTCAAATATATCGACATCGACACCAAGGTGCGGCTGACCACGGCCGCGGCCGGCACCCAGAACGTCAAGGTATCTCTCGATCCCTTCGTGTTCGGCGTGGGTGTCGGCATGCGCTTCTGATCCTCTGGGGGGTGGACCAGAAGGAAGGGGCCGGAGCGGATCGCCGCTCCGGCCCCTTCATCATTTCACCAGCGATGCGATCAGAAACGCTTTTCCAGGATCAGCAGCGACGGCTCGTCATCGACGCTGCGGGCGACAAAGCCCTGTTCGCGCTCCAGCTCGATCGCGGCATGATTGGCGCGACTCTCGATCGCCTGGAGCAGGCCGACGCCCATTTCCTGCGCGCGGTCGGTGGCGTGGCGCAGCATGCTCCAGCCCACGCCTTTGCCGCGATGGTCGGCGCGCACCGAAATCGCGACTTCGGCGCGGGTCCGGTCGGGATCGGCGGCCAGCGTCGCGGCGGCCAGAATGGCGCCCTTCTCGTCGGTCGCCAGGAAGGTCTCGCAATTGTCGGGGTCGCCATGGATCAGATCATGAATCTGCCCGGCGCTGACGCCCGGTGCGCTGCTGAGGAAGCGGAAGCGGCGATCATCATCGGACACGGCCGAAAAGAAATGGGCCAGCGCCCTGGCATCGCCATCCTGCGCCGGGCGCACCTGGACGCGAATACCGGTGCGGGTTTCCAGAATATCCTTGTCGGTCATGAAGAAGGCATCCCTTGCTATGATCGTTGCCCCCCGAATGTGCCATCGCATCGGCGATCGAAATAGGGAAATTTGCGGATAGAGACGAGCCGAGCGGGCTTCTAGGCAGGAAGACGATCATGTGGCGCTGCATCAGCGCCCTCTTGTCGGGACTTGTTCGATGAAGACCATCCTGCTGCACATCCGCGCGGACAACGGCATGGAAAGCCGGCTGCAGGCCGCGTTCGACCTGTCGCGCGCGACCGGCGCCCATATCAGTTGCCTGCAGATCGCGCCGCTGCCCGAACTGGTCGCCGCCGATCTCTATGGCAGCGGCTATCTGGTGCCCGAGGCGATCGATGCGGTGCGCCGCCAGGACGAGGAAATGCGACGCGCCCTGGAGGAGAGACTGCGGCACGAGGGCATGGCGTGGGACTGGCATTATCGCAGCGGCGACCTGGTCCAGGGCCTGCTGGAAACCGGTCGCCTGGCCGATGCGATGCTCGTTTCCCTGCCGCCGCCGGGCCGCCGGCAGGCGGATGATCCGGCGCCGATCGTCGCCGACCTGGCGGTCAACAGCCGCGCCCCGGTGCTGGCGATCCCGACCATGGCCAAGGGCTTTCGCTGCACCGGCCGGGCCATGGTCGCCTGGGATGGATCGCATGAGGCGGCGTCGGCGCTGACCGCGAGCCGCACCCTGTTGCGGGTGGCGAGCGAAGTCCATGTCGTCACCGTCGACGAGCGCACGAAGCGCGATTTCCCGCCGACCGACGCCGCCGAATATCTCTCGCGCCACGGCATTGCGGTCGAGATTCACGAATGGCCGCGCAAGGATCGCAGCGTGGAAGAAGCGCTGTCCCATGCCTGCCAGGAACTGGCGATCGACTGGATGGTGATGGGTGCCTTTGGCCACAGCCGGCTGCGGGAAACCATTTTTGGCGGCGTAACCCGCTATATTCTGACCGAAACACGGGTTCCGCTCTTGCTGGCGCACTGATTTACGGTCAGTGATCGGACATGGCGTTCAACAATGGCGATCCGCAGGATAATGCGACCAGCCGGGAACAGGCTCTGCTGGGATCGATCCTGGCAACGGTGCCCGATGCGCTGATCGTGATCGACGCGACCGGGCATATCGTCTCGTTCAGCCCGGCCGCCCAGCGCATGTTCCAATATGCCGAAGCCGATGTGCTGGGCCGCAATGTCGCGATGCTGATGCCCTCGCCCGATCGCGAGCGCCATGATTCCTACCTGCAACATTATCATGACACCGGCGAGAAGCGGATCATCGGCATCGGCCGACTGACCACCGCGCGCCGGCGCGATGGCTCCACCTTTCCGATCGAACTGGCGGTCGGCGAAGTGCAGGACCATGGCGAAAAGCTGTTCACCGGCTTCGTGCGCGACCTGACCGATAGGCAGAAGGCCGAGCGCCGCCTGCAGGATCTGCAGGCTGAACTGAGCCATGCCGCCCGCGTCACGGCGATGGGCACGCTGGCCGCAGCGCTGGCGCATGAACTGAACCAGCCGCTGACCGCGATCGCCAATTATATGGAGGCAGGCCGCGACCTGCTGCGCACCGATGCGCCGGTCGACCGCGACTTGCTGGGCGAGGCGATGGACGAGGCCGCGCGCCAGGCGATGCGCGCGGGCCAGATCATCCGATCGCTGCGGGAGTTCATCCGCCGGGGCGAGGCCGATCGCCAGGCCGAACCGGCGGCCACTCTGCTGGCCGAGGGGGTAGCGCTGGCCTTCATCGGCATCGACAGCCGGGGCATCGACATGGACATCGTCGTCGATCCGCGCGTCGGCCGGGTGATCGCCAATCGCGTGCAGGTGCAGCAGGTCATCATCAACCTGGTGCGCAACGCGGTCGAGGCTATGGACGGCCGTAACCGCCGCATCCTGCGCCTGTCGGCGGTGCCGGCCGAGGACGGACAGGTCGAACTCATCATCGCCGATAGTGGCCCCGGCCTCGATCCGGCGGTCGCGCGATCGCTCTTCACCCCGTTCAGCACGACCAAACCCGCCGGCATGGGCGTGGGCCTGTCGATCAGCCGCACCATCGTCGAGGGGCATGGCGGACGGATCTGGGCCGACGCCTCGCACTGGGGCGGCGTCGCCTTCCACTTCACTCTCGATTCTGCGGACCGCCTGCCATGAGCCTGCCCACCGACCAGCCCATCCATGTCGTCGATGATGACGAGGCGATCCGCCGGTCGCTCTCCTTCATGCTCAAGACCAGCGGCTTTGCGGTACGGCTCTTCTCGGGCGGCACCGAATTCCTCAAGGAAGTCGGGACGCTGGAGGGCGGCTGCGTGCTGCTGGACGTGCGCATGCCCGACATTGACGGGCTGGAAGTGCAGCGCGAATTGCGCGCGCGCGGCATGATGCTGCCGGTCATCATCATGACCGGCCATGGCGATGTCGGCATGGCGGTCGCCGCGATGAAGGCGGGGGCCACCGATTTCATCGAAAAGCCGTTCGAGAAGGCGGCATTGCTCGCCGCGATCGACGCCGCCTGCGCGCAGGCAAGCGCCGACCAGGGCCGCAACAGCCAGCGCGATACCGCCCGCGCCCGGCTCAACGTCCTGACCGATCGGGAGCGTGAAGTGCTCAAGGGACTGGTCGACGGCCTGCCCAACAAGACGATCGCCTATGACCTGGGCATCAGCCCGCGCACGGTCGAGATTCATCGCGCCAACCTGATGCAGAAGCTGCAGGTCCACAGCCTGTCGGAAACGCTGCGCATCGCCTTCCAGGCAGGGCTCGAATAGGACAGAAAGTCCCATAGGGGATTTACGGATAGTGCCCGCCCCGCCGCCGCGTCAAGCAGCGGTCATGAACATGCATTTTGATCTCGCGCAAACCCTGCCCGGCGGCATGCCCGTTCCTGCCCCCTGCTCCGACGCCAGCTTCTGCCAACGCTGCGAAGTGCGCGACCGCGCCATCTGCGCTACGCTGGAAGAGGATGAGCGCGGCGCGCTCAATCGCCTGGGCCGGCGCGTCACGATCGCGGCGGGGCAGACGGTGATGTGGGAAGGCGACGACGCCACCATCGTCGCCAATGTGATCGACGGCACGCTCAAATTGTCGGCCTCGACCGGCGACGGGCGCGAACAGATTGTCGGCGTGGTCTATCCGTCCGACTTCATCGGCCGCCCCTTCGGCCGCAGCACGCCGCACAGCGTCACGGCGCTCACCGATGCGCGCCTGTGCCTCTTCACCCGCGGCGCCTTTGACGGCTTTGCCCGCGAGCATCCCGAGCTGGAGCATCGGCTGCTGCAGCGCACGCTCGACGATCTCGACCGGGCGCGTAGCTGGATGCTGCTGCTTGGCCGCAAGAATGCGCGCGAGAAGATCGCGACCTTCCTGCTCGACATGTCGCGCCGGCTGGCCCGTGAAGGCCAGCCCCCGCTCGACCGGTTCGACCTGCCGCTGTCGCGCCAGCAGATCGCCGATGTGCTGGGCCTGACGATCGAGACGGTAAGCCGGCAGCTGACCGACCTCAAGCGGATCGGCATCATCGCCCTGCCCGGCCGGCGCATGGTGGAGATCAGGGATCGCGCGGCGTTGCTGGACTGCAGCGAAGCGACCTGACGTCGCCGCGCCGGGCATGTCCGGCCTATTTTCCCCGATCGTCCTGCAATCGGGATCGCCCCTCTTCATCTTGCCGGCCGCTTGTTCTATGGCCGCAGGCCTGATTGCCGAGGGAATGCCATTTTGATCCTGGACCTTGTCGCCGCCGCTTCGAGCGCCATCCGCTTCGACCAGCTGGGGCTCAGCCCCGTCGCCCTGGACCTGGGCTTCTTCACGCTCAAATGGTATAGCCTGGCCTATCTGGCCGGCATCCTGATCGGCTACTGGTATCTCTTGAAGCTCATTGCCCAGCCCGGTTCGCCGATGGCGCGGCGCCATGCCGACGACATGATCTTCTATGCGACGCTGGGCATCATCATCGGCGGCCGGCTCGCCTATGTCTTCTTCTACCAGCCTGAAATCCTCCAGCATCCGCTGGATATCTTCAAGCTGTGGAATGGCGGCATGTCCTTCCATGGCGGCGCGGCGGGCGTGTCGCTCGGCATCCTCTACATGGCGCGCAAGGAGAAGCTGAGCTGGCTGCGCATCCATGACTATGTCGCCTGCGTCGTGCCCTTCGGCCTGTTCTTCGGCCGCCTCGCCAATTTCGTGAATGGCGAACTGTGGGGCAAGGAAACCGACGTGCCCTGGGCGATGATCTTCCCGACCGGCGGCCCCTTCGCGCGTCATCCAAGCCAGCTTTACGAAGCCTTTTTCGAAGGCATCATCCTGTTCTGCATCCTTGCCTTCGCCTTCTGGAAGACCAGGGCGCGCTACAAGCCGGGCATGCTCGTCGGCCTGTTCGTCTTCTTCTATGGCGTGTTCCGCTTCGGCGTCGAATATTTCCGCGAGGCCGACGCCCAGCTGATGGAATTTGCCGCCCGCACCGGCCTGCACATGGGCCAGTGGCTGTGCGTGCCGATGATCCTGGGCGGCCTCTACCTGATCGTCACCGCCAAGGGCCGGCGCGTGCGCGTGGAACCGATCGCGGGCGGCGCCAGTGTCAGCTGACGCCCTGCCCGGCGCGATGGGCCTGCCCGAGCGCCTGGCCCGCCAGATCGACGCCGGCGGACCGATCTCCGTCGCCCATTATATGGGCGAGGCGAACCAGCATTATTATGGCACGCGCGATCCGCTGGGGCTGGAGGGGGACTTCACCACCGCCCCGGAAATCAGCCAGATGTTCGGCGAACTGATCGGCCTGTGCCTGGCCGATGTCTGGCTGCGATCGGGTCGACGCGCCGATCCGCTCTATGTCGAACTGGGGCCGGGTCGCGGCACGCTGGCGGGCGATGCGCTGCGCGCGATGGAGGGGGCCGACGTTACCTCGCGCATCCATTTCGTCGAGACCAGCCCGACCCTGCGCGAGCGGCAGCGCGCCCAGATTCCCCATGTCATCCATCATGACAGCGTGGAAAGCCTGCCCGACCAGTCGCCGCTGCTGGTGGTCGCCAATGAGTTTTTCGACGCCCTGCCCGTGCGGCAGATGATCCGCGTTGGCGACGAATGGCGTGAACGGGTGGTGATCCGTCGCGAGGAAGAGGGCCGCTTCATGGCGGTGCCGGGCTATCGCCGGATCGAATCCGGCCTGCCGCCGATCGCCGCGCAGGCGCCCGAAGGCGCAATCATCGAAGTGGCGCAGGCCGGTGCCACCGCAGGCTATGCCCTTGCCAGCCGGATCGCGCGCCAGGGCGGCGTCGCGATCATCATCGACTATGGCTATGAAGGCCCGGCACTGGGCGACACGCTGCAGGCGGTGAAGAACCACCAGTTCACCGATCCCTTCACCGATCCGGGCGAGAGCGACCTTACCACCCATGTCGATTTCACGATGCTGGCCAATGTCGCGCGCCAGGCCGGGCTGCGCGTCCATGGCGCAGTGACGCAGGGCCATTTCCTCCAGCATCTGGGCATCGACGTGCGCGCATCCGTGCTGACCAAGGGCAGCCCGCAGCGCGCCGCCGAACTGGAGGCGCAACGCCACCGCCTCACCGACGAGACGGAGATGGGGACATTGTTCAAGGTGATGGCCTGGGTCCACCCCGACTGGGCCGACCCGGCAGGCTTCGAGAAATAGCGGCCCCGTCTGCCGCTAGTTCTCAATCTTCCTGATGATAGCGGCTGAGGCGGCGGATGAAGCCAATGAGGCCGGTCTGGCGGCTGCGCTTCATCCGTTCAGCGTGCAGGATGGTGCGCACGCGCTCGAAACATTCCTCGACATCGACATTGCACAGCACATAGTCATAGCCGTCCCAGTGGGCGATCTCGCCGGCGGCGCGCGCCATGCGACCCTCGATCACTTCATTGCTGTCGGTCGCGCGGCCACGCAGACGCTTTTCCAGTTCCTCCATCGAGGGCGGCAGGATGAAGATGCGGACCACGTCGCCGCCGGCAATCTGATGCAGCTGCTGCGCGCCCTGCCAGTCGATGTCGAACAGCACATCCTTGCCGCTCTTGAGCATCGCCTCGACCGGCGCGCGGGGCGTGCCATAGCGCTGGCCGAAGACATGCGCCCATTCCAGGAATTCATGGTCGTTCGCCATGCGGCGAAACTCTTCCAGGTCGACGAAATGATAATCCTTGCCATCGACTTCGCCCGGCCGGATCGTCCGCGTCGTCGCCGACACCGACATCGACAGGTCCGGTTCGCAGGCCAGCAATTTGCGTGCAATCGTCGACTTGCCGGCGCCCGAGGGCGAGGACAGGACAAAGAGAACGCCGCGGCGCTTGAAATCGGGGGTGTCGGTGGGAATGTTGTCGGCCATGGCCGCTAGTGGCGTCGTGGACGGCATTTTGCAAGAGGTTGGGGGAGAAGAGGCTTGGCGCGATCGCGTAAAGGAATGAAACAGCGGGGCTTTATCCTCGCCCTGCTGATCGCGCTGGGGGCTGCGGCGATCCTCTACCTGATGGGGCGCCCGCCGATCTGCACCTGCGGCACGATCGCGCTATGGCACGGGCCGATCGACAGCGGCAACAGCCAGCATCTGTCCGACTGGTACAGCCTCAGCCACATCATCCACGGCTTCCTCTTCTATGGCGCGACCCATTTGCTGATGCGCCGCAGACCGCTCGGCATCCGCCTGTCGGTGGCGGTAGCGATCGAGGCGGCGTGGGAGATCCTCGAAAATTCGCCGATCATCATCGACCGTTACCGCACGGCGACGATCGCGCTCGGCTATTCGGGCGATTCCATCCTCAATTCGATGAGCGACATCGGCATGATGGCCCTGGGCTTCCTGTTCGCGTCACGCGCGCCCGTCTGGCTGACAATCATCGTCGCGATCGGCTTCGAGTTGCTGGCCCTGGCGGTGATCCGCGACAATCTGACGCTCAATGTCCTGATGCTCGCCTGGCCGATCGACGCGATCAAGGAATGGCAGGGCGCGCTTTAGCTCGCCTTCTTGCGGGCGGCCCGTGCCTCGTCGATCAGGATCGGCTTGGCGCTGGCGTCGGTCAGCAGCTTGGTCGCCATCTTGCGGTCCGCCTCGCGCTTGGCCTCGTAAAGCTTGCCCGCCAGATAGGCGCCGGTGAGGACCATGGCGCCGACCGGATAGCGCATGATGAGCCGCTTGGCCCCGGCCCCGGCGATCAGGCCGATCACGCCCTTCTTGCCCGTGTCGGCAGCGACCCGTGCGGCCACCACCGTCGCGCCGAGCCGCGCCGCTTTGCGAAACAGGCTCGACTTGCGAACGCGCGTCGCGGTGGACGGAAGCTTTGCGGCGGTCGGGGCGGGCGTTTTCTTCATAGGGGATTAATGTATCGCACCCGCCCCGGTTCCGCCAGTTGATCTGGATCAGACCATATTTTCCGGCCGCACCAGCCGGTCGAAGGTCGGCTCATCGACCAGCCCCAGTTCCAGCCCGGCCTGCTTGAGCGTCAGCCCCTTCTTGTGCGCATGCTTGGCGATGGTCGCGGCATTGTCATAGCCGATCTCGGGCGCCAGCGCGGTCACCAGCATCAGCGAGCGTTCGACCAGTTCGGCGATCCGCCCCTCATTGGCCTGCATCCCTTCGACGCAGCGTTCGGCGAAACTTTCCATGCCGACGCTGAGCAGATGGATCGAGCGCAGCACATTGGCGCCGATCAGCGGCATGAAGACATTCAGCTCGAAATGGCCCTGCATGCCGCCGACGGTCACCGCCTGATGATTGCCGATCACCTGCGCCGCCACCATGGTCAGCGATTCGCACTGGGTCGGGTTGACCTTGCCCGGCATGATCGAGCTGCCCGGCTCATTGGCGGGCAGGTCCAGTTCGCCCAGGCCCGAGCGCGGGCCGGAGCCCAGGAAGCGGATGTCATTGGCGATCTTGGTCAATGCCACCGCCAGCGTGTTGAGCGCGCCGGAGAAGAAGACGAGGCCATCCTTGGCGGCCAGCTGCTCGAACTTGTTGGGCGCGCTTTCGAACGGCGTGCCGGCAATATCGCTGATCGCCGCCGTCATGTCGTCCGCCCAGCCATCGGGTGCATTGAGACCGGTGCCGACCGCCGTGCCGCCGATCGCCAGCTTGCGGATATTGCCGTTGAGGGCCCCCTCGATCCGCGCCTTGCTGCTGACCAGCTGCGCCGCGTAGCCGGAAAATTCCTGGCCCAGCGTCAGCGGCGTCGCATCCTGCGTATGGGTGCGGCCGATCTTGACGATATGGCCCCAGCCTTCCGCCTTGGCGGTCAGCGCGCCGGTCAGCTTCTCCAGCGCCGGAATCAGCTTGTCGCGGGTCGCCAGCACGGTCGCGACATGCAGCGCGGTCGGGAAGCTGTCGTTCGACGACTGGCTCATGTTCACATGGTCGTTGGGATGGACCGGGCTCTTGCCGCCGCGCGTGCCGGCCAGCTGCTCATTGGCATAGCCGGCGATCACTTCATTGACGTTCATGTTGGTCTGGGTGCCGCTGCCGGTCTGCCAGATGACGAGCGGAAACTGGTCGTCCAGCGCGCCGGAGACGATCTGCTGCGCGGCATTCTCGATGCCCGCGACGATCGTCGCGTCGAGGCCATGTTTCGCATTCACCCGCGCCGCCGCCTGCTTCACGATCGCCTGCGCATGGACGATGCCGATCGGCATCCGCTCGGTCGCGCCGAAGGGGAAATTCTCGATGCTGCGCTGGGTCTGGGCGCCCCAATAGGCGTCGGCCGGCACTTCGATGGCGCCAATGCTGTCGGTTTCGGTGCGGGTAGCGGACATTCAGAACTCCCAGTTAAGAATCAATCGCAAAACTGGTTCCGATGTAGGGCCGGGGCGGGAAATTCCAAGGCGAAACTTGCGAATATCGCATATCCCCGCGGTCCATCCCCATGGCCGGCCGCAGACCGTCATGCAGCGGCAGGATCTGCGCCTTTACCGGGGTTTACCGCAATTGATCGGCGCGCATCGCCGGATATTCTGCCCCGCATCCAAGGGGAAAGTTCCGCATGCCCGATCGCCCGATCCTTATCCTGCTCCTGTGTCTTGCAGCCAGTAGCGTTCCTGCGCATGCGGAAGAGGAAAAATCGTCCGACGATCCCACCAAGATCGCGACCAAGGTCGGCATCACCCGCGCCTCGGACGAATTTTCACTGTCCGGATCGGTCGCGGTCGGCCCCAAGTTGAAATTCAATGCCCGCGTGTCGGAATCGGGTCTCTGGTCGGTCGGCGCATCCTATCTGCTCCCGGTCGCGATCCTGACCTTCTCGGCCGGCAAAAGTCATTTCGATTCGGGGGTGGAACAGACGCGCTATTCGCTCGGCGGCTTCGTGCCGCTGTCGCAACTCGGCCTGAAGACCGGCAAATTGCAGATGTTCGTGCCTTTCGGCTACAGCTATACCAAGGGGCATGGCCCGGTCAGCGATATCGACCAGAGCGATGGCCTGCCGATCGCGCTGAGCAGCAACAGCGGCTATGTCGGGCTGTTCCTGTTGCGGCCGCTGTGCCCGAAGCTGACCGCGATGGCGGGCGGCAATGTGACCAAGGGCACCCATGATTTTTCAGGCGTGGCGCTGGGTGGTGGCCTGTCCTACCATTTCACGCGTCGCGACACGGTCGGCGCCAATATCAGCTATGTCGACAATAGTTTCGGGACGAGCCAGAAGCTGCGCTTCTCCTACCGCCACGAATTCTGAGCCTGCGGCCGATCCCGGCCGCCGGGCTCACTTCTTCTTGCCGAAATCCACGGTGACGACGTTCGAGCCATCCTCGGTCATCACCTGCGGCGCGTCATTTTCGGCCACGTCGTGAGGTTCGGGCTCTTCATCGGCCTGAACCTGGAACTGGAGCGCGAAATTGACCGCCGGATCGACGAAGGCGGTGATCGCGCTGAAGGGAATGACCAGATGCGCCGCGACCTGGTTGAAGGTCAGGCTGACCTCGAAATGGCGGTCGCTGACCTTGAGATCCCAGAACTTGTTCTGGAGGACAATGGTCATCTCGTCCGGGAAACGTTCCGACAGATGCTTGGGGATATCGACCCCTGCGGCATGGGTCTTGAACGTGATGTAGAAATGATGGACGCCCGGCAGGCCGCCGGTCTGCTGCACTTCGCCCAGCACGCGGCCGACGACCGCGCGCAGGGCCTCCTGCACGATTTCGTCATAGGGAATCAGGCTGTCGGGCAGGTCTTCACTCATGGGGCATATGTCCTAACGACGCGAAAGCGGCGGTCAACCCCCGCCCGAGAGGTACATCATCAGATTGCATGGCGCGCGCGACGCGCTATAGGGCGCGCATGCGCACGGCCGAGATTCACCGCAACACTGCGGAAACGCAGATCGACGTGACCGTCAACCTCGACGGCACCGGTCTTTACACCGTCTCCACCGGGATCGGTTTCCTCGACCATATGATCGAGCAGCTGTCGCGTCACTCGCTGATCGACATGACCGTCAAGACCGTCGGCGACCTGCATGTCGACCAGCATCACACCACCGAGGATACGGCGATCGCGATCGGCGAGGCGCTGGCCAAGGCACTGGGCGACAAGCGCGGCATCAGCCGTTACGGCAGCGTCTATTCGCCGATGGACGAAACGCTGAGCCGCGTCGCGCTCGACATTTCCGGCCGCCCCTGGCTGGTGTGCAAGCTGCCCTTCACCGTCACCAAGATCGGCGAATGGGACACGGAGATGGTGGAACATTTCTTCCACAGCCTGGCCCAGGCCGCCGGCATCACGCTGCACATCGAGCTGCTCTATGGCAGCAACAATCATCATATCGTCGAAAGCGCGTTCAAGGGCCTGGCCCGCGCGCTGCGCCAGGCGGTGGAGATCGACCCGCGCAAGGCCGACGCCATCCCCTCGACCAAGGGCATGCTGTAAGCATCACTTCGATAGAAAGGCCGACCCCATGTTCATCATTTCGCTGACCTATACGGCGCCGATCGATGTGCTGGACGGCCATCTGGCCGATCATCGGGCCTGGCTGGACCAGGGCATTGCCGATGGCTGGCTGCTGCTCGCGGGCCGGCGCGAACCGCGCACCGGCGGCATCCTGCTGGCGCGCGGCGAACGTGACGAGATCGCGGCGAAGGCAGCGACCGATCCCTTCGTCGTCAACGGTGCGGCCTCGTTCGACCTGATCGAGTTCCTCCCGGCACGCGCCGCCAGCGTCAATCTGGACACGCTGCTGCCATGACCATCGCCCTCATCGACTATGGCGCGGGCAATCTCCACTCGGTCCACAATGCCCTGCGCAAGGCAGGCGCCGACAATGTGACCATCACTGCCGATGCCGATGTCGTGGCGAAGGCCGACCGCATCGTGCTGCCCGGCGTCGGCGCCTTCCGCGCCTGCCGCGACGCCTTGGTGGCGATCCCCGGCATGGTCGACGCCATGAACGAGGCGGTGAACCATCGCGGCATCCCCTTTCTGGGCGTCTGCGTCGGCATGCAGTTGCTCGCCGACGCCGGCGAGGAGTTCGGCCGGCATGAGGGGCTGGGCTGGATTCCCGGCACGGTGCGGCTGATCGAACCCAGCGATGCGACGGTCAAGGTGCCGCATATGGGCTGGAACGATGTGGTGCTGAACGGCCAGCCGCCCCTGATCGAGGCCGGCGAAGCCTATTTCCTGCACAGCTATCATTATGAGGCCGCCAACCCGGCCCATGTCGCCGCCGTCACCGACCATGGCGGGCCGCTGGTCGCCGCCGTCGCGCGCGACACCATCATCGGTTGCCAGTTCCACCCGGAAAAGAGCCAGCGCTACGGCCTGTCCTTCCTCGCGCGCTTTCTGGACTGGAAGCCGTGATACCACCCCTACCCCCGTTCGGTTCGCGCCTGTCGAGAACCGTTGCGCGTGGGTTCTCGACAAGCTCGAACCGAACGGAAATCGGATAATGTCCCTGATCGTCTTCCCCGCCATCGACCTCAAAGGCGGCCAGGTCGTCCGCCTGGCCGAGGGCGACATGGACCGCGCCACCGTCTATGGCGACGATCCCGCCGCGCAGGCACTGATCTTCGCCGCAGCCGGCGCCCAGCATGTTCATGTCGTCGATCTGGATGGCAGCTTTGCCGGCCATGCGGTCAACGCCGAAGCGGTCGAGAAGATCGTGGAAGCCTTCCCCGGCCATGTCCAATTGGGCGGCGGCATCCGCAACAGGGAGTCGGTCGAACGCTGGTTTGACCTGGGCGTATCGCGCATCGTGATCGGCACCGCCGCGCTGAAAGACCCCGCCTTCGTCAAGGCGGCAGCGCGCGACTTCCCCGGCGGCATCGTCGTCGCGGTCGACGCGCGCGACGGCTTCGTCGCCACCGACGGCTGGGCGGAAAAGAGCGACATGCCGGTGATCGACCTCGCCCGCCGGTTCGAGGATGCGGGCGTCGCCAGCCTGCTCTTCACCGATGTCGGCCGCGACGGCCTGCTCAAGGGCGTGAATATCGATGCGACCGTCGATCTCGCCCGCGCCACCGACATGCCGGTGATCGCCAGCGGCGGCGTGGCGGGGATCGCGGATATCCGCATTCTCAGCCTCCATGCCGATGACGGGATCGAAGGCGTCATCACCGGCCGCGCCATCTATAACGGCCGCCTCGACCTCAAGACTGCCCTGGCGGTCGCACAGGCGGCGGCTTGAATATATTACCGTTCGGGCTGAGCGAAGTCGAAGCCCAGGCCTGAGCGGAGCGAAGGCCCTCACTATGTTCGGGCGAGCCCTTCGACTTCGCTCAGGGCGAACGGAAAAAGGAAAATTGTCATGACCGTCCGCACCCGCGTCATTCCCTGCCTCGACGTTGCCAATGGCCGCGTGGTGAAGGGCGTCAATTTCGTCGACCTGAAGGATGCCGGCGATCCGGTCGAGCAGGCCAAGCTCTATGACGCGGCCGGCGCCGACGAACTCTGCTTCCTCGACATCACCGCCACCCATGAGGCGCGCGGCACCATATTGGACGTGGTGCGCCGCACCGCCGAAGTCTGCTTCATGCCCGTCACCGTCGGCGGCGGCGTGCGCAGCGCGGAGGATGCCCGCGCCCTGTTGCTGGCCGGCGCAGACAAGGTGGCGGTCAACAGCGCCGCCGTCGCCCGGCCCGAACTGGTGGCCGACATCGCCGACCGCTTCGGCGCGCAGTGCATCGTCGGCTCGGTCGATGCCCGCAAGGTGGGCGAGGGTCGCTGGGAAATCTTCACCCATGGCGGCCGCAAGCCGACCGGCATCGATGCGCTGGAACATGCGCTGCGCCTGGCGGAGCTTGGCGCAGGCGAACTGCTCGTCACCTCGATGGACGGCGACGGCACCAAGCGGGGCTATGACCTGGCGCTGACCCGCATGATCGCCGATGCCGTATCGATCCCGGTGATCGCCAGCGGCGGCGTCGGCACCCTCGACCATCTGGTCGCGGGCGTGGTCGAGGGGCATGCCAGCGCGGTGCTGGCCGCCTCGATATTTCACTTCGGTCAACATAATATTGCTGAAGCGCATCAGGCCCTGGCCCGCGCCGGCATCCCCGTTCGGGGCCATTGAAGCGCGGAAAAGCGCCAAAATGTCGGGTTAATTGACATTAACCATAAAGGCTTTTGGCGGCCATCGGTCGCCAGCCGCAGAAAAGCGTCACTTGGCAAAATTGGCACGGGAACTGCGTAGACAGGGCGCAGGGTCGTTTCGAAGCGATGTGTCCATTTTGAAACAGGGTGACTTTTATGCAGATCAGCAAACTTCTTCTCGTAGCGGGTTCGGCCAGCCTGATGGGCCTCGCCATCCCCGCCCCCGCCAACGCCACCTTCTGCTGGTTCAAGTGCGGCGGTTCCAGCGGCGGCGGCACCTCGTCGGGTGGCAGCAGCGGTGGCACGCCGACCCCGGTGCCTGAACCCGAACAGATGGCGCTGTTCGGCATGGGCGCCGCTGTCCTGGCCGGCCGCGTCTTCTTCGCGCGCCGCAAGCAGAAGTAAAATTCATTTGACGGGTCGCGCGCGGGACGCTTGATGCAGCCCATGCGCGCGACCCTTCAAACCCTCGAACAGACCATCGCCGAGCGACGGAAGGCCGATCCGTCGGCATCCTATGTGGCGAAGCTGACCGCCCGCGGCCGGGGCAAGATCGCCCAGAAGGTCGGCGAGGAAGCGGTCGAGGCGGTGATCGCCGCCATGGCCGACAATCGAGCCGAACTGGTCGGCGAAAGCGCGGACCTGCTGTTCCACCTGCTGGTGCTGCTGGCCGATTGCGGCGTTCCCTTCGACGATGTGCTCGACGAACTGGACCGGCGCGAAGGCCTGTCAGGCCTGGCCGAAAAGGCCGCCCGTCCAAAGGATTGATCCCGTCCACGGAAAGACATTGCCTTCCCGGCGTTTGTAGATCAGCCTCCAGTGTCGGAGCGCGTTGGAACGGGGAGTGAAGGCATGATGCTGCGGACCATCCTGGGCGGACTGCTTGGCGGTTTCGCCATGTTCATCATCGGCTTCCTCTTCTGGGGCACGCCCCTGAGCGCGCTGGCGCTCAGCCGTGCCGATCCGCAGGCAAGCGCCAATCTGCAGGCCGCAATGGCGCAGGCGCTGGCCCGCAGCGGCACCGGCGTCTATGTCATCCCCGATCCCGCCACGGCGCAGGGCACCATCCTCTATGGCAAGGGGCCGGTGGCGATGCTGTTCTACAATAATGGCGGCTTCCCGGTGATGGACGGCTCCAGCCTGATCGGCGGGCTGCTGCTGGCGCTGGCGACCGGCGTGCTGATCGCGCTCGCGCTGCGCTTCGTCACCGGCGACTTCAACAGCCGGGCGCGGGTGTCGATCCTGTTCGCGCTCGCCACCGTGCTGTGGCTGCATATCGGCCAGGCCGTGTTCAACCATGCGCCCTGGGGCTACAGCCTCTATCTGGCGTTGAGCGATCTGGTTGCGCTGAGCGTGGCCGGGCTGATCGCCGCGAAGCTGATGGAAGGGCGCGCCGCGAAGCCCAGCGCGTCAGACAGCACGCTCCACTGACGCCATCCGCAGCATGCAGGCGGCATGCCGCCGCGCGACCGCCATCCGGTCCGGGCCGTAGCCGCCACCCATGCAACTGGCGACCGGAATGGCGCGGGCCAGCGCCTGACGCATCACCAGCGCGTCGCGTGCGGCCAGCCCCTCGTCGCTGAGCGCCAGCCGGCCCAGCCGATCGTCCACATGACCGTCCACCCCGGCCTGATAGAGGATCAGGTCCGGCGCGAAATCATCCAGCACGCGCGGCAGCATCTCGCCCAGCGCCGCCAGATACTCCGCATCGCCGGTATCGTCGGCCAGGCCCAGATCCAGCGTCGAGCGCGCCTTGCGCACCGGGAAATTCTTCTCCGCATGAATCGACATGGTGAAGACGTCACCCCGTCCCGCCATCAGCGACGCCGTGCCATCGCCCTGATGCACGTCGAGGTCGAGGATCAGGATGCGGTGCGCATCCCCCTCCGCAATCAGCCGGTTGGCCGCGATCGCCAGATCATTGAACACGCAATAGCCCGCGCCGCTGTCGGCCAGTGCATGATGGCTGCCCCCGGCGGCATTGGCGGCATAGCCATGGACCAGCGCCAGCTTCGCCGCCAGCCAGGTGCCGCCGGGCGACAGCAGCGCGCGGCGCATCACCCGCTCGGTTACCGGAAAGCCGATCCGCCGTTCCTTTTCGGGCGGCACGGCGAGCGCCAGCACCTCTTCGACATAAGCGGGATCATGCACCGCCGCGATCCAGGACGCGGGCATCGGATCGGGCGCATGCACGGTCATCGGTGCGCCGCTATCGGCCAGCACGTCCATCACCAGCCCATATTTGTCGAAGCGCGCCTGCTGGCCGCCTGTGGCCGGGGAGACATAGGCGGGATGGTGAACGACGTGCAGCATGATCTTTTCCCGCTATCGCGATTTGATAGATGGCCGCTTTGCGCTATCTGGTCCAGCATGAACCGTCCCGATTTGATCCGTTTCCTCGCCCTGCCCCTGCTGGCCGCCGCCGCCATCCCGGCCGTCGCGCAGCCACCGGCCGTGACACCGACCCAGAGCGCGCCGCCGGCCGGCCAGGTCGTTCTGCCACCGCCGATGGCAGTGATGCCCCCGCCTGTACCGCTGCCCGCCCTGTCGCAGGCGCAGGATGAGTGGGCGAATGAATGGCTCAAGAGCGGCATGGCCGAAGGACTGATGGCGCGCAGCAAGCCGACCGCGCCGATGCACGGGCAGCAATTGCTGAACGCATTGCTGGATCGCGGCCGCGCGCTCAGCACCGGCCGGGTCGATACCGCCGACTTCCTGGAGGTCTGGGCGCTGCGCCCCGCTGCCTTCGATCCGCGCCCCTCGCTCGCCAAGGCGATTGCCGAGGATCGGCTGCCGCAATGGGCCGCCAGCCTGACCCCGCCCTATTCGGGCTATGACGGGCTGCGCAAGGGCCTCGCCACCTATGAGAAGATTCGCGATACCGGCGGCTGGCCCAGCCTGTCGGCCGGCGCCTCGGCCGATGTCGTGCGCGCCCGCCTGGCGCTGGAGGACAAGAGCGTCACCGGCAGCGAGCCGCTGACCGCCGCGCTGCAACGCGCGCAGCGCCGCTATGGCCTCAACCCCACCGGCCTGCTCGACGCGCGCACCCTGACCGCGCTCAACGTGTCGGTGGATGATCGCATCGCCGCGATCATGGCCAATATGGAACGCTGGCGCTGGATGCCGCGCGAATTGCCGGTCAACCGCGTCCAGGTGAACATCGCCGCCGCCGTGCTGACCGTGTTCCAGGGCGACGAACCCGTCACCTCGATGCGCGCCGTCACCGGCAGTCCGACCAACCAGACGCCGATGCTGTCGTCGAACATCCATTCCATCGTGGTCAATCCGCCCTGGAACGTGCCGATGTCGATCGCCAGGAAGGAACTGTTCCCCAAGGGCCGCGCGACCCTGGCCAAGCAGGGCTACAAGATCGTCAAGACGCCCGAGGGCGGCGAGCGCATCGTCCAGCCCGCCGGCCCCAACAGCGCGCTCGGCCGACTGAAGTTCGATTTCAACAATCCCTTCGCCGTCTATCTGCACGACACGCCTTCGCGCGGGAAATTCTCCAGCTATGACCGGCTCGCCAGCCATGGCTGCATCCGCCTGGAAAAGCCGGTATCGCTGGCCGAACTGATGGTGGCGAGCGATCCCAGCCTGTCGGGCCAGATCCAGAGCCTGATCGATACCAACAAGACCCAGCGCGTGTCGCTGCCCTCTCAGGTCGCGGTCTATCTGCTCTACTGGACCGCCTTTGCCAGCAGCAACGGCACCATGAACTTCCGCGCCGATCCCTATGACTGGGACAAGCTGCTGGCCCAGAAGATCGAGGCCTCCAGCCGCCGCGTCGACCCCACTGCGGTCAATTCGACCGCCCCCGCAGCCAAGGACTGATCCCCATGCGCCATTTTGCCCGCCCCCTGACCTTCGCCGCCCTGTCGGGCGCGCTGCTGCTTGCCGCCTGCGGCAAGAAGGAAGAGGAAGCCCCGGCGACCAATAATCTGGTCGAACCGCCGGTCGAGAATGTCATCGTGAACGAGCCGGAAGCGCTGCCGCCCGAGCCGGAAAATGTCGTCACCCCGACTCCGGCACCGCCGCCGTCCGTGTCGGAACAGCAGCAGATTCTGGATGATGCCGAAGCCAGCGGCATGACCTCGCGCCTGCGCGAAAACGGCGAGGGGAGCCAGGGAGCGGACGAAGCGGGCAATAGCAGCCTGTGACGAAGGGCGCCCCCGTCTTGGAGCGGGGGCGTTGATTTGTTATAGACGGCACATGGATCGCCGCAAATTCACGAAGTTCGCTTTAAGCGGACTCGCCCTTTCGTTTTTGACCGATAGTGTTGGCAAGGCCGCATTACCGGTAGCGCCTGAACCCGCGAACCGTCCTCCGGTTCCCGCGACTCCATCGGCCGCACCGATTTTTTCGCGCAAGCCCTATGCGCTACTGCTGGAGGAGGCCAAGGCCGCGCTCGACCAGCATGCGCGCGACTTCACCCTGCGCGACCGCATCGCCATCGCCGACTTCAACGCGCCGTCGAAGGAATTCCGATTCCATATCGTCGACCTGATCGGTGGCCAGGCCAACAGCTATCTGGTGTCGCACGGCCGCGGGTCCGATCCGGGCCATTCGGGCTGGCTGCAGAGCTTTTCCAACGAGCCCAATTCGCTCGCCAGCTCGTCGGGCGCCTACAAGACGCTGACCGTCTATGACGGCCAGCATGGCCGGTCGATGCGGCTGGCAGGGCTCGATCCGCAGAACAACAATGCCGAAATGCGCGCCATCGTCATCCATGGCGCCGACTATGTCAGCGAGGACCATGTCGCTGCCTGGGGCAAGTGCGGCCGCAGCGAGGGCTGTTTCGCGCTCGCCCGCCACATGGTGCCGCAGGTATTGGGCATGCTCGGGCCGGGCCGCATGGTCTATGCCAACAAGATTACCGGCATGGTCGAAGCCTGACCGGCAAAGGCCCCGCCCGGATCACCGGGCGGGGCCTCTTCATGCTCAGCCGGCCTTGATGCCGCTCAGCGCCTGAGCGGCAGGCTTGTTCGACGCATCGACCGAACCGTCGGCCAGCATCGCCTTGCTCATCGTCGCCGCTTCGGTCTTGAGCGCGGCATCGTCGGTCGCCTGGCTGGCGCCGATCAGCGCCGACAGCAGGATATTCTTCGTCACCGGATCGGCCGCATTGGCCGCCGCCGACTTGCGGGCCAGGCCCAGCGCTTCCTGATAGAGCGGCGCGGAGCCAGCCTTGTCCTGCGCGCCCAGCTTCTGGTTGCCCAGCTGGATCAGGATACCGGCCAGGATATTGCGGCTGGTGGCATCGGCGGGCTTGGCCTCCACCAGCTTGCGCCAGTGCGGCAGGGATTCGCCATAAAGCGCGATCACCTTGTCCATCTTGCCGAGCGCGCCCTGGGCAGCGGCATCGGCATAAAGCGCGTTGGCGAGGAAATTGACATTGTCGATCTTGGCCGGGTCGACCTCCACCGCGGTGCGGATGGCGGGCATCGCCGCCTCATATTTGGTCGCGGCGGTGGCATTGTCGCCCGCCTGCAGCGCGGTCTGGCCGGCAGTAAAATCGGTCACCGCCTGGTTGAAGGCGTTGATCTGTTCGGGGGTCATCTGGCCGGCGGCGGGAGCAGCGCTGGCTGCCGGGGCATCTTGTGCCAGGGCCGGTGCGGCGAGGGTGGAAAGGGCAAGAAAGGCAGGAACCAAAAGGCGGGACTGCAAGGTCAGGGTCTCCCTGGTCGTTGATCCAATGTGGCGGATGCAGTCAGGGCATCCGCCAACACAAGAATGAACGAACGAGCGGCCCCGTTCCCAGCCCCTTAGGCTCGTGCCATCCCGCAAAAGGCTCGACCCACGGCAAACTCGCCCGCACGGCGCGCCGAACGGGCCAGCGCCTCGGCATCCTCGCCCCATTGTTCGGCCTGCCAGCGCTCGTCGATCTCGGCCGCTTCCCATACGGCATCCGCGTCGAACGCTTCTTCCAGCACCGCGAGGCCACAGACCAGCGAGCCGCTCAAGGTCACCAGCCGCGACAGGCCGGCCAGGGTGAAAGGATCCAGTCCGTCCGCCGCCACCGCCAGCCGTTCCAGCGTCGCGTCGGGCTGGGCGACATGGATGATGCCCTGGGTGGTGACGAAGGCGACGTCGTAGTGGGCGCTCGCCCAGTCGAGCAGCGGATCCCAGGCAGCGGCCTGACGCGCCACGAACGCCTCCGGCCCCTCTGCCCGGTAGCAGAGCATGTCGGTGCCGCCATATTCGGCAATGTCGGCCGCGAATTTCGCGCGGTTGCCGGAGATATGGTCGATCGCCGCATTGGCAAGGCCGGTAAAGGCCATCGTCGCCGGATCGACCATCTCGCCCTGGTCGCGCCATTCCTGCGCCACCGCCTCCGCCAGCACCGCATTGGGCAGCGCCAGTTCGGCACGGGCCGGCGTGCGCACCGGGCGGCCATCCAGCCGGATCGCGAAACCGGCTTCGACCGGCTCGACCGTCACATCCTTGTAGAAACGCTTCACGGGCGGCTCCGCTTGAACAGGGCCAGCATCAGGCGCGGCACGATGATGAACTGGAACAGGCCGGCGACGACCATGATCAGGCCGAACGCCTTGGCCTTGTCGCCCTGTACCCAGGAAAAGCGCTGCATGATCGCCAGGAAACCGAACATGACGAGGAAGGCGCCCGACAGGCGGAACAGGCCAAGCGCGAAATGGCGCTGGCGCGCGATCTTCTCCGGGTCGACCGGCGGGATGGGGGGCATGTCGTTCATGGCGCGTCGATATGGCGGCGCAACTCGTCGCTGTCCATCGCCACCGCATGGGCGCCGGCCTGCACCAGTTCGGCCGGCGCATGATAGCCCCAGCCGACGCCGATCGCGCGGGCGCCGGCGGCCAGCCCCATGTCGATGTCGAAATGGGTATCGCCGATCATCACCGTGGTTTCGGGCACTGCGCCCGCCTCCGCCATCGCCTGCAGCAGCATCGAGGGGTGCGGCTTGGACGGATGGCGATCGGCGGTCTGCAGGGTCACGAAATGATGCGCCAGGCCATGATGGGCAAGACACAGGTTGAGGCCGCGATCGGACTTGCCGGTGGCGACGCCCAGCAGCCAGCCATCGCCGTCCAGCGCCCGCACCAGGTCGGCCATGCCGGGATAGAGCGGTTCGGACACGGCATTGGCGCTGCGCAGGGCGTGGAAGGCCGCCTTGTAGCGATCGGTCAGCAACTGGTGATAGTCCGGCTCCGCATCGGGCAGCAGCCGGGCCATCGCATGGGGCAGCGACAGCCCGACGATCGACAGGATCGCCAGCCGATCGGGCGGCACCAGCTTCTCGCCCTCGAAAGCACGGGCCATCGCGGTGCAGATGCTGTGCTGGCTATCGACCAGCGTGCCGTCGCAATCGAAGACGACGAGGCGGTTGCTCATGCCCGCGCCTCTTATTTCTCGCCGCGACCGCGCCGTTCGCCGCGCCTGCCCTTGCGGATCTGCTTGGCATGGGCGCGGGCCGCCTTCTTCTCGTCCTCGCGGGTCGGCGTCCGGTCGATCTCGTCATCCAGCGGCATATCGCCCAGCGACAGGTCGAAGCCGAGCGCGACCAGGCTGTTGAGGAAATGTTCGGGCAGTTCCGCCTTCATGTCGATACGGCCACCATCGGGATGGTCGACGCGGATGCGACGGGCATGGAGGTGCATCTTGCGGCTGATCGATCCGGACAGGAAACTGTCCTTGCCGCCATATTTGCCGTCGCCGACCAGCGGGTGGCCGATCGCCGCCATATGGACGCGCAACTGGTGGGTGCGGCCGGTATAGGGCTGCAACTCGACCCAGGCGGCGCGGTTGCCGGCACGTTCGATCACGCGATAGCGGGTGCGGGCGGGCAGGCCCTCTTCCTCGTCCACATGCATCTTCTCGCCGCCGGTGCCGGGCTGCTTGGTGATCGGCAGTTCGATCATGCCATCGTCGATGCTGGGCACGCCGATGACGATCGCCCAATAGACTTTCCGCGCGGTGCGGCTGGAGAAGGCCTTGGCGAAATGCGCGGCCGAACGGCTGGAACGCGCCAGCAGCAGCGCGCCCGAGGTGTCCTTGTCGAGGCGATGGACCAGCTTGGGCCGGGATTCGGCGTCGAAGATCAGCCCGTCGAGCAGACGGTCGACATGCTCGTCGGTCTTGGTCCCGCCCTGGGTGGCGAGACCCGGCGGCTTGTTGATGACGATCGCCTGCTTGTCGCGATGGATCACCATGTCCTGGACATAGGCGATCTCGTCCTCGGTCAGGTCGATGACGCGGACGCGCTTGGGCTTGTCGGCCGCCGCCACCTTTGGCTCGGCCGGCGGCACGCGGATCATCTGGCCTTCGGCGATGCGGTCGCCTGGCGCGGCGCGGGCGCCATCGACGCGCAACTGGCCGGTGCGCGACCAGCGCGACACGATGTTGAAGCCGACATCGGGCAGATGCCGCTGGAACCAGCGGTCGAGGCGAATGCCATCGTCATCGGCCTGCACCCGATATTGCCGCACATCCAGGCTGACGCCCTTGGCCGGATTGGGCTTGGTCGCGACCGCCGGGGCCGGCGCCGCCGCCCTGGCGACGGGGGCCTTGGTGCGGGGCTTGCCCCCTGGCTTGGTCCCGGGCTTGAACGGCCGGTCGCCATCCTGCTTGCGCGCGCTCGCTGCCTTGGCGCCGCCACGGGCGCGACCGGGCGCGCCGCTACGGCCGCCGGGTTTCGCGCTGCTACCGCCGGGCTTGCCGCCCCGTGCCGGACCGCCGGATTTGCCGGGAGGACGCCCCTTCATGCCGCAACACTCCGCATAACCGTAAGACCCAGCGCCAGCGCGGCCACCGCGCCGACCAGCGAGAAGAGCGCATAGCCAAGCGCCAGGCCGATCTGGCCGCGCTCGATCATCAGCATCGTCTCCAGGCTGAAGGAGGAAAAGGTGGTGAAACCGCCCAGCACGCCGACGCCGAGCAGCAGCCGCATTGGCTCGCCCGACGTCGTGTTACCGCGCGCCAGCCATCCGGCAAGCAGGCCCATGGCGAAACCGCCGATCAGATTGGCGGCAAAAGTGCCCCAGGGCCAGGCCGCGCCGGGCGCCATCTGCCCGGCGAACCGCCCCAGCAGATAGCGCAGCGCCGCGCCAACCGCGCCGCCGCCCATAACAAGGAAGATATTGGTCATGATTGTCGCCCTATCGCGATTCCGCCAAAGGGGAAAGGACGCATTCAGGCAGCGATGCTGGCCTCCGCCGGGACGGGACGGCGATGGGCAGCGATGCAGCTCAGCACCGAGAGGATCACGAGAATGAACGCCGTGCCCTCCAGCGGCGTCGGCAGCCGCGCTTCCCAGATGAAACCATAGAGGAGGGCAAAGCCGGTTTCGAACAGGATCATCTGCCCGACCATGGTCAACGGCAGCAACCGGGTCATGCGATTCCACAGCGCATTGCCGACGATCGAGGCGAACAGGGCGACAGCGATCACGACAGCCGCAAAGCGGGTCCATTCGGCCGCATCATGCGTGCCGCTGCCGAGCCAAGGCACGAGAGGCAGGAACAGCAGGGCCTGCGCGCCAGTGGCAAGGCCGATCAGGAAATTCCAGTCCTGCGACGTGATCCCGTCCATCCGCCGCAGCCAATGAGCATTGCCGATCGCAAAGGCGGTCCAGGAAATCAGTGCCCCAACCGCGCAGGCAAAGCCGATGATCCGCGTCGCCACCGCGCCCCCGCCCGGCATGACGATCGCCTGCCAGCCGATGCACAGGGCACCCGCGACGCAGAGCAGCAGCGACGGCGCCAGGTGCCGCAGCGGCACCGCGCCCGCCTGCCGGCTGCCGACGATGGTCACCGCCACCGGCAGGAAGCCGACCACCAGCGAGGTCATGGCAATGCCCCCCATCTGCACCGCGCTCACCAGCAGCACATAATAAAAGAGGTTCCCCGCCAGCGCGAGCCAGGCCAGTGCCCACAAGATACGCGGCGTCAGCAGCGGCCGGATCGCCCGCCAGCGCGGCGCGACCAGCAGCACGGACATCAGGCCGTAGGCCAGATAGCGGCCGATCGCCTGTTCGAGTGGGCTGAAGCCGGGCACGATCTCGGGCGCCAGGAAGACCAGGCCCCAGAGCGCCCCCGCCCCCATGCCGCAAAAGATGCCGGCCAGGATCGCGCCGGATGCCCGTGACTGATTCATGCTCGCATTCCGCCTGTCGAAATTCAGGTGAAGGGAAATATCATCATCGATGCGAGAAAGGCGCTCTTGATTGGCCGGTCAAATGCAACAATTACTCATTTCATGAGCCAGACCACCAAGATCGACCATTTCGACCGGGCGATCCTGCGCCTGATCCAGCGCGACACCCGCATGCCCCAGCGCGCGATTGCCGAGGCGGTCAACCTGTCGACCGCCGCCGTGCAGCGCCGCATTGCCGCGATGGAGCGCAGCGGCGTGATCGTCCGCAATGTCGCAATCGTCGATCCCGATCAGGTGGGCCTGGGCGTCACATCGATCGTCGAGGTCAATCTGGTCGATGAAAAGGCGGCGCGCGTCGACAAGGCCAAGCAATTGTTCCGCGACGCGCCCGAAGTGCAGCAATGCTATTATGTCACCGGCGGCCGCAGCTTCATCATGCTGATCGTCGCGCCCGACATGCGCAGTTACGAAGCGATCACCCGCCGCCTGTTCGCGGAAAATGAATCGGTCGCCAGCTATCACAGCTATCTGGCGCTCAACCGGGTGAAGGCGGGCATGGAACTGGTCATTCCCTGATCCGCGCCTTCCAGCCTAGGGATTGGCCTCGGCCGGCACGGCCCGCCGATTGGGATCGCCAGCCCCCGGCGGCGGCATCAATTCCCGAATCATGCCCCAATAACTGCGCGTGACATGGGCATCCCGCGCATAGAGCGGGTCGGACGCCATCAGATGCCGGTGCAAGCGGCGCAGAT
This sequence comes from Sphingobium sp. WTD-1, assembly GCF_030128825.1. Lineage (NCBI taxonomy): Bacteria > Pseudomonadati > Pseudomonadota > Alphaproteobacteria > Sphingomonadales > Sphingobiaceae > Sphingobium > Sphingobium sp. WTD-1. The sequence goes on along the minus strand of NZ_CP119127.1, from coordinate 1,573,170 downwards.
TATGCCAGGGCACCGACGGGAACAGATGATGTTCCAGATGATAGCTGACATTGAGCGGCCCGATCAGGATGCGGTCGATCAGGGTCGGGATGACCGTGCGGGTGCCGCGTATCTCTGTTTCATCAGTGACGCCATTATGCTCCGCCATCGCCCGAATGCGGTTGAAGACGTTCATCCACAGAAATTGCGGGATCAGGAACAACCCTAATATCTGCCAGCGCCAGGGCGACCACAGGATGATCCCATAGACCAGCAGCGCCCAGACGACATAGCGGACGCGCAGCGCCAGCCGGAAGTCGAAGCCGAAGCGCATCGGATTGTGGAAATTGGCCAGCGGCGACCAGACCCGCGCCGGGCGCGCCACGCGATAATAATTGACGCCGGTCAGGCTGCGCAGGAGCAGAATGAGCATGGCACGCCCGTCCTTCGGAAAATCCTGGTCGCTATCCTTGCGCGCGGCGCGATAATCATAATCGCGCATCGTATTGGTATGGCGGTGGTGCACCATATGGGCGGCGCGATAGAGATCGACGCTGAGCGCAAAGGGATAAGCTACGAACAGGTCGCCGATCAGGTCATTGATCCGGCGATTGCTGAACAGCATCCCGTGGCAGGCCTCATGCATCATCACCGCCAGCACCTGGATACGCGTGCCGATGACGAAGCCGGCGATCAGATAGATGGGCCAGTGATCGGCCCGGATCGCGATCACGCAGGCGGCGATGATGACGGTCCATTGCAGGATCAGAAGACAAGCGTTGCGCCAGTTGGGGACGACCGACAATTGCCGGATCAGCGGCAGGGTGGCACGCCGCGAGTAACGATAGCCGGGGCCACGTTCCTGGGCGATATCCTCCATGGCAACATGCCTCCCAACACCATGCCTGCGTGGGACGGAATGCTATGATCGGCGCAGAACAGCGTCAAGCCAAGCCCCCTAACCCCTATCAGCATTAACGGCTTGTTAGGCGCATGGTCGCAGAAGGATCGCTTCCAATCGGTGGGGATCGATGATGGTTGATATGGTTTTCGAATTTTCGGCGCACATGCTGGCGCTCGGGCTGATCGTCGGCGGGCTGTACAGCCTGACCAAGGAAGCCGGCTTGCGCTGAGCCTAGCTCAGGCCAGCGGGCCGTCCGTCAGCGACGGAAAGCTTTCCGCGACATAGTCGATGAACGCGCGCAAGGTTGGCGACATGCCGGTGCGCGCGGTGAAGAGGACGTGGACAATGCCCTCGCTGGTCCGCCAGTCGGGCAGGACATGCACCAGCCGCCCCTGTTGCAGCTCGACCGAACAGGCCGCTGACGACAGCAGCGCCACGCCCAGCCCGGCCACCGCCGCATCGCGCACCGTCGCCGAATCATTGCTGCAGAATCGGGGATGATGGGCCACGACATGCTGTCGCCCCTGCCCGTTCATCAACAGCCATTCATCATGTTCGACATGCTCGCCCACGCTCAGCGTCGGCAGGTCGGCAAGGCTGGCGATCGTCGTTGCCGCGGCCTGTGCCGCCACCGCCGGCGCGGCCACCAGAATGCGGTCCAGACGCCCCAGCTGATGCATCGTCAGCGCCTGGTCATGCACGGTGTCGATATCCACGCGAAAGGCGGCATCGAACCGTTCCTGGATCAAGTCGATCCGCTGGCTGCTGATATGCATTTCCAGATGGACGTCGGGATAGAGCAGCAGGAACCGGGCAAAGACATCGGTGCGCAGATAGCGGGCCAGCCCCGGCGGACAGGCGATGCGCAGATTGCCGCTGATCTGCGACCGGGCACGCGCGGCGATCGCCTGGGTGGCGTCGATCCCCTCGGCGATCGTCTCGCACTGGCGATAGATTTCGCGGCCGACATCGGTCACGCGCAAATTGCGGGTCGATCGCTCTATCAGGCGGACGCCCAGAACCTGTTCCAGCCGCGCGACCCGGCGACTGAGCTTCGCCTTGCGTTCGCCGGTGGCGCGCTCCGCCGCGCTGAAGCCGCCATGGCGTACGACCTGGGCAAAGCTGCGCAAATCATCCAGATCCATGGCGCCGTCCCGTCCGCTCTCCTGCCGCGTCGGGCCGGTGCTACACCCTCCGCCTGGCTGGCGCCAGCCAGGCGCGGCATCCGCGATCACCGCGCCTGGCCGCTGACCATCATCGGCAGGAACAAGAGCGACGCTGCCACCGTCGCCACGAAGGATACCAGCAGGTCATCGACCATGCCGTTGATGCCGCTGAACAGGACGATTTCCACGAACAGGATCAGGAAGAACAGCGCCAGCCGCGTAACGACACGCGGGTGCGCCAGATGGAATGCGCGCAGCATCTCCAGCGCCTGCATCGGCTGCTGGCGCAATGCGCTGCCGGAAGGATCAGGCCGCACGGACCACCGCCCGCCGGGCATCCCCGGTCATGTAGAGCACGCGCAGCAGGCCGAGTTGCTCGCGCGAGAAACCGGCCGCATCGAACGCGTCCAGTTCCTCGCCGGTCAGCGACCGGCCGGTGCGCAGGATGATCGCGCTCTGGCGCAGCGTTTCCAGCCGCGGATTGGCCAGGGTGTAGGTCGGTTCCGGGCCGCGCAGGAAGCTGCGCAAGCGGCCGAGCGGCGCGCGGACGGAAGGCACCGAACTCGCCGGATCGCTATCGGCCAGCCAGAGCACCTGGCGCTCCTGCGCGTCAAAGGGTTCGCCGACATTGTCATTGGCCGTATCGGCCCGGTTGAAGACGGAGTGCTGCATCGCCTTGATCCCACCTGTTGTTGCAGGCGATGTAGCGATGCACGGGTCGGGCTTGTAGCCGGCAAAAGGACGACAGATCGTTTCCGTTTTGGAAACAAAGCGCCCCAGTTCAGCAAAAGGGAGCGAAGCCCCCTTACCCCTACGGCCTCTTTTACCGGCCGTGGTCGGCGATGATATCGACGCCCGTCTTGCCGCCCGGCGCATTGGTGAAGACGATGAAATAGGCGCTGCCATCGGCCTTGCGCGTGCCGCCCAGCACATTGTCGCCCTCGACGATGCGATGTTCCGCATCGAAGCCGGCGCGGCGCGCCTGGGTATAATAATAGTCGATCACACCCTGCTTCGGCACCGGCGTCACGAAGCTCGCCGCGCGCAGGGTACAGCCATCCTTTTCCGCACCCGCCGCCTCGGTCAGCTGCGCGCCGGGATAGAGGGTGAAGGGATCGGGCATGCGGCTGGCCCATTGCATGCCATAGACCAGCTTCTTGGCGCAGCCGGCATTGCCGCCACCGCCCAGTTGCGCCTGTTCGCGCGCCAGCCCGCCCAGCGTCATCGGACTGTTCTTGATCGGACCGCTGACCGGTGCCGGCGCGGACAGCAGCTTGCCGCCGACCAGCTTGGCCGCTTCCGCCTGCGCCTTGCCGGCGTCGCCGCTCAGCACCGGCAGGGCGCCATTGGCGGCACGATCGGCGCTGCGCACGGCATTGCGGTTCGACTGGCCGACCAGATTGGGATCGACGACGATATCATCGGCCAGCGCACCCTTGACCGCCGGGTCCGCGGCATTGTTGGTCAACTGGTCATCCAGCGCGGCAAGATTGCCGTCCTTGCCGCCCTTGCCACAGGCCGCGAGCGCCAGCAGCAACGCCATCACACCAACTTGTCTGGAAATCGCCATCCGCCTCGCTCCTTCATAACCCGGCGACCTAGAACGGATAGCGGGACTTTCCGTTCGCATTCAGTGTGCATAGACGCCCTTACGCCATCGCAGGGCCAGTTTCTGCCGGGTGGCATGGTCGCTTGTCTTGTTCCGGGACAGCAAAGCCGCCATCAGTCGGACTATGCTCAACCTTCTGTCAGCCCTGATCGGTCTTGTCACCCTTGTCCTGATGATCCCGGCGGTGTTTCCGCTGCTCGGCGCGCTCAACTGGCTGCTGGTGCCGATGGCGCTGTTCGGCGCCTTCATCGGCCTGATGTCGTCGAAAAAGGGCGGGCAGAATTTCTGCCTGATCGTCGCCGCCTTCGGCGCGCTGCGCCTGTTCCTGGGCGGCGGCATCCTGTGACCATGGCGGAAAGCGAAGCCCGCAAGGGCGTCATCGCCGCGATCGGCACCTACAGCATCTGGGGGATGCTGCCGCTCTTCTTCCGCCTGCTGCATCATGTCGACCCGATCGAGATCGTGACCCAGCGGGTGATCTGGTCGGTCATCCTGATCCTGGTGCTGCTGGCGGCGCGCAAGGGACTGGCCGCCTTCATAACCGCCTTGCGCACGCCCCGGCTGGTCCTGCCGCTGGCGGCATCGGCGGTGATGATCGCGATCAACTGGCTGGTCTATGTCTGGGCGGTCAATGACGGCCATGTCGTCGCCTGCAGCCTGGGCTATTTCCTCAACCCGCTGGTCAGCGTGGGCCTGGGCGTGGTCATACTCAAGGAAAGGCTGCGGCGCGGACAGATGCTGGCGATCGCGATCGCCGCGATCGGCGTCGCCATCCTGGCTGCGGCCGCGCTCACCACCTTGTGGATCAGCCTGGCGCTGGCGATCAGCTTCGCCCTCTATGGCCTGATCCGCAAGCTCACCCCGGTTGCGCCGATGACCGGTCTGGGGGTCGAGACGCTGCTGCTGGTCGCGCCGGCGATCGGCTACCTGATCTGGCTGTCGGGCCATGGCGGCATCAGCTTTGGCCAGGACGTGCCGACCACTGGCCTGCTGATCCTGGCCGGCGGCGTCACCACCGTGCCGCTGGTGCTGTTCGCCACCGCCGCCCAGCGCCTGCCGCTGGCGACGCTGGGGCTGCTGCAATATCTGGCGCCGACGCTGCAATTCCTGTGCGGCGTGGTGCTGCTGGGCGAGACGCTGAGCCAGGGGCAGATGCTGAGCTTCGGCCTGATCTGGCTGGGCCTCATCCTCTTCGCCAGCGACAGCTATGCCGCCGCCCGCCGCAACCGGCTGGCGACGGCCTGACCCCAGCCGGGACAGGGCCGTTCGGGGTAGCGGATGGGCGTGCATGGTGGGCGAAAAGGCCCAGACAGCGGGATTACTTGGTCGCAAGAGGCGAAACTTGACCGATCAGGCCGCAATAGCGGCTGCCCGATGACGTTTCACCCCAATCATAACAACGTCTTTTCAATGCCTTAGCTGAAGGTGCGCGGAAGTTTACGCGTGTGCGCCATGAGGGATATTGGGCCGATCGGGAAAAACGGCCGGAATAGAATGGGTTGACGATAGGAAGGAGCCGGCCGGAAGTTTATACCAGGCGCATGGCTGTAGGACAGGACTTTTATCGGGGCGGCCGGAATGGGTGGGGAGCGGATAGTCCGGTTTCGCGCACCAAATCACGAAAGCTGACATGGGGATTAATCCGTATCGCCCATTAATCCACGTGTGTAATCGCTCTCACGCTTTTCATCAGGAAGATGATGAAGAGCCTTGCCAGCACAATATCGAAGTTTCTTCCAGCGATCATCGGAATACAGGGCGTCTCGCTGCCAGAAAAAATCGTCCGCTTCACGACAGAACAAATCCAGCATATCAGCAAGCGGTTGAATTGCATCGATCTCAGCTTGGGTGATTTCTCTATATTCCAGCATATGCTCAGCAGCGGGGAATATATCATCAAACTCCAAAACGAGTTCATCGTTACCATAGGCTACGGCGCTTTCACCGCCTGTCATTTCAGTGAATATATTATCCAGATATCTCACCTGTGCGTCGGGCATTGCCGCCAGACGCTCAATTGTCGCTCTAAGCATGTTATATCTGGTTCCCATTCCGCCAACTTAGCGCAATGCAACGCCTTCCGCTAACGGGAGAGCAGAAATACCAGTGTGCCGGCAACTATTGGTCGACTGCTGCATCAAATTTTACCAGCTTAGATCTGATGATCAGAATGCTATCTCGCCTTAGGAGATCCAGGAGCCCGTCGCTTGGGAAGTGGGTTGATCGGAGCTAACGAAAATACCAAGCTGATTAGGTGCTCCTTGCCATCCATCTTCGGTTGGCTCGTCAGTTCACTCAAGCGTTCGAGCAGAGCGTTAACTTCGATCAGATCGTCGTTGCTGAGCCATCCCTTATTGCGTGAAGCCCAAAGCTCGCGCCGTGGGCCGGAAACTACCGCGTCCACGTTGCTCAAAGCCTCGTGAAAATCACGCTCGGCTATTTGTAGCAGCCCACGGGCGAAACTGCGGATTTCGGCACCATTACCTTCAGGATTCAGGTCATAGGCAAGCCGAATTGGACCGCCGCCGCGGCTCGCCAAGCGATAACGGCGTTCCCCCTTCTCATGCGCCGGCACCTCGCAAATCAGTCCGGCCGCCACAAGCGCACGCAAATGATAATAAAGGCCGTCTGCCGGACGCCCCAGCTCTTTTGCCAACGTCGCTACGGTCGCCTCGCCGCCGAGCGCGGCCAGGGTGTCTACAAGCTCCTGCCGCATCGGCGAGCTCAGGAGTCTGATCAGCGCCGGATCGCCGATCAACTCTCCGTCGTCTTGATTATTCATCCCAATGGACTCCTGTTGAAATATGGGTCATATATTTCAACGAATCGTTCAATGGAAGCCCGTCATTTGCGAGGCTGGAGAAGAGGAAGGCCAATCGTGAATCGTTCCAACTTTCTGTCTGCGATCGTGGCGGCTCTGTGCATGTTTCCCGCCAACGGCTTGGCAGCAGAACCGCAATCATTCGAGCCGTCGGCTCTACAGGCCGATTTGCACTTTGCGATCGACACGATTGAGCGACAGCACCCGCGACTTGAACATTCGGTATCTCGCAAGCGACTGCAGACTGCCGTAGCTTCGATACGGACCCAGCTCTCTCATCGCATGTCGCAGGGCGAAGCCTGGGCAGTCATGGCCCAACTGAACCCTCTGCTCGCGGACGGTCACTTGTTCATCAGCTTGCCGAACTGGCGAGCACAGACCACAGACGATGTGCGCCAGGGAGTTGGCTTTTTCCCTTTCGAGGTTGAACTTGACGGGCGAGGTTATCCGGTTGTTACCGCTAAGCTGGGCGGAGCGGCGACGCCGTTTGCTGGACGGAGGATCACCTGGATAAATGGTCAAGATGCTCATGGCATCGGACGCACGCTGCTGGCGCGAATGCATGGAGATACGCCGGCATTTCGAGCAGCATTGCTTTCACAGCGGTGGTGGCTTGGCTTCGCTCAACTTTATGGAAGGCCATCTTTTTACGATCTTCGATTTGCGGGCTCTCAAACGCCGCATCGGATCATGGCGGAACATGTGCTGCCGGCAATCCTCCAGCAGGAACAAAGCTTCGAGCGGCTATTCTCCTGCGATATCAAGGCTGATCACACTGCAAAACTGACGATTGCGTCGTTCGCATGGCAGGATAAATCGCAGTTTTTTCAATTTACGCATGACTGTTTTGCGCGGATCAAGGCGACCTCGGCTCAGCAGCTTATCATTGACGTCAGTGCCAATAGCGGCGGCGATGACGATATGTGGAAAGAGGGCATTCTCCACTACATTGCGACCAAACCCTACAAACAGGGATCGACTTACGTTAAGCGGGAGCGCGACGGCTCCCTGTCGACGGGCGAAATCGCTACCGCGACCGATCCAGCCCTGAATGAACCGCTGCATTTCAATGGGAAAGTAGAAGTTCTGATAGGTCCACTGACCTACTCATCAGCCGTCCTGTTCAGCAATGTTGTACGTGATTACGGCTTGGGCACCTTGACCGGCATTGGAAATGCCGCACGAACAGAGCAATCTGGTGGTGTACAATCCGTAACACTTCCAAATACGGGATTGCTTCTTTTCTACCCCCGTTTTGTGCTTGCTCCACCTTCCCGAGGAACTGCACCCAGATATCTGCGCGCGGCGGTGGGAAACAATCCAGATCGAGGCGCATCGACAGGGTCTTAAGCGCAAGGCAGGTGCGAGGCACTCTCGAAACACAATCCTGCGCTCGCCCAAAACCGGTCGGTCTGCACCTGAGAAGGAAAAATTAGCGGATGAGTGTCTCCAAATGGTCGTCTGCCGACCGGCTGAATTTCAAAGGATGGTGCCCTGCCGATAAGCCAGCTTGGCGTTGCCGAAAACACGCGTGCCGCGTCGTGTGACATCAAGGCTGATCTGATTACGGTCAATTCGCGCCATTAGCTCGCCCAGGCAGTCATACTCCGCCATGCCAATATCGCGGTTCGCTTCCACATGAAGAGCCAGTCGAGCAGGGTCGGGACCGTAGTTGCGCACTACGGCGTCGTCGCCAAAGAAGCGTCTGATTGTTTCCGTGATGAGTCGTGCCTCAACATCATTAATTGGCGCTGGGGACGCAGGCAAAACCGGAGGATGAGCGGCAGGCATAATCGAAACATACCGCGTTCGGGAACGTCTGCAATCAGGACTGCATTCCTGTCCGTGCAACGGCATATTGTGGTCGAAACCTGCCAATCGCCACGGGCGTCATCCTGACGCAAGTCAGGATCCATTCTGCGCAAGGATGGAGAGGAAACGCTGAATGCATCCCGGACCAAGTCCGGGATGACGGAAACGGCCAGGTCCGCTTTGCGGAAGGACGTTAGCATGAGCAGACTGCAGCGATTGCCCCTATTCGGGCAGGCCAACGCCACGCAGAGCTGCGCGCAACGGCATCATGTCCTACACCGCTCCTTTCTGCTTCAGTCGGCGCGATGCCGAGTGTTGTTCCTTACTTGCCGCCTGCGCCCGCCCCTCATTGTTGCGCGGGCGTCGCTTTCATGTCGCGTCACTGTCGCGTCAGAATGCGCGTGACATGTCGGTCAGGCAGCGCTCAGGCGTCCGCCCAGCGGCGCAGCAGATTATGATAGACGCCGGTCAGGCGGATCACCTGCGCATCGTCATGGCCGCGATCAAGCGCCAGTTGCTGGATCGAACTGTCGAGATCGAACAGCATCTGGCGCGCGGCATCGTCGCGGATCATGGACTGCATCCAGAAGAAGCTGGCGACGCGCCGGCCCTGCGTCACCGGTTCGACCCGATGCAGCGAGGACGAAGGATAGAGCACCGCCTGCCCCGCCGGCAGCTTCACCTGCTGCACGCCGAAATTGGTCTCGATCGTCAGTTCGCCGCCTTCATAGCTTTCCGGCTCTTCCAGGAAGACGGTGATCGACAGGTCGGATCGGACGCGAAAACCGGTGCCGGCCTGAATGCGCACGGCATTGTCGACATGGGTGCCGAACGCCTGCCCGCCGGCATAGCTGTTGAACAGGGGCGGAAAGATCTTGAGCGGCAGTGCGGCGGCGATGAACAGGGGCGAGCGGCCGAGCGCATCGAGGATCATCTGCCCCGCCTGGCGCGCTTCCGGCGCGCTTTCGGGCAATTGCAGGTTGCGCTTGGCCAGCGCCGACTGATGGCCGGAGGTGACATTGCCATCGACCCATTGCGCCGCATCGATCAGCGCGCGGATGTGGGCGACGCCGGCGGCGTCGATCAGGTCGGGAATGACGATCAGCATGAAGGATACTCCGGGGCGGGATGGCCTGGGCTTGCGGTCGCGCAAGGCGCGCCGGTGAGGCGCTGTCTGTCAGGCCCTGTCTGTCAGGCCTTGTCGGTGCGGATGACGAAGGGGATTTCGACCACGCCCTTCACCCGCACGGCCTGACCGTCATGGATGATCGGGCGCCAGCGCCAATGCTTGACCGCATCGCGCGCGGCATCATCCAGTCGCGCGAAGCCGCTGCTGCGGGCGATGCCGATGCTCTCCACGCCGCCATCGGTGCCGACCACCAGCGCCAGCACGACCGTGCCCTGCTCGCGCTTGCGCCGGCTGTCGATCGGATAGCGGGGCGGCTTGCCCGACACCATCTGCGCGCCGATATCGCCGACCTGCACGACCGAGGGCGCCGCGGCAGCCATGACCGGCGCGGCGGGTGCCGGCGGCGATGGCGGAGCCGACACCGCGACCGGCGATGGCACGGGGACCGGATCGGGCGTGGTGGCGATCTGCACCGGCGGCACCGGCGTCTGGATGATCGGCGGCGGCGCCACGACCTGGGGCTGGGATGGCGGCGGCGGAGGCGCTTCGGCGGCGGGCGGTGGCGGGGGTGGCGACAGGTTCACCACCGTCAGCTTCGCCTCTTCGGCCCGGACGACATGATTGCGCACCTGGATCAGCGCGCCGATCAGCAGCGCATGCACGACCAGGATGGCGGCAATGGCGGGCAGGTTCGGACCGCGCCGGGCGCCATAGCGTTCGACTGGAACAGCGATGGCACGCCCGCTGGCAACGGGCATCGGACGATCGTCACCGACATCGGCGAAATCGGTCGCATAGACCTCCGCCCTGCCCTGTGCCGCCTGCAGCATTGCCTGTCCTCCATCCGTCAGCCTAGGATCGCGATACAGCGGACCCTAATGCGAATCAATTTCATTCGCAGGCCCCTAGCGCATTTCGCCCCGGCGCAGAAGCCCGGAAGAAACGCTATAGCAATGCAGGAATGGCAACAGAGACAGTCAGGCGTCGGGGGAATCCGTCAGCATCGTCCGGGCAAACAGCCAGCAGCGTATGGCACTGGCCAGATTGGGCGGATCGTCCGCCGCTATCCGCGCCACATCGATCCGGGCGATCAGCGCATTGATCGGCAATTCGGCCTCCCCAGCGGCGTCGCGCAGCGCCTGCCAGAAAATCGGCTCCAGGCTGATCGCGGTCTGGTGCCCGGCAATGGTCACGCTGCGCTTGACCGGAGGGGCAAAGGGCGACGCCCCGGACGCGGCTGCGCCATCGGAAGCATCGCCCTTGGCCATCAATACATGTGCTGGCCGCCGTTGATCGACAGCGTGCTGCCGGTCACGAAGCCGCCCTCGTCGCTGCAGAAGAAGGCAACGCCACGGGCGATCTCATGCGCCTGACCCAAACGGCCGACCGGGATCTTGGCGACGATCTTTTCCAGCACCGGTGCCGGCACGGCGGCAACCATGTCGGTGTCGATATAGCCGGGCGCGATCGCGTTGACGGTGATGCCGAACTTCGCGCCTTCCTGCGCCAGAGCCTTGGTGAAGCCATGGATGCCCGACTTGGCAGCGGCATAGTTGACCTGGCCATATTGGCCGGCCTGGCCGTTGATCGAACCGATATTGACGAAGCGGCCCCAGCCGCGCTCGCGCATGCCGCCAAAGGTCGCCTTGGCCATGTTGAAGCAACCGCCCAGGTTGATCCGCATGACTTCGTTCCAGTCGTCGAAGCTCATCTTGGCGAGCACGCCGTCACGGGTGATGCCCGCATTGTTGACGACGATGTCGACCGGGCCGAGCGCTTCCGCCACGGCAGCGCAGCCATCCAGGCAGGCCTGATGATCGCCGACATCCCATTTGAAGGTCGCGATGCCGGTGGCGTCAGTGAAGGCCTTGGCCTTTTCTTCGTTGCCGGCATAGTTGGCGGCAACCGTATATCCCATTTCCTTGAGTGCCAGGCTGATGGCTTCCCCGATACCGCGGGTTCCGCCGGTCACGATCGCTACTCTCGACATGCGCCTGTCCTCTCTGTGCTAGACCCTCTGGTCCACCCATCCTGAAAGTTCGCGGCCGACCAGCCGCTGGTAGAGGGTGATAGCTTCGGAGGATGCGTTTAGACAGGGCAAAAAGGCAAATTTTTCGCCACCTTCCGCTAAAAAAACTTCTTTCGCGCGAAGCCCGATTTCCTCTAGGGTTTCCAGACAATCTGCCGAAAATCCGGGTGTCACGACAGCAATGTTCCGGACACCTTCCTTCACCAATTTGGTGAGCGTCGCCTCTGTCTCCGGTTCCAGCCATTTGGCCCGTCCAAAGCGCGACTGGAAGCTCATATGAACGGGCAGATCCATCGCCATGTCGAGCAGCCGGACCGTCTCCACCGACTGGTGAAAATAGGGATCGCCCAGCTTCAGCGTCCGCTCCGGCATGCCATGAAAACTGGCGAGCAGCGCGTCGGGCCTGAAGTCGAGCTGCGCCAGATGTCCGTCGATCGATGTTTTCAACGCGGCGATATAATGGGGATCGGCATAATAAGGCGGCAGGGTGCGGATCGCCGGTTGCAGCCGCATGTCGGCTAGCGCGGCGAAGGCCTTGTCCAGCGCAGTCGCGGTGGTCGCGCCGGAATATTGCGGATAGAGCGGCGCCAGAAGGATGCGGTCGCACCCCTGCGCCATCATCGCCTGGAGCCGGCTGGCGATCGACGGATTGCCATAGCGCATCGCCCAGTCGACGATCAGGTCCGGCCCCATCGCCCGCTGCAATGCCTCCGCCGTCTTACGGGTATAGACAGCCAGCGGCGACCCGCCGGGCATCCACACCTGCTGATAGGCATGGGCCGACTTTTTCGGCCGGGTGGTCAGCACCGCGCCGCGCAGGATCGGTTGCCAGATGATCTGCGGAATTTCCACCACGCGCGGGTCGGACAGAAATTCCGCCAGATAGCGGCGCACCGATTTGGTATCGGGCGCGTCCGGCGTGCCGAGATTGATCAGCAGCACGCCGACGCGCGACGGCGTTCGAGTGTCAACTTCGCTGTCAGGCATCAGCCATTCCCCATGATCGGCAGGCTGCGGAATCGCTGCCCGGTGACGGTGAAGAGCGCATTGGCGATCGCCGGCGCGGCGAGCGGTGCGCCTAGGTCGGTGACGCCGGCCGGGTCGGCCGTGCTGCGGATCAGCTCCACGCTGACCTCTCCGATGTCGCCTAGCCGCGGCAGGTTCATCCGCCCCAGCATCGCGCGCGTCGGCATGCCACCGGCATAGGGCACCGACGCCCCCATGGCGAGCGCGAGACCATGGATCAGCCCGCTTTCTATCTGCTGCCGGGCGATATCGGGATTGACCTGGTCGCCGCAATCCACTGCCGCGACCATCCGCCGGACGCTGAGCGTATTGCCCTCGATCCCCGCCTCGACCATCACGGCGGCATAGGCGCCGTTCATCATATGCGCGGCGATCCCCTGCCCGCTGCCGGCAATGCCCCCCTGCCAGCCGCCCATGGCCGCTGCCGTGGAGAGGCAATGGGCGAGGCGCGGGTTGCCGCCCAGCATCTGGATACGGAAGGACATCGCCTCAATCCCCGCCAGATGGGCGAGCTCGTCAAGGAAGCATTCGGTGAAGAAGGCACCATGGAGATGCGCATTGCCGCGCATGAAGCCGAGCGGCAGGCCAACGTCAGCGGGATAATGATCCACCGCCCAATTGGGAATGGCATAGGGCGGCACCATGCCGGCCACGGCCAGCCGGGTCGCCTTGTCGCCCGCTTCGGCCGCAGCCTCATGCGGCAGCTTGCCACCAGCGATGCGCGACCAGGTCTGGGTCATGGCGCAGGGAGCCGCCACCTTGGCCAGCCATCCCTCTACCATGCCACCACGGCCCAGCTTGGCCGCCATGCGGGCATGTGCCGGGGCGCCCGGCCGATCCTGAATCACATCCTCCAGCCGCGACCAGAGCAGTTGCACCGGACGGCCGACATCGCGCGCGATCAGCGCGGCCTGCACGCCCGCCTCCCAATCCATATGCCGTCCGGTCGCGCCGCCGGCATGAAGCGGGTAAAGCGTCACCGCGCCGTCCGACAGGCCCAGCGCATCCGCGATCGCGGCGCGGGCCAGCGCGGGCGCCTGCGTCGCCATCCAGACTTCGGCGCCCTCCTCCGTCACCCGCGCCGTCGCGCACATCGGCTCAAGCGCCAGGTGCAGGCCGGGATCGACCTGATATTCGCTGGCCAGGATCGTCGCCTTCTCGAACACCGGCAGCAGGTCGCCCTGCACATAGAGACGCCGGCCGGCATCCCCGGAAAAGGCATCCTCCAACGCAGCATCGATGCGACCGCTGTCGACCGGCGTGCCGCGCAGGGTGAAGCTGGGATCGATCAGATCGAGCGCCCGGTTCGCCGCCCACCAGTTTGTGCCGACCGCCGCGATCCAGCGCTCCGTGCGCACCAGTTTCAGAAAGCCAGTGACCTTCTGCGCCTCGGCATCGCGCGCATCCTTCAGCACGGCGTCGCCGATCGGCCCCTGCCGGATCGAGGCGAAGACCATGTCGGGCAAACGGATGTCGGCGGCGAAATTATGGCTGCCGTCGATCTTGGACGGGGTGTCGAGCCGGGGCAGATCCAGCCCGGTCAGCCGGCCGTCATTGCCCTGTCGATAGGGCAGGATGTCGGGCAGGGTGAAACCGGCGGCATCCTCCACCACATCGCCCAGCCGCAGCTTGCGCTCCGCGCCGTCGGTGATGATGCCATTCTGGATGTCGCAGCTTTCCCAGGGCACGCCCCAGCGCGCCGCCGCCGCCTTGCACAGCAGCACACGCGCCGCCGCACCCGCCCTACGATAGGCGTCATGGAACATCGGCACCGACGTGCCTGCCCCGGTCAGCATCAGCGCGCTGCGCGTCGCATATTGGTCGATCGCCCAGGTGCCTGCATCGCCCGCCACGCGGGTCCAGTCGCTTGCCAGCCAGTCACGCGCCAGCAGGCCGTTGGCATAGAGCGGGCTGATCGGCGCGCTCTGCACCGCGACCGTGCGCCAGTCGGCGCCCAGTTCGTCCGCCAAAATCTGCGGCAGGATGGTGGACACCCCCTGCCCCATTTCGGTCTGCGGCACGATGGCGATCACCTGCCCCGCCCGGTCGATCTTGAGGAAGGCGTCGAAAACCTGTTCGCCCGGCCCGACATTGAGATTGGGCCGATAGCTGCGCGGCCAGGCGGCCCAGGCCAGAACCAGTCCGGCTGCCGCGCCGCCACCGACCAGCAGCGTGCGACGGCTCACACCTCTATCGCTCAAACCTCTGTCTTTGCGTCGTTTCAACGGTGCTCGCGCCATGGCCTTGCTGATAGAGGCGCGGGGCCGTGCTGCCTAGGGCTAATCCGCCGCGATCGGCGCAAGGCCAAGCCGCCGGATCTCGATCGCGGGGCAATAGTCCATCACGACCTTGAGGCCTGCCGCTTCGGCCCGCGCGGCGGCATCAGCATCGATCACCCCCAACTGCATCCAGACCGACTTGGCGCCAGCGGCGATCGCCTGGTCCACCACCGCGCCCGCGGCCTCGCTGCGCCGGAAGATATCGACCATGTCGATCCGCACGCCGATGTCCGACAGCCGATCCCAGACGAATTCACCATGGACATGTTCGCCGGCGATCTGCGGATTGACCGGCAGCACCCGATAGCCATGATCCTGCAGCGTCTTCATCACGCTGTAGCTCGGCCGGTCGGGGCGATCGGAAATGCCGACCAGTGCGATCGTCCGGGTTTCGTTGAGCAGATCGGCAATATCCTGCGCGGCGGTGAGCGGCATGGCGGTCCTCCTGTCCTGGCCCCCGATATGGGCAGGGCGAAGGCGCGAACAAGGGGCTTGGCTCGCCTCTGTCCTAACCAATTCCTAAGCCGCATCCGGCTAGGCCCGGCAATGCGCGATTCGCGCCGGCCGGTGGGGACGGGCCGTATTCAGGGGGTCTGAGATGAAGTCTATCGTCATTACCGCGCTTGCCATCATGTCCGCGAGTGCCCAGCCGCTGCTGGCACAAGCCGATGCGCCGCTGCCCATCATGCAGGCGCCCGAGGCCAGTCCGGCCATGGTCCTGCCCGCCAACACCGCCGTCATGCTGCGCATGAACAGCGAATTGTCCAGCAAGACCGCCAAGGAAGGGTCGATGTTCGACCTGTCGGTCGCCGATCCGGTGATGGTCGATGGCTATGTCGTAATCCCGATGAACGCCCGTGCCGTAGGCGAAGTGACCTGGCTGACCGGCAAGGGCGCGTTCGGCAAGTCGGGCAAGATGAATATCGAGCTGCGCTATATCGAAGTGGCCGGGCGTCGCATCCCCATCAAGGGCAGCTTCCGCCAGGAGGGCGAGGGCAATACCGCCGCGACCATCGGCGGCGTGATCGCGGCCGGCGTGTTCGCGGGCTTCATCACCGGCAAGACGGCGATCATCCCGGCGGGCCGCGAATTGCAGGCCTTCACCCAGAATGAGATCGCGCTGGCACCGCCACGCCGCCCCGCGCCCATGCTGGGCCAGCCGGCACCGATCCCCGCCAGCTACGTGCCCGCACCCCGCGCCGCGCCGCTGCCGGCCGCCCGGCCGGCACCGCGTCGGTCGATGGTCGACCCGTCGCTGGAGATCAACGTCAAATAAGCCGGACTTGGCCGTGGCGCACCGCACGCGCCACGGCTAGACCCTGCCCATGTTCGATATTCGCCAAGACGATCTGAGCGGCGCACCGACCCGCGCGCTATTGGCCATCCATCTGGCCGGCATGCAGGCGGAATCGCCGCCCGAAAGCGTCTTCGCGCTCGACCTGTCGGGATTGCAGCAACCGGACATTTGCGTCTGGACCGCCTGGGATGGCGACGAGATCGCCGGCGTAGCCGCGCTGCGCGATCTGGGCGATGGCCAGGGCGAACTCAAATCGATGCGCACCCATCCCGACCATCTGCGCCGGGGCGTGGCTGCGGCGCTGCTACGCCATATTATCGGGCAGGCACGGCAGCGCGGCATGACCCGGCTCAGCCTGGAAACCGGCAGCGGCCCCGCCTTCGATCCAGCGCTGACGCTCTATCGCCGGCACGGCTTCGGCAATGGCGAGGCGTTCGGCGATTATCGCGCGAGCACCTTCAACCAGTTCCTGCACCTTGCCCTCTGATCAGGCGGC
The DNA here is from genome assembly GCF_030128825.1 of Sphingobium sp. WTD-1. Lineage (NCBI taxonomy): Bacteria > Pseudomonadati > Pseudomonadota > Alphaproteobacteria > Sphingomonadales > Sphingobiaceae > Sphingobium > Sphingobium sp. WTD-1. Next base: position 1,556,623 of record NZ_CP119127.1, on the reverse strand, counting down.
CTTCGCCAGCCAGGCCGCGACCTTTTCCGCCACGGCGCGGAAGGCATCGGCATGCGGCCCTTCGCCAGCCGCCGGTGGATCACCCGCGTCGGAGCGCTTGCGAATGTCGATCGCCAGCGGAATGCGGCCGATGAAGGACAGGCCAAGCTCGCCGGCAGCCGCTTCCGCGCCACCGCAGCCGAACGGATCGGACACTTCGCCACAATGCGGGCAGGCATAGCCGGCCATATTCTCGACCAGGCCGATCATCGGCACCTGCGCCTGTTCGAACAGGCTGATCGCGCGGGTCGCATCCATCAGCGCCAGATCCTGCGGCGTAGAGACGATCACGGCGCCGGCCGGCTTGTGCTTCTGGAGCATGGTCAGCTGGATGTCGCCGGTGCCCGGCGGCAGGTCGATGACCAGCAGGTCCGTGTCGCCCCAGTCGGCGTCGATCAACTGCCCCAGCGCATTGCCGACCATCGGCCCGCGCCAGGCCAGCGCCTTGCCGGGATCGACCAGATGCGCCATCGACAGCATCGGAATGCCGAGCGGGCTTTCGACCGGGAACAGGCGCTTTTCGCGCGCCTGCGGTTTCTGATCCTCGCTGGCGAGCAGGCGCGCCTGCGACGGGCCGTAGATATCGGCATCGACCAGACCGACCTTGTGACCCAGCCGCGACAAAGCGATGGCGAGATTGGCCGACAGGGTCGACTTGCCCACCCCGCCCTTGCCCGACGCCACGGCGATAATGCGCGGCGCGCGGCGTTCGGCGGTCATGGCGATGCGCACGTCGGTGACGCCCGGCAGCATCAGGCCGCCCTCGCGGATGGCGGCAGCCACGGCATCGCGCTTTTCGGGTGCCAGGCCGCCCACGTCGAGCGCCAGGGTCATGACGCCATCCTTCACCCGCGGTGCGCTGGCACGGCCATCGGTCAGCGTCTTCAGGCGGGCGGCAAAATCATCGATATCGGTCATGACTGGGCCCTCTAGGCAATAATCGTCGTTAAGGGCACTGTTTTTCGCGTGCAGCCATTCCTATAGAGATGACATGAGAAGATTATTCGGGTGGATGCCCGGCATCGCGAGCGCCATGGCCCAGGGTCCCTGGGGCGGCAAGGGTGACGGGCCTGAGGGCAATGACGGACCGGGCAAGAACGGGTCCGGCGGGGGCAGTGATGGCCCGCGGAATCCCTGGACCCAGCCCGGCAAGCCGGCCGGCGCAAAATCCCCTTCCGCGATCGAGGAATTGCTGCGCAAGAGCCGCGAAAGCTTTGGCCAGGGCGGCGGCTTCGGTGGCCTGCCGCCGCGCGCGAACGGCCGGGCGCTGTGGCCGATCGCCGTCGGCATTGTCGTAGCCGTGTGGCTGGTGCTGACCAGTTTCCACCGGGTCGGCCCGCAGGAACGCGGCGTCGTCACCCTGCTCGGCAAATATAGCCGCACCCTCTCGCCCGGCATCAGCCTGACCCTGCCCGCCCCGTTCGAGGCGGTGCGCACGGTCGATGTCGAGGAAATCCGCACGATCGACATCGGTTCGGCCAGCGCGGAGAGCGAAAATCTGGTGCTGACCGGCGACCAGAATATCGTCGACCTGGCCTATTCGGTGCGCTGGAACATCCGCAATCCGGAACTCTATCTGTTCCAGTTGGCCGACCCGGACGCATCGATCCGCGAAGTGGCGGAAAGCGCGATGCGCTCGGTGGTCGCCAGCGTCAGCCTGGACGATGCGCTGGGTGCGGGTCGCACCGAGATCGAGCAGCAGGTCGAACAGCGGATGCAGGAGATTCTCGACGGCTACAAGTCGGGCATCCGCGTCCAGGGCGTGGCGATCAAGCAGGCCGATCCGCCGGCTGCCGTCAACGACGCCTTCAAGGAAGTGTCGGCCGCGCAGCAGACCGCCCAGACCTATCTGAACGAGGCCCGTGCCGCCGCACAGCAGGTCACGGCCAAGGCGCAGGGCGAAGCCGCAGCCTTCGACAAGGTCTATGAACAATATCGGCTGGCACCCGACGTGACCCGCCGGCGCATGTATTACGAAACCATGGAGGGTGTCCTGTCCACCGTCGACAAGACGATCGTCGAAAGCGGCAACGTCACCCCCTTCCTGCCCCTTCCCGAACTCAAGCGGCGCGCCCAGGGGACACCCCAGTCGGCTGCCAATGCGACGGAGGAAGGCCAGTGAGCTTGCGCAATCCCATCGCCCTCGCCATCGGCGCGATCATCCTACTGATCCTGGTCGGCAGCACCGTCACCATCGTGCCGGAAACGCGGCAGGGCGTGATCGTCCGCTTCGGCGAGCCCAAGCAGATCATCAACCGCTATCGCCCGAACGAGGATTTCGGCAAGACCGGCGCCGGCGTCATCCTGCGCGTGCCCTTCTTCGACCAGATCGTCTGGATCGACAAGCGCGTGCTCTCGGTCGAGATGGAGCGCCAGCAGGTGCTTTCGACCGATCAGTTGCGCCTGCAGGTCGATGCCTTTGCCCGCTATCGCATCGTCGATCCGCTGCGCATGTATATTTCGGCCGGCAGCGAGGAGAAGGTGTCGGACGCGCTGCGCCCGATCCTGGGCTCGGCGCTGCGCAACGAACTGGGCAAGCGGCCTTTCGCCGCGCTGCTGAGCCCCGAACGCGGCCAGGTGATGCAGAATATCGAGGCCGGGCTTGACCGGGTCGCGCGCCAATATGGCGCCGAGATCGTCGACGTGCGGATCAAGCGCGCCGACCTGCCCGACGGCACGCCGCTGGAAAGCGCCTTCACCCGCATGCGCACCGCGCGCCAGCAGGAAGCGCTGACGATCCGCGCCCAGGGCCTGAAGCAGGCACAGATCATTCGCGCCGAGGCTGACGCCAATGCCGCCCGCATCTATGCGGAAAGCTTTGGCAAGGACGCGAATTTCTATGACTTCTATCGCGCCATGCAGGCCTATCGTTATACCTTCGCCCCGGATCGGGCGGGCGGCACGACGATGGTATTGTCGAAGGACAATGAGTTCCTGAAGCAGTTCCAGGGCCGCTAACAGCAGGTTTCAGGATCATTACGGAACCAGTGTCATTCAATATCGGTTAAGGCAGGGCGGCGCATCGATAAGGCTCCCCGAGAGTCCCGCCCTTCCCGCTCCCGAATTTCTGAAGAGGACCGTCACGAGTGCGTTACGCTTATGCCATCACCGGCGCCCTGCTGCTCGGCGGCACCGCCATCGCCGTCACGACCAGTTCCAATGTCGGCGCGCAGACCGCCCAGAATGAAGGCCTGCAGGCCGCTGCCCCCGCCGGCGCGCCCGCCAGCCTGGCCGACATGGTCGAAAAGCTGCAGCCGGCCGTGGTCAACATCTCGACCAAGCAGCGCGTCACCGTGCAGAATCCCTTCGCCGGCACGCCCTTTGGCGACCTGTTCGGCCAGGGCGGCGGCGGCAAGCCGCAGACCCGTCAGGCCCAGTCGCTTGGCTCGGGCTTCCTGATCTCGGCCGATGGCTATATCGTGACCAATAATCACGTCGTGTCGGCCGGTGCGGAAGGTGCCAGCGTCGACAGCATCACGGTCACCATGACCAACAAGGAAGAATATCCCGCCAAGCTGGTCGGCCGCGATCCCGCAACCGACCTCGCCGTGCTCAAGATCGACGCGAAGAAGCCCCTGCCCTTCGTCAAGTTCGGCGACAGCACCAAGGCGCGCGTCGGTGACTGGGTCGTCGCGATCGGCAACCCCTTCGCCCTGTCGGGCACCGTGACCGCCGGCATCATCTCCGCCGTGCATCGCGGCACCGGCGGCACCTATGACAAGTTCATCCAGACCGACGCATCGATCAACCAGGGCAATAGCGGCGGCCCGATGTTCGACATGCGCGGCAATGTGATCGGCATCAACAGCCAGATCCTGTCGCCCTCGGGCGGCAATGTCGGCATCGGCTTCGCCATCCCCTCGGAACAGGCGGCGCCGATCGTCGACACGCTGCGCCAGGGCCAAAGCATCAAGCGCGGCTATCTGGGCGTGCAGATCAGCCCGCTGGGCGAGGACATGGCGGACTCGCTCGGCCTTGCCAAGAATCGCGGCGAGTTCGTGCAGGGCGTCGAGCCTGGCAAGGGCGCCGAAAAGGCCGGCATCAAGGCAGGCGACGTGATCGTCAGCGTCGCCGGTCAGGAAGTGACGCCGGACCAGAATCTGTCGTCGATCGTCGCCAACAGCAAGATCGGGTCGAGCGTGCCGATCGTGCTGCTGCGCAACGGCCAGCGCATGACCCTGAACGCGGTCGTGGGCGAGCGCCCGAGCGAAGACGAACTCAATAACTTCGCCCAGCAGCAGGATGATGATTTCAGCCAGCAGGGCGACCAGGGCAGCGACACCCAGGCGGCCCAGAAGTCGCTGGGCATCTCTGCCATCCCGCTGACCCCCAGCATCACCCGCCAGTTGGGCGTTGCCGGCGACACCCGCGGCATCGTCATCACCGCCGTCGACGGGTCGACCGATGCCGGCGCCAAGGGCCTGCGTCGCGGCGACGTGATCCTGTCGGCCAATAACCGGCCGGTGCTGACCCAGGCGGATCTGGATGCGCAGGTGAAGGCGGTGTCGGCCCAGGGTCGCAACGCCATCCTGCTGCAGGTGCTGCGTCGCGGCCAGGCGCCGTTGTTCCTGCCCATCCGCCTGCGCGACAAGTAAGTCAGCGAAAGCGACAATCGTTACGGGCCGCGCTTGCCGGATTGCCTGCCTCCCTTCTAAGAAGGAGCAGACAGTCCGGCGGGCGCGGCCCGACCCGTTTTTGAGGAGCATAAGCCCATGAGCGACGGCATCTTCCTTGGTCTGGGCGCGCCCGAAAAGGACGGCGGCATCCCCCAATATCTCAACCTGCGCCGGGCCAATCGCCACGGCCTGATCGCCGGCGCAACCGGCACCGGCAAGACGGTGACGTTGCAGGGCATCGCCGAAAGCTTCTCCGCGCTTGGCGTTCCGGTGTTCGTGGCCGATGTGAAGGGCGACCTGTCGGGTATTTCGATGGCCGGTTCGCCGACCGCCAAAAATGCCGACAAGCTGGTCTCGCGCGCCAAGGAAATCGGCATCGCCGATTACAGCTATGCCGACAATCCCGCGATCTTCTGGGATCTCTATGGCGAACAGGGCCATCCGATCCGCACCACGGTCAGCGAGATGGGGCCGCTGCTGCTGGCCCGGCTGATGGGCCTAAACGACACGCAGGAAGGCGTGCTCAACATCGCCTTCAAATATGCCGATGAGGAAGGGCTGCTGCTGCTCGACCTGGGCGATCTGCAGGCCATGCTCGCCTATTGCGCGGAAAATGCCGATACGCTGTCGGCCCGTTTCGGCAATGTGACCAAGGCCAGCGTCGGCGCGATCCAGCGCCAGTTGCTCCAGCTCGAAACCCAGGGCGGCGACCATTTCTTCGGCGAGCCCGCGCTCGACATCCACGACTTCCTGAAGGTGGACGACAAGGGGCGCGGCTATGTGAACGTGCTTGCCGCCGACAAGCTGATGCAGAGCCCGAAGCTCTACGCCACCTTCCTGCTCTGGCTGCTGAGCGAATTGTTCGAGACGCTGCCCGAAGTGGGCGATCCGGAAAAGCCGGTGCTGGTCTTCTTCTTCGACGAGGCCCATCTACTGTTCGACGACGCGCCGGCCGCCTTGCAGGACAAGATCGAGCAGGTGGTGCGCCTGATCCGCTCCAAGGGCGTGGGCGTCTATTTCGTCACCCAGAACCCGATCGACATTCCCGAAGCCATTGCCGGCCAGTTGGGCAACCGGGTGCAGCATGCGCTGCGTGCCTTCACCCCGCGCGACCAGAAGGCGATCAAGGCCGCGGCCGACACCTTCCGCATCAACCCCGATCTCGACATCGAAACCGCGATCACCGAACTCAAGACCGGTGAAGCGCTGGTATCGCTGTTGCAGGAAGATGGCGCGCCCGGCGTGGTCCAGCGCACGCTGATCGCCCCGCCCCGTTCACGCCTGGGTCCGGTCGATGCCAAGGAGCGGGCGATCATCCAGTCGATCTCGCCCTGCGAGGGCAAATATGACACCGCCGTCGACCGCGAATCCGCCGAGGAAATCCTGGCCGCGCGCGGCGAGGCCGCCGCTGCCGCCGCGCAGGCGGCCAAGGCCAAGGCCGAAGCCGACAAGGCCGCCGCCGCTCAGGCCAAGGTCGAGGCGAAGCAGCGCGAACAGGAGTTGAAGGAGCGGGCCCGTCGTGACGCGGCCGCCGCGCGCGAGGCGGCCAAGCCCAGCAGCCTCGACAAGGCGGTGCAGTCGGCGACCCGCTCCGCCGCCTCCTCGGTCGGCCGCCAGGTCGCCAATGAACTGGGCCGTGCCGTGTTCGGCGGATCGAGCCGCAGATCCTCGGGCGGTGGCATCGCCGGCCAGTTGGTGCGCGGCATATTGGGCAGCCTGTTCAAATAAGGATAGGCCAGTAAGGATGAACAGGGGGCCGGTCGATTATGTCCGGCCCGTTGCTATCCGCCACGGGATAAGGCTAGAGCGCGGCCATGTCTTCCTCTGCAGCCGCGCCCCACCCGCTCCATTTCGGCAATTTCCGCGCCTATCTGGTCGGCCGTTTCTGCGCCACGCTGGCGCAGTACAGCATGATGATTCTGCTCGCCTGGCAGGCCTATAATGTCGCGCGGGAGACGATGAGCACGGGCGAGGCGTCGGCGCAGCTTGGCCTCATGGGCCTGGCGCAGTTCCTGCCGCTCTTCTTCCTGACGCCGGTGACTGGCTGGGTGGCCGATCATTTCGACCGACGGATCATCACCCGGCTGACGCTGGCGCTGCTGATGCTTGCCGCCGCCGTGCTGGCCTTCGCCACCTATGAGGGCTGGGTCAGCCTGCCGCTGATCTTCGGCATCGCGGTCATCGTCGGCATCGCCCGCGCGTTCAACGGGCCGGCCTATGGGGCATTGGCGCCCAATCTGGTGCCGCCCGCCGTGCTGCCGACCGCCATCGCCCTGTCGTCGGTCGCCTGGCAGACCGGCGACATCCTCGGCAAGGCGGTGGGCGGCTATGCCTATGCGATCGAGCCCTGGGCCGCCTATGCGCTGTCAGCGGCCTTGTTCGGCGTCGGCCTGATATCAATGATGATGATTGGGCCCGTGCCCCAGCCGCCGCGCCAGCAGGGCCGCCACCCCATCCGCCAGATGATCGACGGCTTCACCTACCTCAAGAGCAACCGGCTGGTGCTGGCGACTATCACGCTGGACCTGTTCGCGGTATTGCTGGCCGGCGCGACCGCGCTGCTGCCCGTCTATGCCCGCGACATCCTGCATGTCGGGTCGACCGGCTATGGTCATCTGGCGATCGCGCCGGGGATCGGCGCGGCGCTGACCGCGCTCTGGTTCTCCTTCCGCCCGATGAAAACGCAGGTCGGCCTCAAGATGCTGGCGGCGGTCATCCTGTTCGGCCTGGCCACGATCGCCTTCGGCTGCACCGCCTTCCTGCCGCGCGACATCGCGGTGGAGGCCGGCATCGCCGCGCTGATCGTGCTGGGCGGCGCCGACATGGTGTCGGTATTCGTGCGCCAGTCGCTGGTGCAGTTGCACACGCCCGATGCGATGCGCGGCCGGGTCTCCAGCCTGTCGCAACTGACCATTTCCGCCTCCAACGAACTGGGCGAAGCGGAATCGGGCTTCCTTGCGGCGCTCGTTGGGCCTATCGCTGCGGTCATCGGGGGTGGCGTCGGCGCCATTCTCGTCACGATATTCTGGGCGCGGCTCTTTCCCGAACTGCGCCTTGCACGCACTTTCGACCCACCCGACTTAAGGGAGGCGGACATCAGCCAGGAGACGGCCCAATGAAAGCTGCCACTATTCTCGATACCATCGGCAATACCCCCCATGTCCGGGTCAACCGGCTGTTCGGGGACGCTGAAGTGTGGATCAAGTCGGAACGGTCGAACCCCGGCGGGTCGATCAAGGACCGCATCGCGCTGGCCATGATCGAGGCGGCCGAAGCATCGGGCGACCTGAAGTCGGGCGGCACGATCATCGAGCCGACGTCGGGCAATACCGGCGTGGGCCTGGCCATGGTCGCTGCGGTCAAGGGCTATAAGCTGATCCTGGTCATGCCCGAGAGCATGTCGATCGAACGCCGCCGGCTGATGCTGGCCTATGGCGCCAGTTTCGACCTGACCCCGCGCGAAAAGGGCATGAAGGGCGCGATCGAACGGGCGCTGGAACTGGTGTCGCAGACGCCCGATAGCTGGATGCCGCAGCAGTTCGAGAATCCCGCCAATATCGACGTGCATGTCCGCACAACCGCGCAGGAAATCATCGCCGATTTCGCGGATGCGCCGATCGACGTGCTGATCAGCGGCGTGGGCACGGGCGGCCATATCACCGGCACCGCCGAGGTGCTGAAGAAGCAGTGGCCGAACCTTAAGGTCTATGCGGTTGAGCCGACCCTGTCGCCGGTCATCAGCGGCGGCCAGCCCGGCCCGCACCCGATCCAGGGCATTGGCGCCGGTTTCATCCCGGCGAACCTGCACACCCAGATATTGGACGGCGTGATCCAGGTCGATCCGGCCGATGCGAAGGACTATGCCCGTCGCGCCGCCAGCCAGGAAGGCATGTTGGTCGGCATCTCGTCGGGCGCCACGCTCGCCGCGATCGCACAGAAGCTGAAGGAACTGCCCGCAGGCAGCCGCGTTCTGGGCTTCAATTATGACACGGGCGAACGCTATCTCTCGGTGCCCGACTTCCTGCCCGAATAAGCGGCGCAAAGCCTAGGGCATGACCGGCGGCACTTTCCCTGACCGGCCACATCGCGCGATGTGGCTGATATGGCTGTTGCTGTTCGTCGGTCTGCCCATGGCGGTGGCCGGCTGGGAAAGCCGGCCGCGCGCTGGCGATGAGGTGACGCAGGGCCGCCGGCTGGCGGCTGTAGCGGCCGCCCGTTTGCGCCGCCCCACAACGCCACCGCCCGCGGTCGAACCCGTCAAAGTTTTTGCACTCGGCCCCGAGCAGGCCCGCGACCTCAACGCCCAGATCCCCTTTTCCCGCGATCCCAATCCATCGGCCCGGCCGTTCCTGTTCCGCGGATCGGAAACCGACCTCGCCCGCGCCACCGACTGCCTGGCGGCGGCCCAGCTTTACGAAGCGGGCGACGATGCCGTCGGCGAGCAGGCAGTGGCACAGGTCGTGCTCAACCGCGTGCGCCACCCGGCCTTCCCCAAGACGGTCTGTGGCGTGGTGTTCCAGGGGCAGGAACGGACCACCGGCTGCCAGTTCACCTTCACCTGCGACGGCGCGCTGGCCCGCACGCCATCCATCGGCGCCTGGGCACGGGCGCGGGAGATTGCGCGCGGCGCGCTGGCCGGCAAGGTGTTCAAGGCTGTCGGCTATGCCACCCATTATCATACCGACTGGGTGGTGCCCTATTGGAGCGGTAGCCTGGACAAGATCACCGCGGTCGGCACGCATCTGTTCTTCCGCTGGCGTGGCTGGTGGGGCACGCCGCCTGCCTTCCGCCTGGGCGAAGGCGGTGGCGAACCGCTGATCGCCCGCATCGCCCGCCTGTCCGCCGCGCATCAGGGCTTGCCGGGCAGCGGCCTGCCGGGCATGCCGCCGGTGCTGGCGACCGAAGCCGCCGCCGCGCTGGCCGCCAGGCCGGAACGCGCGATCGGATCGGACTCGCTGGGCAAGACAATCGGCGGCGTCCGGCTGATCGCGATCGCACCGGGCGGGCGCAGCTTCCTGGTCGAACTCAATCGCAGCAGCCCGCCGGAAAGCTGGCCCGCGCTGGCCGAGACCTTCTGTGCCGGCCGGCCCGAATGCCGGATCATGGGCTGGCGCGGCGGCGCCGTCCCGACCGGCCTGCCGCTCAACGACGCCCAGCTTGAGGCGATGAGCTTCGCCTATATCCATTATGTCGGCAACGGATTGCAGCGCGCACTGTGGAACTGCAGCCAGTTCCCCCGCCCGACCAAGGCCGAATGCATGCGCCAGCGCGTGCCGACTGTAACGCCAGCGTCGCCGCCCGCAGCCGTCATCGTGCCTTCGCTGGACGGGGTGCGGCGCAAGGAGCGGTTCGAGACGGTCAAGATTGCCCCGCCCCCACCCGCCGCGCCACCGATCGTGACACCGAAGGTGACACCCATAACGCCATCCGGCTCCTGATGCGGACGGCGCTGGCGGATTTCACGCGCGATTACGTTATGGTATAAAATCACGACATTCTTCGGGGGCAAGATGGTTACGCGGCGGGGCTTTATCGGACGGGCAGGCGGCGCCCTGGGTGTCACTTTCGGTGTCGGCCTGGGGCTGGACGGCGCGGTTGCGGCCACGACCGGGCCGTCGGATGGCTGGCCCGACGAGGCCCCTTTCAGCTTCAGCGGCGACATGACGGATTTCGAGGCGGCGCAGCGCGCACTGCTGCCCCTCTATGACGTGGAGCGGGATTTCGCGACCTTCGATGCGGCCTATTATGGGGCGATGACCCGGCCGGTCGCAGCCAGCTATCGCGCCTATTCGCAATGGGTGAACCGCAACAATTCGCTGTTCCTGCGCAATGCCGCGCCTGGCCATCCGCGCGACACGGAACTGGACCGGTCGCGCGCGGCCGTGGCCAAGCTGCTCGGCGCGCAGACCGAGGAGATCGCGCTGTCGGGCGGCGGCACCGAGGCGCTCTATGCGCTGATCGCCAATTACGCGCTGCTCAAGGCCGGCGACGCGGTGATCTATGCCGATGTCGACTATGACGAGATGCAATATGCCTGCGACTATCTGGAGCAGAGCCGGGGCGCCCGCATCGTCCGCTTCAGCCTGCCCGAGCCGCATACGGAAGCGAATATCCTGGCGGCCTATGACAGGATATTGAAGGAAACGCCGCGCGCGAAGCTGCTGCTGCTCACCCATTTGTCCAACCGCAACGGGCTGGTGCCGCCGGTCAAGGCGATCGTCGCCATGGCCAAGGCGCGGGGCGTCGACGTGATCCTGGACAGCGCCCAGGCCGTCGGCCACCTGCCCTTCACGGTCGAGGACACCGGCGCCGATTTCATCGGCTTCTCACTGCACAAATGGCTCGCAGCACCGCTCGGCACCGGCGGCATCTATATCCGCAAGGATCGGCTGCAGGACATTTCCCCCTGGCTCGGCAACCGCATCCATGGGCCGGAAGATATTCGCGCGCGCATCCCGACCGGCACGGTCGACTTCGCCGCCCGCCTGACCATCCCGCGCGCGATCGCGGTGCAGGATGCGATCGGACTGGAGGCGAAATATCGCCATCTCGTCCGGCTGCGCGACTATTGGGTCGAACGGGTTCGCGACATCGCCGGGCTGGAGATATTGGTGCCGCAGGAGGCCGGCCGCTTCGGCGCCGTCACCGGTTTCCGCCTGCCCGGCATGAAGGGGCCGGATGGCGCCAAACAGGCCGCCAAGCTGTTCCTCGACAAATATCGCCTGCTGGTGGTGGCCAAGGCCGGGCTCGCATCCGGGCCGGTGCTGCGCGTGACGCCTGCCCTGTTCAACAGCAGCGCCGAACTGGACCGGCTGGTCGCGGCGATCAGGGTGGAGCGGCATCTCTTCACCTGACCCCCTTCACAAAGCCGCCCGCTTTTCCTATATGGGCGGTTCGAAATCGGTCCGTTCCTGTCCTCCCCGGATGGGATGGTCCGTCCCCCTCATCGCTCGGGGTCCGGTTCGCATGGCGCACGAAACCGGCGGAATTGGGCGAGTTTGGCGGGCGACAAGACGCTGACAGTGCGGATCGGACAGTCCCGGCCCGCACTTTTTTGCGTGGAATATGGGGTGCGAATCACCCCGGATTCCAGAGCATCCGGACTGAATTTCCGTTGCAATGCGGAAAAACACGACGAACAGACGACAGGCAGGAACCGCATGGCGACCAAGGCTCTCCCAACGATCAACACCGGCGCTAAGAAGCGCATCCGCAAGGTGTTCGGCGACATCCACGAAGTGGTGCAGATGCCGAACCTGATCGAAGTTCAAAGGGAGAGCTACGAACAGTTCCTGCGCTCCAACCCGGCGATCGGCTATGTGTCGGGCCTGGAAAAGACCCTGCGCAGCGTCTTCCCGATCCGCGACTTCGCCGGCACCGCCGAAATGGATTTCGTCCATTATGAGCTGGAAGACCCGAAGTTCGACGTCGAGGAATGCCGCCAGCGTGGCATCACCTATGCCGCGCCGATGCGCGTCACCCTGCGCCTGATCGTGTTCGAGGTCGATGCCGACACCGAAACCCGTTCGGTCCTCGATATCAAGGAGCAGGACGTGTACATGGGCGACATGCCGCTCATGACGCAGAACGGCACCTTCATCGTCAACGGCACCGAGCGCGTCATCGTGTCGCAGATGCACCGTTCGCCGGGCGTCCTGTTCGACCATGACCGTGGCAAGACCCACTCGTCGGGCAAGTATCTGTTCGCTGCCCGCGTCATTCCTTACCGTGGTTCGTGGCTCGACTTCGAGTTCGACGCCAAGGACATCGTCAACGTGCGTATCGACCGCAAGCGCAAGCTGCCTGTCACCGCGCTGCTGTACGCGCTCGGCCTCACCGCCGAGGAAATCCTGGGCCAGTTCTACAACAAGGTGACCTTCGTCCGTGGCGAAGGCGGCTGGCAGATCCCCTACACCGCCGAAGCCTGGCGCGGCCTGAAGCCCGCGTTCGACATCGTCGACGCCAAATCGGGCGAAGTCGTGTTCGCCGCCGGCCACAAGATCAGCCCGCGCGCTGCCAACAAGGCGGAAAAGGATGGCCTGACCACCCTGCTGATCCCGACCGAGGAAGTCTATGGCCGCTACAGCGCCTATGACCTGATCAACGAGAAGACCGGCGAGATCTACATCGAGGCCGGCGACGAAGTGTCGCCTGAGAACCTCGAAAAGCTGGACAAGGCGGGCATCGACCGTCTGGAACTGCTCGACATCGACCATGTCACCACCGGTCCCTGGATCCGCAACACGCTCAAGGCCGACAAGGCCGAAGAGCGCGACCAGGCCTTGAGCGACATCTATCGCGTCATGCGCCCCGGCGAGCCGCCGACGAAGGAAACCGCCGAAGCGCTGTTCGCCGGCCTGTTCTTCGATCCGGAACGCTATGACCTCTCCGCGGTCGGCCGCGTGAAGATGAACATGCGCCTCGACCTCGATGCCGAGGACACCGTCACCACCCTGCGCGTCGAGGACATCCTGGCGGTCGTCAAGGAACTGGTGAACCTGAAGGACGGCAAGGGCGAGATCGACGATATCGACAATCTCGGCAACCGTCGCGTCCGCTCGGTCGGTGAGCTGCTGGAAAACCAGTATCGCGTCGGCCTGCTGCGCATGGAACGTGCGGTCAAGGAGCGCATGAGCTCGGTCGACGTATCGACCGTGATGCCGAACGACCTGATCAACGCGAAGCCCGCCGTGGCCGCGGTGCGTGAATTCTTCGGCAGCTCGCAGCTGTCGCAGTTCATGGACCAGACCAACCCGCTGTCGGAAGTCACCCACAAGCGCCGCGTGTCGGCCCTTGGGCCGGGTGGTCTGACGCGTGAGCGCGCCGGCTTCGAAGTCCGCGACGTTCACCCGACCCATTATGGCCGTATCTGCCCGATTGAAACGCCCGAAGGCCCGAACATCGGTCTGATCAACTCGCTGGCCACCTTCAGCCGCGTCAACAAGTACGGCTTCATCGAAACTCCGTACCGCAAGGTGATCGACGGCAAGGTGACCAACGACGTCGTCTATCTGTCGGCGATGGAAGAAGCCAAGCACACGATCGCGCAGGCCAACGCCGAAACCAATGCCGACGGCACGCTGGCGGAAGACCTGATCTCCGCCCGTGAAGCCGGCGAATTCCTGATGGCGCCGCGCGACAACATCACTCTGATGGACGTCAGCCCCAAGCAGCTGGTGTCGGTAGCGGCCTCGCTCATCCCGTTCCTGGAAAATGACGACGCCAACCGCGCCCTCATGGGATCGAACATGCAGCGTCAGGCGGTCCCGCTGGTCCGTGCCGAGGCGCCGTTCGTCGGCACCGGCATGGAAGGCACCGTGGCCCGTGACTCGGGCGCGGCGATCGCCGCCAAGCGCGCCGGCATCATCGACCAGGTCGACGCGACCCGTATCGTGATCCGCGCCACCGGCGATGTCGAACCCGGCCAGTCGGGCGTCGACATCTACACGCTGCAGAAGTTCCAGCGCTCCAACCAGGACACCTGCATCAACCAGCGTCCGCTGGTGAAGGTGGGCGAACTGGTGCAGGCCGGCGACGTCATCGCCGACGGCCCGTCGACCGAGTTCGGCGAGCTGGCGCTGGGCCGCAATGTGCTCGTCGCGTTCATGCCTTGGAACGGCTACAACTACGAAGACTCCATCCTGATCTCCGAGCGGATCGTGAAGGATGACGTCTTCACCTCGATCCATATCGAGGAGTTCGAGGTCATGGCCCGCGACACCAAGCTGGGTCCGGAAGACATCACCCGCGACATTCCGAACGTCGGTGAAGAAGCGCTGCGCAACCTCGACGAGGCTGGCATCGTGTACATCGGCGCCGAAGTGGAACCGGGCGACATCCTGGTCGGCAAGATCACCCCCAAGGGTGAATCGCCGATGACCCCGGAAGAAAAGCTGCTCCGCGCGATCTTCGGTGAAAAGGCCAGCGACGTGCGCGACACCTCGCTGCGCCTGCCGCCGGGCGTTGCCGGTACCGTCGTGGAAGTCCGCGTCTTCAACCGTCACGGCATCGACAAGGACGAACGTGCCATGGCGATCGAGCGGGAGGAAATCGACCGTCTCGCCAAGGACCGTGAAGACGAACGCGGCATCCTCAACCGTGCGACCTTCAACCGTCTGCAGGAAATGCTGATCGGCCAGACCGCCACTGCCGCCCCCAAGGGCGTCAAGAAGGGCGTTGTGATCGACGAGACTCTGCTGGGCGAAGTCGAGCGTCACGAATGGTGGAAGTTCGCGGTCGAGGACGATGTCCGTCAGACCGGCATCGAAGCCGTCAAGGCGCAGTATGACGAAGCAGTGAAGCTGATCGTCGAGAAGTTCGAGGATCGCGTCGACAAGCTGCAGCGCGGCGACGAGCTGCCGCCGGGCGTGCTGAAGATGGTCAAGGTGTTCGTCGCGGTGAAGCGCAAGCTGCAGCCGGGCGACAAGATGGCCGGCCGTCACGGTAACAAGGGTATCATCAGCCGCATCCTGCCGGCCGAAGACATGCCCTTCCTGGAAGACGGCACCCCCGTCGACTTCGTGCTGAACCCGCTGGGCGTGCCGTCGCGCATGAACGTCGGTCAGATCTTCGAAACCCATCTGGGCTGGGCCGCACGCGGCCTGGGCGCCCAGATCGGCCAGGCTCTGGACGCATGGCGTGAAGCCAATCCGAACCCCGAGGCGGGCCAGCCCCCCGAGGCGGTGAAGGAACTGCTCAAGACGATCTATGGCGACAATTATGTCGCCGAAATCGAGGCGCGCAGCCCCGAGCAGATCGTCGAGCTGGCGCAGAATGTCCGTGCAGGCGTGCCGATGGCGACGCCTGTGTTCGACGGTGCCGTCGAATCCGACGTGTCGGCGATGCTGAAGCTGGCGGGCCTGGACGAATCCGGCCAGGTTTCGCTGTTCGACGGCCGTACCGGCGACGTGTTCGACCGCAAGGTGACCGTTGGCTACAAGTATGTCCTGAAGCTGCATCACCTTGTCGACGACAAGATCCACGCACGTTCCATCGGCCCCTACTCGCTCGTCACCCAGCAACCGCTGGGCGGCAAGGCGCAGTTCGGTGGCCAGCGCTTCGGTGAAATGGAAGTGTGGGCGCTCCAGGCTTATGGCGCCGCCTACACGCTGCAGGAAATGCTGACGGTCAAGTCGGACGACGTGGTCGGCCGCACCAAGGTCTATGAGGCGATCGTCAAGGGCGACGACACGTTCGAGGCCGGCATTCCCGAAAGCTTCAACGTGCTGGTCAAGGAAATGCGTTCGCTGGGCCTCAACGTCGAACTCGCCGCGATGGACGAGATTGACGACGACGGCATGGCGGCTGCGGCGGAATAAGGGATGCGCGGGCGCTGCTCCGGCAGCGCCCCCTCCCCTGCTTCGCCCGAAAATTACACCCTCTAGAGGGACTTGAGATATGAACGAACTGACGAACTTCGCCAATCCGATCCAGAAGCCGGAAACCTTCGACCAGATACAGATTGGCCTCGCCTCCCCGGAGCGCATCCGCAGCTGGTCCTTCGGCGAAATCAAGAAGCCGGAAACCATCAACTATCGCACGTTCAAGCCCGAGCGTGACGGCCTGTTTTGCGCCCGCATCTTTGGTCCGATCAAGGACTATGAGTGCCTGTGCGGCAAGTACAAGCGCATGAAGTACAAGGGCATCGTCTGCGAAAAGTGCGGCGTGGAAGTGACCGTGTCGAAGGTCCGCCGCGAGCGCATGGGCCATATCGAACTGGCCGCGCCGGTTGCCCATATCTGGTTCCTGAAGTCGCTGCCCTCGCGCATCGGCCTGCTGCTCGACATGCAGCTCAAGCAGCTTGAGCGCGTCCTCTATTTCGAAAGCTATATCGTCACCGAGCCGGGCCTTACCCCGCTGGAGAAATATCAGCTGCTGACCGAGGACGAACTGCTCGACGCGCAGGACGAATATGGCGAGGACGCCTTCTCGGCCGGCATCGGCGCCGAAGCCGTCAAGCAGATGCTGATGGATCTCGACCTGGAAGGCGAGAAGCAGGCGCTGCTGGACGAACTGGCCGTCACCAAGTCGGAACTGAAGCCCAAGAAGATCATCAAGCGGCTGAAGGTCGTCGAGAGCTTCCTGGAATCGGGCAACCGCCCCGAGTGGATGATCCTGGACGTCGTGCCGGTCATCCCGCCGGAACTGCGCCCGCTGGTGCCGCTGGACGGTGGCCGCTTCGCGACCTCCGATCTCAACGATCTGTATCGCCGCGTCATCAACCGTAACAACCGCCTGAAGCGCCTGATGGAGCTGCGGGCGCCGGACATCATCGTCCGCAACGAAAAGCGCATGCTGCAGGAAGCCGTCGACGCCCTGTTCGATAACGGCCGTCGCGGCCGCGTCATCACGGGTGCCAACAAGCGTCCTCTGAAGTCGCTGTCCGACATGCTCAAGGGCAAGCAGGGCCGCTTCCGTCAGAACCTGCTCGGCAAGCGCGTCGACTATTCGGGTCGTTCGGTCATCGTGACCGGTCCGGAACTCAAGCTGCATCAGTGCGGTCTGCCCAAGAAGATGGCGCTCGAACTGTTCAAGCCCTTCATCTACGCCCGCCTTGACGCCAAGGGTCTGTCCATGACCCTGAAGCAGGCCAAGAAGTGGGTCGAGAAGGAGCGCAAGGAAGTCTGGGACATCCTCGACGAAGTCATTCGCGAGCACCCGGTCATGCTGAACCGCGCACCGACGCTTCACCGCCTCGGCATCCAGGCGTTCGAGCCCGTGCTGATCGAAGGCAAGGCGATCCAGCTGCACCCGCTCGTCTGCTCGGCCTTCAACGCCGACTTCGACGGTGACCAGATGGCCGTCCACGTTCCGCTCTCGCTGGAAGCCCAGCTGGAAGCGCGCGTGTTGATGATGTCGACCAACAACATCCTGTCGCCCGCCAACGGTAAGCCGATCATCGTTCCCTCGCAGGACATGGTCCTGGGTATCTATTACCTGTCGATGGAACGCGAAGGCGAGCCGGGCGAAGGCATGCTGCTGTCCGACATGCAGGAGGTCCATCAGGCCCTCTATGCCAAGGCGGTCACCCTGCACTCGAAGATCATCAGCCGCGTGCCGCAGACCGACGAAAATGGTCAGCAGTATATGAAGCGCTTCGAGACCACGCCGGGTCGCATGCTGCTGGGCGAATGCCTGCCCAAGTCGCACAAGGTGCCCTTCGACGTCGTCAACCGCCTTCTCACCAAGAAGGAAATCGGTGACGTCATCGACCAGGTCTATCGTCACACCGGCCAGAAGGACACGGTGCTGTTCGCCGACGCCATCATGTCGCTGGGCTTCCGCCACGCGTTCCAGGCCGGCATCAGCTTCGGCAAGGACGACATGGTCATCCCCGACAGCAAGGTGACGATGGTCGACGAGACCAAGGCACTGGTCGCGGACTATGAGCAGCAGTATCAGGACGGTCTGATCACGCAGCAGGAAAAGTACAACAAGGTGATCGACGCCTGGAGCCGTTGCGGCGACCAGGTCGCCAACGCCATGATGGACGAGATCCGCGCCCAGCCCAAGGATCCCAAGACCGGCCGTCTGGCACCGATCAACTCGATCTACATGATGGCGCACTCGGGTGCCCGTGGTTCGCAGGCCCAGATGAAGCAGCTGGCCGGCATGCGCGGCCTGATGGCCAAGCCGTCGGGCGAGATCATCGAAACGCCGATCATCTCGAACTTCAAGGAAGGTCTGACCGTTCTCGAGTACTTCAACTCGACCCACGGTGCCCGTAAGGGTCTGGCCGACACCGCGCTCAAGACGGCGAACTCGGGTTACCTGACCCGCCGTCTGGTCGACGTGTCGCAGGACTGCACCATCGTCGAGGACGATTGCGGCACCGAAAAGGCGCTGGAGATGAAGGCCATCGTTCAGGGTGGTTCGGTCATCGCTTCGCTGGGCGAACGCATTCTGGGCCGTACCACGGCACAGGATATCGTCGACAGCAAGGACGGCACCGTCATCATCCCGATCGGCACCCTGCTGGACGAAGCCATGATCACCCAGATCGAGGCGATCGGCACGCAGGCCGTGAAGATCCGCAGCCCGCTGATCTGCGAAAGCCGGATGGGCGTTTGCGGCAAGTGCTACGGCCGTGACCTCGCCCGTGGTACGCCGGTCAATATCGGTGAAGCGGTCGGCGTCATCGCGGCGCAGTCCATCGGTGAACCGGGCACGCAGCTGACCATGCGTACCTTCCACATCGGCGGCGCGGCGAACTTCAACGAAACGTCGAACCTGGAAGCCCTGTCGGACGGCACGATCGAGCTGCGCGACATGCCGACCATCACCGACAAGAATGGTCGTCGCCTGTCGCTGGCCCGTAACGGCGAAGTCGCGATCATCGACAGCGAAGGTCGCGAACGCGAAACGCACCGCCTGCCTTATGGCGCCACCATCCTGTTCGCAGATGGCGACGCCGTGAAGAAGGGCGATCGCTTCGCCGAGTGGGATCCCTTCACCATGCCGGTGATCACGGAAAAGCCGGGTATCGTTAAGTATGTCGACCTGATCGACAACAAGACGCTGACCGAACAGACCGACGAAGCCACCGGCATCGCCCAGCGCGTCGTCATCGAACATCGTGGTGCCGCCCGGACGAAGGAAGATCTGCGTCCGCGCCTAACCCTGATGGACGACAATAGCGGTGAAGCCGCCCGCTACATGCTGGCGGTCGGTGCAACCCTGTCGGTCGACGATGGTGCAGAGGTTCAGGCCGGTGACGTGCTGGCGCGTGTCAGCCGCGAAGCGGCCAAGACCCGCGACATCACCGGTGGTCTGCCGCGCGTTGCCGAGCTGTTCGAAGCCCGCAAGCCCAAGGACAATGCGATCATTGCCAAGGTCTCGGGTCGCGTGCAGTTCCTCAAGGATTACAAGGCGAAGCGCAAGATCGCCATCAATCCCGAGGATGGCGGCGAGCCGGTCGAATATCTGATCCCCAAGAGCAAGGTGATCGACGTTCAGGAAGGCGACTACGTGAAGCGTGGCGACAACCTGATCGGTGGTTCGCCCGATCCGCACGACATTCTGGAAGTGCTGGGTATCGAGCCGCTGGCCGAATATCTGGTCGCCGAAATCCAGGAAGTCTATCGCTTGCAGGGCGTGAAGATCAACGACAAGCACATCGAAACGATCGTTCGTCAGATGCTGCAGAAGGTCGAGATCATCGAGTCCGGCGATACCACCCTGCTGGTGGGCGAGCAGGTCGACCGCGAGGAAATGGACGAGATCAACAGCAAGCTGCAGCCGGGCTTCGCCCCGGCCGCCGGCAAGCCGGTGCTGCTCGGCATCACCAAGGCCTCGCTGCAGACCCGTTCGTTCATCTCGGCGGCGTCCTTCCAGGAAACCACCCGCGTCCTCACGGAAGCGGCGGTCCAAGGCAAGAAGGACACGCTGGTTGGCCTGAAGGAAAACGTCATCGTCGGCCGCCTGATCCCGGCGGGCACCGGTGCCGGCATGAACCGCCTGCGCGTTGCCGCCTCGTCGCGTGACGCGGCGATGCGCGCTGCGCTGCGCGCTTCGAGCCAGGTCGACCTGATCGCGCCGAAGAGCGCGGCCGAGGAACATGCGGCCGAACTGGCCCAGGGTCCGGAAGCCGCGATCGGCGACGATCCGCTGGGTGCCGTGCAGGGTGATGATTTCACCACGCAGGACATGGACTGACTTTGAAAAGGCGGGAGCCGCTTCCTACATCGGGAGCGGCTCCCAGCCCGGTTTTGAGAGACCGACATATTGCCCGCCGGATCAGCGATGATCCGGCGGGCTTTTCTTTGTCCGGTGAAGGCAGCGGGTCGGCGATCGGGAGGATCGACAAAAAACTACGGAAAGGCTGCACAAAGCGCTTGACCGACTCTGAAACCCCGCCTATCTGCGGCCTCCCAAGCGGGGCAAGCCCTGCTGATGATGCCCGATCCTCTAATGGTAAGAGAGCGGACTCTGACTCCGTCAATCAAGGTTCGAATCCTTGTCGGGCATCCAAACTTTTCCCGCAACATCCTGTAAATCCTCGATAATTCGGCGCGGCTGAATTTCGCTCCCACACAAGCGCACCACTTGTGCCGGGTGCTTGATGGCTAACCGGCTCAAGTGGTGCTGGCAAAAATCCTACAGATTATCGAATCGACCTCCCCAAATTTGGGGGAAGCTACGCTTCGGCCATCCTATGCGCAGGCAGGCCGGTAGGCGCCGAGTCCGCGATGACGAACCGCATTTGCCCCTCATCCTCGACATTGCCGCCCGGCCAGTCGTCTTCCTCCCGATCTGGGTCGCCGTCGATCTCATCCATGCGATCGATCGCGCGATGAGCAATGCTTGCGAGGTCATGTCGACGCAGCGCCGGCAGGGCTGTCAGCATGGCTGCCACACTCGGCGGCGGCTGGTGCCGGCGACGGTCGGGGCGGCGAAGCCAGGTGCGACGGTGGCGCGGGCGGTAGGGTATCGCCTTGGGCGCTTTGCTGGCCATATCAGCGCCCTCCCTGCTCGATGCGATCGAGGTAAGCGACCAGCCGCCCGCGCGTGGCGTCGCGCAGCCTTCGCCCTCCCCTGATGTCGTGAACCAGATTGGGGTCACTGGCCGCGTCCCTCCCGATCCTCGTGTCATTGAGGCCGTGCGCCATGATGAGCCGATCGATGCGGGGCAGGAGATCAAGCGCCGGCCGTGTCGTGCGGATAGGGGCATCCAGCGGCCGGAACCGCTTGCCAGGACGGCGACCAGCCCGGAGCGAGAGGATCGGCTTGCGCTTCCGCGGCTTCGGCACGAATGCCAGCGCGGCATAGTTGTGGCGGTAGAGGATCATGGTCAGGCCCTCCGATCATTGGCGGCGGCGCCGACGGTGAGCGCGGCCAGTTCGGCCTCCCACCATGCCAGTTTCCAGCGGGAGGATCGGACCCGATAGCGCGCCTCCTCAATATCGGAGGCATTGGCTGGAAGTTGGGCCGTGTCGCGGTGCGTCGGGAATCAGATGATCTGGCTCATGCCTCAGTCTCCCCGACGAACGCACCAAGAGCAGATTTCACAGCGTTCCAGTTGCCCGGATCGCGGCCGATCGACTTCACTGCTTCCGTGGCGGCCTCATTCTCGGGCGCATAGCCAACTCGCACGCCGTCAGCGCTGAGCATGATGGTGCCGCCCACGCTGATGAAGGACTGCACCCATGCGGTGGGGTTGAAGGTGCTCATGCTACGGCCTCCCCAGCAATCCGGCGCAGGTCACGGCGTACCATGTCGATATCGAGCTGGCCCGCGGTCTCATCGATCAAGTCGAGCTTGGTGAGCAGGTCAGCGATCGTGCGGGACGGGAAGTCCTCGATCTCGCAAAGCACATCATAGGCAACGTCGCCCAGCCGGTCATTCTCATTGCCCAATGCATTGATCTGATATTTGAGATCGAGGGCGACCTGTTGGGCCTCCCGCTTCGCCACCAGATCGCGAAGCTCGGCGCAGCAGGCTTCATATTCAGCCGACCAAAGCCCGCCAGGAGCCAGCTTCGCGGCCGACTTTGCCGCGGCGACATGGCCACGGCGATCGGTCGATAGCTGGTGAACCTCACCGAG
Organism: Sphingobium sp. WTD-1; assembly: GCF_030128825.1. NCBI lineage: Bacteria > Pseudomonadati > Pseudomonadota > Alphaproteobacteria > Sphingomonadales > Sphingobiaceae > Sphingobium > Sphingobium sp. WTD-1. The sequence goes on along the minus strand of NZ_CP119127.1, from coordinate 1,534,425 downwards.
ATATTGATAGCCAGTCTTGGTGGTGAGATGCGGGATCGCTTCCACCTCAGCCTGCCAGGCGGAGTGCGTCGGCGAATAGACGTTGCACGTGTGCGCGGTGCAGGCGTCAGCCTTCGCGCGATATTCAGTGATGAGAGCCAGCAGCTCGGCGCTTGGGCTGGCGGGAGCGCAGACAAATTCCGGCGCGGCGATGGCGGGTGCGGAGATGACGACAGGCGCGATCAGCGCTGCCGTGAGAAAGTGACGGCGATCAGTCATCACGCCCCCCTCTGGATCGAGACAGTGGAATCGATGGACACAGGCGAGCGCAGCAGCTCAGCGATCCAGCGATCGAGGTTTTGGCTATTGATGATAGTCTTAGCCGGCGCCGGGATGACAGTAGGCGAACGCAAGGGTATGGCGGTCTTAGCCATTTCGATCACTCCATTTGATCGTTGCGGTTAGGAGCGGCGCGAGGTGTAGGAGCCTTGCGCCGTTCTGCCTTTTAGGTAATACCCTTCTTCTATGACGTCAACAGAAAAAGTAATACCTAAAAAGAAGGGTAGACCAGCAACGGGCAAAGATCCCGTTCTCACCTTCCGATCGCCGCCGGCATTGACCGCGCAAATTGAGGCTTATGCGGACGGCGTAGGTGCGCCCCGAAGCGAAGCAATCCGCCGGCTGGTCGAGCTGGGGCTTAGCACCACATCAACCCTATAGACGAATCGGCCGCCCAAATTCATGATCCTGGCGCTGCATTCCGCAGCATGTGGGGGTTCCATGAAGTATATCGCGGCGGCCGTTCTTACGGCATCGCTCGGCCTTACTGGCTGCGCATCGACCAACAAGGTGATGGGCAAAGAGCCGAAGGAAGTTTTTCATTCGACCAAGAGCGCGGATGAAGTTGCATTCTGCCTGGCCAACAAGAACAACACCGCTCCCATGCCCCGCGACGACGGTTCGCGCGTCGTGCTGATCAAGAACGGCTACGGCGCTGTCTCCATGGCCTTCTCAGTCTATGCCGAAGGCACGGGCAGCCGGATCGAATATCGCAAGCAGTTCGGCACGGTCGGCGGTGCGTGGAAGCAGTGCGTCGGCCTCAAGCCGGAAGAATAAGCCGGCTATTCTGCCTATCATCATCAAGGGGGGAACATGATCCAAATCGTTTTATGGATGCTGTGCGTCTATCTCATTTTCAAAGGCAAGGAGCTGGTGTTTATCGCCGCTGCATCGAGCCATGAAAGCCGAGAACACAACATAGAGTCAGCCAAAAGATGGGCGCGCGCGGCATACGTCGCGGCGGGCATCTTCTTCATCTTGTCGATTGCGCAGGGTAACTCGATGCCCGACATCCCGCGCAGTTATTGAGCTGACCTGCGTATACATATGTGAACAGTCAGAGCCGGGAGAGGGACGCAGCGACCTCCCCCGGCTCCTACGCGACGAGGATTCCCGACCTCGCCGCGCTAACTGATCAGGTCACGGTCGCGCTCACTGGGCCGGCAGGAGCAGATTCGACCGTCGCCCCATCCGTCGCGACATTCCAATAATACCAGACGCCCGGCGCCACAGTGTCTGTGACGGATTGAACCTGGCCCACACCGCCGGGATAGTTCGCCACGATCTTGGTGGCCGATCCAAAATCCGCCGTAGAGCCGCGCCAGGTGTCGGAGGACTTGAACCGCAGGTCTTGCGGGTTCTGCCAGCTGATAACAGCCTGCCCTACCCCGCCGGTCGCCGTCAGGCCCTCAGGCGCCGGCATGGGCGTCTCGGGGGAGATGACGCTATATTCCCACGAAGAGCCGGCGCCAGAGCCGACGACATAGCGATAGCGCACGGTATAGCTGTCACCGGCCGGAACGGTCGCGCTGACCGCCGTAACCTCGTTGATCGCCATGGGGGTCCATGGGTCCGTTTCGGCGCCCGTGATGGCGCTGGTCGGGATATATTCGGCGACATAGGCTGCATCGTCCCGCGCCAGGACCGGGAAGTCGATCCGCAGCGTCGAGTCCGCATAATAGACATTCTCGCCCGTGATGGGGGGATAGCTGACTGTGCCTGATGTCCCGTCAACGACAGGCTTGGGCGCCTCCTCGCCCGGCAGTAGAGTCCAGCGCGCCGGATCGACAGGGACTGCGCCGAAGCCGGTCATGATGCCAGATGCATCCAGCTCGACATTCGTGGCGATTTCATAGTCGCCCGCGAAGGTGTTGTCGTAATTTATCGTGACGATGCGCTGTTGCCGTGCCTGCAGGCCGCGGAGATTCACCACTGGCGTGATCTTATGCCTTGGCTGCGACCGCATGCCGATCGCCTTGGCCAAACGCATGGCCTGATTGTGATTGGTGCAAGCCAGAACGTCGACCGTCAGGAATTTGGGCGTCGAGAGGGGATCGTAGTAAAGCGGGTTCAGCCAGGCGGCCGATGGCTGGGTGGTATAGTTGGCATCCGGCTCGACATAATTGACGATCACCCCTTGCGTCTCGCTCTCCCCGTCTTGAGGCTCGACGCTCGACATGGCCATGATGTCGCGATTACGGCTGAACGCGAGCGCCGGGGCCTCCCAATGGCCTACCCGGACCCATGATCGCCCATCCTCGTCAAACACCAGCTGCCCGTCGCAGGACAGGAGGATTTCGCGCTCGGCATCCGCGCGGCGCTTGCTGTCCACGATGGCAAGGGCAGCCTCATAGCGCTTCTGCGTTCCCTCGATGCCAGTGACAGTCTGATCGCATATGTCGGCCTGCTGAGCGATCCGCTCCCAGTTGATCGACGCTTCGGCCTTGCCTCGACCAAAGGGATGCGTCCTGAACCAGGCCCATGCGAGCGCGGCATTTCGGGTCGGTTTATAGCTGGCGCGGTTGCCCAGCGTCTGGGTCGGGTCGCGGGGGTCATAGGCGCTGCTCCAGTCGCCCACGATGCTCACGGCTGGCTCGCCCATCCCAAACGGCCCGCGCCAGCGATAGATTTTATGGCGATGCTCGATCTTGATAGCGTCCATGCACACGACGGAGAACGTCGTCCCAACCAGCTTATGATCTGGGGTCCACAGTGTGCCTAGCGCGGCATCCAGGGCAGCAATGCGGGGAGGCACGGGGTCGGTCGCGCTGTAGGTCGTGGTCCAGATGCGGACGTAGCCTTTTCCTTCGCCGTCGACCTCGGCGGGATCGCGATCCTTGTTCGTCTTCAGGCGGAACGCGGCTTGCTGGACATAGCCGTCGCTTCCCAGCGTGACCGGCTCGTCATCGAGGAAATAGCTGTAGGGGGCGTGCAGGATCTCGTCGCTATGGATCACGACATACCAAAATCGCCCTTCGGCATCGAACTCGCCAAAGACGACGCCACCGCCTGAGCGAGCGCGGCCACAATGGAGCCAGCGCGGGGGATCGGAGATGCGAACATTGACCTTGCCCGCATCCATCTTCGGCGCCCGGCCCGAACTCATGAGCGCAGTTTGAATGATGTAGGTGCCGGCCGCGACAATTGCCGAGCCGATCGCCACGCCAAGAAAGCCAGAACCCAGGGCGCCGGATGCAACCAAGCCGCCGGCACCGAAGGTGTAATAGGTCAGCGCCGCGATAGCGACCAACGCGACCAGTTTTTTGACGAAGCCCAACTGGCGCCCCTACCTGGCCAGAGCGCCGACAGCGACAACGGCAGGACCGCCGACGCCCTTGGCATAGACCGCGATGCCGGCAGTGACCTCGCGGCCGGTCCACACCCAGTCCTGAACAGAGACAGGCGGCATCGAGAGCGTCGCCGCGCCCCGCTCGTTGGGGACATGGAGGCTGGTGAGGCACGCCCCCACCAGCGGACGAATATCCACGTCCTTGCCCCCGTCAGGCGGCACGATCTGCGTCCATTCGGCGGACGAGAGATTGAACTGCTTCATGCCTGCCTCCTCAGCCGAAAGCCGGGCGCGCCGGCGCCTCTTCGCCCAGCACATGCGCCGCCGTCACCGCATTGGCGTGCAGCGTCTCCAGATTCTGGCGCAGCATCCGCGAGCGGTTGAACGCCTTCTCATCATCGATCCGCTGCTGATGCCGGGCCGCAGCCTCCGCCAGCGCCGCGATTTCCTCGGTGCTGGCGTCCACGGTGTTGCGGTAACTGGCGAGGGTCTGGCGGGCCTCGGCGCGCGGGCGCTCCTTCCTGGCCTCTTCCTGCTGCGCCTCGATCGCCTCCAGCTTGCGGAGATAGCCGCGAACATGGAGGGCATCGACCATCATGCGAGCCTGATCCTCGGTCAGGCGATCGCGCGCCGACAGGTCATTGATGCCGTAGCGATAGAAGGGCGAACCGGCACGCTTGAAGATTCGCGCAAATTCCGATGCCCGCTCCTCCTGCGTCGGCTTGCGCAGACTGGCGGCGCCGCGGTTGAGGGCGCTCCCGAGCATCTGCATCCGCATCTCGGCGCCAGCCTTGCCGCGCGGCCCCTCATAGCGGCGCGTGGAGAAGCTATCGCTATATTCCATCGGCCAGTCGGGACACGACATCGGATCGGGCCAGAACTCGGCCGGATCGAGCACATGCGTCAGGTCGATCGCCGCCTGAGGCTGCGCGGTCTGACCAGGCACAGGGAAGGGTTTGCCGAACATCGTGTTACGGCTCAGATTCGACAGGTCCATGGCTTAGTCCCCCTCGGGCGCGAGATAGAGGCGCTTGTTGGCGGCCGGACGCCCATTGCGCTGATTGGCGATCGCCTGGCCGTCGTCATCATCGGACGGGGCGAGATACTGGCTCAGCGGATTGCCGCGCCGGGCATTGGCGATCGGCGCGCGGCCCTTCATCGCCTCGCCAAACGCTGCATTCATGGTCGCCGTCAGCTTCTCGGGCGACAGAGCAGCGTCGACATCCTCGATCAGACCATGGACGGCGCGCACCAGGGTATTGAACTCCGCGCGCGTGACTGGCTGTTCGGCGTTGGTGATATGGCTCGCCTGCCTTTCGGCGCGGCCAGCGAGAAACTGCTGAATCACATTGGTCATGAGCTTGCTCCGTCATGCCGCGACGTTGGGACGCGGCGGTTCTTTGTTCAGCGCCTCAGCAAGTTCGGGTCCATGCAGAAGCGGGGGCGAGGCAGGATCGGGTTGATGCTCCCTGCCTCAGCGCCTCAAAGGCTAGAACAAACACGTAATTAAGCAACAATTATCTTATCTATTTTGAATGTTTATTTCTTATTATTGTTCATATCTTGCCCTGCAGATCTCGCCACTCGCGACGCATCTCCGCGAGCCTCGCCCTCATCTCCATCACCTCCGCGGAGTAGAGGCCGTGTTTAGTCGCGCGTTGATTTCCCGCTGGCGCGCCGGGGTTTGTGCCGCCGTGCATGCGGCACCGCCTCCGGCCCTTCACCGCTGGCGATTGGCACGGCTTCCCCGATCGGGTTCGGGCTAGGCAGCGCCGGGCCGCCGCCAGAATTTCCGGTTGCATGAGATTGATCCTCGTTTCTGGATTGGGAGGCCGCCCCCCTCCCGTAGTGGTGGACATCGCCCACGATCGCCTGCCCGCCTGGCGCAACAGTGACATGCTCGACCCGGACGGTCTGCTGGCCCTTGCCGCGCATCTTCGCCAAGGCTTCGATCTGGGCAGTGAAGGTCCGCTGAAGCTTGACCGCCATGTTACCGTACATCTGGAGATGCTCGACATCGCTGGTGCTTTTCGCCCGGCAGAGCATCTCCATGGTCAAGGCATGGTTGCTTGCGATCTGGAGGGCGAGAGAACCTTCCAGCTCGTCTTGTGGCGCGATGGCCTCAACCAGTGCGAGAGCCGCGTTGATGCTGTAGGCCTCATCTCCACGTTCTTCGTTTCGGGCGCGCACCGCGGCCTCTAGCGACTGGAAGTTTCGTATCATGAACGCCGGCGATGCCGTGCCCATCGCATTCATCATATGGGCTGAGTGAAGCGCTCCGGCGTCATGGGGCGAGTGAGCGCGAAAGCCGTCTGGGGTGTCGCGCCATTCGACACTCACCCGCACCGGCCGCTGCTTGTAGGCCACGAAAGCATCGGTCATCGCCTTCTTCTCGCGCGGGTCCAGTTGGGTCTGCTCGGCAGGGGCAGCCTTGGCGACTTCGGTAGCGGCTTTCTTCCTCGGCATATCAGCGGCCTCCATGGGGTTTGTCATTCCACCCGATGATGTCCCCGCTTTCGTCCAGCCCATCATCCTCTACGGGCGCGCCAGCCTCAGCGGCGGCGCCCGATTTATACGTAGTATAAAGGGGGGTAAGAGCGTGCGGGGTCGGTGCAATGTTTTCAATGACTTGTGCAGGGGGTTCGTGCAGGTCGGTGCAGGGGGTTATGCGGGGGGTCGATGCGGGGGTCGGTGCACTTTCGGCAAGCCCGTCAGCCAGCTTGATGCCCTGCTTCATCACCCTGTTGGCACCCTTCCAAAGCGGCTGGTCGAACTTGATTTTCTGGAGGCTGCGCAGCCGCTGCATGGCCCGCTCAAAGCCCTTCGCCGTCATGCCCTTGGCCTCGGGCATCCGGGCGAAGATGGTCGGCGCATAGTTGGTGCCGTTGTGGTGGCTGACGGCCTGCTTATCGCGCGTCGACGCTTCCAGGCACTCAAGGAAGCGGGCGTTCTCGACATTGGCGATGCCCACATCGGCAAGCTCTGCGCGCTGACTCTCCGGCAGATCCTCGTCGCGAATGAAGGCCCCTTTGAACCAGCGTAGCTCCACGCCATTGCCGGCTTGAGCATAGTTGGCCTTCGGGTTCGTCAGAATGCGGACATCAGGGTCATGGCATTCATCCGGCCGGGCGAGGAGCATCCGCGAGCGGAACTGGTTATTGTAGGCGACAGAGCCAAGATAATCCTGCCCTGCCTTGTTGGTGTGGTGCAGCAGCACAACGGCTCCATTGCGACGCTTCGCCAGCGTGCCCAGCCAGTGCGCGAACGGCGCGACCTCATCGACGGCATTATGGTCTATGCCCGCAATCTGGGAGGCGTTGTCCAGAATGAGCAGGGCGATATCGCGGCGCTCGGTCAGCCGCTCGATCTTGCGCCCCAAGGGAGACACGCGGACACCGGTTTCATCAGCAGTCACAAGGAAGGGGTTTTCCTCCTCGGTATAGGATACGAGGGACAGCTTGCCGGCGAGTTGCGCGAGCGGGATCGCCATCACATCGCAAATGGCCTCTTGGCGGCGCCACAGCTCGTCCGCGTCATCTTCCCAGCTCAGATATGCGGCGTTGGCCTGGCGCGTAGGCATGCCCATGAAAGGGCGTCCCAGCGCGACGCACGTGGCCTTGATCTGCGCGAGCAGCGATTTACCCACGCCGCCATCGCCAGCCAGCAGGGTCGCCTTGTTGGCCGGAATCCAGCCGTCGACCAGCCACTCGCGTTCGGGTGCCTTGGATTTGGCGCAGACAGCAAGGTCAAGCTCCGGCCAGTCATCCGCATCCACAAGCGCGGGCACTTCGCTGACCAACGCGCGCAGATCATCCGCGCTGCCGGTCCAGTCCATGATATCGCCCTTGGGCGGCAGGCCGGGCAGGTCGATGATGCGCACCGAGCAACCGGCGGCCTCCAGATCAGCACTGGCCTTCTGGGCGAAGGCGCGGCCGACGTCGTCATTGTCGGGCAGGATGATGACATTGCAGCGCTCCAGCGCCTCGGCATAGCTCCTGCGCCAGCCCTGCGCGCCGAACGCCACCGCCGTCGCCAGGAAGCCCCAGCCGGCCAGCTTGTCAGCCTTGCGCTCACCCTCGACCAGATAGACGGTCGGCATCGGTTCATCGGTGACAGCAGCCTTGCCGATCGCCGCCTTGATTTCGGGATAGCGGTAGATCACGCGCGGGCAATCGCCCAACTTGTTCAACCAGCCGCCTTTGCCGTTCGGGCGCTGCGCTTCGAAGCGCTTGGGCTTGGCGGGGTGCTCTTTTCGAACGGTCCGATAAAGGACGGAGCCGTCAGCATCCGCAAACTCATATGTGCCCGTCACGCGCCATTGATCGGGCAGGCGCTGGCGCTCCGGCAGCAAGCCCTTGGCGCGGCACTCATCCTTGATCGCCTTCCAGTCGCCGCCGTTAAAGCTGTGAAACACAACGTCGCCGTCGTCGGTGTCGCGAACGGTTGTGCCGCGATCCTTCGCGCTATTGCCAGGCGTCGGGATAAAGCCCTGATCGCGGCGCCAATCGCCATTGAAGTGCCGGGTAATATCCTGCGCGAGGGTCATGCCTGCCCTCCCGTCTTATCCACGACCGGCAGGCCCAGCGACTGAGCCCAAGCAACCGCTTGAGCGTGAGTGCGAAACTCCCAGCCCTGACCATCAGGCACAATCTGAGGCTTCACCACGACATCAAAGCCGCAGCCGAAAGGCTCATACGTGATTTCCGTATGGCGCATTGAGGAAGCCGTGCTATGATCGCTCCTGTTCGACCCGCCAGAGAGAACAGGAGCGCCTTTGTCCCTATGGACGAAGGCGTTTTTCGTATGGCCCATCGCTCATGCCGTGCCTTCTAGGATGGAGCGCAAGTCGGCCGCCGGGATCACGACACGGCGCCCGATCTTCATCCGGCGCAGCTTCCCACCATAAATCAGATTGTAGATCGACCGCTCGCTGATCCCCAGCGCGTGAGCGGCGTCGGTCACGCTGTACGAAAGCCTTTCGGCAGTGAGGGGGCTGGTAGCCATCCGTCTCTTCCTTCAACTTGGTGCTGAAACATTGATATGCCGAAACCCAGCATTGCGCAACTATCATGCGCGTGGCTTTCCTATTATTTCTTTTTGGATGGGGTCCACGCACTGTCCGATCTGGTACGTCCGGCATCATGCGCGCTCCATCCACACGACATTGCCGCCGACGCTCGATAGGGATTCGGCGAGAAACTGCCCCCAGCCATCCATCAGCGCCCGGCGCATGTCGGGAAGATCCGTCCGGAGATAGGCCTGCTCCGTCTTCGTGCCGACGCTGTGCGCCAGCGCCATTTCGGCCACCATCGCGGGAATCGTCGGCATGCGTTCGGCTGCCCAATCGCGGAAGCTGGAACGGAAGCCGTGGACCGTCTCATCTCGCTTCGCCGTGCGCATGACCTTGCTCAGCGTCATGTCGGAAAGCTTCTGCCCCTTGGTGCCAGGGAAGATAAGCCCCTCGCCACCGGACAGCGGCCGGGCGCGCTCCAGGATGCCGATCGCGGCATCATTGAGCGTGACCACATGCTTCACGCCCGACTTCATCAGCTCGCCCGGCCGCGTCCACGTCCGCGCCTCGATGTCGATATGCTCCCAGCGCGCCGAACGGGCCTCGCCAGAGCGCGCCGCCGTCGTGATCGTGAACAGCAGCGCCAGGCGCCCAGCCGTATCCTCCCGAGCGAGCTGGTCGGAAAAGAAGGCCGGGACCTCCCGCCAATCCATCGCAGTGAAGTTCTTGCCCTTGGGCTGCCGCGCCAAGCCGTTGCGCAGTTCGCGTGCCTCTGGCAGCGGAGCGGTGCGCCACCCTTTGGCGCGAGCGAAGGAAAGCACCTGCATGATGCGCACGCGGACCTTCGACGCGATCGCGGGCTTTTCAGTCCAGATCGGTGACAGGGCGGCGATGACCTCCGCAGTCGTGATTTGGTCGACGCGCTTGGCGCCGAGCTTGGGCACGGCATGTTCATTGAGTGACGCCTTGAAGGCGTCGCCATGCTTCTCGCTCCAGCCCTTGGACAGTTCAGCATGGGCCAGTCCGACAGCATCGGCAAAGGTAGGGATCACCACCTTCTCGCGATCGCGTTCAGCTATGGCGTTCTTGCCCTGCCTAGCCAGCTTGCGCAGATGATGCGCCTTGTCGCGCGCTTCACGCAGCGTCAGATCGGTGGGAAATCCGCCCAGACCAATGTCCGTGCGCCGGCCCATATGCTGGACGCGCAGAACCCAAGACTTAGCCCCAGATTTCTCGCCGCGCTTAGCCTGAGCCTCGGTTGGCGGTTTCACACGCAGATAAAGCCCGTCCCCATCACCATGAATGCCGGGCTTGGCGTTTTTTACCTTCATGTCAGTGAGCTTGCCCATAGGAAGCCATTCCCTTTCAGCGCCAATTGTTCCCACATTTGTGGGCTTCAAGGCGCTGCAAGTCAATGCAACTCGATGCTGGCTCAAATGTCAAAAACGGCGAAATTTCTGACCATTCCGCTGCAATTCGGTGCAGGTCAGTGCAAGCTGATGCAAGCCAAGTTATAATCCTTGTCGGGCATCCAATTTCTCCCCTATCAGATAAAAGCTGACCAGCGATGATGTTGCGCGCCCTATGGACGCCGGCGGCCATCATCCCTATATACCGGTCGGTATGGAAATCACGGCAACACAGAGTGGCAGGGGCCGCCCGCGGGAGTTCGATCCCGAGGAAGCCCTGGCGGCTGCGCTTCAGGTCTTCTGGCGGCGCGGCTATGAAGGCGCATCGTTGGCGGAACTGACCGAAGCGATGGGTATCACCAAGCCCAGCCTCTATGCCTGTTTCGGCAACAAGGAAGCGCTGTTCCGCAAGGCGCTCGACCTCTATGAGCGCGACAAGCTCTGCTATGTGAAGTCGTCGCTGGAGGCCCCGACGGCCAAGGCCGTGGCCGAGCGCATGCTGCGCGGATCACTGGCGATCCAGACCGGGAACAAAGATCCCCAGGGGTGCATGGGCGTCATCAGTTCGGTCGGCGGCACCGCCCATTCCGAATGTATCCGCGACGAGGTGCTGGCCCGTCGCGCCTCGTCCGACCGCGCCCTGCTCGACCGGTTTGAACGCGCCCAGGCAGAGGGCGACCTGCCCGCCGGAGTCGAGCCCCAGGCACTCGCCTGTTACCTCTCGACCGTGATCCAAGGCATGGCCGTGCAGGCCGGTGCTGGCGTGCCGCGCGATCGGCTGGAACAGCTGATCGACACCACTCTCACCATGTGGCCGAGCAAATAGCGGATTTTATTTCGCTTTTGCGAGCCTCGGCCTCTTGAAATTGCCGCACTGCAAATAAAATACCTCCCGGTACAAAAAGACGGTTGACGGGACAGCCCCCGTTAATATATACCATGCGGTACACAATGATGCTGGGTGTATAGCCCAGGGAGGTCATCATGCAGCAATTCCACCATCGGCGCTGTCGACGATAGCGTCACCCAAAGGGGCGGTTTCCCGGTAACGGGTTCCTCCTGATTCACCATCTTTGCGCCCTCTTCGCGACGGTTTGTGCCGTTCGCGCCGCAAGGACGCATGCCCGCATCTTCGGGCGCTTATTCCGGGACGCGATCCGCGCTTTTCCGCGCGCGGCCGTGTGCCCGCTTCAGATAGCAGGAAGGAACAGGCCATGGCTTTCCTTGATTTCGCCCAGGCACTTGCCGGTCCGCAGATGGCGGTCGGCGCCGCCCGCCCCGCCCCCGCCGTGCCCGCCATCAGTGTCGAGGCCCAGGCGACCGACTTTTCTGCCCAGGAATGGCAGATTGTCGACCTTGCCCGCACCGACGGCTTGCGCTCGCTGCGCGGTCCCGGCCGCTTCGCTCGCTTGCGCAAGTGGATCTGGGGCGAGGAACATAGCCCAACCCTGGCCAGCGAACGGCTGGAGGCGCTGCGCCGCCTGGCCGTCGAGGCATGGCACAAGGGCTATGCCGTGTCGCTTTCCGCCCTCGCCGCCTTCCGTGCGGCCGGCTTTTCCACCGCGCAGCTCGAACTGCTGCTCGCCACCATCAGCGCGGGCCGCATCGCCCGCGTCCCCCGGAGCTAATCCATGAACCAGTTCACCAAAATCACAGCCGACGGCACCGCGTCGGACATTCACGCGCCACCAGGAAGCCGATGGTCGCGCAAGCATGGCGGCATCGCCGCCGTCGCGCTCATCGCCCTGTTCGGCATCGGCTGGAAGCTGGTCGACCGCCCGTCGGCCCAGGCTGCGGCCGCCCCGCTGGCGGCGGTCGGCGTATCCGCGCCGCTCGCCCGCAGCGTGACCCAGTGGGATGATTATGTCGGCCGCTTCGCCCCCAGCCAGACGGTGGAAATCCGCCCGCGCGTGTCGGGCGCGGTGACCGCCATCCACTTCCGCGACGGCGATTTCGTCCGCCAGGGGCAGTTGCTCTTCACCATCGACCAGCGCCCGTTCCAGGCGGCTCTGGCCGAAGCGCGGGCCAGCGTCGCCTCCGCCCGCAGTGCGCTGCTGCTGGCCCAGAATGACTATGGCCGCGTCCAGCGACTGACCGGCGACGAAGCCGTGTCGGCCAGCGAAGTGGACTCGCTCCGCTCGCGTCTGCAGGCGGCACAGGCCGCCCTCGCCGGCGCGCAGGCCCGCGAACGCAGCCGGGCGCTGGACGTCGAGTTCACCCAGGTGCGCGCGCCGATTTCCGGCCGCGTGTCGGATCGCCGAGTCGACATCGGCAATCTGGTGTCGGGCGGCGAAGGCAGCACCGCGTCGCTGCTGACCACGGTCAACAAGCTCGACCCCATCTACTTCAACTTCGATGCGTCCGAAGCGCTCTATCTCAAGTCGCAGCGCGACAAGGAGAATGGCGGCGCGGTCGAGGTGCGGTTGCAGGATGAGGCGGACTATAACCACAAGGGCCGTCTGGACTTCACCGACAATGGGCTTGATCCCCGGTCAGGCACGATCCGCATCCGCGCCGTGTTCGACAATCCGGGCAATTTCCTGACCCCCGGCCTGTTCGGCAATATGCGCCTGGCCAATGGCGGCAAGGCCAATGCCCTGCTGGTCCCGGACGAGGCGATCCAGTCCGACCAGGCACGCAAGACCGTGCTGGTGGTGGACAAGGATGACAGCGTCGCGGTGAAGCCGGTCGAGCTTGGCCCGATCGTCGACGGGCTGCGCATCATCCGCAGCGGCCTCGATCCCAAGGACCGGGTGGTCGTGACCAATATCCAGGCGGCGATGCCCGGTGCCAAGGTTGCGGTGAAGCCGGCCCGGATCACCCCGACCCCGGCGCCCGTCACCCCGGTCGACGGCGCCGCCCCGGTCGCCGCCCAGGCCACCTTCGCCCGGTAAGCACTGACCCCACCCTTCACACGGGTGGGGCCAATCAAACGAAATCCCAAGCCCGTGATCCGGCCCGGCCGGATCGCGCGGTATCCCTTTCGCTCGTTCGCAAAGGATGATCCGATGCGTTTCTCCCGTTTCTTCATCGACCGGCCGATCTTTGCCGCCGTCATCGCGGTGGTCATCACCGTGGTCGGTGCGCTCGCCTTTATCGGCCTGCCGGTGTCCCAATATCCCGACATCGTGCCCCCCACGGTCACGGTTTCCGCCCAATATCCCGGCGCATCGGCCGAAACGGTCGCGTCGACCGTGGCCGCGCCGATCGAACAGGAAATCAACGGCGTCGACGACATGCTCTATCAGAGCAGCCAGTCGACCGGTGACGGCAAGGTCGTCATTACCGTCACCTTCAAGATCGGCACCGACCTGGATGCCGCGCAGGTGCTGGTGCAAAACCGCGTCGCGGTCGCCATCCCCCGCCTGCCCGAAGAGGTGCAGCGGCTGGGCGTCGTGACCCGCAAGACCACGCCCGAATTCCTGATGGTCGTGAACCTGCAATCGCCCGACGGCACCTATGACCGCGATTATATCTCCAACTATGCCCTGACCCAGGTGCGCGACCGGCTGGCCCGGCTCGACGGCGTTGGCGACGTGCAGCTGTTCGGTTCGCGCGACTATGCGATGCGCATCTGGATCGATCCGGATCGCGCCGCCGCGCTGGACCTGACCGCAGGCGAGATCGTCTCCGCCCTGCGGGCACAGAATGTCCAGGTGTCGGCCGGTTCGATCGGCCAGCCGCCCTATGACCGGGGCGAAGCCTTCCAGCTTGGCGTCGAGATGCAAGGCCGCCTGACCACGCCCGATCAGTTTTCCGACATCGTCATCCGTTCCGACGCCGATGGCCATCAGGTGCGCGTGCGCGATGTCGCCCGCGTCGAGCTGGGCGCGCAGGATTATGGCACCAACACCTATCTCAGCAACAAGCCGACGGTCGTCATCGCGACAATGCAGCGCCCCGGCTCCAACGCGCTCGACGCGGCGGAGAAGGTCAAGGCGGAGATGGAACAACTGTCCAAGCGCTTCCCCAAGGGCCTGGAATATAGCATCATCTACAACCCCACCGAATTCATCAGCCAGTCGATCGACGCCGTCTATCACACGCTGTTCGAAGCGGTGATCCTGGTCGTCATCGTCATCCTCATCTTCCTGCAGAACTGGCGCGCGGCGGTCATCCCGATCATCGCGATCCCGGTCTCGCTGATCGGCACGGCGACGATGCTGGCGGCGGTGGGCTATTCGCTCAACAACCTGTCGCTGTTCGGCCTGGTGCTGGCGATCGGCATCGTCGTCGACGACGCGATCGTCGTGGTCGAAAATGTCGAACGCAATATCGAAAATGGCATGAGCCCGCTGCAGGCGGCCCGCGTGTCGATGGACGAAGTGTCGACCGCGCTGATCGCGATCGTACTGGTGCTGTGCGCGGTGTTCGTGCCGACTTTGTTCATCACCGGCATTTCCGGTGCCTTCTACCAGCAGTTCGCGGTCACCATTTCGACCGCGACGGTGATCTCGCTCATCCTCTCGCTTACCCTGTCGCCGGCTGCAGCTGCCCTGCTGCTGAAGCCCAAACATGGTGCCCATGACCTCGACAATGCGCCGCGCTGGCGCCAGGTCGCGGCTAAGGCAGCGGATCGCTTCAACCAGGGCTTTGATCGGATGAGCGCGGGCTATGCGCGCCTCACCCGCTTCCTCGTCGCCCGGCCCAAGAAGATGCTGCTGACCTATGCGGGCCTGATCGCCGCCACCATCGCCCTGTTCTGGGTGACGCCCGGCGGTTTCATCCCGGCGCAGGACCAGGGCTATTTCCTCGCCGTCGTCCAGCTACCCTCGGGCGCGTCGCTGGAGCGCACCGACAAGGTGACGCGCGAGGTCGCCGCAAAGATCCTGCCGATCAAGGGCCTGCGCGGCGCGGTGATGTTCGCCGGCTTCCACGGCCCGTCGCAGACACAGGCGCCCAACAGCGCGGCGATCTACTTCCCGTTCAAGAGCTTTGCCGAACGCAAGGCCGAAGGCGCCACCTATGCCGGGATCATGGATCAGGCGAACAAGGCGGTTGCGGGCTATGACAAGGCGCGCATCCTGCTGGTGCCGCCGCCGCTGATCCAGGGCATCGGCTCGGCCGGTGGCTATCGCCTGATGCTGGAGGACCGGGAGGATCGCGGCTATGCGGAACTCAACAAGGTCGCCGGCGAGCTGATCGGCAAGGCCAATCAGAGCCCCAGCCTGGCGCAGGTCTACACCCTGTTCGACGTCGGCACCCCGCGCATCTTCGCGGATGTCGATCGCCGCAAGGCCGACCTGCTGGGCGTGCCGCCCGAGCGCGTGTTCGAAGCGATGCAGGTCTATCTCGGCTCTGCCTTCGTCAACGACTTCAACCTGCTGGGCCGCACC
Organism: Sphingobium sp. WTD-1; assembly: GCF_030128825.1. NCBI lineage: Bacteria > Pseudomonadati > Pseudomonadota > Alphaproteobacteria > Sphingomonadales > Sphingobiaceae > Sphingobium > Sphingobium sp. WTD-1. The sequence continues at coordinate 1,519,062 of NZ_CP119127.1, read as the reverse complement.
TATCGCGTGACTGCCCAGGCCGATGCCGATCATCGCGGCACCGTGGCCGACATCGCCAACTTGAAGACCCGGTCGAACAGCGGCCAGATGGTGCCGATCGGTTCGGTCTCCACCTTCCGCGACAAGACCGGCCCCTATCGCGTGGTCCGTTACAACCTGCTGCCCGCGGTGGAAATCGATGGCGACACGGCACCGGGCTATTCGTCGGGCCAGTCGCTCAGCACGATGGAGAAGCTCGCCGACGCCGCCCCTGCCGGCTATGCCAGCGAATGGACCGGCGTTGCCTATCAGCAGATCAGTGCCGGCAACACCGCAGGCATCGTCTTCGGCATGGCGGTCTTCTTCGTCTTCCTGGTGCTGGCGGCGCAATATGAAAGCCTGACCTTGCCGCTGTCGATCATCCTGATCGTGCCGATGTGCCTGTTCGCGGCCATGCTGGGTGTGAACCTGCGCGGGATGGACAATAATATCCTCACGCAAATCGGTCTGGTCGTGCTGATCGCGCTCGCAGCGAAGAACGCCATTCTGGTGGTCGAATTCGCCAAGCAGGCGGAAGAGGAACAGGGGCTGAGCCCGGTCGAGGCCGCGGTTCAGGCGGCGCAAACCCGTCTGCGCCCGATCCTGATGACCAGCTTCGCCTTCATTCTGGGGGCGGTGCCGCTGGTGATCGCCAGCGGGGCCGGTGCGGAACTGCGCCAGGCGCTAGGCACGGCAGTCTTCTTCGGCATGACCGGCGTGACGGCCTTCGGCCTGCTCTTCACCCCCACCTTCTATGTCGTGTGCCGCGCGCTGGGCGATCGCTTCGCCCGCCGCCGGCGCCCGGAGGCTGACGATGCTGCGGCATTGCAGCCGGCCGAATGAGGACAAAAGCCATGACAAGGAACCTGATTGCCCTGTTGCTCGGCGCCAGTGCGCTGACGGCCTGCGCCGCCGGGCCGGATTACAAGGCCCCCGCCACCCCGACGACAGCCGCCGCCCCCTTCATCGGGGCCGCGAACCCGGCGGTCGCCCAGAGCGCCGCCGACGATCATTGGTGGCGGCTCTATAATGACCCGCTGCTCGACGGGCTGGTCGGCGATGCGCTGAAGGCCAATACCGACATCCGCGTCGCCGTCGCCCGGCTGGAACGTGCCCGTGCCCATCTGCGTGGTGCCCGCTCCGACCGGTTGCCCAGCACCAATATCAGCGGCTCCCCGACCTATGGCCGGGTGTCGCAGGCCCAGACCCTGCCCGGCATGGACCGGGAAAACTGGACCGTCGATATGGGGCTGGACGTCGCCTATGAGGTCGACCTGTTCGGCCGGGTGAAGCGCAGCATAGAGGCCGCGCGTGGCGATGTCGGCGCGGCCCAGGCCGATGCCGATGCCGTCCGCGTCGCGGTTGTCGCCGATACGGTGCGCGCCTATGTCGACGCCACCGCATCCGCCCAGCGGCTTGCCGTCGCGAAGGAAACGGTCGACCTGCTCGACAAGTCGATCCGCATCACCGGCGCCCGCTTCGATGCTGGCCGGTCCGACCGGCTGGACGTGATCCGCGTGACGACACTGCGCGAACAGCAGCAGGCGCTGATCCCCAATCTGGTCGCCGACCGCAATTCCGCGCTGTTCCGGCTGGCGACGCTGACCGGGCGCACGCCGCAGGAGCTGCCCGCATCCGTCCAGAACGCGACCGTGACACCGAATGTGACACAGCCGATCCCGGTCGGCGACGGTCAGGCGTTGCTCGCCCGGCGGCCGGACGTGCGCGCGGCCGAACGGCGGCTGGCGGCCGACACCGCCCGTGTCGGTGTCGCGACGGCGGATCTCTATCCGCGCATCACCCTGGGCGGATCGATCGGCACCACGGCGGTTGGCGGCGGCAATCTGTTCGGCGCCGGGCCGCTCAACTTCCTGCTCGGGCCGCTGATCAGCTGGGCCTTCCCCAATCAGGAAGCCAATCGCGCGAAGATCGCGGCGGCCAAGGCGGATGGCGACGCATCGCTTGCCGCCTTTGACGGCACGGTGTTGCAGGCGCTGGAGGAAACCGAGACGGCGCTGTCCAGCTATGCCAATGCGCTGGAGCGGCGGGCGACGCTGCAATCGGCACGCGACGAGGCGGCGCGCGCGGCCCGGATCAGCCTGGCGCGCCAGCGCGAGGGGCAGATCGACTTCCTGACCGTGCTGGATGCGCTGCGCACCCAGGCTTCGGCCGACGCGGACCTGGCGACCGCCAACCGCGCCGTCGCCTTTGCCCAGGTGGATCTGTTCCGCGCTTTGGGCGGCGGCTGGACCACGACCTGATACAGAAAGGGCGGCGTTTCAAAACGCCGCCCTTTTTTTTGTCAGACGATGAAATTCCCCTGATGGGCGAATGTCTCGATCTCATGCCGGCCGCTCGGCGCCTCGCGCGCCTGTAGTGCTTCGGGCAGGCTGGCCTTGTCGCCCTGACGCCCGATCGCGATCGCCGCCTCGATCCGGAACCGCTCCGGCACCGCCAGTTCGGCGCGCGCCTTGTCGAAATCGACGCCGGTCATCGCATGGGTATGATAGCCAAGCCGCGTCGCCTGCAGCGCCAGCGTCGCCCAGGCGGCGCCCGCATCGAAGCTGTGGCTGTGCGAAGGCTTGTAATCTTCCGATCCCGGCGCCGCCATCAGCGTGTCGGACAAAACGAAGACCAGCGCGCCGGCATGCTGCACCCAGCCCTGGTTGAACGGGAAGAGCAGGTCGAGGAAGCGCGCCCAGTCGGCACTGTCGCGATGGGCATAGAGGAAGCGCCAGGGCTGGTAGTTGAAGGCCGAAGGCGCCCAGCGCGCCGCGTCGAACAGCGTGTCGATATCGGCCTGGGGAATAGCGGAGCCGTCAAAGGCGCGGGGCGACCAGCGCTCCAGGATCAGCGGATCGACGGGACGGGTAACTTCGCGCGGGCTGGTGGCCATCTGGATCTCCTTCAAGGCGATGACGCGATCGGCGCGCCATGCTGTTGGAAATCTATCTAGCGGATGTTCCGCCGCTGCGAAGAGGTGTTTGGCTTTCGCCCTGGAAACACAGGGTTTCCTCCGATCAGGCGCAGGCATCCTGTGGCTGGCGTTCGCGATCGGCACGCGACACCGGTGCGCCACGGTCGTCGGCATCGCGCTCGAACAGCACGACGGCAGGCTCCCTGAAAAGGGCTTGCGCCAGCCGATCGCGCAGGCGCGTCAACGGTCCGTCCTGATCCTGATAGGCCATATGTGCGTCCTCTCTGCCGACTCGGGCGGCTTATCTACCGATGGTATAGAGAATCGTCCCCCAAGCAATGCTGGCCATCGCGGTAGAAAAGCTATCCGTCTTGGAGTCCGTTTGGAAATGCGCCTCCGGCGCATCCGCACCGGCCCGCCCCCCAACCGACCGCCCAGACATGATGCCCTGATGGGCGATCGGGTGGGGGGCGGGCGGGCCGGTGCCGTGTCGAAAGGCTCCAGCCCCTTCGGAAAATCATACGCAAATACTATGCGGCCGCCCCGGCCCGCGTCTCGCATTCAAACGGAAGAGGGGCCTAATCGGGCGCTCGCTAACGACCCTGTCCGCCTCCCGCGGCGGGCGTGATGCGGGAGTTACCCCCCATGCAGGATCTCTTGTGGATCGGCATCATCCTGGCGCTGACAGCGGCTAGCCTCGGCTATGTCCGGCTGTGCGGCGACGCCTGAAGGAGGGATGCCATGACCATCGACCTCTGGCTCGCGGCGATCACCGCCGCCGGGCTTCTCGTCTATCTCGTCGCCGTGCTCGCACGGCCCGAACGCTTTTAAGGGGGGCCGCACATGACCTTCCAGGGATGGCTGCTGATCGCAGCCTTTGTCGGCATATTGCTGGCGCTGACCAAGCCGATGGGCCTGTGGCTGTTTACCCTTTATGAGGGCCGCCGCACGCCGCTTCATACCGTGTTCGGCCCGATCGAACGGAGCTTCTACCGCTTGTCAGGGATCGATCCGAACGCCGAACAGAGTTGGCGCCGCTACGCGGTTCACATGCTGCTCTTCAACGTGGCGCTGCTGCTCTTCACCTATGCGGTGCTGCGCCTTCAGGGGCTGCTGCCGCTCAACCCGCAGGGCTTTGCCGGCACCAGCAGCGACCTCGCCTTCAACACGGCGATCAGCTTCACCACCAACACCAATTGGCAAAGCTATTCGGGCGAGTCGACCCTGACGAACCTGGCTCAAATGCTGGGCCTCACCATCCACAATTTCCTGTCGGCCGCCACCGGCATTGCCCTCGCCTTCGCCCTGTTCCGTGGTTTTGCCCGGCGCAGCGCGGCGACGATCGGCAATTTCTGGGCGGACGTCACCCGCGTGACCCTCTATCTGCTGCTGCCGATCTGCATCGTCTATGCCCTGTTCCTGATCGCGAGCGGCGTGCCGCAGACGCTCAGCCAGTCGGTCGACGTGACCACGCTGGAAGGCGTGAAACAGACCCTGGCGCTTGGCCCCGTCGCCAGCCAGGAAGCGATCAAGATGCTGGGCACCAATGGTGGCGGCTTCTTCAACGCCAACAGCGCCCATCCCTTCGAGAATCCGACCGCGCTCACCAATCTGGTGGAGATGCTGTCGATCTTCGTGATCGGCTTTGGCCTGACCTGGACCTTCGGCAAGGCCGTTGGCAACCCGCGCCAGGGCTGGGCCATCCTCGCCGCCATGCTGCTGATCTTCCTCGCCGGCGTCACCGTCACCTATTGGCAGGAAGCGGCCGGCAATCCGGTGCTCCACAATCTGGGCGTCGCCGGCGGCAATATGGAGGGCAAGGAAGTCCGCTTCGGCATCGCCGCCTCTGCCCTCTTCTCGGTCGTCACCACGGCGGCGAGCTGCGGCGCGGTCAACGCCATGCATGACAGCTTCACCGCACTGGGCGGCATGATCCCGCTGTTCAACATCCAGCTGGGCGAAGTCGTGATCGGCGGCGTCGGCGCAGGCATCTATGGCTTCCTGCTGTTCGCCATCCTGGCCGTGTTCGTCGCGGGCCTGATGGTCGGCCGCACGCCGGAATATGTCGGCAAGAAGATCGAGAGCCGCGAAGTCAAGCTGGCCGTGCTCGCCATTGCCGTGCTGCCTTTGATCATCCTGGGCTTCACCGCCATCGCCAGCGTCACCGACGCGGGCCTGGCCGGTCCGCTCAACAAGGGACCGCATGGCTTCAGCGAGATCCTCTACGCGTTCACCAGCGCCGTCGGCAACAATGGCTCGGCCTTTGCCGGCCTGTCGGCCAACACCCCCTTCTATAACGGCATGCTGGGCGTCGCGATGTGGATCGGCCGCTTCTTCATCATCATCCCCATGCTGGCCATCGCGGGCAGCCTGGCCGCGAAGAAATATACGCCCGAAACCGCCGGCAGCTTCCCCACCACCGGGGCGCTGTGGACCGGTCTGCTGGTCGGCATCGTGCTGATCGTGGGCGGCCTGACCTTCCTGCCCAGCCTCGCCCTTGGCCCCATCGCCGATCATCTCGCGATGATCCGTGGCCAGCTTTTCTAAGGATCCATGCACATGGCCCGATCCGAACAAAAATCGCTCTTCACGGCGGACCTGATCGTCCCGGCTTGTCGAGACGCCTTCCGCAAGCTCAACCCCAGCGAACTGATCCGCAACCCGGTGATGTTCACCACCGCGATCGTCGCGGTCCTGCTGACCGTCCTGCTCATCGTCGGGCAGGACAGCCTGGCCGTCGGCTTCAAGCTGCAGCTGGTGATCTGGCTCTGGCTCACGGTCCTCTTCGGCACCTTTGCCGAGGCGCTGGCCGAAGGGCGTGGCAAGGCGCAGGCCGCCTCGCTGCGCGCCACCAAGGCGGACCTCACCGCCAAGCGGCTGAAGGGCCATGGCGAAAGCTATGAGACCGTCGCCGCCAGTGCGCTGAAGCTGGGCGACGTGGTGCTGGTCCAGACCGGCGACCTGATCCCGTCCGATGGCGAGGTCGTCTCCGGCGTCGCCTCCGTCAACGAAGCGGCCATCACAGGCGAATCCGCGCCGGTGATCCGCGAGGCAGGCGGCGACCGTTCGGCCGTGACGGCAGGCACCCGCGTCATTTCCGACGAGATCCGCGTCCGCGTCACCGTCAATCCCGGCCAGGGCTTTCTCGATCGCATGATCGCGCTGGTCGAGGGCGCCGAGCGGCAGAAGACGCCGAACGAGATCGCCCTCACCCTGTTGCTGGTGGGCCTGACCATCATCTTCCTGATCGCGGTCGGCACCATCCCCAGCTTCGCCAGCTATGCCGGCGGCGCCATTCCGGTGGCGATCCTGGCGGCCCTGCTGATCACCCTGATCCCGACCACCATCGCCGCCCTGCTGTCGGCGATCGGCATTGCCGGCATGGACCGTCTGGTGCGCTTCAACGTGCTCGCCAAGTCGGGCCGCGCGGTCGAGGCAGCGGGCGACATCGACGTGCTGCTGCTGGACAAGACCGGCACCATCACCGTGGGTGATCGTCAGGCGACCGAATTCCGTGCCGTGGGCGGCGCCACCCCGGCCCAGCTCGCACAAGCCGCGCTGCTCGCCAGCCTGGCCGACGAGACGCCCGAGGGCCGTTCGATCGTGCTGCTGGCCCGCGAAGGCTTCAACCAGTCGGTAGAGCCCCTGCCTGCCCATGCGGAGATCATTCCCTTCACCGCCCAGACCCGGATTTCCGGGGTCACCATCGATGGATCGACGATCCAGAAGGGGGCGGTGGATTCGGTGCTGAAGGCCAATCCGGGCCTGGGTTCGACCCCGGTCGCAAACGAACTGCGCCGTATCACCGACGAGATCGCCCGTGCCGGCGGCACCCCGCTGGCGGTGGCCAAGGACGGCAAGCTGCTGGGCGCGATCTTCCTGAAGGACATCGTCAAGGCCGGCATTCGGGAGCGGTTCGGCGAACTGCGCCAGATGGGCATTCGCACGGTGATGATCACCGGCGACAACCCGCTGACCGCGGCCAGCATCGCGGCCGAGGCCGGGGTCGACGACTTCCTGGCGCAGGCAACGCCGGAGGACAAGCTGGCCCTGATCCGCAAGGAACAGCAAGGCGGCCGCCTGGTCGCGATGTGCGGCGACGGCACCAACGACGCCCCTGCCCTGGCGCAGGCCGATGTCGGCGTCGCCATGAACACCGGCACCCAGGCTGCCCGCGAAGCCGGCAACATGGTCGACCTGGACAGCGATCCGACCAAGCTGATCGAGGTGGTGGGTCTGGGCAAGCAGTTGCTGATGACGCGCGGCGCGCTCACGACCTTCTCGGTCGCCAATGACGTGGCCAAATATTTCGCGATCATCCCGGCCATGTTCGTCGCGCTCTATCCGGGCCTTGGCATCCTCAACGTCATGGGGCTGGCCACGCCGGAAAGCGCGATCCTATCGGCGATCATCTTCAACGCGCTGATCATTCCCTGTCTGGTGCCCCTGGCGCTCAGGGGCGTGACCTATCGTCCGATCGGCGCCGGTCCGCTGCTGGCCCGCAACCTCGCCATCTATGGCCTTGGTGGCCTGATCGCGCCGTTCGCCGGGATCAAGCTGATCGACCTTGCCGTCAACGGCCTCGGCCTCGCCTGAGGAAGGACAAATCCATGTTTACCGATTTCAAATCCGCCCTGCGTCCGGCCCTGACCATGACGTTGCTCTTCGCCTTGCTGCTCGGCCTTGCCTATCCGCTGGCGCTGACCGGCATCGGCCAGGCGATCTTCCCGTCCCAGGCCAATGGCAGCCTGGTCGAGGATCAGGGCAAGGTCGTCGGCTCCACCGTCATCGGTCAGGCCTTCACCTCGGACGTCTATTTCCACAGCCGTCCGTCGGCGGCGGGCAAGGGCTATGACGGCCTTGCCTCCTCCGGCTCCAATCTTGGTCCGACCAGCCACGCGCTGGCCGACCGCGTCAAGACCGACGTCGAGACTCTTCAAGCTGCTACACCTGGTCGTTTTGTTCCGTCCGATCTGGTGACCACCTCTGCCTCGGGGCTCGACCCCCATATCAGCCCCGAGGCAGCTTTTTATCAGGTCGATCGCGTCGCCGCCGCGCGCGGGATCGATGCGGCGCGCGTCCGCAGCCTGGTAGAACAGAGCGTCGAGCAGCCCCTGCTGGGCTTCATCGGCGAACCCCGCGTCAATCTGTTCGAGTTGAATCGACGGCTGGATGCGATTGGCGCTAAACGGACCCAGTGAACGAACCGCATCGCCCTGATCCGCAAGCCTTCCTGCGTGCCGCCGCGCAGGAAGGCCGTGGCCGCCTGAAGGTATTTCTCGGCGCCGCGCCGGGGGTGGGCAAGACCTGGGAGATGCTGACCGAAGGACGGCAGCGACGCGAGGCAGGCGTCGATGTCGTCGTCGGCGTGGTGGAAACCCATGGCCGGCGCGAGACCGAAGCGCTGGTCCATGGCCATGAGATCATCCCCCGCCGCACCGTCGATCATCAGGGCCACAGCCTGGGCGAGATGGATATCGACGCGATCCTGGCGCGCCATCCCCAGCTGGTGCTGGTCGACGAGCTGGCGCACAGCAATGCGCCGGGCAGCCGCCACCCCAAACGCTATCAGGATGTCGAGGAATTGCTGGCCGCCGGCATCGATGTCTATTCGACGATCAACATCCAGCATGTCGAAAGCCTCAACGACGTCGTCGCCTCCTTCACCCGCGTCCGCGTGCGTGAGACGGTGCCCGATTCGATCCTGGAACATGCCGAGATCGAAGTGGTGGACATTCCGCCCGACGAGCTGATCGAGCGGCTGAAGGACGGCAAGGTCTATATCCCGCAGGAAGCCAGCCGCGCCCTCAACCATTTCTTTTCCAAGTCGAACCTGACCGCTCTGCGCGAACTGGCGCTGCGCCGCGCCGCCCAGGCGGTCGATGCCCAGATGCTCGACTATGTCCGCGCCCATGCGCTGGCGGGCAGCTTCGCCGCCGGCGAGCGGGTGATCGTGGCGGTGAGCGAACAGCCCAGCGCCGCCGGCCTGGTCCGTTCCGCCAAGCGGCTGGCCGATGCGCTGCGCGCGCCCTGGACCGCCATCCATATCGAAACCCCGCGTGGACCGCAGCTGTCGGACGAGGACCGGCAGCGGCTGGCCGATACACTTGCCCTCGCCTCGCGCCTGGGCGCCGAAACCGCGTCCATTCCCGCCCCCAGCGTCGCGGAAGGGCTACGCAGTTTCGCCGCCGATGCGCGCGCGACCCAGATCGTGATCGGCAAGTCGGCGCGGAGCTGGTGGTTCGAGCTGCGCCATGGGTCGGTGGTCGACCGGCTGGTGCGCGACATCGGTCCGGTCGCCGTCCATGTCATGCCCGGCGAGGACAGCGCGCCGCGGACCAAGGTCACCCGTGGCGGCCATTGGGGCGATCCGATCGGCTATGTCTGGTCGATGCTGGCGGTGATCGGCATGACCCTGCTCGGCCGGCTGATGCTGGAGGCGATCGACCTCGGCAATATCGCCCTGCTCTATCTGGTGCCGGTGATGTTCGCGGCGGCCAGTCACGGCCTGCGCACCGGCCTTGCCACCGGCCTGGCCTCCAGCCTCGCCTATAATTTCTTCTTCCTGCCGCCGACCGGCACGCTGACCGTGAGCAATCCGGAAAATGTCATCTCCATCCTCGTCTTCCTGGGCGTGGCGGTGGTGACCAGCCAGTTTGCCGCGCGGATGCATGCCCAATCGGTGCTGGCCCAATCCAGCGCGCGGCAGAATGCGACGCTCGCCGGCTTCTCGCGCCAGCTCACCGCCTCCCCCAGCCTGGAGGAAATCCGCCACGCCATCTGCGCCGAGATCGCCCGGCTGTTCGACGTGCGCACCGTGCTGATGATCCCGTCGGATGAAGGGCCGCAATTGCGCGCCGCCTATCCGCCCGAGGACCGGCTGGACGAGATCGAGCGCGCCGCCGCCCGTTGGGCGATGGAGCATGGCGAACCGGCCGGGCGCGGCTCCTCCACCCTCACCGCGTCGGATTGGCTGTTCCTGCCGGTAACGGCCAAGGATGCGGTGCTGGCCGTGATCGGCCTGGCCCGCGAGGATGCCGGCGAACCGGTCCGATCCGATCAGTTCCCGCTGCTGATGAGCCTGATCGACCAGGCCGCGATTGCGCTCGACCGCATGGCGCTGGAGGAGGCGATGCTCGAAGCCGGCCAGATTCGCGAGCGCGACCGGCTGCGCTCCGCCCTGCTCTCCTCGGTCAGCCATGATCTGCGCACGCCACTCACCACCATCATTTCAGCCACGCGCGAACTGCGCACCCACCCCTCATCCGAGCTCATCGATACGCTGGATGGCGAGGCCCAGCGCCTGTCCCGCTTCGTCGCCAATCTGCTCGACATGGCGCGGGTGGAGGCCGGCGCATTGCCGATGCGGGCGGAGGCGACCGACCTGTTCGATGCGGTCGCCAGCGCCGCCCATGACAGCCGCAGCGCGCTGGCCGATCGCCAGCTCGACGTGCAGATCCCGCCCGACATCCCGCTGGTCCGGGTCGATCCGGTGCTGCTGCACCACATCCTCATCAACCTGCTCGACAATGCCGGCCGCTATGGCGATCCCGGCACGCCCGTCACCGTGCGCAGCCTGCGCGAACCCGATGCCATCAGCCTGTCGGTGATCGACCAGGGGCCGGGCATTCCGGCCGGCATGGAAGCGCGCGTGTTCGACACCTTCACCCGGTTGGAAGGCTCCGACCGGTCAAAGACCGGCACCGGCCTGGGCCTGGCCATCGTCAAGGCCTTTGCGGAAGCAATGGGCCTTACCGTATCGGCCCGCACAGTGTCGGAACCTGCCGGCGCCTGTTTCACCCTGCACATTCCCCAATCCCTCATCCTCACCGACATCATGGAAAAGGACATCGCATGAAGCCGCGCCACAGCCTGCTGATCGTCGACGACGAACCGCAGATCCGCCGGCTGATCCAGGCCGCCCTCGCCCGCGCCGACTATGCCACGATCGAGGCGCAGACCGCGCGCGAGGCACTGGACAAGCTGCGCAGCGAGCGGCCCGACATCACCCTGCTGGACCTGGGCCTGCCCGACCGCGACGGGCTGGAACTGGTGCCGATCATCAAGAAGGAAAGCGACACGACGCTGATCATCGTGTCGGCGCGCGACGCCACCGATGAGAAGGTCGCCGCGCTGGACCTGGGCGCCGACGATTATCTGACCAAGCCGTTCGACACCGACGAACTGCTTGCCCGCGTGCGGGTGGCGCTGCGCAACCGGATGACGCGCGACGGCGGATCGACCAAGGTGACGGCGGGCGACCTGACGATCGACCTGGTCGCCCATATCGTCACGAAGGGCGGGGTCGAAGTGCATCTGACGCCCAAGGAATATGGCGTGCTGGAGCAGCTGGCGCGCTTCCCCGGCCGGGTCATCACCCACAAGCAGATCATGGACCATGTCTGGCCCAACGAACATGCCCATCATGTCGAATATCTGCGCGTGCTGGTGCGCGGCCTGCGCCAGAAGCTGGAGGCCGACCCGCAGCGCCCCCAGATCATCAGCAATGAACTGGGGATCGGCTACCGCCTGAAACAGGGTGCGGACTGACATCAAAATAGAGCCTGATTCACGCCATCGGTGAAAGCGCGGAGCGCTTTCGCCTCAGACGATCAGGCTCTAGATCTCGATCTGCGACCCCAGCTCGACGACGCGGTTGGTCGGCAGGTTGAAGAAGGCCATCGGGCTTTCGGCATTGCGGATCATCCAGGCGAACAGCTTTTCGCGCCACATCGCCATGCCCGGCCGTTCCGACGGAATCAGCGTCTGGCGGCTGAGGAAATAGCTCGTGTCCTTGACGCTGATCGGTCCGCCGCAGTCATGGACCGACTTCATCGCTGCCGGAATATCGACATCCTCCATGAAGCCATGGCGCAGGATCAGCCGGTAGAAGCCCGATCCATGGTCCTCCACCGTCGTGCGCCCCTGCAGCGGCAGATGCGGCACGCCCTGGGTGCGCACGGTCAGGATGATGACCCGTTCGTGCAGCACCTTGTTATGCTTCACATTATGCAGCAGCGCCGGCGGCACGCCATCAGTGGTGGAGGACAGGAAGATCGCCGTCCCCGGCACGCGCTTGAGCGAAGCCAGCGTCGATCGCACGAACAGGTCCAGCTCCATTGCCCCTTCGCGCAGATAATGGCGCATGATCCGCCGCCCGGTCGCCCAGGTGGTCAGCACCGTGAAGACCACCGCCGCGACCAGTAGCGGGAACCATCCGCCATCGGGTATCTTGGTCACGTTCGACGCGAAATAGGCGCCGTCGATGATCAGGAACAGGCCAGTGACGCCCGCCGCCGCCGGCAGCGGCCAGCGCCATACGCTGAAGGTCAGCACGCCCAGCATGCAGGCGGTGATGACCATCGTGCCGGTCACCGCGATGCCATAGGCGGCTGCCAAGTTGCTGCTGTTGCCAAAGCCCAGCACCAGCAGGATGACGAAGATCAGCAGCAGCCAGTTGATCAGCGGCACATAGATTTGCCCCGCCGCCGACGCGCTGGTGTGCAGGATGCGCAGGCGCGGCAGGAAACCCAGCTGCACCGCCTGCTGCGTGACGGAAAAGGCCCCGGAGATCACCGCCTGGCTGGCGATGATCGTCGCCATGGTGGCCAGGATCACCAGCGGCAGCCGTGCCCAGTCCGGCGCCATCAGGAAGAAGGGATTCTGTGCCGCCGCCGGATTGTCGAGCAGCAACGCCCCCTGCCCCAGATAGTTGAGCATCAGGCAGGGGAAGGCGGCATAGAGCCAAGCGATGCTGATTGCCTTGCGCCCGAAATGGCCCATATCGGCATAGAGCGCCTCCGCCCCGGTCACCGCCAGCACGACCGAGCCGAGCGCCAGGAAGGCGAGCCTGGGGTCGATCGCGAAGAAGCGGATCGCCCAGAGCGGATTGACGATGCTGATGATTTCCGGGTGCTGGACGATATTGGCGATGCCGAGCGCGGCGAGCGTGATGAAATAGATCGCCATGATCGGGCCAAAGGCCATGCCGACCATCGCCGTGCCAAAGCGCTGGATCAGGAACAGCGCGATCAGGATGACGATCGCGATCGGCAGCACCATATCCGCCAGGCTCGCCTGCACGATGGTAAGACCCTCGACCGCCGAGAGCACCGAAATGGCCGGCGTGATGATCGCGTCACCATAGAAGAGTGCTGTTGCAATCACGCCCAGCGTCGCGATGGCTGGGGTCCAGCGCGTCTCGCCCAGCCGCCGGCCGATCAGCGCCAGCAGCGCCATGCTGCCGCCCTCGCCGTCATTGTCGGCGCGCATGACGATGAACACATATTTGGCCGTGACGATCAGCGTCATCGTCCAGAAGATCAGCGAGAGGACGCCATAGATATGCAGCGGATCGACCGCCAGCGGGTGATGGCCGACGAAACTTTCCTTGAGCGCATAGAGCGGCGAGGTGCCGATGTCGCCGAACACCACGCCCAGCGCACCGAGCGCAAGCGCAGCCGGTCGGCCGTGCGGCGTGCGATCCTGGCCTGAGGCCGGATCCCCCTGTTCAGTCATCTATGCGTGCCCTTCGTCTTTCTATCGGGCCGCCATGCCATGAAAGGCCATTTGAAAACCATAGGGGTCTGCCCTCCCCGGCATAGGATTCGCATATGATTCCGGCCCGGACGACCTGCAGCCACTTCAAATGCTATGAAATCCCTACGCAATCTGCCGGTTCCCTGTCTCGCATCCCTATGCCCGTCCGCTTAATTGCGAAGCCGCCGCAACGGAGGCGGTACGTGATGCATAATTGGCGTCCCCGCTGGACCTGGAAGATCGGCCTGCGCCTGCTCGGCCTCGCCTTGCTGGCGACGCTCTGGCCCGAAGGGCGCGCCTTGGCTGCGCTCGCCCATGGCCATCCAGCGGTCACCATCGGCCAGTTGTCGCTCGCCGCGCTGGCCTTTCTATGTGCCAGCGGCGGGATGGCGCTGCTGTTGATGGGCCCCGACCTGTGGAAGCCTGTACGTCTGGCCGATCGCTGGACCGCGCGATGAGGTTCATGACCAAGATTTCATGATGGGATCATCCGGCGGGAAGCCGGGCCGGCCTATTGCCGCGTCATCGTCGCAGAGGAGTAGCGACGCGCGGACCACAGGCCATGACCAGACCCATTTTCTTCGATCCCACCGGCCGGCGCGGCATCTGGGCGCGTCGCGCTCTCGCCGCCCTGCTGTGCGCCATCATCGCCGCCACCATCGCCTTTGCGACGACGCTGATCGCCGTCCCGTCGGAAGGCGACCTGGCGCTGCCTTTGCCGCAGCCGCGCGCCGCGCATCTGACCGGCATGTCGCGGCTGCGCCATGACCTGTCCAAATGGCTGCCGCGCTGGCCCGGCCATGTCGCGCAGGCCCGCCCGCTCAATGTCGGATTCTACGTTCCCGATGACGAAAGCAGCATCGCCTCGCTGCGCCGTCATGTCGGCCAGCTCGACTGGGTCGTGCCCGCGCTGGTGACCGTGCCGGGCAGCGATCCCGCGCCCCAATTCCATTCCGACCCGCGCCTAGACCAGATGATCGCCAGCATGGGCCGGCCGCCCAAGCTGCTGCCGATGGTCCAGAATCTCGACGCCCATGGCTGGAACGGCGCCGGCACCGCCCGTCTGCTCGCCAATCCGGCCGCCAGCCGCCAGTTGGCCCAGCGGCTCGCCGCCTCGGTCGCGGCGCATCATGATGCCGGGCTGGTGATGGACTTTGAATCGCTGCCGTCCGGCGCGCTGCCCGCCTATCTCCATTTCCTGCTTCAGCTGCGCAGCGCCCTGCCCGCCCGCGCCAAGCTGGCGGTGACCGCCCCCGCCGGCGAGGAGTGGCCGCTCGCCCGCCTTGGCCAGGTCGCCGACCATGTCATCTTCATGGCCTATGACCAACACTGGCAGGGCGGCACCCCCGGCCCGATCGCCGCGCAGGACTGGTTCGCCCGCGCGGTCGAGGATGCCAGCCGGCGCATCGGCCGCGATCGCATCATCGTCGCGCTCGGCAGCTATGCCTATGACTGGCATGATGGCGGCGCCGACGCCCTGTCGCTCGACGAGGCCTGGCTCGCCGCCCATGACAGCGACGCCCCGGTCAGCTTCGATCCCGCCAGCGGCAATGCCGGCTTCGCCTATGATGATGACGGCCATCGCCATCAGGTCTGGATGCTCGATGCCGCCGCCAGCTGGAACGAGCTGCAGGCGCTCCGTCGCCTCGGCATCCAGGGCGTGGCGCTGTGGCGGCTGGGCAGCGAGGATCCGGGCATCTGGTCCGATCTCACCGCCTTCCGCAACGGCAGCCGGCCCGACCTGCGCCAGGTCGCGAGCAAGCTCGACACCGATGTCGAGGGATCGGGCGAGATATTGCGCATCACCGCCACGCCGACCGACGGCAGCCGCTCGATCGCCTTCGGCCCGCAGGGCACGATCCTGCGCGAAACCTATCATGTCCTGCCCACCCCCTATCAGGTGCGGCGGACCGGCGGCGCCCAGCCCAAGATGCTGGCGCTGACCTTCGATGATGGCCCGGACGCGACCTGGACGCCGAAAATCCTGTCGGTGCTGGAACAGCATCATGTCCCCGGCACCTTCTTCGTCATCGGTGAGAATGCGCTAGAACATCCCGGCCTGTTGCAGCGGATCGTCGCCGACGGCGACGAGATCGGCAACCATAGCTACAGCCATCCCAATCTCGCCACCTGGTCGGACGAGAGCACCCGCCTGGAACTCAACGCCACCCAGCGGCTGGTCCAGGCCTATACCGGGCGCAGCGTGAAGCTGTTCCGCGCACCCTATTTCGGCGATGCCGAACCGACCACGGCGGACGAACTGGGGCCGGCGCTGGCGGCGCAGAAGGCGGGCTATACCGTCGTCGGCCTGCACGTCGATCCCAATGACTGGCAGCGGCCGGGCACCGATACGATCGTCCGCCAGGTGATCGACCAGGTCCATGCCGCCGATGCCGAGCGGTCCGGGAATATCATCCTGTTGCACGATGGCGGCGGCGAACGGTCGCAGACGGTCGCGGCCCTGCCGCAGATCATCACCACCCTGCAGAAGGAAGGCTATCGCTTCGTGCCGGTGTCGCGCCTTGCCGGTCTGTCGCGCGAAGCGGCGATGCCGCCGGTCCGTGCCGGCGACCTGACCGCTGTGCGCGTCGATGTCGGCATGTTCATCACCCTCGCCGTCATCTCCGCCCTGCTCGGCTGGATCTTCTATGTCGCCATCTCGCTCGGCATCGCCCGCGCGCTGCTGATGACCTTCCTCGCCTGGTTTCAGACCCGCCGAGACCGCCCAGCGCCGCCCGTCTATCAGCCGACCGTTTCGGTCATCATTCCCGCCTATAATGAGGCGCGGGTGATCGAGGCATCGGTGCGCCGCGTGCTGGCCAGCGACTATCCCGCCTTGCAACTGATCGTCGCCGACGACGGGTCGAAGGACGAGACCAGCGCCATCGTCGCCCGCGCCTTTGCCGACGATCCGCGCGTCACTCTGCTGACCTTGCAGAATGGCGGCAAGGCGGCGGCGCTCAACCGCGCTCTCAAGGATGCCACCGGCGAGATATTGATCGCACTCGACGCCGACACCCAGTTCGAACCGCTGACGATCGCGCGGCTGGCGCGCTGGTTCGCCGATCCGGCGATCGGCGCGGTGGCCGGCGACGCCCGTGTCGGCAACCGGGTCAATCTCGTCACCCGCTGGCAGGCGCTGGAATATATCACCGCGCAGAATCTGGAGCGGCGCGCGCTCGCCGGCTTCGACGCCATGACGGTGGTGCCGGGCGCGGTGGGTGCCTGGCGCCGGACGGCGCTGGATGCCGTGGGCGGCTATCCCGAAGACACGCTGGCCGAGGATCAGGATCTGACCATCGCGATCCAGCGCGCCGGCTGGCGCGTCACCTTCGATCCCGAGGCGATTGCCTGGACCGAGGCGCCCGAAAGCTTCAAGGCGCTGTCGAAGCAGCGCTATCGCTGGGCCTTCGGAACGCTGCAATGCCTGTGGAAGCATGCCGCCATCCTGCGCAGCCGCAAGCCGACAGGCCTTGCCCTAGTGGGCATGCCGCAGGCCTGGCTGTTCCAGATCGCCTTCGCCGCCATCTCGCCGCTGATCGACCTGGCGCTGCTGCTGTCGATCGCCGGCACGATCCTACGCGTGCAGCAGCATGGCTGGGCCCAGACCAGCGGCGACGTCGCGACCATGGCGCTCTACTGGCTGGTGTTCACCGGCATCGACATCGCCTGTGGCGCAATGGCCTATCGGCTCGACGGCAACAAGGTGCGCTACCCCGCCCATCTGCTGGTCGCCCAGCGCTTCGTCTATCGCCAGATCATGTATTGGGTAGTGGTGCGCGCGATCGCATCGGCCATTGGCGGCTGGGTTGTGGGATGGGGCAAGCTGGAGCGGTCGGGTCGCGTCTCGGTCGCGCCGGCTGCGGCGGCCCCAGGCATGAACAAAGTGTAACATGACACGCAACCCCGCCTCGCCCATTCTACCCGCAAAGACAGCTCAGGACATGGCCAGGAACATGGAGGCCCCGCGCATAGACAAGACCGCAACCAGCCGCCTGCTGATCGGCCTGGCGCTGTGTGCGGCGTTGATGAGCGGCGCCTTCTTCCTGCATGTGCGCCGCGATGCGGAGGATCATGGCAGCGTGTCGGGCGCGAGTGCCCAATTGCTGCCGGGGCTGACGCTGGAAAATGCCGAGCCGGTCGGCACGGGCATTGTCGTCACCAGCATGGAATCGAGTGGCCCGGCAGCGCGCGCGGGTATTGCGGTTGGCGATGACCTTATCGGCATCGACGGCACGCCGATCGCCTCGCTGGACCAGGCCCATGCCTATCTCAGCCAGCATGGCAACGCCCATCTCATATTGGGCTTGCGGCATCAGGATGCCGTCCGCATGGTGGCGCTCGACCGTTCGCCAGATTAGGGGGCCGCGCGCATGAGCCACAAGATCCTGGTGGTGGAGGATGATGCCGCCACCGCCGCCTATATCGTCAAGGGCATGACCGAGGCGGGCTTTACCGTCGATCAGGCCGACAATGGCCGCGACGGCCTGTTCCTCGCCAGCGACGGCAGCTATGGCGCGATCATCCTCGACCGGATGATGCCGACGATGGACGGCATGGCGGTATTGAAGGCGCTGCGTGCCGCCAGTATCGAAACGCCGGTCATCTTCCTGTCCGCGCTCGGCACGCCCGAGGATCGGGTCGAGGGCCTCACCAGCGGCTCCGACGATTATCTGACCAAGCCCTTCGCCTTTGCCGAACTGCTGGCGCGCGTCCAGTTGCTGTTGCGCAAGGCCGGCGGCAATGCCGCAGTGGTCACCAGCCTGCGCTATGACGATCTCGACATGGACCTGCTCGCCCGCCGGGTGAAGCGCGCCGGCAAGGCGATCGACCTGCAACCGCGCGAATTTCGCCTGCTCGAATTCTTCCTGCGCCACCCCGACCAGGTCGTCACCCGCACCATGTTGCTGGAAGGCGTGTGGGACTATCATTTCGACCCCGGCACCAATGTGATCGACGTGCATATCAGCCGCCTGCGCCGCAAGCTGGACGATGTATCGGACCGACCGCTGCTGCACACCGTGCGCGGCATGGGCTATCGCCTGGGCCTCGATGGCTGAGGTTGAGGCGCGGGCTGGAGTTGCGACCGGTTGGCGCGGCTTTGCCCGGTCGACCATCGGCCGCTTCGTCGGGCTCGCCTTCCTCTGCCAGTTCCTGGTGACCGGCGGCGTGCTGCTGTTCGTGCAGCAGGCGAGCCAGCGCACCGTCGTCGCCGCCGACCGCGATGCCGTCCATGACCTGCGCGACGAATTGTTGCGGGTGGCGCGGGAGCGCGGCGCGGCCGGCCTCCGGCAGGATATCGAACGGCGCCTGCCCACGGTGCGCAGCGAGCGCATCGTGCTGTTGCTGACCGATGCGCAGGGCCGGATCGTCGCGGGCAATCTGGGTGCCTGGCCGACGACTATAACCGACAATACCCCCTGGCGCACGATCGAGCTGTATCGCATCGGCGGCGAACAGCCCGAGCCGATCGGCGTCAGCACGTCCCGCCTGCCCGATGGCGGCCGCCTGCTCGCCGGCATCGTCACGTCCCACAGCCTGCAACTGACCCGCATCTATGAGGAGGCGCTGACCATCGCCTTCCTGATGAGCCTGCTGCTCACCCTCATCATCGCCATCCTGCTCGGCCGGGTGCTGACGCGCCAGATCTCCGCGATCGCCGACACCGCCAATGCGGTCGCGGTCGGCGCCTTCCATCGCCGGGTCGCCACCGACGGCAGCGGCGACGCCTTCGATCGGCTGGGCCTGTCGATCAACGCCATGCTGGAGCGGATCGACGCGCTGGTCAGCCAGTTGCGGATGATGACCGACGGCTTGGCCCATGACCTCAAATCGCCCGTTACCCGCCTGCTCTCGGTGGTGGAGCTGGCGAGCACCCAGACCCGCGACGACCAGGCGCTCGATGCGCTGGAAAAGGTCCATCGCGAGGCGCAGACGCTGCAGGGGATGCTCTCGACCGCCCTGCTCATCAGCCGCACAGAGGCAGGCTTTGGCAGCGACCGGATGCGCGACACGGCGATCGCCGAACTGCTGGAGGATCTGGCCGAAGTCTACGGCCCGCTGATCGAGGATAGCGGCTTCACCCTCCATGTCGCGGCCCCCGCCGGCCTCGCCTTCCCGCTCCACCGCGAACTGGTGAGCCAGGCGATCGCCAATCTGATCGAGAATGCGCTGAAATATGCCGAGGGCGGCGATCGTATCGCGCTTGAAGCCGCGATGGAGGGCGACGCGCTCACCATCGGCGTCAGCGACAATGGGCCGGGCATTCCCGCCGACCAGCATGAGGCGGCGATGAAACGCTTCGGCCGACTCGACCCGTCGCGCACCAAGCCCGGATCGGGACTGGGCCTGTCGCTGGTCGAGGCCGTGGCACGGCTCCATCATGGCGCGCTGCAGCTGGGCGATGCCGCCCCTGGCCTGCGCGCGACATTGCGCCTGCGCCGCCCCGCCTGAGCGGCGCCCGATTTTCCAGCGATTTTAAGGGAAAAGGCACATCCCGGCCGACAACGTAGCGCGTGCAGTCGCCGGCCATCGACCGGGATGAAGCATTGCCACCCTTTTGGAGAGGGGAGTGACAACGTTGTCCTGCGCATTAGCGCGTAGCCGCAGGGGTTGCAACAGCGATTTGCCACGGCTGGTCTCAGGACATGAAAAAAGCCGCCAAGCCCTTGCAGGCCGGCGGCTTATTTTCTGTCGGTGGCTTGTATCAGCCGCCGTAAAGATTGGTCGGCAGGCCCTTCACGCCACATTCCACCTCGAAAAAGGCGCCGTCATAGTCGGATTCGGGCAGGCCGATCGCGGCCGAGCTGACGAACATGCGATCGAGATCGGGACCAGCGAAGGTGATGTTGGTCACTTGCTTCGCTGGCAGTTCGATCGCCCGGTCCAGCTTGCCCTCGGGCGAGAAGCGGCTGATCCGCGAACCGCCCCAATGCGCCACCCACAAATAGCCTTCGGCATCCACCGTCATGCCATCGGGATGGCCATCGGCTTGGGTGAAGGTGATGAAGGGCTGGCGATCGTGAATCGCTCCGTCCGCGCCGCGGCGGAAGCGATACATGATCCGGCGGCCGGTATCGCTGTGATAGAGATAGTCGCCACAGGCCGAGAAGGCCGGGCCATTGGGCACGCGATAGCCATCATCCATGACCGTGACCGAACCGTCGGGATCGAGGCGATAGAGCGCGCCGACATCCTGCCCTTCGGCCATGTCCATCGTGCCGCACCAGATGCGGCCATCCTTGTCCGCCTTGCCATCGTTCATGCGATTGCCGGGTAGATGCGGTTCGGGATCATGGATCGGCGTGATCGCCAGCGGGTCCAGCGTGAAGTTGGCAAAGCCACTCTGGAAACCGCCGATGAAGCCGCCCTGCGCCCGCTCGGCCACCCAGCCGAGCGGTTCGGGCATGGCCCAGCGCGACACCTGGCCATCGTCGAGCGACAGCCGGTTGAGCGCCGGGGCCAGGATATCGACCCAATAGACCGCATTTTCACGGGCGGACCAGAGCGTCCCCTCCCCCAGCGTGTCGCGGATCTCGCCGCGTTCGATCTTGCGCCAGGCGGTCATGTCAGCGCTTCACCGACAGGCGATAGACCATCTGGTGATGATAGGGCTTGCCCGGATCGACCCGTGCCGAAACGAAGCTCGGCTGGTTGGGCGAGTCGGGGAATTTCTGCGGTTCCAGCGCGATGCCGTCGCCCATGCGATACACATGCTGGTTCTTGCCGATGAAGGTGCCGTCCAGGAAATTGCCGGTATAGAATTGGACGCCCGGCTCCGTGGTCAGCACTTCGAGCACGCGGCCCGATGCCGGATCTTCCAGACGCGCGGCCAGGCCCGGCGTCTTGGTCAGTCCCTTGTCGAGCGCGAAATTATGGTCATAGCCGCGGCCCGCAATGATCTGCGCATCATGGCCATCGCGGATGCCGTCCGCGACGCGGCGACCATTGCGGAAGTCGAACACGCCGCCGTCCACCGGCTTCAGTTCGCCGGTCGGGATCAGATTGGCATCGACCGGGGTATAGGCCTTGGCCGGGATCGTCAGCACATGGCCGAGCGCGCCGTCGGTCGAGCCTTCGCCGCCCAGGTCGAAGATCGCATGGTTGGTCATGTTGACGATGGTCGGCTTGTCGGTCTTCGCGTCGAACGCGATGCCCAGATTGCCGCTCTCGTCCAGCGTATAGGTGACGGTGACGTCCAGCTTGCCGGGATAGCCCGAATCGCCATCGGGGCTGACCAGCGACAGCACCAGCGTCGCGACCGGGCCACTCTTGACCGACACAACCTTCCACACCTGCTTGTCGAAGCCCTTGCCGCCGCCATGCAGCGAATTGACCTTGTCGTTGAGCGGCAACTGATAGGCCTTGCCGTCGAGGCTGAACTTGCCGCCGGCGATGCGGTTGGCATAGCGGCCCACGGTCACGCCGAAGAAGTTGGGATGGTCGACATAGCCGGCCAGATCGTCATAGCCCAGCAGCACGTCGGCGTTCTTGCCGTCCTTGTCCGGGCCGGACAGCGACTGGAGCGTCGCGCCATAGCTCAGGATCTTGGCCGACACGCCCTGGCTGTTGCTCAGCGTGATCGTCTCGATCGCGGTGCCGTCGGCCAGCTTGCCGGCCGGAGCGCGGCTGGCATCCGCCGCCATCGCCGTGCCGCTTGCGAGCGATAGGGCCAGTGCGTATGACAGCGCTGTTTTCAAATCGACGACCTTTCGCATGGACTTCCTCTCGTGAAACCTACGCCCATTGACGGGCGGTTACGGGGGATATACTCCGACAAAATAAGCGGACGCAACCCTAGATCGGTCTCGTCAGCTAGTGGAACTGCACTGGAGAAGGATGAATGGCAGGACCGATTTCCTCAGGCGCTGCGCCGGTCGCAACGCATAACCCCGGCACGCGTTATGGGCCCGCGCTCGCGCTGCTGGCCAGCCTCTTCTTCATGTGGGGCTTCATCACCGTCATCAACAACACGCTGCTGCCGCATCTGCGCAGTGTGTTCGAGCTGAGCTACACCCAGACGACCTTGATCGAATCGGTCTGGTTCATCGCCTATTTCGTCGCGTCGATTCCCTCGGCCAAGCTGATCGAACGGGTCGGCTATCAGAAGTCGATGGTGATCGGCCTGCTGATCATGGCCGCGGGTTCGCTGGGCATGACGGTCGCAGCCTCCATCCCCTCCTATGGCGTGACGCTGGTCATGCTGTTCGTGATCGCCAGCGGCATCACCCTGCTGCAGGTCGCCGCCAACCCCTATGTCGCGGTCGTCGGCAAGCCCGAAACCGCCTCCTCGCGCCTCAACCTCGTTCAGGCGATGAACTCTATGGGGACTTGGCTCGCTCCATTGTTCGGCGGCTATCTGATCCTCGGTCGGTCGAAGGGCGGTACCGCGCAGGGCGAAGTCGTCCTGACCCAGGCCGAACGCCTGGCAGACGCCCAATCGGTGGTCCTGCCCTATGCGATCGTCGCCGTCATTCTGGCGGTACTGGCGATAATCATTGCCCGCTTCCCCCTGCCCGCCATGGGTGGCGCGACATCGCGTCTGGCCAAGGAAGAGCGCAAGAAGCATTCACTGTGGAAGCATCGCAATCTGGTGTTCGGCATCCCGGCGATCTTCATCTATCTGATCGCGGAAATCGGCGTCGCCAACCTGTTCGTCAATTTCGTCAGCCAGCCCACCATCGCCAACCTGTCTCATGCTCAGGCTTCCAATTATCTGTCGCTGCTGTGGGGCGGCATGATGGTCGGCCGCTTCGCCGGCTCGGCGATCATGCAGAAGTTCGATGCGGGCCATGTCCTCGCTGCCTTCTCGATCGGCGCCTTCATCGTGATGATGGTCACCGTCTTCACCACCGGCCCGGTCGCCATGTGGTCGCTGATCCTGGTCGGCCTGTTCCACTCGATCATGTTCCCGACCATCTTCACCCTGGGCATCAAGGGCCTTGGCCCGCTGACCGAAGAAGGCTCGGGCCTGCTGGTGATGGCGATCGCCGGTGGCGCACTGGTCGTGGTGCAGGGCTGGATGGCCGACCATTATGGCCTGCAGACCAGCTTCCTGCTGACCGCCGCCTGCGAACTCTATGTCCTCTTCTACGCCCTGTGGGGATCGAAGACGACGCAGGCGCTGCCGGAGCCGGAACTGCACTAAGCGTCAGGCTTGAACCCAAACAGAAAAGGCCGGGGTGGATCGCCACCCCGGCCTTTTTCTTTGACTTGTTTTGCTAGGCGCCTACGGCGCTGCCGCACCAGCCCACACCCCCACCCGGCCTCCCATCAGGATACCGTGTCTGGGCGGCTGGGTGGGGGTGCGGGCCGGTGCGGTTCTTAAGAATGCGCTCTTCCGCGCATTTTTCGACACCCCCCTCAGCGCCCCATCGTGCTCGCCGTATCCTCCAGCGCCAGGTCGACCAGCACGCCCATCGCCTCGGCCGCCGCGACCGGATCGCCGGCCGCGATCGCGTCATAGACGCGGACATGGTCGGGAATCGGATTGCGCGGCAGGGCGCGGGCGCGCTGCTTGAACTGGGTGGTCCAGTTGACCGCCGCGCCAATGCTGGCAGTCAGCGTCAGCAAGGCATCATTGCGCGTCGCGTTCAGGATCGCATTGTGGAAATCGCGGTCGGCCGCGCGCCCCGCTTCGGTCGCCAGCGTATGGCGGCGCATCGCGGTCAGCGCATCCTTCATGATGCGCAGATCCTCCTTGTCGCGCCGCATCGCCGCCAGCCGCGCCGCTGCCGGCTCGACGATGGCGCGCAGCTCAAACAGGTCGCGCACGAACTGGATGTCGGGTTCGCCGGCGAAGGCCCAGGCCAGCACTTCGGGGTCCAGCAGGTTCCAGCGATTGCGCGGCAGCACGCGGGTGCCCGCCTTGGGCCGGCTTTCCACCAACCCCTTGGCGGTCAGCACCTGGATCGCCTCGCGATAGGCGCTGCGCGATACTTCCAGTTCCTCGGCAAAGGCGACTTCGCCCGACAGCGTGTCGCCGGGCTGATATTGGCCGGACAAGATGGCCATGCCCAGCTTGTGCGCAATCGCGCCATGCAGCCGGCGACCGGGACCGCGCGTCGGCTTGGCCACCCCTCCGCCATTGTCCGCCCCTGCCCCATTTTCAGGCGGCTTCCCCTGTTCCATTCATGCTCCTCTCGGCCCGCCCCTCATCAGGCATGGCTCTTCTTAAAAGACAATCATTGCCATTACCATCTTCCTGTAATATGTCGGAGTAATTGAGGGATGGAAAGGGAAAAGGCGGCCGCCATTCGGCTGATTGCCCGACCTTTCCAGGCAGCGCGTCAGCTTGGCGCAAAGCGGGATTGTCTAGCCAATACCAGCGCCACGGAGCGGCGCGCGGGAGGAGAGTTTTTCATGACATTGCGTCTGTTGCAGCACCGCGCCGAAAACGGCGTCCGGTCCGTGATCGCGGCCGAAGGTGACACCGCCCATTTCGTTCCCGGTTTCGACAGCATCCGCGCGCTCGCGCTGCATGCCATCGACCGCAAGATCAGCCTGGCCGAAGCGGTCGCCGCTGCGGGCAAGGGGGATGCTGTCAACATCGCCGTCGCTTTCGAGGCCGGCGAACTGCTCGCCCCGATCGACCATGAGGATGGCGCCCATATCCAGCTGACCGGCACCGGCCTCACCCATCTCGGCTCGGCCGAAGGTCGCGACAAGATGCACCGCGAAGCAGCCGCTGCCGAAAAGCAGACCGATTCGATGCGCATGTTCCTGGAAGGGCTGGAAGGCGGCAAGCCCGCCGCCGGCCAGACCGGCCAGCAGCCCGAATGGTTCTACAAGGGCGACGGCTCGCAGCTCGTCGGCCCGACCGATCCGCTGACCATGCCCGCCTTTGCCAAGGACGGCGGCGAGGAACCGGAAATCGCCGGCATCTACATCATCGGCCCCGACGGCATGCCCTATCGCCTCGGCCTCGCGCTCGCCAACGAGTTCAGCGACCATGTGACCGAGCGCCACAATTATCTGTGGCTCGCCCATTCCAAGCTGCGCCAGGCCTCGCTTGGCCCGGAACTGCTGGTCGGCACCCCGCCCGAGCATATCGAGGGCACCAGCCGCATCCTGCGCGACGGCCGGACCATCTGGGAAAAGCCGTTCCTGTCGGGCGAAGGCAATATGTCGCACAGCTTCGCCAATCTGGAACATCATCATTTCAAATATGACCTGTTCCGCCGCCCCGGCGACGTCCATGTCCATTTCTTCGGCACCGCCACCCTGTCCTTCAGCGACGGCGTGCAGACGCAGGAAGGCGACGTGTTCGAAATCATCGCCGCGCCCTTCACCCTGCCGGTGCGCAATGCGCTCAAGCGCGCCGAACCTGTCGAAGTGACCGTACAGGCACTCTGAAGCGATGGACCCGATCCGCATCGCGATCATCGGCATCGGCAAGATTGCACGCGACCAGCATGTCCCCGCCATCCGTGGGAACAGCGCGTTCAGTCTTGCCGCGACGGTCAGCCCGCATGATGCCGGGCTGGACGGCGTGCCGCACCATGCCAGTCTGGACGAATTGCTGGAACAGGGCCCGGCCGTCGATGCGGTCGCGCTCTGCACCCCGCCCCAGGTCCGTTACGACCTGGCGGCGCAGGCCCTGGCCAAGGGCATCCATGTCTTCCTGGAAAAGCCGCCCGGCGCGACCCTGGCCGAAGTGGCCGCGCTCAGCGCCCGTGCCGACAAGGTCGGGGCCAGCCTGTTCGCGGCCTGGCATTCGCGCTTTGCCGCCGGCGTCGCCCCGGCCCGCGCGTGGCTTGCCGAGCGGCGGATCGACAAGGTGTCGATCATCTGGCGTGAAGATGTCCGCGTCTGGCATCCGGGCCAGGCCTGGATCTGGCAGCCCGGCGGCCTGGGCGTTTTCGATCCCGGCATCAACGCCCTGTCGATCGCGACCCATATCCTGCCGCGCCCCTTCTTCCTAAAGGACGCGACCCTGACGCTGCCGGAAAACCGCGCTGCGCCGATCGCCGCCGACATGCTGTTCCGTGACACCGCCGGCGCCGAAATCCACATGGATCTCGACTGGCGCCAGACCGGCCCGCAAAGCTGGGACATCATCGTCGAGACCGATGCCGGCCCCTTGAAGCTCAGCCATGGCGGCGCCGTGCTGTCGCTGCCCAGCGGCACCGAACATGGCGAGGATATCGAATATGCCGGCCTCTACAGCCGCTTCGCCACATTGATCCGCGGCGGCCGCAGCGATGTCGATACCGACCCGCTGCGCCTGGTTGCCGACGCCTTCCTGCGCGGCAAGCGGGAAACCACCGACGCATTTCACGACTGACATTCGAGAGGAGAGAGGAATGTTGAAAGCCCTGCGCCGTACCACGGCCGCGCTGCTGCTGTGCGCCACCGCGCTCGCCCCGGCCGCGCATGCCCAGACCGGCGGCAAGCCGACGACGGCGACGATCCACGCCGACCAGCCCGGCGCCGTCTATGACAAGCGCGTCTTCACCCAGTTTGCCGAGCATCTGGGCAATGGCATCTATGGCGGCCTGTGGGTCGGCAACGACAAGTCCATCCCCAACACCAACGGCTTCCGCAACGACGTCGTCGCCGCACTGCGCAACCTGTCGGTGCCGGTGATCCGCTGGCCCGGCGGCTGCTTCGCCGACGAATATCACTGGCGTGAAGGCATCGGCCCCAAGAAGGACCGCCCGGTCAAGGTCAACACCCATTGGGGCGGCGTGACCGAACCGAACACCGTCGGCACGCACGAATTTTTCGAGCTGCTGCGCCAGGTCGGCGCCGAAGCTTATATCGCCGGCAATGTCGGCAATGGCACGCCGCAGGAAATGGCCGAATGGGTCGAATATATGACCGCGCCCGCCGGCAGCCTTGCCGAACTGCGCGCCAAGAACGGCCATAAGGAACCCTGGGCCGTTCCCTATTTCGGCATCGGCAACGAGCTGTGGGGCTGCGGTGGCAACATGCGCCCCGAATTCGCCGCCGACGAAACCCGTCGCTACGCCACCTTCGTCAAGGCGCCTGCCGGCACCAAGATCATGAAGGTCGCCGCCGGCGCCAATGTCGACGACTATAACTGGACCGAAACCATGATGCGCGTCGCGGGCGACAAGCTCGATGGCGTCTCGCTCCATTATTATGTCCACCCCGCCGGTGGCTGGCCGCCGCGCGCTCCCGCCGTCGATTTCGACGAAAATGGCTGGGCCGACGCGCTCAACGGCGCGATGCACATGGACGAGCTGATCACCAAGCACAGCGCGATCATGGACAAATATGATCCCAAGAAGCGCGTCTTCCTGGCGGTCGACGAATGGGGCGCCTGGTATGCCCAGGATCCGGGCACGCATCCCGGCTTCCTGCGCCAGCAGAACACGCTGCGCGACGCGCTGATCGCCTCGATCCATCTCGACATCTTCGCCAAGCATGCCGACCGCGTCCGCATGACGGCGATCGCGCAGATGGTGAACGTGCTGCAGGCGATGATCCTGACCGACGGCAAGAAGATGGTGCTGACGCCCACCTATCATGTCTTCGAGATGTACAAGCCCTGGCAGGACGCCACCGTGCTGCCGATCGACATCCAGACGCCCTGGTATGCGAAGGATCAGTACACCATGCCGGCGGTCAGCGGCTCGGCGGTCAAGGGCAAGGACGGCAAGGTTCATGTCGGCCTGTCGAACCTCGACCCGAACCAGACCAACACCGTCACCGTGAAGCTCGACGGCCTGAGCGCCGCCAGCGTCACCGGCCGCATCCTGACGGCGTCGGCGATCAATTCGCATAATACGTTCGACGCGCCCGAAACCGTCAAGCCCGTCGCCTTCACCGGCGCACAGGTCAGCGGCGGCACGCTGACCGTCGCGCTGCCGCCCAAGTCGGTGGTCGTGCTCGAACTGCAATAAGGCTTTTCGCCAACTGGGCGGGCGGCTCCTCAGAGGCTGCCCGCCCATTTTTCGTTTTCGATAATTTGGGGAGAGGCCGGCAGATGCGGCAGACCATCATCACCCTGGCAAGCCTTGCCCTGCTGGCCGGCAGCGCGATCGCCCAGACGCCGGCTACGCCAACCGAGCAGCCCGCAACCACGCTCAACGATCGTCTGACCGGCGACCTCGTCCCCACTCATGATCCGGTCATCATCCGCGAAGGCGGCACCTATCATGTCTTCAGCACCGGTCATGGCGACCGGCTGATCGAGACGCGGACCTCGCCGGACCTCATCCACTGGACCGCCGGCAAGCCGGTATTCACTGTCCTGCCCGACTGGGCCAAGCAGGCGATCCCCGGCAGCAACGGCATTTGGGCGCCCGACATATCCTATGTGAACGGCCGCTACCGCCTCTATTATTCGGTCTCGACCTTCGGATCGAACCGCTCGGCGATCGGCCTTGCCACCAGCGCGACGCTGGACCCGAAGGCGAAGAATTTCGGCTGGCGCGACGAGGGGCTGGTCGTCATGTCGACCAAGGAGGATGATTATAACGCAATTGACCCCAATTTCATCATCGACCGCGATGGCCGCCACTGGCTAAGCCTCGGCAGCTTCTGGACCGGGATCAAGCTGTTCGAGCTGGATCCCAGGACCGGCAAGCCCAAGGATCCCAAGGCCAAGCCCTATTCGATCGCGCGTCGCCCGGCCCCCGCCGGCGGCCCGGCTCCGGTGGAGGCCCCCTTCATCGTCGACCATGGCGGCTATTATTGGCTGATGGTCAGCTATGACTATTGCTGCAAGGGCGTTAACAGCACCTATTACACCGTTATCGGCCGTTCGAAGGCGATCACCGGCCCCTATCTGGGCAAGGACGGCAGCCCGCTGATGGAAGGCGGCGGCAGCATCTTCCTGCGCGCCGACCTGCAGGAACAGCAGCGTTTCCGTGGCCCCGGCCATGCCGGCTGGCTGCATGACAAGGATGGCAAGGACTATGTCGTCTACCATGCCTATGACAAGCAAGCGAACGGCGCCCCCACCCTGCGCATCGCCCCGGTGCGCTGGGGGGCTGACGGCTGGCCCGTTGCCGATTATTGATCCAATTGTCTGACTAGAGTCACTGATCCGATTGCATCGGCTCGCTCCTCTAGGATTTTGGTTTGTCGCGTTTTCCGAGCCATCGGGTGATCCCACCCGATTGGAAAACGCTCCATCGCCGCGTCCCGCCGCGGCATCAGGAGAGAGAAGAATGAATTTCGCCCTGTCCCGCCGTGGCTTCCTTGCCAGCACAGCCGCCTTGTCGGCCGCGCCGATCGCCGCCCGTGCCGGCGCCGCCACCCCGGCCATAGCCGCCCCGGTTCCGGTCAATCCGCTGGTCAAGCAGCGCGCCGACGCGCAGGTCTTCCAGCACGATGACGGCTATTATTACATGACCGGATCGGTGCCCGAATATGACCGGCTGGTGCTGCGCCGTTCCAAGACGCTGGCCGGCCTTGCCACGGCCGAGGAAGCCGTGCTGTGGCGCCATGAGGCGAGCGGCCCACGCTCCGGCTTCATCTGGGCGCCCGAACTCCACCAGATCGACGGCAAATGGTATATGTATTTCGCTGCCGGCCCGAGCGGCGGCGGCGACGACGTGTTCCGCATCCGCACCTATGCCGTGGTGTGCGACGGCGCCGATCCGATGACCGGCAAATGGAGCGTGCTGGGTGAGTTCCAGGCCCCCTGGGACAGTTTCAACCTCGATTCCACCAGCTTCGTCCACAAGGGCGTGCGCTATTTCGCCTGGGCCCAGAAGGAACCGGGCATCAATACCAACAGCAATCTCTACATCGCCAAGCTCGAATCCCCGCTGAAGCTGGCCGGCAAGGCGACCCGCCTGACCGTGCCCACGCTCGACTGGGAAGTGCGCGGCTACAAGGTGGCCGAAGCCCCCGCCGTCCTGCATCGCAACGGCCGCCTGTTCATGACCTATTCGGCCAGCGCCACCGACGCGCGCTATTGCCTGGGCATGCTGACCGCGGACGAGAATGCCGACCTGCTCGACCCCAAGAGCTGGACCAAGTCGCCCCAGCCGGTATTCAAGACCTGCACCGAAACCAGCGTCTATGGCCCCGGCCACAACAGCTTCACCGTGGACGAGAAGGGCCGCGACATCCTCGTCTATCATGGCCGCGACTATGAGGCGATCCAGGGCGACCCGCTGTTCAACCCCGACCGTCACACCCGCGTCCAGCGCCTCTATTTCCAGGCCGACGGCACCCCGGACTTCGGCGTGCCCGTGGGCAATGGCGCCATGCCGGAACGGTTCGTCTCGGCTGCCGATCCCAAGGCGCTGCTGGCCCATCAGGGCACCGACCTGATCGCGGGCAACCCCGCGCTCGCCCAGACCCAGTTCCGCCAGTCGCCCGGCCGCGCCGGCGCGAAGAGCGTGATGCTCTCCCCGATCCTGCTGCCCGACCATTATCTGGTCGCGGCCAAGGACGGCACGGTCAGCCTGATGAAGGATGATCGCAGCGCCGATTTCGCGCTGCGCAGCCAGTTCGTCCGGTTCGAGGATGCGGCCCAGGGCACGGTGCGCTTCGCGACCATCGCCGTCGCCGGCAAGCATCTCGCCGCGATCGACGGCCACATCGGCCTTGCGCGCAGCAAGGATCCGCGCACGCAATGGTACGCCGACTGACCGCGACTCGCCGAGTCTGACAAATAGGGCCATGGGCTCGCGCCGCCAAAAGCCGCGCAAGCCCATGGCCTTTCGGCTTTTTATAGCCTGAAACTCCCGAAAAACCGGGCCAAAATCCCTGCGGCAAATTTGCAACATGGGTGCCACGTAGCGCAACCCTGGCCCAAAATTTCACTTGCGCTTCTCAGCATGTGGAAATAATTAGTCCGAGTAATTCGTGGGCATGGCAACGGGCCAGCCCCTTGGGGAGGACTTGAAAATGGCTATCCGGCCGATCGCACTCTGTTCTGCGTCGCTTGTCGCGCTGACCCTGTCGGGCGCCGCCTTCGCGCAGACCGACGCCGCTCCGCAGACCATCGCGCAAGAAGCACCGACCGAAGATATCGTCGTCACCGGCGTGCGCGCGTCGATCGTCGGTGCCCTGAACGTCCGCAAGGAATCGACCCAGATCGTCGATTCGATCGTGTCCGAAGACGTTGGCAAATTGCCCGACAATAATGTCGTCGAAGCGCTTCAGCGCGTAACCGGTATCCAGGTCACCGACCGCGCCGGCGGCGAAGCGGCAACCATCACCATTCGCGGCCTGACCGACCCGTTGACTACTCTTAACGGCCGCAACATCTTCACTGCAGCCGGCACGTCCTTCGCCCTGCAAGACATCTCGGCCAACCTCGTGAAGCAGGTCGATGTCTACAAGACGCGTTCGGCCGACCAGCTCGAAACCGGCCTTGCCGGCCAGATCGACGTCCAGACCCGTCGCCCGCTCGA
The DNA here is from genome assembly GCF_030128825.1 of Sphingobium sp. WTD-1. Lineage (NCBI taxonomy): Bacteria > Pseudomonadati > Pseudomonadota > Alphaproteobacteria > Sphingomonadales > Sphingobiaceae > Sphingobium > Sphingobium sp. WTD-1. The sequence continues at coordinate 1,487,244 of NZ_CP119127.1, read as the reverse complement.
CTTCGATGGCTTCACCATTTCCGGCCTGGCGCGCGGCGTCTATTCGGAACTGGCGGACAAGTTCAATCCGAACGTCGCGCTGCTGGTCAGCGATCGCTGGGAAACCGGCATCGGTGACATCGGCTTCCTGATCAACGGCAGCTACACCCGCGCCCATTATCGCAACCAGAATCTCCAGGCCGGCGCCATGGTGCCCTTCGCCACCGAGAATCCGCCCGAAGGTTCGGGCCTGACCCCGCTGCAGCGTATCTTCCCTGGCGCGACCAACGAAAACTGGACGCCGGGCCTCGACGCCGGCCTGCCGACCGCACCGGGTTCGACACTCAACATCAACGGCGTCGAAACGCCCTATTATCTGTCGCGTGACGCCGTCATCGCGTCCGACCTCTACGGCAAGCGCGAGCGTCCGTCGGTCAACGCTGCGCTCCAGTGGGCGCCCAATGATAGTTCGGTCTACACCGCCGAAGTCTTCTACACCGGCTTCCGTGGGGAAACCTTCAACAGCCTGCACTTCAGCTTCGCCGACTGGTGGGGCAACCTGCCCGCCGACGTGGCCAACAGCTTCGAACTCTATGATGGCACCAACATCATCAAGTCGCGCCAGATGGGCGCGGTCGCCGGCTTCAACAGCGGCGACATGGCGACCAACAAGACAGACAGCTACGTCTATGCGCTGAACGCCAAGTGGAACGTGGGCGAGCGCGGCAAGATCGTCGCCGACATCGCCTATCAGGACAGCAAGAACGAAACCTCCTTCTTCGCAATCCGTACCGATCGCGGCCCGCTCGACATCGACGTCGATTTCAACGCGGGTGGCGGCCTGCCGGCCTACAGCTTCGCCAATCAGGGCGTGCTGACCGATGCAAGCCAGTGGACCGTCGGCAACCTGTTCGACAGCGGCACCAAGAACACCGGCAGCGCCCTGACCATGATGCTGGACGGCGAATATAAGTGGGACGAAGGCTTCCTGCGTCGCATCAAGGCCGGCTTCCGCTTCGATGATCGCAACGCCGATTCCTACGTCCGTGATCAGGGCGCCGGCGGCCTGCCGGGCATGACGCTGGCGGCTTTCAGCCAGGGCACCCCCTTCACCAACAGCGGCTTCTTCGACGGACGCGCCGACATCCCCACCAGTTGGGTGCTGGCTGACCCGCGCAGCATGGACAAGGATGCTGTCCGCAGCCTCTATCGTTCCGTAGCCCCCGGTCTGTTGCTGTCGGACGAAATGACTTTCGGCCATGTGTTCGGCATCAACGAAACCAATCTGGCCGCCTATGTCATGGCCGATGGCGAAGTCGAAATCTTCGGCCGCCCGCTGCAGCTTCAGGCTGGCGTGCGCTTCGTTGCGATCGACACGCTGTATGACTATTTCGACCGCGGCAATAATTTCGCGCGTACCACCGTATCGACCGGCTCGGAAAAGTTCCTGCCGTCCTTCACCGCGCGCTATAATCTGACCGACAATCTGCGTATCCGCTTCAACTATGGCGAAACGCTGCGCCGTCCGGCCTTTGGCGACCTCAACCCCAATCTGGCGCTGACGGGCGATCTCTCCCGCATCGGCTTCGGCTCGGGTTCGTCGGGCAACGCCAATCTGCGTGCGACCCATTCGAAGAATATGGACCTTGCGATCGAATGGTATTTCGAACGCAACAGCGCCATCTATGCGACCGCTTTCCGTCGCAAGATCGACGGTCTGGTCGTGCCGCTGACCGTGCGTGAGTTCATCCCGAACAACTATCTGCCGCGCAACGAAACCTATACCGAATATTTCAATATCACCCGGCCGGAAAACGCCTCGAACGGCACGCTCAAGGGTGTGGAACTGGGCCTGACCTACTTCCCGTCCTATCTGCCGTCGATTCTCGACGGCCTGGGCTTCACCGGCAGCGCGACGATCCTGGATTCCGAACAGACGATCCCGGTCGTCAACAATGAAGGTGAGATCACCGGCACCACCAAGTCGGCCTTCTTCGGCGTGTCGAAGCTGTCCTATAACGCCACGCTGGCCTATGACAGCGGTCCGGTCGGTGCCCGGCTGTCCTACATCTGGCGCAAGGGGTTCCTGAACAACAATGAAGGCCGCTCCTTCGCCAACCCGATCGGCATGTGGCGCGCGCCTGAAAAGAGTCTGGACTTCCAGCTGACCTGGAACGTCAATGACGATATCGGCGTCACTTTCGACGCGGTGAACATCACCAAGGCGAAGCAGCAGAACTATTACAAGTTCGGCGATGTCGGCAATCCGACGGAGTTCAACTCCAGCACGCTGCTGATTGATCGGACCTTCGCTCTGGGTGTCCGTTTCAAGTTTGACTGAGTGCCCGATGGGGCGTGGCGTCTCCTCGCTGCGCCCCATTTTCATGGCGGTCGTTCCGGGAAACCTCTCCAACTCCCCGGAACGGCCGCCATATTTGTTTCAGGATACAGGGAGACGGACGATGCGCGCGATGAGGATGCTTCTGCTGGCAGGGGCTGCCATGATCGGCATGGGCGCCGTCTCTCCCCCTCCCCGCTCCGCCGGCCTCGACACCCATGCCATCGCGGTGCAGCGCTTCGGCAATGACGCACCCTGGTATCAGGATCGCATCCCCTTCTTCGAATCCGCCGATCCGAAGATCGACGCCGTCTATTATTATCGCTGGCAGCTCTACCGTGGCCATCAGCGCGACCTGGGCGAAGAAGGCTATATCACCACCGAATTTTTCGACGATGTCGACTGGCAGCGCCATCCCTATGCCAGCCTCAACGACGCGACCGGCTTTCATCTGGCCGAAGGACGATGGCTGAACGACCGGCGCTTTGCCGACGACTATATCCGCTTCATGTATCGCGGCGGCAATGACCGCCACTTCACCGACTATATGGCGGACTCGGTCTGGGGCCGTTACCTGATCGATGGCGACAAGGCGGGCGTGCTCGAACATCTGCCAGTGATGCGCCACATCTATCGCCTGTGGGACGAGAAGTTCGACTTCGACAAGGGCCTCTATTTCGTCGAGCCCTTGCTCGACGCGACCGAATATACCGTCTCCTCGATCGACGCCTCGGGCGGCAAGGACGGGTTCCGTGGCGGCGACGCCTTCCGCCCCTCGGTCAACAGTTACATGTATGCCAATGCCCGCGCGCTGGCGAAGATGGCGACCATGGCCGGCGACACCGAAATGGCGCAGGAATATGAGGCCCGCGCGCAGGCACTGAAGGACCATGTCCTGGCCGACCTGTGGAGCGAGAAGCTCGGCCATTTCATCGACCGGCACCAAAGCCGCAAGAATCCGCACGTCAATTATTGGGATCCGATCCGCAATCGTGAACTGGTCGGCTATCTCCCCTGGATGTTCGACCTGGTCCCGGACGAGGCGAAATATGCCGGCGCCTGGGCGCACCTGCTCGACCCCGCCTCGCTCGCCGGCAAGGCGGGCATGCGCACGGTCGAGGCCAATTACGAATATTATATGCGGCAATATCGCTATCTGGGCGACGCGCCGGAATGCCAGTGGAACGGCCCGATCTGGCCCTATCAAACGACCCAGGTACTGATCGCCATGGCCAACCTGCTCGATCATCACCGCCGGCAGGGGCCGGTCACCCGCAGCGACTATATGCGTCTGCTGCGCCAATATACCGCGCTCCACTATCAGGGCGACCGGCTCGACCTGGAGGAGGATTATCATCCCGAAACCGGCAAGCCGATCGTCGGCCTCGATCGCAGCCATCATTATTTCCACTCGGGCTATAATGACCTGATCCTGGGCGGGCTGGTCGGCATCCGCCCCCGCGCCGACGACGTGCTGGAGGTGAACCCGCTACTGCCCGACGCCGGCGATCCGCAGGCGCTGGCCTGGTTCCGGGCGCAGGACGTGCCCTATCATGGCCATCGCATCGCCGTGACCTGGGACGCGGACGGCAGCCATTATGGCCGGGGCAAGGGCCTGTCGGTCGAGGTCGACGGCAAGGAAGTCGCCCGGCGCGAGACATTGGGCCGGATCGAGCTGCCGGTGCCGCGCGTCGCCAATGCGCCGGTCGCCCGGCCGATCAACCGCGCCGTGCAACTGGTACGCAGCCAGTTCCCGATCGGCAGCGCGTCGAGCAACAGCGATCCTGAAAATGTCCATGACGCGATCGATGGACGCACCTGGTTCTTCCCCGAAATGCCCAATGGCTGGTCCTCCGCGCCGGGAGAGGCCAACCAATGGTATGCCATTGACCTGGGCAAACCCGTGTCCATCGGCCGCGCCGAACTCGCCTTCTTCGCCGACGGCAAGCAGTTTGCCGTGCCGCAATCCTATCGCCTTCAGGCCATGGTTGATGGCCAATGGCGCGATGTCGCGACGCCCAAGGGCGCGCCGATCGCCAATGGCGTGACCGACCTGCGCTTTGCGGGCCGCGCCGCGCGCCAGTGGCGGGTGCTCATGCGCCAGCCCCAGGGCAAAGCGATTCGGCTGGCGGAGATCAAGCTGTTCGACCGCTGAATTGGCTATGGCCCTGGATCGTGACGCAGCCTAAACGGACCGTCGCCCTGTTCAGCAAGCTGTGTTAGGGCAGATGACGGGCGGCCGGGCACTACGGGTCGCCAGCAATAAAGGGCGCAATGGTGATAGCGGCTAGCGAGCTTCGGTTTCGCTTACGATTACTCGGCGATTTTCGGCTGATCGACGAGGCGGATGGGCGCGACCATAGCCCGCGCAGCCGCAAGGCCTGTGCCCTGCTCGCCCATCTCGCACTGGAGCCAGACCGCCGCGCCAGCCGCGACCGGCTGGTCGGCCTGTTATGGAGCGACCGGGGCGAGGTGCAGGCCCGCGCCAGCCTGCGCCAAGCGCTGAGCGACCTGCGCGCGCATCCAGCCGCCCCGCTCATCCATATCGAACGGCGTGACCTGCATCTGGCAGAGGGTGGCTTTTCCAGCGACCTGGGCGAGATACTGGCCTGCACCGCCGCCAACGACCTGGCCGGACTGGCCCGTATCCTGGATGGCGCGGGCAGCGCGATACTGGACGGGCTGGAGGGGCTGGATCGCAGCTTCGACGACTGGCTGATGATCGAGCGGCAGCGCTGGCGCGAGCGTATCGTCCAGGATGTGCTGCACGCCGTCGAGCGCAATGGCCAGGACGATCTGCTCGACCTACGCCGTGCAATCCTGACCCAGTTGCAGCGGCTCGACACCGGCGATGAACGGATCGCCCGGCTCGGCATGGCGCTCGACCAGAGGGCCGGCGACCATGTCGCGCTCCACCGCCGCTATCGCCAGCTTGAGGCCGGACTGCAACGCGATCTGGATGCCCGCGTCTCGCCCGACACCGAAAGGCTGCTGCGCGAACTGACGACGGTCGGATCGGTCATCGCTCCCGCCCCGCGCGCGGCCGCCGCGCCGACCATCGCAACAATCCCGCGGGCCAATGTCGAGCCACCGATCCTGGTGATCGCGCCGTTCAGCTTGATCGGCGATGGCGGCCCGGACGGCGCCCTGCTCACCAGCATCTGCCATGACGATCTGCAGACCGCCCTGGGCGGCATGCGCGACCTGCGCATCCTGTCGGTCGACGCGCCATCGGCCGAGCGGATGAAGGCGGCCGCCCCCGCCTCGATCGCCAGCTACGCGCTGGACGGGTCGGTCCGTGCCGATGGCGATGGCTGGCGCATCAACCTGCGCATGACGCGGATCGACAGCGGATTCCTGGTCTGGACGCGCCAGTTGACCGTGCGCCAGGGCGAATTGCTCGCCGCGATCGACGATCTGGTCGCCCGGATCGCCGGCGCCATCCTGCCGGTGGTCGAACGCGATGTCGGCAAGCTGATGGAAGGACGCGTGCCCAGCGGGTCGGACGCCTATCCGCTCTATTTCACCGCCCGCGCCAAGATATTGGCCGCCGCCAGCCTAGCCGAGGTGCAGGAAGGTGCCGACCTGCTGGAACGCGCGATCCTGCTGGAGCCGCGCCTGACCAACGCCTATCTGCAACTGGCGCGCCTCTACAACACCGACTTCATGCAGTTGATGGCGGGCCATGACGCCGCGCCGCTGCGCGCCCGCGCCTTCGACCTCTGCACCCGCGCGGTCGCGCTGGAACCCACCCATGGCGGCGTGCAGTCGCGCCTGGCCTGGTGCTATTTGCGCCGCGGCGACATGAAGCAGGCGATGCAGGGCTTCATGACCGCGCTCGACCTGACGCCCTTTCACGCCGATGGCATCAACGAGATCGGCTTCGGCCTCGTCCATCTGGGCGAGATGAAGGAAGCGCAGCGCCTGATCGCCCGCGCCTTCGAGCTGAACCCCTTTCCGTCGGACGAATATTTTTCCGATCTGGCAGTGCTCTACGCCCTGTCGGGCGAGCATGAGGCGGCGGAAACCCAGTTCGAGATCGGCCGCAACCGGTCGATCCATTATCTGGCGGTGCGGGGTGCCAATCTGGGCATGCTGGGCGGCGTGAAGCGGGCCGCCCCGGTGATCGACGAATTGCGCCAACGTTTCGCCGGCCTTTGGCAGGGCGATACCCCGGCCCGCGACGCCGATCTGGTCGACACTATGATCCAGTTCCTGCCGCTGCAGGGTCCGGCCGAACGCACCCTGTTCCTGACCGGGCTGGAACAGGCCGGATTGCGCATCACGCCGCGCTGATCTCCGTGCGCAGGCTGCGCAGGAAGAAGCTTTGCGGCGGCGGCGCGACACGCGGCGCTGCCACCGGTCCCGCAATCGTCCGCAGTAACAGTTCCGCATCCTTGCGCTTGAGGCTTAACCGCTGATCGATCGGCGGCAGATGGCGCCCCGTCGCCTGACAGAATGTTTCGCCAATCAACGCCCAACTGCGATCGCGAAAATTCATCCGCCGTGCCAGCCGCAGCAGCAGGGCACGATCGCCTGCCTCCATCGCTGCCTGCTCGATCGCATGCTCGGCATCCACCAGCGCCAGCGTCATCGCGCGATGTCCCAGTTCTGGCGGCGCATGGCTGACCATCACCGCATCGTCCCGCTCGATCTGCCCAGCCGTGTAAGCCTGCGCGATCGCCCCGATGCCGACCATGCCGATCGGCGCCAGTTCCGCCGCACGCAATGCACCCAGGCTGGCCGCACCATAGACGGCGATTCCCTCGGCCATCACCTGGATGATTTCCTTGTGCCAGACCGATGGCGTGGTTTCGAACAGTCCGTCGATCAGGCCGATCGCGGCCGGTCGTTCGATCGCGGCACGCAGTATGTCGCCGCGCCGCGCCGGTCCGCGCAACTCGACGCCATCGGGCAAGGCCATCGCGGAACCGCCCAGGCTCGGCCCGGCAAAGACAATCGCATGCCTGCTCATGCCGGCTCCATCGCCGCTTGCATCGTGCCTGTGCGCGATGGCCGGTCATGATCGCCAAAGGCCGGCACCAACAGCTTCACCACATCGATGCCGAGGTCGGGCCGGGTCAGGTCATGACAGGCGACCGGCCCCGCGCCTACCGCCGCACAGCGATCGAGCAGCCAGGCCAGATCATCCTCCGCCCCGTCATGCGCTACGGAGGGCACCGCCGACCAGGGTCGGGTTGCCGGCGCGAAATCGAGCATCGCCAACAGGAAGCCTTGCCGTTGCTGCCCGGCATTGCGATAGCGCGCCGGATCGATATCGTCGCGCGCGCCGGCGATCAGCGCGGCACGGGTCTGTGCCGCCTCGCAAATGGCGCGGGCGAGTGCAACGCCGGCATCGGGATGGCATCCCGCCCCCATCGCCGGCGGCAATTGCACGCTGCGTGCCGCGCCCCCTTCCGTGATGGCGCAGCCGATCACCGCCGCGCCGATCTGACCAGTCATGTCCCACAAGGACAGCGACAGGCCCGCGCGCCGCACCCGCGCGATCAGGCTGCGGCCCAGCCGGTCGTTGATGCTGTCCGGGTCGATCGCGCTTGCCCGGCGCGCGCGCAGTCCCTGTTCCAGCCAGCGGGCATGATCCTCGCGCTCGATCAGTTCGCACAGCGCCGAACAGCGCGCCTCGGCCGGGGTATTGCCGGATGCCAGCCCATTGCTGTTGGGCCACAGATCAGGTTCGGCCGGCACGGTGAAATCCATCGTCACCAGCCCATGGGGTATCCGCATGGGCCGGCCGCTGAGCAGGTCGATCGCCTCGACCCAGCCGCGCGGTCGGGCCGGATCGAAGGATGCGCCCTGCTTGTCGGCCCGCGCCATCTGGCTCCAGAGCCGGGCTTCGCCGGCCTCCGCAATGCCATGGCTGCTGGCGGGACAGGTTTCGGCATGATGCAGCTCGATCGCTTCCATCAGCGCGGAGATGCGCGCGGCATCGGGCGTGGCGCCCTTGCCCTGCGACACCGACAGCGACAGTGACAGGGGACGGACCGCCTGGAATACGGGGATGCCGATGCGGTCAAGGCCGGTCACGTCGGCCAGCCGCGTGACACCCAGCGCACGGGCCACAGGCGTGATCCGTGCGAGGGTGTCGGCAGGACGGCGGGAGCGATGCGCCCCGCGCCGGAACATCTTCATGGCGCGATCGGCCTCAGGCGAAGTCGGCCTTGCCCGACCCGATCTCGGCAAAATAGGCGCGGGTAGCGCGCTGCTGCCCCGGCAGGGCGACCGCATCCAGAACCGGGCCGTCGGTGAACAGGCCGGCCACGCCGGCAATCGCGGCCTTGGCATCATCGCTGTCATCGTCGGCGGCCAGATAGTGGACCTGCTCGACAAAGGCATAGCCAACAACCTTGGCCGGGTCGGCCGGGTCGGTCAGCTTGATGACATAATTGGCGTCGGTGTCGTAGGATTCAGCCATATATACCCCCATAGTTCGTGATGGATCAAAGTAGGTTGCGGGACCGTAATGACAAGCAGGGCGAGGACAATGAGGGAAAACCCTATCAACGCCGCACGGAGCATATCAGACATAAGCGAAGGGCTCGACTGAGCGCTTCACATACATGGCCTTACCGTTCGGGCTGACCGACACGCCCCAATAGCATGCCTCACCCATCCCCGGCTCGATCGAGATGCGCACATCCTTGCTCGGCAATTCCACCTGCACCGGATCATTGCCGGCAGGCAGGGTCAGTTCCAGCGTATGCGCGACGCCGATCTTGGCGCGGGTCTTCACATGGTCGAGCCAATGCACCAGCCGGTCGCCGATCGAGATACGAACGCTGTCATCCTTGAATCCCTGTTCGAGTGCGATTGTGATTTTGCGAAATTCCGACATTGTTGGTCCCCTTTCGGAATGATGGGACGCACCGCCATGACAGGCGATGCGCCCGCATGGATCAGATACTGAGGCCGTTCGCCTTGGCGGCCAGCATGCGCTGCATGTCCTGGCCCAGGTTGAAGCCGCCGATGACGTCGCCTGCCCGCACCGCGTCGAAGCCCAGCCCCGCCTGGCGCAGCGCCGGGGCGACTCCACCATCCAGTGCGAGGGCAAGCTTGCCCGCCTCGCGCAGGAAGCGGGTATGGCCGACGGCATTGACGGCGGCATCGGCGCTACCCTCGGTCGCGATCGCCAGCAGGTGGCGTGCTTCCTTGAGATCGGCGTCATAAACCTCGATGCGGCGGGCGGCAGCGGCCGGGGTTTCGCCGGGCCGTGCCCGCTCATCCACCTGCAGCAGCTTATATTCGTCGGCCAGCGGGCCGGCGAGCGCGATCGCCGCCTGCCGTGCGAGCGGATGCTGGCGCATCCGCATCGCCGCCCGCAGCGCATCGACCGCCGATTGGACGCCGCGCGTGCCGTTGACGGCCAGCACCTGGCCGACTTCCGGGGTGAAGATATCCTGCGCCAGCCGCTCTTCCTCGCGGTTTTCGGGCGGCTCCACCTTCACCTCCAGCGGGTTGGAAATGACGGCGCGGCCATCGACGACCAGCATCGCCTGGATGGTGTAACGGCCCGGTTCAGCCATGTCCCAGCCATTGCGACCGGCGCCGACCAGCACGCTGTCATAGAGCGCCTCACCCTGACCCAGGATGATTTCCAGGCTCTCGCCGCAATGGCGCGAATAGGGCGACCATTGGCGCGCGGGCCGACCATCCTTGCTGATGATCAAAGTCAGGCTTGCCCGTTCCGACAGGCGCGCCGCCGATGCCAGCTTGGGCCGGCCGCTACGGTTGACCAGCGCCATCTCGACCACCGGCGGCAACAGGTAAGGCAGGCGATTGTCGCGGGCATTGACCGACAGGGTCAGACCGAACTCCTCATTGGGGTCCATCGCCACTTGCGAAAATCCATGCTGGTCGAACCAGTCGGCATTGCCCATCTGCACGAAGCGTTCGGGGCCATGGCGCATGAACAGCAGTTCGGGATCGGAAAAGCGGAAGTCGAAATCGGCAAAGAAGGCCGCCTGACCGCCCGCCACCGCATAGGGATAGTTCATGAAGCTGCGCGCTTCGGGATCGTCGGCCAGCGGAATCCAGGGCGTGCCCAGCGCCTTCTGCCAGCTATGCGCCAGGTTGAAGGCGTGGCCGACCTCATGCGCCGCCGTCCAGAAGCGCATCCGCCGCACCCAGGCGTCGGGATCGGCATCGCCCGCCGGCGGATGGGCGATGAAGGCGTCGGTGAAGATCGCCGTCCCCTGGCGATGGTTCGACCCGATATCGTCGAACATGATGCCGCCCAGGCTGCTGCCCTGCACATGGAGCGAGGCGAACAGCACCCACAGCGACCATTGGGGCTTGTCGGCGAAGCGCGACCAGTAGATCTGCATCGCGTCATGCATTTCCTGGTCGGTCCAGCGCTGGTCCGCGCCGGCCGCACCGAGCGGGATGGCGCCATTGCCGGGCGCATCGCTGACGTTGAACCCCGCCCGCCGATAGACGGTGTCGAGGCTCAGCGTCTCGCTGACCATGGTCGCGGGATGATTGGGATGATCGTGCGTGCCGATCTCCGTCACGCGGGTCGCGCCGGCCACCGTGTCATATTCGAACTCGGCCGGACGGAAGCTTGCAGAGCTGAACTGATAAGTGCGCACGAAGCTCGCTGCGCCGCCGCCGCTGAAGGTCGCCTCCACCTTGCGCTGGGCGGCGAGCAGGCTCTTCGTCACCTTGAGGCTGATCTGGGTATGGGGGATGGCGCCGACCTGACCATCCTTGAACCAGATCTGGCCGCTATAATGATTGGCCCCGGTCCGGGTCAGCGCCGCAACCCAGCTGACGACTGGCCCCAGCGGGCCGGCGCGCGTGCCGCTGACCGTCATCTGCGGATAGCGGCCATCGACGTCCAGCCGCAATTCCTCGCGCGTGTAGAGCGTCAGCGCATTGATATCGTCATCAAAGCGATCGACCGCACCGGGCAGCGCGCGCGGCATCGGGAAGCGCGGCGAGCGCACGAAATTGTAGCGGCCACTGGCCTGCACCAACAGCGGCAGGTGCCGCACCGACCGCAGCTTGGGATCGATGTCGAAACCGGGCATGTCGGTATCGAGCGCGCTGTCGCCGTCAAAATCGGCGGGATCGAAATCGGCAGTCATCATTCCCTCCTGTCGGCGCGCGTCGGATGCCCGCGCTCGCAGGATCGGGAATGGCATGGCCAGTGTGAGGCCAGGCATCGGTCGAACGTGAAAAAAGCGTCAATCCGACCGGAAAATTGCTTTCCGTAGCGTCAATATCAGGAAAATCGCGCCACATCCCGCCGCAATCCCGGCATGCAGCAGCCAGAAGGTAGTGGCCGGCATGCGGGCGTAGAAGCCCCCCACCCAGCCGACCAGGATATTGCCCAGGAAGAAGACGAGATAATAGAGGCCGATCGCCAGCCCGGCCTGACGCGGCGGTGCGGCGCGAGTGAACAGCGCCAGGCTGACCGGCAATATATGGGCAAAACCGATGCCGTTGAGCAGATGGAAGGCGATCGCCCAGCCCAGCCCCGTCCTGCCGTCCGCCCCCGCCAGCGCCGATCCCAGTGCCAGGCAGAGCATGCCTCCGGTCGCAAAGAGCGACCCGATCGTCAGCTTGGCAAGATCGCCAGGCTCGGGCCGGTAGCGCGCATAAAGGCGATAAAGGAAAGGCAGACCGGCGAGCATGGCTAGGCCGAGCCCCGCGTCGAGGGTGATGAGCCAACTGGTCGGCACGCGCAGCCCGCCCAACGTCAGTTCCAGATGCGCGTCGCCCCAGATCAGATAGGCGTTGAATATCTGGTTGTTAGGCAACAGCGCCGCCGCCAGCAGCGGGATCAGCAGGATGATGCCCAGCAGGCCGCGCAAATCCTGCCCGGTCATGCGCATGCGCCCCTGCGATCGTGGTCCGCGCTCATCAGCCGGCAGATGCCGGCGTCCGGCGAGATAGATGATCGTGGCAATCGCCATGCCGACGCCGGCGACGGCAAAGCCGACATGCCAGCCGCGCGTTTCCGCCAGCGTGCCGATCACCAGCGGCGCGGCGATCAGGCCGATATTGATGCCCAGATAATAGAGCTGGAACGCGCCGTCGCGGCGCGGGTCATCATTGCCATAGAGCGCGCCGATCTGGCTGGCGAGATTGCCCTTGAACAGGCCACTGCCCAGCACCAGCAAGCCGAGCGCGGGCAGGAAGGCGACCTCGACCGCCATCAGGAAATGGCCCGCCATCATGGTCAGCGCGCCCAGCAGCACCGTGCGATGCCGGCCCAGCAGCCGGTCCGCGACCAGCCCGCCCAGGATCGGCGTCACATAGACGCTGGCAAAATAGGTGCCGACAATGGCAGAGGCGAGCGGCTGGCCGTCCAGCCCGCCATAAAGCTGGCGAAAGGCATCGAAGAAGAGCAGGCCGTCGGCCTGTCCCGGCTGCAGCAGATGCTTGACCAGATAGAGGGCCAGCAGCGACTGCATGCCATAATAGGAGAAACGCTCCCACGCTTCGGTGAACAGCAGATAGGCGAGGCCCCGCGGATGGCCCAGGAAAGCGCGATCGCCCTGGTTCATGGCTGCGCGCCCGGCCCCTTGTAGATGACGCCGTCCTTCATCACGAAGCCGACCTGGCGCAGCGCGCCGATGCTGCGGGTCGGATCGCCCTCGACTGCGACCAGATCGGCGAGCAGGCCCGGCTTCACCGCGCCCAGCCGGTCGGCGATACCGAACAGCGCCGCATTGCCGCTGGTCGCCGCGACCAGCACGTCGCGGGGCGCCATGCCGGCGGCGGCCATCAGCTCCGCCTCGCGGGCATTGTCGCCATGGGCGAACACGCCGACATCGCCGCCCAGGCAGAGGGCGACACCCGCCGCCCGCGCGCGATCGAGCGCCTGGCGCGCCTGCGTCACCGCCGCCGGCGCCGGTTCCGCCCCGGTCCAGCCGCGATAGCGCGCCGTGGCGTCGGATGCCGCGAGGGTCGGGCAATAGCCGACATTGTGTGCCTTCATCAGCGCGAAGGTCGCGGCGCTGCCTTCATAGCCATGCTCGATCGTGTCGACCCCGGCCAGGATCGCCCGGCGCATCCCTTCGTCGGTGGCGGCATGGGCCGCGACCTTGCGCCCGGCGCTGTGCGCCGCCTCCACTGCCGCCGCCATTTCCGCTTGGGTGAAGGTCGGCCGGCTCGGCTCGCCCTTGCCCCAGCGATAATCGGCATAAAGTTTCACGACATCGGCGCCGGCCGCGATCTGTCGCCGCACCGCCGTCACCAGATCGGGACCGCCAGCTTCCTCCGCGCCCAGCGGCACGACAACGCCCGGCTCGAACCCGCGCGGGCCATAAGCGCCCGGTGCCACCAGCGCGCGCGTTGCCACCAGCATGCGCGGCCCGGCGATGATACCCTGCTCGATCGCCTGCTTGAGACCGACATCGGCATAGCCAGCCCCTTCGGTGCCCAGATCGCGCACGGTGGTGAAGCCCGCCATCAGCGTCGCCCGCGCCGACACCGTGGCCCGCACGGTGCGCAGCGCCAGCGGCTCGTGCAGCACCTGATCATCCCAGCTCGTCTCGTTATAGGGATGCAGGAAGAGGTGCGAATGGCCCTCGATCAAGCCGGGGACCAGCGTCTTGCCGGGCAGGTCGATCACCCTTGCCCCGGACGGCACCGCGATCCCCGGTCCCGCCGCCTCGATCCGGTTGCCACGCACCAGCACCGCCCATCCGCGATGCGACGCCGCGCCGTCGAACACGGCATCGGGGCGCAGCAGATAGAGCGTCGGCGCGGCCTCCTGCGCCCCGGCCGGCATCGGCGCGACGAACAGAAAGGCCAGCAGGATCAAAAGCCTGTGCATCGATATCATCCCCCTTGACGGGAGGCTGCTTGCGCCGTCCCGCCCCCTTCATTACTCCCCCTCTCTATGACGAAATTCCTGCCGCGCGCCACCTCCCTTGCGGGGGCCTTGGTCGCTCTTGCCGCCTGCCCTGCCCTTGCCCAATCGCCGACCGCGCTCTCGCCGGCCAAGGTCACCATCACCCGCGACCAGTGGGGCATCGCCCACGTCCATGGCGCGACCGACGCCGATGCCGTGTTCGGCATGGTCTATGCCCAGGCCGAAGACGACTTCAACCGGATCGAGACCAATTATCTGGTCAATCTTGGCCGCCTCGCCGAAGCCGAGGGCGAGAAGGCGATCTGGCAGGATCTGCGCCAGCGCCTGTTCATCGATCCCGCCCGGTTGCAGGCCGACTATGCCCGCAGCCCGGCCTGGCTCAAGAAGCTGATGCAGGCCTGGGCCGATGGCCTGAATTATTATCTCTCCACCCATCCGATGGTGAAGCCGCGGGTCATCACCCGGTTCGAGCCGTGGATGGCTTTGAGCTTCACCGAAGGCAGCATCGGCGGCGATATCGAGCGGGTGCCGCTGACCCAGCTACAGGCCTTTTACGAGAAGAAGCCGGCTGCCCTCACCATGCTGGAACAGGGCCTTGCCTATCGCGAGCCGCAGGGATCGAACGGCTTTGCCATCGCGCCATCCCGAACGCAGGACGGTCATGCGCTTTTGATGATCAACCCGCACACCAGCTTCTTCTTCCGATCCGAACTGCAGATGAGCAGCGACGAGGGGCTGGACGCTTATGGCGCCGTCACTTGGGGCCAGTTCTTCATCTATCAGGGCTTCAACCGCCATATCGGCTGGATGCACACGTCGAGCGGCATCGACAATGTCGACGAATTTGCCGAGACGATCGTGCCGCAGGGCGATCGCCTCTTCTACCGCTATGGCAAGGAATTGCGTCCAGTCACGGAAAAGACCATCGCCATTTCCTACCGCACGCCAGACGGCAAGCTCGCCCAGCGCGCCTTCACCGGCTATTCCACCCATCATGGCCCGATCGTGCGAACCGAGGGCGACAAGTGGATCGCCTTCGCGCTGATGAACAAGCCGGTGCCGGCGCTGGAGCAAAGCTATCTGCGCACCAAGACCAGCGATTATGCGAGCTTCCTCAAGGTCGCGGAGAACAAGGCGAACAGCAGCAACAACACGCTGCTGGCCGACGACAAGGGCGAGATCGCCTATCTCCACCCGCAATTCGTGCCGATCCGCGACGATCGCTTCGACTATACGAAGCCGGTGGACGGCAGCGATCCGGCGACCGACTGGCGCGGCCTGCATGACCTGTCCAGCCTGCCCCAGGCGGTGAACCCGAAGGGCGGCTGGGCGATGAACACCAATAACTGGCCCTGGACGGCGGCCGGTGCGGACAGCCCCAAGCGCGAGGTCTTTCCCCGCTACATGGATCAGGCCGGTGAAAATCCGCGCGGCCCTCATGCCCAGATCGTGCTCTCGGCCAATGCGCATTTTACCCTCGATAGCCTGATCGGCGCTGCCTATGATCCCTATATGACCGGCTTTGCCCGACTGGTTCCGGGCCTGATCGCGGCGCAGGACAAGGCGCCCGATCCGGCGCTGGCCGATGCGGTGCAGAGCCTGCGCGGCTGGGATTATAAATGGAGCCTGACCTCGACCCAGACCTCGCTCGCGGTCTTCTGGGGCGAGGCGCTATGGAAGGCGGTGGCCCCGGCGGCGAAGGAAGCGGGCCTGTCGACCATCGACTATATGGCGACCCGCGCGACCGACGCGCAGAAGCTGGCGGCGCTGCGCGAGGCGGTCGAGCGGCTGACCGCCGATTTCGGTAGCATTGCCGTGCCCTGGGGCGAGATCAACCGGTATCAGCGCAATGACGGCGCGATCGTCCAGACGTTCGACGACGCCAAGCCCAGCACGCCCATCCCCTTCGCCTCGTCGCAATGGGGATCGCTCGCGGCGTTCGGCGCGACGCGCTATCCGGGAACCAAGCGCTATTATGGCACCAAGGGCAACAGCTTCGTCGCGGCGGTCGAGTTCGGGCCGAAGGTCGTCGCCCGCGCGGTCAGCGCTGGCGGCGAGAGCGGCGATCCCCACTCGCCCCATTTCGCCGATCAGGTCGACCTCTATGCCAAGGGCGATCTGCGCCCGGTCTATTTCTACCCCGAAGACATAAAGGCCCATGCCGTGCGCACCTATCGGCCCGGCGAATAAGGACAGATGATGTACACCGCCCGCCTTGCCGCCCTGATCGCCTGCGCCCTGCCCTTCGCCGCTTTTGCCCAGCCGCCCCAGCCGGCCGAGGAGGCGATACTCTATAGCGGTGCCACCATCATCGACGGCACCGGCGCCGCGCCGCGCGGCAATCAGGACATGCTGGTGCGCGGCGATCGGATCGTTGCACTGGCGCCGCATGGCAGCCTGCCCGCCGCCGATATCGCCGGCGCGAAGCAGGTCGATCTGGCCGGCCGCTATGTCATCCCCGGCCTGATCGACAGCCATGTCCATATGGCAACCCCGCCCAACGTCGTGCAGGCCAAGGCGATGCTGCGCCGCAATCTCTATGGCGGGGTGACGGCGGTGCGCGATATGGCCGACGATCTGCGATCGGTCGGCGAACTGGCGCGCGAGGCGCGCATGGCGGAGATCGCCGCACCCGACATCTATTATACCGCGATCATGGCCGGCCGGCCTTTCTTCGCCGATCCGCGCGTCGCCGCCGCCAGCCAGGGGGTGACGCCGGGCACCGCACCCTGGATGCAGGCGATCGACGACAGGACCAACCTCAAGGAAGCGATCACCCTGGCGCGCGGCACGTCGGCCAGCGCGATCAAGGTCTATGCCGACCTCACCCCGCGCCAGGTGAAGGCGGTGACCGCCGCCGCCCATCGCCAGCATATGCTGGTCTGGGCGCATAGTTCGGTCTTTCCCACCCGCCCGGCCGATGTGATCGCCGCCGGGCCGGACGCGATCAGCCATGTCTGCTATCTCGCCTATCAGCGCGAGCCGGTGATGCTGGCAGCCTATGAAGACCGCACCCCGGTGCATGAAAATCTGCTGGCGCCGGGCGATGATGATCCGGTGATGGCCGACCTTTTCCGTGCGATGCTGAAACAGGGCACGATCCTCGACGCGACCGGCGCGCTGTTCGTGAAATATGAGGCCAAGCGCAAGGCCGATCCCAAGGCGAAGCCGCTGCGCTGCACCGGCGACCTCACCACCCGCCTCACCCGGCAGGCGTGGAAGATGGGCGTTCCCATCTCCACCGGCACCGATTTCGTCGGCGAGGTCGAGGACCAGTGGCCTGCCGTCCATGAGGAACTGCTCTTCCTTGCCCGCAATGTCGGCATGCCCCCGGTCGAGGTGATCCGGTCCGCCACGCTGGTCGGCGCGCAGGCGGCCGGGCAGGGCAAGGAAATGGGTTCGATCGAACCGGGCAAGCTCGCCAATTTCGTGGTGCTGAAAGGCGACCCGATCGCCGACATCACCAATATCCAGACGATCGAGACGGTAGTGAAGCGCGGCAAGGCCTATGCCCGCACCGCCTATGTACCGGTGACCAAGGACGAGATGGGGGACGACGAATGAAGCTGGATCGGCGCAATTTCATGGGCGTGTCGGCCGCGATGCTGGCGGCGAGCGGCGCACGCGCGGCAGGCGTGGATGCCGACCCGATCAAGGACATGATCGTCATCAATGCGCTCGGCGGCCTCGGCGACCCCAACCAGCCGGCCGACTCGCTGGTGCCGCAGTTCAGCCCGCGCGTGCTGGCCGAAGCCCATGCGTCGGGCCTCACCGCCGTCAACATCACCCTCGGCTATGTCTCCGGATCGGACGACCCGTTCGAGCAAAGCGTGCGCGAAGTCGCCGAGACCGATGCACAGGTGCGCGCAAACAGCCGCGACCTGATGAAGATCCTGACCGCCGCCGACATTCGCCGTGCCAAGGCGGAGGGCAAGATCGGCCTGATCTATGGCTTCCAGAATGGCGCGATGATGGGTCAGGATGCCAACCGGGTCGACATTTTCGCAAACCTGGGCGTGCGCATCTTCCAGCTGACCTACAACCCCGCCAACCAACTGGGCGACGGATCGATGGCGCCGGCCAATCGCGGCCTGGCCCCGTTCGGGCGCGAGGTTGTCGCGCGCTGCAATGCCCAGCGGGTGATGGTCGACCTGTCGCACAGCGGCGAGCAGACCTGCCTGGAGGCAGCACGTATCTCGAAACAGCCGATCTCGATCAACCATACCGGTTGCCGCGCCGTCACCAACCTGCCGCGCAACAAGACCGACGCGGAATTGAAGCTGGTCGCCGATCGCGGCGGCTTCGTCGGCATCTATTTCATGCCCTTCCTCGACATGTCCGGTCATGCCCGCGCCGAGCATGTCGTGGCCCATATCGACCATGCGGTAAATCTGTGCGGCGAGGATCATGTCGGCATCGGCACCGACGGCACGGTGACGCAGATCGACGATCTCAAGGCCTATGAGGCGGTGCTGGCGAAGGAAATCGCCGCGCGCCAGGCCGCCGGCATCAGCGCCAAGGGCGAACGGCCCGACACCTATCCCTTCGTCGTCGACCTGCGCGGCCCGGACCAGTTCCGCAAGCTCGCCGGACTGCTGCGCGCCAAGGGCTATTCGACGGCCCGGATCGAGAAGATATTGGGCGGCAATTTCCTGACCTATGCCGAGACGATCTGGGGCGGTTGATCCTCCAGCACGGTCGCGCGAAACGCCTCGGCCGGCGGCGACAGGGTGCGATGGTGGATCAGCCATAGCGAACTGGTCACCGGCGAGGTGAAGCGGCGGTTGACGACATTGTCGACATGCAGCCGCGCCATCGACCGCGCGATCACGGTCGGGCCGAACCCGGCGGAGACGAGGCCCAGCAAGGTCGCCAGGCTGCGCGCCTCATGCGCGATCCGCGGCACGAAGCCCGCCGCCTCGCACTGGGCGAAGAAATGCTCGGTAAAGCCCGCACCATTGGGCGCGCCATAGAGGACCAGCGGCTCGCCGGCGAGATCGGTGATGCTGGGATCCTCCGTCCGCAGCGCGAGCGGATGATCGTCGCGCAACGCCAGCAGCATATCCTCGGTCAACAGGCAGTGCGACACCATGTCCTCGGGCAGCACCGGCGGCAGGAAGTCTCGCACCAGGCCGATGTCGAGCTGATGGTTGCGTACATTCTCGATCTGCTCGTCGCGCCCCTGTTCACGCAGGATCAGTTCGACCTGCGGATAGGTCTGGCGAAAGCGATAGAGGGCGCTGGCGATCTGCGGCACGAACGGGCCGGAGGCGGTGAAGCCCAGCCCCAGATGGCCGATCTCGCCACGCTGCGCCCGGCGCGCGGTCTGGCTGGCGCGATCCGCCTGCACCAATGTCGCCCGCGCCTCCGGCTCGAACAAGCGCCCCGCTTCGGTCAGGCGGACACGGCGGCTGGTGCGGTCGAACAGGCGCACGCCCAGTTCCTCCTCCAGCGCCCTGATCTGCTGGCTGAGCGGCGGTTGCGATATGCCGAGGCGCAGCGCGGCGCGGCCGAAATGCATTTCCTCGGCAACAGTCAGGAAATAGCGGAGATGGCGGAGATCCATTGATCCATTCGTCAGAAATATCGATCATGCCATATTATATATTAGACGCAGAATGTCCAAGGGCGCATGGCCCATCGCGGATGTGGCGGTGGTCCTCATCGTCCCATGGCATTGTGCGCGGATTCGCCCCCGATCCCGCTGCGCGTGCCATATTGCGGCCGACCAGCGGATTGCCGTCACATTCATGAATGCCGTTCATAGGCTCATGCCGCCATGCCGCTCTGGCAACCCGGCTGCAGAACCCGTAAAATAAGGGCATTCCTTCTGGAGAGGCGCCAAATTTTCGCACCCCGGCATCGTTCCGCCGGGAGATGCGCCGGGAGTCGTGAATGATCGGTATCGTCAAGGTTGCCCTGCATCGCCCGCTGACCTTCATTGTCATGGCGATCCTGATCGCGATCGTGGGCATCCTGTCCGCCGCGCGTACCCCGGTCGACATGTTCCCCAATATCCGCATCCCGGTGATCGCGGTCGCCTTCCAATATGCCGGCCTGTCGCCCGAGGACATGTCGGGCCGCATCGTCGGCCCCTATGAGCGCGTGCTGACCACCACGGTCAACGACATCGAACATATTGAAAGCCAGTCGCTGCAGGGCATTGGCGTCATCAAGATCTATTTCCAGCCCGGCGCCGACATCCGCACCGCCACTGCGCAGGTGACGTCGATCTCGCAAACCGTGCTGCGCCAGATGCCACCGGGCGTCACCCCGCCGCTGATCCTGAACTATAGCGCGTCGACGGTGCCGATCCTGCAGCTCGCTTTGTCGGGCAAGGGCCTGTCGGAACAGCAATTGTTCGACCTTGGCCAGAACCAGATCCGGCCGCAGCTGGTGACCATCCCCGGCCTCGCCATGCCCTTCCCCTCGGGCGGCAAGCAGCGCCAGGTGCAGATCGACCTCAATCCGCTGGCGCTCCAGTCCAAGGGGCTGTCGGCACAGGATGTCGGCAACGCCATCGCCGCGCAGAACCAGATCAACCCGGCCGGCTTCGTCAAGATCGGCGCGACCCAATATAGCGTCCGCCTGAACAACGCGCCGGAATCGATCGCCGCTCTCAACGACCTGCCGGTCAAGGTGGTGAACGGCGCGACCATCTACATGCGCGACGTCGCCTATGTCCGCGACGGCGCCGGTCCGCAGCAGAATATCGTCCATGTGGAAGGCAGCCGTTCGGCACTGCTGACCGTGCTGAAAAATGGCAGCACCTCTACCCTCGCCATCGTCGACGGCGTGAAGCAGGCGCTGCCGAAGATTTCGGCTACCCTGCCCGACACGCTCAAGATCCTGCCGATCGGCGACCAGTCGCTGTTCGTGAAGGCCGCGGTCGAGGGCGTCATCCATGAAGGCGCGATCGCCGCCGCCCTCACCTCGCTGATGATCCTGCTGTTCCTGGGCAGCTGGCGCTCGACCGTCATCATCGCGCTGTCGATTCCGCTCGCCATTCTGGCGGCGATCGCGGCGCTGGCAATGTTCGGCCAGACCCTCAACGTCATGACGCTGGGCGGCCTCGCGCTGGCGGTCGGCATCCTGGTCG
Organism: Sphingobium sp. WTD-1; assembly: GCF_030128825.1. NCBI lineage: Bacteria > Pseudomonadati > Pseudomonadota > Alphaproteobacteria > Sphingomonadales > Sphingobiaceae > Sphingobium > Sphingobium sp. WTD-1. The sequence continues at coordinate 1,465,986 of NZ_CP119127.1, read as the reverse complement.
ACGACGCGACCGTGACGATCGAGAATATCAACTGGCACCTGGAGCAGGGCAAGGGCGTGATCGAGGCGATCCTGGACGGCGCGGCACAGATCGTGACGCCGGCCTTCGTCTCGCTGCTCTGCATCTGCATCGTGTTCGTGCCGATGTTCTTCCTGCCCGGCGTCGCCGGCTTCCTGTTCGTGCCGATGGCGCTGTCAGTGGTGTTCGCGATGATCGCGTCCTTCATCCTGTCGCGCACGCTGGTGCCGACCATGGCGATGTATCTGCTGAAACCCCACCATGTCGGTGACGAGGACGAGCATCTGGCCGGCACGGCAACGTCGAAGAACCCGTTCGTCCGCTTCCAGCGTGGCTTCGAATATCGGTTCGAGAAGGTGCGCACCGGGTATGTCGGGATGCTTCACCGCGCCCTCAACGCCCGCAAGCCCTTCCTGATCGGCTTCATGGCGGTCGTTGTCCTGTCCTTCGGCCTGCTGCCGTTCCTGGGCAGCAACTTCTTCCCTTCGGTCGATTCCGGCCAGATCGCCATGCATATCCGCGTGCCGGTCGGCGCCCGGATCGAGGATACGGCCGCCCGCTTCGACCAGATCGGACGCGAAGTGCGCAAGATCATCCCGGCCGACCAGCTGGGATCGATTACCGACAATATCGGCCTGCCAGTCAGCTCCATCAACACCGTCTACAACAATAGCGGCACCATCGGTCCGCAGGACGGCGACATGCTGATCGCGCTCAACAAGGGTCATCGTCCGACCGACGAGTTCGTCTCTCAGCTGCGCCGCGAACTGCCGCGCCGCTTCCCCGGCACGACCTTCGCCTTCCTGCCCGCCGACATCACCAGCCAGATCCTGAACTTCGGCGCCCCCGCGCCGATCGATATCCAGATCGCGGGCAAGGATGCCGAGGCGAACCGCGCCTATGCGCAGAAGCTGCTGGCGAAGATCACGAGCATTCCCGGCCTGGCCGACGCCCGCATCCAACAGCCCGGCCGTGCGCCGCAGCTGGACGTCGATGTCGATCGCTCGCGCGTCGGTCAATATGGCCTCACCGAACGCGACGTGACCACCAGCCTTGCCAGTTCGCTGGCCGGCACCTCGCAAACCGCGCCTGTCTTCTTCGTGAACCCGCAGAATGGCGTCCAATATCCGGTCGTCGCGCAGGCGCCCGAATATCTGGTCGGGTCGATGAGCGACCTGTCCAACGTCCCGGTGTCGGGTGCGGGCGCCAGCGCGGTTCAGCCGCTGGGCGGCCTTGCCACCATCGTCCGCTCCAACACCGTGCCGGTCGTGTCGCACTATAATATCGCACCGGTGCTCGACATCTTCGCGACCACGCAGGGCCGTGACCTGGGCGCGGTGGCGGGCGACATCGACCGGGCGATCAAGTCGCTGAAGGCGGAGGAGCCCAAGGGCGCCACCATCACCATTCGCGGCCAATATGCGACGATGAACACCGCCTTCTCGGGCCTTGGCTTCGGCCTCGCCGGCGCGATCGTGCTCATCTATCTGCTGATCGTCGTCAACTTCCAGAGCTGGGTCGATCCGTTCGTCATCATCACCGCCCTGCCCGCGGCGCTGGCCGGCATCATCTGGATGCTGTTCATGACCGGCACCACTTTGTCGGTGCCGGCGCTGACCGGCGCGATCATGTGCATGGGCGTGGCGACGGCCAACTCGATCCTGGTCGTCAGCTTCGCCCGCGAACGGCTCGCCGAACTGGGCGACGCGACCAAGGCTGCACTGGAAGCCGGCATGGTCCGCTTCCGCCCGGTGCTGATGACCGCGCTCGCCATGATCATCGGCATGGGCCCCATGGCCCTGGGCATGGGCGAAGGCGGCGAGCAGAATGCCCCGCTGGGCCGTGCCGTCGTCGGCGGCCTGATCTGCGCCACCATCGCCACCCTCTTCTTTGTCCCCACCGTCTTCGCCTTCGTCCACGGCCGCAAGGCTGCGAAGGCCAACAACATGGAAATGCAGCCGAGCCATGTCTGACCATAACAGCATCGAAAATCCCGAGCAGGCCGGCCCCGACAGCGGCACGCTGAAGAAGATCGGCATCGGCGCGGCGGTGGTCGCGCTCGCCGTGGTCGGCGTGGGCGTCGCCTCGCGCATCAGCGCGACCAACGAACTGCGCGAAACCGCCGCCGACGCATCGGTGCCGACCGTCGCGGTGGTGAAGCCAACGATGAATGGCGAGGGCAATGACCTGGTCCTGCCCGGTAATGTGCAGGCCTATAACAGCGCCGCCATCTATGCCCGCACCAATGGCTATGTCCGCCGCTGGCTGGCTGACATCGGCGACCGGGTACGCGCGGGCCAGCCGCTCGCCGTGCTCGACGCGCCCGACCTCGACCAGCAGGTCGCCGCCGCCCAGGCCGATTATCAGACCGCGCTGGCCAACCAGCGCCTCGCCGAAACCACATCGAAGCGCTGGAGCGCGATGCTGGCGCAGGATGCCGTCTCGCGGCAGGAAGCCGATGAAAAGGCCGGCGACCTCGCCGCCCGCACCGCCGTCTCCAACGCGGCGCTCGCCAACGTCAAGCGACTGAAGGCCCAGCAGGGCTTCACCCGCCTCGCCGCGCCGTTCGACGGCGTCGTCACCAGCCGATCGGCCCAGATCGGCGCGCTGGTGGTGTCCGGCAATGCCGCCGCCCAGCCGCTCTTCACCGTGTCCGACGTCCATCGCATGCGCATCTATGTCCGCGTGCCGCAGGGCTATTCCGCGTCGGTGCGTCCCGGCATGGGCGCGACCCTGACCCTGCCCGAATATCCCGGCCGCAGCTTCAACGCGACCCTGACCAGCAGTTCGGGTGCGGTCGATGCGCAGTCGGGCGCCGTGCTGGTCCAGTTGCAGGCGGAAAATCCCGACGGCGCATTGAAGCCAGGTGCCTTCGCCCAGGTCAGCTTCAAGGTCGGCGCCGGCCAGGGCAATGGCATGACCCTGCCGGGCAGCGCGATCCTCTACAGCAATGATGGCCCCAGCGTCGCCGTGGTGGGCGCAGACAATCGCGTCACTATGAAGTCGGTCGCCATTTCGCGCGACGAGGGCGCCACGGTGCAGATCGCCAGCGGCGTCAGCCCCAATGACCGGATCGTCGACACCCCGCCCGACGCGATCCGCACCGGTGACATGGTGAAGGTGCAGGCGTCGGCGCCCGCCGGCGGAAAGGGTGCGACGCATGCGCGCTGACCGCCGGATCGGCGGCGCGGGCGTGACATTGGCGGCGGCCTTGCTGGCCGGCTGCTCGATGGCGCCGGCCTATCAGCCGCCCCAGACCAGCGCCCCCGCCGCCTACAAGGAAGTGGCGGGCTGGACCGCCGCCCAGCCGGCCGACGCGACGCCGCGCGGCAATTGGTGGGAGGCGTTCAACGATCCCATCCTCAATGACCTGGAAACCCGCGCCGAACAGGCCAGCCCGACTTTGGCCGCGGCGCTCGCCCGCTATGACCAGGCGCGCGCCGCCGCGCGGGTGGAAAATGCCGACCTGTTCCCGCAGGTCAGTGCCGGCGCCGATGCCGGCCGGCGCCGCGTGTCGGGCAACCGATTCCAGGGCAATGGCAACGCCGTCACCTATAATGACTATGTCGTGGGTGGCAGCCTCGACTATGAACTCGACCTTTGGGGCCGCATCCGCAACAGCGTGAAGGCGGCGCGCGCCGACGCCGATGCCAGCAATGCCGATCTCGCCTCCGCCCGGCTCAGCCTGCAGGCCGCCGTCGCCGACGCCTATGCGCGGCTGCGCGGGCTCGATGCACAGGCGGAACTGCTGCACCTGACGGTCGAAGCGTTCGGCAAGGCCTATGACCTGACCGACCGGCGCCACAAGGGCGGCGTGTCGTCGGGCATCGACGTCAATCGCGCCAAGACGGTGCTGGACAATGCGAAGGCGGACATCTCCGCCATCGCCAATGAACGCGCCGCGACCGAGCATGAGATCGCCGCGCTGGTCGGCGCGATCGCGTCGGACTTCAGCGTCGCCGCCCGCACCCAGCCGCTTGCCGCGCCGGACGTGCCGACCGGCGCGCCCTCGCAACTGCTGGAGCGCCGCCCCGACATCGCAGCGGCCGAGCGGCGCATGTTCGCCGCCAATGCGCGGATCGGCGTCGCCAAGGCGGCCTTCTTCCCGACGCTGACGCTGGGCCTGACCGGAGGGTGGGAAACCACCCATGGCGACCTGTTCAGCACACCCAACAGCTTCTGGGGCCTGGGTCCGGCATCGGCGCTGCTCAACCTGTTCGACGGCGGCAAGCGCCGCGCACAGGTGAAGATGTCGCGCGCCGAATATGAGGAACTGGCCGCCGGCTATCGCGACACGGTGCTCACCGCCTTTCGCCAGGTCGAGGATGCGGTTGCCGCCAATCATCACCTGTCCGACCAGATCGGCCACCAGCGCAGCGCCGCCGATGCTGCCCAGCGCACCAGCGATCTGGCGCTGACCCGCTATCGCGACGGCGCGTCGGATTATCTGGAGGTGGTGACGGCCCAGACCGATGCGCTCGACGCCCAGCGCGCGGTGCTGATCGCCCAGACCCAGCGGATGCGCGCCAGCGTCGCGCTGGTGAAGGCGCTGGGCGGAGGCGCCTGACCACGCTATGGGGCTGACGACAAAAGACAGGAGCGCCCCATGACCAAGACCGTCCTCATCACCGGCGCGACCGCCGGCATCGGCGAAGCCGCCGTCCGCGCCTTTGCCGCCGATGGCTGGCAGGTGATCGGCACCGGCCGCCGCGCCGATCGGCTGGAAAAGCTGGCCGCCGAAATCGGTGAGGCCTTCTGCCCACTGGTGTTCGACATGCGCGACGAAGCCGCGATCGATGCGGCGCTGGCCAGCCTGCCCGAAGCTTTCCGCTCGATCGACATGCTGGTCAACAATGCCGGCCTGGCGCTCGGCACCGCGCCGGCCCAGTCGGCCGACCTCGCCCAGTGGCAGCAGATGATCGAAACCAACATCACCGGCCTCGTCACCGTCACCCACAAGCTGTTGCCCGGCCTGGTCGCGCGCAAGGGCGGGATCATCAATCTGAGTTCGGTGGCGGCGACCTATCCCTACACCGGCGGCAATGTCTATGGCGGCACCAAGGCGTTCGTGCGCCAATTTTCGCTCGGCCTGCGGTCGGACCTGCACGGCACCGGCGTGCGCGTCACCTCGATCGAGCCGGGGATGGTCGAAACCGAATTCACCCTGGTCCGCACCGGCAGCCAGCAGGCGTCCGACACCCTCTATGGCAATGCCAATCCGATGACCGCGGAGGATATCGCCGCCACCCTGCTCTGGGTCGCGAACCAGCCCGCGCATCTCAACATCAACACGCTGGAACTGATGCCGGTCAGCCAGTCCTTCGCCGGCTTCCAGGTCGCGCGCGAAGGCTGAGCCGAACCAACCATCCACATCCGTTCGTTTCGAGCTTGTCGAGAAACGCTGCCCATAGGCTTCTCGACAGGCTCAAAGCGAACGGTTCAGGCTAAGCCCGCACCTCCCCGGCCGGCGCCAGTTCGATCGCGTCATAGCCCTTCCAGCGATAGAAGAGCGCGCTGGCGATCCAGCAGGCGATGAACAGGCCGATGATCGCGAAGCCCAGATCATTGAAATGCTCGCCGAGCGTGGCGGCGACGTCCCAGATGCCGCCGCTTAGCCCCAGCTTGTCGCCGAGCAGCGCCAGCGTCTCGATCGTGCCGATGCCGATCGCCACCGCCGCCGACAAGGCGGTGATGACGATGTTGTAGTAGAGCTTGCGCAGCGGCTTCACGAACGCCCATTGATAGGCGCCCATCATCAGCATGCCGTCGACCGTATCGACCAGCGCCATGCCCGCGGCGAACAGCAAGGGCAGCACCAGCACCGGGCCGAGCGCAAAGCCGTCGCTCGCCTGCGCGGCGGACAGGCCCAATATCGCCACTTCGGTCGCGGTGTCGAAGCCCAGGCCAAAGAGGAAGCCGAGCGGCGCCATCTGCCAGGGGCGCGAGATCAGGCGGAAGACCGGGCGGAACAGGCGCGACAACGGCCCGCGCCCGCCGGTCAGCATGTCGAGATCCGCCTCGACATAGCTGCCGCCCGCCTGCACCCGGCGGAAGGTGACCCAGACCTGGCGCAGGATCACGAGGTTCATGATCGCGATGGCGAACAGGAAGGTGGCGGAGATCAGCGTCGCCACCACGCCGCCGGCAGCGCGGAACCGCTCCAGCCCGGCCAGCGCACTGACCGCATAGGCGAGGCCCAGCGCGGCGATCAGCACGATCGCGCTATGGCCGATCGCGAACCACAGGCCCACGGTCAGCGGCCGCTGCCCATCCTGCATCAGCTTGCGCGTCACATTGTCGATCGCGGCGATATGATCGGCATCGACCGCATGGCGCAGGCCAAGGCCCCAGGCGAGCAGGGCCGTGCCCATCATCACCGGTCGGTCGCCGAACAGGGCGAAGGCCCAGCCCCAGACGGCCAGATTGGCAAGGACGAGCGCCGCGATCAGCGGCATGCTGCGTCGCCGAAGCGACGCCTGCAAAGGGGTGGCGGTCATGCGGTTTCTCCGATCAGGGGCCGCACGGCGCAGGCGCGCCGCCGGCGATTGCGGACGCGGCGCAGATCACGCCGCAGCTTGGAAAGGCCCATCCATGTGCCGGTGCCGCAGACCAACGTGACCATGGCGAGCAGCGGCAGGACGATGATGTCCCACCAGGGGCGGGTGCGCAGCAGCGGGAAGTCGAGCCGGTGCAGCCCGTCCTGCAGCCAGCGGAAGGCGCGGCCATTGCGGTCGAAGGCGCGGATCAGGCGGCCCGATGCCGGGTCGACATAGAGGCGTGTCGCCTGCTCATCGGCCAGGATGACACGCCACACCGGCAAGGCGACGCTGGCCTTGTGACCATAATAATAAGCGTCTTCCTGCCGCAGCAGCTCGATCGAGCCAATCGCGGGACCGTCATGGAGCGCGGCGCGCAGGCCCGCTTCGGACAAAGCGGCAGGCCGGCCAGCAGCGTCGAATCGCTGTGCCTTGCCAGCCCGATCGATCGCCACCAGATGGACGGCACCGGCAAAGGGCACCGCCTCCAGCCGGACGGTGCTTTGCGGCAGGGCGGGCAGCGCCGCGATCGCCCGGCGCGCATCGCCCCAAGCGAAGTCACCGTTCAGCCGCTGGCGCTCCGTCATCATCGCCTCGCTGTCCAGCAGGCCCCAGGGGTTCATCGACAGCAGCCCGCTCGCCACCCAGGTCAGCGTCACTATGCCGAAGAACAGCCCGGCCATATGATGCCACCACCACAGGCCGCGATAGGGCGATCCGATGCTTCCGTCGCGGCGGCGGCGCAGCCGGGCGATGCCGACCCACAGGCCGGTGATGGTCAGGAAGCAGCCGATCAGCGAGGTCCAGATGACGACCTGGCTCCACAGCGCGCCATCCTGCCGCAGGATCGTGGGATAGAGCCAGTGCGGCACCGCGCCAAGCCAGCCCCAGAAGCGCTGGAAGCGGGTGATCAGTTGCACCACCTCCCCGCTCTTGCCCGAGACATAGGCCTGTGTCCCGGCCGCATCGGCATAATCGACACGGTAGAGCGGCGCGTTGCGGCGGAAGGTCTGGACCGTCCACTGATCCATCTCCGTCTGCGCGATCCGCTCCGGCGGGCCGGCAATGGCGCTGTTGCGGCCGAATTCGCTCGCGATCCTGTGGATATTTTGCGGATCGACCTGCTCGACCGGTTTCCCCGACGCCCAGTCATGGGTGCCGACGGACACCCGCATCTGCGGGATGGTCCGCGTCGGATCGAGCGCCGGCGTCACCCGCAATACGGGCCGCCCCGCCATCATCTCGATCCGGGCGGCGGACAGCATCATGGTGTCGGGCAATGTCCCCGCCTGCCCCGGCGACAGCGTGAGGGGCGTGAGCCCCCCAAGCTGCGCGGCCGGTGTCAGGCGCGGATAGTCGACATAGAGCATCACGAAGCCGGACAGGCACCACAGCGTCATGACAGCGCCGATGATGATGCCCAGCCAGCGATGCAACAGGAGGACCGTCCGCAACATGGTCAGAAGCTCAGGCCATAGCTGACCCGCAGCGTGCGCGGCACGCCCCGGTAGAAGTAGAGGAAGCGGCTGTTGCTGCCGTCCAGTACTCCTGCATCGCTGACCGCCGAACGATAGCCGGTGGAGGCGTAGTCGCGGTCGAACAGATTCTCGACATTGACGCCGAACCGGTTGCGCCGCGCCTGATCCAGCCACAGATGGGCGCCCGCATCGACCACGGCATAATTGCCATAGTTCATCCGGCCAAAGCCCGATGCGGTCGACCAGACATCACCCACCCAATTGGCCGACAGATTGGCGCCGAAGCGGCCGGTCTGCGGCGCATAGACGATCGCGGCGCGGCCATATTGCTCCGGATTGCGATCCCGCTGCACCGAACTGCCCTGATTTCGGACGCGCGAATAGGTGTAGCTGGCCGACAGGCCCCAGCCGCCGCTCAGGTCCGCATTCAGCTCCAGCTCGGCGCCTTCGGCCCGCACCTTGTCGCGAACGTTGATATAGGTGCCGTCGGGAAAGGCCGGATCATCATAGGTCGTGTCGATCAGGTCGGTGATGCGCCGGTTGAAATAGGTCGCTTTCCAGCGGATCGCACCGCCGGCGAGCGCACCGCCCAGCGCGGCGTTGAGGTTCAGGCTTTCCTCCGGCTTCAGGTTCGGGTTGCCGACCTCGCAACAGGGATCATTGCCATAAAGCTGCGAGGCGTCGGGCAGCACGAAGGAGGTGCCGCCATTGGCCTCCACGAACAGCGCGTCGCTGACATCATAGCGACCCGAGACGTTCCAGATCGTCTTTTCCGATCCCTTCGCCTTGTTGTAGCGCAGGCCCGCCGCGATCCGCCCCTTGCTCGACAATTCGTCATTGGTGCGCAACTGGAAGATGCCGGCATGGACCTGTTCATCGGTCGGCGCGATCAGCAGGACGTCGTCGCGGCCGTTGAAGCTCTGGAAATCATAGCCGATCAGCGTGTCGATGCCGCGCAGCATGTTGAGCTGCACCACCGCGCTGCCGCCATAATCCTGATAGCCCCAGAAGGTGCCGGCCGGGTAGATGACCTGTGGCGGCCCCGCCGGAATGGGATTGCGGATCTGGACATAGGCGGTCTTCCAGTCGTGGAAATAGCCCTTGAGGAAGAATTGCACGCCATCCTCGCCGGTATAGTCGAGGCGCAGGCTGGCCACTTCCTCGTTGCGGTCGTTGCGGCTCTCCTTGGTCCGCGTCGCGCTGATATTGTCGAGATCGGCCTTGGTGTGCTGGTAGAGCGCGTTGAGGCGCAGGTCCGGCGCGATATCATATTGATATTTGATGCCCGCCGACCAGAGATCATAGCCGCGCGCGCGATCGGTGGCGCTCGGCTGCATCACGTCATAGGGGCGATAGCCGTCCGACTGGCTGCGATTGCCCCAGACCACGAAGCGATGCTGGCCGATCGCGCCGCGCAGATAGGCGTCCAGGCTGGTGCCGGCAAAACTGTCGAGGCTGGCATTGACCTGGCCGCCCAGATCGTCGCTGAAATCGCGGGTGACGACATTGATGACGCCGGCCGCCGCCTGGGTGCCGTAGAACAGGCTTTCGCCCCCTTTCAGCACCTCGATCCGCTCGATCATGCTGGCGGCCATGGTGTCATTGGGCGACGTGCCGCCATAGAGGCGGTTGTTGAGGCGGATGCCGTCCATCGTCCACAGCACATCCTTGGCGCGCGATCCCTGCAGCGCGATGTCGACATAGCTGAACGGCCCGGACTGCGACCGGATGAACAGGCCCGGCACCGCTTCGAGCGCGCGGGCGGTGTCGATCGCCGCGGCATCGCGGATCTGCGTATCGGTGACGATCTCGATCGCATGGCCATAGCGCGACAGCTGCTGCGGCAGCGTCTCTTCCAGGCTGGTGCCGGTGACGACGATGCTGTCGCCCTCCCCTTCATCGGCCAGAGCCGGCGATGCGAGGCACAAGGACAAGGCCAGTGCGGCCCGCGAAACGATAATGGACTTCATTTATTCCCCCATCCGGCGCCGCGTTCGACGGGCGGGGGCAACCTTCACGAGCGGCACGCGCGCGAACGTCCGACACACGCGCCGGCCGGGCGCCCAAGGGCAACCGACGCGCGTCGTCGCAGCGGCCCCAGCCGCTCGTTCGTCGCTCAGACGGAAGGTACCGTGCCGCGGCCATCCCCTGGACCAAGGCAAGAGCGACCAGACGCCGGCAGGTCTCCTGGCTCACGGGTCATCGCTTGATGCACGGCCTTCCCAGGCCTCGCAGGATTTAGCGTCCGGCCCAGTGGCTGGCGGATCGGGCATTCTGCCGTCCGCACATGTACATCGCGCTCACCGCTTACAGTTGCAGGGACAGCTGCGGATTTGGACGACACCCTGCATGAGAGGGCCATCCGCACCGCATTCCCTATTAAGCCCCTTTCGGGACACCGGCGCGATCATGATCCCATGCCGTGCGGCGCGGGATCGGCGGGATCGATAATCGAATATCAGGCGACCTGCAAGCGCCTCTCAAAACCAGGCGCGCAGGCCGATCACCAGCCTGGTGGCCGACGGCTTGTCGCCGGCGGCACGGGCATGGTCGGCCGTGTCGCCCAGCTTGCGCTCCCAATTGACGCCGACATAGGGCGCGAACTCGCGGGCAATCTCGTAGCGCAGCCGCAGCCCCAGCTCGATGTCGGACGGGCCGGCGCCGATCCCCAGTTCGGGCACATCCTGCGCCGCCAGATTGAACTCGGCGGCGGGCTGCAGGATCAGCCGCTGGGTGATACGCTGGTCATAGCTCGCCTCCAGCCGCAGATGGGCGTCGCCCCTGGTCGACAGGAAGGCTTCGACCCCGACTTCGAACCAGTAGGGCGCCAGGCCGTCGATGCCGATTACCGCATAGCTGCGGTCCGGCCCTTCGCCGAAATCCTGCCGCACGCCCGCCTGCAGGTTGAACCAGGGGTCGATCGCCCGGCTGTAGAGCGCCTGCACCTCGGCCCGTTCGAGCGATCCGCCGAACGCCCCCTCGCCCTCGCTCTTGACCGCGAAGCGGTTGATGTCGCCGCCGATCCAGCCCTCGCCCTCCCAGGCATAGCCGTCCGCGCCCTTGCCGGCGCGATATTCCAGCCGATCGAGCATCCATTGCGAATAGGTCATGCCGCCCCCTTCCGCGGTCATCGCCGCGCGGGCGCGGGCCATGGCGGCCGGGTCATAGAGCGCGTCGGCGGCATGGTCGGTCGGCACTGGCGGCAGCGTGCCTTGCGGGATCGCTGCGTCGGTAGCCGACATCTCATGGCCCATTGCCCCATGATCCATCTGGCTGTGGTCAATCTGGCTATGGTCCATTTGGGGGACCATCGTCTGGGCCTGCACCGGCGCGGCGGCGGCGAGCAGAAGGAATGCGAGCGCCTTCATGCAGCGTCCTCCCCGTGGCGGACCGTCACGACCCGCATCATCCCGGCATGCATGTGCATCAGCATGTGACAGTGGAACGCCCAGTCGCCCAGCGCATCGGCGGTAAGGTCGAAACTCAGCTTGCCGCCGGGCAGCACATTCACCGTATGCTTGCGCGGATTATGCGCCGCCTCGCCGGTCACCAGTTCAAAGAAATGGCCGTGCAGATGGATGGGATGCGGCATCATCGTGTCGTTGATCAGGGTCACACGCACCCGCTCCATATGCCGGAAGGCGATCGGCTCCGCCCCTTCCGACAGCTTCACCCCATCGAACGACCACATGTATCGTTCCATGTTCGCGGTCAGGTGGATGTCGAGCGATCGGGTCGGCGTGCGCAGGTCCGTGTTCGGTGTCAGCGACCGCAGATCGGCATAGGTCAGCACGCGATGGTCGACATGCTCCAGCCCCGTCGGCCGGTCGGCGGTGCGATCGGCCGGCATCGGCGACAGGGTGGCGACGCCCGGCCCCATTTTCACGCCCGGCGCGACCGACTTGTCGCGCATCTTCATGGCGTGGCCGGACATGCTTTCATTGGCCGGCTGGCTGAGGTCGATCACGCCACCGTGACCCATGTCCATGCCGCCCATGTCCATGCCCATGTCCTTCATGCCCAGCAGCGGCCGGGCGCGCCGATCCGGCACCGGCGCGACCATGCCGAGCTGCGGCGCCAAGGTGGCGCGGACCAGGCCCGACCGATCGATCGCCTCGGCAATCAGGGCATAGGGCTTCGCCTCGCCGGGCTGGACGATCACGTCATAGGTTTCGGCAATGCCGATCTGGAACTCGTCGGTCTCGACCGGCTGGACATCCTGCCCGTCGCACTGGACGACGGTCATCGGCAGGCCGGGCAGGCGAACATTGAAATTGGTCATCGCCGACGCGTTGATGATGCGCAGCCGCACCCGCTCGCCCGGCGCGAACAGGCCGGTCCAGTTCTCGGCCGTGCCCATGCCGTTCACCAGATAGCTGTAGGTCGCGCCGGTGACGTCGGAAATATCGGTCGGGTCCATGCGCATCGCGCCCCAGTCGATCCGGTCCTTGAGGGCCTGATCCTTTCCCGCCAGCAACCCGGCCAGCGTCTGGCGCTGCATGTTGTAATAGCCGCCCATCTGCTTGAGCCTTTGCAGCAGCCTGTGCGGATGGACCGGGCTCCAGTCGGCGAGCAGGATCACATGCTCCCGGTCATAGGCCACCGGATCGGCGCCGGCGGGATCGATGATGATCGGCCCGTAAAGGCCCATCGCCTCCTGCATGCCCGAATGGCTATGATACCAATAGGTGCCCGCCTGCCGCACCGGGAAGCGATAGGTGAAGGTTTCGCCCGGCATGATACCGGGGAAGCTGATGCCCGGCACGCCATCCATCTGGAAGGGCAGGATCAGCCCGTGCCAGTGGATCGAGCTATCTTCCTTCAGCCGGTTAGTGACGGCGATGTTGACATCCTGCCCTTCGCGCAGGCGGATGAGCGGCGCGGGTGTGCCGCCATTGACGCTGATCGCATGGGCCGATCTGCCGCCGGTCGCAAAATGCCCGTCGCCGATGCTGAGCGCGATCGTCTCGCCCGACAGCGCGCCCTGCGCCGCGTCCTGCGTGCCGGTGGCGGCCCAGCCGGGCAAGGCCTGCGCCAGTGCAAGCGCGGCGCCGCCCCGGATCAGGCTGCGACGGTCGAGAGGGAGGGACGGCAGATCGGTCATGCTGCTCTATACGCGCGCCGCGTCGCTTTCCCTCAACATCTCCTGCAATTGCCGGCGGGCGCGGTAGAGGCGGGTTTCCACCGCCTTTTCGGTGACGCCCAATATCTGCGCGACCTCGGCCTGGCTCATGCCCTCGATCCCGCGCAGCAAAACCACCTCGCGCAGCGCCACCGGCAGCGCCACCACCGCCGCCTCGATCCGGGCAACGCCGGCGCGGGACTGGGCCGCCTGTTCGGGATCGGGCGCCACGTCGGCGACATGGGCGGCGTCCTCGATCGGCCGGGCGAAGCTGAAGAAGCGGCGGACGGCACGACGGCGGGCCCAGTCATGGCATTTGTTGATCGTGATCCGCGCGATCCAGCCGCGAAAGGGCCGACGCCCGTCATAGCGGGCAAGCGAGGCAAAGGCGGCGACGAAGCTTTCCTGCACGATGTCCATCGCCGCGTCGGCATCGCCGACATGGCCGCGCGCCAGCCGATAGACGGCATCGCGGTGCCGCCGCATCAGCGCGCCATAGGCGGCCTGCCGCCCGGCCAGCGCCTGCGCCGCCAGCGTGGCATCATCGGGATCGTCGGCTATCACCCGACAGGCTGGGTCAGCGCCTTGACCACCGCCGCGTCGAACAGCGCGGCCTGATCGGGGCGCAGCACGCCGCGCATCGCGAAGATGTGCTTCAATGTTTCCTTCTGCAATTCGCCCATTGCCTGGTGCGACCGGTCGACTGCCTGGGCGACGCGCGGGCCATAGCCATGTTCGGCGGCGATCGCCGCGGCCAGCCGCTGATTGTCGGCGCGCATTTCCGCGTCGAGCGCCGCCTTGCGCCGGGCGAAGGCGGCTTCCAGATCGGCGATGCGCTGCTTCTGGCCGGCGTCCAGGGTCAGCCGCTCATGCAGCAGGGCATGGACCTCATTCTCCACCGGCGGCGCGGGCGCGAGCCAGGTGCGCGCCACCAGCACGGCGGCCAGCGCCGCGGCAAAGGCGACCAGCGCCACCAGCCAGTAACGTTTGCCCATCCTTATCGCTCCAGCAGGCGCGAGGGCGCATAGTCGGACATGCCGATCAGTGCGGGCGCCGCCTGTGCCGGCTGCGCGGGCACAGTGCTGCCGATCCAGCCGATGCCGATCGCCATCACCCCGGCCAGCATCAGGCTACGCCGCGCGACGCTGCGTTCGCGGCGGCGGTCCAGCCCCTGCATCACCGCCGCCTCCAGCCCGTCGAAGCGTGCCGTCGCCGGCGCATCGCGCAGCCCGGCCAGCATGTCATCCAGATCGTCCATCGTCCCGTCCTTCATGTCCTGCCTGACGATACGCATCCGGCCGGCCCATCCCTCGCACAAAATAGCGTGAGGGGTGAGGGATGCGACAGGACAATGCGTATTCCCCTGCAAGACGCGCATTTTTCCGGAGACATCCATGCCTCGCCTGCCCCTGATCGCTACTGCCCTTGTGCTGACCGCCCTGCCCGGCGGCGCCTTCGCCAGGCCGCAGCTCGTTGCGGCCAGCCCCGCCGCCAATGCCAGCGTCGCCAAGCCGACCCGGCTGACCCTGGGCTTTTCCGAGGCGCTGCAGGCCGATCATAGCAGCATCACCCTCACCATGACCGGCATGCCGGGCATGGCCGATCATCCGCCGATGCCGATCAAGGGCTTCACCACCGCCGCGGCCGCCGATGGCAAGGGGCTGGTCATCACCCTGCCCCGCGCCCTGCCGACCGGCAGCTATGATCTTCGATGGACGGTGATGGGCAACGATCATCAGCCGGTCAGCGGCACATACAGCTTCAAGGTCCGCTGAAAACAGCGCCGCTCCGGCGGCTTCGTCCCGACGTCAAGGGCGCAAAAGCGCAGCCTCATCGTGCGCAAACTTGACCAGAGGGATGAAAATTGGCGCCCTTTGGCGATGATTCGATCGGATCACCGCCAGACTTTTCAAAGCGTTGGCTGCGAAACATTTGGAAGTTTGCGCATGTGCGCGATATGGAATTTGCGCCGGGCCGGAAAAACCGGCGGAAACAGAATGGGTTGACGATCTCAAGGAGCCGACCGGAAGTTTATATCGGCAACCTGCTGTAGGACAGAGGGTGTTGAGGGGGGCGCCGCCCTATCGCGCCATGCCGGCTAGCGGCATGTGCCCATCAATGACATCCCCTGCCGTTCGCAGAGATCACAAGAAGTGAGATCCCCGTCTTCGCTGGGATGGCGGAATTGGGTGGGGAGCGGAATGGCCGGTTTCGGGCGTGGCCTATCCCTTAAGGGACATGCACCGACTGCACCTCAATTCGCGCATTGTCACTATCCCGTAAGATCGCGTGAACCGTCAGGTCGCTAACATTTTCGGCTTCGGTCGTGAGATCGACGAGAAATTGCCAATACCCGCCCATCCAACGATAAACCGCCCTATCCCATGTCGTTGGGTTCAGAGGGGCGATGGGATCGCCGTAAGCAGATATGCTGTCCGCGATGAATTGAGCAGTCGATTGTTCAGTTGGCGAAACCCCTTCGATTACATGGGTTTGCAGAGCAAAATCTCCAGCAACAAATGCGTCAGCGATAGCATGAAAGGCGGCACGCCGTTCCAAAGGTACGGGATGCTCAATGTCGTCCTTCTTAAGCATTCTAGCCCCAACGTCTGGTTTCGGCGATCCTGAGGCAGATAGAGAATGGCGTCAAATGGTCGTTAGCCGTAAAAATCCGACATCGTCATTGCTAGCGTAGCGAAGCAATCCACCGGCGCGGGATGGATTGCTTCGCTGCGCTCGCAATGACGCTATTTGATCGTTATCTCCCCCCCCTCTCGCAGGCGGGAGGGGGCTGCAAGCCGTCGGTGGCGACGGCCTGATCCCGATCAGTTGAATTCGGTCGCCTCGAAACGGACCGGCTCGCCGACCGCCTGATTGGCCAGGCTGTCTTCCCACATCACGCGGTTGCCGCGGATGATGGTGCCGACCGCCTTGCCGGTCAGGTCCATGCCGTCGAACGGCGACCAGTCGCAGCGCGAGGCCAGCCAGTCCTTGCCGACGGTCCATTTCTTCTTGAGGTCGACCACGGTGAAGTCGGCGTCATAGCCGAGCGCGATGCGGCCCTTGCAGGTCAGGCCGAACACGCGCTGCGGCCCCGACGAGGTCAGTTCGATGAAGCGGCGCAGCGTCAGCCGCCCTTCGGCGACATGGTTGAGCAGCAGCGGCACCAGCGTCTGCACGCCCGGCATGCCGCTGGGCGAGGCGGGATAGGTCTTCGCCTTTTCCTCGATCGTGTGCGGCGCATGGTCGCTGCCGAGCACGTCGGGCACGCCCTGGTTGAGCCAGAACCACAGGCCGTCGCGATGCGCCGCGCTGCGGATCGGCGGGTTCATCTGGGCATAGGTGCCCAGCCGCGGATAGGCGTCCTCGCCGGCCAGGGTCAGATGCTGCGGCGTGACTTCGCAGGTCGCGACATCCTTGTTCTGGCCGATATATTCCAGCTCCGCCGGGGTGGTGACGTGCAGGATGTGGATGCGGCGACGCGCCTTGCGGGCGAGCGCGATGATCCGCTTGGTCGCGATCATCGCGCTTTCATCGTCGCGCCAGACGGGGTGGGACGAGGGATCGCCCTCGACCCGGTAATCCTTGCGCGCGTTCATCCGCGTCTCGTCCTCGGCATGGATGGCGACGCGGCGGGTGCCCGACGCCAGCACGCGAGCCAGCGCATTGTCATCGTCCACCAGCAGGCTGCCGGTCGATGCGCCCATGAAGATCTTGACGCCCGAGGTGCCGGGGATCCGCTCCAGTTCCTTCAACTGCTCGGCATTTTCCGCCGTCGCGCCGACATAGAAGGCATGGTCGCACCACATGCGATGATGGGCGCGCTTCAGCTTGTCATGCACCCGCTCGGCGGTGTCGGTATTGGGATTGGTGTTGGGCATTTCGAACACGGCGGTGACGCCGCCCAGCACCGCGGCGCGGCTGCCCGATTCCAGATCTTCCTTATATTCCAGCCCCGGCTCGCGGAAATGCACCTGGCTGTCGATGCAGCCGGGCAGCACGTCGAGGCCGGTGCAGTCGATCACTTCGCCCGCATCGCCCAGGCCGGTGCCGATGGCGACGATCTTGCCGCCGCGCACGCCCACATCCACCTGCTCCGCGCCGCCCGGCGTATGGACGGTGCCGTTCTTGAGGATCATGTCGAAGGTCTGGGTCATGGCGATATTCCTGTCTGCTGTTCGCGCGAACGGCTTGGCGAAGTCGTGCCGCCGTCCTACCTAAAGCCGATGACCGATACCACCCTTACCGACCGCGCGGTGCTGCGCATTTCCGGCGAAGAGGCGCGTCCCTTCCTGCAGGGGCTGCTGACCCGCGACGTGCTGACGCTGAAAGACGGCGAAGCGCGCTGGACCGCGCTGCTGACGCCGCAGGGCAAGGCGCTGTTCGACTTCATCCTGTGGGGCGACGACGGCGATATATTGATCGATTGCGAGGCGGCGCAAGCCGATGCGCTGGCCAAGCGGCTGACCCTCTACCGGTTGCGGCGCAAGGTGGTGATCGTCCGCGACGAGTCGCTGGCGGTGCATTGGGCGATCGATGCGGCCGACAAACCCCGCGACCCGCGCCTGCCCGAGCTTGGCGCCCGCTGGCTGGCGCCGGCGAGCGATGGCGACGCCTCCGCCGCGTTCCGCGCGCATCGGCTGTCGCTCGGTGTGTTCGAAGGCGCGGCGGAACTGGGGCAGGACCAGACGCTGTGGCTGGAAACCAATGCCGAGGAACTGCACGGCGTCGATTATGACAAGGGCTGCTATGTCGGCCAGGAAAATACCGCGCGCATGCATTATCGCAACAAGGTGAACCGGCGGCTGGTCGCGGTGCCGCTGGAGCAGGCCGACGAGAAGCGCCAGCGCGCCGCCCTGCGCGACCTCAACCTGTCGATCGAACTGCAACGGGTGGAGGCGATCGCCCCCGCCACCCTGCCCGCCTGGCTCGCCACCGCGATCGCCGCGCAGGCCGCCGAATGAGGGCTTGGCTGCTGGCGCTCGCCTGCGCCCTCACCCTGACCATGCCGGCTCGGGCGGAAACGCCCTGGACACTCGTCAAGGCCTATCCGCATGATCCGGCGGCCTTTACCGAGGGCCTCTTCTACCTCGACGGCGCGCTCTATGAGAGCACCGGCCTGGGAGGCCAGTCGGAAATTCGCAAGGTCACGCTCAAGACCGGCAAGGTCGAGCAGCGCCGCGTGGTCGAGCAGCCCTATTTCGGCGAGGGCATCGTCAACTGGGGCGGCAAGCTGGTCAGCCTGACCTGGCGCCACCGCCAGGGCTTCGTCTGGAAACTGGACGATTTCTCGCCCCTCTCCACCTTCCGCTATGAAGGCGAAGGCTGGGGCCTGACCCAGGATGGCCGGTCGATCATCATGAGCGACGGCAGCGCGCAACTGCGCTTCCTCGATCCCGAGACGCTGGGCGAACAGCGCCGCATCACCGTCACCTGGAACGGCCGCGCGGTCGATCGGCTGAACGAGCTGGAATGGGTCAGGGGCGAGATCTGGGCCAATGTCTGGTACGACACGAAGATCGCCCGGATCGACCCGCGCAGCGGCGGCGTGATCGACTGGATCGACGTCGCCCCGCTGCGCAAGCAGGCCGGCGTCACCGACAGCGAAGCCGTCGCCAACGGCATCGCCTATGACGCCAAGAACGACCGCGTCTTCATCACCGGCAAGAACTGGCCCAAGCTGTTCGAGATCAAGGTCGGGAAATAGGACGACGATCCCGCCTATAAGCCCTCTCCCGTAAACGGGAGAGGGCTTTAAGTGGTCGTTCTGTTTACCGCTTCCAGCGTGCCCAGATGGCCGTGGGGAGCAGCAGGCCGCGGGCTTCCTCGCGCACGGTCAGTTCGCCCGCTTCCACCTCGCCGGGCAGGTCGGCAAAGGCCTGGCGCAGCAATTCGCCGATCGCCAGCGCCGACATGCGCACCGCATAGACGGTGAGGAACAGGAAGCGGCTGTCGGCGTCGAGCAACTGGCGGCAGTTGGCGATGAGGCCCGGCAGATCCTCTTCCAGCCGCCACACTTCGCCGTCGGGGCCGCGGCCATATTTGGGCGGGTCGAGCAATATGCCGTCATAGCGGCGGCCGCGCCGCACTTCGCGCGCGACGAACTTGGCCGCATCCTCGACGATCCAGCGGATCGGCCGGTCGCCCATGCCCGACAGGTCGGCGTTCGCCCGCGCCTGCGCCACCGATTTCTTCGACGCATCGACATGGACCATGCGCGCTCCGGCCGCCGACATGCCCAGCGTGCCGACGCCGGTATAGCCGAACAGGTTCATCACCTCGGCCTCGGGCTTGTCGGCCGTGCTGGCGCGCATGAAGTCCCACACCGGCGCCATGTCGGGGAAGAAGCCGAGATGGCGGAAGGGGGTGCAGCTCGACTGGAAGGTCACTTCCTTCCAGTGCAGCGGCCAGCCTTCGGCCGGCACCGGCTTGTCATAATACCAGCGGCCGCCGCCATCCTCGTCAGAGCCGGGAATGAATTCGCCGTCGGCGCGCCAGTCTTCGGTCGCCGGCGCCCACATCGCCTGCGGTTCGGGCCGGATGAAGCGGAAACGGCCATAGCGTTCGAGCTTGCGGCCGTTGCCCGAGTCGATCAGGCCATAGTCGGACCAGGGTTCGCCGATGAGAGTCTTGAGTTCCATTCCGGCCTCATCGTCTCTTGCGCCGCTCCTGTCGAGAGGGGATCAACCCGCGATCAGCCGCGCGGCGTCGCCCGCTCCGCGACATAGGCGGTCACCGCCTCGAACGTGCCGGGCAGCTTGGCATAGCTTTCCTCGCGCGCGAACAGGTCGCCGACCCGCGCGGGCAGCGGCGGCCGCGTGCCGGTCGCCCGCTCCACCGCGTCGCGGAACTTGGCGGCATGGGCGGTCGCCAGCGTCACCACCGGGATCGACGGGTCGATGTCCGCCTCGCGCGCGGCGGCCAGGCCAATGGCGCTGTGCGGGTCGATCACCTGCCCGGCGGCGTCGAACGCCCAGCGCATCGCCATGGTCATGCCATCGGCATCGATCCGGGCGGAGGTGAACAGGTTCGCCGCGCCCTCACGCTGGGCATTGGTGAGGCGCATCGCCTTGCTCGCCTCGAAACCCTGCATCTGCTGGGCGAGCGCAACGCCGTCACGACCGCCGGCATCGAACAGCAGCCGCTCGAAATTGGAGCTGACCTGAATGTCCATGCTGGGCGTCGCGGTCGGCACGACCTGGCCCTGGCTATAGTCGCCCTCCGACAGGGCGCGGTGCAATATGTCGTTGACGTTGGTGGCGACCACCAGCCTGGCGACCGGCAGGCCCATTTTCGACGCGACATAGCCGGCGAAGACATCGCCGAAATTGCCGGTCGGCACCGAGAAGGCGATCGGGCGATCAGGCGCGCCCAGCCGCACGGCGGCGTAGAAATAATAGACGACCTGCGCCATCAGCCGCGCCCAGTTGATGCTGTTCACCGCCGACAGGTTGAAGCGCGCCTTGAAGTCCGCGTCGTTGAACATGCGCTTCACCAGCGCCTGCGCATCGTCGAAGCTGCCGTCGATCGCGATGTTGTAGACATTGGGCGCCAGCACCGTGGTCATCTGGCGGCGCTGCACGTCGGACACCCGGCCCTCGGGGTGCAGCATGAAGATGTCGACCTTCTCGCGGCCGGCGACCGCGTCGATCGCGGCCGAACCGGTGTCGCCCGATGTGGCGCCGACGATGGTCAGATGATCGTCGCGGCGCGACAGGAAGCGCTCGAACAGCTGGCCGAGCAGCTGGAGCGCGACATCCTTGAACGCCAGGGTGGGACCATGGAACAGTTCCAGCATCCAGTGGCGATTGTCGAGCTGCACCAGCGGCGTCACCGCGTCATGGCTGAACCGGCCATAGGCAGCAGTGCAAAGGTCACGCAGTTCCTCTTCGCTCAGCGAGCCGGCGACGAACGGCGCCATGACGCGCACGGCGGTTTCGACATAGGACAGGCCGGCGAGGGCACGAATGTCGGCAGCGGAAAATTGCGGCCAGCTCTCCGGCACATAAAGCCCGCCGTCGGACGCCAGGCCCGCCAGCGTGACATCTTCAAAACCGAGCGCCGGTGCGCTGCCCCTGGTGCTGACATATTGCATAATGGGAAAGCGCGGTAGCGACGCGGGCGCGCCGGGGCAAGTCTTTACGACGGCCTTGGCGGCTCCGCATTGCGCCGACGCAGGACAAGCAGATAGATTATTGCCGCCAGCGCGGCAAAAATGAACCATTGCACCGCATAGGCGAGATGATTGTTGGGCACGTCGGCGGTGCTGGGCGGCGCCATGGGTTTCAGGCCCGGCGGTGCGGCGCGCGCGATCAGCATCGGCCGCAGTGGCATGGTCTTGCCCCCTGCCCGCGCGATCAGCGAGCGATGATCGGGTTCCTGCGAAATCCAGCCGTCGACCTGTCCGCCGGTCCAGGCCGGCTTTTCATCGGGCTTCTGGCCGACGCCGACCGCGACCAGCGCGCCCGGTCCTTCAGCGCCGGTCGTGCATTGGGCGATATGGCGATAGCCGGTCGATCCGTCGGCGGCGCGCCCCGCCTCCACCTGCCAGCCGACGACGCGCAGGCAATGGACCGAGGATGGGCGGAACAGAAGTTCATCGGGCACCGGCGGCATTTTGGGGAAGGCGACGGCCGGGCGCGACACATTGCTGGCGGCCAGCGCCAGCATCGATTCCTTCTCGCCCCGGCGCTGCAACTGCCAGATGCCGAGCGCGATCATGACGGCGATCGCGACACAGACCAGCAGGGTCGGGACAATCGGGATGCGCCGTCCGCTCATGCGTCCTTCTTCTCCACCACCCGCCCCTCGCGGGCATTTTTGCGATATTCGACCGTCAGCAGCGCGCCCTTGGCGACGCGCAGGCTGCCGACCACCGCGCCGGCGGTCAGCGGCGCCCAGAGCAGCAGGTGCAGCCATAGCGGCGGATGGACCGTCAGTTCCAGGGTCAGCGCCAGCGCGACCATGACCGCGCCGATGATCAGCGTCAGGAAAGCCGCCGGCCCGTCGCCGACATTATATTGACCATAGTCCAGCCCGCACTGGCGACAGGCCGACGCAAAACGCACCGGCCCTTCGAACAGGGTCGGTGCGCTGCAACGGGGGCAAAGGCCGCGGGCGGAGGCCGCAAGCAGGTCCATGCCTGTCGCCTTCGCCGTCATGCTTGAATCATCAGCCGCCGTGGATCGGCGCGCCCCAGCCGCCCCAGACATAGATGGCAGCGAACAAGAACAGCCACACCACGTCAACGAAATGCCAGTACCAGGCGGCCGCTTCAAAGCCGAAATGCTGGCGCGGGGTGAAGTCGCCCTTATAGGCGCGGACCAGGTTCACCACCAGGAAGATGGTGCCGACCAGCACGTGGAAGCCATGGAAGCCGGTCGCCATGTAGAAGGCCGAGCTATAGGGCGAACCGCCGAACGGGAACGGCGCATGCATATATTCATAGGCCTGGATGCAGCTGAACAGCGCACCCAGGATCACCGTACACCACAGGCCCTTCTTCAGCCCTTCGCGATCGCCGTGGATCAGCGCATGATGCGCCCAGGTGACGGTGGTGCCCGAGCAGAGCAGGATCAGCGTGTTGAGCAAGGGCAGCTCGAACGCGTTCATCACCTCGATGCCCTTGGAGGGGAACATGCCCTCGATCGGCGCCAGTTCGCTGGGGAAGAGGGAGAAGTCGAAAAAGGCCCAGAACCAGCCGACGAAGAACATCACTTCCGACGCGATGAACAGGATCATGCCATAGCGCAGATGGAGCTGGACCACCGGCGTATGGTCGCCGGCATGCGCCTCCGCAATCACATTGCTCCACCAACTGAACATGGTGAAGAGGACACCGGCCACACCGATCAGGAAGATCCAGCCACCACCGGCCGGCATGGCATCGGGATGCATCCACATGATTGCGCCCATCGCCATCACCAGCGCCGACATCGAACCGAACAGCGGCCAGATGCTGGGCGGAAGGATATGATAATCGTGGTTCTTGGCGCCTGCCATGATGCTCTCTCTTCCCTGTCTTATCGCGTTTATCGTTATATGCTTAGCTTGGCTGCTTCCCCTGCTCAACAGGGTAGAAGGTATAGCTGAGCGTAATCTGCTGCGTGTCCTTGTTGTCGGGATCCTGCAATATCTTGGGATCGACATAATAGATTACCGGCATGCGCACTTCCTCACCGGGTTGCAGCGTCTGCTGGGTGAAGCAGAAACACTGGATCTTGGTGAAATAGGCACCGGCCTGGGTCGGCGTGACGTTGAAGCTGGCCGTGCCGGTCACCGGCTTGTCGGACAGGTTCTTGGCGATGAAAATCGCCATGTCGCGGGCGCCCACCGTCACCGTGTCGGTGCGATGTTCGGGCCGAAATTCCCAGGGCATGCCGGGCTGGACATTGGAATCGAAGCGGATCGACATGGTCCGCCCGGCCACCGGGGTCAGCTTCACATCGGCCGCCGCGCGCTGGGTCGTGCCGCCGAAACCGGTCGTCTGGCAGAAGATGCGATAGAGCGGGACCGAGGCGAAGCCGAGGGCAAGCATCGCCAGGCCGATGCCCGCCATCGCCACCAGCGTCCGCCGGTTGCGGCGGTCGCGGTCAAAGGGCGAGGGCGGGAGCGACGCCATCAGATATTATGGCTCGCGCCGATCTTCGCCAAAGTGATGGCGAAGAAGAGGATGGCGAGGAAGCCGAGCAACAGCCCGGTCACCAGTGCGCGAGACTTTTGCCGCGCGCGCACCTGATCCTGATCTTCCGGACTCATGCCAGCAGCCAGCGGTCGATGACCACTGCCCCGAACAGGAGGAAGAGATAGAGGATCGAATATTTGAACAGACGCTTTTCCGGCGCCATGCGCGCGGGATCGCTCTCACGGCGCAGATAGACCTGGAAGGCCATGGCGGCAAAGATCGCGGTGCCGACCAGCGCGGCGGTGCCATAAATCACGCCGGTCAGGTGCAGCGCGACCGGGGCCAGCGCCGCAACCGCCATGATGAAGGTGTAGAAGAGGATCTGGCGCCGGGTCACGACCTCGCCCGAAACGACCGGCAGCATCGGAATGCCGGCGGCGGCATAATCGGTCTTCACGAACAGCGCGAGCGCCCAGAAATGGGGCGGCGTCCAGAAGAAGATCAGCATGAACAGGGCAATCGGCAGCGCCGTGATGTCGCCCGTCACCGCCGCCCAGCCGATCACCGGCGGGAAGGCGCCGGCGGCACCGCCGATGACGATATTCTGCGCCGTCCGGGGCTTCAGCCAGATCGTATAGATGAAGACATAGAAGAGGATCGAGACGGTGAGCACCGCGGCGGCGAGCCAGTTGGTCGCCATCCCCATCAGGATCACCGAGAAGAAGGACAGGCCGACGCCGAAATGCAGCGCGGTCTGCCGCTCCATCCGCCCGGCAGGCAGCGGCCGGCTGGCGGTGCGCTTCATCTTTGCGTCGATATCGGCTTCCCACCACTGGTTGAGCGCGGCGGCCGCGCCGGCGCCCAGCGCGATGCAGAGAATCGCGGTGAAGCCCAGCACCGGATGGATATGGCCGGGCGCGGCGAGCAGCCCGCACAGGCCCGTGAACACCACAAGCGTCATCACCCGCGGCTTGGTCAGCGCGACGAAATCGCGCCAATGGGCGGGCAGGACGGAGGCATTAGCCCCGGACGAAAGCGGCGAACTGGCCATAAACTCCTCTTCGATCAGCCGGCGCCCCATACAGGCCCTGACCGATTCCGGCAAATGGACAGACGGTCCTACCCATCTGCCCCGCCGCAGGGGGACGGAGTGCCCGACCTAGGCCGGGCACCCGCATGGCGATCAGTCGATGACCGGCAGGGTCTCGAACTGGTGATAGGGCGGCGGGCTGGTCAGCGTCCATTCCAGCGTCGTCGCGCCTTCGCCCCAGGGATTGCCCTCTGCGCGTCTGCCGGCGAACAGCGACCAGAAGACGTTGACCAGGAAGATCAGCACGCCGACCGCCATGATCTCATAGCCGTGGGTCGCGACCTTGTTCCAATAGGCGAACGCCTCGGGATAGTCGGGATACCGGCGCGGCATGCCGCTCAGGCCCAGGAAGTGCATCGGGAAGAACAGCAGGTTCACGCCGATGAAGAAGACCCAGAAATGGAGCTGGCCCAGCACTTCATTATACATGCGGCCCGTCATTTTCGGGAACCAGTAATAGAAGCCCGCGAACAGCGAGAAGACCGCGCCCAGCGAGAGCACATAGTGGAAGTGCGCGACCACATAATAGGTGTCGTGCAGCACGTCGTCGACGCCGCCATTGGCCAGCACCACGCCGGTCACGCCGCCCACGGTGAACAGGAAGATGAAGCCCAGCGCCCATACCATCGGCGTCTTGAAGCTGATCGATCCGCCCCAGATGGTCGCGATCCACGAGAAGATCTTGATGCCGGTCGGCACCGCAATGACCATCGTGGCGGCGGTGAAATACATCTTCACATTCACCGACATGCCGGTGGTGAACATGTGGTGCGCCCAGACGACGAAGCCGACCACGCCGATCGCGACCATGGCATAGGCCATGCCGAGATAGCCGAACACCGGCTTGCGGCTGAAGGTCGAGACGATCTGGCTAACGATGCCGAAGCCCGGCAGGATCATGATATAGACTTCGGGGTGGCCGAAGAACCAGAAGAGATGCTGGTAGAGTTCGGGATCGCCGCCACCGGCCGCATCATAGAAGGTGGTGCCGAAATTGCGGTCGGTCAGCAGCATGGTGATCGCGGCGGCCAGGACCGGAAGGGCCAGCAGCAGCAGGAAGGCGGTGACCAGCACCGACCAGACGAACAGCGGCATCTTGTGCAGGGTCATGCCCGGCGCACGCATGTTCAAAATGGTGGTGATGAAGTTGATCGCGCCCAGGATCGAGCTGGCGCCCGCGATGTGCAGCGACAGGATCGCCATGTCGACGGCGGGACCAGCCGACCCGCTGGTCGATAGCGGCGCATAGACGGTCCAGCCGGTGCCCGCACCATTGCCGGTGCCGCCGGGCACGAAGGTGGAGCCAAGCAGCAGCAGGAAGGCGGGGATGAGCAGCCAGAAGCTGATATTGTTCATCCGCGGAAAGGCCATGTCCGGCGCGCCGATCATGATCGGCACGAACCAGTTGCCAAAGCCGCCGATGATCGCGGGCATCACCATGAAGAAGACCATGATGAGGCCATGGGCGGTGATCAGCACGTTCCACAGATGATAGGCCTGGTCCAGCGTCGCGGCGGGACCGTCGCTCCACTGCGCCCAGATATGCAGGAACTGGATGCCCGGCTCACGCAGTTCCATGCGCATCAGGCCGGAAATGGCGCCGCCGATCAGGCCGGCCATGATCGCGAAGATCAGATAGAGGGTGCCGATGTCCTTGTGGTTGGTGGACATGAACCAGCGCTGGAAGAAGGCCGGCTTGTGATCGGCATCATGATGATCATGGGCATGATCGCCAAGATGATCGCCGTGGTGATCGGCTGTGATGGTGGTCATGACGTTCCTACCCCTCAGATCTTCTTTTCGGCAGTTGCGGGAGCGGCTTCAGCCGTCTTCTCCGCCGCTGCGCCCTTCAGCGTGCCGCCCTGCGACTGGACCCACTGGTCGAACTGGGCCGGGGGCAGCGCTTCGATCGCGATCGGCATGAAGCCGTGGCGCGCGCCGCACAGTTCCGAACATTGACCATAATAGACGCCCGGCTTCTCGATGGTGAAGCTCTTCTCGTTCAGGCGTCCGGGCACGGCGTCCATCTTCACCCAGAGCGAAGGCACGGCAAAGCTGTGGATCACGTCGGCGCCGGTGATGATCAGCTTGACCGGACGACCGACCGGCAGGACCAGGCGATTGTCGGGCGCGAGCAGATAGGGCTCGCCATTTTCCTTCGCCTTGTCCTCGGGCAGCATGTTCGACACGAATTCGGGGATGCCGTTGTCGGGATATTCATAGCCCCAATACCATTGATAGCCGGTGACCTTCACGGTCAGCGCATCCTTGGGTGCGGGCTTATACTGGTCGGCCAGCAGGCCGATCGAGGGAATCGCGATCACCAGCAGGATGAGGACCGGGACCAGCGTCCACACCACTTCGATGACGGTGTTGTGGGAGGTCTTGGACGGCACCGGATTGGCGGAGCGGCGATAGCGCACCATCACATAGAGCATCAGCAGCAGCACGAAGACCGAGATGATCGTGATGAGCGGCAGCAGCATCTTGTCGTGCAGCCAGCGCGCGGTGTGGCCGGTGGAGGTAAACTGTTCCTGCAGCGTGATTTCGCCGGGCTTGGGCATGCCGATGCCTTCGGTCGGCTTCATCCGCGGCGGCGCGGCGACCTTGGCGACGGGAGCGGCTTCAGCGGCAGGTGCCGTTGCATTGGCGGGTGATTCGGCAGGCGCGGCTGCATTGTCCGCTGCGGGAGCGGCGGCGGCGACATTGTCCTGCGCCATCGCCATAGGGCTCATCATCGCCGCCGGAACACATGCCAGCAAAGCGGCTAGAACGAGCGATTTCACCTTTTTCATAGCCTCATCTACCCCTAACCCCTTGTTGCCGCTGCAACGATCAACGTCCGCTTTTCACGTCGTTGCCGCCCGTTCGGTCTGTCGCGGCTTATAGGCACGGAATTTTTCCGCCTCAAGTCATGGTGGACCAGATTTTCTTCGCTGTTGCAACGCCCCCCGCTCCCGCCTATCTCGCACCTCGCGCACAGGTGCGCGATCATGGGCATGTCATGCCCGTGCGATATGGGCGGGCCGGGCGCCGTTTTTGCGCGACCTCCCGCAACGGAATAGTGGAACAGGGCGGAATGACCGACGAAGAAGTATTGGCAGAATTCCGGGCAGCGGGTGCGCTGCTCGAAGGACATTTCATCCTGTCGTCGGGCCGCCGCAGCGCCAATTACCTGCAGTGCGCCCGCGTGCTGATGAATGCCGAGCGCGCCGGCAAGCTGGCCCGCGCCACCGTGCAGCAGCTGCCGCGCGAGCTGCGCCAGGAGATCGACCTGGTCGTGTCGCCCGCCATGGGCGGCCTGATCATCGGCCATGAAGTCGGCCGCGCGCTCGACAAGGATGCGGTGTTCCTGGAACGGCCCGAGGGCGTGTTCGAACTGCGCCGCGGCTTTGCCATATCGCCGGGGCAGAAAGTGCTGATGGTGGAAGACGTCGTCACCACCGGCCTGTCGTCGCGCCAGGCGATCGAGGCGGTCGAGCGCGAAGGCGGCATCGTCGTCGCCGAAGTGGCGCTGGTCGATCGTTCGGCCGGCGAAGTGGACCTGGGCGTCCCCTTCTACCCGCTCGTGAGCATCAATTTCCCGGTCTATGACGCCGATCAGCTGCCGCCCGAACTGGAAGCGGTGCCGGCGATCAAGCCCGGCAGCCGGAAGCAGTAAGATGGCCGCCGTTCCGCTGCGCCTGGGGGTCAATATCGACCATGTGGCGACGATCCGCAACGCGCGGGGCGGCGAGCATCCCGATCCGGTCAAGGCCGCGCTGCTGGCGGTGAAGGCCGGCGCCAGCGGCATCACCGCGCATCTGCGCGAGGATCGCCGCCATATTCGCGACGAGGATATCGCGATGCTGATGGCGGCGCTCGACGTGCCGCTGAACCTGGAAATGGCGGCGACGCAGGAAATGCTGGGCATCGCCCTGAAGCACAAGCCGCATGCCGCCTGTATCGTGCCGGAAAAGCGCGAGGAGCGCACGACCGAGGGCGGCCTCGACGCCGCCGGCCAGATCGCGGTGCTGCGCCCGATCGTCGGCGCCCTCAATGAAGCGGGCATCCGCGTCAGCCTGTTCATCGAGGCGGACGCCGCCCAGATCGAGGCCGCGATCCAGCTTGGCGCGCCCGTGGTCGAATTTCACACCGGCGCCTATGCCCATCTGACCGGCGAGGCCCGCGCGGCCGAGCTGCGCCGCATTGCCGACGCCGCCGCGCTCGCCGCCAAGAACGGCATCGAGCCGCATGCCGGCCATGGCCTCACCTTCGACAATGTCGCGCCGATCGCCGCCATCCCGCAGATCGCCGAACTCAATATCGGCCATTTCCTGATCGGCGAGGCGATCTTCGGCGGGCTGGAAGCCAGCATCCGCGAAATGCGCCGCCAGATGGACCTAGCGCGTTGATCATCGGCCTCGGCTCCGATCTCTGCAATATCGAGCGGATCCAGAATTCGCTCGACCGCTTCGGGGACCGGTTCGTCCAGCGCGTCTTCACCGATGTCGAACAGGCCAAGGCGGAACGCCGGCCGTTTACGAAAGCCGGCACGCTGGCCAAGCGTTTCGCCGCCAAGGAGGCCTTTTCCAAGGCAGTCGGCACCGGCTTCAAGGCCGGCGTCTTCATGAAGGATATCGGCGTCGTCAACGCGCCCAGCGGCGCGCCCACGCTGGCGCTGACCGGCGGCGCGGCACAGCGGCTGGCATCGATGGTGCCGGCGGGCTACAAGCCGGTCATTCACCTGACGCTCACGGACGATCATCCATGGGCGCAGGCCTTCGTCATCATCGAGGCGCTGCCGCTTTGAGCGGGCCGCCCTCCCCATCCGAGCATAGCCCTTCCATGACGGCAGTCGACATGACCCAAACCGACCCCCTGCCCCCCGCCGCGCCCGAAACGGCAGCCGACGACAAGGAGGCCGGCAACAGCGGGGTGAATTGGTGGCATGAGGTGAAGAGCATCGTGCTGCTCATCCTCGCCGTGCTGGCCTTCCACAGCTTCGTCGCCAAGCCCTTCTACATCCCGTCGGAATCAATGATGCCGGTGCTGCTGAAGGGCGATCGGCTGGTGGTCAGCAAATTCCCCTATGGCTGGTCCTATGTCAGCCCCAGCTTCCATCCGCTGCCCTTCCTGAAGGGGCGCATCCTGGGCCATCTGCCCGAACGTGGCGACATCGTCATCGTCTCGCCCCAGAACCGGCGCGAGGATTATATCAAGCGCGTCATCGGCTTGCCCGGCGACATTGTCGAGGTGCGCGGCGGTCAGGTGATCCTGAACGGCGTGCCGGTGCCGCAGAAGGTGCTGAAGCCCCTGCGCATAGCGGTCGACGGCAACGCCCCCTGCCCGCCGATGCAGTTCCCCGGCGCGCTGGTGACCGACAAGGCGGGCAAGAGCTGGTGCGAACTGCCGGTGCGACAGGAAGTGCTGCCCAACGGCAAGACCTATGTCACGATCGACATGGGGCCGAGCGCGCTCGACTGGTATGGCCCGGTCCGCGTGCCCGCCGACCATGTCTTCCTGATGGGCGACAATCGCGACAACAGCGCCGACAGCCGTGCCCCGCTGGAGGAAAATGGCCTGGGCGGCCCGGTGCCGTGGGAAGCGATCGGCGGTCGCGCCGAATTCATCACCTTCAGCCTGGATGGCGATTCGAGCTGGAATCCGCTCAGTTGGCTCCATGCCTTCCGTGGCGGCCGCGCCGGGAACAGCCTGCGTCCGCAAAGCGTTACCGGAGCGAAATAGTCCACAGCCATTGATTGGGGGTTCCGGGTTTGAGCGACGCGCAGCAGCAGCATATCGAGCAACCCGGCCCCAGCGAATTGCGCAGCCCGCTGGTCCAGCATGAGATCAAGCGTGCGGGCGTCTGGTTCGCGATGGCGATCGGCATCGCCCTGATCGTGCTGCTGGCCCAGCCGATCATGCTGATCCTGGGCGCACTGGTCTTCACCACCATGATGGATGGCGGCACCCGCCTGCTCGGCCGCGTGCTGCCGATCGGCCGGGGCTGGCGCCTGACGATCGTCCTGCTCGCAGTCGTCGCCTTCCTCGCCTATACCTTCTACCTCACCGGCTCCAGCCTGGCGGAGCAGGCGCAATCGATGCGCACCATCGTCGAGGCGCAGGTGGAACGTGCCGGCGGCTGGATGCAGCAACTGGGCATCACCACCACCCCCGAAGATTTGAAAAGCCTGGCCCAGCAGGCGATGAGTTCCATGGGCCGGGTCACCGCCGCCGTCGGCACGGCCGTCGGCGCGATCACCAGCGGCGTCATGATGCTGGTGCTGGCCATCTTCATCGCGGTCGAACCCAAGCTGTACGAGCGCGGCGTCGCCTGGATGCTGCCGATGGACAAGCGCGCCCATTTCTACACCGTCGCCGACAAGATGGCCTTCACCCTGCGCCGTCTGATGTTCGGCCGGCTGATCGGCATGGCGGTGGAGGGCGTGGGCGTATGGCTGCTGCTGTGGGCGGGCGGCGTGCCGATGGCGGGTCTGCTCGGCATCCTCACCGGCCTGCTCGCCTTCCTGCCCAATATCGGCGCGATCATCTCGGGCGTGCTGATCATCCTCGTCGGCTTTTCCGGCGGCACCCATACCGGCCTCTATGCCTTTGGCGTCTACATGGCGGTGCAGATCATCGACGGCTATCTGATCGTGCCGATGGTGGCGAAGCGCGCGACCGATCTGGCGCCCGCGCTGGTGCTCGCGGCGCAGATCCTGCTGGGTGCGCTGTTCGGCATCATGGGCCTGTTCCTGGCCGATCCGATCGTCGCGATGATCAAGGTCTATCTGGAGGAACGGTCCAAGGCTCTGGCAGGGCAGACCATCCTGAAAAGCGACGATAAAAACGGCGATTGACGAATGCTTCCCGGAACGTAACGATCGCTCCTGCGCTTCTATCCTAAAGCGAAAGGAGAGAATGGCATGACCGTGGCTATGGAGCAGCAGAAGAAGCTGCATTTCGAACTGACCAATGTCGGCATGCGGGCCCAGGCGACCGCCGCCGGAATGGTCCAGCTCTGCCGGGAACTGCATCGGGCCGGCATCCTCGACAATGACGCGCTGGAACGTATCAAGTCGGCGATCGCCGACGATATCGACATCGGCGCGCCGCGTTCGGTGTCCTGCGTCGAGTATCGGCGCGACGTGAAGGCACGACTCGACCGCCTGTTCACCGGCGAGGAGAAGGTTGGCAATGCCGAGGGCCTCGCCTTTCCGCCATCGGCGCCCGGCGATCAGGCAAGCCTCTAACCCCCAAAGAAAAAGGGCCTGGAAACCAGGCCCTTCTCTACTCTCGGATCGATCGGATCAGTTGCCGGGCGCGCCCTGCGGAACGGCGCCCTGCGGCATGCCACCCTGCATCTGCTGCATCCGCTGCTGCATCTGCATAATTTCCGCGCGCGACTTGAAGTCGTGCAGCTGGACATCGAACACCAGCACCGAATTGGCCGGGATCGGGCCGGCGGCCTGTTCGCCATAGCCAAGCTGCGGCGGGATCCACAGGCGATATTTGCCGCCCTTCTTCATCTTCTGCAGGCCTTCGGAGAAGCCCGGCACCACGCCATCGACCGGCATCGGCGTCTGCGGATTCTCGTCGAACACGGTGCCGTCGAGCAGCGTGCCCTTATAGCCCACCAGCGCAACGTCGGCGGTCGTCGGGCTCGGCCCGCTGCCTTCCTCCAGCACCTGGTACTGCAGGCCCGACTCGGTCGTGACCACGCCCTTGGCATGGGCGTTCTGCGTCAGGAAGGCGGCCGGCGAAGCCGCCACGCCCTGCTGCCCTGCCCAGGCCAGGCCACCGGCCGCCAGCGCGATCGCGGCGACGCCGATCCAGAGTCGCGTCAGCGACCCCTTGGCGATAGGACGAAGGGGGACAGCCGTCGTGGACATGGGCGAACGCCTCGCAGTGAAGAACGGGAAATCAGCAAAGAGTCAGGACGACCGCGAACCGGCCGTCCTGATATCGGCAGTCCTTAACGGACGCCGTCGCGCTCGGCGCGCTTGCGCTCCAGCTTGCGGGCGCGGCGGACAGCAGCCGCCTTTTCGCGCGCACGCTTTTCCGAGGGCTTCTCGTAGTGACGACGCAGCTTCATTTCGCGATACACGCCTTCACGCTGCAGCTTCTTCTTGAGCGCGCGGAGGGCCTGGTCGACATTGTTGTCGCGAACGATGATCTGCATAAGTCCGTCAATCTCCAATCGAAAACGGGCGGATCGCCAGGAATGAAACCCTCCCGACGGGCCGACCGAATATAAAAATCCGTGAGTCGCCACAGGTCACCCTGAGGCATGTGGGGCGCGCCCTACCAGCAGAGTCGGGCAAATTCAACCCCTGCAGGGCTTTCACGCCCTTTCCCTCGACAGAATGCGTCGAGCGGAGGATAGTGGCGCCCATAATATAAAGGAGGATGGCCATGGCAAGTGCCGCCAGACAGCCCGACATGTCGCCTGCCGAATGGGAGGCGCGCCAGCAGCTCGCCGCCTGCTACCGCATCTTCGACCATTTCGGCTGGTCGGAACTGATCTACAATCACATCACCCTGCGCGTGCCCGATGAGGAAGACGCCTTCCTCATCAACCCGTTCGGCCTGCTCTACAGCGAGGTGACGGCATCCAACCTGGTCAAGATCGACATTGACGGCCATGTGCTGGACGGCAGCCCCTATCCGGTCAATCGCGCCGGCTTCACCCAGCATAGCGTGTTCCACCGCCACCTGGCCGACGCCCATTGCATCATCCACACCCATACGACGGCGGGCATGGCCGTCAGCGCCACGCAGGAAGGGCTGCGGCCGATCAATTTCTATGCCGCCGCCTTTGCCGGGCGGATCGCCTATCATGAATTTGAAGGCGTCACGATCCGGCCGGAGGAAGGGGAAAGGCTGATCGCCAACCTGGGCGAGCGGCGAATCATGATGTTGCGCAACCATGGCACGCTGGTGATGGCCAAGAGCCTGCCCGAAGCCTTTCTGATGCAATGGATGCTCCAGCGCGCCTGCGAGATTCAGGTCGCCGCCTGCGCCGCTGGCACGCCGGTGGAGATCCCGGCCGATGTCATCGCCGTGCATCAGCGCGATCTCGCCGGCGTGCAATTGCCGGTCGGCGTCGGCGTGCCCGATTTCCAGGCGATGGTCCGCCTGATCGACTGCACCGACAGGAGCTGGCGGGACTAGAGCATCCCGCCTTCCCGGCCTCCGTTCATTAAATGCGGACGGCGGCGGATCAGCCCTTGCCGAATCCGCCACCGCCCGGCGTCTCGATCACGAAGACGTCGCCCGGCGCCATCTGCGCCGATCCGGTCGCGCCCAGCGTCTCGACCCGGCCATCGCCACGCTCGACCCAGTTGCGCCCCAGGCCGCCGGGTGCGCCACCCTCCAGCCCGAACGGCGGCACGCTGCGCCGGTTGGCCAGGATGCCGGCGGTCATATCCTCCAGGAAGCGAATACGGCGCAGCCCGCCATTGCCGCCATGATGCGCGCCCGCGCCGCCCGATCCGGCCCGAATCGAAAATTCCTCCAGCAACACGGGGAAGCGGCTTTCCAATATTTCGGGGTCAGTCAGGCGGCTGTTGGTCATGTGGGTCTGCACCACATCGGCGCCATCGAAATCCGGCCCGGCGCCCGATCCGCCGGAGATCGTCTCATAATATTGGTGGCGCGCATTGCCGAAGGTGAAATTGTTCATCGTCCCCTGCGCGCCCGCCATCACGCCCAGCGCGCCAAACAAAGCGTCGGTGACGACCTGGCTGGTCTCGACATTGCCGGCGACCACCGCCGCTGGATAAAGCGGCCGCAGCAGCGATCCCTCCGGCACCACCAGAGTCATGGGCTTGAGGCAGCCGTCATTCATCGGCACCGCTTCATCCACCAGCGTCCGCACGACATAGAGCAAGGCCGCCCGCGCGACCGACAAAGGCGCGTTGAAATTGCCCGGCAGCTGGTCCGACGTGCCGGTGAAATCCACCGTCGCGCCGCGCGCCGCGCGGTCGATCGTCACGCTGACGACCACCTGTGCGCCATTGTCCATCGCATAGCGATAGTGCCCGTCGGACAGGCGATCGATCAGCCGGCGCACCGCTGCCTCGGCCTGATCCTGCACATGGCCCATATAGGCGGCCACGACATCGGCGCCATAATCGCCACTGATCCGCTGCAGTTCGGCCGCGCCCTTGGCGCAGGCGGCGATCTGGGCGGACAGGTCGGCGATATTCTGGTCGATATTGCGCGAGGGCCAGCGGCCGGCGCCCAGCAGCGTCCGCAGATCGCCCTCCAGGAAGCGCCCCTGATCCACCACCAGCACATTATCGAGGACGATGCCCTCTTCCTCGATGCTGCGGCTGTCGGGCGGCATGGAGCCAGGCGAGATGCCGCCAATATCGGCATGATGGCCGCGCGCCGCGACATAGAAGGCGGGCGCGTGCGCCGCCCCGTCGACGAACACCGGCATCACCACCGTCACGTCGGGCAGGTGGGTGCCGCCATCATAGGGCGCATTGAGCGCATAGACGTCACCCGGCAGCATGCCGCGCCCGTCGATCGCCCGGCCATCGGCGCCGATCCCGCGCCGGCGCATGACCGCGCGGATGCTTTCCCCCATGCTGCCGAGGTGAACCGGCATATGCGGCGCATTGGCCACCAGATTGCCGATCGCATCGAACAGGGCGCAGGAGAAATCCAGCCGCTCGCGAATATTGACGGAGGAGGCGCTGTGCTGGAGCGCGGCCCCCATTTCCTCGGCGATCGCCATGAACAGGCCGCCCATCACCTCCAGCCGGACCGGATCGACGGCGGTGCCGTCATCGGCGGCGGGCGCCGGGCGCGGCGCATGACGGGTCAGCACCAGATTGCCGATCGCATCGAGCCGCGCGCGCCAGCCCGGCTCGACCACCGTGGTCGACACCGGATCGCTGATCAGCGCCGGGCCATCGACGATGCTGTCCAGCGTCAGCCCCGCCCGGTCGAACACCGGTGCCTGCGCGCCCGCCAGCATCACCTGCGCCAGCGGCGCGGCCTTCTGGGTCGCGATGGTCGCCACCTTGCCCATATCCTCGGCGGTCGGCGCGATCGCCTCGACCCGCACCATGTCGACCAATATGGTGCCGGTGCCGCCATAGCCGAAGCGCGCCTGATATTGTGCCTCGAAATCGGCCAGCATCGCCGCCCGATCGCCCAGCATCACGTCGAACAGGCTGTCGGTGCCATCATAGCGCAGCCGCAGAACCGTCTCGCTCCGCTCTGCCTCGGGCAGGTCGGCGCGCGCCTGCTCCGCCAAGTCTGCGATCGCGGCCACCAGCGCGTCGGCGCCCGCATCGTCCAGCGGCAGTGCCAGCGTCCGCTCGCGCACCGCGCGCCGGTCGGCCAGGCCCATGCCATAGGCAGACAGGACGCCGCCCAGCGGATGGATCATCACCCGGTCCATGCCCAATGCGTCGGCGACCAGACAGGCATGCTGCCCGCCCGCCCCGCCAAAGCTCGCCAGCGTATAGCGCGCGACATCATGACCGCGCGCGACCGAGATGCGCTTGATCGCATTGGCCATGCTGGCGACGGCGACGGCGATGAAACCCTGCGCCGCTTCCTGCGCGGTCATCACCCGGCCGGTCTGCGCCTCCACCTGCGCACAAATGTCGGCAAAGCGCGCCTCGACCGCGTCCCGGTCCAGCGGCTGGTTGCCATTGGGGCCGAACAGGCTGGGGAAGAAATCAGGCTGCACCTTGCCCAGCATGACATTGCAGTCGGTGATGGTCAGTGGCCCGCCGCGCCGGTAGCAGGCCGGCCCCGGCACCGCGCCGGCCGATTCAGGCCCGACGCGAAAACGCCCGTCGACTACCGAACAGATGGAGCCGCCGCCCGCCGCGATGGTGTGGATGCGCATCATCGGCGCACGCAGCCGCACGCCCGCCACCCGCGCCTCATTGTCGCGTTCATAGCTGCCGGCATAATGGGACACGTCGGTCGACGTGCCGCCCATGTCGAAACCGATCACCTCGCCGAACCCCGCCTGCTCGGCGGTGCGGGCCAGGCCGACGATGCCGCCGGCCGGGCCGGACAATACCGCATCCTTGCCGCGGAACAGGTCGCCCCGCGTCAGCCCGCCATTGGACTGCATGAACAGCATGTCGGCGTCCTCGCCCAGCGCATCGCCCAGCCCGTCGACATAGGCGCGCAGCACCGGCGAGAGATAGGCGTCGGCCAGCACCGTATCGCCCCGCCCGACCAGCTTTATGAGCGGCGCAACCTCATGGCTGACCGATATCTGGGTAAAGCCGATCTGCCGGGCGATCCGCGCCAGCGCCTGCTCATGGGCGGGATAGCGATAGCCGTGCATCAGCACGATCGCGACCGCGCGCAGCCCGGCATCATAGCCGCGCTGCAACGCCGCCTGCGCCGCCGCCTCGTCCAGCGGCGTCAGGATGGTGCCATCCTGCATCAGCCGCTCGCCCATCTCCACGACATCGGTATGGAGCGGCGGTGGCAGGTCGATCCGCCGCGCGAACAGGTCCGGCCGGTCCTGATAGCCGATGCGGATGGCGTCGCGGAATCCCTTCGTGATCGCCAGCAGCACCGGCTCGCCCTTGCGCTCCAGCAGCGCATTGGTGGCGATGGTCGTGCCGATCCGCAGCGTGCAGGGCGGGATCGGCCCGTCGCCCGCGCCGGTCAGCCGCCGGATCGCCTCGACCGCCGCGTCGGCATAGCGCTCGGGGTCGCTCGACAGCAGCTTGGCGGTGTGAAGAACCCCTTGCGGGTCGCGTGCCACCACATCGGTAAAGGTGCCGCCGCGGTCGATCCAGAATTGCCATTGCATGCCCCGCCTGATGGCCGCGCCACAGGCGGTTGGCAAGCCGCTTGGCTCAATGGCCGGTCAGCGGCTCGATCGCCCCGGTCGCCAGCAGCGCAGCGTAACGCTGGTCGAAATCCGCCGCGATCTGCGCCAGCGTCACCTGCCCCAGCCGGGCGATCAGCATCGCCTCCGCCTCCTGCATCGCGGCCGCCATGGAGGCGTTGACCGCCTGTTCGACCAGGCATTGCGGATCGGGATCGGCCGGCCCGATCGAGAAGATCCGCGGCTCGCCCACCGCGCGATAAATGTCGAGGATGCGGATCGCGTCGAGCGGACGGGCCAGGGTCCAGCCGCCGCCATGCCCCTTTTCCGAGCGAACATAGCCTGCGTCGCGCAGGCCCGCCATGGTCCGTCGCACCACCACCGGATTGGTACGCAGCATCTGCGCCGCCAGCTCCGACGTCATCGGGCCGTCCAGTCGATCCATATGGATCAGGATATGCAGCATTCTCGACAGGCGCGCATCCAGCTGCATCGCAGGCGTCTCCTTTCCCGCCCGCCTATCACGCAACATCATTTGTTGCAAATGCGCGAGGCGCGATTATGTAACTTATCAAGTATCGTGATTCGACGCAGCCATTGAAAGGAAGACCCATGCATGACGTGATCGTGATCGGCGGCAGCTTTGCCGGCCAGTCGGCGGCGATGCAGCTCGCCCGCGCGCGGCAGGATGTGCTGCTGATTGATGCCGGCCTGCCGCGGAACCGCTTTGCCGACGCTGCCCATGGCTTCCTGGGGCAGGATGGCCGCACGCCCCGCGCCATCATCCGCGATGCCGAACGCCAGTTGCTTGCCTATCCCACCGCGCGGATGCTGGCCGGCGAAGTGCGCCATGCCACCAAGACCAGCGACGGCTTCGCCCTGACCCTGGCCAGCGGCGAAACCCGACTGGCCCGGCGGCTGATATTGGCAACCGGCGTGACCGACGAGCTGCCGCCGATCCCCGGCATGGCCGAACGCTGGGGCGAGACCGTGCTGCACTGTCCCTATTGCCATGGCTATGAAGTGCGCGACCATCCGCTCGGCATCATCGCCAACCACCCGATGTCCGCGCATCAGGCCGCGCTGATCCCCGACTGGGGGCCATCCACTTATTTCACCCAGGGCCAGTATGAGCCGGACGATGCCGAACGCGCCCGGCTGGAAGCGCGCGGCGTCGCGATCGAGCGGGTGCCCGTCGTCGCGCTGATCGGCGACGCGCCCGCGCTGAGCGCCGTGCAACTGGCCGACGGCCGGACGATAGAAATCGCCGCCGTCTTCACCGCTCCCAGAACGCAGCTCAGCAGCGATGTCGCGGTCCAGCTCGGCTGCGCGCTGGAGGATGGCCCGACCGGCCCCTTCATCAGCATCGACGCCTGGGGCCTGACCTCGGTGCTCGGCGTCTATGCCGCCGGCGACGCCACCTCCCCCATGCATAATGCGACCTTTGCCTCTGCCTCGGGCGTCAAGGCCGGGGTCGGCGCGCACCAGTCGCTGGCCTTCGCCTGACAGGCGGGGACGGGGCTGGACGGCGGCGCGCTATTTCCAGAAGCCCGCCAGCTTGCGCACCGACGCCTCGGCAGCTTCGCGGTCGGGCGTCTCGTTGGCGTCGCCATAACCGAACCAGTCGTCGTCCCCGACCTCCTGCACCACGATGCCGTCGCGCCGCGCCAGCATCGCCAGCTTGTCATGATAGACGCCATAGGTGGCGCCCGCCTGCGGGATCAGCCAGGCGATCTGGCCGCGCACCGGCACGATGCTCTC
The DNA here is from genome assembly GCF_030128825.1 of Sphingobium sp. WTD-1. Taxonomy (NCBI): domain Bacteria; kingdom Pseudomonadati; phylum Pseudomonadota; class Alphaproteobacteria; order Sphingomonadales; family Sphingobiaceae; genus Sphingobium; species Sphingobium sp. WTD-1. The sequence goes on along the minus strand of NZ_CP119127.1, from coordinate 1,426,552 downwards.
GTCCCGCCACAAAGCCCGCGCGCCATAGCCGGTGCAGTTGATGACTGTCTTCTGCTTCAGCCGCATCACGTCCTGGGGTTCGTGCAATTCCATCGGCACGATGCGGCCGCCGCCGATCAGGAAATCCGTGGTCAGTTGATGGGCGAGATCGGCGACATTGAAGGTCAGCGAACTGCTGCGCCGGGCCCGCTCGGTGCGGAAGGGATGGGTGCCCGGCTCCAGCTCGACCGATCGCGGCATGATGTCATGCAGCCGCTCCTCCAGCCGGATGAAGCGATCGGGCCGCTCCGGCGTCACCCTCTGGACGGCGGGCGCCACGGCCAGACCGTCCGACAGCATGTAACGGTCGGTCCATTCCACCGGATCGCCCGGCAGGCCGAGCAGCCCCTGATAGAAAGCGAAGGATCGCCGCGCCATCGCCTCCCAGCGATCGCCAAAGCCGGCATCCACGCCGCCCTCCATCGCGATCCGTGAATCGGGCGACCAGGTGCCGGTCGCCCGCGCCGATCGCACGTCGGGGAATTGCTCCCTGGCATAGATCGTCACTTTCGCCCCGGCGCGCTGGGCGGTGAGCGCAGTGGTGAGGCCGATCGCACCGGCGCCGATGACGGCGATATCCGTCACCCCCTCCGCCAGCGCCATGCCGACCGCAACCTCGGCCGATCCCCAGGACAGCGACCAGCCGCTGCCGCCATGGCCATAATGATGGACGACCCGCTTGCGCCCCACCTCTTCCGCCGCGATGCGCGGCCCGGCGGCGCGGAAGGGCCGCAGGCAGACGGTGATGCGGAAGATGCGATCGGGCGTCGCGCGGATCGGCTCCAGCCCGGCCAGCGGATCGAACAGGGTTGCCGCATCCGCCCCCGCCGCCAGCGACAGGGCGCCCAGCCCGCCCAGGCCCCGCGCCAGAAAATCGCGTCTGTCCATGATCCTGCCCCCTCTTTGTCGATCGGTTCAACGAAGCGCCCGAACATAACCGTAACGGTCCGTCGCGTAACGGACACAAGCGGGTTGCCCCACCGTTGTTAATTGCCCATTAAGACCAGATGAACGCGCTCCGTCCCGAACGATCCCTCGTCGTTCTGCTGCTCGCTCTTGCCACCGTGGTCGTTGCGGTGAGCGGCACCATCTGGCTCTACCGCAGCCAGCAAGCCGAAATCGGCTGGGTCAATCACACGTTGCGCGTCGAAAACCGCCTGTCGGTCATCCTGTCGCGGGTGCAGGCCGCCGAAAGCGCCCAGCGCGGCTATATGCTGACCCGGCAGGACCCCTTCCTGGGGCCGTTCGACGCGTTCAAGGCGGACTGGCCGGGCGAGATCGCGCAATTGCGCGACGATGTGCGCGACAATCCGGAACAGGTGCAGGCGACCGATCGGCTGGGCCAGATGCTGGCGCAGCGCCTGACCCTGCTGGAGGGCGGGATCGAATTGCGACGGCGCAACCGCCCGGTCGATCCCAACGCCTTTGCGCCGGGCCTGATGTCGATGGCCGGCATCCATGCCCATATCACCGCCATGAAGGCGCGCGAGACAGACCTGCTGCGCCTGCGCAGTATCGAGGCCAACCGGCTGACCTTCTGGGTTACGGCCAGCCTGTCGGTCAGTGCCGCTTTGGTCATCATCCTGGGCCTGCTGGCACTGCGCAATGCGCGCCGCCGCATGATCGAGGCGGTCGCGAGCGAACGGGCGCTCGCTGACGCCAATGCCCGGCTGGTCAGCGAAGCGGAACAGCGCACGGCGATGGAGGCGCAGGTCCGTCAGCTCCAGAAGATGGAATCGATCGGCCAGCTGACCGGCGGCATCGCCCATGACTTCAACAATATGCTCGCTGTCGTCATCGGCTCGCTCGACATGGCGCGCCGCCGCCTGCCGGCCGACATCGATCGGCGCATCAGCAACGGCCTCGACAATGCGACCGAGGGGGCGCAGCGCGCCGCGCAACTGACCGCGCGGCTGCTCGCCTTCTCGCGCCAGCAACCACTGGCGCCGCAGTCGACCGACGTGAACAAGCTGGTGGGCGGCATGTCGGACATGCTGCGCCGCACGATCGGCGAGCGGGTGCGGGTGGAAAGCGTGCTGGCCGGCGGCCTGTGGCGGGCCAGCATCGATCCCGGCCAGCTGGAAGCGGCGATCCTGAACCTGTGCGTCAATGCCCGCGACGCCATGCCCGATGGCGGCCGGCTGACGGTCGAAACCGGCAATGCCTATCTCGACGATGCCTATGCCGCCGCCCATGCGGAGGTGATCCCCGGCCAATATGTGCTGGTGTCGGTCACCGACAGCGGCACCGGCATGACGCCCGACGTGGTCGAGCGCGCCTTCGATCCCTTCTTCACCACCAAGGGCGTGGGCAAGGGCACGGGCCTGGGCCTGAGCCAGGTGTTCGGCTTTGTCCGCCAGTCGCACGGCCATGTGAAAATCTATTCCGAACCCGGTCAGGGCAGCACGATCAAGATCTATCTGCCCCGCCATTATGGCGTGCCGGTCGCCGATCCGGTGGCGCCCGCCATCGCCCTCGACCTGCCCCGTGCCCAGGGGGACGAGATCATCCTGGTGGTCGAGGATGAGGACCGGGTGCGCCACATGTCGGTCGATTCCCTGCGCGAACTGGGCTACACCATCGTCCAGGCCGCCGATGGCGAACAGGCGCTGGCAATGCTGGCGATCGAACCGCGGGTCGACCTGCTCTTCACCGACATCGTCATGCCCGGCATAAACGGCCGCATCCTGGCCGACCGCGCCCGTGCCGACCGGCCGGAGCTGCGCGTCCTCTACACCACCGGCTATACCCGCAACGCCATCGTCCATAACGGCATGCTCGATCCCGGCGTCGCCTTCCTGGCCAAGCCCTTCACCATGGACCAGCTCGCCGGCAAGGTGCGCCAGGTGCTGGACGAGGAACCGGCCTGATCTGGATTATGGACAAGCCGGATTCAGGAACGTAACATGAACATATGTCCGCCCTGTCCACCCGTGAAAAGCTAGAAATCCTTGCCGATGCCGCCAAATATGACGCGTCCTGCGCCTCGTCCGGCACGACCAAGCGGGATTCGCGCGACGGCAAGGGGATAGGCTCGACCGAAGGCATGGGCATTTGCCATGCCTATGCGCCCGATGGCCGCTGCATCTCGCTGCTGAAGATATTGCTGACCAACAGCTGCATCTTCGATTGCCATTATTGCATCAATCGCCGGTCGAGCGATGTCCGCCGCGCCCGCTTCACCGCGCGCGAAGTGGTCGACCTCACGCTCAGCTTCTACCGCCGCAACTATATCGAGGGGCTGTTCCTCTCCTCCGGCATCATCCGCTCGTCCGACTATACGATGGAGCAGATGGTCGAGGTCGCCCGCAGCCTGCGCGAGGATCATGATTTTCGCGGCTATATCCATCTGAAGACCATTCCCGACGCCGACCCGGAGCTGCTGCATCAGGCCGGCCTCCATGCCGATCGGCTGTCGATCAATGTCGAGCTGCCGACCGAACCCGGCCTCAAGCAGCTGGCGCCGGAAAAGGACGGCCGCCGGATCGAGGGGGCGATGGCGCAGATGCGCAGCCAGATGGACGATATGGGCGACGCCCGCCGCAAATATCGCCACGCCCCGCGCTTTGCCCCGGCGGGCCAGTCGACCCAGATGATCGTCGGTGCCGATGCCGCCGATGATCGCGCCATCATCCAGCGCGCCAGCAGCCTCTATGACCGGCACCGGCTGCGTCGCGTCTATTACAGCGCCTTCTCCCCCATCCCCTCGCCCAGCAGCGTGCTGCCGCTCAAGCGCCCGCCGCTGATGCGCGAACATCGGCTCTACCAGTCGGACTGGATGATGCGCTTCTATGGCTATTCCGCCACCGAAGTCGCCGCCGCCACCGATCGGGACAGTGGATGCCTGCCGCTCGACATCGACCCCAAGCTCGCCTGGGCCTTGCAGCATCGCGCCAGCTTCCCGGTCGACGTCAACCATGCGCCACGCGAAATGCTGCTCCGGGTGCCGGGCCTGGGGGTGAAGGCGGTCGACCGCATCCTGGCCAGTCGCCGCCATCGCCGGCTGCGGCTGGAGGATGTCGCGCGCATGACCACATCCATCGTCAAGCTGCGCCCCTTCCTGATCGCCGCCGACTGGCGCCCGGTCCAGTTGGCCGACCGAGTCGATCTGTCCGCGCGGTTGCGGCGTCCCGCCGCCCAGCTCGAACTTTTTTAAGGGGAGCCGAGGCAATTTTGCGGTTGATCGCAAGCACGGTTCATGAAACTCTTGTAACACGATCAGCAAGGGGATCGGGACTTTGGCGACACTTTTCGACAATCAGGCCATGGAGCGGCAGGGCGCAGGCTTTGCCAAGCGCATCAGCACGCATCTTGCGGCGGCCCTTGTCGTCTTCTGCCTGCTTCAGATCTTCATCGTCGCCAAGATGGGCGGCTCGCTGGTCCTGCACCTTGGCGTCATCATCGCGATCGGCGGTTTCGCCATCGCCGCCCGTGCGCTCGAACATCGCTGGCAGATGCTGGATCATAGCGGGCTGTCCCATGCCGGCCTGCGCCTGCGCTTCCGCCGCGACCTGCTCCAGCTCTGGGGCACCAGCCTGCTGGGCGCGCTGCTCTGGATTCCGGTGGCGATCATCTTCCACGCGCTGTTCGGCTAAGCGCCGAACCCTTTTTACAGGCCGGACCCTTTTTACTGGGCCATCGTTTCCCCCTTCATCGCATGAAGGAGGATTGCCCATGGCCAAGGCCAGTATTTTCGATCGCCTGAAACAGGATCATGACGCCCATCGCCAGCTGTTCGACAAGATGGCGGAGGCAACGCGCGAAAAGGATGACGACCGGCTGGAAAAGCTGTTCGACCAGTTCAAGGTCGAGGTGACAGCCCATGCCGCCGCCGAGGAAGAGACGCTCTACGCCACCATGCTCGCCCAACCCGACCTGCGCGAGGATGCCCAGCACAGCGTGTCCGAACATAAGGAAATCGACGATTTTCTGGAGGAACTGGACGGCCTCAAATTCAATGGCGATGCCTGGCGCCGCACCTTCGACCAGCTGAAGAAGCGCTACCTCCACCATATCGAGGAGGAAGAAGAAGAAATGTTCCCCGACGCCGCCAAGGCACTGAGCGCCGCCGAGGAGGAAAAGCTGGCGAAGCTGTTCGCCAAGCGCAAGCCTGCCGAACTGGCCCGTGCCGAGGCCGAGGACTGAGCGGACGGCCATGCATCGGGTGACGCTGGCGGGGCCGGACGATTTCGAGGGCTGGCGTGATGCGGCCCGCGCGCTGGCTCTGGCCGCCATTCCCGCCGACGCCATTCTCTGGGACGTTGCGGGCAGCGCCACGCCCGACCTGTTCGGCAGTGACGCAACACCCCTGCCCGCCCCCCCGGCGGATGCAGTCTTCTCCGTGCCGCGCGCCTTTGTCGAACTGGCGCAAAGCGCGATCCTCCATCGCGACCCCGCCCGCTTCGCCCTGCTCTACGGCCTGTTGCTGGCAGTCCGGGCGACGCCCGGCCGGATGGAGGATCGCGCTGATCCGCTGCTCCGCCGGGTCGAGGATCTGGCCAAGGCGGTGCGGCGCGATATCCACAAGATGCGCGCCTTCGTCCGCTTCCGCGAACTGGATGAAGGCGACGGCCCGCGCTTCATCGCCTGGTTCGAGCCGGACCATCATATCGTCCGCGCCAATGCCGGCTTCTTCACCCGCCGCTTCGCCTCGATGCGCTGGTCGATCCTGACGCCGGAGGTCAGCATCCACTGGGATGGCGACATATTGACCGAAGGCCCCGGCGCGCAGCGCGGCGACGCCCCGGCCGAAGATCCCGTCGAAGATGTGTGGAAGGGCTATTATGCCGCCATCTTCAACCCGGCCCGGCTGAAGACCGGGGCGATGCTGTCAGAAATGCCGCGCAAATATTGGCGCAACCTGCCCGAAGCCGCCCTCATCCCCGATCTGGTCGCCGGCGCCCAGGCGCGCGAGGCGGCGATGATCGCCACCGCTCCCCGCCCCGCAGCCCGCACGGGCAACAGCCGCGCTGCCTGGCAGGCGTTGCGGAACGAAGCGATGGCCTGCACCCGCTGCCCGCTGCACGGGCCGGCCACGCAGACCGTGTTCGGCGAAGGTCCGCTCGACGCATCTTTGCTCTTCATCGGCGAACAGCCGGGCGATCAGGAGGATCTGGCTGGCCGCCCCTTTGTCGGCCCCGCCGGGCAATTGTTCGATGCCGCGCTGGCCGAAGCCGGCGTGGATCGGGCACGCGCCTATGTCACCAACGCCGTCAAGCATTTCAAATATGAGCAGCGCGGCAAGCGCCGCCTGCACCAGACGCCCGACGTGCCGGAGATCAAGGCCTGCCGCTGGTGGCTGGAACAGGAACTGGACCTGATCCGCCCGCGTATCATCGTCGCTTTGGGGGCCACCGCCGCTCGCGCCCTGCTGGGCAAGCCTGTGACGATCAGCCAGATGCGCAGCCGTCCCCTCCCGCTCGACCACGGCGCCGAAGCCTGGATCACCGTCCATCCCAGCTACCTGCTGCGCCTGCCCGACCCCGATCGCCAGGCGCAGGAACAGGCCCGCTTCGTCGCCGATCTGCGGATGGTCGGCGAACGGCTCCACGCCCGGACCTGACATAAATCCGTTGACGGCCGGCTCGCCGCGCGCGACGCTGCCGCCATCAAATTAAACAGGGGGTTACATGATCTGGGGGAAGGCAGCGGCGCTGGCCGCATGCAGCATGACGGCGCTGGTCGCGGTGTCGGCGCCGGCCGTAATGGCCAAGGATGTCGTGGTCCATGCCGGACGGATGATCGACGGCACCGGCGCCGCCGCGCGCGAGAAAGTGTCGATCCTGATTCATGACGATCGCATCACCGCGATCCAGCCGGGCTTCGTCACGCCCGCCGGCGCGGAGGTGATCGACCTGTCGGCCAAGACCGTGCTGCCGGGCCTGATCGACACCCATGACCATATCACCGCCGGCTGGCACAGCGGCGACCCGATCCGCAACGCGGTGACGCGCAGCGCCTATGAGGACGCGATTGAGGCAACCGGCTTCGTGCGCAACACGCTGCTCGCCGGCTTCACCTCGGTCCGCGACTGCGGCGCCGACACCCAGGTGATCGTCGCGCTCAAGAAATCGATCGACGGCGCCGTCATCCCCGGCCCGCGCCTGTGGGTGGCGGGCACGCCGCTCGGCCCGACCGGCGGCCATGGCGACGCGGTCAACGGCCTGCGCGTCGAATTTGCCGACATTCCGCACATCAGCGACAATGTGATCGACAGCCCGGAAGCCGCCCGCATCGCCGTGCGCCGGCTGAAGCGCGAAGGCGCCGACCTCATCAAGATCATGCCCTCGGGCGGGGTCATGTCGATCGGCGACGATCCCAAGCATCAGCTGATGACCGACGAGGAGATCAAGGCGGTGATCGACACCGCCCATAGCCTGGGCATGAAGGTCGCGGCCCATGCCCATGGCAAGGAGGCGATCGACCACACGATTGCGCTGGGCGTCGATTCGATCGAGCATGGCTCCTATGCCGACGCCGGCAGCTACAAGATCTTCAAGCAATATGGCGCCTATCTGGTGCCGACCATGCTGGTGGGCGAGCGCGTCTATCAGCGCGCCAAGGAGCATCCCGAACAGCTCAATCCCTCGACCGCCGAAAAGGCGCTGGTGATCGGCCCGCTGCTGCAGAAGAATCTGCGCGATGCCTATGCCGCCGGGGTCAAGATCGCCTTTGGCACCGACACGTTCGGCCTGTCCGACCATGGCGAAAATGCGCAGGAATTCGCGCTGATGGTGCGCGCGGGCATGCCGACGATGGAGGCGATCAAGGCCGCCACCGCCAATGCCGCCGACCTGCTGGGCAGCGCCGATGTCGGCACGTTGCAGGCCGGCCGCTATGCCGACCTGATCGCGGTCGACGGCGATCCGCTGGCCGATGTCCGCCAGCTCGAAAAGGTCGGCTTCGTCATGAAGGGCGGCGCCGTGGTCAAGGCCGACGGCAAGCCGATGATCTGATTCTGGTTGGGGCTGGCGTCAGACCAGCCCCAGCCGGGCCAGTTCGTTCAGCATGGCCGGCGGCATCGCTTCCAGATCGTCCGCCTCGCCCCCGCCCAGATCGGGCGGCGCATCCTTGTCCTCCAGATAGCGCCAGCCCTGATGCGCGCGCTTGGGGGCCGTGCGCACCGGGATCAGCCGTGGCGCCAGCCGGATCCAGTAGCGCCCCTGCCCGGTCTCCTGAAATCCCAGGATCGGACTGCGGCCGACCAGCGCATGGCCGTGAATCCAGTAGAGCGATCCGCCCTCCATCTCCTCCAGCCGCTTGGGCAAATAGCGGGTGGTCAGGCGCGCCTCGTCCGCATGGCTTTCCAGCCAGGCCTTGAGGGTCGCGGGGCTTTCGCTCTGGAAGGCGATCTTGGTCAGGTGCAGCGGCATTGGCGTCTAGATGGGGCGGCGGTTCAGCCGGTCAATCCCGCCGCCGTCGCCAGCCCGAGAAAAGCGAAGAAGCCCATCGAATCCGTGATCATGGTGACGAAGATGGAGGATGCCACCGCCGGGTCCAGGTTCATCCGGTCGAACGCCAGCGGCACCGCCGCGCCCGCCAACCCGGCCGTCACGATATTGGTCATCATCGCCGCGGCTATCACGCCGCCCAGCGCGACATTGTGGAACACCAGCCCGACGCCCAGCCCCAGCACCAGCGCCACGGTGCAGCCGTTGAGCAGCGCCACGCGAATTTCGCGCAATATGGTGCGACGAGCGTTCGATCCGGTAATCTGGTTGGTGGCCAGCGCGCGCACCGTCACCGCCATGGTCTGGCTGCCGGCATTGCCGCCCACCCCCGCGACGATCGGCATCAGCGTGGCGAGCGCCACCATCTTCTCGATCGTATGTTCGAAAATGCCGATGATGGTCGACGCGACCAGCGCGGTCAGCAAATTGGTCAGCAGCCAGCGCACGCGCGCGCGATAGCTGTCGATCACCGGCTCGTTGATGTCGCCTTCGCCCGCACCCGACAGGCGGAGAATATCCTCGCCCGCTTCCTCGGAAATGATGTGGACGATGTCATCGACCGTGATCATGCCGACCAGCCGGCCGCTGCCGTCGATCACCGCAGCAGAAATCAGCGCATATTTCTGGAAGCGCAGCGCCACTTCTTCCTGGTCCATGTCGACCGGGATCAGCGTCTGCTCGCGCTTCATCAGGTCGGCCATGGCAACGCCGCGCGGACAGGTCAGCACCCAGCTCAGCTGACAGGTGCCGATCGGCTTATGCCCTTCGTCGACGACGAAGATTTCCCAGAAATCGCGGGTCAGGTCGCCATTGTCGCGCAGATAGTCGATCACCTGGCCGACCGTCATATGCTCGGGCACCGCGACCAGGTCGCGCTGCATCATGCGGCCGGCGGATTCTTCGGGATAGGACAGCGCGGACTCGATCGCGGCGCGATCCTCCGGCTCCATCGCCTCCAGCACCGCCTGCTGGTCGGCCTCCTCCATGTCCTCGATGATCGCGACGGCGTCGTCGGTATCGAGTTCGGAGGCGAATTCGGCGACCTGCTCGGGCGCCAGCGCGCCGATCAGGTCGTCGCGCACATAGTCGTTGAGTTCGGACAGAACCTCCGCGCCGACCAGATCGCCCAGCGCGGCGGCCACTTCGCCACGCTGCTCGGCGGGCGTCAGTTCCAGAAGGTCGGCAATGTCGGCGGGATGCAGCGGCGAGACCAGCTCGCGCGCATGGTCTATGTCACCTTCGTCCACCGCATCCAGCACGGCGGACAGGAATTCGGGCTTCAGCCGGTCATCCTCGTCCAGGCTCGACTCGGCCTGCTCCCCGCCAGCCGAGATCAGAGTCTCGTCAGCAAGTTCCTCGTGCGGCCGCGGCTCGGCCAAATCGCCACGTTCGGTCATGGCGCGCGCAACTGTCCGGTTCCTGTAACATGTCGATGCTTTCGCCGATGCACAATATAATTGCAATGGGGTTGGACGCGCTTTGGCAACAGATGGGACAGGCTTTGCCAAACGCCGCTTCCATCCCCATCCCAAGCCTCTATATGAGGCGATCAACGCCTTCCCCAATGAGAGGATCTTTCATGGCCGACGAAACCCTTACCCTTTCCCTCGACAGCGGCGGCGACGTCGTGATCAAGCTGCGCCCGGATCTGGCGCCCGGCCATGTCGAACGCATCACCACCCTTGCCAAGGACGGCTTCTATGACGGCGTGGTCTTCCACCGCGTCATCCCCGGCTTCATGGCGCAGGGCGGCGATCCGACCGGCACCGGCATGGGCGGTTCCAAGCTGCCCGACATCAAGGCCGAATTCAGCCGCGAACCGCATGTCCGCGGCGTGTGCTCGATGGCGCGTGCGATGAACCCGAACAGCGCCAACAGCCAGTTCTTCATCTGCTTCGACGACGCCACCTTCCTCGACGGCCAATATACCGTCTGGGGCGAAGTCACCTCGGGCATGGAACATGTCGACGCGCTGCCCAAGGGCGAGCCGCCCAAGACGCCGGGCAAGATCGTCAAGGCGACCGTCGCCTAAGCGATACGCCGTCAAGGCCACCGCCAGCCCTCATGGGCGTGGCGGCGGGCCAAGCCCCGACACCGGTGCGGCCCCGCCGCGCCGGTGTCTGCGTTTCCGGGTCAGTGTTTCCGGGCCATGCCGTCGGTCGCGGAAATCAACTGCGCGGTCTGGGTCGCATTGTCCGCCTCGTCCGCCGGCGGCGCGACATAGGCGCCGATCGATTCGATATGCCAGCGCCGCTCCGCCTCGCTCGCGCCCGGCACCGCATCGACCCGGCGCAGCACCACCTGGCGCAGCCGATACCAAGGCTTGCCGTTCGCCTTCAGCCGGCCATAGACCTGCACCGGCACCGTCACGAAGCTTGATCCGGCCGCGCCCTCGATCTCGGCCGGGCTGCCGATATTGGCATGGATCTCGCTGAAACCACGGAAGCGGCCGGCAAAATGCGCATCATCCTGCGCGCCGATCGCGCTCTTGTCGTTCCACAGATCCTGCGCGTCGCTGAAGCGCTTTTCCTCCAGCAAGCCATAATAGCCCTGCACCACCTGCGCCGCGCCCTGCGCGCTGTCGGGGTCGATCGCGCCTTCCTCGGCCGGTGCCGGTTCGACCGGCAGCCCGCCGGGCGTGCCGGGCGCCGGCGGCGCCAGCGGCTCCATCAGCGCCTGCGCCTCGGCCCGGACATTATTCTCGACCTGGCTGGCATTGGCGCCATTGGCCAGATTGTCGATAGCGCTTTCCTCCCGCCCGTCGCAGGCAGTCAGGCTCATCAGGCCCAGCAGCAACGCGGCGCCGGCCATACCCCTCATAGATTTCTCCCACATCAATTGGGCTGAGTCCGGATCGGTTCGCGCCCACCGCCTCTTGTGCCATCGGTCCGCATGCGCGGTGCCGGACGGGCGCTGCCGCCCATGTCGCGCGGCGGGCGGCTCGCCTGGGGCGGGCGCTGGCCAGGCTGCGGCACATAACGCTGGTCGCCGCCGCTGGCGCCGGGACGCCCACGGCCCGGCGTGTCATTGCCGCGCGGCGGACGCGGACGGTTCCAATTGCCGTCATTGGGCCGACCATCACCGCCATTCCAGCCGGGGCGACCGCCAGGGCGTCCGTCCCCCGGCCGATTACCATCGGGGCGCCCGTCACCGGGACGATCCCAGCCCGGACGTCCATCACCGGGTCGCCCATAACCGGGCCTGCCGTCACCGGGCCGACCATTGCCCGGCCGATCCTTGCGGCGCGCTTCCCAGTAGCGACGCTGGCCATCGTTCCAGCGATGCCGCGTCCCGCCCCGATCATAGACATAATAGCCGCTGCCGGGATAATAATAGTCATTGTACCAGCCGCCATAGCCGCCGGGCGCATAGCCATAGGGCCCGTAATAGCCGTCGCCATAATAGCCGCCACCGCCATAATAGCCGGTCCCGACGCTCACGCCGCCATAGCCATAGCCGTCATCATAGGCGCAGCCCCCCAGGGCCATAGCGCTCGCGAGACCAAGCGCAGCCAGGAATCGTGATCCGGTCCGCATCATTGCCTGTCTCCTCATATGCTTCATGACCCCGGTTAACGCCGCGCGGTTGAATTGGCGGTGAATGAAAAGCGGTTCAAGATCGGGCATTTATCTGTGGTTCAGAAAAAGCGACTTTCGTTCATCCCCCTGACAGAAACCGTGTCGTTTCCAACACATAATCATGGCCTGGGCAATATTTCGCATTTCGTTCAGGAAACCTTCCGCAGGCCCCGACCATTGATGCCCCATGTCCTCGCAGACGCTTGCAGCGCACGGGACATGCCGGCGGGTCCACACCCCGGCCCAATTTTCAGAAACAGATAAAGGGTCACCCCCATGAAGACACTGCTTTTCACGGCAGTTGCTGCCGCCACCCTGTTGCCTGCCGCCGCCATGGCGCAGGAAGACAGCAGCTCCACCCGCCGCATCGAACCCTATGTCGGCGTGATGGCGGGCGTGCATAACTATGACAGCGAGACCAGCAAGGAGGGTATTCCCCCCGTCGGCTACAAGGGCCGCATGGTCGAAGGCGTCGCGGGCGTGAACTATAATGTCGCCGGCCCGCTCGTGCTGGGCGTCGAAGGCACCGTGTCCAAGGGCGTCAGCGGCGACATCGACTGGGAATATGGCGCGGCCGGCCGCGTCGGCGTGAAGGCCGGCAAGGACAGCATGTTCTTCGGCAAGGTCGGCTATCAGTGGACCAATTTCGATGCGCTGGGCAAGGATAGCCGCGACTATCATGGCATGACCTATGGCGCGGGCCTCGAACTGTCGCCCGCCGACCTTGGCAGCTCGGCCGAGCGCAGCAATGTCCGCCTGCGCGTCCAGGCCGACACGACCGGCAATTTCCATTCGATCCGCCCGATGGCCGGCGTCGTCGTCAAATATTGATCGCATGAACGGATGGGCCGGTCAGGGATCGGCCCATCTGCCAAGGCTTCATCCCTCTGCCGAGGGATCTGGGGTGCGGGACGGCCATGGACTGCGGCCGTCCCGCATTCGCCTGTTCCAATATAGTTGACTGCGTCAACAATCCATGCTGAAGCATCGGCATGGAACAGGCCATTGCAACCATCCGCACCTTCAACCGCTTCTTCACCCGCCATGTGGGGGCGATCGACGCGCGCTTCCTCGACAGCGACGCCAACCTGCCCGAGGCGCGGCTGCTGTTCGAGATCGCCCGGCTGGAACCGGTGCTGGCCAGCACGCTCCAGGCCGAACTGGACCTGGATCGCGGCTATCTGAGCCGCATGATCGCGCGTTTCGAGAAGAAGGAGTGGATCGTCCGTGATCAGGAAGCGGCCGACGCCCGCGTCCGTCCGATCCGCCTCACCACCGCCGGCCGCGCCGCCTTCGAGCAGATCGACAGCCGCCAGCGCGCCGTCGTCGCCCAGGATCTGGACCGGCTCGACAGCGTCGAGCAGCAGGATCTGCTCCAGGCGCTCACCCGCGCCCGGCTGTTGCTCGATCCCGCCAGCGGCGGCCCCTTCACCATCCGCCCCTTCCGCACCGGCGAGGTCAGCCAGGTCGTCACCCGCCAGTCGATCCTCTACGCCGCCAGCCATGGCTGGGGCCGGCCGCTCGAAACGCTGGAGGCCGAAACCGTCGCCGCCTTCCTGCGCGACTTCAAGCCGGATCGCGAACAATGCTGGATCGCGGAGATCGACGGCGTCATGGCGGGCGCGATATTCCTGACCGACGAGGGCGACGGCCTCGCCCGGCTGCGCCTGCTCCATGTCGAGCCCTTTGCCCGGCGGCGCGGCATTGGTGACGCGCTGGTCGCCAACTGCCTGCAATTCGCCCGCGACAAACATTATCGCGCCGTCACCCTCTGGACGCACAAGATATTGGAACCTGCGCGCCGCATCTATGCCCGGCATGGCTTCGTCTGCGTATCGAGCGACGTCCACACCGTCTTCGGCGACCCGATCGAGGGCGAGACCTGGCGCATCGCCCTCCATCCCTGACCGCGCCTGTCCTATCCAGCGAAGCGATGCTATAAGGGGAATGGACCGGCTGGCGGCTCGCAACATGATTTCCCACAATTGATCGATAAGATCGAAATGTGCGGGAAATGTGCGAAGTTAAGCGCGGCAAATCCTACGGAGCGGGTCGGCCATCCCCACCCGCTCCGTAGCGTTCCAACTCAGCCGCTGTTGCGCAGCGCGGTCGCGATCGCGTTGATCGACAGTTCGATGCCTTCCTTGATCCGGGCATCATCCTCGCCGGCACGATAGCGCTTGAGCAGTTCCACCTGCAACAGATTGAGCGGCTCGATATAGGGAAGCCGCAGCCGGATCGACGTCTCGGTCGTCGGGCTCCGTTCCAGCAGGCGCGACTGGCCGGTGGCGGCCAGCAGCCCATCATGGGTCAGCGACCAGCCTTCGCGGATACGCCCGAACAGCGTTTCCGCCTTGGCCTGGTCCTCGACCAGCGGCAAATATCGCGCCGCAATGCCGAGGTCCGACTTGGCCAGCACCATCTCCAGATTGGCCAGCGCCGACTGCAGGAAGGACCAATGCTGCGCCATGTCGGCCAGCAGCGCCTTGTCCTCGAACGCGGCGATCGCATGGCCAAAGCCATACCAGCCCGGCAGCATCACGCGGGCCTGTGCCCAGCTGAACACCCAGGGAATGGCGCGCAGATCCTCGATCGCGGTGCTCTTGGTCCGGCTCGCCGGGCGCGACCCGATCTTGAGACCGGAAATTTCCTGGATCGGGGTGAGCTGGCGGAAGAATTCCTTGAACCCATCGGTGCCGTAGACCAGGTCGCGATAGGCGGTGAAGGCGTTCTTCGACAGTTCGTCCATCGCCGCGGCAAAGCGGGCGGCATCCTTCGCCGACACGCCCTCGGGTTCCAGGCTGGCGAGCAGGGTCGCGCTGGTCATCGCTTCCAGATTGGTCATCGCCACGTCGCGCGTGCCGAACTTGGCAGCGATCACCTCGCCCTGTTCGGTGATGCGAATGCGCCCCTGCACGCTGCCGCGCGGCTGCGCCTGGATCGCCTTGAACGCCGAACCACCGCCACGCCCGACCGCGCCGCCCCGACCATGGAACAGCTGCATCGCCGCCCCGGCCTCGGCGAAGACCGGCTCCAGCGCCTGGCTCGCCTTGTAGAGGCTCCAGGTCGAGGTGATGTAGCCGCCATCCTTGTTGCTGTCGGAATAGCCGATCATCACTTCCTGATGGCCGCGCGCCTGCACCACCCCGGCAATTTCGGGCAGGCCGAAATAGGCGGTCATGATCTTGGGCGCGGCCTCAAGGTCGCCGATCGTCTCGAACAGCGGGATCGACATGATCGCCGCCTTGGCCGGGTCGCCATTTTCCGGCGCGCGCCACAGCCCGGCTTCCTTCAGCAGGATATTGACTTCCAGCATGTCGGACACGCTTTCGGCCTTGGAAATGATATAATGGGTGATGCACTGCGGCCCATAGGTGCGGTGCGCCTCGGCGGCGGCATGGACGATCGCCAGTTCCGACGCCGTTTCGCCGGAATATTCGGCAAAGCGCGTGCCGAGCGGCCGGTTGGTCGCCAGTTCCCTGCGCAACAGGGCGATGCGGGCAAATTCGTCGAGCCCGGCATAATCCGCCTCGACCCCGGCGACCTTCAGCAGTTCGGCGACCACGCGCTGATGCACGTCGCTATTCTGCCGCATGTCGAGCGTGGCGAGATGGAAGCCGAAGGTTTCGACCGCGCGGATCAGCCGGCCGAGCGCGCCGCCGGTCGACAGCGCGCCATCACCCTCGCTCGCCAGCCCCTGTGCCACGGTGACGAGGTCGCGGCGGAAATCGCCCGGCGCGGCGTAAGGCTCGCCCTTCAGCGCCGACGGGCGCGGCGGGGCCTTGCCGACCAGATGGACATAGGTGGTCGCCAGTCGCGCATAAATGCCCGAAATGGCCCGGCGGTAGGGCTCGTCCTGCCGGCTGGGCGATGCGTCGCCGCTCGCCTCCGCCAGCGCCAGCACCGCTTCGGGCACATGGGCGAGTTCGGTCGAGACCGACAATTCCGCGCCCAGCGCATGGATCGATTCCATATAATAGGCCAGCGCCGCCTCGCAGCCGCGGCCCAGTGCCGATCGCAGCTGCGGCGCCTGGACGAACGGGTTGCCGTCACGGTCGCCGCCGATCCAGTTGCCGACCCGCAGGAAGCTGTGCGGCCGTGCGCCCAGCACCCGCTCCCACCGGCCGTAGAGCGCCGGCAGCGTCGGCAGGAAGATGTCGCGGAAATAGGTCAGGACATTGTCGATCTCGTCCTGCACGAACAGCTTTTCGCGACGCAGCGGCCGCGTCTGCCACAGCAGCGCGATCTGGCGGAAGATCGCCTCGTCCAGATTCTCGCCGTCATCCGTCTCGGTCCGCCCGGCATCCTTCAGCTGCATCAGGTCGGCGATGCGATTCTTGTGATCGATCATGCTCTTGCGCCGCACCTCGGTCGGGTGGGCGGTCAGCACCGGCACGATCAGGCTGTGCGACAGCAATTCCAGCACCGCATCCTTGCCGATGCCATGCGATTCGAGCCTGGCCACCGCCGACGCGACATCGGCGCCGGGTTCCGCCGCCACGCCCTGCCGATCCTCGGCCAGATTGGCGAGCATCGAGAACAGCATGAAGCCGCGGGTGAAGTTGAGCGTGTCGTCGAGATTGAGGGCATCCAGGCCCGTGTCGGTCAGGTCAGCGCCTTGCAACCCGCGCGCACGGTCGACCGAGGCGGAGCGGATATATTCGGTCTGCTTGTAGAGCTTCTCCCCACCATATGCCCGAATGACATCGCCCAACAGGCGTCCCAGATAACGGATGTCGGGATTCTGCGTGATCGCAGGCGCGGATTGGGCGGGGTTTATGCTCTCCATGATGGATCGATGCTGCACCGCAACAATCAGATGGTCAAGATATTACGCGGCCAACGCTGGCAAACTGCCCAATACGGGTTGCGCGCAGGCCACAGGCTGGGCCAAAGGACGTTCGTGACCGCCAGCATCAGCATAGGAAATGACGGCACGGGCAATCCCGTGCTGGTCGATGTCGAGGAACTGCTTGCCACCCGTCTGCTCGTCCAGGGCAATTCCGGGTCGGGCAAGTCGCACCTTCTGCGCCGCCTGCTGGAGGAAAGCGCGCCGATGGTGCAGCAGGTGGTGATCGACCCGGAAGGCGATTTCGTCACCCTGGCCGACGAATATGGCCATGTCGTGATCGATGCCGGCGACTATAATGAGCGCGAGATCGTCAAGATGGCGGCCCGCATCCGCGAACATCGCGCCTCGGTGGTGCTGAGCCTCGAGTCGCTGGAACTGGAAGCGCAGATGCGCTGCGCCGCGACCTTCCTGTCGACCCTGTTCGATGCGCCGCGCGACCATTGGTATCCCGCTTTGGTGGTGGTGGACGAGGCGCAGATGTTCGCGCCGGTCGCCGCCGGCGACGTGTCGGACGAGGCCCGGCGCCTGTCGCTCGCGGCCATGACCAACCTGATGTGTCGTGGCCGCAAGCGCGGCCTGGCCGGCGTCATCGCCACCCAGCGCCTGGCCAAACTGGCCAAGAATGTCGCGGCCGAAGCATCCAACTTCCTGATGGGCCGCACCTTCCTGGACATCGACATGGCCCGCGCCGCCGACCTGCTGGGCATGGAGCGCCGCCAGGCGGAGCAGATCCGCGATCTGGAGCGTGGCCGTTTCCTGGGCCTTGGCCCGGCGATCGCGCGCCGCCCGGTGGCGGTGAAGATCGGGGCGGTGAAGACCGGCACGCGCGGCGGCACCCACAAGCTGATGCCGCCGCCGATCACCACCGGCGAGGATTTTCAGGAATTGCTGTTCGCGCGGGTCGAGGAAGAATCGATGCCGCCGCCCCCGCCCCGCGCCGAACCGCCGGCACGCCCGGCCGAGGAGATCATGCGCCAGCTTGCCGATGTGCCGTCGGCCAAGCCCGCCGCGCCGGAGCTGGATTTCGGCGAGAATGAGCCGATCGTGATCGCCGTTCTGGACGAGATCGTCGCTGATCTGGGCGACGCGGTGCCCAGCGTCGCCGCTCTGTTCCAGGATTTCGGCGTCCGCTGCCGGATGAAGGGGCTGCGCAAGCCGCCGCTCGACCTGCCCGCCTTCCGCAAGCGCTTCGCCATGGCGCTCGCCGGCATGAGCGATTCGGCCGACCCGCGCTGGGAAGAGCCGATCCGCGCCGCCGATCCGGTGCCCGAAGATATGCTGGCGCCCTTCCTGCTGATCGCCCGTGCGGCGATGGAGGGCGAGCCCTGCCCCGAGGACACGGTGCTGGCCCGCGCCTATGGCACCAGTTCGCCCGGCCGCGTCCGCCGGTTGATCGAATATATGGAGAAGCTGGGCGTGATCGTGGCACGCACCGATTTCGGCGGCCGCCGCTCGATCGGTATCCCCGCGCTCGGCCTCAGCACGGCCGCTGCCGAATGACGCAGGCGTCGGTCCTGTTCGTCTGCCTCGGCAATATCTGTCGCTCCCCGCTCGCCGAAGCTGCGCTGCGAGCGGAGGCCGAACAGGCCGGGCTGGACATAGTGGTGGATTCGGCCGGCACCGGCGACTGGCATGTCGGCGATGCGCCCGATCCGCGCGCGCAGGCGGTGGCGCGGCGCCATGGCATCGACATCAGTGGCTATCGCGGGCGACAGGCGAAGCCAGCGGATTTCCACCGCTTCACCCATATCTTCGCGCTCGACAGCGACAATCTCGCCAATCTGCGCCGCATCCGCCCCGCCGATGGCACCGCCAGCCTGTCGCTGCTGATGGACCTGGTACCGGGGTGGGAAGGCAGCGGGGTCACCGACCCCTATTATGGCATTGATGCCGGTTTCGACATCACCTGGGACGATGTCACCCGCGCCGCCAGGGCGATCGTGACCAGGCTCCAGGCCTGACCACCAACGCGATCAGGCCAGCGTCGTCGCGATCGGCAGGCCCTGCTTCAAGGTCAGGGTGACCGGGGTCCGCTCGGCGACATCGGCCAGCCGTGCCCGTTGCTCCGCGTCCAGCCCGACGATCGCCAGTGTCCGGTCGATACGCTTTTCCTCCTTGCCCGACAGGCGCAGCGCCACGTCGAGCGATTCAAGCGGCCAGCCCTTCTTTTCCGCATACATGCGCAGCGTGATCGCGGTGCAGGCCCCCAGCGCCGCCAGCAGCAGGTCATAGGGGGCCGGGCCAAGATTGGCGCCGCCCAGCGCCTCCGGCTCGTCGGCGGTGATGGCATGACCGCCGACGACGATCTCCGTGCGATACCGGTCCTTGCCGATATGGGCGCTACCCTGGGCCATGATGCTGCTCCTTATGCCGGGAGGGCGATGAATTCATGCTCGTCCGGCACCGGGGCGAAGCGCTGCGCCTGCCAGTCGGCCTTGGCCTGCTCGATCCGATCGGGCGAGGACGAGACGAAATTCCAGAAGATATGGCGCTTCTCGGGCAGCGGCTCGCCGCCCATCAGCATCAGCCGGGTCGCGCCTTTGGCCCGAAGGATGATCTCCGCGCCGGGCTTGAACACCACCAGTTCGCCGGTCGCGAAGCCACCGGTCTGGCCGATCACCTCGACTTCGCCCTGCACCACATAGATGGCGCGTTCGACATGCTCGGCCTTGAGCTGATAGCGGGCGCCGTCCTGCAGCACGATATCGGCATAGACCATGTCGGAGAAGGTCTTCACCGGCGATACCAGACCGTCGGAACTGCCGGCGATCAGGGTCAGGCGCGTGCCCGCATCCTCGATCGTCGGGATTTCGTCGGCCTTGTGATGGGCGAAACCCGGATCGACTTCCTCCGCCTGAGTCGGCAACGCCACCCAGGTCTGCAGACCGAACAGCTTGCCACCCTTGGCGCGATTTTCCTCGCTGGTGCGCTCGCTATGGACGATGCCACTGCCCGCAGTCATCCAGTTGACCTCGCCAGGGCGGATCGACTGGACCGATCCGACGCTGTCGCGGTGCAGGATTTCGCCCTCCAGCAGATAGGTGACGGTGGCGAGGCCAATATGCGGGTGCGGTCGCACATCCAGCCCCTCGCCGCTGTTGAAGGTCGCCTCGCCCATCTGGTCGAAGAAGATGAAGGGGCCGACCATGCGGCGATGCGCCGACGGCAGCGCGCGGCGGACCGAGAAGCCATCGCCCAGATCGCGGACCGGGGGCAGGATGACCAGATCGACGCCGTCGACTTCTGAAGTGCGGATGGACATGGGACTTATCCTCTTTTCGGAAAATAGGGTCAGGCGCCGAGCAGCGCCAGTGCTTCGATCTGGGCGCGGCTATAGCCCTGCGCGACGAGTGTGGGGACATGGCGTTCGGCGATCGCGCGGGTGCGGCCGGATTCGCAGAGAAATTCGCGGACATCATGCAGATGCGGAGCCAGCATCACCGGCTGGACCGTTTTCGGCCCCAGGATCGCGTCGAGCGCATGGCCGATCCGCGAGCGGACCGGGCCGGCCGCCGCCGGTTCGCCACAGCCGCAATCGGCAACGGCGCTCAATGTGGCCTTCACGTCCTGCCATTCGGCGGAGCTGAGGCGCGGGGTGGCGATGTTCAGCATGAGAAGGCTCCCTGTTCGTCTGGACCGTTTCGTTGGCTTTCTTCTAGCGCGATAGCGCTTTCAGGATCATCTGGATAAAATCGGTCACTCTGTTCTATATTTTCGAAAAGAAGGGGCGCAGCACCCGCGCCCCTCCCCTTTTTATCGTCAGGCCGCGTCGACCAGCACGATCTCGCTATCCTCGATCGCCGTCACGCGGATGACATCCAGATCCTGGATCGCCACGCCGTCACGGGCATTGGCCCGCACATCGTCGATCTGGATCGCGCCGGTCGCCGGCACCAGATAGGCCTTGCGATCCTTGCCGATCGGATATTCGGCGCTCTCGCCCGCCTTCAGCGTCGCGGCGACAACCCGCGCATCGGTGCGGATCGGCAGTGCGTCATTGTCATTCCCGTAACCCGACGCCAGCGTCACGAACTGACCGCTGCGCTCGCCCTTGGGGAAGGGACGCGAGCCCCAGCTGGGCGCTTCACCGTCGCGGGTCGGGATGATCCAGATCTGGAAGATCTGCGTCGTCACATCCTCGCGATTATATTCCGAATGGGTGATGCCGGTGCCGGCCGACATGACCTGCACATCGCCCGCCTCGGTCCGGCCCTTGTTGCCCAGATTGTCCTGATGGGTGATCGCGCCTTCGCGGACATAGGTGATGATTTCCATGTCGCGGTGCGGATGCGGCGGAAAGCCGGTGCCCGGCGCGATCGTGTCGTCATTCCAGACGCGCAGATTGCCCCAATGAACGCGGGCGGGATCATGATAGCCGGCGAACGAGAAATGATGCTTGGCATCCAGCCAGCCATGATTGGCACCACCCAGGCTGTCGAAAGGACGAAGTTCGATCATCTTGTGTCTCCTGCGGGCGGCGCATCCATCATGGGGCCGCCCTGTCGAAGACCCAATTAGCGCTTGAACGCATTTCCGTTCAGATGGATAAAATCCATCGAAACGTTCCAGGAAATCGAACAGTGAACAATCCCGGCACTCCGACCTTCGACCAGTTGCGCATCTTCCTCACCATCGTCGACACCGGCAGCTTCGCCGCCGCCGGGCGCAAGCTCAATCGCGCCGTATCGGTCATCAGCTATGGTATCGCCAATCTGGAGGCGCAGCTGGGCGTGCTGCTGTTCGAGCGTGAAGGCACGCGCAAGCCGCAGCTCACCGTCGCCGGCCGCGCGCTGCTGGCGGAGGCGCGCAGCATCGCCCATGGCATGGATGGCCTGCGCGCCAAGGTGAAGGGGTTGCTCGACGGACTGGAGGCGGAGGTCAATCTGGCGGTCGACGTGATGTTGCCGGCCGAACGGCTGGGCAAGGTGCTGCGCGCTTTCGCGAGGGAATTTCCCACTGTGCAGCTGCGCCTCCATGCCGAAGCACTGGGCGCGATCGTGGCGATGGTGCTGGACCGGGGCGCGGTGATCGGCCTGTCCGGGCCACTGTCGGCCGGGGTCGAAGGAATTGAAAGCATGGCGGCCGGGCTGGTGCCGATGGTTCCCGTCGCCGCCCCCGACCATCCGCTCGGCCGGATGGAGGCGATCGCGCCGGGCGCCGGGCGCGATTATACCCAGTTGGTGCTGACCGACCGGTCGCGCTTTACCGAAGGCCGCGATTTTTCGGTCAGCAGCCCCAAGACCTGGCGCCTCGCCGATCTGGGCGCCAAACATGCGCTGCTGCGCGAAGGCATTGGCTGGGGCAATATGCCGCTGCCGATGATCGAGGCGGATCTGGTCGCGGGCACATTGGTGCGCCTCGCCATGCCCGATCATCCCGGCGGCACCTATCGCTTCTCCGGCATCTGGCGCCGCGACACCCCGCCCGGCCCCGCCGCGTCCTGGCTGATCGCGCAGTTCGTCGCGCTGGGCGCCGACGATCGCGAGGCGGCCGGCATGAGCGATGTTTAAGCGGGTTCGCTAGCGGCCGGATGCAGCGCGCAGGCCGCCGTACCGGTAAGGACCAGCGCACCGGCCAGAAGCAGCGGCGCGACCAGCCCGCCATGGGTCACCAGCGCCGCGCCAATCGCCGCGCCCAGGAAGATGGCAGCCACGCTGCCGATACGGCGCGCGATATTGGGGTTGCTGCCGCCAGCCAGACTGGAATCCGCCGCGATGCCGGTCAGCGTTAGTGTCAGCACCGTGGTGGTGAGGTCGGGCACCTTGAGCTGGCGGATAGTGGAATTGCGAAAGCCCATGGCGAGGCCGGTCAGCGCGATGATCGCATAGAGGCTGGTGCCGGGTGACTGGGCGGGAATGTCGAAACCTACGGCGACACCGGCAGCGATCCAGAGCAATACCGCCTCGATCAGGGCAGCCAGCATCAGCCAGCGGCGCAGCGGCAGACCGGCATGCCCCTTCCCCACGCGCCCGGCCACGAGCGCGCCGATCAGGAAAGCGGCAATCGCCACCAGATAGGGCGCGACGCGGAAGCCCGGCGTGCCCGCAGCGGCGAAGCCCAGGAAGACGATGTTCCCTGTCATGTTCGCCGTAAACACTTTGCCCAGGCCCAGCACGCTGATCGCGTCGACCAAACCCGTGGTCACGGACAGGAGCAACAGCAGCCAAGGCAAGGGCGCGGCGGAGGCTTTGGTGGCGGTCATGGCACTATCCCTTGGTTCAATGTCAAAATGGCCGTCAGAAACGGAAATTGCTTTCCAGGCCCAGCATGGTGATGGTCTTGGCCGGGCCGGTGTTGCGAATGAAGGCACCGGGCGCGAAGGCGGAAAGCGAGGCGGACAATTCCCATTCCGCGCTGGCCTGCCAGGCGATGGTCGCCTCGGCCTCCTTGCCGATGAAGCGCGCGTCGCTGTCGCCCGGCGCGCGGATCAGGTTGCCGGGAATGTCATAGACGCCATCCCCCGTGGAATAGCGCCAATAGGCCATGGCCGCGACGCTGGCAGAAACGTCCTTGCCCAGATTGGCACTAACCCGCGGATTGAGGCTGATGATGTTGGTCGGGCCGACAGGCGATAATTCACCGAAATATTTGCCCTTCGGGAACAGCGCGTTGAAGGTGCCAAGCTTGTCGTCATCCGCTTTCCTGTCGCCGCTCACGACATTGAAGCGCAGGGTCGCGTCCGGCGCCATGGGCAAGGCGGGAAAGCTGCGGCCGATTTCGGTGCCCAGCGTCCAGGCGGCAATGCGCTGCCCCTCATAGTCGCCAAACTGATAGACGCCCTCGACATTCCAGTGCCAGTCGCCCCGCACGCCATGGCTGCGAAGGCCCAGGCTATGCCGCACTTCCCGCCCCGCGTCGCCGCCGAACCGGGCGACACGGTTACGATAGCCCAGATAGTAAAGGTCGAGTTCGGGCAGGGTCGCGTAGGCGCCCCACAGGGCCTTGGTGTCGGAGGTCGCATCATCGAAATTGTGGAGGCCGGGCTGCACGGGCTTCACAGCGAGAAGACTGACCGTCGCCTTGCCGATCCGCATGTCGGCGCGGGCGCCGTCAAAGGCGAGCGGGACATTGGGACCATAGCGGGTGCCCACCAGCCGTTCGGTCCCGAGCGACAGCATCTGCCGCCCCGCGCGCAGCGTGACCGGTCCAAGATCCGCCTCGGCAAAGCCCTGCAGCAGGTCGATATGGTTTTGATCGACCGGCCCGGCCGATGGTGCGACACCGACGGCATAGGCGATCATCGGCTGGACGAAGGCGCGCAGCTTACCGGCATGGAGATCGGCATAAGGCAGCGCCCGCAACCAGAGATAGGCGTCGTCGGGCGCAGTCGCGCCACCCCAGAGATTATCGTCATAGCTTTCGACCCGGGCGCGCAGCTCGACACCGGTCGAAAGCCATGCGTCATCGCCCAGCGGGATATATTTGAACGGACCGGTCCAGTGATGCTCCCGTTTCTCGGCATCGGCCAAGTCGGACCAATCCTCTTCATAGCGGGTGATGCTGAGCGTCGGCGCCTGCCACGCCTCGCGCTGCTGGGCAGCGGCCGGGATCGGCAGCGCCAACAGCGCGAGAAAGGGCAGGCAACGCTTAGGCATTGGCCTCACGCCGCTGCGCGATCATGGCGACCGCGATGAAACCGCCGATCAGGCCGATATGCTCGAAAAACGCGTTGGTCGCCATGAAGCGCTCCTGCCCCATCGGCATCGTCCAGAAAGCGTTGGCGGTAAAGGCCGCCAGCAGGGTGAAGACGCCCAGCATCCCCGCGCCCAGCCAGACCAGACGGCCGGTCAGGATCAGCACGGGGCCGACCAGTTCAAGGCCGATCGTCAGCGCGGCCCAGAAAGCTGGCGGGCTCATGCCGAAATTCGCCTGTTCGGCAACGGCGCCATGCCAGTCGGTCAGCTTGATGATGCCGCCCAGCAGATAGGCACTGGTCAGCGCCAGCCGGGCGATGAACCAGGTCGGCCGCCATGCCAGGATGGCGCCGACGAAAGGGGGGGTGAAAGCCATGCCCTTCACTCCCCGGCGACACTGTGAACTTCGGCGATATAGCCGCCGGGAAAGCGGACAATCGCAGCCTGGCGATCACCTTCGGCATGAACCGGGACCAGCGTCTCGACGCCCGCCGCCTTGGCCTTGTCCAGCGTCACCGACAGGTTGGCGACTTCGTAGCCGGTCATGTCGCGGCCATAGGGCCAGGGCAGTTGCCCGTCGGACACGATCACGCTCATCTTGCCATAGCCCGATGTCAGGCGGATGCGGCGATAGGTCTTGCCGGGCTGGCCGATCTCGGCGCCGGGTGCGGCCTTGTCATCGGACGTCACCTTGGCGTGGGCAAAGCCGGTCCATTGCTTGATGAAGGTATCGGCCGCGTCGGTGGTCAGGTAGATGCGGTTTTCCGGCACCGTCGCCAGCGCTGGATAGTTCGGCTTGGTGGTGTGCCAATAGAGCTGCATGTTCACGCCGCCGGCCCATTGCACCACGACGTCACGACCGATCGGATCGGGGAAGGTCGTGATCAGGCGGGTTGCGCCATGCTTGAGCGCCGAAGCGACCGCCCCGTCCAGGTCGCTGACAAGGTAGCCGGTCCGCTCCGCGCCGAAGGGATAGGGCATGGGCGTCAGGAAGCCGAAGACGGAGATGGTGCCGGCCGGCGTCAAGGCGAGCTGCGACTTGGTCTTGCTGGCGGTCGGCGTGACCTGAAACGCGCCCTGCTTGCTGGTGGTGCCGCCAAAAGTCGCGGTGAAGCTGGCGACGAAGCGATCGAAATCCTCCGGCGCGACATAGACATGGGTGGTGTCATATTGCGGACCGACCGAATAGTCGGCGGTTACGGGTGCGGGGCCTTTCGCAGGCGCGACGGCAGGGCTGATGGCGACCAGGGCCGTCGCCACCATCAGGGTGAAACGCTTCATGTCTGTTGCTCCGGTTGGAGAGGACCAGGCCTCTCGGTCGATGTGGCAAAGCCTGTCTAGGCAGAGGTCAGAAGACGATCGATCCGAATAATATCGACGATAACATTCCAAATTTTCGAACGAACAGGCCCCACCCCGTCGAGCAGGGCCTGTTCAAGTCAAACGGCCCAGCAGCCGCAGCCCAGCGTGCCCCAGAAGCTCTGGACATCGGCCGCAGGCACATTGGCGCCCAGCGCGGCGGCATGATCATGGCCATGCACGCCACAGGCCGAATGGCAACCGCAGGCCGAGGCGAGCTTCTTGGCAGTCTCGTCCCGGCGATAATAGCCGCCAAAGGTCGCGACCGGCGACCAGTCCGGCATCGCCTTGGGCGCGACCGGCGCCAGCGGGCCATAATCGCCCTCGCCATAGACGATCTTGCCGCCCAGCATGGTCAGAACCGAACGAAGATGGGCGATCTCGTCTTCGGGCACGGAGAAATAGTCGTCCGACAGCAGGGCAAAGTCGGCCAGCTGCCCGGCCTTGATCTGGCCCTTCTTGCCGACCTCGTTCGAGAACCAAGTGTTCTTCTCGGTCCACAGGCGCAGCGCGGTCTCCCGGTCCAGCCGGTTGCGGACCGGATAGAGGGCCAGCCCGCCGACCGTCTTCGACGTCACCAGCCAGCTGAGCGAGACCCAGGGATTGTAGCTCGCCACGCGCGTCGCATCGGTGCCCGCGCCCACCGGCAGGCCTGCCGCCATCATCCGCTTGATCGGCGGCGTCGCCTCGGCCGCCTTGGCGCCATAGCGTTCGACGAAATATTCGCCCTGAAACGCCATGCGATGCTGCACGGCAATGCCGCCACCCAGCGCTGCGATCCGGTCGATATTGCGCTCGCTGATCGTCTCCGCATGGTCGAAGAACCAGTTCAGGCCCTGCAGGGGAATGTCGCGATTGACCTTCTCGAATACGTCGAGGGCGCGACCGATCGTCTGGTCATAGGTGGCGTGCATGCGCCATGGCCAGCGCCGTTCGGCAAGCAGGCGGATGACCGGTTCCAGATCGCCCTCCATTTCCGGCGGCATGTCGGGACGGGCGACGCGGAAATCCTCGAAGTCGGCGGCCGAATAGACCAGCATCTCGCCTGCGCCATTATGGCGGTAGCTGTCATCACCGTCGCCCGGCTTGATCTTGGTCGACCAGGTGGCGAAGTCCTTCAGCTCTTCCTTGGGCTTCTGGGTGAAGAGATTATAGGCGATGCGCAGCGTCAGCTCGCCATCCTTGTGCAGCTTGTCGATGATCTCATAATCGTCCGGATAATTTTGCGAACCACCCCCTGCGTCGATCACGCTGGTGACACCCAGGGAGTTCAGTTCGCGCATGAAATGCTTCGTGCTGTTCAACTGATATTCCGGCGGCAGCTTCGGCCCCTTGGCCAGCGTCGCATAGAGGATCGTCGCATTGGGCTGGGCCAGCAGCAGGCCGGTCGGATTGCCCTGTGCATCGCGGACGATCTCGCCGCCCGGCGGATTGGGCGTATCCTTGGTATAGCCCACCGCCCGCAGCGCAGCGGCATTCAACAGCGCGCGGTCGTACAGGTGCAGGATGAAGACCGGAGTTTCCGGCGCGACGGCATTGATCTCGTCGATCGTGGGCAGGCGCTTCTCGGCAAACTGATGCTCGGTAAAGCCGCCAACGACACGCACCCATTGCGGCGGCGGCGTATTTTCGGCCTGCCGCTTCAGCATCGCCATCGCCTCGGCCAGGCTCGGCACGCCTTCCCAGCGCAATTCCATATTATAATTGAGCCCACCCCGGATGACATGGATGTGGCTGTCGATCAGGCCGGGGATCAGGCGGCGGCCCTTGGCATCGATGACGATCGCGTCGCTGCCGGCGACGGCCCGCACTTCGCCTTCGGTCCCGACGGCCAGAAACTTGCCGTCGCGGATCGCAACCGTATCAGCCACGGGATTTTCCCGGTCCAGCGTCGTGACCTTGGCATTGGTGATGAGAATGTCCTTACGGGTCATGGCGAAGCTTTCGGTGGCGGTGAGCATAGCAGTGGTGGCGGCGCTGGCGAGCGCCTGGCGACGAGTGATCATGCGTCCTGTTTCCGGTTTGTCGGCAATGGCCCGAGTATGTGATGGGCGCAGTCGGTGGTGACGAAGGCGGCCAGTTCCTTGCGATCAAGCAGCCGCTTGGCGACCGGCACGACCTGTTCCCCGACCAGTATCCCGGCCAGCCCGATCAGGGCGATGACCGGGGGTGCGGGAGAACGGACACCCAGCAGGCTGTAGACGATGCCGACCAGCAACCCGGCGCCCAGCGAGAGAAGATAGGCTTTCATGGGTCCGTTCTCCCCTGTTTCGATCAGGCTTGGATGAAGGCGAGGATGTCCGCGTTCAGCACATCGGCATTCACCGTCAGCATGCCATGCGAATAGCCTTCATAGATTTTGAGCGTCGCGTCCGGCAGGATTTCAGCCTGAAGGACGCCGGCATTCTTGTAGGGCACGACCTGATCATCGTCGCCATGCAGAACCAGAGTCGGCACAGTGATCGCGGCAAGATCGTCGGTCTGGTCGGTTTCCGAGAAGGCCTTGATCCCCTCATAATGGGCGAGCGCGCTGCCCATCATGCCCTGGCGCCACCAATTGTCGATCACCGCCGGCTTCACATCAGCCCCTTCGCGGTTATAGCCATAGAAGGGTCCGGCCGCGACATCATGGAAGAATTGCGCGCGATTGGCAGCCAGGCCGGCGCGCAGACCGTCGAACACCTCGATCGGCAGGCCACCCGGATAGCGATCGGTCTTCAGCATGATCGGCGGCACCGCGCTGACCAGCACCGCCTTGGCGACGCGACCCTGCGGCAGGCCATGACGGGCGACATAGGCCGCGACTTCGCCGCCGCCGGTCGAATGGCCGATATGAATGGCGTTACGGAGATCGAGATGTTCGGCGACGGCAGCTGCGTCGGCAGCGTAGTGATCCATATCATGACCGAAATCGACCTGGGCGGAGCGGCCATGACCGCGACGATCATGGGCGATGACGCGATAGCCCTTCGAAAGGAAGAACAGCATCTGCGCGTCCCAGTCGTCCGACGAGAGCGGCCAGCCATGATGGAACATGATCGGCTGGGCATCCTTGCTGCCCCAATCCTTGTAGAAAATCTGGACGCCGTCCTTGGTGGTGACGAAGTTGGTCATGGGAAATCCTTTCGGAGAGAATATCGGGGGAGGAGGATGGCCGGGCGGAGGGAGAGGGACGCCCGGCCAAAGGAGGATTTAGTGAGCGCCCTCGGAGGCGTTGAACATGGCCTTGGCGTAGGTGATGCCCAGGCCATAGGCGCCACCCCATTTGCGGGCGATGCCGGTGGTCATGTCGTAGGTTTCGGTGCGTGCCCAATCGCGCTGCAGTTCCAGCAGATATTGCAGCGCGGTGACGGGCTTGGCGCCGGCCTGGATCATCCGCTCGACGGCGCGCTCATGCGCTTCCTCGCTGATGTCGCCGCTCGCGTCGGTGATAACATAGACTTCGAACCCCTGTTCGATCGCCGAGAGGACCGGGCCGACGATGCAGACGCTGGTCCACAGGCCGGCAAACACCAGGCGATCCTTGCCGATGCGGTTCACTTCCTCGATCACGGCTGCATCTGCCCAGGTGTTCATCGAGGTGCGGTCGAGCATCGGCTGATTGTCGAAGGCTTCGGTAATTTCACTGAACATCGGGCCGGAGAAGCTCTTTTCGGCAACGGTGGTGAGGATGGTGGGAACCTTGAAACCGGCGGCGCTGTTGGCAACCAGCGCGGCATTGTTGCGCAGCAATTCGGGCGCGATCGACTTGGTAGCGAAGGCCATCTGCGACTGGAAATCGATAAGGACCAGGGCGTGGTTGCTGGGGCTCAGCAGGGCCTTGGCGGGGGTCGGGGTTGCGGTGATCGACATGAGAGAAACTCCTTCCTGAAACTCTGTGGCGCCCGGTGCGTCTGGGCTGAAAACAGGTCTATGGCGAAGCATCTTTGCGAAACAGGCGTATAAAATAATCTGAAATGTTCTATTTTTTAGAAATGTTCAGACGAGAGGAGAATTGGCTCTCCTTGCGGAGTCGGCAGCGAGCGGGATAGCGATATCAAGATGGCAACGGGCATCAAGCAGGGGAAAATCATGAGGCACATCCGCCAGATTATCGCCTCGATCATCCTGTTGTTTTTATTACCAAGCAGCAGCCATGGCGAAGCGCTCGATGGGCGTGACAATAGCTATGGTTTTGCCCCCTTCGGCCAGATTCATCTGTACCGTCCCGTCAGCGATCCTCGGGGCATCGCCCTGCTATTGTCCGACCATGATGGCTGGAGCCAGGATGAGACGGAACTGGCACGGGGCCTTGCCGATCACGGCCTGCTGGTAGCGGGCGCGTCGGCACCGGCCTTGATCCATGGCCTGGAAAAGGCGCCGGGCAAATGCATCAATCCCAATTATGCGCTGATTGCCCTGGCACGAGACATCCAGCATCGCGCAGGCGTCGTGCGCTATCGGCAACCCATACTCATCGGCTATGGCGCTGGCGCGACTTTGGCCTTTGGCGCGCTCGCCCAATGGCCCGACGCCAGCTATCAGGGCGTGATATCGGTCAACCCGACGGCGAGCGTCGCTGGTCACAAGCCCTGGTGCGCGGCGCCCGGCTTCGCGACCGGGCATGTTGCAAAACCTCAATCGGGATGGCGCTTCGCCCCCAACCCGCGCAACCGCGTTGCGTGGATCATATTGCAGCAAGCCGGCGTCAGCAGAATCGCGCCCAAACCCCTGCTGCGCTTCGCCTCTTCCGTCCCCGGCGCGCGCCTTATCCAATTGCCCCGTTCCAGCAATGCACGAGACGGCATGGTCCAGTTGCGCAACCAATTGAGCAACGCCACCCTCTCTCTCCTGCCAACCCCAGCGCCATCCCCACCGCCCGGCCAGATCCCGCTGCCCGACATGCCGCTGACCCTGGTCCCGGCAACGGGTCATGGACCGCAAGACCTGATGGCCATCGCCTATTCCGGCGATGGTGGCTGGGTCGGCATCGATCGAGACATCGCGGCCCAGATCGCCGCCGCCGGCATTCCGGTCGTGGGCGTCGACAGCCTCTCCTATTTCTGGACGGCCCGCACGCCCCAAGGTGCCGGGCATGACCTGGCGCAGTTGATCCAGGGCTTTGGCGAGCGCTGGCACAAGAAGCGCGTGCTGCTGATCGGATATAGTTTCGGCGCAGACGTGCTGCCGCACATGATCGGCACACTAGATGCGCAGACGCGCAGCCGGATCGCCAGCGTCTCGCTGCTGGGCCTCAGCGCCAGCGCCGACTTTCAATTCCACCTGTCATCCTGGCTGGACATCGCATCGGACAAGGCACTGCCGACGGTACCGGCCATCCTGCACATCAACGGCATCCCTTTGCGATGCATACGCGGCCAGACAGAAACGGACAGCGCCTGCCCTGCCATTCCCCGCAATCACGCAGATCAATTCCTGGTGCCCGGCGACCATCATTTCAACCGGAACGCCGCCCTTCTGGCCCACATCATCCTGGGACAGCGCAGGCCCGGTTTCGTTACCCGTTAAAATCTGTCGCCCGCCTTATTGGCAACGGCATGGTGTTGTCGAAGGGCCTGTTTTGGGTACGCACCAAGACGATCCGAATGGGTGAGACAGAGGCTTGTTCCCACGAAGAATCGGATGCTTCCCCTTGATGATTCATGTTTTTCTGGCAGACCTGCCCACGGCATGGCCAATGCCTGACAGGGTATCGCCAGAGGAGGAATGTTATAGTGAGTGCGGGACGCACATGATCGAGGGCAAGGACGCGATTGCCGCAGGCAGCACGCAGCATTATCGCGCCTTTCTGAGCTACAGCCATGCCAATGAGCATGCGGCCGGGAAATTGCATCATTGGCTGGAAACCTATCGGATACCGAAGCGATTGGTCGGCACCCTGACCGGAGGGGCTGCCGTCCCCCGCCGTCTGTCGCCCATCTTTCGCGATCGTGCCGAACTACCAGCCGCCTCCAGCCTTGACGAGCAGGTGCGGATGGCCCTGTTCCAGTCGGAGGCATTGCTGGTACTCTGCTCCCCGGCTGCCAAAGCATCCCGCTGGGTCAATGCCGAGATCGCACTGTTTCGCGAACTCCATCCCGATCGGCCAATCATTGCGGCGCTGATCGAAGGCGAACCAGCCGACAGCTTTCCTACCGCCCTGATCTCCCGCGATGCCAATGGCGTCGAACATGAACCGATCGCCGCCGATTTTCGCACCGACAGTGACGGGCCGAAACTGGCGCGGCTGAAGATCGTCGCCGGCCTGACAGGCGTGCCGCTCGACCAGATCATCCAGCGCGACGCCCAGCGTCAGTTGCGGCGCGTGATCGCCGTCACATTTGTTGCGCTTTTTCTTACCCTATTGATGGCAGCGATGCTGGTCTTCGTCGCGCGGGCGAGGAGCGAGGCAGAAAGCCAGCGCCAGCAGGCAGAGGGACTGATCGAATTCATGCTGACCGATCTGCGGGAAAAACTGGAGGGCGTTGGCAGGCTCGACGTTCTGCAGACGGTGAACAAGCGCGCGCTCGCTTATTATGCCGACCAGCCTGACCTGCAGGCATTGCCGACCGATTCGCTGGAACGGCGGACCCGTATCCTCCAGGCGATGGGCGAGGATGATTTCAAACGCGGCGATACAGCAGCAGCCATTGCCCAGTTTCGCGAAGCCTATCGCGTCACCGAGACCCTGTTGTCGGCCGCGCCGAATGACCCGAAACGACTATTCGCTCATGCCCAGAGCGAATTCTGGCTAGGCTATGTAGACTTCATGCGCGACCGGAACGACGCCGCGCTGTCACGCTTCCGTTCCTATCAGACCCTCGCCGAACGAATGGTACAACTGCGGCCGGGCAACCGCGCTTACTGGCAGGAACTCGGTTACGCCCAAGGCAATATCTGCACCATCGCCCTGGCACAAAAAGCGCGCGATCGGGCTTTGCAAAGCTGTCAGGGGGCACTCGATACCATGATGCGGGTCCGGCAACTGGCCCCCGACGATGCCAACATCGCCGCCGATCTGGCCAACCGCCATGCCTGGATGGCGGACGCCTTGCGGATGCAGGGCGCCGACCGCGCGGCATTGGATCAGCGTGAGAAACAGGCCGCGATCCTCCGATCACTGCTTCGGCGCGATCCAAAGAATGCGGGCCATTTGCAGGACTGGATGCTGGCGCGTTACTCCATGTCCAACTTGCTTTACAATCTGGGCGCGACGGATCGCGCCCGGGCATTGCGGGCCGAGGCCCAGGCCGACGTTGCCCAACTGGTCGCACGTGATCCGGCAAACAGGGACTGGCGCGTCTGGCAGAACAAACTGGCCAAACCATTGACGAAGGGGAGCAAGTAACGATGTCGACGTTGAATTATACCCAATATGGCCTGGCGCCGTTGATTGACGTCGAACTCGATGACACAGCCACGCTACTTAAGTTCAATGTGGTGCTGGAGGCGAAGGACGGCTGGATATCGTTGCGCTATGAACAACCCGGCGTGACCGATCACGACTATATCGCCATCTCCCAAAATTCTATCGTGGAGATCAAACTGATCGGCGAACAGCTCTTCTTCTCGAAAAATTATGACGCCATCACGACCGAAGAACCACTGTCTTCCTTTTACGGCGGCTTGACCTACGATGATTATCGCGCCGAACAGGACCGCTACAAGACCGTCCGGTTCCAGGCACGCTACAACCAGGGCGGCAAATATGGCACGCGGCACGGCTTCAACATCAATATCGACCTGCTGCAAAACCCCAGTGCCACCGAGCCGAAATGGATTCCGTTGTCGATCGATCCCGACATCAAAAATCCGCCACCCAAGGACGATTGATTCCAGGAACAGGGTGGTAACATTATGATCCTTCCGATCCTCGCGCAGATCCGTAGGGTCGCACGCAGCGGCGATACCGTCCGTGCCTGGGCGATGTTCGGCACGGCCGGTTTGCTGCAATCGAACGACACCGAAGCCCTGACCCTGAAGGGTCGGCTGCTAAAGGATCAAGCGCTGCGCAGCGAAGGCGCGGAGCGCACGACATTGCTAGACGAGGCACAGCAGGCCTATCTCCAGGCTGCGGGCGGTTGCCGCGCGACCTATCCGCTAATCAATGCTGCCACCCTCGCCTTTCTCAACGATCAGTCGGCGGCGGCGGCCGACCTCGCGCGCAAGGTGCTGGCGCTGCTCGACAGCGGCGACCATGAACAGGAAACGCGCTACTGGCTGGCCGCCACGGCGGCCGAAGCCCATCTGCTGCTCGGAGAGGAGGCGGCCAGCCAGACCGCCTTGCGCCAAGCGATGGCAGCCGCGCCCGAAGCGTGGGAAGATCATGCTGCAACCTTGCGTCAATTTCATCAAATCCTGACGAGACAGGGACGCCCCACCGCGATCCTTGATCCCCTGCGTCCACCGCCTAGCCTCTATTTCAGCGGCATTATCGGCCTACCGGAAAATGAGGCCGAAGCGCATCGCAAGATCGAGGCCGCGCTCGACGACATCGGGCCGGGCGCCGCCTTTGGCGCCTTGGCGGCTGGAGCCGACATAGTCATCGCCGAATGCGTTATCGCCCGGGGCGCCCAATTGCATGTTGTCCTGCCGACCGCGCTCGACATCTTCCGTCAGACATCGGTTGGCCAGTTCGGCAACCATTGGCTTGCCCGCTTCGACCGGCTGATAGAGATGGCGGACAGCCTGGAGGCCCCCGAAAACATCGCTACCTTGTCCGGTGCCGCAATCGACAAGGGTAGCGAAATCGCCATGGGACTAGCGCTGCGTCGGGCAGAAGCCCTCGCGACCCAAGCCATCGCCCTCCATGTCGGCCGCGCATCGGACACGCCCGCCCCCTCCCATCGCCTCTGGCAAGCGCGAGGGCTGCCGATACATGACATCGTCCTGACCCAATCTCTCCCCCCGCCGGGCAACAGGCTGGCGATGGCCGTCAACAAGGCCATGCTTGTGGCCACGACACGCCTTGCCCCTACCATGCAAGAAAGCAGCAACGGCCTGCATTTCCTGATGTTCGACGATGTGGCGACTGCCTTGCTGCAAGGTTGCGCCCTGCTGAAGGCCAGGCCAGACCATGGCCTGGCGCTGGAATACAAAACGCTCCCACGGACGGATAATATCGATAGCGAAGAGTGGCTGGCTATGCTTCTGGCACCGGCAGCGCCCGCCGGCTGCCTCTGCATGCCCTGGCCACAGGCCGCCGCCATGGCGCTCCAGGGCGATGGCTATCGTTTCGAAATCGCCGGGGAAGTGATGACTCGTCAGGGCGATTGCCCGGTCGGTCACTATTATTCGTCATCACACTGACGACCCCCCTGTTTATATCACCATGTCTGCCAGCATGCGAGGCGCATGAATCTGCATCTGCCCGTCCTCCCGGCTGACAATGCCACGCCGGATCAGCACGGCGATCGCCCGTGACGCTGTTTCGCGGGTGGTATTGGCACTAAGGGCCAAGGTGGTGATCTGCGGCGCGGGCACGATATGGTCGCGCCCGTCCGCCAGGGCAAGCAATTCGCTATAAACCCGCCCAGCCGCACTATAAGTGGAGCGCGTCGCCATCCGATCAAGCGCGCGATCCAGTTGCCGGGCCAGCAGCCAAGCCATGCCTGCGCCAATCTGGGCGTCTCCCGCCACGAGCGATGCCAAGGATTGCGCATCCGCCCGCAGCAGACGGCTATCGACCAACACCTCAATTTCCGCCCGATGCGTCGTGGGCGCCGGATATGCGCCAAAAAACTCACCTGGCCCATGCCTTGCCAATTGCTGGCGCTGACCGTCGATACCAAAGGTCTGGACCGCCACGCAGCCATCGACGATCAGCCAGCAATGATGGGATGTCTCTCCCTGACGGGCCAGTATCTGCTTAGCGGCAACCGGCTGTGGAATCAGGACGCGACGCAGCGCGTTCGCGGCCTTCCGATCACATCGGAAAACCGCTGCCAACACCTCGACCTGCTCCTCGACCTGCAAATCCGCCGCTCCCTGGTGAAAATGGATCGTCCAGGCATTGGCATAGCCGATGCGCCCAGGATGAACAGGAGGGCAGGATGATTCTCGGAAAATATGTGATCTCGATCACGGCCACGGCGATGACAACCTCTTAAGGAAGGCGCGCGACCCGAAGGAGGCCCGATGGGGCAGCCTTTTTCTTAGCCCGGAGATCAAAGTGTCTCCGGGCTATTTTTTTGGTTCGGCAGGCGAATATCGCGAGTTGTTGATGGCACCGCCCGCCCGCCAGCGTTTCACACGCCTTGCATCCTGATTTGAGGATAGGAGGCAAAGAACAGCCAGCCCAATTTCGGCAAGGCCCATATGCCGGGGGGGGCATCGTGGAGATATGGCGCACGAAATAGAATTTGCCAGTTCGAGAACCTATGCCTGAACGCCATTTGAGTAGCTGTTCTTCGAAGCCACTGCCCGTGCTGCCAAAGGCATTCAGCGCTCTCGGCTACCCCACTATACAGCAGGACCGCTGACGCGCGAACGGTCGAAGATCGTCCCTTGGACTATTCCGACTAATTTCCGCTACTGCAAAAATGGTGCCCGGGGACGGATTCGAACCGCCGACACTGCGATTTTCAATCGCATGCTCTACCAACTGAGCTACCCGGGCATCGGGTCTCGGCGGAGGTCACCGCCGGATGGAGGCGTGCCTATAGGCGTCAATCCGGCTCGCTGTCCAGCCCATAATTATCATTTTTTTGCAGGGCTTCTTCACCCGGCAAGCCAGGCAGGCGATAGCCCTCACCCAGCCATTGCAGCAGGTCGCGATCACGGCATCCCTTGCCGCAGAACGGACGGGTTTCCGGCTGTGCCGGCTGCCCGCAAACCGGGCAGGCGCCGGCCTTAGGCGACATGGCCAGCCGCCAGCGACAGCGCAGAATCAGCGCGCAGCGTCACCTCGCCGCCACGACGACGGGCAAGCTGCTCGATCCAGTCGGCGCGCTTGTGCAGCAGGTCGATGATCGCCGGCGCCGCGGTGATCGTCGCCGCACCGCCCGTGCCGTGCCGTTCGGCGCGGCGCAGCAGCGCCAGCGCAGCGGTCAGCACCGGATCTTCGCGGAGCAGTTCCATCAGATTGGCGCGATCCCGGCGGCGGATGATCTGGACGAAACCGAAGCCGTTGACGGCCGTCCGCTCGAACGGCAGCGGCAGATATTTGTCGATCTGCGCGGCCGCGACGATGCGCTCGTCCTTGTTGTTCATGGTCGGCAGGTCGATGCCGATCGATCCCGCCAGCCCCATGCGGCGGATCGCCTGGGCAGAAAGCTTCGCGCCCTTGGGACCGAGCTGCGCCGGCGGCAGGCTGCCGTCGATGTCGATCAGGATCATGGCAGGGGTCAGGAAGATGCGCAGCGCCGCATCCTCGGCGCCGACTTCACCGGTCACCGCTTCCTCCATCAGCTCGCTCCAGCCAAGGGCTTCGAGCCGGTCCTCCTCATGGGCGGGACAGGGACGGATGGCGACATCGGTGGCGCGCAGCCGCTGCAGCAGGCTTGGGCCGGGATGAACCTTGGAACCGGGCTGGGCGATGCGGCCCTTGGCGCGCTTGCCCCGGCCTTCCTCGGCGATCGCCTCGCGGAAGATTTCGACCAGCACATTGGCGCCCTCGGCCACCTTGGGCGGGATCGGCTCGATCAGCACTTCCTCGCCCGAGATCAGACGGACGACGCCGCGCTTGCGCGGAATGATGGTCTGGACCAGACGCCCCTGAAGGATGGCACCGGCGCGGGCAGCCTCGCCCTCGCGCTCGATCAGTGCCTCGACGATGCGCCCCTTTTCGATGAGCGCGGCACGGGCCTCGCCAATGCCTTCTTCATAGAGCCATTCGGCCATCGTTCAGTTACCTACTTGTCGTGATTTCCGAGCCGCGAAATGTACCATTTCACTCGAAATCCCGACGGTCCAGTGGATAGCCCGCTGCCTCAAGCAGCGTGCGGGTTTCGTAAAGCGGCAGGCCCATGATCGCGCTATGGCTGCCCTGGATGCTGCGGATGAGGCCCGCGGCACGGCCTTGGATGGCATAGCCACCCGCCTTGCCCAGCCCTTCGCCGCTGGCAATATAGCGGTCGATCTCGCTGCGCTCCAGCCGCTTGAAGATGACGATGCTGGTGGACAGGCGGTGCCGTGCCACGCCCGCACCGTCGATCAGGGTGATGGCGCTGTAGACGCGGTGCCGGCGCCCCGACAGCAGGTCGAGACAGGCGCGGACCTCCGCCTCGCTTTCCGCCTTGGGCAGGATGCGGCGGCCAGCGGCCACCACCGTATCGCCCGACAGGATCAGCGCGCCGGGATGACGGGCAGCGACCAGCGCGCCCTTTTCGGCGGCGACACGCGCCGCATAAGCGGCCGGCAATTCCGCCTTGCGCGGGGTTTCGTCAATGTCCGCAGGATCGACGGCATCAGGAAGCACGCCAATCTGCCCCAGAAGGTCACGCCGTCTGGGGGAAGCCGAAGCTAGAATGAGTCGCATCGAAAATGCGGCTTATTTGAAGCGGTAGGTGATCCGACCCTTGGTCAGGTCGTAGGGGGTCAGTTCGACCAGCACTTCGTCACCGACCAGCACGCGGATGCGGTTCTTGCGCATCTTGCCAGCGGTGTGGCCGAGAATTTCATGATCATTCTCAAGGCGCACGCGGAACATGGCGTTGGGGAGAAGCTCCACAACCTGTCCGCGCATTTCAAGCAGTTCTTCTTTGGCCATAATATCCCAGAATCGAAAAATCGCGCCGCCATAGCGCCAAAACGTGGAAAATGGAAGTCAGGACGCAGAACCGAAATAATCACCGGCTGCGACGAGGGCCGCGAAGACGGCATCGAGCTGCTCCGCATCGATGCAATAGGGCGGCATGAGGTAGATGGTGTTGCCGAGCGGCCTTAGCAAGAGGCCCCGTTCCAGGAAGAAGGCACGCAGGCGCGGCGCGAGGTCGGAGAGGTAGCCAGCGTCGGCCGCAATCAGGTCGATCGCCATGATCGTGCCGATCTGGCGCGAGTTGGCGAAGGCGGGGTGGTCGGCCAGCGAGGCCAGCCGATCGGTGATGCCCTGCGCCAGCGCAGCGATCCGTCCCCGCACATCCTCCTCGGCCCAGATGGCGAGATTTTCAGCAGCAGCGGCACAGGCAATCGCGTTCGCGGTGTAGCTGGACGAATGGTAGAAGAGCCGCGCCCGGTCGGTCGAGCGATGCGCCTCGAAGATGCGCGGGGTCGCCAGCGTCGCGGCGAGCGGGATGGCGCCGCCGGTAATCCCCTTGGCCACCGCCATGATGTCGGGCACCACGCCGGCCTGCTCGCACGCGAACAGGGTGCCGGTGCGGCCCCAGCCGGTCATCACTTCATCGGCGATGAACAGCACGTCGTGGCGCGCGCAGATATCGGCCATCGCCCGCAGCACATGGGGCGGATAGATCAGCATCCCCCCTGCCCCCAGGATCAGCGGCTCGACGATGAAGGCGGCTGGACGCTGCGAACAAGCCGTCTCCAGTGCGGCAAGCGTCTCCTGCTCGCGGCCGGGATGCGGGAAAGGGACAGTGCCGACATCGAACAGCAGGGGCGTCCAGGCGGCATTATAGACACCGCGCTCACCGATCGACATCGCCCCGATCGTATCGCCATGATAGCTATGTTCCAGCACCAGGATACGGTTGCGCGCCTCGCCCAGCCCGTCGAGCGCGCGATTATGCCAGTAGCCGAGCGCCATCTTGAGCGCGACTTCCACCGCGGTCGATCCGCTGTCGGAAAAGAAGAGATGGGCCAGGGGATCGCGCCCCGGCGCCTGTGGCATGAGATCGACCAGGCCGCGCGCGACTGCCTCGGCCGGTTCATGGGTATAGCCCGCGAAGATCAGCTGATCGAGCTGCCCGGCCTGGCGGGCGATGGCAGCGGCGATGCGCGGATGGCAATGGCCATGGGTCGTCACCCACCAGCTGGAAATGCCATCAATCAGACTGCTGCCATCGGCCAGATGGAGGGTCGCGCCCTCCGCCCGGACGACATGGGGGATGGGCTCGTTGAGGCCGTGCTGGGTGAAGGGGTGCCAGACAGGAGAGGTCATCGGCGTCCCCTACGCCCGATCGGCGGCCAAGGCTATGGCTTGTCCTTGCGATCCACCGGCGAGATGCTGGGCAGCACGGCCGCGGTCGGCACGACGACCGTGGGCACCGCGACATGGATGTCAACCCGGCGATTCTTCGCGCGACCTTCCGGATCGTCGCTGCCATCCTCCTTGGCATTGGGTGCGACCGGCCGGGTTTCGCCCAGCGCGATCAGGCTGATGCGATCCTTGGCGATGCCCTTTTCGACCAGATAGGCCTCGACCGCCTCGGCCCGGATGCGCGATGCCACGCGATTGTCGCCGTCATTGCCCTTGCTGTCGCTATGGCCGCGCAAGGTGATCGCCCCGCCGGTCTTGATCGCCGGGGTTTCGACCAGCGTATCGAGCGCCGCGCGGGCGGCATCGTCCAGCTTCAGCCCGGACGTGCCGAAGGCGATGGTCGCGTCGAGCGGTTCGATCTTCGGCGCTTCGGGCTCGGCGACTTCGGGGCGCAGGATCGAACGGACCGGCTCGGCGGCATTGCCAGATTCATTGGCGGCCGCATCATTGTCGGCAGCATCGGCCGCGTTGGCGGCATTGTCGACAGCATTGCCTGCGGGCCGATCACAGGCCGCCAGCATGACGCACAGGGCCAGCGCGGGGGCGAGCCTCCTCATTCCTCCTCTCCTTCCGGTTTCTTGCGGGTCTTTGATGCGGGCGGCACATAGGACAGGATGGTGTCGCCCGGCTGTGGCGTCGGTCGCGACGCATGGGTGAAGAAGCGCATCGTGCCATTCTTGCGGAGCAACAGCAGCATGTCGGCATCGGCCGGCAGATCGGCCTTCGCCGCCTCGAAATCGAACTGGTCGCTGATCCGCGTCTTGCGGAAGGTCCAGCCGGCATCCTCGCGGATCATGATTTCCTCAACGCCCAGGCCGGAGTCGAACAGCGCGCGGCCACGCAGCGATTCCGGCAGCGCGCGCGGATCATGATCGTCGCTGGCGTCGCCCAGCTGATAGACATTGTCGCGGCCGACCTCGGGCGCGAACTCGTTGCAGACGAGCGCGTTATAGGCCTCATTCTCTGACGTGGCGGCGAGCACCTGGAACTGGGCGAGGTCCAGCCGTTCCTCGGTCGCCTCCGCCAATATCTCGCCATGATAGGTCGGAATGCCGCCATGGCGGGCGGGCGCCAGCCGCTGCCAGCTATTGTCGGCAATCATCACCGGCACCTCCAGCTGGCGCAACTGGGCGGCAAGACTGAGGCTGAAGGGCGTGGCGCCGACCAGCAGCAGGCCCTTGTCCTGCGCGCCGGTGACCTTGAGCAACCGGGCGACCGGCTTGATCGAGAAGCCATGGAACAGGATGGTCGCAACCACGATCGAAAAGGACAGGGTGACGAGGATTGCGCCGTCGCCATAGCCCAGCCGATCGAGACGCAGCGCAAACAGGCCGGAAATGGCGACCGCCACGATACCGCGCGGCGCGATCCAGGCGACCAGCAGTCGCTCGTTCCAGGGCACCGGCGAGAAGGCGAGGCTGAGCAGCACCGTCGCGGGACGGACGACGAACAGCAGCACCAGCAAATAGGCCAGGAAGCGCCATTCGAACTGGCGCAGCACATCAAGGTCGAGCGAGGCCGACAGGATCACGAACACGCCCGAGATCAGCAGGACGGTGACATTTTCCTTGAACGGCTGGATGTCGCGCAGGGAATCGAACTTCATGTTGGCGAGCGCGACGCCCATCACCGTCACGGTGACGAGGCCGGTTTCCGCCTGGATGAGGTTGGAGAGGACGAACACGCCGATCACCGCGACCAGCAGGATCGGCGCTTTCAGATATTCCGGCACATGGCCGCGCTGGAACGCCCAGCCGATCGCGCGGGCGGCAAGCCAGCCGATCAGGCCGGCGATGATCGCGGCGGCGACCAGCGACAGGATGACGGCCGCCAGCGTGCTGCCCTCGCTCGACCGGCGCAGATATTCATAGGTGGCAAGGCCGAGCAGCGCGCCGACCGGATCATTGACGATCGCTTCCCATTTGAGGATGGCGCGCGGCCGGGCGGCAACGTTGGACTGGCGCAGCAGCGGCAGCACCACGGTCGGCCCGGTCACCACAAGAATGCCCGCAAACAGGATCGCCACCGGCCAGACAAGGCCCGCGACATAATAAAGGGCGAGCGCGCCCAGCACCCATCCGATCGGCGCGCCCAGCACCACAAGCCGGGTGACGGCGCCGTCCGTCTTGCGCAGTTCGCGGAAATTGAGGCTGAGCCCGCCCTCGAACAGGATCAGGGCGACCGCCACCGACACCATGGGTTCGAGCAGTTCGCCAAAAGTGAGCTTGGGATCGATAAGGCGGGTCACCGGGCCACCGATGACGCCAGCGGCGAGCATCAGGGCAATGGCGGGCCAGCCGGTGCGCCAGGCAATCCATTGGGCGCCGATGCCCAATATGCCGATCAGCGCGATTACAAGGGCCTGTTCATGCATGGCCGGGACCATAGACAGGCGGAGCCGCCATGGTCACCCCCTTTATTTTCAACGAACTGGGGAACCGGATCGCAGATCGGGAATGGCGGGCAAGGGAGAACCCGCCATTCCCGTGGCAAATATGCTTATTGCTGCGGCGGGGTTGCCGGATCAGCCGGGGTCGCCGGGCTGGCGGGCGCGGCCGGTGCCGGCGTGCCCGCGGCGGCCTGGATCCGCTGCTGCAGGGCCGGGTCGGCGGCCGCAGCCTGGCCGATGGCGTTGAACTTTTCGGGCGGAATGCCCTTCGACTGCAGCGCGGCCAGCATCTTGGGCTGCTTTTCGGCGGCCGCGATTGCATTGTCCGACTGAATCTTGGTTACTTCGACGGCGGCGGCCGCGAACTGCTTGATGTCGGCATCGCTGAAGTTGCTGGCGCCGGCGGCAGGGGCCGACGCGGCCGGGGCAGCGGGCGTCTGGGCCGACACGGAATAGGCGGCCAGCAGCGCGACGGACGCGACACCGGTCTTGATGATGTTCGAGAGGTTGAGACCCGTCATGTGCTTCTCCTTGGCTTTGCTACCGCCCAAAGCTGTTGACAAAGCAGGCCGGGGAAAAGTCCGGACAGGATGAAGCGTGGCATTAGAAAGATGGCGGAAAAGTTCCCGTCAGCCTGCCGCGAAGGGGAAACGATCGGTCGCGGTCCTCATTTCCATGCAGCAACGAAAAAGGGCCACCCGATGAGCGGCCCTTCCCGATTCTGCTTACCAGATCTTCACCCGATCCTTAGGATCGAGATAGATCTTGCCGCCCGGCGCGGGCTTGAATGCGTCATACCAGGCGTCGAAATTGCGCACGATATCGGCGCGATATTGCGACGGCGCGTGCGGATCGGTGACCAGACGCTGGCGCAGATTGGCCTCGCGATAATTGCGGCGCCACACCTGTGCCCAGCCCAGGAAGAAGCGCTGGTCGCCGGTCACGCCGTCGATCACCGGCGCGGCGTTGCCGCCCAGCGAGGCATGATAGGCGTCGAGCGCGACGGCCAGGCCGCCCAGATCGCCGATATTCTCGCCCATGGTGAAGGCGCCCTTCACATGCGCGCCGGGGAAGGGTTCATAGGCGTCA
Source organism: Sphingobium sp. WTD-1 (assembly GCF_030128825.1). Lineage (NCBI taxonomy): Bacteria > Pseudomonadati > Pseudomonadota > Alphaproteobacteria > Sphingomonadales > Sphingobiaceae > Sphingobium > Sphingobium sp. WTD-1. The sequence continues at coordinate 1,383,028 of NZ_CP119127.1, read as the reverse complement.
TATTGGGCGCCGAGCTTGGCGGTCAGCGCCTTGAAATTGGCGACATCCTGATCGGTCCACCACTGATTGAGCTTGCCGGTCTCGTCATATTTCGCGCCCTGGTCGTCGAAATGATGGCTGAGTTCATGGCCGATCACCGCGCCGATACCGCCATAATTGACCGCCGGATCGGCATTGGGGTCAAAGAAGGGCGGCTGCAGGATGGCGGCCGGGAAGACGATCTCGACCATGCCGAAATTGGCATAGGCGTTGATCTCCATCGGGGTCATGCCCCATTCCCAGCGATAGATGGGCTTGCCCAGCTTGCCGATATTATAATCGAAGTCGAACTGGTTCGCACGCATCGCATTGCCGAACAGGTCGCCCGACGTGATCGTCAGGCCGCTATAGTCGCGCCAGCGATCAGGATAGCCGATCTTGGGCGTGAAGGCGGCGAGCTTCTTGTGGGCGCGGGCCTTGGCCTCGTCGCTCATCCATGGCAGGCCATCGATGCGGCGACCCATGGCCGACAGGACATTCTTGACCAGCTGGTCCATCGCAGCCTTGGTTTCGGGCGGGAAATATTTGGCGACATAGACCTTGCCGACTTCCTCACCCAGCGATTCCTTGAGGAAGGTGACGCCGCGCTTCCAGCGCTCCTCGCGCTCGGGCGTGCCCGACAGGGTAGTGCCGAAAAAGGCGAAATCGGCGCTGGCGATATTGTCGGGCAAATAATCGGCATAGCTGTGGACGCTGCGCAGCAGCAGGCTGTCCTTCAGCACGCCGATCGGCGCCTTGGCGATCAGCGCGGCTTCGCCGGTGACGGCGGAGGGCTGGGCAACCAGCAGGTCGGTGGGCTTGAGGCCGACGGCGCCGAAATAGGCGGCGAAGTCGAATCCGGGCGCAGCCTTCTGCAACGCGGCCAGGGTCATCTTGTTATAGGTCTTGTCCGCGTCGCGGCTGTCGACCTGGGTCCAGTGGACCTTGGCGATCTCGGTCTCGAACGCCATCAGCGCGGCGGCGCGCGCCTTGGCATTGGGTTCACCCAGCAGGGTGAGCATCTGTTCGAGATGGGCGACATAGGCGGTGCGGATCGCCGCCATCTTCTCGCCCTGGTCGAGATAATAGTCGCGGTCGGGCAGGCCCAGGCCACCCTGCATCATCGAGAGGATGTAGGTTTCGGGATCCTTGTCGTCCTGACCGACATAAAAGCGGAACGGGCCGCGCACGCCGGCGCGCGCCGCCTTTCCGGACAGGGCGGCATAGGCCTTCAGATCCTTGACCGCGCCGATTTCGGCGAGCCAGGGCTTGATCGGGGCAAGGCCCTTCGCTTCGACCGCGGCCGAATCCAGATAGGTCGCATAGGCGACGCCGATCTTGCTGTTGGGATCGGTCTTGGCGCCGTCCAATATCTCGCGGGTGCGCTTCTGCGATAGCTCGTCCAGAACGGTGAAGGCGCCATAGTTGGACTTGTCCGCCGGGATCGGCGTGTTCTTCAGCCAGGTGCCGTTGGCATATTCATAGAAATCGTCGCCGGGCTTGACCGAGCTGTCCATGCCGGCGGCGTCGAAGCCGTAGCTGCCATAGGTCGGCTTGGCGGCCGGGGCAGCGGCGGTCGTGGTGGCGGGCTGGTCGGCATAGGCAACGGTCGCGGCGAGCGCGAGGCCGGTGGCGGCAGCGCCCATCAGGAGGAACTTCATGAAGGCTATTCCCTTGCTTCGTCTGGATCGGACGTCATTCGCTCTGTCCGTTCTGGCGGGCAGTTCAACGCCCGTCAAAGCGGCATGTCCATGTCGTTGGTCGAAAATTATCGGCCGTTGAAATTATCGGGAAGGTGTATGTGCGCCCTGAAGGCGGCAGCCAGACTGTCCCGGTCGAGCGGATCGAGCAGCGGCAGGCGCCCCAGGCTGGGCACGCCGGCAATGTGCGGGATGATCCGCTCATTCTCCTCATGCGCATCCCCGATGAAGGCGATGCCGACGACATGGACGCCGCGCGCGCGCAACGCTTCTATGCTGAGCAGACTGTGGTTGATCGTACCAAGGCCGGTGCGGGCACAGAGGATCGCGGGCTGACCCCAATAGGCGAACAGGTCCGCCATCAGCAGGCTTTCGCTGACCGGCACCAGCACGCCGCCCGCGCCTTCGACCACCAGCGGCCCATCGACCCTGGGCAGCGCCAGGCGATCGAGCGAGATGTCGACGCCGTCAATCCGCGCGGCAAGATGCGGCGAGGCGGGCGTGGCAAGGCGATAGGCTTCGGGCAGAATGCGTTGGGCCGGCAGGCCGGACAGGGCGGCGACCCGTTCCTTGTCGCCCTGCGGATCGACGCCGGCCTGGATCGGCTTCCAATAATAAGCGCCGAGCGTCGCGGCGAGGCCAGCTGCGAAGACGGTCTTGCCAATGTCGGTATCGGTGCCGGTAACGATCAGGCGGGTCATCGGGCGACCCGGCGCAGCACGTCGCCGAGCGCGATCACATCAGCCCGCCCGACATTGAGCGAGAGTGAGATGCGCAGCCGGCTGGTGCCGGCGGGCACCGTCGGCGGGCGGATGCCGCGCACGTCGAAGCCGGCCTCCTGCAAGGCGGCGGCTGCGGCCATGGTGCGCGCGTCCTCGCCCAGGATCAGCGGGATGATCTGGCTGCGTGGACGGGGCAGGCCGAGCGGCGCGCAGATCGCTTCCACCGCATCCTGCCGCAATGTGGCTAGCCGGTCGCGGCGATTATCGGCGGTCTCGATCCGGTCGATCGCGGCGGAAGCGGCGACCGCCATCAGCGGTGACGGCGCGGTCGAGAAGATGAAGGGCCGGGCGCGGTTGATGAGATAGTCGATATGGATGCGCGGGCCGCAGATCAGCGCGCCCTCCACGCCCATCGCCTTGCCGCAGGTGTGGAGGGTGATGACATTGTGCAGCCCATCGAGGCCGGCCGAAAGCCCGCGCCCGCCGGGGCCGAAGACGCCGGTGCCATGGGCTTCGTCCAGCAACAGCATCGCATCATGGGTGGCGGCGAGCTTGGCGAGATCGCCGAGCGGGGCCATGTCGCCGTCCATCGAATAGAGCGTTTCGACCGCGATCCAGATCCGGCCCTTGCCCCCTTCGGCGCGGAAGGCGGTGATGAGGTCGGCGAAGCTTTGCAGGTCGTTGTGACGAGCGAAGACCGCGGTCGCCTTCGACAGGCGGATGCCGTCATGAACGCTGGCATGGATCAGTTCGTCCGCGACGATCAGGTCGCCGCGCTGTGGCAGGGTCGCGAACAGCGCCATGTTGGCGAGAAAGCCATTGGCCAGGAACAGCGACGCCTGGGTGCGGAAAAATTCCGCGGCCTTGGCCTCCAGCCCTTCATGTTCCGGGGCATTGCCGCGCAGCAGGCGCGACCCGCCCGAGCCGACCGGCACGCCGCGCGCGACCGCGTCCGCCACGGCCTGGCCGATCATCGGATCGGACGCGAGGCCAAGATAGTCGTTGGAGGCAAAATCACGCCCGGCGCGGGGGATCAGGTGGCGCAGGCGCCCCCGCGATTCAAGCGCGGCGAGTTGCGTGCGGAAGGGTTCGCTGCTCATGGCCGCGGGCTATAGGCCCCCACCCCGAGCCGGGCAAGCAAGCGCTTAACTTCGCACATTTCCCGCACATTTTGTCATCTTCATTCAAATGCGGGAAATTTCGTTACAAATCGTCCCCCTTCCCGCTGCCCGCCAATATAGGGGAATGCGGCGTTGCAGGACAGCGATCAGAAGCTGAAGCTGAGCGAGAGCGAAGCGACATTGTCGTTGCTGTCGTCGGCATCGGGGCGGAAGCCATGCTGGTGGAGATAGCCGATCTCCGCATTCACATTCTTGGCCAGCGGCGTGGTGATCGCGATCAGGTTGCGCATCCGCTCCTCGCCCTGGACACGCTGGAAGTTGGTCTTGTTGAGATCGATGAAGCTTTCATGGCTCAGGATCAGCGCGGTCTTGCCGCCTTCCTTGAAGGGCAGGGTCAGCTTCACATAGGGGCGCAGGCGCCAGGCGGTGCCGTCAACCCCTTCCCGCCAGCGCTGCTCCATCCGCATCCGTGCGCTGACCGACACTGGACCAAGCTTGAGGATATTGTCGAAGGTCACCTGTTCACGGGCGCGATGCTCCATCACCGTGAAATCGCCGCCGGCATATTGGGGATCATGGGTGTAACCGGCCCAGACCGTCACCTGCTTGTCGAGCTTGTAGCCAACCAGCGTATTGCTCTCGATCTCGTACAGACCATTGCGATCATTGCTGAAGCGGGCGACGATCTCCTGCTGGAGGCGCCAATGGTCGGACAGCTTCACCGTCGCACTGGTCGTGGTCCAGAGTTGCTCATCCTCGCTGGCATGCGCGGTCGCAGGCAACGCAAACAGGGCGAAAAGACAGAGGGACAGGCGGCGCATCGGGCATTGCTCTCCAACAGGGTTGGCGGGCCTCTATGACGATTCGATTACATGACAGCGTCATTTTAGTTTCTGTTTTGTGACAACCACAGTCCGGACCATTGCTGATGCGCGCACATTGAAGCCAGCGCGGGCGGAGCTGGATCAATATGGCATCAAATCAGCCAGCCACGTGTTGCAATACACTCGCAATATCATTAGCCGAAGCAGCATTCGGGAGAGGCAGAGGGAGCGAACCGGCTCCATTCCTTGTCCATTTCAACGGGATCGCCGCCTTGCCCAGCCTCCGTGTCGCGCATCTTTGCGCCCTGCCCTCCCTGTTTGCGCCACTGCCCGTGCTGGCGCAGGCCCCGCTCGATGCGGCCGCCGGCGACAGCGACATCCTGGTTACCGCCCGCGCGCAGAAACTCTATCGCGCCGAGGATAGCGAGATCGGCAAAATCCCGGCCGATCCGATGGACATTCCCCAGTCGGTGCAGGTCATCACCAGCGAGCTGATCCGCGACCAGGGCGCGCGCGACATCACCGATCTTTATCGCAATGTCGCGGGCGTCAGCGCCAACCAATATGCCACCGTCACCTATCGCGGTTTCCGGCAGGAATCGATGTTCTATGACGGACTGCGCGGCGACCCGTTCCAGGGCTTCGCCGTGCCGAACCTTTTCAGCATCGACCGGGTGGAGTTTCTCAAAGGGCCGGTCGGCATGCTCTATGGCGCCAGCTCGCCGGGCGGCATGGTCAATTATGTCACCAAGAAGCCGCAGGACAAGTTCGCCGCATCGGTACGCGCGGTGATCGGCAATTATGACCGCTATGGCGCGTCAGGCGAGGTGACCGGGCCAATCGACGCCAATGGCGTTGTCGCGGCGCGCACCGGGCTGTTCTACGAAAGCTTCGACACGGTGCAGCGTTTTTCCGGCAGTCGCAGCCTGGTCGCGGACGGCGGGCTGAAGTTCAAGCTGGCGTCCGACACCAGCCTGACGGTGCAGGCGACCCGCTATGACCAGGATCTGCCCGGCAACCGGCTGCGTGGCGTGGCGATCGACGCAGATGGCCATTTTCTGGCCGACCGCAGCTGGACCCATAATGAGAAGAACGACAGACTGGACCTGAAAGGCACGGTGCTGCAGACGCGGCTCGACAGCCGGCTGTCGGATGCGGTGAGCATCAATGCATCGGGCCGCTGGTTCCGCTATACCGAATATCAGCGCTATCATGAACCGCTGGGACCGATCGACACCGATGGCGATGGCGTCGTCGATACCCAGCCGCGCGAATTCCGGTCGCAGCATCGCACGATCAAGGGCGCCAGCCTGGCGAGCAACATGATCGCCAGGCTGGAGACCGGCGGGATCAAGCATACATTGCTGGTGGGCGCCGACTGGTATCGCGAGACGCAGGATTTCAGCGGCGTGACGCTGAAGGACGTGCCGGGCCTGTCGCTGAGCAATCCCGTCTATGGCCTGAGCAACCCGACCGAGGCGGACCTGGCCGGCCTGACGCCCAATGTCACGGCCACCCTCGCCCATCGCTATGGCGCCTATGCGCAGGAACAGGCCGACATCGGCGACCATGTCATCCTGGTCGGCGGGGTGCGCCATGACTGGTTCGACGACAAGGACCGGATCGGTGGCGATTATGCCGAAGGGGGCCGTTGGAGCTGGCGCGTCGGCGGCATCTACAAGCCGGTGCAATCTCTGTCCCTCTATGGCAGCTATGCCCAGAGTTTCGAGCCTCAGGATGCCGGCAACCAGAATCCGGCGGTCGGCGGCCCCTTCGCCCCGATCGCCAGCCGCCAGTTCGAGATCGGCGCAAAGGGCGCGTTGCTGCAGGGCAAATTGCAACCGACGGTCGCGCTCTACCATATTGTGCGCAACGGCATCGTGCAGGTCGATCCCGATCTGGAACCGGTCAACGGACTGGACCAGTTGTCGCCGGTCGGCGAAGTCACCAGCAAGGGGATCGAGCTGACGCTGGCGGCGGACCTCAGCAAGAATTGGGTGCTGACCGCCAATTACGCCTATAATGACGCGCGCATCACCGACAGCGCGGACGGCGCGACGATCGACAATGCGGTCGGCGGCCGCTTCCCCAACGCCCCGCATCATCAGGCCGGGCTATGGTCCCGCTATCAGATGCCGGTTTGGGGCACGGCGCTGGCGCTGGGCGGCCAATATGTGTCGGGGCAGATCGACCGGCGCGGCGCGCATATTCCCGGCTTTACCGTGTTCGACGGCAGCATCACCCAGGATCTGGGCTTTGCGGAAGCGATGATCCGGGTCGAGAATATCTTCGACAAGACCTATGCCGTCGCCACCTTCGATGCGCGCAAGGGCGCCTTTGTCGGCCGGCCGCGCACCGTCTTCCTGGAATTGCGGCGCGACTTCTGACAGTCGCGCCGCACTTCGCTCAGGCGGGGTTATGCGCTTTCAGAAAGGCTTCGAGCTGCTGGAGGAATTCCAGCCGGTCGGCCTGGCGCGAGAAGAAATGGTCGGCCAGCGGCTGTTCGACATAGATATAGTCGCGGCCGTCCACCTTGCCGGCAGCCTTGAGCTTTTCCGCCATCTCGCGTGACTGGCCGACCGGGACGCGCCGGTCCTTCTTGCCATGCATCAGCAGGATCGGCGTCGAGAAGCCGGCGGCATAGTTGATCGGCGAAACGACGCCGAAGTCGGGCGCCTGCTCCTTCAGCCAGTCACCGCTGGCGCCGGAATTCAGGAAGCGCCGGTCATAGCGCATCATCGCGCCCAGATCCGACACGCCGGCATAGGAGACGGCGCAGCGATAGCGGCCACCGTCGCGCTGGGCCGCGCGCATCGCGGCATAGCCGCCATAGGAGGCGCCGACGACGCAGACCCGCTTGGCGTCCGCAATGCCCTGCTTCACCGCCCAATCGACCGCATCATTGAGGTCATCCTGCATGGCAAGGCCCCATTGCCCCTCGCCCTTAGCCGCGAAGTCCGTGCCATAGCCCGACGAACCGCGATAATTGGGCTGGATCACCGCATAGCCGCGATTGGCCAGGAACTGCACCCACCAATCCCATGTCTCCGCATCGCGGGCGAACGGACCGCCATGGGGCATCAGGATCAAGGGAAGGTTCTTCGCCTCCTTGCCATAGGGCAAGGTCAGCACCGCCGCGATCTCCAGACCGTCACGCGCCTTGTAGCGGATCGTCTTGACCGGGGAGAGTTGGGGCCGGACACCCAGCGTCTCGCTGACTTTCGACAGCAGCGACATGGCGCCATAATCGGTGTCATAGAAATAATAGGCGCCCGGCTGGCTGGCTGCACCGACATGCACGATCAGTTTCTTCAAGTCCTGACTGGTCGAGACGATGCGCGCCCGGCGATCGCCCACGGCCTTGTCGATATCGGCCTGAATTTTCGCCAGGGTCGGATCGAACCAGTGAACGGCTGGCGCATCGGCGGTGTAGCGCACGCCCGCCATGCCGGTGCCGGCAGCGTCTACTTCCAGCCCGCCAAGATCGAAGCCGGGCGCTTCGTAGAGCTTCTTGCCCAGTTCCAGCGTACCGAGGTCCAGTTCATAAAAGGCATCGGTGCCGTCGCGATCGTCACTGGCGATCGCCTTGCCCGGATCGGCCGTGAACAGCATCGGCACGATCAGTGATTCATGGCGACGGCGATTGGCCCTGTCGACCACGCGAAAACTGCCGCGACCATCGGGGCGGTAGAGCAGTTTCGAGGAACGGCTGGAGTCATTATAGCCCACCCCCATGCGCACCGCGCCAGTCGCATCGGCATACCAGCTGCGCACATATTGGCGCGAGGGCACGACGGTGCGCATCTTGCCGGTGCTGACATCCACTTCGCTGACCTGAGGCCAAAAACCAAGATCATCATAATAGATGGAGGTCTGGTAGGAGAGCAGGATGCGCGGGCTGCCGTCACGCGCGACCCAGATGACATCGTCGCCATTTTGCGCGGCGACAGCCTTGGCAAGGATGCTGGCCTTGGTGCCATCCGCCTTGATGCTGGCAACGCGGCTGATCGACCAGGTATCGCCCTGCACATTGGTTTCCGCGCCGATGCCGACGATCAGCCAGTCATTATTGACCCAGCGCCACCAGTTGAGATCATTGTCGCCCAAGCCCATGTTACGGACATTGCCGCCCTTCACTTCGGCGATCACCAACCGCTGCTCGCCCTTGATCGCGATCCGCGCGGCAACGCGCGCGCCATCGGGCGAGAGTTCGGGTGAGTCCATTGCCGGCAGTTCGGCAAAGGCCTCTACCGGCCAGGTCTTGGCGGCGGTCGCCGGCACCTTGGCAGCGTCGGCCTTGGTCGCATCGGTTTGCGCAGAGACAGCAGGCGCAAAAGTCGCGAGCGCGCAGGCCGCGACGGACAGAAACAGTTTCAAACATACCCCCCAGTCAAACATGACCCCGCCCGTTGCCAGGCGGGGTCATCGTCAGTCCGGCGATTTAAAACCGGGTTAAGCGCCGTGCGCAAGCGCCGCGAGCAACAAGAGCGCCACGATATTGGTGATCTTGATCATCGGGTTGACCGCCGGGCCGGCGGTATCCTTGTAGGGATCACCCACCGTGTCGCCGGTCACTGCGGCCTTGTGCGCCTCGCTGCCTTTGCCGCCATGATGGCCATCCTCGATATATTTCTTGGCATTGTCCCAGGCCCCGCCCCCCGAGGTCATCGACAGGGCGACGAACAAGCCCGAGACGATGACGCCCAACAGCAGGGCGCCCAGCGCGGCAAAGCCGTTGGGCACGCCCGCGACCGCCGCAATGATGAAATAGACCGCGATCGGCGCCAGCACCGGCAGCAGCGAAGGGATGATCATTTCCTTGATCGCAGCGCGGGTGACGAGATCGACGGTGCGGGCATAATTGGGCCGCGACGTCCCCTCCATGATGCCCTTGTTGGTGGCGAACTGGTCGCGCACATCCTGGACCACGTCGCCGGCCGCGCGGCCGACCGCCGTCATCCCCATCGCGCCGAACAGATAGGGCAGCAGCGCGCCCAGCAGCAGGCCGACGATGACATAGGGGTTGGACAGGCTGAAATCGACCGGCTCGGTAAGGCCGAGGGCCGCATTGTAGAATTTCAGATCCTCCGTATAGGCGCCGAACAGCACCAGGGCCGCCAGGCCGGCCGAGCCGATGGCATAGCCCTTGGTCACCGCCTTGGTGGTGTTGCCGACCGCGTCGAGCGCATCGGTCTTCACCCGGACGCTGTCGTCAAGATGGGCCATTTCGGCGATGCCGCCGGCATTGTCCGTGACCGGGCCATAGGCGTCGAGCGCGACCACCATGCCGGCCAGCGCCAGCATCGCGGTGGCGGCAAAGGCGATGCCGATCAGGCCCGCAAGCTGATAGGCGACGATGATGCCGATCACGATCACGATTGTCGGCAGCGCGGTCGATTCCAGGCTGATGGCGAGGCCCTGAATGACATTGGTGCCATGGCCGGTTTCCGATGCCTTGGCGATCGAGCGGACCGGGCGATAATTGGTGCCGGTATAATATTCGGTGATGACGACCAGCAGGCCGGTGACGGCAAGGCCCACCATCATCGACCAGAACAGCGCCATGCCGGTATAGCCGCCGACGCCATCCAGATCGGTGCCGAACGGCGTGTCGAGATCGCCCAGCGTATAATGGGTGACGAACCAGAGCGCCGGGATCGACAGGATCGCGGTGGTCCAAAAGCCCTTGTAAAGCGCGCCCATGATCGACTGGCTGGCGCCCAGGCGGACCATATAGGTGCCGATGATCGAGGTGATGATGCACACGCCGCCGACGATCAGCGGCAAGGCCATCAAGCGCATCAGGAAGGCGTTGTCGACGCCGGTCACCAGCAGCGCGGTCAGCACCATGGTGGCGCCGACGGTGACGACATAGGTTTCGAACAGGTCGGCCGCCATGCCGGCGCAGTCGCCAACATTGTCGCCAACATTGTCCGCAATCACCGCCGGGTTGCGCGGGTCATCCTCCGGGATGCCCGCCTCCACCTTGCCGACCAGATCGGCGCCGACGTCGGCCGCCTTGGTGAAGATGCCGCCGCCCAGCCGTGCGAAGATGGAGATGAGGCTGGCGCCGAAGGCCAGCGCGACCAGGCTGTCGATCACCAGCCGGTCATCGGGGGCATGGCCGGCCGGACCGGTCAGATACCAGAAGAAGACACTGATCGCGAGCAAGGCAAGGCCCGCCACCAGCATGCCGGTGATCGCGCCGGCCCGGAAGGCGACGGTGAGACCGCTCTGCAACGTGCCGCGCGAGGCTTCCGCCGTGCGCACATTGGCGCGCACCGAGATGTTCATGCCGATGAAGCCGGCCGCTCCCGACAGGATCGCGCCGATCAGGAAGCCGACGGCAGAGGTTATCCCGAGGAAGAGGAAGACAAGTACGGCGACGACGATGCCGACCACCGCGATGGTGGTATATTGACGGCCAAGATAGGCCTTTGCCCCCTCCTGGATCGCCCCCGCGATCGCCTGCATCGTATCGTTGCCCGCCGGTGCGGCCAGCACCTGGCGACTGGTGAAAAGCCCGTAGAGCACGGCCAGCAGGCCGCACCCTATGGCAATATGGACTATCTGCATGCTTGTTCCTCTCCCCCTATTGTTGCTGTCATCGATCGCTCCGCAGGGAATGACGGGCGGGCGAAGGGCGCAACAGCGGGCGGCCGGACGGGGGAACGCCGGCATCGGGCACCGCGTCAATCAGCAACAGGACGATGCGCATCGGGCGCTCCAACCGGCTGAGAATAGGGTGATAGGAAGCTACAGGTCAGGCGCCGCGCGTCAAGCCGGTTGCGCAATGATCGAGATCAGCCATGTTCCCAGCCAAGCCGGTCGGGCAGCGGCATGACCGCGCCGTCGATCAGCAGGGTCAGGCCCGCCCCTTCTGCGAAACGGCCGATCGGGATCGCGCGCACCGGCGGCGACACGCCGGGCGGCAGCGCGAAAAGCAGTTCATAATCATCGCCGGCGCGCGCCGCGGCGAGCTGGATCGCGGTGCTGGCGCCGCGCACGCTTTCGAGTGCGGGCGAGAGCGGGATATGGTCGATGGTGACGGCGAGGTTGCTGGCCGCGCCCATGCGCGCCGCGTCGATCAGCAGGCCGTCGGACAGGTCCATCATCGCGGTCGCGACGCGGGCGAGCAAGGCCCCCTCTGCCAGGCGCGGGCGCGGGCGGCGATAGGCGGCGACCAGCGGGCCGGATGCGGCAGGATCGGCGCGGGCAAGGTCGAGACCGATGCCGGCATCGCCGACCGGCCCGGTGACATAGAGACGATCGCCCGCCTGCGCGCCGGCGCGGCTGGGGACCGGTATGCTGGTCGCCTCACCGATCGCTGTCAGGCTGTAGCTGCGCGGTGCGCCGGCCGGCATGCTGACCGTATCGCCGCCAAGCAGCGGCATGGCGTGGCGCTCCAGCGCCTCGCCCAGACCTTCGAGGAAAGCTGCGTCCCAGCCGTCGTCGCCCGACAGGCTGTAGTTGAGCAGGCAGCCCACCGGTTTCGCGCCCTTGGCGGCAAGGTCGGACAGATTCACCGCCGCCAGTTTCCAGCCGATATCCGCCGGCGGATCGGTGGGAAGATAATGGACGCCCTCGACCATCGTGTCGCTGGTGAGGATGAGGCGCGTGGCGCCGACCGGCAGCACCGCGACATCGTCCTGCAACCCCTGCGCGGCGGGATCATGGGCGAGCAGGCGCAGCAGGGTGAGGAAGCGGGATTCGGCGGACATGATGTAATCTCTATCCCAGCACCCGCTTCTACAGAAATCATCCGTCATCCCCGCGGACGCGGGAATCCATTGCGCGCTATGTTGGCGAGGAAGCGCTGAATGGATCCCGGATCAAGTCCGGGATGACGTCCATTACAGAACGCGTCCGTGCAACCTTATTTCCGCACGTCCTTCGACACGCCGTCGAGCAGGCCGTTGACGAAGCCGGCTTCGCGCTTGTCGTAGAAGGCGTGGGCGACGTCGACATATTCGCTGATGACGGTGCCGGTCGCGACATCCTGACGGGCGAGCAGTTCATAGGTGCCCGCGCGCAGAATCTGGCGCATCGGCTTGTCGAGGCGGTCGAGGGTCCAGCCGCTCGACAGGCGCGCGCTGATCAGCCCGTCAATCTCGGCGCGGCGGCGATCGACGCCCGACACAACATCGTCGAAGAAATTCTGCTCGGCTTCGGCATAGGTCACGTCCTCGATCGTCGCGCCCAGGCGATGTTCGTGGAATTCGTGCAACAGCAGATGGAGCGGCGTGCCCTCCATTTCGAGCTGATAGAGCGCCTGGACCGCGGCGAGGCGCGCGGCGGAGCGGGATTTGGAGCGGTCGTTCATGCGGCTTTCTAATCCGTGAATATCATGCCTGTCGAGAAGCCCGCATAACCGGTTCTCGACAGGCTCGAACCGAACGGGAAGAAATCAGAGCCGCAGCGCGACCGATGCGGCGTGTGCGGGCAGCCCTTCCGCCTCCGCAAGCGCGACGGCCGCGGGGCCGATCGCCTGGATCGCGTCAGGGGTAAGGCCAAGAAAACTGGTGCGCTTCATGAAGTCGAGCACCGAAAGCCCCGAGGAGAAGCGCGCGCGGCGACCGGTCGGCAGCACATGATTGGGGCCAGCGACATAATCGCCCACCGCCTCCGGCGTCATACGGCCAAGGAAGACCGAGCCGGCGTGACGGACCTGCGCGAAATAACGGTCGGGATCGTCCACCGCCAGTTCCAGATGCTCAGGCGCGAGTCGATCGACCAGCGGCATCGCTTCATCGAGGTCGCGCACCAGGATGATCGCGCCGTTGGCGACCCAGCTGGTGGTGGCAACTGCCTGCGTCGACAGCAGCGGCAGGCGGCGCATGACTGCCTGTTCGACGGCATCGGCGAAGGTGGCATCGTCGGTGAAGAGGATCGACTGGCTGGTCGGGTCATGTTCCGACTGGCTCAGGAGATCGGCGGCGATCCAGTCGGCGTCGTTCTGGCCATCGGCGACGACGACGATTTCGGACGGGCCGGCAACCATGTCGATGCCGACCACGCCATAGAGCTGGCGCTTGGCTTCGGCGACCCAGGCATTGCCGGGACCGGTGATGACGTCGACCGGCTTGATCCGTTCGGTGCCATAGGCCAGCGCGGCGACGGCCTGCGCACCACCGACGCGCCAGATTTCCTCGATCCCCGCAATCTGGGCTGCGGCCAGCACCAGCGGGTTGATCTCGCCCTTTGGCGTCGGCGTCACCATGGCGATGCGCTGCACGCCCGCGACCTTGGCCGGGATGACGTTCATCAGCAGCGAGCTGGGATAGGCGGCGCGGCCACCCGGCACATAGAGGCCGGCGGCGTCCACGGCGGTCCAACGCGCGCCGAGGCGCACGCCGGCGGCGTCGATACCGTCGCTGTCCATCGGCTTCTGCTTTTCATGATAGGCGGTGATGCGCGCAGCGGCGAGTTCGAGCGCGTCGCGCAGCGGCGTCGACAGGCCATCGAGCGCAGCGCGGCAGTCGGCCGGGTCGACCGCCCAGCCGCTGACGTCCAGATCATGATGGTCGAAGCGGCTGGTATAATCGGCGAGCGCCGTGTCGCCATGGGCACGCACGGCCTTCAATATGGCGCCGACGTCGCGCGACACATCCTCGTCCGCTTCGCGCCGGGCATCGACCAGAGCGGTGAAATCGGCCGCGAAACCGGCGGCCTTGCTGTCGAGCCTAAGCGGCATCGCGCACCTCCACAGCCTTGCGGAACGCCTCCACCAGCGTGGTGAGATCGGCCGAACGCATCTTGTAGGCGGCGCGATTGACGATCAGCCGCGCCGAGACCGGCATGATGATCGCGGTTTCAACCAGGCCATTGGCCTTGAGCGTGGCGCCCGAGGACACAAGGTCGACGATACGGCGCGACAGGCCGAGCGAGGGCGCCAGTTCCATCGCGCCATTCAATTTCACGCATTCGGCCTGAAGCCCGCGCGCCTCATAATATTTGCGGGTGAGATGCGGATATTTGGTGGCGACACGGACATGGCTCATCGCCGCCTGATCCTCGTCCCCGGCATCCGTCGGCTCGGCGACCGACAGGCGGCAATGGCCGATATTGAGGTCAACCGGGGCGTAAAGTTCGGAATAATCGAACTCATCGACCACGTCGGAACCGACGATGCCGATCTGGGCTGCGCCATGGGCGACGAAGGTCGCCACGTCGAAGGCGCGCACGCGGATGATAGACACGTCGGGCCGGTTGGTGGCGAAGCGCAGCGCCCGGCTCTTCTTGTCATGAAATTCCGCCTCCGGTTCGATACCGGCTTTGGCGAGCAGGGGCAGCGCCTCTTCGAGGATGCGGCCCTTGGGGATGGCGAAGGTGATCGGGCGAGTCATGACCGGCGGGCCTTAGCCATCGACGCGCCAAAGCACAAGATTTTCGGGCCAGGAGAACGGGAAGCTCAGCCCCAGAAGCGCCTGGTGTCGAGCAGAGACGCATAGGCCTTTTCGGCGCGACGCAGCAGGCGGCGCTGCGCCTTGTCATCCGGCGCGGGCAGATCGAAGTCGATACCCACCGCCGCGAGGGTAGCGGGCGCGGTCGCCAGATCGTTGAGCGCGCCCAGATCATCCTGCAGCTTTTCCAGCATGGCGGTGAAGGCGCCATGGCGCCGCTGCTGCTTGTTCTTGGGGAAGAGCGGCGCGAAAAATTCGCTGGCGTAGCGCAGCTTCTTGGCGGCGATGCGGGCCTGGTGGCGCCGCTCGTCGCTGCGCCTGGCAAGATTTTTCCCCTTGCGCTTAAGCCGCTTGCGTCGATCCGACAGGATTTCGGCAGCGAAGGGCCTGACAGGCGCATGCAGCAACGCGGCATCGGCCGGTCGGCTACACCAGTCGCCCAGCGCCAGCCATTCGGCGAGATCCAGCATCAGGATTCGGGTCTCGCGCGCCTGTAGGCGCAGTTCGGCATCGGCCAGCACTTCCGCCCGGACAAGCGCAAGGCGGGCGGCGGCATCGTCGGGCAGACTGGGCAGCAGCACGTCAATATTGCGGACCCGGCCAAGCGTGGCGGCGAGCGCGCGCAGACCATCCTTGAGCGGCGCGAGCGCCGGATCGCTCGCCAGCACCGGCGCAAAGATCGACAGCGCCGAGCGCAGTCGGCGCAGCCCTACCCGCGCCTGATGCAGCGCGCCGGGCGCACCGGTGGTGAACAGCAGATCCTCGTTCAGGCGGAATTGGCGGATGCAGCCCTGGGCGATGGCACGAAAGGCCTGCTCGACGGTTGCGTCGGGCGCGATCGCAATGGGTTCGGCCTTAGCCGGCTTGCGCCGCTCCTTCGCGAGCAGGGCATAGCCGCGATCCGACTTGGAGCGCATGCCCAGACGCAGCGGCACCAGGTCGTTGAGCTGGCGCGCCATCGAAAAAAGCAGGGCCGGTTCACCCGACAATAATTCCAGTTCCACCTCTGCCAGCGGGGTGGCGCGACGGCCGACCCGAACCCGGCCGATGTCGATCGCGCATTCGACCCCCTGCCCGTCCCGATCGAGCCGATGCACGGTACGTTCGATATCGGTGACGAAAATCTTGTCGGCGGTCGCAACGGTGGCGGCGCCGACAGCCTGATCGAGCGGATCGGGAATCGAATCGAACAATGGGACATTGCCGTCGACCGGCTTTTCCCATTCGGAACGGGCAAAGAGGCCAGTCGCCCTGCCGCCATCAGCCTTGATCGTCTGGACATGGGCGCGCCCCTTGCGCCGGACGCGCAGGGAAAAGCCGGCACGATGCAGATCGAGCGCGGGCGTGTCGAAATAGGTCGCGACGAGATGGGCCACCTGCCCCTTCTGCCCTGCGAACAGCGGTGCATCAGCCAGCAGGGCGCGATCGGCCGGGTCAAATTCCAGCTTCAGCTCGACTTCGCGGTTGTCCATCCGTGCGCCCCTTGTTGCGAGCGGTGCCCCCGGGGCGGGGACGCTAGATCGAATCGGGCGCGAAAGGAAATATAATTGTCACAATTGGCCGCGCGGCCGGCTTAAGCTACCTCCGCCAGCGCAGCCTCGGTCGCGGCGATCCAGCCGCCGCCCAGCACCTGATCACCGGCATAGAGGACCGCGGCCTGCCCTGGCGCGACACCATATTCGGGCGCGTCGAAGATCAGCCGATCGCCGTCGAGGCGCGCCGGAACCGGCTTTGCCATGGAGCGGACCTTGGCGGTCAGCGGTCCGGTAAAGCCGCGGCCGAGCCAGTTGATGTCGCTGAGGCGCGCGCCCGACACGGCCAGCGCGACCTTCGGCCCGACGATCACCCGCCGTCCTTCGGCATCGAGCCGCACGACGTAGAGCGGTTCGGCCTGGCCACCAATTTCCAGTCCCTTGCGCTGGCCGACGGTATAATGGATCAGCCCCTTGTGCCGGCCCAGCACCCGGCCGTCGACATGGACGATGTCGCCGCCCTCGTCCGCATCCGGGCGCAGCTTGCGCACGATCTTGGCATAATCGCCATCGGGCACGAAGCAGATGTCCTGGCTGTCCGGCTTCAGCGCCACCGACAGGCCAAGTTCGGCGGCAATCTCGCGCACCTGCGGCTTGGGCAGGCCGCCCAGCGGGAAACGCAGATAGTCGAGTTGCGCCTGAGTCGTGGCGAACAGGAAATAGCTCTGGTCGCGCGCCGGATCGGCGGCGCGGTGCAGTTCGGCGCCCTGCGGCCCTTCGACCCGGCGGACATAATGGCCGGTCGCCAGGCAATCGGCACCCAGGTCGCGCGCGATCTGGAACAGGTCGGTGAACTTCACCCCCATATTGCATTTGACGCAGGGGATGGGGGTGCGGCCGGCCATATATTCATCGGCGAAGTCGGCGATCACCGAATCGCGAAACTGGCTTTCATAATCAAAGACATAATGCGCAATGCCGATGCGGTCGGCGACGGCGCGCGCATCGCGGATATCCTGCCCCGCGCAGCAGCTGCCGGTGCGGCCGACGGCGGCGCCATGATCATAGAGCTGGAGCGTCACGCCGATCACTTCCGCGCCGGTCTTGGCGGCCAGCGCAGCGACGACGCTGCTGTCCACGCCACCGGACATGGCAACGACAATGCGCCGCTGCGAGAGCGGCTCTGGGAGCTGAAATTCGGGCTGCATGGCCGCCCATATAGTCGCAGGCGGCGCTGCGTTCCAGCATCTTCCCCAAGAGGCGCATCGTTTCGATGACGAAAATGTGTCCGGCATTTACCGGACCTTATCGATTAGCCCGGTAGAAGCCTGGTCATGGATCTGAGTTTTCTCCGGACAGGCGGGCTGAAACCCGCTCTGACAAGGCCGACAGGCCGGGCACGCGTCCCGGCCTGGCCTTTCCTGCGGGCAGCTTCGGCTGCGGCGCAGGCAGCAAGTCCCACGGCCCTGGCGGTCGCGGGCGTCCTGCGGGGGCAGGACGGGATGGAGGACTGGATTCAGGAACTGGCCGAGGTTTTCGCGCCACGTTCCGGCGGCAAGATCGAAGCCGTTCGTCTCGCGGGAAGCTTTAACCCGTTGATCGCGAGCCATTTAGGGGTGGGGCAAGAATGATGAAGCCCGTGTTTACCTTGGGGCTTTAGCCGATCTTCAGGGCTGATGTGACACCAAGGTTGCGCTGCTGAATTCGGCAACGCCAATGCCGCTAATTGAGGGTAAAGATGATAGAGAACCAGAAAATCAGGCCTGCACAGGTCGTAGGACCGCTCGGCGAACCCCTGACGCTGGAAAATCTGCCGCCCGTGAACACGACCCGCTGGGTGGTGCGTCGCAAGGCGGAGGTCGTCGCTGCCGTCAATGGAGGCCTGCTGACCGTGGACGAAGCCTGCGCCCGCTACAGCCTGACGCTGGAAGAATTTGCCAGCTGGCAGCGGGCGGTGGACCGTTCGGGCATGCATGGCCTGCGCGTGACGCGCATCCAATATTATAAGTCGCTCTATGAGCGGCAGCAGAAATATTGAGGGATCGGGTGCCGCCGACGGGCGGGCACAGAGACGAATGATGCGGGGGCCGCTGGACAAACCGTCCGGCGGCCCCTCTCGCGTTACGGGTCAGGGATGGTTTCCAAGGCGGAATCATTTTATGCGGGAACGCGAAGCCATGTTCCGGGTTGAATAGCCAGCAAACCCGTTGGGGGTGTGGTCAAGGAGAGTAACATGGGCATCATCTTGTGGCTTATCGTCGGCGGCATCATTGGCTGGCTCGCCAGCATGATCATGCGCACGGACGCGCAGCAGGGCATCCTACTGAACATCGTCGTCGGCATCGTCGGCGCTTTCATCGGCGGCCTGATCTTCAGTGGCGGCTCGATCAACAATGCCGGACTGACACTCTACAGCTTCCTCGTTTCGCTGTTGGGTGCTGTCATCCTGCTGGCGATCGTCAACTTGGTACGGCGCGGATCGGTTCGCTAACGACCGGACATGCAATATCAAAGGCCGTGCCCTTCCCAGGAAGGACGCGGCCTTTTTGCGTCAGCGCCGGACGCTGAACCAGCGATAGAGCGCCAGCACCGCAATCGCGCCCAGCACGGCGGCGATGAAGCTGGCACGCTGACCCGGTGCATAAAAGCCCATGATCTGACCGACAAAGGCCGCCAGCAAGGCGCCTGCCATGCCCAGCAGGATGGTCACGACACATCCCCCCGGATCGCGCCCCGGCATGACCAGACGCGCCAATGCCCCCGCGAGCAGGCCCGTCATGATCCATCCCAGCAATTCCATGGTGCGCATCCTCTTATATTGGCCAATTCGCCCCAGGGCGCGGCATAGCGACATAGTCCGGTCCCTTTGGCAAGAGACGCACGAGGCGCAAGAGCCCGCCAAGCCCTTCGCAAGGGCACAATTGGCTTTGCGAAGCGCCATTCAACCATGATATTGGGACTTGAGGGCGGTGATATATTCATATAACACAGTTCCGAGTTTGGGCGGAACCCGCCGGAGAGATGGAAACGGCATGAATTACGAAACTACGCTGACGGGCGAATCGTCCGCGATCCTGGTCGATGACGAAGACCGGATTCGCCGTCGCCGCCGGCTGCTGATCATTGGTGGCGTTGTTGCGGTTGCGCTGGTGGCCGCTGCCGCCGTGCTCTCCATGCGCGGCAAGGATGCCGCCGCGCCCGACGCCGCGCCGCAGGCGCCGGTCGTGACCGTGCTGACCCCCGGCCAGACGATGGTCGCGCGTACCGTGAGCAGCACCGGATCGCTGGCCGCCCGTGTCGACATGCCGGTCGGCGTAGTCGGCGAAGGCGGGATGGTAACGCGCGTGCTGGTGCAGCCGGGCGACTGGGTCCGTGCCGGCCAGGTGCTGGCCACCGTCGAACGGTCGGTCCAGAGCGAGCAGGTCAATTCGCTGGCTGCCCAGGTCGAGGTGCAGCGTGCCAATGCCAAGCTGGCCCAGGCCCAGCTGGAACGCGCCAAGGCGCTGGTCGGCCGAGGCTTCATCAGCGCCGCCGACATCGACCAGCGCACCGCCACCCGCGACCAGGCCGTCGCCCAGGTCCGCGTGGCCGAAGCACAGCTGGCCGAACAGCGCGCCCGCACAGGTCGACTGGACATCCGCGCGCCGGCATCGGGCCTGGTGCTGACCCGCACGGTCGAACCAGGCCAGATCGTTCAGGCCGGCGGCGGCACTTTGTTCCGCATGGCCAAGGATGGCGAGATGGAAATGCAGGCGCAGGTGGCCGAAGCCGATCTGGCGACGCTGCGCGCCGGCAACAGCGCGACCGTGACCCCGGTCGGCAGCAACCAGCATTTCAGCGGCCGCGTCTGGCAGGTATCGCCGGTCGTCGACCCGCAGACCCGCCAGGGCATCGCCCGCATCGCGCTGGCCTATAATGATGCGATCCGCCCCGGCGGCTTCGCGTCGGCCACAATCACCAGCGGTTCGGGCAATGCCCCGCTGTTGCCGGAATCGGCGGTGCAGAGTGATGCCAAGGGCAGCTATGTCTATATCGTCAACGGCAAGAACCAGGTCGAACGGCGCGACGTGAAGGTTGGCCAGGTGTCCGACACGGGCGTCGCCATCACCAGCGGCATCACCGGCGCCGAGCGCATCGTGACATCGGCCGGCGCCTTCCTGACCGTGGGACAGAAGGTGAAGCCGGAAGCGCTCAAGGCGCGCTGACGCAATGGTCCCGGCCGGGCCTTCGCACCCGGACCGGCAGGACTGACTATATTGGAAGCGGGCGCGCTGGCGTCCGGTGAGGGAAGCCCATCATGAGTTTTCGCAATATCTCCGCATGGGCGATCCGCAATCCGGTGCCGCCGCTGGTCATGTTCGCCGCACTGATGCTGGCCGGCGTCGTCAGCTTCCTGCGGATGGACATCAACCAGAATCCCGACATCAGCTTCCCCATGGTCAGCGTCACCGTGTCCCAGCCCGGCGCCGCACCGACCGAACTGGAAACCCAGGTGACCCAGCGGGTCGAGGCGGCAGTGCGCGGCATCAGCGGGGTGGAGGATATCACCTCCTTCGCATCCGAAGGCCAGTCGCTGACCAATGTCCAGTTCAAGATCGGCACGCCGGTCGATCGCGCGGTCAATGACGTCAAGAATGCCGTCGACCAGATTCGCAGCGATTTGCCCGACGGCATCCTGGAACCACAGGTCCAGCGCATCGATGTGGATGGCGGCCCGATCGCCTATTTCAGCGCCGAAGCGACCGACATGACGCTGGAGGAACTGTCCTGGTATGTCGACAATACGGTCGCCAAGCGATTGCTGTCGGTCAGCGGCATGGCAGCCGTGCGGCGCGGCGGCGGCGTCAGCCGCGAGATCCGCGTCATCCTCGACCCCGCCCGTCTGCAGGCCTATGGCGTCACTGCCGCGCAGGTGAATGCGCAGCTGAGCCAGGTCAATATCAACGCGGCCGGCGGACGCACCGAAATTGCCGGTGCCGAACAATCGATCCGCGTGCTGGGCAATGCCCGCAACGCCCATGATCTGGGCCAGACCCAGATCGCCATTTCCGGCGGCCGCACGGTCAAGCTGGCCGACATTGCCGATGTTCGCGACATGTATGCCGAACAGCGTAGCCTGGCGCTGATGAACGGCCGACAGGTGACCAGCTTCAGCCTGGAAAAGGCCAAGGGATCGTCCGACGTCACTGTCTATGACGATGCGATGAAGGTGCTGGACAAGCTGAAGAAGGAAAATCCCAAGGTCCAGTTCAAGCAGCTCTATTCGAGCGTCGAATATACACGCGGCCAATATCACAGCGCCATGTCGGCGATGATCGAGGGCGCGGTTCTGGCAGTCGTCATCGTCTTCCTGTTCCTGCGCGACTGGCGCGCGACGATGATCTCAGCCCTCGCCATTCCTCTGTCGGCGATCCCGTCCTTCTGGTTCATGGACATGCTGGGCTTCACGCTGAACGGCATTTCGCTGCTGGCATTGAGCCTGGTGGCGGGTGTGCTGGTCGATGACGCGATCGTGGAGATCGAGAATATCGTCCGCCACATGCGCATGGGCAAATCGGCCTATCAGGCGTCGATCGACGCGGCCGACGAAATCGGCCTGGCCGTGCTGGCGACCACCATGGCGATCGTCGCGGTGTTCCTGCCGGTCGCGCTGATGCCGGGTATTTCGGGCCAGTTCTTCATCCAGTTCGGCATGACCGTCGTCGTGTCGGTGCTGATGAGCCTAGCCGTGGCGCGCCTGATCACGCCGATGATCGCCGCCTATTTCCTGAAGGCCCATGGCGAGGCAAGCCATGGCGAAGGCTGGCTGATGGACCGCTATATGAGCGTGCTCCACTGGTCACTGGACCAGCGCAAGGCCAAGGCGCGGCGCGCGCGCGGTGGGTTCCGCAACCGCTTCGTCGCCTTCTTCGTCGACCATCGCGTGTGGACGCTGGGCGTCGGCATGCTGGCCTTCGTTGCGACCCTTTTCGCGTTCGGCACGTTGCCCATGACCTTCCAGCCGACAATCAACACCGATTTCAGCCAGGTGAAGATCGAGACCGTGCCGGGCAGTACGCTGGAGCAGACCACCGCCATCACCCGCAAGGTGGCCGACATGCTGGCCGCCGACACGGATGTGGTCGAGGCCGCCTTTGCCGATATCGAGCCGACCAGCGCCGACATCTTCCTGACTCTCAAGAAGACCCGGCCGATGTCGTCGGTGGAATGGGAGCGCAAGATCGCGCCCAAGTTCCAGACGATCGCCGACGCGCGGGTCAATTTCCAGTCGCAGTCGGGGGGTGGCTTTGGCCGCGACATCATCATGATGTATGGTTCGGATGATCCCGAACTGCTGGAAAAGACCGCCAACCAGCTGGTGCATGAAATGGCCGGCATCCGCGAACTGCGCGCGCCGCGCGTCCAGGGCGACATGCAGCGCCCCGAAATCATCATCAAACCGCGCCTCGACCTGGCCGCCAGCATGGGCGTGACGACGGCCGCCCTCAGCCAGTCGATCCGCATCGCGACGATCGGCGACATCGACCAGAATGTCGCCAAATTCTCGCTGTCCGATCGCCAGATCCCGATCCGCGTCGCGCTGGCCGAGGATAGCCGCAAGGATATCGCCACGATCGAGAATATGCCGGTGCCGACGGTGTCGGGCGGTTCGGTGCCGCTCAAGGTGGTCGCTGACATCAGCTTTGGCGCAGGCCCGACGCAGATTCGCCGCTACAACCAGATTCGTCGCATCGTCGTCGGTGCGGACCTGGCACCCGGCATCGTCACCAGCCAGGCCAATCAGAAGATCAACGAACTGCCGACGATGAAGGCCATCAAGGAAGGCCGCATCCAGGGCGTGCAGAAGATCGAGGCCGGCGACAGCAAGTTCCAGGCGGAAATGCTGACCAACTTCGTGATCGCCGTCTTCTCCGGCATCATGCTGGTGCTGGCGGTGCTGGTGCTGCTCTACAAGCGGATCATGCCGCCCTTCGTGAATCTGGGGTCGCTGCTGCTTGCGCCGCTGGGCGGGGCGATCGCGCTGCACATTGCCGGCCAGCCGATGTCGCTGCCGGTGTTCATCGGCCTGCTGATGCTGTTGGGCATCGTCGCCAAGAACTCGATCCTGGTGATCGACTTCGCGCTGGAGGAAATGGAGAAGGGCGTACCCAAGCAGGAGGCGATCATAGACGCGGGGCACAAGCGTGCCCAGCCGATCGTCATGACCACGGTCGCGATGGTCGCGGGCATGGTGCCAACGGCCCTGTCGCTGTCAGGTGACGCCGCCTGGCGCGCGCCGATGGGCATCACCGTGATCGGCGGCCTGCTGCTGTCGACGGTGCTGACGCTGGTGATCGTGCCGGCCGTGTTCAGCCTGGCGCTGGGCGTCGAGCAATGGGCCGGGCCGCGGCTGAGCCGCCGCTTCTTGACCCACAAGTCGCATGACGGCCATTCGGGCAGCCATGCCCAGCCGGCGGAATAAAGGGTTGGGATCGCGCGGGCAGCCCCATGGCAAAATATGGGGCTTGCCTGAACGAAACGGGCGCGTAACCGTTTCACCGCCATGAAGCTGCTGCGCATGCCCCGCTCGCCCCTCGACGCCGCCGCCCATCCCGCGCGGCGCATGCGGCTGGTGGCGACGGGAATGTTGCTGGCGATGGCGGCAATCTTCATCGCCGCGCGCGCTACCGTCCATCTCCATCCCGCGATCGGCTTCGTCCAGGCCTTTGCCGAGGCAGCGATGGTCGGCGGCCTGGCCGACTGGTTCGCGGTCACCGCCCTGTTCCGCCATCCGCTCGGCCTGCCGATCCCGCATACGGCCATCATTCCGCGTAACAAGGACCGGATCGGCGACACGCTGGCGATCTTCCTGCGCGACAATTTCCTGACCCCGGCCGTCGTCGCGCGGCGGATGCGCGGCATGGACGTGGCCGGCGCGGCCGGCCGCTTCCTCGCGAGCCCGTCGGCAGGCGACGGGCGATTGCGCATGGGCGCGTCACGGCTGCTCGCCGACATGCTGGAGGCGCTGGATCAGGAACGGCTGGGCGGCATGGTGAAGGGCGCGATCGGCCAGCGGCTGCGCGCGATCAATGTCGGCCCGCTGGTCGGCCAGGCGATCGAGGCGGCAATGCGCGACGGTCGCCATGCGCCGGTAATGGATGGCATCATCCAGTGGGCGGACAGGGCGCTGGAGGCGAACGATCATCTGATCCGCCAGATGGTGCATGAGCGCGCCGGCACGGTACTGCGCTGGACCGGGCTAGACGAAAATCTCGCCAATGCGATTCTTGGCGGCCTGCGCAAGTTGCTGGCGGACATGGCCGCCGATCCCGGTCACAGCCTGCGCCTCAAGGCCGAGGAAGGCATGGCCAAGCTCGCCTTCGACCTGCAGTTCGACATCGAGATGCAGGCCAAGGCCGCTAAGATTCGCGATGAGATACTCGACAATCCGGCGATGCAGCGCTGGATCGAGGGGATGTGGGAACAGGCCCGCACCGGCCTGCTGCGCGCGGTGCGCGATCCCGGCAAGGCGATGGCGGGTCGACTGGGCGAGGCGCTGCAGCAGCTTGGCGGCACGTTGCAGGAGGATGCGCGGCTGAAGCTGGTGATCAATCGCTTCGTGCGGCGCGCGGCGGTCGGCGCCACCGCCACCTATGGCGATTCGATCGTCAAGCTGGTGAGCGAGACGGTGCGCGGATGGGATGCCGGCACAGTCACCAGCCGGCTGGAGAATGCGGTCGGCCGCGACCTGCAATATATCCGCATCAACGGCACGCTGGTCGGCGGGCTGGTGGGCCTGGCGATCCACGCGATCGACACTTTCTTGTGAAAAATGGTCGGGGGCGCCGGGCCAAATCGGCGCACCCCGACCGGAACCGGTCGCACAGAGGAGACGGCTTCCGGTTCCTAGCTGAACATCAGTCTTCGGGACCGCCCTCTCTATCGGGCGGCGGCGGAGATGGCGGCAGTTCGTCGGCGCTCAGCACGCCGTCACCATTGCGGTCGAGATCATGGAACATGGCGAGCGACGGCGCGGAAAATTCGGCTCGATCGATCACACCATCCTCATTGCCATCCTCGGGATAGGGCATGGTGCGGCCCGGAGGTGGGGGTGGAGCGGCCTCGCCACTCTGGTCGCCCGGTCGCGGACCGGGTGGCGGACCGCCGGGCGGAGGGCCGCCAGCGCCACCGGGGCCTCCGCCAGGGCCGCCACGGCCATGCCGGCGTTCGCCCTGCCCTTCCTGCCGCGGGGTGCGCTGATGGCCCAGCATCTGCTGCATGGCTTCAGCCGAAATCGCGCCATCGCCGTCCGAATCCATCGCCGAGAAACGGCGGTCAAGCCAGGCCTGCATCTCGTCCCGCGTGATCCGGCCATCCCCATCGGCATCGGCAGCCCATGGCCCCTCGGGCCGTCCCCTGTCGCCTTGAGGGCCTTCCGTCCGGGCGGACAGGTCGGCCGACTGCCGGGCGAACAGCGGCACCGGCAGCAACAGGGTCGACAATAGCAGCATCGTGGGAAGGCGCATCGGGGTTCCTGAATTGGCGTTATCCCGGTTCCTCGCATTCCCGCTTTGCCCCGATATGTCCCAAGGCGACGCGAATATTTCAAACGGAGCCGTCCTTGAAAGATTGATGTTGCAACATATCATGATTTGATGTTGTATCATTCCATGAGCGCCGCAGGGACGGCGCCACAAAAGGAGGGTGCAGTCCATGTATATGACGATGCAACCGGCACATGATGCGACCCGATCGGGCTATGCCGCACGGCGCAAGTCGCCGGTCGGGATAGGCGGCGCGATCGCCGTCCATGCGGTGGTGGTGGGTGCCTTCCTGCTGATGCCCAAGGAGATTATCGACATCATTCCGACCGGCGGCCCCCTCATCACCTATGAAGTCAAGGATCCACCACCGCCCGAACCCATCGTCGAACAGCAGGTCGTCAAACAATCGATCAAGACCCAACCCCTGCCACGCAAGCCAACCGTGACCGAAGCCGAGGTGAAACTGCCGACCATATCGGAGGTCAGCGGTAGCACGATCACCGGCGTTGACAATGGCACCGGCCGCGATCCCATACCGCTCCCGCCACCATTGCCGCCGGTTGCCGAGCCTGTCTTTGTCGAGGCGACGATCGCGCCTAATGCGCTGGGGTCTTTCCAACCCGATTATCCCGGCGCGATGATCCGCCAGGGGCTGGAAGGCAACGTCACCGTGCGCGTCACCATCAGTCCGGAAGGCCGCGTCAGCGACATCGTCAAGATTTCGGCGACCGACGAGAGTTTCTGGCTCGCCACCCAGAAGCATGCGCTGCGCAAATGGCGCTTCCGCCCGGCAACGCGCGACGGCGTGGCGGTGAGCAGCGTCAAGACGCTGACCGTCCGTTTTACCCTGACCGATCGCTGAGCAAAGAACGGGCGGGCATGCCCCGCCCGTTCCTTCATGGAGGGATGTTCGATGGATCATTTTGCATCCGCGCCCGCCCTGCCCTATAAGCGCGGCATGGCGATATTTCCCCGTCCCGTTTCTCCCAAGAGCGCCTTTGGTGATTTCTGGAGCTATTTCCGGCAGCAGCGCCAGCATAAATGGCCGCTGCTCGGCGTGTCCGCAGCCTTCACCTATGTGATCGTCTGGGCCTTCATCGTCGACGCGAACACCAACACGATGCCGACCCGCAACAAGATCATCTATGTCCAGAGCTGGGATGCGAACCGATCCGACGCGGCGGTGATCCTGCAGCAGAAGATCGACTTTGCCAAGCGCGAGGCGGCCCTCGTCAAGCAGCAGAAGAAGATGCAGGGCTATGCCGACGCCTTCGGCATCGAATGGCGCGACGAAGAGGCCCGCAACACCGCCCGCCGCAAGGAAGCTGTCCGCCAGATCAATGGCTTGCTGGACGAGCGGCTGGCTAAGGCCGAAGGCAAGGCCGCGCCGGCGACCGCACAACCCTGACCATGGTGACCGACATCGCCGCCGACCGTCGCTACATGGCGGCGGCGATTGCCCTGTCGGAACGTGGCCGGGGCCTGTCCACCCCCAACCCCAATGTCGGCTGCCTGATCGTGAGAGACGGTCATGTCGTCGGGCGCGGCTGGACCCAGAAAGGTGGCCGCCCCCATGCCGAGGCGCAGGCACTGGACGAGGCGCTGGACCGGGCCGAAGGTTCCACCGCCTATGTGACGCTGGAACCCTGTTTTCACCTGAGCCCGCGTGGGCCGCGCTGCGCCGACCTGATGGCGCGGGCCGGCGTCGCCCGAGTCGTGATTGCGCTGCGCGATCCCGACCCACGCACCGATGGCCAAGGCGCAGCCTGGCTGCGCGAGCGCGGCGTGGTGGTTGAAATGGGGCTGATGGCGGACGAGGCAGCCGAGGCGATGCGCGGTTTCGTGCTGCGCCAGACGCTGGGGCGCCCGGCAGTCACGTTGAAGCTGGGCTTGTCGCTCGACGGACGGATCGCGCTGGCCGACGGGTCGAGTCGCTGGATCACCGGGCCGGACGCCCGCGCTCACGCCCATCTGGAGCGGGCGCGGCATGACGCCATCCTGGTTGGCGGCGGCACGCTGCGCGCCGATGCCCCGATTCTGGACGTCCGCCTGCCCGGCCTGGAGGATCGATCGCCCCGCCGACTGCTGCTGAGCCGGAGTGTCGCACCCGAGGGCTGGAGTGCGATCGCCGATCCGCAGGATATCGCAACGCTCGACCGGGTCGATCATCTGATGATCGAGGGCGGGGCAGAGACCGCCGCCGCCTTTCTGCGCGCCGATCTGGTCGACCGACTGCTGCTCTATCGCGCGCCGATCCTGATCGGGGCGGGCTTGGCCGGGATCGGCGATATCGGCCTATCCGACCTCGCCGATGCCCATGGGCGCTGGCGCCAGACCGACCAGCGCCAGTTCGGCCCGGACCGGCTGGAGGTTTACGCGCGGACGCGCAGCGCCTAGATCAGCGCAAATTGTCTTTCCCAAGGATCTGGGCACCATGTTCACCGGCATCATCACCGACATCGGCACCATCCGCACCCATGAGCAGCGCGGCGACCTGCGGCTGGTCATCGAGAGCGGCTATGACATGGAAACGGTCGCGATCGGCGCATCGATCGCCTGTTCGGGCGCTTGCCTGACGGTAGTCGAAAAGGGGCCGGGCTGGTTCGCGGTCGACCTGTCGGCCGAGACCGTCGCCCGCACCGCACCGGGCCTGTGGGCGCAGGGCGGCAAGCTCAACCTGGAACGCGCACTGAAGGTCGGCGACGAACTGGGCGGCCATATCGTCACCGGCCATGTCGACGGCATCGGCCATCTGGTGTCGGCCAGCCGCGAGGGCGATTCGATCCGCCTGGTCATCAGCGCACCGGCGGAACTGGCGGCCGCACTGGCCGCCAAGGGATCGATCACATTGGACGGTATTTCGCTGACCGTGAACAGCGTCGAGGACCAGCCCGACGGCAGCGTGCATTTCGGCCTGAACATCATCCCGCACACCGCGATCGCGACCACGCTGGACAGCCTGTCCGATGGCCGCGCGTTCAATCTGGAGATCGATGTGCTGGCCCGCTATCTCGACCGGATGCAGAGCCTCCGCAGCAAATGATGTGATTTCACTCTTGAAGAAATCACATCACAGTGTGATATAGCTCTCATCCCCGATCCGGGAAGGAGTGTTTATGTCGTCCTCGCTTATCGATTCCGTCCGCGCCCTCGTCACCGATGGCGGCATGTCCCGATCGGGCCTGGCGCGCGCCGCCGGCCTGCACGCCAACAGCCTGCGCAAGCTGGGCGAAGGCGACTGGAACCCGACCGCCGAGACGCTGGGCAAGCTGGAGGCCTATCTGCTCAAGCGCGAGGGCGGCACCGCGCTCGCCAGCCCCGAGGAAATCATCAACGAGGCGCGCAACGGCCGCATGTTCATCCTGGTCGATGACGAGGATCGCGAAAATGAGGGCGATCTCGTCATCCCCGCCCAGATGGCGACTCCCGATGCGATCAATTTCATGGCCACCCATGGCCGCGGCTTGATCTGCCTGGCGCTGACCAAGGGCCGGGTCGAGGAACTGGGCCTGGACCTGATGAGCCGCAACAACGGCACCCGTCATGAAACCGCCTTCACCGTGTCGATCGAGGCCCGCGAGGGCGTGACCACCGGCATCAGCGCCGCCGACCGCGCCCGCACCGTTTCGGTCGCGATCGATTCCGGCAAGAGCAAGCAGGACATCGTCACGCCGGGCCATATCTTCCCGCTGATCGCCAAGGATGGCGGCGTGCTGGTGCGCACCGGCCATACCGAAGCAGCCGTCGACGTCGCCCGTCTGGCCGGCCTCAACCCATCGGGCGTCATCTGCGAGGTGATGAAGGATGACGGCACGATGGCGCGCCTAGACGACCTGATCCCCTTCGCCGCCAAGCACAAAATGAAGATCGGCACGATCCGCGACCTGATCGCCTATCGCCGCCGCCACGACCATGTCGTCGAGCGTCGCGCCGAAACCAGCTTCGAGAGCAAGTGGGGCGGCGAGTGGAAGGCGATCACCTTCTTCAACAAGGCGACCAAGTCGGAACAGCTCGTGCTGCAGAAGGGCAAGGTCGACCCCGACCAGCCGACCCTGGTGCGTATGCACCAACTGGCCCCGCTGAGCGATATTTTCGGCGGCGAAGGGCCGCGCGGCGACGTGCTGGCCCGGTCGATGGAAATCATCGCCAAGGAAGGCGCCGGTGTGGTCGTGCTGCTGCGTGACGGCGAACCCGACATGCTGACCCGGATGATCCAGGCCCATGCCGGCAAGCAGCCGGGCGGCATGGACGAACTGCGCGACTATGGCGTGGGCGCACAGATACTGGCGGAGCTGGGCGTGCATGACATGATCCTGCTCAGCAACACCCAGCACAGTCTGATCGCCCTTGACGGCTATGACCTGGCCGTGGTTGGGCAGCGTCCGATCGAGCTCTGAAGGATATTCGCATGGCCAAGTTTCTCATCGTCGAAGCCCGCTTCTACGACCATCTCAACGACCTGCTGATCGAAGGCGCGAAGGCTGCGCTGGACGAGGCCGGCCACAAATATGAGGTGGTGACTGTGCCCGGCGCGCTGGAAATCCCCGGTGCGATCGCGCTGGCAGCCGAGACCGGCCGCTATGACGGCTTCGTCGCGATCGGCGTGGTGATCCGCGGCGAAACCTATCATTTCGAAGTGGTGTCGAACGAAAGCGCACGCGGCCTGATGGCACTGAGCATGGACGCGATCGCGATCGGCAACGGCATCCTGACCGTCGAGAATGAGGAGCAGGCCCTGGTCCGCGCCCGTCCCGATCAGAAGGACAAGGGCGGTGAAGCGGCCAAGGCGGCGATCGCCATGCTGGCCCTGCGCGAGCGTTTCCCGAACTGATCCACAGCCTTCTGTCAGGCACAAAGAAGGGCGCGCTCCGCAAGGAACGCGCCCTTCTTCATTGGTAACAAAGGATCAGGCCGCCGCCTTTTCCTCGGCCAGGGTCGGATAGTCGGTATAGCCTTCCGCGCCCTGGCTGTAGAAGGTCGCCATCTGTGCATGGGTCAGCGGCGCACCTTCGCGCAGACGATCGACCAGATCGGGATTGGCGAGGAAGGGACGGCCGAAGCTGATCGCGTCGGCCAGGCCAGAGGCGAGATCGGCCTGGGCGCGACCCAGCCCATAATCGCTGTTGAGGACCAGCGGCCCCTTGAAATGCTGGCGGATCAGCGGCGACAGGCGCGGCACGTCGGTGGCGCCGAAGGTGCCGTCCGGACCGGGTTCGCGCAGCTCGAGGAAGGCGATGCCGATCTGGTTCAGCACATCGGCGGCGGCAGCAAACAACGGCTCGGGATTGCTGTCATTGACGCCCTGGGTATCGCCATTGGGCGACAGGCGCACGGACACACGATCGGCGCCGATCGCATCGGCCACCGCCTGCGTCACTTCACGCAGCAGACGGACGCGATTTTCGATGCTGCCGCCATAGATGTCATCGCGGAAATTGCTGTTGTCGCGCAGGAACTGGTCGATCAGATAGCCGTTCGCGGCGTGGATCTGGACCCCGTCGAAGCCGGCGGCGATCGCATTGTTGGCCGCCTTCACATAGTCGGCGATGATGCCGGGAATTTCGTCGATCGCGAGCGGACGGGCGACCTCATAGGGCTTCTTGCCCTCATAGGTATGGGCGTCACCCGGCGTCGCGGTGGCACTGGAGGAAACCGGCTGCTCGCCGGTGACCGCCGAATGGACGGCGCGGCCCATATGCCAGAGCTGGGCGACGATCAGCCCGCCCTTGTCATGCACGGCCTGGGTGACGGGCTTCCAGGCCTCGACCTGTTCGTCGGACCAGAGGCCCGGCGCATAGGGCCAGCCCAAGCCCTGGTGCGAAATGCCGGTTGCCTCGCTGATGATAAGGCCGGCCGAGGCGCGCTGCGCATAATAATCGACCATGATCGGGGTCGGGACATGATCGCGGGTGGCGCGGCCACGGGTGAGCGGCGCCATGATGGCGCGGTTGGCGGCAGTGTCGGCGCCGAGCTTTATCGGATCGAAGATTGTGGTCATGAAACCTCCCTCATGAACGTTGCAATTTGCAACGGGACTTGATGCAGAAAGCCAGCTAGGGAGCCGCCATGGCCGCTTCAACCCCCATGGCGCATATCGCCACGCCCAGATTCGCTTTTCCGGCGCTGATCCTGGCCAATATCATTCTGGCACTGGGACCGGTGCTGGTGCGGCTGGCCGATGTCGGGCCGGTAGCGGCCGCCTTCTGGCGACTGGCGATCGCCATGCCCTTCCTGTTCATCCTGGCATTGCCGAAGCTGCGCAAGAGCCGCTTGTCGCGCAGCCATTGGACGATCGTGATTCTGGCGGGCGTCTGCTTTGCCGCCGATCTGGCCGCCTGGCATCTGGGCATCGGCCATACCAAGGTCGCCAATGCGACGCTGTTCGGCAATATGAGCGCGCTGATGCTGCCGCTGTGGGGCCTCATCGTGCTGCGCGAACATGTATCGAAGCTGCAGATCGGCGCGCTGATCCTGGCCGCGATCGGCGCGGCCATATTGATGGGCAGCAGCTATGAGCTGTCGCCTGTCAACCTGAAGGGCGATCTCTTCTGCCTGCTCGCCGGGTTGCTCTACACCACCTATCTTCTGCTGATCCAGGGCGCGCGCAAGCGGCTGGACAGCTGGTCGGTGCTGGCGGTCGTCAGCGCGGCCGGGGCCTTGCCGCTGCTGCTCGCCGCCAATGCGATGGGCGAAACGGTGATGCCGCAGGACTGGACGGCGCTCATCATCCTTGCCCTGTCCAGCCAGATCGTCGGCCAGGGACTGCTCACCTATGCGCTCGGCTGTTTTTCGCCACTGGTGCTGGGGCTCAGCCTGTTGCTGCAACCCGCCGTCGCCGCGCTGGCCGGTTGGCTGCTATTCGGCGAAACATTGAGCGCGACCGACATTGTCGGCGGCGTGGCCGTGGCGGTCGCACTGGTGCTTGTGCGCCTGCCGCGACGGGCCTAGATTGGCGCCATGACCGACCAGACCCAAGACCTGACCCTGGACGAAATCCGCGCACTGCTGGCGCCGATCCTGCCGCGCCACGCCGCCTTTGACGGCTGGCGGCCCGAAGCGGTGGCCATGGCGGCGGCGGAAAAGAACATCGATGCCGATGTCGCCGCGCTGGCCTTCGACGGCGGCGCCATGGGCATGATCGAGGCCTGGTTCGCCAGCATCGACACGCGGATGCTGGACGCGCTGCCGGCCGACACATTGGCCACCATGTCGATCCGCAAGAAGATCA
The DNA here is from genome assembly GCF_030128825.1 of Sphingobium sp. WTD-1. NCBI lineage: Bacteria > Pseudomonadati > Pseudomonadota > Alphaproteobacteria > Sphingomonadales > Sphingobiaceae > Sphingobium > Sphingobium sp. WTD-1. The sequence goes on along the minus strand of NZ_CP119127.1, from coordinate 1,350,016 downwards.
GCGCGCTGATCGAGACCCGCCTGGCCCTGCTGGCGCCCGACCGCGAAGCGCTGCGCCGGGCGCAGGCGATCCTGGCGATGCCGACCAATGCCGTGCGCGCCGCCAAGCTGGGCTGGCACGCCGCCGACATCATGTGGCACGCGGCGGGCGACACCGCCACCGACCTCAACCACTATAGCAAGCGCGCGACGCTGGGCAGCATCTATGCCGCGACGCTGCTGACCTTCGTCAATGACGAGAGCGAGGATCATGCCGACAGCCGCGCCTTCCTGGCGCGACGGATCGAGGGGATCATGCGCTTCGAGAAGATGAAGGCCCGGTTCAAGGGCGTAAGTGATGGCGAGCATCTCAGCCTGTCGCGCTTCATCGGCCGGCTGCGCTACCCGGCGGTGTGAAGTTCGGGCTGGCCTTCACCAGACGTAATTGATAGTCAGTCGCAAATCTGATTTCTGGTTAAGAGTCCATCCTCCTTGCGCCTGACCGATCTGCCCCTGCGCCAACCCGCTTTTGTTGAAACCATCGACTGGGAGTCGCTGTCGTCCGTGGAAGGACAGCGCCTGCGCGAGTTCGGCCTGTGCGAAGGCGCCAGCGTCGAGGCGCTGCATCATGGCGGGCTGCTGGGTCGCGGACCGCTGGCGGTCAAGATCGGGCGCATGACGGTGGCGATGCGCCGCAACCACGCCGCCGCCGTGGAGGTCAGCACCGGCCCGCAGGAGGCGCAGGCATGAGCGGCCTTCCCCTCGTCGCGCTGGTCGGCAATCCCAATGCGGGCAAGAGCGCCCTGTTCAACGCGCTGACCGGCGCGCGGCAGAAGCTGGGCAATTATCCGGGCGTCACGGTAGAGCGCAAGGCGGGCCGGCTGTCGCTGGCCGACGGCCGGCCAGTCGAACTGGTCGATCTGCCCGGCACCTACAGCCTGTCGCCGGCCAGCCCCGACGAGCAGGTGACGCGCGACTTCGTGCTGGGCAAGCAGGCCGGCGAGAAGCTGCCCGACGCGCTGGTGATCGTGGTCGACGCGTCGAACCTCGACAATCATCTGCGCTTTGCGTTGGAGTTGATCGCGCTGGGCCTGCCCACCGTCGTCGCGCTCAACATGGTCGACCTCGCCACCCGCGACGGGCTGGAACTGGACGCCAATGTCCTGTCGCAGGAACTGGGCGTGCCGGTGGTGTCCACCGTGGCGGTGCGCAAGCGCGGCCTGGTTCATCTCAAGACCGAGTTGGAAACGCTGCTCGGCGCGCAGGCGGGCATGTTGCGCGCCTCGGCCGGCGAACCGGATTTCGACGCTGTGCGCCACGAGGCCCGCCGCATCGCCCGCGCCGCGATCGTGCGCGAAACCCCGTCGCGCCGACTGACGGCAGCGGTCGACCGGGTCGCGCTGCACCCGGTGTTGGGCCTCGCCCTGTTGCTCGGCCTGTTGTTCGTGATGTTCCAGGCGGTCTTTTCCTGGGCATCGGTGCCCGCCGACATGCTGGAGGGCTGGGTCACGGCGCTGGGCGAGGCGGTGACCAACACCCTGCCGCCGGGCATCATCCACGATTTCCTGTTACAAGGCGTGGTCGGCGGCGTCGGCGCGGTGATCGTGTTCCTGCCGCAGATCCTGATCCTGTTCTTCTTCATCCTGATGCTGGAGGCGACCGGCTATATGGCCCGTGCTGCCTTCCTGATGGACGGCATCATGGCGAAGGTCGGCCTGTCGGGTCGGGCCTTCATCCCGCTCCTGTCCTCCTTCGCCTGCGCGGTGCCGGGGATCATGGCGACGCGCACGATCAGCGATCCCAAGGACCGGCTGACCACGATCCTGATCGCGCCGCTGATGACCTGTTCGGCACGGCTGCCTGTCTATGGCCTGATCATCGCCGCCTTCATCCCGGCGCGCAGCGTGGGGCCGGGCATCGGCCTGCAGGGACTGGTGCTGTTCCTCCTCTATGTCGCCGGCATCGTCGGCGCCATGCTGGCCGCCTGGGCGCTGCGCCTGACCGTGGCCAAGGGCCGCAGCGGTGGTTTCCTGATGGAAATGCCGAAATATCAGTGGCCCCGGCCGCAGGATATCTTGATCGGTCTGTGGCAGCGCGGTGTCATTTTCCTCAAGCGCGCCGGCACCATCATCCTGGCCACCAATATCGTGCTGTGGGTGCTGGCCAGCTTCCCTCACGCCCCCGAAGGTGTGAAGCAGAGCGAATATTCGATCGCGGGGCGGATCGCGGGCGGCATCAACGTGCTGGTCGAGCCAATCGGCTTCAACCGCGACATTTCGCTCGCCCTGCTGCCCAGCATGGCGGCGCGCGAAGTCGCCGTGTCCGCCATCGCGACCGTCTATGCGATCGATGCCGAGGATGATGCCGAGGCTCTGGAACAAGGCTTGGGCGACCGGCTGGCGGGCCGCTGGAGCCTGGCCACCGCCCTCGCCTTCCTGGCCTGGTTCGTGTTCGCGCCGCAGTGCATTTCGACCATCGCCGTCACAAGGCGCGAGACCAATGGCTGGAAATGGCCGTTGTTCATGATCGGCTATCTGTTCGTGCTGGCCTATGCCGCAGCAGGCGTGACATATTGGGCAGCGGTCGCGATGGGACTCGGCTGATCCCAAGCCCCGGACATTTGGCCTAGCTTTGTTCTTTACCGCCAAGGCGAGGCTTCTATAACGGCGCCTTTAGTGCTTTCGGAGGAATCATGGCAGGCTCGGTCAACAAGGTCATTCTCATCGGGAATCTGGGGGCCGACCCGGAAGTGAAGAGCTTCCAGAATGGCGGCAAGATCTGCAACCTGCGGATCGCGACCTCGGAAAGCTGGAAGGATCGCATGTCGGGGGAGCGCAAGGAGCGCACCGAATGGCATAGCGTCGTCATCAATTCCGAAGGACTGGTGGGCGTCGCCGAGCGCTTCCTGCGCAAGGGATCGAAGATCTACATCGAAGGCCAGCTACGCACCCGCAAGTGGCAGGACAATAATGGCAATGACCGTTACACCACCGAGGTCGCCCTGTCCGGCCCCGGCGCGGTGCTGACCATGCTGGACGGCGCGCCGGGTGGCGGTGGCGGCCAGGGCGGCGGCTTTGGCGGTGGTCGCTCGTCGGGCGGCGGCAACCAGGGCGTCAGCGACTGGGGCGCAAGCAGCGGCGGCTTCGGCGGCGGCGATTATGACGATTTCGGCGGTGGCAACAGCGGCGGCGGCTTTGGTGGCGGGCGCTCGTCGGGCGGCGGCAACCAGAGTGGCGGCTTTGGCGGCGGACGCTCCTCGGGTGGCGGTCAGGGCGGCCCGAACTTCGACAACGACCTGGACGACGAAGTGCCGTTCTGATCGGTCCTTTCCACAGGGATTAGACCGACATGCATGTCCTGCTGACCGGATCGTCGGGCTGGCTGGGCCGTTTCCTGGCGCCGATGCTGCGCGCGGCGGGACATGCAGTGACCGGCCTGGACGTCGCGCCGGGCCGGGACACCGACATCATCGGATCCGTCGCCGACCGGGCGCTGGTCGACCGGATCTTTGCCGAACGCGGCATCGACGCAGTGATCCATGGCGGCGCGCTGCACAAGCCGGACATCGTCCGCTACCCCGCCCAGACCTTCATCGACGTCAATGTCACCGGCACGCACAACCTGCTGGAAGCGGCGGTCGCGGCGGGGCATGACCGCTTCGTCATGACATCCACCACGTCGCTGATGATCAGCCAGGCGGTGCGCGACGAGGCCGGTGAGGCTGCGGTGTGGCTGGACGAGCAGAGCGGGCCGCTGGAGCCGCGCAACATCTATGGCGTGACCAAGCTGGCCGCCGAGGGGCTGTGCCGGGTGCAGCAACTGGAGCAGGGCATCGGCTGCACTATCCTGCGCACGGCCCGCTTCTTCCCGGAGGATGACGACAGCAACGCCAGCCTGTCAGGACAGAATCTGAAGGCCAATGAATTTCTCCATCGGCGGCTCACGGTCGAGGATGCGGCACGGGCGCATCTGGTGGCGCTGGAGCGGACGCCGCCGGCGCGTTGCGAAACCTATCTGGTTTCCGCGCCGACGCCGTTCGTTCGGGCGGAAGCCGAGGAACTGAAACGCGATGCGGCAGCGGTCATCGCGCGGCATTTTCCCGAAGCCGCAGAGCTATATGCCCGGCGTGGCTGGCAACTGCCGGCTTCGATTGGCCGGGTCTATGATGCGGGATTGGCGCAGCGCCAGATGGGGTTTTGCTGCAAGACGGAGTTTGCCGCGATCCTGACGGCGCTGGCGAATGATGCGGCGATGCCGTTCATTCACGACGCCGATTATGTGTCGCCAGCCGTGCAAAATTGACAGCGAAGCTGACAGTTTGAGCCCATTGTTGCGTTACTGATTTTAGAGCGGCCATTCCGATCATTCGTTACTTTTAATCACGAATGATAATCGATCCGCTGCATCAGTGTGAGTGGAAGGATGCGCGTGACTTCATGCGGGCCATGCATGATAATAGTTCGCATGAGCAAGATTGAAACCGCAATTGCCGTCCCAATCCGGCAGATGGTCAACCCGCTACAACTCGCCCTAGGCGGCGCGATCGCGCTGTCGGGGGCAGCACTATTGCTGGCGCAAGCGGCCAGCCTGGCCTGATGCGCCAAATGGGGTAGCCCGCGTGGCCACCCCATCTGGTCGATGCATCAGTTGGCCAGTTCAGCCTTCGCAAAGTCGCGGATATGGGCGCCGATATCCTCGCGCTCCAGCGCCAGGGCGAGGTTCGCCTCGATATAGCCGGCCTTGGAGCCGCAGTCGAAACGGCGACCATCGAAGGTTACACCGTGGAAGGGCTGCTTGCCGATGAGCGACGCCATGGCATCGGTCAGCTGAATCTCACCGCCTGCACCCTTTTCCTGGGTTTCCAGGATCGTCATGACGTCGGGCTGCAGGATATAGCGGCCGGGCAGGATGAGGTTGGAGGGGGCGGTGCCGAGCTTGGGCTTTTCCACCAGGCCCTTCACCTCGGTCAGGGCGCCGTCGCGCGCACCCGGATCGATCACGCCGTAGCTGGGCGTCTGGTCCATCGGGATTTCGAGCGCGCAGACGAGGTTGCCGCCGACCTTTTCATAGGCCTCGACCATCTGCTTCATGCAGCCATTGCCCGGCGCGCCCTTCATGAACTCGTCGGGCAGGATGATGGCGAAGGGTTCGTCGCCGACGATGTCGCGGGCGCACCAGATGGCGTGGCCAAGGCCGAGCGGCTCCTGTTGCCGCAGGAACACCGCGTCGCCCGGCGCCAGCCGAGTGCCTTCGAGCGCCGACAGATCCTTGCCGCGCTCGCGCTGGGTAATCTCGCATTCGAAGGCGATGTCGAAATAATCCTCGATCGCACCCTTGCCGCGTCCGGTAACGAAGATCATCTGCTCGATCCCCGCCTCGCGCGCTTCATCCACCGCATATTGGATCAGCGGACGATCGACCACCGGCAGCAATTCCTTGGGCACGGACTTGGTCGCGGGCAGAAATCGCGTGCCAAGACCAGCAACAGGAAAGACGGCTTTGCGAATCGGTTTGTTCGACATGGGACTCCGTTCTCGATGGGCGCCAGTTCGCTGGGGGATCGCGAACCGGAAGGAAAAGGTCAAGCGCTACGGTAACTTGTGTTTATCTGTCAGATCGTCAGAAGACGCTGAGCGACTTGTTCGAGCGCCGCAATTTCATCATTCAAATGGTCCAGACTGATATTCTGGACATTATTACGCAGGTCGCGACAGAGGAAACCATCCGGTGCGGGATGCTGAAAACCGCCGATGATGAGCGCGCGAAACCGATCGATCCGTTGCAGATCGCGCTCCACCTCCGAAATCTCCGTCAACGCAGCGGCATTGCGGCGGTCACGCATGGCAACGGTGGTGCGCAATTCGGTCATCAGCTTGGCCATCGTCGGCCGCGTACGCGCGCCCACGGTACGGACATCGCCCATGGTTTCGCGCAATTCGGCCAGCCGTGCCTCCAGACTCTGTTCCAGCATCGTCCAGGCACAGACCAGTCGCCCGATACCGCACAATAAGGCCGCATCTTCCGGCGCATAGGCCGCAACCGGCTTCACCTTGTCGTCCTGCGCCAATTCCGCGCTCACGCCCCGCATACTCCTCATGCCCCTGAACCTGCGCAGACCCGACCGGAAAGGCCAGAGCAAGGGGTTGCGCTCGCCCGCTGCCCCGGCACGGGCCAACGGGATATGTGCTGAAACGTCGGCGAACCGAACAAGTTGCGTTCAGCGGTGGTCGATCAGAAATCGCCGGATCAGAAATCGATGGCGATGCCCTTGCGTTCCCAGTCGCCATAGCGGACCGGGCTCAGTTCCTCGTCCAGCACAGGCTGCTGGTCGAGCGGATCGGGCTGGGGCACGGGCGGGCTCTTGGAGAGATGCTCGGGCGCCTTCACATGCGCCGGGCGCTTGCCGTTGAAATGTCCCATGTCGGGCCTTTCGATTGCGGAGCGCGCGCGGCAACCCCATATTCAGTACAAGGCCCGCTATCTGGGCCGCAAAGGAGCGATGTGCAAGTGAGTGGTTTTCGCACGGTGATGCTGTTGTCGGCGCTGACGGCGCTGTTCATGGCGCTGGGCTACACGCTGGGCGGTAGCGGCGGCGCGGTGATCGCCCTGCTGGTGGCGGCGGGCATGAACCTGTTCACCTTCTGGAATGCCGACAGGATCGTGCTGTCCATGCACAATGCGCGCGAGGTCGATGCGCACAGCGCGCCCGAATTTTACAGCCTGGTCCAGGCGCTGAGCCAGCGCGCCGGCCTGCCGATGCCGCGCGTCTATGTGATCGACCAGGATGCCCCCAACGCCTTTGCCACCGGCCGCAATCCCGACAATGCCGCCGTGGCGGCGACCACCGGTTTGCTCAACATGCTGACCCGCGACGAAGTGGCCGGCGTGATGGCGCATGAACTGGGCCATGTGAAGAATCGCGACACACTGATCATGACGATGGTGGCGACCATTGCCGGTGCCATTTCGATGCTGGCCAATTTCGGCCTCTTCTTCCGCGGTGGCGGCAATGAGGAAAATGGCCATAGCAATATGATCGCGACCTTGCTGGCGGTGATCGTCGCCCCCTTTGCCGCAATGATCGTGCAGATGGCGATCAGCCGCACCCGCGAATATGGCGCCGACCAGGCGGGGGCAGAGATCAGCGGCAATCCGCGCGCGCTCGCTTCCGCCCTCGCCAAGATTTCCGGCCGGGCCGAACTGATCCCCAACCCGGTGGCCGAGCGCAATCCAGCCGCCGCCCAGCTCTATATCGTGCCGGTGCATGTGAGCGAGCTCTTCTCGACCCATCCGGCAACCGAGAAGCGCATCGCCGCGCTGGAGGAAATTGCGCAGGATATGGGCCAGAGCGGTAGCCCACCGCCCATAGCTATGCCGCCGCAGACTTCCACGCGGGCATCGGCCCTTTCTCCGGTGGCACCGCCGGTGGCAGCGCCCAAGCCGCGTCGCAGCGCCCTCGATCCGCACGGGCGCTGATGCCGGTCGACGAGATGGGCGAGATCGCCTTCCGCGCCGCTGGTTTTGTGGCGCGCGAGGCGGCTGGGCTGGTCGTCGACATTGCCGTCGAATATATATTCTCCCGCCATACGCCGCGCCTGTTCCACGCTATCGGCCGTCGCACCATCGCGATCGCCACGCTGGGCCGCAAACGCATCCCCTCTTCCTTGCGGGTGGTGCCAAAGGGAATGGTGCCGCGCCCGCGCCGATCGGACTGGTTGGCGCTGTGGGTGGGCGTCGCCACCAGCATCACCCTGGTTGCGGCAGCGATCTACACGGTCGTCTGCTTCGTTTGAAGATGACCCCAGGGCCAAAAGCGCGTAGGGGCCGCTGATGTCCCGTCGTCCTAACGCCCGTTCCGGTGCCCCGCGCGCCGATGATGTCCCCGGCCTGCCCGCGCGCCGTGCTGCACTCAAGCTGCTGGACGCCGTCTTGCGTCGGGGCGATCCGCTGGAAATCGCGCTGCATGGCGCGACCCAGGGGCTGGCTGACCGGGCCGACCGGGCGCTGGTGCATGCCATCGTGGCCGAGACGTTGCGCCATTTGCCCGATCTCGACGCGCTGATCGACGGCGCGACCAAACAGCCCCTGCCCGGCGATGCCAAGGCGCGGATGGTGCTGCGCATCGCGCTCATCCAGGTGCTTGCGCTGGGCACGGCGCCCCATGCGGCGATCGCCACCGCGCTGCCGCTGGTCGATGGCGGGCCGCGCAAGCTGGTCCATGGCGTGTTCGGCACCGTGACCCGCGCCGAGCCGAGCCTGCCCGTGCCGCCGACCCTGCCCGCCGAAGTCGCCGAACGCTGGACCGGGCAATGGGGCGATGCAATGCCGCTGGCGGCCGCCCATGCCTATGCCGTGCGCCCGCCGGTCGACATCAGCCTGCGCGATCCGGCGGAGACCGGCAAATGGGTCGAGGCGCTGGGCGGCACCAGCTTTGCGCCCGGCCATGTCCGCCTGCCCGAGGGGGCGGTCGTGCCCGACCTGCCCGGCTTTGCCGAGGGTGCCTGGTGGGTGCAGGATATCGCTGCCTCCTGCCCGGCCCGGCTGCTGGGCGCGGGCGAAGGCCGGACCGTGCTGGACCTGTGCGCCGCGCCAGGCGGCAAGACGATGCAACTGGCCGCCGCCGGCTGGGCCGTCACCGCGGTCGACCAGTCGAAGAAAAGGCTGGAGCGACTGAGCGAAAATCTGGCGCGCACCGGCCTGTCGGCCGATGTCGTGCAGGCGGATCTGCGGCAATGGGCGCCGGATGCGCCGGTCGATGCGCTACTGCTCGATGCCCCATGCACCGCGACCGGCATCTATCGCCGCCATCCTGACGTGCTGCACCGGATCGGCCCGCGCCAGATCGCGGAACTGGCCGAATTGCAGGGCGAACTGCTGGCCCGCGTTGCCGATTGGGTGAAGCCGGGCGGGACGCTGATCTACGCCACCTGCTCGCTGGAACGCGCCGAGGGCGAAGAACAATTGGCGCGCTTCCTGGAAGCACGGCCCGATTTTGCGGCCCAGCCGGTAACGGCGGGCGAACTGCCCGACGACATGGTGCCGACCGCCGACGGCTGGCTGCGTACCTTGCCCGACACGCTGGCGGAACAGGGCGGCACGGATGGCTTTTTCGTTGCAAGGATCGTGCGCATCGGGAACTAAGGCTTAACCATGAGGGGTTTAAGGTGAGGCCCTTCGCTGGAAAGGCCCACCTTGCGTCCGACCGAACCTCTGCCCCTGCATCATAGCTGGCCGCTCTACGACCTGCGCGAGCATCTCGCGCCGGTGGTGCTGGATAATGATATTGCGGGGAATGAGGCGGCGCTGGCCGATCGGGGACTGGGCCTGTGGCATTGCAACCTGACCGACAACAGCCTGAACTGGACCAAGGGCGTCTATGACATTTTCGGGCTGGAACCCGGCAGCATCGTGCCCCGGCCGCTGTCGGTGTCGCTCTATGCCCATGACAGCCGCGAGGCGATGGAGCGGCTGCGCGCCTATGCCATCCGCCACCAGCGCGGCTTCACCCTGGACGTCGATATCCGCCGCCCGGACGGCAGCGATTGCGCGATGCGGCTGATCGCCGCGCCGGTGCTGCTGGACGGCGAAACGGTGGCGCTGCACGGGGTCAAACAATGGCTGCCGAAGGATGTCGGCGCGCCGGTCCGACTGGAACCGACGACCTTCTTCATCCCCTGATGCGACTCATCGCCGCACCGCGCAAATCATGCGTTGCCCTCGCCCCAAGGGAGGGCTAATGCGAGCGGTCAAATGACCCATCCCATTCTCATCTCTCCGTCCATCCTGTCCGCCGATTTCGCACGGCTGGGAGAGGAAGTCCGCGCCATCGACGAAGCTGGTTGCGACTGGATCCATATCGACGTGATGGACGGGCATTTCGTGCCCAACATCACCATCGGTCCGGCCGTGGTGAAGGCGCTGCGCCCCCACACCAAGAAGCCGTTCGACGTCCATCTGATGATCTCGCCGGTGGACCAGTATCTCGACGCCTTCGCCCAGGCCGGCGCCGACATCATCACCGTCCATCCCGAGGCCGGCCCGCACATCCACCGCACCGTGCAGCATATCATGTCGCTGGGCGTGAAGGCCGGCGTGGTGCTGAACCCGGGCACCCCGGCCAAGATGCTGGACTATCTGATCGACGATATCGACCTGATCCTGGTGATGAGCGTCAATCCCGGTTTCGGCGGCCAGAGCTTCATCGAGAATCAGCTGCGCAAGATCGAGGCGTGCCGCAAGATGATCGAGAAGAGCGGCCGCGACATTCGACTGCAGGTCGATGGCGGCATCGACATCAACACCGCGCCCAAGGCGATCGCGGCGGGCGCCGACGTGCTGGTCGCCGGCACCGCGACCTTCCGTGGCGGCCCGGCCGCCTATGCCGACAATATCAGGACGCTGCGGGGCGGGTGACGAACCAGCGGCGCCAGTCCTCCCCTGTCGCCGTCGAGGCCGGTCATGAACCGGCCGACGACGGCATCGAACAGGGCAAGCGGCTCATCCGCGTCGCGGATGACAAGGGCCTGTCGCTGGCCGAGCGGATCGCCAATCATTTCTATCGGCTGAGCTGGAAAACGCCGCTGCACAGCCGGCGGCTGAAGGGCAAATATCCGCTCAAGCTGCTGGCGGTGCCGGACGATGTCGTGCCCGGCGACCCGCGCGCCGGCCAAGCGATCCGCGCCGGCTATTTCCTGTTCCGGGGCCAGAAGCTGGCGATCGATACGATCGATTTCGGCAAATTGGCGGTCGGCCCGGCCTTCACCGACTATCTGCACAGTTTCCACTGGCTGCGCGACCTGTCGACCGCGGCGACGCGCGAACAGGGCGCGCCGGTGGCCGAGGCGCTGATGCGCAAATGGCTGGCCGCCCATGCCGAAACGCCGAGCGATCCGGCCTGGCGCGCAGACAATGCGGCCTGGCGGCTGCTGTTCTGGACCGCCCATGCGCCACTGATCCTGTCATCGAGTGACCTGGTCTACCGGTCGCTGGTGCTCAACTGCATCGCCCGCACCGCGCGCCATCTGGACCAGAGTGCGGACAAGGCCGCGCCCGGCCTGCCGCGCCTGGTCGCCTGGGGCGGGATCGTCGCGGCGTCGATGCTGATGCCCGGCGGCAATCCGCGCAAGCTGTTCGGCGAAGCGGGCCTGAAGCGCGCGATCGACAGCGCCTTCCATGGCGATGGCGGCATCATTTCCCGGTCGCCGCTAGCGCAGCTGGAAGGCGTGATGCTGCTGGCGATGGTGGTCGCGGTCTATGACGTGCGGCGCGAACAGGTGCCCGGCTTCCTGATCGACGGGCTGAGCCGCGCGGTGCCGGCGCTGCTGGGCCTGACCCATGGCGATGGGGGGCTGGGCAACTGGCAGGGCGCGGGTGCAGTCGATCCTGACCTGGTCGAAGCGCTGGTGCAGGCCAGCCGGGTGCGGACCCGACCACTGCGCCAGGCCCGCGACTGGGGCTATCAGCGGATCAGCGCCGGTAATACGGTCGTGCAGATCGATGCGGCGCCGCCGCCGGTCGCACGCCTGGCCGCCGCCGGCTGCGCCTCCACCGGCGCGATCGAGATCAGCGACGGGCGGCTGCGGCTGGTCATCAATTGCGGCGGCGCGGCGCTGGAAGGCGCCTATATCCCGCGTGATCTCGCCCAGGCGCTGCGTTCGACCGCGGCGCACAGCACATTGGTGCTGGACGACAGCAACTCGACCGCGCTGATGCCCGACGGCACGCTGGGCAAGGGCGTGACCGAGGTCGAGCTGAACCGGCAGGAGCTGGACAATGGCAGCCGGGTAGAGCTGAGCCATGACGGCTATGTCCGCCGCATGGGCTATGTCCACCGCCGCCTGCTGATGATGAGCGGCGACGGCAAGGAAGTACGCGGCGAGGATATGCTGACCCCGGCGACGCGCGGTAAGAAGCCGGTCAAGCGGCCGGTGCAGCTGCGCTTCCATCTGGCGCCCGGCGTGGAACCGACCCTGACCGCGGACAGCCAGGGCGCGCTGCTGCGGATCGAGCTGGGCGCGCTGTGGCAGTTTCGGACCGGGGCCGGCGTGCTGAGCGTCGAGGATAGCCTGTGGGTCGATGGCGACGGCCGCCCCCACCCCACAAGGCAGCTGGTGGTGACGAGCGAGGCACTGCCGGGCGGCTCCAGCATCGGTTGGCTATTCAAGCGGGTCGGCTGACCCGCATCGCACCGGCGCGATGTTGCGCCATCGTGGCAATGTCCATTTTTTCCTATGAACCCCGCGTACAAGGGCGCATGCAAGATGAGCGACCCGAGGCCCGTTTGCTACCAATCAACGACCTCGCTCTCAGGCCCGGCCACTTTCAGCGGCCGGGCCGCTAGCCCTCTCCCTTCAGTCGCGCCTAATCCGATCTTCATTCTTTCATCCTAAGCAGTCCGCATGATGGCGGGGCTTTATGACCGGATGGGAGCGATCCCGATCATGCAGTTGCGGCGGATTGCGCATATCTGGTGCGTGGTCGCAGGCCTGCTGTTCCTGGCCTATCTGGCGCGGCAACTGCGCCAGGGCATGACCGATGGCGCCGGCCATCCCTTTGGCGAGGATTTCCTGAATTTCTGGTCCGGCGCGCATCTGGCGGTGACGGGACAGGCCGGCATCATCTATGATCTCGCCGCTTTCCATGCGTTCGAGACCGGGATCGCCAACGCCCCCATCGACCTTTATCATTACAGCTATCCGCCGGTAATGTGGCTGATCTCCGCCCCCTTCGGCCTGCTGCCCTATCCGCTGGCCTGGGCAGCCTGGCAATTGCTGGGATGGGGCGCCTTCGCGCTGGCGGTGCGGCGACTGGCGCCGGCACAGTGGCTGCTGGTCGCGCTGGCGGCGCCGGCGCTGTTCATCAATGCAATGGGCGGCCAGAATGGCTGCTGGACCGCAGCGATAATCGGTTGGGGCTTGATCCTGCTGCGCGAGCGGCCGGCGGTGGCGGGCATGATCCTCGCCCTGTTCGTGGTGAAGCCCCAACTGGGCTGGCTGATCCCGCTCGCCTTGCTGGCCGGGCGGCAATATCGGGCGCTGGCCGCGTTCATAGGAATGGCGCTGGCGCTGATCCTCATCACCCTGCCGCTGTTCGGGATCGATGCCTGGATCGCCTATGTGCAACAAGGCAGCCTGCTCAAGAGCGTGATCCTGGAACATGGCGACGGCACCTGGCACCGGATGCTGTCCATCTTCGTGCTGGTCCGGCATGGCGGCGCGCCGATCCCGCTGGCCTATACCGCGCAGGCGATCGCCAGCCTGACGGTCGCCCTGCTGGTGCTGCGGGTCTGGCACCGCGAGGGGCCGACGGCGCGGGCCAAGGCTCTGCTGGTGCTGGGCGCGCTGGGAGGGTCGCTCTATGTCAGCGACTATGATTGCGTCATGGTGCTGCTCGCCGCGCTGTGGCTGTGGCCACAGGCGACGGCGCAGTTGCGCGGGCGGATGGCGCTATTGCTGGCGATGCCCTTGTTCGCCGCGCCCCTGGCGCTGATGAGCGGTGTAGCGCTGGGCGCTTTGGCCTTGTGGCCAGCGCTGCTGGGCGCCGGCCTGCGCCACGCGCCCTATCTGGCGGACGACGGCTTCAGATAAGTGTCGAACCAGGCGACGGTGCGGGTCAGCGAATCGAGCTGATTCTCCTTCTTCTGGAAGCCATGGCCCTCGGCCGGGTAGAAGATCGTTTCCACCACATTGCCCTTGGCCTTGAGGATGTCATGCACCTCCTGCGCCTGGCCGCGCGGCACGCGAATGTCATTCTCGCCCTGGATGGTGAGCAGGGGCGCCTTCGCCGCGCGGATATAGGTGAGCGGCGAGGCGGCGTCATAGACCTGCGGATCGCTCTCCGGCGTGCCGAGCAGGCTGCGCTGATAGGCCTTCAGCTCCTCATCCTGGTCGCGATACATGGTGCGCCAGTTGATGATGCCGAACCACTGGACGGCAGCAGCGAACTCGTCGGGCGCCCGGCCGATCGCCATCAGGGTCATGAAGCCGCCATAGCTGCCGCCGAATATGCCTACCCGCTTGGCGTCGACATAGCCGCTGTCGACCAGGAAATGCTTGGCCGCGACCGTGTCCTTTAGGTCGGCGCCGCCCAGATCCTTGACATTGCCGTCCTGGAACGCCTTGCCATAGCCGGTCGAGCCGCGGAAATTGGGCTGGATCACGACGTAGCCGCGACTGGCAAAGGCGGTGGCGTAGCGGCTGTAACCATCCTGCGCCTGACCGGTGGGGCCGCCATGGGGCAGGACGATGGCGGGGTTGCTGCCGTCGCGCTTCAGATTGGCGGGCATGGTCACGATCGCGCTGATGAGCGTACCGTCGAAGCTCTTATAGGTGACGACGTCGGACTTGGGCAGCGCGGCGGGCTGAAGGCTGGCGATGGCGAGCTGGGTCGCCGGGCGCGCAGTGCCGGCCGCGAGGTCATAGAGATAGAGATTGGCCGGTGAATCGGCGCCCGAATGATTGAGCATCAGCATGGTGCCGTCGGGCGAGCGCGGCTCGCTGCCGACCAGATAATTGACGCCCGGCGGGATGGCGAGCGGAGTTTCGGCGCCGCTCGCCAGGTCGAAGCGATAGAGGCTACTGCGCGCGTCGGCGTTGATGCGGAAGATGAGCGCCCTGCCATCGCGGGTGAAGCTGGCCGGCACCTGTTCCCAGGGCGTGGATTTGAGCCAGCGCCATTTGCCGGTGGCCGCTTCAAGCAGGCCACCATGAATCTGGCCGCTACCTTCATCGGTGGAGACAGCGATCCATTTGCCGTCGGCGGTCGCATCGGTCGCGGCATAGACGGTGTCGGCCTTGCCGAGCAATTTCGCCGCCTTGCCACTGGCGACGTCGATGCGCCAGATCTCGCTGACCTTGGAATCGATCCGCATGCGGTTGGCGATCAGCGCCTTGCCATCCGCGATCCAGGCGACCGGTGACCAGCTGAACTGCGGGTCGGCCTCCCGCGTCAGGTCGCGCACCCTGCCCGCGCCATCCATCACCGCGACATCGGACTGGCCCTGCGTCTTCAATTTGGTGACGAGCGCGACCAGCCCGCCGCTGGGGCCGACCAGCAGGTCGCTTTCGCGCCGGTCTGGGGTGTTGGTGAGATTCTCGACCGCGCCGCCGTTCACCGGCACGCGATAGATGTCGCTATATTCATTGCCGCCGACATCCTGCTGGAACAGCAGATAACGGCCGTCGGCGGAGGCGGCGAGGCCGGTCTGGGCGTCATCCGACTGGGTCAACTGCATCGGCCAGCTGCCCGCCGTGTCGGTGCGCCAGATATTGGTGCGGCCGGTGAGGTTGGTGGCGACGAAAATCTGTTTGCCGTCGGCGCTCCACGCCGCGCTCGACAGGCTGCGCGAGGCACCGATATCGGCGAGCGGCACGGCGCGGGCATCGGGATTGACCGGCGAGGTCAGGCTCTTGGGATCGGTAACTGCCCGTTCCGGCGTCGGAATTTGCGCCAGCGCCGGAAAGGCGGCGAGCAAGGGCAAGGCGGTGGCGGCGAGCAGATAGCGCATGTCAGATCCCCCAACTGTTATGCGATCACAATACAGTAGCGGCAAAGGCCCGCAAGATCGGGAAATTCCCTGCGCTTGAGGACTGTATTTTTGCGCCGCGCGCGACTAGAGGGCTGCGGCAAGCCTGAAGCGGCATCCCGAACAGCAGGAAGCATCCCCATGACCACCGACGTCACCATCAAGCGCGCCCTCCTTTCCGTATCGGACAAGACCGGCCTTATCGAACTGGGCCAGGCACTGGGCCAGCATGGCGTCGAACTGGTATCGACCGGCGGCACCGCCAAGGCGCTGCGCGAGGCGGGCCTGGCCGTGAAGGATATTTCCGAGCTGACCGGCTTCCCCGAAATGATGGACGGCCGCGTCAAGACGCTGCACCCCAAGGTCCATGGCGGCCTGCTGGCGGTACGGGGCAACCCCGAGCATGTCGCGTCGATGGACGAGCATGAGATCGGCGCGATCGACCTGGTGATCGTCAACCTCTATCCCTTCGCCGCGACCGTGGCCAAGGGCGCCGACCGCGACGAGATCATCGAGAATATCGACATTGGCGGCCCGTCGATGGTCCGTTCGGCCGCGAAGAATCATGAGAGCGTCGCGATCGTCACCGATCCGGCCGACTATGCCCGCCTGATCGCCGAAATGGCCGAAAAGGGCGGCGCCACCAGCTATGATTTCCGCCGGATGCTGGCGGCCAAGGCCTATGCCGCCACCGCCGCCTATGATTCGATGATCGCCAGCTGGTTCGCCTTTGCCGACCAGGGCGTCGCCTTCCCCGAGAGCCTGTCGCTGTCGAGCAAGCTCAGCACCACGCTGCGCTATGGCGAGAACCCGCACCAGTCGGCCGCGCTCTACCTGCCCAACGGCCCGACCGCGAATGGCATCGCCCAGGCCAAGCAGATCCAGGGCAAGGAACTGTCCTACAATAATTATAACGACGCCGATGCGGCGCTGGAGCTGGTCAGCGAATTCCGCGACGGCCCGCCGACCGTCGTCATCGTGAAGCACGCCAATCCGTGCGGCGTCGCCACCGGCGCGACGCTGATCGAAGCCTATGAAGCCGCGCTCGCCTGCGACAGCGTGTCGGCCTTTGGCGGTATCATCGCCGTCAACCGCCCGCTCGACGGCCCGACCGCCGAGGCGATCAGCGGCATTTTCACCGAAGTCGTCGCCGCGCCCGACGCCGATGACGAAGCCAAGGCGATCTTCGCCAAGAAGAAGAATCTGCGCCTGCTGCTGACCGGCGAACTGCCCGATCCGGCCCGCCCCGGCCTGATGGTCAAGAGCATCGCCGGCGGCCTGCTGGTCCAGAGCCGCGACAATGGCAAGGTCGACCTGGACGCGCTGAAGGTCGTGACCAAGCGCGCGCCGACCGAACAGGAACTGAAGGATTGCCTGTTCGCCTGGACCGTGGCCAAGCATGTGAAGTCGAACGCGATCGTCTATGCCAAGGGCGGCAGCACCGCCGGCGTCGGCGCGGGCCAGATGAACCGTCTGGAATCGGCCCGCATCGCCGCCTGGAAGGCCAAGGACGCGGCTGAAAAGGCAGGCTGGAGCGAACCGCGCACCATCGGTTCGGCGGTCGCCTCCGACGCCTTCTTCCCCTTCGCCGACGGCCTGCTGGCGGCGGTGGAAGCCGGCGCGACGGCGGTGATCCAGCCGGGCGGCTCGATCCGTGACGAGGAAGTCATTGCCGCAGCAGACGAAGCGGGCCTGGCGATGGTCTTCACCGGCATGCGCCACTTCCGCCATTAAGGCTTGTTTCCCAACGCGCTACATCGCGCCTCGGGACAGCCACGCGACAAAGTTTATGCGGGTGCGAAACGATCCTGTTCGCACCCGCAAAATCGCAGAAAACTGCCATTTTTTGGCAATTGGCCTCTTTTCAATGTCACCGGGCAATCCTATTTAGGATGGCGACCCCGCACCCACGTCAGGCGTTGGGCACGACATAAAAAAAAGCATGTTCGACAGGAGAATAGGATGACCAAGAAGACGCTGGTGGCGATGGCCGCCACCCTGGCCCTTGCGCTGCCTGGCATGGCTGTCGCCGGCAACAGCAGCAATGAAGTCGTCGTCGACGGCACCACCGGCCTCACCACCCGCACCATCGCCGTATCGGTGGCCGACCTGAACCTGGCCAGCAACAATGGCCTGCGCCGCGCCGATTATCGCATCAGCCGCGCCGCCAAGGAAGTGTGCGGCTGGGTCAATGGATCGATCCTGCCGGCGACCCCCGACTATCGCGACTGTGTCGGCAGCGCGCTGGACGGCGCGCGCAGCGACCTCAATGCACTGGCACAGCGCCAGGGCTGATCTTCACCCATCCCGCAAGGGCAGCCTTCCCCGTCACGGGGACTGCAGGGGGCCGTTCCGCACATGCGGGGCGGCCCTTTGTCATGTCGGCGCCGCGCTCATGCTTACCGGCGATTAACCACTCCTTAGAGGATTTCCTTCACTCAGCGAGACACGAAGGACCATCCAGGGGATATAGAGCATGTCGCGTGTCGACCAGAGTGTGGACGTCGCCATCATCGGGGCAGGCCCGGCCGGCCTGACCGCCGCCTATCTGCTGACGAAAAAAGGCTTTTCCGTCACCGTCATCGAGAAAGACCCGGTCTATGTCGGCGGCATCAGCCGCACGGTCGAGCTGGATGGCTATCGATTCGACATCGGCGGCCACCGCTTCTTTTCCAAGTCGAAGGAAGTGGTGGACCTGTGGAACGAGATCCTGCCGGACGATTTCATCCAGCGCCCGCGCATGAGCCGCATCTATTATGAGGGGAAATTCTACTCCTATCCCCTGCGTGCGTTCGAGGCGCTGTGGAATCTGGGCATCTGGCGTTCGACCCTGTGCATGGCGAGCTTCGCCAAGGCCAAGCTGTTCCCGAACCGCAATGTCCGCTCCTTCCAGGACTGGACCGTCAACGCGTTCGGCCACAAGCTGTTCTCGATCTTCTTCAAAACCTATACCGAGAAGGTCTGGGGCATGCCGTGCGACGAGATGTCGGCCGACTGGGCGGCGCAGCGGATCAAGGGCCTGTCGCTCTGGGGCGCGGTGGTCGATGGGCTGAAGCGCTCGCTGGGCCTCAACAAGAAGCCCAATGACGGCATGGCGACCAAGACGCTGCTCGAAACCTTCCGCTATCCCCGCCTTGGCCCCGGCATGATGTGGGAAGCCGCGCGCGATCGGGTGATCGAGGGCGGCAACCAGATCTTGATGGCGCACAGCCTGAAGCAGCTGGCGCAGGACCAGGGTACGGAACGCTGGCGCGTGGTGGCGGACGGCCCGGACGGCGACGTCATCATCAACGCCGCCCATGTGATTTCGTCCGCGCCGATGCGCGAGCTGGCAGCCCGCATCCATCCGCTGCCCGAAACCCTGCCCGAGGCGATGGAGCTCAAATATCGCGACTTCCTGACCGTGGCGCTGATGATCAAGTCGGAGGATCTGTTCCCCGACAACTGGATCTATATCCACGACAGCAAGGTGCAGGTCGGCCGCATCCAGAATTTCCGCAGCTGGTCGCCCGAAATGGTGCCCGATGAATCGGTCGCCTGCGTGGGCCTGGAATATTTCTGCTTCGAAGGCGACGGCCTGTGGGCGTCGGCCGACGCCGACCTGATCGACCTGGCCAAGAAGGAAATGGCTATATTGGGCCTGTGCAATCCCGATGATGTCGTGGGCGGCGCGGTGGTGCGGCAGGAAAAGGCCTATCCGGTCTATGACGATGCCTATGCCGACCATGTGCTGGCGATGCGCACAGAGCTGGAAGCCGTCGCCCCGACGCTCCATCTGGTCGGCCGCAACGGCATGCACCGCTATAACAACCAGGATCATGCGATGATGACGGCGATGCTGACAGTGCGCAACATCGAGGCCGGCACGCGCGTCTATGACGTCTGGGGCGTCAACGAGGATGCCGAATATCATGAATCGGGTGAGGAAGGGCAGGATGTCGAAGGACAGCGCGCCGCCCTCGCCAGCGAACGACTGGTGCCTTCCCGCCTGAAGGCCGCATAAGCCGATGGGCGAACCGTTGCGCGCCCTGACCGCCCGGCTGGGCAGCATCGCCGCGCGCTTCATGTTCGCCCGCTATCTGCTGGCCAGCATCTGCGCGCTGTCGAGCGACATGGCGGCCTTCCTGATGCTGAGCCGGGCCGGTGCGACACCGATGCTGGCGGCTTTCGGGGGCTATGCGGTCGGCCTGATCGTGCATTGGGTGATCAGCATCCGCTTCGTGTTCGATACGGGCAACGGCCCCAGTCATGCCCAGCGGTTTGGCTTCGTGGCCAGTGCGCTGGTCGGCATGGGGATCACCATGGCCATGGTTGGCGGGCTGAGCGCCGTCGGCATTGCCCCGGCGATCGCCAAGCTGATATCCGTACCGGCCAGTTTCCTGAGCGTCTATGCGATCCGCAAATATGGCATTTTCGCGCGCAGTTGAGCGCTATAATCACTGGCTGCGCCTGCTCGCCTGGCTGGCGTGCAGCGCGGTCATGCTGTGGCTGTTCCATGGCGATTTCGCCGCGCTGGGCTTTCGCGACCCCGATGATGCGATGCGGCTGGTGCAGGTGCGTGACTGGATCGGCGGTCAGGGCTTCTGGGATGTCAGCCAGCATCGGGTGAACCCGCCACTGGGCGGACCGATGCACTGGTCGCGCATCGTCGACATGCCGGTGGCAGGGCTGATCCTACTGGCGCGGCCACTGCTGGGGCCTTCCGCTGCTGAGATGGTCGCCTGCATCACCGTGCCGCTGCTGTTGCTGGGCGGATTGGCCGGCGCCGTGCATCTGGCGGCCCGGCGACTTGGCGACCCTGTTCTGGCGCTGGTGACCGTGGCCCTGCTGCTGACGACACCGTCGATCCTGGTGCAGTTCACACCGCTGCGGATCGACCATCATGGCTGGCAGATCTGGATGGCGACGATCGCGCTGGCCGGCGCACTGGATGATCGGCGCGTCCGCGGCGGGGTGACGAGCGGGCTGGCGCTGGCGGTCTGGTTGCAGATTTCGAGTGAAGCCCTGCCCTATGTCGCGCTGTTTGCCGGGCTGTTTGCGCTGCGCCAATGGCTCGATGGCCGGGAAGCGTCGCGCTTCATGGCCTTTGCGGCGACACTGGGCGGGGCTGCGCTTGCGCTGCTGGCCTTGCTGCGCGGACAGGCGGCCTTGCTGCATGACCAATGCGACGCGCTGTCGGCCGCCTATGTCTGGCCGCTCGTCGCGCTGGCCGTGTTGGTGCCGCTGGCCGGCACACTGATCGGGACCGGCAGCATGACCCGGCGCTTCCTGATCGCCGCGATCGGCGGCGGGGCCGCCATCGCGATCCTGCTGGCGATCGGTGGTCCCTGCCTGTCAGGCGATCCGTTCCAGGCGCTCGGGCCGCTGGCCTATAAATATTGGTATTTGCAGGTGATGGAGGGCCGGCCGATCTGGGTGCAAAGCCTGTCGCTGCGGGGCGTGATCCTGCTGCCTGCGCTGGTCGGGCTGACGGGTTCATTGTCTGCCGCCCGCCTGGCCGCCAACAGGGATGCACGCATGCGCTGGCTGGCATTGGCCCTGTTGCTGCTAGGGGCGATGGCGGTGTCGCTGCTGGTCATGCGCGCCGTGTCGGTCGCCCATGTCTATGCCCTGCCCGGTGTCGCCTGGTTGCTGATCGCCCTGTTCCGCAAGGTACAAGCATCATCGCAGGCGCTGGTGCGCGTCCTGGGGTCGGTGGCGCTGATCCTGCTGATCCCAGCCGGGATCAGCGCATTGTGGATTGCCCTGATCCCCGAAGCCCCGTCGGCCAAGACCAGCGCCGTCAATTGCCGCGCCGCCGCCACGCTGGCGCCGCTGCACGCCCTGCCCCCATCTACCCTGTTCGCGCCGCTGGACCTTGGCCCCGACATATTGGTGCAGACGCCGCATCGCGTGATCGGCACCGCCCATCATCGCAATGCCGCCGGCATCACCGCCGTGATCGAGGGCTATATGGCGACGCCGGACAAGGCGCGCGCGGTGATCCGGTCGGTCAATGGCGGGCATGGCGCCGACTATGTCGTGACCTGCGCGGGCCTGACCGAATATGCGCTCTACGCCAAAGACCAGCCCCAGAGCCTGTCGGCGCACCTGATGCGGGGCCAAGTGCCCGGCTGGCTGCAGCCGCTGCCCACCAAGGGACCGCTGCGCATCTACAAGGTCAAACGGGACTGAAGGCCAGCGCCACGCCGTTCATGCAGTAGCGCAGGCCGGTGGGCCTCGGCCCGTCATCGAACACATGGCCGAGATGCCCGCCGCAGCGAGCGCAATGGACTTCGGTCCGGGGCACGCCCAGGCTGAAGTCGCGCGAGGTGCCGATGGCGCGGGGCAAGGGCGCATAGAAGCTGGGCCAGCCGGTGCCGCTGTCGAACTTGGTCTTGGAACTGAACAGATTCTGAGCGCAGCCGGCACAGGTGAAGGTGCCGGCGCGATGTTCCCGGTTGAGCGGGCTGCTGTCGGGAAATTCGGTCGCGCCCTGGCGCAGCACCTTATAGGCCCAGGGGCTGAGCCTGCTGCGCCATTGCGCGTCGGTCAGGCGATAGGGATAGGCGGCTTCCGCCGCGTCGGGGCGGAATTGCCACAGGGCCAATGCAGAGGCGCCGGTCGCGACGCCATAGAGAAAATGCCGCCGGTTCATTATCCCTCCCTAGCCTGTTCAGCCTGTCGAACTCCTGAACAACTGCTTCCACCAGCGGCCGCCCGATTTCAGCACATGACGGCGGAACAGCAGCACGCCGATGCGGATGATGAGGGCGACCCAGACGCCCTGCCACAGGATCGCCACCAGATGCGGCCAGAGCGCCGCATCCTGCGCCGCCCGCGCGATCATCGCGAAGGGCGAGGAGAAGGGAAAGACCACCGACGCCACTTCCAGCGGCGATCCCATATGGTCGACCGTGTAGGAGACGAAGAAGAAGATCATCATCTGGCCCATGGTGATCGGCATGTTGAGCGTCTGCACCTCGCGCACGGTCGCCGCCTGTGCGCCGATGCCCAGGAACAGCGAGCCGAGCAGCGTATAGGCCATGGCGAAATATATGATGCCGAGCGCGATGAAGGCAGGCCAGCCCACCGCCGGATCGGGCAGGACCGTGCCGGGCGCCTTCAACGCCATGAAGATGGTGAAGGCGGTGGCGCCCCAGAAAGCGATGCCGACGAAGCTCATCCCCAGCATGGCGATCAGCTTGCCAAGGAAGATCGCGTCCACCGGCACGGCGGCGGCCAATATCTCGATGATCTTGTTGGTCTTTTCCTCGACCAGATTGGACAGGATCATGCCCGCCAGCAATATGGTGAGGAAGAAGATGACGATCTGGCCGGTGCGGCCGATCAGCAGACGGGCCTGCGACTGGGCGCCGAGACTGGTCGCCACTTCCTGCCGCTCGACCTTGACCATGTGCAGCACCTTTTCGGCCTGCGCCGCGCTGGCGATCAGGCTGAGGTCGCCCTGCAACCGGTCCAGATCCTCGGGCTTGCCGGTCAGGACCGGGCGGGAGACGGTGCCCGAGAGCATGGCGACGACGTCGGAATCGGGCCGGGCCAGCTGGGTCCGGGGCGGGGTGCCGAGCGGCACGGCGTGAAGCCGCGGCAGCGCCTGTGGCCCCATGCGTTCGGTCAGGCGCGCATGCGCCCGTTCGAGCGCGCCGACATCGGCCGGCGCCATGGCGATGCCGACGACCGGGCGCAGGTCGGTGCTGGAAATCTTCTGGGTGAAACCGGCAAAGACCATGCCGATGACGATCGGCACCAGCGGCCCGATCAGGAACAGGATGAAGGTGCGTGACAGGACGACGGCGGTGAAATCCCGCCGGGCGATCACGCTGGCGGCGCGCAGCAATTCCTTCATGCCCCGGCCTCCTGCGTGGCGTCATCGCGCATCTGGCGCGCAGCAGCCTCCCCCGCGATCGCGACAAAGGCGTCGTGCAGGCCCGGCCGTTCGATCGACAGGCTTTCGATGCCCGCCTGACCGTCGAGCAGGGCGCGCAGCAGCGGTTCGATGCCGTCATCGGGCAGCGCGAAATGCCAGGCGCCATCCTGCGCCAGCGTGTCGGTCGGCAAAGCGCGGCGCCAGGCACCGTCGCTCAGCCGTGTGCGCAATGTCACCTGGGGCGGCAGACGGTCGCGCGCGTCGCTGACCGATCCTTCGAACCGGATGCGGCCGCCTGCGACGATGGCGATGCGTTCGCACAATCGTTCGGCATGGGCGATGACATGGGTGGAAAAGAGGATGGTGACGCCCTTGCGCGCCTGATCGCGGATCAGCGCCTCCAGCTTTTCCTGGTTCATCGCATCGAGGCCGGAGAAGGGTTCGTCGAGGACGATAAGGCGCGGTTCATGGACGATGGTGCCGAATAGCTGCACCGTTTGGGCCATGCCCTTGGAGAGCTGGCGGATCGGCTTTTCGACCGAGGCGCCCATGCCATAATCCTGCAGCATGACGCGCGCCCGTTCGCGCCCGACATGGAGCGGCAGGCCGCGCAGCGCGCCCATGAAGGCGATCGCCTCATAGGCCTTCATCGACGGGTAGAGACCGCGCTCCTCGGGCAGATAGCCGACCTGCTTGGCCATGCGCAGCGGCGCGCCATCGCCCAGCAGGGTGCGGTGGCCTTCGTCAGGGTCGATGATGCCCAGCAGGGTGCGCAGCAAGGTGGTCTTGCCCGCGCCGTTCGGCCCCAAAATGCCGTAGATGGTGCCGGCGGGCACGGCGATATCGACGCCATCCACCGCGCGAAAATCGCCGAACGCCTTGACAAGGGCATGGCCTTCGACGGCATAGGGGGCGGCAGGAGCCGGAGTGTCACCGATCATCCGCCCCTGATAATCCCGGACCATGCCAGTGCAAAACGAAACATTGGAGCAGCGCCTGAAAGCGCAGGCCGCGCAGTTGGGCTTTGCCGCCTGCGCGATCACGCGCGCCGACGCCGCGCCGCGCACGGCCGAGCGGCTGCGCCAATGGCTGGAGGCCGGCCATCATGGCGACATGCTGTGGATGGAGGAGCGGGCCGAGCAGCGCGGATCGCCCACGGGCCTGTGGCCCGAGGCGCGGAGCGTCATCATGCTGGGGATGAGCTACGCCCCCGGCCGTGATCCGCTGGCGCTGGCCGAGGTCGGCGATCGGGGCCGCATTTCCATCTATGCGCAGGGCCGCGACTATCATGATGTGGTCAAGAAGGCGCTGAAGGCGCTGGCCCGCTGGCTGGTCGATCAGCAGCCGACCGCGCTCAAGGTGTTCGTCGATACCGCACCCGTGATGGAAAAGCCGCTGGCGCAGGGCGCGGGGCTCGGCTGGCAGGGCAAGCACAGCAATCTGGTGAGCCGCCAACATGGCAGCTGGCTGTTCCTGGGCGCCATCTATACCGAGATCGCATTGGAGCCCGATGCGCCGGAGGTGGACCATTGCGGCAGTTGCACCGCCTGCCTGTCATCCTGCCCGACCGACGCCTTTCCCGCGCCCTATATCGTCGATGCGCGGCGCTGTATCTCCTATCTGACGATCGAGCATAAGGGGCCGATCCCGGAAGAGTTCCGGGCACGGATGGGCAACCGCATCTATGGCTGCGACGATTGTCTGGCGGCCTGCCCCTGGAACAAGTTTGCGCAGGGGGCAGCGGCCAACCGCGCCTTCATCGGCCGGGCGGAGCTGGCAGCGCCGGCGCTGGGCGACCTGCTCGACCTCGACGATGCGGGCTTTCGCGAGATTTTCTCCGGATCGCCGATCAAGCGGATCGGGCGCGACCGGATGGTGCGCAATGCGGCGATCGCGGCGGGCAATAGCGGCGACCTAGGGCTGGTCGACCGGCTGCGGCCGCTGACCTCCGATCCCGATCCGGTGGTGGCGGAAGCGGCCGAATGGGCGCTAGGCCAATTGCTCAGCGCTGCTGGAGCGTAGCCGCACAGGAGGCGTGGTCGACATCT
Organism: Sphingobium sp. WTD-1; assembly: GCF_030128825.1. Classification (NCBI taxonomy): domain Bacteria; kingdom Pseudomonadati; phylum Pseudomonadota; class Alphaproteobacteria; order Sphingomonadales; family Sphingobiaceae; genus Sphingobium; species Sphingobium sp. WTD-1. The sequence goes on along the minus strand of NZ_CP119127.1, from coordinate 1,324,600 downwards.
GTGCCGGCGGGCGTGCGGGCGTCGACATGGGTCACCACCGGCTCCTTCCCCTTGCCGGGCGAATAGAGATAGGCGTCGAGCACGCAGCGCCCATTGGCGAATTGCAGCTTGCGCACGGTCGTTTCGCGAATGTCGAGGCGCGGGGTGCCGAACATCTGGGTCAGGCGCTTGGCGTCCATGCCCATCAGCGGTCCGGTCTTGGTGAAGGCGCTGGCCGGCGGACCGGCGGGCGGCGGGGTGTAACTGGTGGCGGGCGGGACGACGCCGCCACAGGCCGCGAGCGGCAGCGACAGGAGCGCGGCGAGCGCGAAACGGGGCGACATCAGACCGGCTTCCTCCTGGACCCTAACAACATGTGGACCGCCATAGCCGCGCTCCAGATCGGCGCAAGCAGGTTGACCAGGGGAATGAGGAAGAGAAGCGCCGAAACGAGGCCCATGAGCCACCGGCTGCCACGGCCGATCGGCGGCAGGCCGGGATGGCGGGGCTCGACCATGTCGGCAAGGTCGCGGCCGAGCAGATAGGCGTTCACCGCCAGGAACAGGCCGATCGTGCCGACCCCCGTGACCAGCAGCAGCACATAGCCGGGCAGCGCCAACAGGTTCCAGCCAAGTGTGCGGCCGACCGAGCGCAGCGCATAATGAAGGCTGCGCGTGAAGCCGACCGGCCGGCCTACAGCCTGTGGATAAGTATCGCGCTCCACCGCCTCGATCACATCGTCGGCGAACAGGCCCATGACCAGCATGGCGATGGTGCGGAACAGCAGCCAGCTGGCCGCGATCATGGCAAGGCCGGTCGCAGCCGCCTCCGCCATGCCGCCCCAGCCATCCCCCTCGCCCCAGCCGAAATGGAGGCGCGTGGCGTGAAAGGCCGCCCATAGACCAACGCCCAGCAGCACGAACAGCAGCAGCGTCAGCGCCAGCGTCTTGACCAGCAGCCGGCGGGCGGCGGCGTGGAAGATCAGGGGGAAGGCGCGCAGCGCCGCGGTGATGATCATGGCCCGATATCCTGCGCCCCGGCGGCTCCGTCAATCAGCAGCGTTGCGCCAGCGCCCCCGGACCGGTAGAGACGGCCCAATTTACCGCTATTTTCCCATCATCTTTCACAGGAGCCCGCGTGACTTCTTCCCCCACGCTTGACGTTGTCGCCATCGGCAATGCCATTGTCGACGTTCTAGCCCGCAGCGACGACGCCTTCCTGGCGCAGCATGCGCTGACCAAGGGCGGCATGCAGCTGATCGACGCCGAAATGGCCGAAACCCTCTATGCCGACATGCCCCAGGCCAAGGAAATCAGCGGCGGTTCGGCCGCCAACACGCTCGCGGGCCTCGCCGCGCTGGGCGCCAAGTGCGGCTTCATCGGCCAGGTCAATGACGACCAGCTGGGCGCGGTCTTCGCCCATGACGTACGCGCGCTGGGCATCAAGTTCGACACGCCGGTGATGCAGGGCGACATCCCGACCGCCCGCTGCCTGATCCTGGTGACGCCGGACGCGCAGCGCACCATGAACACCTTCCTGGGCGCCTCGCAGTTCCTGCCCGAAGCGGCGCTGGACCTGGAACTGATCCAGTCGGCCCGCATCCTGTATCTGGAAGGCTATCTGTGGGATCCCGAGCAGCCGCGCGCCGCGATGCGCGCCGCCATCGACGCCGCCCGCAATGCCGGCCGCAAGGTCGCCTTCACCCTGTCCGACAATTTCGTGATCGACCGCCATCGCGCCGACTTCATCGACCTGATCGAACAGGGGCTGATCGACATCCTCTTCTCGAACGAGGGCGAGATCCAGTCGCTGGCGCAGATCGATGATTTCGACAAAGCGCTGGCCCGCTTCGCCGACAAGGTGCCGGTGCTGGTGTCGACCCGCAGCGAAAAAGGCGCGGTCGCCATCGTCGATGGCGTGCGGCACGAAGCCCCCGCTGCTCCGGTCAGCCAGATCATCGACACCACCGGCGCAGGCGACCTGTTCGCTGCCGGCTATCTGGCCGCGCATCTGGAAGAGCGCAGCGTCGAGGATTGCCTGGCACTGGGCGCAGCGGCGGCCGCTGAAGTCATTTCGCACTGGGGCGCACGTCCCGAGGAAGATCTGAACCTGATCCGCGCCAAGCTGTTCGCCTGATCGCGACAGACACTGACAAAAAAGCCCGCCTCTCCATCCGAGAGGCGGGCTTTTTTATTGGGTGGATCAGGCCGGGGCCTTCTGCTTGCGGAACAGGGCGCGGTCGTCCGGGCCGAAGCCCCAGCGCCAGATGACGAAGCCATAGGCGCCCAGGATCGCCCAGACGCCGACCGCCAGCTCGACCCATTCGAAGCGCGCCGGCAGGGCGACGAAGGCCGCACCAACGATGCAGGCGACGCCCGAGGCGCTGAGCAGGGGCCAGCGCCAGGCATTGACGCGGGCGTGGAGCAGGCTGGAGAGCAGGCGCGCCTTAACGAAGGCGCCGGCGCCGAGCGCAATGCACAGGCCCAGAGCAGGTGCGGCCGCCAGTTCCTGCGGCGTGAGGCCGAACTGCTTGCCGAGCAGGATCAGGCCGAAGCTGAGCGCCGCCTGCAGCGCGATCATGCTGAGCGAGATCATCAGGTTGCGATGGCGGGCGATATAGACCAGCGCCGATTCGCTGACCACGGCGGTCGCGGCGACCACTTCGGCCAGCAGCAAGAAGGCCAGCGCACCGGTGCCGCCGACGAAATGCGGACCGACCAGGCCCATGACCGCCTCGCCCGGAATGCCGAGCGCCAGCGCGATACCGGCCTGCGCGGCGATGATCCAGAATCCGACCTGGCTGACCTGCTGCGCGATCGCCGCCAGATTGCCTTCGGCGAGGTTGCGGGTGATGACCGGACCCAGGATCGGGTCGAAGCTGGTCTTCAATTTCTGCGGCAGCGAAGCGACCTGCTGCGCGACATAATAGATGCCCACGATCGCCGGGCTGACGAACAGGCCCAGGATCGCCATGTCGAGCCGGCGCGAACCCCATTCGACGCCGTCCGCCGCGGCGAGCGGCAGATTGCGGCGGGCCAGGCGCCAGAGCCGCCCGGCATCGGGACGCCAGCCATGCGGCCGGCCATAATGGCGCCACATCGGGATGATCGAGGCGATCATCGCCGCGACCATCGACACGACATAGGAGAGGATCAGGCCGTCGCGCAGCGAATAATAAGCGAAACCGAACGCGCCGATGCTGATCGCCCAGGGTTCGATGATCGAGCGCGCGCGGACCGTCGCCCCGATGTCGAAGCGATAGGCGCAGGCGGCCAGCGCCACGTCGGAGGTGGCCACGGCGATGACGATCAGCGCCAGCAGCCGGTCGAGCCCGTTGATGCCGCTATTGGGGAACATCGCCTGGGGAAAGGCGATCAACAGACCGGCGCCCAGCAGCGATGCGATCAGCGTCACCACCATCGCGTCGGTGACGACATGGCTGTGCGGCCGTTCGGTCTGGCTGAGCGCCCCGGCAAGGCCGCGCTTCAACCCCAGCGTCGCGATCTGGGCGACGAATTCCACCACCAGCACGGCATAGGCGAAGCGCCCGAGCGCGTCGGCGCCATACCAGCGACCGGCGATGAACAGGAAAGGCAGGCGCGCCGCCAGGCGCAGCAGGAAGCCGAAGACGTTGGTCCGTCCGCCCTTGGCCAGGGCGGCGATGTCATCCTTCTGTTCGGCAGGGGTCGCCTGCGCGGTCACAGGCCCCTGGTCCCCCTCGATTGTCATGCTCATGTCTATAGGCGATCTATTGTGTCGCGGCGATGCTTATTCGGGTCGCAGCGGGCGCGCCAGCAGCGCGTCGATGACCTGTGCCAGCGGTGCGGCATCGCCGAGCAGGGCACAGACGGCTTCCACCACCGGCATTTCGACGCCGGCCGCGCGGGCCGCAGCGCGCAGCACCGGCGCGGTATGCGCCCCTTCGGCCACGGTGCGACGGTTGGAGAGAAGGTCGGCCGCGCTCTGCCCCTCGCCCAGCCCCTTGCCGAGCGAGAAGTTGCGCGAATTGGTGGAGGAACAGGTGAGGACGAGGTCGCCCAGGCCCGACAGGCCGCCCAGCGTTTCGGCGCGAGCGCCGCGTGCGAGACCGAAGCGGGTCATTTCGGCAAAGCCCCGACTGATCAGCGAGGCGCGCGCATTGAGGCCAAGGCCGGCGCCTTCCGACACGCCGCAGGCGATGGCGAGCACATTCTTGACCGCGCCGCCGATTTCCGCACCGACGACATCGTCGGACAGATAGGGGCGGAAGGTCGGGCGGGCGATGCGCGCCGCCAGCTTTTCGGCCAGCGCCTGGTCGGCACAGGCGAAGGTGACGGCGGTCGGCAGCCCCCTGGCCACTTCATGGGCGAAGGTCGGGCCGGAGAGAACGGCGATCGGCGAGCTTGGCTGCGCCTGGGCCGCGACTTCCGACATCAACAGGCCGGTGCCCGCCTCTATCCCCTTGGAACAGAGGACCAAAGGCACGCCGGCCGGCGCCTGTGCAACGACGCTGCGCAGGTGCTGGGCCGGACTCACCACCAGGATCAGGTCGCGATCGGCCAGATCCGCCATCGCGCCGGTCGCGCGGATCGACGGCGAAAGCGGCAGGCCGGGCAGATAGAGCGGATTTTCCTGGGCACTGTTGATCGCATCGACCACATCGGCTTCGAGCGCCCAGAGGCGCACATCCTGCCCGTCGGCCGCCAGCAACTGCGCCAGCGCCGTGCCCCAGGCGCCTGCTCCGATGACTCCCGCCTTCATGCCTTCACTCCTGCTCCACGCGCCTTTTCCGCCGTCGGATCGAGCGGCCAGCGCGGCCGGGCGGGGATGGTGAGATCGTCGGTCATGCCCGCAGCGTAGCGCTCTGCGCCGGCCCAGGCGATCATCGCCGCATTGTCGGTGCAAAGCCACAGCGGCGGGGCGACGAAGGGCAGGCCATGATCCCCGGCCAGCGCAGTGAGCGCGCCGCGCACAGACTGGTTGGCGGCAACCCCGCCGGCGACGACCAGCGCGGTCACGCCTTCGCTCGCGGCGAGCGCGCGGCGGGTGCGATCGAGCAGGCAGTCGATCACCGCCTGCTGGAAGCTCGCGGCGATATCCTCGACGGTATATTGGCCCGACTGGGCGGCGCGCATCACCGCGCTCTTGAGGCCCGCAAAGGAGAAATGGGGTTCGTCGGTGCCGACCAGCGGGCGCGGCAGCGGCACGGCGCGGGGATTGCCCTTGGCCGCCGCCTTCTCCACCGCCGGACCGCCGGGAAAACCGAGGCCGAGCAGCTTGGCGGTCTTGTCGAAGGCTTCACCCGCGGCATCGTCGATCGTGGTGGCAAGGCGGCGATACTGGCCGACGCCCTCCACCCTGAGCACCTGGCAATGGCCACCCGACACGAGCAGCAGCAGATAGGGGAATTGCAAATTCTGGTCGGCGAGGCGCGGCGAGAGCGCATGCCCCTCCAGATGATTGACCGCGACCAGCGGCTTGCCGGCGGCATGGGCGAGCGCCTTGCCGGTGACGAGGCCGACCATCACCCCGCCGATCAGGCCAGGGCCGGCGGTGGCGGCGATGACATCGACATCGGCCAAAGTCATCTTTGCGTCGGCCAGCGCCGCCTCGACCAGCGGGGCCAACGCCTCGACATGGGCGCGGGCCGCGATTTCCGGCACGACGCCGCCATAAGGACGGTGCGCGTCTTCCTGCGTGGCGAGGCGATGGGCCAATATCCGGCCATCGGCCGTCACCAGCGCCGCCGCGGTTTCGTCGCAGCTTGATTCCAGGCCGAGGATGATGGTCATTGCCGCTTCCATCTAGTGCCCGTGGCCATTAGAGCAAGCCGCTTATGAAAAGACCCGAACGACCGTTGCGCCTTGGCACCAGGGGATCGCCGCTTGCGCTGGCCCAGGCCCATATGACCGCGCAGGCCCTGCGCGACGCCCATGGCTGGAATCAGGACGCCATCACCACCGTCATCGTCCAGACCAGCGGCGACCGGATCCAGGACCGGGCGCTGGCCGAAATCGGCGGAAAAGCCTTGTGGACCAAGGAGCTGGACCGGGCGCTGGCGGAGGGCGAGATCGACTGCGCCGTCCACAGCATGAAGGACGTCGAAACGATCCGGCCCGATGCGATCCGCATTGCCGCGATGCTGCCGCGCGCCGATGTGCGCGACCGGCTGGTCGGCGTGGAAAATTTTGCCGCGCTGCCGCCGCAGCCGATCGTCGGCACCAGTTCGCCGCGCCGTGCCGCGCAGGTGAAGCGACTGCGCCCCGATGCGCAGATCATCCTGTTCCGCGGCAATGTCGCCACGCGACTGGCCAAGCTGGAGGCCGGCGAGGCCCATGCGACGTTGCTCGCCGCCGCCGGGCTCGACCGGCTGGGCCAGGCGGACATTGGCGCCACGGTCGAGATCGACACCATGTTGCCGGCGCCGTCGCAGGGGGCGGTCGGCATCGAGACGCTGGCCGACAATGACGCCATGCTGGGCTGGCTGGCGGCGATCAACCATCGCGACACGTTCGATTGCGTGATGGCCGAGCGCGCGGTGCTGCGGGGCCTGGGCGGCACATGCCATTCGCCGATCGCGGCGCTGGCGCTGCTGGAGGGCGGACAGATCCACCTGCGCGCCGAGATCATCAGCCCGGAAGGGAATGAGACGGTGCGGGACGAGGCACGGCTGGCGCGCGGCGATTTCTACGCGGCCGAGGCGATCGGCCGGAGCCTGCTGGAGCGGGCAAGCCCGGCACTGCGCAGCCTGTTCGAGGGGTGAGACCGCTCATCATCCTGCGGCCCGCGCCCGGCGCCGGCAGGACGGCGGACAAGGCGATGACCATGGGGCTGGCGGTGCGGCTGTGCCCGCTGTTCGCGGCCGAGGCGCTGACCTGGACACCGCCACCCGCCGGGGATTTCGACGCGCTGCTGGTGACGAGCGCGCAGACGGTGCGATTCGGCGGGGCCACGCTGCAGGCCTATCGCGCCTTGCCGACCTATGCCGTGGGCGCGGCGAGCGCCGAGGCGCTGCGGGAAGCGGGTTTTGCCGATCCGGTCGCGGGGGATGGCGATGCCAACGCGATCGCCGCGCGGATCGCGGCCGACGGGCACCGGGCAGTGCTGCATCTGTCGGGCGCGGCGGTGGCACCGATGGACGCGGGCCCGCTGCGGGTGACGCGCATCCCGATCTATCGGATGATGCCCCTGCCCTGCGATCCGCTGGACCTGAGCGGTGGCGTGCTGCTGGTCCATTCTGCGGCGGCCGGCGCCCGGCTGGCAGAGATATTAGCCGAAAATCAGCGCGCGACGTGCGACGTCGTGGCGATAAGTCCGGCCGCGCTTGCCGCCTGCGGCAGCGGATGGGCCAGCGCGCAGGCCGCCGACGCCCCCAATGATGCGGCGGTACTGGCCCTCGCCCGTCGATTGTGCGAATGAAACCGCGGTCGCAAACGAGAGAGACTTGATGAACGAGCAGGAGAGTGTGGAAATTCAGCAGGAAACGCCGCCGCCCGCGCGCCGACGCACATCCTGGCTGACGCCCGTGCTGCTGCTGTTCGCGTTTCTGATCGGCATCGGCGGCACCATCTGGGCGATGCCCCAGATCGAACGGCGCTGGGGCAAGGACGAGGCGGCGACGCCCGCCCTGCCCGCGCCGCTGCTGGGCAGCAACGCCATCCCGTCGGGCCGTCCGCTGACGGCGGATGCCGCGCAGATGCTCGACGCCCGCGTGATCCAGCTGGAGGAGCGGCTCAACCGCATCACCGTCGAGGCGCAGGCCGCGTCGGGCAATGCCGCGCGCGCCGAAGGGCTGCTGGTCGCCTTTGCCGCCCGCCGCGCGCTCGATACCGGCGCTCCGCTCGGCTATGTCGAGGGGCAGTTGCGGCTGCGTTTCGGTCAGGCCCAGCCCCGCGCCGTCGCCACCATCATCAACGCCGCGCGCGAGCCGGTGACGCTGGCCGACCTGCGCGCCGGCCTGGTCGACGTCGCCGATCGAGTCACGTCACCGCCGGCCGATGCCAGCTGGTGGGACAGTTTCGAGCATGAGGCCCGCGAGCTGATCATCATCCGCAAATCCTCCACCCCCTCGCCCCGGCCGCAAATGGCGATGCAGCGGGCGCTGCGCTATATCGACGCCAGCCGGGTCGGCGCGGCGCTGGCCGAGGTGGAGCGCATGCCCGATCGCGCTGCGGCCGATCGCTGGATGCAATATGCCCGCCGCTATCTGGAAGCGCGCCGGGCGCTCGACCTGATCGAGACGGCAGCGATATTGGAGCCGCGCCAGCTGCGCACGACCGAGGGCGCCAGCGTCGCCCAGACATCCCCCCTCGCCCCCTGACCCGCTTTTCCTGAGACGCACCGTTCATCGCTTGCGATGAAACCCATGGACGCACCCTGCGTTTGTCACGAGAATGTCACCTTTTCCGCCCGGTTCAGGACAATATCTCTCGTGCCACCCTATGCCGATGCCATTGCCAGCTTCTGGAAGGGCCGCCTTGCCAGCGGTCCGCGCGCGTCCGCGCGCCCGTCGCTGTCGCATCTGCTGGGCAATGCCTCGGTGCCGTTCGACATCAGCCGCACTAGGGCGCAGGCCGAACAACTGAGCCGCGCGATTCGCGGCGACGGACGGCATATCCTGCTGGTGCCCGGCCTGATGGCGTCGGAACATCGCATGGAGCCGCTGCGCGCGATCCTCAACGCGGCGGGCTATCAGGCGCATGGCTGGGACATGGGTCGCAATTTCGGCCCGCGCGCCGATACGCTGGAGAAGATCGACGCCCGCGTCGACGCGATCCGCCGGACAAGCGCCAAGCCGGTAACGCTGGTCGGCTGGAGCCTGGGTGGTCTTTATGCGCGCGAATATGCGAAGTTCGCGCGATCCAAGGTTGGCGGCGTGGTGACGATGGGCACGCCCTTTTCCGGCGACCCGCGCGCCAACCATGCCTGGCGCCTCTATCAGCTGGTGTCGGGCTTCCCGGTCGATACCCCGCCCTTCCCCTGCACCCGCGAGGAGAAGCCGCCGGTGCCGACCGTGGCGCTCTGGTCGCCGCGCGACGGCGTGATCCTGCCCGAATGCGCCCGAGGCCGCGCCGGCGAGCGCGACCGCGCGATCGAGGTCGATTGCACCCATATGGGCTTCGCCGCAGCCCCGGAGGGGATTTTGGCTGTCGGCAAAGCGCTGGAAATGATGGCCGCCTGAACGGTCAGTAACGGACTGGTTCGCCCTCCACCGTCAGCAGGCTGGGATCAGTCAGCCGCACATGGGTTTGATAATAATATTTGTCGGTTGGCCGGCCATCCGCCAGAAAATGAATTTTTACCCGCTTCGCTTCGCCACGCACCGCGATGGTCTTGCCCGTCAGATATTGATCGAGTTCCGCGCCGAAACGCTGTGCCAGTGCATCGGCCATGGCGCCGGGAATGGCGATCGTCAGGTTGCGGGGATCCCGGTAATCCTGCTGAGAATTAAGATAGAACCAGCCGCCCTGGTGCCCAGTGGCGCGGACCGGCAGTTCGAACACCCCCTTCACCCCATCGGGGGCGACAGCCGCGGCATTCATCACCGCCTGTTCGGGAAAGATATTATAGGAAGCAGACGGCGCTGCGGCTCCCATGAGCAGCAGGCCGGACGACAGGATGAGAGCATAACGCATCAGGCTGGCCTCCAGAATGGTCCGGTCCGACCAGCCTAACCCGATCAACCGGCCACCGCCAGCCTCTTCAACGCCTCTTCCCGGCCGATCTGCGGCAGGAGCTGGCCCATGTCGGGGCCGTGGTCCAGGCCGGTGAGGGCGCGGCGCAGGGGTTGGAACAGGGTCTTGCCCTTGCGGCCGGTTTCGTCCTTGAGCGCGCCGGTCAGCGTGCGCCAGATGTCGGCATCGAAGGCGGCATCGGACAGGATGCGATGCGCGGCGGCGAGGAAATCGCGGTCCTCTTCCGCCACTTCGGGCGCATCGATCGGGCCGGTGACGATCTGCCACCAGTCGGCGGCGCCCGCCACCGTCTCCAGATTGGGGCGGATCGCGGCCCAGGCGGCGGCGTCCATGCCGGCGGGCAGGCGGTCGGCGACCGCCTCATAGGGCAGGGCGTGGACGATCTTCTGGTTGAGGCTGGCCAGTTCGGCTTCGTCGAAGCGGGCTGGGGCGCGGCCGAAATGGGCGAAGTCGAACGTCTCGATCAGCGGCGCACGGTCGGCGAAGGGCTCGATCGGCTGCGAGCTGCCGAGACGGGCGAGCAGCGACGCGATCGCGGCTGGCTCCAGACCGATCTCGCGGAAATGGGCGACGCCGAGCGAGCCGAGGCGCTTGGACAGCTTGCCCTCGCTGCCGGTCAGCAGCGCTTCATGCGCGAAGGCTGGCAGCGACGCGCCGAGCGCGGTGAACATCTGGATCTGGGTCGCGGTGTTGGACACATGATCCTCGCCGCGCAGCACATGGGTGACGCCCATGTCGACATCGTCGATGACCGAGGGGAGCATGTAGAGCCAGCTGCCGTCGGCGCGGCGGATCACCGGGTCGGACAGGAGTTTAGGGTCAAACCGCTGTTCGCCCCGAATCAGGTCGGTCCAGACGATCGGCTGGTCATGGTCGAGCTTGAAGCGCCAGTGCGGCGTGCGCCCCTCGGCCTCATAGGCGGCGATCTGGTCCGGCGTCAGCGCCAAGGCGGCGCGATCATAGACCGGCGGCAGACCGCGGCCGAGCAGGATCTTGCGACGCAGCTCCAGTTCCTGTTGGGATTCATAAGCTGGGTAGACATGGCCCGAGGCCTTGAGCGCCGCGAACCGCGCCTCATAGAGGGCGAAGCGCTCCGACTGTTTTTCCTCGCCATCCCAGTCGAGGCCGAGCCACTTCAGATCAGCCAGAATCGAGTTCGCATATTCGGGGCGCGAACGCTCCAGATCGGTGTCGTCGAGGCGCAGCAGGAATTGGCCGCCGGACTTGCGCGCCCATAGCCAGTTGTGGAGCGCGGCGCGGATATTGCCGACATGGAGATGGCCGGTCGGCGACGGGGCGAAGCGGGTGATGACGGTCATATCTTTTTTTTCCAAACCCGTTCGACCCGAGCGAAGGGGCTTCGCCATGCTCAGCCTGCCCTTCGGCTTCGCTCAGGGCGAACGGATGTTACTAGACGCTGCGGAAGGCGTTGGTGATCGGGTAGCGGCGGTCGCGGCCGAAATTGCGGATGCCCAGCTTCACGCCGGGCGGCGACTGGCGGCGCTTATATTCGGCGATGTAGAGGAGATGCTCGATCCGGGTGACGACCGCCTTGTCGAAGCCGCGCTCGACCAGCTGGGCCACCGACAATTCCTCCTCGACCAGGCCATAGAGGATCGGGTCCAGCACCTCATAGGGCGGCAGGCTGTCCTCATCCTTCTGATTGTCGCGCAGTTCCGCGCTGGGCGGTTTGGTGATGACGCGTTCGGGCATCACCGGGCCGGCGGGGCCAAAGCCTTCGCCGAGTGAGGGCATATTGTCGTTGCGCCAGCGGCAGAGGTCGAACACCGTCGTTTTGTAGGCGTCCTTCAGCACCGAATAGCCGCCCGCCATGTCGCCATAGATGGTGGCGTAGCCGACAGACATCTCGCTCTTGTTGCCGGTGGTCAGCAGCATATGGCCGAACTTGTTGGAAAGGGCCATCAGGGTGAGGCCGCGAATGCGCGACTGGATATTCTCTTCGGTGAGGTCGCGCGCCTTGCCCTCGAACACCGGGGCCAGCATCGTGTCGAAGGCGGCAACCGCCGGCTCGATCGGGATGGTGTCATAGCGAACGCCAAGCAGGCGGGCGCATTCGACCGCGTCATCCAGGCTTTCCTGGCTGGTGAAGCGCGAGGGCATCATCACGCACCAGACCCGGTCGGCGCCCAGCGCATCGACCGCGACGGCGGCGGACAAAGCGGAATCGATGCCGCCTGACAGGCCCAGGACGACGCCGGGGAAGCGGTTGCGGTTCACATAGTCGCGCAGGCCCAACACCATCGCATTATAGATGTCGGCCGGGCGCGGATCGAGCGCATGACGCTCGCCGGGCAGGCAGACCCACTGGCCGTCCCATTTCTCCCACTGGGTCAGCACCAGCTTTTCCTCCCAGTCGGGCAGTTGCTGGGCGATGGAGAGGTCGCCGTTCATGACGAAGGAGGCGCCGTCGAACACCAGTTCGTCCTGGCCGCCGACGCGATTGAGATAGACGAGTGGCAGGCCGGTTTCGCGCACGCGGGTGCCGGCGACGACGTTCAGGCGGCGATCATCCTTGTCGACCTCGAACGGGCTGCCATTGGGGCTGATGAGGATTTCCGCGCCCTCGGCCCGCAGATGGGCGGTGACGAAGGGGAACCAGATATCCTCGCAGATCGGCACGCCGATCTTCACGCCGCGAAACTCGATCGGCGCGGGCAGCGGGCCGGGCGCGAACAGGCGCTTTTCGTCGAAGGTGCCGTAATTGGGCAGTTCGCGCTTCTGGCGGATTGCGGTGACGGCGCCATTCTCGATCAGGGCGACGACGTTGAACAGCACGCCCTGCGAGGCGACGACGGTGCCGACCAGCATGGCCGGGCCGCCATCGGCGCTTTCCTGCGCCAGCCGGTCGAGATGATAATTGGCCTGGTCGAGCAGGGCGGGCTTGAGCACCAGATCCTCGGGCGGATAGCCGATCAGTTGCAGTTCGGGATAGACGATGAGGTCCGCGCCCTTGGCGCGGGCGCGCCATTCCAGCATGGCGTCGGCATTGGCCCTGGGGTCGCCCATCGTCTGGGTCATCTGGGCGAGCGCGATCACGAGTTTGTCGGTCATGCACCGCGCCCTAGAGCATTTTGCCTATTTGCGAAAATGCTCTGTTTTCCGATGCCGCATTTTCGAACCGAACACCCGCTTCGCGCATGTTCTGAAAATGCGGGGTCCATTTTGTCGCAGGGCGCAAAAGCGCCTTTCCACATGGGACATGCGCCGCTAAAGGGGCCGCGTTTCGCGCATCGTCATCAATTCGTCACGCCAATTAGCCTGGGGATTTTCGCCATGAAACTCATGACCGGCAATTCGAACAAGCCGCTTGCGGCCGCCATCGCCGACTATATCGAAATCCCCCTGACCGAGGCCAGCGTCCGTCGCTTTGCCGACGAAGAAGTTTTCGTGGAAATTCATGAGAATGTCCGCGGCGAAGACGTGTTCGTGATCCAGTCGACGGCCTATCCGACCAACGACAATCTGATGGAATTGCTGATCATGATCGATGCGCTAAAGCGCGCGTCAGCCAAGCGAATCACTGCCGTCGTCCCCTATTTCGGCTATGCCCGCCAGGACCGTAAGCCCGGCCCCCGCACCCCGATCAGCGCCAAGCTCGTCGCCAACCTGATCACCACCGCCGGCGCCGACCGCGTCCTCTCGGTCGATCTCCATGCCGGCCAGATCCAGGGCTTTTTCGACATCCCGACCGACAATCTGTTCGGTGCGCCGGTGATGTCGGCCGATATCCAGGCCCGTTTCGGCGACAAGAATATCATGGTCGTGTCGCCCGACGTCGGCGGCGTGGTGCGCGCCCGTGCGCTGGCCAAGCGGCTCGACAACGCCCCGCTGGCGATCGTCGACAAGCGCCGCGAGCGCGCCGGCGAGTCGGAAGTGATGAACATCATCGGCGACGTGAAGGGCCGTTTCTGCATCCTGATCGACGATATCGTCGATTCGGCGGGCACGCTGTGCAACGCCGCCGCCGCGCTGAAGGCGCAGGGCGCCGAGGAAGTCGTCGCCTATGTCAGCCATGGCGTGCTGTCGGGCGGTGCGGTCGCCCGCGTCGAGGCGTCGGAACTGCTGGAACTGGTCATCACCGACTCGATCCAGGGCACCGACGCGGTGAACGATGCCAAGCGCATCCGCCACCTGCCGATCGCCCCGCTGCTGGGCGAAGCGATCAAGCGCATCGCCGACGAAAGCTCGGTTTCCAGCCTGTTCGACTGATCGCGCATGCGCATCCTGCTGGTCGGGGCCTATGGCTTCATCGGCAGCGGGATTGCGCGCGCGCTGATCGCGGCGGGGCATGAGGTCATCGGCCTGGGCCGGTCCGAACGGACCGCCCGCCGCCTCTTCCCTGCCCTGTCCTGGCATTTCGCCGACCTCAACCATATGACCCGGCCGGCCGACTGGGCGAGCGCGCTGCACGGCGTCGACGCCGTGGTCAATGCCAGCGGCGCATTGCAGAGCGGCGGCGGCGAACGGCTGGAGGCGATCCAGGGCGCGAGCATTGCCGCCCTGATCGACGCCTGCACCGCGCAGGGCGTTGCCCGCTTCATCCAGATTTCCGCGCCCGGCGCCACGGCAAAGGACGCCAGCCCCTTCCTGACGACCAAGGCGGTGGCCGACGATCATCTGCGCGCGTCATCGCTGCACTGGGCGATCCTGCGACCCGGGCTGGTGATCGGCCGCGACGCCTATGGCGGCACATTGTTGATCCGGGCGCTGGCGGCGATGCCGCTGCGGCTGTTCAGCGTCCATGGCGACAGCCGCATCCAGAGCGTCGCGCTGGACGATGTGGCGCGGGCGGTGCTGCGCTGCCTGGCGCCCGACGCGCCGCGCGCAATCGACATCGATCTGGTCGAGCGTGAGGCATCGACGCTGGACGCCATCATCGTCGCCCATCGCCGTTGGCTGGGGATTGCGCCCGTTCCGCTTATCGCCCTGCCCGGCTGGATCGCCACGCCGGTCAGCGCGGCCGCCGATCTGCTCGGCCATCTGGGTTGGCGATCGCCGCTGCGCAGCACCGCCATGGCCATGATCGCGCGCGACGTGACCGGCACCTCGGCAGGCGGCGAAGCGCTGCTGGGCCGGCGGCTGCAGTCGCTGGAGCAGATATTGGCGCGCCACCCGGCCGGCCTGCAGGATCGCTGGCAGGCGCGGCTGATGCTGTTGATGCCACTGCTGGTGGCGGCGCTGTCGCTGCTGTTCCTGCTGTCGGGGCTGGTCGGCCTCGCCCGGCTGGACGCGGTGGCCGGCGAATTGCAGGGGACGCCGGTCGCAGGCGTCGCGATGGCGCTGGGCATCGCCGGCAGCCTCGCCGATCTGCTGCTGGGCGCGGCGATACTGGTGCGGCGCTGGGCGCAGCGCGCGGCGATCGGCATGGCCGGGCTGACCGCTGCCTATCTGGTCATGGGCAGCTGGGTACGGCCGGACATGTGGGGCGATCCGCTGGCGCCGCTGGCCAAGGCACTGGTGGTGATGGTCGCCGCGCTGATTGCCCATATACTGCTGGAGGAACGATGAGCGATGTCCTGATCCTGGCGCTGCGCTGGGCCCATGTGCTGGGCGCCTGCGTACTGATCGGCACCGGGGCGGGCATCGCCTTCTTCATGCTGATGGCGCACCGCACCGGCGACGCGCGGGTGATCGCGGCGGTCGCACGGATCGTGGTGATCGCCGACATGCTCTTCACCGCCAGCGCAGTGGTGGTGCAGCCGATTACCGGGCTGGCGCTGGCCCACGGGCTCGGCTGGCCGCTCGACACGCCCTGGCTACTGCTGTCGGTTGCTCTCTATCTGCTGATCGGCGCCTTCTGGCTGCCGGTGCTGTGGATGCAGGCGCGGATGCGTGACCTGGCGGCCGCCGCAGTCGCCAGCGGAAGCCCGCTGCCGCCCGCCTATCATTGGCTGTTTCGCTGGTGGTTCGCCTTCGGCTTTCCCGCCTTTGGCGCTATCCTGGCGATCGTCTGGCTGATGCTGGCGCGCCCGGCGCTTTAATGCGTCGGGAACAGGATGATCGGCAGGGCGAAGACCAGCGCCAGGCCGGAGACGATGCGCTGGCCGCGCGAGACGCCCAGCGGCAGTTCGCGCCATACCATCGGGCAGGCGAGCAGGGCGAAGACGACGAGGATGTTGGAGATCGCCACCGACCCACCGATCGGCATGTCCTGCCGCAGCGCGAGGCCTGCGAACAGGCAGATGAAGCTCAAGATCCAGCCAACCAGCGCCATGACGGCCCCCTTTCTTCCGGGAGGCTAGAACGGCACGGTTGCCAAAAGCTTAATCGGCGTCTTCGGGGATAGGCTCCCAGGGATCATAGCTGCCGAAGCTCCACACATTCCCCTCGGGATCGAGCGCGGTATAGCCGCGCCCCGGATAGCCCGGATTGTCATGCGGTTCATCCACCACCACCGCGCCTTCATTGCGGGCGTGGAGGCAATGGGCATCGACATCGGGCACGACCATATAGACGCAGGCGGTGATGCCGCCCAGATCCCGCACCGTCGACCAGGTGTAGAGCGATTCGCCCTCCATATCCTTGACGCTGCCCAGCATCACCATGCCCTCGCCCAGGACAAGCTGGGCATGGTGGATGATGCTGTTGTCGAGATCGTCGGGATAGACGGCGTGCCGCTCGAAGCCGAAGGCGGCGCACAGGAAATCGATGGCGGCCGGCGCATCGGCATAGCGCAGGCACGGGATGACGGGTGAACCGGGCATCTTTCCTCTCCCCTTCGGTGAATCGGGTCGCTCCTGTCTAGCCTAGCGCGCGCCGACCGGCTAGGCGAAGGGGCATGACGACCCGCGATGACCTGGCCCTTGCCAACCGCCTTGCCGACGCCGCCGGCGCCGCCATCCGTCCCTTTTTCCGCGCGCGCTATGATCTGGAGATCAAGGCCGACAAGTCGCCGGTGACGGAGGCCGACCGCGCCGCCGAAGCCGCGATCCGCGCGATCCTGGAAAAGGAACGACCGAACGACGGCATCATCGGCGAGGAATATGGATCGGTCCGCACCGATGCCGAGCGGGTGTGGATTCTCGATCCGATCGACGGCACGCGCAGCTTCATCGCCGGGCGGCCGATCTTCGGCACGCTGATCGCGCTGACGCAGGCCGGCTGGCCGACGATCGGCATCATCGACCAGCCGATCGCGCAGGAACGCTGGGCCGGGATGAGCGGCCAGCCCACCACCTTCAACGGCAAGCCGGCGCGCACCCGCGCGTGCAAGGCGCTGGAGGGCGCCGGCATCGCCACCACCAGCCCGCATCTGTTCGCGGAAGGCGACGTGCCCCATTATATGGCGCTGGTCGGCGCGGTGTCGGGCGGATCGCCGCGCCAGGGGCCGGTGTATGGTGGCGACTGCTATAATTATGGCCTGCTCGCCTCGGGCTTCCTCGACATCGTCATCGAATCCGGGCTGCAAAGCTATGACTTCGCCGCGCTGGTGCCGGTGGTCGAGGGCGCGGGCGGCCTGATGTGCGACTGGAATGGCGAACCGCTGACCGCCGACAGTGAAGGCCATGTGCTGGCGCTGGGCGATCCGGCGCGGCTGGAGGATGTGCTGGAGGCGATCCATGGTGCAGGTGACGGGCATGACCATGGGCATCATCACGACCATTGAGGTGATGTTGCTGGATGTCGTCATGCGCCCTCTTGCGGACATTCCCAGCGCGCCGCTACATTGAAGAAATGACATTGCATCCCGAAGTAGCCCGGCTCTCTCAAACGCTCGAGGCGATGACGGCGTTGCTCAAGTTGCACGGCAACGAGGAGTGGGCTGAACAGATCGAACGATGTAGATCGAACATCGCACGATCTGACTATTACGGCGTTGAGCGGCTTTTACGTCTTTACGGTGGGATGGGATCGCTGAATGATGTGGTTTTACAAGCTGCTGGGTCAGCGCCTGCAGAAGCCAATAGTCGGTTCGACGCACTGCGGAGCAGTGCTTGGGAACAGGCGCAAGCATTGGCGAGACATCAATCTAGCGTGAATGACCGCTAACCACCCTTTCGTCATTCCCGCGAAAGCGGGAACCCATCTCCCACGGTCTCACCCAAATGGAAGGTGCGGGAGATGGATCCCCGCCTGCGCGGGGATGACGACGATGAACGGAACACCCGTCCGCTCTCCGTCCTCCTTCTTTCTTCTCCGCGTCTCCGCACGCATATGAATCACGCGGAGCCGCAGAGAACGCGGAGAAAGGGAATGATAGCCAAACACGCTAATCCCCCGCCAACGCATCCCTGACGGCCGCGTCGTAGAGGGCGCGATTCTCTTCGTCGAAGCAGACGAAGAGGATGTGGTCGAAGGCATCGGGGTCGCGACGCAGCGCTTCCGCCACGGCGCAGGCGGCGATCTTGGCGGCTTGCGCCCTGGGATAGCCATAGACGCCGGTCGAGATCGCCGGGAAGGCGACCGCGCGCAGGCCGTGGTGGCGGGCGAGCGACAGGCTGTGGCTGTAGCAGCTGGCGAGCAGGTCGCGCTCGCCCTGATTGCCGCCCTGCCAGACCGGGCCGACGCTGTGGATGACGTAGCGGGCCGGCAACCGGTAGCCGCGCGTGATCCGCGCCTCCCCGGTCGGGCAGCAGCCAATGCCCCTACATTCCTCCAGCAACTCCGGCCCGGCCGCGCGGTGGATCGCACCATCCACGCCGCCGCCGCCGAGCAGGCTGTTATTGGCGGCGTTGACGATCGCGTCGACCGCGCAACGGGTGATGTCGCCCGTCACCACGTCCCAGCGCGCCGTCCCGACCATCATCGCCTCAGTCCCTGATCGGCCCGCCGATCGACCAGACATGGCCGAAGGGATCGGTGAGCTGGCCATAGCGGGCGCCCCAGAACTGGTTGTCGATCGGGAAGCGGATCGCCGCGCCGGCGGCCAGCGCGCGGTCCCACCAGCGATCAGCATCGTCCACCTCCAGATGGAGCGTCACCGCAGCCGGCGTTTCCGCCGGGGCGCCGCCGCACATTTCCGGGAAATGGTCGTTCAGCATCAGCCCGCCATCATTGACCGTCAGATGGGCGTGCATGATCCGCGTGCCGGCATCGTCCATATGGCGGCTCTGTTCGGTGGCGCCGAACGCAGCCGCGTAGAAGGCGATGGCGTCGGCGGCCTTGCCGTCGGCGATGGTCAGATGGGGCGTGACCCCTGGCAGGACGAACGGCGTGTCGCTCATGATCCTCTCCTTCGCGTCGACTCATGGGTCGAGTCGGCCAGGCCACAGGATAAGCCCGGCGCGTGTCGTTCAGAAGATGCCGAGGAACTTCTTGTCCTGCGCCTTCTTCTCGGCCTTGCTGCCCTTGCCCGCTTCATCCTTTGCGGTGGTTCCGCGGCCGACATCGTCGCGCGGCTTGCCACCTCGGGTGCGCTGGGCGGCAGCATCGGCGCCGGCCAGCACCGGGCCGCAGGCCGCTGCCTTGGCATCGCCGACATCGACAAAGGCCAGTGTCGCGGCAATCGGCGTCGCGACAATGCCCAGCGCCGCCGCCGCGCCGCCGCGCGCGATCAGGTCCGGGCTGATGACGTTGATCGACGGCCGGGCGAAATAGCCGCCAATGCCGACCGGCGACTGGCCGGAGAAGAGGCTGATCTTCTTGCCATCGGCGCGGAAGGCGAGGTCGAGGCTTTCATTCCTGAACGAGAAGCCGCCCCGGCCGATCATCACATTCTTGCGCGTGTCGATCAGGATCGGGTCGGCCGCCGCCACGCCGTCGCGCACGGTGAAGGCAATGAGGCCGCAATTGATCTGCACGGGGTCCTTGAGCTTCTGCTCGAACATCTTGGTGATGAAGGTGCCGACATCGATTTCGGAGAGCTGGACGTTGCGCGCCCACATGCTGCCCGCCGGCAGGATGACGGCAATGCGACCATTGGCGGTGGCGAGCGAGTCATGGACGGTATCGCCCAGGCCCGTCATCTGCATCCGCCCCTTGACCATGCCGGTCGTGCCCGATTGCTCGACGCCCCAGCGGGCGAGCAGCGTGCCCATCGGCGTGGGCGCCAGGCGGACGTCATAGCTCGTGCGCACCGGCTGGTTGCGGGCGTTGATCTCTATGTCCGACGCGACATGACCGCCCGCCATGTCGAAGGTCAAAGGCGAGAGCGTCAGCAGGCTATGGTCGAGCTTCACCGTCATAGCGGCATTGGCGATCGGCACATTGGGCGCGCGGATCGTCTTCACGCTGTAGCGGACATTGGCGTCGAAATTGCGGATCGCCTCGATCCGCAGCGGTGCGTCGGGCAGCAGGCGCGGCGTGCCCTGCACGGTCGTGATCGCGCCCGCCCCGCCCTGCGCATCCAGTCGTTGCGGATCATAGCCGATGAAGGGGCCGACATCGATGATGTCGAGCCGCTGCGTCGCCAGATCGGCGTCGAGCAGCAGGCGGTTGTTCGGCAACGACACGGTGAAGCGCCCTGCAAGGTCGGAATCGCCGAACCGGCCCTTGAGATGCGTGAAGCGCCACTCCTCGCCCGCCTTGGTCAGGGCCGAGGTGAAGCGATAATGGCGGGTGCCGGGAATGGCGACGCCCAGGAAATCGAACAAATGGCTGAGATTGGGGCCCTGCGCCACGACGCGCAGGTCGCTGCCCTCCAACTCGGTCGCGCCGGGCAGCGTGCCGGTCACCTCCAGCACGGTCGCGCCCGCCTGTGCCCGCAGCGCCAGGCTGTTCTTGCCGCCGGTGACGGTGGCGTTGGGCGACAGCAGTCTGCCCTTGAGGGTGAAGGGCTTGCCGCGCATCGTGCCGGTGCCGGACAGGCGCACGTCGCTGGCGAAGCGGGTGTCCTGCGCCTTCACCGTCTCGAAGCCGATATCGGTCGACAGCATCAGCACCGGATCGCGATAGCGCATCGTCGTGCCGGCCAGCAGCGCGCGGCGGACGAGCGGCAATGTCATCGGCTCGCCCTTGCGATCGGGGTCGCCCAGCGTCCATGTATTATGCTGGCGATCGCGCGACCATTCGAGGTCCACGGCGGCACCCCGCAGCTCTAGCCAGGGGACGCGGTATCTGCTGCCGAAGATCAGGCTCAAGGGCGCGATCCGCGTGTCGATCAGGTCTGCGCGAAACAGGTCGGGCCGGCTGGCCCAGGGCAGGTTGGCGATACGCATGTCTTCCGCCCGGAACTTGATCGCGATCGGCGCGAAATAGAGCTGGAAGTCGCCGCCGACCTGGACCTGCCGCTCCAGCCGGGCGGACAGGATGCGCTCGAACGGCCCTTTCAGGAACCGCCCCTTGGTGATGAAGAGGATCAGCCACAAGGCGAAGAGGATGCCGATGATCCACAGCAGGATGCGCGCCGGCAGCGGCAGGGCGCGCCAGCGGTCGCGCGCGCGGCGCAGATGGACAGCCGCGCCACCGGGCTGGGCGGGCTTGGACGCGCTGGGCGGCACAGGTTCGACATCGGCCATGGCGGGGTCAACGCGGGCATGCCGCCTTTGGGTCCGAATCGCTTGCTTTTGCGGGCGCAGCCGACTATGGGCCGCCCTTCGCGATATTCAGTGAGACCGCCCGGCTAACTAGGGCTGCCGTGGCTGTCTGTAATCGTCGCGCCAAACAAGGAGACGAAAATGCCCAAGCTCAAGACCAAGAGCGGTGTGAAGAAGCGCTTCAAGTTCACCGCTTCCGGCAAGGTCAAGCACGGCGTCGCTGGCAAGCGTCACCGCCTGATCTCGCACAACGCCAAGTATATTCGCCAGAACCGTGGCACTTCCGTGCTGTCCGATGCCGACGTGGCTCACGTCCGCCTCTGGGCACCCTACGGCCTGAAGTAAGGAGTAGAGGACAATGGCACGCGTAAAACGTGGTGTAACCACCAAGGCGAAGCATAAGAGGATTTTGGTTCAGGCGAAGGGCTATTATGGCCGTCGCAAGAACACGATCCGCGTCGCTCGCCAGGCTGTCGAAAAGGCCGGCCAGTACGCTTATCGCGACCGCAAGGTCAAGAAGCGCACCTTCCGTGGCCTGTGGATCCAGCGCATCAACGCGGGTGTCCGCGCTGAAGGCCTGACCTATTCGCAGTTCATGCACGGCCTGAAGCTGGCCGGCGTCGAGCTGGACCGCAAGGTCCTGGCCGACATCGCGATGCACGAAGGCGAGGCGTTCAGCGCCATCATCGCCCAGGCCAAGGCTGCGCTGCCCGCAGCCTGACGCTGATCGATCGCAAGATCGTAAAAGGGGCGCCGGGGCAGATGCCTTCGGCGCCCTTTTTGTTTTTCCGGCTTTATCCCGTTCGTCCTGAGCGAAGTCGAAGGCGCTCTGACGGGGGCTTCGACAGGCTCAGCCCGAACGGATTTCTGGGGGCAGCCTGACATTTGAGGAACCATCCCATGTCGCTGCATCTCTGGTGGTTATATGTCACGGCGGTCTTCCTGATCTCGGCCACGCCCGGCCCCAACATGCTGCATGTGATGACGCAGAGCATCGCCCATGGGCCGCGAAAGGCGCTGGTGACGATGGCGGGCCTGATGAGCGCTGTGCTGCTGTGCCTGATCGCCTCCGCGCTGGGCCTTGGCGCGCTGCTCAAGGCGTCGCCACGCCTGTTCGACATATTGCGCTATGCCGGCGTCGCCTATCTCATCTGGCTGGGGATCAAGGCTTGGCGCGCGCCGGTCGGGTCCGCCGACGGCAGCGATGCCGGCCCGGTCCGCTCGGCCCGTGCGCTTTATGCGACCGGCCTGCTGACCGGCCTGTCGAACCCCAAGCTCATCATCTTCGCCGCGGCGCTCTTCCCCCAGTTCATCGACCTGGCCCGCCCCTTCTGGCTTCAGCTCGCGATCCTGATCGTCAGTTTCGTGGTGATCGAGAGCTTCTGGTATTCGGTCTATGCGCTGGGCGGCCTGCGCCTTGCCCGCTGGCTGGCGCCCGCCAACCGGCAGAAGCTGTTCAACCGCGGCACCGGCCTGATGTTCATCGGCTTTGGCGGCGCGCTGCTGGGCGCGCGGGCTTAAAGCCAAGTCATTCCGGCGAAGGCGGGAATCCATCTCCGGACGCCGCCGATGCAACGCGAGTTCGATCCGACAGTCTATATATTGGCGAGCCATAAAAATGGCACACTCTACGTCGGCGTCACATCAAACCTCGTGCAACGCCTGTAACAGCACCGTTCTAGCTTGATCGAAGGCTTCACCAGCGACTACGGGGTCAAGCGACTGGTCTGGTTCGAATGCGGCGCATCCATAGAGGAAGCGATCCGGCGCGAGAAGCAGATCAAGAAGTGGAACAGGCAATGGAAGATCGATCTGATCGAACGGAGCAATCCCGATTGGCGCGATCTGGCTATCGATTTGGGCTTTGAGCCATTGGACAGTCGGCGCATCGATTGAGCGTCAGGATGATTGGTTAGCGCGGGAGATGGATTCCCGCCTTCGCGGGAATGACGAATGATATGACCGAAATTAGCGCACTGAAAGCCGGCCTGATCGCCGACATCGAGGCTGCCGACACGCTGGACGCGCTGGAAGGACTGCGCGTGGGCGCGCTGGGCAAGAATGGGGTCGTCACCGGCCTGCTCAAGACGCTGGGCGGCATGTCGCCCGAAGAGCGTCTGGAGAAAGGCCCGCCGATCCAGGATCTGCGCGAAAGCGTGACCGCCGCGATCGCCAATCGCAAGGCCGCGCTGGAGCAGGCCGCGCTCGATGCCCGCCTCGCCTCGGAAAAGGTGGACATGACCCTGCCCGCCGATCTGGGGCCGCAGGGCAGCGTCCATGCCGTCAGCCAGGTGATGGATGAGCTGGCGGAAATCTTCGCCGACCTGGGCTTCTCGGTCGCGACGGGTCCGGAGATCGAGGACGACTGGCATAATTTCACCGCGCTCAATATCCCGGAGACGCACCCGGCACGCGCGATGCACGACACCTTCTACTTCCCGGACGAGGAAGGGCAGAAGAAGATGCTGCTGCGCACCCACACCTCGCCGGTGCAGATCCGCACGATGATGACGCAGGAGCCGCCGATCCGCATCATCGCGCCCGGCCGCGTCTATCGCAGCGACTCCGACGCGACCCACACGCCTATGTTCCACCAGATCGAGGGTCTGGTGATCGACAAGGGCATCACGCTTGGTCATCTGAAGTGGACGCTGGAAACCTTCCTCAAGGCCTTTTTCGAGCGCGAAGATATCGTCCTGCGCCTGCGCCCGAGCTATTTCCCCTTCACCGAACCCTCGGTGGAAGTCGATGTCGGCTACACGCTGACCAATGGCCAGCGCGTCATCGGCGGCGACGGCGATGCGCCCGGTGGCGGCTGGCTGGAAGTGCTGGGCAGCGGCATGGTCAACCGCCGCGTGATCGAGGCCTGCGGGCTTGATCCCGACGAATGGCAGGGCTTTGCCTTCGGCACCGGGGTCGATCGTCTCGCCATGCTGAAATATGGCATGAACGACCTGCGCGCCTTCTTCGACGGCGATCTGCGCTGGCTGAAACATTATGGATTCTCGGCACTCGACGTGCCCACGCTGTCGGGAGGAGTCGGCGCATGAAGTTCACCCTGAGCTGGCTCAAGACGCACCTCAAGACCGACGCGGACCTGGCCACCATCCTCAAGACGCTGAACGCCATCGGGCTGGAAGTCGAGGATGTGGAGAACCCGGCCGAGAAGCTGGGCGCGTTCAAGATCGCCAAGATCCTGACCGCCGAGCGTCATCCGCAGGCCGACAAGCTGCAGGTGCTGAGCGTCGACCATGGCGACGGCAATCCGTTGCAGGTCGTGTGCGGCGCACCCAATGCCCGCGCCGGCCTGATCGGCGTGTTCGGGGTCGAGGGGGCGGTGGTGCCGGTCAACGGCATGGTGCTCAAGAAGACCGCCATTCGCGGCGTCGAATCCAACGGCATGATGTGCTCCACCCGCGAACTGGAGCTGGGTGACGATCATGACGGCATCATCGAACTGGCCGGCGACGCGCCGGTCGGTGAAGTCTATGCGAACTGGGCGGGCCTCAACGATCCGGTCATCGACGTGTCGATCACGCCGAACCGTCAGGACTGCATGGGCGTGCGCGGCATCGCCCGCGATCTGGCGGCGGCGGGCCTCGGCACGCTCAATGCCATCATCGTGCCGGAAATTGCCGGCGTGGGTCCGGGTCCGGACGTGCGCACCGACGATGTCGACGGCTGCCCCGCCTTCTTCGCCCGATCGGTCAAGGGCGTGACCAACGGCGCCTCGCCCGAATGGATGGCGCGCCGACTGAAGGCAATCGGCCAGAAGCCGATCAGCGCGCTGGTGGACATCACCAACTACATCATGATCGACCTCGGCCGGCCGCTCCATGTCTATGACATGGCGACGCTGAAGGGCGGACTGGTCGCGCGCAAGGGCAAGACCGGCGAGGAAGTGCTGGCGCTCAATGGCAAGACCTATGCCATCGACGAGACGATGACCGTCATCGCCGACGACGAGGCCGTGCATGACATTGGCGGCATCATGGGCGGCGAACATTCGGGCGCGCAGGACGGCACCACCGACGTGCTGATCGAATGCGCCTATTTCACGCCCGAGCGCATCGCGGTGACCGGCCAGAAGCTGGCGCTGACCTCAGATGCGCGCGGCCGGTTCGAGCGCGGCGTCGACCCCGCCTTCCTGGACGATGGCCTGTCGATCGCCACCAGCCTGGTCATGACCCTGTGCGGTGGCACCGCGTCGGAAGCGACCCGTGCCGGCACCCCGCCCGCGACGCCCAAGACGGTCGCCTATGCGCCCGACCAGTGCCTGGCGCTGGCCGGCGTCGATGTGCCGCATGACGTGCAGAAGCGCATCCTGGAGAGCCTGGGCTTCGGCGTCAGCGGCGAGGCCGGCGGCATCGAATATCAGGACGGCGTGCCGGTGAGCGTGCCGGGCCACTGGACGATCAGCGTGCCGACCTGGCGCCGCGACGTCGATGGCTGGCCTGACATTGTCGAGGAAGTGGTGCGCATCGTCGGCCTGGACCATGTGCCGTCCACCCCGTTGCCGCGCGTGCCGGGCGTCGCCCGCCCGACCGCCACGGCCGAGCAGCTGGTCGAGCGCCGCGTGCGCCGTACCGCCGCCGCCCGCGGCCTGGCCGAAGCGATCAACTGGTCCTTCATTTCCGAAAAGGAAGCCGCGAGCGTTGGCGGTGGCGACTGGACGCTGGCCAATCCGATCTCGGAGGATCTGAAGGTCATGCGGCCCTCGCTGCTGCCCGGCCTGCTGTCGGCGACCAAGCGCAATGTCGATCGCAGCGCGACGTCGATCCGACTGTTTGAACTCGGCCGGCGCTATTTCAAGCAGGGCGAGCGCGCCACGGTCGGCTTCGTGCTGGCCGGCGAGAAGACGCCGCGCGGCTGGCAGAGCGGCAAGGCCCAGCCCTTCGACGCGTTCGACGCCAAGGGCGAAGTGATCGCACTGCTGGCGGCCGCCGGCGCGCCGGTCGGCAATCTGCAGAGCATGGGCGAGTCCTCGGCGGCCTATCATCCCGGCCAGTCGGGTACGCTGCGCCTTGGCCCCAAGGTGGTGCTGGCCGAATATGGCGTGCTGCACCCGAGCCTCGCCAAGCAGTTCGGCCTGTCGGGCACCGTGGTTGCGGGCGAAATCTTCCTCGATGCGATCCCGGCCAAGCGCAAGAGCGGCTTCATGCGCGCGCCTTACGCCCCGCCGGCGTTGCAGGCGGTGAAGCGCGACTTCGCCTTCCTGGTGCCCGAAGCGGTCGAGGCCGATGCACTGGTGCGCGCGGTCAAGGGCGCGGACAAGAAGGCGATCGTCGACGCGCGCCTGTTTGACGTCTTCACCGGCCCCGGCGTCGATGAAGGCCACAAGTCGCTGGCGGTCGAGATCACGCTGCAGCCGGGCGAAAAGAGCTTCGCTCAGGAAGAGCTGGACGCGATCAGCGCCGCCGTGGTCAAGGCCGCCCAGAAGCTGGGCGCGAGCCTGCGCGGCTAAGACAGGAAAGGCCGGCGATGGACGGGAAGGCTGAACGATTTCAGGCCCGCCTCGCCGGCCTCTTCTACATCGGCACCATTGGCTGCGGCATGTTTGCCGAGGCGGTGGTGCGCGCGGCCCTGATCGTGCCCGGCAACGGACGCGAGACGATGCGCAACATCGCCGACTATCCCTGGCTCTATCGCGCCGGCGGGGCGAGCGATGTCGCCATGCTCTGCTGCTATCTGGCAGTCACCGCACTGCTCTATGGCCTGTTCGCGCCGACCGGGCGGGTGCTGGCGCGCATAGCCGCCCTGTTCAGCCTGACCGGCATTGCCGTGCTGGCGGGCAACAGCCTGCTCCATCTGCTGCCGCTCGCGCTGATCGATGGCGCGCCGCATCCCGGCATCCCGATGGCGGAAGTGCAGTCGCTGGTGCGGATCAGCCTCAGCCTCCACAATGATCTCTACGGCATCAGCCTCATCTTCTTCGGCATTTATTGCCTGCTGACCGGCTGGCTGGCGATCCGATCGCGCCGATTGCCGGTGGCGGTCGGTGCGCTGCTGATGGCGGGCGGCGCGGTCCATCTGGTCGCCCGCAGCCTGGCTTTGCTGTCACCGGCGATCGGTGAGGCGATCCCCGGCCAGCTCGATTTCGTGCCGTTGCTGGGCGAAGGCGCCTTTGCCATCTGGCTGCTGCTGTTCGGGGCGCCGCGCCCGGCGGCGCCGGAGATCAGCCCGTAATCTTGCAGCCCTTGGCCGACGCCATGCCGCGCAGATAGCCGCGCCGGGCGAGACCGGCGGCAATCGCGGCGCGCAGGCGACGTTCCGCCGGGGCGGCGCCGCTGATTTCCCGCACCACGCCGCGGAACGGGATCAGCGAATTGACCAGCGACTTGCCCACCCCCTCGGCGATCTTGCTGGTACGATCCTCATTGGCTTCGCGGCCGATGGTGAAATCGGGACCAAGCACCTTGTTGAGCGCCGCCATGTCGCCATTCAGCGCCTTGCAGGTCTTGCCCGATGGCGCGGCATAGGGATTTTCCTCGGCCGCGACGAGGATCGGCGGCACCTGCGTCTTTTCGATGCCGACATCGCGGGCCGGCTGGGACGCGATTTCGCCCGCCTTGTCGAGCGTGTCGTCCCTCTTCTTGCCCTGTTCCTGGGCAAGCGCCGACGTGCCGAGCAGCAGCAGGATCGTGGCGGTCGATACGGCAATTTTCATCATTGGTCCTCCCGCTGGCTCAACCCGCCAGCCCCCATGTCGGTTCCGCAACGTAACGATTGCGCGGCAGGCGAGACAGTAGGGATTTGCCGCATCGGACCTTGGAATAGAGCCTGTTTCACGTCATCTGTGGAAGCCCAAGGCGCTTCCACAGATGACGATCCGGCTCTATGCCGCTGGACAAACAGGAGTGTTTTGCCATGAACGACCGCATCGCCATCGCCTCCGACAATCTGTCCGCCCGCATATCGCCGCTGGGCGCCGAACTCTGGTCGCTGACCGATGCGCAGGGGCGCGAACTGATGACCGATGCCGACCCGCAATGGTGGACCGGCCATGCCCCTCTGCTCTTCCCGTTCGTCGGCCGATCGCGCGGCGACGTCTATCGGCTGAACGATGTCGCCTATCCGATCGGCCAGCATGGCTTTGCCCGGACCAGCCCCTTCACCCTGGTCCATCGCAATGAGGAAGCCGCGCTGTTCCGGCTGGAGGCGGACCGGGATACGCGCACCGTTTATCCGTTCGATTTCCGCCTCGACATGGGGTTCGTGCTGGAGGGGCCGAGCCTGCGCATGACAGCGACCGTCATGAACCGGGGCGAGACGGCGATGCCCTTCTGCTTTGGCTATCACCCCGCCTTCGCCTGGCCTTTGCCCTATGGCGGCAGCGTCGAGGACCATCGCATCCTGTTCGAGCAGGCTGAACCCGCGCCGATCCGCAAGGTCGGCAGCGAGCCGGGGCTGATCGCGCTGGAAAGCGTCCCCTCGCCGGTCGAGGGCAAGGAACTGGCGCCGACCCATGCCATGTTCGCCGGCGATGCCCTTATCTGGGACGATCTCGCCAGCCGATCGCTGACCTGGGGCGTGCCCGGCAAGCCCCACCTGAAGATCGATTTCCCCGATACGCCCTGGCTCGGCCTGTGGCAGAAGCCGGGCGCCCATTATCTGTGCGTCGAACCCTGGGCCGGCATGGCCGACCCGGTCGGCTTCACCGGCGATGTCTGGGACAAGCAGGGTGTCATGACCCTGCTGCCGGGCGACAGCCGATCCTTCCGCATGGACGTGACGCTGGTCGACGTGTAACGGGCTTTCCCAAGTTCCGTTCAGGCTGAGCGAAGTCGAAGCCCTACACTGAGCGCAGCGAAGTGCCTCGCCTCTGCTCGGCAAGGCCCTTCGACTTCGCTCAGGGCGAACGGGTTATTTTACTCGGACCCCAGAAAACAGCATCATGAGCATCCCATCCCGCCGCACCTTCGCGATCATTTCCCACCCGGACGCCGGTAAGACCACGCTGACCGAAAAGCTGCTGCTGGAAGGCGGCGCGATTCACCTGGCCGGCGAGGTCAAGGCGCGCGGCGCGAACCGGCGCGCCCGGTCGGACTGGATGAAGATCGAGCAGCAGCGCGGCATCTCCGTCACATCCTCGGTCATGACGTTCGAGCGGACGCGCGATGGCGAGACCATCACCTTCAACCTGCTCGACACGCCAGGTCACGAGGATTTCAGCGAGGATACCTATCGCACCCTGACCGCGGTGGACTCGGCGGTGATGGTGATCGACGCGGCCAAGGGCATCGAGCCGCAGACGCGGAAGCTGTTCGAGGTCTGCCGCCTGCGCAACGTGCCGATCATCACCTTCGTCAACAAGGTCGACCGCGAGGGCCGCGAGCTGTTCGGCCTGCTCGACGAGGTGGCGGACCAGTTGCAGCTCGACGTCTGCCCGATGAGCTGGCCGGTCGGCATGGGCGGCGAGTTCGAGGGTATCTACGACTTCGCCACCAACCGGCTGATGCAGCCCACCGGCCCGTCCAAGGAATTTGACGGCACCCGCCACCAGTTCAGCGGCCTGGATGATCCCAAGCTCGCCGACTATCTGTCCGAGCGGGGCCTGGAAAAGCTGCGCGAGGAAGCCGAACTGGCCCAGGGTGGCTATGCCGAGTTCGACCTGGAACGCTATCGCCATGGTGACCTGACCCCGGTCTATTTCGGATCGGCACTCAAGCTGTTCGGCGTGACCGAGCTGATCGACGCGCTGTCCGCGCATGCGCCGCCGCCGCGCGCCCAGCCGGCCGAGCCGGCCCCGGTCGAGCCCGAGGGCAGCGAAGTCACCGGCTTCATCTTCAAGGTGCAGGCGAACATGGACCCGATGCACCGCGACCGCATTGCCTTCATGCGGCTGGTGTCGGGCAAGTTCCGCCGCGGCATGAAATTGACGCCGAGCGGGAGCGGCAAGGCGCTGGCCGTCCATTCGCCGATCCTGTTCTTCGCGCAGGACCGTGAACTGGCGGACGAGGCCTTCCCCGGCGACATCATCGGCATCCCCAACCATGGCGCGCTGCGCGTGGGCGACACGCTGAGCGAGAAGCCGGGCCTGCGCTTTACCGGCCTGCCCAATTTCGCGCCGGAAATCCTGCGCCGCGTCCAGCTGAAAGACCCGACCAAGACCAAGCAACTGCGCAAGGCGCTGGATGACCTGTCCGAAGAGGGCGTGATCCAGGTCTTCTATCCGGAAATCGGCAGCAACTGGATCGTCGGCGTGGTCGGCCAGCTGCAGCTGGAAGTGCTGATCAGCCGGCTGGAGGCGGAATATAAGGTCGCCGCCGGGCTGGAGCAGTCGCCGTTCGACACGGCCCGCTGGATCAGCGGCGACGATCAGGCGATCAAGGATCTGGTCGCCTATAATGGCGCCAACATGGCCAAGGATCGCGACGGCAATCTGGTGTTCATGGCGCGCAGTGCCTGGGACATCGGCTATCAGCAGGAACGCCATCCCAAGGTGAAGTTCAGCGCCACCAAGGAGCGCTGAGCCGACAGCGAAAGTGACAGGGCGACGCCCTGTCACTTCAAGCGTCAGGCCGTCACCCAATCCTTGCGCAGCGCCTTGCCGGCGAGCGCCATGAACAGGCCGGCGAGCAGGTAGAAGCCAAGCGCCGCGACGATGGCGTAGCGCAGCGCTTCATTGCCGTAGGTCGGGGTCAGCGCGTCGGACAGGGCGCCGACGCTCCAGCTGCCAAGGCCAAGGCCGACCAGATTGTTGATCAGCAGGAAGGTCGCCGAGGCGCTGGCCCGCATATGCGGCGGCACCAGATGCTGCACGGCGGTCAGCACCGGGCCGAGCCAGACATAGACCAAGGCCTGCGGGATCAGGAACAAGGCGAAGGCGAAGGATACGCTGGACGACAGCACGCCGACCACGAACAAAGGCATGCCGATCACATAGCTGATCGCGGGCACCCAGGCGAACCAGGCCTTGTCGCGATTGCCCATCGCGTCGCCCAGGAAACCGCCGAGCAGCACGCCCGCGACCCCGCCCAGCAGCAGCAGCCCGCCGAGGAACTGGCCAGCCCCCAGCAGGTCGAGGCCGAAGCTGCGCATCAAGAGGCTGGGCAGCCAGAAGGCGACGCCATAGCCGCACATCGAACTGCACGCCGCGCCCAATGCCAGGAACCAGAAGCTGCGCTTGGCCGCGAGGATGCCGAACACGGCGCTGACCGGCACGGGCGTGCCCGACTGCACCGGCCGGGCGGGTTCGCGTACCACCAGGCGGAAGAGCGGCGCGATGAGGATGCCCATGATGCCGACCGCGATGAAGGCGGTGCGCCATTCGACGGTCTGGGCGATATAGCCGCCCAGCAGCACGCCGCCGGCCGAGCCGAGCGGAATGCCGAGCGAATAGATGGAAAGCGCACGGGCGCGCTGATGCTGCGGAAAATAGTCGGAGATGACGGCATAGGAAGGCGCCACACCGCCCGCCTCCCCCACGCCGACGCCGATGCGGAACAGGAACATCTGCATGAAGTTGCCGGCCATGCCGCACAGCGCGGTAAAGCCGCTCCAGATGGCAAGGCTGACGGTGATGACCCAGGTGCGGCTGGTCCGGTCGGCCAGCAGCGCCAGCGGGATCGCCAGCGTCGAATAAAGCAGCGCGAAGGCGATACCGCCGAGCGCGCCGAGCTGGGTATCGGTCAGCCCCAGCTCCGCCTTGATCGGCCCGGCAAGGATGCCCAGGATCTGCCGGTCGAGGAAGTTGAAGGTATAGACCAGCAGCAGCATCGCCAGCACGACGCCGCGATAGGCGGGGGAGGTTTGGGGCTTCATCTGCGCTTCCTAGACCGATTTCATACGTCATTGCGAGCAAAGCGAAGCAATCCACGCAGCGCCCATGGATTGCTTCGCTCCGCTCGCAATGACGGCCTTTGGATCAGAACTTGACCGAACCGGTCACGAACACCTGGCGCGGGTTGCCGTAGAAGGCAGTCAGCGTGCCTTCCTTGCCGAGCGAGGGGGTGGGATAGCCGGCCGCATTGTTGATGATCGCACCGGTCACCGGATTGGCCGCGACGAAGGTATAGCCCGAGGTCTTATATTCCTTGTCGAGCAGGTTCTTGCCATGGACGCCGATGCTCCAGCGATCGCTGGGCGCGGTATAGACCAGGCTCGCATCCCACAGCGCATAGCCCTTCTGATCGATATAGGGGTTGGGGATTTCGAACTGATAGGTCTTCGAGCGCCAGGAGACGGTGCTGCCGAAATAGAGGCTGCCATCCCCCACCGGGACATTATAGCTGAGCGTGCCGCTGGCGGTCCATTTCGGCGTGTTCTGGACCCGGCGATAGTCGGCGACATCGGTCGGCACGCTGGCGATATTGGCGATATATTCGCGATAATCGGCATCGATGAAGCCGATCGCGGTCTGCAGGTTCAGACGGTCGCCGCCGCTGAAGATATCGCGGCCAAGGCGGGCATTGCTTTCGAACTCCAGCCCCTTGAAGCGCGCCTTGCCGGCGTTCGACACGACACCGCAGAAGGAGGGCGTCGCAACGCCGCCGACATTGACGGTGCAGGCGACCGAGCCGGGGATCTGCACATCCTTATAGTCGGCATAGAAGCCGGCGACCGCGACATAGAGGGCGCCGTCCATCAGATTGCCCTTGTAGCCGACTTCATAGCTGTCGACCTGTTCGGGCGCGAAGCTGAGGAAGGAGGCGATTTCGCTGTCCTGACGAATGCCGTCGCCATTGAGGTCGGGCGCGTTGGTGCCGACCCCGCGCGGGTCGAAGCCGCCGCCCTTGAAGCCCTTGGAATAGCTGGCGTAGATATTGTGATCGGCGGTCGGCTTGTAGCTGACCGAGAAGCGCGGCGTGAACTTCTTGAACTCGCGCTCGCCACGGAAGTTGGTGCTGGGCGCACCGAAGGGAATGCCCGCCCCGTCGAACACGGGCGAGCCGCCACCCAGATAGCTTTGCCGCAGGATATTGGCCCGGCGCGTATCCCAGGTATAGCGGCCACCAGCCGACAGGCTGAGCTGATCGGTCAGGTCGAAGCTCATGTCGCCGAACACGGCATAGGTTTCGGTATCGACATTGGCCTGGGTGAAGGCGGTCAGCCCGGCCACGGTGGTGAAGATGCGGGTATCGAACTGGGTGTCGGCGCTGGCATCGAGATAATAGAAGCCGACCATGCCGTGCAGCCGGCCCTTATCGTAGAGCAGCTGGAATTCCTGGCTGAGCTGTTCGTTCTTGTAATAGGCCGGCACATCGACATCGACAGCGGGCAGCGCGTCGAAGTCGATCGGCGAGGCGCTGTCATCCTTGCGCCAGGCGCTGATCGAGCGCAGCGTCACCGCATCATTGAGTTCGGCCGTCAGGTTCATCGACAGGCCGTAGGACTTCACATATTGCTTGGGATCGACCAGCCCGCCACGGGTGTCGAACACATCGTCCAGCACCGGCGCGCCCGATGCCTGCCCCGGAATCAGGCGATGGCCGCCACGCGGATTGCTCTTGTCCTTGGTATAGTCGCCGGTGATGCGCATCAGCACCGGGGCGCCATAGCCGCCCATTTCGAAGGTGGCGCGGCCGGCCCAGACATCCTTGTTATAATTATCCTGCCCGGTGGTGAGATTCTTGCCGAAGCCGCCACGGGACAGGCGGGCAAAGGCGCCACCGACGCGCATCAGGTCGCCGATCGGCGCCGACACGCTGATGATGCCATCGGCCTGATCATAGCTGCCATAAGTGCCCTTGAGCTTGAGCGAGAAGTCCTGCGGCAGCATCCTGGTCACATATTTGACCGCGCCGCCGATCGTGTTGCGGCCATAGAGCGTGCCCTGCGGGCCGCGCAGCACCTCGATCCGTTCGACGTCGTAGATGTCGAGCAGTGCGCCCTGCGGCCGGTTGAGATAGACATCGTCGAGATAGATGCCGACGCCCTGTTCGAAGCCGGAAACCGGATCCTGCTGACCAACGCCGCGGATGAAGGCGGTCAGCGTCGAATTGGTGCCGCGCGACGCCTCCAGCGTGGTGTTGGGGGTGACATTGGCAAGATCGCTGATGTCGATCGCCCCGCCCCGTTCCAGATCAGCGCCAGAGAAGGCGCTGACCGCGATCGGCACGGACACCAGCGTTTCCTCACGCCGGCGGGCAGTGACGATGATGCCGGCCTCTTCGGTGTCGGCGGCGGGCGCCGATGCGTCCTGCGCGAAGGCGGGGAATGCCATCGCGCCGGTCCAGGCGGCGGATGCGAGGGCAAGGGCACGAATGCTGTAATGGGCCTTCATCGGCGTTTCCTCTCCTGAAGCTGCCCCCGGTCATCCGGGTAGCCAATCTGCTTGCCCCTTGAATAATGAAAGTTGAACCAGCTTTCAACTTCAAATATGAGGGACGGCGAACAAGGCCGCCAGACGTCCACAACGCGTTGAAAAGACGCATATTGGCAGGCAGAGGGAGAGAGCATGACCGATCCGGCTTCCCCACGGGATGAGAGACGCGACGACAAGGCGCCGCGTACCGCGCGGGGCGAACGCACACTGCGCGCGCTGCTGTCGGCGGCGGCCGAGGAGTTTGGCGAAAAGGGATTTCACGACGGGTCGATCAGCGGCATCACCCGCCGGGCCGGTTGTGCGCTGGGCAGTTTCTACACCTATTTCGACAGCAAGGACGATATCTTCCGCGCGCTGGTCAACGACATGTCGGGTCAGGTGCGCGACTATGTCTCGCCGCGCATCGCCGATGCCCGTAACGGGATCGAGGCGGAGCGGATCGGTCTGCTGAGCTTTCTGGAATTCGCCCGCGCCCACAAGGAAATCTACCGCATCATCGACGAGGCCGAATTCGTCGACCAGGCCGCCTATCGCGCCCATTATGAGAATACCGCCACCCGCATGGCCGCGCGCCTGAAGAAGGCCGCGCAGCAGGGCGACGTGCGCGCGGATGTGGAGGAAGTCCATGCCTGGGCGATCATGGGGATGAATGTGTTCCTGGGCCTGCGTTATGGCGTGTGGGACGACAGCCGCTCGGCGCAGGAGATTGCCGACATCGCCAACGCGTTGATCGAGAAGGGGATCGGCAAGCGCGCTTGAGGGACAAGCCGCCGCCACCTATCGGGAGAAGCACCGATGGTCGCGCCCTGCCCCTGCTGATAGGGCCGGGCGTCAGGCCCCAAAGCAAAAGGCGGACAGGCGATGCGCACACTCCATAAACAGACATTCCTTCTGGCATCGATCCTGCTGGTCAGCGGCTGTGCGACCACCGCCACGCCGCCGTCGGCCAGCGCCCCGGTGCCGCCGACCACGATCGAGGCGGTCGGGCAACTGACCAAGGCCATCCCCTTTCCGCGCGGCTATCTCGACCCCGCCGCCCTGCCCAACAGCCTGACCCTGCTGCCGCCCCCGCCCGCCCCCGGCACCGCCGCCAAGGCGGCCGACGAGGAAGCCTATCGCGCCGCGCTTGCCGCGCCGGCCGATCGCCAGGCGCTGGCCGCGTCGGACGCGGACCTGGGCTGGCCGCACATGGTCCAGTCGTTCGAGCCGATCGCCGGCCTGTCGCTGTCGGACGGCAGCCACCCCCACCTCACCATGTTGCTGCGCCGCGCGGCGGCCGATGCCGCTTTCTCCACCTCGCGCGCCAAGGGCCATTATCAGCGGGTGCGCCCGTTCGTAGAGCATGACGGCAATACCTGCCGCCCGCAGGACGAGCCGATGCTGCGCAAGGATGGCTCCTATCCGTCGGGCCATACCGCAATCGGCTGGATGCTGGCGCTGGTCCTGACCGACGTCATGCCCGACAAGCAGGATGCGCTGCTCAAGCGCGGTTATGAATTT
The DNA here is from genome assembly GCF_030128825.1 of Sphingobium sp. WTD-1. Classification (NCBI taxonomy): domain Bacteria; kingdom Pseudomonadati; phylum Pseudomonadota; class Alphaproteobacteria; order Sphingomonadales; family Sphingobiaceae; genus Sphingobium; species Sphingobium sp. WTD-1. Next base: position 1,288,745 of record NZ_CP119127.1, on the reverse strand, counting down.
GGCGAAAGCCGGGTCATCTGCCGCGCCCATTGGCTGAGCGACACGCTGGCCGGCCGGGTCGTGGCATCGGCTACCTATGCGCGGTTGCAGTCCGATCCGGTGTTCCGTGCCCAGCGCGAACTGGCGCGGCAAGAATTGGCTGCGCCGCGCTGATCCAGCCGCTTTGCCTTTGGCGCGGAAGCCGCTAAAGCCGCGCTCCATGAGCGACGCTGCAGCAAAACCCGCCCCCAAGGACTGGATTCTCGGCATTCATGCCTATGTGCCGGGCAAGTCCGCCGCCGATGATGGCCGGCCGCTGATCAAGCTGTCCGCCAACGAGAACCCGCTCGGCACCGGTGCGGCCGCCCGCGCGGCGCTGGTGGCGGCGACGGCGGACCTGGCCACCTATCCCGATCCGGGTGCGGCCAAGCTGCGCGAGGCGATCGGTGCGGTCCATGGGCTTGACCCCGCACGCATCATCTATGGCACCGGGTCGGACGAACTGCTGCACATCGCCGCCAGCGCCTATGCCGGGCCAGGCGACGAGGTGCTTTATGTCCGCTACGGCTTTTCGGTCTATGACATCGCCGCCCGCCGCGTCGGCGCGACGCCGATCGAGGCGCCCGACGCCGATTACGCCACCGACGTCGACGCGCTGCTGGCCTGTGTGACGGAGAAGACCAAGGTCGTCTTCCTCGCCAATCCCAACAATCCGACCGGCACCATGACCAGCCGGGAAGAGATTGCGCGGCTGCATGCCGGGCTGCGCCCCGATATCCTGTTCGTGCTGGACCAGGCCTATGCCGAATATCTGGACGCGGACGAGGATGATGCGGGGCTGGAACTGGCGAAGACCGCATCCAACGTGTTCGTGACCCGCACCTTCTCGAAAATCTATGGCCTGGCCGCCGAGCGGATCGGCTGGGGCTATGCCAGTCAGGACGTGATCGACATCCTTGACCGCATCCGCGCGCCGTTCAACGTGACCACTGCCGGCCAGGCCGCCGCAGTCGCCGCGATTCACGACCATGAATGGGTCGAGGCGAGCCGCGCCCATAATGCGCAATGGCGCGAATGGCTCGCCGGCGAGATCGCGTCCCTCTCCAACCACGGCCTGCGCGCCGTGCCCAGCCGCACCAATTTCCTGCTGATCCTGTTCGACGGCAAGCTGACCGCCGAGGCGGCGATGAAGGGGCTGTGGGACGAGGGCTATGCCACCCGCTGGCTGCCCGGCCAGGGCCTGCCCAACGGCCTGCGCATCACCATCGGCACCGAGGAACAGACCCGCGCCGTCGCGAACAAGCTGCGCGCCATGGCGGAAGCGGCCTGACGCGATGCTGCCCTTTTCCCGTGTCACCATCATCGGCCTTGGCCTGATCGGCTCCTCGCTGGCGCGGGCGATCCGCGAATATATGCCGACCGTCCGCGTCACCGGCCATGATGCCGATCCCGCCGTGCGCGAAACCGCGCGGTGCATCGACCTGTGCGACGACATCACCGATACGGCCGGCGCCTCCGTCACCGACGCCGAACTGGTGGTGCTGTGCGTGCCGGTTCGCGCCATGGGCGCGGCAGCGGCGGAGATTGCCGACGAGCTGCCGGCCGATGCGATCATCAGCGATGTGGGATCGTGCAAGGCGGACGTGCTGGCGCAGCTCAATGCCGCCCTGCCCGGCCGCATCATCATCCCGGCGCATCCGGTGGCCGGCACCGAAAATAGCGGACCGGAAGCGGGTTTTGCCACCCTGTTCAAGGGGCGCTGGTCGATCGTCACCCCGCCCGCCGATGCCGATCCCACCGCCGTCGAGCGGGTGTCGGAACTGTGGCGCCGGGTTGGCGCCGATGTCGAGACGATGGACCCGGCGCATCATGACCTGGTGCTGGCGGTGACCAGCCATTTGCCGCATCTGATCGCCTATACGATCGTCGGCACGGCCAGCGACCTGGAGAATGTCACTCAGAGCGAGGTGATCAAATATTCGGCCGGCGGCTTCCGCGACTTCACCCGCATTGCCGCGTCGGACCCGACCATGTGGCGCGACGTGTTCCTGGCGAACAAGGACGCGGTGCTGGAAATGCTGCAGCGTTTTTCGGAGGATCTGTCAGCCTTGCAGCGGGCGATCCGCTGGAATGACGGTGACGCCCTGTTCAACCTGTTCACCCGCACCCGCGCGATCCGCCGGTCGATCATCGAACAGGGCCAGGACGACGCCAAGCCCGATTTCGGCCGGTCTCACTGACCGATAAGGGCTGAAGCCGGGTTAAGCGCGTTGATCGCGGCGTGGACGCGGACCTCGGCTTCCTTGCGGTCGAGGCCGGTGGGGACGATTTCGCCCACCTTGTAGGTGATGGTGCCGGAGCGCTTCAGGAACTTGCCGCGCGGCGAGACGACGCCGCTGTCGATCGCGATCGGCACCACCGGCAGCCCGAGCAGGCTGTAGAGGCCGGCAAAGCCCGACTTGAGCGGCGGCGCCTCGCCATGCGGCACGCGCGTGCCTTCAGGGAAGAGGCAGACCGCCCGCCCTTGCGCCACGGCGTCCTTGGCCGAAGCGCGCAGGCTGCGCAGCGCGCTGGCGCCGGCGGTCCTTTCGATCGGGATCAGGCCATAGCGGTGCGCGATGCCGCCCCAGAAGGGAATGTCGAGCAGTTCGCGCTTCGCGCCGATTACCGGCCGGTCGAACAGGCAGAGGAGATCGATCGTCTCGAACATCGATTCATGCTTGATGATGTAGAGATAGGGACCGATCGGCAGGTCGCCATCGACCACGATCCGCTGCCCCAATATCCAGCGCACGCAAAGGCGATGAAAGCGGCTCCAGCCGGTCGCCGCCGACTGGACATGCGCGGGCTTGAACATCCCGCCGATGACGGCCGCCAGCACGAAGAAGGCCGTGCCGACATAGAAGGCCAGCATGAAGACGAGCGAGCGAAAGGCAGTGAACAGGGGCATGGATCAGATACCAAAGAGCGCGGCCACGCGGCGCGCGAGATATTTATTATATTCCCGCACCAATATGGTGAGGCTGGGACGGCTGGGCACGGCGTCATAGACCAGGTTGACGCGGCCCGGAAGCGCCTGGCGCAGTTCCAGCGCGGAGCGACGCATATGCCAGTCGGTGGTGATGAGGCGGACGCTTTTATAATCGCGCCGTTCCAGCCAGCGCGCCGTTTCGATCGCGTTGGAGCGGGTGTCGATCGCCTCGCGCCCCAGGGTGATGCAGCAGGTGAAGAGCGACAGGCGCGTCTTATATTCAGCCGCCAGTTCGACCGGGCGAACCGAGCGGTCGACGCCCGAAATCAGCATGCGCTTGGCCGCGCCTTCCTCCAGCAGGGCCAGCCCGCGGTCGATGCGACCGGCGCCGCCGGTCAGCACGACGATCGCGTCGGTCTGTCGCCCGTCGAGCGGCTGGGGCAGGAACATCGCGAACCAGGCAAAGCCCAGCATCCAGCCGAGCAGCGCAACGGCGATCAGGCGGACGATCATAGCGAGCGCCCGAGCGCGCGCAGCACGGTCCAGCGGCCGGTCAGCGTCGACAGGAGAATGCCGGCAATCGGCAGCGCCGCGAGCAGCGCCCAGCTGCTCCAAGGCAAGGCGACCGCGCCCATCAGCTGCGATCCGGTGGCCGACAGGCGTGCGCCGATCAGCAGGATCACCAGCACGGCGAAGGAAAAGCCCAATGCGCCGCCCATGGTCGCATCGAGCGCGATCCGACGCTGAAACAGGCGGGCGATCTGCACATCGGTCGCGCCCATCAGGTGCAGCACCTCGATCGTGATGCGATGGCTGTCATGCGCGCCGCGCGCCGCCAGCACGACGACGGCGCCGGTGGCGAGCCCCATCAGCAGCACCAGCCCGCCCGACAGCCAGCCTAGCGCGGTGAGCAGGCCGGCCAGCGGCGCGAGGAAGGCGGCATGGGGTTCGACCCGCAGGCTGGGCGACAGGGTGGCAAGCGACCGGCGCAACCGGTCGACCTTGGCCGTCGGATCGCCCGGCGTCAGGCTGACATCGATCAGCGCCGGGATCGGCAGGTCGCCGCTGGTCACATCGGCGCCGAGCCAGGGACGCAGCTGCTGCGCCAGCGTCGCAGCCGGGACCGGCGCGACCTGGCGCACATCGCGATTGCCGCGCAGCGCCTGTTGCACGCGGGCCGAGAGACGGTCGCGCTGCTGCGCATCGGCCTCCACCACCTGAACCGTGGCGCGACCGGCCAGATCGGCGCTCATCGCGCGAACGGCGGTGCCAAGGCCGAGGCCCGCAGCGGCGGCCAGCACGGTCAGGAACATCATGATCGCGATGATCCAGGGCATCGGCCCCGCCACCCGACCAGCGGGCAGCAGGCGATGGCGCGCGGCGGCGGCGCTGCGACGATTGCCCCCGGCCATCAGGCGCCGCCCTGCGGCCGGGGCGGATAGCGCAGCGCGCCGGTAGGATCGGCCAGCCGGCCCTTGTCCAGCCGCATCATCTGCGCGCTCGCCACCTGCGCCATCAGCGGCAGATCGTGAGTGGCGACGACGATCGTGGTGCCGAGGCGATTAAGCGCTTCGAACAGGGTCATCAGGCGGCGGGCCATGTCTGCGTCGACGTTACCGGTCGGTTCGTCGGCGACCAATATTTCCGGCCGGCCGATCACCGCGCGGGCGATGGCGACGCGCTGCTGCTCTCCGCCCGACAGGGTCGCTGGTCGCGCCTGGCCGCGATCGCCCAGCCCCACCCAGTTAAGCATTTCGCTGACCGGTGCGTCGATTTCCCCTTCATTCATGCCGGCGACCCGCAGCGGCAGGGCGATATTGTCATAAGCGGACAGATGCGGGACGAGGCGGAAATCCTGGAACACGACGCCGATGCGACGGCGGAAACCGGGCAGGCGCTTGCGGGGAAGCGTCACCACATCCTCGCCGAACATGCGGATCACGCCGCGACTGGGCCGCTGGGCCAGATAGAGCAATTTCAGCAGCGAGGTCTTGCCCGCACCCGAACTTCCGGTGAGGAAATAAAAGTCGCCGCTGTTGAGCGAGAAGCTGACGTCGGACAGGGTTTCGCTATCCAGACCATAGCGCAGACCGACATTTTCGAACTGGACGATGGCCGACATATATAATGTGTGGCGCTGATGCGCTCCCTGCTTCCCCGAAGCCCTGCCATGGCACAGGCGGCGGGGATGCGTAAAGGGCGGGCCGACAAACTATCCCGCACAATGCCGCGAGTCGCTGCGATCGGTCGCGCCGCATTTCAGACTCTTGCCCTAGAGTCCCTGCCATGCCTATGAAGCAGAATGATCCTGGTGTGCCCCAATTGCGCGACGCGCTACATCGTGCCCGACACCGCCGTCGGTCCGGACGGACGCCAGGTGCGGTGCGCCGCCTGCAAGCATAGCTGGTTCCAGGAAGGCCCCGCCCCCGCGCCGCGCGAAGAGGCGCCGGAACCGGTGATGCCCGCGCCGGTCGCGCCGCCACCCGCTCCGCCTCCGCCACCGCGCCCCCCCGTGGAAGCGGCGCCCGCCGAAGCGCCGATGCGATTCACGCCGGCGCCCGAGCCGGAACCGGTCGCACCCGTGCAGCCGGAGGCCGCGGCCCCGCCGCCGGTCGAACCTGCGGCCGAGCCGACACCCGCGATCGCCCCCGATTACCGGTTCGACGACATCTATGCCGGCGTGTCGCAGCCCGCCGAAGAGGTGCCACCGCCGCCGTCGCTGCCGGCCAAGCGTCGGCGCAATGGCGCCAAGCTGCTGACCTGGGCCGCCGTCCTCTTCTTCCTGCTGGTCGCGGCCGCCGGCGCTGCGCTCCATTATTTCGGGCCGCCGGCCTGGGCGGTGAATATGGGGCTGGTCGCCGAAGAGGGCGATCCGGACCTGCTCTTCTATCTGTCCAAGCCAGCCGAGCGGCGCAAGCTGCCGACCGGCGAGGAATATTTCGCCTTTGGCGCGCGGATCGTGAACAGCGGCAAGCAGGCGCTGCCGGTGCCGCCGGTGCTGGTGCAACTGCGCGATCGGCAGAACCGGCTGGTGTTCAGCTGGACCACCAAGGCGGACAAGGCCCGGCTGAAGCCCGGCGAGGAAGCGTCGATCAACGAAAGCCGGATCGACATTCCGAAGAATGCCGAGAATCTGTCGCTGACCTTCGTAGAATAAATCTTCGTTCGGCCGTTAGGGGTAGCTGACGGTCTTGGGCCGGCCCTGCGGGATCGGGATAAATTCCTGATCGTCGCCCGGAATGAGCGGGAAGCGCATCGCATCCCAATCCTCGCGCGCCTGCATCAGCCGGTCCGGGCGAGAGGACACGAAATTCCACCAGACATGGCGCGGGGTCGCGAATGCCTCGCCACCGCACAGGACGAGATTGGCGCCATGATCGCTGTGCAGCGTCGCGGGCACGCCGGGGCGCAGCACATAGAGGGTCTGGGGCGCCAGTTCGATGCCGTCGAGCGTGGCCGATCCCTGCCAGAGATAGAGCGCCCGCTCCTCCGCAATCGCATCGACCGGGATGGACCCGCCGGGACGCAGCTGGATATCGGCATAGATGGTGTCGGCATAGGTTGAGACCTGCGCCGTCTCACCCCAGAGCGTGCCCATGATGACCCGCGCCCAGGAAGCATGATCCTCCAGCACCGGCAGGCCGCCGCCCTCGACATGCTCGAAGGCGGGATCGCATTCCTCGTCGCGCTCCGGCAAGGCGAGCCAGGTCTGGATCGCCAGCAATTTCTTGTCATGGCCGCGATCGGCGGGCGGGGTGCGTTCCGAATGGACGATGCCCTTGCCCGCGGTCATCAGATTGACCGCGCCGGGACCGATCAACTGCTGCGTGCCGAGCGAATCGCGGTGGAGGAACGTCCCTTCCAGCATATAGGTGACGGTGGCGAGGTTGATGTGCGGATGGGGGCGGACGTCCACCCCCTGCCCCGTCGGCAACAGCGCCGGCCCTGCCTGGTCGAAGAAGATGAAGGGGCCGACCATGGTCCGCTCCTTTGCCGGGAGCGCGCGATGCACCTTGAAATCGCCCAGATCATGGGTCGTTGGCGTGATCGTCTGCAGCAGCAAATTGTCGCTCGACATGGGACGGCTCCTGTCGTTGGGGTCAGGCTTCTCCGGGTGCGCGGGCCTTGATCGCGAGGGCATGGACCTTGTCGCGCAGCAGGTCGGCGAGCGCGGCATTGACCAGGCGCTGGCGAGCGACGCGGTTCTGGCCGACGAACCGTTCGGCGACGATCTCCACGGTGAAATGGCTTTCGCCCGACCCGTCATGGCCGGCATGGCCGCGATGCTTTTCGCTGTCATCTATGACGGCGAGATGGGCAGGAGTCAGGGCGGCGCGCAGCCGCGCCTCGATTTCGGTGGCGACAGGGCCTTTGAGGTCGGTGGTCATGCGCCCTATATAGGCTGCTTTGCCAGCCATTCCATCAGGACAATCTTGAGCAGCGATCCCTTCTCGACCCGTCGTTTCAACCGTTTCCATGGCCGCGTGGAAAGCGACCGCCCCTGCGCCGTGCCCGGTTGCCCGGAACCGGGCGAATTTCGCGCGCCATTGCAGGAAGGCCACCGGTCGCATCAGGAGGGGCCGCAATGGCGCTGGCTGTGCCTGGACCATGTCCGCGCCTTCAACCAGGGCTATAATTTCTTCACCGGCATGAGCCCGGAGGAGATTGCCGCGGCCCAGCGCCCCTATGCCGGTTGGGAGCGGGAGACCCGCGCCTTTTCCAGCAATGCTGCCAGCCCGCCGCCCAAATGGTCGGACTTCCAGGACCCGCTCGACGCGATCGGCGCCAAGTTCAAGGAAAGGGTGGCCAAGGCACGGGCCGATGCGCAGGTGCGGCAGGACGGCCAGTTCCTGTCATCCGAGGATCGCAAGGCGCTGTCGGTGATGGGCCTGCCGATCGACGCCGACCGCAAGGCGCTGCGCGCCCGCTATACCGAATTGCTGCGCCGCTATCATCCCGACCATAATGGCGGCGACCGCACCAAGGAGGGGCAGTTGCAGGACGTGATCGAGGCCTATGGCCATCTGCGCAAGGCGCCGGTGTTCGCTTAACTTCGCATATTTCCCGCTTATTTTGACATCAAGTTACAAGAGTTGGAAATCTTGCTGCGCGCGCCTGCCCAGCCTTATCCGGTCTAGCATCAGCCCCCGATGTAGGACAGGATGGCCTTGCCGGGTGGGAATGACGCTGCCATAGCGCCCGGCCCTCGATTTTCCCGGAGAGACCCCATGCAGGATCAGCCCCGCGCGCTGGGCCTTGATTTCGGCACGACCAACAGCGTCGCCGCCATCGCCGATGCCGGCCAGTCGGAACTGGTCGAATTTGCCGGTGCGCAGGCGACCGGCGCGGTGTTCCGGTCTGCCCTGTGCTTCTGGCACGACAGCCATGTGAAGGGCGGCATGGCGCATGAAGCCGGCCCCTGGGCGATCAGCGAATATCTGGAATTTCCCGAAGACAGCCGGTTCCTGCAATCCTTCAAGTCGGTGGCGGCCAGTCCGATCTTCGAGAGCGCCAGCATCTTCGAGAAACGCTATCGCTTCGAGGAACTGGGACAGATGTTCCTGGGAAAGATGATCGGCCATGCCGATGGGACATTGGACAAGCGCCCCGAGCGGATCGTCGTCGGCCGGCCGGTCGAATATGCCGGCGCCCGGCCCGACGAGGCGCTGGCCCGGCAGCGCTATGATGCGATGTTCGCCGGCTTCGGCAGCGAGATCCATTATGTCTATGAGCCGCTGGGCGCGGCATTCAGCTATGCCAGCCGGCTCGACAGCGCGGCGACCATCCTGGTCGCGGATTTCGGCGGCGGCACCAGCGACTTTTCACTGGTGCGGGTCGAGGCGCCGGGCGCGGCGCGGCGCTGCGTGCCGCTGGGATCGTCGGGCATCGGCCTGGCCGGCGACCGGTTCGATTATCGCATCATGGACCAGCTGGTGCTGCCGATGCTGGGCAAGGGCGGCGCCTACACCTCCTTCGGCAAGGAGCTGGAGATACCGCGCAGCTATTTCGCCGATTTCGCCGACTGGTCGCGCCTGGCGCTGATGCGCAACCGGCGGACGATGGACGAGCTGGCCAAATTGCAGAAGGCGGCGCGCGATCCCGCCGCGATCGGCCGGATGATCACGGTGATCGAGAAGGAACTGGGCTATCCGCTCTATGATGCGGTCGGCGCACTGAAGCGGGCCCTGTCCGACGCGGACAATGCCACCTTCCGCTTCGAGGGTGGCGGCATCAGAATCGAGACCGAGGTTGCACGCGCCGATTTCGAGCGCTGGATCGCGGCCGACATCGCCGCGATCGAGGCGACCGTCGACAAGGCGCTGGCCAAGGCCAATGTCGCCCCGGAAAGCATCGACCGGGTGTTCCTGACCGGCGGATCGTCGCTGATCCCGGCGATCCGCGATATCTTCTTCCGCCGTTTCGGCCGCGACCGGATCGCGACCGGCGGCGAGCTGACATCGATCGCCCATGGACTGGCACTGGTCGGACAGGAGGCCAATCTGACCGAATGGGCCGCTTGATCGCTGAATGATGAGCCCCCACTGTCTCGACACACCCTTGCCCTATCGTTTAGGGCGAGAGTGACTCGCAGGAAGATGATGACGACATGACCGACATTTCCAACATCCAGCCCGATGCCCGTTCCGAGACGCTGATGGAGGCGCCCGACCGGGAGGTCGATGTGCGCGAGATGTTCGGCATCGACATCGACATGAAGGTTCCGGCCTTTTCCCAGGCCGACGAGCGCGTGCCCGACCTCGACCCCGCCTATGTGTTCGACCCGGACACCACGCTGGCGATCCTGGCCGGCTTCGCCTTCAACCGCCGCGTGATGGTGCAAGGCTATCATGGCACCGGCAAGTCGAGCCATATCGAACAGATCGCCGCGCGCCTGAAATGGCCGTGCATCCGCATCAACCTGGACGCGCATATCAGCCGTATCGACCTGGTCGGGCGCGACGCGATCGTGCTGAAGGACGGCCAGCAGGTCACCGAATTCAAGGAAGGCCTGCTGCCCTGGTCGCTGCAGCGCCCGGTCGCCCTGGTGTTCGACGAATATGATGCCGGCCGCCCGGACGTGATGTTCGTGATCCAGCGCGTGCTGGAAACCGATGGCAAGATGACCTTGCTCGACCAGAATCGCGTGATCCGGCCGAACCCGCATTTCCGCCTGTTCGCGACCGCCAACACGGTCGGCCTGGGCGACACGACCGGCCTCTATCATGGCACGCAGCAGATCAACCAGGGTCAGATGGACCGCTGGAACCTGGTGGTGGCATTGAACTACCTGCCCGCCGCGACCGAGGCGCAGGTGGTACTGGCCAAGTCCGGCGAGTACGACCATGAGGGCGGCCGCAAGGAGGTCGAGAGCATGATCAAGGTGGCGGAACTGACCCGCCAGGGCTTCATCAACGGCGATATCTCGACCGTGATGTCGCCCCGAACCGTGATCAGCTGGGCGCAGAATGCGCTGATCTTCAAGGATGTCGGCTTCGCCTTCCGCCTGTCCTTCCTCAACAAGTGCGATGAGGCGGAACGGCCGCTGGTGGCGGAATATTATCAGCGCGTCTTTGGCAAGGATCTGCCCGAGAGCGTGGCGAGCCGCGCGAACTGAACCTTCGCACGGCCCCTTGAACGAAAGGGCAGACCCATGATCGTCGTCGAACGGATCGACCCCAATGGCGGCAGTGCGCACCGGATCAGCATCCGGGGGCATGAGATCGTCGCCGACATGTCGGCGCCGGACGGCCATGACGCCGGGCCGGACCCCCATGACATGTATGATTCGGCGCTGGGTGCGTGCAAGGCGATGACCATGCTCTGGTATGCGCAGCGCAACGGCATTCCGGTCGAGAATATCCATGTCGGCGTGGTGCGCGATGCCAGCCAGGAGCGGGCCGGCATCTACAGGCTGACCACTCGTATCGCCGTGACCGGGCCGATGAGCGACGAGCAGCATGACAGGCTGATCGCTGTCGCGGCCAAATGCCCGGTCCACAAGCTGATGACCGAGGTCGAGACCCAGATCGAGACCGTCGCCGTGCCGCGCGTGCGCGATCCGGAGGGCCGGTGACCGAACGTTCCCCCCTCGATGCCTTCAAGGATGTGCTGGCCGGTACCGCGCGGGCGATGACGCGCGACGCGGAGGTGGAGGTGAGCTTCACCGCCGACACGCCGCACATGGTGGGCAAGGCGATCAAGGTGCCGACGCCCAGCCGCGCTTTGCCCGCCGATCAGGTGGCGCTGGCGCGTGGCTTTGCCGACGCCAATGCGCTGAAGCTGCGCCACCATAATGCCAAGCTGCATAATGCGATGGCGCCGGGGGAAGCGGTGGCGCGCGCAGTGTTCGACGCGGTCGAGCAGGCGCGGGTCGAGGCGATCGGTTCGCGGGCGCTGGATGGCGTGCGCGCGAACCTGAACGAGGCGCTGGCGATGCGCCTGAAGTCCGACCCGATCCGCCGGGCACGGGCGGCGGACGAAGTGCCGCTGTCGACCGCGCTGGCGCTCAAGGTGCGCGAACGGCTGACCGGCCAGGCCGTGCCCGAGGAATTGCAGCCGGCGATGAAGCTGGTCGACCAGTGGATCGAGGACAAGGCGGGCAGCGACCTGGATGCGCTGGGCCTCGCCATCGACGATCAGCGCGCCTTCCAGAAGCTGACCCAGGCGATGCTGGAGCATCTGCAACTGGTCGATGCCGACGTGCCGCCCGAAACCGACGACCCCGAGCCCGAGGATGAGGGCGAGGATAAGGAGGAAGAGCAGGAAGAAGGCGATTCCGGCCAGGAGGAATCGGGCGACAGCGACATGAACGCCGAGGCCCGGTCCGAGGATCAGGGCGGTGAGACCGAAGAGGGCGACACCGACTATAGCGAGGAGTTCGACGCCGACGCGGAAGACGGCGCCGACGATATGGGCGAGGAAGGCATGATGCCGGTGCGGCCCAATCGGCCGACATCCGACCTGCCCCCCGGCTTCGACTATAAATCCTATACCCAGAAGCATGACGAGGTCGTCACCGCCGACGACCTGTGCGACGAGGATGAGCTGAACCGGCTGCGCGGTTTCCTGGACCAGCAGCTTGTGTCCTTGCAGGGGGCCGTCACCAAGCTTGCCAACCGGTTGCAGCGCCGGTTGATGGCACAGCAGCTGCGGTCGTGGGATTTCGACCAGGAGGAAGGGATTCTCGACGCGGCGCGGCTGGCGCGGATCGTGATCGACCCGACCCGGTCGCTGACCTACAAGATCGAGCGCGACACGGAGTTTCGCGATACCGTCGTCACCCTGTTGATCGACAATAGCGGCTCGATGCGCGGCCGACCGATCAGCATCGCCGCGATCAGCGCCGACATCATGGCCCGCACGCTGGAACGCTGCGGCGTGAAGACCGAAATCCTCGGCTTCACCACGCGCGCCTGGAAGGGCGGACAGAGCCGCGAGGACTGGCTGGCGGCGGGGCGTCCGCCGATGCCGGGGCGGCTCAACGACCTGCGCCACATCATCTACAAGAAGGCCGACGAACCCTGGCGCCGGGCGCGCAGGAATCTGGGCCTGATGATGCGCGAAGGGCTGCTGAAGGAAAATATCGACGGCGAGGCGCTGCTGTGGGCGCATGCGCGGTTGATCGCCCGGCCCGAGGAGCGGCGCATATTGATGGTGATTTCCGATGGGGCGCCGGTCGACGACAGCACCCTGTCGGTCAATAGCGGCACCTATCTGGAACGGCATCTGCGCCAGGTGATCGACTGGATCGAGAACCGGTCGCCGGTGCAACTGGTGGCGATCGGCATCGGCCATGACGTCACCCGCTATTATCGCCGCGCCGTGACCATCATGGACGCCGAACAATTGGGCGGCACGATGGTGGAGCAGTTGGCAGGCCTGTTCGATGAAGACTGACGGCGAATCGCCGGTCTTTGTCGAACGAGAATTTTCATGTGCCGGCCAGCTGATGCTGGTGCGTTTCTATCAGCCCGTGCAGATGCCGACGGCTGAATATAAGTGCGAGTATGAGATATTATGGCCGGATCGCACCCGACGCAGGCATAGTTTTGGCGTGGACAGCATCCAGGCGCTGACCCTCGCCATGGGCATTGTGCATGTGGAACTGACAGCCAGCGATTATTATAAGGACGGTCAGTTGACCTATTTCGACAGCGTCGACCTCGGCCTTCCCCCATTGGGAGAGGCAAGATGAGTGTCGCCTTTCGTCGCGAGAGCGACGATGAGCATATGGAGCCCAAGTTCGAGCTGCCGATCCCGCTGGGGCCGAACTGGGTCACGGCGCGCGGATTGCGGCTGACGCAGGAACAGGTGGCGACGCTGGAAGCGATCGACACCGCTGCGATGGACGAGGAAGCCGCCAAGAAGCACAAGCGGGTGCTGCGCTATTGGCGCACGCGGCTGGCGACGGCGGAACTGCGCCCGGCCCCTGATGGCGAAGCGGTCGCGTTCGGCACGCGGGTGACCTATCGGCTGAACCGGCAGGAGAAGACCGTGGCGATCGTCGGCGATGACGAGGCCGATCCGCATGAGGGGCGGATCAGCTTTTCCGCACCGCTGGCCCGCGCGATGATGGACGCCGAAATCGGCGAGACGGTCGACTTTGCCGGCAAGGACGGCGCGATCGAGATCGTGGCGATCGGGGTGGTGGACGAGGCGTAGCGCTGACCGCTTCTCGACAGGCTCGAAGCGAACGGCTTTTAGGCAATCGCATATAGAAGGGCCTCCCGGTGACTTGCCGGGAGGCCCTTTTCAGAGTCAGGCGCCGCGGGCGGCTTCGAACAGGAACCAGGCGCGCTGTTCGGCCTGGTCGGTCCAGTCGTCGACAATGCCTTCGGTCGCATTGTCGCCTGCCTCGGTGGCGGCGGCCTTCACCGCGCGGAAGGTTTCGACCAGCGCCAGATTGTCGTCGCGCAGTTCCTTGAGCATGTCGGCCGGGCTGACGAAATCGGCGTCATTGTCCTTGACGCTCTGGTGACGGGCGACGTCGCCGATCGAACGCAGCGTGGTATTGCCAGTCTTGCGCACGCGCTCGGCGATCAGGTCGGTCACGCCCAGAATCTCGGTCGCCTGCTCGTCAAACATCAGATGATAGTCGCGGAAATGCGGGCCGGAGACGTGCCAGTGAAAATTCTTGGTCTTGAGATAGAGGGCAAAGCTGTCGGCCAGGGCGCCGTTCAGGGCCTCTGCGACCGACCTGGTGGCATTGCTCTTGAGGTCGGTGGGCGTCTTGAGATCGGGGGCGGTCATGCACTGTCCTCCTGTTGGGGCGGAATTGATTTCGGACATATAATGATTGTCCGTCAATAAGGTGCCCCCGCAAGTCGGAAATCTTTGGGCAATTTATCGGTCAGGCTGATGAAGGGAATCGATCAGAGCCGGCCGATCGCGCTCATCGCCATGCCTGCGCCCGCCAATATGGCGATGCCGCCGCCGACCAGGCGAATCGCGCGCACCGGCAGCACGGAAAGGAACCGGTCGCGCATCAGGATGACCGGCACGCTGGCGGCGATCACGCCGATCGCGCCGCCGATCGCGGCCAGCGCCGGGTCGGTCGTGCGGGTGGCGATGCCCAGGATCAGGAATTGCGGGCCGTCGCCAAAGCCCAGGATGAAGACGCCCAGCGCAGTGGTGAGGAACGGCCCGATGCGCCAGTCGTCGAGCGTGTCGGGCATCTTCACCGGCCAGAGCAGGCCGACGCCCAGGAACAGGACCGACAGCGCCATGAACAGCAGCCGTGCATCACGGCCGAGCATCGGCCCGATCCAGGCGCCCGCTGCCGCGGAAAGGGCGGCATTGGCGATGGCGGCAACGGCGACGCCGGCGATGATCGCCCCGTCACGCTGGTAACGATGGGCGAGCGCCAGCACGAGCAACTGCCCCTTGTCCCCGATTTCCCCGAACAGGCAGCCCAGCAGGGCGATCAACAAGGCGTCCATTCCAAATCCCGTCAGGCGTGCAGGCGATGCACCGTAGCGGGCGCGGCGGCCGGCGGCAAAATATTGTCGAGCGGCGGCAGTTCGTCGGCGATCGCGTCCCGCATCCGGTCGAGATAGGAGAGGATGACCGAATCGAGCCCGTCTAGCGAGAGGACCGACTGGAGCGTGGCGGCCAGGTCGCCGACGCTGTCGACGCGGAAGGCGCGCGCGATATGGCGTATCTGGTCGACCTCGTCATGCAGGCGCGGCACCGACACATGGCCGCGCTGGGCGGCGAGTCCGTCGACCCGCCGCAGCAGGTCCGCGAGAATCGCCAGTTTCGGATCATGTCGCATGGAGCCATCTCCCTTCATCCGCGCCCCGCCTGGCAGCATGCGTGCATAGGGTTAAAGGGCCGTAAAGCCTGTTGCACAGCCTCCATTGGGCGCGCGAGCCTTGACATCGGGGCGAATCTGTCCCAAGGGGCACCGCTGAAACGGGGCGGTCCGACAGGGCCGCTTTTCTTTTTACGCTATTTCAAGACCAGGGACCAAGCCATGGCCAAGCCGGCAACTGTCAAGATCCGCCTCGTCAGCACGGCTGACACTGGCTTCTTCTACGTCACCAAGAAGAACCCGCGCACCACGACCGAAAAGCTGAGCTTCAGCAAGTATGACCCGGTCGTGCGCAAGCATGTCGAGTTCAAGGAAGCCAAGATCAAGTAAGCCGCTGCGGGCTTCGCGCCCGCGCGCCTGATCTTTCGGCACCGAAAAAGGCCCGTCCCTGTTGGGAGCGGGCCTTTTCCTGTTAGCATTCGCGCCGGCTAGGCCCCCGATCCGAAGATCGGGAGCCCAATGTCGTCAGTTGCCGACCGGCTGGCCGTCGGTGCGACGTACCACGATCGTCGAGGAGCGCGGCTGCTGCCCCGCCACCGGCCAGTTGCCGGTCGGATGCTGGATGTTGATGAAGAAGTTCTTGAGGTCCGGCGTATAGGCGATGCCGGTGATCTCACAGCCCGCCGGGCCAACCAGGAAGCGCTTCGATTGCTTGCTGGTCTGGTCGATATAATACATCGAGTTGTTACCGAAGGCGCCGGTCATGTTGGTGGCGGCGCCGTTCAGCGTGCCGGCATTGCCGGTCAGATTATGGTCGGTCTGGACCCACAGGCGACCCTGGGGGTCGATGCGGATGCCGTCAGGGCTGGAGAAATAGTCGCCGTTGATATTGCCCTTGAGATTATCTTCCGCGAGCGCGGGATTGCCCGCCAGCAGGAAGATTTCCCAGGTGAAGGCGGTCGCCAGCGGCGAGTCGCCATTTTCACGGAACTTGAGGATATGGCCGTGCAGGTTGGTCACGCGCGGATCGGGCGCATCGGTGACGCGGCGGCCGCTATTGTTGGTCAGCGTGACGAAGATCGCCTGCTTGTTGGGCGCGACCGTGATCCATTCCGGACGGTCCATGATCGTGCCACCGGCGACGCGGGCGGCCGACTGGGTGTTGACCAGCACATCGGCCTGGTTGGTGAAATTGACCGTCGTCGGCGTCGGCGGCGTGGTCGACTGGCTGACATTGCCCGGATCCTGGGCACCCGCGACCAGACCGTTCTGACCCTGGACCAGCGGACGCCATTCGCCCGTGCCGTCGGCATTGAAGCGCGCGACATAGAGGGTGCCATAATCGAGCAGGTCGGTGTTGGCGGCGCGGTTGCTGCTGCTGAAAGCGCGGTCCGGCACGAACTTGTAGACGCAGCCCGGCGTCGAATCATCCCCCATGTAGAAGGCGACGCGATTGCTGGCGTCGGTCATGTGGGCGACATTTTCATGGCTGAAACGGCCGAGTGCGGTGCGCTTGGTCGCCGGGGCCAGTTCCTGGAACGGGTCAATCTCGACCACCCAGCCATAGCTGGTGTTGGGCTGGGTCGGGTCGAGATAGTTGTTCGTCGTTTCCTCGCAGGTGAGGTAGGTGCCCCAGGGAGTGCGGCCCGACGAGCAGTTGTTGAGCATGCCGCGGATCGTGCCGGGCAGGACGCCCGCAGCAGGACCGCCGACGCGATAGTCGGTGTTGCCGCTGTAGCGCTTGTTATATTTCGAGCCGGCCTTGACCGCGAACTTGCCGTCCGTGCCCTTGGTCACTTCGACCACGGCGATGCCGACGGCCGACAGCGCGATCGCCTTCTGATCGGCGGTGGCGGTCGACGCGTTATAGCTGCCGCTGGAGAAGAGGATGTTATAGTCGGGCAGTTCGAAGTTGATCGCGAGCAGGCCGCCGCTGTTGGCGTCGGTGCCGGTCAGTTCGAAATATTCCATGCCGTCATGATTGCCGCCGGCCCAGGCCGCGGTCTGGCTGACGCTGGTCGGGAAAGTGCCGTTGGCGAAGGCGGTGCCGGCTTCCACCAGATCGCCCGCCTTGAGCAGCACATCGACGGTATAGCCCGACGGCACGGTCACGGTGTCGTTGGTGTTGATCGCGACCGAGGTGAAGTTGATGCCATAGCTGGGCGTCGGAGTCGGCGTGGGGGTAGGTGTCGGCGTCGGCGTGGGCGCCGGCGTGCTGTCGTCGTCATCATCGTCGCAGGCCGCGAGCGCGCCCAGCATCGGCAGCACGGACAGGCCCAGCAGGCCGTTCTTCAGGACGGAGCGGCGGCCCGGATTGGCCGCGACGATGGCTTCCAGACTGTCTTCGCCCGAAACAATCTTGGGCTGCGCATCGCGGAAGGCCGCGCGCGCCTCGTCGGTCAGATGAGACATGATAAAATACCCCTGTGCATCCGAGCGTCGGCATGACCGCCGCGCCCTTGGCGCGCATGACGTGACAGAGGAGGATGACGCGCAAACTGCGCTATGATGTCAGAGCAGCGACCGAATGATGACGCATCAGTGACGCTATTGCCGGCCGGTTACAGCAGCGCGTTCACCTGTTCGACGAACCGCAGCACCGAGATCGGCTTGGACACATAGGCGTCGGCGCCGGCCGCGCGGATGCGGTCCTCATCGCCCTTCCCGGCATAGGCGGTGACCGCCATGATCGGCACCGCCGACAGGCTGTCATCGCCCTTGAGCGACACGATCAGGTCATAGCCGCTGACATGGGGCAGATGGATGTCGGTGATGACCAGGTCCGGCGCGAATTCGCGCGCCTGGGCCAGCACGTCGCGGCCGTCGCGCAGCGGCAGCACGTCATGCCCGTGCGCGCGCAGCAGGTCGCAAAAAAGTTTCAGATTGAGTTCGTTGTCCTCGACAACGAGCACGCGCTTTGCCACGAGTCACCCGCGTTCCAGAGAAGCCCCTTGGTGCGCGCCTATAGCCGCCCATTCCGCGAGAGCCAATCATGCGACCCGAGACCCAGAATGGCAAGCCGGATAGCGCCGCCGATGCCGAAATTTTGGCATTGATGGCAATGGGATGGACGCTGAGCGATGGTCGCCGGGCCGATCGGCTGCTGGCGCTGACCGGCCTGGATGCCGATGCGTTGCGCGCCGGCGTCGGCAATCGCGCGATTTTGGGCGCGGTGCTGGCCTTCCTGGCCGACCATGAACCCGATCTGGTTGCCTGTGCCGAGGCGATCGACAGCAGCCCGGCGGCCCTGATCGCCGCGAAGGAGAATCTGAGCCGATGAGCCGTCCGCTGATCATCACCGACTGCGACGAGGTATTGCTGCACATGGTCGTGCCGTTCCGCCACTGGCTGGACGAGACGCATGACGTGCATTTCGACATGCGCGAACAGGGTTTTGCCGAGGCGCTGCGCCACAAGGACAGCGGCATCCCGCTGGAACGCGAACTGGTGTGGGAATTGCTGATCGCCTTTTTCGATACCGAAATGGCGCGCCAGACCCCGATCAGCGGCGCGGTCGAGGCGCTGCACCGGCTGGCACAGATCGCCGATATCGAAGTGCTGACCAATATCGGCGAGCGCCACCACCAGCTGCGCATCGAGCAGCTGGCGAGCCATGGCCTGCACTTGCCGGTCCACTGGAACCATGGCGGCAAGGGGCGCAAGCTGGCCAATATCTTGGCCGAGCGCCAGCCGAGCTGCGCCCTGTTCATCGACGATCTGGGCGAGCATCATGCGTCGGTCGCGCGTCATGCGCCCGGCGTATGGCGGCTGCACATGGTCGGCGAGCCCGAGATCGCCGGCGACATCCCGGTCGCGGACAAGGCCCATGCCCGGATCGACGATTGGGCCAGCGCCGAAAAATGGATCATCGCCCGCCTGGCCGAAGGGCCGGCACCCGCTATTTCAACGCCCTTGAATGGAGCCATTGCATGAGCATCGACGCCCGCCTTGCCGAACTCGGCATCACCCTGCCCGCCGCCGCCGCGCCGGTCGCCGCCTATGTGCCGGCGGTCGAGGTCAACGGCCTGCTGCATATTTCCGGCCAGATCGCACTGAAGGACGGGCAGCTGATGACCGGCCGGCTGGGCGAAGACCGCGACCTCGACTATGGCGTCGAGGCGGCGCGCGCCTGTGGCCTGAACCTCATCGCCCAGATGAAGGCGGCGCTGGGCGGCGATCTCGACCGGGTCGAGCGGATCGTCAAGCTGGGCGCCTTCATCGCCAGCGCGCCGGGCTTCACCGACCAGCCCAAGGTCGCTAATGGCGCGTCGGAACTGATGGTCGCGGTGTTCGGCGAAGCCGGCAAGCATGCCCGCAGCGCCGTCGGCGTGCCGGTGCTGCCGCTGGGCGCGGCCGTCGAGATCGACGCGATCGTGCAGGTTCGCCCCGCTGCATAAGCGGCCCGACTGGCTGACTGCCCGCCCCTTCGCCCATCGCGGGCTGCATCGGGCGGGCATCAGCGAAAATGGCATGGCGGCGTTCGATGCCGCCATCGCCAAGGGGCTGGGCATCGAATGCGATGTCCGGCTGAGCCGCGACGGCCTCCCCTTCGTCTTTCATGACGCCAGCCTGATACGGATGACCGGGCAAGCGGGCGCCGTGGCGGATCGCAATGCGGCAGAACTGGACGCGCTGCGCCTGCCCGACGGCGGCGCGATCCCGCGCCTTACCCCACTGCTGGACGCCTGTATCACGACGCCGCTGCTGATCGAGATAAAGGTCGAAGGACGCGATGTCGCGCCGATCTGCGCTGCGGTGGCGAGGGCGCTCGACGGCCGCGACCAGCCGGTGGCGGTGATGTCTTTCAACCCGCTGGCGATGCGCTGGTTTGCCCGACATCGACCGGACATGGTGCGCGGGCTGGTGAGCAGCAGCCAGAATAAGGGGCGGCTGCGCGCGCTTTTCGGCCGCACCCTTGCACTTTGGCTGGCCAATCCCGATTTTCTGGCCTGTGATATCCGTGACTTGCCCTTCCGCTTCGCCGATGCCGCCCGTCGCCGGGGACTGCCGGTGTTGAGCTGGACGGTGCGCAGCGCGGCGCAGCGGGCGATCGCCGCTGCCCATGTCGACCAGATCATCTTCGAGGAGATGGCATGAGCGAATTTGTCGCGCGCATCGCCGGTGGCGTCGCCTACCTGCCCAGGGCGCAATGGGATGCCTGTGCCGGCAGCGCCAATCCGTTCGTCAGCTGGGATTTCCTGACCGCACTGGAACGGTCCGAAAGCGTCGGGCCGGGCACCGGATGGCAACCCTTGCCGATCGTCATCGACGGGCCGGACGGGACGATCGCGGCGGCCGCGCCGCTCTATGCCAAGACCCACAGCCAGGGCGAATATGTGTTCGACCATGGCTGGGCCGATGCCTGGGAGCGGGCGGGCGGCCAATATTATCCGAAAATACAGATCGCCGCGCCCTTCTCCCCCGTGCCGGGGCCCCGATTGCTGCTGCGCGATTCGACGCTGGGGCCGGCGCTGATCGCGGGAATCGAGACTTTGGTCGAGCGCAACGAGCTGTCATCGGCGCATGCGACCTTCGTCGATCCCGACCAGATCGCGCTGTTCGAGGCGGCGGGCTGGCTGATTCGCGAGGACAGCCAGTTTCACTGGCACAATAAGGGCTATGCCGGGTTCGAGGATTTCCTGGCCGAGTTGTCGAGCGAGAAGCGTAAGAATATCCGCAAGGAAAGGCGGCGTGCGGTCGAGGGGCTGGAGATCGTCCACCTGACCGGAGGCGCCCTGACCGAAGCGCATTGGGACATATTCTGGGATTTCTATCAGGACACCGGCGCGCGCAAATGGGGCAGGCCCTATCTGACCCGGTCCTTCTTCTCGATCCTGGGCGAGACGATGGCGGACAAGATATTGCTGATGCTGGCGCTGCGCGAGGGCCAGGCGGTTGCAGGCGCGCTGAACCTGATCGGCGAAGACACGCTCTATGGCCGCTATTGGGGATGCCGCGAGGACGTGCCCAACCTGCATTTCGAGCTATGCTATTATCAGGCGATCGATGCGGCGATCGCGCGCGGGCTCAACCGGGTCGAGGCGGGCGCGCAGGGCGGCCACAAGCTGGCGCGCGGCTATGCGCCGCAGCCCACCTATTCGGCGCATCATATTCCCAATGCGAGCTTTCGCCGGGCGGTGGCGGGATTCCTCGACGCCGAGCGGGAGGAAGTGCAGCGCGACCGCCTGTGGCTCAATGAAAGAACCCCCTTCCGCAAGGAAGGCTGATCAGGCGGCGCGGACTTCGGTCGCGACGATCCAGGCGCGGGCCTGGCGCTGGGCCTCGGCAATCTCGCGCGCGGTCATTTCCTCGGCGATCTCGGCGCGCATGCTCTGGCCGGCTTCGCTGCCGCCACGGGCCGCAAGGTTGAACCATTTATGCGCCTCGACCAGGTCGATCGGCATGCCCCCCGTGCCGCAGCTATAGGCGACGCCCAGTTCGAAACAGGCCTCTGCCGAGCCGTGGGCCGCACCGGCCATACGACTATCCATCAAAAACTGCGCACTTTTGAGACTATTTGCCATGATCTTCCCCTGTATCCCTAACCCAATGTTCCAACCTTTGGTTTGCGAGTGGGGGCAGAATGCCCGGCAGGCCGTAAAAAATGGTTAACGGCAAAATCGGCATATTTGCGCAGTTTGCCCGAAGCGGCTGGATGCGGCAGGGTTAATGCCCGGCGGGCGACGACAGGCGGGCGATGAGGGGCGGAAATAAGCGCGTTGGGGCTGGCGCCGCCGGGCGATTGTCCGCATAGGCCAGTGATGGCCGAAAATTCCCCCATGGGCGCGCAGCCTGCCGCAAAGGATATTCATTTCCGCGAGTTCGTGCTGCTGTGTGCGTGCCTGATGGCGATGAATGCGCTGTCGATCGACCCGATGCTGCCGGCCCTGCCCGATATCGGCCGCGACCTTCACATCGCCAACCCCAATGACCGGCAGCTGATCATCAGCTTCTATTTCATGGGGCTGGGCGTGGGATCGCTGCTGTTCGGCGTGCTGTCCGACCAGTTCGGGCGCAAGAAGGTGCTGGGCGGGGCGATGATATTGTTCATCCTGTCCTCGATCGCCTGTGCCGGGGCGCACAGCTTCACCATGTTGCTGATCGCCCGCACCAGCGCCGGCTTCTTTGCCGGGGCGAGCCGCGTCATCACCGTCGGCATCATCCGCGACCGGTTCAAGGGCGACGCGATGGCACGGGTCATGTCGCTGATCTTCGCCGTGTTCATGCTGATCCCTGTGATGGCACCCAGTTTCGGCCAGGCGATATTGTGGATCGCGCCGTGGCGCTGGATCTTCTGGGTGCTGGCGATCCTGGCGACCGCGATCCTGGGCTGGATGGCGATCCGCCTGCCCGAGACGCTGCATCCCGACAATCGCATCCGCATCAACCCGCGCACCATCATCCAGACGGTCGGCACGATCTTCCGCACGCGCAGCTCGATCGGTTACATGCTGGCGAGCGGCGTGGTGATGAGCGGCCTCATCGGCTTCATCCTGTCGGTGCAGCAGATCTTCTTCGACGTGTTCCATGCGCAGAAGATCTTCCCGCTCGCCTTTGCGACGATCGCCGGCAGCATGGGCATCGGCAGCCTGGTCAACAGCCGGCTGGTCTCGCGCTTCGGCGCGCGGCGGCTGAGCCAGAGCGCACTGATCGCCTTCATCCTGATCGCGGCGGTGCATCTGGCGGTGATCCTGGCCGGGCAGGAAACGATCGTCACCTTCATGGTCCTGCAGGCGATGACGATGATGACGGTGGCGTTCACCGCGTCCAATTTCAGCGCGATCTCGATGGAGCCCTTTTCCAAGGGGGCGGGCGTTGCCTCCTCCTTCCAGGCGTTCCTGACGACCGCGGTGTCGAGCGCGCTGGGCAGCCTGGTCGGCCGCGCCTTCGATGGGACCACCCTGCCCTTCACGCTGGGGCTGCTGGTGTTCGGATCGGGATCGCTGCTGATCGTCTTCTGGGCGGAGCGCGGCAAGCTGTTCACCCGGCCGCACCTCAACGCGCTGCGAGAAGACTATGAGGCGATGCACTGACTTTCTGTTTGGAAAGTCCGCACCGGCCCACACCCCCACCCGACCGCCCACAAAGTGTATCCTGATTGGGAGATCGGGTGGGGGTGTGGGCCGGTGCGGTGACCCGAAATGCGCTCTTCCGCGCATTTCCAAACAGACTGAGACAAGGGGCCGGGCGCGCCGATCAGGCAAGCCCGGCCGGTTCGTCAGAAGCGCGTGCTGAGGCCCAGATTGATCGAACGGCCCATGCCCGGCACCGGGCGCAGCACGCCGGTCGCGCCATAATCGCCCAGTGACATGCCGCCGAGCGGCAGATCATAGCCGGCGTCGAAGAGATTCTTCGCCTCGACCGTCAGCTTCAGCCCCTTGGCCCAGAGCGGCAGCGTATAGCCGGCGCGCAGGTCGACCAGCGCATAGCCGCGCGTGCGCGGTTCGTTGCGGGTGGCGTCGACGCGATTCTTGTCGGCGACAAATTCGACATCGGCGCCCAGTTCCAGTGCGTCGATGCGATGGGCAAGGCCCATCTTCAGATCGAGCGGCATCTGGCGATAGAGCGGGCCGCCGTCCGACAGATTCTGGCCATGGACATAGGAAGCGCTGGCGGTGAAGCTGGTTTCGACATGGTCGCTGCGCTGGAGCGGCACGCTGACGCTGACATCGACGCCGTAAAATTCGGCATCCTGATTGGCGAATTGCAGCTGCACGAAGCCGCTGGGCATGCCCATCATGTCGGTCAGATCCTGAAGATGGACCGCGTCGATATAGTCGTTCACGCGGGTATAATAGGGCGAGATTTTCAGCGTCGCCCCGCCCTTCGCCGTCAGGCGCAGCGCGGCGCTGACCGTATCGGCCTGTTCCGACTTGAGGTCGAGATTGCCGACATAGCCATTGCCGTCGCCATACCAGCCGATCATCTGGCTGGCCATCGCGCCCCGGCCCCAGGCATAGCGTTCGTAGAGATTGGGCGCGCGGCTCTTGTGCGCATAGCCGAGTTCAAAGGCGAGCCGGTCGGACGCCCGCCAGCTCGCCAGCGCGGTCGCGCTCCAGTTATTGTCGGTGCGGCGATGGCTGCGCGCATTGAAGGCTTCGGCCGCCATCGCGTCGGCCATGTTCATCATGCCGGTGCCATAGGGCTGGACGTCGCCGGTATTCATCCGCACCCGATCGAAGCGCCCGCCGATCGAGGTGGAGAGCCGGTCGGTCCAGTGCGATTCCCATTCGCCGAACAGGCCGAGCCGGTCGCGCCGGCCATTGTTGATGTTGATATAGGGATTGGGGCCCATCATCATCGATCCGGCAACCGGCGGCCACCAGTCATCCATGCCCTGATGCTGATAATCCCCGCCCACGCGCAGCGTATCGTGCGGGCCGACCGGCAGGCTCAGCTTCACCGCCGAGGTGAAGCTGTGGATTTGCGTGTTCATCGGCATGGCGCCGGGCTGCTTGTCGGCGAGGAAGTCCATCCGATGGGCGGTGTCGCGATAGCCGATGCTGGCATCGACATCGCCCCAGGCAAAGGTGCCGCGATAGCGGCCGTTGAGGAACCAGGACTTGTTCGAGGTCATGTCCATATATTGGTTCGGAAAGCCCTCATAGGGCGAGAAATGATAGCCGCCCTTCAGCTCGAACAGGCCGAGGCGGGTCTGGGCGGCGAGCGCCAGTTGATGGTCGGTCTTGGCATATTCGGTCGAGCGCACCACGCCCCGGTTGCCGCCGCCGTCATAATTGCCGGATTGGGCGTAGGAGCCGCTATAGGTGGCACTGATCCGCTTGCCCGCGACCGTCAGCGTGACGCCGCCGCCAAAGGCGTCGCCATTGCTGCGATAGAAGCTGGACGCCTCCCCCGTGACCAAGGTGCCGCCATCGACGGCGAAACGCGGCATCGCGCTTTCGACGGCGATGATGCCGGCGATATTGTCACCGCCCATGCTGACCGGCGAGACGCCCGGCACCACCGCGATGCTGCCGACCGTCTGCGGATCGGTATAGGAAAGCGGCGTGTTCATGTCGTTGGGACAGGCGATATCGACCGGGATGCCGTCAAGCGTGATGCGGACCCGCTGTTCGGTCAGGCCGCGCAGCGCCGGCATGGAGGAAAAGCCACCGCCGCCATTGGCCGCGACGCCGGGCAGGCTGGCAAGGATGGCGGCGGTATCGCTGCTCGACAGGGCGCGACGGCGCAATGTGCCGCTGCCGAGCCGGGCGCCGTTGAGCGGCGCGCTGCCGATATCGAGCGCCGCCGCGTCAAAGCGGGTCTGGAGCGGGGGAGCCGCGTCATCGGTGGTGGGGGTATCAGCCGGCAGGCTGTCCTGCGCGGCGACAGGAGTGGGGAGCAATGCCAGCGATGCGGCAATTGCGACGAGAGATGTCTTCATCGGAAACCCTGTTTGCGCGCGCCCACCTTCCTGGCAGGGGCGCTTGATCTGAAAGAAAGGCCGCGCGGCGGCACGGCCATGGTCAGATCAGGCGGGTGGTCCGCGCAAAGGGGGACGCAGATGGCCGACGCGGGCGAGCGCGGGTATCCGCACCGGCGCGAAGCCGAGCAGCAGCACGAAGGCGATCGCCAGCATTACTATCAGCGGATCGGCGCCGCCCGTCGAGGCCATGGAAAGCGCGCCATAGGGGCATGTGCGCTTGGCCGCATCGGCCGGCTGATGATCGGGATCGGCCTGCAAGGGCACGATCAGTTGCGAGGCGGTGCTGCCGATCGCGGCGTCATGGCAGAACTGGATGACCAGGGTGCGCTGCTGCTGCGCCAGCATGAAGCCGCCGGGCAGCAAGGCCTTCATGCACAGCGCCAGCAGGACAAGCGCCAGCGCTTGCCCCCGATGCTGCTGAAGATAGGCGCGCAGGCTCCCCATGGGGACGGCCTAGCCCGGCCCCCGCCGCCTGTCACCAAGACAAAAGGTCGCAGGGGTCGCGCCGGCAGCGGCACCCAAGAAAAAAGGGGCGGTTTCCCGCCCCTTCCTTCCATCGATCGTCAGGCCGATCAGGCGTCCTGGCCGCCCGGCGTGTGTGCGCCCGGCAGCGGCGGCACCGGCTGGGGCGGGATGCCCGCGCCAGCCTCCGCCACATCGACAATCCCGCGGCCGACATGGCTGCGGCTGCGGCTATAGGCGAAGTAGACGACCAGGCCGAGCGTCGCCCAGCCGACGAACATCAGCTTGGTTTCGACGCCCAGGCTCCAGAAGAGATAGGCGCAGCCGGCGATGGCGATCGGCGCGGTGACATAGATGGCCGGGGTGCGGAACGGACGCTTGCGGTCCGCATCGGTCTTGCGCAGGCGCATCACCGCGATCGACACGGCGGCGAAGGCGAACAGCGTGCCCGAGTTGGAGATGTCCGCCAGGATGCCGACCGGGAAGAAGGCCGCGAACAGCGCCACGAAGATGCCGGTCAGGATGGTGATGACATGCGGCGTCTTGTAGGTCGGATGCACCTTCGAGAAGAGTTCCGGCAGCAGGCCGTCGCGGCTCATGACGAAGAAGATGCGGGTCTGGCCGAACATCATCATCAGGATGACCGAAGGCAAAGCCAGGCCGGCGGCGAGGCCGAGCAGGTTGCCGATCTGGGGCCAGCCGATTTCACGCAGCGTCCAGGCCAGCGCTTCCTTCGAGCAGGTGACGGCTTCGGTGCCGGCAGCGGCCAGCGCGGCGCACTGCTGCGACAAGGCGGTCGAACCGGGGGCGAGGACTTCGCCGGCCGGGCCATAGACCGGCTGCGCGCCGACGGTGCCGATAACGCCGGCGGCGACCAGCATGTAGAAGATGGTGCAGATGGCGAGCGAGCCGATCAGGCCGATCGGCATGTTGCGCTGCGGATTCTTGGTTTCCTCCGCTGCGGTCGAAACCGCGTCGAAGCCGACATAGGCGAAGAAGATCGAGGCGGCAGCGGCCGACACGCCCGAGAAGCCGAGCGGCATGAACGGGGTGAAGCCCTTCATGTTCATGACCGGCACCGACAGGACGATGAACAGGGTCAGCGCCGACACCTTGATCGCGACCAGCACCGCGTTGACGGTGGCGCTTTCCTTGGTGCCGATGACCAGCAGCCAGGTGACGAGCGAGGCGATCAGCATCGCCGGCAGGTTGACCATGCCGCCATCAAACGGCCCGCGCGTCAGCAGATCGGGTATGTCGAGATGGAAGGTATGTTCAATGAGGCCGACCACATAGCCGGACCAGCCCACCGACACGGCGCCGGCGGCGACAGCATATTCGAGGATCAGCGCCCAGCCGACCATCCAGGCGATGAGTTCGCCCATCACGGCGTAGCTATAGGTATAGGCCGAACCCGAGACCGGGACCATCGCCGCCATTTCGGCATAGCAGAGCGCGGCGACCGCGCAGACGAAGCCGGCAATGACGAAGGAGAGCATCATGCCCGGCCCCGCCTTTTGCGCGGCTTCGGCCGTCAGCACGAAAATGCCGGTGCCGATGACGGCGCCGATGCCCAGCATGGTGAGCTGGAATGCGCCCAGTGAGCGATGCAGTGATTTTTTCTCTGCCGTCGCCAATATGGCGTCGAGAGGCTTAACGCGCCCGAAAATCATCAATGAAACCCTTTATTGGAGTCTTCTGCCCGGGCGACGCGTTAGCCGCCCCCCCTTATTCTGTGGGACGGGAGACTATCGCCTAATCCGCCATGCGCAAGTATGTTGCGCTTCTGAGACATGCTTCTTCACTGAACGCGCGAAGGAAATTTTATGATCGAGTTGCTGCGGGCGCCCGCGCTGGGCGATGTCCCGCATGGCTTTGCCGGACGACAGGGGGGCGTATCGACGGGGGTGTGCGCCGGTTTGAATGTCGGGCTGGGGTCTGAGGACGACCGGCTGGCGATCCTGCGCAACCGCGATCTGGCGCGCGACGCGCTGCTGCCCGGCGCGACGCTGGTGACGGTGCGGCAGGTCCATTCGCCCGATGTGGTGACCGTGACCGCGCCGATCGCCGAGGATGAGCGGCCCGAGGCGGATGCGATGGTGACCCGCACGCCGGGGCTTATTCTGGGCATATTGACCGCCGACTGTGTGCCGGTGCTGTTCGCCGACAGGGAAGCCGGCGTGATCGGCGCGGCCCATGCCGGCTGGAAGGGCGCGATCAGCGGCGTCACCGACCGGACGATCGCGGCGATGGAAGCGCTGGGCGCGACGCGCGAAGGCATCGCCTGCGCCATTGGCCCCTGCATAGGGCGTACTTCCTACGAGGTGACGCTGGACTTTGCCGAGCGGTTCGAGCGGGACGACGCGGACAATGCACGATTCTTCAGCGCCGGGCGGGCGGGCCACTGCCAGTTCGACATTGCCGCCTATGTCGCGTCGCGCCTGCAGGCGGCGGGGATCGGGCGGATCAGCCTGCTGGACGAGGACACCTATAGCCAGGCCAATCGCTTCTTCAGCTATCGTCGGTCCTGCCATGCGCAGGAAAGCGATTATGGCCGGCAGATATCGATGATCGCCCTGCCCGGCTGAGGGGCTTCAAAAGCGGGACGGAGTAGCGCATGAGAGGGGCTGACATGACCAGTTCTTCCCAGACCCTGCCGGACGTCGGCGATGGCAGCCGCCTTTATCAGCAACTGGCCCGGCGGTTGCTCGCGGACTTGGCGGGTGGCCGCTATGCCGTGGGCGACCGGCTGCCGCCCGAGCGCGAGCTGGCGATCGAGCATGATGTCAGCCGCCCGACCGTGCGCGAGGCGATCATCGCACTGGAGGTGCAGGGGCTGGTCGAGGTGCGGGTCGGATCGGGCGCCTATGTGGTGCGGATTCCCGGTGCCGATCGCCAGGCGACCGAGGCGCCCCGGTTCAGCATCACCGCCTTCGAACTGATGGAGGCGCGACTGGCGATCGAGGGCGAGGCGGCAGCGCTGGCGGCGCTGCATGCCCGGCCGGACGAACTGGACGAACTGGACCGGCTGGTCGCGCAGATCGCCAGCGAGAATCTGCGCGATGGCGATGCCTATGCCGTCGACCAGCAGTTTCACATGCTGATCGCGCAGGCGACGCGCAACGCGGCGCTGGTCGACAGTGTCGCGCGGCTGTGGGAAATGCGGGCGAGCGCGCCGGAATCCCGGCTGCTGCTCGCCAAGGCCCGTGCCGCCAAGGTGACGCCGGTGGTCGAGGAGCATCGCGTCATCGCCCAGGCGATCCGGGCGCGCGATCCGGCGGCGGCGCGCGCGGCGATGCGCGGCCATCTGGCGGCGGTGATCGACCATCTGCTGTTCGCGACCGAGGAGGCCGCGGTCGAGGAAGCGCGCAAGGCCGCGCAATCGACCCGCGCCCGCTTCGCCCCCGGCGCGGACTGATCCCGACAGGGCAATAGTGACAGCGATGATGACAGCACCGGGGCGATGCCCGCGGGCGATGGCCTGCGCCTGCTTGACCGGCTGACCGACAAAAACTAAACACCTGTTCAGTCAAACAGGCAGCGCGGCAAGCGGGCAGGACGGGAGAGAGCGGATGCGGGGGACGCGCGGGCTGTTTCTGGTGCGGACGGTGGCGGGACTGGCGCTGGCGGCGTCTGCCGCGGGGCTGGTGGCGCAGCAGGCGGTGCAGACCGGCACGGGGGCCGACTGGCCCGGTGTCGGCGGCAGCGCCGACGAGAGCGGCTATAGCCAGTTGAGCGCGATCAACACCGCCAATATCCGCAAGCTGGGCCTGGCCTGGTCGCTCGACCTGGAGGGCGAGGTATCGCTGGAGGCGACTCCGCTGGCGGTGAACGGCATCCTCTATTTCAGCGGCAGCTATGGCGCGGTCTATGCCGTCGACGGGGCGAGCGGCCGGCTGATCTGGAAATATGATCCGGAAATCTGGAAGGTCAATCCGACCCGGCAGGCGATGGGCATGGGGGTCAATCGCGGCGTCGCTTACGACAATGGCCGCATCTTCATCGGCGTGCTCGACGGCCGGCTGATCGCACTGGATGCCAGGACCGGCGTGGTCGCCTGGAGCGTCAACACCCTGCCGCCCGGCACGATGCACAGCCTGACCGGCGCGCCGCGCACCTTCAACGGCAAGGTCATCATCGGCAATGGCGGCGCCGACATCGGCCAGCGCGGCTTCGTCACCGCCTATGACCAGAAGACCGGGGCGCAGGTCTGGCGTTTCTGGACGGTGCCGGGCAGCCCCGAACAGAATGCCGGCGACCCGGTGATGGAAATGGCGGCCAGGAGCTGGAACGGTTCCTACTGGAAGACCGGCACCGGCGGCACGGTGTGGAACGGCATGACCTTCGACCCGGAGCTCAATCGCATCTATCTGGGCGTCGGCAATGCCGGCCCCTATGACCCGGAAAAGCGCAGTCCGGGCGGCGGCGACAATCTGTTCGTCGCCTCGATCGTCGCG
Source organism: Sphingobium sp. WTD-1 (assembly GCF_030128825.1). Lineage (NCBI taxonomy): Bacteria > Pseudomonadati > Pseudomonadota > Alphaproteobacteria > Sphingomonadales > Sphingobiaceae > Sphingobium > Sphingobium sp. WTD-1. The sequence continues at coordinate 1,258,194 of NZ_CP119127.1, read as the reverse complement.
CTGGACGCCGATAGCGGCCAATATATCTGGCATTATCAGCAGAACCCCCGCGAAAGCTGGGATTACAAGGCGACGGCCAACATGATCGCCGCGACCGTGACGATCGACGGCCGGCCGCGCAAAGTGCTGATGCAGCAGCCAACCAACGGCTTCTTCTATGTGCTGGACCGCGAGACCGGCAAACTCATCTCGGCCGAGAAGGTCGGCAAGGTGAGCTGGGCCAGCCATATCGACATGGCCACGGGACGCCCGGTGGAAACCGCCAACGTCCATTATCAGGAAGGGCCGGTCGACATCTATCCCAGCACATTGGGCAGCCATAACTGGCAGGCGATGAGCTACAGCCCGCAGACGGGTCTGGCCTATATCCCCTACATGCAGGCCGGCGCCCGCTACGCGAAGGCGGACAAGGGGTTCCTGGCCAGCATCACCGGGGCCAGCGCCAGCTTCATCACGCAAAAGCGCGACAAGGACGACCTGACCGGTGCGCTGCTGGCGTGGGATCCGGTAGCGCAGAAGGCGCGCTGGCGCATGCCGCGACCCCATCTGTGGAATGGCGGGACGCTGGCGACGGCGGGCGGGCTGGTGTTCCAGGGGACGGCCGACGGCTATGTCCGCGCCCATGACGCAGCAAGCGGCAAGGAAGTCTGGCGCTTCAATGCGGGACTGGGGATCATCGGCGCGCCGATGAGCTATGCCATCGGCGACACCCAATATGTGTCGCTGCTGGTCGGCTGGGGCGGCACCACGGCGGCGGCCAGCGAGATATTGAATGTCGGCTGGAAATATGGCGCCCAGCCGCGCCGGCTGCTGAGCTTCGCGATCGGCGGCAAGGCACGGCTCGCCCCTTCCCCGCCGCGCGACATGGCGGTCCATGCGCTCGACGATCCCAGCATCGTGCTGGACGAAAAGGCGGTCGCGGCCGGCAAGGAGATGGGCTTCATCTGTGGCGCCTGCCACGGCATGGCGTTCAAGGGCGCCGGCGCACCGGGGCCGGACCTGCGCGAATCCGCCCTGTCGCTATCGGAGGAGAATTTCTACCAGGTGGTGCAGGAAGGCGCGCTGGCCGAGCGGGGCATGCCGCGCTTCCCGCTGGGCAAGGCGCAGATCCACAATATCTGGTCCTATCTGCGCGCCACCGCGCGCGAGGCGCTGGGCACGCGCAAGCCCGACACCGACACACCGACGGCGGCGCGCTTCTGATGCGGATGACCGGCGAGGAGCGGATCGCCGCGTCGCGCGACGCGGTATGGCAGGCGCTCAATGATCCGGCGGTGCTGCGCCAGTGCATTCCCGGCTGCCAGTCGCTGGAGCGCGACGGCGACGGCCGGTTACGCGCCGAGATCGCGGTGAAGATAGGCCCGATCGGCGCGCGCTTTGCCGGCACCGTCACCCTGTCGGAGATCGACGCCCCCAATGGCTATCGCATCAGCGGCGAGGGACAGGGTGGCACGGTGGGCCATGCCAGGGGCGGCGCGCGGGTGACGCTGGCCGATGATGGTCGGGCCACGCGCCTGTCCTATGCGGTCGAGGCCGAGGTCGGCGGCCGGCTGGCGCAGCTGGGCGGGCCGATCATCGACGCGACGGCAAAGCAGTTGGCGGGGCAATTTTTTCGCAACTTCAACGCGGTGGTCAGCGGCGGCACCATGCCGGCGGAGGATGGTCCGGTCGCGGCGGTGCCAGCGCCGATGCTGGCCGCTCCATCGGCGGGCGGTCATCCCTGGGGCTGGATCATCGCGCTATTGCTGGCGCTGGCGACCGGGGTGCTACTGGAGCGCAGCGGCGTGGCGGGCACCGGCATGGTGGCGATCGGCCTGTTGCTGGCGGTGACGGCGCTGGCCGGGTTCGAGGCCGGGCGCAGGGGGCGGCGATGAAGCCCGCGCCGTTCGACTATGTCCGCGCCACCAGCATCGACCATGGCTGCGCCCTGCTGGCCGAGGCCGGCGGCGGCGCGCAATTGCTGGCGGGCGGCCAGACGCTGATGCCGTTGCTGGCGCTGCGCATGAGCCAGCCCTTCATCCTGATCGACATCGGCCATCTGCCCGAATTGCAGGGCATCGCCCCCCATGCCGGCGGCGTGCGGATCGGCGCGGCGACGCGGCAGGCCGACGCGCTGGCCAATCCCCTGCTGGCACAGGCCTTGCCGGTTTTCGTCACGGCGCTCGCCCATGTCGGCCATCACCAGACCCGCAATCGCGGGACGATCGGCGGCTCGATTGCGCTGGGTGAACCGGCGGCCGAGATGCCGGCGACGGCGTTGGCGCTGGGGGCGTCCATGACCCTGCGATCGGTGCGCGGCGCGCGGACCATGGCCGCCGACGCCCTCTATCTTGGTCCCTATGCCACCGCGATCGCGCCGGACGAGATGCTGGTGGCGATCGATTATCCCGCCTGGCCGGCGGATGCAGTGCCGCTGTTCCGCGAAGTGGCGCGGCGCCCCGGCGATTTCGCGCTGGTCGGGCTGGTCGGCGCGCTGGCGATCGCGGAAGGCCGGATCGAACGGGCCGGCATCGCCTGGTTCGGCATGGGACCGACACCGATGCGCGCACGCCAGGCGGAGCAGGCGCTGGTCGGCCAGGCGATCGACCGGATCGATGTGCAGGCCATTGCCGATCTGGCGATCGCCGACAGCGCGCCGTTTGACGACGGCCATGCCAGCGCCGCCTATCGACGTAGCGTCGGCCGGCGCATCTTTGCCAGCAGTCTGGCGCAGGCGCTCGACCGGAGGCTGGCGGCATGAGCGAGCATCGCATTTCGATGACGGTGAACGGCCAGCAGCATCGCGGTCTGGTCGAGGGGCGGCTGATGCTGAGCGACTGGCTGCGCGAGGCGGCGGGCTATACCGGCGTGCATGTCGGCTGCGAACAGGGGGTGTGCGGCGCCTGCACCATCATTGTCGACGGGCGCGCGGTGCGAGCCTGCCTGATGCTGGCGGTGCAGGCCGATGGATGCAGCCTGACCACGGTCGAGGGGCTGGCCGCGGCCGACGGCACGCTCCATCCGGTGCAGCAGGCGCTCAAGGATTGTCACGGCCTGCAATGCGGTTTCTGCACGCCCGGCATCGCCATGACCCTGGCTGCGCTGCGGGCAGACGACGCCCAACCCGACGAAGCGGCGATGACCCAAGCCATGTCCGGCCATCTGTGCCGCTGCACCGGCTATCAGGGGATACGCCGCGCGATCCGGCAACTGGCGGCGGAGGATGGCACGCCATGAATGCGCCGCCGATTTCCGCGCAGCGCTTCATCGGCCAGCGCGTGCCGCGCAAGGAGGATGGCCGGCTGCTGACCGGGCGCGGCAGCTTCGTCGACGATATCATCCTGCCCGGCATGCTGCACGCCGCCTTCGTCCGCAGCCCGATTGCGCGCGGCACGATCCGGTCGATCGATACCGATGTCGCGCGCGCCCAGCCCGGCGTCCATGCGGTGCTGACCCAGGCCGATCTGGCGCCGTTCGGCGTCACCATGCTGAGCTTTTTCCTTGGCCCGGTGGAGGTGGCGATGACGCCGCTGGCCGACGGGCGGGTCGCCTATGTCGGCCATCCGGTCGCGCTGGTGATCGCCGACGACCGCTATCTGGCCGAGGATGCCGCCAGCCTGGTGGTGGTCGATTATGCCGAGGAAGCGGCCGTCGTCACGCTGGACGATGCGCGCCTTGGTCCGCGCGTCCATCCCGACACCGACGACAATGTCGCCGCGCTCATGGGCGAGGAGGACGCCGATGCCGCGCTGGAGGCGCTGCTGGCGGGCGCGCCGCATCTGGTCAGCCAGTCGATCCGCCATCAGCGCATCGCCCAGTCGCCGATGGAGACGCGCGGCGTGGTGGCGAGCCTGCAGGGCGAGAGCGAATTGCTGGTCCATATCACCTGCGCCGGGCCGCAACTGGTGGCGCGCTGGCTGACCTTGGCGCTCGACCGGCCGGGGCTGAGCGTACGGGTGGTGGCCAAGGATGTCGGTGGCTCCTTCGGCCTCAAGAACCATCCCTGGATGGAGGAGGTGTCCGCCATCCTTGCCGCCATGCTGCTGCGCCGGCCGGTCAAGTGGATCGAGGACCGGATCGAGAATCTGACCGCCGCCAACCAGGCGCGCGAGCAGGAAATGACATTGCGCGCCGCCTTCGACACGGACGGGCGGCTGATCGCCAGCCATGCCGATTATGCGCTCAACAATGGCGCCTATCCGATGGGGGCGGACGCCAATATCGCGGTCCATATGTTCCTGTGGGCGGCCTATAATATCCCCGCGTACAGCTTCGTGTCACGCGGCTGGTACAGCAATACGCCGGGACTGGCCGCCTATCGCGGCCCCTGGGCGATCGAGACGCTGGCGCGCGAGACTTTGCTCGACCGGGCGGCGCGGCAGATCGGCATCGATCCGGTGGAGCTTCGCCGGCGCAATCTCTGCACCGCCGCCGACCAGCCGTCGGTCACGCCGCTCGGCATCCCGCGCGAGGATATCACGCCGGCACAATGTCTGGAGAAGTTGCTGGAGGTGGTGGACGTGCCCGCCTTCCGTGCGGAGCAGGCGGCGGCGCGGGCACAGGGGCGCTATCTGGGCCTGGGCCTCGCCGCCTATATCGAGCCGACCGGGGCGGCCGGCAGCATCGCGGTGATGACCGGCGAACTGGTGCAGCTGCGGATCGAGCCGACCGGACGGGTGGTCGCGGTGATGAGCGTCCATTCGCAGGGCCATGGCACCCAGACGACGATGGCCCAGTGCATCGCCGATCAGCTGGGCGTGCCAATCCAGGACGTCACCATCTTCGACGGCGACAGTTCGCGCGGCGGCTTCGGTCCCGGCGCGGGCGGCAGCCGGCAGGGGGTGATCGGCGGCGGCGCGGCGATCCGGGCCGGGCGGCTGCTCGCCGACAAGGTGAAGGCGGTGGCCGCCCATCTGCTCAACGCCAGTCCGGAGGCGATCAGCCTGTCCGATGGGATGGTCCATGTCGCCGGTGCGCCGGAGATGCGGCGGACGCTGCGCGAAATTGCCGAGATCGCCTATGGCGAGCCGGGGCGATTGCCGCCGGGCATGGAGACCGGGCTGGAAGCGCAATATCGCTATGATCCGCCGCCCATGACCTTCACCAGCGCTGCCCATGCCTGCATCGTCGAGGTCGATGCCGATACCGGCTTCGTGACGATCCGGCGCTGGGTCAGCAGCGAGGATTGCGGGGTGATGATCAATCCGGCGGTGGTCGAGGGGCAGATTGCCGGCGGCCTGGCCCAGGCGATCGGCAGCGTGCTGCTGGAGGATGCCGCGCGCGATGCGCAGGGCAATCCGACGGCCGCGACCTTCAAGGATTATGCGCTGCCGACGATCTTCGACGTGCCCGATTTCGAATATGTCCATGCCGATACGCCGTCGCAGGCCGAAGGCGGCTTTCGCGGCGTCGGCGAAGGCGGCTGCATCATCGGCCCACCGACTCTGGTCAATGCGATCGCCGATGCGCTGGTGCCGTTCGGGGAGGTGCCAGTGGACCTGCCGCTGACGCCGGACAAGCTGATGACGATCATCGAGGGGCGGTCCTGGCCCGAGCGCCCGGTCAGCCGCTTCCATCCCGATCATCGGGCGCCTGAGGTCGATGCCCCTGCCCCGGCGGCGCCCACCGCCCCGCCGATCGCGCCTGCCGCCCCGGTCGGGATCGACGGCGCATGGAAGCTCGTGCTGGCGACGCCAATGGGGCCACAGCCGATGGTGGCGCATTTCCAGGTCGCGGGCGACCGGGTGACGGGGCGGCTGGAGGCCGATCAGGGATCGCAGGAGTTTGCCGGCACGATCGCCGGCAATCAGGTCTCGTGGGAGATGAAGGTGACAAAGCCGATGGCGATCACCCTCAAATATGCCCTGCTGTTCGATGGCGACAGCGTGAGCGGCAAGTGCAAGATGGGAATATTCGGCACCGCCAAGGTGCGGGGCGAACGGGCCTGAATCGCCGGCGTCCGCATGGCGATGCGCGACACCTGAACGGAGAGGCAGGCTCAACGCCATGCCCCTCCCCATCCGTCAGCCCGCTCGCAGGATGATCTTGCCGAACCGGTTCCGGCATGATCGGCACATGTTCCCCATCACCACCGATCCGTCGGGGCCGGGCTTGAAGCTAGTGCCTGGCGAAGCCGCCACGCCTGGCGGCCTATAGGCTAAGGTCACTCAATCCGGGATGATCGTCAGGCCGGCGCCCCTGCGTCCAGTGGAATTTCCGGTCGGCCGCGCTGATCGGTGCATCATTGATGCAGGCCAGCCGCCGCTGCATCAGGCCGCTTTCGTCAAACTCCCAATTCTCGTTGCCATAGGAGCGGAACCAGTTGCCGCTGTCGTCATGCCATTCATAGGCGAAGCGCACCGCGATGCGGTTGTCGGCAAAGGCCCATAATTCCTTGATCAGCCGATAATCCAGTTCGCGCTGCCATTTGCGCGTCAGGAAGGCGATGATCGCGGAGCGGCCATTGACGAACTCCGCCCGGTTCCGCCACTGGCTGAGCGGCGTATAGGCCATGGCGACCCTGGCCGGATCGCGACTGTTCCACCCGTCCTCGGCCAGGCGCACCTTCTGTGTCGCGCTCTCCAGGGTGAAGGGCGGCAGCGGTGGTCTCACATTGTCCATCATGCGTCTCCCATCTTGGCAAGGCGATCCTGCAACGCCCGGTTCTCGGCTTCCAGTTGCGCCAGCCGTTCATGCAGCGGCCGGACCGCCTGTTCGATCTCGCGCTCGGTGAAGCGCGGCGTGATATGTTGCGGGCAATTCCAGTCGAACGCCTCCAGCCGCAGCCGGAAGATACGTTCGGCCCGCGCCTTGTAATCCTTGTCCATGACAAGATCGGTGAGCGCCGGATCGGCATCGAGCGCCAGCTTCTCGACATGGACGTAGATTTTGAGCCGGGCGCGGCGCGGATAGTCCATCAGGATCAGGCAGGCCCGGTCGTTCGCGGCCAGATTGCCGGTGCTGATATATTGGCGATTGCCGCGATAATCGGCAAAGGCCAGCGTGCGGTCGTCGACCATCTTGAGGAAGCCGGCCGGTCCGCCGCGATGCTGGACATAGGGCCAGCCATCCTCCGACACGGTTGCCATGTAGAAACTGTCGCGAGCCGCCAGGAAATGGGCTTCATTGTCGGTGAAGCGGTCAAAGGCGCGATTGCCACTGAACGTGGCCCAATGGGCGTCCGCGCCCATCTCCGCCTGCGCCGCGCGGACGCTCGGCGTCGTGGCGATATCCAGAAAACCGTAGGACATGGTCCGTCTCCCGTCATCCGTCCGTTGCGGGGCCATGCCTGACCATGGCCCCGCCGGGGGGTCAGCGCGCCGCGACCTTGCGATCGAGGAAGTCGCGGATCAGCGGCGCCATTTCATCCAGCTTGTCTTCCAGGGCGAAATGGCCGGTATCGAGAATATGCATCTCCGCGTCAGGCAGGTCACGCTTGTAGGGATGCGCACCGGCTTCGGGGAAGATCTTGTCATTCTTGCCCCAGACGATCAGCGTCGGCGGCTTGCGTTCGCGGAAGAAGGCCTGGAACGCCGGGTAGAGCGGCACATTGGTGCGATAGTCGTAGAACAGGTCGAGTTGGATATCCTTGTTGCCCGGCCGGTCGAGCAAGGCCTGGTCCTGCACCCAATTGTCGGGGCTGATCCGCGACAGGTCGCGCACGCCATCGGTATATTGGAACTTGGTCGCGTCGAGGCCGACGAGCCAGGCCTGCGCCTCGCGATCCTTGGCCGACCCGCTCTGCCAATAGGTCTTGATCGGATCCCAGAAGGCGCCCAGCCCCTCCTCATAGGCATTGCCATTCTGGACGATGAGGCCGCTGACCCGCTCGGGATGCTTGATGGCGAGCCGGTAGCCGACCGGGGCGCCATAATCCATGACATACATGGCGTAGCGCTGGGCGCCGACTTTGCCCATCAGCGTGTCGACCATGTCGGCATAATGGGCGAAGCTGTAGGTGAACTGGCGATGGTCGGGCGCGTCGCTCTGGCCAAAGCCCGGATAGTCGGGCGCGATCACATGATAGCGGTCGGCGAGCAGCGGGATCAGGTTGCGGAACATGTGCGACGATGTCGGAAAACCATGGAGCAGCAATACCACCGGGCCATCGGCGGGGCCGGCTTCGCGATAGAACATCTTGACGCCATCGATGGTGGCGCTGCGATAATGGACCGTGGCAGCCGCAGCCTGCGTGGCGACGGCGCTGGCAGGCGCGGCGATCGCGTCGGCCGAGGAAGCAATACCGGCGGTTGCCAGCAGCATCGAAATGACCAGTTTCTTCATCATGTCCTCCACCCTGTTGGGGTCGCTGAGCAAGGGCTTCAGCTTCTGGAGACAGAGATAATCCTTGTCCTTATTCCTGATAATCCGGGGAAACTGGAAGTCATTATTCCTTATGATGGAATAGTTATCCGCCTTGCTGGAACAGCCTATTGGCCCGCAGCCGATCGACCGCCAGATCGACGAAGCTGCGCACCTTGGCGGCCGCCCGCCGCCCTTCGGCGTGGATGACATGGATCGGCAGCGGCTTTTCCATATGATCGTCCAGCACCGTGACCAGCCGCCCGGCCGCCAGGGCCGGCTCGACCTGATAGGACAGCACGCGGGTCAATCCCCAGCCCTGCTCGGCGGCGGCAATCGCCGCTTCATTGGTGTTGCAGAAAAGTTGGGGGTGGACCGTGACGCTGCTCCGGCCTTCCGGCCCGAAATGCCATTCCGGCGAGGCCCATGCCCCGGTCGGGCCGATGATGCGATGATGGACAAGGTCGGCCGGGGTCCGGGGCATGACATGCTGCTCGAAATAGGCCGGCGCACCGCAGATGACCCGCCGCACCGTCCCCACCCGAATGGCGCTCAAACCCGAATCCGGCAGATGGCCGATCCGGATGGCGACATCGATGCCTTCCTCGACGATGTTGACCAGCCGGTCGACGAACAGGCTGCGCCCGGTCACGGCCGGAAAACGATCCAGATAGTCGAGCAGGATCGGCAGCACGTACATCTGGCCGAAGATCACCGATCCCGTGACGATCAGCGTGCCGGTGGGGTTGCCATGGGCGCCCGCCGCCGCCGCGTCCGCATCCGCCATGTCGGCCAGTATCCGCCGGCAATCATCCAGATAGCCACGGCCCGCCTCGGTCAGCTTCACCGACCGCGTCGTCCGCGTGAACAGGCGCACGCCGATCTGATCCTCCAGTGCAGAGATCGCCCGCGTGACCGCCGGCGGGCTCAGATGCAGCTGCCGCGCGGCTTCGGCGAAACCGCCGGTTTCCGCCACCCGAACAAAGATTCTCATGGCTTGCCAGCGGTCCAAGACATTCCCCAAATGACGATTGCGACAGCCGATCTGCGCGGAATTCCATCGGCCGGTCAATCTTCAGGCCTGTATATTCCGGACCATAATCTCGGCGATGCGCCCCTTGGCTGGCCCTTGCGCTCACCCGGTGGCCACTTTAGGAGGCGGCCATTCGCAAGGACCCGGTGAAATTCCGGGTGGCTATGCCGGCCGCCGATCCGCCGGACAACGCATGTCGCACCTCGATCCGCCCGCTTTCCGCCGCGTCATCCCGTGCGACACTCGTCGGTTTTTCCCAATGAACAGCACAGCTTTTTCGCGTTATCGTGGCGAATGGTTCAACGGCGCAGGCAATGCCCGCCGCGATATTCTGGCCGGCATGGTCGGCACATTCGCCCTGATCCCGGAAGTCATCGCCTTCTCCTTCGTCGCGGGCATCGATCCGGAGGTCGGGCTCTTCGCCTCCTTCACGATCGGCATCGTCATCGCCTTTGCCGGTGGCCGCCCCGCAATGATTTCCGGCGCCGCGGGGTCCGTGGCGCTGGTCGCGGCGGCCCTCGTCCATGCCCATGGCCTGCAATATCTGCTCGCCGCCACGCTCCTCGCCGGCCTGTTCCAGATCGGCTTTGGCCTGATGAAGCTCGATGTGCTGATGCGCTTCGTTTCCCGATCGGTGCGCACCGGCTTCGTCAACGCCCTGGCCATCCTCATCTTCTCCGCGCAAGTGCCGCAGATGCTGGGCGTGACCTGGCACAGCTACGCCATGATCGCAGGCGGGCTTGCGATCATCTATCTGCTGCCGCGCCTCACGACGGTCATGCCCTCGCCGCTCATCTGCATCGTCGTCCTGACCGCGATCAGCATGGCCTTTCCGATGCCCATCCACACGGTCGCCGACCTGGGGCGCCTGCCCGCCTCGCTGCCATCTTTCGCGCTTCCGGCCGTCCCGTTCGACTGGCAGACGCTGCGCATCGTCGCACCCTATGCGCTCGCCATGGCGGCGGTCGGCCTACTCGAATCGATGATGACCGCCAGCGTCGTCGATGATCTGACGGAAACCACCAGTTCCAAGGCGCGCGAATGCACCGGGCTGGGCCTGGCCAATGTCGCGGCCGGGCTGTTCGGCGGCATCGCGGGCTGTGGCATGATCGGACAGACGGTCGGCAATATACGCTCTCATGACTGCCATCCGAGACGCTGGCCGAGTTTACTCCTTCGCTGGCCTCGAGACCAGCGGTCGCATTGACCTTGGCGGGTGTGCCGCGGGCGCCTGATCGACGACGATTGATCATGCTCTCATCCGCGGGTTGATTACCGCACTACCCGTATCCGTCGCTGGGCCTATCCTCCGTCTAAGTTCGGGCGTCGGACGAACCTGCCCCACCGTACACCGTGGATTGCCCATCACAGTCGGGTGCCCGCGGCACGCCGGCCAAGGCTATGCAGTTGGCGCGCTGGCGCCTCCTCTCGTTAATGTCGTGGGTGGATCAGCCGGCTATCGCCGGCGACACCCGACGGGCGATGTCCCAGGCATAGCCGACCAGTTCACGCGCGATCGCGGTGGTCACCTTGGGCTGAGGCTTGCCCGTGGCCGCCAGGCGACGGTAGCGCTGGCACAGGCGAACCTGCGCTTTCCACCCGATCGCCTGGATGTCCTCGGACAAGTCGATGACCCGCTCACGGTAGCGTCGTTCCTCGCGAGCGGGCAGTCGATACGACCAGCCCGCCTCAATCAGCATGGTTCGTGCCTGCGCGTTGCCCGCGCGGGTGATCCGGCCCCGTTTGGTCCGAGCGCCGCTGGAGTGCTCGGACGGCACCAAGCCGACATACGCCATCAGTTGCTTGGGATTGTCGAAGCGGGTGAGATCGCCTACTTCAGCGACCAGCGTCGCAGCGCTGACCAGCCTGATACCGCGCAGGACCTGTAGATTGCGGACCAGCGGCGCAAAACACCATGCGTCCACCGCTTCAGTCAGCGCCGCTTCTAAGCGCCCAACCCGTGCCTGCGCCTCCAGCACCCGCTTCTGCATTTCCTCGAATGCCAGCTGTTGGTGGGGAAAATCGAACCGCTGCTCGGACAACCACCGCCAGTACATTTTCGTCCAGGCCGCCTTGCCGCCGAAACGACGATCATGACGCAACAGGAAGCTGCGCACTGTCTGCTTGGCTCCGATGGCATCATCTTGCGCGCTGCGTCGCGCGCGGATGAGATCGCGTACCGCCTCGTGCGCTTCGTCCGGTATCCAGATTGCGGTGAGTTCGCCAGCGCGTAGCAGCCGCGCCAGGGTCATCGCGTCACGCCGGTCCGTCTTTACATGGTCACCCGGGCGCCGCGGCATCATCGAGGGGGCGATGACGATGCAATTCTGTCCCAGCTTCGTCAGCAGCCGATGCAAGCCATACCCGCAGGGACCAGCTTCGTAGCAGACGTTCAACGTCACGCCCGGTCCAGTCAGCCGCTTGACCAGCTTCCTGATCGCATCGTCCTCGTTGGCGACCGTGCCGACGAAACGCACCTCGCCTCCGCGTTCCCCATCGGCAACTGCGACCGCAATGGTTTCCTTATGAACGTCCAGACCAACGTATTTCACCGTCTCCGTCATGACTCGTCTCCGCTGCTGACAAATCCATCATCAGCATCTCAGATTCGAGCCTCCGAGGCTCTGGCAGTCATGGGGTCTATGGCGGGCGGGGCCGCCTCTCCACCCTGGTTGCGGGCCTGTTCCTGCTCCTGGTCATGGTGCCGCTCAGACCATGGGTCGCCCAGGTACCCGTGGCGGCCTTGGTGGCGATCATGATCATGGTGTCGGCCAGCACCTTTTCCTGGGGGTCGATCCGCGACCTTGCCCGCCATCCCAGGGCATCGGGCGTCGTCATGGTCGCCACCGTCATCGTCACCGTCGCCACCCACGACCTGTCGGCCGGTGTCGCGGTGGGCGTGCTGCTGAGCGGGGTGTTCTTCGCCTTCAAGGTGACCCGCCTGATGGACGTGCGCGACGCCTATGACGAAGCCACGGATACCCGGACCTATAGCGTTTCGGGCCAGATCTTCTTTGCCAGCGCGGAAATTTTCGCCGACCGGTTCGACCTGCGCGATACGGCAGCCCATGTCCGCATCGACCTGAGCGCCAGCCATTTGTGGGACATCACGGCCGTAGGTGCGCTGGAGGATGTGGTCACGAAGATGCGGCACCATGGCATTCTGGTCGAAGTCATCGGCCTCAACCGCGCCAGTGCGATACTGGTCGACCGGCTGGCGCCCGCGGTGGGCGGCAGAGCCGGTTGAGCGCACGGGCAGGCGCTATGCCGTCATGCTACGCCACCGGCGTCAGCAGCGCCTCCCCGGCGAACCAGGCGTCCAGATTGGCGACGACCAGATCGGCCATCGCCTTGCGGGTGTGGACGGTGGCGCTGCCCTGATGGGGTTGCAGCACGACATGGTCCATCGCGAACAGCGCTTCGGGCACATGCGGCTCGTGCGCGAACACATCCAGCCCCGCACCGGCGATGCGCCGGTCGGCCAGCCGCTCGACCATCGCCGTCTCGTCGATCACGCCGCCCCGGCTGATATTGACGATCACGCCATCCGGCCCGAGCGCGTCCAGCATCGCGCCGTCGACCAGCCTGGCCGCTTCCGGCCCGCCCGACGTGGCGACGATGACGACCTCGCTCTGGCGCGCAAAGTCGATCGCGTCGGCGACATAGCGATAGGCCGTGTCGGCCGCCGGCTTGCGGTTATGATAGAGGATCTCGCCTGCCACCGGCTCCAGCCGCTTTGCGATCGCCCGGCCGATCCGGCCCAGCCCCAATATGCCGATGGTCGCGCCGGTCACCCGGCCGGACAGCGCCGGCTTCTCGCCCCGCGCCCAGCCGCCCGACCGCACCAGCCGGTCATTCGCCGCGATGTTGCGCACCGTCGCATAGAGAAGGCCGACGGCCAGGTCCGCGACATCGTCGGTCAGCACGTCGGGCGTGTTGGTGACGCGGATGCCTTTCGATCGCGCATGGTCGACATCGACCTTGTCATAGCCGACCGAGAATAGCCCGATCAGCTCCAGCTTCGGCAGCGCGTCCATGATGGCGGCGGGCGCCCCGACCGATCCGAAGCTGACCAGCGCACGCGCCTCCAGCACCTCAGCCGACAGCGCGGACATATCCGCGTCCGCCGCCACATTATGGACGGTGAAGCGCTGCTCCAGCAGGTCGGTCAGATAGGGATAGAGCGGACCATAGGCGACGATGGTCGGACGGGTCTGATCGGTCATGCCCTCCATCTAGGCACGGCGCAGGCCGATCGCCACCCCGCCCCGCCAATTGACAGCCTCTTTCCCTCGTCTTAGCCCGATGTCATGGCCAGCGTTTCCCCTGACACACGTTTCGGCCTGCGCCGCCAGGCCCGCCTTCCCGGCCCGCTGCCGCTGTCGAGCGGCGCCAGCCTGTCCCCGGTCGACATCGCCTATGAAAGCTATGGGCAGATGAATGCGGACAAATCCAACGTCATCCTGATCTGCCATGCGCTTACCGGCGACCAATATGTCGCGTCGGATCATCCCGTCACCGGCAAGCCGGGCTGGTGGTGGCGGATGGTGGGCGAAGGCAAGCCGGTCGACCCGGCGCGCCATTTCATCATCTGCTCCAACGTCATCGGCAGCTGCATGGGATCGTCCGGCCCCGCCAGCATCGACCCGGCCTTGGGCGATCCTTACGCGATGCGCTTCCCGGTGCTGACCATCGCCGACATGGTGCGGGCGCAGGCGATGCTGCTCGACCATCTGGGCGTCGATCGGCTGGCCGCGGTGATCGGCGGGTCGATGGGCGGGATGCAGGCGCTGACCTGGCCCACCCTGTTCCCCGACCGGGTCGAACGCTGCGTCGTCATCGCCTCGACCGCGCGGCACAGCGCCCAGAATATCGCCTTTCACGAGGTCGGGCGCCAGGCGATCATGGCCGATCCGCTCTGGCGCGGCGGCGACTATTATGCCGATGGCAAGGTGCCGAGCGCCGGCCTCGCCGTCGCCCGCATGGCGGCGCATATCACCTATCTTTCCGAGGCGGGCCTGACCGAGAAATTCGGCCGACGGCTACAGGGGCGTAATGCCAAGACCTTCGGCTTCGACGCGGACTTCCAGGTGGAGAGCTATCTGCGCCATCAGGGGCTGAGCTTCGTCGAGCGGTTCGACGCCAACTCCTATCTCTACATCACCCGCGCCATGGACTATTATGACATAGCCGAGGATCATGGCGGATCGCTGGCCAAAGCATTCACCGCGACGCGGGCGCGCTTCTGCCTGGTCAGCTTCGATACCGACTGGCTCTATCCCACCGCCGAATCCCGCGCGATCGTCCACGCGCTCAACGCCTCGGGCGCGCAGGCCAGCTTCGTCGAACTGTCCAGCCCCTTCGGCCATGACGCCTTCCTGCTCGAAAGTCCGGAATTGAACCGCGTGGTCGACGGCTTCCTGCGCGGTGGCCGGGCATGAGCGATCTCCTCCGCCCCGATCTCGCGCTGATCGCCCGCACCGTGCGGCCGGGCACGCGGGTGCTGGATGTCGGCTGCGGCGACGGCGCGCTGATGGCGGCGCTGCGCGACAAGAGTGAGGTCGATGCCCGCGGGCTGGAGATCGACGCCTCCAATGTCGCCGCCGCCGTCGGCCGTGGCCTGTCGGTGGTGCAGGGGGACGCAGACACCGACCTTGCCTATTATCCCGACGCCAGCTTCGACTATGCAATCCTCAGCCAGACGCTGCAGACGACCCGGCGCCCCGACCTGGTGGTGGAGGAATTGCTGCGCATCGGCCGCCAGGCCTTCGTCTCCTTCCCCAATTTCGCCCATTGGCGCGGGCGCCTGTCGCTGCTGTGGGGCGGTCGCATGCCGGTGACGCGGCTATTGCCCGACACCTGGTATGACACACTCAACATCCATCATGTGACGGTCGACGATTTCCGTGCGCTGGTGAAGGATCGCGGCTGGACTATCGATGGCCAGTGGTTCCTGAAAGGGGACAAGGAAACCACCCATGCGAACGCCAATCTGTTCGCCGAACATGCGGTGTTCCTGCTGCGCAAATAACCGCCCGTCAGGCCGCCACCGCTTCCACGAACGGCGCGATCACCGCCCGCGCCCGCGCGACATAGTCCGCCTTCTCGCCCACCGGCGCAACATAATGGAGCGCCGCTTCCGCATCCGCCATCGATCCGCCCCGCGCGATCATCCAGGCCGCCAGATAGGGCGCCGACAGGCAGCCGCCGGCCGTCGCGACATTGCCATGGGCGACGAACGGCGCATCGATCACCCGCACCCCCGCCTCCACCACCCAGGGCTTGGTGGTAAGGTCGGTGCAGGCCGGCAGGTCGCCGACCAGGCCCAGCTTCGCCAGCAGCAGCGTGCCCGAACATTGCGCCCCGATCAGTTGGCGCGCCGGGTCGAACGCGATCCGCCCCAGCATCGCGGCATCGGCCGCAATCTCGCGCGTGCGGATGCCGCTGCCGATCAGCACCGCGTCCGCTTGCGCCGCAAAATCCAGCGGCCGCTGCCGCTGCACCCTCACCCCGTTCATCGACGTCACCGTCTCGTCCGGCGCGGTGACATAGGCGGTCCAGCCCTGCGGCTTCATCCGGTTAAGGATGGCGGCGGCGATGAAACTGTCCAGTTCGTTGAACCCCTCGAACGTCAGTATCGCAATCTGCATGGCCCATCCTCCTGCGCCGTCACCTGCCTGCCATAGCCCCTTGCCCGCCCACGCCCATGGCCAGTTTGCAGGCCATGGCCCGGCCAGATATCGCCACCGCGCCCGCCCCGCCCCTTTACGCCGCCGCCCCCGCCGGGCCATGGTCCGCGCACAAGAGGAGAGGCGATGGACCGGGATTATGGCCGCTGGGATTATATCATCCTGGGCGCGGGCAGCGCGGGATGCGTGCTGGCCAACCGGCTGAGCGCCGATCCGCGCAACCGCGTGCTGCTGCTGGAGGCCGGCGGCAAGGACGACTGGCTGTGGATAAAGATCCCGGTCGGCTATCTTTATTGCATGGGCAATCCGCGCACCGACTGGTGCCTGAAGACCGAGGCGGAGGCCGGCCTGGGCGCCCGCGCCATCGCCTATCCGCGCGGCCGGGTAATCGGCGGCAGCAGCTCGATCAACGGCATGATCTACATGCGCGGCCAGGCCGCGGATTATGATGGCTGGCGCCAGGCCGGCAATATCGGCTGGGGCTGGGACGATGTCCTGCCCTATTTCGTGCGGGCGGAGGATCATCAGGACGGGGCCAGCGCCACCCATGGAGCGGGCGGCGAGATACGGGTCGAGCGACAAAGGCTGCGCTGGGATCTGCTCGACCGCTTCCGCCAGGCTGCCAGCCAATATGGCGTGCCGGAAACCGCCGACTTCAACGGCGGCGACAATCTGGGGTCGGGCTATTTCCAGGTGACGCAGCGGCGCGGCCGGCGCTGGAGCGCCGCCGACGCCTTCCTGCGCCCGGCGATGAACCGCCCCAATCTGCGCATCGTCACCGGCGCGACGATCGACCGGGTGACGATCGCGCAGGACCGCGCCACCGGCGTGCGCTTCCTGCTGGACGGCGACGTCTGCACCGCGCAGGCCGATGGCGAAGTCATCCTGTCGGCCGGGTCGATCGGCAGCCCCGCCATCCTCCAGCGATCGGGCATCGGCGACGGCGCCCGACTGGCCGCACTCGGCATCGACGTGCTGGCCGACCGGCCGGGCGTCGGCGAAAATCTGCAGGATCATCTCCAGATACGCTGCGCCTATCGGGTGAACGGCATCGCCACCCTCAACGGCCGCGCCGGATCATGGCTGGGCAAGGCGTGGATGGGCCTGCACTATCTGGCCAGCCGCTCCGGGCCGCTGTCGATGGCGCCCAGCCAGCTCGGCATGTTCGTCAAATCCGATCCGCGCCATGCCACCGCCAATCTCGAATATCATGTCCAGCCCTTGAGCCTGGCCGCGTTCGGCGGCGCGCTCGATGCTTTTCCCGCCTTCACCGCCAGCGTCTGCAACCTGCGCCCGCACAGCCGGGGCGATGTGTGGATCCATTCCGCCGATCCGCTTGCCCCGCCCGCCATCCGCCCCAATTATCTCTCCGCCGCCGAGGACCGCCAGGTCGCGATCGAGGCGGTGCGCGTCACCCGCGCGATCGTCGGCCAGCCGGCCCTCGCCCCCTATGCGCCGCAGGAGTTCCGGCCCGGCCCGGAGCGGCAGGATGACGCCGCCCTGCTCGAAGGGATCGGCGCGATCGCCAGCAGCATCTTCCATCCGGTCGGCACCGCCGCCATGGGCAGCGGTCCGCGCGCGGTGGTCGACCCGCAATTGCGCGTCCATGGCCTTGCCGGGCTGCGCGTCATCGACGCCTCGGTGATGCCGACGATCACGTCCGGCAACACCAATGCGCCGACCATGATGATCGCGGAAAAGGGAGCGGAGATGATCCTCGCCGCCGCCCGTTTCTGAGCTTTCGCGCCTGATTCAGCGCCCCGTCGCCGACGCCCCCGTGCGATAGCCCGGCTGGGCCGGTTCGCCGAACGCCGCCAGGATCGTGTCGAACCGGCGGGCCAGGTCGTCGCGATATTCGGGATGGGTGATGATATAGGGCTGGTCCTGCTCGACCGCGCGCACCACCGCCCGGCCCAGCCAGATCGGCTCCATCATGTTGGCGCGAATCTGCACCAGCCGCGCCGGGTCCATCGCGCCCGGCCCGACCGTGTCGGATTGCGACATGCGGCTGCGGGTCAGGCCGGGAAACAAAGTGGAGACGCCGACGCCATGGGGGGCGAGTTCCTGCCGCAGCGAATCCGACAGGCCCAGCACGCCGAACTTGCTCGCCGAATAGGCGGCGAACAGGCCGAAGGGGTTGAGCCCGTTCATCGACGATGTGTTGACGATATGCCCCGCGCCCCGATCGACCATCGCCCGCGCGAAACAGGCGATGCCATTATAGACGCCGGTCAGGTTGACCGCGACCAGCCGGTCGAAATCGGCCGGGTCCATGTCGATCAGCGGCACAAAGCCCGACGCGATCCCGGCATTGTTGCAAAGGATATCCACAGGTCCGAAGCGCGCCTCCGCCGCTGCCTTGGCCTGCGCCCAGCTGTCGCGGCTGGTGACGTCGATCGGCAGCGCCATCGCGTCCGTCCCCGCCGGCAGCTTCGCCGCCTCGGCCTCGGCAAAACCCACGTCGATATCGGCCAGGATGATACGCCCGCCCTGCTCGGCAAAGGCCTGCGCCATCCCTGCGCCAATGCCGCCGCCGCCCCCGGTGATGAATATCGTCCTGCCCGCGATCTGCATCCTGCCCTCCTTTATATTTACAACAATAGTGTTGCAAATTAAGGCTGGCAGGGAAAGGGGCTATTGGCCCCGGCTGTAACTGCGCGTCTCGCCCTCGGCCGCCAGCTTCTTGTCCAGCATCCCGGCGGCGCGGTCGGCATAGCGGCGGCAGGCGGTCGGATCGATGAAGGCATTGGGCACGCGCTTCGCCCGCAGGCGCGCCAGCTTCGCCGGATCGGCCGGATCGGGATGAGCCGTGATCAACAGGTCGCAGTCCATTGCGCCGACCTTGGCAAAGGTCGCGCGAAAGGCATCGACCACCGGCCGGTGCGCCGGATCGGAAAACGCATAGCCATCGGCCGCGATCGGATTGAGGCTGGAGCCGAAGACCATGGTCGCGCATTGCCGCCCCTCGCAGCTTTTCCAGCGCCAGCTCATGCTGCCCATCGTATGGCCCGGCGTCGCGACGGCGGTGATGACCGTGTCGCCCAGCCGGAGTTCCTCCCCATCCTTGACCGCGCGCAGCGGTCGGACGGCGGGGAAACGCTCCAGCCAGGCCGCCTGCGGATCGGCCGGATCGATGCCGCCGGTGCGCAGCACCGCCGCCGCCGGCGCGCTCGCCACCACCGTCGCGCCGCTGTCGCGGGCCAGCGCGGCCAGCCCGCCGGCATGGTCGAAATGCGGTTCGGTGCTCAGGATCAGCTTCACGTCGCGGATCGAAAAGCCCAACGCCCTGATGTTCGCCTCCACGTCGCGCACCGCCTGCGGCACCGCGCCGTCGATCAGGATCAGCCCGGCACTCGTCCTGATAAGCGCGACATTGAGGCCGCCGAACCCGACCAGATAGGTCTGGCCATGCAGCCGGATCGGTGCCTGCGGCGCCAGCCAGCGCTTGGACGAGGCAAGCGCGATCGGCCGCAGCAGCGGATCGTCCACCGCCTTCGTCCAGGCCGGCCCGCCCAGAAACATCGCAGCCATGCTGATACCTACGCCCATCCAGTTGCGCATCGCCCTACCCCTATATGCTTGGTGATGGGCAGAGATTGCGGGAGATACGGGCTTGCGACAAAGCATCAATTCTCGACACAGCCATTAGCTGATCTTATGTCATGACCATGGATCGCGCCCAATTGCCGCTCAATGCCCTGCGCGCCTTCGAGGCGGCGGCCCGGCATCTCAGCTTCACCCGCGCCGGCCTCGAACTCTGCGTCAGCCAGGGCGCTGTCAGCCAGCAGGTCGCGCAGCTTGAAGCACGGATCGGCGCGCCGCTGTTCCGCCGCCTGCCGCGCGGCCTCGCTCTGACCGACGAGGGGCTGGCGCTGCTCCCGGTGCTGGCCGATGCGTTCGATCGGGTCGGCGGCACGCTGGAGCGGATCGAGGGCGGCCGGCTGCATGAAGTGCTGACGCTGGGCGTGGTCGGCACCTTTGCCGGCGGCTGGCTGCTGCCGCGCGTTGCCGATTTCGCCCGCGCCTGCCCCCATGTCGACCTGCGGCTGATGACCAACAATAACCGGGTCGACCTGGCCGGCGAGGGACTGGACCTGGCGATCCGCTTTGGCGAGGGCGCCTGGCACGGCACCCATGCCCAGCCGATCCTGCGCGCGCCGCTCGCGCCGCTCTGCACGCCTGCCGTCGCCGCCCGCCTGGTCGATCCCGCCGCGCTCGCGCGCGAGCCGCTGCTGCGTTCCTATCGTGCCGACGAATGGCCGCGCTGGTTCGCCGCCGCCGGCGCACCCTGCCCGCCGCTGCGCGGGCCGATGTTCGATACTTCGCTGCTGATGGTGGAGGCGGCGCGCGCCGGCCTTGGCGTCGCCCTCGCCCCGGTCGCGATGTTCGCCGCCGATCTGCAGGCCGGGCGGCTGGTCCAGCCTTTTCCTGAGAGCGTCGACGTCGGCGGCTATTGGCTCACCCGCCTGCTGTCCCGTCCCGACAGCCCCGCCATGGCCGCTTTCCGCGCCTGGCTGGCGGATGCTGTCCTACAGGGCTGATCGCCCCTATAATGGGGATGGCCCACGCAAGGATATTACGAGGGTTGGAAATTCCATGTCAAAATGTGCGGGAAATATGGGAAGTTAAGCGATCGAAATCCTATTGCGGATAGCTGATCGCCATCACCTCATATTCCTTTTCCCCGGCGGGCAGATGTACCCGGCGCAGGTCGCCGATCGCCGCCCCGCGCAGGGCACGGGCGATCGGTGATCCCCAGCCGATCCGGCCGGCGCCGGCATCCGCCTCGTCATTGCCGACGATCGTCACGGTGCGATGATGATCATCCTCGTCGGCGATGGTGACGGTCGCGCCGAAATAGACCCGCCCCTTGTCGGGCTGCTGGCGCGGGTCGACGACCTTGGCGTCCTTCATCTTCTTCGACAGCCGCTTCAATTGCCCGTCGATCTCGCGCATCCGCTTGCGGCCATAAAGATAGTCGCCATTTTCGCTGCGGTCGCCATTGCCCGCCGCCCAGCTCACCACCTCGACGATGCGCGGCCGCTCGACGCCGAGCAGATGGTCATATTCGGCGCGCAGCTTCGCAAAGCCCTCGGGGCTGATATAATTGGGATAGGGACCGCTCATGCCGCCCCTTATCCACAGCCTTGGCCGACGCGCAAACCGGAAAGATCAGCCCGGCGTCTGCTTGCCCAGATAGCGGCTCAGCACCGCATTGCTGCCCTTGAACTTGGCGCGTTCCGGATTCATCGCTTCATAGACGACGGCATTTTCCAGCACCCGCTGGACATAGTTGCGCGTCTCGAAGATCGGGATCTGCTCGATCCAGCGCAGCATGTCGGCACCCGGCAGGCGCGGGTCGCCATTGGCCTTGACCCAGCGATTCACATTGCCCGGCCCGGCATTATAGGCGGCCACGGCCAGCGGATAGCTGCCGCCATAATAATCCAGCATGCGCTGGAAATAGCCCGACCCCAGCATGATGTTGTAGCTGGGATCATTGAGCGAGCCGGCGTCATAGCTCAGGCCCAGCTTGCCCGCCTGCTCGCGCGCCGTGCCCGGCATCAGCTGCATCAGGCCGCGCGCGCCGGCATGGCTGACGATCTGCTTGTCGAACTGGCTTTCCTGCCGCGCGATCGCATGGACCATGGTCCAGTTATATTGCGCCGTGGGCGGCACCGGCACGCGCGGGAAGGCGCTGGCGCCATAGCCGGTCAGGCCATTGGACACTGCCCGGCGACCGACCATCACGCCCATGTCGGGGCGACCCAAATTCTCCGCCAGTTCGGCGGCCAGGAAATGATCGCCATCGCTGTCGGCACCATTGGCAATGGCGCGGACGAACTTGCTCTGGTCTTCCCAATAGCCCATCTGGCCCAGCGCCCTGGCGGCGCGCACCACCGACCGGTTGTTGAACTCGCTGCGTTCGGCAGCCGAGATCGACACCGCCCGTTCGGGCGGCGGCGGCACAGGCCGGCCCAGCCGCTCCAGCGCCAGCTGGCCATAATATTGGTCGGGGAATTGCGCCGACTGGTTGAAATAGCTGTTGGCGCTGGCGGCATCGCCCGCCTGCAGCGCCGCGCGCCCGGCCCAATAATAGCCCTTGGCCTGGACCTGGGGCGACTTGCCGCCGGTGGCGTAGCGGCGGAACATCGCCACCGCATCGGTCGGCCGGTTGAGATTGTAGAAGGCGGTCGTGCCCGCCAGCCAGGCAAGGCTGGTATAATCGTCACGCTCGCCGATCGGCCGGGTCGATACGTCCGTGCCCGGCGCATAGGCGTCGTCCAGCTGGCTGGCGATGCCATAGGCAAAGCTCCACTGGCTGTCGTTCGCCGACGACCGCGCCTGGGTCAGCAACGTCTCATACCATTTTTCGGCATTGCCGGGGCGGAAGGTCAGCGGCTGGCGATTGGCCAGATATTGCCGCCCGGCGATCCAGTTGCCGCTGTTGAGCAGCCAGGTCGCCTTGTCGGCGATGAAGCCCGCATCGCTCGCCCCGCCGGCCGGCTCGGCCGTCTGCATCTTGATCGCGGCGTCCGGCGACTTCTGGCGAAAGGCGATGCGCGCATCATAGATCGCCCGGCGCGCCGGGCTGACATAGGCCAGCATCCGCATCGCGCCGATCGTGTCATTGCTCCACAGCAGCACGTCGGCCCGCTGGTCATGGTCGGCCACGGTAAAGCCCGATCCGAACAGCGACAGCAGCCGCGCCTCGTCGGTCGGGCTCAGCGTGCCGGTGATCCAGGCGGTGCGCGCAGCGACCCGCGCCTCGTCCATCCGCCCGGCCTGCATCAGCGCCACGGCGTTGCGGGCATGGCCGGTCGCGGTGCGCGCCGGGAAGCGGGCGAAGAAGGCGATCACCTGGCGCGGATCAAAACTGTCGGGATTGATCCCGGTCTCGGCCAGCCGCCGCATCCGGTCCTCGCCCGGCCAGCCGGGATTGGCCATGATGAAGCTGGCATAGGTGGAAAAGCCCAGCCCATCGCTCTGCTGCAAGGCGCGCCACTGGCTGATCGTGCCGGCGATCGAGGGATCGGACGGCATGCCGACGCGGCTCGCCGCCTGGTTCCAGGCGCTGGGCTGAGTCGAGCCCGGCTGGCCCGGCAGGGGCTGCACCATCGCCTGGGCATAGACGGTGGGGGTTTCGGTCTGGGCGCCGGCACCGGCGGTCGCGAGCAATAAAGCAATGACAGGCATGCGGATCAGGTAACTTTCGACAGTTCCGGGCTTCGGCATGCTGGACATAATCGCTATTGCATCCTTATCAGGCCCTGAATGACGCGCTATAGCGCGCCGCTTGCCCGATCATGCCCCGGTCGCCCGGAGAATTGAAGGAGTTTAATGATGTTTTCCGGGTCGATTCCAGCCCTGGTGACCACTTTCCGCGACGGAGCGGTGGATGAGGCCGCCTTCCGCGCCCTGGTCGACTGGCAGATCGAGGAAGGGTCGAGCGCGCTGGTCCCCTGCGGCACCACCGGCGAAAGCGCGACCATGACGGTCGAGGAGCATAATCGCGTCATCGCCATCTGCGTCGACCAGGCGGCCGGCCGTGTGCCGGTGATCGCCGGCTGCGGATCGAACGACACCCGCATCGCGCTGGAACATATGTATGCGGCCCAGGCCGCCGGCGCCGACGCGGCGCTGGTCGTCGCGCCCTATTACAACAAGCCGAATCAGGAAGGCGTCTACCAGCATTTCGCCTATCTGGCGCAGCGCTGCGACCTGCCGATCGTCCTCTACAACGTCCCCACCCGCACCATCACCGACATCGGCGTGCCGGTGATGCACCGGCTGAGCCAGGAATATCAGTCGATCG
The DNA here is from genome assembly GCF_030128825.1 of Sphingobium sp. WTD-1. Classification (NCBI taxonomy): domain Bacteria; kingdom Pseudomonadati; phylum Pseudomonadota; class Alphaproteobacteria; order Sphingomonadales; family Sphingobiaceae; genus Sphingobium; species Sphingobium sp. WTD-1. The sequence goes on along the minus strand of NZ_CP119127.1, from coordinate 1,234,376 downwards.
TCGGGGTGAAGGACGCCACCGGGAATCTGGGGCGGGTCACCGCGCAGCGCCTCGCCTGCGGCCCGGACTTCTGCCAGCTTTCGGGGAATGACGAAACCGCACTCGGCTTCAACGCGATGGGCGGCCGGGGCTGTATTTCGGTCACCGCCAATGTCGCCCCGCGCCTGGTCGCCGATTTCCAGGCGGCCTGCGCCGCGCAGGATTGGGATGGTGCCCTGGCGCTGCAGGATCGTCTCTATCCCCTGCATGATGCCCTGTTCAGCGATTCTTCACCCGGCCCTGTCAAATATGCCCTTACCCGCGTGCGGCCCGACATGCCCGGCGAGCTTCGGCTGCCGATTACCTGGCCGTCGGAATCGAGCCGCGCCGCGGTCGATCGCGCGCTGGAGATCGCCGGTCTGGTTTGACGCGCCGGCGTCCCTATATGATGAATTGAGTTAAGCAGCAGAATATGGCCCGCCCCCGCCCCGCAACCTTCGACAAGAAGAAGATCGTCGCCGAGAACCGGCGCGCCCGTTTCGATTATTTCATCGAGGACGTGTTCGAGGCCGGCATCGCGCTGCAGGGCACGGAGGTGAAGGCCCTGCGCGGCGGCGAGGGCAATATTGCCGAAAGCTATGCCGAGGTGAAGGGCAACCAGGTCTTCCTGGTGAACAGCAACATCCCCGAATATAGCCACGGCAACCGCGAAAATCACGAACCCAAGCGGGTGCGCAAGCTGCTGCTGCACGAGCGTGAGATCGAGAAGATGCACAGCGCGGTGTCGCGCAAGGGCATGACGCTGGTGCCGCTGATGGTCTATTTCAACAGCCAGGGCCGGGCCAAGGTCGAGCTGGCGCTGGCCAAGGGCAAGCAGAATCACGACAAGCGCGACACGATCAAGGAGCGCGACTGGAAGCGCGATCAGCAGCGCATCATGAAGGCGCATAGCTGATCCATGGACAATCGCTTCTCCCGCTGGTGGCACGCCAACGCGCCGACCCGTGAATCGCTGGAGAAGAGCCGCGTCCTTGCCCCCGTCGCCCATCGCGTGCTGGAACCTTCGCTGTGGCGCTTCACCCGCCGGTCGGTGCCGCGCGGCGTCGCGCTCGGCCTGTTCGTCGGTATCTTCCTGCTGATTCCCGGCGTCCAGATCGCCGGCGCAGCGATCTTCGCCCTGCCCTTCCGCGCCAATATCCCGGTGGCGGCGGCGATGACCTTCCTGTCCAACCCGGCCACCACGCCGCTGATCCTGATGGCGTCGGTGTGGCTCGGCAACTGGATGCTCGGCCGCAGCGCCGACGCCTCCGGCTTCATGGCGCTGGTCGATGGCCATGCCTCGATCGGCCAATGGTGCGCCTGGCTCTTTTCCGAAGCCGCCCCGGCCATGCTGCTCGGCCTGTTCCTCATCTCGCTCGCCAGCGCGGTGCTCGGCTATGTCGGCGCCGACTGGTTCTGGCGCCGCCGCATGGGCCGCAAGTGGCAGGCGCGCAAATTGAGGATTGGCAAGCGCACCGAAAGCAGCGCATTGGAAGAGATTGCGCCGGTCTGACGAATGGCGTCATGGTTCCATTCTAAGGGCTTAAGGGGACGCCGGGCATGGCCGCGCGAATGAAGAGGGATGATGAGGCGTGGATGGGGCAGGCCCCGTCGCGCAGCTTCGTGCCCCTGCTCGCGCTTGCCGCAGCCGCCTCCGCCGCAATCGTCCTCTATGCCATTGGCGACTGGGCGCTGGCCGCCGGCTTTGCCGCCACCGTCGTCACCATCGCTGCCCTGCTGGCCTGGTATCGTCGTCTCTATCCGCCGGTCTTGTCCGATCGCGATGCGGTGCCCGACTGGACCGTGGCACGCGCCGCCGCCGACGCCTCCAGCATGGCGATCGCCGTCACCGACCGCGCCGGCCGGCTGGTCTGCGCCAGCGACCTGTTCGGCGAATGGTTCCCCGGCTACCCCTCGCCCCCGGCCGTCAATGCCGATGCCTCGCTGATCGAGAGCCTGACCGCCGCCGCCCGCGCCGCCTGGCGCGATGGCGAGGCCAAGGTGGAGGCCATCGCCCATGCAACCCTGCGCCTCGACGTCGACATTGCCCGCACCGGCCGATCGGAAGATTATCTGCTCTGGCGCTTCACCCCGATGCGCCAGCCCAGCGCGCTCGATGATGTCCATCGCGTCCTGACCGGTGAGGCCGGGCGGCAACTGGGCGAAGCCGGCATCATGGCGGTGATGATCGGCGGCGAAGGCCGTATTCGCGCCGCCAATGGCGCCTTCCTGCTGCGCGCCGCCGGCCGCATTGACGCCAACATCACCGGCCGCGACTTCGCCGCCCATATGCGGGTGGACGACAAGGGCCGGCTATTCCTGGCGCGCGAAGAGAGCGGCGGCCTGCCGCTGCGCCTGTTGCAGGTGCCACTACGCCGTGCGTCGCAGCCGGGCGGCGTCCAGAACGGCGCGCAGGATGGGCCGATGCTGCTGCTGCTGATCGACGAGCCGGCCGGCGGCGGCGGCACCTCGGCCCTGTCCTATATCGAAACCCTGCTCTCGCTGCTGCCCTTCGGCCTTGCCATGGCCGACCGTGACGGCCGGGTGCTGTTCGTCAACAAGGCGTTCGCCCGTGCCGCCGGTATCAAGGAAGCCGAAACGCCCAGCTATCCCGGCGATCTGGTGGTGCGCGAGGATCAGGCGGCGGTGGCCGATGCGGTACGCCGCTTTGCCGTCGGCCCGCAAATGTCGGGCGACATCGCCGTGCGCATGCGCGAACAGCCCGAAGAACCGATCGCGCTCAGCCTGGCCGGCGTCCGCGGCCTGGGCGAAGCCGCCGTGCTGCTCAGCCTCAAGGACAATAGCGAGGAATCCAAGCTCAAGCGCCAGGTCGCGCAGGCGACCAAGATGCAGGCCATTGGCCAGCTCGCCGGCGGCGTCGCCCATGATTTCAACAATATCCTGACCGCCATCATCGGCCATTGCGACCTGATGCTGATGCGCCATACGCCGGGCGACAGCGACTATGACGACATCACCCAGATCAAGTCGAACAGCAATCGCGCCGCCGGCCTCACCCGCCAGCTCCTCGCCTTCTCGCGTCAGCAGACGCTGCGCCCGCAGATCTTGCAGCTGCCCGACATCGTCGCCGACGTCTCCAATCTGCTGAAACGCCTGCTCGGCGAGAATGTGAAGCTCGACGTCAGCCATGGCCGCAACCTCGGCGCGGTGCGCGCGGACCCCGGCCAGCTGGAGCAGGTGATCGTCAATCTGGCGGTCAACGCCCGCGACGCCATGCCCGAAGGCGGCACGCTCAATATCCAGACCTATGGCGTACCCGCCAACCGCGTGCGCGAGATGCGGCAGCAGATCCTGCCGATCAGCGACTATACCGCGCTGCGCGTGTCCGACACGGGCCTTGGCATCCCGCCCGACATCTTGTCCAAGATCTTCGAACCCTTCTTCACCACCAAGGAACTGGGCAAGGGCACCGGCCTTGGCCTCTCCACCGTCTACGGCATCGTCAAGCAGTCGGGCGGCTATATCTTCGCCGAATCCGAACTGGGCCGGGGCGCCAGCTTCGTCATCTATCTGCCGGTCTATGCCGGCGGCGACATCGAGCAGGCCAAGCCCAAGACGCCGATCAAGCGCAGCGAAACCTGGGGCACCGGCACGGTGCTGCTGGTCGAGGATGAGGATATGGTCCGCGCCGTGGCCGAACGCGCCCTCACCCGCCAGGGCTACAAGGTGCTGACCGCCAGCGATGGCGAACAGGGGCTGGAGGTGCTGGGCGGCGGCGAGAAGATCGACCTGCTGATCTCCGACGTGGTGATGCCCAATATGGATGGCCCGGCGATGGTGGCGCAGGCGCGACGCAGCTTTCCTGACCTCCCCGTGCTGTTCATGTCCGGCTATGCCGAGGAGCAACTGCGCAAGTCGATCGACATCGCCAATGTCGCCTTCCTGCCCAAGCCCTTTTCCGTCAACCAGTTGGCCGAAGCGGCGCGCGACGCGCTGGCGATGCGACCGGCGGCGGAATGAACTTGCCCGCCGGCAAACGATTATGCTGGGCATCGCCTGCCCCTTTGGCTAGCGATGGGAAGCAAGAACAAGGGACAAGGGCGCATGGCTGACGGCAAGTCCATCCTCATCGTCGAGGATGAAGCGATGATCGGCATGATGCTGGAGGATTATCTCGACGCGCTCGGCTATCGCCTCCACGCGACCGCCGCGTCGGTGGACGAGGCGTGCGCCCTGGCGCGCGAGGGCGGGTTCGACGCCGCCCTGCTCGACTGCAATCTCCAGGGTGAAAAAAGCTGGCCAGTCGCCGACATATTGGCGCAGCAGTCGATCCCCTTCCTGTTCGCCACCGGCGGCATGGCGGATGATCTGCCGCAGGGTCATGCCGATCGGCCGACGCTCGCCAAGCCCTTCACCATCGGCGCCGTCGAACGCGCGCTGGAGAAGATTTTCGCCGACTGAATAGGCAGGATAGGAAATTTCCGTTCCCCTCTTGTTCCACAGGAACAAACAGGATACATCATTGGCAGGCGCCGAGTGACTCGACGCGATCCGCTTGACAGGGGATAGGCCGATGACCGCTATGCTCTCACTCATCGATTCCAAGAAGACAGGCACAATGGACAGACAGAAAGCATTGGAGGCGGCGCTCGCCCAGATTGATCGCGCCTTCGGCAAGGGCAGCGCGATGAAGCTCGGCAGCCGCGAGAAGATCGAGATTGAATCGATCTCGACCGGCTCGCTCGGCCTCGACATCGCGCTCGGCATCGGCGGCCTGCCCAAGGGCCGCATCATCGAGATTTACGGCCCGGAAAGCTCGGGCAAGACCACGCTGACGCTGCATGCGATCGCCGAAGCCCAGAAGGCCGGCGGCACCGCCGCGTTCGTCGACGCAGAACATGCGCTCGACCCCATCTATGCCAAGAAACTGGGCGTCGACATTGACGAATTGATCGTGTCGCAGCCCGACACCGGCGAACAGGCGCTGGAAATCGTCGACACGCTGGTCCGCTCCAACGCCATCGACATCCTCGTCGTCGACTCGGTCGCCGCGCTGGTGCCGCGCGCCGAGATCGAGGGCGAGATGGGCGACAGCCATGTCGGCCTGCAGGCGCGCCTCATGAGCCAGGCGCTGCGCAAGCTGACCGGCTCGATCGCCCGCTCCAAGTGCATGGTGATCTTCATCAACCAGGTGCGCATGAAGATCGGCGTGATGTACGGCAATCCGGAAACCACGACCGGCGGCAACGCGCTCAAATTCTACGCCTCGGTCCGTCTCGACATCCGTCGCACCGGCCAGATCAAGGATCGCGACGATATCGTCGGCAACGCGACCCGCGTGAAGGTGGTGAAGAACAAGGTCGCCCCGCCCTTCAAGCAGGTCGAATTCGACATCATGTATGGCGAGGGCATTTCCAAGATCGGCGAGATGCTCGACATCGGCGTCAAGGCCGGGCTGGTCGAGAAGTCGGGCTCCTGGTTCTCCTATGACTCGGTCCGCATCGGCCAGGGTCGCGAAAACGCCAAGACCTTCCTCAAGGAAAATCCCGAAATGGCAGACCGCCTGGAAAAGGCGATTCGCGGCAAGACCGAGGAAGTCGCCGAAGGGATGATGGCCGGACCCGAAGCGGGGGATGACGACTAAGCAGGACGACCGCGCCCGACCGGATCAACCGGGCGCCTGAACCTGCCTTTCGTCCACCTCTGGCTTCACGCTCTGAAAAGGCCCGTTGCGCGATGGCGCGGCGGGCCTTTTACCTGCCGGGCGCAAGAGAGTGCTGTCGCCATCAGGTCGCAGGAAGGGAAGAGGGCAAAGACCGCTATTCGTGCGGCCGCAGGGCGCGGTTGAGCGAATCCAGCACTTCGGCGATCGGTTCGGTCACGGTGACGCTGCGGCCTTCGCCAAAGCGGATGCGGGTGCCGTCGGTCACGGATGAGACGAAGGTCACCTGGGTAGGGTTGACCGCGGTTTCGGTGCGATCGACGCCGACGAACATGACGAGCATGATCTTCTCTCCCATTTTCGGCCCGTGCCGGACCCATTGGGTGCAAGACTAGCTGCTTTTTGCGCCGTTACCAGAGGCTTTGTGCGGTTCAGCCTGCCTGGATCGCCTGCAGGAACCGGCTCGCCCGATCGTCCAGCCGGTGCGCGACCGTCGCCAGTTGCCCCGCCGCAACGCCGATGTCATGGGCACCCGCCGCCGCCGCGCTTGCATTGTCGCTGATCTGGCGCGCGCTCTGGCGGATATGGTCGCTCGACGATCCGGCTTCCGACAGGCTCGCGGCGATCGACCGGCTGAAGGCGCCATGGCGCGCCACCGCCGAAAAGACCGATGCCGACACCTCGTTCGCGGTCGCCATCGCCGCGTCCATGTGCAGATGCCCCTGCGCCACCGTCTCCACCGCCAGCCGGACATGGCCGATGCGCTGGCCGATCTCGGCCGCCGCCTCGCGCGTCTGGCTCGCCAGCGTCTTCACCTCGCGCGCCACCACGGCAAAGCCCTGCCCGGCCTCACCGGCCCGTGCCGCCTCGATGCTGGCATTGAGCGCCAGCATGCTGGTCGCCCGCGCAATATCGTCGATCAGGGTGATGACCGCGCCGATCCCGTCCGCCTCGACCCGCAGGGCCGCCGTCTGCTCGGCGCCGACCTGCGTCTGCGCCACCGCCGCGCGGATCGCCTCGCCCGCCGCGCGCACCTGGCTTTCCATCGCCTGGAACAGCCCACCCAGTTCCTGCCCGCCGCTGGCGATGCCGTGCAGGCTGTCGGCCGTCTGTTCCGCCGCGACCGCCATGCCGGCCGCCGCCTCGCCATTACCCGACGCCCGCTCCACCGCCTGTTCAGCGCGTGCCGACAGCATGTCGGCCATGCCGACCAGATCGGCGATCAGCGCCTCGACATCCGCGCGAAATGCGCCGCTTTCGCGCGTCACATGTTCCAGCCGCCGGGTGCGGGCCAGCGCATCGCGCGTATCCCGCTCCGCCGCCAGCCGCAGCAGCAGCGGACCACCGACCACGCCGGCATAATGGCCGCCCTGCGTCACGATCAGCCCCTCGCAATCGCTCCCCTGCGCCGCATAAAGGTCGATCAGCCGTTCGATGCTGGCGCTCTGCTCCACCGTCGCACACGGCCGCACATGCTCGTCCAGCCGCCCGCCAAAACTGGGATTGCGCAACAGCGCATGACCGAAGGGGTTGAACAGGATGCGTCGCATGTCGCGCTCATAAATGGCCCCCACCGGCCGATCGGCAGCATCCACCACCGGCAGCAGCCGCAGCGCCGCATCGTCCTGGAAACGGTCGACCGCCTGGCTGAGCGGCTGGCCCAGCCGGACCGCGGCGCAGCCTTGCGCAAAGGGCAAGGCGGTGCCGGCGGCAACATGCGGCTCCGGGTCGGGCCGATCAAGCATCTGGGGCGCGTACATGGCGCCCGACCTAGAAGAAAAGGGTAAATGACCGCTTAGTATTTGATGACGCTTTTGTTACAGATCGTTGTTTTTGCGGAATTATTTGGCGGGCTTATAGCCAAATGCCTCCCGCGCCAGCTTGACCACCTCGGGATCGGCCGCCGGGAAATCCATCGGCACCAGTTTCTCCAGCCGCTCCGCGACATAGGTCAGCGCCGCGATTCGTCCGGCCTTGCGGTTATTATTGTCGATCACCTTCCAGGGCGCCTGCTTGGTGTCGGTCTTCTCGAACATGTCGTGCATCGCATCCCAATATTCGATCCGCCTGGCCCGGTTGCGATAATCGTCCGCCCCGGTCTTCCACCGCTTCCACGGCGTATCCAGCCGCTGCGCCAGTTGCTCGTCCTGCGTCTCCTGGGTGATGTGGACGAACAGCTTGATGATGTTGGTGCCGGTCTCGATCTGCTGCGCCTCGAACGCGTTGATATCCTTGTAGCCGCGCTTCCATTCCGCCTTGGGCGCATATTTCTCCACCCGCTCCACCAGCACCCGGCCGTACCAGCTGCGGTCGAACAGGCCGATATTCTGGCTGGCGGGCAGCCGAGTCCAGAAGCGCCAGAGGAAATGATGGTCCAGTTCCTCGCGCGTCGGCGCGGCGATCGGGTGGACCTGATAATAACGCGGGTCCCAGTCTGCGGTCATCCGCTTGATGATGCCGCCCTTGCCCGCGCCGTCCCAGCCTTCCAGCATGATGACGGTCCGGCGGCGATGCAGGATATGGGCGACCTGGATCTTCGACAGGCGATGCTGCAGCGCCAGCAGCGCCGCATCATAATCGCCTTTATACTTCGCCCCGGTCTCATAGTCCGACAGATTGATCGTCATGCGCCGCTCTCCTGCAAGGGGACGGCCGATTAGATCGAACCCTGCCGCCAAGAGCAAGCGCAGCCTCAGCGCAGCAAGGGGTCGGTATCGACCAGCCGCACATCGTGCATCATGTCGAGATAGGCCTGGAGATAGAATTTGTGCGAGGCGCCGACGATCACCAGCATGCGCTGTCCCGGCGCGGCGGCGAACACATCGCGGATATTGGCCGCCATGCGCAGGTTGCGCACCTCCCAATAGCCGGCATAGCCGCGCCCGAACCGCTGGGGCGAAGGCTCCTTGAGCGCCGCGCCGAAATCGCTGTCATAGATGGTCTGCGCCTGATCCGGCGCATTATAGGCGCGATAGAGCGCCAGCACGCCCGCCCCCGTCCGGATGCCGGGTTGCAGCGCGGCGTCGGCCGCCTTGCGGCGCACCGTCGCTTCATTGTCCCATGCCTTCATGATCGCCGCGCCCGCTGCCTTTTCCTCCTCGGCATTGCGATAGGGCCGGTCGGCGCTGTGGTCGTCCATCGGCTCCAGCCGCTCCAGCCCCAGCCGGGCAGCGAGCGGCGCGGCAATCAGGAACTCCTCGTTGCGCCGCTGGCGCAGCGTTTCCAGCCGCGCCACCAGCACGGCATCAAGCCCATCCCCGACATGCCGGTCCGCGCCGTCCAGCCGCAGCCATTGCACCAACGCCGATCCCTGATCCGCCGCCGCCAGGAACAAGGCCGCCATATGGCGCCGGTCCGATGCCGTCGGTCGCTCCGGCCAGGCGGCCAGACGCCGCTCGACCTCGGCCGTGGCGGCCGGCACATCCAGCCCGGTCGCCTGGCGTGCCGGCGTCGCGTCCCAGCAATAGGTTTCCACCGTCTCCGCATAGCGGAAAGGCGCGCGGCGCAACGCATCGCACTGCAGACCAGACAGGGACTCGACCGCGATCGCCTGCGGCTTCCACGCCGCCAGCCGGTCGATCAGCGGCCCCAGCGCCTGCGCATCGAAATCCTTTGGCCAGCCCGACAGATGGGGCGTGCCCAGCACCATCACCTCATTGGGCGGCCCCGCAACCGCCTTCAAAGCGCGCGGATCGAAACCGGGACCAGCCGCCTGCACCGACACCGCCGCAAGCCCCGCCGCCGCCATTGCCATGATCGTCTGCATCATCCGCCCTGCTCCCTTGCCGCCATGTGTGTTATCATAACAATACAGCAAGGCAAGATGGCAAAGAAAAAGGCCCCCACCGGATGGCGGGAGCCCTGTTCCTTCCAGCCTATGGAAAGGCTTATGCCTTCGCCTGCGGCTCCACGACACGGACATGCAGTTCGCGCAGCTGCTTGAACTCGGCGGCGCTGGGCGCCCCCATCAACAGGTCTTCGGCGCGCTGGTTCATCGGGAACAGCGTGATCTCGCGCAGATTCTGCGCGCCGCACAGCAGCATCACGATGCGGTCGACGCCGGCGGCCATGCCACCATGGGGCGGCGCGCCGTACTGGAACGCGCGATAGAGGCCACCGAACCGCTCTTCCACATCCGCCTGGCTGAGGCCCACCAGCTCGAACGCCTTCACCATCGCTTCGGGCGACTGGTTACGGATCGAACCCGACGCGATCTCAAAGCCGTTGCAGACCATGTCATACTGATAGGCCTTGAGGCTCAGCGGGTCCTGGTTGTTGAGCGCGTCCAGCCCGCCCTGCGGCATCGAGAAGGGATTGTGAGCGAAGTCGATCTTCTTCTCGTCTTCGTCATATTCATAGAAGGGGAAGTCTACGATCCAGCACAGGTCGAACCGATCCTTGTCGATCAGGTCGAGCGTCTCGCCGACGCGAATGCGCGCCAGACCCGCCAGCTTCGCCGCCTGCGATTCCTTGCCAGCGGCGAAGAACACGCCGTCATTCGGACCAAGCCCCAACGCCTCGATCAGCTTGGCGGTCGCTTCCTCGCCATGATTCTTGGCGATCGGGCCACCGGGCACGCCATCCTTGATGTTGATATAGCCAAGGCCCGAATAGCCTTCGCCGCGCGCCCAATTGTTCATGTCGTCGAAGAATTTGCGGCTGCCCGCGCCTGCACCCGGCGCCGGAATGGCGCGGATGACATTGCCGCTCTCGACCAGGCTGGCGAAGATGCCGAAGCCCGAGCCGTGGAAATGTTCGGTCACGTCCTGGATGATGATCGGGTTGCGCAGGTCCGGCTTGTCGCTGCCATATTTCAGCATGGCTTCGGCGTGCGGAATGCGCGGGAAGCTGCCGGCCGGGGTGACCGGCTTGCCCTGCGCAAATTCCTCGAACACCGACGCAATGACCGGCTCCATCGTGTTCCAGACATCTTCCTGGGTGACGAAGCTCATTTCCAGGTCAAGCTGGTAGAACTCGCCCGGCAGGCGGTCGGCGCGCGGATCTTCATCGCGGAAGCAGGGCGCGATCTGGAAATAGCGGTCGAAGCCGGCGACCATCAGCAACTGCTTATATTGCTGCGGCGCCTGCGGCAGGGCGTAGAATTTGCCGGCATGGATGCGGCTGGGCACCAGGAAGTCGCGCGCGCCTTCGGGCGATGACGCGGTCAGGATCGGCGTCGAATATTCGGTGAAGCCAACATCTTCCATGCGGCGGCGCATGTCGCGGATGATCTTGGTGCGCGTCACGATATTGGCGTGCAACGTCTCGCGGCGCAGGTCCAGGAAGCGATAGCGCAGGCGAATATCCTCGGGATATTCCTGCTCGCCCGCCACTGGCAGCGGCAGTTCGGCGGCGGTCGACTGAACGGTCACGCTATCGGCCACGACCTCGATCGTGCCGGTCGCCATCTTCGGGTTGGTCGCTTCCGGGCCGCGCGCGACGACGGTGCCGTCGATCGTCACAACCGATTCCGCGCGCAGGCCGTCCAGGATGCGCAGCGGCTCGCTGTCCGCCTTGGCGACGATCTGGGTCAGGCCATAATGGTCGCGCAGGTCGATGAAGAGAACGCCGCCATGATCGCGCTTGCGATGTACCCAGCCGGACAGGCGAACGGTCGCGCCGACATCGGCTTCACGAAGGGCGCCGCAGGTGTGGGTGCGATAGGCGTGCATGGCGTTTCGATCTTTCAGATTCGTTTTACGGAAATGACAAATTGTTGCGGCCCGGCTATGGGCTTGCCTTGTCGACTATCGACCAGCCCGCAGGACGCGGGCCAGCCCATAATAAGATCGAAGACCATATGCAAATTCATCCGCTGATTACCGACAGCAAGACGCTCTCCGATTTCTGCGCCCGCATGGCCAAATCGCCCTATGTCGCGATCGATACCGAGTTCATGCGCGAGAATAGCTACTGGCCCGAACTGTGCCTGGTCCAGGTCGCCGATGCGCATGAAGCCGCCGCGATCGACCCTAAGGCGCCGGGCATCGACCTTAAGCCACTGCTCGACCTGATGGTCGATAATGAGGATGTCCTGAAGGTCTTCCATGCCGGCGGCCAGGATATCGAGATCGTCCATAATCTGACCGGCAAGACGCCGCATCCGATGTTCGACACTCAGATCGCCGCCATGGCGCTGGGTCTTGGCGAACAGATCGGCTATGGCAATCTCGTCGACGCCTGGCTCGGCGTGCAGCTCGACAAGGGCGCGCGTTTCACCGACTGGGCACGCCGGCCGCTCGACAAGCGCCAGATCGACTATGCGATCGGCGACGTCACCTATCTGATCGAAATCTTCCCCAAGATGCTGGAGGAGTTGCGCAAGACCGGACGCGGCGACTGGCTCGACCAGGAAATGGAACGGATCAGCGATCCCAGCCATTATGAAAATGATCCGTCGGACGCGTGGAAGCGTGTGCGCATCGCCAGCCGCAAGGCCGATGTGCTGGGTCGCCTGAAGGCACTGGCCGCATGGCGCGAAAAGGAAGCGCAGGACAAGAATCTGCCGCGCGGCCGCATCGTCAAGGATGAGACGCTGGCCGATATCGCCAGCCATCCGCCGCGGGTGCAGGAGGATCTGGGCAAGGTGCGCGGCCTGTCCGCCACCTGGAAGACGAACGACATCGGCAACCGGCTGATGGCAGCGATCGCCAGCCACAAGCCGCTGGGCAAGGACGAGATGCCCGAACGCGATCCCAAGCGGCCGGGGCTGGGCAAGGATGGCGCGCTGGTCGCCGACCTGCTGAAACTGCTACTCAAGATCCGCTCGCGCGACATCAATGTCGCGCCGCGTCTGCTCGCCCGCACCGACGATATCGAGGCGCTGGCTGCCGGCGTGCGCGACGACCTCGCGATATTGGAAGGCTGGCGCTACGATCAGTTCGGCCGGGACGCCGTGGACCTGGTCGAAGGCCGGATGGCCTTCGCGGTCAAGAATGGCCGCCTCAAGATGACTCGTACCGAGTGAATGGCCGAATAAGGAGACGGACGATGCGGATGCCGATGCCCATGCCGATGATGGCGATGATATTCCTGCCCCTGGCCGCCTGTGCCGGGACCGGTAGCGAAGGCCCCGGCTCCGCACCGCCTGCTGCTATGGTGGAGGGGCCGTGCAGGAATGACGGGCTGGACCGCTTCATTGGACAGAAGGCCACGGCCAATCTGGGAGCGGAACTGCTCAAGACATCGGGCGCCAAAACGCTGCGCTGGGGTGCGCCCAACATGGCGATGACCATGGACTTCCGCCCCGATCGTCTGACCGTGGGCTATGACGATCAGATGCTCGTCACCAGCGCCCGCTGCGGTTGAGGCAAAACGCCGCGCGCTATTCGGCGGCGCGCGGCAATTCCCTTATGGCGCTGGCATCGAGCGCCGTCACCAGAACGACAGCCCCCTCGGTGCCATAGGCGCCCTGCAACGCGACGATCGAAGCCTTCACGGCAACGGTATCGCCGCGATTGCGCAACAGCGTCGTGTGGACACATTGCGCGCCCTGGCCCTGCATCGCCCGCTCCAGCGCCTGACGAAAGGCGGCACGCGCATGCGTTATAACCAGATCGGTTAACTGTATACCCATCACCCGCTCTCGCGGCAGGCTCAGCATGTCGGTGAAAGGGACGTCGATGCTGTCGATCGTGCCCCGCACGGACAGGCGGACATAGCCGACATCGCCATGCACGGTCATCGCTTCGATGATCGCGGCCTTGGCATCCGCCAATCGATGGCGACGCACATCTTCCGTAATATCGCGGAACATGATGACGGTAGACCTCCCGAGAGGAAAACTCTGCAGCCGCAGCCAGGCGCCGTCGGCAAAGGGGGATGGAACATCGGCGGCGCTTGGTTCACCGCCGCTGACGGTACGGCGCACATGAACTTCCATCAGGCTGCCGTTCATCGACGACAGGACGGCATCCAGCATGAAGCCGACCAACTGCCCCGCCGGCTTTCGGCAGATAGCGCTGGCGACCCGATTGACGAAGTTGACGCGCATGTCCTGGTCGCAGATGATGACTGCCTGATCGACCCAGTCGGCCAGCGCGAACAGTTTCTCCTCGGCACTCTCCTGATGGGCGTTGCCCGATTGCGCCTTGAGCGCCCGGAACTCGTTGACGCCCAGCAGCACATGAGTCGCCCGGCCATGATGGGTGATGTAGAGCGGCGCGCGTGTCGCCATATCGCGACATTCGGAAAAGCCGCGGACCAGATCCGCCGCAGTGACCACCGGACTCTCGGCCGGATATCCACCCTCTCCCTCCATTCCATCACTCCCTACTGGGTTCAGATGGCGCGTAACGCGCTGGGTCATGTCCCTTGATGCCATAATTATCGGCCCTCCATCAATCGGACAAAAACAGAAACAGCATGTCTTTCACGGGACGATGCGGCCGCAAGAAGGAATGACGGGCATTTCCGCATCCCGTTTCCTTTGCTCAGGCCGGGAACGCATGTTTCCGGTCCATCTGCGTGCCCATGGCCATCACGACCAGCACCGGCACCGCCCATATCGTCGACATGGCGTAGAAGAATTTGGTCAGATAGGCCGGCGACACGATCACCGCGACCTGTACCGCCGCCACATTCAGCTGGAAGGCAGCAACGATGATCGGCCAGCGCCGGCTGCTCAGCATCGAAATGATGATCTTGAACAGCAGCGAGGCGCATTCGATCGCCAGGATCGTGCGGATCAGCACCGCCTCCGGCCGGATGGTCAGGACCGCCGTCTGGGCCAGGATGAACCCCACCCAGACGCCAGCGATGCTCCAGCGCCCGGTTGCACCGCCATAGCGCACCACGAAGATCGAGGTCGCGATCAGCGCCACGGTATAGGCGAAGAAGATCTGCACGATCCTGCCGTCCGGTCCGGTCGCGTCAGGCGACCAGGCGCAGGGCGTCGGCCTGCTTTTCTTCCAGCGCGCTCCACGGGCTGTAGCAGCCGTCGGCGCGTTCCGCCTGATTGGTCTTCATGCGGATCTTGGTCGCCTCCAGATGGGCGCCCAGCAGTTGCTCGCGGCTCTGCATCATCGTGTCGATGCAGCCATGGAAGCGCTTGAACAGCTTCTGTCCCTGTTCGGGGGCCAGGCCGATGGTGCGGGCGGTGTCGATCATGTCGGCGCTCATCCGCAGCGTATGGGCCAGAACATCGTCCAGCTTCACATAGGCATCGCGGACCTGACCGCTCAGGGTGAAGAAGGTGTCGTCCGACATGTGCATTTCGCTCTTGGCGGCGCGCTCGGCGCGGCGGGGATTGGACATGGCAAGGCTCCCTTTTCAGGCCAGCGCTCGCTGGCCCATCAGATGGTTGGATTGTTGGAGACCGTCAGCCGAACAGATGATTGAGCCAGTACCCCATCGTGATCAGCGCGGCCAGGGAGCCCCCTGCCCATAGCGCGACCCGGAAGATGGTCGTCAGGATCTGCCATCGATTCAGCCCATGCGGTTCCCCTCCCATGGTTGCCAGAATCCGGTTACCCAATTGGCGCAAACGACCCTTTTCCTGCCGCTCTGCACCAGCCGGGATGTCGCCGGTCCGGGTCGGCCTGTTTGGTGCCGACGCCTCCTTCTCACCCCCCATCGCCGGTTCAACAAGCGGCTCCGGCTTTAATTCAAATTGCTTGAATTGCGTATTTTTCTCGGCCTCCACCAATATCCGGGCCGCTTCGCGCCGATCCTTCGCGCCCAGCGCCACGGTCGCGCGGTAGACATATTGATCGACCGTACCGGGAGTCAGCGATGTGCGCTGCGCGATCTGCTTGGAGGTATAGCCCTGTGCCACCAGCCGCAGGCATGCCCGCTGATTATCGTCCAGACTGGCAACCGCATTCGACATTCCAACCCCTCTGATCGTCCACAGGGAATCATGCCCCGGAACGGATGTAAACTTCTTCTATGATCAATTTTTTATGATGCCGGCCAAGCCGTTGATTTATATTAGATACCCTTCATCCATATCGATGAGACGAAAAAGGCGACGCCAGCGGGCATCGCCTGTTTCCGTTAGGGAATCCAGTCATGACATGACTCGACCCGCCATCGCTGCAATCGGAACCCCGGATAGCGCCCCGAAAGGCGCCGCCTACAGTTCCAGGCCGATCAGCGTTCCGCTGCCGATCCGGTCGACATAGCGCTTGCCATCGACCTCCAGCCAGTCCGGCGTCACCTCCAGCCGGCGCCCGTTGATCGTGGTGCGCAGATGCTCGACCGCGATCCGGTTGCGCGCCACGATACGCAGCACGCACAAGCCATCGCCGCGCGCGGCCATCATCGAATAGCGGTCGCCACGCAGCAGGAAATGCCAGCTTCCGTCATGCGGCTTCCATTCATTGCCATCGATCACCTGCATCGGCGTGCCGTCCGCCGCGCCCAGCCGCACGCTGATCCGCGTCGCCCCCATCGACCGGCGCGGTGGCGCGAAGATCAGGATCGGTTCGCCGTCCAGGGTGATGGGAATCGGCGTGTCGCGCAGCAGCCGCGATCCACCGACGATGAGTTGCGGCAATTCGTTGGAGAAAGGCAGGCGATCGCGCGCAAAGTGGCGCTGGCGCACCACCGGATTGGCATGGAAGCTGTGGACCTGATTCGCGGTCAGCCGCCCCTCTTCCACCAATCCATGGCAGGTGGGGCAAAGCAGCGTCGCCCCCGGCCCGTCAGGCAGCCCCAGATAGCGATAGATGGTCACGCCGCAGCGGACGCAGGCAAAGCCACAGGCCTGCCGGATCTCGGCTCGCTGATCAGCCGTCAGTTCCGGCAACAGCGGCATTACGCGCAAACCCACCATCTAGGCGCCCCTTATCTCGCGCCGCCCGCCTGATGCGGATCGACGTTGCTTGTTCCTGGCGTCCTCGTGCGGGTGGAAAGCTCTGCCGGCTCCTGGGCTCCTATTGGTTAAAATAAATGCGTCCAAGTCAAGGGCCTAGACATTATGTTCGACAAGAAACTGCGGACAAGTGCGCCTTTTCCTTGCGCACGACCTCACATCGGCCGGTCAGCGCTGGGGCAGAAGATCCAGGTTGCGCGCCGCCGCGATCGCCCGGATACGGCCCGGTCGCGGCATGTTGCGAACTGCAATTTCCGCTACGTCACCGGCGCTGAACAGCTCGACATTGCCGACGTCGAACAGACGCTGGCCCAGCGTCTGGGTGATGCGCACGCTGCGAATGCTGCTCAGCGCGATCTCGGTCCGCTGCTTCGCCAGCAGCCCCCGCTCCAGCAGCACCTCCCGTTCGCTCAGCGCCAGCCGCTCGCCCTTGTGCAGCACCCACCACACACCGATCGCCAGAATGCCAACCACCGATATCAGCAGCAGCAGGAACAGAAAGGGATGCGCCCGGACCATCGCCGGATGCTCGTCATATAGCCATGGTTCGCTCACGCCGTCTCCCTCGTCTGGCTCCAGCGGTTTTTCACCATGGCCCCGCTCCAGCGTCAAGGCATCGCCCGGCCTGGCACGCTGCCGGCACTGTGGTTAACCAAAAATTTCCCAATATTTGCATATAATAGCACCCGATTGGGGATGAATCATGGCCTATAGCCTTCATGATATTGGTGACGAAGACCAGGACCGGTCCGGCCATTGGCTCAATGAAAAACAGGACGAGCGCCGGGCCATCATGCCATTGCGCCTCATCCTCATCGCCCTGCTGATGGGGGCGCTGCTGCTGGTCCTGATGCGCCATGTGCTGCCTGCTACGTCGGCGCCAGCCACGCCAGCAGCCGAAGCCCCTGCCACCATTTCCGTCCGCTTTGCCGCCTGTGAAGACCTCGATGGCCAGGCCTGCGTCCTGTCGAATGATAGCTATGCCTATCAGGGCCGCCGCTACCATCTCGCCGACATCAGCGCACCGCGACTCGAGGGCGCCGCCTGCCCGCAGGAGGCCGCACTCGCCCGCGCCGGCCGCACCGCATTGCAGGGCATGATGAATGGCGGCAGCTTCGAAGCTCACCCCGACCCGGCAGACAGCGATCCGGACGCGCGCATTCTGGTCCGCGACGGCGTCTCGCTCGGCCAACTGCTCATCCTCAAACATTATGCCCAACCCTGGTCGAACCGGCCGATCGACTGGTGTGCGCACTGAGGCCTGTCCTACATGTAACCATATAGGTTATATGACAGACATGAGCTCGATCCCTTCACCCCCTTCGCCCTGGCCGACATCGCCTGATGCTGCGGCCGCTGCCCCAACCCAGCCCAATGCCCTGGTCGATTTCCAGCCCGTCCCCCGGCGCGGTCGGCACGATGGCTGGACCGTGGCGCGACAACGCATCTTCATCGCGGCACTGGCCGATTCCGGCTCGGTCACCCATGCCGCGGCCCAGGCCGGCAAATCGACCGTCTCCGCCTATCAGTTGCGCCTCGCGCGCAATGCGGAATCCTTTGCCGCCGCCTGGCAGGCCGCACTGGATCAGGGCGTGCGCCGACTGGAGGATATCGCCATGGAGCGCGCCATCCATGGCGTCGAAGTGCCGGTCTACAGCTATGGCAAGCTGGTCGGCACCCAGCGGGTCTATAATGACCGGTTGCTGATGTTCCTGCTGCGGTGCCGCGCGCCCGATCGCTTCACGCCATTGTCGCCGGCGCATGCGAGTCACAAGGCACTCACGCCCGATCCCAATAGCGGCCCCGGCAGCCCCGCGGCGATCGCCGCGGTTGAGCGCGTCCGTCAGGAAATCCGGCGACGGCGCGCGCTGGCGGGCAATTAGCCCGACAATCAGAGCCTGAACGCCTGAGGCAGCGACATCTCGCGCATTCACGAAAATGTGATTCAGGCTCCATTCTTTGTTTTCAGGCCATGATTCAGAGGCCCTTTGAGAAAGTCGGTAGCAGCCCGCTACCGTACTGAAAAATCGCCCTTTCGCGATTTTTCCAATCAACTCTCAGACTGCAGTCCGATTCATGCAGAACGACCGATGCCTTGGCCATCAACGAATAAACTGATTATGATGTTGCCTTACCTCGCCTGAAAATAAATAATGATGCGTTGATAATATTATATCAACTTCGTAATTTTCAGGAAAATACGGGGGTAAACCTGTGATAATATTACGAAAATATGCAAAGGTATCTGCATATATTTCAATAGCTCTAGCAGCAATTACGCCAGAAACATCATTTTCGACTACACCCGTAACGATATCCAATTCCTCCGATGCCGAACTGAAGCGCCTCTTGAAGCAGGCCAGTGACGCCCGGCTTGACGCGGAAGACGCGCTGCGACGGGCCAAGGCAACAGAAGCCGAACTGAACAGACTTCTGTCGGACCGGAACGATGCTCCAGTCCTCGCCGCATCAGCTGCCCCCTCACCTCCTCCCCCATCACCGCAATCACCTGCAAGAATGGACTGCATTGTCGGCTATGCCGGCTGCGCAGGGGTTGCGCCCGGATATGATCTGATGGCCTATCCCTACAGGGACGGTGAAGACCGACCCCAATGGGCGGAGACCCGACTCACCAATTTCATCGAGACGGAGGCGCAGAAGAAGGGGAAGAAAAGGGAGATCAGCTTCGCCAGCATCGACCAGCCCTTCACCTCACGCATCTCGCTGGCCAAGGGGGATGAGGCAATGGATGCGCAATATAGCTTCCCCTTATCCCGACGCCGCATCTCTCAGGGCAATGGATTCCGACCGATAACCTCCAGCCTTGGCCTGGGCTTCTCCGCGGCCTTTGATCCCGACAACAAGAAGGTTGGCCTGATCGCCAGAAATGGCAGCTATTCGGACGATCAACTGGCGATCACATTGACCTTCGGTCGCCAGCGCTATCCAGTCATTCCCAGCCACGATGCGGAGAATTCCGCTGAGAGCCGGGCGAAGAATTTCGCCAACGCTTTGATCCGGCGCTGCGAAGAGGCGATGGCAGCCAAAACCGATCATTTCGATACCACATCAGCCAGACCGCTGGGATGCAGCGATACGGACCTGCTTGCCTGGTCCTTCGATCCCGACGCCACCGACCGTTACAAGGCCAATGTCGCCGCCTATAACCAGGCCTTCTGGGAACCGAGTGCCAAGGCCCTTCCCGAGCTTGGCTGGGGCTTCACTGCCACGATGGGGATGCAGAATTTCAAATATATCCTGCCCGACAGCTTTGCACCGGGTATTGTCATCGACCCGCAGACCCCCAAGCTGCTTAGCACATTGCTCGCCAAATCTGACGATGGGTCCAAACCCGATTTGGGTCAGCGCGAAGCGCGGCGCTTCTCGCCATCGCTGGGGGCTTATGCCTTCCGCCATTTCGAGGGGAAGGCCTGGCTGTTCGATGGCTTGCTGATCCGCCCCTCCGCCACGGTCGCGCGTCGCTGGGACATTGATGATGCGTTCAAAGGGCAGGAATATTGCGCCATCAAGCTTGCGACGATTGGCGAATGCAAGACATTCAATACCATGGCGCCGAAAGCCAATTGGTCGTTCGAGCCGGCCCTGAACATACGGACCCGGTTTGACCTCGGTTGGGGCAAGGACAATCTATCCCGTTATTTTGGAACGATCGGCCTGTCCCCGACCATTACCTATAATAGTCACAAGGACAGCTATCGTCTTGCGGCCCCCGTCTATCTTGCGGCCGACAAGGATGGCAACCTGACCGGCGGCATCCAATTCGCCCGCGATTGGGGCAATGCCAATCCCGATAAAAATGAAAGCGTGTGGTCGATCTTCCTCTCGACGGCGTTCAGCATGAACGGCGCGAAATAGACTGACGCCTGATCGCGCCCGACGCCATCCCGTCACAGGGACAAGGCGTCGGGCGCCATGTCATAACCTCAATTCTCGTCGCCCATGCGCAGCGCGGCGATGAAGGCTTCCTGCGGAATCTGGACGCTGCCATATTCGCGCATCCGCTTCTTGCCTTCCTTCTGCTTCTCCAGCAGCTTCTTCTTGCGGGTGATGTCGCCGCCATAGCATTTCGCCGTGACGTCCTTGCGCATCGCCGCGATGGTCTCGCGCGCGATCACCTTGCCGCCGATCGCCGCCTGGATCGGGATCTTGAACAGGTGGCGGGGGATCAGATCCTTCAGGCGCTCGCACATATGGCGGCCGCGCGCTTCGGCGGCGCTGCGGTGGACGATCATCGACAGCGCATCGACCGGCTCGTTGTTGACGAGGATGCTCATCTTGACGAGGTCGCCCTCGCGCGTGCCGATCTGATGATAGTCGAACGACGCATAGCCACGACTGATGCTCTTCAAGCGATCATAGAAGTCGAACACCACTTCGTTGAGCGGCAGTTCATAGGTCACCTGGGCGCGGCCGCCGACATAGGTGAGGTTCTTCTGGATGCCGCGACGATCCTGGCAGAGCTTCAGGATCGAGCCGAGATACTCGTCGGGGCAATAGATCACCGCCTCGATCCAGGGCTCCTCGATCATCTCGATATGATTGGGATCGGGCATGTCGGCCGGATTGTGCAGGTGAAGGGTGCGACCATCCTTCATGTGCATCTCATAGACCACCGACGGCGCCGTGGTGATCAGGTCCAGATCATATTCGCGGCTCAGCCGCTCCTGGATGATTTCCAGGTGAAGGAGGCCGAGGAAGCCGCAGCGGAAGCCGAAGCCGAGCGCGGCTGAAGTTTCCATCTCGAACGAGAAGCTGGCGTCGTTGAGGCGCAGCTTCGAGATGGATTCGCGCAATTTCTCGAAATCATTGGCGTCGACCGGGAACAGGCCGCAGAACACCACCGGCTGCACTTCCTTGAAGCCCGGCAGCGGCTTGGCGGCGCCATTCTTCACCGTGGTGATCGTGTCGCCGACGCGGGTCTGGGCGATTTCCTTGATCTGCGCGGTGATGAAGCCGATCTCGCCGGCGGCCAGTTCCGGCAGCGCCTCGATCTTGGGGCGCATGCAGCCGACGCGATCGATCAGATGTTCGGTGCCGCCGATCATGAACTTGATCGCCTGCCCCTTCTTGATGACGCCGTTGACGACGCGCACCAGGATGACGACGCCCAGATAGGGGTCATACCAGCTATCGACCAGCATCGCTTCCAGCGGCGCGTTGCGGTCGCCCTTGGGCGGCGGGATCTTGGTGACGATCGCTTCCAGGATATCGTCGATGCCGATGCCCGACTTGGCGCTGGCCAGCACCGCTTCCGACGCGTCGAGGCCGATCACTTCCTCGATTTCCGCGCGCACCTTTTCCGGCTCGGCGGCGGGCAGGTCGATCTTGTTCAGGACGGGCACGATCTCATGGTCATGCTCGATCGACTGATAGACGTTGGCCAGCGTCTGCGCTTCCACGCCCTGCGCGGCGTCGACGACCAGCAAGGCGCCCTCGCACGCGGCCAGCGACCGCGACACTTCATAGGCGAAGTCGACATGGCCCGGCGTGTCCATGAGATTGAGCTCATAGGTCTCGCCATTCTTGGCGGTATAGTCCAGGCGCACGGTCTGCGCCTTGATGGTGATCCCGCGCTCCTTCTCGATGTCCATGTTATCAAGGACTTGCGCGCTCATCTCACGGTCGGTCAGGCCGCCGGTGCGCTGGATCAGGCGATCGGCCAGCGTCGACTTGCCATGGTCGATATGCGCAATGATCGAAAAGTTTCGGATATGGGACAGGTCGGTCATCGGCGCCCGATAGCAGCAGTTTCAGGCGCTGTCAGCAGGATCGCGCATGCCGGTGTGCGGACATGACACTATCCTGCCACTATGATAGGCTCCTGAAAAATACCCGGGTCGCACGACATTCTCTCGATCAGACAGAAACGGGGTTAAGAAAAATGCGTGTATTGAAGATGCTGACTGCAGCTGCGGTCTGCCTTGGCTCAACCGCACCGCTCGCCATGGCCGCCGAAAAGGGCTCGTCGGCTCGCCAGGAGCAGTCGCGGAAACAGGCGGAAATCCCGCACTGCACCAAGCGACTGGGCACCGTCGCGATCGTCGAGCCCGACAATCAGTGGTGGCGCGAACTCAATCTGGGCAGCCCCGAGGCGATCCTGAAGATTTTCGTCCAGCAATCGGGCTGTTTCGGCCTCGTCAATCGTGGCCGTTCCATGGCGAACCGCAACATGGAACGCGCCATGGCTGACAATGGCGAATTGCAGGCCGGCAGCAATCTGGGCCGCGGCCAGGTGAAGGCGGCGGATTATTTCCTGGAGCCCGACATCGTCTCCTCCAACCGCAATAGCGGTGGCAATTCGCTGGGCGGCGTACTGGGCGGCTTCATGGGTGGTAGCACCTGGGGCCGGATCGCCGGCGGCATCAACGTCAAGAAGAGCGAGGCCAATGTCACGCTTTCGGTCGTTAATGCCCGCACCACCGAGGAAGAGGCGCTGACCGAAGGCTATGCCCGCAAGTCTGACCTCAGCTTCAATGCCAGTGGCGGTTCGAGCTGGTGGGGTGGTTTCGCCGGTGCAGGCGGCGGCGGTTACCAGAATACCGAAATCGGTCAGGTGATCGTACTCGCCTATCTCGACGCCTATACCAAGCTGGTGACCCAGTTGGGTGGCCTGCCCGACAATGCGGCGGCGGCAGCACCGGTCGCGCAATAAGAATGATAAGGGGCGTTGCTGCATATAGCAGCGCCCCTATCCGCTGGGTGCTGTTTCCGCGATGGCGGCGGGCGCCTGTCGCCGTTTCTTCCACCAGCGCAGGATGATCTCCCCCGCCGGTCGCTCGACCAGGCGGTTGATCAGCGTGCCAAGCGTCAGCGCGACGAGGAAGGCGGCGGCAAAGCCGATCCAGGGACTGTAGCCGGCCCTGGCGATTTCCAGCATGATGACGAAACCGACATGCTGGTGGATCAGGTAGAAACTGTAGCTGATCCCGCCCATCCAGACGAGCGGCCGGATCGCCAGGAAGCGCAGATGATTGCGGATCAGCGCTGCGAAGGTCACCATCAGCACCAGGCCGACAATGGTCACGTCCCATGTTTCCATGGTCGCGATCGACAGCAGGGCGAGCGCGGCATAGGGGGCCTGCTGCTGCCAGCTGCGTTGCCGAGCCCATATGCGGTAGGCCAGCATGCCGATGATGAAGAAGGGCGTATAGCGCAGCACCAGCAGCATCACGACCCGTTCGGGCACGATGTCGGGCCAGAGCTGCATGACCCAGCGCAGGATCAGCCAGACCACCAGCGTCGGTTCCAGATGCCGCAGGCCGATCCATTTCCAGATCGAGACCATGCAGAAATAGAAGGCGATCTCCACCGTCAGCGTCCAATAGGCGCCATCCACTTCGGGAATGAAGGCAAAGCCCTGGAGCATCGTCAGATTGGCGAGAATCGCAAAGGGGCCGACCAGCAACTGGGTTGCCTGCGCCAGATATTCGATCGACAGCGTCACCAGCATCGCCACCAGATAGGCGGGGTAGAGGCGGGCGAAGCGGTTGACGATGAAGTCGGCGACCGTGCCGATCCGATCCAGCGTGAAGAAGATCGCAAAGCCGGAAATGGTGAAGAACAGCAGCACGCGGTAATTGCCGCCGGGGAAACTGAAGGGCACATGGCTGGCCTGCGGGAACAGCTCATGGAAGCGGGTCGAATAATGGAAGACCAGCACGCACAAGGCGCCGATCCCGCGCAACGCGTCCAGCTCCGTCAGCCTTGTCCGCTTCGGCTTCGTTTCGACCATGATGCTTCATAGCAATGATGGAGCAACGAATGGGATATTTTCTTGGTTAATATCCCAGCCACCTATGGCGAATGATGGCCGGGCAATCCCGTTCTGGAACGACTGCCACCCGATCAGCGTGCGTGGGTGTCCGCGACTCGTTTCAACCCGTCGAGCTGCTCCACCAGCACCTTGTCGACGATCGGCGCAATCGGCGCCAGACCACCGCGCATATAGCCGCCCACCGAATAGGTCAGCGTCACGCGGCTACCGCCCGGCGCGGCCGCTATGGCGAAATCCAGCACGCCGGTCACGGCCTCGCTCTGCAACGGCCCCAGAGCGCCGCTCAGGCGCAATCGCTGGCCCGGCGCGGCATAGATGACCCGCGCATGTTCGATGCTGCCGGAGGGCTCCTTTCCGCTCTTGTCGGGAAGGGTCTCGCAGAAGCAGCCGCCAGCCTTCGCCTCCAGCACCATGTTGCGCGCATCACCGCTATAAGTGTGGGCGCTGTTCCACCAGCGCCCCGGCTCCGCCAGCAGCGCATAGGCCGCGTCGGGCGCCACGGCCACGTCCACGCTCGCCTGCACGACAAAGCCGGCATCGCTGCTGGCAACCACCCCACCCTGTCCGGGCGCGGCTGCCAGCGCCATGCCGGCGCCTGTCAGTATCGATCTGATTGGATAGGCCATGTCCCCTCCCCGCCTTGTCGTCGGGGAGGGAGAATAGCTCAGGCCGGAACGCCGTCCAAGATGGCGACGATCGCGCCGCTGACGTCGTTCATGTCGGCCATGCCGTCGACGCGGCTGACGATGCCGCGCGCTTCGTAGATCGGCAGGATCGGTGCGGTCTTGGCACGATATTCGGCCATGCGGGTGCGCACCGTTTCCTCATTGTCATCCGGACGACGCTTGAACTCATGCCCGCCGCACTTGTCGCAGGTACCCTCGACCTTGGGCTGCTTGAAGGCGTCATGATAGCCTTCGCCGCAGGTCGCGCAGGTGAAGCGGCCGGTGATGCGCTCGACCAGCGCATCCTCGTCCACTTCCAGCTCGATCACATGATCGAGCGTGCGGCCGCGATCGGCCAGGATGGTGTCGAGCGAATGGGCCTGGGCCTCGGTCCGCGGATAGCCGTCGAAGATCACGCCGGTATCGGCCGACAGCGCATCGAGCGCTTCGCCGATGATGCCCGACACGACCTCGTCCGGCACCAGCGAACCCGATTCCATCAGCGCCTTAGCCTGCAGGCCGACCGGAGTCCCCGCCTTGACCGCAGCCCGCAGCATGTCGCCGGTCGACAGCTGAACCATGCCACGGCTGTCGACGAGCCGCGTGGCCTGGGTGCCCTTGCCGGCACCCGGAGGACCAAGCAGAATGATATTCATTGCGCGCATTCTCCCCTTATTCTTGCGCTAGCCTGTCTGCGCCCCCTTAGCGCAGACGGCCCTTCAGCTTCGCCTTCTTGATCAGATCCCCATATTGATGGGCAAGCAGATGGCTCTGAATCTGGGTCACGGTATCGACCGTAACATTGACCACGATCAGCAGGCTAGTCCCACCAAGGTAGAAGGGAATTCCCGCCCGGGCGATGGCAAATTCCGGCACCAGACAGATGAAGGCCAGGTAGGCGGCCCCGATCACGGTGATCCGGGTCAGGACATAATCGAGATAATTCTCGGTATTCTTGCCCGGACGGATGCCCGGAATGAAGCCGCCATTGCGCTTCAGATTGTCGGCCGTCTCTTCCGGATTGAACACCACGGCGGTGTAGAAGAAGCAGAAGAAGACGATGCCCAGGCCATAAAGGGCCATATAGAAGGGGCTGCCGTGCGACAGATACTGGTTGATCGTCAGCACGATGCTGCTCCAGCGACTGTCGTCGTCCGCCTTCACGCCCATGAACTGCGAGATGGTCAGCGGCAGCAGCAGCAGCGAGCTGGCGAAGATCGGCGGGATCACGCCGGCGGTGTTGACCTTCAGCGGCAGATGGCTGCGATCGGCCTGCATCAGGCCCTGGCGCGTCTGGCGCTTGGGATACTGAATCAGCACCCGGCGCTGCGCGCGCTCCATGAAGCAGATGAAGGCAATCAGACCAAAGCCCAGCACGACGACCAGGAAAATGACCAGGCCCGAGATCGAGCCTTCGCTGCCCGACTTGAACAGGTTGCTCAGCGTCACCGGCAGCTGGGCGACGATACCGGCCATGATGATCAGGCTGGTGCCGTTGCCGATGCCGCGCGAGGTGATCTGCTCACCCAGCCACAGCAGGAACATGGTGCCGCCGATCAGCGAGATGATCGCCGAGACGACGAACAGCATGCCGGGGTCCACGACCACGCCCTGCGCCTGCCAGTTGGCGGCGGCGGCATAGCCCTGCACGGCGGTCAGGCCGACGGTGCCATAACGGGTATATTGGTTCAGCTTCTTGCGGCCGCTTTCGCCTTCCTTCTTGATCGCCGCGAGCTGCGGCGAGAGGGAGGCGGCCAGCTGCACCACGATCGACGCGGTGATATAGGGCATGATGCCGAGCGTGATGAGGCTCGCGCGCGACAATGCACCACCCGAGAAGGTGTTGAAGATGTCGAGGATGCCACCGGCCGACTTCTGCGACCAGGCCGCGAGCGCGGTGGGATCGATACCCGGCAGCGGCACGAAGCTGAGGAAGCGGAAGACGATCAGCGCGCCGAGGGTGAACCACAGGCGCTTCTTGAGGTCGGTCGCCTGGCTGAACTTCGCGAGGCTGAGATTGGATGCGAGCTGGTCGGCTCTCGATGCCATTGTGGCTGCCCTTCAAATCATTCTTGCCGGAGCCATCGGGCTCCGTGGCGGAATCGCTACCCCCTTAGCGGGGCGGGAAGACCATGTCGAACGGGAGTTGCCGCCGTTGCGACGAACATATGCTCCCCCCGATACACATAGCCCCGCCAACCCATATCGGGCAGCGGGGCCGTGCTTGCAAGTCTCGGGCGAGACTTAGGCCTTGGCGGCCTTCTTGGCGGCAAGGGCGGTGCCCTTCTTCGCCTTGGCCTTCTCGGCTGCCGGGACGACTTCGATCACGTCCAGCTTGCCACCGGCCTTGGCGACCGCTTCGACGGCGCTCTTCGAGGCACCGGCGACCAGGAAGCTGACCTTGGCGGTCAGTTCGCCCTTGGCGAGAACGCGGACGCCATCCTTGCCACCACGGGCCAGGTTGGCTGCCTTGAGCGCGGCATGGTCGATGACGGCAGCGGCGTCCAGCTTGCCGGCGTCGATCGCGGCCTGCACTTCACCCAGGTTCACGATCGCATAATCGTTGGCGAAGATGTTGTTGAAGCCGCGCTTCGGGATGCGCATGTGGAGCGGCATCTGGCCACCCTCGAAGCCGTTGATGCTGACGCCCGAGCGTGCCTTGGCACCCTTCTGGCCGCGACCGGCGGTCTTGCCCTTGCCCGAGCCGATACCGCGGCCGACGCGCATACGACCCTTGCGGGCACCGGCATTGTCGTTGATTTCGTTCAGTTTCATGTTCGCACTCGCTTTCGCTTTTGTCGCGCTGATCCCGTGCGGGATCATCTAAAGGAAGCGCCCGTTAGCGCTTCCGCTGAAAAAACGAAAGAGGGGTTTCCCCCTCTTTCGCTTCATTTCGTCGGATCGAAAGGGCTTAGCCCTCGACCACTTCCACCATGTGGGGGAGCTTCTTGATGGCACCGCGGACTTCCGCCGTGTCTTCCAGCTCGACCACGCGATGCATCTTGCCAAGGCCCAGGCCGATCAGAATCTTCTTCTGGCTTTCGGGGCGACGGATCGGCGAACCGATCTGCTTGATCTTGATCTTCGCCATGTCAGTTACTCCGCAATCGCTTCGGCGTCAGCCTGCGCGACTTCGGCCGAGGCACCACCGCGACGCAGAAGGTCAGCGACCTTCTTGCCACGACGCTGCGCCACCGACTTGGGGCTGGTCTGCTCGCCCAGCGCCGCGAAGGTCGCACGGATCATGTTGTAGGGGTTCGAGGTGCCGTTCGACTTGGTCACGACGTCAGCGACGCCGAGGCTTTCGAACACGGCGCGCATCGGACCGCCGGCGATGATGCCGGTACCGGCCGGAGCCGAACGGACAGTCACCTTGCCAGCACCGAAGTGGCCGAGGCCGTCATGGTGCAGGGTGCGGCCTTCCTTCAGCGGAACGCGAACCATGGCCTTCTTGGCCGAAGCGGTCGCCTTGCTGATGGCTTCAGGCACTTCGCGCGCCTTGCCATGACCGAAACCGGCGCGGCCCTTGCCGTCGCCGACGACGACCAGAGCAGCGAAACCGAAGCGCTTACCGCCCTTGACGGTCTTCGAGACGCGGTTGATGTGAACCAGCTTCTCGATCAGCTCTTCGCCCTGTTCCTCGTCACGGTTGCCGCCACGGCGGTCGTCGCGACGGCCACGGCCGCCACGCTCGCCACGGTTGCGGTCACCGCCACGGCCACGGCCACGGCCGGGACCACGACCTTCGGTCTGAGCCTCGGCACCCTCGACGGGCGCGACGACTTCGTTGGTGTTTTCGTCAGCCATGATCAGAACTCCAGCCCGCCTTCACGGGCGGCATCGGCCAGCGCCTTGACGCGGCCATGGAACAGGAAGCCACC
This sequence comes from Sphingobium sp. WTD-1, assembly GCF_030128825.1. Lineage (NCBI taxonomy): Bacteria > Pseudomonadati > Pseudomonadota > Alphaproteobacteria > Sphingomonadales > Sphingobiaceae > Sphingobium > Sphingobium sp. WTD-1. The sequence continues at coordinate 1,205,578 of NZ_CP119127.1, read as the reverse complement.
GCGGTCGAACACGACCTTGGTGACGCCGGCCGCCGTAGCAGCGGCAGCGACGCGCTTGCCGACATCGGCAGCGGCTTCGGAAGAGGCGCCGGTCTTGCCCAGAGCCTTCGAGCCAACATCCTTGTCCAGGGTCGAAGCGGCGGCGACGGTGCTACCGGCGACGTCGTCGATGATCTGGGCGTAGATGTGACGGCCCGAACGATGGACGCTGAGGCGCGGGCGGGTGCCCGAAACAGCCTTGAGCGCGGTGCGAACGCGGCGACGACGCCGCGCGAAGAGGGAAAGCTTAGCCATCTTACTTCTTCTTCCCTTCCTTGCGGAAGATGAATTCGCCGGCGTACTTGATACCCTTGCCCTTATAGGGTTCGGGCTTGCGCCAGCGGCGGATCTCGGCGGCGACCTGGCCTACCTGCTGCTTGTCGATGCCGCTGATCTCGACCGTGGTGTTATCCGGGGTCTTGATCTCGATGCCTTCCGGAATCTCGAAATCGACGTCGTGGCTGTAGCCGAGCTGCAACTTCAGGGTCTTGCCCTGCGAGTTCGCACGGTAGCCGACACCGGTGATCAGCAGCTTCTTCGAGAAGCCCTGGGTCACGCCGGTGATCAGGTTCTGGATCAGGGTACGCTGCATGCCCCAGAAAGCGCGCGCGCGCTTGCCGTTGTTGGCGGGCTTTACAGCGATGCTGCCTTCTTCGACGGTGTAGGTCACTTCGTCGGCCAGCGGCATGGCGAGGGTGCCCTTGGGCCCCTTCACCGACAGCTGACCGTCAGCGATCGACGCGGTCACGCCCGCAGGCACGGTGACCGGCTTCTTGCCAGTGCGGCTCATCAGAACACCTCCGCCAGCACTTCGCCGCCGACATTCTGTTCACGCGCTTCGGCGTCGGACAGAACGCCCTTGGGCGTCGAGACAATGGTGATGCCCAGGCCGTTGCGGATCACCGGCAGTTCCTTGGAACCGGAATAAACGCGGCGACCAGGCTTGGACACGCGGGCAACATGCTTGATCGCAGGCTGGCCCTCGAAATACTTCAGCTCGATGCGCAGGCCGGGGTGATTGCCGAGGGTTTCCTCGGAATAACCACGGATATAGCCTTCGCGCTGCAGCACGTCGAGCACGCGGGCACGGAGCTTGCTGGCGGGGGACACAACGCTGTCCTTCTTCGCCTGCTGCCCGTTACGGATGCGGGTGAGCATATCACCCAGGGGATCGGTCAATGCCATCTCAAATGATCCTTACCAGCTCGACTTGGTGACGCCGGGGATCAGGCCCTTGTTGGCCAGATCACGCAGCTGCACGCGGCAGAGACGGAATTTGCGGTAGTAAGCGCGCGGGCGGCCCGTCAGTTCGCAGCGGTTGCGAATGCGGGTCGGGTTGCCGTTGCGGGGGACTTCCGCCATCTTCAGACGCGCAATCAGACGCTCGGTGTCGTCGAGAGCGGTATCGGCTGCGATCGCCTTGAGCTTCGCATAGCGGCCGGCATACTTCTTCACCAGCTTCTTGCGGCGCTCGTTCTTGTTGATCGAACTCAGTTTCGCCATGACTTAAGTTCTCTTCCTTAGCTTAAGCGTTGGGAGAGAAGCGGGGCCTGTTAGGCCGCCTGCTTCTCTTCAATCGGGAAGGGGAAGCCGAAGAGGCGCAGCAGTTCGCGCGCTTCGTCGTCAGTCTTCGCCGTGGTGGTCACGATGATGTCCATGCCACGCACCTTGTCGATGCGGTCATAGTTGATCTCGGGGAAGATGATCTGCTCCTTGATGCCGAAGGCATAGTTGCCACGGCCGTCGAAGCTCTTCGGGTTGAGACCACGGAAGTCGCGCACGCGCGGCAGGGCAATGTTGATCAGGCGATCAAGGAATTCATACATGCGCTCGCGGCGCAGCGTGACCTTGGCACCGATCGGCATGCCTTCACGCAGCTTGAACTGCGCGATCGACTTCTTCGCCTTGGTGATGACCGGCTTCTGGCCGGCGATCAGTTCCATTTCCTCGGCGGCCGAAGTGACCTTCTTCTTGTCCTGCGTGGCTTCACCGACGCCCATGTTGAGCGTGATCTTCTCGATCTTCGGGATTTCCATCACATTCTTGTAGCCGAACTTCTCGACCATCGCCTTCACGATGGCGTCGTCGTAGATCGACTTCGAGCGCGGAATATACTTGTCGGCCATTACAGCACCTCACCGGACTTGACGGCGACGCGGACCTTCTTGCCGTCGCGGTCCTCGAAACGGACGCGGGTCGGCTTGCCATCCTTGTCGGCGACAGCGACGTTCGAAATGTGCATCGGGGCCGGCTTGCGGTCGATGCCACCCTGCGGGTTCGACTGGTCGGGCTTGCGATGCTTCGCATGCACGTTGATGCCTTCGACCAGGACCTTGTCGTCCTTGGGCATCACCTGGAGGACGGCGCCGGTACGGCCCTTGTCCTTGCCAGCCAGGACGACGACCTTGTCGCCCTTCTTGATCTTAGCAGCGCTCATTACAGCACCTCGGGAGCGAGCGAGATGATCTTCATGTGCTTCTTGGCGCGCAGTTCGCGAACGACCGGGCCAAAGATACGGGTGCCGATCGGCTCCTCGTTCTTGTTGATAAGCACAGCGGCATTGCCGTCGAAGCGAATCACGCTGCCATCAGCGCGACGCACGTCCTTGGCGGTGCGCACGATGACGGCGCGATGCACGTCACCCTTCTTCACCTTACCGCGCGGAGCAGCTTCCTTGACGGAGACGACAATGATGTCGCCCACGCCGGCGAAACGCCGCTTCGAGCCGCCCAGCACCTTGATGCACTGGACGCGCTTGGCGCCGCTGTTGTCCGCGACGTCAAGATTGGATTGCATCTGGATCATGGATCCGGTTCCTTCTTATTTGGCCTACCGGGACTATCCCGGCGGTTCCGAATTTCGTGAGTCGACCCGGTGAATCGAAATGCACGAAGCGCGGGCCTGTACCTCCTCCCGAAGGAAAAGGCCAGCCCCGCGTCCGAACTTTTTCGACTCTAGAGTCGGTGACTGCCCTTAGGCCGCCGATTCCGGCGACTTGTGGGTGTCCACACGCTCGATGACCTTCCAGGTCTTGAGCTTGGAAATCGGAGCGGTCTCTTCGATACGGACCGTTTCGCCTTCCTTGTAGACATTGCCCTCGTCATGGGCATGGTACTTCTTCGACCGGCGGATGATCTTGCCGTAGAGCGCATGCTTAACCTTGCGCTCCACGCGAACCACCACCGTCTTGTCGGTCTTGTCGGAAACCACCGTTCCCGTCAGCACGCGCTTGGGCATCGTGTGTTTCCTTTACTTCGCGGCCGAGCGCGAACGCTCGGTCTGCAGGGTCTTGATCTGCGCGATCGAACGACGGACTTCACGAACGCGGCTGGGCTTTTCCAGCTGGTTGGTGGCCGCCTGGAAACGCAGATTGAACTGCTCGCGCTTCAGGTTGTTCAGCTCGGTCGACAGCTCGTCGTCCGACTTGGTCTTGAGGTCTGCAACGTTGGCCACAGCTTAACCCTCCAGGTGCGAGGTGTCGCCGAGGCGGGCAACGACCTTCGTCTTGATGGGCAGCTTCATCGCGGCGCGCGAGAAGGCCTCTGCTGCGAGCGGACCGGGAACGCCGTCCAGTTCGAACAGGATACGGCCGGGAGCGACGCGAGCCGCCCAATATTCGACCGAACCCTTGCCCTTGCCCTGGCGGACTTCAGCCGGCTTCTTGGTGACCGGAACGTCGGGGAACACGCGGATCCACAGACGACCCTGACGGCGCAGGTGGCGCTGGATCGCGCGGCGAGCCGCTTCGATCTGGCGCGCGGTGATCCGCTCGGGCTCCAGAGCCTTGAGACCATAGGCGCCGAAGTTCAGCGCAGTGCCGCCCTTCGCATCGCCCTTGATCCGACCCTTGAAGGTCTTGCGGAACTTCATCTTCTTCGGTTGCAGCATGACGCTATTACCTTCTTATTCTCAGCGCGCCGGGCGCACGCCGGAGGTCTGAGCCTCCAGCATCAGCCGGTCGGTAGCCATCGGATCATGGCCGAGGATCTCGCCCTTGAAGATCCAGACCTTGATGCCGCAAACGCCATAGGCGGTGTGGGCCGTGGCTTCGGCATAGTCGACGTTCGCACGCAGGGTGTGCAGCGGAACGCGGCCTTCACGATACCATTCGACACGCGCGATCTCCGCGCCGCCCAGACGGCCGCCGCAGGTGATCTTGATGCCTTCGGCGCCCAGACGGAGAGCCGACTGCACCGCACGCTTCATGGCGCGACGGAAGGCAACGCGGCGTTCCAGCTGGTCGGCGATGCCCTGTGCGACGAGCTTCGAATCGATTTCCGGCTTGCGGATTTCGACGATGTTCAGCGACACGTCCGACGAGGTGAAGGCACCCAGCTTCTTGCGAAGCTTTTCGATGTCTGCACCCTTCTTGCCGATGATGACACCGGGACGGGCAGCGTAGATCGACACGCGGCACAGCTTGGCCGGACGCTCGATCACGACCTTCGAGATCGCGGCCTGCGGCAGGTTCTTCATGATGTACTGGCGGATCTTGAGATCTTCCAGCAACAGGCGACCATAGTCGGCGCCTTCGGCGAACCAGCGGCTGTCCCAGGTACGGTTGATCTGCAGACGCAGACCGATCGGGTTGCTCTTGTGACCCATGTGCTTACGCCTCCGCTTCTTCGCCAGCTTCACGCACGACGATGCGCACGCGGCTGAAGGGCTTGAGGATCCGGGTCGACTTGCCGCGGCCGCGAGCGTGGAAGCGCTTCAGGGTGAAGCTCTTGCCTACCGATGCTTCCGCGACGACCAGAGCGTCGACGTCCAGATTGTGGTTGTTTTCCGCGTTGGCGATGGCCGAAGCCAGCACCTTGCGCACGTCGACAGCCATCGCCTTCTTCGAGAAGGCGAGGATGTTGAGCGCGTCCTCGACCTTGCGGCCGCGGATCAGCGTGGCGACCAGGTTCAGCTTTTGGGCCGAACCACGGATCTGCGTGCCGACGGCGAGCGCTTCATTGTCGGCGACGCGACGGGGAGCCTTTTCCTTGCTCATTAGCGCTTGCCCTTCTTGTCGGCAGCGTGACCGGGGAAGAAGCGGGTCGGAGCGAATTCGCCCAGCTTGTGACCCACCATATCCTCGTTCACGAGAACCGGAACATGCTTGCGGCCGTTATAGACGTTGAACGTCAGGCCAACGAACTGCGGCAGGATGGTCGAACGGCGCGACCAGGTCTTGATCGGACCCGAGCGGCCATTGCTTTCCTGCGCGACTTCCGCCTTCTTCAGAAGGCTGAGGTCCACGAACGGACCTTTCCAGACGGAACGAGCCATCTCGCTTACCTCTTCTTCTTCGCGTGGCGGCTACGGATGATGAACTTGTCCGTTGCCTTGTTGTGACGGGTGCGCGCACCCTTGGTCGGCTTGCCCCACGGGGTGACCGGGTGACGGCCGCCCGAGGTCCGGCCTTCACCACCACCATGCGGGTGATCGACCGGGTTCTTCGCAACACCGCGCGTCAGAGGACGGATGCCGTTCCAACGGTTGCGGCCAGCCTTGGCAAGGTTGGTGTTGCCATTGTCGGGGTTCGACACGGCGCCAACGGTGCCCATGCAGTCCGAACGGATGTAGCGCTGCTCACCCGACGACAGACGCACCATGACCATGCCACGGTCGCGACCGACCAGCTGGGCATAGGTGCCTGCCGAACGGCAGAGCTGTGCGCCCTTGCCCGGCTTCATCTCGATGTTGTGGATGATCGTGCCGACCGGCATCTGACCCAGTTCCATCGCATTGCCCGGCTTCACGTCGGTCTTCTTGCCCGCGATGACCTTGTCACCGGGCGCCAGACGCTGCGGCGCAATGATGTACGCCTGCGTGCCGTCGGGATAGTTGACCAGCGCGATGAAGGCGGTGCGGTTGGGGTCATATTCCAGACGCTCGACCGTGCCTTCAACGTCCCACAGGCGACGCTTGAAGTCAATGATACGATAGCGCTGCTTGTGACCGCCACCGATACCACGCGAAGTGACATGGCCCTTGTTGTTACGACCACCGGTCTTGCGCTTGCCTTCGGTCAGCGCCTTGACAGGCTTGCCCTTGTGCAGGCTCGACTTGTCGACGAGGATCAGGCCGCGCTGGGCCGGGCTCGTCGGATTATAGTGCTTGAGTGCCATCTATCTCGCCTCAAATACCGGTGGTGACGTCGATGGACTGACCTTCGGCCAGCGTGACGATCGCCTTCTTCACGTCGTTGCGCTTGTAGGGCTTGCCCTTCCAGCGCTTGACCTTGCCCTTCTGCACCAGCGTGTTGACCGCCTTGACGGTCACGCCGAACAGCGCCTCGACGGCAGCCTTGATCTCAGGCTTCGATGCGTCGTTGGCGACCTGGAAAACAACGGCGTTGTTTTCCGAGAGAAGGGTCGACTTCTCGGTGATGACCGGCGCGACAACGACGTCGAAGTGACGGTTGTCCACGGTCGCGGCTTCTTTCTTAGCCATTGAAACGGGCCTCCAGCTTTTCGACCGCGGCGCGGGTGAGCACCAGCGAGTCGGCCTTCAGGATGTCGTAGACGTTGGCACCAACGGCCGGCAGCAGGTTGACGCCGACGATGTTGGCCGAAGCCTTGGCGAAGCTGACGTTCACGGCGTCGCCGTCGATGAACAGAACCTTGTTCAGGTTCAGCTTGGCCAGGTTGGCGACCAGCGCCTTGGTCTTGCCTTCGGCTACGTCGAGATTGTCGAGAATGATCAGCGAACCATCCTTGACCTTCGACGACAGCGCCATCTTCAGACCCAGCGCGCGAACCTTCTTGTTCAGCGAGGGGTTGAAGTCGCGAACGCGGGCACCGTGAGCCTTACCACCGCCAATGAAGACGGGAGCGCGGCGATCGCCGTGACGAGCGGTACCGCCGCCCTTCTGGCGACCGAACTTCTTGCCGGTGCGAGCGACATCCGAACGCTCGCGCGTGCCGCGGGCAGTGCCACGACGCTTTTCGAGCTGCCAGGTGACGACGCGGTGCAGAATGTCGGCGCGGGGCTCGAGGCCGAAAACGGCATCGTTGAGCTCCAGCTCACCGGCAGCTGCGGCGTCGAGGGTCTGTACATTGACCTTCATGGTTTAGCCCTCCTGGCCTTCGGTCGCTTCGGGAGCGGCCGCTTCCGCGGGCGTCTCGGCCGGCGCGGCATTGCTGTTTGCAGCCTGCTTCAGGCTGGCGGGATAGGGCGCGTCGGCGTGACGGGGAACCTTCACGGCGTCGCTGACGGTCAGCCAGGTGCCCTTGGCGCCCGGAACCGAACCCTTGACGAACAGCAGACCACGCTCGACGTCCGTGCGGACGATCTCGAGATTCTGCTGGGTCCGCTCACGATCACCCATGTGACCGGCCATCTTCTTGTTCTTGAAGACGCGGCCCGGATCCTGACGGTTACCGGTCGAACCATGCGCACGGTGGCTGATCGACACGCCGTGGGTGGCGCGCATACCGCCGAAGCCCCAGCGCTTCATAGCACCGGCAAAGCCCTTACCCTGGGTGTGACCGGCAACATCGACCAGCTGGCCAGCGACGAAGTGGTCAGCGGCGATTTCAGCGCCGACGTCGAGGAGCGCATCCTCGGCGACGCGGAATTCGACCAGACGCGCCTTGGGTTCAACTTCCGCCTTGGCGAAGTGACCGCGCTGCGGCTTGGCGACATTCTTGGCCTTTGCAACGCCAGCGCCCAGCTGAAGGGCGACATAACCGTCGCGCTCGACTTCCTTACGTGCGACGACCTGCGTACCCTCAAGGCTGAGGACCGTGACGGGGACGTGACGTCCGTCGTCCTGGAACAGGCGGGTCATCCCGACTTTCTTAGCGATCACGCCAGTGCGCATCACTGATTACTCCCATAGAGGCCCGCCATAGCAGCGGGCGTATCCAACGAAAAAACCGCTCAGCATCTCTGCTTCGCGGCCCAACCCAATGTATAGATCACCCCGTCCGGGTTGGATGCCGATCCCTCTCGGGAAAGGCGACGGGGGACCAGGACCACGCGCCTTGGCCGGTTCACCGGCGGGCCGTGCGGTATCCCTTGTGTCGTTTGAGCTTCCACCTCTTCCGAGAAGAGGAACAGAATACCCGATACCCCGCCTACCTTGCGGAAGGCGGGGACTTGCCGACCTTAGGCCAGCTTGATTTCGACGTTCACGCCGGCAGCCAGGTCCAGCTTCATCAGCGCGTCGACCGTCTGCGGCGTCGGCTGCACAATGTCAAGCATACGCTTGTAGGTGCGGACTTCGAACTGCTCGCGCGACTTCTTGTCGATGTGCGGACCACGGTTGACCGTGAACTTTTCGATGCGCGTCGGAAGAGGAATCGGACCGCGAATGAGGGCGCCGGTGCGGCGGGCGGTTTCGGCGATGTCGCCGGTCGCCTGATCGAGCACGCGATGATCGAACGCCTTGAGGCGAATGCGGATGTTGCTGTCCATTGTTCCTGTACCGATGCGAAAGAGCCAATAACCAGCGCATTTTCATGAATCAGCCGGAGCAGCCGTTGATTTACAAAAACACGCCAACAAAAAAATATCCGCCCCGTTTTGCCCTTCTAGCTCGTTCGAGCCGGAGAAAGGCGATCCGGGGCGGGTAAAAAACTTCAGCGGCGCGAATCGGGCGATTCGCGCCGCTGCGGTCCTATATTACTTCGAGATCGTGCCGACAACCCCTGCGCCGACGGTACGACCGCCTTCACGGATGGCGAAGCGCAGACCCGAGTCCATGGCGATCGGAGCGATCAGCTTGACGCCGAGCTTCACGTTGTCGCCAGGCATGACCATCTCGGTGCCCTCGGGGAGGATCACTTCGCCGGTCACGTCGGTGGTGCGGAAGTAGAACTGCGGACGATAGTTCGCGAAGAACGGGGTGTGACGGCCACCCTCTTCCTTCGACAGCACGTAGACTTCGGCGTCGAATTCGGTGTGCGGGGTAACCGAGCCGGGCTTGGCCAGAACCTGACCACGCTCAACTTCTTCACGGCCCACGCCACGGATCAGCGCACCGATGTTGTCGCCGGCCTGGCCCTGGTCGAGCAGCTTGCGGAACATTTCGACGCCGGTGACGGTGGTCTTCTTGGTGGGCTTGATGCCGACGATTTCGACTTCTTCACCAACCTTGACGATGCCGGTTTCGACGCGGCCGGTCACGACGGTACCACGACCCGAGATCGAGAACACGTCTTCGATCGGCATCAGGAAGGGCTTGTCGACCGGACGGTCGGGCTGCGGGATCCAGCTGTCGACGGCAGCCATCAGCTTCAGAACGGCGTCGTGGCCGATTTCCGGGGTCTTGTCCTGCAGGGCAGCGACAGCCGAACCGGCGATGACGGGGATGTTGTCGCCGTCGAAGTCGTACGAGCTCAGCAGCTCGCGGATTTCCAGCTCGACCAGCTCGAGGATTTCGGCGTCGTCGACCAGGTCGACCTTGTTCATGAACACGACGAGCTGCGGCACGCCGACCTGCTTGGCGAGCAGGATGTGCTCACGGGTCTGCGGCATCGGGCCGTCGGTGGCCGAAACGACCAGGATCGCGCCGTCCATCTGGGCGGCACCGGTGATCATGTTCTTGACGTAGTCAGCGTGACCCGGGCAGTCGACGTGCGCGTAGTGACGGGCTTCGGTCTCATACTCGACGTGGGCGGTCGAGATGGTGATGCCGCGCTCGCGCTCTTCGGGAGCCTTGTCGATGTTGTCGTACGAGGTGAAGGTCGCACCGCCGGTTTCGGCGAGAACCTTGGTGATCGCCGCGGTCAGCGAGGTCTTACCATGGTCAACGTGACCGATGGTGCCGATGTTGCAGTGCGGCTTATTCCGCTCAAACTTAGCCTTAGCCATTTTATCCTACCTTCTAATCAAAATCAGCTTGGGTCTGACCGCTCGGCCGCGCCTCGCGAAGGCGCGTCCATAGCAGCATATTCACAGATTACCAGCCCCTATCCGAGCCGATTGCACGGCCCGGACAGGGAAACTCGTCAGGCCATCTTCGCCTTGACTTCGTCCGCAACATTCTGCGGCACTTCGTCATAGTGCGAGAAGATCATCGAGTAGTTCGCGCGGCCCTGGGTGAAGGAACGCAGCGAGTTCACATAGCCGAACATGTTGGCCAGCGGGACCATCGCCTCGACCACCTGCGCGTTGCCGCGCGTATCGGTGCCCTGGATCTGGCCACGACGGCTGTTCATGTCGCCGATGACGTCGCCCAGATATTCTTCCGGGGTCACGACTTCGACCTTCATGACCGGCTCGAGCAGGGTGATGCCCGACTTCTGCGCCGCTTCGCGCATCGCGGCGCGGCCGGTGATTTCGAACGCCAGCGCCGACGAGTCGACGTCATGGTACGCACCGTCATAGAGCAGCACTTCGAAGTCGATGATCGGGAAGCCGATCAGCGAACCGGTGGCAGCGGTTTCGCGCATGCCCTTTTCGATCGCGGGGATATATTCCTTGGGAATGTTACCGCCCTTGATCTCGTCCTTGAAGACGAAGCCCGAACCACGCTCGCCGGGGGTCAGCTTGACCTTGATACGGCCGAACTGACCGGTACCGCCCGACTGCTTCTTGTGGGTGTAGTCGACGTCGACGGCCTTCTTGAGATACTCGCGATAGGCCACCTGCGGCGCACCGACATTCGCCTCGACCTTGAACTCGCGCTTCATGCGGTCGACCAGGATTTCGAGGTGAAGTTCGCCCATGCCCTTGATGATGGTCTGGCCCGATTCGTGATCGGTCGAGACGCGGAACGAGGGATCTTCGGCGGCCAGGCGGTTGAGGGCGACGCCCATCTTTTCCTGGTCGGCCTTGGTCTTGGGTTCCACCGACAGTTCGATGACCGGCTCGGGGAATTCCATCCGCTCCAGGATGATCGGCTGGCGCTCGGCGCACAGCGTATCACCGGTGGTGGTTTCCTTCATGCCGGCCAGCGCGACGATGTCGCCGGCATAGGCGGTGTCGATGTCTTCACGGCTGTTCGCATGCATGAGGAGCATACGGCCGATCTTTTCCTTCTTGTCCTTCACCGAGTTCAGGTAGGTGCCCTTGGTCAGGGTGCCCGAATAGATGCGCAGGAAGGTCAGCGAGCCGACGAACGGGTCGTTCATGATCTTGAACGCCAGGCCCGAGAAGGGCGCGTCGTCCGAGGTCGGACGGCTGTCGGGGGTTTCACCGTCCATCTTGACGCCCTGGACGTCTTCGATGTCGAGCGGGCTCGGCAGATAGTCGACGACGGCGTCGAGCAGCGGCTGAACGCCCTTGTTCTTGAACGCCGAACCGCACAGCACCGGCACGAAGGCGTGACCCAGCGTACCCTTGCGGATCAGCTTCTTGAGGGTCGCGGTGTCGGGCAGATTGCCTTCCAGATAGGCTTCCATCGCGGCATCGTCCTGCTCGACGGCAAGCTCGATCAGCTTTTCGCGATATTCGGCAGCCTTGTCGGCGAGGTCGGCCGGAATTTCTTCATAGTAGAATTCGGCGCCCAGACTCTCATCCTTCCAGATGATCGCGCGGTTCTCGACCAGGTCGACCAGGCCCTTGAAGTCCGACTCTGCGCCGATGGGCAGATACAGGACGGCCGGAGTCGCGCCCAGACGGTCGATGATCGTCTGCACGCAATAATAGAAGTCGGCACCGGTGCGGTCGAGCTTGTTGATGAAGCACATCCGCGGAACCTTGTACTTGTCCGCCTGGCGCCACACGGTTTCCGACTGCGGCTCAACGCCGGCAACGCCGTCGAACGCGGCAACAGCACCGTCGAGCACGCGCAGCGAGCGTTCGACTTCGATGGTGAAGTCGACGTGGCCGGGGGTGTCGATGATGTTCAGGCGGTGGTCGTTCCAGATGCAGGTCGTTGCAGCCGAGGTGATGGTGATACCACGCTCCTGCTCCTGCTCCATCCAGTCCATGGTCGCGGCGCCGTCATGGACTTCGCCGATCTTGTAGGACTTGCCGGTGTAGTAAAGGATACGCTCGGTCGTGGTGGTCTTGCCGGCGTCGATGTGCGCCATGATACCGAAATTGCGATAGCGTTCGAGCGGATGGCTGCGGGCCATGATGCTTCTCCGTTGCCGGCGCGCCGGCGGTTGGGGATTCGTTAATTCTGCGCGTGGCCCCTAAACCAATCCGTCCGCCATGGGTAGCCACCCACGGCGAACGGACCGATTTTGGAAACCAAATAACAAGGCGGGCACATAAGCGCCCGCCCTGCTGTTACCAGCGGTAGTGCGAGAAGGCGCGGTTCGCTTCCGCCATGCGGTGCGTATCTTCGCGCTTCTTGACGGCATTGCCGCGGTTGTTGGCAGCGTCCAGCAGCTCACCCGACAGACGGGCGGCCATGGTGGTTTCGCTGCGGTTGCGCGAAGCCGTGATCAGCCAGCGGATCGCCAGCGCCTGGGCGCGCTCGGGGCGCACTTCGACGGGGACCTGGTAGGTCGCACCGCCGACGCGGCGGCTGCGGACTTCGATGCCGGGCTTCACATTGTTCAGCGCGTCATGGAACATGCCGATCGGGTCCTTCTTGGACTTCGCTTCGACAGTGTCGAGCGCACCGTAAACGATGGACTCGGCGACAGCCTTCTTGCCGTCCTGCATGATGCTGTTCATGAACTTCGACAGCACGATATCACCGAACTTGGGATCCGGCAGGATAACGCGCTTTTCGGGGCGACGACGACGTGACATATTACTGTTCTCCCCTTACTTCGGACGCTTGGCGCCGTACTTCGAACGGCTCTGCTTGCGATCCTTGACGCCCTGGGTATCCAGAACGCCGCGAAGAACGTGATAGCGCACGCCCGGAAGATCTCGCACACGGCCGCCACGGATCAGCACGACGCTGTGTTCCTGGAGGTTGTGGCCTTCACCCGGGATGTAGGTGATGACTTCGCGCTGGTTGACCAGACGCACCTTCGCCACCTTACGGAGAGCCGAGTTCGGCTTCTTCGGGGTCGTCGTGTAGACGCGGGTGCAAACGCCACGCTTCTGCGGGTTCGCATCCATCGCAGGGACCTTGGACTTGGTCTTCTGCAGTTCGCGGCCCTTGCGGACCAGCTGGTTGATTGTTGGCATGAAGCCCTTCACCTTTTCAGTTACTTTACCAGACGCCACCTGCGTTCCCCGCCGCGTGGAACCAATGACTCCAAACAGCAAAGGCCCCGACGGAAACAATCCGCCCGGAGCCGCAAGGACAGCCGATAATGTTCAGCTCTAGTGCTTGCCCCGGCAAGCGCGGGAAGAACGAGTCTTCCAGACGCAGAACGCGGGGCAGCGGCCCTATAGCGATGGGGGACGGAAGGGTCAAGCGCAGGACCGGAACGACCATGGCGGCACACCTGCCCACATAGTGAATGACATTTTAGCATTTTGCTAACATGCTGCAGATTATGGGATCTTTCCCTGCTGCCCCCATATCCAGATGGACCAGTCGTGATTGCACTTTCCCGCATTAGCGGCGAATTCCACAGCCCGGAACGGGAGGCCGCCTTCCAGGCCGACCGACTGCCCGAATCGCGGCGCCACGCCCATCTGCTCTTCGCCTTGTCGGCGCTGCTCAACACCCTCTTCCTGCTGAGCGACTGGCGCTTTGCCGGCACGCCCCATTTCTGGGTCGCGGTGCCCGCGCGCCTCACCGTGGTCTTCTGGTCGCTCGTCTGCCTGGGCCTGTGCCGCTACATGCACAGTTTCAAGGCGGTCGAACGCATCTGCTTCGCCTGGCAATGCGTCACTGCCATCGGGGTCGCCTTCCTCGTCTCCTCGCGCAGCGACATCGCCATCTTCGTCCTGGTGATGCTGCCACTCGTCTTCTACCTGGTGGTGCCGACCAGCTTCCGGGGTAATGTCGGCGGCGGCCTGGGCTGCGGCGTCGCATTGCTGATCGGCTATCTGGCCCCCGCCCCTCTGTCGCCGACCATGCCCGGCATGATCATGGCCGTGCTGATGCTCCATTGCGGCATGTGGATCGCGATCGCCCGCACCAACCGGTTGCAGCGCCTGGAATGGACCGCCAGCCAGGATGCGCAGGCTGCCCGCGTCGCGCTCGCTGCCAATGGCGAAGCGCTCGAACGGCTGTTCATGACCGTGCCCTTACCGCTGATCGTTATCCGCGACGACGGCACCGTCCTGCGCATGAACGATTCCGCCACGCGTAACCTTGGCACCGCGGACAATGTCGCCCGACTGGCGCTCATTATCGATCACGCTCCGCCGCTGCGCCTGCTCGACCGGCTGACGCGCGGCGACAGCATCGACAATGACGAATGCTGCCTCGCCAATGACGAAGGCATCATCCGCGATATCCTGCTGGGCGCCCGCCCGATCCTGCTCGCCGGCGAACAGTGCATCCTTGCCAGCATCGTCGACATCACCGACCGCAAGCAGGCGGAACGCCATCTTGCCCATCTGGCAATGACCGACGCCCTGACCGGCCTCGCCAATCGTTCCCATTTCATGGCCAGCCTGATGCAGGCGGCCCAGTCGACCGAACGATCCGGCGGCCAGATGGCGGTCGCGCTGATCGACGTCGACGAATTCAAGCGAATCAACGACAGCGCCGGCCATGATGCCGGCGACGCATTGCTGTGCGCCGTGGCGGAACGGCTGCGCGACTCGGTACGCCCCGCCGACATGATCGCCCGCATGGGCGGCGACGAGTTCGCCGTCATCCTCACCCGCCTGCGCGGCCTGGCCGACCTCGACACCATCCTCAGCCGCATGATCGCGCGCCTGCATAGGCCGCTGCGCCACGGCGGGCGGGACATTGATTGCCGCGTGAGCATGGGCGTCGCCCTCTATCCCGACCATGCCGGCGACATGATCGACCTGATGAAGCATGCCGACATCGCCCTTTACGAGGCGAAGAATAGCGGGCGCGGGCGTGCCTGCCTGTTCGAACCGAGCCTGCTCGAAAGCTGGCAGACCGAGGCGCGGATGCTGGAACGGGCCCGCGATGCGCTCGCCCATGCCCAGCCCGTGCCCTGGTACCAGCCCAAGGTCGACCTGCAGGACGGCCGCGTCATCGGTTTCGAGGCGCTGCTGCGCTGCGTCCGCCCGGACGGCACCCTGATGATGCCCGACCAGATATTGGCCGCCTTCGAACATCCCGAACTGGGCCGCAAGATCACCGAGCGGATGATCGACCAGGTGCTGGCCGATTGCCGGGCCTGGACCAGCGCCGGCATCGATTTCGGCCATATCGCGGTCAATGTTCCCGGCGTCGAACTGCACGACCGCGCCTTCCCCGACCGGTTGCTCGCCCGCCTCACCCATGCCGATGTCCAACCGCGCCGGATCGAGCTGGAAGTCACCGAATCCGTCTTCCTCGGCCGCAATGTCGATGTGGTGGAACGCAATCTTCAGCGCCTCAGCCAGACCGGCATGGCCATCGCCCTTGACGATTTCGGCACCGGCTATGCCTCGCTGTCCCACCTCAAGCAGTTTCCGATCGACGTCATCAAGATCGACAAGGGCTTTGTCCGCGATCTGGAAACCGACCCGGATGATGCCGCCATCGTGCGCACCGTACTCAACCTTGCCTACAGCCTGGGCGTGAAAACCGTCGCCGAAGGCGTCGAAACGATTGAACAACTGGAATATTTGCGATCAGGTGGTTGCCATTATGGCCAGGGCTATTATTGGAGCGCTGCCGTTCCGGCATCGCAATTACCCAGCTTTCTTGAGCCATCCCGCTTCGCCCGCCGAAGCTGAAGCGCATCGCGAAAAATATTTTCAAAGCCAGGGAACCAAATGGGACGAAGATCATTTCGTCCCGGTTTAGCTTCGTCTCGTCACGAGTCCGCGGCTGCGGATTCGCGCGTCCGATCTTCTTTTGCTACCGGCCCGACTCACCGAAATAAATAGTTACGGGGTCGCAATTGTCGCAGCGCAAGAAGAAGGGGGTCGCCACCCTCTGGGCCAGGCTCAGTGCCTTGTGCCCGGAGCGGGAAATCTTCCTGCGCTCGGGCGGCCAGGTAAAGTTCATCCGCATTTCCAAGCGTGCTCAGCTCATGGCGCTCGGCATCCTGTCGACCGGCCTGGTCGGCTGGGGCGCCGTCACCGTGTCGATGCTGGCGAGCAGCGCCGCCGTCGCCCATGACCGCGCGATGCTGGATGCCAAGGGTGCGGCCGTGGCCAGCAAGGCGCGCAAGGTCGATGGCTATCGCAAGTCGGTGAACGACCTCGCCCATGACCTGGAAGCGCGCCAGGACTTCATCGACGATCTCTACAAGACCCATTTTGGCGAGCCCGGCGACGCTGCGGCCAATGCCCCGGTCGGCAAGGCCGACGCCGCGACCGAAAAGGGCGGCCAGGGCAAGCTCGACGCCAAGATCAGCATGGCGCCCGAAGCCGCGCCGCTGATGCAGGTCGATGCCCGCCAGCGCCGTTTCGCAGCGCTGCTGACCAGCGCCGTGGAAGCCCGCACGCAAAAGGCCGCCGCCGCGATCCGCAGCTTCGGCCTCAATCCCGACGCACTCGCCCGCAATGCCGCCCGCGCCCAGGGCGGCCCGTTCGTCCCTTGGCATGGTGACGAAGACGCGATGCCGGCCGAGCTGGAAAAGCTCGCCACCGCCCTGTCCCGCATGGAATTTCTGGAAACCAGCCTGCTGCGCATTCCGTCGGGCCAGCCGACCGGCACGCCGATGCTCAGCAGTTCCTATGGCTATCGCCGCGATCCCTTCAACGGGCACGCCGCCTTCCATGCCGGACTCGACTTTCCCGGCCGCTATGGTCAGCCGATCCTGGCCGCCGCCCCCGGCAAGGTCAGCTATGTCGGCCAGCGCAGCGGCTATGGCAATGTCGTGGAAGTCACCCATGGCAATGGCCTCATGACCCGCTACGCCCACCTGTCCGGCTTCAACGCCCGTGTCGGCCAGCAGGTCGCGCGCGGCGACCAGATCGCCCGCATGGGCTCCACCGGCCGCTCGACCGGCACGCATCTTCATTTCGAGGTGCGCGTGAACGGCGATCCCATCAATCCCCGCCGTTTCCTCGAGGCCCGCAAAGATGTTCTCCAAGTCCAGCAAATCGCCACGGCCCGTCTCGCCGATGTCGGCAACCGGGGCTAAGCATACCCCCTTCTCGCTGATCGGCAGCGACGTGACGATCACCGGCAATCTTGCCGCGACCGTCGACCTGCATGTCGATGGCGTGATCGACGGCGACATCAGCTGCGCTTCGCTGGTCCAGGGCCCCGACAGCCGGATCATCGGCCATGTCACCGCGCAGAGCGCGCGCCTTGCCGGCTTGGTCGACGGGTCGATCAGCGCCGAGGAACTGGTGGTCGAAAGCACCGCCCGGATCACCGGCGACGTGACCTATGAACGGATCACGATCGAGGCCGGCAGCCGGGTCGAAGGTCGCTTTGCCCACAAGGATAATGGCCCGGTCGCGGCCGGCGACCTCAAGCTCATCACCAGCGACAGCGCAGCCTAAGCGCTCAGTTGACCGGCGCGCGGCGCCGGTAGCTCAGCGCCTCTGCCACATGCACCCGGCCGACCTGTTCCGCGCCGGCCAGGTCGGCGATCGTCCGCGCCACCCGCAACACCCGCGTATAGCCACGCGCCGACAGCTTCATCGCGGCGGCGGCCTGCGCCAATAATTGCCGCCCGGCCTCGTCCGGTCCGGCCACATCCTCCAGCCGCTCGCCATCCACCTCGGCATTGGTCCGCACCTTGCTACCAGCATAGCGCCGGGTCTGCAGCGTGCGCGCCGCCGCAACCCGCGCCGCAACCTCCGCCGATCCCTCGGCCGGCGGCGGCGGCAGCAGGTCGGCCGCCGTCACCGCCTGCACCTCGACATGCAGGTCGATGCGATCGAGCAGCGGCCCGGAAACTTTCGCCTGATAATCGCTGGCGCAGCGCGGTGCGCGCGAACAGGCCAGCGCCGGGTCGGACAGATGGCCACAGCGACAAGGATTCATTGCGGCGATCAGTTGCACCCGCGCCGGGAAGGTAACATGGGCATTGGCTCGCGCCACGCTGACCTCGCCGCTTTCCAGCGGCTGGCGCAGCGAATCCAGCACAGCCCGCTGAAACTCCGGCAGTTCATCCAGGAACAGCACGCCCAGATGGGCCATGCTGACCTCGCCCGGCCGCGCCTTCAGGCCGCCACCGACCAGGGCCGCCATCGACGCGCTATGATGCGGATTGCGAAATGGCCGGGTGCGGCTGATCCGTCCGCCCTCCAGCGTGCCGGCGACACTGGCGACCATCGATGTCTCCAGCGCCTCGGTCGGCGTCAGCTCGGGCAATATGCCGGGCAGGCAGCTTGCCATCAGCGATTTGCCCGCACCCGGTGGCCCGACCATCAGCAGATTATGGCCGCCGGCCGCCGCGATCTCCAACGCCCGCTTGGCGCTTTCCTGCCCCTTCACCTGGCGCAGGTCGGCCGTGCGCAGCGGCGGCTCGACCGCGCCGGGCTGGGGCGGCGACAGCGCGGCCGTGCCCTTGAAATGATTGAGCAGGCTCAGCAGATCGGGCGTGGCGACGACTTCCACCTGCCCTGCCCAGGCCGCTTCACTCCCCTGCGCGGCGGGACAGACCAGCCCCAGATCCTGTTCGCCGGCATGCAGCGCCGCCAGCAGCACGCCGGGTGACGGCGCGGTGCGCCCGTCCAGCCCCAGTTCGCCGACGACGATATAGCCCGCCAGCGTCTCGGCATCGATCACCCCCATTGCGCCGAGCAGCGCGATCGCGATCGGCAGATCGAAATGCGACCCTTCCTTGGGCAGGTCGGCGGGCGAAAGATTGACGGTGATCCGCTTGGGCGGCAGCGACAGGCCGATCGCGGCGATCGCATTGCGCACCCGCTCGCGGCTTTCGGCCACCGCCTTGTCGGGCAGGCCGACGACGATGAACGCGGGCAATCCCGGAACAAGCTGGCACTGCACTTCGACCGTGCGCGCCTCCAGGCCCAGATAGGCCACCGTCGAAACCGTCGCTACCAAAGGCCCCGCCCCCTTCTTCCCCCGTGAAGGCGGCCGATCGCTTGTCCCCGTTATTCCTGCGCGTCCGGCCGTCCCTTGAATCCCTGTGCCACGACATACCATTCGACGCTGCCCTTGCGGCTCGCCGGCGGCTTGGCATGCTTGATCGTGGTGAAATGCTTCTTGAGCACCGCCAGCAGCTCCGCATCGGTGCCACCGGCAAAGACCTTGGCGACGAAGGTGCCGCCCTTGCGCAGATTCTGCACGGCGAAATCCGCTGCGGCTTCGACCAGCCCCATGGTGCGCAGATGGTCGGTCTGGGCATGGCCCACCGTATTGGCCGCCATGTCGGAAATCACCAGGTCCGGGTCCTGCCCCAGCGCTTCGCGCAGCAGGTCGGGCGCCTTGTCGTCCATGAAGTCCATTTCGAACAGGGTGACGCCGGGAATCGGATCGACCGGTAGCAGGTCGATGCCGACCACGGCCGCCTTGGGCGCCATCTTGCGGATCACCTGTGCCCAGCCGCCCGGTGCCACGCCCAGGTCGACGACCGCGCGCGATCCCTTCACGAAATGGAATTTCTCGTCCAGTTCGATCAGCTTGAAGGCGGCACGGCTGCGCCAGCCTTCCTGCTTTGCCTTGTGGACATAGGGGTCGTTCAGGTGCCGCTCCAGCCAGCGCACCGACTGCGCGGTGCGTCCCTTGGCGGATTTCACCCGCACCTTGCCTGCGCCAGAACCCCTCACGTCGTTGCTCCATGGCGGTCCATCAGGCCGCGCAATATGCCCTCGCGAATGCCGCGGTCGGCGACGCCCAGTCGCTCGGCCGGCCAGATGTCGAGGATCGATTCCAAAATGGCACAGCCCGCGACCACCAGGTCGGCGCGCTCCGTGCCGATGCAGGGCAATCGTTGCCGATCCGCCAGCGCCATGGTCGACAGCCGTTCGGAAATCGCGCGCATCGAACTGCTCGGCACGATCAGCCCGTCGATCGCCTGCCTGTCATAGCGCGGCAGGTCAAGGTGCAGGCTGGCCAAAGTCGTCACCGTGCCCGATGTGCCCAGCAGCCTGATGCCGGCTTCGTCCTGCGGCAGGCGACGGGCGAGCGGCGCGAACGCCTCCGCCACGCGCGCGCGCATCCGGCCATAGGCGGCCAGCCGCTCGGTCGGATTGGCATGGTCGAACAATTCGCTCTCGGTCAGCGACACCACGCCCCAAGGCGCACTGACCCAGTCAACGATGCGCGGCGCGCCGTCGCAATGGGAATCGACCAGCACCAGTTCGGTCGATCCACCGCCAATATCGAAGATCAGCGCCGGGCCATGGCCCTCTTCCAGCAGCGCATGGCATCCCAGCACCGCCAGCCGTGCCTCTTCCTGTGCGCTGATGATGTCAAGCGCGATCCCAGTCTCGCGATAGACGCGCTGGATGAACTCGGCGCCGTTGCTCGCCCGTCGACATGCCTCGGTCGCCACCGACCGCGCCAGCGTCACATGGCGCCGCCGCAGCTTGTCGGCACAGACCGACAGCGCGGCGATGGCCCGGTCGATCGCCGCATCGCTGATCCGCCCGGTGGCCGCCAGCCCCTCGCCCAGACGCACGATCCGGGAAAAGGCATCGACCACGATGAACCCGTCCGCTGACGGCTTGGCGATCAGCAGACGGCAATTATTGGTACCCAGATCGATTGCCGCATAGGATCGGCGGTCACGCGCCGTGTAGGGATAAAGGCCCCGTTGCTTCGACGGGGGCGTAATGGCCGCAGCCTTGCTCCCATTACCCGAACCGGAACGGGCGGACTTGCCCGAAACGCGGCCAACCGGGCCGGAACTCTGCGGCGATGGGCGGCTATGCTGCACCAAGGCCGTATCTCACTTCATCAATCGCCGATCGCGCAAATCCGATCGGAACTTACCTTCATGCTTAAGCGGAACCGCACGCTTCCGCAAGTGGGTGGGAAATCAGCCGAAAATTACCCGAATTTGTCAATCTCCAGCATTTGCATAAATTACATACTTAACATCACCAACATCCCGATCGCCATAATCACGGGTCAAAACAATCAAGATGAGAATTTCATAACGCAAAGAGAACATTGTGTCTTTTTGGATACATGACAGAAACTTTCATTTTTAGGCAATTGTCTTGCGCGCGATAGCTGCATAGCCTCGACAACGGTCTTTGGGGAGTTAACATCATGCGCATTCGTAAGAATGGCGCGGGCCTGTTGGCGCGCGCCGGTCGTTCAGCCCTTATGGCATCGGCCGCTCTGTCCGCTCTGAGCATCGCACCGGCAGCCCATGCCGTCGTGCCGAACGACAATAATACGCCGGCCGATATCGTCGACGGCACCGATGTGAACGGCGTCGGCATCATGTATCGCGCCGACGGCTATGTCTGCACCGGCACGCTGATCAATCCGCGTACCGTCATTTTCGCCGCCCACTGCGTCAATGACTATGACCCCAGCACCTATAGCACGGTGAATGACGGCATTCCGGTCGCCTTCGCCTTCCAGAGCAACGCCCGCCCCGGCCTGGTCAACTGGATCAACAACGGCTATCGCACCAACACCGCGCTCAGCGTCTATAACGTCAACAATATCGCCTATAATCCGGACTCGCTCGATCCGCCGGCGCTCAGCTTCCTCTATGGCGACACGGCGATGGCGACACTCGACACGCCGGCCAGCGACGTGCCGACCTGGGCGATGCTCTTTTCTGCGCTGCCCGCACCGGAAAGCATCAGCGACACCACCGGCACCGGCTATCATGTAACGATCACCGGCTATGGTCGCAGCGGCAGCGGCACCACCGGCAACAGCTATGGCATCGACTATCGCCGCAAGGTGGCGGAGAATTTCCTCGGCCTGCTCGGTTCGCTCGACGATGTCGACAGCTTCCTGTTCGGCGAAGCCAGCGGTTATAGCCAGAATCTCTACCAGACCGACTTCGACGATCCGACCCGGACCAACGAATTCGACTTCAACGTATTCAAGGACGATGCGCTTCCCAATGAAGGCAACACGGCCGGCGGCGATTCCGGCGGCCCGCTGATCCTCGACCAGACCTTCGATCAGAAGGTGGTGCTGGGTGTGCTGTCGGGTGGCAGCCGCTACTTCCTGGAACAGCCGCAAAGCTCCTATGGCGGCTCCGCCTTCTATCAGCCGCTCTATCTCTTCTGGGACTGGATCGCGCAGAACAACCCCTATCGCTATGCCACCGCCAAGGCCGGCGACGGCAAGTGGAGCGACGCCAGCCACTGGGTGACCGCGCTCGATCCCAATTACATGATCATCGACAGCAATGGCTCGTTGGTGAACGGCGTGCCGACCACGCCCGGCGCCGGCGCCTTTGGCGAGGATGATGCACAGAAGTTCGGCCAAGTCTGCTACCAGCCCAATAATGGGTCGGACGACGCCTGTTACGATGTCGGCACCGACACGCTGCTGATCAATGGCGAGCCGGTCGAGGCGACCGACGCGACCACCACCAGCGGCAGCAAGACCGTCGCCAACAACAAGGGCAGGGTCGAGATTGCCGAACGCAGCCCGTCCGATGGCGCCGCCAGCCTGGCGGATGAGGCCATCGTCGAGGCCCAAGCAGAGGGCGATGCCGTCCTGCCCGCCGCGACTTTGGCCAATGGCCTGCCCGGTGCCACCAATTTCGTGCCGAACAATATCGACCCGGTCGCCGCTCAGGGGATCGTCGGCCGCTATTACGACGTCACGCTGAGCGCCGCTGGCAAGACCACCCTCGACATCGACGCGACCGTCGATCGCTTCACCATCTCGGGCACCGGATCGACGCTCGACGTAACCAGCGCCGGATCGCTCACCAGCCTGATGGATATCAATCATCTGGCCGGCGTGGTGAATATCGACGGCACGGTCGAAACACCGGGCGACTATCTGCTGTTGTCGGGCCTGCTCTCGGGCAAGGGCACGCTGCGCGCCGGCTACTTCACCAACATCATGGGCGTCGTCGCGCCTGGCGGCATCGGTTCGGTCGGCACGCTGACGGTCGAAGGCAATGCTCTGCTGAGTTCGGGCAGCACCCTGCATATCGACCTGGGCGCCAACGGCACCTCCGACCTGCTCGCCGTCAAGGCAACCCAGTTCGTGCCGGAAGATGAAGGCGGCGAAGGCGAAGTCATCGCCCCCACCGAGGGGGGCAATGACAATGCACAGAGCGCCGTCGCCAGCATCACGGCGGCAGAAGCTGATGGCGACGTGTCGCTGCTGGCCGCCGGCGATCCGATCGATGGCATCGCCGCTCTGGGCGGCAAGGTCGTGTTCGGCGCGGCCACCGGTGCCAAACTGCGCTATGGCAATCGCTATACCTTCCTGACTGCGGAAGGCGGGATTGACGGCCGCTTCGATACGCCGACCAACATCAGCGCCATCCTGAAGCCCGTGCTGACCTATGGCGCCAATTCTGTGACCGTCACGCTCGATGCCGGCACCTATGCCAGCGTCGTCAACGGCAATTCTCAGATCCAGACCAGCTTTGCCCGCCTGCTTGATCAGAACCGCGCACTCTACGGCAATTATGCCGCACTCTATGGCGAGGCGGACCTGCTCAGCGTCGCAGGGATCCAGGCTTCGCTCGAAGCCATGGCCCCGCGCACCGAAGCGCTCCGCACGTCCATGTCTGAAGTGCTGAACGACAATATGGCCCGCTTCTATCGCGACCGCCTGACCCGCGTCAGCGGCGGCGGCATGGGGGGCACGCTGACCATGACCGGCCAGCCGCTCCAGCTCGCCGCGCTCAGCATGAACAATCTGAACCTGGGCATGGATCAGGGCGGCGGCAACGAAACCGTCACCCAGGAAAATGCCCTGCCCGATGACGTCAGCGCCTTCATCGCCGGCGGCTATATCGACGGCAAGAGCGATCCGATGCGGGGCGCCATCACCACCGGCCGCGACAAGTTCGACGGCTGGTATGGTGCGGCCGGCATCGAAAAGATGATCGGCGACGATGCCGTGATCGGCCTCGCCGCATCCTATAGCGAACTGAAGGGCAATACCGGTATTGGTGATACCGCCCGTGCCCGCCTCTACCAGGCCACCGTCTATGGCAATTGGGATCTGGGCGGCGTGGTCCTGGATGGTGTCGGCAGCGCCGGTACGCTCACCAGCAAGACCAAGCGCGCCTTCGCGGTCGGCACCACCCCTTACACGTTGCGCGGCAGTGACCAGCAGCTGGCCCTGTCGGGTGAGATCGGCATCGGCGCGCCGCTGGGTGGCGACGCCTTCACCATCACGCCGCGCGCCTCGCTGCGCGGCGCCTATATCAGCGGTGGCAACCTCGCTGAATATGGCGGCGACACCGCGCTGGTGATCCAGCACCATGCGATCCAGAGCGCGCAGGGTCGCCTGGGGGCCACGGCGAAGATCGATGTCGGCGGGTTCAAGCCCTATCTGACCGCCAATTATGTCCATGAGTTCCGCGACCAGCCGGCCTATTTCCTGGCCAATTTCGTCGGCGGCACCGGATCGCTCGCGCCCTTCGCGCTGGGTGGGTCGGACAAGAATTGGGGTGAAGTGGGCGGCGGCCTGACCCTCAGCACCGGCAATGTCGACATCAGCCTGTCGGCCGACACCACCGCCTGGCGCGGCAACCTCAGCTATCAGAGCTATCGCGCGGCACTCAAATTCCGCTTCTGACAGCAGCTCCCCGGCACCAGAAGCATTGGGCCGTCCCGCAAGGGGCGGCCCTTTCTCCACCAGGCCCTGTTGGATAGAGGACGCGCGCAAGTTAGGGTAGCGTAACGAAACAGGGGCCAGGCCGATGCATCCGGTAGAATTGTTCGAACTGCTGGTGGCCATGCTGCTGGCGATCATCGCGCTTCATTATGCCGCGCATCGGCTGGGCCTGCCGCCGGCGGTCGCGTTGCTGACCGGCGGCACCTTGCTCGCCTTCGTGCCCGGCCTGCCGGTCATCTCGCTCGACCCCGAACTGGTCCTGGTCATCTTCCTACCCCCGCTGCTGATGGATGGCGCCTGGTTCATTGCGCTCGGTCATCTGCGCCGCCACCTGATCGGCATCATGTCGCTGGCGATCGGCGCGGTGATCTTCACCACGCTTGTGGTCGCCGCGGTCGCCCATGCGCTCATGCCATCCCTGCCATGGGCCGCTTGTGCCGCGCTGGGCGCCATCGTCTCGCCGCCCGACGCCATTGCCGCGCGCGCCGTGCTGCAACGCGTCCATCTCCCCCGCCGCCTGTCGGTCCTGCTGGAAGGCGAAAGCCTGTTCAACGACGCCAGCGGCCTGGTCCTCTTCCGCTTCGCCATCGCCGCCGTCGCAACCGGCAGCTTCAGTGCAGTGGCCGGCCTCGAAAGCTTCATCCTGCTCGCCGTCGGCGGACTGGTGGTCGGCGGCGCGATCGGCGCCATCTGGGTGCTGCTGGTCCGGCGGCTGGGTGACGATTATCTGATGATCGCCTCTTCCATGCTGGTGCCCTGGTCGGCCTATCTGCTGGGTGAAGCCTTCCATGTCTCCGGCGTCATCGCCACCGTCGCAGCCGGCCTCATCTGCGGCTGGTATCAGCATATCGTCTGGTCCGCCTCGGTGCGGATGCGCGGCACGGCCTTCTGGGCGGTGATGATCTTCCTCATGGAAGCGACCGTGTTCATGCTGATAGGCTCGTCGCTGCGCGGGGTGGTCGACCGGGTCGGCGGCTTTGCCGTCGTGCTCGACAATATGGCCGTGCCGGTCATGCTCATACTGCTCGCCCTCACCGCTGCCCGCTTCGTCTGGGTGTTCGGTTCGGACGCCATCATCATGCTGCTGCGCGCGATGGGCCTGCGTCGCTACAGCCCGGTCGGCCCGCGCGGCGCCACCGTGCTCGGCTGGGCCGGCATGCGCGGCGTGGTGACGCTGGCGGTCGCCCTCTCCGTGCCGGAGGGCTTTCCGGGGCGCGACTTCCTGCTGGTCGCGGCCTTTGGCGTGATCCTGGGCACCGTCCTCATCCAGGGCACGACGCTTGGCCTGCTGATCCGCTGGGCGGGCCTCTCCGACCCGATTCATGATCGCCCCCGCCTCAGCATGAGCGATGCCGAAGCCGCCATCGCCAGGGTCCAGGCCGTGCGCGTCGAACAGCTCGCCTATGATGCGGCAGGCGAACTCATCCACCCGCAACTGCTCGAACGCTATCAGCGCCGCGCCGTCCTCTCGAAAAACTATGCCGGGCAGGAAGACCAGTTCACCGACCGGCTCCACGCCCATTTCGACCTGGTGCTGGAGGCGATCGCCGCCGGCCGCGCCGAACTGCTGCGCCTGCACCGCGCCGGCGACATTGACGAACATGTGCTGCAGGAACTGGAACGTGACCTCGATCTAGAGGAACTGACCGCCTGGTCGATGAAGTCGTGACAGCGATGGAAGCCCGGTTGCGCGACCTGCTGAACGCCGATCCCTGGCGCATGGCGATCCTGCATCTGCTCCGCTCGCTCGACCTGCCCGATGGCTGGGTCGCCGCTGGCTTCGTGCGCGATGCGGTCTGGGACCATCTGCACGGCCACGCCCCGTCGATACCCGTCGGCGATATCGACATCATCTGGTTCGATCCCGCCCGGACCGATCCTGCGCTCGACCGGCAGATCGAGCGGCAACTGGCCACGCTGCGCCCGGACGTCGACTGGTCGGTCAAGAATCAGGCGCGGATGCACCTGCGCAATCGGGATGCACCCTATGCCGATGCCGCTGACGCGATGCGCCACTGGACCGAGACGGCGACCGCCATCGGCGTTCGCCTGACGCCCGACGACCGGCTGGAGGTCAACGCTCCCTTCGGCCTTGATGATCTGTTCGGCTTGCGGCTGGTGCCCGGCCCGGCCTTTCTCCGCGCCAGGCGGGCGATCTTCGATGCGCGGGTGTGCGCCAAGCGGTGGCCGGCGCGCTATCCCCTACTCCAGCCCGGCTGATCAGAGCGGCAGCAGCGCGCCCACGATCCAGCGTTCCTCGGCGCGCAGCACGCCCCAGGCACGGGCGGCAGCGCGGCTGTCCATCGCCTCGACGCCGATGCCGCGTGCTTCCAGTTCCCGCACGAAGGCGCGGGGCGGCTGTTGCAGCCCGCTGCCGGTGCCCAGCAGCAGGAATTCGGGCTTCAGCTCCAGATGGTCGAACAGGTCGCCCAGCGCCGCGACACTCATCGCCGACACCGCCGGCGCCTGCATCCAGGCCAGCGCCCGGACGGGGCTGAGCAACAGCCCGTCCGGGAAGACATCGTCCTTCACCCGAAAACCCCGGCCCTGAAAGCCGGCGACGATCGGACCCTGGCCGCTATCGTCGCGGCGCAGTTCGATTCCGGTTCGACGGTCGGTCAGGGCTGGGCTCCGTCGCGCGGCCCCATGCGCTCGGCCTGGGCGGCGATGCCGCTCTTCTTTTCCTTCTTCTCGGCGGTCTGCGGGCTCAGGCCCAGCGTGATCAGCAGCGAAGAGGAGACATAGACAGACGAATAGGTGCCGACGATGATGCCCAGCATCATGGCCGCGGTGAAGCCGCGCAGCACATGGCCGCCCAGCAGCAGCAGCGCGCCCAGCGCCAGCAGGATGGTCATCGACGTCATCACCGTGCGCGGCAGCGTCTCGTTGACCGACAGGTCGATCAGCGACTTCATGTCCATCTTGCGATATTTGCGCATATTCTCGCGGATGCGGTCGTCGATCACCATCTTGTCGTTGATCGAATAGCCCACGATGGTCAGCACCGCGGCGATGATGTTGAGGTCGAACTCCAGCTGAGTGATCGCGAAGAAGCCCAGCGTCATCAGCACGTCGTGGACGATCGCGACGAAGGTCGAGACGCCGAACTGCCATTCGTAGCGGAACCAGGAAAAGATCGCGATGCCGACGATCGCCAGCACGACGGCCAGCACGCCATTCTGGATCAGTTCGCCCGATACCTTGCCCGACACCGTGTCATAGCGCGAGAAGGTGACACCGGGGAATTGCGCTTCCATCGCCTTGCGGGTCTTTTCGACCACGGCGTTGGCCGCACCGGCACCGCCCTGTTCGGGCAGCGGCAGGCGAATCTGCACGGTCTTGGGATCGCCGAACTGCTGCAACGAACTTTCGCCGACACGCAACCCTGCAATGGTGTCGCGCACCTTGTCGGTCTGCACCGCCTGCGGGAACTTCGCCTCGATCATCAGGCCGCCGACGAAATCGACGCCCAGGTTCAGGCCCTTGTGGAAGGTCGCACCGACCGCCAGCACCGTCAGCAGCAACGTCAGGCCAAAGGCCCAATGCCGCAGCTTGACGAAGCCGATATTGGTGTTGTCGGGGACGAGCTTGAGAAGTTTCATGGGTTGTTCCTCCCGCCCCTCTTAAATGTGGATGTCGGTCGGACGGGTGCGACGCACCCAGCCCGAGACGAGAACGCGCGTGAAGGTCACGGCGGTGAACACGCTGGTCGCGATACCGATCAGCAGCACGATGGCGAAGCCCTTGACCGGGCCGGACCCCAGCGCGAGCATGATGCCACCGGCGATCGCATGGGTCACGTTCGCCTCGAAGATGGTGCGGCTCGCTTCCTTATAGCCATGCTCGATCGACTGGACGACATTGCGTCCCCGTCGCCGCTCTTCGCGGATACGCTCGTAGATCAGCACGTTCGCGTCGACCGCGGTGCCGATGGTCAGCACGAAGCCGGCAATACCGGGCAACGTCAGCGTGGCGCCAAGAATGCCCATCACGCCCAGGATCACCAGCACGTTGATGGCCACGGCGATATTGGCATACATGCCGAACCGGCCATAGCTCACGAACATGAAGGCGGCGACGGCCACGACCGCGACGATCGAGGCGGTCAGGCCGGCGCGGATCGAATCGGCGCCCAGGCCCGGACCGACGGTGCGTTCCTCGACCACGACGAAGTTGACCGGCAGCTTGCCCGACCGCAGCGCGATCGCCAGCTGGTTGGCGCCCTCGACGGTGAAGCTGCCCGAAATCGTCGCCGACCCGCCCAGGATCGGTTCATTGATGTTCGGGGCCGACAGCACCTTGCCATCCAGGATGATGGCGAAGGGGCGGTTGACATTCTGCGACGTCACCTTGGCAAACTTGTTGCCGCCCGATCCGTTGAAACGGATGGTGACATTG
Source organism: Sphingobium sp. WTD-1 (assembly GCF_030128825.1). Taxonomy (NCBI): domain Bacteria; kingdom Pseudomonadati; phylum Pseudomonadota; class Alphaproteobacteria; order Sphingomonadales; family Sphingobiaceae; genus Sphingobium; species Sphingobium sp. WTD-1. Next base: position 1,176,549 of record NZ_CP119127.1, on the reverse strand, counting down.
GGTTCGTTGGTCTGCTGGTCATAGGTCTGCTGCGCGTCGGTCAGTTCTTCGCCCGACACCATCACCTGGCGGTGGACCGCGATCATCGGCGGCCCGGCCGGATTGGTCGGATAGGGCAGGACTTCGCTGCCCACCGGCGCGCGGCCCTGGGCCACCTCGCTCGGATTGGCGCTCATGTCGACGAGCTTGAATTCCAGCTTCGCGGTCTGGCCCAGCAGCGCCTTCAGCGCCTTGGGATCCTGCAGGCCCGGCACCTGCACGACGATGCGGTTGGCGCCCTGCTGCTGGATGGTCGGCTCGCGCGTGCCCATTTCGTCGATGCGCTTGCGGATGACTTCGGTCGCGACCTGCATCGCGCTCTTGACCGCATTGTCGATTCCCGCCTGGGTCGGCGTGATGACGATGGTGGAGCTGTTGACCACCTCGACATTGAAGTCGCGCTGGCCGGTCAGGCCCGCACCCTGGGTCAGCGGGCGGATGCGCTCGACGGCGGCATCCACTTCGCTGGGGTTGCGGACCATGAAGCTGAGCTTCCCGTCACGGCTGGAGATATCGCCGATCGCGATCTTCGTCTCGCCCCGGCGCAGTTCCGTGCGGACCTGCTCCTCCATATTGGCGAGCCGCTGCTTGGCCACATCCTGGGTCGACGCTTCCAGCAGCAGATGGCTGCCGCCGGCAAGGTCGAGGCCCAGATTGACCCGCGTCTGCATGAAGGGGGGCAGCTTCGCCACCGTCGAATCGGGCAGGAAGCTCGGGACGGCGCAGAAGATGCCGATGATCAGCGGCAACAGGATGCCGGCGATGGCCCAGCGCGAGAAGTTCAGCATGGTTGGATCAGTCGTTCGCGGGCTTAGCGGTGGTCGGGTCGATCACGTCGGCCAGGGTCGACTTGACCGCCTTGACCTTCATGCCCGGCGCCAGCTCGATATCGACATAGATGTCGTCGACGCGCGCGACCTTGCCGACCAGGCCACCGCCGGTCACGACCTGATCGCCCTTCTGCACGGCGTCGATCTTGCCCTTATGCTCCTTCATCTTCTTCTGCTGCGGACGGATCAGCAGGAAGTAGAAGACGACGAAGATGAGGACCAGCGGTGCCATCTGCACCAGGATACCGGCGCCGGAGGCTTGCCCGCCCGCGGTCTGGGCAAAGGCTGGAGTAATGAACATGGTGGGACTTTCGCCTTGTTTTTCGGTCTCCCCAACCCACAGGGCGCGGGCATGGGATCAAGCGCGGGCGGCTAACACAGATGGCCGGGGCAAGGCAACATGCTTGGCTTTTCGCGCCCGGAATGGCGGGCTTTGAAAGCATCGGGTAGCGGGCGGGAAAGCCGGTCATTTGCACGCCTCGCAAAAAGCCTGCATCGAATCCCTTGCAACTTCCAATTCATCCCTCTATTGGGCGCCCTCCGGTCGGGACGTAGCGCAGCCTGGTAGCGCATCACACTGGGGGTGTGGGGGTCGGAGGTTCGAATCCTCTCGTCCCGACCAAGAAAACCCGCCGTTTCTTGCCAAGCGCAAGGGACGGCGTTTTCGTATCAGCAATCACATAGCAAGCACCGTGATGAGATTCGATCATTCTGTGCGCGATCGGGAGGGAAGCTATATGCCCACTGATTGGACTGCTTTGGCGACGTGGAAGGACGTGGCATCCATCGTCGCGGCATTTGGCTCACCGTTCATCGGCGCAGCGCGGCGGCATCGACCGCGTCCTGACGCTGGAATGCGGGCGCACCTACACTGTGGACGAGAAAGTTCGCATGGAGGACTGGCCCGATATTCTGTTGGAACGATGGAGCGATGAGGCTCGGCGGATCGCTGCTTCCTCCATCCGCTTGATGCGGCGTTGAAGGGCACCGATGCCGGACGATCAGCCCGCCGCCCCTGCGGCATCCTCCCTCTCCCCCGCCATCGCCAGCAGCAGGTCGATCTTGTCGTGCAGGCTGGCGATCTGGGCTTCCGAACGCAGGTTGGTTTCATAGTCGAGCCGCGCCTCCAGCCGGTCCTTTGCCGCCTGGCGATTCTGGCTCATCATGATGATCGGCGCCTGCAGCGCGGCCAGCATCGACAGCATCAGATTGAGGAAGATGAAGGGAAAGGGGTCGAAGGCATGGCGCGCCAGCACCAGCGTGTTCAGGATCGCCCAGAGGACCAGGAACAGGCTGAAGCCGATGATGAAGCGCCAGGAGCCGCCGATCGCCGCGACGCGGTCGGCCAGTCGCTCGCCATAGGTCTGGCCGTCATCGAACAGGCGGTTGAGATCAGGGGCCTGTGGCCCGCGGCGCAGGGAGCCGACGAGAAAACGGATGGCTGCATTCATGGATCACCTCGTGCGACCGCGCCTTCGGGGCGGGCGGGTGATCCGAACCTGTCAGTTCGCCCCCATGCCCGAACGCGCGGTCTTTCGACTATGGTCGTTGTCGGGCATGATTTCCTCGAAAGGATGGGCGGAATATTCCGGTTGGAACAGGATCGCCGCTAGACCCGACGCCGCGCCGGATCAATCCGCACAATCATGAAATCCTGGTCATGTTGAACGTGCAGGGACGGGGCTGAAACGGGCGCCGGGCTGCCGGATCTTTACCGATCCGGCACCGCCTTTCCCCTGTTCAAGGATGATTCGACGGAGCAGACCCAAGCCTTTTCAAGAGGTTACCCGAAGCGTTCTGGAAGTTTGCGCATATGACGCATGGAAGAGTCCGCGCCGCGATCGAAAAATCGACGCAATAGAATGGGTTGACGATGCCAAAGAGCCAGGCGGAAGTTTATGGCAGGCGCAGCCCTGTAGGACAGGCCTTTCTCAGGAAAACCGCGCGACCGGGCGCGCGCCGTCGCCATTTCCCCTGTCCTACAGATAACCAGATGGGATAAATGATTCGCCATCCACGAACCATGGAAGGGCCGATCATGACTATCGACACATTGCTGGACGAACTGATCGCGCGGGAGGGTGGCTATGTCGACCATCCGGCCGATCGCGGCGGGCCGACCAATATGGGCATCACGCTGGGTGTCGCGCGGGCGAACGGCTTTGACGGCGACATGCGCCGTCTGCCGCCTGCAACCGCGCGTACCATCTACCGCCAGCTCTATTGGGATGGGCCGGGCTATGCCGCAGTCGCGCAGCAGAGCATGGCGCTCGCCGCCGAACTGTTCGACACCGCCGTCAACATGGGACCGGGGGTCGCCAGCGCCTTTCTCCAGCGGGCGCTCAACGCCCTCAACCGCAACCAGCGCGACTATCCCGACCTGAAGGCCGACGGCGCGATCGGCGCCCGCACGCTCGCCGCACTGCGCGCCTTCCGCACCCTGCGCGGCGCGGCCGGCGACGTCGTGCTGATCAAGGCGATCGAGGCCTTGCAGGGCGAACGCTATCTGGCGCTGGCCGAAAGCCGCCCGGCCAACGAGGCCTTTCTCTATGGCTGGCTCGCCAACCGCATCGGCTGAAGGGAGACGCGATCATGATGAAGACCGACGACATTCCCTTGCTCCCCGGCCCTCTCCCCACCGAGCCGACCGACCTGTGGACCCAGCGGTCGCGGCCGGCCTTTCTCTACGTCATCTATGCACTGCTGCTCTGGTCGATCCCGATGGGGCTGATCTCGGGCTGGCAGCCGGCGGTGGCAGGCGCGATCATCGCGGGCATGCGCGTCTATCTCGACGCCCTGCCCGAGCCACTCTATGCCCTCTTCGGCACCGCCTATCTGGGCTATACCGCCGCCCATGCCTGGGGCAAGGCGAGGGGCACGGAGCGCTGAGAGCCTGTTTGAAAGATCGCGAAAGAGCGATTTTTCAGCGCGGCACCAGCCCGCTCCCCCGCCCAACCAACCGATCCAGTGTCATCCTGTCGGGCGGTTGGGCGGGGGAGCGGGCCGGAACCGACTTTCTCAAACAGTCTCTGAGAGCCAGAGGCGGTGCGCAACACCGCCCCTTTCAGCTCAATTATTGACGTAGAAGTCGCGCAGCGCCCGCGCATCATGCAGGGCATTGTGCGGCACCCGGCTGTTGGCCGCCGCGCTGAAGCCCGCCGCGTTGATCAGTTCCAGCCGCAGCCCATAGTCGACCGCCGCCATCTGCCCCGGCCCAGTGGTCAGGAGCGCGCAGAAATGGGCCAGATCCTCGGGCCAGTCGGCGATGATCACCGGATCGGAATCGCCATCCAGATAGGCGGCGATATGGTCGGCCGCCTCGATCCGGCTGAGTTCATGGTCCAGCCCCGGCGGCACATGGCGCAGATAGGGGATGACATGGCGCTCGACCCAGGGTTCGATCACATCGGGCAGCGGCAGCGACGCATAGAAATCATCGTCGCCATGTTCGGGCACCAGCGCCACGCTGATCAGCGCGCCGCCAAAGCCGTTGAATTCGGTATCGAGAAAATAACGCATGATGGGGGTGCCGATAGCCCCCTGCGCCGCCGCTGGCCAGCCCATAGGCGGCGAACCGTCCGATGGGCCGCCATTGCGCAGCGGCCCGCGACCTGTCATGCGGCCGCTTTCCCCGCCGCACTTGAAGGACCATTGCCATGACACCGCGCGAATTGCTGGGCACCGCCGCCGTTCCGGGCGGGCAGGAGCTGCGCCTTTATCGCCGCGGCGGCGACTTCATGATCGTGCTCGACCGCAACGAGCTGATGAGCAGCCGGATGAGCGGGTCGGAAAAGGCGCTGGCGCTGATGACGCTGGAGCGGCTGGGCAAGCGCGCCGGTCTCCACATGCTGATCGGCGGCTATGGCATGGGCTTCACGCTGCGCGCCGCGCTCGCGGAAATGGACGCAAAGGCGCAGATCACGCTGGCCGAACTGGTGCCCGAGATCATCGAATGGGCGCGCGGCCCGATGGTCGACCTGGCCGCCGGCTGCCTCGACGATCCGCGCGTGCGACTGGTGATGGACGATGTCGCCCATGTGATCGCGGCCGGCCATGGCAGCTATGACGCGATCCTGCTGGATGTCGACAATGGTCCCGACGGCCTGACCGCCGATGCCAATGACCGGCTCTACACCAATGCGGGCCTCTCCAGCGCGATGCGCGCGCTCAAGCCCGGCGGCATATTGGCGATCTGGTCGGCGGGATCGGACGCCGCCTTCACCCGGCGATTGCAGAATGCGGGCTTCGCGGTGGAAGAAGTCGCGGTTAAGGCGCGCGACAATGGCAAGGGGCCGCGCCACGTCATCTGGTTTGCAACCCGCCGGCGGTAGGAATCCTGTTTGAGAAAGCCGGCTCCAGCCCAATCCCCCGCCTAACCGCCCGATCCAGTGTCATCCTGTCGGGTGGCTGGGCGGGGGAGTGGGCCGGCACCGTACCGAGACATCGCCCTTTTAGATGTCTCAAAAAAACGCCGCACCCCGGACATGAGAGGGGCCGCCGGGACGCAATGCCCGACGGCCCATCATGTGCATGGTCAGCGGCCGGAAACCGCCCAGAAGGAAGACAAGTTCGCGCTAAAGCCCTTGGCGGAGACGGCCTGTATGTCGGCGCTCTTGGTCTCTACACCATGAAGGGTTTGTACCGACGCTCGGGCGTCGTCAGCGGCGCATTTTCCGAATGGACTTGACCGACCCCATTGCTGAACCATGAGACATCGGATCACCTCCTTTCGCTAATTAAGCCCGCGTGGCCGGCTTTGGACTGCCCCTCGATCGGCCACGAGACGGACTGTGAATCAGACGGATTGCAGGATCAAGACTTGTAATATTCTTTTTTGGAATCATACTTGAACGTCCGCGCCGAAAAGGCAGGACCGCCCGTTTCAGCCCCGACAATCCTCGATAACACGGGAAATTTCGGCCCAGGCCGGGACGATCAGCGTCTCCTGCCCCTGCACCTCTATCGCGAAACGCCCCCGGCTATAGGCCAGCTGGTCCAACACCGCATCGCTCGCGCCGCGCACGGCGGTCAGCTGCGGCACATGCGTCCCCGCCATCACCGCCGGCCAGCTGCTCGCACCATAGCTCGTCCGCACGGTGATCGCGCCCTGCCCGGCGCCGGCCCGACTGAGGCTGATCCGCCGCGTCGCCCGGTCGCAGCGCAGCGTCAGGCGCGGGGCAGAAGCCGACTCGCCAAACAGCGCGACCGGCCCGGCGGGATCGGCGCGATAGGTCCAGTTGCCCGGCGTCGCCGGCCGATATTGCCATTCGACCGCCGCAGGCTGGGCCGGCTCGGCCGGCGGCACCGGCGCAGGCCGGGGTGCCGGCGCGGGGCGCGGCGCCGGCGCGGAGGGCGGCGCGACGCAGCCGGCCACCAACAGGGTCAGCGGCGCTGCAAGGGCCGGGGCGGACACAAGAAATCGGGTCAGACGCATGGCGCTTCCATGCCCGAGGCGGCCGGAGCGCTCAACCCGAAAAGGGGCAGGGCGACAGCAGAGGCGGATGGCCGACCGCAGCCATCGCCCCTTGCGCACATGCGCAACCGCTCCGTTCATCGCACGGAGAGCCTCAAAAAAGCGCCGGATATTGACAGTTTTGGGGCGAATCGATAAAGGCCGCCGTTCCCTACACGCGTAACAGCGGCAGTGCTTCCTGCACTGGCCGTCTTTTTTGCGTCTTGGGAAGCAACATCATGGCCTGTTTTTCCTTGCCAGGAAAGAGGCCCGAACGCTTTGAGATGGGGCGGCGCCAACTGCCCCGTGGAGCAGGAGATTTAAGTACCATGGCACGTATTGCGGGTGTTAACATCCCGACCAACAAGCGCGTAATCATCGCGCTCACCTACATCCACGGCATCGGTCGCAAGACCGCCGTTGACCTCGCCGACAAGCTGGGCATCGACCATGCGCGCCGCGTTCAGGACCTGTCGGACGCCGAAGTCCTGCAGATCCGCGAAGCCATCGACGCCGACCTGACCGTCGAAGGCGATCTGCGTCGCGAAACCGCGATGAACATCAAGCGCCTGATGGATCTGGCCTGCTATCGCGGCCTGCGTCATCGCAAGGGCCTGCCGGTCCGCGGTCAGCGCACGCACACCAATGCGCGCACCCGCAAGGGCAAGGCGAAGCCGATCGCCGGCAAGAAGAAGTAATCGTCGAGGGTCATGTCCTCTGGACCGACCCTCCGGTGACTTCTGCTTTTGAACGATTTTTGTAGGATTAGAGCAAAATGGCACGCGAACCCCAGCGCATTAAGCGCCGCGAACGCAAGAACATCTCGGCCGGCGTCGCGCACGTCAACGCCAGCTTCAACAACACCATGGTGACCATCACCGACGCCCAGGGCAACGCGATCTCGTGGTCCTCGGCCGGCATGATGGGCTTCAAGGGCAGCCGCAAGTCGACCCCGTACGCCGCTCAGGTGTGCGCCGAAGACGCCGGCCGCAAGGCCGCCGAGCACGGCGTCCGCACCCTCGAAGTCGAAGTCAAGGGCCCCGGTTCGGGCCGTGAATCGGCTCTGCGCGCGCTGCAGGCCGTCGGCTTCCACATCACCTCGATCCGCGACGTCACGCCGATCCCGCACAATGGTGTGCGTCCGTCGAAGCGCCGCCGCGTCTAATTAAGCTTCGCTAGAGGCTTGAAGGCGGGCGGCGGACGCGTCGCCCGCTTACCCGTTTGCATCGGCCGGAACGTCCTGATGGGTCCAGGATCTACCCGTTACGGCCACATCCCCAGGGGAAGTACATGACTGTCAACATGAAGAACTGGCAGGAATTGAAGAAGCCCAACGCCCTCGAGATCAAGCCGACCGGCGACGGCAAGCGCAAGGCGACCTTCGTTGCCGAACCGCTTGAGCGCGGTTTTGGCCTGACGCTCGGCAACGCGCTGCGCCGGGTTCTTCTCTCCTCGCTCCAGGGCGCGGCGGTCACCTCGATCAAGATCGAGAATGTCCTGCACGAATTCTCGTCGCTCGCCGGTGTGCGTGAAGACGTCACCGACATCGTCCTGAACATCAAGCAGGTCGCGCTGAAGATGGAAGGCGAAGGCCCCAAGCGTCTGCAGCTGTCCGCCACCGGCCCGGCCGTGGTGAAGGCAGGCGACATTGCCGTCGTCGGCGACATCGAAGTGATGAACCCCGATCTGGTGATCTGTCACCTCGATCAGGGCGCGACGCTGAACATGGAACTGACGGCTGACATCGGCAAGGGCTATGTCCCCGCCGTCGCCAACCGCCCGGCAGACGCACCGATCGGCCTGATCCCGGTCGACGCGCTCTACTCGCCGGTCCGCCAGGTCGCCTACAAGGTGGATAACACCCGCGTCGGCCAGGAACTGGACTATGACAAGCTGTCGCTGACGCTGGAAACCGACGGCACCGTGACGCCGGAAGATGCGATTGCCTATGCAGCCCGCATCCTGCAGGACCAGCTCCAGCTGTTCGTCCACTTCGAGGACGCGCTGCCCGCCGCTGCCCCGGCTGCCGGCCATGCCGCTGCCGCTGCGTCGGAAGGCGAAAGCGACACCAACCAGATCAACCGCTATCTGCTCAAGAAGGTGGACGAACTGGAACTGTCGGTCCGCTCGGCCAACTGCCTCAAGAACGACAACATCATCTATATCGGCGATCTGGTCCAGAAGACCGAAGCCGAGATGCTGCGCACCCCGAATTTCGGCCGCAAGTCGCTGAACGAAATCAAGGAAGTGCTGTCGTCCATGGGCCTGCGCCTGGGCATGGACATCCCCGGCTGGCCGCCGGAAAATATCGAGGAAATGGCCAAGAAGCTCGAACAGGAGCTGCTGGGCTAAGAGGATCGGGTCGGAGCAGCGCTTCGACCCGCTTCCTTGTGGGGCAATGGGCGGCGCCCCTAAATCGCTGCCTGGTCTGGGGTACCTCATCCGGCCCCTTAACGAACGAAGGAATGAGACATGCGTCATAAAGTTGGTCATCGTAAGCTTCAGCGCAGCACCGGTCATCGTACCGCCCTGCTTCGCAACCTGGCTGCCTCGCTCATCAAGCATGAGCAGATCCTGACCACCACGCCGAAGGCGAAGGAACTGCGTCCCTACGTCGAGAAGCTGATCACCCTCGCCAAGAAGGGTGGCCTGTCCAACCGTCGTCTGGCCGACGCCCGCCTGAAGGACGATGCGCAGCTGACCAAGCTGTTCGAAGTCCTGGCCGAGCGTTACAAGGATCGCAACGGTGGCTACACCCGCGTGATCAAGGCCGGTTTCCGCGCTTCGGACGCCGCGCCGATCGCGATCATCGAACTGGTCGACCGTGACGTCGATGCCAAGGGCCAGGACTCCGGTCCGGTCAACACCGTCGACGAAGACGAATTCGAAGCCGCCTGATCGCGGTTCCGCCGGTAACGGTGGATAGACGATAGTCGAACAGGCCGCGGCTTCATCCGAAGCCGCGGCCTGTTTCCTTTCAAGGATATAAGGTCGAGAGGATGCGCGCGCTTCGTCGCCTGATCTGGCCGCTGCCGGCCCTGCTGGCAGTGATCGCCGCCGCGCCGGCCTCTGCTGTGGCCGACGCCACCACGGGCGATGCGACCCCGGCCGCGATCGACGCGACGCCGCCCGACAACGGCCTCCATTACCCGCTCACCCGCCGTCAGGATCTGGTCGAGGATCATTTCGGCGTGAAGGTGACCGATCCCTATCGCTGGCTGGAAAATGACGTCCGCACCGATCCCGCCGTGCGCGACTGGGTCGGCCGCGAAAATGACCTGACCCGCCGCTATATTGACGACCTGCCCGGCCGCGACGCGCTCAAGACGCGGATGCAGGCGCTCTTTGCCCATGGCCGCTTCACCGTGCCGCGCAAGGCCGGCACCCGCTATTTCTACGGCTATAACAAGGGACTGCAGAACCAGACTCCGCTCTATGTCCGCGAAGGGCTGGCCGGCGAACAAAGGCTGCTGCTCGACCCCAATCGCTGGGCCAGGGATGGCGCCAGTGCGCTGGCCGAATGGACGCCCTCGCCCGACGGTCGCTTCCTGGCTTATGGCGTGCAGGACGCCGGCAGCGACTGGCGCACCCTGCGCGTGCTGGACGTCGACAGCGGCAACATCCTCGACGACAAGGTCGAATGGGTCAAATTCTCGCAGACCGCCTGGGACGGCCGGGGCGAGGGCTTCTTCTACTCCCGCTACGCCGCCCCGGTCGATGGCGAAGCCTATCAGTCGACCAACAGCGACCAGCAGCTTTATTATCATCGCATCGGCACGCCCCAGGCGCAGGACCAGCTCATCTATGCCACGCCCGATCGCCCCGGCCTCAGCCACACCGCCCAGGTGACGAGCGATGGCCGCTGGCTGATCGTCAGCAGCTTTGCCGGCATGGACCCGCGCCGCGAACTGCATGTCGCCGCGCTCGACGGTGGCCCCGTCAGGCTGCGGACGCTGGTCAAGGGCATCGCCAATGACTGGCGCCTGATCGGCAGTCGGGGATCGACCCTCTATTTCGTCACCGACCGCAAGGCCGCCCATATGCGGCTGGTGACGCTCGACGCCCTGCGGCCGGGGCGCAGCGAAAAGCCGCTGGTGGCCGAACGCGCCGATACGCTGGCCGGTGGATCGCTGGTCGGCAACCGCTTCATCCTCGCTTACATGACCCAATCGGAAACCGTCGCCGAACTGGTCGAGCTGGACGGGCGCAAGGTCGGCGACGTGCCGCTGCCGGGCATGGGCACGGCGGCCGGCTTTGGCGGGCGCGATGGCGACCCGGAAACCTTCTTCTCCTTCTCCGGCTTCGTGACGCCGGCCAGCATCTATCGCTTCGACACGGCCAGCCAGCAGACCCAGCTCTTCGCCCAGCCCGACCTGCCCTTCAATCCCGCCGATTATGGCGTTGAACAGGTCAGCTATCCCTCGAAGGACGGCACGCTGATCCCGATGACGATCCTGCGCAAGAAAGTGCTGGCCGACCATGCGCAGGCGGTGCCGACCATCCTCTATGGCTATGGCGGCTTCAACATCGCGCTGACGCCCGGTTATTCGGCGACCCGCATGGCCTGGCTGGAACAGGGCGGCGCCTATGCGATCGCCAATCTGCGCGGCGGCGGCGAGTTCGGCAAGGCCTGGCACGATGCCGGGCGCGGCGCCAACAAGCAGAATGTGTTCGACGATTTCATCGCCGCCGCCGAATATCTCAAGGCGCAGGGCTATACCCCCAAGGATGGCCTGGCGATCGAAGGGCGCTCCAATGGCGGCCTGCTGGTCGGCGCGGTGGTGAACCAGCGGCCCGACCTGTTCGCCGCCGCGCTGCCCGCGGTCGGCGTCATGGACATGCTGCGCTTCGATCGCTTCACCGCCGGCCGCTATTGGGTCGACGATTATGGATCGCCCGACAATGAACGCGACTTCCCCCTGCTCTATGGCTATTCGCCCTATCACAACATCTTGAGCGGCAAGGAGTATCCGGCGATCCTGGTGACCACGGCGGATACCGACGACCGGGTCGTGCCGGCCCACAGCTTCAAATATGCCGCCGCGCTGCAGGCCGCATCGATCGGCGACAAGCCGCATCTGCTGCGGGTGGAGAATCGTGCGGGCCATGGCGCGGGCAAGCCGATCGACAAGCTGATCGAGGAATATGCCGACAGCTATGCCTTTGCCGCCCATTTCACCGGGCTCGACATCCAGCGCAAGCCGGACTGAGCCCATTCAGCCTCTGGACAGCCCGACGCGGCTATGGCTCTTTCCATCGCAGGAGACAGGCAGATGATCGGGAACAGGACGCGGTGGATGACGGGTGCGCTGGTGGGCGCAGGGCTGCTGTTGGGCAGCGTCGCCCCGGCACAGGCCCGGCCCCGCTATGACGATCGCTACTGGCATCACCGCCATGATCGCGGCAATGGCTTCGGCTTTGGCGACGCGGTCGGCATCGCCGCGCTGCTGGGCGCCGCCGTGGTCGTCGCCAATTCCGTCTCCAAGGACCGCAAGGACGCACGTGGCGCCGATACCGACAACCGCCCCTATGCCGACAATGACGCCCCGCCCCCGACCGGCGGCACCGACTATGGCGCCGATGCCGGCGACGCGGGACCGCCCGCGCGCGCGGATGATTTTTCCGACGTCGCCGCCGCCAACCAGAGCAATGACCAGTTGACCGATGCCTGCGCCCTCGCCGCGCGGGACGAGGCGCAGGGGCAGGCCGGCTATGCCGAAATCCGCCACATCGACGAGCCGCGCGCGACCGCCGACGGCTATAATATCGATGGCGAGGTCGAAACCCGCGCCAGCTATCGCGCCACCGAAGGCACCACCCGCCGCTTCACCTGCGCGATGAAGGACGGACGCGTGGCAGAGGTCTATCTCAGCCGCGACGTGGCGATGCACTGACCTAAGACGGCGCGTCGCTTTATCCTGTCCCGGCGTCATTTCGTCGGATAGCATCGCCTCCGAATCAGGGGGTTATGGGTGGCAGGCTTTCTTCTCGCGCCGGAAAATATCGTCTTCGTGTCGGCCCTGCTGCTGATGCTGCTGATCGGTGGCGTCCAGGCGCTGGGCCTGGCCGGCGACGCCGATCTCGATCTGGATGCGGATGCCGACCTGCTCGGCTGGCTGGGCTTTGGTCGCCTGCCACTACTCGCGCTGATCGCCTTATTCCTGACCTGCTTCGCCGTCATCGGCCTGCTCGGCCAGCAGGCGGCGCATGACCTTCTGGGCGCGATGCTGTCGCCCTGGATTGCGGTTCCGGCCGCCGGCGCCGCCGCCCTGCCCGCCACTGGTCTTGCCGCCCGCCTGCTCGCGCCACTGCTGCCCCGCGACCACAGCACCGCCATTCCGCTCGATCATCTGGTCGGCAGTCGCGCCCGTATCGTCACCGGCCGCGCGACCCGCGGCTCCCCCGCTCGCGCGCGGGTCGAGGATCATCATGGCCAGGCCCATTATGTCATGGTCGAACCCGACAATGACGGCCAGGTGCTGGAGGAAGGCGAGACCATCCTGCTCGTGCGCCGCGAAGAACATCTGTTCCGCGCCATCTCGCATGGCGACCATTATCTGCCCCGTCTCTAGGAGAGAGTCATGAATCTTCCCGCCGTGCAGGAGAGCTTCTCCATCCTGCCCTATGCGATGATCGCCGGCAGCGGCCTGCTCGTCCTGATCGTGCTGGGCATCGTCATCGCCCGCCTCTACAAGCGCGCCTCGAAGGAAATCGGCTTCGTCCGCACCGGCTTCGGCGGGGAAAAGGTGGTGATGAACGGCGGCGCGCTGGTGCTGCCGATCTTCCATGAAACCATGCCGGTCAACATGAACACCGTCCGCCTGGCGGTCGAGCGCAAGAATAGCGACGCGCTGATCACGCTCGATCGCCTGCGCATCGACGTGAAGGCGGAATTCTATGTCCGCGTGAAGCCCGACGCCCAGTCGATCGCCACCGCCGCCCAGACGCTGGGCATGCGCACCATGAATCCCGAAGCCCTGAAGGAACTGGTCGAGGGCAAGTTCGTCGACGCATTGCGCTCGGTCGCGGCCGGCATGACGATGAATCAGCTGCACGAACAGCGCGGCGACTTTGTGCAGAAGGTGCAGCAGGTCTCCTCGGTCGACCTTGCGATGAATGGCCTTGAACTGGAGAGCGTTTCGCTCACCGGCCTCGACCAGACGTCGATCGAACATTTCAACGCCAATAATGCCTTCGATGCCGAGGGTCTGACCAAGCTCACCGAACAGATCGAACTGCGCAAGAAGTCGCGCAACGACATCGAGCAGGAAACCCGCGTCCAGATCGAAACCAAGAATCTGGAGGCTGAGCGCCAGTCCTTGCTGATCGCCCGCGACGCCGAATTTGCCCGGCTGGAGCAGGAGCGTGAGGTCGAGATGCGCCGCGCCGCACAAATCGCCGAGGTCGCCCGCGAACAGTCGCTGCGCAGCCAGGAAGCCGACCAGGCCCGGATCGAGGCGAAGAAGCTGGTCGACAGCCAGCAGATCGAGGCCGACCGCGCCGTGCAACAGGCCAAGATCGCCCAGGCCCAGGCGCTCGAACTGGCACGGCAGGAGCAGCAGATCGCAGTCCAGAACAAGAGCCGCGAGGAAAGCCAGGCCAAGGCCGAAGCCGACGAGGCCCGCGCCAAGGCGGTTGCCGCCGAGGAACAGGTCCAGACATCCCGCGCGACCGAGATCGCCGAACGCACCAAGCGGATCGAACTGATCGACGCCGCGCGCGAGGCGGAGCGCGCCGCCATCCAGATCCGGGTCGAGGCGGAAGCCGAGAAACAGGCCGCCGCCGACCGCGCCGAAGCGCTGCGGGTTGCGGCCGAAGGCGAGGCCGAAGCAGCCAAGCTGCGCGCCGAGGCCGATCGCGTCCGCTTCGAGGTGGAAGCCGCCGGCCAGCGGGCGGTCAACGAAGCCGCAAACCTGCTGTCCTCCGACCAGATGTCGCTGCAGACCAAGTTGGCCTTGCTCAAGGTGTTGCCCGACCTGGTGCGCGAGGCGGCCAAGCCGATGGAATCGATCGACTCGATCAAGATCGTGCAGGTCGACGGCCTTACCGGCCAGGGCGGCGGTGCAGGCGCGGACGGCCTGGTAAGCGCCGGTGGCGACCAGAATCTCGCCAGCGCCGCGGTTTCCGCCGCGCTGCGCTACCGCGCCCAGGCACCAGTGATCGACGGGCTGATGAAGGAACTGGGCCTCGACGGCTCCAGCCTCGACAGCCTGGTCAAGAGCGCGGTCGATCCCGCTCCGGTGGCGCCCGTCATCGTCGAGAAGATCCTGCCGAAAAAGGACCAGCCCCAGGACTGATCGGCTGGCATGAAAAAGGGGCCGGAGCGATCGCCGCTCCGGCCCCTTTTTAGTTCTCCCCTGATCGGGCCGATCAGGCCATCAGCGCCTTGACCGCGTCGGCCACGCGCTCGGGCGAGACGATATAGGCATCCTCCAGCACCTTGGCGAAGGGCACCGGCGACTTGGGCGCGCCCAGGCGGCGGACCGGGGCCTTCAACTGGCCGAACAGTTCCTCGGCGATGGTCGAGGCGATCTCCCCGCCGGGGCCGAAATCGCGCACCGCTTCATGCACCACCAGCGCGCGGCCGGTCTTGGCGACCGAAGCCAGCACCGCTTCGCGATCCCAGGGCGATACGGTGCGCAGATCGACCAGTTCGACCGAAATGCCCGCCTCCGCCAGCGCCGGCAGCGCGGCCTGGCAGCGCAGCACCTGCGACGACCAGGAGACGATGGTGATGTCGGTGCCTTCCTGCACGATCCGCGCCTTGCCCAGCGGGATCGGCGTCGCGACCTCGTCCACCTCGCCCGGAATGAACAGGCTGCCGGCGGATTCGATGAAGATGCAGGGATCGGCATCCTGGATGCAGGAGAGCAGCAGCCCCTTGTAATCGGCCGGGGTCGAGGGCGCGACCACCTTGATGCCGGCGGTATGGGCGAACCAGCCTTCCAGATGGTCGGCATGCTGGCCTGCCGTCTGCCAGCCCGCGCCGGTCAGGGTGCGGATGGTGATCGGCACCGTGCTCTGCCCGCCCGACATGAAGCGCAGCTTGGCGGCATGGTTGAAGATCATGTCCATGGCGACGGTGGTGAAGTTCATCAGCATGATCTCCGCCACCGGCTTGTAGCCGGCCAGCGCCGCGCCGATCGCCGCGCCGATGATCGCCTGTTCCGAGATCGGCGTCGACTTGACGCGATCGTCGCCGAAGCGGGTCGACAGGCCAGCGGTCGCGCCGGTGACGCCGCCGCCTTCACGGTCGGCGACATCCTCGCCCAGCACCAGCACCTTATCATCCTCCGCCATCGCCTGGGCGAGCGCCGAATTGACGGCCTGGAGCGAGTTCATCTTCTTGGCCGTCATGCGGGCATCTCCTGGGCAAACACATCGCGGCGCAGTTCGTCGACCGACGGCAGCGGGCTGGCCAGCCCGAATTCCTGGGCATCCTCGACCTCGGCCTCGATCTTCGCCTGCATCTCGGCCAGCTGATCCTCGGTCGCATGGCCCTGTGCCACCAGCCATGCCTTGAAGGCGGGCAGCGGATCCTTGGCGATCGCCGCGGCCTTTTCCTCCTTGGTCATATATTTGTCGTCGTCGCCCAGCACATGGCCGAGGAAACGGAAGGTCTTGCACTCCAGCAGGGTCGGTCCCTCGCCTTCGCGGGCGCGGGTGATCGCTTCATGCGCGGCGGCATACATGGCGAGCGGATCATTGCCGTCGACCGTATGGCCGGGCATGCCGTAGCCGATCGCGCGCTTGGCGATGAAGTCGACCGAGGTGCCATTCTCGTAGCGCGTATGTTCGGCAAAGCCGTTATTCTGGCACACGAAGATCACCGGCAGCTTCCACACCGACGCCAGGTTCAGCGCCTCGTGAAAGGCGCCGATATTCGATGCGCCGTCGCCGAAATAGGCGATCGTCACCCGCTTCGACCCATCGAGTTTCGCCGCCCAGGCGAGGCCGTTGGCGATCGGCATGGAGGAGCCGACGATGCCGGTCGTCACCATCACCCCGGTTTCGGGATGGGTGAGATGCATCGGCCCGCCCTTGCCCTTGCAGGTGCCATCGACGCGGCCGGCAATTTCCGCCCAAAGCGGACGCAGCGGCATGTCCTTGGCCACCATGTCGTGGATGCCGCGATAGATGGTGCAGATCTTGTCGTCATCGGTCAGCAGCGACGAGATGGTCGCGGGGATCACTTCCTGCCCGCGCGCCGAATAATAGGGCATGACCAGCCGCCCCAGGCGGATGGTCTTGCGGATCGCGTCGTCGTTGCGCTCGATCCGGATCATGCGGCGGTAGATATCCACCAGCGCTTCCTGGCTCGGCGCCGGGGCGTTGCTCAACTCTGCCATGGGTTCCTCGATGGCTATGGAATGTGACCCCTGCATTGGCCGTCCGGCATCGGGGGTCAACTCGCCCCGGCGATATGTGGCCCAGCGCCCGAAAAGGCGCCGAAATGCGCCAGTTTTCCGAGCGATTTCGCTCCACCGATATACGGCCGGCGATGCTTGCAATGTGGTCCGATCGGCCCAAGCTGGCAGCAGGGAGAGCGCGCGATGACGAACATGCTGACCGCCGTCGCCAGGGGCGGCGAAGGGATTGAGGGGATCGCGATCCACAGCGTGCCGATCCCGGTTGCGGGGCCGGGCGAGGCGCTGGTTCGGCTCAAGGCGGCGACGCTCAATTTCCGCGACCTGATCATCGCCCGCGGCATGATGGCGGGGCTCGCCAAGGAACCCGACTATGTCCCCCTGTCCTGCGCCACCGGCGAGGTGGTCGCGGTCGGCGAGGGCGTATCGCATGTGAAGCCGGGCGACCGGGTCAATCCGATCTTCGCGCTGGGCTGGCTGGAGGGGCGACAGCCGAGCATGGCGATGCTGGGCGGCAGCACCGACGGCGTCGCCCGCCAATATGCGGCTTTCCCGGCCGAGAGCCTGTGCATCGTGCCGGACACGCTCGGCGATCTGGAGGCGGCGACTTTGACCTGCGCCGGCCTCACCGCCTGGAACGCGCTGTTCCTGCCCCGCCCGATCCAGCGGGGCGAATGGATCTTGTGCCAGGGCACGGGCGGCGTCTCGATCGCGGCATTGCAATTGGCCAAGGCGGCTGGCGCCCATGTTGCCATCACCTCCTCCTCCGACGCGAAGCTGGCGCGCGCCCGCGCACTGGGTGCCGACATCAGCGTCAATTATCGGTCCGATCCCGACTGGCCGGCGGCGATCCGCCAGGCGCTGGGCGGACGCGGTGTCGACATCGTCGTCGATGTGGTCGGTGCCAGCCAAGTCGAAACCGCCGCATCGCTGCTCAACCCCGGCGGGGTGATCGCCGCGATCGGCATGCTGGGGTCCGAGTTCAGCTGGCACCTGGCCGATGTCGGCGGCCATCCGGTCGCCCGCATCTCGGTCGGCAACCGCGCCGAGCATGAGGCGATGCTGGCCTTTTGCGCGCAACATCGCATCCGACCGGTGGTCGATGCGGTCTATGACCTCTCCCGTCTGGCCGATGCCTGCCGCCATCTGGAAAGCGGCCAATTCTTCGGCAAGATCGGAATCAACCTCCTCTAGATGCTGGAACGGACGCATGGACAAGAATGAAAAGGCGCGCGAGGCGGCCGAGCGCGTGCTGCAACTGGAGGCCGAGCTGGAAGCGGAGGGCGATGCCCGGACCGGCGGCGACGAACTCGCCCATTCGCGCGCAGTGCTGCACCAATGGGTCGATACGGTGGTCGCGGTCGTGGCCTCGCCGGGGGTCGGTCGCGTGACCCTGATCCACGCCGATGGCGGCCAGACCAAGATCGCCTCGCCCAGCCTGCCCTTCCTGCTCTCGCGTCCGGCCCGGTTCGATGCGCAGGATGAAAATACTCCGCCCGACGCGGGTTGAAAGCGGCGGGCGGCTTCCTATCTCTGAATGGTCCCGGCCAGCCCCCTCAGGCCGAGACATCTTACCAGGCCCCCGGCGCACCCCCCCCGCGTCGGGGGCAATGGTTTTCCGGGGCTATTCCCTTCCTTCGTTACTGATTGTCCAGCCCCGCCGCATGGCGCGCGGCGATATAGCCGAACACCATCGACGGCCCGATGCTGGCGCCCGCCGCGACATAGACATTGCCCATCACCGACGCGGTGGTGACGCCGGTGGCATAGAGGCCGGGAATCGGCGCGCCCGCGCCATCGACCACCCGCCCGCGTTCATCGGTGACGACGCCGCCATAGGTGCTGACATCGCCCGGCACGACCGGCACGGCGTAGAAAGGCCCCTTCTCGATCGACCCCATGGAGCGTTCCGCGGAAAAGGGATCGCCGACGAAGCCGCAATTGTCATAGGCGCGCGCGCCGCGATCAAAGTCGCCATCCTTGCCGGCCGCGACGAAGCCGTTCCAGCGCGCCACCGTCGCGGCCAGGGTGGCGGGATCGGCGCCGATGCTGGCCGCCAGCCCCTCGATCGTGTCGGCGCTGTGCAGATAGCCGCTTTCCACCCAGCCTTCGGGAATCGCCTTGTCGATGAAGCGACCGGCGACGGCATAAAGTTCGACATATTGACGGTCCAGGATCGCCCAGCTCGGCACCGCCGGCACCACGGCGTTCCGCCGGACCATCGTCTCGCAATACAGCTCGTAGCTGCCCCCTTCATTCATGAAGCGGGTGCCGCCCTGATCGACCAATATGGCGTGCGGCTTGCCGGTCATCGATTGGGCACCGGGCGCGACATAGCCCTGGTCCCAACCGGGCGCGGGGGTCAGCTGATAGCCGACCATCTGGTCCATCTGCGCCAGCCGGCCGCCGATCCGCTCCAGTTCCTGCTGCATCTCGCCGGTGTCGCCCTCGGGCGTCTGCGACCATTCGGCGCGAGTGCCGGGCATGTAGCGGTCGCGCATCGCCTGATTGCGGGCAAAGCCGCCGGCATTGACCAGCACGCCGAGCCGCGCGCCGATCCGCCAGGGCTTGCCGTCCTTCACCGTGACGACGCCGGTGGCGATGCCCTCCTGCACGATGATCTCGCCTACCGGCGTATCGGTGCGGACATCGGCGCCGGCAGCCAGCACGGCTTTCAGCATCCGTCCCTGCAGCGCGGCCCCGGCGGTGGTATATTTGCGGCCCAGCAGCTTGTCGCGAATGGTGCGCAGCGCGATCTTCGCCATCAGCTTGCCCGACGCCTTGTTGGTGCGGCGATGGCCCTGCGCCTCCATCCCCTCGACCAGCGTGACGTTGAACTCCGCAAAGCCCTGGCGCAGCCGATCGGCCCAGTCGCCCAGTTCCTTGCGGTTGAAGGGCCGCGCCACCACGGTGCGCGACGTCTTGCAGCCGCCGGGCTGCTCATCATAATAATCGGGCCAGAAGGTCGAACCGCGTTGCAGCGCGACCCCCTGATCCACCAGGAAATCGACCGCGCGCGGCGCCTGCGTCACATAGGCGAGGCGCTTCTCGCGCGATGTGCCGGGGGCCGGATGGCCATCGAGCGCCTGCAGCGCGTCGAGATAGGTCATCGCCGCTTCGGCACTGTCCGCCTCGCCATCGGCTGCCATGAAGCGGTTGGCGGGAATCCACATGACGCCGCCCGACTTGGCGGTGGTGCCGCCGATCTTGTCGGTCTTTTCCAGGATGACGACCGACTTGCCGGCCTGGCGCATGACCAGCGCCGAACTCATCGACCCGGCGCCGCTGCCCACGACCACCCAGTCGAATATCTCGTCGAACCCGTCCATGCGCCGCTCTCCCTTTTCTGTGCGTCCGGGCTATCGTGCCGGGGCGATGATGGGGAGGGCGGAGCCACGCTCATCGCCACGGCGACGTTCGCGCCGCGCGGCGCCATGCTAGAGCAGGCCGCAAGGAGAGACGCATGAGCCATGACCTGCCCGATTATCGCACCATCCTGCTGGAGCGGCGGGGGCGGCTGTTGGTGATGACGCTCAACCGGCCGGACGCGCTGAATGCGGTCAATCTCGACCTGCACGACGAATTGCCCGAGGCACTGGCCTTTGCCGGGCGCGACAATGGCTCGGACGTCGTGCTGCTGACCGGCGCGGGCCGTGCCTTTTCGGCCGGTGGCGACATCGCCCATATGGAGCATAATGCCGCCAATCCGCATCTGTTCGATCATGAGGCGCGGCAGGCGAAGCGGATCGTGTCCGCCCTGCTCGACATCGAAAAGCCGGTGGTGTGCCGGATGAACGGCCATGCCGTCGGCCTGGGCGCGTCGATCGCCTTGCTGTGCGACATCATCTTCGCCGCCGAGGGGGCGAAGATCGGAGACCCGCATGTCGGCATCGGCCTGGTCGCCGGCGATGGCGGCGCGGTCATCTGGGCACAGCGGATCGGCCTTGCCAAGGCGAAGGAATATCTGCTGACCGGCGAATTGCTGAGTGCGGCCAGGGCGGCGGAGATCGGCCTCATCAACCATTGCCTGCCGGCCGACGAGCTGGACGGGGCGGTCGATGCCTTCTGCGCCAAGCTGCTGGCCGGGGCGCCCAATGCGATCCGCTGGACCAAGATATTGACCAACATGGAATTGAAGCGGATCGCCGGCACCGTGATGGAAGCCGGCATCGCCTATGAATCGCTCAGCGTCCGCACCGCCGACCACCGTGAAGGCATCGCTGCGCTGAAAGAGAAGCGGACACCGAAGTTTACAGGGCGATAGAGGCGCCGGGGCGCCCCTTCGCTACTCCACCACCACACGCACCCGACCCAGATTCTGGATGCGGGCATAGGGGGTGGCGGCGTCGCCCTTGCGCTCCGACGCGATGCGCAGCGCGGGGAAATAGGTGCCGGGCGCAGCGAAGCTGTGGCGCGTCGTCAGCGTCAGGCTGCTACCCGAACCGCCGGGCAGCTTCGCCTTTTCGGCAAAGGCGCCGCTGCCGTCGAAATCCCATTCCGCAGACACGATCCGGCCGGTGCCCGGCGGCACGCTGATGGTCGCGCGGAAGGTGACGGCCGTGCCCGGCTTCACGACGGCTTTCGCACCGCCATTGGCGGTGACGCTCGCGATCGGCTGGATGCCGCCCCGTGCCGCCGCATCGGCCGGCACGATCACCTGGCCATTATCGATGCGATAGGCGGTGTTGGCGGGCGGAGCCACGCCCTTTTCCACCCAGGCGGAGAGGTCGCGCAGCGCCTGTTCCAGCACGCCCAGATAGCTGACCGTACGGGTCGGGTCTTCCTGATGGCTGCTGTCGCCGTGCAGCGCATGGTCGGTGAACCAGATGCGGAAATTCTGGTCGGCGCCCGCGCCCTGCGCAGCGATCACCCGCTGGCGATACCAGTCGCCCTGCCAGGGCATGGCTTCGCGATCCCAGAGATTTTCGACCAGGATCATCTTGCCCTGAAACTGGCCGGTCATCGGCGGCTGGCCCATCGGCTTGCCGGTGGTCGCGGCGGTGAAGAGCGGGCCGAGCAGGAAGGGCCGCTGGGGATAGAGCGGCTTGCCATCGGCCCCGCGAAACTGGTCCCATACCGGATAGCCGGCATTAGCCGGCGGCACCTGATGCCAGTGATAGGTTTCGGCGGCCAGGAAATTGCTGTTGTCGACCCGCACCTTGTCGCCAGCCTTCAGCAGGTCGACCACGGCATCGTCCACCACGCCCAGGATCACGACATCGCCAGCGATGCGGTTGATCGTCAGCCGCTTGCCCTGTGCCGCGCCCGACCCGACGATCAGGTCGCCGCCGACGAAATAGGTCTTGGGCGGCGAGCTAGACAGGCGGAAGGCGACGATGCGCTGCGCCGCCCGGCCCTGCAGCGCGGCAAAGGCATTGTCGACATTGGCGGCGCCATCGGTGATGCGGGTATCGAGCTTCAGTTCGGCCGCCTGCGCCGCGCTGATCGGTGCAGCGATGGTCGCGTCATGCTGCAGCCGATAGCCGTCGAAACTCTTCGGGTCGTCATGGCCGAGATAGCCCGGCTTGGTCCAGAAATCGGTGAAATAGCCGGCATCGGCCATCACCATCCCGCCATAAAGGGCAGCAAAGCCGTGGATGCCCATCGTCTTCCAGCCGAACCAGCTCGGCGTCGGGAACCCCATCGCCGTCACTTCGCGCAACACCGATGCCTGTTGCGGCGTCAGCCCGGCATAGGGATCACCCGAGCCGCCCGGCTCGACCGCGTCCAGTATCTGCGGGAACTTGTCATTGAGCACCCGCATCGCCCGCATCCGCACGGAGAACATGTTGGGCGGTGCCATCGGCGATCCGAGCACATAGGGGACGACGCCGTCCCATACGCCGGTCGTATTCTCGATCGACCCGACCGTGCGGAAGCCGCCGCCGCTGCCGCCAAAGGCATAGCCATAGGGGCGCTTGCCGCCGTACATCTGCTGCGCGACGACGCGCGAATAGCGGGCCGATGCGGCATTGGCGCGATAGGCGGCGATGGTGAAGTCATTGGGCTTGCCCGGCATGCCCACCTGGTCGCGGCCGCCGCCATTGGTCTCGACATAATAGCCGCCCGACGCGATCGAGAAGCCGATATAATTTTCCTCGCCATCGATCAGCTTCTGCGCCAGATTTTCGTCATCAGGCACCGGGGTGATGTGCTGGAAGAAGCGGCCCTGATACTGTTTCTTTTCGGGGAAATAGAAGGAGAAGCGGGTTTCCGTCCCCTTGAACCCGCCATGGACATAGCGGTGCCGCACCGGTGCATCGCGCCATTCGTCGATATCGATATAGGGCTGGATGAAGAGCGGGTCTTCGGCGGCGCTTGCCGGGGTCGTAGGCGCGCCGCCCTGCTGCGCCCCCGCCATGCCGGCCATCAGTAGCGCTGACAGGGCTGTCATGCCCATTGCAATCGATCGACGCATCGCTTCCTCTCCCTTTTTGCCGGTTCAGGCTGCTGCCTCCAGCACCGCCCTGCCAGTCCGTTCGTCCCAATGATCCGCGTCGCCGCCGAGCGCGCAATTAAGCATCGCGCGCTTCAGGAACAGGTGACAGGGATGCTCCATGGTGAGGCCAATGCCGCCATGGAGCTGGATCGCCTCTTCCGCGACCAGCCGATAGACGGCGCAGGCCAGCGCCTTGAGCGCGCCCAGTGCGGTGATATCGGTCTCGGCCTGCTGCGCCCGGCTCCAGAACAGCGCGTCGGCCGCGCTCAACTGGGTGCGCATGTCGGCGACGCGATGCTTGAGCGCCTGGAACAGCGCCAGCGGCCGGTCGAACTGCTGCCGCGTTTCCAGATAGGCGACGGTCATCGCCAGCGCCGCCTCCGCGCCGCCCAGGCTGTCGCCCGCCAGGCAGAAGAGGCGCAGCGCCTCGATCCGATCGGCCAGCGCGCGGGCGGCATCGCCCTGCGCCAATGTGAGGCCGGGGCCTTCAAGGACGACATCGAACAGGCGACGGCTCTTGTCCCATCCGGCACGATAGGTGACGGCAACCTGCTCGGCCGGCACCAGCGCCACCCGATCGGCCGTGACGTGCAAAATATGGCTGGCGGTATCGGCATCGGGCACGCAGGTCAGGCGCTCAGCGCCATCCAGCCCACCCGCCAGCGACGCGGTCATCACCTCGCCGGCCATGGCGTCAGCGATCAGCACGTCGCGCTCGGCCAGATCATCGGCCGCCGCCAGCGCCTCGATCGTCAGCATCTGCGCCAGCACGGGGCCGGGCACCAATGCCTTGCCCATGCCCTGATGGATGACGCCCGCCGCCTCGCGGCCGAGGCCCAGGCCGCCCAGTTCCTCCGGCACGCCCATCATCAGCCAGCCCATCTCGGCGATCAGCGCCCAGCTCTGCGCCGCATCCGGGGCCAGATCGCTCTGGCCGAACGCCTTGTCGGCCGCATCCTGCACTTCCGCGCGGGTCATGGTCATGCCGCGCCCTCCTTCAAGGTCCAGCTTTTCGGTTCGCGCGGCATGCCCACCAGCCGTTCGGCGATGATGTTGCGTTGCACCTCGTCGCTGCCGCCGGCGATGGTCCAGGCATAGCTATTCATGAAATCGGCCATCCAGTTGCCGGTCTCCATGCCGCCGCCAAAGGTGATCGGGCTGTGATATTGCGCGTCGATGCCACCCAGCCGAATCCCAAGCGCCGTGAACTCCCGCAGCGTGCGCGAATAGGACAGCTTGACGATCGACGCGTCGCCGACCCGCTCGATCCCGGCGATGCGGTTGGCGAGGAACTGGTCGGCGACGGCGCAGGTGGCGTCCACCTTTGCGCTCAACCGGCCGAAGTCGCGCGCTATGCCCTGATCGTCCTGCCGGCCCTGCGCGCGGATCAGGTCGGCGAGCCGCCACAAGGCGCCACGCAGCCGGGCGCTCAGTTCCAGCAAGGTCAGGCCACGTTCGGACGAGAGGGTGGATTGCGCCACCGCCCAGCCCTGCCCCTCTTCGCCTAACCGGTCGCTGACGGGAATCTCGACATTGTCGAGGAACAGCTCGGCAAATTCCTCGTCACCGTGAATCTGATGGATCGGCCGCGCGGTAACGCCCGGCGCCTTGAGGTCGAGCAGCAGATAGGTGAGGCCGGCCTGTTTCGGCCCGTCATTGCTGGTGCGCACCAGCAGCAGGCATTTGTCGGCAAACTGGCCCATGGTCGACCAGAGCTTCTGCCCGTTGACGACATAATGGTCGCCGACCCGCTCGGCGCGGGTACGGACATTGGCGAGGTCCGATCCGGCATTGGGTTCGGAAAAGCCCTGGCACCAGATTTCGCCGGCCAGGATGCGCGGGATCAGCAGCGCCTGCTGCTCCTCGCTCGCCCATTCGAACAGGGTGCAGGCGGCATGATAGGTCGACATGAAGGATAATAGCAGCCGCGGCGTATCGGCGCGGGCCAGTTCCTCATAAAGGATCTTCTGTTCGGCAAGCGAACGGCCGCCGCCGGGCCATTGGGCGGGCCAGTGCGGCACGGCATAGCCGCCCTCGACCAGCTTGGCGAACCAGTCGCGCTGGATTTTCAGGAAAGCGGCCTCGCTGCTGCTGCGCTCGCGCCAGCCCTGCGGCGCATTGTCGGCCAGCCACTGGCGCACTTCCTGCCGCAGCCCGTCGAGCGCGTCGGTCAAAGCCTGCCCCTCCATCCCGTTCCGGTTCCTCTCATGCCCGACGCTAGGCCCAATTGCGCCCTCCCTCGCAAGATGGCGGCCGGCGATATCCCCAAGGCGATGGCGCTAGATCGCCACCTCTATCATGTCGTCGACGATGCGGACGGGATAGGTGGCGATCGGTTCGCTCGCCGGGCCGGTCAGCGGCGCGCCGGTCTCCAGGTCGAACCGGGCGCCATGGGCCGGGCAGGCGATCCAGCCCAGGCGAATGCGACCGCAGGCAAGCGGTTCGTCGGCATGGGAGCAGAGCGCGGCAATGGCGTGGATCTGCCCGTCGCTGTTGCACAGCAGGATAGTCTGGCCGTTGAGGGTGACGGCCCTGGTCTTGCCCAGCGGCACCGCTTCCAGGGGGGCTGCCATTTTGAAATCGCGCTCGCTCATGCCCGAAAGCTGCCCAAGCCGGTGGAGCGCGGCAAGGCCCGGCCCACGCCCATCACCGGGGCGTTCTCTTGCCCGTTGCCCTGTCGCGCCGCGCTGCTCTTAAGTATCGCATCCCTGTTCGGCAGGGGATGCGTGGACCGATGGATTTTGAATGGACGCAGGATGAAGAGGCTTTTCGCCAGCGGTTGCGCGATTTTCTTGCCGCGACGCTGCCGGAGGATTGGGAGCGTTTCTCGCAACATGGCCCGGCCTCCCCGGCGCTGACCGACTATGCCCGCACTTTCTGCGGGCGCCTGGCCGACGAAGGCCTGCTGACCCCGCATTGGAGCAAGGAGATTGGCGGCCAGGGGCTCGATCCCTGGCACCAGACCATATTGGCCGAGGAAATGTGGATCGCGGGCGAACCACGCGGCGGCCAATATATGAACGTCAACTGGGTGGGACCGACGCTGATCCGCTACGGCTCGGAGGCGCAGAAGGCGCGCTATCTGCCCGCCATCACCGGCGGCCGCGCACTCTGGTGCCAGGGCTTTTCCGAACCCGGTTCCGGCTCCGACCTCGCCTCGCTGCGCACCCGCGCGATCCGCGACGGCGACGTCTATCGCGTGTCAGGGCAGAAGATATGGACCAGCTATGCGGGCCTGGCCGACACCTGTTTCCTGGTCTGCCGCACCAGCGACGATCGCAAGAAGGGCATTTCCATCCTGCTGGTGCCGATGGACACGCCCGGCATCACCGTGCGGCAAATCCCCTCGCTGATCGGCGAAGGCGATATTCACGAAGTCTTCTTCGACGATGTCGTCGTGCCGGTGGAGGCGCGGCTGGGCGAGGAAGGCCAGGCCTGGGAAATTATCGGCTATTCGCTGACCAATGAGCGGCTCGGCATTCCCCGCTATGCCCTCGCCCGCGCCGCGCTCGACCGGGCAGTGGCGCTATTGCAGGCCCAGGATGAATTTGCCGGCGAAGCGGTGCGGATCGAGGCGGCCCATGCCGCCGCCCTGTGCGAAGCGGCGCGGATGGCCAGCTATGCGATCGTCGACCGCCGCTGCCGGGGCGAGGCGATCGGTGCCGAATCCAGCTCCGCCCGCTTCGCCACGGTGATGGCCGAACGGCGCGTGTGCGAATTCATCGTCGAATATCTGCCGCAGGCGCTGGCCGACGCCCATCCCTATCTCAAAATGCACCATCAGCGCGGCATCGTCGCGGGCATCGCCGCCGGCGCGGCGGAAATCCAGCTCAACATCATCGCCACCGATGTGCTCAAACTGCCGCGGGAGCCGCGCTGATGGACCTGTCCCTGACCGACGACCAGATCGCGATCCTCGATGCGATCGACACGCTGACCCGGCCCTATGCCGGCGCGACGCTGCATGAGGCGGGCTTTGCCCTTACCAGTGACGCGCTCGACCGTGACCTGGCAGAGGGCGGCTTCCTCGACATCGGCTTCGATCCCGATCTGGGCGCGATCAGCGCCGCCCTGGTGGTCGAGCGATTGGCGCGCCTGCCCCAGACGGTGGAAGCAGCCGCCAGCGCCCTCATCCGCCCGCTGCTCGGCGATACGACGCCACGCCCGCTCTGCCTGATGGAAGAAGGCAAGATGCATCGCCCGGTCCGCTTCCTTGCGCCCGGCGCGACGGTGCTGCTGGTCGGGCCGGACCGCGTGCGCAACTTCATCGCCGGCCCCGAGCATGTCCAAGCCGAACCGGAAGCCCTCTACGCCTATCCAATGGGCAGCCTGATCGCCCAGCCGGAAGACCTGACCGATCATGATGTGTCGGCCGACGACATCCGCACCCGCTGGCGCGTCGCGCTGGCGGCGGAGGCTGCGGGCCTGCTCGCTGCGGCGCTCGACAGCACCGCCACCTATGTCACCGATCGCCAGCAATTCGGCCGCCCGCTCGCCACCTTCCAGGCGCTGCGCCATCGCCTGGCCGAGGCGCAGGTGCGCGCCAACGGCCTCTATTGGCTGGCGATGAAGGCGGCCGCCACGCTCGATGCCGGCGACGCGGCGCTGGCGGCGCTGCACGCGCAGGAATCGGCGCGCAGCTGCGTCTACGACTTTCACCAGTTCCTCGGCGCCATGGGCATGACGCTGGAGCATCCGCTGCATCTGTGGACCTATCGGCTCAAGGCGCTGATCGGCGATCTGGGTGGACGCGGCCGCCAGGCGCTGGACGCCGCCGACGCGCTCTGGGGTTAGGCCAGCTTGGGCTTGATCTCCTCGATCACCCAGCGGGCATAATCCTCATATTCGCTGATGCTGCGCACCGCCGGGATCGGCACCGAACTCATGGTGACGCCCAGCGTCCCGAACCAGCCGAGCCGGTCGATGATCTCTGGCGCGGTCATGCCCGGCCGGGCGCGCGGATCATCGACCACGGCATGGCCCTCGCCGACCCGGCTGGTGGCAAAGCCATACATCACGTCGAACGGACGGCCGTCATAGCCGGGCTGCGACTTGATGAAGTCGATCTTCGCCGGGATATCCTCGGGCTTGGTCAGATAGGGCCACCAGCCGCTGGCATGGCGCGCGGCGCGCCTGAGCACGGCGTCGGCTTCCCCGCCCATCCAGATCGGCAGATGCGGCTGCTGCACCGGACGCGGCGCAAAGGCGACATCGCGGAAGGACACGAACTCGCCCTCGAACTGCGGATCGTCGCTGGTCCACAGCTCGACGATCGCGGCCAGATATTCGTCGCACATCCGCCCGCGCTGGTGGAAGGGGACGCCGAGCAGGTCGAACTCCTGCTCCAGCCAGCCTGCGCCGAAGGTCACCATAGCCCGGCCGTCCGATAGCCAGTCGATCGTCGACAGCGCCTTGGCGGTGATCGCGGGATGCTGCAGCGGCAGGATCGCGATCGAGCTGTTGATGCGGATGCGACGGGTCGCCCCGGCATAATAGCCCATCGCCGCATAGGCATGGAAATGATGCGGTCCCGACAGGTCGACATGGGCGCGCGGAATCAGAAAATGTTCCGGCACGCTGATCATGTCGTAACCCAGATCATCGGCCAGCCTGGCCAGCCGCGTCTGGTCCGCGCCCGTGACCGACAATTCCCAGGGCTGCATCGTCGCCTTCAGCTCGATCAGCCGCGGCATGCCGAAGGCGAATTTCATGACCCCGCCTCCCGCCGGCTCAGAAGCCCAGGTCGAGCACCGGCCCGTCGAAATTGCCGGCCAGCTTCTGTGTCGCCGCGCTCAGCTTATCCATGGGTTCATGCCGGATATAGCCGTCGATGATCCGCTGATAATTGCTGATCAGCCCTTCGATCACCTTGGACAGGCGCATGAAGTCGAAGCCCTCTGCATGCAGCCCCTTCTGCTGCAGCGGGATGTTGGAATAATCCTGGCGCGGGATCATCGGGAACTGGTCGCTGTCATAGGGCAGCATCACCGGTTCCATCACCACCGGCGGCTCCTGTCCTTCGGGGAAATGGGTCAGCGACCAGAGTTCGAACATGCAGCTTTCCGGGCCGAGCGGGCGGATGCGATAGGCTGCCATGCTGGATAGGAAGGGCAGCAGGAAATAGTTGGGGAAGATGAATTCCACCGACTTGACCGGGGTTTCCACCGCCAGCTTGTTGAGATCGGGCGTGGGTTCGCCGCGCGCCTGCCCGGCCTGGGTCACGCAATGATTGACCATGCCGAACCAGTGCATGATCGCCTGTTGCGGGTCTTCGGGCAGGTCCACATCGATCAGGGTGCGGGCGACGGCGACATCCTTGGCATGGCACATGCCCGCCATGCCGTCGCTCAGCAGCTGCATATGCTCGACCTGGTCCTCGATATTCTCCTTCATCGACCGGTTGGGATTGATCGGCACGCCGATCCCGCCCGTGTCCATGCCGTACATCATGTTGTAGAGGATCGGCACCTTCTGCTGCAGTTGCGGGTGGGTGCGCATGACATGATAGCCTTCCATGAAGGCTTCCATCGCGACCTTCCAATTGGCCGGCAGCACCGTGCCGAAACACCATTCGGCGCGCATCTTGTCGGCATTATAGGCGTCGAGCCCCACCGCGAGCGGGCCGAGCTGTTCACGCAGTGACGGCGCCTCATCATCGAAATTGATGAAGACGCAGCCCATCTCGATCTCGGTGCGGCACGGGCGCAGGGCCAGATCCTGCTCGTCCAGCTGATGCTCACTGAACATGTGCCGGCCATAGACGAATGTATTCTTGCCCTCGATATTCCAGCGCCAGCCATGGAAGGGACAGATGAAGCCCTTGCCCTTGCAATTGCCATGGCTGCCCTCGGTCAGCGGCACGCCGCGATGGCGGCAGGCATTATGATAGGCGCTGATCCCGTCCTTGGTCCGCACGATGATGACGGACTTGCCCAGGTTGTTATATTCGATCCAGTCGCCGACCTCCGGCACCTGCTCCACGCGGCAGGCCATCTGCCAGACATGGGGCCACAGTTCCTCGCATTCGCGGCGATAGAAATCCGCGTCATAATAGCGTGCCGTGGGAATGCGCTCGGGATCGCTGATTTCCAGCGGGAAGCCCGCGCGCGTCATTTCAGCAGCCTCAACCATGCCATGCCTCACCCAGATTTCTTGCTTGGATGAAGTGGTAAAGGCTGGGCTGGGGAGCGCCAAGGCAGCGCCCCAACCCATCGCCCTACCGATGGACCGCCACCCCCAGTTCGTCCAGCACTTCGCGGCTGTGCGCGCCCAGTTCCGGCGCGCCGCCCGCGACCCGGCCCGGCGTCTGCGAGAACCAGGTCGGCACGCCGGGGAAGCGCACCGGCCCCTGCGGCGTCTCGACCGTCTCGAAAAAGCCGATGGCGTTGAGATGCGCATTGTCGAACAGTTCGTCGGTAGTGCGCAGCGGCGCGGCGGGGATATGCAGCGCCTCCAGCAGCTCCAGCCACTCCTGCGTCGTCCGCTCGGCAAAGGTCTCGCCCAGCAGGCCATAGACCCGGTCGATCTGCTTCGCGCGCTTGGCCAGCGTGTCGAACTCGTCGGTCGCCCAGGGCGGGTTCACCGCCGCGACGAAGGCGTTCCAATGCTTGTCATTATAGACCAGCGCGGCGACATGGCCGTCCTTGGTCGCATAGGGCTTGCGGTTGCGGGCGACGACGCGGTGATAATGGGCCGGCCCCAGCGGCGGATCAAACAGCATGCCGCTCGCATGTTCGGTCAGCATGAAGGACGCCATGGTCTCGAACATGGAGACTTCCACCTCCTGCCCCTCGCCGGTGCGCTCGCGGTGGAACAGCGCCATCATCGTCGCATAGAGGCCAGTGAGGCCCGCCACCTTGTCGGCGATGATCGTCGCCATGAAATCGGGCTTGCCGGTCATCAGTTGCTGCAGGTGCGGAATGCCGCATTCGGCCTGGATCGTGTCGTCATAGGCGGGCTTGTCGCCGTCCGGCCCGCGCCGGCTATAGCCATAGCAATTGGTGTAGACGATGTCGGGCCTGATCGCCTTCACCGCCTGATAGTCGAAGCCCAGCTTGGCGATCGCCTTGCCGCGCATCGAATGGATGAAGACGTCGGCGGTGGCGATCAGCGCGCGCAGCGTCGCCTTGTCGCCCTCCTGCCGCAGGTCCAGCACCAGGCTGCGCTTGCCGCGATTGACGTTGGTGAAGACGCCGCCCAGCTCGGGCGTCGGCCCGGCATTGATGTAGCGCGTCGCATCGCCGGCCGGCGGCTCGATCTTGATCACGTCGGCGCCCATGTCGGCCATGATCTGGGTCGCATAGGGGCCGAACACCATCGCCGTCAGGTCCACCACGCGGATCCCGGCCAATGGCCCTTTAGGCATGTGCGTCGCGTCCATCATCCTCTCCCCATAACTGCCTTGGGGCTAGGCCAAGGGCGCGGCGAAATCCACGCGCAACCCCTTCGCCCCACCGATATGTAGGGCCGCCCGATTGTGCGCGCGGGAGGCCGGATGATACCCGCAGGCGATCATCCAGACGCCAGCAGAAGGCCCCCAGAGACGTGGATTTTGCCCTGACCGAAGACCAGAGGAACATCCGCGACGCGGTGTTCCAGCTCTGTGCCCTGTTCCCCGACGATTATTGGCTGGAACGGGACAAGGATGCCGTCTTTCCGTTCGATTTCCACCGGGCGATGGCCGATGCCGGCTGGCTGGGCATCGCCATGCCCGAAGCCACCGGCGGCGCGGGCCTGGGCATTACCGAGGCTGCGATCATGGTGCAGGCGGTGGCGGAGGCCGGCGGCGGCATGACCGCCGCGTCCAGCATCCACGGGCCGGTCTTCAGCCTGGAGCCGATCGCTCTGTTCGGCACGGCGGAGCAGCAGCAGCGCATGATCCCGCCGATCATCTCGGGCGCGGAGAAGATGTGCTTTGCCGTGACCGAGCCCAATACCGGGCTCGACACGACCAAGCTCAAGACCCGCGCAGAACGGGTCGAGGGCGGCTACCGCGTCAATGGCGAGAAGATCTGGATCACCAACGCCCATGTCGCCGACCGGATGATGCTGCTCGCCCGCACCACCCCGCTCGATGAAGTGAAGAACAAGACGCAGGGCCTGTCGCTCTTCTTCACGAAACTGGATCGCAGCAAGATCGAGCATCAGTTGATCCCCAAGATGGGCCGCCACGCGGTCGGCTCCAACATGCTGTTCATCAACGACCTCTTCATCCCCGAGGAGGATCGGATCGGCGAGGAAGGTCAGGGCTTCAGGATCATCCTCAAGGGGCTGAACCCGGAACGCATATTGCTCGGCGCCGAAGCGATCGGCATCGGCCGCAACGCGATCCAGCGCGCCGCCCGCTATGCCCGCGAACGCATCGTCTTCGACCGGCCGATCGGCATGAATCAGGGCATCCAGCATCCGCTCGCCAAATGCTGGATGCAGCTGGAGGCGGCCAACCTGATGGTGATGAAGGCCGCCACTTTGTTCGACAAGGGCGAGGATTGCGGCGTGGAAGCCAACAGCGGCAAATATCTCGCCGCCGAATCCGCGTTCGAGGCCTGCCATACCGCGATGCTGACCCTGGGCGGCATGGGCTATGCCCAGGAATATCATGTCGAACGACTGCTGCGCGAAGTGCTGATCCCGCGCACGGCCCCGGTCAGCCCCCACATGATCCTCAATTTCATCGCCGAAAAGGTGCTGGAATTGCCCAAATCCTATTGAGGCGAAAACGATGACGCTGCCGATCAAGATGCGCTCCTGGCTGTTCGCGCCGGGCGACAGCGAGAAGAAGATGGCCAAGGCGGCGGACAGCGCCGCCGACATCGCGCTGTTCGACCTGGAGGATGCGGTCGCGACCGAAAACAAGCCGCTCGCCCGCCAGATGGTGCATGATTTCCTCGCCGCCCGTAGTGAAGGACGCGAGCGGCTCTGGGTACGGGTCAATCCGCTCGACGGGCCCTATACGCTCGACGATCTCGCCGCGATCATGCCGGCGCGGCCGGGCGGCATCATGCTGCCCAAAGTCTATGGCCGGCAGGATGTCGAACGGCTCGACCATTATCTGACCGCGTTCGAGGCGGCGCATGGCATCGAACGGGGATCGACCCCGCTGATCGTGCTGGTCACCGAAACGGCAGAAGCCATGTTCCATACCGGCGACTATAAGGGCGCGCCGCGCGTGGTGGCGCTGACCTGGGGCGCGGAGGATCTGGCCGACTCGATCGGCGCCAGTTCCAACCGCAATGCCGATGGCAGCTATGGCTTCACCTATGAACTGGCGCGCTCCATGTGCCTGCTGGGCGCGGCCACCGCCGGCGTCACCGCGATCGAGACGATCCAGGGCGACTTCCGCGATCTCGACGGGCTGAAGGCGCGGGCCGAGAAGGTCCGGCGCGACGGCTATCGCGGCATGCTGGCGATCCACCCGGCGCAGGTCGATGTCATCAACGCCGCCTTCACCCCGACTGAAGAGGAAATTGCCGAGGCCCAGGCGATCGTCGACATCTTCGCCGCCAATCCCGGCGTCGGCGCGATCGGCTACAAGGGCGGGATGCTCGACCGGCCTTATCTCAGCCGCGCCGAGCAGTTGCTGCGCCAGGCCGGGGCCTTGTGATCGACCTCACCCCCTATCTGCGGCGCGGCGACCGCATCGTCTTTGGCCAGGCCTGTGGTGAGCCGGTCAGCCTGGTGAGCGCACTGATCGAGCAGGGCGCCGGGATCGGCGACCTGTCCGCCTTCATCGCCACCAGCTTCTCGGGGCTGTTCACGCCGGACAGCGCCGACAGTTTCCGCCTTTCCTCCATGGGCGCGATCGGCGCGCTGCGGTCGATGACCAAGGCCGGCAAGCTGCAGGTCATCCCCATCCATGTCAGCCAGGTCGCGCCGATGATCACGGCCGGCATCATCGGCTGCGACGTGGCGATGATCCAGCTCAGCCCGGCCGACGCCGACGGCAACCATAGCTGCGGCCTGATCGGCGACTATGTCCGCGCCGCCGTGGACAAGGCGCGGGTGGTCATCGCGGAGATCAACGAAGCGGTGCCCTATGTGCCGGGCGAGCTGATCCCGGCCTCGGCCATCGACGTCGCCATTCCCGTGACGCGCCCGCCGGTCGAGGTGGCGCCGGCGAAGATCAGCGAGATCGACGAGGCGATCGCCCGCCACTGCGCCGCCTATATCGGTGACGGATCGGTAATCCAGACCGGGGTCGGCGCGGTGCCAGACGCGATATTGCGGCTGCTGGGCGACGGGCTGGTGGAACTGGCGGAGGCTGGCGTGCTGACCAACGCGCGCAAGGAAATCGACACCGGCGTCTCGATCAACGGCGCGCTGATCGGCACCCGGCGCCTCTATGACTGGGCGCACAATAATCCCGCGATCCGCATGTGCGCGACCAGCTATACCCATGACGCTGCCGTGCTGGGGCGCTTATCCCGCCTTGTCACCATCAACAGCGCGCTGGAGGTGGACCTCACCGGCCAGGTCAATGCCGAACAGTCGGGTGCAGCCTATCTCGGCGGCACCGGCGGCCAGGTCGATTTCGTCCGTGCCGGCGCCCGTTCGCCCGGCGGCTGCTCGATCATCGCCCTTTCCGCCTCGGCCAAGGGCGGAAGCCTCAGCAAGATCGTGCCCAGCCTGTCCGGCCCGGTCACCACCGCGCGCAGCGATGTCGACATCATCGTCACCGAATATGGTGCGGCGGAACTGAAAGGGCAGACGCTGGCCGAACGCACCCGCCGCCTGATCGCCATCGCCGACCCGGCCTTCCGCGAGGAACTGGAGCGGGCGGCCCATATCATCCAGCAGAGGGGGTATTGATGCCCGAAGCGCAGACCGACGCAGTCCTGTTCGAGGCGCGACCCGACGGCATCGCCATCCTCACCATCAACCGCCCCGACCAGCGCAATGCCCTGGGCCGCGACGTGCGCGAGGGGCTGCGCGCCGCCTGGCAACGGTTCGAGACTGATCCGGCGCTGCGCGTCGCCATCCTGACCGGCGCGGGCGACAAGGCCTTCTGCGCGGGCGGCGACCTCAAGGAAATGGTCGACACCGGCATGACCGTGCCGCCGCGCGCCATGTTCCCGCTGCCCTATGACAGCATCGAACTCAGCAAGCCGACGATCGCGGCGGTCAATGGCGTCGCTTTTGCCGGCGGCTGGATGATCGCCCAGGCCTGCGACCTGTGCGTTGCCAGCACGGCCGCGCGCTTCGCCATTACCGAGGTGAAGGTCGGGCGCAGCTCGCCCTGGGCCGCGCCGCTGATTCACATGATCCCGCAGCGGATCATGATGGAGATCATCCTGACCGGCAAACCGATCACCGCCCAGCGCGCTTATGAGATCGGCCTGGTCAATTGCCTGGCCGAACCAGAGGCGCTGATGCAGGCGGCGCTCGATCTGGCAGCGGAGATTTTGGAGGGTGCGCCCTTGTCGGTGAAGGCGGGTCGCGACACGGTGATGCTGGCGACCGAGATGGGCCGCGCCGCCGCGCTACAGGCCGCCCGCGCCGCCTCCGAACATGCCTATAACAGCAAGGACGCGCAGGAAGGGCCACGCGCCTTTGCCGAAAAACGCATGCCGCAATGGACCGGGCGCTAAGCTCGACTGTCTGAAATCGTCAAGTCCGGGTGACGCGGGCATGGCAAAAGGGTGAAATGGAGAAGGAATAGGCCATGAACGAGATCAGCAGCATCGGCGCGCCCGGCGAGGATCTGATCGAGCCGGTCATCGTCCCGGTCGAAGCCTATGTGTCGAAGGATTACGCTCGCGCCGAGCAGGACCGGCTATGGCGCAAGGTGTGGCTGCAGGCGGCCCGGCTGGAGGATATTCCCGAGGTTGGCGATTTCGTCACCTACGACATTCTCGAAGATTCGGTCATCATCATGCGCACCGGGCCGGATGAGCTGAGCGCCTATCATAATGTCTGCCCGCATCGCGGCCGCCGCCTGATCGACACGCCAGCGGGCCAGCGCAATGCGCGCGGCAACCGCAAGTCGATCATCTGCGGCTTCCATGGCTGGACCTTCGACCGCCAGGGCCAATGCACCTTCGCCAACCATGCCGATGACTGGCAGGGCAAGCTGACGGCGCAGCGCACCGCGCTCGGCAAGGTCAACGTCGACACATGGGGCGGCTGGGCCTGGATCAATCTCGATCCCGATTGCGGCCCGCTCGCCGACTATCTGGGCGTGGTGCCCGACATGCTCGATCCCTTCGGCCTTCAGAATATGCGCTATCGCTGGCGCAAATGGATCATCTTCGACTGCAACTGGAAGGTCGCGATGGAGGCGTTCAGCGAGACCTATCATGTCCAGACCACCCATCCCGAATTCAACGCCTTTGGCGAATTCCGCGGCTGGGCGCGCAAACATGGGCTGCACACCAATATCGGCTATGAAGCACCCAAGAATATGGACGAGAACCAGGCCAAGCTGCGCATCGGTTCAGGCGACGACCCGCGCCTGTCGACCGCGGAGATGCAGCTCTTCACCTGGGAAAATGCCAACACCAACACGACCATGACTTTGGTCGCCGCCGCCCAGCGATTGAAGGACGAGCTGCCCGAGGGCACCCCTGCGCCGCAGGTGCTGCAGCACTGGCTCGCCACCGCCCGCGCCGACGATGAACGGCGCGGCGTCTTCTGGCCGGTGGTCGAACCCGCCCATACCGCCAAGAGTGGCACCGCCTGGCAGATCTTCCCCAATTTCCAGATCGGCCATGCCGTCAACAACATGCTCTGCTATTCCGCCCGCCCCTATGGCACGGACCCGGACAAGTGCATTTTCGAGGCGGCAGTCTATGAACTGTTCCCGGACGCCGAAACGCCCGCCACCGAATGGGAATATACCAGCGCGGAACAATGGCCACCGGTGCTGCAGCAGGATTTCACCAACATGCAGGCGGTGCAGCAGGGCATGAAGAATGTCGGCTTCCGCGGCACCCAGCCCAACCCCTATATGGAGCGAGCGGTGGCCAGCCTTCATTACAATCTGTCCCGCTACATGGGGACGGGCGCGCCCGCGATAATGGACTGAGTCGCGGGCAGACCCCATCGCGCTTTATGGCTGCGGCAGCTTATGCCGCCGAAGACATCGGATGACCGTCCCCGCGGTTCCGATACCCACGGCACCTTGCGGTGCCGAGTAAAGCCGGCGAATGCCCCCAGGACATTCGCCATTTCAGCTTTATTCCCACTCGATCGTGCCGGGCGGCTTGCTGGTATAGTCGTAGACGACGCGGTTGATGCCCTTGACCTCGTTGATGATGCGGGTCGCAACGCGGCTCAGGAAGGCTGCGTCAAAGGGATAGATGTCGGCGGTCATGCCGTCGGTCGAGGTGACCGCGCGCACCGCGCAAACGCTGTCATAGGTGCGGTAATCGCCCATCACGCCGACGGTGCGGACCGGCAGCAGCACGGCAAATGCCTGCCAGATCGCGTCGTAGAGGCCCGCATTGCGGATTTCCTCCAGATAGATGAAGTCGGCCTTGCGCAATATGTCGCAGCGTTCCTTGGTCACTTCGCCAGGGATGCGGATGGCGAGGCCGGGTCCGGGGAAGGGATGGCGGCCGACGAAAATGTCGGGCAGACCCAGTTCCTTGCCCAGCACGCGCACTTCGTCCTTGAACAGCTCACGCAGCGGCTCGACCAGCTTCATGTTCATGCGTTCGGGCAGGCCGCCGACATTATGGTGCGACTTGATCGTGACCGAAGGGCCGCCGGTGAAGCTGACCGATTCGATCACGTCGGGATAGAGGGTGCCCTGCGCCAGGAAGTCGGCGCCGCCGATCTTGGCGGCTTCTTCCTCGAACACGGCGATGAATTCGCCGCCGATGAACTTGCGCTTCTTTTCCGGGTCGGTGAGGCCCGCGAGGCCGCCCAGGAAGCGCTCCTCGGCGTTCACATGCACCAGCTTGATGCCATAATGCTCGCGGAACAGGCTGACCACCTGCTCGGCTTCGCCCAGGCGCATCAGGCCATGGTCGACGAACACGCAGGTGAGCTGGTCGCCGATCGCTTCATGGATGAGGACGGCGGCCACCGCGCTGTCGACGCCGCCCGACAGGCCGCAGATGACCCGTCCGGTGCCGACCTGTTCGCGGATCTCGGCAATCTTGACCTGGCGGAACTCGGCCATGGTCCAGTCGCCGGCCAGGCCGCAGACATGGCGGACGAAATTGGCGATCAGCTTGCCGCCGTCGGGCGTATGCACGACTTCCGGGTGGAACTGCGTGCCGTAGAATTTGCGTTCCTCGTCGGCGATCACCGCGAAGGGGGCGCCGTCCGACACGGCCACGATCTTGAAGCCGGGCGCGAATTTCGTGACCTTGTCACCATGGCTCATCCACACCTGATGCCGTTCGCCGACTTCCCACAGCCCGTCGAACAGGGCACAGGGTTCGGTCACGGTCAGGAAGGCGCGGCCAAATTCGCCGCCTTCGCCGGTCTCGTGGCCGGGGCGCACTTCGCCGCCCAGCTGATGGCTCATCACCTGCTGGCCATAGCAGATGCCCAGGATCGGCACGCCGGCATCGAACAGCGCCTGCGGCGCACGCGGGCTGCCTTCCTCCGGTACGCCAGCAGGCGAACCGGACAGGATGATGCCCTTGGGCTTCATGCGGTCGAACGCGGCCTGGGCCTGGGTGAAGGGGGCGATCTCGGAATAGACGCCGGCTTCGCGCACGCGCCGGGCGATGAGCTGAGTCACCTGGCTGCCGAAGTCCACGATAAGGATGGAATCCTGAAGGGGCAGCGTCATCGAATCGCCTTTATGTCGAGCGGTGGAAGGGATTCGCGCCCGGTTAGTCGCACCGCCCCGATATGTCCAGTTTTCCCGGTTCAGAGCATCATCCGATTAGGGTAAATCGGATGATGCTCTGATTTCCTTTTGTTTGCCGCATTCTGCGAGTCGTCGGCTGTTCCAGCCGACTTCAGAATGCTCTAGGCCGGCGCAGGACCATCCTGTTTGCGTCCCGCTGCGCGGCCGAGCAGGGCGGCACCGGCCAGCACCAGCGCCGCGATCAGGAAGGCGCTGCCGATGAAGGGCAGGATCGGGCGGGGGCCGACCGAGGCGGAATAGACCGCGCCGAAGAAGAGCGGGGAGACGATGCCGGCGATCGCGCCGACGCTGTTGTTGGCGCCCTGCAACTGACCCTGTTCGCTTTCGGAGACGCGCTGCGTCATCAGCGACTGGATGGTCGGCATGGCCAGGCCCCAGAGCGCATTGGGGAACATGGCCGCGACGAACAGCCAGCCGGTGGGCGCCAGGCCCATGGCGGCGATGCCGACCGCGCCGAAGCCGAGGCCCACGACCATCGTCGTGCGATCGCCCAGCCGCTTGACCACCGGGCCGACCAGCAGACCCTGAACCCCCATGTCCATCAGCCCGACCAGCGCCAGCAAGGTGCCGACCTGCCAGGCGCCCCAGCCATAGCGGTCGCCGGCATAGAGGACGAAGACGGCCGAGAAGAGATGATGGGCGAAATAGAGGAGGAAATTGACGATCGCGAGACTCGACAATTCGGGGTGAGAGCGCAGCAATTGCAGCGCGCCGAAGGGATTGGCGCGGCGCCAGCTGAAGGCCATGCGCTTTTCCGGGGCGAGCGATTCCGGCAGCACGACGAGGCCATAGAGGAAGGCGAGGCCGGACAGGCCGGCCGCGGCCCAGAAAGGGGCGCGGTGCGAGATTTCGCCCAGCACCCCGCCCAGCAAAGGCCCGGCGACGAAGCCCGCGCTGAACGCCGCACCGATCAGGCCATAGCCGCGCGCCCGGCCCTCCGGCGGGGTGATGTCGGCCATATAGGCGAAGGTGGATGTGAAACTGGACGAGGTGATGCCGGCGAGGATGCGGCCCAGCGCCAGCCACCAGAGATTGGGCGCGAGCGCCATCAGCACATAGTCGAGCGCTAGCCCCGCGACCGAGATCAGGATCACCGGCCGGCGCCCGAAGCGGTCGGACAGCGAACCGATCACCGGCGAGCAGAGAAACTGCATCGCCGCCCAAAGCGCGACGAACAGGCCGTTCCACAGGCCCGCGCTGGTGCTGGAGCCGGACAATGTCTCGATCAACTGCGGCAGCACCGGAATGACGATGCCCATCGACATGACGTCCAACAGGGCCGTCACCAGGATGAAGGCGATGGCGGCGGTGCGGCGCGGATGGGTGGGGGCGATCATAGCGCAGGCGCTATCCTGCCGGGATGGCGATGCCAAGGCTTCCCATACCCAAGTTCACCATATCACGCGACGATGTCAGCCAGATAGGCCCGTTCGCTCACCTGCAAACGGGCTTCAGACGATATCCGCAATTTTGATCCAGCGCCGCTCGGCACTGGAGATGCGGATCGCTTCCTGGATGCGTTCGACCTCCAGCGCGCGGGCGAAGTCCGGGGCCGCCACGCCGCGACCATGGATCGCCGCCACCATGGCCTGCATCGACAGCGCCATCGGGTAGCTGGGCTGGGGCTCGCTCTGCCAGTCGAGGGCGATGCCGGGCGTCGCCTTGAATGCATCGGGCAGCGCCACATCCGCCAGCGTGCCGCCCAATTGCCCGGCGCGTAGCGTGCAGTCGCGCGCGGTCGGGAAAGTGGGCGAGGTCGAGACCATCCGTCCCCTCTCGCCGAACAGGTCGAGCAGGAAACCGTCATGCAGCGCCATGCTCCAGCTGATCTGCATCTGCAGCACCAGCCCGCTTTCGAAGCGCAGGATGACATTGGCGAGATCGGTGGTTTCGGGCGTGATGGTGTCGCCGTCCGGGAAAGTCCAGCGCTTGAGTATCTGGCTGTCGTCGGCGACCAGTTCGGCGATCGGGCCGAGCAGGTGGAGCAGCAGATAGAGGGCATGGCTGCCATTGTTGCGCACCGCCGACACCCCCTGCCCGGCCTGCGCGAACCAGTTGTATGGGAACAGCTTGTTGGGCTGGTTGAACAGCGAGATGTTGAAATGGCAGGTGCCGCCGAGCGGCGCGCCGATATGGCCATCGTCCAGCATCGCCTTCATCTGGCGCAGGGCGGGCAGATATTGCGAGAAGGCGTCGACCACGCCGATGCTGGCGCCGCCCTGCCAGGCCGTGTCGATCGCCTTGGCCCCGGCCCAGTCGGGGGCGTGGGGGCTGGCATTATAGACATGCTTGCCATGGGCGAGTGCGGCCAGCACCATCGGCAGGCGGATGCTGGGCCGGGTGCCGAGGTCGACAATGTCGATGTCGGGATCGGCGCACATCTCCTCCGCATTCCAGAAGGCGCGCGGCAGACCGAGCCGCTGCTGCGCGGCGCGGGCCGTTTCCTCGCGCGAGGTGCAGATCGCCGTCACCTCGACGCCCGGAATGGCGCGCCAGGCAGGCAGGTGCGCGAAGGCGCCCCAGGCGGCGCTGACGATGCCGACGCGCAGCACCATCTTATTCGATCGTGCCCAGAACGGTGCCGACCTCATAGGTTTCGCCCGGCTGGGCGATGATGCGCAGCGTGCCGCTGGCCGGAGCCTCGACCTCGTTCGCCGACTTGTCGGCTTCGAGCAGATAGAGCGGCTGGCCCTCGGTGACGGTCGCGCCGTCTTCGGCCAGCCATTCGGCAATCTGTGCCTCGGTCATGGAAAAGCCGATCTTGGGCAGCAGGATGTCGGTGGCCATGGTGTGTCCCCTTTGAAACAGCGAATATCTGTTCCCCTGCTATCGCGCCTTTGGCGGCGGACAATGCGCAAAAGCGGCCCGCCGCCGCCATATCACCGGCGCGATAGAAGGGCGGGGATCAGTAACCGCGCGTGTCGGTCCAATTATCCGTTTCGCCCGGCTTGAAGGTCTTGCCCGGCGTCCTGCCCGATCCGGTCTTGAGGTCGAAGCCGATCGGGTCGGCGCCGCCCTCGATGCCGACGCCGAAGGAGGAAAGCGCCCAGCTGGTCATGACATAATGGCCGATCGAAAAGACCAGATCCATCTTCTGCCGGGTGTCGAAATGGGCGCCCAGCCCGTCCCAGGTGGCGTCGCTGATCTTGCCATCCTCGATCAGTTCGTCGACCGAGCGCAGCACCAGAGTATCTTGCTCCGCCCAGTCGCCGCCTTCGGGAAAATCCCGGATCGCGCCGATTTCCTCCAGCGTGATGCCGGCGTTGAGCGCATAGCCGACATGATTATGCCACTCATAGGCCGAGTTCACCCGCCAGGCGACGCGCAGGATCAGCAGTTCGAGCGCACGCGTCGACAGGCTGTTCGCCATCAGCAGATGCTTGCCCCAGATATTATAGACCTTCCCCAGCGGCGGATGGTTGGCCATCACCATCATGACATTGGTCTTGGACCCCTCCTCCCAGGCATTGGGTTCGCCCCAGAAGGCGAAAACCTCGCGCGCGTCGTCGGTCCACTGGTCGCGCGGCAGATGGGAAATACGGGGGGTGATGTCGGTCATGATGCGTCCTTGATGGAGAATCTCAAAGTCCCTCGACCAGCAGCACGCGATAGGGCGCTGCCTTCATGCGATAGGGCAAGGCCGCCTGATATTCGGGGCAGTCATACCAGGCGCGGGCCTTGGCGGCGTCGGGAAATTCCAGGATGATCGCGCCGTCCGCGCCGTCACCCTCCAGCAATTGCTGCGCGCCATAAACGGCGAGCGGACGGATGCCGTATTGGGCAACGAAGGTCGCCGCATTGGCGCGGTTCATCGCGCTATAGGCGTCCATCGCTTCCTGATCGGCGATCGGGCCTTCGCGGGTGACGATCATGTAGGCGGGCATCGGCAGCGCTCCTCGCGTCAGTGGATGGCGGCGGGCATGGTGCTGCGGTCCCAGCCGCCGGCCGCGGCGAAATCCTTGCGGCAACTGCGGCTGGCGAACCAGGCGAGGATGGTGCTGGGAATGCCGACCAGCAGCGCCCAGCGCATCGCCATGCCGAGCGAATCCTCGCCATAGACCGGGCGCAGCGCGTCGCTGAGCGCGCCGACCAGCACCGGTCCGCCGCCCAAGCCGACGACCTGGATCGACACCATCAGCACCGCGATCGCGGTAGCGCGCGAACGCGAGGGCACCAGCCCCGCCACCACCGCCATCAGCGGCGCGGCGGAGAGGCCGCCCAGCAGCATGTTGAGGCCATAGAGCGGGAAGACGCGTTCACCCGGCCCGGTCAGGATCATCCAGCCAATGCCGGTGGCGCAGGCGCCCGACAGCATCAGGATCCAGACATACCAGCGCATGTCGCGACGGCCGAGATAGTCGGCCAGCGGCCCGCCCAGCGTATGGCCGATCGCCGAGCCGAAGAAGAGCGCGCCGCCCATCTGCAACCCGGCCTGGCTGGCCGGCATGCCATGGGTCCGCTCCATGAAGGCCGGCGCCCAGCTGATGAAGCCCATGGTCAGCAGCGCATTGAGCGAGGCGGCAGCGATCAGCGGCGGCAGGGTGCGGATCGCCAGCAATTCGCGCGCGGTCTGAAGGAAGGGCACGGGCCGCGCCTGTTCGGCCGAGGCGCCGTCGGCCAGCCCCGATCGGCTGTCGCGCAGGGTGAACCAGACGATCGGCGCCAGGATGAAGCCGGGGATGGAGGCAAAGATCAGCGTCTCGCGCCAGCCATAGGCCTGCACCGCCCAGCCACCGACGGCCGGGCCGAGAAAGGTGCCGAGCGAGGCGCCGAGCAGGAAGATGGACAGCGCGGTCGCGCGCTGGCGGATCGGGAAAAGATCGGCGATCCAGGCCTGGGACGGCGGGGTGAAGCCGCCTTCGCCAAGGCCGATGCCGGCGCGGCCGATCAGCAGGATCCAGAAGCTTTTCGCCAGACCGCAGACGATGACGGCGGCGCTCCACACCGTGGCGGCGATGGCGACAATCTTGCGCTTCGACCAGCCATCGGCCAGCCGCGCCAGCGGGATGATGGCGAGGATATAGACGATCGCGATGATCATGTCCTTGGCCATGCCGATCGCGGCGTCGGACAGGCCCAGTTCGTGGCGGATCGGCTCCACCATCACCACCATCAGATATCGTTCGCCCTGGACCGAGGCCGACACCAGAACCATCAGCAGCAGGAAATAGGCGCGATAGGCCATGGAGGGCAGCGCTTCGGGCGGCGTGACAGCGGAAGCCGTGTCGAAATGCGGGTCGCTGTCTGCCATGCGCTTGTCCTCACCTGTTGCGGCGCGGTCGTGGCGCGCGACGATCATGCGGCTGGAGCCGTCTTGTCCGGGCAGGATTTGAAACCGGTTCGCCGCGCGAGGCAATGCGGGCGGGAAAGGATCGCTTGCGCGATGGCCCCTCCCCGTCCGATCATAGAGGATCAGGCGTCCTCGTCGCTCATCCAGTGGACGAAACGCTGGAGTGGCAGCATGCCGTCATGGGCGCCGCCCATCACATGCTTGGCCGCGCCGCCCAGCCGCACCACGCGCTGCGCCCCGGCGCTGGCGAGGCGGTCGCGCAGCGCGAGCTTCCGCTCGGGCGGATAGATGCCGATCGTCTGGGTCGCGACATTCACATAGCGCACCGCCTGATCCAGCGAGGCGACATGGACGACATTGGCGGTCTTGTTGCTGGGGTGGAAATCGACCGGCTCGTCGGTCAGGATGACGAGGCCCCGGCCATCGGGCTTGCCCCAGACCTTGGTATCGTCGCCCATCAGGGTCAGCATCTCGATCTCGTCGCGCACCTCGACCGGCAGCGGATGCGCCACCGCCGACGCCGTTTCGCGATCCTGGCCAAGTTTTTCCTGCAACCTGGCGCAGAAGGATTCCACCCCGGCCCGATCGCCCTCGACGAAGATGAAGCGGCTGGCGAGGCAGGCCTCCTGATTCATCGTCGCGACGTCGGTGGCGGCGGCATCGGCGACATCGTCGATGACGGCGGGATC
The DNA here is from genome assembly GCF_030128825.1 of Sphingobium sp. WTD-1. Classification (NCBI taxonomy): domain Bacteria; kingdom Pseudomonadati; phylum Pseudomonadota; class Alphaproteobacteria; order Sphingomonadales; family Sphingobiaceae; genus Sphingobium; species Sphingobium sp. WTD-1. Next base: position 1,131,617 of record NZ_CP119127.1, on the reverse strand, counting down.
GAACCCTTCCGGCCCGATCATCGAGATCGACGTCTTGGGATCGAACGACACCATCTGGATGCCCGGCCCCAGATATTTGATGACATTCTTGATCGCGTCGCCGCCGCCCCAGGCGACGATCTTGTCGAAATATTGCGGGCGATAGAGCGTCCCTTCGATCCGCTCGTCGCCGCCGCGCCAATAGACCGCCGACATCGACCGGACGACCGGATGATTAGGATCGACATCGGCCATGGTGCGCAGCATCGCGACGCAGGTGAATGGGTCGCTCGACGGCATCTTGAAGACATTGACCGCCTTCACCAGCGCGCCCTGCGCGATCGACGAGATGCAGCCGGTGGGCGAATTGCCGGCCAGCATATGCACCATGCGCGGCGGAAAGGCGCGCAGCGCGCCGCGATTGCCGTGCATGTCGGTGCGCTCCACCCAGCGGTCGAGTGCGGCGGGGTTGAGGAAGCTCGATTCGATGCTGCAGCGCAGTCCCTCGGGCGTCAGGAAATGCTTGGCCCGCCGGAACAGATTTTCCACCACCCGGCGCGGCAGCGGATTCACCTTGACCGTATGCTCCAGCGCCGCCTGAAGATAGGGATTGGTTTCGAAATCCATCCGCTGCCCGGCCTCGACCAGGAAATCGATGATCTCGCTGACCGGCACGTCGAGCAGCGGCGGCAGTTCTGATCGCGGCGCGACCAGCGCGTTGAGGTCGATCTGCGGCGTCGCGAAATCGACGCCCAGGTCGCGCGAGCGATGGCGTACCGCCCCGCCCTCGACCAGTCTGCCGCGCACGAAATGATCGACGCGGATCGGTTCGGCCGCCGTTTCGACCGGGGCCGTCTGTTCAAGCACGCTCATGCCACACCTCGCACATAGGCATCGACGGTGCCCGCGCAGCCGATCTTGTCGTCGCCGTCCAGATCGGCATAGCGGGCAATATTGTCGCGAATGGATGGCCCGCTATTGCCGCAGGCACAGGGGCTGTAGTCGACCGATATCCGGTCGCCGGTGATGACCCCACCCCAGCGGCCGTCGAGCGACAGGTCGAAGAAGGCGGCCCGCCCCTCGACCTCGCCGTCATGGGCGTGATCGATCAGCGCATCGCCATCCTTGTCCAGGATCATCGGCACGATCCAGGGCGGCACATGATAGCGCCCGCCCTCGCGGCATTTGGGCATGCCGCTGTTGAGTTCCTGCATCGAATAATTCTGGAAATGCCGGCCTTCGGGAATGTTGAAGGTCTCATGCACGAACTGCTGATAATCGTCCGGCAGTTGCGCGCGCTTCAGGCCGCCGCCGATATAGATGCAGTTGTCCGGGTTGAAATCCTTGGCGTTATAACCGCGCTCCCGCACCGCCTTGGCGACATGGTAAAGCGCGTTCCACATGCCCGCGATATAGAGTTTGTCGGCGCGATGTTCGATCATCGCATCGGCGGCGATATGGACGGCGGCGTCCATCGCCTCCTGCCGGAAGCGGGACGTTTCCTCGAACTCGGCAATGTCGCCGGGCAGCGCACTGCCGTCCGCCATCGCCTTGCGCAGCACCACCATGCGGGTCAGCGATCCGACGGTGATCGGCGGCACCGGATATTGGAACATTTCCTTGGCGGGATCGCCAAAGGCCGCGCGCTGGGCCTCCCCGATAATCTCGTTCTTGGGCACTTTGGCGACCGGGGCCAGCCCCATGATGCGACGATCCTGCGCCGGCTGCACGCCCGATCCCCAGGCGAAGACGTTGACGGTATCGACCTTCGACCAGTCCATGTCCGCCTGCGACGCGATCAGCATCGCCGACTTGCCGGTGGTGCCACTGGAGCAGGATACATAATGGCCCGCCGCCTGCAGCCGCGCGATCCAGTCGTCGACATCGGTGATGCCGTCCAGATCGATGTCGGTGACCGGATGGGCCGAAATGGTGCCCAGCCACTGGGTCAGCTTGTCCCAGCGCTGCTGCATCAGCCAATTTTCGGGATAGCTCTTGTAGGCCGTGTGCGGGAACAGCAGCTTCACCGCGTCGTCGAGCGAGGTCACTTCGCTGATCCCCGCTTCCCGCGCGCGGTGGCCGAGCAGGCGGATGCCGTCCTTCTTTTCCTGGAACCGTTCGTTCAGCGCCGCGATCTGCGCGTCGCGCAATTCGGCGTGGGGAATGTTGAATCGATAGTCCGAACTGACCAGTCCGGTGAGGCGATCGGCCTGCGCGCCCATATCCTGCTCCTTGCCCTTGTGGCTCTGGTGCATTAATAGCACCTGATGCGTATCATTATGCATGATTCGCAAAAGGCGGCAAGGGCCATAATGATGCTGGTCATGGACACACCGATTTCAGACCCCCGCCCCGCCGCCGGGCGCCCGACCCGCGCGCAGGCGCAGGCGCGCCAGGCCGAAATGCTCGACGCGGCGCTCGACATGTTCCTCGACAAGGGGTTCGAGCTGACGACGATGGAGGCGGTGGCCGCCGCCGTCGGCATGACCAAGCGCACCATCTATGCCCGCTATGCCGACAAGGCGGCGCTGTTCATGGCCGCGGTTGGCCGCGCGATCACCCGCACCGCCACGCCGCGCGCCGCGCTGGAGGCGATCGCCGGCGACGATCTGGAAACCATATTGGTCGCGATCGCCCGGCTGCGCATCGCCGACCTGTCGACGCCCGAGGGTGTTCGGCTGCGGCGGATCATCACCACCGAATCCTATCGCTTCCCCGACCTTCTGATGCTGTCCTACAGCCAGGGCGCCCAGCCGGTGCACGACCATCTGGCCGACCTGCTGCGCCGCCATGATAGCGCCGGGGCGATTTGCGTGGACCGTCCGGACATGGCAGCCAGCCTGTTCATGACGATGGTGCTGGGCGGGCCGATCCGGCTGGTGGGTTCCCCCCAGCCTATGAGCGCCGCCGAGGTGGACGACTGGGTGCGGGCCGCCGTGCACCTGTTCCTGAACGGCATAAGGACCAGATCGGACTAGCAACCCGGACCACCCGCAAGAGGGGGCCGGCACCAGATGAGGAGAGGGATATGGGATCGGCCTATTGGGGCGAATTGCGGACGCATTGGCGCCCCCTGCTTGCCGCGACGATGGGACTGGGCTTCGGCATCGGCCTGTCGGCCTATACGATGAGCCTGTTCGCGCCGAAGATGATCGGCGAGTTCGGCTGGGAAAAATCGCAATTCGCCCTGCTCGGCAGCTTCGGCCTACTGATGCTGATCATGCAGCCGATCACTGGGCGGCTGACCGACCGGTTCGGGGTGCGCGCCGTCTCCGCCGTGGGCGTGCTGGCGGGGCCGATCGCCTATCTCGGCTTCGCCTTCCAGCCCGGCAGCATCCGCGCCTTCTTCGCCGTCGCCGTGCTGCAGATCATCCTTGGCACGCTGACCACATCGCCGGTCTATACCCGCATCGTCGCCGAACGGTTCGAGCGGGCACGCGGCCTTGCCTTCTCGATCGTGATGACCGGCCCGCCGCTGGTCGGCGCGGTGATCGCCCCGCTGCTCGGCAGCTTCATCGAGAGCCAGGGCTGGCGCAACGGCTATCTGCTGATGGGCGGCGTCACCCTGGTCTTCGGCCTGATCGCGGTGCTGCTGACGCCCGCCCATATCGGCGTGCATCCCCATGACGAAACCGACAAACAGGCGGGGCCAGCGCCGGTCGGCAGCCGCGTCATCTTCCGCAATCCCGCCTTCTGGGTGCTGATCGTCGGCATGGTGCTGGTCAATTTCCCACAGGGGCTCGCTTCGGCCCAGATGAAGCTGGTGCTGATGGACAGCGGCGCCGCGTCGCAGACCGCGACCTGGCTGATTTCCATCTATGCCATCGGCGTGCTGCTGGGCCGCTTCGCCTGCGGCCTGTCGCTCGACCGGATGCCGCCGCACCATGTCGCCGCGCTGGCGCTGGCGATGCCCGCGATCGGCATGGCGCTGATGGCCTCGCCGCTAGATGCGACCATCGTCCTGGCTCTCTCGGTCGCGATGATGGGGCTGGCGCAGGGGGCGGAGGGCGACATCGCCGCCTATCTCGTCTCGCGCCGTTTTGGCCTGGGCGTGTTCAGCCTGGTCATGGGTTTTGTCGGCGCGGCGATCGCGGGCGGGGCGGCGCTGGGATCGCTGACGCTCAGCCTGACCCTGAGCATCTGGGGCAGCTATGCGCCGTTCCTGGCGCTCAGCGCCTGCGTCACCCTGGCCGGCGCTGCCCTGTTCCTGACCCTGGGGCGCCGTCCCCCCACCATGGAGCCCGTCTACGCATGAGCGACACCCAACGCACCGCGATCGTTACCGGCGCCAGCGCCGGCGTCGGCAAGGAAGCCGCCCGCGCCCTGCTGCAACAGGGCTGGCGCGTGATCGGCATCGGCCGAGACGCCGACCGCTGCGCCGCGGCGGAGGCCGACCTCGGGGCCGATGCCGGCGGCGATTTCACGATGCTGCGCGCCGATCTTTCCGCCATGGCCGATACGGCGCGGGTCGCGCAGGAAATTGCGGCAAGCGCGCCGGAGATCGACGCGCTGCTCAACAATGCCGGCGGCGTGGTAGCGGAGCGGACGATCACGCCGGAGGGGTTCGAGGCAACCTTTGCCTCCAACCATCTCGCGCCCTTCCTGCTGACGCAGACGCTGCTGCCCAATCTGCGCGCCACCGCCGCCAGGCGGGGGCCGGGCGCGGTGCGCGTGATCGCCGTGTCCTCGACCGGGCATGAGCAGAGTCCGGGCATCCAATGGGATGACCTCAGCTTCGCCGACAATTTCGTCGGCGGCGCGGCCTATTGCCATGCCAAGCTCGCCAATATCCTGTTCACCCGCGAACTGGCCCGCCGCGTGGCCGGTGACGGCATCATCGCCCACGCCATGCATCCTGGTGTGGTCGCGAGCAATTTCGCCAGCCACTGCGACGCGCCGATGCAGGCCTATATGGAATCGATTCTCGACCGGTCGGTCACCCCGGCGCAGGCAGCCGACACATTGGTCTGGCTCGCCAGCGCCGAGGAACCGGGGCACAGCAGCGGCGGCTATTTCCATCAGCGCGCGGAACTGACGCCGTCGGCGGCCGCACAGGATGATGCTCAGGCGCTGAAGCTATGGCAGCTCAGCGAAGCGATGGTGGCGGGTTTCTAGAGCATTCTCCGATTAGGTTGAATCGGAGAATGCTCTAATTTCCTTTTGTTTGCCGCATTCTGCGAGTCGTCGGCTGTTCCAGCCGACTTCAGAATGCTCTAGCCCCGCCCCTCGGCCACGATGCGGAACTCGTCGAAGATATCGGTCGGGATAGCATAGCCGGCGCCATCGTCGCTGATCCTGTCGATATGGGCGGCGATATCCTCGGCAGTCGGCGGCGCGTCCAGCCCATGGTCCCATCCCTTCGTCGCGCCGACGAACACCCGTGCGATCCGGCCGCCCAGCGCGGAATAGATGCTGTGGGTCGACGTGCAGCACTCATGGGCCAGATACGCGACCAGGCCGGCGGTGAAGCGTGGATCGAAACTGGGACCGAGCGCCCGGCCCCAGGGATTATGGCCGAGCGTCCCCTCGCTCATCCCTGCCGACATGCGGCTGGCGGCATTGGGCATGACCGCGTTGCAGAGGATGCCGTGCGGGCGCCCCTCCTCCGCCAGATTGTGCATCAGCCCCATGACGCCGCCCTTGGCCGCGCCATAGGCCGACAATTGCCCCATCCCCAGCATCCCGCCGCCCGATGTGGTCAGCACCAGCCGGCCGCCGCCCTGCGCCCGCATATGCGGCCAGGCGGCGCGCGCGACATTGAAGGAGCCGCGCACATGGACGGCGAGCAGCGCGTCGAGATCGGTCGCGGTCAGATCCTCGAGCGGCGCAAAGCGCATGTTGCCGGCATTGGCGATCACCGCGTCGATCCGGCCGAAACGGGCGATGGCGAGGTCGATCATTTCCTGCGCGCCGTCGGGCGACGACACATCATCGCCATTGGCGATCGCGATGCCGCCCGCCGCGACGATTTCCGCCGCGACGGCGTCGGCCATGGTCGAGGATGCCCCCTCCCCCGATACCGATCCGCCCAGATCATTGACGATGACGGCGCCGCCGCGTGCGGCGATGTCGCGCGCATAGGCGCGGCCGAGGCCCCCGCCCGCCCCCGTGATGAGGATGGTGCGGCCGGTGAAATCGATCCTGTCCATGCTCACCCCAGTTGCGCGATGATCTGCGGCAGGTCGGCGGTGGTGCGGATTCCCGGCGGCGCATCGCAGACCGCCGCAATGGCATTCACCGCGCGATGGGCGGTCAGGCCCGGCGTGAAGGCGGCATAATCCTCCGGCGCGACCGGGAAGCTGATGTGGACGTCGAGCGGCGTGTCGCCCTCAACCCGGATACGCCAGCCGGATTCGCGCAATTCCCAGTCGGGCCGGTCGATGTCGCGGGTGCAATACCAGTTGGCGCGAAAGCGCAGCACGGCCTTGTCGCCCTGCATCCCCGATATGGTGATGCGTTGGGCGCCGACCGTGCCGGCCGCGATCGTGCCGGCCGCGATCGTCACGTCGCGGGTCGCCGCCGCCATTTCGCCGAATGCCTCCCACCGGTCGACCGCGATGCCGGCGGCGTCGGCCAGCTGGGCAAGCGAGCCGGCGAAATCATGCTTCACATAGTCGACCTTGCGCTGGTCGAAGGCGGTCGGCGCGACGCCATAGCCCATGATGTTGAACAGCAAATCGGGCGAATCCCGGCTTTCCATGTCGGCAAACTCGTCGATCGTCAGGCAGTCGTGCCGGCGCGAGAGCGAGAGCAGCGGGATTGTCAGCGCCTCGGTCACGAAACCGGGGCTGGAGCCGGTGCTGTAGATCGAGCTGTTGCCGGCCTGGCAGGCGGCCTCGATCCGGGCGCGGACGTCCGGGTCCAGAGAGGCGGGGTGGTGGAAATCGCCGCGCGTGGTGACGACATTCTTGCCCGATGCCAGCAGCCGGCACAGTTCGTCGATATCGGTCCCCTGCCGCATATAGAGGACACAGTCGGCCGGCGTCGCGACCAGCGCGTCGACATCACTGGTGGCGGTGATGCCCTGCGGCACGGTGCCGGCGAGCGTGCCGGCATCCTGCCCCGCCTTGGCCGCCGAACTGACCCACAGGCCGGCCAGGTCCAGCCCCGGATGCTCGATCACCGCGCGCAGGGCGCGGCCGCCGATATTGCCGGTGGCCCACTGGATCACCCGATAGTGCTTGCCCATCGCCATCCTCTCCCTTGCCGCCCGATCAGAATTTGACGCCGGCCTGGACGCCCCAGGTCGCGGGCGCGCTCCAGACATTGCCGATGCCGAAATTATTGCTGAGTACCTGGGTGCGGTAGCGGCTGTCGGTGACATTGTCGCCGAAGACGGCCAGCGAGAAACGATCGCTGGCGTCGGTCCATTCGGCGCGCAGCGCCAGCACCTCATAGCCCTTCTGCGCGAACTGGGTGCCGGACGGGCCGAAATAGAATTTCGAGGTGTAATAGAGATTGCCCGCCAGGGCGAGCGAACCGCCCGCCAGGTCCAGCGTGTAGCGCGCGCCGACATTGCCGGTGAAGTCGGGCGTGCGCTGCATATGCACATCGTTGAGCTGGGTCGGCACGACGACGAAGCTGATCCCCTGCGCCGCGCAACTGGCGAGGGTGCAGCGCGTATAGATCGGCGCATCCTCGAAATTGGTGTAGCGCGCATGGGTATAGGCGGCGCCGACATTGAACTGGAACCGGTCGGTCAGCCGATAGGAAAGCTGGCCTTCCAGACCATAGATTTCCGACGAGGCGGCGTTGATGATCTGGGCCGAGGGCGGGTTGCCGCGATAGAGCGACACCTGCAGATTTTTGTAATCATAATAATAGGCCGACAGATCGACCGACAGGCGGCGATCATCATATTTGAAGCCCGCTTCAAAGGCGTCGATATCCTCCGGCGCGACCTTGTTGCCGGTATTGCCGCCGACGTCGAGAATGCCCGATTTATAGCCCTTGCTGTAGGAGGCGTAGACGCTCGATTCCTCGCTGGGCTTATAGCGCAGCACCGCGCGCGGCGTGAACTTGTTGCCCTTGAGGTCGGGCACATAGGTGCGCGTGGCCGAGAAGGGGATGATATAATAGGCGTCGCCGATCCTGTCGTGGCTGTAGCGCCCACCCACCGTCAAGAAGAGGTCGGGCGTGAAGGCATAGGTGAGGTCGGCAAAGGCGGCATAGGATTTGCTGTTGGTGCCCGAACCGCCCAGCGCAATGCTGGCGAGCGGATCGCCGGCGGTCGGCGTGCCGACCCGCGTGCCCCATCGATCCTTGTTGTTGAAGTAGAAGAGGCCGGCGGTCCATTGCAGCGGCCCGCCCGGCTTCGAGGTCAGCAGCAATTCCTGCGAGACGGTCTGGTTGCGCACCGGAATGTGCAACAGGAAGATATTCGCCGCCGTACTGTCCAGATCCTCGACGATCAGCGAATTTTCGTCGCGATACTGGGTGTAGGAGGTGAGGTCGGCAAAGCCCAGGTCCGCCTTCAGCGTCCCCTGGATCACATCATTGTTCGACAGGAATTCGGTCGGGCCGCCGGTCGCCACGTCATCATGTTTGGTCGCGTAGAGGCTGGACGGCAGGTTGGTGCCCGCGCCGCCAATATCGTCGCCGACATAGATGTTGGTGTTGAGCAGGGTCGGATCGTCGGTATCGCTATGGGTGTAGCGCAGCAGCAGCGACACGGAATCGCTCAGGTCCGCCTTGATCCCCGTTCGCACCGACCAGTTGCTATAGCGCCCGTCGCGGTCGCTGCCGGTGGTGATATTATGGACGAAGCCGTTGCCGCGCCGGAACAGCGCCTCGACATCCATCGCCACATCCTGAACTACGCCGAAGGTGGCATAGCCCTGCACCGCCAGGCTGTTGAAGCGGCCATAGCTGACCTTGAACTCGCCCGCGCCGTCGCTGCTGGGATCGGCGGTTGTCAGCAGGATCGCGCCGCCGGTGGTGTTCCGGCCGAACAGTGTGCCCTGCGGTCCTTTCAGCACCTGCACGCTTTTCAGGCTCATCAGCTGGAAATCGGCGGCCAGCGGGTTGGGCGAGTAGAAGCCGTCGACATAGATGCCCACATTGGCGCCGCCGCCCGAGCTGGCGACCGCGGTGCCGACACCGCGAATGGTCGGCTGGACGAAGGCGGCGGCGCTGTCGAAGCGCAGCGCCGGGGTGACGGTGGCGATGTCGGTCAGCTGGCTGGCGCCGGCGCTGGTCAGCTGGTCCTGGGTGACGGTGGTGATGCTGATCGGCACGTCGCGCGACAATTCGGCGCGACGCTGCGCGGTGACGATGATCAGATCCTGGTCATTCTGGACCGGCGGCGGCGCCGCCTCCTGCGCGACGGCCAGGTGCGAGACCGTGGCCAGCAGCATGGCCGCGCCAATGCCCGACGAACGAATAAGCGTCTTCCGATGGATCATCCCTTGCCTCCCATGATCGGTGCCGGTGGTCCGGCCTTCCCTATGGGCGGCATGATAGTGCGGAGAACGACGGTCTCGCGCGCAGATAAGCGGTCGGCGCCGGACTCATCGCCTCGGCGTTGCCGCGCCGCGTTCAGGGGCCGAGATATCCGATCGTATCCTGACGCGGATCGGGCGTATCGGCGCGCCAGCGGACCGATCCGAATGGCCGCTCCAGCCGCCGCCGCACCCGTACCTCGCCGGCCTTGCGGTCAAAGGCGCGCGCCACCTGCTGCGCCAGCTTGTCGGCCTGGGTGAAACGATCGCGCATATGGAGATAATCGCCCCAGGTCGGGCATTGATAGCGCTCAGTCCACAGCGCGGGATTGGCGATGTCGCGCGCGATCGACCAGTTGAAGCCGCCATTGCGCATGCGGGTGCGCTGCACCTCCACCATCGCCGCATAGAAATCGCGCGCCTGATCAGGATCGACATCATAGTCGATCTCGATGATGACCGGGCCGGAACGCCGGGTGAGCGCCATGCCGACTTCCGGTTCGCCCGCAATGACGAAGGGCTCGACATCCGCCTCGCTGGTTTCGGGCAGCGGCAACAGCCAGCCCACCAGCGGCAGCAATGCCAATGCCAGCCCCGATCCATACATGGCGATGTCGACCGACCAGCTTTGCGCCACCAGCCCCCAGAGCAGCGCGCCGATCGCGATGCCGCCGGTCAGCGCCGAGGAGAAGAGCGACAAGGCCCGCGCCGTGACCCAGCGCGGTGCCGACAGCTGGACCGAGACGTTGAACAGGGCGATGGTCAGGATATTGGCGCCCCCCGCGACCAGCAATGCCAGGCAGGTGAGCGGCACATGGCGGCTGACCCCGACCAGCGCGAGCGCGATGCCGCTGACCAGCGCCAGCACGGCGGTGGTCCGCTGCGTTCCGAAGCGGTCGCGGCATGGCCCGACCAGCAGCGCCCCCAGCACGGCGCCCACCCCGCTGGCGCCCAACAACAGGCCATAGACGCTGGCATCGCCACCCAGCAGATCCTTCGCCACAAGCGGCGCAAGCGCCGACGCCGACGCCCCGGCCAGTCCGAACAGGAAGGCGCGCAGCAGCACCGTGCGGATCGCCCCCGCATGCAGCGCGTAACGCATGCCCGACACCATCGCCCGGTGGAACTGTTCGGGCGGCAGGCGCGCAGGGACATGACGCCGCTGCCAGGCGAAGAAGGCGAGGAACAGCGGCAGATAGCAGATGGCGTTGATCGCAAAGGCGGCATGGGCACCGGCCGCCAGCACGATGATGCCACCCAGCGCCGGACCGAAGCTGCGCGCGACATTATAGCTGATCGTGCCCAGCGCCACGGCGGCGGGCAGCAGGCGCGGCCCGACCTGTTCGCTGATCGACGCCTGCCAGGCCGGCGAATAGAGCGCGACGCCCGCGCCGATCAGCGAACAGAAGGCGAGCAGCATCCAGGGCGAACTATGCCCGGTCCAGGCCAGGAAGGTCAGCAGCGCGGCGCAGGCCATGGAGAAAGCGAGGCCGCTCATCGCGATCCGCCGGCGGTCGAACATGTCGGCAAAGGCGCCGGCGGGCAATGTCACCAGCATCAGCGGCAGCATCATCGCGGTCTGGACCAGTGCCACCATGCTGGGCGACGCGCTCATCCGCGTCATTTCCCATGCCGCGCCGACGCCCAGGATCAGCTGGCCGAAGTTGGAGAGCAGGCTGGCGGTCCAGATGCGGCGGAACACCGGTTCGCGCAGCGGCGCGAAGCTGCCGCCCGTCGCCTGCGCGACTTCGCCTTGCGCCATCCTTCTCCCTCCTCATCATCTGCCCGCCCAGCCTGCACCAGCCGGGCGACACAGGCCAATCCGCGCGCGATCAATCGCCTGTGCGATTGGGGGCCGTCCCGCTTCCATGCGATAGGATGCGAGAGCCGCGCCTGCGGCAAAAGAGACCGGGAGAAGATGCTTGACCGACGCCTATATCATTGATGCCGTCCGCACCCCGCGCAGCATCGGCAAGATGGGCAAGGGCGCGCTGTCGCACATGCACCCGCAGCATATCGCCGTCGCGGTGCTGAAAGCGCTCAAGGACCGCAACAATCTGAACACCGCCGATGTCGATGACATCATCTGGGGCACCAGCGCACAGATGGGGTTGCAGGGTGGCGACCTTGGCCGGATGGCGGCGCTCGATGCGGGCTATGACGTCAAGGCTTCAGGCGTGACGCTGGACCGCTTCTGCGGCAGCGGCCTGACCGCCACCAATCTGGCTGCGGCGCAGATCATGTCCGGCATGGAGGATCTGGTGATCGCCGGCGGCACCGAGATGATGTCCTATGTCACCTGGTATGGCCAGTCGCTGCGCGAGGCCGGCGTGAAGGCCGCTGGCGGGCTTGGCACCGGCAATATGCGCTTGCAGGACAAGCATCCCCAGTCGAACCAGGGCGTCGCCGCCGATGCGATCGCCGCGATGGAAGGGATCACGCGCGAAGATCTGGATGCCTTTGGCGCCGAAAGCCAGCGCAGGGCCGGCATCGCGCTCAAGGAAGGCCGCTTCGCCAGGTCGACCGTGCCGGTGCATGACGAGGATGGCAGCGTCGTGCTGGACCATGAGGAATATCCCCGCCCCGACACCACGGCCGAGCAGCTTGCCGGGCTGAAACCCGCCTTCGCAGCCTTCATGGACATGCCCTCGCGCCAGGATGGGCCGACCTTCCGCCAGCTCATCAACCAGAAATATCCCGATCTTGCGATCGAGCCACTGCATCATGCCGGCACCTCGTCGGGCGTGGTCGATGGCGCGGCCGCGATCCTGCTCGCCTCGAAAGCCTATGCCGACGCCCATGGGCTCAAGCCCCGCGCCCGCATCGTCGCGACCGCCAATGTCGGCGACGATCCGACGCTGATGCTGAACGCCCCGGTCCCGGCCGCGCGCAAGGTGCTGGCCAAGGCCGGGCTGACCGTGGCCGACATCGATGTGTTCGAGGTCAATGAAGCCTTTGCCGTAGTGACGGAGAAGTTCATCCGCGACCTAGGCGTCGACCGCGCCAAGCTCAATCCCAATGGCGGCGCCATCGCGCTCGGCCACCCGATCGGCGCGACCGGCGCGGTGCTGATCGGCACCGCACTCGACGAGCTGGAGCGCAGCGGCGGCCGCTATGCCCTGATCACCATGTGCGCGGCCGGGGGCATGGCGCCCGCGATCATCATCGAACGTGTCTGATCGGATCGTCCGGCCGCCGCGCTGCGCCGAACAGGAGGAGGCTGCTTTCGTTTCGCCGCGATGGCGCTATGCTGCGCGCACAATGGAAAGCCTGCAGGACAAGACACTCGCCGACAACCCGCCGGCGCTGATGCGCAACGCGACGATGAAGCTGACGATCATCGCCCGTCAGCTGCGCGCGCATTTCGACCAGAGCGTGGTGCGGCTGGGCGTCACCCGCTCGCAATGGACGGTGATCGCGGCGGTCGCGCGCTATCCCGGCACGACCCAGCGCCATATCGCCAACCTGCTGGAAATGGCCGAGGCATCGGCCGGGCGGCTGATCGACCGGCTCTGTGCCGACGGCCTGCTGGAACGGCGGCAGAAGGATGACGACCGGCGCGCCCATGCCGTATTCCTGACCGAGCGCGGCCAGGCGATCACCATGCAGCTATCAGGCATCGCGCAGGAGAATGAGGAGGTCGCCTTTGCCGGCGTATCCACTGAGGATCTCAAGCGCCTGAACAGCCTGCTCGACACGATTTCCGAAAATATCGTCAAGCCCTGAAGGTTGCCGCCGTCCCGGCGCCCCTCCCTTCCCGGACATAAAAAAGGGCCGCTCCGGCAAGGAGCGGCCCATTCGCTATCGGCCGGCGCAGGGGAGGCCGCGCCCGGCGATCTCTTAGTGCGCGGTCAGCAGATCCTTCTTCGACAGGCTGGTGGTCAGCTTGCCGTCGGCGGCGGTCAGGCTGGACGCCGGAACATTCACCATCTTGCCGTTGAGGATGATCTGGGCGTTGCCGTCAGCCGCGACGCGATAGATGGCGGCCAGGCGATCGCCGCTGGCGGTGTAGAGCATCTTGCCCTTGTAATCGGCGGCGGCAGTGGCTGCGCTGATCTGGACGGCTTCGCCGGCGGCAGCGACCTGCGGCAGGGCAGCAGCGGCGAGGGAGAGCGACAGGGCGATCTTGGCGAAACGAGTCATGGCACAACCTCTTCAACTAAAAACGAGTCGAGGAACGATATCCCCTTAACACTAAGCTAGGTTAGCTATTGCCGGCGATAATGTCAACCTAGCTTAGTATTTATTTTTGCATGTGCGAACAGCGGCTTGGACAGGCAGACAAAAGGCCGCGTCCATATGGAACGCGGCCTCTTCGCCCAATGGATGCAGCGCCGTTGATTCAGCGCGGCGGAAAGCGAATCGCGCCGTCGATGCGGAACAGCTGGGCATTGATGTAGCTGTTGCGCGTGATCTCCAGCGCCAGCCCGGCAAATTCCTCGGGCTTTCCGAGACGCTTGGGGAAGGGAACGCTGTTGTTCAGGCTTTCGTACATGGCCGGGTTCATGTCCTTGAAGCGCAGCATCGGCGGCGTCGCAAAGATGCCCGGCATGATCGCATTGACGCGAATCCCCAGCTCCATCAGGTCGCGCGCCATTGGCAGCACCATGCCGTTGACCCCGGCTTTCAGCGAGCCATAGGCGACCTGGCCGACCTGCCCATCCTGCGCCGCAGCACTGGAGGTCAACAGGATGCTGCCCCGCTCGCCATCCTCCAGCGGGTCGAGCGCCGCCATGCCGAGCGCCCCGATCGAGGCGATGCGATAGCTGGCGACCAGCACGCCTTCGGCCGAAATCGCATAATCCTGCGTCGACATGCGCTTGAAGCCGCCGGTCTCCTTGTCCTTCGACACGGTCTTGCCGCCCTTCGACACCACCGCGCAATGGACCAGGATGCGTTCCTGCCCCTGCGCCGCCCGCGCCGCGTCGAAACCGGCGAGCACGCTGTCTTCCGACATGATGTCGACCTTGCAGAAGGTAGCACCGACCTCCGCCGCGATCGCCTGGCCGCTATCCTCGTTGATATCGAAGATCGCGACCTTGACGCCGGCTTCGCGCAGCGCCCGTACCGTCGCCAGCCCCAGGCCCGACGCGCCGCCGGTCACCACGGCGGACAGGGAAGAGTCGAGTTTCATGGCATGTCTCCCACATCTGTTTTCGGACCGGCTATGGCACAGCGGCAAGGCGGCTCAACCCATGGCCCGGCCGACGCCGGCAATATCGCTGCGGCGCTAGGGGGCCGGGGCGCATCGCGATAGCGATAGCAGGCCCGCCGGACTTGCGGCGACCAGCGCAGCTTCTACCCTTTCCCCAACAGGTCGCATCATGCGGCGAATGAGGGGATGGCTGATTTTATGACCCAGGTGATGAAGGGGGTGCGCGTTCTGGAAGTGGCGCAGTTCACCTATGTGCCGGCTGCCGGCGCGATCCTGGCCGACTGGGGCGCGGACGTCATCAAGATCGAGCATCCGGTGCGCGGCGACACGCAGCGCGGGTTCCTGAACATGGGCGGGGTGCAGCTCGACCCGCTGCGCCACACTTTGTTCGAGCATCCCAATCGCGGCAAGCGCAGCGTCGGCATCGACCTGTCGACGGAGGAAGGCCAGGCCGTGCTCTATGAGCTGGCCAAAAGCGCCGACGTGTTCCTGACCAACTATCTTCCCCAGGTGCGGCAGAAGAACAAGTTCGACGTCGAGCATATCCGCGCGGTCAATCCCAACATCATCTATTCCCGTGGCAGCGCGCTGGGCAACAAGGGGCCGGAGCGCGAGGTGGGCGGCTTCGACGGCACCTGCTTCTGGTCGCGCAGCGGCGTGGCCCATGCGATGACGCCCGAGGAACTGCCCGGCCCGCTGACCCAGGGCATTCCCGCCTTTGGCGATTCCATCGGCGGCATGTTCATCGCCGGCGGCATTTCCGGCGCGCTGTTCCACCGCGAAAAGACCGGCGAGGCGGTCGAGCTGGACGTCTCGCTGCTGTCGAGCGCCTGGTGGGCGTCGGGCGCGCTGATCGCACAGGTGATGGAGACCGACATATTGACCCGCAACGGCATGCCGAGTTCCGGCGGATCGCTGCGCAACCCCTTCATGGGCAATTTCCGCACCTCGGACGGCGGCACGATCAACCTGTGCATGGTCAGCCCCACCGGCCTGATCGCCGACACCTTCGCCCATGTCGGCGTGCCCGAGGCGGCGGACGATCCGCGCTTCAAGGATGTGCTGGCGCTGATCGAGAATGCCGGCGCCGCGAGCGACATATTGGTCAAGGCCTTCGGTCAGAAGCCCTTCGCCTATTGGCGCGAGCATCTGAAGACGATGAAGGGGCAATGGGCGCCGATCCAGAGCTTCAAGGATCTGCTGACCGACGAGCAGGCGATCGCCAACGACATGATCATCGAAGTGGAGGGCGCCGATGGCGGCGCGCCGCTGCGGCTGGTGCGCGGGCCGGTGCAGTTTGACGGCCAGCCGGTGCAGACCACGCGCTCGCCCCAGGCATCCGAGCATACCGAACTGGTGCTGATGGAACTGGGCGTCGAGTGGGACCAGATTGAACAATGGAAGGCCAGCGGCGCTATCGCTTGAAGGGGTAACGTCGGGGGGCTGGAAGGCAGGAATGATATGAAACCGGGTACGAAACTGAAGAGCGCGGTGTGCGACACCGAAGTGATGGTGATCCGCAGCGGCACCGGCACGATCGAATGCGGCGGCAGCGCCATGGGCGAAGCCAAGCCAGAAGCGGTGGGTACCCCCGCCGCCGATTTCAGCGCGGGCACGCTGATGGGCAAGCGCTATGTCGATCCGGCCGGCAATTTCGAATTGCTATGCGTCAAGCCGGGCAAGGGTTCGCTGTCGGTCGACGGCGTCGCCCTGAGCCCCAAGGACGCCAAGCCCCTGCCCGCTTCGGACTGACGCCCATCCCATGAACATCGCCCTGTTCCTCGAAATGGCGGCCGATGCCGCGCCCGACCGCATCGGCCTGGTCTGTGACGGCCAGCGCTGGAGCTATGCCCGGCTGCTGGCTGGCGCGCGCGGCGCCGCCGCGCTGATCCGGGACAGTGGCTGCAGCCATGTCGCGCTGCTGGACGAGAGCAGCGAGGCGGCGGCGATGGCGCTGTTCGGCGCGGCGATCGCCGGCGTGCCCTATGTGCCGCTCAACTATCGGCTGGCCGACGCGGACCTCGCCTCGCTGCTGGCGCGGATCACCCCGGCGCTGATCGTCGGCGATGTCGTGCGGGTCGAACGGCTCTGCCCCTCGGCCGACAACAAGGTGCTGGCGCGGGCCGATTTCGTCGCCGCCGCGCTCAACGCTGCGGTCGATGCACCGACCGAGGCGGACGAGGGCGATGGCGTCGCCATCCAGCTGTTCACCAGCGGCACGACCGCCGCGCCCAAGGCGGCGATCCTGCGCCACGCCAATCTGGTCTCCTATATATTGGGCACGGTCGAGTTTGGCGCCGCGCCGGAAGAGGATGCCGCGCTGGTCAGCGTACCGCCCTATCATATCGCCGGCATCGCCGCCCTGCTCAGCTCCATCTATGCGCTGCGCCGCATATTGCTGCTGCCGGCGTTCGATCCGGCCGCCTGGCTGGACCTGGCGGCAGGCGAGCGGGCGAGCAACGCCTTCGTCGTGCCGACCATGCTCTCCCGCATCATCGAGACCGTCGACAAGGGCAATCGCCCCGACCTCAGCAACCTGCGCGCGGTCGCCTATGGCGGCGGCAAGATGCCGCTGGAGCTGATCCAGCGCGCGCTCGACCTGTTTCCCGATACCGGCTTCACCAACGCCTATGGCCTGACCGAGACCAGCTCGACCGTCGCCCTGCTGGGACCGGACGAACATCGCGCCGCCCATGCCGCGACCGATCCGGCCGCCCGCGCCCGGCTGGCGTCGGTCGGCCGGCCGCTGCCGACGGTGGAAATCGAGATTCGCGACGAGGAAGGTCGCTGCCTGCCGGCCGGCGAGCCGGGCGAAATCTATGTCCGTGGCGACCAGGTGTCGGGCGAATATCGCGAGCGCAGCGCGCTCGACGCCGACGGCTGGTTCCCGACCCGCGACGCCGGCTATATCGATGCCGAGGGCTATCTGTTCCTGTCGGGCCGCGCCGACGACGTGATCGTGCGCGGCGGCGAGAATATTTCGCCCGGCGAGATCGAGGATGTGATGCTGGCCCTGCCCGCCATCGCCGAAGCGGCGGCGGTCGCCATCCCGTCCGCCGAATGGGGCGAGGCGGTCGGCCTGATCGTGGTCGTGCGCGACGGCCATGCGGCGCCGGCCGATGAGGAACTGAAGCAGGTCATCCGTGCCCGGCTGCGTTCTTCGCGAGTGCCCGAACGCGTGCTCTTTGCTAAGAGCCTGCCCTATAATGAAATGGGCAAGCTCCTCCGCCGGGAAATCAAGAAGCTGTTCGCAGCCTGACATGGCTCTCGCCCTGCCGCTTGCCGGCTGGGCCGAGGCGCAATTGCAGGCGATCCGGGCGCTGGCGGGAACGCCAGCACTGGCGGAGTTGAGCGGCGCCCAGCTGCTGGGAGAGCGGGCGGCGCTGAACGGCTTTTTGATACCGGGGCGGCGCTCGGCCGGTGGGGGATGCCGGCTCTACGACATGATCGACGGGCAGGTCGCGCTGACCCTGGCGCGGCCCGACGACCGGGACTTGATGCCGGCGCTGTTCGGTGAGGCAGGCATCGAAAGTGACAGCGATATTGTCACAGCCTTTGCTTCTGCAAAGGCGTCTGCAATCGTGACACAGGGGCGACAACTGGGGCTCGCGATCGCGGCGATCGATGAGGTGCCGGCCAGCCCGGCCTGTCGCGTGATGATGACAGGGGGTGCGCGGCCGATGCGCGACCGTCCGCCGCTGGTGATCGACCTGTCGGCGCTGTGGGCCGGGCCGCTGGCCGGGCATCTGCTGGGGCTGGCCGGCGCGCAAGTGATCAAGGTGGAGAGCCGCAACCGGCCCGACCGGATGCGCGCGGGCGATCCGCGGCTGTTCGCGCGGCTGAACCAGCACAAGGCCAATGTCGCGATCGACCTGCGCGATGCGGAGGATCGGGCGGCGCTGATCGCGCTGATCCACCGCGCCGACATGGTGATCGCCGCCGCCCGGCCGCGCGCACTGGCGCAACTAGGGATCGATGCCGACGCGCTGGTGCGCGAGGTACCGGGGCTGGTCTGGGTGACGATCACCGGCCATGGCGCGGAGGGCGACGCCGCCCACTGGATCGGCTTTGGCGATGATTGCAGCGTCGCCGGCGGCCTCAGCGCCGCATTGCGACAGGCGAGCGGGCGGATCGGCTTTGGCGGCGACGCCTGCGCCGACCCGCTGACCGGACTCCATGCGGCGCGGCAGGCGTTGGCGCAATGGCATGAAGGCACGGGCGCGCATCTGCTGCTGTCGATGAGCGCCGTAGTGGCCGAGGCGATCGGCTGGGAACGGGCGCGCGACGCGGCCGGCTTTACCGCGACACTGCAACGCTGGGCCGAGGCCGAGGGCGATGCCTTCCCCGCTCTTCCATCGCGAACCACGGGGCCGGTCGCGGCGCTGGGGCAGGATAATGGGGCCTGGCTATGCTGATCCGCGA
The DNA here is from genome assembly GCF_030128825.1 of Sphingobium sp. WTD-1. Taxonomy (NCBI): domain Bacteria; kingdom Pseudomonadati; phylum Pseudomonadota; class Alphaproteobacteria; order Sphingomonadales; family Sphingobiaceae; genus Sphingobium; species Sphingobium sp. WTD-1. The sequence continues at coordinate 1,112,621 of NZ_CP119127.1, read as the reverse complement.
TGCCGAATTATGGGGCAAGGGCCGGGCCGATCTGCGCATCGCCGAAGGACGGATTGCGGCAATCGGCGCGCTTGCCCCCCTGCCCGGCGAGCCTGTGATCGACGCCGGTGGCGGCGCCCTGCTGCCCGGCCTGCACGACCATCATATCCATCTTGCGGCCTATGCCGTCGCCCGCGCCTCGCTGCCCTGCGGACCGCCGGCCGTGACCAGCGAAGCCGATCTGGCCGCCGCGCTGGCGCGACCGGGCGAAGGCTGGCTGCGCGGCATCGGCTATCATGAAAGCATCGCCTGCCTGCCCGACGCGCTGACGATCGACCGCTGGCAAGCCGAACGGCCGGTGCGCATCCAGCATCGGTCGGGGCGGATGTGGCTGCTCAACAGCCGGGCGCTCGACCTGCTGCTGGCGCTGGATGCACCGCCGCCGGGGCTGGAGCAGATCGACGGGCGCTGGACCGGGCGCTTGTTCGACGAGGATGGCTGGCTGCGCCGGGCGCTGGGCGGCACACCGCCGGCTCTCGACGCGGTGGGGCGCGAACTGGCCCGCCATGGCGTCACCGGCATTACCGACATGTCGCCCGGCAATGACGGCACGAGCCTTGCCTGGTTCGCCGCCGAGCGCGCGACCGGGCACCTGCCGCAGCATCTGGTTGCCGCCGGCACGCTGGCGCTGGGGGATGCGCCGCCGCCGGCCGGCATCGCGGTCGGCCCGGCCAAGCTGCACCTGCATGAAAATGCCCTGCCCGACTTCGACCAGTGCGTCGCCTTCCTGCGCGCCGCGCACGACCAGGGGCGAGCGATCGCCAGCCATTGCACGACCGAGACCGAACTGGTCTTCACCCTCGCCGCGCTGGCACAGGCCGGCGCGCGGCCGGGCGACCGGATCGAACATGCCGGCATCACCCCCGATGTGCTACTGGAGCAGATGATCGAATTAGGCGTGCAGGTGGTGAGCCAGCCGCATTTCATCGCCGAGCGCGGCGATCAGTATCTGCACGATGTCGAACCGCGCGAGCGGCCCTTGCTCTATCGGCTGGGCGCCTTCGCCCGCGCCGGGCTGGTGCTGGCAGCGGGCAGCGACGCCCCCTATGGCGTTGCCGATCCCTGGGCGGCGATGCGCGCGGCGGTGTCGCGCGAAACGCAGAGTCGCGCGGTCATCGGACAGGACGAGGCGCTGACGCCCGAGGCGGCGCTGGCCCTCTATCTCGCCGATCCATTGGATCTGAGCCGACAGCGCAGCATGGCCGTCGGCGCACCGGCCGACCTGTGCCTGCTGGATCGCCCCTGGGCGCAGGCGCGGCACCGCCTGCTGGCCGACGATGTCGCGATGACGTGGATCGCCGGATCAGTCGTCCATGATCGTGTCGACCAGCCCCCAGCCTAGCGCCGTGCGGGCGTTGATCCGCTTGCCCGACAGGATCATCAGCGCCGCGCGCTGACGCCCGATCCGGCGGCTGAGCGAGACGCAGCCGCCAGCGCCCGGAATGATCCCCATCGCCAGTTCGGGCAGATGGAACCAGGCGTCGGCGCTGGCTGCGATGTGGCCGGCAAAGGCCGCCATTTCCAGGCCCGATCCGACGCAGCCGCCCTGCACATGCACAGACAGCCGATCGGCGCAGCGCAGCAACGCATGGGCGGGCAGCGTCTGCATCCTTATGTCATGGGCGGTTGCCGGATCGCGCGTGGTGCCAAATTCGCTGAGATCCGCGCCGGTGCAGAAGCTGCGGCCCGCGCCGCGCAGGCTGACATGGCTGATATCGGGATCGAGCGCGGCAATGTCGAACGCCGCGCGCAATCCGTCGCGCAGATCGCGGTCGATGGCATTATGGGCGTCGGGCCGGTCGATCAGGATCGCCAGCCGGTCGCCTTCCCGATCCAGACGGATGGCGCCGGGCGCCTGCACCGGCGCCGGCATTTGTGCGGCCAGCCAGCGGGCGTGGCCAGCGCTGCCCTGAAGCAGGCCATAAGCAAGCGATTCCGCGACCAGCGCCTGGGCCGGGTCCAGCCCGTCGATCAGCCGCAGCAATTGCACCAGCACCCGCGCCGCTTCCGGCTGGGCCACGATCTGCTGCGTGATCGCATTGAGCGACACCGGCAGTTCGACCAGCGCATCGAGCCGCGACGCAAGCGGATGGGTCGGGTCGCCAATCCCCAGCAGAGGAAAGGGCGGCAGGTGCAACGGCGCATCGCTGCGCGGCGCGCGGTCGAGATCGACCAGCCCATAGGGCTGCGCATCCCCGGTCCATGGAAGGGTCAGGCCATCGGGGTCGATCAGGGCGGCGGGGCCGGGCATGGGTGGCAGGTTAGGACCAGGCCGAAGCGCGGCAAAGGCGGACGCAGCACTGATCGCCAGGGCGTTGCGCAGCATTGCTGACCGGCGGTCCGACCTGACGCACAGTCGCGCCATGGAGATGGAGCATAAGAATCTGCCCGCGCTTGCCGCCGCGGCCCTGCAGCGCCCGGCCTATCAGGCAGCGATCGAATATCAGGGGCACTGGTTCGGCTGGGGTGCGCTGCGGGCCACCGCCCAGGCGATCCAGGCCGCGCTGGAGGCCAGCGGCATTGCGGCGGATGCCCCGGTCGCCTTCGTCGCGCGCAATCGGCCGGCAGCGCTCGCCGCGCTGCTGGGCCTGATTGCGCAGGGGCGAACGATCCGCATGATCTATGCCTTTCAGTCGGACGCCGCGATCGCCCGCGACCTGACGCGGATGGCCCCCGCTGCGCTGGTCGCCTTTGCCGAGGATATCGGGCCGGAGATCCGGACGGTGCTGGCCGCCGAAGGCATGGTCACGGTCGCGATCGACGGCATGGCCGCCGCCGCCCTGCCGGGTCATGAACATGCCTCGCCAGAAGTTCAGCAGCGCCACGGCCCTGCCGCGCCGCAGATCGAGATATTGACCAGCGGCACCACCGGACCGCCGAAAAGTTTCGCCGTGCCCTATGCACTGCTAGAACGGCATTTCCTCTCGACCCCGCTGACCCGGCAGCAGGCGGATGATCCCCAGGCCGCACCGCCCTTCCTCCTCTATTTTCCGCTCGGCAACATCACCGGCCTCTATTCGACGCTGCCGATGCTGCTGCGCGGGCAGCGGGTCGAACTGCTGGAGCGTTTCTCGCTCAGCGCCTGGCATGCCCATGTTCGGCGCTGGCGGCCCAGCCATGGCGGCCTGCCCCCGGCCAGCGTGCAGGCCGTGCTGGATGCCGACATAGCGGTCGAAGACCTCGCCTCGCTCCACGCGATCGGCTGCGGCGCCGCGCCACTCGATCCCGGCGTGCAACAGGCGTTCGAGGCGCGCTACGGCATCCCCATCCTGCTCTCCTATGGCGCCACCGAGTTCGCCGGCCCGGTGGCGTCGATGACCGCCGCGCTCCATGCCGAATGGGGCGCCCGCAAGATCGGGTCGGTCGGCCGCGCCATGCCGGGTGCTGAGCTGCGCATCGTCGATCCAGAGAGCGGCGTCCCGCTACCATCCGGCGCCGAAGGTCTGCTGGAAGTCATCTCGCCGCGAATCGGCCAGGACTGGATTCGCACCTCCGACATCGCCCTGATCGATGCCGATGATTTCCTGTTCCTGCGCGGCCGGGCCGACGGCGCGATCATCCGCGGCGGCTTCAAATTGCTGCCCGAGTCGATCGAACGCGCGCTGATGCTGCACCCCGCTATCGCCGAAGCGGCGGTGACAGGCATGGCGGATCACCGGCTGGGGCAAGTGCCGGCGGCAGCGATCCGGCTTCACGCCGATTTTGCTGCACCTGCGGTCGCAGCATTGGAAACGCATGTGCGCCAGCATCTGCCTGCCACCCATGTTCCGGTAAAATGGCTGTTCGTCAGGGACTTGCCGCGCACCCCGTCGCTCAAGACCGATCGCCGCGCGCTTCAGGCGCTGTTTGCGAATATGTCGCCGGAAACGCAGAATGAGACAGAGAATATCACATAAACGAGGGTATCTCATTTTCTGTTGACAGCCTCCCGGCGTTAGTGAACAACCATGTTCAATAACGAAGGAGAGGAACCATGGCTCTGATCGAGTCCCATAAGCCGAGGGTAGCCAAGACCGAGTCCAACAAGGCGAAGATCGCCAAGCGCGTGGTCGAGGTGCTGGAATTTTTCGACGAGGATCATCCGCAGGCGACGGTGATGGACATTGTCCGCCGCTTCGACCGCCCGCAGTCGAGCACGTCCGAATTGCTGTCGAGCCTGGTCGATCTGGGCCTGCTCCACAAGGATCCGGGTTCGCGCGCCTATTCGCCGACCCCGCGCGCCGCGATGCTGGGTGCCGCGATCCAGCCGCGCATGGTACGCGATGGCGTCCTCAACGGCCTGATCGATCGCCTGTCGGCCCAGACCGGCCTTGGCATTGCCGTGTTCGGCATGGTCGGCCTCAACATCCAGATCGTTCACTGGCGCGCCGGCAAGAAGGCGCTGCGTACCTCGGCCAATAACGGCCTGGCCGGTGGCCGCCAGGAACGGCTCACCGACTCCGCCGCCGGCCTGCTGATGCTCTCGACCGTGCAGCAGCCGCGCCGCGACGGCCTGATCCGTCGCCTCAATGCCGAAGCGCCGCAGGAGCGCAAGTTCGTCTTCGCCGACGTTGCCGGCCAGGTGCAGCGCTGCCGTGACGAGGGGCATATCAGCGGCTTTGCCGGCTTCGGTTCGATCGCCGACGTCACCGCCATGCTGCTGCCCCACATGCCCGACGGCCAGCCGCTGGCGATCGGCTTCGTCTATGAACCGTCCGACCAGATTGACGCCGCCGGCCTGCAGCGCACGCTCAGCGAAGCGGTCCGCCGCTCGGTCGAGGAACAGTCGCCGGCCGCCTCCGTCCAGCCGATCTTCGAATCCGCCAACTGGCAGGGCGCGCTGGAGGTGAAGCATGGCTGATGTGAAGGACAAGGACGTCGCCGACGCCCAGGCCGCGCGCAAATATTGGTCGGCCGAAGGCTATACCGAAGGCGGCGTCATCCGCGAGGTCGACTACAGCACCCAGTCGGGCGGGCTCGACCCGTCGCTGGCCGGCATCAAGATCGTCGACACCGACACCCATATCACCGAAGCGCCCGACCTCTTCACCTCGCGCGCGCCGGCCAAGTACAAGGCCAAGGTGCCCTATGTGAAGCAGGATGCCGATGGGGTCGAACGCTGGTATGTGGGTGACCGGAATTTCGGATCGATGGGCGGAAACGTCATCCGCGCCGACAATAACAAGCTGCTCGGTCGCCTTGCCTTCCCCAAGCTGGCGCAGGCGCATCCGGGCGGTCACCTGATCAAGGAACGGCTGCAGGCAATGGACGATATGGGCATCTATGCCCAGATCGGCTTCCAGAATTCGGGCGTGACCCAGGCCGGTTCGCTGATGTCGCTGGGCGACCCCGATCTCGCGGTCGCGATCATCCAGATGTATAATGACGCATCGGCCGAATATCAGCAGGTGTCGGGCGACCGCATCTTCAACATGGCCCATCTGCCTTTCTGGGACCAGAAGGCGATGGAGGCCGAAGCGCGGCGCTGCGTCGACATGGGCCTGCGCGGCTTCGTGCTGCCCGACACGCCGGAGCGCGTTGGCGTGCCGAGCTTCCTGCATGATTATTGGACGCCCTTCCTGGAAATGTGCGAGGCCGAAGGGCTGCCGCTCAATTTCCACCTCAATGCGGCGATCGACCCCAATACGCTCACCTGGGACGGCTTCGGCTTTGAACAGACGCTGTCGGTGGTCGCCACCATGTTCTCGATCGGCAATGCCGCGACGCTGGGCAACTGGATGGTGTCGGGTCGGCTCGACCGCCACCCGAAGCTGAAGATCGGCCTGATCGAAAGCGGCGCGGGCTGGGTGCCCTTCGCGATCGAGGCGCTGGAACATCAGTTCGACGAAATGCTGCCGAGCAAGGTCGGCCTGCTCAACAAGCGGCCGTGGGAATATTTCCGCGACCATTTCTGGGTCACCTTCTGGTTCGAGAAGGTCGCGCCCAAGCTGCTGCTGGAAACGATCGGCGTCGACAAGCTGATGTTCGAAACCGACTTCCCGCACCCGACCTCGCTCTATCCGGGCGTGCAGGAACATCTCAAGGATGTGCTGGGCGGCTATGACTTCGCGGTGAAGAAGAAGGTGCTGCAGGACAATGCGGTGAACCTCTACAAGCTGCCGATCTGATCCACCGGGACAGACATGTAGATAAGGGGCGCTTCTACCAAGAGCGCCCCTTTTTTCGTCGGATAGAAATTTGACCGGATGAGTCGGGTCAGGACGGATCGGTCCGCGACGCGCTCAACGCGCCGGCAATCTGCCCTTCGGCCGCGCTTGCCTCTGCGATGAGCAGGCGCAAGGCCTTCGCAGTATCCTCCAGAAGTCCGTCGCCAATAGGGCGCTCGCCATTGATAAAACGGCGGATTGCCCGCTCGTCTATGCCCAGGCGGCGCGAGAAAGCCGTGGTGCCGCCGAACAGCTGGACGCAATGGGCAAAATGCTCGCGTCGCTCATCCACTGAAAGTAACGCAGCCATCACATCCCCTTTTCGTTCGCTGTCGACGGCCATAATCGATTCAGCGACCGGGGCGCAATCGACGACCAGAAGCCCGCCGCCCCTTACCTGAGCTGAAACGCGCGGCGGAGGGCGGCGAGGCGCATCGCCTGGAGCGCCTGCATCTGCGGCGTGTCGGCGCCAGCCAGGCCGAAGCCATGATAGGCGCCGGGCGTGACATGGAGTTCGACCGCGATGCCGAGGGCCAGCAGCCGGCGGGCGAAGTCGATATCCTCCTCCAGGAACAGGTCGAGCGCGCCGACGCTGATGAAGGCAGGCGGCAGGCCGGACAGGTCGGGGCAGCGGGCCGGCACGGCGTCGCTCGGGACATGGTCGGTGCCGGCTTCCTGCCCGAGCAGTGCCCCCCAGCCATAGCGGTTCTGCGCCGGGGTCCAGACGAACCGGCCGGTGACGGGGTGGCGCGGCGCGCTGCTGCCGGTGCGATCGTCCAGCATCGGCGCGTCGAGCAGCATGAAGCAGATCGGATAGGCGCCAAGGTCGCGGGCATGGATCGCCAGCGCCACGGCATGGCCGCCGCCCGCGCTCTCGCCGCCGATGGCGATGCGGGTCGGATCGATGCCCAGCGCGTCGGCCTGGTCATGCAGCCAGGCGAGCGCGGCGTAGCAATCGTCGCGGGCGCCGGGGAACGGGGTTTCGGGCGCCAGCCGATAATCGACCGACAGGACGACACAGCCCAGTTGCGCCACCCACGCCCGGTTGGACAGGTCGCTCATGTCGGCCATGCCGAGCACGAAGCCGCCGCCATGGATATGAAGATAGGCCGGCCGCAGCGCATCGCCAACGGTCTCTGCCGGGCGATAGAGCAGGCAGCGCACATCGGGCGATCCGGGCGCGCCGGGCAGGAAAATTTCTTCGCGCTGCACGGCGGCCAGCGCTTCGGGCATCGGTTCGGCGGGCCGGTTAGCAAAGGGCTGGCGGAAGGCGGCGATCGTCTGGTCGCTGAGGTCGAGTGGCGGGAAGAGGTCGAGCGCCGCGCGCAATTCGGGGGCTACCAGTTGCCGCGCCTCGTCCATCGTCCCGTTTCCTCTATTGTGCGTCGCGCGGCCGGTCATAGGCGGCACCATCGAAATGGTCGAGCGGCACCAGAGGTTCGGCGGTGAAGTCGATCACCCTGCCGACACGCTGTGCCCTCACCGCATTTTCCGGCTGAAAGGTGAAGCAGTTGGGCGGCACGCGGGTCGCGGTCGATTGCCGCTCCATCGGGATCAGGCGGCCATTGGCGAGGATCGTGCCCCATTGCAGCAGCCGGGCGGCCTCACGCTGGGGCTCGTCCAGCGCGTCGATCCAGGGCCGCAGCTTCATCAGCGACTGGCCGGCAATGTCGGCTGGCGCAGTCATGACATGGCTGCGATGGGCGACCTGCAGCAGCGGTACGCCGTCGCGCCTGATTTCCGCGACCGCCTCGCCTTCGAGCGGATCACAGGCCAATATCTCATAGCGGGTCGGCGCTGCGTCGCCAGCGTGCGCCGCAGCCAGCACGGCCAGGTCGTGCAAATGGGTGCAGTTCGCCTTCTTCTCGCCGCGCGCCGCCGCCTCAGCCAGCGCGACACCGGTGAAGGTCGCCTGCAGCACCGTCGGCGCACCCGGACAGGTGGTCCAGGGCACCCGCTCCATGATCGCGTCGACGCCGCTGATGCGCGCGCCGTCATGATGCAGGATGACGGCCATGCTGTGATAATCATCCTCGACCGCGGCGGTCACCCGGCCGGGCAGCGGCGTCACCAGGAAACGACGGCGAAAGCCGGGCAGCATGTCCAGCATGCCGCTGTCCATCGCGATCAGTCCTTCGCCAGCAGCAGCGCCGCCGCCATGGGGCCGCCACCCGATGTCGCCACAGCCACCTTCGGGTCGCCGGCGATCTGCCTTTCGCCGCCCTCGCCGCGCAACTGCACCACCGATTCATAGGCGAATCCAAAGCCGTGCAGCCGTCCCCAGCCAAGCTGGCCGCCGCCGGTGTTCATCGGCAATTCGCCGTCGAGCGCGATGCGCTTGCCCTCTTCGAGGAACTGGCCGCCTTCGCCGACATCGCAAAAGCCCAGCCCTTCGAGCCAGGTGATCGGCTGGAAGGCGAAACCGTCATAGAATTGGACGGTATCGACATCCCTGGCGGTGTAGTCGGTATTTTTCCACAGGTCGCGCCCGGTCGGATAGGCGCTCGCCCATTCGGCCTGGTCCCAGCTGTAGCGCTCGACCGATCCGGCGCTGGCGGCGATGCGGATCGGCGTCGTCTTCACCTCGCCCAGCGCATCGCCCGCCGACACGATCAGCACGGTCGAGGCATCGGTGAAACGGTCGCAATCATAGAGGCAGAAGGGCGAACTGATCATCCGCGCCGCCATGTAGTCGTCCATGGTCAGCGGTTTCTTGACGATCGCGCGCGGGTTGCGCGCGGCATTGGCATGGTCGTTCAGCGCCACCTGGGCGAGCTGTTCGCGGGTCAGGCCATAGCGCTTCATGTGGCGCATCGCGAATTGCGCGGTCCAGTTGGCCGCCGAGAAGGCGCCGAAGGGCGAGACCCATTGCGAATTGCCCGACACATCCTTGCGCCGCTCCATCGGCGGAAATTCTTCGGGGCGGGCCAGCGCCGCCGCTTCATAGACGGTGCGGAAGCACAGGACATGGCGGGCAAGGCCGGCCTTCACCGCCATCGCCGCCTCGGCGATCGCGCCCAGCTGCGCCGTCGCCTCCGCCGCGCCGATGTGCCAGCGTGTGTTGAGGCCCAATATCTCGATCACATCGTCGGCACTGACCGGCGAGAAGCCGAGGAAGGTCGACATCTTGCCGGGATAGGTGGCGACACCGTCGATCTGGTCGAGCGTCAGGCCGGCGTCGGCAATCGCCTCGCGCACGGCGTCCAGTGTCAGGCCCAACGGCGACCGGGTCAGCCGCACGCCGACCTCCGACATGCCGATGCCGGTGATATAGGCTTCGCGCGCCATGCTCATGCGACCTTCTCGAACAGGGGAAACCAGATGCCGTCCTGCTCCTCGAAGGTGACGCGGACGCGGTCATCCATGTCGACGGCATCGACCGGGCAGTTGACGATATTGGTGGTCAGATAGACGCCGGGCACATCGTCGAGCCGGACGCGGGCGATGACGAAGGGCACCTCCATATCCTTGGCCCAGGCCTGATAGTTGATCGTATAGGTATCGACCGCGCCGGTGCCGGCGACCGCATGGGGGCCGACATTTTCCGACTGGCAATGACGGCAGATCTCGCGCGGCGGATGGGTGAACTGGCCGCAATCATCACAGCGGGTGATGTTGAGCTTCCCCTCCGCCCCGCCGGTCCAGAAGGCGCGATTTTCCCGGTCGAGGCGCGGGCGCGAACGTTGCCAGACCATCAGACGTCCCAGACCAGGTTCAGGCTTTCGATGCCGATCACATGGCCGCCATGGAAGACCGTGGGCTTGGCCGGATCGAGCCGGAATTCGGGCAGACGCGCCAGCATCTCCTCATAGAGAACCTGCAACTCCACGCGCGCGAGGTGGGAACCCAGGCAGCGATGCGGGCCGACGCCAAAGGCGATGTGAACATTGTTCTCGCGATCAAGATCATAGCTGTCGGGCTGCGGAAACTCCTTCGCATCCAGATCGGCGGCGGGCAGGAACAGCTTGAGCATGTCGCCGGGCATCATCTTGGCCCCGGCCAGTTCGGCGGGCTTCTTGATGACCCGCATCGGCACGGTGAAGGTATAGCGGCGCAGCATTTCCTCGGCCGCTTCGGCTACCAGCTTGGGCTCGGCCCGCAACTTCGCCTGCAATGGCAGGTCGAGCGCCAGGCCGCGCATGGCAAGGCCCATGCCGTTCATCACCGTATCGAGCCCGGCGATGAACAGCAGCACGCCATAATTCTCCATGTCGGCAAGCGTGCTCGGCTGGCCGTCCACCTCCAGCTTCCACAGCATGGAAATGATATCGTCCTTCGGATTATCCCTGCGCTCCAGCACGGTATCGCGCATCGCCGCGGCAATGCGCTGCAACCGGCGCATGGAGCCTTCGCGATCGGTATCGATCGCCTCCATATGCTCCTTCACGATCTGGCGATATTCCGGCAGCCGTTCGAGCGGCAGGCCCAGCATCTTGAGGAAGACCTGCACCGGCAGCGGCTCGGCCACGGTGCTCATGAACTCGCACTGGCCATCGGCCTTGATCGCGTCGATCAGCTCACCCGCCAGTTCGCGGATGCTGTCCTTCAGGGCCGCGATTGTCTTGGGCGAGAAGACCTTCTGCAGCGGCTGGCGATATTTGGTATGTTCGGGCGGATCGAGCGTGATCGGGATCGGCTGCGGAATATGCGGCGCGCCCGGCGGCAGCGAGGCGAGCAGCGCCTTCATCTTGTCGGCCGGCACGAACTCGCTGGAATAGGTCTCGGTATCGCGCGACGCCTCATAATTGGCGGCATGGGTCAGCGCGACCCAGCCGCCGCCATTCCGCGGCGTCCAGAAGACCGGCGGCGCCGTCTTCAGCAGGTCGAGGATGCGCGCATGCGGATCGGCCAGCAGCCCCGGATCGGCATGGACATCGAAATCATAGACGAGCGCGTCGGGCACATGGGCCGGCTGTGGCGCGGCGGGGCTCAAGGTGGCGTGGGCCATGATTCTCTCCGTCTTCCCTGCTGGGGCGGGCGCGTGCAGGACGCGTCCCTTCTTGTCGGACCCGTTTTGCCCGGCGGCCCGGCAAAGGCAAAGGGGCTGGGTGTGGCGGCGCCAGATAACGCACCGACGATCCGCGTCGCGGCTCCGTATCGCGATGGCGATTGTGCCGGGCGCCACGTTGATCGGGGCCGTAATCTCCTTTCTAAGGAAGGTCAGAATAGCCGGAGAGGGCAGATGAGAATCCGCATCGAAAAGTCAGGCTGCGTGGGCAATGCCCGCTGCGCCGCCGTGTCCGAGGACATGTATCCGCTGGACGAGGACGGCTATATCGCGACCGAGGGTTTCGACGTGGCCGACGGCGAGGAACAGACCGCCAAGCGCGGCGCGCGCGCCTGCCCCGAACGCATCATCTTCGTCGAGGAAGATGATGGCAGCATCAGCTGGCCGCCCCAGGCCAAGGCATAATCAGAGAATCCGGGAGAGCGAGATGAGCGACATTTTGGGCTATAAGGGCAAGCGCGTGATCGTGAGCGGCTGCTTCTCTGGCATGGGGGAGGCGACCGCCAAGCTGCTGCTGGAGCTGGGCGCCGAGGTTCATGGCCTGGACTTCAGGGACAGCAGCCTGCCGCTCGCCTCCTTCACCAATGTCGACCTGCGCGATCCCGCCTCGATCGAGGCGGCGGTGGCCGGCATCGGCGGCAAGGTGGATGCGCTGTTCAACTGCGCCGGCCTGCCCCAGTCCTTCCCGCCGCTCGACGTCATGAAGGTGAACTTCATCGGCCTGCGCCACCTGACCGAACAGGTGCTGCCGCTGATGGGACCGGGCGGCGCGATCGCCAGCATCGCCTCCACCGGCGGGCTGGGCTGGAGCCGCCGCATCCCGACCAACATGGAATTCGTCACCACCAAGGGCTATGACGCCGCCGTCGCCTGGTGCGAGGCGCATCTCGATGATGTGGTCAAGGAAGGCTACAGCTTCTCCAAGGAGAATGTGATCGTCTGGACCCAGTTTATGGGCGCGCATCTCATCAAGAAGGGCATTCGCATCAACTGCACCCTGCCCTCGCCCACCCAGACGCCGATGATGGCGACGTTCGAAGCCGCGTCCGGCAAGGATGTGGTCGCCGCCGCCGCCGAGCCGATGGGCCGTTATTCGACCCCGGCCGAACAGGCGGGCGGCATCGTGCTGCTGAACAGCGATCTGGCCGGCATCGTCAATGGCGTGGTCTTCCCGGTCGATGGCGGCTTCATGGGCGGCGTCGCCACCGGCCAGGTGGACCTCAGCGTCATGATGCGGCGTTCGGCGCCCGCCGAGGCCTGACCCCCATGAATTTCGACCTGACCGACGATCAGGAGATGATGCGCGACATGTTCGCGCGCTTCCTGGACGAACATAGCAGCATGGCGCGGGTCCGCGCCGCCGCGCCGACCGGCTTCGACCCCACCCTGTGGCAGGGGCTGGCGGAGCTGGGCGCGCTGTCGATCCGCGTGCCCGAAGAGGCCGGGGGCCTGGGCCTTGGCCTGTTCGACGCGACCATCCTGATGGAGGAAGCGGGCCGGACACTGGCATCGGGGCCTCTGGCCGAAGCGCTGGTGGCGGCGCGCTTGCTGGCGCAACTGGGCGGCGAGGCGACGGCCGACCTGCTCGGCCGGGTGCTGGCGGGCGATGCGGTCGCCAGCTTCGCCTTCGAGGATGTCGCGGACACGCCCGTCCAGTGGATCGGCGGTGGCCTGGTGGCCGAAGCCGTGCTGGCCCGGTCGGGCGAAGACATCATCCTCGTCACCGTGCCCGCAGAGGCACGCAAGGCGGAGGATAATCTTGCCTCCACCCCGATCGCGCAGATCGACCTGTCGGCGCATCCGCGCACGGTGCTGGCATCGGGTGCCGAGGCGCTGGCGACCTTCGCCGCCGGGATCGAGGAATGGAAGCTGCTGATCGCCGCCGGTCTGGCCGGCATCGGCCGCGAGGCATTGAAGCTCGCCGCTGCCTATGCCTGCGAGCGCAAGCAGTTCGACCAATATATCGGCCAGTTCCAGGCCATTTCCCATCCGCTGGCCGACATTCTCTGCGAGATCGACGGCGGCAAGTTCCTGGTGTGGAAGGCGATCCGCGACCTGGCCGACGGCGCCCCCGAAGCTGGGGGCGCGATATCGATCGCCGCCTGGTGGAACGCCCAGAGCGCGGCCAAGGCGGTGGCGCAATCGCTCCACACCTTCGGCGGCTATGGCCTCACCACCGAATATGACATCTTCCTCTATAATCTGCGGGCCAAGGCCTGGCCGCTGATCGGCGGCGATCCGCAGCGCTGGCTCGACGAGGCCGGGCGCCGGCTCTACGCCGATGAGGCCGCCGCCCTGCCCGACGCCGGACCGATGCCGGTCGATTTCGACCTGGGCGAAGCCGCGCAGACGATCAAGGACGAGATCGACGCCTTCTTCGCGGCCAATGTGACGCCGGAGATGCGGGCGACCTTCCACTATAGCTGGGAGGGCTATAACCCCGAACTCAACCGCAAGCTGGCGGCGCAGAATCTCCTCTATCTCGGCCTGCCCAAGGATGTGGGTGGCCGGGGCCTGTCGGCCTATGAGAAGACCGCGGCGATGGATGCGTTCGAGGAGCAGGGATACAATAACCCCGCCGCCAATGTGACGCAGATGGTGTCGCTCATCATCCACCGCTTCGGCACCGACGAGTTGAAGCAGGCGGTGCTGCCCGAAATCATGCGCGGCGAGGTGATCTGCTCGCTCGGCTATTCCGAACCCGGATCGGGCTCCGACGTGTTCGCGGCGCAATGCCGCGCGACGCAGGAATCCGACGGCAGCTGGCGGATCGACGGCACCAAGATGTTCACGTCGGGCGCCAACCTGTCCACCTATGTGCTGATGCTCTGCCGCACCAATCCGGACGTGGCCAAGCATAAGGGCCTCACCATGTTCATCGTGCCGCTGAAGGCCGATGGCGTGACGGTGCAGCCGGTCCACACCTTCCAGGACGAGCGCACCAACATCACCTTCTATGATGGCGTGCGCATCCCCGACAGCTGGCGACTGGGCGAGATCGATGGCGGCGTGCGCACCATGAGCGCCAGCCTGGAGCTGGAACATGGCGGCGGCTTCGCCAAATATCAGCGCAAGATGCTGCAGGCCGGCGAAGCCCTTTGTCGCGAACTTATCCACAGGGGCAGGCCGCTGATCGAGGATGGTAGCGCACAGGCGCGGCTGGCCCGCACCGCCGCCAATCTATGGGCGTCGGAGCTGATCACCTATCGCGCCCAATGGGTCATGTCGGAAAAGAAGCCGAACCATGCCTATGGCCCGATGGCCAAGATGTTCAGTTCGGAGAAGTTCCTGACCGACGCGCGCGACCTGCTCGATCTTACCGCCCCGGCCTCGCTCTCCAAGCGCAAGGGGCCGGCGGAGGAGATCAACATGTTCTATCGCCACGCCCAGGGATCGACCATCTATGGCGGCACCAGCGAGGTGCATCGCAGCATGATCGCGGAAAAGGGCCTAGGCCTGCCGCGCACCCGCGCCTGAGGAAGATCGCATGACGGACGACGCGCCCCATCTGCTGACGCAGGAACAGGATGGCATCCTCATTGCCACGCTGAACCGGCCGGACAAGCTCAATGCCCTGTCGGCGGAGACGATGGCGCTGTTCGAGGCGGCGCTGATCCGTTTCCGCGACACGCCGGAGCTGAAGGTAATGCTGGTCCGATCGACCGGCCGCTATTTCTGTTCCGGCGCGGACATGAAGAGCGGCGGGTCGCCCAGGGAATATCCCCGCACGCCCAGTGGCATCCGCGAAAATCACCGGCTCCAGCTCAACGGGATGCAGCGCATCTATGACGAGATGGAGCATGTGGAAAAGCCGATCGTCTGTGCTATCCACGCCACCTGCGTCGGCGGCGGGCTGGAAATGGCGCTGTCCTGCGATTTCCGCCTGGCGGCCAAGTCAGCCGCCTTCTCCTTCCCCGAAGGGCTGTTCGGCGTGCTGCCGGCCTCCAACGGGGTCAGCCGCCTGACCCGCATCTGCGGCCCGCACTGGGCGCGTTGGCTGATCATGGGCAACCAGAAGGCCGATGCCGACCGCGCCCTCATCATGGGCCTGGTGCATGACGTCATGCCCGACGAGGGCTTCGACGACGCGGCCCTCGCCTTCTGCCGGCACCTCACCAAGCAGAATGGCGAACAGATGGGCGCCGCCAAGATCGCGATCGAGCTGGCCGCCGAAGTCGGCCCGTCCATGGGTCGCCATGTCGAACGCATGGCCAACAGCGCGCTGATGCTCAACCCCGCCTATCTGGAGGGGATGGAACGCTATCTGAAAGGCATCGGCGGCAAGAAGGAATAGGAATTCGTTTGGAGAAATGCGCCTCCGGCGCATCGGCACCAGCCCACACCCCCACCCGGCCTCCCAGACATGGTATCCTGATGGGAGGCCGGGTGGGGGTGTGGGCTGGTGCGGCAATCCGGCTACGGCCGGATTTTCCAACACATGCTAAGCGCCTTCTCCCATCCACAAACTTATCCACAGCTTTTTCCACAGATAGGCGTGGGAAAAGCTGTGGATAACTTCTGTCGATAAGCCTGTGGATAAGTCGAACGCGCGCCGCTCTCAGGCGCGCGCGTCGCGCAGCATCGCGCGATAATCGCGGATGCCCAGTTCCATCAGCCGCGCCTCGGCCCGCAGCAAATGGGTGCGCGCCAGCGGATGGGGGGAATGGAGAATATTCTGCAGCGCCATGTCGGTGGTGACGGTGACGACACGCTCCAGCCCGGTCATCAGCGCGGTGCCCATGCTGAACACCGGCGATCCGGCCTCTTCGCTGCCGCCATCCATCTGGTCGACCAGCAGCCGCATCACCGGCTGGGCGGCATGGACGCGATGCAGCATCATCCGCTCATTCTGGCGATCGGCCATATTGTTGCGCAGGTGGAGCAGGCGAGAATGCTTGACCCAGAAGCCATGATAGGCGGTGACGAAGGCCAGCGCCTTCTCGCCCAGTTCCTCCTCGCTCCATCGGGTCCGCAACAGGCCGACATAATCGGCCTCGGCCGTGGCCATCACCGGCTCCAGCACGGCGAGCAGCAATTCGGTGAGGTCGGAGAAATAATTATAGAGCGACGTCATGCCGAGCGAGGCCTGGCGCGCGACCGCGCTCAGCGAGATTTCGACATCCACCGGTCCCGCCAGCAATTCGTTGGTCGCGGCCAGGATGCGCTCGCGCGTGTCGCGCCCCTTGCGACCCAGGCGCTGGCCATTAAGATTATGGCTCAGCGCCTTGGTGGCCCGTCCCCGGCCCTTGGGTTCCGACGGCCCGTCCGCCGCAATCGATGCCTTTGCCGTCAAAACCCGTCCTATCCATGCCCCGTCGCGCGCCTCAGGCGGCGCGCCAGGCGATCAGCTTGGTTTCCAGGAACTCCTCGATCCCTTCGAGGCCCCATTCGCGGCCTACACCACTGGCCTTGTAGCCACCGAAAGGCAAGTCGCCGGCGATGCACATGCCGCCATTGACGCTGATCGATCCGCTGCGGATCTGCTTGGCGACATTGATCGCCCGGTCAAGATTGCCCGAACTGACGCCGCCCGACAGGCCATAGCTGCTTTCATTGGCGATGCGCACGGCATCGGCATCATCCTCGAACGGGATGACCACCAGCACCGGTCCGAAAATCTCTTCCTGGGCGATGCGCATGTCGTTGGTGACGTCGACGAAGCAGGTCGGCTCGATGAAATAGCCGCCGCCCTTGTCCGGCCGCGCCTTGCCACCGGCCAGCAGGGTCGCGCCCTCGGCCTGGCCGATATCGACATAGGACAGCACCCGCTCCATCTGCCGCTTGGAAATGACCGGCCCCATGATGTGCTGGGGATTGTCGAAATCGCCCCAATTGTCGCCAAAGCTGGCATAGGCATGCTTGAGGATCGCCTTCGCCTCCTCATAGCGACTGCGCGGCACCAGCAGGCGCGAATGCACGGCGCAGCCCTGGCCGGCATGGAAGACCAGCATGGTCTGGGCGACATCCATCGCGAAATTGGCGGAATCGTCGAGCACGATCTTCGCCGACTTGCCGCCCAGTTCCAGGAAGACGCGCTTCAACGTCGCAGCGCCCTGTTCCATGATGCGCTTGCCGACGCCCGTCGATCCGGTGAACGAGACAAGATCGACGCGCGGATCGGTGACCAGCATCTCGCCGGCCAGCGCCGGATCGCTGCCGAACACGACATTGATGACGCCGGCGGGGAAGCCCGCCTCCACCGCCAGTTCGCCGAAGATCGCGCCCATGCCCGGCGTGTTGGGCGCGGGCTTCAGGATCACGGTGCAGCCGGCCAGCAGCGCCGCCACGACCTTGCCGACATTCACATAGAGCGGCACGTTCCAGGGGGTGATCGCCGCCACCACGCCAATCGGTTCATAGACCGCCTTGCGCAGGCTTTCGAAGCCATAGCCGGTGCGCCCGCCATAATCCTTTTCCCATTCCAGCTTGGGAAAGACGGCGAGATAATCGTCCCAGCCGTCGAGCGCCATGTCGACATGGGCACGGCCGACCGCGCCCATGGCGGCGCCGGCCTCATGCCGGGCCAGGTCCGACAGCCGTTCCTTGTTCGCCTGGAACAGGTCGCGCAACTTCGTCACCAGCGCGACGCGCAGGTCGACATTGGTCGACCAGTCGGTGGTGTCGAAGGCGCGGCGGGCAGCGACGATCGCGGCCTCGACATCGGCGGGCGAGGCATCGGCGGCGGTGCCGACCGGTTCGCCGGTCCAGGGACCGATCACCTCAAAGGTCTTGCCGCCTTCGGCACCGCGCAGCACGCCGTCGATATAGAGCTTGGCTTCGGGAAGAGTGGCCATGATCGCCTTCCTGTGGATAACTTCTGTGGATGTTGTGGATAAGTCGCCCGGTCAGCGCTTGCGCGCGCTCAGGGCGACCGATCCGATGTGCAGGTCCGCCGGCATGTCGAGCACGGCGCGGAAGACGTCGGTGACCGAATTATAATGGCTGATGCCGCGCTCGCGCAGGTTGAGGCCGACCTTGGCATTTTCCTGGGCAAAGCGGATCGCGACATCCATCGGCCAGCTGCTGCCGGTCTTGGTCTCGTCCATCATCATGCCGGCCTGGACCACGGTGACGCGCACACCCTCGGGCTCCAGTTCGCGCGCCCACATGTCGGACATGAGTTCAAGGCCCGCCTTGCCGCCGGCATAAAGCCACAGCATCGGCATTTTCAGCGGCACGGATTCGCTGGTGACATTGATGATATGGCCGCCCCCGCGCAGCAGCGGCAACGCCTCGCGCGCGCAATAGATCGGGCCGGCGACATTGGTGGCGAGCGATGCTGCGATCTGCTCGTCGCGCACCTCGGCCAGGGTGAAGGGTTCGTAGATGGCGGCATTGTTGATCAGCACGTCGACCTTGGGGTGGCGCTGCGCGATCGCGGCAAAGGCGGCGCGGACGGAATCGGGATGGCCGACATCGCAGGCCACCGCGAAATGGGGTTCGCCCAGTTCCTGCGCGACCGCCTCGACCTTCGACAGGGTGCGGCCCAGCAGGATGACGGTTTCGCCATCGCGCGCGAACCGCCGCGCCAATGCGCGTCCCAGCCCGTCGCCCGCACCGGTAATGACGATGACCTTGCTCACCTCTCGCTCCACCTGTTCTTTTCAAACTTCATGCTAATAGCGCATGGCTTCTTCGGCCGGGCAAGGCCATGCCGCATCGCGCTTGCGATGGTTCCCCGCCTCAGCCCGCCGGCCGCGCGAAATCGGCCGGATAGACGGACAGGTCGCCATCATAGGCGATGCCGCCGGGCCAGAATTTGTCACCGCTGACCCTGGCGAAATAATGGACCGTGCGGGCGAAGGAGCCGGCCGAGGAACGCGGTTGGAAGGCGACGCCGCTGGGGCTGACGCCGCGCGCGCGGGCGCTGAAATCCTTGACCGTGAACAGCAGGTCGTCGGTCTGCTGGGCGCAGAAGACCAGGTCGCTGCCGGGACAATAGCGGCGCGGTTCGACCTGAAGCGGCGAGAGACGGCCGCGCTTCATCGCCACCTTGCCCGGCACACGCGTCACTTCGGGGCCATGGACCGTGTCATACCAGTGATGATATTCCGCCTCCCGCCCGGCGACGAAATTGGCGAGGATGATCGAGACCCCGGAAAAGGGCTGGTCGGCCTGGTGATTGGGGCTGGAGACCCAGTCCGAATACATCGCATAGCTGTGGATGCGCTCGCTTTCGTCGCTGTCGTCGATCAGCCCCGCATCGCGCGCATCGGCCAGCAAGGGCGCTAGCGCCGGCAGGTCGATCTCCGGCGCGGCATAATCAAACTCATAGACCGACAGGAAGCGCCAGGGCTGGGGAATGTCGGGCATGATCTGCTGCGGCGTGACTTCATAGCGATCGGCCGAACGAAAGCCGCGCAGCCGGGCCAGATCCTGCTGATGCGCGCCGTCGAACCAGCGGGCATAATCCTCCGCCCGGTCGGCCGCGACATTGTGCAGATGGATGGTGGTATACAGGCTCATTCCTCGTCCCCGGCTGCCCGGCCGGCTGGTCCCGACCCATTATGTGGCGGCAATCCAGCATGGATGCCCACCACATGCCAGAGCGGCCGGCCAATGATCGCCGGGGCATTGAGAAGCGGGCGCGAATTGACCCTGTCGGCAGCGCTCCGCATCCTGACGCCGCAATCATGCCGGAAGGACGCGTGATGACCGACCCCGTAGCCGCACCCCGCTTCGCCCTGTTCCGCGCGAAGGATGCGACCGATTTCGAGGAAAGCGGCCTGATGGCGACGGTGCCGCCGACGCCGATCGAGATGGCAGGCTCCATCGCCGCGGTCGAAGCCGGCATGCTGGAGGGCACGCGGGTGAAGCTGCTCTTTTCCATGCCGGGCCTCAGCCTCACCCATGCCTGGTTCCGCAGCGGCTTTCCGCTGCCGCGCCACAGCCATGATGTCGACTGCCTCTATTTCATCCTCGCCGGATCGCTGCGGATCGGCACGGAGGAACTGGGCGCAGGCGACGGCTTCTTCGTCGGCGCGAATGTCCCCTACACCTATGTGCCCGGCGACCAGGGGGTCGAGGTGCTGGAATTTCGCGGATCGGACAGCTTCGACATCAGGATGCTCGCCAACAACCCCGCCTATTGGGATCGGGCAGTGGCGCAGGTCTCGGCGCAGCGCGCGCATTGGACGGGCGAGACGCCACCGTCGGGCCTGTCCTTCGGAACCGAGCCCGGCGGCGGATAGGGGCGATCAGCCCCGCCCGTTTGCCGCCTCATGCGCGGCCAGCCGGCGCCCGGTCACCAGCGTCTGGCCGACGAACAGGATGATCAGGATCACCCCGACCGTGCCGACGAAGATGTCGAAGCCGGACCAGCGCCCGAACAGGCCGGGCTTGTCGCCCAGCACCATCATCATCACCGTCAGCGCGATCAGCATCAGCCGCAATTCGGTCGGGCCGGCCGACAGATAGGAGAGTTTGAACTCCCCCAGCACGCGGGCGGAGAGATAGGCGTGGATCGACAGCAGCAGATAGCCGGCGAGCGCCACAAGGGCGACATCCATGGTGACATAGGGGCTGAGGCCGATGCCGGCGAGGATCAGCAAGGTCACCAGTCCATCACAGCTATGATCGATGAAATAGCCATAGGAGGGCCGTTCGATCCGGCGGTAGCGCGCCAGGCTGCCATCCATGGAATCGCCGAACCACTGGACGACATAGCCCAGGATCGCGAGCAGCAGCCAGGATGCACCGACATTGCTGGCGGTATAACCGATGAAGGTCATCAGCGCGCCGATCAGCCCCAGCAGGGTCAAAAGATCGGGTGTGACCTGCCGCGGCATCCGGGCGCACAGCCAGGTGAGAAGCTGGCGTTCGGAGCGCGCCAGGAAATTTTGCTGGATGCGGTCCAGCGTCGTGGCCGCATCATGTCTTTGATCTGTCATGATCCCTTATCGAGGACATATGTGGCGCGGACAAGGCAACATCCCCCACGCATGACGACATGGTGCCCGCCTTCCCGTTCAGGCCGGTGGCGCCTTCATGTCGATCACCAGCCGGGTGAGGCGGGATCGGGCGATGCGCCATTGGCCGTCTTCCCGGCGATAATCTTCATGATAATGGCCATGGCCGGTAAGCATACGCCCATCGGACCAGACCAGATGGTCCTGCATCGCCCAGATGGCGGTCGCGGTGTCGTCGTCGATGGCGATTTCGGGCGAATGGACATGATGGACGGTGCGCGCCGCGTCGATCGAGGCGCGGACGCTGGCGATCGCGACATCGCGCCCCTCCAGCAGCGGCCCGCCCGATCCGGTCGCGTCGAGCCGGAAATCGGGCGTGAACAGCGCGGCAAAGCCGTCCCAATCCTTGGTATCGAGCAGGCGGCAATAGCGCGCCTTCACATTGGCGATGGCCAGCCAGTCGGCAAAATCGGGCGCGGCCATCAGAAGCGAAAACCGCGCATCTGGTTGCCGCCGTCGCACAATATCACCTGATTGTTGATGAAGCTGCCCTCGTCGGAGGCGAGGAACAGGCCGAGATTGGCGATATCCTCGGCCGTGCCCTGGCGCTTGACCGACTGCATGCCCTTCAGCCGCTCCCAATTGTCGGCGGCAACGCCGTCCTGCGCCGCCTCGGTCGCCATCAGGCCCGGCGCGATGCCGACGCAGCGTATCTCGTCCTGGCCGAACTGCATCGCCATCGCATGGGTGAAGATATTGAGCGAGGCCTTGGTGATGCCATAGGCGGTGGCGGGGTTGTAGCTGGCCATCGACGACTTGTTGATGATGACGCCCTTCGCCTTCGCCAGCGCCGGCCGCAATGCTTCGGCCAGCAGCAGCGGGCCGATGGTGTTGACCGCGAAATAATGCTGCCACTTGGCCTGGCCCAGACCGAAGAAGCCGCGCGCAATCTCACCAGCATGGAGGCCGGCATTGTTGATCAGCACGTCGAGCCGCTCATGGACGGCCAGCACATTGGCGGCGAAGGCCTGGATATCGGCCTCGTCGCTCATGTCGACGCGATGCACGGCGGCGGTGGCGCCAAGCTGTTCGACCTGCGCCTTGCTCTCGGCCAGCCCCGCTTCGTTGATGTCGGCCAGGATCAGGTGCGCGCCCTCGCCACCGAAGGCCAGCGCATAGGCGCGCGCCAGCCCCGCCGCGCCGCCCGTCACCAGCACGGTCTTGCCCACGAAACGTCCCGCCATCCTCTGCCTCCTATTCTGGTTGAAATCCTATCGGCCGCGCAGATAGGCCATGGCGCCGCGCGCGGCGGCCAGTCCATCTTCGGGATTGTCGACCTCGACATAGCCGGTCGCGCGGGTCAGCCGGGCGATACGCGGCATCAGCGCGGCATAGTCCATCTCGCCACTGCCGGGCGTGACCGCATGGTCGGTGATCGCCGTGCCATGGTTCCGGTCGATGTCTTTCAGATGCATCGACACCACCCGCGGTCCCAGCGCCGCCAGCAGATCGAGCGGCGCCACCCCGGCATACCAGGCCCAGGCCAGGTCGACCTCGAACGAGAGCAGGTCCGGCGGTATCCGGCTGGCCATCAGGTCGAGCGGCCGGTCGCCGTCGATCGGCATCAGATCATACCAATGATTATGATAGGCGAGCGTCAGGCCGGCCGCCTTCGCCTTTTCCCCCAGCGCCGCAAGCTGCGGGATATAGGCGTCGAGCGCGGCGCGGGTCGTCTGCCCCAGCGTGCGGCTGGCAATGAAGATCGGCGCGGTGGTCAGCGCGACGATGTTCGCGCCGATCGCCGCCGCCTGATCGAACTGCTGGTCATAGTCCGCACCGCGCACGCCGAGCCGGACCACGCCCACCGTCATGCCGGCATCGCGCACCATGCGGGCCTTGTCCTGCGGCGTGGGTTCGGACGGGTCGTTGGCGACATAGGAAGCGAGGCGGAAACCGAACCGGCCATAGCCCATTGCCGCCACGGCGTGCAGCGTGCCGGCATAGTCGCGCGCCAGTTCCTTGCGCACGGTCGTATCGGCCAGGCCCAACACCGGGCTATATCGCTTTGCCGGGGCATGGCCGGCCAGCATCAACGATGCAGCGCCGCCCAGCAGCAGCGAGCGACGCCCGAGAGGATCAGTCATCCCGGTCATTCCACCCGCGCGAAGGTGACGCGGGCGATGCGCCAGCCCGCCGGGGTCAGGCGAAAATGGTCGCTATAGCGCCCCATTACCGTGTCGACCGCACCGCCATCGCGCCGTTTCAGTTGGACGAAGACGGTCCAGTCGCCGGTCGCCTCGCTTTCCTGCACCTCGATCCGGGGTGAATGGAGCATGTGCAGCACCCATTGGCTGTTGCCGGCGATAGCGGTGCAGAGGAAATCGATGATCGCGGCCGCCCCGAGCAACGGCGTCAGGCCATAATCACCCACGAAATCGTCGGTGAAGATGTCGGCGAACAGCGCCCTTGCCTGGTCAGGTGCCTGCGCCGCCAGATCCGCCGCCGCGCAATAGCGCGCCTTGAGATTGGCGATAGCCAGCGCCTGCCCGGCCGGATCGGTCACGCAGCCTCGACCTCCAGCCGCTTGACCACCAGCGCCTTGAGGTCCGCCGTCTTGATCTTTGCACTGCCGGTCAGTTCCAGATCGCTCTCGGCAAAGAAGAGCACGCGGCGGGGCACCTTGAAGCTCGCCAATTGCTCCTTCGCGAAGCCGCGAATGCCGTCCTCGTCCAGCATGGCATCCGCATGCGGGACGATGCAGGTGACCACCAGTTCGCCCAGCGTTTCATGCGGGACGCCCACGGTCTGGGTCACCTTGACGCCCGGACAGGTCTTGATGACGCTGTCTATCTCGATCGGCGAGACGTTGGCGCCGCCGGTCTTGATGATGTCGTTGAGCCGCCCTTCCCAGTGCAGCCGTCCTTCCGTGTCGAACCAGCCGCCGTCGCCGGTGCGGAAGAACCCCTCGCCATCGACCGAGTCATCAAGCGGGATGCCGACATAGCCCAGCATCAGGGTCGGCCCCTTGACCGCGATCTCGCCCCGTTCACCGAGCGGCACGACCGCGCCGGTGAGCGGATCGACGATCTTGAAGATATTGCCGGGCAGCGGCGCGCCATGGCTGCCGGCAATCCGTTCTTCGGGCGTGCCGGACGGGAAGATCGAGCTGATCGTAAAGGTCTCGGTATTGCCATAGGCGGCCATCGGTTCCTGCCAGTTTGTGCTGACGGTCGGATGGCGGCCGAGCGGATTGGTAGGATTGACATAATAGAGCGCGGACAGGTCGACATCGCCCCAATTGGCCGCGGCTTCCAGCTGCGCCCATTGATGCGGCCAGGCAAAGGCCATGGTCGCCTTTTCCGCTTCCATCAGGCTCAGCGCTTCCGCCGGCTGGAAGGTCTGTTGCAGGATCAGGCTGCCGCCGCCGGTCAGCGCGCCACCGATGGCCATGCAGAAATTGCCCGACCAGAAAAAGCCGTTGGCCGACCAGGCGCGGGCGTCGGGCTTCGCTTGCAGGAAGCGTTTCCAGCGCCAGAGCTGCAAGGTCGGGCCGCGATGCGCGCTGATGATGCCCTTGGGCTTGGCGGTGGAGCCGGAGGAGAAGAAGAGCACGCCCGGATCGGCCGGCATGACGGTAGCGGCGGTCGCATCGACCAGCGCCTGATCGACAGCGTCGCCGCGCGCGAGGAAAGCACCCCAGTCCTCGATCCGACCCATCGCTCCGTCGACGGCGGCGAGATGGCGTAGGAAGGGGAAGCGGGTGGAGACCAGCCGGCCGTCGCCCGCGACGCCGATCGCGGGTTCCAGATCGGCGAGGATCGCGCCGAAATCCTTCTTCAGCACGCTGCGTTCGAGCAATAGCACGGAGCAGGCCGAGGACTGGACCAGATGGTCGAGTTCGGCCGGGGTCGAGAAGGTGCTGAGCGTCGCGGCGACGCCGCCGGCGAGCGCGATGCCGAACACGGCCGAGAGAAATTCCGGCCGGTTGGTCATCAACACGCCGACGCGCGTCCCCTTGCCCACGCCACAGGCGACCAGCGACCGGGCGACCGCATTGGCCTGCGCCCACAGATCGTCATGGCTCCAGCGGACCACGCCATCGGGTCCGTGGAAGACCAGCGCCTCCCGCCCGGCATGGGCCTGCGTGACCTCATGCAGCCAGCCGCCGAGCGTCAGCGTGCCCAGGCCCTCCTCTTCAGAAAGAGGCGGGCCGGCGACGATCGAGAGCGCAGCCATCGGCTTAGCGGTTGACGTCGACGATGACGCGGCCGCGCACCTTGCCGGCGAGCAGGTCGGCGGCGACGCCGATCGCATCGCCGAGCGAGATCTCCTGCGCGATCACCTCCAGCAGCGCCGGGTCAAGATCGCGGGCCAGCCGCGCCCAGGCGGCGAGGCGCACGGGCTTGGGCGCCATCACGCTGTCGACGCCGAGCAGGCGCACGCCGCGCAGGATGAACGGCATGACGGTCGCCGGGAAATCGGCGCCCTGGGCAAGGCCACAGGCCGCGACGGCGCCGCCATAGCGGGTCTGGGCGCAGGCATTGGCCAGGGTGAAGCTGCCGACCGAGTCGACCACGCCGGCCCAGCGCTCCTTCTGCAGCGGCTTGCCCTTTTCCGACAGTTCGGCGCGGTCGATCACGCCGTCGGCCCCCAACGTCTTGAGATAGTCGCCCTCGGCCGACTTGCCGGTGGAGCCGATCACGGTGAAGCCCGCCTTCTTGAGCAAAGCGACCGCAACGCTGCCGACGCCGCCGGTCGCGCCGGTGACGAGGATTTCGCCCTGGTCGGGGGTCACGCCCGCCTTCACCAGTGCCTCGACGCAGAGCGCTGCGGTATAGCCGGCGGTGCCGATCGCCATCGCCTGCTTGGGCGTGAAGGCCGTGGGCAGCGGCACCAGCCAGTCGCCCTTCAGCCGGGCGACCTGGGAGAGGCCACCCCAATGGCCCTCGCCCACGCCCCAGCCGTTCAGCACCACCTTGTCGCCGGCCTTCCAGTCACCATGGTCGGAACTGCGGACGGTGCCGACCAGATCGATGCCGGGCACCATCGGAAATTTGCGCACCACCGGCGAGGCACCGGTGATCGCCAGGCCATCCTTGTAGTTCAGGGTCGAATAATCGACGTCGATGGTGACATCACCCTCGGGCAGCTGCGCCTCATCGACCTGGGCGAGCGAGACGCTCTGCTTGTCGTCGGTCTTTTCGATCAGGATGGCGGAAAACATGCGGTCGGTCCTTCTTGAAGAGAGAAAGGGAAATCGGGCAGCCTATCCCTGGGCAACCCTGGGGAGCGGCGCGAGCGGACGGCCGAGCCGCTCGGCAATGTCGGGGAATTTGTCGCTGCGCATCGATCCGAACATGCACAGACGCAGGCATTCCTGGGCGAGGCGACGGCCGAGCGCGCGCCGTTCGCCCTCTTCGCGCGCATGACTGCGCGCCCAGATCGGCCAGAGAAAGGCGCCGGCCAGCATCAGCACCGACAGGACTTCGGCATCGACGCCGTCTTCGGCGAGATCGCTATTGGCGAAGCGCTGAAGCGAACCTTCATATTCGCGCCAGAAGGGATCAGCCATCGGATCGGGCGAGGCCAGAAGCTGGAGCAGCCAGATGCGGCAGAGTTCGGGATTGTCCATCGCGAACATGGCCAGACGATCGGTGGTGTCGGCAATGTCGACTTCCTCGACCCGGCGCTCGCCGATCGTATCGGGATCGCCGAAGACCGAACGGAACATGCGTTCCGAAACCCAATCCGCGGTCGCCTCGATCAGCTTCTCGCGGGTTTCGAAATGCTGATAGGCCGTGCCGCGATTGACGCCGGCGAGATGGGCCACTTCCGACAGGCTGACGCCATCCGGTCCATCCTTGGCCAGCAACGCACGGGCCGCTTCCAATATGGCCTCGCGGGTCGCCACGGGATCGCGGGCGCGCCTTTTCCGAATGTCCGTCATGCTGCCTCACCTGGGTTGATCGTTCAGAGCCTATAATGATCAGCCCTGTTGATCGGCTCCATCCCTGCCCGCTCCGGGGCCAGAGTCAATCGCTGCCACCCGGCAGCCATGGCCTCATCGCTCCCGCGAAGGTCCTGGCCTCAAACGCCGATCGGCCGGACAACCCTGGGGCTGCCCGGCCGATCCTTTAGCCGTTGCGCGGATGGATCAGCGCGAACCGAAGGCGAAGCGCAGATTGACGCCAAATTCGCGCGGCGGGGTGACCGTGGCACCGGTATAGGTGCTGGTATAGGTCGCCGCCGCCGTGGTCGCGCCGGTCGCGGTGAAGCCGGTGATCTGCTGATAGCCGGTGAAGAGCGGTGTGGTCCGCGTCAGCACCTTGGTCGTGTCGAACAGATTCTTGGCGAACAGCGAGATTTCCCAGCCGCCATCGGGATCGCGGATACCGGCATAGAGATTGACCAGCGCATAGGCGCTGACATCGTCATAATTATTGCCCGGATCGCCCTTCGACTTGCCGTTATAATTGACGAGGCCACGGATGAAGCCGTCGGTCTTGCCCGAAATGCTGGTGTGGAACTCGCTCTGCAGCGTGGCGGTGATCGGCGGCAGGAAGGCCGCGCGCTGGTTCACCTGACAAGCCGAGAGATTGTCGGCACCGACCGCTCCCTGCAGTTCCGCCAAGCTCGGCGCATTGCCGACCGGATCGGGGATGCCGTCGCCGTTCAGATCGTTGCACGGGATGGTGCCGTTCTTGATCTTGCCGAGCGAATAGCTGCCGGTCAGATTGACGTTCCAGCTGCGGGTGATGTCGAAGCCCAGTTCGCTTTCCACGCCGTTCACCTCGACCGGGACAGCGCCCACGAAGTTGAACGAACCCACCTGCTGCGCGGTGCCGGTGACCTGGCCGGCCGCATTGCGGACGGCGACGGTGTTTACATAGTAAACGCCGCTGTTCGGCACGCGATAGGGGAAGTTCTTGTACTTCTGGTGATAGGCGGTGACGTTGAAGCGCATCCGCCCGCCCATAAGCGTGCTCTTGAAGCCCAGCTCATAGGATTTGGAGGTTTCGGGTGGCAGGTCGAGGAAGGACCGCTCCAGCGCCGACGGTGCGATATTGAAGTCGCCGACCACGTTGATGCCCGGACGGAAGGAGCTGCCGGTGGCAGCATAGACCAGGAAGTCCGGCGTGAAATTATGCTTGAGCGACGCGCTGTAGATCAGCTTGTCGGTATCCTGCGTATCTGCGGCGATGGTGTTGCCATTGACCGCCAGATAGTTTTGCGACTTGTACTTGATCTGGCGCAGGCCGCCCGCCAGTTCGGTCGCCTCGCCGAAATGGGCGGTCAGGTTGCCGAAGAAGGACTGCTCATGCGCCTTGCCGGTACGGTCGATCTCGGTCTGCACCACCGAAGCAATGCGGCCGCCAAGGGCAGCAGGCAGACGCACGATGGTCGGCGAGGTCAGATGGGTCGGCGGGTTGAGCTTGTCGTCGAAGAAGCCGATGACATAGTCGAACATGTCGAACACACGTTCTTCATTCTGCAACCGGATTTCATGCGAGGTTTCCTTGGCCACGGTGTCGGTGACCTGGTTGACGTCGCGGCCGACGAAGAAATTGCCATCGTCGACATTGTCGGTCGAATGGAATTTCTGCTTCGTATACATGCCCTGATAGATCAGGCGCTGGCCAGCGAAGGCCAGTTCCGACCGCCAGTTGAAGATGTCAAAGCGCTGGTTGATGATACGCGGCGATTCCTGGATCGACAGCCGATCCTTGGCGGTGATCAGCACCGGGCTGGGCGTGGCATTGGGATTGGCTTCGCTGAAGGAAATCGCCTGGTCATAGGTCCGCGCATCGCGGTCCATATATTGATAGGTGCCTTCCAGCTTAAGCCAGTCGGTCGGCTCGATCGTGCCGACGACCCGGGTGCTCTTGGTGCGCGACCAGGGGCTCGGGCCACCGCTGATCGGGCGGACGCGATCGGCATCATCCTCGTTCCAGACGCCCGACACGCGAATGCCCGCAATCCCCTCGATGATCGGCAGGTTCAGCGCGCCCTTGAAGTTCAGCGTGCCGATATCGTTGCCGGTCCAGTCGATGGCGCCACCAAACTGGTTGAGGTCGGGCTTGCGGGTGGTGATGGTGATCGAACCCGACGGCGAAGCGCGGCCGCGCAGCGTACCCTGCGGCCCGCGCTGCACTTCGATCTGGCCGATGTCATACATCTGCTGCAGCACGGCACCCGGCGAGAGCGGCGCGTCGTTGAAATAGAATTGGATGGTGCCGCTGTTACCGCTGGCATTGGCGTCGAAATTCACGCCGCGCAGGCGCGCATTGCCACCGATGCCATTGGCGTTGTTGGTCAGTTCGAGGCCCGGCGCCAGCGCCTGGACTTCGTTGAAGGTGCGGATGTTGAGGTTGCCGATCGCCTGTTCGGTGACCGCGTTGACCACCGCAGGCACGTCCTGAATGTCTTCGCCACGACGACGCGCCTCGACGATGATGATCTGCGGATCGAACCCGGCGTTCGTGGTTGCAGCCTGCTCCTCGGGCGCCTGGGCAAGAGCTGGCGTCGCGACAGTGAGTGCCGCGACACTCGCGCCGATCAAATAATAGGCCGACATGCGATTCATAAATGAAGCCTCCCCAAATAAACATCATGTTGACTATTGAGTCACCATTGATGCAGTGATCTTTTTTGCTTTGGTTGATTCTCGTTATGCCTGATATTGGCGGCCCGAGAAGCCCGACACCCCCGAAAATGACGACATATCGCCATCGCGATTCCGCCTGATCGCCACTGATCCCCGGGGCGATTTGCGCCCACCCTTTCCCCCTGCATGATGGCCGGCCGATGGCGCATGAGAGGGGATAGCGTAATGGACATGCAACTGGCGGGCACAGTCGCGATCGTAACTGGCGCGACCGCCAATATCGGCCGCGCCATCAGCCTTGGACTGGCGGCCGAAGGAGTGAAGCTGGTTGCGGTGGGGCGCGACCAGTCGGCTGGCGCCCGGCTGGTGGAGCAGGCGATCGCCGCCGGTGCGAAGGAGGCGCGCTTCGTGGCGGCCGACCTCAGCGATCGGGCCGCTCCTGCGCAAATTTTGGCAACGACATCCGAACTGGGTGACGTCACGATTCTCGTCAACAATGTCGGTGGCAATGTCGGCGCAGGATTCTTCGTCGATTCGGACCCGGCAAGCTGGGATGGCGACATCGACCTCAATCTGGGCACATTGCTGCGCATGACCCATGCCGTGCTGCCCGGCATGGTCGCGCGCAAGGCCGGCGCGATCGTCAATATCGGGTCCACGGCGGGAATCGTCGGCGACTATATGCTGCCGGTCTATTCGGCGGCCAAGGCGGCGGTTCATGGCTTTACCAAGGTGCTGGCCAAGGAAGTCGGGCAGCACGGCATCCGCGTCAATTGCGTCGCCCCTTATGGTACGGTTTCGCGCGACCCGGCCGCCTTCAGCATGGGCAGCCGCTTCCATCCCGACAGCAATTTCTTTGCCAAGGCCTTTGCCGGCACCAGCCCGGAAGACATGGCAAGGCGATCGCGCCAGACCGTGCTGGGCCGTCCCGTCGCCTTTGCCGAAGAGGTCGCGTCGCTCGCCGTCTATCTGGCGTCGGACCAGGCCGGATTCATCACCGGCCAGGTCTATCCGGTAGACGGCGGCAGCCTGCTTTGAGTCAGGCTTCCGGCGGGCCGAAGCGGAAGATCGTCATCTTGTTGCCGTCCAGATCGCGGAAATAGGCGCCGTAGAAGCCATTGGGATCATCGCCGCGAATGCCGGGCTTCCCTTCGCACTTGCCGCCCAGTTCGAGCGCGCGGGCATGGACCGCATCGACCTGTGCCCGGCTCTCCGCCTGGATACCGACCTGATTGCCATTGCCCGGCGTCGCATCCCCCTCGAACGGGATGCCGATCAGCAGCATGCCGCCCTCGGCGGTCTTGTAGGCGACCAGATCGGGCCGATCATAGGCCCGCACCGCCCCCAGCAGTTCGGCAATGCCGTCATAGAAACGCTTCGCGCCATCCAGGTCGCGGGTGCCGAAACGGGCCATGCTGATCATCTATTCTCTCCTTTTACAGGCCGCCCATGCCTTTCCAGCGGTCCGGTCCCATCCACACATATTCTACATAATGGCCCAGCCAGGGCCGGGTATCGAGATAGACGAACTCCAGCATGCCCGGCGTCCCGCCCTTGAGCACCACCGGATAGGGCTGGTCCTCGATCCGCGCCATGAAGGCGGCCCAGTCATCGACCCGGTTGCAGATATGGTGGAAGACCAGCCGATCATCATCGGGCAGCGCATCGCGATAGAGCGCCAGCACATCGCCCGATATCGGCTGGATCAGTTCGAACTGCATGTCGTCGACCCAGACGAAGGCGAGCTTCTGCACGCCCTGCCCCTCGCCCTGCGGGGTCCAGAGCTGCACCGGCACCTCGATCTCCGACAGGGTGCGGATATCCGCCTGGTCGCGGAACTGGGCGACGGCCTTGTCGACATTGCGGGTGACATAGGCGTTCTGGAAATGATGGCCGGTCAGCATGGCTCAGCCCTCCCGCGCGACGTCATAGCGCGCCAGATAGCGCTCGAAATGCGGCGCCAATTGTTCGACCGACAGGCCATATTGGGCGAGCTTGTAATCGTGGCGACCGAACTTGCCCTGCGGGTTGTCGTCCAGCCAGGCCTGCATCGCCGCCTCCGCCTCCGGCGTGAACTCATCGCCCAGCGCGGCGTAGAGCCGCCGCATCGTGCCGATCGGATCGGTGGTGAGGTCGGCATAATGGACATCGACCATGCTGTCCTCGCCCAGCCGCTCGCGCGCATCCATGATGCGGTCGGCATGGAGCCGGGCCTGATAGGTGCAGTTTTCCGCAAGCCATTCAGGATCGACCCGGCCGGTAAAGGCCATCTGCCCCAGGCTGATGATCGAGCAAAAGCTGCCCATCGCAGTATAGGGATCGCGATGGGTCCAGATGAATCGGGCGTCGGGATAGATTTTGCGGATCGTCTCGATCCACAGGCTGTGGCTCGGCATTTTGAGGTTCCACACGCCCGGCGCATCGGCCTGCAGCAATTGCAGGAAGCGTTTGTGATATTCATAGGCCGACGTCATGTCGGTGGAGAAAAGCCAGTCGCGATAATTGGGCAGCTTCCCCCGCGATTCCAGCGCCAGCGCCTTGAAATCATGCGCCATGAAGAAGATGCACTCATTGGGATAGACGGCCGAATTGCGATAATATTTGCCCATTTCCGGCCGGGCGGCGAGCATCGCCTTTTCCTGTTCAAGCCGGGCGATGGCGCGCGGATCGCTCTTGAGCGTCGCGCTGGTCGCCGGCGGCACCGGCTCGTCAATCTCCCAGGTCAGCGGTGAGCGCCGGGCCGGATCGCAGGCGAGCAGATTGCTGAGCAGGGTCGTGCCGGTGCGCGGAATGCCGAAGACGAAGACCGGCCGCTCGACCGGCCGTTCCAGCAGCTCGGGCCGCTGCGCCAGATAGTCGGTGGTCCGGAGGCGATTGGACAGGAGGTCGACGACATTGGCCTCCATCCGCGCATGGCCGCTGTCCGACAGGCCGGTCTGGTTCGCATCCGCGAGCAAAATGTCCAGCCCTTCGCGATAGCTGTCGGAATCGAAGCGATCAAGGCCGGTGGCCTTGATCGCGCGGTCGATCAGCGCGTCGGCAACCAAAGCTGCGCCCATGGCATATCTCTCCTGATGTCTTTTGCCGCCATCATGGGCAGCAGGGCGATGCGCGCCAATGCTGCCCGATCAAGTGAACGGGACGGACTATCGATATCAGGCCATATCAGAAGAGTAGCGTCCGCCCCTATCGCGGGCGCGATGTCAGATGCTGGCGAAACTGGCGCGGGGTCGCCCCGGTGGCGCGGCGAAAGGCGAAGGCGAAGCTGGAGGGCGAAGCGAATCCGAGCGCGAAGGCAATCTCCTTGATGCTCTCGCTCGATCCCAGATAGCGTTTGGCGACATCGATCCGGCACTGGACGATATAGTCGCCGATCGAACAGCCCCGGCTGGCGCGAAAGCCGCGCGTCAGTTGGCGCACCGACAGGTTGCACAGCGCGGCCAGCTCCTCCAGCGAGGGCGCCGCGCCGCCCAGTTGCAGCCGCTCGTCGATCCGCCGCAGCCGCCAGGTAGCAAGGCCCCCGGTCGCTGGTCCCTCGGCGATCGCCTGACAATAGCGCGCCACCTCGATCGCCAGTTGCCCGGCGATCAGTTCGGCCAGCACGATGCTGCCCGGCCCCGGCCGGTTCACCTCCTCCGCCAGGCGGAACAGGCAGGCGCGCATATGCGGATGAGCGATGTCGAGGCAGGCGGCGAGGCGGCTGTCGGTCCATTCGATCGGCCCGTCGAGCCAGCGGTCGATCGCCTCCGCCTTGATCTCGCATACGACCGAAGACTGGCTGCCCTCTCCTTCGGTCCGCAACCGCAAGGCCTGCCCCGGCGGCACCAGGAAAATCTCGCCCAGCCGCTCATAGCGATGCGGCCCCCAATGGTCGGCATAGCAGCCGCGCACCCGCTCGGGCCGGGGGGTCAGACACATGTCGAGCCAATAATGGCGCTCGCGCCGGAAAATACGGTCGGTCGGCCCCGCCAGGTCGAGCCGCATGATCCGTGCCTGGGCCTGCGGCACCGCAATCTCGGCCTCGAAAACCGACCTGGCATAGGATTCCGCCATCGCTCCCCCGCTCTCTGGCCATGTTTGGCCCTATCGCTGCACTATGGCTCATTCTCGATAGTCTGGTCAATTGCATCGGCGCCGGAGTCGCCCGCATCCTTGGGCCATCAGGCAAGCCGCCAACGATGCGGCACCCTATGGAGAGAGATGAATGGCTAAGGGTCTTTTCGACTGCACGGGCAAGGTCACGCTGGTCACCGGCGGCAATGGCGGCATTGGCCTGGGCTTCGCCATGGGCGTCGCCAAGATGGGCGGCGACATCGCCATCTGGGCGCGCAATGCGGACAAGAACGAAGCCGCCGCCGCCGCCCTGCGCGCAGCAGGCGCCGGCCGGGTCGAAACCTATCAGGTCGATGTCGCGTCGGAAGAGGCGATCGTCGACGGCTATGCGAAGCTGCTCGCCGATTTCGGCCGCATCGACTGCGTCTTCGCCAATTCGGGCCGCGCCTCGCGCTCGCGTTCGGTGCTGACGCTGGATTCGGCGGAATGGCATGACCTGCTGGCGGTCAACCTGCACGGCGCCTTCTTCACCCTGCGCGAAGGGGCCAAGGCGATGGTCGCCCGCGCCGAGGCTGGCGAGCCAGGCGGCAGCCTGGTCTATTGCGGCAGCCTGTCGATGTTCCATGGCATTGCCGGGATCAACAATTATGCCGCGTCCAAGGGCGGCATGGGCGCCGCCGTGCGTGGCATGGCGGCGGAACTGGGCAAGTATGAGATCCGCGCCAACAGCATCGCGCCGGGCTATATCAAGACCGGCATCGGCGGCGATGGCGAGATGAGCCCGGAGATGCAGGCCCGCATGGCCGCCGTCGACGCCCATTTCTCGGCCAAGACGCCGATCCATCGCCCCGGCGCGATCGAGGATTTCGAAGGGATCGGCGCCTATCTCGCGTCCGACGCCTCGCGTTACCATAGCGGCGACACGATCGTCATCGACGGCGGCAGCCTCGTCTATCCGCCCTACGCCTTCTGAGCCGATCGACGGAGCGCCCCGATGCACCTGCTCAACATCCATGATGTGAACGATGTCCGGCTCGACGCCTATCAGCGGCCCGAGCCGGGTCCGAAGGACGTCGTCGTGAAGATGAAGGCCTGCGGCATTTGCGGCAGCGACCTCAGCTATATCAAGAATGGCGGCATTCCCGGCCCCGGCAAGCTGACCGCGCTCGGCCATGAGGGCGCGGGCGAGATCATGATCGTCGGTGAGGAAGTGGCGGGCGTCAGCGTCGGCCAGAGCGTCATCATCAACCCGATGATGACCCCCAGCTTCATCGGCAGCGGCGGACCGGAGGGCGCCTTTACCGAGGAATTGCTGGTCCGCGACGCGCGGCTGGGTGACAGCCTGCTGCCGATCCCGGACGGCATACCCTATGATGTCGCCGCCATGTGCGAACCGCTGTCGGTGGCGATGCACGGCGTCAACCGGGCGCAGGCCAAGGCCGGCGACAAGGTGGTGATCTTCGGCTGCGGCCCGATCGGCCTGGGCATGGTCCTCTGGGCGATCGACCGGGGTTGCCAGGATGTGATCGCGCTCGACCTGGCCGAGGAACGGCTGGAACGCGCCCGCGCGCTCGGCGCCCACACAATCAATCCGGCGAAGGAAGATGTGATCGCCCGGATCAAGGCGATCCATGGCACCACCACCGTGTTCGGCCGCGAAAAGGCGCAGACCGACGCCTATATCGACGCGGCCGGGGCGCCCTCCATCCTGGCCGACGTGATCGCCATGGCCAAGACCCATGCCCGCCATGTCATCACCGCCGCCTATATGAAGCCGATCGAGCTGCCCGCCGGCCCGATGCTGACGACGGAAATGACGATCACCACGGCGGTCGGCTATCCGACCGAAATGCCCGACGTGATCGCCGCCATGCCGCGCCTGAAGGACAAGATCGCGGCGCTGATCAGCCACAAGCTGCCCTTCGCGCAGGTGATGGAGGGGCTGGAAATCGCTGCCCGCCCGCAATCCGCCAAGGTCATGATCGAGTTCGAGGGAGCCGACGCATGAGCACGCAAGCCACCGAGAAGCCGCAGACGCCGCTGGGCGCCCTCGTCATGGCCGGACAGGGCCAGACCGAGGCGGAAGCGATCACCGATAGCATCTTCATGGTGAAGGATATTTCCAACGCCTATCTGGTGACGACGGCGGACGGCGACCTGCTG
Source organism: Sphingobium sp. WTD-1 (assembly GCF_030128825.1). Classification (NCBI taxonomy): domain Bacteria; kingdom Pseudomonadati; phylum Pseudomonadota; class Alphaproteobacteria; order Sphingomonadales; family Sphingobiaceae; genus Sphingobium; species Sphingobium sp. WTD-1. Next base: position 1,076,699 of record NZ_CP119127.1, on the reverse strand, counting down.
GTCAATACCGGCTTCCTGGGCAATGGCGCGCGCAACAAGGGCCTGTTCGCGCCGCACCGCACCGGCGCGCTGAAACGCATCATCGTCACCCAGGCCCATCCCGACCATTATGGCGCCCTGCCCGACCAGCAGGAGCCGGGAACGGAGGTGATCACGGGTGTCAACTTTGTTGACACGGAGGAGTATTTCGACCGGCTCGGCCCGTTCCTCGGCATCCGATCGGGCAAGCTTTGGGCGTCGATGACCCGGCGCGACGGTCCGCCGCCCAAGCCGCCCCGCATCGTCCCCGACCGGATGGTCGAGACCGTCCATGCCTTCGAACAAGGCGGCCGCAAGTTCGAGGTGGTGAAGACGCCTGGCGGCGAGACGCTCTGCTCGGTCTTCGTCTGGATGCCCGAGGAAAAGATCATCTTCACCGGCAATCTGTTCGGCCCGGTGTGGCGCTCCATGCCCAATCTGGTGACGATGCGCGGTGACCGGCCCCGGCTGGTGCGCGCCTATCTCCAGTCGCTGGAGCATGTCCGGTCGCTGGAGCCCGAACTGGTGATCACCGGCCATGGCGATCCGATCCGTGGCGCGGACATGATCCGCGCCGATCTCGACCGGATGCACGCCGCCGTCACCTATATCGAGCGCGAGACCATCGCCGGCATGAATGCCGGCCGCGATGTGCAGGATCTGATGCGCGAGATCGTCCTGCCCGAGGATATCCGCATCGGCGAATTTCACGGCAAGACCAGCTGGGTGGTCCGCGCCATCTGGGAGGAAAATGCCGGCTGGTTCCATTATGAGGATGGCACCACCGCCCTTTATGGCGTGCCGCGCCCGACCGTCTATCCCGATCTGGTCGAACTGGCCGGCGGCGCCGGGGCATTGGCCGCCCGCGCCCATGTCCATGCCGCGGCGGGGCGTCCGCTCGAGGCGCTGCACTTGCTCGACATCGCGCTGGGCGTCGCGCCCGACCATGAGGCAGCGCTGACCGTCAAGAAGGCAGCGCTCGAACAATTGCTCGCCCGCAGCGGCGGCACCAACCTGTCCGAAACCATGTGGCTGAAGGCGGAAATCGCTGACGCCGAAAAGCGGCTCCCGGCCGCCTGACACCCATTTCAGGAAGCATAATCATGGCACGCAGTCTGACCCATTTGGAGCGCCTAGAGGCGGAGAGTATACATATATTGCGGGAGGTTGTGTCGGAGGCGGAACGGCCTGTGATGCTGTATTCGGTGGGCAAGGACAGCGCAGTGATGCTGCATCTGGCCAAGAAGGCCTTCTATCCCTCGCCGCCGCCCTTCCCCCTGCTCCATGTCGACACCACCTGGAAGTTCCGGGCGATGTACGATCTGCGCGACAAGGCCGCGCGCGACGCGGGGATGGAACTGCTGGTCCATCATAATCCCGAGGCGCAGGCGCGCGGCATCAACCCGTTCGACCATGGCGCGCTCCATACCGACATGTGGAAGACGGAAGGGTTGAAGCAGGCGCTCGACAAGTTCGGCTTCGACGCGGCCTTTGGCGGCGCGCGGCGCGACGAGGAGAAGAGCCGCGCCAAGGAGCGCATCTTCTCCTTCCGTACTGCCTCGCACGGCTGGGATCCCAAGAACCAGCGGCCCGAACTGTGGAACCTCTACAACGCGCGCAAGGCCAAGGGCGAGAGCATCCGCGTCTTTCCGATCAGCAACTGGACCGAGCTCGACATCTGGCAATATATCCAGCTCGAAGGCATCGAGATCGTGCCGCTCTATTTCGCTGCGCCGCGCCCCACCGTCGAGCGCGACGGCATGCTGCTGATGGTCGATGATGACCGCTTCCCGCTCGCGCCCGGCGAAGTGCCGGTCGAGCGCTCGATCCGCTTCCGCACTTTGGGCTGTTATCCCCTCACCGGCGCAGTCGAGAGCGAGGCCAGCACCCTGTCCGAGGTGATCCAGGAGATGCTGCTCACCACCACATCCGAGCGCCAGGGCCGTGCCATCGACAAGGATGCCGGCGGCGCCGGCATGGAGAAGAAGAAGCAGGAGGGTTACTTTTGACGCGCCACGGAATGCGTAGCGTTCCGAAGCGTCAACCCCGGCAAAGGCCGGGGCCTCAGGCCTCCGGGCTGACCCTCTCCAAGATCAACCAGATCCCAGCCTTCGCTGGGATGACGGGACAAAGCCAATGACCGATACGCTCACCCAGCCCGACAGCCAGGCCCCGATCTACCAGACCGATGCGCTGATCGCGCAGGACATCGACGCCTATCTCGACGTCCATCAGCACAAGACCATGCTGCGCTTCATCACCTGCGGCAGCGTCGATGACGGCAAGTCCACCCTGATCGGGCGGCTGCTCTATGATTCGAAGATGATCTTCGAGGATCAGCTCGAAGCGCTGCAGGCGGACAGCAAGCGCGTCGGCACGCAAGGCGGCGAGATCGACTTCGCCCTGCTGGTCGATGGCCTCGCCGCCGAGCGCGAACAGGGCATCACCATCGACGTCGCCTATCGCTTCTTCGCCACCGAGAAGCGCAAGTTCATCGTCGCCGATACGCCCGGCCATGAACAATATACCCGCAACATGGTCACCGGCGCGTCCACCGCCGACCTGGCCGTCATCCTGATCGACGCGCGCAAGGGCATCCTCACCCAGACGCGGCGCCATAGCTACCTCGCCCACCTGATCGGCATCCGCAACATCGTGCTCGCCGTCAACAAGATGGACCTGGTCGGCTATGATCAGGCCGTGTTCGACAGGATCGTCGCCGATTATGCCGCGTTCGCGCAGAGCATCGGCATCAGCGCCTTCACGCCCATCCCCATCTCCGGCTTCAAGGGCGACAATATCACCGCCCGGTCCGAGAATACGCCCTGGTATCAGGGGCCGACCCTGATGGCCCATCTCGAAAGCGTCGAGGTCGATGCCACCACTGCAGCGGCCAAGCCCTTCCGCATGCCGGTCCAGTGGGTCAATCGCCCCAACCTCGACTTTCGCGGCTTTGCCGGCCTGATCGCCAGCGGATCGGTCAAGCCGGGCGATGCCGTGCGGGGGCTGCCCTCGGGCAAGACCAGCACCATCAGTCGCATCGTTACGCTGGATGGTGACCTGGACGAGGCGATTGCCGGCCAGTCGGTCACGCTCTGCTTTGCCGACGAGATCGACTGTTCGCGCGGCGACGTGATCGCGGTCGCCGACAATCCTCCGCAAGTCTCCAGCCAGTTCGAGGCGACCATCGTGTGGATGGATGACGAGGCGATGCTGCCGGGCCGGCCCTATTGGCTCAAGATCGGCACGCAGAGCGTATCGGCCACCGTCCAGGCGCCCAAATATGTCGTCAACGTCAACACGATGGAGCATCTGGCCGCCAAGACGCTGGACTTGAATGCCATTGGCGTGGCTGAACTGGCGACCGACAAGCCGATCAGCTTCGAGCCCTATGCCGACAACCGCACGCTCGGCGGCTTCATTCTGATCGACAAGATCAGCAACCGCACCGTGGCGGCGGGCATGCTCCACTTCTCGCTGCGCCGCGCCCAGAATGTCCATTGGCAGGCGACCGATATCGGCCGGCAGGACCATGCCGCGCTCAAGAACCAGCTGCCCCGCATCCTCTGGTTCACCGGCCTGTCCGGCTCGGGCAAGTCGACCATCGCCAATGAGGTGGAAAAGCGGCTCGCGCTGATGAACCGCCACACCTTCCTCTTGGATGGCGACAATATCCGCCATGGCCTCAACAAGGATCTGGGCTTTACCGAGGCCGACCGGATCGAGAATATCCGCCGTGTCGGCGAGGTCGCCAAGCTGATGGCGGATGCAGGCCTGATCGTGCTGACCGCCTTCATCTCCCCCTTCCGCGCCGAGCGCGAGATGGTGCGCGAGATGCTGCCGGATGGCGAGTTCATCGAGATCTTCGTCGATACGCCCCTCGAGGTTGCCGAGGCACGCGACGTCAAGGGACTCTACAAGAAGGCTCGTTCGGGCAGCCTCAAGAACTTCACCGGCATCGACAGTCCCTATGAAGCGCCCACCAGCCCCGAGATCCGGGTCAACACCGTCGAGATGACGCCACAGGAAGCCGCCGAGCATATCATCCGCAAGATCATGCCGCTCAAATGAGCAACATGATGACAGACGCGGACCTGGCCGCCCATCTCGCCGAAACCGCCGGCCGCCTGCTGCTGGAGGTCCGCGCCTCGGGCCTGTTCAGCGCCAGGGCGCTCGGCAAGGCCGGCGACCAGACCGCCAACCAGTTCCTCGTCCATGCGCTGCGGGAGCAGCGGGCACAGGATGGCCTGCTCTCCGAGGAGATGGCCTGTGACGGGGCGCGGCTCCAGCACAGCCGCGTGTGGATCGTCGATCCGGTCGACGGCACCCGCGAATATGGCGAGGAACGCGCCGACTGGGCCGTCCATGTCGGTCTTGCCATCGACGGCGTACCGACCATCGGTGCGGTTGCGCTGCCCGGCCATGACGACGGCATCGTCCTGCGCACCGACCAGCCGCGCGCAATCCCGCCCGCGCCCGAGAAGCTCCGCATGGTCGTATCCCGCACCCGCCCCGCACCCCAGGCGGTCGCGGTCGCCGAAGCGCTGGGCGCCGAACTGGTCCCCATGGGATCAGCCGGCGCCAAGGCCATGGCGGTGATCCTGGGACAGGCCGACATCTATCTCCATGCCGGCGGCCAATATGAATGGGACAGCTGCGCACCCGCCGCCGTCGCACTCGCCCACGGCCTCCACGCATCCCGCATCGATGGATCGCCGCTGACCTACAACCAGCAAGACACATATATGCCCGACCTCCTCATCTGCCGGCATGAACATGCCGACATGGTGCTGGGGGCCTTGGCCGAGATCGCGGCGCAGGCCGCCTGAAGAACAGAAGGGAAGAGGATCATGACCACCGACACCATCGGCCTCGACGCCGACGCCCTGGTCGCCGCCGCGCGCGAACAGACCGGCCTTTCCGACCTGGGCGACGACGCCATATTGGAAGGGCTGGACGTACTGGTCGACGCGATCAATCGCGAGGCCAACCTCACCGAAGCCGCGCAAGGCCGCTGGGCGCAGCAGTTGACCGCGACGCTGGCCAACCGCTTGCAGGTCGAGGACTGGCTCGCCCGTCATCCAGACCTGCTCGACGCCCCGGTCGAGAAGCCGCTATTCGTCTTCGGCCTGCCGCGCACCGGCACGACCTTGACCATAAACCTGCTCAACGCCGATCCGGCCCGCCGGTCCTTCCTGCGCTGGGAAGCGTTCAATTCGGCGCCGCCCGCCGCCGCCGGCACGCTCAGCAGCGACCCGCGCTATGTCGCGGAACAGGCGCGGCTCGACATGTCGCTCAAATATGCGCCGCATATTTCGGCCATCCATCATGAGGATGCCGACAGCCCGACCGAGTGCCAGTTCGCCATGGCACCGTCCTTCTGCGCCCAATATTATGACTCGGTCCTGCACATCCCGAGCTATCAGAAATGGCTGTTCGCCACGAGCTACCTGCCCGCCTTCCGCTATCACAAGCGGCTGCTGCAATTGCTGCAGGCGGAAAATGGCGGCCGCTGGACGCTGAAAAATCCCTGGCATCCGCTGTTCCTGGACGACCTCACCACCGTCTATCCCGATGCCCAGCTGGTGATGACCCATCGCGATCCGGCCGATGTCGTCGGCTCGGCCTGCTCCCTCGTCTATCAGGTGCGCAAGATGTTCAGCGCCGATGTCGACCCGGTCGAGGTCGGCCGCTCGCAGCTGCGCACCTTCGACCTGATGATCGAGCGGATGCTGGCCTATCGCGCAAAGCATGGCCAGGATGCGATCCACGACATCCAGTATGACGACCAGCTGCGTGACCCGATCGGCGAGATGCGCAAGCTCTATGCCCGCTTTGACGAACCGTTCACGGCAGAAGCGGAAGCCGGCATGACCGCGATGCTGGCCGCCAATCCACAGGGCAAGCATGGCAAGCACAGCTATGACCTGGCCGATTATGGGCTGGATCGGGCGCAGATCCACGCCCATTTCAAGGCCTATACCGACCGCTTCTCGATTCCCGTGAAGGCCTGATCCGATGACGCAGGCCCATCATGACCTCGCCCGCCGCTTCTTCGCCGCCCTGTCGGCGGCGGCACTGCCGGATGAATTGCTGACCGACGACATGACCGCCTGGACGACGACGTCGGGCGTCGATGCGCCGCGCGCTGCCTATCAGCGCGGCGTCGCAATGCTCGGGTCGCTGTTCCAGGGCGGGCTGAGCTTCACCGTCGATTCGCTGACGGCGGAAGGGGACCGGGTCGCGGCCGAGGTGCGGTCGGCGGGCACACTGGTGAATGGCGAGCCCTTCGCCAATCGCTATATCTTCCTGCTGCGCATCCGCGATGGTCGGATCGCCTCGGTCGCCGAGCATTTCAACCCGGCGCCGGTGGAAGCCCAGATCAAGCCACTGATCCAGGCGATGATGGCGGCGAAACAGAGCTGAGCGATCAGCCCTGTTTTGCCCCCTGACTGGCCATCGCGAAACTGTAGCGCAGATGGTCGAGATGGCCGGTCGGCACCGGCGGAAACAGCAACGCGTCCTGCGTGTCGCGGATCGCCTCCAGCCGATCGGCGATCTGCTCGATCGTCCAGTCGGGCTGGAACACGCCGACCGTCTCCATCGTGTAGGCCCGCGCGACGCGCCCGGCCATGGCGATCAGCATCTCGCCGCTGACCGCGCAATCCTGATGCGCGAGATAGCCGACGGCGGGCGCGACCAGCTCCGGATCCATCGGCGGATAGGCGCTGGTGTCGAGCCCTTCGGCCATGCGGGTGACAGCGCCGGGCAGGATGATATTGCTCTTCACCCCATGGGCCGCGCCTTCGATCGCGGCGACGTTGGACAGGCCGATCATCCCGGCCTTGGCAACGCTGTAATTGACCACGCCGGCATTGCCATAAAGGCCGTTGATCGATCCGGTGAGGACGATGCGGCCATAGTTCGCCGCGCACATATGCGGGAAGGCGGCGCGCACGACATGGAAGGCGCCGCGCAGATGGACGTCGAGCACCGTCTCGAAATCGGCATAGCTGAGCTCCGCCAGACCGCCGCGCCGGACGATGCCGGCATTGTGGATAAGGATGTCGATGCTGCCGAAATGGTCGCGGGCGAGGTCGATCATCGCCTGCCCGCCTTCGGGCGTGGCGACGCTGTCGGTCGAGGCGACCGCCTGTCCCCCGGCGGCGCGGATTTCGTCCACCACCGACTGGGCCGGGCCAGCGTCGGTCCCCTCACCCTGCATGCTGACGCCGGGATCATTGACCACCACCTTGGCGCCGCGCGCCGCCAGCAGCAGCGCATAGGACCGGCCGAGGCCACGCCCGGCGCCGGTGATCAGGGCGACGCGGTCGTCAAATCGCAGCATGATAGTCTCTCTCCCGGATGATGATTGGCGGGGAGCTTAGCGGCGGCGATGCCGTCGCCCCAAGCGTGGCGCCAAATGATCGCTCAGGCGACGATCCCGGCGTCGCGCAACCGGGCGATGGTCTGTGCGTCCATGCCCAGCAGGTCAGACAATAGCGCATCGCTATGCTCGCCCAGCACCGGCGGCGCGCTCGGCACCGGCTGCTCGGCGCCTGGGAAGCGGAAGGGGCGGTTGACGATCGGGATCGTGCCCAAACTCTTATGCTCGGTCTCCACCACCATGTTGCGGGCCAGCGTCTGCGGCTGGGCCAGCGCCTCGCTGATGGTCAGGATCGGCGCATGGGGCACCTGATGCGCGGCGAACAACTCGGCGAGATCCGCCACGGTACGGGTCTGCGTCACCGCCGACAGCAAGGCGTTCACCTCCGCCCGCCGTTCGCGCCTCTTGCCCAGCATGTCGTAACGCGGATCGTCGGCCAGCGTGTCCAGCCCCAGCGCGGCGCAGATCTTGCCCCAGAAATGATTGGTGAGGCAGGCGATCACGATCGACCCGTCGCTGGCGGGGAAGACGCCATAGGGGACGAGATTGGGATGCTGCGATCCCTGCGGCACCGGATCTTGCCCGGTGAAGAAGCTGAGTTGCGCTAGATAGCCGAGCAGGCCGATCATTCCGTCCATCAGGCTGATGTCGATCAGCCGGCCACGCCCGGTCGCATGGCGCTCATGCAGGGCGGCGAGGATCGCGATCGGCCCGTTGATGCCACCGACCAGATCGCCCAGCGGAATGCCGAGCTTGGTCGGCAGCCCGCCCGGTTCGCCATTGACGCTGAGCGCCCCCGACATCGCCTGGAGCACGATGTCGAAGGACGGCCGGTCCTTGAGCGGCCCGGTCATGCCGAAGCCGGAAATGGCGCAATAGATGAGGCCGGGATTGAGCGCCGACAGCGCCTCATAGCCAAGGCCGAGCCGGTCCATCACGCCGGGCCGGTAATTTTCGATGACGATGTCGGACTTGGCCGCCAGATCGCGCGCGATCGCCAGCCCCTCGGGGGTCTTGAGGTCGAGCACGATGCTCTTCTTGCCGCGGTTGACGCTGAGGAAATAATGGCTTTCGCCTTCGCGCAGCGGCGGGAAGCTGCGGGTGTCATCGCCGCTGCCGGGCGGCTCCACCTTGATGACCTCCGCGCCAAGATCGGCGAGCGCGAGCGCGGCCGAGGGGCCGGCCAGGACGCGGGTGAAATCCAGCACCCGCACCCCGGCCAGCGGCCCTGCCCATTCACTCTTGTCGCAGCTGTCCATCATGCATCTTTCGGTGGGCCGTCCCGTCCCAAATCCTCCCCAGGGGGAAGGAACGGCCCGCCGCGCCCGGATCAGGCCGGGCGGCTGGGCAGTTCGGCAATCGAGGTGCCGAAGGCCGAGACTTCGCCGCGATGGGTTTCCGCGCGCTGCTGGATCTCGACATATTTCTTGCCGTTCTCCTCGAACTTGCGGATCACGCTGCCGTCGATGAAGATCACGTCGCCATCGGGATTGTGGCGGCGGATCTGGCACTTGCTCTTATGCAGGAAGCCGTCGTCGCCGATCCAGTTGGTGACCTGATGGGTCAGCCAGCTGCAGCGTTCCGGACCATAGTCATAGGCGCCCGGCGCGCCGACTTCGAGCGCGAACGCCTCGTCCCAATGGACGCGTTCCGGGCAATCGGGCACGTTGAAGCGGTTCTTGATACCGGTGCCGGGATGCTTCTGCTGCATCTTCCACGCGAGCTTGTTGGCGCGGATATAGAGGCCGCCCCAGCCCTGCGCGTAGCAGATGAAGCCGGTGACGGTCATCGGCCCCTTCATCATGCGCGGCAGTTCGTCGCCGACCTGCACATCTTCCCAATAACGGGGCGTGGCGCCGCGAATTTCTTCCTTCTCGTACAGCTTGTACATTTCGGCGAGCTGTTCGTCGGTGAAGGGCTCCACGCGGCCACGGGCTTCGGTGTATTTGGTGCCGCGCTCGCGCGCTTCGTCGCGATCGGTGCGGAACACCCAGCTGTCGCCTTCGGCGACCTTGTCGCCCGACTGGTTGAAGAAATCGACATGGTAGATCTGCTGGAAGCTGCGGCCGGCAAACTTGGTCTGATGCTCGACCAGATCCTTCAAATAGGCCTCGGTGCGGATCGTGTCGTTGCGCAGCACCGGCTTGTGCCAGGTCCAGTCGGCGCCCGCCCACATGGCATGGACGCCCGACAGGCCACCGCAATAGCCCGAGATGATGCGGCTGGTGGTGAACAGGAAGCTCGGCAGCGCGACCAGCGAACCATGCTTGGTCTTTTCGGCATAGGCCGGATCGCACCACAGCGGATTATCGTCACCGATACCATGGGCATAATGGCGGATCGCGTCGCGCGTGGCTTCGTAATTCCACGGCTCGACCGTATTCTCGATCTTGACGCCAATGCGCTTGCGCAGGTCGTCCAGCCCCTCCTCAGTGATCTTGGGGAATTTGTTCACGGGCGCTTCGGCCAATGTTGCCATCTCTCTTCTCCTGACTTCAGTTTGCGAGTTCGGCCGCCTTGGCGGCCTCACGATCTCTCAAAATCTTGCGGTGAACCTTGCCGGCCGGCGTCTTGGGCAGGTCGGTCACGAATTCGACGATGCGGGGGAATTCATGCTGGGCGAGCTTTTCGCGGGTGAAGTCCTGCAGTTCGCGGACCAGCGCGTCGCTGCCGTCGCGATTGAGGATGATGAAGGCCTTCACCACCTGGCCGCGCTTGTCGTCGGGCACGCCGATCACCGCGCATTCCAGCACCGCCTCATGCTTGAGCAGCGTATTCTCGATCTCGACCGCGCTCATCGTCCAGCCGGCCGAGATGATGACGTCGTCGGCGCGGCCACAATGGTAGAAATAGCCGTCACCGTCGATCTTCGCCCGGTCCTTGGTGGTTTCCCACCGGTCGCGGCGCCACAGCATCAGCTCGCCAATCTCGCCGGGATCGCAGGCGCTGCCATCGGGACGCTGCACTTCCAGCCTCTGGCCCGGCACCGCCTTGCCCAGCGAACCGGGCTTGACCATGAAATCCTGCGCGCCGGGATAGTTGACCAGCACCACGCCGATCTCGGTCGTGCCGTACATGGAACAGGCCGGCACCTTGAAATGGGCGTCGATGAACTCCAGCGTCGCCGGGTCGATCGGCTCGCCGGTGTAGGACAGCTTGTCGAAATGGAAGGCGAAGTCGGCGGCCCGGCCGCTATTCTTCATCATCCGATAATGGGTGGCGGCGGCCGACATGTTGGTGATGCCATAAGCGTCCAGCGCCTGCATCAGCCGCACAGGATCGAAGCGACCGGCAAAGGTGCCGGTGGTCACGCCCAGGCCCAGCGGCGCCAGCGTGCCATGCCACAGGCCATGGCCCCAGGCGGGCGAGGAGGGGCAGAAAAACTCATCGCCCGGCCGGATGCCGGTGCCGTAGAGCGCGGCGAACATCAAGGTCACCAGCGCGCGATGGCTGTGCTTAACCGCCTCGGGCAGTTCGCGGGTGGTGCCCGACGTATATTGGAAGACGGCCAGGTCATTGGCCTTGGTCTTCGGGCTGTAGGTCGCCGGGAAGCGGGCAAGGTCGGCCAGCAATGCGTCGTCGGCGACGATCACGCGCGGGCCGTCCATGCTGCGCGCCAGCTCCGCCTTTTCCGCATTGGTGATCAGAATGGTCGGCTTGCAGTCATCCACCCGCAGCCGCAACGCATCCGGGCCGAACAGGGTGAAGAGCGGCACCGAAATCGCGCCGGTCTGCATCGCCCCGAACAGGCAGACATAGAAGGGCAGCGACGGCTCCAGCATGAAGGCGATGCGCTCGCCCGGCTGAATACCCTCGGCATCGAGCCAATGGGCGAAGCGCGCGGCGCCCGCCGCGATCGCGTCGAAGCTCAATATTTCGTCGCGGCCATCAGCATGGGCGATGCGCACGGCGGCGCGGCCCGATCCGTCGGCATGGCGGGTGATGCATTCATGGGCGATGTTGAGGTCTTCGCGATCGCCGTCGAACAGATCCCACAGCGCCGCTGAGGTCGCATGTGCCTGTGCATCGGCATAGCTGCGATAGTCGGTTAGCTTCGCCATCATCCCATCCCATCGGTCCGGCATTCAACCGGGCGAACGGGTCGAAACCCCGTCGCTACTTGCAACAAGCGATGTCACAGCGACTCATTTGTTGTAAATGGTGAATGATGTTCTATATTTCGAATGACAGCCCATCGGTGTCGCGATAGGATGATGCCATGACCGACAGCCGCACGACGCCCCGCCCGCCCTCCACCGTCCGCAAGGTCGCCAAGGCCGTGCAGGAGAGCAAGGCGCCCGCCATCGCCCGCGCCGCCGCGATCCTGCGCCTGCTGGGCAAGAGCGATCGGCCGCTGGGCGTGCAGGCGATCGCCAAGGAACTGGGGCTGGTGCCCAGCACCTGCCTCTATGTGCTGCGCGCATTGGTGGAGGAGGAACTGGTTGCCTTCGATCCCGACACAAAACGCTATGCGCTGCAGGCCGGCGTGCTGACGCTGGCGCGCAACTGGCTGCGCCGCGACGCTTTCAACGACCTTGCCCAGCCAGTGCTGGATCGGCTGGCGCAGCGCTTCGGCCTTACCATGCTGGGGGTGCAAGCGGTGGGCCTCGATCATATGATCGTCGTCGCCATGGCGCAGTCGGGCAGCGGATTCCAACTGAGCGCCCAGGTCGGCAGCCGCTTTCCTGCGCTCATCAGCGCCACCGGCCGCTGCATCGCCGCCTTTGGCGATTATGGCGAGAAGGAACTGAAGGCGCGGTTCGACACGCTGCGCTGGGACGATCCGCCGCCGTTCGAGGACTGGATGGAACAGTTGCGCCAGACCCGCGCGCAGGGCTTCGCGGTGGATGAGGGCCAATATATTGCCGGCATCACCGTCGTCTCCGCGCCCGTATGGAAAGGCGCGGGCCGCCCGGTCCATGCGCTGGTCGCGATCGGCATCGGCGCCGCGCTGCAACGCGAGGGGCTGGGCGCATTGCAACAGGCGCTGGTCGAGGCTGCGGACGCGCTCAGCGAGCAGCTCAGCGGCGACCGTCCCTTACCGGCGGCGTAGCGCCAGCACGCTCCCCTCCGCGTCGCCCGAGACATAGAGCGTGCCGTCCGGTCCCGCCGTCACATCGGCGAAATTGATCATCGGCCCGGCCATGTCACCGATCGGCCCCAGGAATTTGGGCGTGACGCCCGCCGGTGCGCCGACCGGCAGGGCGCTGGCGATCGTCGCGCGCGCGCCGCCCGACAGGTCGGTGGCGACCAATGTCTTGGTCCGCGTATCGACGACGAACAATGTTCCATCATGGATCGCCAGCCCTTCCGGGCGACCGAGGCCGTCAATGATCGTCTCGCTGCGACCGCCCGCGACCCGTACCACGCGCCCCACCCCGGCCTCGGCGACATAGGCTTTCCCGTCCGGCGCCAGCGCCACGCCCATCGGCTTGTCGAGTCCGGTGGCCAGTTCGCTGACAGCGCCATTCTCGATCGAGAGCAGCCGGCCGGTGCCATATTCGGCGACGATCACCGCGCCGCCCGGCGCAACCGCCACGCCCATCAACTGGTCGAGGCCGGTGGCGAGGAAATCGCTTTCCCCTTGCCCCGGCCTATAGCGCGCCACCGCGCCCAGACCCGTGCTGATGATCCACTCCCCCGCCTGCGCCCCGGCGGCGACGCCGCGCATATAGCCGGGGCAGCCGGGGTAGAAGATCATGCCGGCCAGGGTCAGTGCCTCGCCGGGTTGCAACGTATAACCGAAGGTGCCGTCGGCGACGAACAGCGCGCCGTCCGCGCTCATGGCCAGGCCCAGCGGCCATTGCAGCGCGCGGGGCACGACGGAGCGGACCTTGCCGTCGCCCAGCAATTCGGTGATCTCGCCCGGAATGCTCGACACGAAGATGCGGTCACCGATGAAGCTGACATTGTCGAGGCCGGGGCCAAGGTCGGCCAGCACTTCGCGCGTGCCGCTCACCAGATCGAGCCGCAACACCTGACCGCTGGCCACCTGAGTCGTGACGATCCGCCCCTTGCTGTCGAACTTGACCGAATCCGGCACGCCCAGATCGCCGGCCACCACTTCGGGTGCGCCGCCATTGATGTCCACCCGCCAAATCTCGTTGGCGCCCATCACGGGAAAATAGAGCTTGCCGTCCGGGCCGACCTGAAAGGCGTTGGCCATCGCGATATTGTCGAGGATGATGCGCGGTTCGCCGCCATCCAGGTCCAGTTCCATGATCCGCGCGCCGATGCGGCATTCGCCCGCGATCAGCCGGCCCTGATGCCAGGTGATCGGGTTGGCGACCGGAATGTCGCCGCGCACCACCCGCACGTCGCCCGATGGCGTGCGCATCGCAACCCGGCCCTCGGTAATCTCGGTCAGATAGAGGTTACCGGCGTCGTCGAACACCAGATCGTCGGGCGCGACGATGGCGCCGCCCATCGCGCTGATTGTCTCGATCGCGCCGCTATCGACATCGATCGCGCTGACCTGGCTGCCGCCGACCTGCGCCACATAAAGTCGGCCGTCCGGCCCGGTCGCCAGGCCATTGGCGCCGTGCAGGCGGCTGGGCGGGGTCAGCCGCGCAAGGGTCCAGCCTTCGGCAGCGACCGCAGCACTGGCGGCGCCATAGCGCCCGGACTGGACCGCCATCTCAGGCGTAGCCCAGCAGCGACTTCACTTCGAGATATTCGAGGAAGCCATGCTCGCCCCATTCGCGGCCATTGCCGCTGCGCTTGTAACCGCCAAAGGGCGCGTGGAAATCGAAGCCGCCATTGATGCTGATCCAGCCGGTGCGCATCCGCCGGGCGACGGCACGACACTGGTCGACATCGGTGCCGCTGACATAGCCGGCAAGGCCGAAATTGCTGTCATTGGCGATCTCGACCGCATGATCGATATCGTCATAACCGATGATCACCAGCACCGGGCCGAAAATCTCCTCGCGTGCGATCACCATGTCGTTGGTGCCGACGAACACCGTCGGCTGCACGAACCAGCCCTTGTCGATCCCCTCCGGCCGGCCAAGGCCACCGGCGATCAGGGTCGCCCCCTCGTCCAGGCCCTTGCGGATATAGTCCTGGATGATGTTGTACTGGCTCTTCGACACCACCGGCCCCATCGCGACATTGCCGGTCGGATCGCCGACCGTCACTGCCTGCGCCGCCGCCTTGGCCGCCGCGATCACTTCATCCATGCGCGATGCCGGCACCAGCAGGCGCGATCCGGCGCTGCAGGTCTGGCCCGAATTGCCCATCATGCCGCCGGTCGCGCCGGCGACATTGGCAGCCAGCGCGTCATCATCCAGCACGATGAAAGCGCTCTTACCGCCCAGTTCCAGCCCGACCCGCTTGATCGTGGTCGCCGCGTCCTTCTGAATCTGCACGCCAACCGGCTCCGACCCGGTGAAGGACACCATGTCGACATCCTCATGGGTCGACAGTGCGGTGCCGATCACGCTGCCGCTGCCCTGGACCATGTTGAACACGCCCGCCGGCACGCCCGCCGTGTCGAGAATTTCGGCCAGGATCTGGGCCGAGAAGGGCGCGAGTTGCGGCGGCTTGAGGATCATGGTGCAGCCGGTCGCCAGCGCCGGGAAAATCTTCACGCAGGTCTGGTTCATCGGCCAGTTCCATGGCGTGATGAGCGCGCAGACGCCGATCGGCTCGCGCGCGATCATCGTCGCGCCATGCGGCTCGTCGAACTTGAACTCGCGCAGCACCTCGATCGCGGTCTGCAGATGGCCGGCGCCCAGCCCGACATGGAAGCCATGGGCGAGCGAGGACGGCGCGCCCATTTCCTCGATGATCGCATCGCCCAGCTCGGTCTGGCGCCGCGCATATTCCGCCTGGATGGCGAGCAGCAGGTCGAGCCGCTGTTCGCGCGTGGTCTGCGACCAGCCGGCAAAGGCCTTGCGCGCGGCGGCCACCGCCTTGTTCACGTCGGCCACGCCGCCGAGCGAGATGGTGCCGGCCACCGCCTCGGTCGCGGGGTTGATGACATCCGCGGTCTTCGGTTCGACCGGGGCGACCCACTGGCCGTCGATATAGAAGTTCCGATAGTCGCGCATGTCCTCACCCGTGCAAAAGAGGGATTATCTTATAAATGGCCGGGCCGGCATGACGCCGGCCCGGAGATCATTTCTTACTGGGTGCCTTCGGCATACCAGGTGCGGAATTCGGCATATTTCGGCATTTCTTCCGAATTGGCCTTGGGGTCGATCACGACATGGACGACGCCCGGCTTGCCGCTGGCATAGGCGCGCGCGATCGCCGGCTTGATGTCCTCCGCGCGGGTCACATATTCGCCGTGGCAGCCAAAGCCCTCGCCGATCTTGTCGAAGCGGACTTCCTTGCTCCAATGGGTGCCGGTTTCTTCGGTGCCCTGGCCGAAGGTGCGCTTGTAGACGCCCACTTCCAGGCCCCACTGATTATCCACGCCGACAACGCAGACCAGCGGCAGCTTGGTGCGCACCGCCACTTCCAGTTCGGCGATATGGAACATGAAGCTGCTGTCGGAGGTCAGCAACAGGCCCGGCCGGCTGACGCCCGTCGCCGCCTTGTCCGCCAGCATCGCGCCAGTGGCATAGGGAATGCCGGTGCCGATATGACCGAAATTCTGGTTCCAGATGACGTCGTTCGGCTTGCACTGGGAGTAGGTCCACTGGAAGATCACGCCGGCGCCGCCGTCGCGGATCAGGATGCCGTCCTTGGGGAAGGCCTCGGTCGCTTCCACCGCCAGACGGGCGGGATGGATCGGCAGGTCGCCGGTGCCATCGCTCTTGGTGCGCGATTCCGCCGCCAGTTCGTCCAGTTCGGCCTGGCCGTCGCGCATGAAGGCTTCCAGCATCGGCGCGGGCGGGCGCGGCGTATCCTTCAGCGCCTCGACCAGCTGCGGCACGACGCCGCGCAGGTCGCCAACCAGCGGCACGTCGATCGGGCGGTTGACGCCGATCGCGGCCGGATCCTGCTCGACATAGATCCACTTGCGGATCGCTTCATTTTTCATCCAGTAGCGCCACTTGCCGAAATGGACGGGCTCGCCCAGTTCGGTGCCCAGCGCCAGCACCAGATCCGACTCCGTGACCGCCTCGATCGACGCCTTGGAGAAGACATATTGGAAGGTGCGGTCTTCCAGCCCCTTGATATAGCTGGTGCCGCCCGAGGTCTGGATCACCGGGCAGTGCATCAGGTCCGCCAGCTCCTTCACCGCCGCGCCCGAGCGCGAGGTGTGGACGCCATGGCCGACCAGCAGGATCGGGTTCTTGGCCGCACGGATCAGGTCGGCCGCTTCCTTGACCCGGTCGATGTCCGCGCCCTGGTTGACCAGGCGATAGCGGTCCGGCGCCAGCGGCGCAGGCAGGTCCAGCTCTTCCAGGATGATGTGGCTGGGATATTCGATATAGACCGGGCCGGGGGTGCCGCCCATCGCCTTGCGAATGCCCTCGCGCACGACCTCGTCGGTCTGGTCGGCATATTCGATCGATGCGGCATATTTGACGCTATTTTCGAACAGCGGCATCTGCTTGACGAACTGGATGCGGCCGCGACGGACGCGCTGTTCGGTGACACGGGCGCGCTGGCCCGACAGGAAGATGACCGGCGAATTTTCGACCAGCGCGCACTGGATCGCGGGCGCCATATTGGCGATGCCCGGCCCCAGCGTGCCGATCGCGACGGCGGGCTTGCCGGTGATGCGCGACGCGGCCTCGGCCATGAAGCCGGCAGCGGCCTCATGATGGGGCGCAACCACGGTCCAGCCGCGCCGTTCGGCCTCCAGGAACATGTGGACGAAATTGGGGTCGGGAATACCGAACAGCGTGTTGATGCCTTCGGCCTCGAACAGGTCCAGCATCCGCTTGTAGACCGGCGTGCCCTTCTTGTCGGTGGCGTTCACGTTGACGGCGGGCTTGGGATCGTCATAGCTCATTTGAGTAACCTCGGTGCGCCCGTACCCATGTACGTGGCTAGGTTGCGGTGGAAATTGGTGATCTTGCGTTCCTGGTGGGGGTTGGGCAGCGGCCCGCGGAAGCCGCGCGACTTCATGCCCTTCTGCACCCATTCCATGTTCGAGAAGTCCTGGGCGAGGACGGCGCCCCAGCCCTCGGCGGTGGCCTCCGTCTCTTCCCATTCGGTCACCGGCACTTCGCCCTCGGGGAAGCGCTCGATCGCGTAGGATTCAAAGATGCACATGTCGGGATCGTCGCCATAGGGACGGGTGCGGTAGCAAAGGGCGAAGGTGATCCCCTGCAGCACCGACATGTTGGGAAAGACGTGCCAGGCAAGCCCCGCCTCGGCCATCACCTCGGGCGGGATTTCCGGCCAGATGACGCCGCGCGCGGCATCGTCCGCCTTGGCGGATTTCAGCCAATGGGCGATGACGTCGCCGGCCGCCGTGCCCTCGGGCAGTTCGTCGACCAGCCGGCTCGCCGCATTGACCAAAGTCTCGGTCGAGGCGGCATAGTTCAGCGTCTCGTAATTCTCGCGGATCAGCTCATAGGTGGAGCGGCGCGGATCGTCGCCCTTGCCGGCGCGGGTGACGCTGCTGCTCTGGCTCATCTGGAAGGCCGGGTCGCGCTGGTCGAAACCGCTCACCCCATGCAGGCCATAGGCCGCGCTATAGGCGTAATAATCGCCATAATCGAGCAGCTGGGTATGGGTGCCCGCGACATGATAAGGCTCCATGAAAGCCTCCAGCGCGGTCTTCCAATTGGCCGGATAGACCACCCATTTGCGCCATTTGTAGCGCATCTTGTCCATTTCGAAGTAGGACAGGATGCGGCCGGCATCGCCCAGGAAATCGATCAGCGGCTCGGCATTGAGGTCCATGTGGATCCAGATCCAGCCGCCCCATGTGTCGATCTTGACGTCCGACAGGCGGGTGCATTCGGCATTGAGCGCGCCCTGCCAGTCCTGCGGGTCGAGAATATAGGTGTTGTTGCCCTCGGTATCGAAGGTCCAGCCATGGAAGCCGCAGACGAAGCTGCGCCGGTTCTTGCCGCGCACCGAATGCACGTTCTTGGGCACATCGACCAGTTGGCGGCCGCGATGCGGACAGACATTGAAGAAGGCGCGCAATGTGTCGGGCGCGGTCCGCACGATGATGATCGACTCATCGCAAATGTCGTAGGTCATCCAGTCGCCGACATCGGGCAGTTCCTCGACCCGCGCCGCCATCTGCCAGACATGGGGCCACAGCTTCTCCTTTTCCGCCAGGGCATAGTCCTTCGACAGGAATGCCTCGGTCGGGTAGGTCAGCGGCTTGGCCAGCGCCTCCACATCGATATTGTCGATCTTGCTCATGGCATCCTCCTGCAACGTCCGCGTTGCCCGCTGGGTACGGCCCGCGAGTCCGCTCGCCGGGTCCGCAAGGACAATATTTTCAACCTGCCTATCGCAACTGGCGGGAGCGCCCCAAGGGAAGAGCGGCGAGCGCTACGAACCATCCCCGGGGCGATCCGGCCCATGGCTCAGGACCGCAATTCCATGCCATCCAGATCGCCCTTCGCGCGCCAGTCCTGCACCAGTTTCTGGAAGGCGCCCCAGCCCGGACCATAGCTGCGGAACAGTGCCCAGGGCGCCTTCACCTGGCCTTCATTGGTGAAATAGCTGGGTGTGCATTCCTGCTGGAAGGCAGTCATGTCGATTTCCATTTCCTCGAAATGGCGGACATAATCCTCCTGCCCCTGCAGGGTGGTCTCGACCACCTTGGCGCCCTTATCCATCACCGTATGGATGATATGGGCGATATGCTCCGCCTGGCGACCGAACTGTTCGGTCACGCTGGCGTTGAGGCCGCCCTGGATATAGCCGATGAAGAACTGGTTGGGGAAACCATGGGTCATGGTGCCGTGCAGGGTGCGCGGGCCATTGGCCCAATGATCGTAGATGGACAGGCCATCGCGCCCCTCCACCGCATCGATGCCCCAGCGGCGCTTCAGCTCGCTCGTCACCTCGAAGCCGCTGGCGAAGATGATGCAGTCGACCTCATATTCGACGCCGCCCGACACGAAGCCCTTCTCGGTGATCTTCTCCAGCCCCTTGCTGTCGGCGACGTCGATCAGCGTGACATTGGGCCGGTTGAAGGTCGGATAGAACTCGTTGCTCGACAGCGGCCGCTTGCAGAGGAAGCGATACCAGGGCTTCAGGGCCTCAGCCGTCGCCTTGTCCTCGACCATCTCGTCGACGCGGGCGCGCAGCCGCTCCATCACGCGATAATCAACCACCTCGCGCTTGGCCATATATTGCTCGATCGACATTTCCGGCCAGCCTTCGGCTTCCAGTTCGGCCGACAGGTTGCGGGCAATCTCGGTCCAGATGTCGCAGATCAGGTCCGGCTCGCCCGGCGCGAAGGATTCCATCGCGGCGCGGTGGAAATTGGCCTGGCGATCGGCCTGCCAGCCGGGCTGCAGCGATGCCGCCCAGTCGGCGTCGGTCGCCGGATTGGGCCGCTCGTCCACGGTCGATGGCGTGCGCTGGATGACATAGAGCTGCTTGGCGTAGCGGCCGAGATAGGGCACCGCCTGGATCGCGGTCGCGCCGGTGCCGATGATGGCGACGCGCTTGTCGGCCAGTTTGTCGAGCACCGGATTGGCGTAGCTACCGCCGCTATAATCATAGTCCCAGCGGGCAGTGTGGAAGATCTTGCCCTTGAAGCTGTTGATGCCGGCGATGCCGGGCAGCTTGGGCATGTTGAGCACGCCGCAGCCCATCACCACGAAGCGGGCCAGCAGTTCGTCGCCCCGGCTGGTGCCGACGCGCCAGCGCTGGATCGTCTCGTCCCATTTCAGCGAGGTGATGAGGGTGTGGAACAATGCCTTGTCGGCGAAACCGAAGCTTTCGGCGATCTGGCGGCAATAGGCCTGGATCTCCGCGCCGTCGGCGAATTTCTTCGACGGCATGAAGCCGGTTTCTTCCAGCAGCGGCAGATAGCAATAGGCGTCATTGTCGCACTGGATGCCGGGATAGCGGTTCCAGTACCAGACGCCGCCGAAGTCGCCGCCATGGTCGATATTGCGGAAATTGGTGACGCCCTGCCTGGTCAGATGATAGCCGGCGAGCAGGCCGGCAAAGCCCGCGCCCAGCACCACGACATCCAGTTCCTCGACGATCGGGTCGCGCGCGACGACCGGCATATGCGGGTCGACGTCATAGCTGTGCGTCGTGTCGTCGGTGGTCGGCTGATATTGCCCTTCCCGGTCGGCGCGCATCCGCTTGTCGCGCTCGGCGCGATATTTCTCGCGCAGGGTCGGGATATCGAATGTGTCAGCCGCAGGCGTCTGCGTCGGCTTGCAGGTCATGACCTCTCCTGGGGATCGCTGTTCTCGCCATTTTGTTAATCAACACATATGTTGACTTGCAATGGCGGAGCGGCGGGCCGGCGCTGTTAGCGCTGTGGCGATCCCTTGGCGGCCTTCTGGCCGCGGCGCTGCCCCGAAAATGGGCAGTCAGCGGGAGAGGTAGTCAGTCGTCAGCTGGCGCGCCGATCAGGCGGCGCGGGCCAGCTTTTCTTCCTTGGCGACCGGGAAGGTCACGACATCGGCCGAAACCGGCTCGGCAGCGGGGGTCAGCGCGGCGATATAACGCTCGGCGGTGACGACGTCCCGGCGATAGGCGAAATAGAGCGAGATGAGCGAAAACATAAGAACCTCAGACAAGAATATTGCTGCGTCGCAGCATCGAGGTTCATCTGGTCCTCCCAGGCTTTTTTCGCAAATGCAAAGGCGCCAAGGCCAGTTGCACGAAACGCCATCGACCGGTTGCGCGCCTTGCAACGGCAACCGGTCGATCGCGATCAGACCCGGCCGGTGACCGGGATCAGCGCGCCGGTGATCGGCGCCGCAGCAGGCGACAGCAGGAAGGCGATCACCCCGCCCAGCGCCTCGGGCGCGACCCAGCGGCTGGCATCCGCGTCGGGCATGTCGGCGCGGTTGGCCGGCGTGTCGATGATGCTGGGCAACACCGCATTCACGCGCACGCCCGCATCCTTCAGTTCTTCGGCCAGCGCCTCGGTCAGGCGCGCGACGCCCGCCTTGGACGCGGCATAGGCGCCCATGCCGGCGGCCGCCTTCACCGAGGCCGCCGCACCAATGTTGACGATCGCCCCGCCGCCATCGCGCAGCAGCGGCAACAAGGCGCGAGTCGCGATCAATGCGGTGCGGACATTCATGCCATAGAGCCGGTCCCAGGTGGCGACCGAGCCATCCTCCACTGTCTCCCAGCTGAAGCCGCCGGCAATATTGACCAGAGCGTCGAGGCCGCCCAGCGCTTCGCCGATCTTCTCGGCTGCGCCAGCCATCGCCTGCTCGTCGGACAGGTCAACGCCGCCCAGCGCCAGGTCGACTTTGTCGGACGGAACCGCGCCCACATCAATGCCCGCCACCGTCCAGCCGGCCGCGCGCAGCACCTGCACCGCCGCCCGGCCCAGCGCACCGGCCGCGCCGGTTACCGCCACCACTCCCGCCATCATCATCCCCTTTCGATAGTCTGCGTCAGATCCCGGACATGCACAGATATTTGATCTCGACATAGTCCTCGATGCCATGGCGCGATCCTTCGCGACCCATGCCCGATTCCTTGATGCCGCCGAACGGCGCAACCTCGGTCGAAATCAGGCCGGTGTTGATGCCGACCATGCCGACCTCCAGCGCCTCGCCCACGCGCCAGGCGCGCGACAGGTCGCGGGTATAGAAATAGCCCGACAGGCCGACCTCGGTGGCGTTGGCCAGCGCGACCGCCTCCTCTTCCGTATCGAACAGGAAGAGCGCGGCGAGCGGCCCGAACGTCTCCTCGTCGGCCAGCTTCATCTCCGGCGTGCAACCGCTGATGATGGTCGGCTCGAAGAAACTATGGCCCAGTGCATGGCGATGCCCGCCACTCACCAGCGTGCCGCCCTTGGCCAGCGCGTCGGCGACATGCTCCTCAACCTTCTCAACCGCCTTCTCGTCGATCAACGGCCCCTGGGTCACGCCCGCTTGCGTGCCCGGCCCGACCTTCAGCTTGGCGACGGCGGCTTTCAGCTTCTCGGCAAAGGCCGGCGCGACGTCGCGCTGCACCAGGATGCGGTTGACGCAGACGCAGGTCTGGCCGCTGTTGCGATATTTGGACGCGATCGCGCCTTCGACCGCCGCATCCAGATCGGCGTCGGCAAAGACGATGAAGGGCGCATTGCCACCCAGTTCCATCGACAGCTTCTTCATCGTCGGCGCGCATTGCGCCATCAGCGTCTTGCCGACCTCGGTCGATCCGGTGAAGCTCAGCTTGCGCACCAACGGGTTGCCGGTCAGTTCCGCGCCGATCACCCGCGACGATCCGGTGACGACGTTAAACACGCCCTTGGGCACGCCCGCGCGCTCGGCCAGAGCGGCCAGCGCCAGCGCGGTCAGCGGCGTCTGGGTCGCGGGCTTCAGCACCATGGTGCAGCCCGCCGCCAGCGCCGGTGCCGCCTTGCGCGTGATCATCGCGGCGGGGAAATTCCACGGCGTGATCGCGGCGACCACGCCGACCGGCTGCTTGATGACGACGATGCGGCTGTCGGCGCGATGGCTGGGGATGATCTCGCCATAGATGCGCTTGGCCTCTTCGCCGAACCATTCGATAAAGCTCGCGGCATAGGCGATCTCGCCCTTGGCCTCGGTCAGCGCCTTGCCCTGCTCGCGGGTCAGGATCATGGCCAGGTCATCCTGATGCGCGATCAGCAGCTCGAACCAGCGGCGCAATATGCGCGACCGCTCGCCAGCCGTCTTCGCCTTCCACTCTGGCAGTGCCGCCTCGGCCGCCTCGATCGCCGCGCGCGTCCCCGCCTCGTCGATCGCGGGAATGCCAGCCAGCCGCTCGTCCGTCGCGGGATCGGTCACGTCGATGCTGGCGGTGCCGATCCACTGGCCGTCGACATAGCATTGTTCGCGCAGCAGGCTGGGGTCGGCAAGGGCTATGGTCATCGGATCACCTTCTTCGGCAGGATGCGGGGCTACGGGCGCAGGGCGCGCCCGCCACTGCGTTCAACGCAGCATGGCCCCATTTCGATGCGAAGGTGGGATGCAGCGCAAGCGGCGTCAACGTGGACAGAATGTCCCCGCCCAAGGATCGACCCCGCGATGCGCGCTATTGGGGAATATGCGGCGCCCGTCGATTGACCAGCGGTCGCTGATAGGAGGGGTCGCTCGCGTCCCGTGCCGGCGCGCCATTGGCATGCAGGTCCGGTATGTCGCCAAAGGGGAGCGGCAGCGTCGGCACAATCCCCGACCATTCGATCATGTTGGTGCGCAGCGCGATCCTCCACTGGTCATCGCGCCGTTCCAGCCGGTCGAGATAGCGCCCGCCGGCGATCCAGTTGCTCTCGTCCCGGTTGCGGCCGACGAACAGATAATAGGTTTCGGCATGGGCACCGTCGCCATCGATATCGATCGTCATGTTGAGCAGATTATGATGGGTCGCCACCTGCCCGCCCTCATGCAGGGCGCTGGCCCAGGCATAGAGCGCATCGGGCGCGCCGACGAAGCTGCCCGCCGCGACGGTGGCGTCATCATGAAAGGCGGACAGGAACAGGGCGCGGTCGAACCGGTCCATGCCCCGGCTGAACCGGGTCAGGCAGTCGACAATGTCCTGCCGGTCGAGCAGCGCGTCGATCCGCGCCTGGCGATCCGCGTCCATCCTATGCCTCCGTCCGTGGGGCGATCGGCTGCCAGATCGGCGCCCCACGCTCGGCCCGCAGCGACGGGATGGTCTTTCCGTCGACATCGGTGATGCCATAATCCCGCGCCAGCTCCGCCGTGATGAAGGTGCCGCCCGATCGCGCCATGATCGCCGGATCGGCCAGCAGCGCGGCGATCACCCGGCCGGGAAATTCGGGCGAGCAGCCGACCAGCGGATTGGTCACGGTCAGCGCCTTCATCGCCGGATTGGCAGCGATGTTGCGCTGCGCCCGCTCGGTCATGGTCAGCCCCTGCCATAGCGAGAGCGAGGCGACACCATGGGGCTGCAACTCGATCGCCATATCGCGCGCCATCCGGTCGACCGCCGACTTGGCGGTGCCGAACACGACGCCATAGGTATAGGTCACGCCGACATAGCCCGATATCGCGACGATCAGCCCCGAACCCTGCGGCACCATCATCTGCGCGGCATGGCGCGCGGCGACGAAGTTGGAGCGCACGCCGACATCGACCATGTCCCAGTTGGACAAGGGTTTTTCCCAGAAGCTGCCCGGCACGGTCAGATCCTCGGGGATCGCAAAGGCGTTGTTGACCAGCAGGTCGAGCCGTCCCTGTTCGCGCTGCACCTGGTCGAACAGGGCCGCTACCTGCGCGTCGTCGCCATGGTCGACCTGTACCGCGATGCCCCGCCCGCGCGCATCGCACTGCGCCGCTGTCTCGCCGACCGTGCCGGGCAGTTCATGGTCGCCCGCATTGACCGTGCGCCCGGTGACATAGACAGTCGCCCCCTGCTCGGCGAGCGCCAGCGCCATCCCCTTGCCGATCCCCCGGCTTGCGCCGGTGACGATCGCGACCTTGCCGTCCAGCGGCTTCATGATCCTCTCCCTCAGTCGGTTTCGCGCGCGAAGAAGCGCACGCTATGATCGCCGTTCGCGCGGCCGGTGAAATGCGGCGCGCTGAATGCCATGCCCATCACGCCCTGGCTCCAGTCGGCTGAGACGCCGATATCCTGCACCCAGTCATAGAGCATGGTGCGCCGCGCGATCCGCCACTGGCCGTCGCGCCGCTCGAAAATGTCGAGATAGCGGCCGCCGATCATGACGTCGCGCTGCGCATCGCCCATGTCGATGCGATGATAGGATTGGACCTGCGTCTCGACCCGCGCCGCGTCGCCCGCCAGGTCGATGAAACTCTGCCCCAGCAGATGCTGGGTGCAGAGGATCGCGTCGGCACCGGGCACCACCCAGGCGAGATAGGCATCGAAATCGCCTGCGAACACGCCATAGTCGGTGCTGCCGTCCGGCCAGCAGCAGGCCCGGATCAGATCGGCGTCGCGCCGGTCCTCACCCCGCGCCAGCCGGGCGAGGCAATCGCGGATCGTCTCCCGGTCCAGCATCGCCTGCAATGGCGTGGCGGCAATATCCATCCGGCCCTCTCCTTCCCGCCCGTCGCGGCGGGCTGTCTGTCCATGGGCCGGTCATAGGCGTGCGCCATGGCGCGTCGCTTGACCAATTCGGACAGGAGAAAGCCGGGCAGCCTCAGCCGCGCGGGGCGAGGCCGGCAATCAGCAGGTCGACCTGCGCCGCCGCGATCGCCTCGGCACTCATCGCGCCCGCCGGATCGCGCCAGCGCGCCGCCCAGTTGAGTGCGCCCGCCAGGGTGAAGGCCGCCAGCTTCACGTCGACCGGGGCGATCGACCCGTCCGCCACCGCGTCGGCGATCAGCCCGCGCATGGCCAGGTCGATGTCGCGCTTGCGCGACCGGAACAGGATCGCCCCTTCGGCCGACAGGCATTCGTCACCCGTCCGCACCACGCAGGCGCCAAAATCATCCATGATCACCGCGCCATAGCGACGCAGGAAATAGACAAGCCGGGCCAGACCACCGCCCTCGCCCGCGCGCGCTTCGTCGGCCGCCGCGCGCAGCATTTCCAGGCCGCGGGTGACGCATTCGATCAGCACCTGCTCCTTGTTGCCCAGATAATGATAGATGGTCGGCTTGCTGATCCCCAGGCTCGCGGCGACATCGTCCAGCGAGGTCGCATGGAAACCGCGCGCGTTGAACATGCGCACCGCCGCGCGCAGCACCGCCTCGCGCTTTTCTTCCCGCTCGCGCGCCTTTTCCTCCCGCGTGCGGAAGGGAGACGGGATCGCCACTGCGCTTTTCGCCGACACCTGCTGTTCCTCCATGCCGCCTGTTGACAAGAAATCGCAACAGGCGCAACCTACTCATGAGTATAGGAGAGACGCAAGGGTTTATGCTGACCGAAATCCAGAGCGCGATTCGCGATACCGTCCGGGATTTCGCCCAGGCGACGATCCGCCCCCATAGCGCCCGATTCGAGGTGGAGGGCGGCTATCCCCGTTCGCTGTTCGAGGAGATGGCCGGCCTTGGCCTGTGGGGCATGACCGCGCCCGAAGCCTATGGCGGCGCGGAGGCTGACTCGGTTTCTTATGCCCTCGCCCTGATGGAACTGGCCGCCGCCGACGGCGCCCTCTCCACCATCGTCTCGATCCAGAATTCGATCCTCGTCTCGGGCCTGCTCAAGGATGGCAGCGAAGAGCAGAAGGCCCGTTTCCTGCCCGATCTGATCGGCGGCCGCACCATCGGCGCCTTCGCCCTCACCGAAAGCGATGCCGGGTCCGACGCGTCGGCCGTGCGCACCCGCGCGGTCAAGGTCGATGGCGGCTGGCGCATCACCGGTGCCAAGCAGTTCATCACCTCCGGCAAGATCGGCGGGCTGGTGATGATCATCGCCGTCACCGATCCCGACGCCGGCAAGAAAGGCCTGTCTGCCTTCATCGTGCCGACCGACCGGCCGGGCTATGCGGTCGACAAGGTCGAGCACAAGATGGGCCAGGGCGCGTCGGACACCTGCGCGCTGCGCTTCGAGGACATGTTCGTCGAGGATGATCTGCTGATCGGCCAGCCGGGCCAGGGCTATCGCATCGCGCTCGCCAATCTGGAGACCGGCCGCATCGGCATCGCCGCTCAGTGCGTCGGCATGGCGCAGGCGGCGCTGGAAATTGCCGTCGCTTACGCCAGGGACCGCAAGAGCTTCGGAAAAGCCATTATCGAGCATCAGGCGGTCGGCTTCCGCCTTGCCGATCTCGCCACCCGACTGGAGGCCGCGCGCCAGCTCGTCCTGTCCGCCGCCGCGATGAAGGACAGCGGCCAGCCGGCCCTGACCCAGGCGTCGATGGCCAAGCTGTTCGCCTCCGAAGCCGCCGAGGCAGTGGTATCCGGCGCGATGCAGACCCTCGGTGGCTATGGCTATCTTGAAGAATTCGGAATCGCGAAAATCTACCGCGATGTCCGCGTGTGCCAGATCTACGAAGGCACGTCGGACATCCAGCGCATGGTCATTGCGCGCAGCCTTTGAAGGAGTATTTCGATGCAGGACGATCCGGTAGTCATTGCGAGCTATGCCCGCACCCCCATGGGCGGGTTCCAGGGCGCGCTCTCGGCGGTCAAGGCGACCGATCTTGGCGCGACGGCGGTCAAGGCCGCGGTCGAGCGGGCCGGCGTCGCCACTGACGCCATCGATCGCATCTATATGGGCTGCGTGCTGCCCGCCGGCCTTGGCCAGGCGCCCGCGCGTCAGGCGGCGCTGGGCGCAGGCCTGGGTCTCAATACCGAGGCGACGACCGTCAACAAGATGTGCGGCTCGGGCATGCAGGCAGCGATCATGGCGCATGAGGCGCTTGCCTCGGGCGCGGCGGATATCGTCATCGCCGGCGGCATGGAGAGCATGACCAACGCCCCCTATGCCCTGCCCAAGCATCGCAGTGGCGCCCGCATCGGCCATGACCGCATCATCGACACGATGATGATGGACGGGCTGGAGGATGCCTATGAACCCGGCAAGGCGATGGGCGTCTTCGCCGAAGAGGCCGTGCGCGACTATCAGTTCACCCGCACCGACCAGGATGACTATGCCATCCGCTCGCTCGACCGCGCCAATGCGGCGATCGGCAGCGGCGCCTTCGTCCGCGAGATCACGCCCGTCACCGTATCGGGCCGGGGCGGCGACACCGTCATCGATACCGACGAACAGCCCGGCAAGGCCCGGCCGGAAAAGATCCCCGGCCTCAAGCCCGCCTTCGTCAAGGATGGCACCATCACCGCCGCCAATGCCTCGTCCATTTCGGATGGCGCCGCCGCGCTGGTGATGACCCGCCAGAGCGTTGCGGAAAAGCAGGGCCTGAAGATCGTGGCGAAGGTCGTCGCCACCGCCGCCCATGCCCATGAACCCGCCAAGTTCACCACCGCCCCGGTGCCGGCTATGCGCAAGCTGCTGGCCAAGGCCGGCTGGTCGGTCGAGGATGTCGACCTGTTCGAGGTCAACGAAGCCTTTGCCGTGGTCGCGATGATCGCCGCCAAGGAACTGGGCATCCCGGCCGACAAGCTCAACGTCAATGGCGGCGCCACCGCGCTCGGCCATCCGATCGGCGCATCGGGCGCGCGCATCGTCGCCACCCTCTTGGGCGCGCTGGAAACGCGCGGCCTCAAGCGCGGCGTCGCCAGCCTCTGCATCGGCGGCGGCGAAGCCACCGCCATGGCCGTCGAACTCGTATAATTCTGCCAGGAGAGGACAGATAATGGATATCAAGGGACTGGCCGCCATCGTCACCGGTGGCGCTTCCGGCCTCGGCCGTGCCACCGCCACCATGCTCGCGGCGCAGGGTGCCAAGGTCGCGATCTTCGACCTCAATGAGGATGCCGGCAAGGCGGTCGCCGCCGAAATCGGCGGGCTCTATGTCGGCGTCAACGTCGCCGACGATGCAAGCGTCACCGCCGGGCTCGACACGGCGGAGGCCGCCCACGGCACCGCCCGCATCCTGGTCAACTGTGCCGGTATCGCCCCGGCCGTGAAGACGGTGGGCAAGGAAAATCTGCCTCATCCGCTCGACACGTTCAGCAAGACGGTGACCGTCAACCTGATCGGCACCTTCAACATGATCTCCAAATTCGCCGCTCGCGCGGCAGCGGCCGAGGAGATTGACGGCGAGCGCGGCGTCATCGTCAACACCGCCTCGGTCGCGGCCTATGACGGCCAGATCGGCCAGGCGGCCTATTCCGCGTCGAAGGGCGGCGTGGTCGGCATGACCTTGCCGATCGCCCGCGATCTGGCGCAGCATAAGATCCGCGTCATGACGATCGCCCCGGGCATCTTCCTGACCCCCATGCTGGAGGCCTTCCCCCAGCATGTGCAGGATGCATTGGGCGCGCAGGTGCCCCACCCCAGCCGCCTCGGCAAGCCGGCCGAATATGCCCAGCTGGTCGAATCGATCGTCCGCAACCCGATGCTGAATGGCGAGGTGATCCGCCTCGACGGCGCCATCCGCATGGCGCCGCGCTGATGAGCGGGGCGGGCAGCGATGGCGTGGCGCTGGCGATCGCCGACGGCATTGCCCGGATCACGCTCGACCGGCCAGCGGTCGGCAATGCGATCGACCTGCCGCTCGCCCGCGCGCTGCTCGACGCCGCGATCCGCTGCGAGGGCGATCCGGCGGTCCGCTGCGTCGTCCTCACCGGCAATGGCAAGCTGTTCTGCTCGGGCGGCGATGTCGCGCTGATGGGCGGCGCGGGCGCGCAGCTGCCCACCGTCCTCAGCGAACTTATCGCCACCTTCCACGCCGCCGTCACCCGCCTCGCTCACATGGCCAAGCCGCTGGTGACGTTGGTGAACGGTCCGGCGGCGGGCGCGGGCTTCAGCCTCGCCATATTGGGCGATGTCGTACTGTCGGCACGCTCGGCCCATTATACCGCAGCCTATGGCGCGATTGGCCTGACCGCCGATGGCGGGCTCAGCTGGCTGCTGCCGCGCCTCGTCGGCCTGCGCCGCGCGCAGGAGATCATCCTCACCAATCGCCGCATCAAGGGCGAGGAAGCCGAAGCCATCGGTCTCGTCACCCGGCTGGTCGATGATGACGCGCTGGAGGCCGAAGGGCTGGCTCTCGCCGCCCGCCTCGCCGATGCGCCCACCGCCGCCTATGGCGCCGCCCGCACCCTGCTGCACGACAGTTTCGATACCGGTTTCGAGACCCAGCTCGACCGTGAATTGCGATCGATGGCGATCGCCGGCGCCGGTGAGGCGCAGGAGGGGCTTGCCGCCCTGCTCGCCAAGCGTCCCCCCAATTTCAGAGGAGCCTGACCCATGGCCGAGGCCTATATTGTCGATGCCGTCCGCACCGCCGGCGGCCGCGCCCGCAAGGGCGGGCTGATCGACGTCCATCCCGCCGATCTGGGCGCCACCATTCTCAACGCGCTGGTCGATCGCACCGGCATCGATCCCGCCGCCATCGAGGATGTGATCGTCGGCTGCGTCAGCCAGGCGGGCGAACAGAGCTTCGCCTTCGGCCGTAACCTCGTCCTCGCCTCAAAACTGCCCGACAGCGTGCCGGCCGTGACGATCGACCGGCAATGCGGCTCCTCGCAGCAGGCGCTGCATTTCGCGGCACAGGCGATCCTGTCCGGCACCCAGGATCTGGTCATCGCCGCCGGCGCCGAAAGCATGACCCGCGTGCCGATGGGTTCCAACTTCCAGCTCCACGCCGCCGCCGGCCTGGGCGACGGCCCCTGGCCCAAAAGCATCCAGAAACGCTATGGCGTTGCCGAATTCAGCCAGTTCCACGGCGCCCAGGCGATCGCCGACAAATATGGCTTCACCCGCGAGGATATGGACGCCTATGCGCTCGCCAGCCACGCCAAGGCGGCGGCCGCGATCGACAGCGGCGCCTTCAAGGCGGAGATCGTCCCCGTCCTGACTCCCGAAGGGATTTTCGACACCGACGACGGGGTGCGCCGTGGCGGCACGATGGAGGCGATGGCCAGCGTCAAGACGCTGGAGGAAGGCGGCACCATCACTGCCGCCAATGCCAGCCAGATGACCGACGGCGCATCGGGCGTGCTGGTGGCAAGCGAAGCGGCGATCAAGCGCTTCGGCCTCACCCCGCTTGCCCGCATCGTCAACCTGACCGTCACCGCCGGCGATCCGGTCATCATGCTGGAGGAGCCGATCCCGGCGACCCGCAAGGCGTTCGAACGCTCGGGCCTGAAGCTCGACGATATCGACCTGTTCGAGGTGAACGAGGCTTTCGCCTCCATCCCCATGGCCTGGCTCAAGGCGATCGGCGCCGATCCGGCCAAGCTCAACGTCCATGGCGGCGCGATCGCGCTCGGCCACCCGCTCGGCGCATCGGGCACCAAGCTGATGAGCACGCTCGTCCATGCGCTCAAGGCACGGGGCAAGCGCTATGGCCTGCAAACCATGTGCGAAGGCGGCGGCATCGCCAATGTGACGATCGTGGAGGCACTGTGATGGCTTTGAAGACGCGTTTCACCGAATTGTGCGGCATTGAGCATCCGATCGTGCAGGGCGGCATGATGTGGGTCGGCCGCGCCGAACTGGCCGCCGCCGTCTCCAATGCCGGGGGCCTGGGCATCCTGACCGCGCTCACCCAACCGACGCCCGACGACCTGCGCCGCGAGATCGACCGCTGCCGGACGATGACCGACAAGCCGTTCGGCGTGAACCTCACCATCCTGCCCTCGGTCAATCCGCCGCCCTATGCCGAATATCGCCAGGCGATCATCGACAGCGGCGTGAAGATCGTCGAGACCGCCGGCCACAAGCCGCAGGAACATGTCGATGATTTCAAGGCGCATGGCATCATCGTCGTCCATAAATGCACCGCCGTCCGCCATGCCCTCTCGGCCGAGCGGATGGGCGTCGACGCCATCTCGATCGACGGTTTCGAATGCGCCGGCCATCCCGGCGAGGACGATATTCCCGGCCTCATCCTGATCCCGGCGGCGGCCGACAAGCTGAGCATCCCGATGATCGCCAGCGGCGGCTTCGGCGACGGCCGCGGTCTCGCCGCCGCGCTGGCGCTGGGTGCCGAGGGCATCAACATGGGCACCCGTTTCTGCGCCACGGTCGAGGCGCCGATCCACCAGAATGTGAAGCAGTTCCTGGTCGACAATGACGAGCGCGGCACCAACCTCATCTTCCGCAAGTTCAAGAATACCGGGCGCGTCGCCAAGAACAGCGTGTCGGACGAGGTGGTCGAAATCTCGCTGCGTGAAGGATCGGTCTTCCCCGACATCCAGCCTTTGGTGTCCGGTGCCAAGGGCCGGGTCGCGCTCGAAACCGGCGATCTCGATGCCGGCCTGATCTGGGCCGGCCAGATTCAGGGCCTGATCCACGACATTCCGACCTGTCAGGAGCTCATCACCCGCATCGTCGACGACGCCACCACCATCATCCAACGCCGCCTTGCCGGCTTCGTCACGCCGGAACTCGCGCCGGTAGGCTAAAGCGAAATTTGAGGGAGAGGCCGCACCGCTCCCTCAATCATATCGGATGATTTCTGCAAAACGGGAGGTCGATGGATCGCGGCTTGTGTCCAGATCGACCGAGAGCAGGGTAGCGCCGCACTGTTTCGTAATCTGACCAACCTGCTCGATCAGGGTGGCTATATCTTCTGCGGATTCGGGCACCCGCAATTTCGGATAGAGGAAACCACCTTCGCCGTCGGCAAGATTGACAGCTTCCATTGGCGCCTCTCCGATAGCCCTGTCCTACTCGCCGCGTCTCTGATCTATCCTCGACGATGGATCGCACCACTGCCCCCTTGATTCCCACCGAGCATTCGTGCCCCAACCGAAGCGTGGGCGGTGCATGGCTGTCGCTTATCCGGCGCGGCGTCATGACCCGAATGGGGCGTCATCCTGACCCGAATGTGACCCGATCGTCGCGTCGGTGGGGCGTTGCCGGGGCATTTGCGGCGCATTCGGCCCATTTTGCCGCACGACACTATATACTTTGCCCGGTGGAGCGCAGGTGTGACCTAATCCTGCGCGAGCAGCAGTGCCGCATAGCGCGGCAATGCCACCCCCGACGCCGCATCGCCGATCGCCGCGACAATATCGCCGCGCCCGTCCACCTCGATCGGCCAGGGCGCGGGCGTCGGCGACAGGTTGAAGATGCAGGTCAGGGCCTGATCCTCTGCCACCCGGCGGAAGGCCAGGCACTGGTCGTCGGCACGCATGATATCCAGGCGCCCATGGCGCAACGCCGGGTTCGCCTTGCGCAGCGCGATCATCGCGCGGGTGAAGTGGAGCAGCGAGGCGGGGTCGCCCTCCTGCGCCGCCACCGCCCGCGCGACATTCTCCGCGCCCAATGGCAACCAGGGCTCGCCATCGGTGAAGCCGGCCTGCGCCGCATCGACCGACCAGGGCAGCGGCGTGCGTGCACCGTCGCGCGACAGGGTCAGCGGCCAGTTGGCGATCGCCTCGGGATCCTGCAACTTCTCGAACGGGATATCGACCTGGGTGATGCCCAGTTCCTCGCCCTGATAGAGGATGACATTGCCGCGCAGCGCCATCAGCAGCAGCATCTTGAGCCGGGCGAAGACGGGCTGATCCTCCGGCGCGCACCAGCGCGACAAGGCGCGCGGCGCATCATGATTCTCGAACGCCCAGCTCGGCCAGCCCATGCCCGGTTCGTCCGGCCAGCGCGCCAGCGTATCGGCGATCAGGCCAGGGGTCAGCGCCGGGGCATAGAGGAAGTTGAAGCCATAGGCGCTGTTGAGGTGATCCTCGCCCGCCGTATAGGCCTTCATCTCCTGCTCGGCGAGGTCGCCGCCCACCTCCGCCACGGTGAAGATCGCGCCATAACGGTCGGTGAGGTCGCGGATGCGCGCGACGAAATCGACCACGCCGGGATGCGACTGGCTGTAGCGGCGAATCTGATAATCGAACGGCCGGGTGCGCGGCCCTTCCCCCTCGGGCGCGGGTGGATTGTCACGCAATTCCGGGTCGTGCATCGCATGGTTGAGCGCATCGAGGCGAAAGCCGTCGACGCCGCGGTCCAGCCAGAATTGCATTGCGCCCAGCAGCGCATCCTGCACTGCGACATTATGGACGTTGAGCTGCGGCTGGCTGGTCAGGAACTGGTGCATATAATATTGGCCGCGCCGCGCGTCCCAGGTCCAGGCCGGGCCGCCGAACACCGACTGCCAGTTGTTGGGCGGGGTGCCGTCCGCCCTGGGGTCGGCCCAGACGAACCAGTCCGCCTTGTCATTGTCCCTGTCCTGCCGGCTCTGCGCGAACCAGGGGTGCCGGTCGGAACTATGGGCATAGACCTGGTCGATCGTGACCTTGATCCCCAGTTCATGCGCGCGCGCCACCAGCGCGTCGAAATCGGCGAGCGTGCCGAAGATCGGGTCCACCCCGCAATAATCGGCGATATCATAGCCGAAATCGCGCATCGGCGAGGGAAAGAAGGGCGAAATCCAGATTGCGTCGACACCCAGCCGGGCGACATGCTCCAGCCGCGCGGTGATGCCCGGCAGGTCGCCAATGCCGTCGCCGTTCGAATCCTGAAAGCTGCGGGGATAGATTTGATAGAGGACCGCGCCCTTCCACCAGAGCCGATCGCCTGCATCACGACTGTCGGGAGCCATCTGCGCCACCCCATGTCCCAAGCCTGCGGCGCATCGTGCCGCAGCACCAGTCTACACGGCGGCGCGCGCAGGTGAAGAACTATGTTGCGAGTGCGAAAAGATCAGGGCGTGTGCCGGGATCGCGCCACGCTGGAGATCAGCTGGTTGATGACGCACTCATCCTGCGCGGCGGATGCACAAATGCCGCACAGCCAGTCCAGACACCGAGCCAGAAATGCCATGGCCCTCTCCTTCTTCTTTATGCGCGCAGAATAACAGGATTCGCGGGCATGGAAAAGCGGGAGAAGAGGGCGGATCGGCGCCTATTGGTCGGCGCCGATCACCCGGTAGAGCAGGATGCGATTCTGCACCGCCGCCAGCTCAGTCGCGATCGCGGACTGCTGCGCGCTGTAAAGCGAACGCTGGCTGGTCAGCGAATTGAGGAAGGTGTCGATACCCGCGCGATAGCGCTGGTCCGCCAGCGCATAATAACGCTGGTTCGCCGTCACCAGCGCCTGCTGTGCCGCCTGCTGCCGGTCGATCGTGCCGGCCCGCGCCAGCCCGTCCGACACTTCCTGGAAGGCGGTCTGGATCGCCTTCTCATATTGCGCGACATAAAGGTCGCGCTGCGCCTTGCTATAGTCCAGATTGCCGCGCGCCGCCCCGCCAAAGATCGGCATGCTGGCGGATGGCGCCGCCGACCAGGCAAAGCCGCCATCGCTGAACAGCGAGGACAGGGCAGAGCTGGCCACGCCGATCGCCGTGGTCAGGCTGATCTTGGGGAACATCGCCGCCCGCGCCGCGCCGATATCGGCATTGGCGGCTTTGAGCTGATGCTCCGCCTGCAACACATCGGGTCGCTGCAACAGCACGTCGGAGGAGAGACCGGCAGGCACCTTCGCGGTCGACTGCAACAGGCTGTCGAGCGATTGCGGCAACAGCGCATCCTCGACCGGCGCGCCGACCAGCAGTTCCAGCGCGTTGCGATCCTGCGCCACCTGGGTGAGATTCGCCTCGATGTCGGAGCGCGCCTGCTCGACCGTGGTTTCGGCCTGATGCACGTCCAGCTTGCCGGCCAGACCCGATGTGTTGAGCGTCTGCGTCAGTTTCAGGCTACGCTCGGCGCTCGCCAGCGTCTGGCGCGACAGCGCCAGCAATTCCTGGTCCGCCGCCATCGTCGCATAGACGTTCGCGGTCTCGGCGATCAGGGTGATGCGGGTCGACCGCACCCCTTCCTGCGTCGCCAGATAGGATTCCAGCGCCGACCGGGTCAGATTCTTGACCCGGCCGAACAGATCGATCTCGAACGCGCTGAAGCCGACATCGGCGCTATAGCTGTTCTGCCGATTGTCATTCTGGCGGCTGAAGCTCGCTGCCGCGTCTCCCGTGATCGTCGGCAATTGCGCCGCCCGCTCGACCTTATATTGCGCCCGCGCCGACTGGACATTGGCCAGCGCCACGCGCAGGTCGCGATTATTGGCCAGCGCCCGATCGATCACGGTCTTGAGCCGGGTATCACCGATCAGCGCGGTCCAGGGCAGGCCGGCGGGTTCGGCACTGGCCGGGGCATAGGCCTCACCCGTGGGGAAGGCCGGCGCCACTGGCGTTTGCGGCCGGACATATTTGGGCGCCATGTCGCACCCGGCCAGCACCAGCGCCGACAGCGGCATCATCATCCATGCAGCGCGGGTCATGCGGGCACTCCGTCCACGGGCGGTTCCTGGGCCGGCGGCTCGCCACCCGGCTTCTTCTTGTCCATGCCGAACAGGCGGGCGATCGAGACGAAGAAGAGCGGCACATAGAAGATCGCCAGCACCGTCGCCGTCACCATGCCGCCGACCACCGCCGTGCCGATCGCGACGCGGCTCTGCGCGCCCGCGCCGGTGGCGATGGCGAGCGGAATGACGCCCGCGATGAAGGCCAGGCTGGTCATCAGGATCGGACGGAAGCGCAGCCGCGCCGCCTCCAGCGCCGCTTCCAGCGCATTGCGACCATTGCGATGCGCCAGTTCGGCAAACTCGACGATCAGGATCGCATTCTTCGCCGCCAAACCCATGGTGGTCAGCAGGCCGACCTGGAAGAAGATATTATTCTCCAGCCCGCGCAGCGTCACCGCCAGCACCGCACCGATCAGGCCGAGCGGAATGACCAGCAGCACCGACAGCGGGATCGACCAGCTTTCATAAAGGGCCGCGAGGCACAGGAAGACCACCAGCACCGACAGGCCATAGAGCAGGGGCGCCTGTCCGCCGGACAATTGCTCCTGATAGCTGAGGCCGCTCCAGGCATAGCTGGTGCCGGCCGGCAACTGCTTCTGCAGCGCCACCATCCGGTCCATCGCGTCACCCGAGCTGGCACCCGGCGCCGACTGGCCCTGGATCTCGAAGGAGGACAGGCCGTTGAAGCGCTGCACGCTGCTCGGCCCCATCACCCAGTGGCTGGTGGCAAAGGCGGAGAAGGGCACCATCTCGCCGGTCGTGCTCGACCGCACCATCCAGTTGTCGAGATCGCTCGGCAAGGCGCGATAGGGGGCGTCGGCCTGCATATAGACGCGCTTCACTCGGCCGCGATCGACGAAGTCGTTGACATAGGTGCTGCCCCAGGCGGAGCTGAGCACATCGTCGACATTGGCCTGGGTCAGGCCGAGCACGGTCAGCTTCTCGGTATCGATGTCGATCTTGAGCTGCGGCGTGTCCTCCAGCGAGGCCGCCCGCACGCCGGCCAGAACCGGATCCTGCTGGGCAGACGCGATCAGCTGGTTGCGCAGCTCCAGGAAGCGCTCGCGGCTGAGGCCACCGCTGTTCAGCAGTTCGAAGGTGAAGCCGTTGGACTGGCCGAGGCCTCGGATTGCCGGCGGCGTCATCGCCAGCACCTTGGCATCACGGATCGCGCCCAGCTGCTTGGTCGCCCGGTTGGCGATCGTGCCGGCCTCGTTCGTCTTGCCCTTGCGGTCGTCCCATGGCGCCAGGTTGATGAAGCCCTGGCCGACATTCTCGCCCTGCCCCTGGAAGCTGAAGCCGGTCATGATGAAGGCGAAGGCGACATTATCCTTCTCGTCATTGAGGAAATAGCTCTGCACCTGGTCGATCGCCGCATTGGTGCGGCTCGACTTGGCGCCGGACGGCAGCGTGACCTGCACCATCACCTGGCCCTGATCCTCGACCGGCAGGAAGCTGGTGGGCAGGCGCATGAACAGCACGATCAGCACCGCCAGCACCAGCACATAAAGGCCCCAGAAGATGCCCCGCTTGCCGATCACGCCCTGGGTGCGACGGACATAGCCATTGGTCAGCCGCTCGAACCAGCGGTTGAACTTGCCGAACCAGCCCTTCTCGCGATGCGCCTTGTCGATCGGCTTCAGGATGGTGGCGCACAGGGCCGGCGACAGGATCAATGCGACCACGACCGACAACAGCATCGACGACACGATCGTGATCGAGAATTGGCGATAGATGACGCCGGTCGATCCGCCGAAGAAGGCCATGGGCAGCAGCACCGCCGACAGCACCAGCGCGATGCCGACCAGCGCACTGCCAATCTCCATCATCGACTTGATCGTGGCGTCGCGGGGCGACAGCCCCTCTTCCTCCATGATGCGCTCGACATTTTCCACCACGACGATCGCGTCGTCGACCAGCAGGCCGATCGACAGCACCATGCCGAACAGGGTCAGCGTGTTGATCGAATAGCCGAACAGGGCAAGGATGCCGAACGTGCCGAGCAGCACGACCGGCACCGCGATCGCGGGCACCAGCGTCGCGCGCCAGCTCTGCAGGAAGACGAACATCACGATGACGACCAGCACGACCGCCTCGATCAGCGTCTGCACGACTTCCTCGACCGACAGCTTGATGAAGGGCGTGGTGTCGCGCGGATAGACGATCTTGTAACCGTGCGGCAGGTTGCCGCCCAGTTCGGCGACGCGCGCCTTCACCAGCTCCGCGGTCTTGAGCGCGTCGGCGCCCGGCGCCAGCTGCAACGCCATGCCCGATGCCGGATGGCCGTTGAGGCGCGCACTGGTGGTATAGCTTTCATTGCCCAGTTCGACGCGGGCAACGTCGGACAGGTGGACGACCGACCCGTCGCTCTGCGTCTTCACCACGATGTTGCGGAACTGGTCCGGCGTTTCCAGGCGCGCACGCGCCGTAACGGTGGCGTTGATCTGCTGGTTCGCCGGTGCCGGATCGGCGCCGATCTGGCCGGCCGACACTTCGATATTCTGCGCCTTGATCGCGGTTTCGACGTCCGACGGCATCAGCTTGACCGCGGCCAGCTTATAGGGGTCCAGCCAGATGCGCATCGCATATTGCGACCCGAAGATCTGGGTCGCGCCGATGCCGTCGATACGGGCGATCGAATCCTGGAAATTATTGACCAGATAGTCGGCAATGTCCGCCTGGGTGGCATTGTCGGTCTCGTCATAGAGACCCACCAGCATCAGGAAGTCGGTCTGCTGCTTGGTGACCGACAGGCCCTGCTGCTGCACGGCGCTGGGCAGGCGGCTCAGCGCCTGCTGCACCCGGTTCTGCACCTGCACCTGCGCGGTGTCGGGATCGGTGCCCTTCTGGAAGGTGACGGTGATGCGCGACTGCCCCGTCGATGTCGACGAGGAGGAGAAATACATGAGGCCGTCGATGCCGGTCAGCTGCTGCTCGATGACCTGGGTGACGCTGGTCTCGACCGTTTCGGCCGACGCGCCCGGATAGGTGGCGCTGATGCCGACGCCCGGCGGCGCGATATCAGGATATTGGGCGACCGGCAGCGACAGCATGCCGCCCAGACCCGCCAGCATGATGCCGATGGCGATGACCCAGGCAAAGATCGGCCGGTCGATGAAAAAGCGGCTCAGCACCCGGCCTCTCCTACTTCTTCGCCGCGACGGCGACGGGCTTTACCTTGTCGTCGGGCTGGACCTTGTCGGTGCCCTCGACGATCAGCCGGTCGCCGGCCTTCAGGCCTGCGGTGATCAGCCATTTGTCGCCGATTGCCTGCGCGGCGGTGACGGTGCGGCGCTCGACCTTGTTGTCATTGGTCACGACCAGCGCGGTCGCATTGCCCTTGGCGTCGCGGGCGATGCCCTGCTGCGGCGCCAGGATCGCGCCGGGCACGACCGACTGGGGCGCAACGACGCGCACGAACATGCCGGGCAGCAGCATGCCGTCGGGATTGGGGAAGCGCGCGCGCAGCGTCACCGTGCCGCTGTCGACATCGACGATCGGCTCGGCAAATTCGATCCGCCCTTCCAGCGGATATTCGGTGCCGTCGTCCAGCTTCAACCGGATCGTCGCGCTGGCCGGCAGCGTCTTGCCCGCCGCCAGCGATCGCCGCAGCTGCAGCAACTGGCTGCTCGACTGGGTGACGTCGACATAGATGGGGTCGAGCTGCTGGATCGTCGTCAGCGGATCGGTCTGGCTGGCGGTTACAAGCGCACCGGGCGTGAAGAGGGTGCGGCCGATCCGGCCGCTGATCGGCGCACGCACCTGGGTGAAGGTCAGGTTCACATTGGCGGTGTCGAGCGAGGCGCGCGCCTGGCCCACGGCGGCCGCTGCCTGGCGCGCCGTCGCGATCACATCGTCGCGGTCCTGCGCGCTCACCGCCTCGGTATCGCCCAGGCCGCGATAGCGCTGCGCCTTGGCCTGCGCCGCCACCGCCGTCGCCTGCGCGCTCACCAGCGCCGCCTGCGCCTCGTCGCGCGACGCGCGATAGAGCCGCTCGTCAATCTGGTAGAGCGGCTGGCCGGCCGTCACCATCGAACCTTCGGTGAACAGCCTTTTCTGGATCACGCCGGTGATCTGCGGCCGGACTTCCGACTGCATGGTCGACACGGTGCGCGCCGGCAATTCGGACGAGACGGTCACATTCTGTGCCGCCAGCGTCACCACGCCCACTTCCACAGGCCCTTTCTTTGGCGCCTTTTCCTGTCCGCAAGCGGTGATCAGGATGCATAATGCGATCGGTGCGACCCGGAGGCTCCGGAGCTCTGCGAAAATGGGCATGGCTTCACATCGTTACCGCCGGCAGGCAGCGCCGACGATCGCCTGATCGCGATTTGAGGCGTATCCTGCTAGACCAAGTTGATATCCTGACGCATCATCATGTCGCGTGACATCCGAACGCGTATCGCTTTGTATCGCCCTGTATCATCCCCGGTAGAGGCACAGACTTTTGCAATATCCGCCGCTAGAAGCGCAACATGGCTGACCTGTCCGATCCTCGCCGCAACAGCGTCATCGTCGTCGACGATGACGCGGATATTCGCGGTCTGATCGTCGATCAGCTGCGGCAGGAAAATTACGAGCTGCTTTCTGCATCGAACCTGGCCGAACTGCGCCAGGCCCTGCGCGACCAACCGGTCGACCTGATCGTGCTCGATCTCAACCTGCCCGATGGCGATGGCCTGTCGCTGTGCCGCGAATTGCGCGCCGAAGGATCGGGCATCCAGATCATCATGGTGACGGCGCGCGGCAGCGCGATCGACCGGGTGCTGGGGCTGGAACTGGGCGCCGACGATTATCTGACCAAGCCGTTCGAGCCGCGCGAGCTGCTGGTGCGCATCCGCAACCTGCTGCGCCGCCCCCGCGTCGAGGCCCCGGCACCCGCCGACCAATCCCGCTATGCCGTCTTCGGTCCCTGGCGGCTCGATCTGCTGCAACGCCGGCTGATCGCCCCGGACGACCGGCTGGTGATGCTGTCCTCGGCCGAATTCCGCCTGCTCTCCCGCTTCATCGAGGAACCCAATGTCGTGCTGGCGCGTGAGACGTTGCTGCCCGAACGGCGCGCCACCGCCGCCTTCGACCGCACCATCGACCTGCAGGTCAGCCGCCTGCGGCAGAAGCTGGCCGGCGCCACCGGCGGCGCCGACCTGATCCTGACCGTCCGCGGCGAAGGCTATGTCCTCGCCAGCCCGGTGCGCTACGAATGATCGGCCAGCCGGTGCAGCGCGTGCGGGATTTCTTCCGCTCGATGGCGGGGCATATCTTCGTGCTGCTGACCGTCGGCATCTCGCTCTCGGCCATCCTGGCGCTCGCCGTGTCGGAACAGGGCCGCCGCCATGATTTCGAGCGCGTCCGCCGCCAGCGCGTGCTGGCCAGTGCCTTCGACGTCGCCGACCGGCTGCGCCGCGATCCGGTGCGCGTCCAGCAGATGCTGGAAAATCACGGCATTGTCGGCGCTTCCATCGCCCCTGACGGCATCTCGATCAACGAGCCCGATCCCGATCTCGAAGCCGCGCTCGCCCGGCGTTTCGGCCCCCGCGCCCAGCCGGAGGCGGGACAGGTGCCCTTCGGCCTCTGTTTCCCGGACAAGGATGCCGGGCGCAGCCGAGCTGCCGGCCTGATCGATGCGCCCCGGCCCGATTGCTGGATCGTGCGCATGACCGATGCGACCGGCCAGCGCCGTGGCATGGCGCTCACCTTCCCGCGCCTCGCCCGGCCGCCCAGTTCCCTGTTCAGCCCCGCCTATCTGGTCGTCATCCTGCTCTCGGCCGCCGGCCTCTCCATCCTGATCGGCCGGATCGCCGCCAAGCCGCTGCGCCGCCTGTCCCAGGCCGCCGAGGCCTTTTCCGTCTCCCGCGACCCGGAGGAGATTCCCGAGCGCGGGCCGGAGGAGGTGCGCGCCGCCCTCTCCACCTTCAACCTGATGCAGCGCCGCGTCCGCGCCGGTTTCACCGAGCGGACCCAGTTGCTGGCGGCGATCAGCCATGATCTCCAGACCCCGCTCACCCGGCTGCGGCTGCGACTGGAACTGGTCGAGAATGAGGAACTGCGCGCCCGCCTGTTGCAGGATCATGAGGCGATGCAACGGCTGGTGCGCGAAGGGCTGGACCTTGCCGCCAGCACCGAGACGCATGAGGATTGGTCGGTGATCGATCTCGACTCCCTGCTCGCCAGCATGGCAGAGGATGCGCAGGAACTGGGCGCCCCGGTCCAGTTCGCCGCCGGCTGCGGCGCGTCGGTCCGGGTCAAGCCCAATGCGCTGACCCGCTGCATGAGTAATCTGGTCGACAATGCCGTCAAATATGGCGGATGCGCGGAGATCAGCTGCCTGCGCACGCCCGGCCATGTCACGATCGAGATACGCGACCATGGCCCCGGCATCCCGCCGCAGGATCTGGACCAGATGTTCGAACCCTTCACCCGCGGCGCCAGCAGCCAGCCGGGCGGCCGGCACGGCACCGGCATCGGTCTTACCATCGCCCGGTCGCTGGGCCTCAGCTTCGGTGCGATCGTCGCGCTGCGCAATGCGCCCGATGGCGGCCTGATCGCCAGTATCGAGATGAAGGCGGCCTAAACCGCGCCGACGACCATCAGCGCCAATGCCACCAGCAGTCCCCCGCGCGCCAGCCGGGGGCCATAGGTCAGCGCCAGCAGCACCGCCCCCGCCATCAGCGGCAGCAGCCCGCACCAGGTGACAATGCCGATCCCGTCGGCGCCGGCCAGGATCGCGCCGAGCAGCGACAGGGCAATCGCGCCCCAGCCGAGCAGCGGCAGATGCCGGGCCAGCCCATGGTGCTGCCATGGGCCGAGCAGTGCCGGTCCATGCCGCGTCATCGCCGCCGCCAATGCGAAGAAGCCGATATAGAGCAGCCCCGCGACGATCATGCCGGCTGCTCCCGCATCCGCCGACGCGCCGGAGTCGGCGCATTGCGCCGCCGCACCTGCCGACGCACGATCAGCGCGAGCGCGCCGGCCATGGCCAGGAACAGAAGATTGCCGGTCAGCAGGATCGGTTCGGTCGACCAGACCGGCCCAAGCACCGCCGCCAGTACGCAGGCAAAGGTCAGCAGCCCCATCATCAGCGGCCAGCCGATGGCCGGACGCAGCGCCAGCCCGGCCAGCACGGCCGCCGCCGCCGTCCACAAGGCCACGGACACTTCCGCTTCCGGTCGGCCCGCCATGCCGATCGGCAACAGGCGATTGGCGATGAAATAGGCGACCGCGCCCAGCGGGACGCCAATGATCACACCGACATTCAGCCGTTCAAGGATGCGATTGCCGATCGAGAGCGGCTGGCGCTCGCGTCGTTTGGCGATCCACAGCACCATGCCGGTCGAGATCGCCAGCGTCAGCATCGCCCCGCCCAGCACATAGAGCCAGCGCGTCGCCATCGGCGCGAAGCGCGCCATGTGCAGGCCATAGATGACCTGATAGGTCCGCATCGCCGGCCGCCGCTCGACCCAGCTTTTGAGCAGCCGGCCCGTCGCGCCGTCAAAGCTCGCCTGCCCCCGCATATAGCCGATCGTGTCGGCATCGGACTGATAGACGGTGACGACCGATGCCGCGTCGCCGGGATTGAACACATAGACGCGGCCGACATGGCCGCCGCCAAATGCGCGCTCGGCCGCCGTCAGCATCGGTGCGATCGGCGCCAGCGACGCGGGCTTTCCGGCCGCCGGACGGGTCACCGAACCCGGCGCCAGCGCCTCGTACATCTCCATCACCTTGTCACCATAGCCGGCACTGATCGGCCAGGGCATGTTGAGCGACGCCAGCGTCAGCAGCCCGGTGAAGGTGATCATCAGGTGGAAGGGCATGGCCAGCACGCCGGTCGCATTATGTCCGTCGAGCCAGGACCGCTGGCCCTTGGCCGGGCGGAAGGTGAAGAAGTCCTTGAAGATGCGCTTGTGCGCGATGATGCCGGTGACCAGTGCGACCAGCATCACCATCGCCGCCAGCGAGGCGAGAAGCCGGCCCCAGGGATAGGGAATCTCCAGCTCGAAATGGAGGCGGTAGAAAAATTCGCCGCCCAGCGTCTCGCGCGCGACCGGCGCGCCGGTCACCGGATCGAGCGCGCGATAATGATAGTCGCTGCCCTGATCATAGGATGCCTCGACCGTATTGGCCCGGCCGTCAGGCGCGGTCAGATACCAGCCGGTGGAACCGGGCGCATTTTTCGACAGCCAGCCGGTCGCCGCGACGATCGCGCTCTTGCTATCCGCCTGCGCCGTCACTTCGGGCCGCATCCAGCGGCCGATCTCCGGCTTGAAGACGCTGAGCGTCCCGGCGAGGCACATGACGAACAGCACATAGCCCAGCAGCAGCCCGGTCCAACCATGCAGCCAGGCCATCGCCTGCCGCACGCCGTCGCGCACCATCGCCGATGCCCCGCTCATGCAAAGCCTCCGCTGGTCCAGACCAGTCCGGCCAACAATGTAGACAGCAGCACAACGCCGCCGAGCGCCACCCAGGGCCCACGCGCCAGAAAGGCCCAGACGCTGACCGCTGGCGCAAACAGATAGGAGAACATGGTCGCGACCGTCACCGCCTCCAGCCGGCCCATCGGCAGGGTACGGGC
Organism: Sphingobium sp. WTD-1; assembly: GCF_030128825.1. Classification (NCBI taxonomy): domain Bacteria; kingdom Pseudomonadati; phylum Pseudomonadota; class Alphaproteobacteria; order Sphingomonadales; family Sphingobiaceae; genus Sphingobium; species Sphingobium sp. WTD-1. The sequence goes on along the minus strand of NZ_CP119127.1, from coordinate 1,031,913 downwards.
CAGCAGCATCGCCGCCAGCGCCGCCACCGCATAGGCGCCCACCGTGCCCGCAAGCGTACGCAGCGCGACATTACCGCGATAACGCCAGCCGCTACGGGCGCGCAAAGCCGCCACCTTCGTCAATAGTCGACGCTCAGCGTGAATACCGTCGTGCGCGGTGCGGCATAGAAGGCCTGGCCCCACATCAGGCTGCCCAGATATTTGGTGTTGGTGACATTCTTCACGTTCACGCTCGCCCGCAGATGATCGACCACCCGGATACCCGCCATCAGGTCGAGCACGGCATAGCTCTTCTGCTTAACGACGACATCGCCCATGTAAACATCGCCATCATAGACATCGGTCAGCGTCGTCTTGATCGCGTTCTGCCAGCGCATCTGCGCGCCCAGCTTCAGGTCGTTGAGCTGTGGCACCTGATAGGTGGTGGCTAGTTTCAGCGACTTGGTCGGCAGCCAGGTGCGGGTGTCGTTGCCCTCGTCATCCTCGATATCATATTGGGTATAGCCGCCGCTCAGCGTCCACCGGTCGGTGATCTTGCCCGCCACTTCCAGTTCGAAACCGGTCGAGGTGGTATCGACGCCGGCATAATAGCTGCCGCCGGCCTTGCCCGGACCATTTTCGTCGAAGGTGCCGGCATAGTCGGCCAGCCCCTTCTGCTTGGCGCGGAACACGGTGGCGGTGGCATAGAGGCGATCGCCGAACCAGCTGCTCTTGATGCCGCCCTCGATGCTGGTGCCCTTGGCCGGATCCAGCTTGCGATTATTCGCGTCGACCTCCGCCTGCGGATTATAGATGTCGGTATAGCTGGCATAGAGGGTGACGTTGGGCGTCACGTCATAGAGCAGGCCGAGATAGGGGCTGATCTTGTGGTCGTCGCGCGCCTGATCGGTGCCATAGGAATAGCCGGACGACTTGATCCACATCGCGCTGGCGCCGACCACGCCCTTCAGCTGGTCGGTGAAGTTGAGATGCGCCGCACCATAGAGGCGTGTCAACTCGTCGCTATATTTGGCGGCCAGATATTCGCCCGGATAATCCGGCTGGGTCACCTGCGCGCTGCCCCAGTCATAGACCGACGGATAGACCAGCGCCGTGTCCTCGGCGAAATTCTCCCACTCCTTGGCGTTCGACTTGGCGTAGGAGAGGCCCAGCACCAGCTTGTGCTCGCGGCCGAACAGGCTGAACGGGCCGGTGGCGCTGAAATCGCCCAGATATTGCTTATAGTCGGACGGGTAGATGCCCGCCATGCCATAGACGCCCTCGCCGGTTTCCTTGTCGGGATAGCCATAGGCATAGAGCAGCTTCGCATTCTCCTGGAAGCGCTTGTAGGTGAACATGCCGCTCAGCGTCCATTGGCCCATCGTATAGACCAGTTCGCCAAAACTATTCTGGTCCTTCGTGTTCCAATAGGTCCAGTCGGCCGAGGTGGTTGCCGAGCGCGCATAATCGATCCGGGTGCCGTCGGTGAAGACTAGCGGCATCGCCCCCCACAGCACGCCGTCGGCGTCATTTTCCTGGCGCGTATAACCGACCGTCGCCTTGAGATCGGGCGTAACCTGCCAAGCGACGATCGCGCCATAAACGTCGCGATTGATATGGTTATAGTCCAGATGGGTGTCGCGATCCTCATGCGCATAGATGAAGCGCGCCGACACTGTATCGGTCACCGGGACATTGACGTCGCCTTCCACGCGCCACAGGTCGCGCGAACCGACCTGGGCCGTGCCCTTGGCCTGGAACTCGTCGAGCGGCCGCTTGCGGACATAGTTGATCGTCGCCGACGGGTTGCCGATGCCGGTCATGATCGCATTGGCGCCGCGCACCGCCTCGACATTCTCGAACAGGGCGGTGTCGAGGTCGCCGAACTGGATACCCCAGGCCAGCGGCAGGCCGACACCGTCGACCTGGAAATTGGAAACATCGAAGCCGCGCGAGTTGAAATAGGTGCGGTCCGTCTCGACCCGCTCGACATTGATGCCGATCGTCTGGTCGAGCAGGTCGTTGACGTTGGTGATCGCGAAATCCTCGATCCGCTCGCGGTTGATGATCGTCACCGACTGCGGTGTCTCTCGCACCGACAGTGACAGGGCAGTGGCGGAGCTGGACGGCTGGTTGGCGGCTGTCACGACGATCCGCGACGCGTCCTCTGCGGCATTGTCCGCTGCTGCCGCGCGGGCGACATGCGGCAAGGCAACAAGCACAAAGCTGCTGCTCAACAGGAGGTGGCGCAAGGACGAGCGCATTTCGATTCCCCAATTACGATCTCTCAGCGCCGCGCGTTATGCCCCACAAGAATGCGAGTCAATCTCATTAGCGTTACAACAGCGCAGCAATCGCGCAACACGGCTGAAATTTTCGCATTTGTAGGGCGGAGCTGATCAAACATGCCCGCGCGAATGCTGTTCGCACACTCTTTTGCCGCACATATATCCGCGTCGGGTTGAAGTCATGACGGCATCACTCTGGCAGATGAATCCATTGTCATCTTCGCTGTCCAGCTTGCCGGGACAAAGCCGAGACTGGTAGGGAGACGCCTGCGACGGACAGGCATGAGGGACATAAATGGCCTATTTCCAGCGGATCGATGACCGCCATTTTGTACCAACCGAACATGTTGGCGGTGCCTGGAATATCGCGGAACAGCATGTTGCCCCCGCCTTCGGTTTGTTGGCCCATGCGATTGAACGCGACGGCCATCTGCGGCGCGCCGACCCGTTGCAACTTGGCCGTCTATCCTATGACATATTGGGAACCATCAACCTGGCCCCGGTGCGTATCGACGTCACCCTGCTTCGCCCCGGCCGAACGATCGAACTGGTGGAAGCGCGCCTGGTCCAGAACGACCGACCCGCCATCATCCTGCGTGCCTGGCTCGCCGCTGCCTATGACACCGCAGCGATCGCAGGCACTGGCTTGTCACCCATTCCCGGTCCCGAAACCATGGCGCCATGGGACGGCACCGGCGAATGGCCCGGCGGTTTCATTGCCAGCATTGACGCCCATCGCCAGTCTACCGCACCCGGCCGCGCCATCGGCTGGATTCGCACGCCCCATGCGCTGATCGAGGATGAAGCGGTATCGCCGCTCGCCCGCGCCATGGGGCTGGTCGATACCGCCAATGGCCTGGCGCCCCTGGTATCGACTGCCGACGCCGCCTTCCCCAATCTCGACCTGACCGCCCATATCTTTCGCGCGCCAGCAGGCGAGTGGGTAGGCTTTGATGTCTCCGTCTCCTTTGGCGCCGATGGCATCGGCCTGACCCACACCATTCTGCACGACCGGAATGGGCCGCTGGGCACCGTCTCGCAATGGCTGACGATCCGCCCGCGCTGATCAGCCGGCGAACAATCCTGCCTCGAATGCGGCGCGATCCAGTTGTTCGCGGAAGTCGGGATGGGCGATGGCGATCAAGGCCTTGGCCCGCTGCCCCACCGACTTGCCCTTGAGGTCGGCCAGGCCATATTCGGTGACGATCAGATGCGTGTCCATGCGCGGCGTCGTGACCGGTCCGTCGAGACGCGGGGTAATGCGGGAAATCGTGCCCTTGGCGGCAGTGGAATGACAGGCGATGATCGATCGTCCACCACGCGAAGCATAGGCGCCGCGTACGAAATCCACCTGTCCGCCGGTGCCGCTGAACTGTCGCCCGTTGACGAATTCGGAATTGCAGGCGCCATGGAAATCGACCTGCAGCGTCGCGTTCACCGACACCATATTGTCGTTGCGCGCGATCACGGACGGATTATTCACATAATCGACCGGATGCGCCTCGACCGCAGGATTGTCGTGCAGGAAATCATAGAGCGCCTGATCGCCGAGCGCGAAGGTGTAGATCGCCTTCCCAGCGTGGATCTGCTTGCGGCTATTGTCGACCACGCCCGACTGCATCAGTCCGGCAAGGCCCGTGGTCATCATCTCGGTATGGATGCCCAAATGCCGATGATTGGCCAACCCCGCGCACACCGCCTCAGGCAGCGCGCCGATCCCCATCTGCAGGCAATCGCCATCGCGGATCAGACCGGCGACGGTAGCGCCGATCGCGTCGTCGATCGCCGTGCGGGTGATGGCCGGCAGCGTCGGCAATGCGCCATCATGCTCGACCAGCGCGGTTACCGCCGACAGGGGGATCATGCAGTCGCCCTGGACATAGGGCATATGCGCATTCACCTCTAGGATGATCCGGGTGCCGGGCTTGCGCGCCACCGCCAGCGCATAGTCGACATCGGTTCCCAGGCTGAAATTGCCGTCGGCATCCATCGGCGCGACCGTCGCGATCAGCGTGTCGACGCCGACATGCTCGACCATGGCGCGCGGTACCTGGCTGAAATGACAGGGCAGGAAATCGACCATCGGCAGATGCGCCTCGCCATGCTGGCGATCCAGCATCCGTTCGACGCCGCCATGGAACAGGCTCATCGGCGTGATCCGGTCGCGCAGCGCGAAGTCGAACACACTGGCCCCGGCGATCCCGGTGCAGAGCATATAATAGATACGCAGATCGGCGACAGAACCGGACCGGGCGCGCTCAGCCAGGGCGGCAAGCAAAGCGGGCGGCTGGCCCGTCCCCAATGCCATGCAGATCTTGGCGCCCGACGGGATCAGCGCCGCCGCCTCCTGCGCCGAACGCCGTGTCTGCTGATATAATGCCTGATCGCCCTTTGGGGTCATGGATCGCCTCTCTCCTGTGGTCGATCCCTGACATATAGCGGCCGACGCGTGTTTCACCACGCGGCAAAAGGACCAAGGGCGGGTCCGGTTGCCCGGCCCGCCCTTGCCCTCTCCTCCCCAGGAGACGCGTCAGCCCATGGTCGGGATGACGAAGCTCTGATCCAGCACCGCGCCGCCGCTCGGCCAGCGCTGGGTCACGGTCTTGACCCGCGTGTAGAAACGCACGCCGTCCATGCCATATTGGTTCATGTCGCCGAAGCCCGAGCGCTTCCAGCCGCCAAAGCTGTGATAGCTGACCGGTACCGGGATCGGCACGTTGATCCCGACCATGCCGACTTCGACATTGGCGCAGAAGCGGCGCGCGAAATCGCCATTGCGGGTGAAGAGCGCGACGCCGTTGCCATATTGATGTTTGGTCGGATAGCTGATCGCTTCCTCGAAGGTCTCGGCACGGACCATCTGCAGGACGGGACCGAAAATCTCTTCCTGATAGCTTTTCATCTGCGGCGTTACGCGGTCGAGCAGGGTCGGGGCGAGGAAGAAGCCATCCTCATAGCCCTGCAGCGCGAAGCCGCGGCCGTCGATCACCAGTTCGGAGCCTTCATCGACCGCCATCTGGATATAATTTTCGATCCGCGCCTTGTGCGCGGCGCTGACCACCGGGCCATAATGGGCATCGGGATCGCTCGGCACGCCGACGCGCAGCCCGGCGATACCCGCCTCCAGCTTGGCACGCAGCGCCACCGCGGTCTGCTCGCCCACCGGCACCACCACCGGCAGCGCCATGCAACGCTCGCCCGCCGAACCATAGGCCGCACCGAGAATGTCGGCGACCGCCTGATCCAGATCGGCGTCGGGCATGACGATGCCGTGATTCTTGGCGCCGCCCATGCACTGCATCCGCTTGCCGTTCGAAGCGCCACGGCCATAGACATATTGGGCGATGTCGGACGAGCCGACGAAGCTGACCGCCTTGATCGCGGGATGATCGAGGATCGCGTCCACCACCTGCTTGTCGCCATGGACGACGTTCAGAATACCGGCCGGCAGCCCCGCCTCCATCGCCAGTTCGGCAAGACGGACCGGGACAGAGGGATTGCGCTCGCTGGGCTTCAGGATGAAGGCATTGCCGCAGGCGATTGCCGGGGCGAACATCCACATCGGGATCATCGCCGGGAAGTTGAACGGGGTGATGCCGGCCGCGATGCCGATCGGCTGACGCAGCGAATAGACGTCGATGCCCGGACCTGCCCCCTCAGTATATTCGCCCTTCAGCAGATGCGGGATGCCACAGGCAAATTCGACCACGTCGAGGCCGCGCTGGATATCACCCTTGGCATCGGAATGGACCTTGCCATGCTCGACAGACAGCAGTTCGGCCAGCTCGTCCATATGCTGTTCGATCAGCGCCTTGAGGTTGAACATCACGCGGGCGCGGCGCTGCGGGTTCATCGCCGCCCAGGCGGGTTGCGCGGCCTGCGCATTGGCGACCGCTTCATCCAGTTCGCTGGGTGCGGACAGGCGGACCTGCGCCTGCACCTGGCCGGTGGCGGGGTTGAAGATGTCGCCCAGGCGCGTCGACGCCGATGCGCGATGCTGCCCCCCGGTGAAATTGTCGACTATGCGCATGCTGCCCTCTCGAAACGGATCGGGTCGGCCATAAAGGAGGATCGGAAGGGTCGGAACCGGCCAGCCGATTTGATCGCGGGGACGGTGGATCGGCGCTGCGCTTGCCCGGTCGGCGCTTCTTTCGCATGGCTCGTTCATCGACAGCGGAGCGAGCATGGCCGGGACAGGAGCAGGACGGCGGATCACCGCCGCAGGATGGGATATACGCTGGGACGCCGATCAGGCAGCGCAGGCCTATGCCGATGGCTGGTGGCGTTCGGACACCGCCGCCGATGCGTTGGCGAACGCCGCCCGCGATACGCCCGACCGCATCCTGCTGATCGACGGCGATCATTGCCTGACCGCTGCGGGCCTGCACGATCAGGCACAGCGTCTGGCGCAGGCCTTGCTGGCGCGCTTCCCGGTCGCCAGCGTCATATCCTTCATGCTGCCCAACTGGCAGGAGGCGGCGGTCATCTACATGGGCGCGACGCTCGCCGGCATGGTCGCCAATCCGATCCTGCCGTCGCTGCGCGACCATGATCTGCGCTTCATCCTGGCGGATGTGGACAGCCGGATGATCTTTGTGCCGGAACGCTTCCGCGGTCATGATTATGGCGCGATGCTGGAACGGGTGGCGACGGAGATGGAAAGGCCGCCGGAGATCGTCATCGTTCGGGCGGAAGATGGCAAAGTTTGCGCGTATGACGCCCTGTTGTCTTCGGCTCCGGCCGGCCAGCCGCTGCCCGCGCTGGACGCCGACGAGGTGCGGATGGTGATGTATACCAGCGGCACCACCGGCCGGCCCAAGGGGGTGATGCACAGCCATAATTCGATCAATGCGCTGATCCGCCAGATCGGCCGCCACTGGCTGGTCGAACCAGGCGACCGTTTCCTGGTGCCGTCGCCGATCAGCCATATCGGCGGGTCGATCTATGCGTTCGAGACGCCGCTGCTGCTGGGCGCGACGGCGATCCTGATGGAGCAGTGGAACCCGGATGACGCGGTGCGGATCATGGCCGAGGCCGATTGCACCCATATGGCCGGGGCCACCCCCTTCCTGCAGCATCTGCTGGCGGCGGCGCGCGCGGCGGATACGCGGCTGCCCGCGCTCAAATTGTTCATCTGTGGCGGGGCGTCGGTGCCGCCGGCGCTGATCCGCGAAGCGACCAGCTATTTCGAGCAGGCGGTGGTCAGCCGCGTCTATGGATCGACCGAATTGCCGGTCACGACCGTCGGCGTGATCGACCGGGCCGATGTCACCCATGCCGCCGAGACCGACGGCCGCCCCGGCATCGCCATCGTCCGCATCGCGCCGGATGGCGAGATTCGCGCGCGCGGGCCGCAGATGATGGTCGGCTATATCCACAAGGCGGATGAGGCCGCGAGCTTCGATCCGGACGGCTATTATCGCAGCGGCGACCAGGGTGCCTGGGTCGATGGCGACCATCTGGTAGTGACCGGCCGGATCAAGGATCTGATCATCCGCAATGGGGAGAATATCGCGCCCAAGGAGATCGAGGACCTGCTGGTGGGCCATGACGCCATTGCCGAGATCGCGATCGTCGGCGTCCCCGACGCGCGCACCGGCGAGCGGGCGGTGGCGGTGATCGTGCCGCGCCCCGGCGCCACGCCCGACGTCGCCGCGCTGGCCGCGCATCTGGCCGGCCATGGCGTCGCCCGCTTCAAATATCCCGAGGCGGTGGCGCTGTGGGACGCGCTGCCCAAGAATGACGCCGGCAAGGTGCTGAAGCAGCAGATCCGCGCACGGCTGGTGGAAGAGGCCGCACCGGCAACGTCGTAGGACAATTGGTCCGCTGGCCGCGCGCCCGCCGATCGGGCATGGGCGCGCCATGTTGCGTCCCGCCTCCGCCGCCCTGCTGCTGACCCTGAGCCTGATCGGCTGTGCCGACGATCGCCGCGCCGAGCGGTTGAAGGCGGCCGGCCCCAATCCGACGCTGGAAAAGCTGATGACGGTGGCTGACGCCAAGGCCGGCGCCCGGCTGTTCGGCACCTGCGCCGCCTGCCACACCAGCAGCGCCGGCGGCCCCGATACGGGCGGACCCAATCTGCACGGCATTTACGGCCAGCCGATCGGCCAGCACAGCGCCCGGTTCGGCTATACCGCCGCGTTGCGCGCCAAGGGCGGCGTTTGGGACGACAAGGCACTCGACGCCTGGATCGCCAATCCGCAGCGCTTCGTGCCCGGCACCAAGATGCAGTTCAGCGGCATCCCCGACCCGCTCGCGCGCGCCGACCTGATCGCCTATCTGCGCAGCCTGTCGGACTGACCGGCCCCGCCAAAGATACGAATTTTTGGGGGTAGCTGGCGCACCGGCGGCTTCGTACATCTGGCGCCATGACCAGCGGGATGACAGACGGCCTTTGGGCGCTGACCGAGAAGGAAAAGCAGACGCTGCGCCTGATGGTCCGGGGCCATGACGCGAAATCGATCGCGCGCAGCCTGGACCTGTCGGTCCATACCATCAACGAACGGCTGCGCGATGCCCGGCGCAAGATGGCAGTGTCGAGCAGCCGCGAGGCCGCCCGGCTGTTGCTGGAAGCCGAAGGCACGCCCGAGGCATCACCCCCCGATTTTCTGGGGGACAGGCTATTGGGGGCAGACGCCGCCCCGGTCGAAGCGGATCAGGACGAGGCGCCGGTCGTCGGCGTGAGGCCGGCCGATCGCCGGCGCCCGATCCTTCCTGGAGTGCTTCTCATGACTTTTGTCCTTGGCCTGCTGGCGCTCGCCGCCCTGCCCGATGCCGCCCCCACACCGCAAGCGATGCCGGCCGCCGCCCAGGCGCATAATGCCGAGGTCGTCGACGCCGCACGCCAATGGCTGGCGCTGATCGACCAGGATAAATGGGCCGAAAGCTATCGCGGCACCGGCAGCGCTTTCCAGAAACTCAATACGGTGCAGGTCTGGACGGAGGTGTCGCAGACGATGCGCGGCCGGTTCGGCACCCTCCAGTCCCGCAGCCTGCTGAGCCAGGAGGAACTGCCGGCCCCGCCCCATGGCTATGAAGTGGTGAAGTTTCGCGCCAGCTACGCCAATCAGGCACAGGCGATCGAGACGGTGACGCTGGATCGCGAAAATGGCGCCTGGCGCGTGGTCGGCGTGACGATCGAATAAGGCGGACAGGGGCGCGTATCGGCGCGCCCTTCATGCCCCCGCCGCCGGCGGCTGCCCCAGCCGGAAAAACAGCGCGAGTTGCAGGCTTTCCGCAATACGCTGCGCCTTGTCCTGCAAGGCGGCGGCCGCCGCCGGACCCATGACGGCATCGGTCGTCTGCGACCAGAGATTCAGCCAATGGTCGAACAGGGCGGGCGTGATCCGGTCGCGATGCGCCATATGCACCGGGACGGGCTGCCCCTTGTAGCGGCCCGATGACAGCATCACCGACGACCAGAAATCGACCAGCCGGTCGATATGCGCCGGCCAGTCGTCCACGGCATCGTTGAAGATCGGACCAAGCCGGTCGTCCGCGCGGACGCGGGCATAGAAGCTTTCGACCAGATGGCGCAGGCTGGCCTCGTCGATCCGTTCCGCCTTCATGGATTGCGACTCCGCACGGGGATGCCCGAGCCATAGCGCATCGACCGCCGGGATTCGACTGGCCGGATTCGACCGGCCGGGTTCGACCTGACCGCGCGCGCTATTCCCCCGCGACGGCGCGGCCGAAGCTGTAGCGGATATGGTCGACATGGCCCTCCAGCCCGAAGACCAGCGGATCCTGGCTGTCCATGATCGCGTCGATCCGGGCGCCGACATCCTCCGGCGTCCAGCTGGGCTGATAGACGCCCTTGCTCTCGGCGATGAACGCGCGGGCGACGCGGCCGGCGATCGACACCAGCATCTCGCCCGTGACCGAGCAGCTTTCATGCGCCAGCCAGGCAACGACCGGCGAGACCAGTTCCGGCCCCATCGGCGGATATTGGGAGATATCCAGCCCCTCGGCCATGCGGGTGACGGCGCCGGGCACGATGATGTTGGATTTGACCCCTTCGGCCTCCCCCTCCAGCGCCAGCACATTGTTGAGGCCGATCATGCCCGATTTGGACATGCCATAATTGACGCAATCGCGATTGCCATAGAGGCCGCCGATCGAGCTGGTGAGGACGATCCGGCCATAGCGCGCCTTGCACATATGCGGGAAGGCAGCGCGGGCGACATGGAAGGCGCCGCGCAGATGGACGTCCAGCACGGCGTCGAAATCTTCCTGGCTGAGCGCCTGCATCGAGCCGTAGCGGACATTGCCGGCATTGTGGATCAGCCCGTCGATCCGGCCATAATGGTCGAGCGCCGCCTCTATGATGGCACGGCCACCCTCCGGCGTGGCGACGCTGTCGGTCGAGACGATCGCTTCGCCGCCCTGCGCCTTGATCGCGGCGACCACTTCGGCCGCCGGGCCAGCATCGATCCCCTCGCCGCGCACGGCGCTACCCGGATCATTGACCACGACCCTGGCCCCGCGTGCGCCGAGCAGTTCCGCATAGGCGCGGCCAAGCCCCCGCCCGGCACCGGTGATGACGATGACGCGATCGTCGTAGCGCAGTTCGGACATGAGCGGGCCTTTCGCTGGATTATGCAGATGATGGCGCAGGGGTGACGCGGCGCGCGCGCGGGTTCAAGCCGGGGCGGCGAGGCATCGCCACGGCGGTTCGCCGATGCCCGGCGAAGCGGATAAGAGCGGGGCAGGACAGAGCAGAGGACAGGATAGATGCAGGTAGCGATCATCACCGGGGCGGGCAGCGGCATCGGGCTCTGCACGGCGAAGATGCTGCATGATGCCGGCATGGCGATCGTCGGCGTCGGTCGCGATCCGGCCAAGCTGGCGACGCTGGAGAGCGAAATCGGCGATCCGGCGCGGGTCGCCACCCTGTCCATCGACGTGACGCAGGATGATGCGCCGGCGCAGATCGTGCAGCTGGCGCTCGACCGCTTCGGCCGCATCGATTTCCTGGTCAACAATGCCGGCGCGGGCAGCCCCAAGCCGCTGCACGAGACCGACGACGCCACGCTGGACGGGTTCCTGGACCTCATGCTGCGCGCACCCTTCCGCCTGGCGCGCGAGGCGATCGTCCATATGGGCGAGGGCTGCGGCATCGTGAACGTCACCTCCACCTATGCGGTGATCGGCGGGCGGCGCGGCGGCGCCTATTCGGCGGCCAAGGGCGGGCTGGACGCGCTGACCAAGCATATCGCCTGCGATTACGGCCCGCAGGGCATCCGCGCCAATTGCGTCGCGCCGGGCGTCACCATGACCGACATGGTGCGCCACCGCTTCGAGGACGAGATGTTCAAGCGGGTGAATGTGGAAACCACCCCCTTCCCGCGGCTGGGCGAGGTAGAGGATGTGGCCAGCACCATCGCCTTCCTTTGTTCGCCCGGCGCCGCCTTCATCAACGGCCAGACGATCGTGGTGGATGGCGGCTGGACATCGACCAAATATCTCTCGCCGCGCGCGCTGACGACGAAATGGGTCGAGGCGGAGTAAGGCTACTCTTTGGCCCGCCGCTCGGTTAGGGCGGGCCATGGCCGATGTCCCGATCCTCTATTCCTTCCGCCGCTGTCCCTATGCGATGCGGGCGCGGCTGGCGATGCTGGTGAGCGGACAGGCGGTGGCGCATCGCGAAATCCTGCTGCGCGCCAAGCCGGCGGCGATGTTGGCCGCCTCGCCCAAGGGGACGGTGCCGGTGCTGGTCCTGGCCGATGGTCGGGTGATCGACGAGAGTCTGGAGATCATGCGCTGGGCGCTGGGGCAGAATGACCCAGAGGCGTGGCTGGCGGACGACGACGGGGCGCTGATCGCGGCCAATGACGGGCCGTTCAAACGGCATCTCGATCGCTACAAATATGCCGAGCGCCATGGCAGCGACCCGATCGCGCATCGGACCGAGGCGGCCGGTTTGCTGGAGGCATTGGAGGCACGGTTACGCGATCAGGCCCAGCTTTGCGGCGCGCGGCGGACATTGGCCGACATGGCGATCTTTCCGTTCGTGCGGCAGTTCGCGGCGGTCGAGCCGGACTGGTTTGCCGCGCAGCCCTGGGCCGCGTTGCGCGGCTGGCTGGCCGGGCATCTGGAATCCGAGCTGTTCGCTCAAGCCATGGTGCGGCACCCGCTATGGATGGAAGCGGAGGCCGATTAGGCCGGGCCGCAGCAGGCGTCGAGGCAGATCTGGCGCAACAGGGCGATGACGTCGCGATGCTGTTCGACCGGGATGGAGCGACCGATCCGCGCCTCATGCGCGTCGAACGCCGCACAGACCCTGTCGTGCAGCACCAGCCCCTCCGTCGTCAGCGATAGCGGGATCGCGCGGCCCTTGCCCGCCCCCTTTGCCAATAGGCCAGACAGCGCCAGCTTGTTGATGAGCGGCACCAGATTGGCCGGCTGGGCGCGCAGCGCACGGGCAATGTCGCTCTGGGTACAGCCCGGATTGGCACCGATCAGCCGCAGCAAGGTCGCTTCGCCCGGATTGAGGCCAAGCGGCGCCATCGCCTCGGCAAGCGCGCCGGTGACCGCCGCCGCCGTGCGGCGCAGATGAAAGCCCAGCATCGCGTCGAGCGGGTCGGTGAAGGCGCTGTCGGGATCGATCGTCACCGCGCCGGTCTAGCCCCCTTGCCGTGCAGGCTCAAGCCTGTATGTTATATATCATAACATAAGATGGAGAGGAACGAAAGTCATGACGATGCGATTCGCCTTGCCGTTTGTCCTGCTGGCCCTGGCCGGGACGGCACCGGCCCAGACACCACCGCCCGATAGCCCGGCGGCTTCCGGCACGATCGAGCCGGATGGCACGGTCAATGTTCCCGGCTTTCGCCTGCCCCCCTCCATCTATCTGAGCGAGGCGGCGAAGAAGGCGCTGCCGCGCACGCCGACCGACCCGGAAGAACCGATGATGCGCGCGGTTTCCGCTGGGCAGGCCGGCGCGCTGCGCCAGCGCATGCCGCAACTGGTGGCGCCGCGCATCGATGCGCTCAAGGCAATGTACAAGGTGGTGACGCGCGACGAGCAGATCGCCGGCATTCCCGCCGTGCGCGCGATCCCGGCGGCCGGCGTGGCAGCGGGCAACCGCAGGAAGATATTGCTCAACCTGCCGGGCGGCGGCTTCATCATGGGGGTCGCCGGCGGCACCGGCATGATGGAATCGATCCCGCTTGCGGGGCTGGCCGGGGTGGAGATCCTCTCCATCACCTATCGCCAGGCGCCCGAAACCATCTGGCCGGCCGCGACCGAGGATGTGACCAAAGTCTATCGCGAACTGCTCAAGACCTACAAGCCGCAGGATATCGGCATCTTCGGCTGTTCGGCCGGCGGGCTGCTGACGGCCGAGGCGATCGCCTGGTTCATCCATGAAAAGCTGCCGCTTCCCGGCGCGATCGGCATTTTCTGCGCCTCGGGCGACGCGCGCTGGGGCGGCGACAGCCAGAGCTTCGCCCGGCCCTTCCAGGCGCTGCCGCCACGCGACGATGTCCGCGCCTATTTCAAGGGTGTCGATCGCAGCGATCCGCTGGTGTCTCCGGCGCTGTCGCCCACGACGCTGAAACTGTTTCCACCGACGCTGCTGATCACCGGCACCCGCGCCTTCGAGATGAGCGCGACCGTCAACACCCATCGCGAACTGGTCAAGGCCGGGGTCGATGCCGACCTGCATATGTGGGATGGGCTGGGCCATGCCTTTTTCTACGATCCCGCCCTGCCGGAATCGCGCGAGGCCTTCGACGTCATGACCGCCTTCTTCCGCAATCGGCTGAAGCTGGCGCGCTAGGCCGCGATCGCCCGACGGCAAAATTCCCATATCTCGGCCGCCAGTTCCTCGCGATGCTGGCGGTCGGGAATCGCGGCCTCTTCCGCCAGCAACTGGCTGTGGACGGTGGTCGAGACCAGATTATAGACAAGCAGCGCCATCCACGACGCCGGTCCTGCGCGGACCTGCCCCTCTGCCATGCCGTCGGACAGGATCGTGGCAATCAGGTCGATGAGCGGGCTTACCGCCTTTTGCAGTTCGACCGGACGCGCCTCCGCCAGGCGCAGATGCTCGCGGCTGAGCGCGGCGCTCCGGCGCTGGCCGCCTTGCCATTCCCCGCCCATCGCTGCCCGGCCGATAACGATACCGGCCACGATATGATGGAGGCGCGCGAGCGGATCGGACAGGCCGCGCACCTGCTCGGCGAACTGCTCGGCCGCGCGGCGCAGCGTATGGGCAAACACCGCAAGGACCAGATCATCCTTGCCGGCGAACCGGTCGTAAAAGGCGCGGCGGGCAAGTCCGGTCCGTTGCAGCACCGCGCGAATGGTCAGCCCTTCCAGCCCTTCCTCGTCGAGCAGATCATAGGCGGCAGCCACGATCTGCTGGTTGCGATCGTCCATTTCCGCGATCGCGTCGTCGGTCTGCGGCGCCCGGTACATGCTCATCGATCCTCTCTGCAATAATCGCTTTCCATCTAGCAGCCCGCGACTATAGTGCCAGCATTGAGAACGTCGTTCTCATCACGAAAGAGATATGGGAGAGTAAGATGGCGACGGTCCTCTTTGTCGAGGCCAGCGGTGCGGAACATCGGATCGATGTGCCGACGGGCGAGAATCTGATGCGCGCGGCGCTCAACGAGGGGCTGGAGGGCATGGTCGGCGAATGCGGCGGCGGCCTCGCCTGCGCGACCTGCCATTGCTATGTCGATGACGGCTGGGCCGATCGGCTGCCTGCGCCCGCGCAGACTGAGCAGGATATGCTCGACTGCACCGCCAGCGAACGCCGCCCGAGCAGTCGCCTGAGCTGTCAGATCATCGCCAGCGATGCGATCGACGGGTTGGTCGTCCACCTGCCCGCCGCGCAATATTGAGGAGCCCGATCATGGCAACCACCCAAGCGACGCCAGTCATGGACATTCCGGCCCATGTCCCGCCCGAACTGGTGCGCGAGATCGGCCTCACCACCGGTCCCGAATTTCTCGCCGCGCCCCATGCCTTCATGGCCAAGCTGCACGAGACGCATCCGCCGATCTTCTACAGCGTCAATCCGCTGATCGGGAACAGCTGGTGTACGATCAAGCACGAGGATGCCTTCTTCGCGCTGCGCCATCCGGAATATTTCACCACCGCCGGGGCCACGCCCTTCCCGCGCGATCCCAATAATTATTTCCATTTCATCCCGCTGGAGATCGATCCGCCGCATCATCGCAAATATCGCGCGATCCTCGATTCGACCTTTTCGCCGCAAAGCGTGCTGCGGCTCGAATCCTACATGCGCCGTCTTACCAACGACCTGATCGACAGCTTCATCGATGCGGGCGAAGTGGAATTCACCACCGCCTTCGGTCGGCCGCTGCCGGTGTCGATCTTCCTCGACCTGATGGGCCTGCCGCAGGAGATGCGCGATACCTTCGTCGGCTGGGCGGTCGACCTGCTCCATTCGCAGGATCGCATGACCGCCGGCCTCGCCATGCGGGGGATCGAGGCCTATCTGGCGCAGGTGATCGTCGAGAAGACGGCCAAGCCTGACGAGGGCGTCATCAGCACGATCATCCAGGCCCGCCCTGACGGCGAACCGCTGACCGAGCGGGAGATTTTCGGCTTCACCTTCTTCCTGTTCATCGCCGGGCTCGACACGGTGTTCGCGACGCTCAACAATATCTGGCTGTGGCTGGCGCAAAATCCCGATCGGCGCCGCGAGATCATCGCCCATCCCGACCAGATCAATGCCCAGGTAGAAGAATTGCTGCGGGTCTTTTCCGTCACCTTCTCCGGCCGGACCCTGACCCAGGATCTGGAGATGCGCGGAGTGCAGATGAAGAAGGGGGACAAATTCAACAGCATCCTGCCCGCCTGCAATTACGACCCGGACATCTTTCCCGATCCGATGCGCGTGGACTTCAACCGTCCACGCAAGCCGATCCTGGCCTTTGCCGGCGGCGTGCATAGCTGCATCGGTGCGCATCTCGCGCGGCTGGAAGTCAAGGTGGCGTTGCAGGAATGGCTGCGTCGCATACCCGATTTTTCGGTCCAGCCCGATGCTGCGATCAGCTATTGGCCAGGCGGCGTGGTCGGCCCGAAAACATTGCCCTTGGTCTGGTAGATAGCTGCCACCCGATATTGGTGGACCGGCCCGATTCCGAGCCGGTCCCTTATTGGTCCGCCTTAACCCGGCAGTCCTTCCTCGCTTGCTGCATGGCCGGTGGTGCGCAGCAGGCTGCGACCCCGGCTATAGGCGAAATAGAGCGCCAGACCGACGAGGTTCCACAGGCCAAAACGCAGCAGCGTCTTTTCCGGCAGGCTGATCAGCAGATAGAGGCAGCCGACGATCGCCAGCGCGCCGACCAGATAGGGCTGCGGACAACGGAAGATGCGCTGCATTTCCGGTGCCTTGCGGCGCAGCGCCATCATGCAGCCGGCGACCGCGATGAAGGCGATCAGCGTGCCGGCATTGGCCAGTTCGGCGATCTCGTCGAGGCGGAAGAAGCCGGCGACGGCCGCTACAAAGACACCGGTGATCGCGGTGATGCGGGCGGGCGAACCGGTCTTTTCCGACACTTTGCTGAGTGAACGCGGCAGCAGGCCGTCGCGCGCCATGACGAAGAAGATGCGGCTCTGGCCATACATCATGACCAGGATGACCGAGGGCAGCGCGACCAGCGCAGCGCCCGCCACCAGCCAGGCGGCAACCGGATGCTCCAACGTGCGCAGCACCAGCGCCAGCGGTTCGGACGAACCGGCCAGCGCCCGATAGTCGAGCGCACCGATCGCCGCGACGGCGACCGCCATGTAGATGAGGGTGCAGACCGCCATTGATCCGATGATGCCGATGGTGAGGTCACGGCCAGGATTGCGCGCTTCCTCGGCCGAGGTCGCCACCGCATCGAAGCCATAGAAGGCGAAGAAGACGATCGCCGCCGCCGCCATCACACCGCGCGTCATGCCACCTTCCACATGGCTGACGAAGCCGTAGGGCATGAAGGGCTGGAGATGGTCGGACTGGAAGGCGGGGAGCGCCAGCGCGACGAAGGCGGCGAGCGCCGTCAGCTTGATGACGACCAGGACAATGTTGAGCGTCGCGCTTTCCCGCGTGCCCGCGATCAGCATCCCTGCGATCGCCAGTGCCACCAGCACGGCAGGCAGGTTGACGATGCCGCCGCCATGCGGCCCGGCAAGCAGCATCGGCGGCAGGCTGATCCCCGCCTGCTGGACCCAGCCGACCAGATAGCCCGACCAGCCAACCGCCACGGTGCTGCACGCCAGCGAATATTCGAGGATCAGGCTCCACCCCACGACCCAGGCCAGCGTCTCCCCCAGCACCGAATAGGTGTAGGTATAGGCGCTGCCCGCGGTCGGGATCAGCGTGGCCAGTTCGGCATAGGCCAGCGCCGCGCAGGCACACACGGCGCCGGCAATGGCGAAGGCCAGGATCACCGCCGGCCCCGCCCGATCAGCGCCCACGCCGGTCAGCGTATAGATGCCGGTGCCGACGATCGCCCCGACCCCCAGCGCGATCAGATGCGGCCAGGACAATGTCTTGCGCAACTGCTGATGCTGCGCGTGATGACCGGCGCCGATCGGCTTGATCGGTCCCCAAAATCCAGTGCTCAACCGAAATTTCCTTCCCTGTTCTTATGGACGTTCCGGTTGCACGGGAATGGCTCAGTCGTCGGCGTCGAGCTGAACCATGAGATCGTCCATGGTTTTGCGGATATGTGCGACCGTGAGTTCGCGGATCAGTTGGCCGTCGCGGGCAAGCCAGGCGGCCAGCATCTGGCGATGTTCGTCATTCGCCCGGTCGTCGCGACCCAATGGCTCCAGATGCTTGCGGACATAGCGTTCCGACAGGATATGGAGCCGTTCCAATATATTGACCGTCAAGGGCTGGGCGCTGGGCCGCAGCAGCGCCATATGGAAGGCGCGGTTGAACGCGCCCACGCCATCGCCATGCTTGTCGGTGACCTGATAGAGGGTATCGAGCGTCTTGATCGCGATGTCATGGTCCGCCACCTCGGCCCGCTCCGCCGCCAGCGCCATGACGTCCGGCTCCAGCTTCAGCCGCAGCGCATAGACTTCATCCGCCTCGACCCGATTGAGGCTGCGCACGAAGAAGCCGCGATTGGCCTGCGACTTGAGCAGTCCTTCCTGTTCCAGTCGGGCCAGCGCCTCGCGCAGCGGGATCTTGCTGATCCCCAGTTCGGCCGCCAGCGCGTCCTGGCGGATCGGCCCGTCGGGCGGCACCCGGCCGGACAATATGCGTTCGCGGACAAGGTCGACCAGCTGGTCGGACAGGTTTCGGATGACTAGGCTCATGCGGTGAACATAGCACAGAGCGAACGGCGGAATACAACTTCGTATATGATGGACGATCGCGCCCACTCGCTCCGTACTGGCTGCCTCATACGACCGTGAAACCGGCCCAGAACGGGTCTTCGCGATCGACCCAGATGGTGTTGAAGCCGGTGGCGATCGCCGATCCCTCGATCGAGGGGATGATCGCCTTCTGATCGCCGATCATCGTCTCCGCTTCGACCCGGCCGATGAAGCGGCTGCAGATATAGCTTTCATGCACGAACCGGTCGCCGACCTTTAGCCGCCCCTTGGCCGCCAGATGCGCCAGCCGCGCCGACGTGCCGGTGCCGCAGGGGCTGCGGTCGATCGCCCGCTCGCCATAGAAGACGGCATTGCGGCCATCGGCCCCCTCGCCCTTGGGCTGGTCGGCCCACAGGACATGGCTGACCCCCTTGATGCTGGGTTCGAGCGGATGAACCGGCTGATATTTCTCGCGCACCAGTTCGCGGATCGTGCGGCTGAGTTCGACGATGCGCGATGCGCCGAGATCGTCGAGGCCGGTATAGGCGCCCTGCGGTTCGACGATCGCATAATAATTGCCGCCATAGGAGACATCGACGCTGAGCGGGCCGAAGCCCGGCACCTCGATTGCGATCCCCTCCGCCGCCAGATAGGCGGGAACGTTGCGGATCTTGACCGATGTGACGCGCTTGCCGTCGGTCGCATAGTCGATGTCGATGACACCGGCCGGCACTTCGACCCGCAGCTTGCCCGGCGTCGCCGGCTGGATCAGGCCGTTTTCCAGCCCGAACGTCACCATGCCGATGGTGCCATGGCCACACATCGGCAAGCATCCGCTAGTCTCGATGAAGAGGATGCCGATGTCGGTATCGTCGCGCGTCGGCGGATAGAGGAAGCCGCCCGACATCATGTCATGGCCGCGCGGTTCGAAGCAGAGACTGGTGCGGATCCAGTCGAAGCGGTCGAGAAAGTCCAGGCGGCGTTCCGCCATGGACTTTCCCTTGAGCAGCGGCGCGCCGCCCGCGACCAGACGGACGGGATTGCCCGCCGTATGGCCGTCTATGCAGAAGAAGGTGTGGCGCACCGCGGACATCAGACCGCCGTCAGGCTGGGCTGGGTGGCAGCGCACTGCTCGACCCAGCGGATGACGTCGGCGCGGCGCTGGCCTTCCAGCGGCATGCGCGGCAGGCGGACATGCTCGGTGCCGCGTCCCATGATGTTTTCGGCCAGCTTGATCGACTGGACCAGATCATGATCGGCATCCAGATGCAGCAGCGGCATGAACCAGCGATAGATGCGCAGTGCCTCTTCCAGATCGCCCCGGTTGATCGCCGCCACCAGCGCCACGGATTCGCGCGGGAAGGCGCTGGTCAGGCCGGAAATCCAGCCATGCGCGCCGAGCAACAGGCCTTCGAACGCAACATCGTCCAGGCCCGCCATCAGGATATAGCGGTCGCCAAAGGCGTTGATCAGGTCGGTGAAGCGACGCGGATCGGGCGCGCTTTCCTTGACAGCAACGATGTTGGGCGTGTCGGCGAGGCGGGTGAGCGCGTCGATGCCGATATTCACCCGATAGGCCGGCGGATTATTGTAGAGCATGATCGGCAGCGACGTCGCCTTGGCAACTGTCTCGAAATGGGTGCAAAGCTCGCCCACGGTCGGCACATAGACCATGGCGGGCAGCAGCATCAGCCCGTCGACGCCCAGCTTTTCGGCGTCCTGCGCGAAGGCGACGGCGCGGCGCGTGGTGAATTCGGACACGCCGACCAGGATTGGCACGCGGCCGTCCACGACCTCGACCGCCGCCTTGACGACAGCACGTTTTTCTTCGGGTTCCAGCGAGTTGTTCTCACCGCAGGTGCCGGCGATGATGAGGCCGTCGACGCCATCCTTTACCAGCGCATCCAGGACAGCCTGGGTTGCGGCAATATCAACGTCCAGATCGGGGGTGAACTGGGTGGTGGCGGCAGGGTAGACACCACGCCACGTCAATTTTGAGGAATTCACATAAGCCTCCGTTGAAACTGAAGATCGTATACGGTATCTAATCGTCAACGCCAAGTGAAAAGAAATCAATTGACCCAAAACGCGATCATCATCGGCGGCGGTATCGTCGGAACATCCTGCGCTATCCGATTGCAGGAACAGGGAATTTCAACGTTGCTGATCGAACGGGAAAACCCGCTGCGCGGCGCGTCCTGGGGCAATGCCGGCCATGTCGCGGTGGAGCAGATCGATCCGCTCGCGTCGATGGCAACGGTCCGCAGCTTTCCCCGGCGCCTGTTCTGGCGCGGCGGCGCGCTCGGCCTGCCCTGGCGTGATATCGGCCGCTGGCTGCCGTTCTCACTACGCCTGTTGAGTGCCGCGCGCCCGTCGCGCTTTGCGGCCGGACGCGCCGCGTTAAAGGCGCTGCTGGGCGAGGCGATGCCGGCCTGGCGCCGGATCGATGGGCTGTGCGCGGGGCCGAGCCGCCTGATCGAGGACGGGCATTTCATCGCCTGGGAAAGCGAGGCTAGTGCATTGGCCGGACGCCGCGCCTGGATGGCGGCCGATTGCGGCACGGCGCGCTTCCGCGACGCGACGGCGCGCGAGATGGCCCTGCTCGAAGCCCTGTTCCCCCATCCGATCATCGGCGCGATTCGCTGTGAGGGCAGCGGCCGCATCGCCGACCCGTCTCGGCTGGCACAGGATCTGAGGGATGCGCTGCTGGCGGCAGGCGGGCGGATCGAAAAGGCAGATGTCACCGCCCTTCCCACGCGTGATGGAAAGGCGCAGGTGCAACTGGCCGACGGCCGGACGCTGGACGCGGACCATATGATCGTCGCGACCGGCGCTGCATCGGACGCACTGCTGCGCCCGCTGGGCCACAAGGTGCCGATCATCGCCGAACGCGGCTATCATCTGCAGACGCCGACCGCGCCCGAAGGCTGGCCGATGGACATGCCGCCGGTGGTGTTCGAGGATCGATCGATGATCGTCACCCGGTTCGAAAGCAGCCTGCGCGCGGCGAGCTTCGTCGAATTTTCCAGCCTTTCCGCCCCGCCGGACCCGCGCAAATGGCAAAGGCTGCGCGCCCATGCCGCCGCGCTGGGCCTGCCGTTCGAGGCGGATGCCAGGCCCTGGATCGGCGCGCGCCCGACCCTGCCCGATTATCTGCCGGCGATCGGCCGGAGTGACCGGGCGGACAACCTGCTCTATGCGTTCGGCCACCAGCATCTGGGGCTGACATTGGGACCGCTGACCGGGGAAATCATCGCCGCGCTGGCCACCGGCACACCGCCGCCGGTCGATGCCACGCCCTTTTCGCTCCGCCGCTTTGAAGGATAGAGTATGACACAGCAGATCGGCGGTTCCGACACCGCCACCGAACTGGCCGGGCTTGCCCCCTGGTCCGATCGTGCGCCGGCTATCACGGCGTCCGAATATCAGGCGCGCATTGCCAGGGCCCGCACCCTGATGGCGCAGGAAGGGCTCGACGCGCTGTTGATCGATGCCGGGACCAGCCTCGCCTATTTTGCTGGCGTGCCCTGGGGCGCGAGCGAGCGCCTGGTGGCGATGCTGCTGCCCCTCACCGGCGAGCCGATCCTGACCTGCCCGCGCTTCGAGCGCGGATCACTGGAAGCCGACCTCAAGATCGACGCCAGCGACCTGCGCCTATGGGAAGAGGATGAAAGCCCGTCGGCGCTCGTCGCCGATGCGCTCCGGACGCTGGGCGTCGCCCGGCTGGGGATCGACCCGGCCATGGCCTTCCTGTTCGTCGAGCGCATTCGCGCCGCCGCGCCGGACGTGACACTGGTTGCCGCCTCGGCCGTGATCGACGGTTGCCGCAGCCGCAAGTCGGCCGCCGAACTGGCGCTGATGCAGCAGGCCAAGTCGATGACGCTGGAGGTGCATCGCCGTGCCGCCCGCATCCTGCGCCCCGGCATCACCGCGACCGAGGTGCGCCGCTTCATCGAGGCCGCGCACCGGGCGCTCGGCGCATCGGGCAGCAGCTTCTGCATCGTCCAGTTCGGCCGATCGACCGCCTATCCCCACGGCCTGCCGGGCGAGAGCGTGCTGGCCGAGGGCGAGATGGTGCTGATCGATACCGGCTGCACCATCGGCGGCTATCATAGCGACATCACCCGATCCTATGTCTATGGCGAGGCCGATGCCGAGCAGCGGCGCATCTGGGCCTTGGAGAAGGCGGCGCAGCAGGCCGCGTTCGATGCGGTCAAGCCCGGCGTCGCCTGTGGCGCGATCGATGCGGCGGCGCGGCGCGTGCTGGAGGCGGCGGGCCTTGGCCCCGACTATCGCCTGCCGGGCCTGCCCCATCGCACCGGCCATGGCATCGGCCTGTCGATCCATGAGGCGCCCTATCTGGTGCGCGGCGACATGACCCCGCTGGAGCCGGGTATGTGCTTCTCCAACGAGCCGATGATCGTCGTGCCGGATCGCTTCGGCGTGCGGCTGGAGGATCATTTTTACGTGACCGAGACCGGAGCGGCCTGGTTCACCCCGCCCTCGGTCGCGATCGACCAGCCTTTTGCCTGAAGTCGCTGGCGGCGCTCAGCAGAGTGCCGCCAGTTCCTCATAGAGCGCGCGGGGAATGCGGCAGCCCTGATCGGGGGTGCGACGACGCGCCGCGAAGCGCCGCTGCGATGGCAGGCGCGCGCCCTGACCGGTAATGCCGTCGAACAGCGCTTCGGCCCGCTGCATATGCTCGGCGGCCGCCGCGCCCAGGAAACCGGCGGGATCGATGGCGATGATGAGTTCACCACCATAGGGCGACGCCTTCGCGCCATCGTCATGCGCCAGTGATTCCGCACTGGTCATGTCGCCGATCAGCGGCCCGGCGATCAGTTCGACCATCGCCGACAGGGCCGATCCCTTATGCCCGCCAAAGGTCAGCAGCGCGCCGGCGAGACCCGCTTCCGCATCTGTTGTCGGATGGCCCTGGGCATCGATCGTCCAGCCTTCCGGGATCGGCTTGCCGGCGCGGCGATGCAGTTCGATCTCGCCGCGCGCGACCGCGCTGGTGGCGAAATCGAAGACAAAGGGATCGCCGCCGGGACGCGGCCAGCCAAAGGCGATCGGGTTGGTGCCGAACAGCGGCGAGGTGCCGCCGGCCGGCGCGACCCAGGCATGGCTGGGGGTACAGGCGAAGGCGACCAGCCCCTGATCGGTCAGCGCCTCGATCTCCGGCCAGAGCGCGGCGAAATGGACGCAGCGATTGATGCCCATGGCGGCGATGCCCATCGTCCGCGCCTTTGCCACCAGCAAAGGCAAGCCCGTGGCAAAGGCCAGTTGGGCAAAGCCGCCGGCCGCATCCACGCGCAGCAGCGCGGGCGTGACGTGATCGACCACCGGCACCGCGTCCGGCACAACCTTGCCGCTATTCAGCGTATGGACGCAGTTGAGCAGACGATAAACGCCATGCGATGCGCATTCGTCGCGCTCGCCGGCGATGATTGTCGCGGCAACCAGGCCAACATGTGCCTCCGCCAGACCATGGCGGCGCAGCACGGCATGGGCCAGATCCGCGACCTGCTGCAGCGTCAGCGTGACGCTTTCGTCGGCGCTCATGCCTTTATTGCCCATGCCGCGGCTTTGAAGATAGACATGCGTCCTCCGTCTTGATCCCGAACCATAATCGCAATATCGTATACGGTATAACGATTGCAGACAAGCCGGAGCCGCCATGTCCCACTGTCACACGCCCCTCAGCCGCAGGGCCATGCTGCTGGCCGCGACCGCCGCCGTAACCGCCCCCGTCTGGCAAGAATGGAGCAGCGTCGCCCATGCTGCGACCAGCAGCGCCCTCCCAGAATCGGCGCGCGCCTTGCCACTGCAGGCGACCCGGCTTCTCCCCTCCCCCTTTGCCGACGCGGTCGAGGGCAATCGCCTCTATCTGCTGCGGCTGGAGCCGGACCGGCTGTTGCACAATTTCCGCAAACATGCCGGCCTGACGCCCAAGGGCGCCATTTATGGCGGCTGGGAAAATGATACCATCGCCGGCCATACGCTGGGCCATTATCTGACCGCGCTGGCGCTGATGCACGCCCAGACCGGCGACGCCGAATGCGCCCGCCGCGCCGCCTATATCATCGACGAACTGGCCGCCTGTCAGGCGGCAGCCGGCGACGGCTATGTCGCGGGCTTCACCCGTCGCCGCGACGATGTGATCGAGGATGGCAGGCTGATCTTTCCGGAGATCATGCGCGGCGACATCCGATCGGCCGGCTTTGACCTCAACGGCTGCTGGGTGCCCTTTTACAATTGGCACAAGCTGTTCGCCGGCCTGTTCGACGCCGAAACCCATCTGGGCAACAGCCAGGCGCGCGGCGTCGCGCTGGCCCTGGCCGCCTATATCGACGGCGTGTTCGCGAAACTGGACGATGCGCAGATGCAGCAGGTGCTGGACTGCGAGCATGGTGGCATCAACGAGAGCTTCGCCGAACTGCACGCCCGCACCGGCGATCCGCGCTGGCTGGCGCTGGCCACGCGCCTGCGCCATCGCAAGGTGCTCGATCCGCTGGCCCAGCGGCAGAACAGCCTGCCCTGGATCCACGCCAATACCCAGATCCCCAAGCTGATCGGCCTTGCCCGCCTGCACGAGATCACCGGCAATGCCGCCGACGCGATCGCCGCCAACTTCTTCTGGGAGACCGTGGTCGGCCAATATAGCTATGTCATCGGTGGCAATGCCGACCGGGAATATTTCCCTGATCCCGGCACCATTTCCAAGCATATCACCGAACAGATCTGCGAAAGCTGCAACAGCTACAACATGCTGAAGCTGACCCGGCATCTCTATGCCTGGAAGCCCGAAGCGCGCCTGTTCGACTATTATGAGCGCGCCCATATCAACCATATCCTGGCGCATCAGAACCCGGCCACCGGTATGTTCGCCTATATGGTGCCGCTGATGTCGGGGTCGCACCGCGTCTGGTCGGAACCGTTCGACGATTTCTGGTGCTGCGTGGGCAGCGGCATGGAAAGCCATGCCAAGCATGGCGAATCCATCTGGTGGGAAGATGCCGACCGGCCGGCCGACATGCTGATCGCCAATCTCTATATCCCCAGCGAAGCCGACTGGGCGGCGCGGGGCGCAAAGCTGCGGATCGACACCGGCTATCCGTTCGACGGGCACATCGCGATGTCGATCCCGAAACTGGCGCGGGCCGGCCGCTTCACCCTGGCGCTGCGCATCCCCGGCTGGTGCCAGGGCGCGCGTATCGCCGTCAACGGCACGCCCCTGCCCGCCCCGCGCATCGCCGACGGCTATGCGCTGATCGATCGCAAGTGGAAGGCCGGCGACCAGGTGACGCTGGACCTGCCGATGGCATTGCGGGTCGAAGCAACGCCCGACGATGCCCGCACCATCGCACTGCTGCATGGCCCGGTCGTGCTGGCCGCCGATCTGGGCGCGGCCGACCGGCCCTTCGACGGCCCCGCACCGGCGCTGGTCGCCGCCGATGTGACGCAGGGCTTTACCGTCACACCCGGCACCATCCCCGCCTATCGCACCGCCGGCATCGGCAAGCCCGCCGACCTCAGTTTCGCGCCCTTCTTCCAGCAGCGCGATCGCCGCACCGCCGTCTATTTCAAACGCTTCACCCAGCAGGAATGGGGCGTCGAGCAGCAGACCTTTGCCGTCGAGCAGGCGCGGCTTCGCGACCTGGAGCGGCGCTCCGTCGATGTCATGCATCTGGGCGAGATGCAGCCCGAGCGCGACCATGGGCTGGAAGCCAAACTCTCCTACACCACCACCTATCGCGGACGGCATGGGCGCGATGCGCGCACCGACGGCCATTTCCAGTTCCGCATGAAGGTGAAGCCCGGCCCGCTGATCCTGCAGGCCACTTATTGGGGCGAGGAGCGAAACCGGCTGTTCGACATATTGGTCGACGACCAGAAGATCGCGACGCAGAAGCTGGATGCCGACCGGCCCGGCGAATTTTTCGACGTCACCTACGCCATTCCCGAAGCACTGACGCGCGGCAAGAGCACGGTGATAATCCGTGTCCAGCCGGCCCCCGGCATGACGCGGGCCGGCCCGATGTTCGGCGCGCGCATTTTCACGCCCGCAGGCGAAACGCGCACTTGACCCGCCTTAATCAAGGTATATCGTATACATTATTGATAGGAGCGGGGCGCCGGATCGCTTCGCCGAACAGGGAAGAGAGACATTCATGAAAATGCCCCATGCCGCATCCTTGCTCGCCATCGCCTGGCTCGCCGGCACGGCCCCGGTTGTCCTCGCCCAGACGGCGCCGGCCACCAATGCACCGACCGCACAGCCGACCGCCGCCGACCTGAAGCTCAAGGCGCTGTATGACGCCGAATGGACCTGGCGCCAGAAGGAATTTGCCCGGCTGCCCGGCAGCGGCCGGACCGAAGGCGGCGCCGACGATCATCTGCCCAGCGTGACGGCCGCCACCCAGCAGCGCCGCTATGCCTATTGGAGCGACATTCTCAAACAGCTCGACCAGATCCCCGACGCCCAGCTGTCGCATGAGGAGTACATCAACAAGGCGGTGTTCAAGACCTCGGTCTGGGAGAATGCGACCAAGATCAAGTACAAGACCTATGAGGCGCCGTTCAACAGCGACACCTTCTTCTGGACCGGCCTCAACCCGCGCACGCCCTTTTCCAGCGCCGACAATTATCGCCGCTATCTCGGCCGGATGAAGGACATCCCGCGCTATTTCGACGAGCAGATCGCGAATATGCAGGCGGGCCTTAAGCGCGGCTATACCGTGCCGCGCGTGTCGATCGAGGGGCGTGACAAGACGATCGAACCCTTCCTGGCCGCCGGCACCGACAATCCCTTCTACAAGGCGTTTGCCGCGATGCCGGACACCATCCCGGCCGACCAGCGCCAGGCGATGCAGGCCCAGGCCCAGGCACTGATCCGCGACGCCATCGCCCCCAGCTATCAGAAGCTGCTGACCTTCATGCGTGGCGAATATATGCCCAAGGCGCGCAAGACGATCGACGCCTATTCGCTGCCCGACGGCAAGGCTTTCTACCAGGACCAGATCCGTGAATATACCACGCTGGACCTGACGCCGCAGCAGATCCACGAGATCGGCCTGAAGGAAGTCGCGCGCATCGACGCGGACATGAAGAAGACGATGGCGGATGCCAAGTTCCAGGGCAGCTTCGCCGAGTTCCTGGAATTCATGCGCACCGATCCGCAATTCTATGCCAAGACCCCGCGCGAGCTGCTGTCCTATTCCGCCTATGTCACCAAGAAGATGGACGGCAAGCTGAAGGACACGTTCAACAATCTGCCGCGCTATCGCTTCACCATCCTGCCGGTGCCGGACGAGATCGCTCCCATCTACACCTCGGGGCGGGGCGGGCTCGAATCCTGCCTGATGAACACCTATGACCTGCCCTCGCGCCCGCTCTACAATCTGACCGCGCTGACGCTGCACGAATGCAATCCGGGCCACAGCTTCCAGGCCGCCTATGCGCTGGAAGCCCCCAACCGCCCGGCCTTCCGCGGCCAGACCTATTTCTCGGGCTATGGCGAGGGCTGGGGCCTCTATACCGAATGGCTGGGCACGAAGCTGGGCATGTATGAGACGCCCTATGAGGAATTCGGCCGCGAGACGTTCGAAATGTGGCGCGCGGTGCGGCTGGTGATCGACACCGGCATGCACTCCATGGGTTGGACGCGGCAGCAGGCGATCGACTATATGGCCAGCCACACCGCGCTCGCGAAGCTCGACATCACCAATGAGGTCGATCGCTATATCGCCTGGCCGGCGCAGGCGCTGGCCTACAAGCTGGGCGAATTGTCGATCCGCAAGATGCGCGCCAAGGCCGAGGCGGAGCTGGGCGACAAGTTCGACCAGCGCCCGTTCCACGACACGCTGCTGACCATGGGGTCGGTGCCGCTGCCGGTGATGGAGGCGGAACTCGACACCTTCATCCAGGCGGAAAAGGCCAAGGCCGCAGCCGGGGCGTCCGGTGCGGCGCAGTAAGCGCATTCTCCTCCCCTTGATCGGCGCGGCGCTCTGCATGGGCGCCGCGCCGATCCCCCCTTCGGCGGAGACGGATAAGGCGGCGATCCGCCAGGTGATTGCCGACATGGAAGCTGCCTGGAACCGGGGTGATTTTCACGGCTATATGGCGGGCTTCCTCAACCCTGGCGTCACCTTCGTGTCGCGCGGCCAGTTCCAGCGCGACTGGCAGGGAACGCTCGACCATTATGTCCGCGACTATGGCGCCTCGCCCGAGACGCGCGGCACGCTCCATTTCTGCGACATCAGGATCGAGATGCTGGCGCCCGACGCAGCCCAGCTGATCAGCCGCTTCCACCTTGCCGCCAAACCCGGCCAGTCCGGCATCAATACGCGGCTGATGCGCAAGGTCGAGGGCCGCTGGGTGATCGCCCTCAACCATGTGTCGGCGTTCGAGCCGGACGCGACCCACCCAGC
Organism: Sphingobium sp. WTD-1; assembly: GCF_030128825.1. NCBI lineage: Bacteria > Pseudomonadati > Pseudomonadota > Alphaproteobacteria > Sphingomonadales > Sphingobiaceae > Sphingobium > Sphingobium sp. WTD-1. The sequence goes on along the minus strand of NZ_CP119127.1, from coordinate 1,002,917 downwards.
CTATTGCCAATGAGCGCCATGCCCCCAGCCGATCATCACGTCCCCGCCACCTTCCTCGGCCATCCGCGCGGCCTGTTCATCCTCTTCTTTACCGAATTGTGGGAGCGTTTCTCCTTCTACGGCATGCGGGCGCTGCTGATCTTCTACCTGACCAAGCAGTTCCTCTTCTCCGACGAGCGCGCCGGCATGCTCTATGGCGCCTATATCGCGCTGGTGTTCGTCAGCCCGCTGGTCGGCGGCTGGCTGGCCGATCGCTACCTCGGCGCGCGCAAGGCGGTGCTGTTCGGCGGCATCGTGATCGCCTGCGGCCATATCCTGCTCGGTCTCGATGCGCTGGGCGGCGACCGTGAGAGCGCGACCCGCATCTTCCTCGCCGGCATGGCGGTAATCGTGGTCGGCACCGGCTTCCTCAAGGCCAATGTCTCGGTGCTGGTCGGCCAGCTCTATCCGCGCGACGACATGCGCCGCGACCCGGCCTACACCATCTTCTACATGGGGATTAATCTTGGCGGCGCACTCGGCCCGCTTGTCTGTGGCCTGCTGGGTGAAACGATCGGCTGGTCCTGGGGCTTTGGCGCGGCGGCGCTGGGCATGATCCTGGGCATCATCGTATTCGTCATGGGCAGGCCATTGTTGCAGGGCCAGGGCGAGGCGCCCGATCCGGCCTGGCTGGCAGGCCCGCTGTTCGGCATTCCCCGCGAATATTGGCTCTATGCCAGCGCCCTGCCCTTCACCGCGGCGATGATGGCCCTGCTCGCCAGTCCCGCCTCGGTCGGCTATCTGCTGAGCGCCAGCGGCTTTGCCATGGGCGTCGGCCTGGTCGCCTATGCCTGCCTGAAGCTCGATCCGGCGGCGCGCGGGCGGTTGCTGGTGGCGATCTTCCTGCTGGTGGTGCAGCCGGTTTTTTGGGGCCTGTTCGAACAGACCGGCTCCTCGCTCAACCTGTTCATCGACCGCCATGTCGACCGCACGCTATTCGGCATCACGGTGCCGGCCTCGCTGTTCCAGGCGGTCGGTCCCTTCTCCATCTTCCTGCTCGCACCCTTCTTCGCCTGGCTATGGCTGAAGCTCGGTCGGCGCGGGCTGGAGCCATCCGCCCCCGCCAAGTTCGGCATGGCCATCATTCAGGTCGGCGCGGGCTTCCTGCTGCTGGTCGGCGCGGGCATGATGCTGCCGGGGGCGAAGATGCCGATGCTCTTCATCCTGCTGCTCTACCTGCTTCACACCATGGGCGAACTATGCCTGTCGCCGGTCGGGCTGGCAGCGATGTCGCGCCTGTCGCCGCCCCATATGCTGGGGCTGATGATGGGCACCTGGTTCCTGGCGACGGCGGGCGGCAATTTCATGTCAGGCGTGATCGCCGCCGCCATCGGCGCATCGGCGGGGGCAGATCAGGCCAGCACGGTGCTCGCCGCCTATGGCCGGATCGGCGGCCTTGCGATGCTGATCGGCCTTGCCGTCCTGGCACTTTCTCCGTGGATCGGCCGCCTCATGAAGCAAGGCGGCCGATAGCGTCTTTTGGGAAATGCGCGGAAGCGCGCATTTCCATTCCTTACCGGCCCGCTCCCCCATGCGCCGGCGGGCGCATCAAGGATCAGCTCCGCTCCAGCAGCGCGAGCAGTTCATCCTTCCAGAATTTCGCCCAAGTGTGTGTGCTGTGTCCCCGCGTCTCGGGCGAATAGGGGATCAGCTTGTAACGCGTGGTCTTCAGGCGCTTGGCCGCCGTTTCGGCCATGCCCATTTCCGGCGGATTGATGAAATCATCGGAGGAGTTGATCCACGTCATCGGCGCGCTGATCTTCTCCAGGTCGGCGGAGGGATCATAATCGCGCGAGGAATCGAGCTGATAGAGATAATCGTTGGCGTCGCGGCTGGCGATGTCGCGATCGAACCGCTCCTTCCAATAGGCGTCGACCGCATCGCGCGTGGGGAATTGCACCTGCATGTACCAGGCGGCGGCACCGGCGATCTGCGACAGGCTGGATGCGGTGCGCAGACCCAGCAGCGGCTGCGCCTTGTAGTTGCCATCCTGCCAGGCGGGATCGGCGCGGATGCCGTCCATCGCTGCCTTGCGCCACATCCGGTTGCGCCCGGCGATCGGCGCCGCCTGGCACGCCATCGGCATCAGCGCACTGGCAAAGCCGGGATGCTTCTCGCCCCAGACGAAGATGTGCATGCAGCCCATCGAGGTGCCGAAGGTCAGCCGCAGATGATCGATCTTCAGCCCGTCGACCAGCATGCGGCGCTGCGCCTCGACCATGTCGTCATAATCATAATGGGGGAAGGCCATGCGCAGGCCGTCGCTGGGCTTGGAAGAATCGCCATGGCCGATATTGTCGGGCAGGATGATGAAATAGCGGCGCACGTCCAGCGGCTGGCCGGGGCCGTACAACTCGTCGGCAAATTGCGGCTGCAGGAATTGCGCGCCTGATCCGCCGGTGCCGTGCAGGATCATCACCGCATTGTCGATCCGCCCCTTGGCATCACGATGCGGCGTGCCGATGGTGCGATAATGCATCCGCAGTTCCGGCAGCGTCTCACCGGAGCGAAAGGCGAAGTCGCGGATGACATGGTCGCCCTGCTTGACCTGCGCGGCATCGAAGCCCTGCGCCAGTGCCGGCGTGGCGAGCAGCAGTGCGGCAGCGGCGGCGAGCCGGGGCCAACGGTTTTTCATATATCTGGTCCTCCCTTGGAACTTTACGAAGATGACGCCTATGCGCATTTGACAGATTTGGTATACGATGTACGGTTTGCCGCAAATTTAGGCAACAGGCAGAGTCATGATCCCGAAAAACATCGCATATTCCGCCCTTCCCCTGCTGCTGGCGGCACTGGCTGCGCCGTCGATCGCCGCCGACAAGCCTGTCCCGGCGGAGAAGGAAGAGGCCAAGAAAGACGATAGCGCCGTCGCCCCGGTCGAGGAACAGGCGATGCCCAGCCGCGCGTCGGTGACGGTCGCCGGCAAGCTAATCCACTATAGCGCGACGCCCGGCACACTGACGATCCGCAACGATGCCGGCGAGCCGATCGCGAGCATGTTCTACACCGCCTATGTCGCCGATCGGGCCAAGGGCGCGAAGGAACGCCCCGTCACCTTCCTGTTCAACGGCGGTCCGGGTTCGTCGACCATGTGGCTGCACATCGGCTCCTTTGGCCCCGTCCGGGTGGATACGCCGACGCCCGATACTGCCCGCCCCGCCCCCTTCGCCATCGGACCCAATCCCGACAGCCTGATCGACCGCAGCGACCTGGTCTTCATCGACGCGATCGGCACTGGCCTGTCGCGCCCGCTCGGCAAGGCGCAGGGCAAGGATTTCTGGGGCGTCGATCCGGACATCGATGCCTTTGCCAGCGCCATCCAGCGCTATCTGACGATCAACAATCGCTGGAATGCGCCCAAATTCCTGCTCGGCGAAAGCTATGGCACGCTGCGCGCCGCGGGCCTGGTCAACACGTTGCAGGAACGCGGCGTGCAGATGAACGGCGTGGTGCTGCTGTCGTCGATCCTGAACTATGGCATCCGCAATCCGGGCTATGACCAGATCAACGTCACCTATCTGCCCAGCTATGCGGCCACCGCCTGGTATCATAACCGCCTGCCCAACCGGCCGGCGACGCTGGAGCCGTTCCTGAGCGAAGTGCGCGCCTTTGCCCTGGGCCCCTATCTCTCTGCGCTGGCCAAGGGCGACGACCTGCCCGATGGCGAGCGCGATGCGATCGCGACCCAACTCGCCGCCTATACCAGCCTGTCCAAGGGCTTCATCCTGCAGAACAAGCTGCGCATCGACCTCGGCCGGTTCCGCAAGGAGCTGATGCGCGACAGCAGCCGCACCGTCGGCCGGCTGGATTCGCGCTTCGTCGGCATCGATGTCGACGACAGCGCCGCCGATCCCGAATTTGACGCGGCCGACACGTCGATCAGCGGCGCCTATATCGCGGCGCTCAATTCCTATCTGTTCGGCACGCTCGGCTACAAGACGCCGCTCAGCTACCGCCCGAATTTCTACAAGGAGATCAGCCCGGCCTGGGACCAGCGCCATCGCGCACCGGGCGGCGGCGGCCGGCCGATGCCGGCGGCCGACACCGCGCTGGACCTGGCCCGCGCGATACGCACCAACAGCCATTTGAAAGTGCTGTCGCTCAACGGCTATTATGACATGGCGACACCCTTTGCCGGCGCCGAATATGACCTGAAGCACATGCAGCTCGACAAGGCGCTGCAGGCCAATATCAGCTATCGCTATTATGAATCCGGGCACATGATCTACATCCACCCGGAGTCCATGAAGGGCCTGCGCCGCGACCTGCTGGCCTTCTACGACAGCGCGACGGAATAGGCGGCAGGACGGGGGGATGGTCTGCCTATCATCCTCCCTGCCAGCGCCTGGCCGAGGGGCGTCACCCATTCGATAGCGGAACACCCCTCCACCGGCTTCGCCGGTCCCCCTCCCCTTGCAGGGGAGGAATGAACATCCGGCTTTGGCCGCTTGCAGACGGCAGGTAACGTCCTCAGGGCATTGGCTGATCCACCACGAACAGGTGCGTCTGCGGCAGGGCCTGAAGATCGACCTCCTTGCCCCCGACGAACAGCCGGCCGAGGCGGCGGATATTATGAATGTCGGCCAGCGGATCGGCATCGAGCAGCAGCAGGTCGGCGATCTTGCCCGGCTCCACCGTGCCCAGATCCTGTAGTCGCCCGGCCGCCCGTGCCCCGTTGCGGGTTGCCGCGACGATCGCCTGCATCGGCGTCATGCCCAGTTCCACCAGCCCCTCGATCGCCAACAGGCTCCCCTCGCCCGGCTCCTGCTCCGGCGATTTGGGGCCGCGGCGAAACTCGGGCGCATCGCCCAGATAATTGTCGGTCGCGATCGTGACGGGGCATCCGGCCGCGACCAGCCGCTCGGCATTGCGCCGCTCGATCTCCGCATCGTCGCCGCGCATCGCTGCCCGGCGACGCAGTTCGGTGCTGGTCAGCGCCGGCGGCATCTGCGCAATGTCCGCCACCGCCTTGGTTCGCCTGGCAATCTGCTTCTGTCGCACCGCGCCGGTGACCATGTTGGAGCGCATCGCGCACAGCGTTCCCTTTGACAGGATCAGGGCGATCAGATCGTCGGGATAGTCGCGGCTCAATATCTCGGGATGCTGGATCAGGTCGATTCCCGCCTCGACCGCCAGGCGCAGCCCTTCCGAACTGGTGGCATGGGTTTCGGCCATCTTGCCACGCCTGTGCGCCTCCGCCACGATCACCGCCTGCTGGCGCGGCGAAAAGCCGATCAGCGAGGGCATCATGAAATGGCTGGTGCCGCCATATTTGAGGAAATCAACGCCCCGATCGAGATAGGCGCTGACAGCGGCGCGCAATTGTTCCGGCGTCATGTCCATCAGTTCCTCACCCATGCCCTGGGCCAGCATGTCGTTCCACTGTTCCTGGAACAGGGTCAGGTCGCGATCGCCGGTCAGTGAATAGGTCAGCGAAAATGGGCCGCCCCAGCCCAATATATTGCCCGCCACCAGCATGCGCGCGCCGATCGCCTGGCCGCTGGCGATCCGATCACGCACCGCCAGCAGCGGCGGCAGCACGCCATAGCTGTCGCGCATGGTGGTGACGCCCGCGCGCAACTGGCGCTGGGCAAATTCGAGCGCCAGTTCCTCATTCCGATCCGCATAGCGCGATGAGGTGTCGCGGCGCGCCGGGTTGCCATAGACGGTCGCATGAACATTGGAGTCGATGAAGCCGGGCAGCAGATAATGCCCGCGGCCATCGACCTGCCTGGCCGACGCCGGCGCCTTCAGCTTTGCGCCGACCGCTGCAACCTTCCCATCCGCGATGAGCACGTCCTGCCCCGCCTTTGCTGCGGCCCCGGTGCCGTCGATGATGGTTACGTCGCGTATCCATATTGTTTCAGCCGCAACATTTCTCGGCAGGAACAGCCCTGAAAATGCTGCGGAAAGCAGCAGAGAGCGAACAATCTTTTCCATTGTTTTCATATCACTAACTCCCCTTTTGACGGTTTTTCCGGGCCTCTGCGGACTGACATTTAACTGCAATCTTGACAGCGCCATGCGGTCTCAGCATGATTAAAGTATACGATATTCAATATACATTGAAGCGGTCAAAGAGCCGCAAAGACAGAGAGAGGAGCTGAAAACCCGTTCGGGCGGCCGTCAGCCGGTCGGGCACGCAGGAGCCGACATCGGCGCAGCATCCATCACGGTGCGCGCACACAATCATAATCTGTGTCGAATGAATTGAATCCTAGCGATTACAAGGGGATAGACTAATGATGACGATCCGACCGGCTGGCCTATATGGCCGCCGCAATAGCCGTTTGTTGCTGTCGACCATCCTGGCCGGCGCCGCCTTTGGTTCGGTCGCCCACGCGCAGGAGGCCCAGGAGCACATACAGCCGCCCACCGATATCGTCGTCACCGGGTCGCGCCTCGTCCGCACCGATTTGACCGCGCCCAGCCCGATCTCGGTCATGGGCAGCGAGGATGTGAAGCTGTCGGGCAACGTCACGCTGGAAAAGACCCTGAACGAGATGCCGCAGCTGGCGTCGGGCAACACCTCCACCGTCAATAATGGCGGCGGGTCGGGCGTGCTGACCGCCAATCTGCGCGGCCTTGGCAACACCCGCACGCTGGTGCTGGTCAACGGTCGCCGCTTCATCCCCGCCGATTCCAACGGCAATGTCGACCTTGCCTCCATTCCCGACGCCCTGATCAAGCGGGTCGAGATCATCACCGGTGGTGCGTCGGCCGTCTATGGCTCCGATGCGATCGCCGGCGCGGTCAACTTCATCCTCGACGACAAGTTCGAGGGCGTCGAAGCCAGCGCCCAATATGGCATTTCTGATCGCGGCGACGCCGAATCGAAGAAGCTCGACCTGACCTTTGGCACCAGCACCGCCGATGGCCGGGGCAATGTCACCCTGTCGGGCAGCTGGACGCGCCAGTCGTCGATCACCCAGAATGACCGTGGCTTCAGCCGAACGCCGCTGGGCGAAGTCAATGGCAAGCTGGTCTATTCGGGTTCGGGCAGCATCCCCGGCACCCGCGTCCCGCTGAGTGCGGCGCAGCGCGCAGCCCTGACCGGCGTCAACCTGACCCCCGGCGGCAGCTGTACGTCCGTCACCGGCATTCGTTTTGGCGAGAATGGGGCCGTGCTGCCCTATTGCCAGCCCGAAGATACTTACAACTACGCGCCCTATAATCTGCTACAGCGCCCGCTCGATCGGTTCAACGTCGCTGCCAACGCCCATTATGAGGTGGCTGACAAGATCACCGCCTATGCCGAGGCCTATTTCGTCAACGCCAAGAATGACATGATCCTGGCGCCCGACAGCTTTACACCGCTGACGCCCGGTGCCGCCTCCTCGACATTGCTGATCCCCAATTATGCCAGCAACCCGGTACTGCCCGAAAGCCTGCGCCAGTTCTTCGCCAACAATGCCGCCATCTTCGACACCAATGGCGACGGCACGGCGGAAATCGTCGGCGGCGGCCGTCGCGCGGACGAACTGGGCACGCGCAACTATCGCTATGAACGGCAATCCTACCAGATCACCACCGGCCTGCGCGGTGACGTATCGCTGCTGGGCAGCGATTGGAAGTGGGACGCCTTCTACCAATATATGCGCAACCGCACCGACACCCGAAACGAGGGCCTGATCTCGCAGACCCGCCTGTCGATGGGTCTGGACGCGGTCATCGATTCCTCAGGCAATGTCGTCTGTCGCAACCAGTCGCTGGGCTGCGTTCCCGTGTCGATCCTGGGCCTCAATTCGATCAGTCCGGCAGCCGGCGCCTTCCTGACCCCGGTGCGCGAAAGCCATGACATCTTCACCCGCCAGGTGGCGGGCGCCAGCATTGCCGGCACCCTGTTCGAACTGCCCGCCGGCCCGGTGTCGGTCGCGCTGGGTGCCGAATATCGCAAGGACAAATATACGTTCAGCCCCAGTCCGCTCGACCTGGCCAATGAATATGGCGCGGTGTCGCAGAAGGCACTGGCCGGTGCCTATGACGTCAAGGAACTGTTCGGCGAACTGCGCATCCCGATCCTCGCAGACATACCGTTCTTCGAGACGCTGGCGATCGAGGGCGCGGCCCGCTATTCGGATTACAGCTCGGTCGGCAAGGTCTTTACCTGGAAGCTGGGTGGCGAATATGCCCCGGTCAGCTGGATCCGCATCCGTGGCGCCTATAACAGCGCGATCCGCGCCCCCAATATCGCCGAACTCTATACGGCTGTGACGCGCGGCTATTCCAGCGGCACCGATCCCTGCGCCATCCCGACCTCGGGCGGGGACAATCGCAGCGACGCGCTCAAGAGTTTCTGCGTCGCCACCGGCGTACCGGCGGGCGAAATCGCCAACTTCACCCAGGCGACGCTGGGCCTCAACCAGGACAGCGGCGGCAACCCGAACCTGCATGAGGAAAAGTCGAAGACCTACACGATCGGCGCCGTGATCTCGCCGCCCTTCATCCCGCGCCTCAACATCACGGTCGACTATTTCAACGTGAAGGTCGACGACGCGATCATGACCGTCAACGCGCAGCAGACGATGAATGACTGCTACACGATGATGGATGCCGGCAGCGCCACCTGCCGGGCGATCACGCGCCTGGGCAATGGCCAGCTCGACTATGTCAGCGTGTCGAGCAACAATATCGGCTCGCTCAAGGTCAACGGCATCGACGCGCAGGTCGATTATCGCGTGCCGCTGCCCGGCGCTCTGTCGCTGGGCGACGATGCCAGCCTGTCGCTGCAGGCGATCGCCAGCTGGCTGTTCGAGCGCACGACGCAGGTGCTCGCCACCTCCGCCCCGCAGGATTGCGCCGGCTATTATGGCGCGGGCTGTTCGGTCGGCACCGGCGGCTTCATCACCCCGGACTTCAAGCTGAACCTGGGCGCCACCTATGCCAGCGGCCCCTTAAGCTTCCGCCTGCAGGGCCGGATGATCGGCGACCTGAAACTCTATCCGACCGCGACCAATGTGGTGAAGTCGGTGGACCCGGTCTGGTATCTCGACACCAGCTTCTCGATCGACGCGACGGAGACCTTCTCCTTCTTCGGCGGGGTCAACAATCTGCTCGACCGGCAACCGCCGATCCTGGGCACGACGCTGGTCGGCGACGCCAATACCGACGTGTCGCTCTATGACACGCTGGGTCGCCGCTACTTCATCGGCGCGCGGATGAAGTTCTGATCCGACGTGCAGGCGGGCCGGGGCAGTGATGCTCCGGCCCGCCTTTCACAACAGCGATAAAGGAGAGCGCCGCATGGCCGTCCGGTCCCGTCCCATTCTCGCCCTGGCCGCGCTGCTCCTGAGCGGCAGCGCGCTCGCGGCACCAGAAGCATCCCGTGCGCCGGCGACACAGGCGGCCGATCCCATTCCCGCCCGCAACCAGGGCGTAGGGCCGTTCCAGCGCACGGTGCTGCGCCATGTCTATATGATCGACGGCACCGGTGCCCCGGCCCAGGGGCCGTTCGACATCGTCCTGTCGAACGACCGCATCGCCGAGATCAAGTCGATCGGCGCGCCCGGCGCGATCAATCCGGCGTTGCGCGCGGCGCCCGGCGACCATGAGATCGACCTGGCCGGTGCCTATGTCATGCCGGGCTTCGTCGATGCCCATGTCCATCTTCATTCGCTGAGCGACGCACAGAAAGTGCCGTCCGACTATATTCTCAAGCTCTGGATGGCGCATGGCATCACCTCCGTGCGCGATCTGGGCAGCGGCCATCCGATCGAATGGCTGGCCGACATCAAGGCGCGCAGCGCCCGCAACGAGATCGTCGCCCCGCGCATCGACATCTACCCGATGTTCCACCAGATACGCGGCCCGGTGAACGACGCCGCCACCGCCCGCGCGGTGATACAGGAAGCCAAGAAGCGCGGCGCCGACGGCATCAAGTTCATCGGCGGCGCGCCGGAGGATGTGCTCTATGCCGCGCTCGACGAGACGAAGAAGCTCGGCCTGCACAGCACCATGCACCATGCCCAGCAACTGGTCGCCTATGCCAATGTGCTCGGTACGTCGGGCGCGGGCCTGGAAAGCATGGAACATTGGTATGGCCTGCCCGAGGCGATGTTCACCAACCAGCGCATCCAGGCCTTCCCCACCGACTTCATCAACAATGACGAGCAGATGCGCTTTGGCGAAGCCGGGCGGCTGTGGGCGCAGGCGGCCGAACCGGGGTCAGACCAGTGGAACAAGGTGATGGACAGGCTGCTGGAACGCGGCTTCACCCTCGACCCCACCTTCACCGCCTATCTCACCAGCCGGGACTTCATGCGGATGAGCCGGGCACAATGGCATGCCGATTACACCATGCCGGCGCTGTGGGACTATTATCGCCCCAGCCGCACCAATCATGGCGCCTACTGGTTCGACTGGACCACCGAGCATGAAATGGCGTGGAAGGACAATTATCGCCGCTGGATGCGGTTCGTGAACGAGTACAAGAACCGTGGCGGCCGCGTCACCGTGGGCAGCGATGCCGGCTATATCTACAATCTCTACGGTTTCGGCTATATCCAGGAGATGGAGTTGCTGCGCGAGGCCGGCTTCAGCCCGCTGGAGGTGATACACGCCGCGACGCAGGAAGGCGCGCGGCTGCTCGGCCATGAGGACCAGATCGGCACCATCCGCGTCGGCCGCAAGGCGGACCTGGTGGTCATCAAGGGCAACCCGCTGGCCAACATGAGGCTGCTGTTCGGCACCGGATCGATCAGGCTCAATGACGCGACCGGCAAGGTCGATCGGGTCGGCGGCGTCGATTACACGATCAAGGACGGCATCATCTATGATGCAAAGGCGTTGCGGGCGGAAATCCGCGCCATGGTCGCCCGGCAGAAGGCCGAGCGCGGCATGCCACCGGGCATCATGACGATCGAGAATGCGGAGGCCTCTACGCTACCATGAGGTCTTCGCAGCGACAGGCAGATGGCGGCCTTTGAGGCCTGACCGGAGCCTGTCGACAGGCGCGCTTTCCTGTTGCCGACAGCCCTTGTCGGCAGCGGGAAAGCCCGCCAATTGGCCTTGGCGCGCGTCTGTCGGCGTTCAGGGACTGGACGAGGCATGCGCACGGATCGCGGTCGCGCGCCTGCGATGACGGATGGGCTGCCCCTTGATCGCGCAAATGTTTTCCAACGCAAAAGGCCCGGCGTTTTGCCGGGCCTTTTGCGCGTGCAATGCGGTTTTCCTCACCATTGAGGATGAGACCGGCATCGCCAATATTCTGCTTTGGGCGCGTCTGTTCGAGTTGCAGCGCCGCCCGGTCATGGCCAGCCGTCTGATGCTGGTCGAGGGCGAGGTGCAGCGCAGCAAGGAGGGCGTCGTCCATCTGATGGCGAGCCGCATCCATGACCGCACCGCCGACCTCAACCGATTGTCGCAATCCGGACCGCCGAAACAGGCCGCCCCCGCCGCCCGTCACCCCCGCGACGTGCGCATCCTGCCAAAATCGCGGGATTTTCACTGAGATTGAGGGCGTTGATGTTGTTTGGACGCAAAAGAGCCGCCTTGGGAATGATCCGAGGCGGCGTGTGTGCGGTGCTGGTGTGTATGGTTGCGGGAGTAGGATCTCACACAGACCTAAGCATCGATCTAAGGCAATGATTTTGCGTTATATTGTTTCGAAAGTTGCTGAATGATCCCCCTGCAGTACCCCCATAAAGATCAATATGTGATGAGACGTGTAGTTGTTTCGGTTAATCGAAATTTCCGCACCTCACCACGGTAGCCAACGGCAAGACGAATGTCGCGCTCGGAGAGGTTAAGGTGCGAAAGCTGCCGGTCGCTGCGCGGGGCCATCAGCGGTCGTGACCTATTTTTACCATTTAGCGGACCATTTGCTGGACCCAACTTCGGTCTCTTCGTTATCGCATGTTAGCTGTGTCAAACGTTCAGTCCAAAAACCATTCTGAACAGGATGCGCTAACGGTCATAATGCAGGTGGACTGGCAGTCTGTGCATCATCCACCTATCAGCGACTTCGCGCCGGCTTGCCCTAAAGCAAGTCGGCGCGTAACGAACAGCATGCAGCTTAGATTTGCGCCAGTCCGCCATCGGTGAACAGCTCGCTTCCGGTCATGAAGCTGCTGTCGGATGAGGCAAGGAAGGCAGCGGCTGCCGCCACTTCGGATGGATCACCGACATGACCGATCGGTGTAGTTGCCCCCATTTCGATCATCGCCTCCTTGCCGACGACCTCGGCCGCCAGTTCGGTCAGCGTTGGCCCGGGTGAAAGCACATTGATGCGGATTCCCGTGCCCCGCAGATCCTGCGCCCAACTGCGCGCAAGATTGCGCACGGCAGCCTTGGAGGCGCTGTAAATACTGAAGGCCGGTGTCCCCATCACACCCGTGGTCGACCCGGTCAGAATGATCGAGCCGCCTGTGTCCATGAGCTTCAGTCCCTTTTGCACTGTGAGGATCGTGCCCTTCACATTGACGTCGAAGGTTTCAACATAATGGTCGGCAGTAATGTCCGGCAGCGGCACCAGCGCGCCTGTTCCGGCATTGGCGAAAAGGATGTCTATCGATCCGCGCTCTGCCTTCACTGTCTCGAACAGGCGATCGAGATCGGCAGGATCGGCAACCGAACCCGCCACTGCGCGGGCGTTTGCCCCTAGTTCGCTTAGGGCAGCATCGAGTTTTTCCTGTCGACGTCCGAAAATATAGACGAACGCGCCTTCTGCGATGAAGCGCCGGGCTGATGCTAGGCCGATGCCTGTACCGCCGCCGGTGATGATGGCAGTCTTGCCTTCCAGTCTTTTCATGAATTCCTCCAAACTAAGGTTGCACGTAGCTGGAGGCGTACCTACCTATCGGCAAGTATGCACCTTTTGGTAAGTATCGAAAATGTCTGCAGAGCCCAAATCCCTGTTTGATGCTCCGACGCCTGCAGGGGCGTGTTCAGTTGGAACCGTTGCTCCTAATTTCACCTGCGGCCTCGATGCGACGCTCAAGGTCATTGCCGGCAAGTGGAAGCCGTTGATCCTCTACTTCCTGCTCCAGGGGCCCAATCGCTACGGCGCGCTCAAACGCGCGATCCGCGACGTGAGCGACAAGGTTCTGATCCAGCAGTTGAAGGAACTGGAAGCAGATGGGATTCTGCTGCGCACTGATTACAAGGAAGTGCCGCCGCGCGTGGACTATACGCTGACACCCCTCGGCCAAAGCCTCGCTCAGGCGCTCGAGCCTTTATGCAGCTGGGGCACCGAGAATATGGTGGAAATGCAGAGGATCTTCGCCGAACGCGATAGTTGGCAGCGTAGATAGACCCGATGCGTTTTGGCCCTCTGGGCGCTGGCCATGCGCCGAGCAAGGAGTCGATATGGCGAGAATTTTCATCACTGGCAGTTCGACCGGCCTTGGGCTGGCCGCTGCGCAGTCGTTGCTTGCCGGCGGACATGATGTCGTTCTCCACGCCCGCAATGCCGAACGGGCTGCGGCTCTGGCAGCGCAAATGCCGCAAGCTTTGGCAATAGTGACCGGCGATCTCAGCCTGCTGTCGGAAACACGAGATTTGGCCGATGCGGTGAATGCAATCGGTCGCATGGACGCAGTGATCCACAATGCCGCACTATATGGCGCGAGTGGCAGCGGTCGGACGGCGGACGGCCACAGTGTTATGACCGCGGTCAATCTGCTGGCGCCTTATGTCCTGACCGCCTGCATCGAACGGCCCGAGCGCCTTGTCTACATGAGCAGCGGGCTTCACCGGGGCGGCAATGCCGGCGTGGATGATCTCGACTGGACCCGGCGTCGCTGGCAGCCGGAACAGGCCTACGCCGATAGCAAGCTTCAAATCGTCGCGTTTGCCATGGCGATAGCACGGCGATGGCGTGACGTGCTGAGCAACGCCGTCGATCCAGGCTGGGTGCGCACACGCATGGGCGGCGCGTCCGCGCCGGTCGACATCGCGACCGGACAGGCGACGCAGAGCTGGCTCGCCGCAAGCAACGACGAGGCAGCGCGGACCAGTGGTGGCTATTGGCATGCCATGCGGCGCGAAGAGCCGGCAGTTCCCGCAGCTAGCGCCGATCATGGAGATCGCCTGCTCACGGCACTGCAAGCGCTTACGGGCATGACGATCGGTATTGACGGCTGACGCCCGGTCGGAAGGTCGGCCATCCCGACGATCTATCTGCCGCACACTCGCCCTTAGTCGATTTGCCCTCCTTAAGCAAACGTTTGCATATTCATCATCACTCTGTATGATCGACGACAGAAAGGTCGCAAGGGCGACGGAGAGGATCTATGCGGGACAGAGCCAGCAAACCACGAATGCATCTGTCACGCATCGTCGAAATGAATCTCGGTTTTCTCGGCATCCAATTCTCCTTTGGCCTGCAACAGGCCAATATGGGGCCGATCTATCGCTATCTTGGCGCGGATGAGGCGCATTTGCCGCTGCTCTGGCTGGCGGGGCCGGTTACCGGCCTGCTCGTGCAACCGATCGTGGGCGCATTAAGCGACCGGACGGTCAGCCGCTGGGGGCGGCGCACGCCCTACTTCCTGATCGGCGCCATATTGTGCAGCCTAGGCCTGCTGATGATGCCCTACAGCCCGACGCTCTGGTTTGCGGCCAGCCTGCTCTGGATGCTGGATGCGGCAAACAACATCACCATGGAGCCCTATCGCGCCTATGTCAGCGATCGACTGAATGAGAGCCAGCGATCGGTCGGCTTCCTGACGCAGAGCGCCTTTACCGGCCTCGCCCAGACGCTGTCCTATCTGGCGCCGACGCTGCTGGTGTGGTGGGGCTTCGATGCCGATCTGGTCGATGCGAACGGCATACCGGACGTGACCCGGATCGCCTTTCTGATCGGCGCGGTCATTTCCATCTCGACGATCCTGTGGTCCGTGCTGCGCGTGCCCGAACTGCCGCTGCCGGCGGAGGAGATTGCACGCATGAGCGGCGAGCGCTTGTCCTTCGGCACGGCGCTGCGCGACTTCATGGCGGCTGTGCGCGACATGCCCGTCGCCATGCGCCAGCTTGCCCTGTCGATGCTGCTGCAATGGTTCGCCATGTTCGCCTATTGGCAGTTCATCAGTTTCGCGCTGGCCCGTGCAATTTTCGACACCGCCGATCCGACGAGCGGCGGCTTCCGCCAGGCGGTGCTGCTCACCGGCCAGGCGGGCGCGCTCTACAATGCCGTCGCCTTCCTCGCCGCTTTCGCCATGGTGCCGCTCAGCCGACGGATCGGGCCGCATCATGTCCATGCCGTGGCCGTCGCCTTGTCCGGTGCCGCGATGCTGGCCATCCCCGGTACCAGCGATCGCGCGCACCTGTTCCTGCTGATGATCGGCATCGGCATTGGCTGGGCCAGCATGATGGGCAATCCCTATGTCATGCTGGCCAACGCCATCCCGCCCGAGCGGACCGGGGTCTATATGGGCATTTTCAACATGTTCATCGTCATTCCCATGCTGCTTGAAACGCTGATCGTGCCCGTCATCTACCGCCCGCTGCTGGCCAGCGATCCGCGTAACATCCTGTTGATGAGCGGCGTGATGATGATCGCCGCCGGGGCCGCCACCCTGATCGTCAGGAAACCTCGAAAGAATTGATACAGCCGCGATCCGGATTGTCCCCCGTCCTTCGCTGGCCTAGACGATAGGGCATGACGGATCATCAGAACGAACCTGTCCGCAGCATAACCGACCTCGCCCGGATCGCCGGTGTCTCGGTATCGACGGTATCGCGTGCGCTGACGTCGAAGGGCGCACTCAACAAGGACACGCGGCGTCGTATTCAGGAACTGGCGGCCCAGCATGGCTTCCAGTTGAATATCGCCGCGCAGAATCTGCGGTTGGGCCGGACCGGGGCGATCGCCGTCCTGCTGCCCCTGGGTCATGAGCGCGGGCAGCATCTGTCCGATCCCTTCTTCATGGCGATGCTGGGCTTTCTGGCCGACGAACTGACGGAGCGCGGCTATGATCTGCTGCTTTCGCGCGTCCTGCCGGATGGCGAGGATTGGCTGGACGCTTTCATCCGCGCCGGCCGGGTCGATGGCGTCATCATCATCGGCCAGTCCAACCAGAGCGCCGTGCTGGACCGTACCGCGAGCCATTATCGCCCGCTGGTGATCTGGGGCGCCCATGCCGAGCGCAATCAGTATCTGACGATCGGGACCGACAATGTCGCTGGCGGCGCGCTGGCGGCGCGACATCTGCTGGAGCGTGGACGCGGCAAGCTCGCCTTTTTCGGCAATGTCGCAGTGCCCGAATTTGCCGCCCGCTATGAAGGCTTTCTGTCCGCCCTGCCCGCCGATGCGCGCGATCGGGTCGAACTGGTTCATGCGCATGTCACGCCAGAGGCCAGCTATCGCGTGGCGGCCGACTATTTTGCGGCGGGCCATCGCCCCGATGGCGTGTTTGCCGCGTCCGACGTGACCGCCATGAGCATCATCACCGCCGCCGCCGAACAGGATATCCGCGTGCCCGACCAACTGTCGGTCGTGGGCTTTGACGATGTGCCGCTGGCACGGCTGTCCAACCCGCCGCTCACCACCATCCGGCAGGACATCCAGCGCGGCGCCGCCCTGCTGGTCGAGCAGCTGTGTCAGCGGCTCGCAGGCGAGGAGGTCGGATCGATCCAGATCGCGCCGGAGATCGTGACCCGAGAATCAAGCTGACAAGAAAAGGCCCGGCACCCTGAGGGAGCCGGGCCTTCGAGGTAGCCGAAACATAGGTTCCGGCATCGGATCTGGTCAGAAATTATAGCGGATCGAAGCCGTCACCGTGCGGCCATAAACCGCGCTATTCTGGAAGATGCCAGTCGTTGCGCTGATCGGCAGCAGCTGGCCGCCACCACGATAGCCAAGCGTATCGAACAGATTATTGGCGTTGAGGCCCAGCTCCAGATTCTCGATCGGTCGCACCTTCACGAAGCCATTGAAGAAGGTCGTGCCGCGCACCGTATAAAGGTTGAAGTCATCATTGGGCGCACTGGACTGCCCGCTGGCCGACAGGCCGACCGCGAACAGGCCCGCATCATAGGAAGGCGAGATCAGATAGGTGAGCTTGGGAATGCCGCCGGGCCGGTTGCCGACCAACGCCGCCGTTGCGCTGTCCTTGATCTTCGGGTTCACCCAGGTCGCATCGACCGCCAGGCGGAAATTGCCGAGATTGAGACGCCCGGTCAGTTCCACGCCCCAGGAGCGATAGTCGTTGGAGATGTTGGGATCATTGTTCGGCGGCGGATTGTTGATCCGGGTAAAGTCGTAATTATTTTCGGTGAGGGTCGAGCGAAATCCGGTGACTTCCACCGAATAATTGCCCGACCCACCGACGAAGCCACGATGCTTCACTCCCACTTCCTGCTGATTGAGGAAGTTGATTGCCGTGCTGGCACCCTGGCTGTTGAGCGACCCGTCGGCATTGAAATTCCCGCCCAGCGTGCGCCGGTCGGCGTTGAAGCGCCCGCCCCGGCTGGCACGGGCGAAGATGCTGGTGCTGCTGTCGAAGGCATAGAGCGCACCGAACGACCAGCTGGTATAGCTGCGCCGGTAATTGATCCGCTCGATCGTGCCGCCCGGCACCATGGAAGGGATGGTCGCGCTGCCGACTTCATCGCTGACGATATAATCGGGGCCGGCGACGCCCGCCTGCGCCGTGCCTTCGCCGCGCACGCGGTCGAAGCGCACGCTGGCGTCCAGGTCAAAGCCGCCGCCCGAATAATTGGCCGACAGGAAAGGCGCATCGTCGGTATATTTGAGGTCGACGCTGCGGGCGCAGCAATTGCCCCAATTGTCGTTGAAGCCCGCCTGGCCCGCTGCGGTGATCTGCGTGCCGGTGGTGGAGTAGAGATTGAGCGGCGCGGCATTTTCGCCTTCCAGCGCGCTATATTGGCGGTTCACATGCCAGTCCTGGACGATGTTCTGGCTCATGTGGAACCAGCCCGCCTGCACCGTGATCTTGCCCGCACCCACATCGAACCTGCCGGTCAGCGCCAAATTGTTGGCGATGCTGCCCATATCCTTCATCACCGTGTTGATGTTCGGATTATTGTTCAGATAGGTGCCGGTATAGGCCTGCCCCTTGCTCGGCCCCGCCGCATAGCGGATCGCCCCCACCGTCTGCCCGTTGACGGTCGATCCCAGCACGCTGGCGGTCGTCGCGACATTCAGGAACTGGGTGGTGAAATTGCCGCTCATGTCGGTGTAGCGGAAATTATTGTCGACGGTCAGCGCGTCGCTCAGTTCATAATGGAATTGCGCCCCGACGGAGGTGACGCGGGGGTGGATGCCCTCCACATCGGCATTTTTGAGCACGCCGTTGGAGCCGACATATTGGAAGCTGCGCTGATAGATGGAATAGGTCGATCCGTCTCGCGCATCGAAGCCCGGCAATGGCTTGAAATTAGTGATCTTGTTACCATCGATCGTCACCAGCGACGGCATGGTGGTGTTGGTCGGTGCCTGTTCGTCCAGCCGCTTGAAATTGAAGCGGATATAGCCCCGGCCGTCGCCCAGATCCTTGGTCAGATTGGCCTTCACCTGATAGCCGCGCAGGATGTTGAAATCCTCATTGGTCGGGCCGCCGCCTTCGCGGGCATAGCCGCCGACATGGAAGCGCAGCGTGTCGCTGATCGGGCCGCCATAGTCGAAATCGACGCGCGTCTCGCGGAAACCGACGCCCTTGGACAAGCCGATCGAGCCGCCCTCCTTCTCGCCGGTCTTGCTGATATAGTTGACGACGGCGCCGGGCGCCTGGCTGGCGAAGGTGGAGGCGGAGCCGCCGCGCACGGCTTCAACGCGCTCGACATTCTGGTCGAAGCGCAGCCAATAGTCGTTGTTGCCGAACTGGATGTCGCCGAACAGGGTGACGGGCAGGCCATCCTCCTGCAGCGCGACATATTCCGATCCGCCGGTCGACACCGGGATGCCGCGCACGCCGATATTGGCGTTGCCGCCCGGTCCCGCCGTGTCGGAGGGCTGGAGGCCGGGGATGGAGCGCAGCACTTCGGCTTCGGAGCGCGGCGTGAAATTCTGGATCGCTTCCTGGCTGACCTGCGACACCGAAATGGACGATCGGAACCGCGACTTGTCGCCGGCTGCGGCGGTCACGACAATATCCTCGCCATTGACGGGTTCGGCATTACCGGCGGCCGCGGCCTGCGCTTCGGCAGGTGCGGCATCCTGCGCCAGGGCAGGCCCGCCGAGGCAGGCCATGGCCAGCGCGAGCGTGGAAATGCGGCTTGGCTGAAAGCTGGTCTTCATCATCCCCTCCTTAGGGCCGCCGCGCATCGCTTCGCGGTCGGTTGAAGGCTTGCATAACCACCACTGCAAACCTTTGCAACATATTACAGCAAACGTTTGCATTTCATCTCGTCAGCCCGGTGTTTATGGCTATATTGCGATCAGATAAGCGGCGGCTGCGGCCCAGAAACAAGAGCAAGCAGGTTGAGGATGAAAAACGATAACAGCCTCGTCGATCTGGTCGCGAACCAGCCAACATCACCGTCTTCTCCCGATGCCGCCGCCTGGCTGCGATCGATCGAGTCGGCCATTTTGGACGCCTTGCGCGCCGGGGCTGGCGACCAGATCCCCTCGCGATTGGAAAAGGTCGGCATAGCCTGGCCAGACCATCCCCGCCTCCTCTGGCTCAAAGCATTGGTTCTGCGCGAAATGCAGGCGCATGAGCCTGCGCTTATCGCCGCCGAGCGCGCGGCTGCTCTGGCGAAGGATGATCCGCTGGCGCAGGCGCTGTTCGCCCAACTGCGCTATGAAACCGGGCGGAGCGCCGCCGCGCAATTCACTGTCGCCCGCGCGCTCGCGCCAGGAGACATGGCGCTGGTTCGTGGCCATGCCGGCGCGCTTGCAGCGGAAGGCGACAGCGATGCGGCACTGGCCCTGATGACGGCTGCGCTTGACGAGCATCCCGACTGGATCGAGGGCCAGACCTATCGCGCAACATTGCGGCGTCTGGCTGGTGCAGGTGCGCGCGCGGATGAGGGCTTTGCCGAGGCGCTGCGCGCCGAGCCGCATAATCTGGCGCTTCATCTGGCTCGCTTCCACTGGCTGGCCAAGGCAAAGTCGTGGGATGATGCCCGCGCCGTGCTGCACTACGCTAGCCGCGCCTGCGGCGATGCTGGCGCGCTGGAGGTGGCGCGCCTCTATCTGGAGGCGGAATCGGGCGCAGCGTCGAACAGGCCCGATCTGTTCGACGGGCTGGCCGACCGCCCCGATCCTGGCCTAGCCCTTGCCCGTGTCCGTCACGCATTGCGTTGTGGCGCGCCGGAGCGGGCGGTGCAAATCGCGCTCGCACAGCTTGGCTCACCATCCGCGCCGCTGTTCTGGCCCTATCTGTCGATCGGCTGGCGCTTGCTGGGGGATGACCGGGCGACCTGGCTCGACCGGCCAGAGCAGTTCATCCATGCGGCCGACATCGGTTTAGATACGCAGGACTTGTCCGATCTGGCGGACCTTCTCCGCACGCTGCACACCGCCACCTCCCCCTATCCGGATCAGTCGGTGCGCGGCGGCACCCAGACCGACCGGCCGCTGTTGTTCCGACATGAAGCGATCATGCAGCGCACCCGCGCGGCGATCGAGGCAAGCGTGCGCGACTATATCTATCACCTGCCTGCCGCCGAGCCGGGCCATCCGCTGCTAGGGACGCCACGCGGCGAGGTGAAATTTGCAGGTAGCTGGTCCGTGCGCCTCCATGCCCAGGGCTTTCATGTCGCCCACACCCATCCGGTCGGCTGGATCAGTTCGGCGCTGCATGTCGCCTTGCCCGACCCAGCCGCAATGGGGAAAGAGCCTTCGGGCTGGCTGCGTTTCGGGATGCCGCCGCCGGAACTGGGGCTGGACCTGCCACCCTATTGCGAGGTCGAACCAAAGGTCGGGCGGCTGATCCTCTTTCCGTCCACCCTGTGGCACGGCACCGTGCCGTTCGCGGATGGCGAGCGGTTGTCAATC
The DNA here is from genome assembly GCF_030128825.1 of Sphingobium sp. WTD-1. Taxonomy (NCBI): domain Bacteria; kingdom Pseudomonadati; phylum Pseudomonadota; class Alphaproteobacteria; order Sphingomonadales; family Sphingobiaceae; genus Sphingobium; species Sphingobium sp. WTD-1. Next base: position 981,976 of record NZ_CP119127.1, on the reverse strand, counting down.
GCCTTCGACATCCGCCCACCGCGCCGCTGAGCGCTCAGCTTTCGAACAGATAGGCCGCGCCCTTATAATCGCCCTTCAGCTTTACGCGCAGCCCCTGTTCCATCCAGTAGGCGCCGCTCGCCTCCGCCGGCACATCATCAGGCAAGGCCGATCCGTCCAGCATCCGCACCCGGTAGCTGCGCAGCGGGTCAAGCCCCTCGGGATGGACCGCCTCCACATTGTCGCGGAAGGATGAACTGTGCAGCATCTGGAACAGCACGGCCCGGCGCTTGTCTGGGGAGACATGGAAGGTCGCAGAGCTTGCCGCATCTGGCCGAGGTGGCGCGATGCGGTAGAGATCGCCGCGCTGCACGATATCCCGAATGGACTTGTAGGCGGCGATCCATGTCCTGGCCGTAGCGAAATCCGCCTCCTGCCAATGATCCAGATTGGCGCCTATCCCCAGGCTGCCCTGCATGGCGGACAGGAAGCGATAGTCGAGACTGGTTTGCCGCCCGTTCGCCCAATTGGGGCTGTCCGTCACCCAGGCCATCATGATCGACGGCGCATAGGCCTGGGTAAAGCCGTCCTGAATGATCAGCCGATCATAGGGATCGGTATTGTCCGACGTCCAGCTCTGGTCGGTCAGGCCCATAATGCCCAGGTCGATGCGTCCGCCGCCACCCGAACAGCCCTCGATTTCCAGCCCCGGATGCCGCCGCCGCAGTTCGGACAGGATGTAATAGAGGTTGCGGACATATTGGACCTGCACCCGCTGCTGATCCTGCGGCGGCACGCCCGGCCAGCCGGCCTCGGTCCAGTTGCGGTTATAGTCCCATTTGAGGAAGGCGATGTCGTTCTGGCGCACCAGCCCGTCCAGAACGGCCAGCAGATGATCGCGCACATCGGTCCGAGCAAGGTTCAGGACCAACTGGTTACGGCCCTCCGTGCGCGGTCGATCCGGGAAGTTCAGCACCCAATCGGGATGGGCGCGATAGAGGTCGGAATTGACATTCACCATCTCCGGCTCGACCCAGAGGCCAAAATCCATGCCCAGCGCCTTCACCCGGTCGATCAGGGGCTTCAGGCCATTGGGAAATTTGCGCGGATTGACCGTCCAGTCGCCCAGCCCCGCCTTGTCGTCGTCGCGCGCGCCGAACCAGCCGTCATCGACGACGAAGCGCTCGACGCCGATCTTCGCCGCCTTCTCGGCCAGGGCCATCTGCCCTGCTTCGGTCACGTTGAAGGTGGTCGCTTCCCAGCTATTATAGAGAACCGGCCGGATCTTCGCCTTGGCACCGCCGGGAATGATCGCAGCGCGCTGGAACGCATGAAAACGGCGCGACGCATCTCCCATGCCCTTGCTGCTATAGCCCGCGTAGAAAATCGGTGTGTCCAGACTCTCGCCCGGCTTCAGCGTCCAGCTGAAATCATAGGGATTATAACCGCCGCTGATCCGCACCCGGCTGAGATTGTCGAGGCCGACCGACAGGCGGAAGGAACCGGACCAGGCCAGCGCCCCATACCAGACAGGACCATCCGTCTCGCTGCCCTTGCCGTCCTTGACCAGCGCAAACCAGGGCTGATTGCCATGGCCGGTCGATCCTCGGCGACTTTCCAGCACGGTTAGGGCTGGCGTCACCGGCGTTTCTACCTGCGACCATTCCGACGCATGGCGCCCCGTCAGATAGCGGAGACGATAGCCGTTGCCGACCGGCAGCGTGTAGGTCGCCGCCGCAATCTGGTCGATGCGCACCGGCTTGCTGTCGCCATTGCGAACGCTGGCCGATCGGGCGATCACGCCTGTCGCCGGATCAATCACATAATGCAATGTCACCGTGAGCGGCCGGCGGATATCGGCCAGTTCCACCGTCAGCGTTTCACCCGAAATCTTGTGGCCGCGATATTTAAGGACCAGGTCGCGATTGCCGTCGGCGAACACCGCCTTGATGCCCGGTTCGCTGACCAGCCCCTCCCCCTGCCCGGCATATTCCTGCGCGGTGATCGATCCGGCCGGGTCGAACCCCGACAATTCGGTGGGATGCCGGGCTATGAGCGGTGCCTTCTCATCCAGCGCCTGCCCCCAATAGAGCGGCTGGAGATAGCCCTGCTCATCCACACCCATGGCATAGGTCACGCCGCCGCCATCGAGCCGCATCACCCGACCATCCGCTGTGGCGCTGACCTTTGCCCAAAGGACGCCAGGACAGGCAAGAGCCGTGAAGACGGTAGCCGCCAGGCACAATGACCGAAGGGACCGCATATTCATCATTCTTGCCTTTCCGCCAGGGCATCAAGTGCCAGCGCGACAGCGCCGAGCGGCCCTGCCTGATCTCCCAGCGCGGGGGTGCGCACGATGGCCGCGATAGTGTCCGGAGTTACAAACGGCAGATAGCCAGCCAGTTGCGCGACAACCTTGGCCCGAACGCGATCGAGCAGATCGGCGCGGCCCATGCCCACGCCGCCGCCAATCAACACCTGCCGCGCTGCCGTCATGAGCAGGATCGTGGACACGAGCTGGGCAAGGTCATGGGCGACATGATCCCAGCGGGGATCCTCCGCATCGATCTGGTCACCCGGCTGGCCGAAGCGCCTTGCCAGGGCCGGGCCGGACACCAGCCCTTCGATACAGTCGCCATGAAAGGGGCAGGCGCCAGGGAAATCATCCCCCTTCGCCCGGCGAATGGCGATATGCCCCAATTCCGGATGCATCGCGCCATGCAGCGTTTTGCCATTCAGGGCGAAACCGCCGCCCAGCCCCGTTCCTACGGTGAGGTAGCAGAGGCAATCGGATGGTTCCTGTCCCTGCGCCCCCGCGCCCCAGCGCGCTTCGGCCAACGCCGCCGCATTCACATCGGTATCGATCGCTGCCGGACAGGGCAGCGCGCCGGCCAGCGCACCAAAAATGTCCGTATCGCTCCAGCCAGGCTTGGGCGTTGGCAGAATCCGGCCGAAATCCCCGGCATTTCTGTCAAGGCGCAAGGGTCCAAAGGAGGCAATGCCCAGCGCGGAAAAAGCCTCTTCCGCGTGCCAGCGGGTCAGGATTTCCTGTGCCGCGCCCAGAGTCGCATCCGGTGTCGTCGTCGGCACCAATTGTCGCTCGACAATCTCGGTTCCGCGTGCGCGCAGGACGAAAACCTTGGTCCCGCCCAGCTCGACACCCGCGACCAATGGGGGCGTCATGCCGCCACTCCAGCAGCATCGCCATCGAGCCACAACTGAACGAACGGTGCAAAGGCGCCACCGAACCGCCGCTTGCGTCCTCCCCCCCCCCAATTATCGACAAAGCTGGTGACCCGCAGATCAGGCAGCACCAACCAGCTATAGCTTTGCGCAGGCACTTCATGCGGGTTGGCGAAGACCAGGCCACTGCCGTTGATCGGGTGCCAGGGGCCGCTCAACATATCTGCGACCATGCCGTAGAGGCCCGTCGGCCCTATTGGCCCTTTTGGATTGAACACATGGGCCTGGGTCGACCAGAACAGATAATAACGCCCCTGATGGAACACCACATGCGGTCGTTCCAGCTCATTATTAATGTCGTCGGCGACGATCAGCGGCGGCTGGACGGTCCAGTCGTCCGGGCGATCGGCCGGGGCGGTGGCAACCCCGATTACCCCGTTGAAAGCCGATGCCGTTCCCGCCAGCGAGCCGGCGAAAAACAGATGATGGCGGCCATCTGCAGGGTCGCGAAAATAGGCGGGATCGCGATAGGCCTTGATCGTGCCGATGGCGCCGCCGCCCGTGGTGGGCATATACCAATCCGGCATAGGTGGGATCACTTCGCACAGGTCGCGCCAGTCCGCCAGGCGATCGTCATCGCCAAGACTGGCCCGTGCGCTGAACATGCGCTGCTCAAAGGTCAGTCCATTGTCGCCGCGCTGCCCGGCGGCCGTGAAATAGAGGATCACATCGCCGGTGGCATCGTCGATGATGGCCGATCCAGACCATTCCCGGCTGCCCGGCGAAAAGCCATCTGGCATGGCAGGCCCAAGGTCGGACCAACCGCCATCCTCGTGGCGAAGCAGATGAATGCGTGCATGGCCATGGCGCGCTTCCGGATCATCAAATCGCGGCGCGCCGAGCGCCATCCAAAGCTCGCCACCCGCAGCATTGGCAAAGGGTGCGCCATCCCGACGCTGGATCGGCCACGCATCCCAGATGCCCAGATTGAAGGCGACCGGGGCAAAATCCTTGTCGGTGATTGGGGCAATGACGATCGGCGACGAGGGAATTGCAGCAACATGCGCAGCCGTCCAGGATATCGTCACATCAACGCCCTCTTCATGAGAGGAGGACGCCGTCAAGCGTGCAGTCCCAACGACATCCTCCCTAAGATAGAAGTAGGTTCGGTCGCGCTCAAACGCCCATCCGAACCAGCTTCACAAATGGGAATAAAGGCGTAGGCAAACGTTTGCAAGTCTTATTCAAGTGAGCAGTTTTGACGGATTGCGCCATCCAATTCGCAAGACGTCTGCGATCCAGCACAAAGACTCGCCGCTAGATCCCGCCTAAACCCCAAGTTCGCTCAACCACGGATGATCGTCAGGACGGTGCCCCTGCGTCCAGTGGAATTTCCGCTCCACCGCATTGATCGGCGCATCGTTGATGCAGGCGAACCCGCCATTGCGTCAGGCCGCTCTGGTCAAGTTCCCAATTTTCATTACCATAGGTGCGGAACCAGTTGACGCTGTCGTCATGCCATTCAACAGATGGACAGCGCATTTCTGAACAAACGACGGCTTCCGAGAAACGCAAGTGAGGCGCTGGACGACGACAAAGGGCGCATAAACGACGCCCGTCACATGCCGATGCCGATCCCCCGCGCCCGCCCTCGGCCCATATCGATCCCATGATTGAACGCCAGATCGGCACCCAGCGAACGGCGGCCCTCTACGGATATGCCCAGTTGACGCTTTCGATTGGCAAGGACCGATTCAAGCTGCGGATCGCGCTCCAATGATAGCGCCATCGAACGCATGCTGTTCTGGATGACCCGACGCCGCGGCTCATCCCCATCAACATAGGCCTGCTCGGCCGCCTGGGATTTCCGGTTCCAGTCCGCGACAAAGCGATCGGCTCGCAGGTTCGGATCAGTGCGCACATCCCGCTCATGCAGAATGGCGCGCCGCGCCGGCTCGGTGTCGCCTTGCGCCGCTCGACCGATCAGCGAAGGCCGACGGATATAGGCGGCCTCTGCATCGCGAGCCGCATGTTCGCGAATGTCGTTGAGCCCTTTGCGCGCTGCGCCCAGCTCTGCTGCCTGGTCAGGCGTCATGGCGCTGCCCTGATCCTGCATGGCGAAGATGGCTTGTATGGCGCGGGCGTGGCGCTGGATGGCACCGGGAATCTCCACTGCGACCTCGGGCGAGGTGGCGACCTCTGGCGGTGGTGCGGCCGCTTTTTCGACGGTCGGGGCAGGGTTAAGCCTGAGTCCTGCAAAGGGGCTCGACTTGGGCTGCAGCACTGGCGCGCGCGCCTGATCATAATCCGACGCCATGTCCTTGCCCCGCTCGCGACCAAGCGTGCGCACGAGCTTTCCCCAATCGTCAAAATCATCCCGGCCATAATGAAGCTCGACCGACCGGCGATGACGCGAGAGTGCGACATAGCTGGCGTGTCTATCCAGTCCGGGCGTTGCCAGCACATGGACCTTATCCACCGTCATGCCCTGCGCCTTGTGGATGGTGGCCGCATAGCCATGATCGATGTCGGCATAATCCTTTACGTCGAACCCAACGGATCGACCGTCATCCAGCATCACCCGCATGCCCAACTGACTGACCTGGGCTACGGTGCCCAAACTGCCATTCTTCACGCCCAGGCTGCGCTCATTGCGCAAGAACATGACCCGATCGCCCTGAGCAAAGCTGCGCGCACCACGCGCGACGGTCAGGCGAACCTCGTCTCCCAATATGTCAGCGGCGCGGAGCTGCGCACGGGCCGCCTGGTTGAGGTTATACACCTCCTCATTGGTGTGGGTGAGAATGATGCGGCTGGCCTGAGGATCGGCGATGCGATCCCGGTCCCAACGGTCGATCAGGCTGCGCCGCGCGTCGTCGCGAGTTTCTGCCGCATGGACATGGCCGCGCTCCTCATAGGCGGTGATTGCTTCATCCGTCCGCCCGCTCGCCAGCGCCCTTGTGACATCGCGCTGCCAGTCCTCCTGCTGCCGGCGGATGTACGTGATCTCCACGCTGCCATGACGCTCGGCAATGGACCGGAACGATGCGCCAGCCTCGATCGCCTGCAACTGCTCGGGATCGCCCACCAGCACGACCTTGGCGCCACGCTTCTCCGCTTCCCTGACTACCCGTTCCATCTGCCGGGTGCCGATCATCCCGGCCTCGTCGATCACCAGGATCGACTTGTCGGTCAGCAACTCACGGTCCTGCGCCCATTGATGCTCCAGGCTTGCGATCGTTCGGGAGGCGATGCCCGATCCGCTTTCCAGATTCTCCGCAGCGATGCCCGAGAGAGCAGCACCGCGCACATCATAGCCGGCCAGTTCCCATGCATCGCGGGCTACGCCCAGCATCGCGCTCTTGCCGGTGCCGGCATAGCCGATGACATTGCTCAGATCCTTTGCGCTGGTCACATGCTCCAGCGCGCCACGCTGTTCGGCCAAGAGGTCCAGCCCCCGTGCGCTTGCTCGTTCCAGCGCGCGCTCGACATGGTGATCGGCCACGCCATGATGACGCCGCGCGTCAAGCGTGGCCGTGGCCTTCTCTAGCCGCTGCTCGGTCTCGAGCATGGACCGTGAAGTGAACCGCTCCTCTCCTCGCCCGTCCTTGCCCAGCGCCACCAGATCGGGCGAGGCTTTGACCGCCGCCATGATCGCATCGAACTGGTCCTTCCCCTCGCTATGGCGGTGGACGAACATGGCGAGGTCGCGGGTGGTGAAAGTCGCCTGGCCGTGGGTAATGCCATCCAGGGCGATATTGGGATTGGCGAGGATCTTCTCGCCATTGGACCGGGCGATATCGTGATGCTCTTCGAGCCGTTCGCTGGCCTGCCCTTGCTCCACCATGCGCGAGGCGGCCGGGCCGATCTTGTGCTGGGGCTCCAGATCGATGCCCTGGGCTTCCAGGCTGCGGTGATCGATGCGGGCATCGATATCGAGAGCGGCCAGGCGCTCATTGACATGCTCGGCCCAGGCCTCGCGCCAATGCGTCAGAAGCTGCGTGCTGTTCCAGTCGCGGACCTTGGCGCCAAAACCGTCCTGCGTCACTTCGCGCAAGCCCAGCATCACATGGGCATGGGGCTTGGCTTCGCCATCGGCGCCGATATCCCAATGAACATTGAGATCGGCGACCATGCCGACATCCACGAACTCGCGTTGGACGAAGTCGCGGGCCAGGGCGATGCCCTCGGCCTGGCTCAGCTCGCGGGGAATGGCGAACTCCACTTCGCGGGCCAGCTGCGCGTCCTTGCGGATCTCGGCTGCCTCGGCAGCATTCCACAGCGGCTCGCGATCCTGCCATTCCTCCGGCGCGCCATCGGGCAGCATCACTTCGCTGTGAACGACACCGGCCTTGTTGGAAAAGTCATGGTGACGATCCAGCCGCTGATCGTGCAGCCGCGAGGCGGAGCGATAGGCGGCGGCCGCCAGCGTCGAGGAGCCGGCGGCGCGCGAGATGACTTTGACCGAGAAATGGTAGATCGCCATGACGGCGTACCATTTACACCTCAAGCAGCACGTCGGCACGACGTATAAGCGCGCCCTCAAAAGATTTCATCAGTTTCGGGATGACGAGATCCCAGGAAATTCCAGCGCATTGTGACTGATCGAGACGGTCGATAACGCCCGGGGTCTGACACCAACAGCGAGGCCATACTCCATGCGCAGACCACGGGACTATGACGCAGAGCTCAAGGCTCTCACCGACAAGGCACGACAACGTAAAGCCCGCAAGCAGAGCCAGCTGGGTGAACTGGTGATGGCGACCGGGGCCGATGGACTCAGCGCCGAGGAACTGGCCGGCGCATTGCTTGCCGCTGCCAGTACAACCGAAGCACCAAGGCGGGAGGCGTGGCGCAAACGGGGCGCCGCTTTCTTTTCAGGGCAGCGGCATGATGCTGGGCCGGGCGCTGGCGACAAGCCGGGCAGCGCTGCGCCGGGTGACGGTCTCGCGCCATCGCTTGCAGCTGAGTCAGGCGCGGCATGATCGGCGGGACTGGCAGGTGAAGCAGCGCGAGCGCACCCGGCATCTGATCGAACTGGGCGGTCTGGTCATGAAGGCTGAGCTGGTCACGCTCACGGATGATGACCGCGCAGTCATCCTCGGGCTGCTCATCGAGGCCGCGGCAAAGCTGCGTGACGATGATCGCGAACGGCATCTGTCGCTCTGGCGACGGCGCGGACGCCGTGTGTTCGAGACGGTTGCATTGCCGCCAGCCGATTGAGCCGCCATAGCGCCGCAGATGAACCAAACTGCAATAGACCTGCTGACCAGGACCGTGACCCGCCTGCCGGACTGGATCCGCCATGACCTGGCGGCAAAGGATAGTGGCGTGCGTTTGCGCGCAGAAGAGACGCTGATAGCCATGATCGTCAATGTCCTGGGCGAGGGAACGAACGACGCCCCGCACGATTAAGGACAAGCAGCGGCCGATGGAGGATGACGGGGCGATGCATTCGGACACCAGCATCCGCCGACCGATCATCGGGACGCACGCAAGCGGGCTGCTGACTATCATGGTCGCAACCCTTTCTTCAGCGGCTTGCGCTCAGAGCAAGCCGCGCGACGAACCTACGATGGTCGTCTGCGCTTGAGGAAGGAGTTTTCAGATCGAGGCGCGGGAAAAGATGGCCCGGATATTGCTGGAAGGACGAGAATTGCGCCTGACGCGGCGCGCCTCATCGCTGGGCCAGCAATATCGTTCAAGCGACGCCGCCCTGATCATCGATGGGGACTATGTGGCATTCGTGCTGAACGACGATCTTGCCTATGAAGACTGCCATATCCGCGCCACCAACTGACGCTGGGTCAGCCTTGCGCCAATCGTTGCTCGCAAACCTGTTTGACCAGCTGCTGCAGAATGGCAACGCGTTCGCCCAGCCAGTTCAGCTCGTCATCGCTCACGCTATATTGTTCGGAATAGCGGGCGTTCACATAGGCCTGACGCAGCAGCTCGAAACAGCGGCGACTGAACTTGTCGTCACGCGGCCAGGCTTCGATCAGCGCTGGCGCGATCGCCTCGGCATGGCCGCGCAGGAAATTGAGCTTGTGCGACTTGGGGCTGTAAAGGGTCAGGGTGAGCAGCACGCAATGGTAGAAGCGTTCAGCCGCCTGATGGAATTCAAATGCTGCAATGTTTGCCCGGCCATTCTCTTTCGCGAATAGAGCTTGCTCCAGAAAGCCACTGGCGCTGTCGAACCATCGCGTGAAATGCGCCTGCGCCTCGGCGCGCGCTTCATCCTCTGGCAGGTCGCGCGGCTGGGTGAAGCAAAACCCCTCCGCCTCATAGAGCGGAATGCCATCACGCACGATATCGATGAAGAAGGGCCGCCCTTTTTCCAGCTGGCGGTTCACATCGGACAGCGAGTGGACGATGAAATTGACCGGCGCGCTCAATGTGCCGGTGATCGTCATGTCCCGCATCAACCGATCCTCGGCCGCCGACCAATATTCAAAGTCGACCAGATGCTCGTCATTGACGACGATCAGTATGTCATAATCCGATGTGTAGCCGCTGACCGGATCATCGACCCAGCCGCCGCGCGCGTAGGAGCCGTACAGCACCAGCTTGAGGATGCGCGCCTGCTTGTTCCATTTCTGGTTTCGCCGCGTCTGGGCGGCCTCGAACGCCTCGAACAGCACGCGCACCACATGGGCCAGCTCCTGCTGTTTGGTCTGGGGCAGATGATCAAGGTCGTTCCTCATGCCCGACCTTCCTAACGCGATGAGAGGAAAGCGCAAAGCGCGCCCGGCATTGCCAGGCGCGCGCGCACCGTTCAGCCCAGCCATCGCCGCCACGCATGTCGATCAGGATCAGCCAGATTGCGCTGAAAATTGATCAGCGCCCGGACCATCATCGCCTCGACCTGTCGCTGGCTAAGCCCGGTGCGCTCGGCGATCTGGGCATAATCCATATCGTCGAGCCGGACCGCGAGCATGATCTCGCGCTGCGAGCGGGACAAGCGCCGTATCGCATCCTCCAGCCGATCAAGGACAGCCGGATCGACATCGACATGCATGTCGCGCTCAGACGCTTTCGCCAGCGTCCGGCGCAGCGCCTCCCTGGCCCTTGCATCACTCATGTTCGCCTCCCTGTTCGGGGGGGAACTCGAGCAGATAATCGGCCGCCTTGCTGGCCGCGCTCGCGGCCCTGAAGATCGCCCGCTCATCCTCGCGCAGGACGGCAAGCCAGGAGCCGATATAGTCGCTATGTCGGACGGTGGGCACGATCCCCAGCGACGCGCAGGTGAAGGCGCTCGCCATCTCGGCGACCAGTTCCTCTTTTGCATAGAGCGCCGTGCCAAACCCGCCCGACTGATCGCGTGCGAGACGGCCGCGATGGCCGGTCCAATGCCCATTATGCCGATATCGGCATAAGACCCATAATGCCGTGATCCGGATTATGCCGCATCTGATCGGCAGCGCGCGGTTGGCAGTATGATCGCGCCAATCCCATTCGGCATAATCTTCGTCGCTCCAACGACATGGAGCACGACGATCATGCCTCAATATTTGCAGACCAGCATCGAGCCTTATCTGGACTCGTTCGCCGAGAGTTTTGCGGCGGAGAACTACACACCCGCCACGATCAATGCCTATCGATTGATCCTGCGGAAAGTGGGCCACGTGATGGATGCTGAGGGGATCGACCCTCCGGCGTTGACCCTCGACATGGCCGAGCAGGTGGGCCGCAAAGTGCCGCGCAAGCATGCGGGCACGGCATGGCCGTATAAGTTGGCCCGTCGCTTCGCGCAGCATCTGCTCGATATCGGCGTGACGCAGCCGGTGCCATTGACCGAGGTGCAGCAGGCGCGCGCGACACTGCTGGCGGACTTCGAGACCTATCTCGTCAAACAGCGCGGCCTCAGTCCGCGGAGCATCCCCCATACGATAGGCTTCGCGCGCCGCTTCCTCGACTATCGCTTCGGCGAGACGATAATCGATCCGGGCAGCCTGCGTCCCGCCGACGTGATCGGCTTCATGGAACATGTGCTGACCACCGCCCGTCGCGACAAGACGGTTGCCACCCATGTCCGTATCTTCCTTCAATATCTGTTCGGCTGCGGGGCCACGGCGACCAATCTGGCGCTGAGCGTGCCGAAGACGGCGAAGGTCTGGGGAGCGCGATTGCCGCGCCACCTGTCGCCGGAAGGCGTCGAGGCAGTGCTGGCTTGCGTGCGCGACAATCCCCGTCACGGCGCGCGGGACTATGCGATGCTGTTGCTCATGGCCCGGCTTGGCCTGCGCGCGGCCGAGGTCATTGCGATCCAGCTCGACGACATCGACTGGCGCTCGGGCGAGCTTACGGTGCGCGGCAAGGGCAAGCTGCACGACCGCCTGCCGATCACGGTGGAGGTCGGCGACGCGCTGAGCCGCTATCTTCGCGAGGAGCGAGGACCGGCGGCTTGCCGCACGATGTTCGTCGCCCATCGCGCGCCGCATCGCCCGTTCAAGGATGGGCAGATCGTCAACGCCATCCTCAAGGATGCCCTCAAGGCGACCGGCCAGAAGCCGGCGACGCCCTATGTGGGATCGCACCTTCTGCGTCATAGCCTTGCCACCCAGCTCGTGAATACGGGCGCGTCGCTCGACGAAGTGGGCGACGTGCTGCGGCACCGCTCCCGATCATCGACAATGATATATGCCCGGCTCGACATCGACGGACTGCGGTCGGTCGCGCAGCCCTGGCCGGTGGCGGGAGGCGCGCAATGAGCCTCGCCTCCCAGCTCGACCGCTATCTGAGCGTTCGCCGCAGCCTCGGTTACGACCTTGGCACCAGCGAGCGCATCTTGCGTCGCTTCACCCGGTTCGCCGACCGCGAAGGTGCCGTTCATATCGATACGGCGCTGTTCCTGCGCTGGCACGCCACACTGGCCGAAGCCTGCCCATCGACGCGAGCGGCGAGGCTCAGCGTCGTGCGGCTGTTCGCGCAGTGGCTGAGCAGCTTCGATCCGGGGCATGAACCGCCGCCGCGCGGCCTCTTGCCGGGAGGCTTCCAGCGGTCGCGCCCGCATATCTACACTGATGCCGAGATCGGGTCGATCATCGCAGCGGCCGAAACGCTGCCATCGATCTACGGCCTGCGCGGGCTGACCTGCTCGACGTTGTTCGGGCTGATAGCGGTCACGGGCCTGAGGATCAACGAGGCGCTCGGGCTCGATCGTGATGACCTCGATACCGATCATGGCGTGCTGCGCGTCCGGCAGGGCAAGCTCGGCAAAGAGCGGTTGTTGCCGCTCGATCCGAGCGTCGTCGCGACGTTGATCGACTATCTTGCCGAACGCGACCGGCTGCTCGGCCATCTGGCCAAGCCGCTGTTCGTCACAGACAAGGGGACGAGGCTCACCGACTGCGCGGCCCGCTACAACTTCGCGCGGGCTTGCCAGCAGATCGGGCTTCGGGCTCATCAGCCATACTGCAAGCATGGTCGCGGGCCGCGCATCCACGACCTTCGCCACACCTTCGCGGTGAAGACGATGATCGGTTGGTATCGCACGGGCAAAGACCCGGCTCGCGAGATGATCCGGCTGACGACCTATCTGGGCCATAGCGATCCCTCCAACACATACTGGTATCTGGAAGCGGTCCCGGAACTGCTCGATCTGGCGATGGCGCGAGCAACAGCCGATGGCCGGGAGGCAGTCCAATGAGCGCGGTTGCCTTGCCCGCGCTGATCCAGCGCTTCTTCACCGACCGGCTGCGCGTCCAGATGGAGGCGAGCCGTCATACGGTCGCAGGCTATCGCGACACGTTCCGGCTGTTGCTCCGATATGCGAGCGCTCGCCACGGCAAGCCGCCGGTCAGGCTCACGGTCGAGGATATCGACGCCGATCTGGTCGCCGACTTCCTCGTCCATACCGAGACGACGCGTGGCAACAGCGCGCGCAGCCGCAACACCCGGCTCGCCGCGATCCGCTCGTTCTTCCGCTACGTGGCGATGAGCGATCCGACCTGGCTGCTGCACTGCCAGCGCATCCTCGCCATGCCGAACAAGCGCTATGTGAAGCGCACGGTGACGTTCCTCGACGCCGACGAAATGGCGGCATTGCTGGCAGCGCCGGACCGCACGACATGGGCGGGGCGGCGCGATCATGCGCTGCTGCTGCTCGCGGTTCAGACCGGCCTCCGGGCATCCGAACTGGTCGGCCTCACGCGCGGCGATGTCGTGCTCGGAAACGGCGCGCACATCCGCTGCATGGGCAAGGGGCGGAAGGAGCGCGCCACCCCTCTTCGCCGCGAGACGGGCAAGATGCTGGCGGCGTGGATCGGCAACGACAAGGATGAGAGCAGACCGCTGTTCCCGTCGATCCGGGGCGAACGGCTGAGCCGCGATGCGCTCGAACATCTGGTGCGTAAGCACTGCCTCACGGCATCGCGCGCGTGTCCGAGCATCGGCACGAAGCGGGTCACGCCGCATACGCTGCGCCACAGCACGGCGATGGACCTGCTTCACCACGGCGTCGATCCAGCGGTGATCGCGCTCTGGCTTGGTCACGAGAACGTCGAGACCACCCAGATCTACATCCACGCCGACATGCGGATGAAGGAGAAAGCGCTCGCTCGCGTCGCGGCTCCGCCCACTCCGTCAGGCCGGTTCCGGCCCGACGATCAACTCCTCGCGTTCTTGGAAGGGCTCTGATTATGCCGAATAGCCGCATGGCCGATGCCCGGAAAACCGGCTTCCAGCGGAAGCCATGCGGCATAATCCGGATCACGGCATTATGGCCAAGCTCATGCAAGGCGGTGCGATACCAGTTGATGGGCTCATGGAAGACGGCCTGTGGCGGCACGGCGACATAGTCACCGGATGGAGAATAATAGGCCTCGCCGCCGCCGATGCGGAAGTCCGCGCCGCTGTTCCGGATCAGGCTGTCGGCCTCGGCGATCGACACCAACGGCCCGGGCAGTTCGGGCACATGGGACAAGTCTTCGGGCAGCCCCTCGCACTGGTCGACGTTGAAGACGGTAAAGCGCTTGAGAAACGCAATCGTCCTGGCCTCGCGATCCTCCTGCCCCGCGCGCTCTTCCTCGGCCTTGGGAATGAACCGATCCGCGTAGCAGATGACGCTCCCCTTCTCGCCCTTTCGGACATGGCCGCCAGCCGCCTCGGCCTGCCGGTAGGTCAGCCAGCGCTGCCCGGTAAAGCCGCGTTCGATCACGGTGGCCCACAGGATCAGAATGTTGATGCCTGAATAGCGACGCCCGGTGACGGCATTGTGCGGCATGGTGCAGGGACAGGCGCTGCTGTCCCATGGCTTCACCCAGGGAAGATGCCCCGCCTCCAGTTCCGCGATGATCCGGGAGGTGACTTCGCCATAGATGCTCTGGCGCTCGATGTTACCCATGTCCTTTCTCCTGCCTCTCCAGCACCGGCCGCCGGAATGGCGGGGGTGGGCGGCAAGGAGGCGCACGGCAGGCCCGTGCCCATGAGGCGGACTGCACCTGCAGGGCCGCAACGCAAGAGGAGGAGCCGGCGCAGCCGGCTTGCGGCCCGCCGGCACGGGTCTAGAGAAAGCCGACGCCCACCCCCGTCATTCTGGCGGCCCCAGACAAACCGGCGTCAGCGCGGCGCAGCCGCGCTGGCCGCAGCCAGCAGCCCAATGGGCTGCAAAGCGTCAGCGATCATCGCCCGGCAGGGACGAGACAAGTACAGCGCCGACTCGGTGGAGCGCAGCGGAGCAGAGCGCGGTCCGCCCCAAGGCGGAGACGCCCCTTTCCATCATCCAGTTCTGTGTCAGTTTACGCCAGATCATGACAAAGCCCGCCAGACACGGCTCAGTCCCTTGCTCCCGCTCAAGCCGCTGCCAAGACTCATCGCAAAGGGGATCAGACTTATCCACAGCAGCAAGGACCAGCCATGACCATGCCCCCGTCCGACCGTATCCTCCGGCTCAACACCGTCCTCGACCGGACCGGCCTCAGCCGCGCGACCCTCTATCGCAAGGTCCAGGCCGGCACCTTTCCCAAACAGATCAGGATTGCCACCCGCTGCATGGGCTGGCGCGAATCCGCCATCAACGACTGGGTGCGCAATCCCATGTTCTGGACTGTGGAGGATGCCGACAAGCGGCAAAGGGCATCGTCATTGTAAAGTCATCGATGGACACCATATCCAGTCTGTCGCTCCTTCCCCCCTTGGGGCGGCACCTCCCTGAACTATGGCCCCGCCGTGGAGATGTCTCCGGCGGGGCTGCTTTTATCGACGCCGCCTGATCTTGCCCCTGCTTGGCGCCTGTCTCCAGTCTTGCCATGAGCAAGCAGAAATCCGATCGGTGCAGGCTTGATGGGGGACAGGGGCAAAGCAGCATGAGAGCGATATTCACCGAGGCGGCATCATTGCTGGGTCGCCATGTTGAAAGCGTCACGCGCGTTGCAGGCGGCGATCTTTCCTTCGTTGCCCGGCTTTCCCTGTCAGGCGGTGACACTGTCATCGCCAAACGGGGCGACTGGGTGGTCGAGGAAGCCCGCATGCTCGCAGCAATCGCGGCGACCGGCACGGCGGTCCCGCAGGTATTGGCTGTCCAGGATGATCTTTTGCTGCTTGAGGATCTACCCTCGAGCGGCCGGCTCGCCCGGAATTGGGCGCATCTTGCCGAACTGCTCGACCATCTCCATGCCCCGAGCCAGGCGGCCTATGGCTGGGATCGCGATTACGGCTTTGGCGACGTACCGATCCCCAATGGCCGCTCCGACAACTGGGTCACCTTCTGGGCGGATAAACGCCTGCGCTGCCATATTCCGCATCTCAGTGCCCAGCTGGCCCATCGTGTCGAGCGGCTCGCCGACCGCCTTGGCGAGCATATACCCAATCGCCCGCCCTCAGCCCTCCTCCATGGCGATCTGTGGGGTGGCAATATCCTTGTCAGCCAGGACCGCATCAGCGGGCTGATCGACCCTGCATGCTATCATGGCGACCGCGAGGTCGATCTCGCCATGCTGGGGCTGTTCGACCAGCCGCCACAGATATTCTACGACGCCTGCGGCCTCACCCAGGGCTGGGAAGAGCGCCAGCCCGTCTATCGGCTGTGGCCGCTGCTCGTCCATGTTCGGCTTTTCGGCGGCACCTATCATCAGCAGGCTGGGGCATGCCTCGCGCAGCTGGGCCTCTGACCGGCCCGCGATCGTGATCCAGCCGAAGCTCAGTTGCGCATGGCGCAATCGCACTCCCACCTTTCTCAATTGGCAGGACAGCGCCACCGATCCAAAGAGGCCCTGCCTTTCAGGCATCCTCTCCTAAAACTCATCGGCCGGTCTTCTGATCGGCCTTTTTTTTGGCTCGCTCGGTTTTACTTGGCGTCAACAAAAAGCGCCTTCGCGATCGTCCTGTAGAGATCGAAACGCGCGCGCTCCTGCGTTTTGCCGATGCGGTCTGGGCGACCGAAAAAATATGCAAAACGCGCGAGTGGGTGGCTGGGGGCGGTTGCTTGGAGTGGTTCGCCCGGCTGCTTTTCGGCTGGGGATGGGACTTTCCGGTCAGGCGGCTTGAGAGCGGTTCAGTGAAAAAAGCTGCCGTTCACGAGCAGTTGCGTGATTGCAAAGCCGGGTCTCGCCGCTTGGCAAGGCGCTCGGGCCATCGGCAGAAGCGGTTGCAGCGTGATACGGCGTGGGGCGCGCCACACTTT
This sequence comes from Sphingobium sp. WTD-1, assembly GCF_030128825.1. Lineage (NCBI taxonomy): Bacteria > Pseudomonadati > Pseudomonadota > Alphaproteobacteria > Sphingomonadales > Sphingobiaceae > Sphingobium > Sphingobium sp. WTD-1. The sequence goes on along the minus strand of NZ_CP119127.1, from coordinate 965,193 downwards.
TCGCCATACGCGAACGTCGGCATAGCAACTCCAAGTTGTTGGTTTTCAGGAGGTACGCAACGCCTTTGATCTTGGAACGCGCGGCGGCATCAGCTAGAACAGAAAAAGAACGAGGGGGGTGCCCGTGCCGCTGTCAGATACCTATCGCCGCGACATCGAGCGATTGAAAGATAGAGAAGCCGCGCTGCAAAAGGATTTGCAGCGCTATGAGGCTGATGTCCACAAGGCGAAAGATAGCGCCCTTCGCTATGAATCTCAGATCAGGCCGAACAGTTCGGCCACATCCATTCGAAGCGCCCTGTCTTCTGCCTCGCGCGAAAACAAGAAGGCGGTGGACGCCGGAAAGAAGGTCGCGGAAATCAAGAAAAAGCTCGCCGACAATGCGCGAGATCAGGGCAACAAACAGCGCGCGTTGCTATCAGCTGAGAAATCGGAACGGCAGGCGGAGGATCGCGCCGTGCAGCGGCGCAGACAGCAGGAGAAAGATCACGCGCGGGAAATCTCACGGCTGACTTCCCCGCAAGTTCACTACGTACATATCAAGCCACCAGAACCAGAAAAGCTGCGCGTTCTCTATCTGACAGCTAACCCTGGCATGGACCTGCGAACCGATGCTGAGGTGCGGCAAGTCCAACAGGCCCTTCGGGGCGCAAAATATCGCGATCTTGTGTCGGTGGAGCAGCGCCCGGCAGCAACCTTTCAGGATTTGCTGGACGGTCTGAATGACATTCAACCTCATATCATCCATTTTTCCGGCCATGGGGGCGGCGAAGTGCTATTGATGGAAGGTGGCAGTCTCGAAGGCGGCTCGGAGCACTCGGTGTCCTTTCCGCTCTTGGTGAAGGCGCTGGATTCAACAGATCATCCGCCTACGCTTCTGGTTATGAATGCCTGTGAGACGCTGGAGGGAGCGGAAGTCATCCTTCCCGCCGTCCCGGTGGTTATCGCCATGTCCGACGCGGTGTTGGACATGGCCGCGATCCTCTTCGCCCAGCAGTTCTATGCGGCACTCGCGAGTGGGCAGTCTGTGGGCAGTGCATTGAAACAGGCAAAAGTCAGGATCGAGGCGGCGATGATCGACGACGAGGCCAGCGAATTGCCGCAATGCCTGTCACGGGAAGATGTGGATATTGCCTCATTAGTGCTGGTGAAAGCTACCGAGGGATATGGGGCGGAGCTATAGGAAGATATTCCATGTCCGTAAGCTTCGTCGGGCCTGGCGGTCGGCAGATTTCACCAAAGCAAAATCTGGTCAAAGTGGAGGCGGTCGGTTAGGTTGAATCAAGTAAACGGAGAGACTTTTTAGAGAAATTCAGGGGCAACTGAATGCGGCGATTAAAATTAATGCGACTGGCTGGTGGCCAGATGCGTGCCGATCACGTGCCGCTGCCTGCCGATCTTGTGCCGACCGAAGTGCGGCAAACCTTTGTAGCTTCGTGATTAGAAAGCAGACGCAGAGGTCACGATGAAAAAGGTCACGCCACAGGGCAGTTTGATAAAGCAGCTTCGATCGCAACTCGAAACGGGATCGCTGCAAAAGGAGATGTCGCACGCGATCCGCATCAGTGAGCGCCGGGTTCGGTTAATCGAGAATGAAAACGCCCCGGTGACGGTCCCTGAGCTGGAGCGTATCGCCGTCTACTTGGGAGTTCCGCGCGACACGATCGCTTATGCGATCAATACCCCAAAACTTGTTCTACCCGCCAGCGATACGACTCAGAGCCTTCTTGATGATCTCTTCAGGCACGCGTGCAGGCTCTTCTGTCCGACGATCATTTCTCGGTGGACGGCACGTTGGTCGAAGCGTGGGCCAGCGTGAAGAGCTTCAGGCCCAAGGATGAAGGCGGCCCCGGGGATGACGATGACGGTGGGGGACTGTCAGGATTTCCGTGTGCGGCCGGGCATAATGGGCAACAAGGAGTCCCACTATGTCACGACGCAAAGAACCTGCCATACCGAATGAGCTTCTCGATCAGCTTTTGGCGGGCGGCGCTGCCAGTGCCGCCTTCGAGCAGGGCGGTCTGCTCGATTCGCTGAAGAAGGCGCTGACAGAGCGTGCCCTGAATGCGGAGATGGATCACCACCTCGCTGGCGAAGACGGCGCCGGCAACATGCGCAACGGCTACGGTCGGAAGACGGTAATGACCGACACCGGCAAGTTGGCGATCGACGTGCCGCGCGATCGCCAGTCGAGCTTCGACCCGCAGTTGATCGCCAAGTATCAACGCCGCTTTCCCGGCTTCGACGACAAGATCGTGTCGATGTACGCGCGCGGCATGAGCACCCGCGAGATCACCAGGCACCTGCACGATCTATACGGCATCGACGTCTCACCCGATTTGATTAGCACGGTGACCGACGCCGTGCTCGATGAGGTCGCCACTTGGCAGCAGCGGCCGCTCGATCCGGTTTACCCGCTGGTCTTCTTCGACGCGATCCGGGTCAAGATCCGCGACGAGGGCATGGTGCGCAACAAGGCGATCCACATTGCGCTGGGCGTCCGCGCCGACGGCGCAAAGGAGGTGCTCGGCTTGTGGCTCGAGCAGAATGAGGGTGCCAAGTTCTGGCTTCGGGTGATGAACGAGCTTCGCAACCGTGGCGTTGAAGACATCCTGCTGGCCGTCGTTGACGGCCTGAAGGGCTTTCCCGATGCGATCACCGCAGTGTTCCCCGATGCGATCGTCCAGACCTGCATCGTTCACCTGCTGCGCAACTCGATGGACTTCGTCTCCTGGAAGGACCGAAAGAACCTCGCCAGCGCGCTCAAGGAGATTTACCGTGCCACCGACGCAGATGCCGCCGAAAAGGCGCTGACAGCATTTGAGGCTGGCCCTTGGGGGCAGCGCTATCCCGCCATCGGCCAGAGCTGGCGGCGCGCCTGGGGCGAGGTGATCCCGTTTTTTGCGTTCCCCGACGAGGTCCGCCGGATCATCTACACTACGAACGCCATCGAAGCTTTGAACTCGAAGCTCAGGCGGGCTGTCAGGGCCAGGGGACACTTCCCCAGCGACGAGGCCGCCACCAAGCTGCTCTACCTGATCTTGAATCGGTCGGAGAAAGAGTGGAAGATGCCACCACGTGAGTGGACCATGGCGAAGGCGCAATTTGCCGTGATCTTCGGCGAACGTTTCATCAGAGCCATGGCGGCCTGATGATCAACCGCCCGGCCGCACACGGAAATCCTGACAGTCCCTGACGGTGGTTCAGTCTCCGGCCATGGCGAGCAGAAAACAGCGCCGAGCAATGCCGGACGCGATTTCCGGGGCGAGAAGCGCAGCAATGCGACCCATGCATCAACCACTGATCCCGATGCCCGCTTATTCAAGAAAGCGCGGGGCCAGGCAGCCAAGCTGTGCCATATGGCCCATGTCCTCATGGAGAACCGCAATGGCCTTGTAGTCGATGCGATCCTCACCCACGCGACCGGCACCGCCGAACGCGAGGCCGCACTGACCATGCTGGGCCGGATGGAAGGGCGCCATCGGATCACGCTGGGCGCGGACAAGAACTACGACACCGCCGCCTTCGTCGAGGCATTGCGCGAGATGGACGTCACCCCGCACGTGGCCCAGAATAACACCAATCGCCGTTCTGCCATTGACGGGCGTACGACACGCCATCCCGGCTACGGCCTCTCCCAGAAAATCCGCAAGCGGATCGAGGAAGTGTTCGGATGGGCAAAAACCTGCGGCACCATGCGAAAAACCCGACACCGTGGGCAAGATCGCGTCGGATGGTCCTTCACGCTCACCGCTGCCGCCTACAACCTCGTCAGGCTGCCGAAACTGCTGGGCGCAACCTAGCCCGGCTTATTCATCGGGCTCAGTCAGCAGGGTTGGCGGGAGTGGTGTAAGCGATTGCTTTGATGTAGGAAAATGGGTGTCTAGACCAGTCCTGCAGCGAGGCAATTTATGCCACGGGCCACACCCGCCGGGAGCGATGATAGCGCGCCGGGATTTTCGTTTCCAGCGATCGGGCGCAAGAAGATCACAGCCGCGTTCGACGGAGGTCGGCTCACCTCGGATGGCGGTGTTCTGCTGCTGGCACAGGCCGAGCGCGCGATGGGGCTTTGCCGGCGGCTTGCGGCTTGCATTGCCGATCCGCGGGACCCTGTGCGGGTGATCCATCGCCTTGATGACATCCTGCGTGCCCGGGTGTTCGCGATCGCCTGCGGCTATGAAGACGCCGATGATCTCGACGCTCTGCGCGACGATCCGGGCTTCCGTCTGGCGCTGGGCAAGCTGCCGGGATCGGGCGCGGGGCTGGCCAGCCAACCGACGATGAGCCGGTGGGAAAATGCGCCGACCACACGCGAACTGGCCAGGATGATGGCCGCGATGATCGACATCTACTGCACCAGCTACCCCGCCGCGCCGGCGGCGGTGACGCTGGATATCGATGACACCTGTGACGTTGTTCATGGCTATCAGCAGCTCTCCTTCTGGAACGGGCATCATGGCGAGCGCTGCTTCCTGCCGATCCATGTCTACGACACTGCCACCGGCCGACCGGTGGCGATGCTGCTGCGCACCGGCAAGACACCGTCGGGCGCCGAAGCTGCCGGCCACATCCGGCGCCTGGTGCGCCATCTGCGCCGGCACTGGCCCGAAACGCACATCACCATCCGCGGCGACGGGCACTATGGCCGGCCCGAGGTCATGGCCTTCTGCGAGGCGGCCGGCGTCGACTACGTGTTCGGCCTGCCGACCAACGCCGCGCTGCGTGCTGATCCCGAAATCGTCGCTGCCGCCGATGCCTGCGCGGTTAAGCGGGCTCAGCGCCAATATCCGGTCCTGCGCAACTATGCCGAGACCCGCTACGGCGCGAAGAGCTGGAAGTGCCAGCGCCGCGTCGTCGCCCGGATCGAGGCCAGCACGCTGGGCATGGACATCCGCTATGTCGTCACCTCGCTGGCCGAAGGTTCGGCTGAGCATATCTACGACACCCTCTACTGCGCGCGCGGCAACGCCGAGAACCTGATCAAGCGCCACAAGACCCAGCTTGCCAGCGATCGTACCTCGTGCCGCTCAGCCAATGCCAACCAGATGCGCCTCATCCTGCACACCGCCGCCTACTGGCTCGTGTGGCGCATCCAGCAGGAAATCCCGAAGGCTGCCGCGCTCGCCACCGCCGAGTTCGCAACGCTGCGCCTGCGGTTGCTCAAGGTCGCCGCCCGCGTCATCGAAACCGCTACGCGCATCCGCGTCGCCTTCGCGTCAGCCTGTCCCGATGCCAGCCTGTTCAGAACCATTGCCACCGGCCTCCGGCCGGCACCCACATAACCAGCGCGGCAGTGCCGCCCAAAGCCCGAGCCCTCGTCCTTCAACCTCGAAAAGCCCATCGATCCTGACGCGGTGAAAAAAACCGCCGGAGGAGCTTGCTCTGATCACCCGACGACCGACAAACCATGCTCGCACGAACCCGGAGCGGAGGCCTCATGAATAGTGCGGGCTAGGCCTGCGCCTCATAGCGCCCGAGGCCGGTCAAAAACGACCGGATTCTGGAAGGTTACCTCCCAGAATGACTGACGCCTTGGGCTAGAAAACGGCGAAAGCGAGGCCAATGGCCGGCTCTGCCAACCCTTTTTCCGCAGCCTGTTAAAAGCTATCCGGTCGATGAGCTTGAAGTTAGCCGGGCCACGCTCCGGCAGGAACAAGCTGATCCCGTCAATGAATTCGGACTCCCGCCGCAGCTTCGCGAAAGTGACGGAGAGCTTTTGCCATTCGTAGATGCCTGCGCGCAGTTCTCCCGCACGGTGGAAAACCTGACCCGAAAGACCGCTCAGGAAGGGGCATTAAAACGCCTCGTGGAAAACCCCGAGATATCTAAATGGGTTGAGGAGGGTGTCAGGCTGCACCGCGACCATTCCTCCGAAACGTGCGAATATTGCGCGCAACCTATCCCGGTGGCTCGCGCCGAAGCACTTGCTCAGCATTTCGGCGCAGCTGACCAATTGCTTAAGGCCGAGATCGAGGCGGCGATCGCCATGGGTATGAAGCTGGCTGGCAGCTTGGAAAAGATTGACTCCCCAGCCCAATCTTCGCTCTATGCCGAGCTTTGGAAGGACTACGAGGTCGCGACAGAGAACTGGGCATTGGCGCGCACGGCCTGCCTAGAGAGATTGACTGAGATTGATGGCATCCTTGCCGATAAGCTTATTCGACGATCCAATTCGTTTGAGATCGACGCAGGAATCCAAACGGATACGCTGGTCGGCACGGCGGACGTACTCAACGAGATTCTTGCCCGGCATAATCTCAAGACCGCGCAGTTCTCTTCTGCCAAGAGCAAGGCGCGGGAGATGCTTGAGCGCCATTACCTTGCCGAGATAGCTGAAAAGGTCGCTGAATTTGAGCGCCAGATCGAGGCGCATAATACCGAGTCTGCCAAACTGACGAATGGTGCGCCGGAATTTGCCGATCCGCGCAGCATGGCGGAACTGTTAAAGTCGGCGGAGGAAAAGCGGGCGAAGGTATCGACCGCCCATGCGGGCGGCTCGGAAATGACAACCCGCTTGCGCGATTTCCTTGGGCGCACCGATTTGGAGTTCCAGTCGGGTGCGGAGGGTTATCGAGTTCTTCGGCGTGGTAAGCCTGCTAGACGCCTGAGCGAAGGTGAAAAGACGGCTATCGCCTTCCTTTATTTCATCGTCCAGCTAGGCGATCACGAGTTCGATGTGTCCGAGGGTATCGTCGTTATCGACGACCCGATTTCCAGCCTCGACTCCTCTGCGATTTACCAAGCATTCGCCTGCCTGAAAAACGCGGTAAAAAATGCGAAGCAGGTGTTCTTGCTTACACATAATTTCGAGTTTTTGAAGCTTCTGCTAAATTGGCTTGATGTCGTTAAGCGGCATACGTCGCATTACATGATTATATGTAGTGAAACGGCCACCGATCGCGTGGCAACGATTGGCGCTTTGGATCAACTCTTGATCGATCATCAAACTGAATATCAATTCCTTTTCAAGACGCTATATAATTTCAAATCTGATGGGACGATCGCATCTTGTTATCACATGCCGAATGTCGCCAGAAAGCTTCTTGAAACATTCCTTGAGTTTCATTCACCTTCATCCGAAAAGCTTTATAAAAAGCTCGAAGCAGTGACGTTCGATGATGACAAGAAGGCGGCTATTTATAAATTCACAAATGATAATTCGCATTTTACCGGGAAGGGTTTTGATCCCGCGATCGTCTCGGAAAGTCAAAAGAACGTAAAATATCTTCTTGAAATGATCGAGAGTGTTGCGCCTATTCATTACCAAGGGTTAGAAAAACTATCGGCCTAGCCATACGTTGCTGAATATGGCTTTCAGCAAATCGCCATAATTATAACCAAGCGCTTGAGCGGCTATTACGCTCAAGCTGTCTTGATCTTACCTGCCGGGATACACGCACCCGTCATGTTCGGTTTCATGTTGAGGTCGAACAAGCGGTGGCTCCGGCTCTGCCCTGCCCGGCAGTCAACCCAAGCCGTGTGGGCCAATATCAGAATAAACGCGAGCGAGGTTCGTGCACCGCCCCCCTCCAAGGCATCCAGAATGGGAAAGCTGGCGGACCGCACTTGGGAGTATGAAATTGGCTGTTCAACGACCGGGAAGGGTCGGTTGTACCACCCCACGGATAGCTCGATCCGGGGTGAAAAATATACGCTATATTATAAAGCGATGATCGCCTGGTCCCACGGTGCGCAGACCGTGAGGTAAAGCAATATCCGCCCGGCTATTTGCAGGCACCGTCAGCTCAAGCTTCACAGCGTTTGCGTGATAGGTCCATCGGGTCTCAATCAATCCCCTGACGCTTACCAGTTTCGTGCTTACCTCTGGCACTCGAGCGTCAAAGACTGGGGCAACGCGGAACCGCGCGAAGCCCGGTTCGACAGGTTCGATACCGCACACTCGCCGGTAGAGAAAGCCGCAGACGGCACCCAGCGCATAGTGATTGAAGCTGTTCATCGCGACATCGCCGGTGTCGCCATTCCACCGCTCCCATATCGTGGTGGCGCCTTTGCGCGCCATATAGCCCCAGGAAGGAAATTCCGTGCGCAGCAGCAGATCGAAAGCGAGCCGAGTTTCTCCCACATCGACCAGCGCATCGAGCGCCAGCGGCGTGCCAAGGAACCCCGTTGTGAGCAGCGTTCCACGCTTGCGAATATCTGCCGCCAAGAGCGAGGCGGCTTTCGCGCGAAGCGCCTGCGGAACCAGATTGAGCCGGAGCGCCAGAATATAACTGCAGTGGCTGCCGTTTCCGACTCTTCCGTCATCACGAACAAAGGTCGATGCGAAAGCGCTGCGGATTCGATCATGATGCGCGCGCCAGGTTACGGCCTCGCCAGCGCGGCCCGTCCATTCCGCCATCTGCGCAATCTGCTCCACGGAGCGAGCAAGCATGGCTGTAGCGATCAGCGCCTTGGGGGTCGTCTCGTCCATCGGCGACTTCGCATCGAGCGCAAGCCAGTCGCCAAGATCTGCTCCACGCCCTGTCGACCACAGGCCATCGGGATTTTTTGCGAATATGCCCTGCGCATAAGCGGTCATCGCCTGCCAATTCTCGTCGACGATCGTGCGATCGCCGCTGTGCAGATAGGCGGTATAGGGGAGCATGACACCGGCATCGGCCCAGCCTGGGGTTGGGCTGTCGGTGCCCCAGCCCAGGCCCTGCGGAGAAGGAGCCCAAAGTGGGTAAGCGCCGTTGCCGGCCTGCGCGTCCCGCATCGTGCGGGAAAAGGCGCGTGTATAGGCGCCGACATCCATGTTGAAGCTGGCTGCATCCCAGAAAATCTGGGCATCGCCGGTCCAGCCCAGCCGCTCGTCACGTTGCGGGCAATCGGTCGGAATTCCCATGAAGTTCGAGCGTTGGCTCCACAGCGTATTCAGCCAGAGCTTCTGGACGTCCGGGGTGCTGATCTGAAACGTCCCGGTTTCAGGCATGGCGCTCGAAAGGACCAGGCCAGCGATCATGTCCGAAGTCAGCGTGCTGACCCCGCTGATCTCCGCATACCGGAAGCCCTGGTAACTGAAGACGGGTTCGAGCGTCTCCGATCCGTCCCCGCGCAGCCAGTAGCGATCTTCCGCCCTTGCCGCCCGCAGGTTCCGACGGTCGAGCTCGCCCTGCTCGGACAAGATTTCAGCATGGCGCACGGTGATCGGCTGCCCTGCAACGCCCTTGACCTGAAGCCGCACGCGACCCGCAAAATTCTGGCCGAAGTCGACAATATGCCGGGCGTCCCCAAGCTTGCGAATGGCGACTGGCGGCAGTTGCCTGATGATGCGTACCGGCTCGGCAAGTGCCGCCGAAATCGGGGCAATTGGGGTCGGCGCCGTCCAGCACCGATCCCATTTGCTGTCGTCGAAGTCCGGACGATCCCAGCCCTGGGACTGCGATCGCAAATCCTGGTCTTCGCCGGCATAAATTTCCGACATCAAGATGGGCGCGCGCGCATGGCGCCATTGGTTGTCGGTGATGATCCGTTCGATCGAGCCGTCGAACCGGGTCAGTTCTAGCATCAATTGCAGTCGCCGGGGCGCGCTGCCAAATGCATAGCGACCGTCAGGCGCCTGGTAGCTCGCATAATAGCCATCGCCGATCACAGCACCGAGGCAGTTGGTGCCCTTTTGGATCAAATTGGTAACATCATAAGCGCGGTAGGGAATGCGAACGGCGTAATTGACGGGCTCTGCCTGCAGTTCATCGTCATTGACCCGGCGCCCGTTGAGCGACAGGCGATAGCCGCCAAGCGCTGCCGCATAGAGCCGGGCCTGGACGATCGCACCATCGTTGGAGAATCTGCGCCGCAGCAATCTTGCCGGCGTGGGAGGCCAGGGGAAAATTGGCTGTGTGTCCAGCAGCGGCGCCACCACCCAGTTCTCTGCCTCGCCCAGGCGGGTTTCCCAGTTGCCGCTCAACCGTTTGCTCGAGCCATTCAATGCAGGAAGACGGATCTGCCCGGCAATCGAGACGAATGGCTTGATGAAGAAGCCCGGTGCAGGCGCAATATCCAGGCTAAGCAGATGATCACCGGCCGGGAGCTGCAAGGCGAGGCGTGTTGCAGGCGCGCCGCCAAAAGCATTGGGATCGCGCGCAGGCAAGGCGAGTGGTTTGCCGTCGAGTTCCAGCCGTGACATCACGCCATCGCCGAAGATGGTCAGCAGCGCGTCGCCTGCATCGCTGCGAAAGGCGAGACGAAAGCTGCGCGGCTTGTCGGGCGCAGGGGCGTTGCCGCCCACCCATTGGACACCGCTGAGCCGGTCTTCGCGCTCGACTGCATCTTCTGCGGCCAGCCAGTCACCCGTCCAGTCCTTCGCCTCGAGAAGGCCCATTTCCCAATAAGCCGGGTCGCTCCAGCCGGTATTTCCCTTTTCATTCCAGACCTGCACTTTCCAGTGGCAGGTTTCGCGCGAGCGCAAGGGTCTGCCTTCATACTGGATGCCCGTGCAGGCGGCACCTTCGATGCGACCACTGTCCCATATGTCGCCGACATTGCGGCCAAGCAAAGACGAACTGGACGCGACGAGAATGCGATATGCCGACTGCATCGTTTCGTCAGGGCCAGCGACCCGCCAGGAGAGGCTGGGATGCCGGTCGTCGATTCCGATCGGATTTTTCCGCATGGCGGTACGCAGCTGCGTGGCGCCGAACCGCAACGTCGATGCGGCCCGTGCCTGATTGGCGCTTAGGCCCAAAAATGCGCTGGTCGCCATGAAGGAACGACGATCGAATATGGGCATAGGCAGATCCTTGGAAAATCAATAGGCGTCGGGCGAGGGAACGGGTTAGATACTGTTGTCTCGCGCGTACCGGCCAAGATGCAAGCCGCTTGGCTTCAATGTGCGGCGGAAGCTCGTCCTGTCGACGGCGACCAGGCCGAATTGTGCCGTATAGGCCCTGTTCCACTCGAAATTATCGAGCAGCGACCAATGGATATAGCCGCGAACATCCACGCCATCTACGATCGCTCGAGAAAGGCCCGCAAGCGCCCCGTCGATATAGGCGATCCTGCGGCCGTCATCGGCGGTCGCCACGCCATTCTCCGTGACGATGATCGGGCGTTTGGTGGCTTTGGAGACCCAGCGCACCGTGGCTTCAAGTGCCTGTGGATAGAACTCCATCTCGGTTTGCGTTAGTTCTACGCCAGATGCTGGCGGCAAGTCGATATCATTGCCAACCACGGCCCGGCCATAGGTCTGGACACCCACGAAATCATCCTTGGCAACCGCTTCGAACCAGGGCGCATAGACCTCCGCAATCTTGCGTTCCAACCCGTTCGCGCCCGGAGCAGATTGCTCGTCAGCAACGGAAAGGCTCAGCCCCAATTTCAGATCGGGGCGCACCGACTTGATCGCCTCGACGGCGCGGCGATGAGCCTCCGCCTGTATCGGGCCGGCACGACGGACATCGAAAATCGGCGTGGAGGAAAAACGGTCACTGCCCACAGCCTTGGCGGCTGCCGCCGAAGCCTGAACGAAATAAGGCATGGTTGCGCGAAAACCGGGCTGCCATGACAGTTGGGCGGCCAGATTGGGCTCGTTGAAGGTAAGCCCATGACTATAGTTCGGCCCCAGCGCCTTGGCCGCCCGCTCGCAAAAGCGCAGGAAATGATCGACATTCGTCTGCTCTTCCCACCCGCCCTTTGCTGCGAACCAGCGCGGGACGGTAAAGTGCGAGTAGGTGATGAAGGGCTTCAGGCCCAGCTCGACGCATCCATCCACCATTCGGCGATAATGGTCGAGTTCAGCGTTGGAATACTCTCCCTGCTCCGGTTCGATGCGCGACCATTCGATGCCGAAGCGATAGCAGTTGAGGCCCATCTGCTTGACGAGTGCCATATCCTCGCGCCAGCGATGATAGCTGTCGCAGGCATCGCCGGACGGCGCGGCGAAGCTGTTGGGCTTGAGATGCTCCATGACCCAGCTGTCGCTGTTGACATTATTGCCTTCCACCTGGTGGGCGGCGGTAGCTGCCCCCCAAAGGAAATCAGGACGCAGCTTGCGACGCGCGGCGAGCGCAGGACTGGCAAGCGTCATCGCAAGACTCCCGCCGGCAAGTTGCAGCATGGAGCGGCGGGAGAGGGCAAAGGGCATATCATCCATCCTCAGAACCGGAACTGAATGTTGGCGCCGATGGTGCGCACGGAATCGAACCCGAATTGCTGCTGATAGGTGGCGATCCCGGAGATCGCGTCGCCGGAATCCAGTCCGATAAAGTTGGGATTATATTCGTTCGTGCAGTTCTTGCAGAAGATCGAGAGGCGCATGCCATTGTCGATCCGCACGCCTGCACTCGCGCCGATCAGATCGGTCGTCGGCACGGTGGCGCCCGGCGCCTGGTTGATCAGATAATTTATCGGCGTGCGATGGTACCAGTTGCCCTCGATAAAGGGATGTACGGCTCCGTCCGTCTGGAACTCGTAGCTGGCCTGGAGCGACGAGGTGAATTTCGGGGCGGTCGGCGTGCGCTTGCCGCCGGCATTGAACGAACCGCTTGTTGCGCAGCTGGCGTCGGTTTGCCCCGGATAACATTCCGCGCCCGCAAAATCCTTGAACTTGGAGCTGAGGAACGTCGCCGATCCGTTGATAGAGAGTCCCCGGAACGGGTTGGCATTGACGGTCAGCTCGACGCCCTTGCTGATGACCGACGCCGCGTTCTGGACCACGAAGCTCTGCAACTGGGTGTCGAGCGACTGGGTCTGGTAATTCTTGAATTTCGTATGGAAGAGTGATGCGTTGACCACGAGGCGACGATTGAACCAGCTCGTCTTGGCGCCAATTTCCGCAGTGTTCGATTTTTCCGGCTTGACCAGCAGCGAGGTCGTCGCGGTTGCTCCGGTATCATTGAAGCCGGGGCCCTTATAGCCCCGACCATAGGAGGCGTAGATCATCGCATCGCGCGCCAGCTGAAATTGGCCGCCCGTGCGCCAGCTGAAATCGGTATGCCCATAGGATTGCGCGATCGCGCCGGGCACGCCCAGGGTCACGAAATAGGCGCCGCGATTCTGGTCAAGATCGATGCTGATTTCGTCGCGCGTGACGCGGCCGCCAGCGAAGAGTTTCAGCGCATCCGTCAGGGCGTAGGTCAACTGCCCGAATGCAGCATAGCTGTCGGTCTTCATCCGATAGCTGTTGTCCCGCCCGAGGAAATAATCATTGCTGACCGAGCAGGTGGGAGGGAAGGCGCCGGGCACTGCAGCGGCGCCGACGCAGAAGGGGAATGTCGGCAGCAGGAAGTCGGGCAGATAATTATTGCCAGCAATCTGACTGCGCTGATCGATCGTCGAATGGAAATAATAGAGGCCGGCCTGTCCCGTCAGGCGGTTTCCGGCCGGCAGCGCTACGCGCAGTTCGTTCGAAAACTGATCATAATCGGCATGGGAATAGTTGATGTTCGCGCCGTTGCTGTTGGTGAAGTCGGTATCGAGCTGGGCGTCGAAATTATAGAATTTCCAGGCGAAGATATTGCTTACGACGAGGCCGCTGTCCGCGGTGTAGGAGAGCGAAGCCTGGGCGCCACCCAGTTTCAGGTCACGCCAATATCCGCCGTCGCCCGCGAAGGTGAAATTCTTGTCGCCTGGAACGATGCCGGATGCTGCAAGCGGGGCTGCATTGACACTTCCCTCGCCAAGCTCGCGATAGGTGCGGTCATAGATGCCCGCGACACCGTGAGATTCTGCATATTCGCCGATGACATAAAGCTCGAGCTCAGGCGTGATCTCCTGGAGATATTTGGCGCGAACCCCATATTGCTTGCGATCCAGGTCGTTGCGGACACCGCCGGTACCAACGAAATTGGTGCCTGGCTCTTCCACGGAATAAGTTCCGTTGATCCGCAATGCTGCGGTGTCGCCGACAGGAATATTGACAGTCTGTCGCGCAATCACGGACCAGGCCTCCGTATCGCTGCCCGGCGTGCTGCGATTGTTGAGCTCGAGGTTGGTCTCGCTGCCGAAACTGCCGAGCTTGGGACGGGTCGACACGACGTTCAGAAGTCCTGCCGAGGCATTTTTGCCAAAGAGAAGCCCTTGCGGCCCGTTCAGAACCTCGACCCGCTCAACGTCGTTGAAAAGCCCTTGCGTGAGGAAGGGGCGACCCAGATTGACGTCATCGAGCGCGGTGGCCACGCTGGAATCGATGGTGGTTGCGAAGGCCTGGGTGCCGACCCCGCGAATGGCAAAGCTGTTGTCATTGCCGACCTGGAGGCTGGGCGCCGCCAGCGCGACCTGGGTCAGATCATTGAGGTTGCGCGACTTTAGCGAGTCGCCGCCGAGGGCCGTCACGCTTACAGGGACATCCTGAAGCCGTTCGGCGCGACGTTGCGCGGTCACGACGATGTCGGTCACGCCCTCGTTCTGCGCGGTTTCCTGTGCATGGGCTGTATGGGCGACGGAGATCAGGCTCGCGCCAACAAACAACAGTGCCTTCCGCATTTCATCCTCCCTATTTTTGCGCAGCTCGTCCTGCACTTGCAGACCGCTTTGGTCTTTGCCATACAAACAGTCAATCCTGATTGTTTGTATGGGTTTCGATCCATTTTTGTTATGCATCCGGTCGGGCATCATAGATAATGGAGGATGGTTGCAGGCGCCTGGCGCCCGCATCCCGTCATGAAGGAAGATAATGGATCGAGCAGCACCCGGGGTCAGGCGCACTCAAGAAGAACGGACCGCCCAGACGAGGCTGGCTCTCATCGAGGCGACCATCGCTTCAATCGGGGACCATGGCTATACCGGTGCCAGCACTACCTTGATCGCGCAGAGAGCAGGCGTCAGCCGCGGTGCGATGCTCCATCATTTCGCCACGCGCGCGGCGTTGATGGCGCAGGTGGTGCGTCACGTTTTCAATAGTGAAATGGCAGAATATGAAGCGACCCGGGTGCGCACGGGAATGGGCGACAATCTGTTCGACTGGCCCAGCTTGCTCTGGTCGGTACTTAGTCGACCGCCCGGTATGGCGGTACTCGAAATCCTTCAGGCAACCCGTAGCGATCCTGAACTCGCCGAGCTCGTCGTACCGATGCAGGAGGAGGTCGAGCATTCAGCTCTCACGGTGATGCGCGGCGCCTTTGGTGGCGATGAAGCGCTTGCCCGAACGGTCATGCGCCTCATGGTGTGGTCCGTGCGCGGCCTTTCCATTGCGGACCGTTATCTGCCGCACCGAGCAGAAACCGAACATGCCATCCTCCTCCTAGGAGAGATGATGCGCCTGGCAGTGCCCGATGGGCGGATGGAAAAGATGCGCGCACTGATCGAGGGAAAGACGAAGGGATAGGAGCATCATCGCCCCTATCCCATGCCCTCAGGCCTCCACGGCCTCTCGTTCCTGTTCAGCTCGAAACAGACGCTGGATGAACTGGCGCGTCTGTCGGCCGCCAACATCGCTTGCGATGTCGATCAGCTGCCGCCCTGGCTCTCGCGCGATGCGCCGCTGCTGCATTTCCAGAACGGCCTGGTCTTCCTTGAAGGTGCGCGCCGTCTGCTCGAATACCAGGTCGGGAATGTCGCCCCGCGTGATGTTTGTCGCCATCGACCAGAAATAATGGGTAGTCGTCTCGGTCTCCGGGGTGATGCCATGAAAGCCGAGCATCGAGAGACCATGGGATCTATCGCCATCATAGGCGCCCGTCCCTTCGTCACATGCGCCAGTATGAATGCGGATGAAGACCGGCTGGAACTCGATCTCCTGCCAGCGATCGACGAGCCCCTTGAAGCCCGCAGCAGCCACATAGGTCGGCGGGGGGGCAGAGGAAGGCATTTTTCGCTCGACGCGAACACCATTGGGCAGGCGGGTGGATATCGTCGGGGTCTTGAAATGCAGTTCCGGATCGCCCCCGATGGTCGAGGGGTGGATATAGGGCAGGTGTGACAAATCCATCAGATTGTCGACCAGCAGCTGCCAATTGCCCTGGACATCATAATGGGCGCTCCGCCAGGCCCAGGCTGGATCTTGATGATAGGGATGATCGGGAATGATCGCGGTGTCCGCCTTGTCCGCATCCCCCATCCAGATCCATAAGAGTGCGTCCTTTTCGACCAGTGGGAAATGGCGAACGCGCGCAGTCCTGGGTATCTTGTCCTGTGCGGGGATATGCACGCAGGCACCGTTCGTGCCGAATTCAAGGCCATGATAGGGGCAGCGAATGCTCTCCCCAATCACTACGCCCTCGCTCAGCGGCATGGCCCGATGGCAGCAGCGATCCTCGAGCGCAGAGACTTCGCCGCCTTCGGTGCGAAACAGCACGAGCGGTTGCCCCAATATGGTTCGGGAGGTCCGGCTTCCTGGCTGCAATTCATGTCCCCAGCCCGCGACATACCAGATGTCATGGAGGAATGATGACCCGGCCCTTGGCCCCGACTGCGCGCTCACATCGCTCTCCTGTCTTATTCTCAGGAAAGCCTAGCGCGCCGCCAGCCAATCAATATAACTAGTTATATCGATATGCTGGATCAGTTTCATGGATTACCGTAGGCTCGACCTCAATCTGCTGGTGGTGCTTGACGCCTTGCTGGAGGAACGCGGGGTGCACGCCACCGCACGAAGGCTCAACATGAGCCAGCCGAACGTCAGCTTTGCGCTGGGCAAGCTACGGCAATTTTTCCAGGACCAGTTGCTGGTGCGAATCGGCAACTCCATGCACCCCACACCAATGGGCGACCGATTGCGGGAACCGGTCCGACGAATATTGGAGATGGTCGACGCAGATCTGCTGGGGCTGCCAGTCTTTGACCCGCTCAATGCGGAACGCTGCTTTTCGATCAGCACATCCGACATTGGCGAGCTCGTGTTCCTGCCGACCTTGCTGGAGGTGCTGAAAGAACGCGCGCCGCGTGCGACGCTGCGCTCCCACTCGATGCCGCCCCATGAACTGGAGCGCGCCATGTCCGACGGGGTGGTCGATATGGCGCTGGGCTATTTCCCGGATCTCCAGGGCAGCAATTTCCTGTGTCAGACATTGTTCGAGCACCCCTTCAGCTGCATCGTGCGCAAGGATCATCCTGACGTGGGCGACGCGCTTTCACTCGAGCAATTTCTGGGACTCGGCCATATCCTGGTGTCGCAGAAGGGACGGAGCCAGGAACTGGTGGAAATCCGAATGCATCAGCTTCGCCTATCCCGGCGTATTCAGCTTCAATCGCCCCATTTCATGAGCGTTCCGCTGCTTGTCGCCGGGTCCGACCTCATTTCGACCGTTCCGCATGCGGTCGCCGCCATCTTCGCCACCATGGCGCCACTCAAGCTCTTGCCGCCGCCATTCGAGACGCCTCTGATAAGCCTCCAGCAATTCTGGCATCGGCGTGTCGATCGCGATCCGGCAATCGTCTGGTTTCGTAGCCTCGTGGCGGAGCTCTTCCTAGGCCGTGATCCGTCGATGCCGGCGGGTCGCGCTATAGGACAATAGAGGGCGCCTCAGCGCGAAGCGAGGCAAACACCGAAGCAGTCAACGCCTCGAGACTTTCGTCGGATTGGAAGCCGGCCTCTGCCGCTGATGGCGTTACAAGAGCGGGCTGGGATCCGAACAGGCGTTGAAGCTCAGGATCGGGTGCATGGCGGACCTGAGCCGGGTCTGGAAACAGCTGCTGGATCAATTGTCCAATAGTTACATGCAGAGCCGGGCAGGTCAGGCTTATGCCGTGCTCGATACCGCAATGAAGCGCATGGATCAGATTCCAGGCGGCCCGCCGCGCAGACAATATCCAGATGCTCGCATCTGCCGACACGGGCAAGGTCATCGGCCGCTGTTCCAGCGCCGCATGGAAGAGGTCACTCATGAAGGCAGAGGCGAGACCGCTTGGGCCCATGGGGCGGGCAACGATACCTGGCAAACGCAATCCGACAGCTTTGATGCTCCCGCGACGAGCAAATTGCGCCAGTGCGATCTCGATCATGCGCTTATGTGCGCCGTAAAGGGTGGCCGGCGCAGGCACCGTCTCGTCATCGACGGGTAAGGGCGTCGGCCCTAGTATGGCGATCGAACTGGCATAGACGAAGCGGCACGGGCGCTTGGCCTGGTCCAGATGCTCGAGGATGGCGAGCGGGGCATCGACATTGATGCGGCGCGCAAATCCAGGCGTCTGCTCCGTCGCACCTCCAGGAACGGCGGCGAGATGGATGACGCGGTCGACCCCTTCGAGCAGCGCGTCGAGATGCTCCGTGGTGGCCAGGTCGAAAGCGACGGCTTCAAATCCGCTGCCGATCGGTATGGGAGGCGCAGTTAGATCCGTCAGCCTGACGGCGCCATAGCCACCCTCATCCGCCAACAGGCTCGCCACTTGGCGGCCGACAAAACCGGATGCCCCGGTAACCAGCAGGGTCATGCCAGATCGTCGTCGAAGACGCCGTCGATGAGGATGAAGGCGATCCGGCAAGGTGCGCCGGAACGGTTGATCCAGCCATGATTGGTGCCACGCTGAATGATGATGTCGCCGGCATGGGCAATGGTCTCGCCCTCGTCCATCATCAATGTGATGCTGCCCGAGAGCAGGATGCCGTAATCGATCGAACGAGTCCGATGGAAACTGGCATGCCGATTAGATGTCTTGCCGACATGCGCGTCGCTGCCGCCAATCGCATCGAACACGGCATCGAAATCTGCCCCGGCTTGCTCCGGCGGGATGTCCAGGACACGGATACGCGTCCCGCCCGGCGGCGGCGCCAAAAGCAGATGCGTTTCTGCAGGTTCGGCGTCGTTCCTATCAAGGATGGCGGGCGTCTGCCTGGTATTCCATACTTCGTGGAACACGAGGCCTTCCTCGCCCAGATTGTCGAAAATCCGGACCGGGGGCGCATCGCTGGCGATGCGCGATCGTCGATCTGCATCATGGCCGGTTACGATCCGACGGAATGAGGTGCCGGGTTCTGTACCCATATATTCTCCTGACGCTCGCGCGAGCCAGGGGCTGACGCGCGAGCGGATTTGGGATCGACTAGAAGCGGAAACCGGCGCGCACGCCATAGGTGCGGGGCGGCCTCAGCTGGTTGTAAATGACGCCGGGCTTCGCCGGACTCTGCAGCGAATTGGCAAACACCAGCTCATTCTCAATATTGTTGATGAAGCCGGTCAGGGAGAAATTGCCCGACGGGCTTTCGTAGGTGAGCCGCGCATTGGACATCATGTAGGAGCCCTGCCGTCCCAGCTCGAGGAAATCGAGCGAGAGATAGCGGGACGTTTCGATCCGTGTATCAGCTGCCGCAATCAGCTTGCCATGATCGCCAAGCTGGAAGCTATGTTCATAGCCCAGATTGAACACCCACCTGGGCGCGTTGACCAGCGGTCGGCCCGAACAATCCACATCATAGATGCGGGCAGCGGGCGAAGCGCCGGTCTGGCTCGTGGGGGTCACCGCGCAGCCGATGACGGGCGCCGTGCCGGTCGTCGAATAGGCCTGATAGGTCAGCTCATCATATTTGCTGTGCAGATACTGGATATTGGCTGAAAACTGGTCATTGCTCGTCGGCTGGAATAGTGCCTCCAGTTCAAGACCGTAGATGGTCGACTTGCCCGCATTTTCAGTGGTGAAGACCGGACCATAGATCGCGCCTGCCGGCGTGCTGGCAATCTGGACCGGGCCCAGATGCGAAATCTGCTGGTCCTCATATTTCCAGAGGAACGCTTCCGCGTTCAGCTGAACCTTATTGTCGAAGAAGCGATTCTTCGAGCCGATGGTGTAGGCGGTCATGTTTTCCGGCGCTGAATAGTTGCGCCCCGTCGCCGCAAACAGCGCGCCCGATTTGAAACCGGTGGCAACCGACGCGTACAGCAACGAACGCGGTCCGGCGTCATATTCCACGCCCGCCTTCCATGTAACCTTGTTGAAATCCACGTCGGTGCGCGGATAGCTGACGATGTCGAGAATGATCGGGGTGAAGTTACCCTGCGCGGGATTGACGAAACCGACGAAGGGAAGCGTATGCGCCTCGGTTGCCTGGCGTTTCGCATCGGTTGTGTAACGCAGCCCGCCTGTCAGCCGGAATCTGTCGGTTACCGAAAAAGTCGCCTGACCGAAGGCCGCGAGGCTTTCGGTTTCCAGTTCCGAGTTGATCCGAGTGCCATTGCTGGCCTGGTCGAATAGCTGCCGGGCGCTCACATCTTCGCCGAAATAATAGCCGCCAACGACCCATTCGAGGGGGCCGCTATGCCCGCCCAGTCGGGTCTCGAGTGACATCTGGCTCGACTTTTCCTGGACGTCGATCAGGAAACTCGAGGCATAGGAGCGAAAGTCGAGATCCGTCTTGCGATAGGCGGGAATGACGGTGAGCGTCGCAAAGCCGAGATCCGCGTTGAGCGTCAGCGCTGCGCCGAAGAAGTCATTATCCTGATAGCCATCATCGCTGGCGATCGCCTGGGGGACCGGCGGCGTTGGCGAGCGAGCTACATAGGCGGCGATGACACGGGGATCGCTGGGCCCGAGCCGATGCTTCCCGTCGAGCAGCGGCATGATCGTGCCGCCCGAGCCCATTCCGCCCACATGCGCATAATCGACCGACAAGGTGGCATCGAGGCCAGTGCCAGTCTCGCCACGCAATTGGGCGCGGACGGCCTGGGTATCCTCGTCATCATAGCCATCGCTGTAATAGCCGACGCGCTTCACATATTGGCCTGCAACACGCAAAGCGAGCTTCTCGCCCAGGGGCAGGTTGAGCGCGGCCGAACCCTTGATGGCATCGTAATTGCCATATTCCGCGTTGATATAGCCCGACGTCTCACCAAGCTTGGGCTTGGCGGTGATCACGTTGACGGCGCCGCCGGTGGCGTTGCGACCATAAAGCGTGCCCTGCGGGCCCTTGAGCACCTCGACGCGCTCAAGATCATAGAAGAGCCCGGCCGGTGCAGCTGGGCGAGACAGATAAACGCCATCGAGATTGAAGGCGACGCCCTGCTCCGCAAAGGCATTGGCGCCAAAGGTGCCGACGCCGCGCAGATAGATCTGGGTGAAGGACGCCGCAGGCGCCACCTGGAGCGCGGGCACGACCCGGGTGAGATCATTGGCCTGGGTGATGCTTTGCTTGACGAGCGTATCCCCGGCCACTGCGCTGACCGCGATCGCGGCCTTCTGCAAATTTTCGCTACGCCGCTGCGCTGTGACGATGATGTCGGCGATGCCGGACACCTCGGCCTGCACTTCCTCGCCGCTGCCCTGCTCCTGTGCCAAGGCCGGCGTAACCGGGATGAATATCGCTGCAGCTGTCGCCAGTAGGGCCGCCTTCATGCCTGTCTCCTCTCCTGATGTGCGCGCCTATTCCGACGCATCTGTGAGGAAAGAGTAGATCAGTTATGGTCCATAGGTTAAATCATTTGATCTTATCGTTATCCAATCATGGAATGGATGGATCATGCGTTTCCGCGGTCTCGACCTCAATCTTCTCGCTGTCTTCGAAGGGCTCATGCAAACGCATTCGGTGTCCGGCGCGGCGCGGCAGATGCATCTGAGCCAGCCCGCCATGAGTGCTGCCCTGTCCAGGCTGCGTGACTATTTCGGTGACCCTCTGTTGGTGACCCACGGCAAGCGGATGTACCCGACCGCCTTTGCAGAAAGCCTGGCGCCGCTGGTGCGCGAATGCCTGGGCGGGATTGAAACCTTGCTCGCAACGTCGGCCTCCTTCGATCCTGCCAACTCGCAGCGGACCTTCAAGGTCATCGCGTCCGACTATGTGATCACAGCGCTTGTCGCTCCCTTGATGGCCGACCTTTCCAACTTGGCCCCCGGCGTAAGGCTGCAACTGATATCGCCTGATCAGCACAGCTCCGAACTGATCGGTGATGGCAAGGCGGATCTGATGATCAGTCCGCGCGAATTTCTCTCAGCCGATCATCCAACAGAATTGCTGTTCGAGGAAGAGCATGTCGTAGTCGGGTGGGAGGACAACCCCTTGCTCCAGACGCCACTCGACGAAGCGCGCTTCCTGGGCGCGGGCCACATCGGCGTCGCCATTGGCTCGCGTTCCAATATAGCTTTTGCCGATCGACATCTCGCGCTGATGGGCAAGCATCGCCGGATCGAAATCTCGGCTTCGTCATTCACAACGGTTCCCTGGCTGCTGGTGGGCACCCAGCGGCTGGCGGTCATGCACGAACGTCTTGCACGGGCGGCCATGCGCCTTTTTCCGCTCACATCGGTGCCGATGCCCTTTGCCTTCCCGGTGATGCAGGAGTTGGTGCAGTTTCATCAGACCCGCGCTGCTGACGAAGGGCTTTTCTGGTTTCGAGAACAATTGCGACGGATAGCAACTAATCCACAAAATGGATAAACTATGATCCAAACAATCGAATTTTGATATTGAAAAGCGCGTCCTAAACTCTCCCCAGAACAAATTGGAGGAGAGCGAGACTTGGAAGCGCAGCGCATATTGGTCATTGGCGGCGGTATCGGGGGCCTGACGGCTGCGATCGCCCTGCGCGCCAAGGGGCATCAGGTCGATGTTATCGAACGTGACCCTGACTGGTCTGTTTATGGCGTCGGCATCATCCAGCAATCCAATGTTGTTCGGGCGATGGCGCAGCTCGGCCTTCTCGACGATTATTTGTCGGCAGGAGTCGGCTTCGACGCGATCGAGATCTTCCTTCCTAACGGGGCGAAGATTGCCCGTGTCCCTTCGCCGCGACTGGTCGAAGGGAAGCCCGCCAATGTCGGCATCGGTCGCCCAGCGCTCCACAATGTTCTGGGTGATCGTACGCTGTCCAGCGGTGCGACCGTTCGGCTTGGCGTAACAGCCGAGCGCATCGTCGACGGAGCCGACGGCGTGACTGTCGATTTTTCGGATGGCGGCAGCGATCGCTATGATCTGGTTGTAGGTGCGGACGGCGTCTATTCGCAGACGCGCGACCTCATTTTCCCCGATGCACCCAAGCCCCAATTCACTGGCCAGGCCGTGTGGCGTTACAATTTCGCCCGCCCGGCCGAGCTTGATGCGCTGCAAGTCTATAACGGCCCTATCGGCGTTGGTCTCGTGCCCATTTCGGACGCGCTCATGTACATGTATGCGACGACGCCCGAACCCGACAATCCGCGCTATCCGCTCGAAGGACTGGCAGCGGTCATGCGTGCCAAGCTTTCGGGGACCGCGCCAGCCATTCAGGCGCTGGCGCAAGAGATCACACAAGATAGCGCCGTGGTCTACCGCCCACTGGAAGGCCTGCTGGTCGAAGGGCCATGGCACAAGGGCAGGATCGTCCTGCTGGGAGACGCAGTCCACGCGACCACGCCGCATCTGGGACAGGGCGCGGGTATGGCGATCGAAGACAGCCTGGTCCTGGCCGATGAACTCTCCAATCATGACGCTCTGGAGAGCGTTTTTGAAGCCTATCATGCCCGTCGGTTCGAACGGTGCGCCTATATCGTGCGTGCCAGCCTTGCCATCTGCCACGGTCAAATCGGCAAGGGGCCGCCTGTCGATAACGCGGCGGCCACCCATGAAATGTTCGAGATGATCGCCGAGCCGATCTGAGGCGGCAGTCCGCCTCCCATGCATTTACCCAAGGAGTTATCTGATGAGCCGCGTTTCTGAAATTCGCTATGTCGGCTACGGCGTTCCCGACCTGGCTGCCGAGCGAAGCTTTTACGCTGATCAATGGAAATTAGTCGAAGTCGGCGAGAAGGACGGCATGGTATATTTTGCGGCCGATGGCGGCGAAGAACCCTATGTCGTGCGCCTACGCGGGAGCGAAGATCGTCGCGTTGACGTGATCGCTCTTGCCGCCGAAAGCCAAGCCGATGTCGATGCACTGCATGACAAGGTGGTCACTGCCGGCTGCCGAATCATCTTTCCGCCGCGCAACCTGGCGACTCTGGCGGGCGGCTATGGCTTTCGCTTCTTCTCGCCAGACGGCCTGCCGTTCGAGATTTCGAGTGATGTCGAGCCCCGTAGCGCGCGTACGCTTTCTCGCTGGGAAGGCGTCCCGCAGAAAATCAGTCACATCGTCCTTCATTCTCCCGACCATCAAGCCCTGGTGCGCTTCTTCGTCGACGTGCTGGGATTCAAGATCAGCGACTGGCTGGGCGATTTCATGTGCTTCCTGCGCTGCAATGCTGCCCATCATCGGCTGGCCATCCTTCCGGGGCCTCCCTGTCTCAACCATGTCGCCTACGACATGCTTAGCGTCGATGACATGATGGTCGGCATCAATCGGCTGAAGTTCAAGGGGACGGACATCCGCTGGGGTCCCGGCCGACACACGGCGGGGAATAATACGTTCAGCTATTTCACCACGCCTGCAGGCTTCGCCGTCGAATATACTTCAGAACTGGAGGACGTCGATTTCGAGGAACATCAGCCGCAGGTTCATGTGCCAGGGCCCAAGGTTATGGATCAGTGGGGCATCGGCACAGGTGGTCCGCAGACCATGCCGCATCCCGAGGCCGACAAGGGCCTCTTCCAGCCGTTGGAGGCCTGAGCCATGGCGCTGTTCGAATATTTCCCCAACTATATCTGGAACCTCTCGATCTCGATCGCGATGGAGTCGGGCGCCCAACTCGGCGAAATCATCGACATGTGTCAGCCGATCCGCGATGCCGCCAATAGCGGCGCAGACGCCGGCACGCCCCAGTTCATGAAGGCCTGGGCGGCAATGGGCGACAAGCTGCTGGAACTCGCCGGTGAAGATGAGGCCAAGGGGCGCTATTTCTCTGCCTCGAACAAGCTGGAACGTGCGTCGCTCTATCTGATAACGGCCGAACGGATGCAGGGGCATGGCGCGCCGGGACGCGAGGCGACCTATGCCAAGGCGCGAACGGCCTTCGATCGATCGACTGCGCTTGGCCAGATCAATCGAGAACGCGTTGAAATTCCGCTTGAGACCGGAACCATGCCCGCGCTTTTCACCCGCGCGCCCGGCGACGGCAGGAAGCCCGTGGTGGTGTTCTGCAATGGCCTCGATAGCTGCAAGGAATTGCTGTACTGGAGCCGGCTCCCCGAACAGCTGGCTCGGCGCGGCATATCTACCCTTTGCGTGGATCAGCCCGGATCAGGCGAAGCGCTGCGACTGCAAGGCCTCCCTGTCGATCCGCACAGCGAAAGCTGGGCCAGCAAGGCCGTCGACTGGCTCGAGCAACAGCCCGAAGTCGATCCAAAAGCGATCGGCATGACCGGCATTTCGCTGGGCGGGCATTTCGCGCCGCGCGCCGTCGCCTATGAACCGCGCTTTGCCAGCGGCGCGGTCTGGGGTGCCAACCATAATTGGCGCGAAGTGCAGGATAAGCGCATGTCTCGCGAGGGCGAGAACCCGGTTCCCCATTATTGGGCGCATGTCCATTGGGCGTTCGGTGCCAGCGATCAGGAGGATTTCCTGACGAAGTCGCAAGCGATGAACCTCAATGGCCATATGGACAGCATCAAGGTACCATTCCTCGTCACTCATGGCGGAGACGATCGGCAGATCAGCGTTTCCTACGCCGATGATCTCTATGATCAGCTGGTCAATTCGCCCCGGCGCGAGAAGGTCATTTTCACCGCGCGAGAAGGCGGCGTCGAACATGTCGGTGCCGACAATATGGCCTATGGCCGCGACCTCATCTCGGACTGGTTCGCCGAGACCTTAGGCGGGCATGCCCGATAATGACAGGCATGGCGGTCATTGACGCCTATGTCCGCAAGGAGACGCGCATCAGCATGGCGATCAACGCCATGCTGTCGCTGCTGATCTTCCTTGTGGTGTTTGGCCTCCACCAGCCGGTGGAGAGCTGGGGCTTGGGGCGATGGGTGTTCGACTTTCTGCCACAGAGCTTCATGATCGCCCTGATGAGCGTTCTCATCCCCGGCGCGATCGCCCACAAAAAGCTCAAAAAGGGCGTTTTGGCTCCTGTCCCTCATAGCACCATCCTTCCGCGCAATCTGCTGGTGCGCGGGCTGGTATTGGCAGGGGCATCAGCCGGTATCGGCACAGCTTTGGTTGCCGGATTGGTCTGGCTGACGGGTATGGAGATTATCGCCCCAATCCCTGCTCTGCTCTTCAAGTCGACCTATGGTGCCATTCTCGCCTTGATCGTCACGCCTCCCGCTCTTCGCGCGGCTCCGGCCGCATGATTTCATCATATCCCGTTTTTCAAGGAATACCCCGATGACCCGCCGTTTCGTCGATCTGTCGATCACGCTCGACAATGATGTGGTTTCCGATCCGCCGTTTCTTCGGCCCAAGATCACCTACCAGGCGCATGGCGAAACCGTCGCCGAGCTCCAGCATTTTTTTCCTGGCGTGACGGCGGAAGATACACCGGACGGCGCGGGTTTCGCCGCCGCGGAATGGGTTACGCTCACGACCCATAACGGCACGCATCTGGACGCGCCCTATCATTTCCATCCCACCATGGATGGCCGCGATGGCGAACCGCAGCGGTCGATCACGATCGACGAGGTGCCGCTGGAATGGTGTTTCCAGCCCGGCGTGAAGCTCGATTTCCGGCATTTTCCCGATGGCTATGTCGTCACCGCCGCCGATGTCGAAGCGGAACTGGCCCGTATTGGCCACAGCCTCCAGCCGCTCGACATCGTGCTGGTCAACACCGCGGCCGGCACGGCGCTGGGCCAGCCCGACTATGTCAATCGCGGCTGCGGCATGGGCTATGAGGCGACCATCTACCTGACCGAGCGGGGCGTGCGCGTCACCGGCACCGATGCCTGGTCCTGGGATGCGCCGTTCAGCTATACCGCGCAGAAGGTGAAGGAAACCGGCGACACCTCGCTGATCTGGGAAGGCCACAAGGCCGGCCGCGACATCGGCTATTGCCACCTGGAAAAGCTGCACAATCTGGAAAGCCTGCCCGGCCATGGCTTCATGGTCAGTTGCTTCCCGCACAAGATCAAGGGCGCGTCAGCCGGCTGGACCCGCGCGGTCGCGATCTTCGAGGAATAGAGATGCGCCTTGCCACCCTCGATAATGGCCGTCCCGATGGCAGCCTGATCGTCGTCTCCCACGACGCCTGTCGCTGCCTGCCTGCGGACGGCATTGCTGACACGCTGCAGTGTGCGATCGAGCGATGGGACAGCGTCGAACCGGCGCTGCGCCGGCTGGCCGACCGGCTGGAACAGGGGGACGGCGAGGCGCTGGACGAAAGCCGGCTGCTCGCCCCCCTGCCCCGCGCCTGGCAATGGCTCGACGGTTCGGCCTTCCCGCAGCATGGCGAACTGATGCAGAAGGCGTTCAACCTGCCGCCGATCGAGACCGACCGGCCGCTCATGTATCAGGGCCTGTCCGATCGCTTCCTGTCCGGAACGCAGGATGTGCCGCTCCCCAGCGAAGCTGACGGTATCGATTTCGAAGGCGAGTTCGGCGTCATTACCGATGCCGTGCCGATGGGCACCAGCGCACAGGACGCGCTATCGCATATCAAGCTGGTCCTGCTCATCAACGACTGGTCGCTGCGCGCGATCGCGCCGATCGAGATGAAGACCGGGTTCGGCTGGGTCCAGGCCAAGCCCGCCTGCTCTGTCGCGCCCTTTGCAGTCACGCCCGATGAACTGGGCGAGGCCTGGCAGGACGGCCGCGTCCATCTGCCCCTGCAGGTCCACGTTAACGGCGCCTGGTTCGGAAATCCCCATGGCAGTGAAATGGTGTTCGGCTTCCATGAACTGGTCGCCCATGCCGCCCGCACGCGCGATCTGGTCGCCGGCACAATCATCGGATCAGGCACCGTGTCCAATGCCGATTATGCGACGCTTGGCTCCTGCTGCATCTCCGAACGCCGCGCGATCGAGATGATCGAGCAAGGTAAACCCCAAACGCCTTTCCTCAGATTCGGCGATCGCGTTTCGCTCGGCGCATTTGGAAACAACAGATTCCCTTTCGGCAGCATCAGCCAACAGATCGTTGCTGCCAATTTCTGATTCCCAAATTTTCATGCGATCCGGGTTTGTTTGATCGAACAAATTTTGTCAGGACCGGGCGTTGACGGGAGACGAATTGAATGGCCGACGTTGGTCGAGAGCCGTTGGACCGGAACGTCCGGAATTGGGCAACGAAAGTTGACGGCTGAGTGTCTCATAAGGGTCGATAGTGTTGAAAAACCCGGCCTTGCAGTAATGGCGCGGTCCTGATTCACTGACCATGTCGTTAGGAGACAGGCTCATGATGGGTGATCGGACGGTGATGCAGGAGGCGCTGTTTTACAGCTTCAGCCTGGAAGATCATGTTCCCCAGAGCCACCTGTTGCGAGCGGTGGATCGCTTCGTGGATCTGGACGGTATCCGAGGGGACTGTCAGGATTTCCGTGTGCGGCCGGGCGGTTGATCATCAGGCCGCCATGGCTCTGATGAAACGTTCGCCGAAGATCACGGCAAATTGCGCCTTCGCCATGGTCCACTCACGTGGTGGCATCTTCCACTCTTTCTCCGACCGATTCAAGATCAGGTAGAGCAGCTTGGTGGCGGCCTCGTCGCTGGGGAAGTGTCCCCTGGCCCTGACAGCCCGCCTGAGCTTCGAGTTCAAAGCTTCGATGGCGTTCGTAGTGTAGATGATCCGGCGGACCTCGTCGGGGAACGCAAAAAACGGGATCACCTCGCCCCAGGCGCGCCGCCAGCTCTGGCCGATGGCGGGATAGCGCTGCCCCCAAGGGCCAGCCTCAAATGCTGTCAGCGCCTTTTCGGCGGCATCTGCGTCGGTGGCACGGTAAATCTCCTTGAGCGCGCTGGCGAGGTTCTTTCGGTCCTTCCAGGAGACGAAGTCCATCGAGTTGCGCAGCAGGTGAACGATGCAGGTCTGGACGATCGCATCGGGGAACACTGCGGTGATCGCATCGGGAAAGCCCTTCAGGCCGTCAACGACGGCCAGCAGGATGTCTTCAACGCCACGGTTGCGAAGCTCGTTCATCACCCGAAGCCAGAACTTGGCACCCTCATTCTGCTCGAGCCACAAGCCGAGCACCTCCTTTGCGCCGTCGGCGCGGACGCCCAGCGCAATGTGGATCGCCTTGTTGCGCACCATGCCCTCGTCGCGGATCTTGACCCGGATCGCGTCGAAGAAGACCAGCGGGTAAACCGGATCGAGCGGCCGCTGCTGCCAAGTGGCGACCTCATCGAGCACGGCGTCGGTCACCGTGCTAATCAAATCGGGTGAGACGTCGATGCCGTATAGATCGTGCAGGTGCCTGGTGATCTCGCGGGTGCTCATGCCGCGCGCGTACATCGACACGATCTTGTCGTCGAAGCCGGGAAAGCGGCGTTGATACTTGGCGATCAACTGCGGGTCGAAGCTCGACTGGCGATCGCGCGGCACGTCGATCGCCAACTTGCCGGTGTCGGTCATTACCGTCTTCCGACCGTAGCCGTTGCGCATGTTGCCGGCGCCGTCTTCGCCAGCGAGGTGGTGATCCATCTCCGCATTCAGGGCACGCTCTGTCAGCGCCTTCTTCAGCGAATCGAGCAGACCGCCCTGCTCGAAGGCGGCACTGGCAGCGCCGCCCGCCAAAAGCTGATCGAGAAGCTCATTCGGTATGGCAGGTTCTTTGCGTCGTGACATAGTGGGACTCCTTGTTGCCCATTATGCCCGGCCGCACACGGAAATCCTGACAGTCCCTATCCGAGAGAAGCTGCGGCCATTCTATAGCGAGACAGGCCGGCCCTCGATTGATCCTGAACTGATGATCCGGATGCTACTGATCGGCTATTGTCTGGGAATCCGGTCTGAGCGGCGGCTGTGCGAGGAAGTGCATCTCAATCTGGCCTATCGCTGGTTCTGCCGCCTCGGTCTCGACGGATCCGTGCCGGATCACTCAACATTCTCGAAGAACCGGCACGGCCGCTTCCGGGACAGTGATCTATTACGGCAACTGTTCGAGATGACCGTCTCGCGCTGCATCCAGGAAGGACTGGTCGGTGGCGAAGGCTTTGCTGTGGACGCCAGTCTGATCAAGGCCGACGCCAATCGCCAGCGCGGCGTTCCCGGCGCAGAGGGGCTACCGCCGGATATCATCAATCATGCTGTTCGGGAGTATCTGGAAGTGCTCGACGAGGCGGCCTTCGGAGCGGCGTCGCCCGTCACGCCCAAATATCTGTCGCCGGCTGATCCGGCCGCACGCTGGACGGGCGCCCATGGCGGACAGGCCTTCTTCGCCTACAGCACCAACTACCTCATCGATCTGGCTAATGCCGTGATCGTCGATGTGGAGGCCAGCACCGCCATCCGTCAGGCTGAGGTAACGGCGCAGCGAACGATGATCGACAGGACACAGGAGCGCTTCGGCATCTGGCCCCAGCGGTTAGCTGCCGATACCGGCTATGGCGATGCGGCTAATCTTGCCTGGCTCGTCCATGAGCGCGGCATCGAGCCGCATATCCCCGTCTTCGACCATGCAAGCCGCAGGACCGATAGCTTCCAGCGCACCGTGTTCCGCTATGACCACCGGAAAGATCTCTATGTCTGCCCCGGTGGCAAGCACCTCGTCCAGCACCGCAGGGACTATGCCAGCCCGCGGACCGGCGTCGATAAGGACGGCTTCATGCGCTACCGCGCCAGTCAGCACGACTGCCAATCCTGCGTCCTCAAGCCCCAATGCTGTCCCGGCCAGCCCGCGCGCAAGGTGATGCGATCAATCCATGAAGGCGCGCGCGATCTGGCACGGGATCTGTCCCAGACCGACGCCTATGTCACATCCCGGCGCGAGCGAAAGAAGGTCGAAATGCTGTTCGCCCATCTCAAGCGCATCCTGAAGCTCGATCGCTTGCGCCTACGAGGACCAAATGGCGCAAAAGATGAGTTCCACCTCGCAGCCACAGCCCAGAACCTGCGCAAGCTCGCGAAACTCATCCCGATCCAGCCGCCTATCGTTCCAGCGTGACACCTGGAGCCGACTTCGCCCCAACGTCAGAGACTGACAATCACCGACTTCTTCAACACTATCGGTCGTGAACCGTCCGATCGCTTAGCGCCCGGTATAAGGCTCGCATGCAATTCCGTCGCCATCGCGGTCCAAGTGCGCGCCATAGCCTGGTTGGCCGCGATGGAGCGGCGCTACGCCTGCCGCACGCGCCTCGCTGCAGTTCCGAAAAGACCAGGAAGGCCCTTCAGACTGCGCGGCCGGTGTTGGGTCGCGGAGCACCACACCACCTGCAGCACCGACCACGAGGGCGCCAATGATGAGTGAGGATCTTTGCCGCATCATCCAAGGATGACGAGCGAGCATAAATATTCTCTAAAAAAAGCGATCGACCATGAGCAATAGTTCATCGAACGCACACTGGTAATCCGATCTTCCTTCTGCCATTTAGCAAAAACAACTGGTCGCCATAAAGAAGGGATAAAAATGTCCGCGCAAGAAACGCTCATCACGCTTACCGCCGATATTGTCGCTGCCCATGTCAGCAACAACAGCGTTGGGATCAATGATCTTCCTGGCCTGATCGCCAATGTGCATGGCGCTCTCGCCAGCCTGAGCGAACCTGCGGTTGCTGAAGAAGTGAAGCCAGAGCCTGCGGTTTCGGTGCGCGCGTCGATCAAGCCGGACCATATTGTCTGCCTGGAAGACGGGAAGAAGCTCAAGATGCTCAAGCGTCACCTGATGACTCATTATCAGATGACCCCGGCGGACTATCGCGCCAAGTGGGGCTTGCCTGCGGATTATCCGATGGTCGCTCCCAACTATGCTGCGCAGCGCAAGGAGCTGGCCCACAAGATCGGCCTCGGCCGCAAGCCGCGCGCGGAAGCCGCTGCCCCCGCAAAGCCGGCCCGCACCCCGCGCAAGACGAAGGTCGCCGAACCGGCCTGAGAACAGTTATGCGGGGCACGGCAGAGCCGATCCCCGCATCCCCTCCATCACGCGACCAGCGCCTCTTGCGGCACCGCGACCATGCCCAGAATATGATCAGCCCAAGCCTGAAGCATCCGCCGACGCGGCGTAAGGTAGAGGGCACTGTTATAGGCCCCACGCACATCATCACGATCGGCATGGGCTAACGCCACCTCGATCCAGTCTGGCCGATAGCATTCCGCTTCATTGGCCCAGGTCGAGGCAAGGCCTCGGAACCCATGCACCGTCTGACGGCCGCGATAGCCCATGCGGTAGCAGCCATAGATCATCGTATTCTGCGATATGGGGAGTTCAGGCTTGTCGCCGGCAAAGACATATGGCCCCCGGCTGTAAATCCGCACGCTCTCCAGCAACCCGACCGCCTGCCGCGAAAGCGGCACGATATGCTCACGTCCCATCTTCATCCGTTCGGCCGGCACCCGCCAGATGGGATCAGGGCCGTCCAGCCCTTCAAACTCGTCCCATGTCGCATAGCGAGTTTCATTGGTCCGCGCCCAGGTCAGCAGCGTGAACAAGAGCGCGTCGCGCGTGACCGCACGCCGCCGGGGATTCTCATCGCCGTCATAAGCGTCGATCGCCCGAACAAGGGCAGGCAACTCCCCTCCCCCAACCCGGGCCATATGCCGGACCCGAGGCTTGGGCCGCAGCAGGGTAGCAAGCCCGGCAGCAGGATCATGGGTGGCCCAGCCCTGCGGTATGGCAAAGAGATAGACCTGGCTTACATGCTGGCGCAGCCGGCGGCTGACATCGAGGGCACCGCGTGCCTCAACCGCCCGCAGCATCGACAGCACATCGCCCGCAGTGATGTCCTTGAGATCGCGCTGCCCGAGCGACGGGAACACGTCGCGCTCCAGACGCGACAGGATGCGTGCTGCATGCCCCGGCTCCAGCCCGCTCGCCCGGTTACCATGCCAGGCCCGTGCAGCCGCCTCAAAGCTGGTCACAGGCGAGGGAGCCTTGGGACCGGGATCCTCGCCCCGCGCAAGGGCGAGCTTGGCCTCAGCGCGGCGTAGCCGCGCCTCAGCCAGGGTAACCTCCGGGTAGCGCCCGAACGAGAGCAGCTTCTCCTTGCCGTTGAACCGATATTTCATGCGCCAGAGGCGTGAGCCAGTCGGACGAACAAGCAGATAGAGGCCGCCGCCATCGCCAAGCTTGTAATCCTTTGAGCGCCGGCTGGCGTAGCGAACCTCGAGTTCCTTGAGCGGCATAGGGGGTATCTCCTGCTGGGCACAGGCATTACCCTCCAAAACACCCCCAAAAGCAAATCGACGTCCTGGCATCAGGCGCGATCCGATGGGAGGCGCTGCATCCCCAAGAAACGGCGCAAATCCGCCAGAAAAGACATAAAAAAACCGCCGCGGAATGCTCCGAGACGGTTTGTGATATCGGTATGTGGTTGCGGGAGTAGGATTTGAACCTACGACCTTCAGGTTATGAGCCTGACGAGCTACCGGGCTGCTCCATCCCGCGACACTGGGCTTTTGTGGCCCTGATAAGCAAAAAAGGGCGGCTTTTGGCCGCCCTGTTTTGTAACATTGTGATGGGTTTTTGATCCGTTGCTATGCGCGTGCTTCAATGCCTGGCGACGCCCTACTCTTCCAGTGCTTGAGCAATAGTACCATCGGCGCAGACTGGTTTCACGGCCGAGTTCGGGATGGGATCGGGTGGGTCACAGACGCTATGGTCACCAAGCAATGAAGCAGGCGCATAACTGCGGGTTTTTAATCGATACCGTGCACAATTTTGAGTGTTTGATGTTCGTATATCTGGGCTGGCTTAAAACCACGCCATCAGCGTCTTAGCTGTTTCCAGCATTGTCGTTGATGGTGGGACTCTTAAGCGCGAACAGAGCAATTAGGACTGGTTAGCTCCATGCGTTACCGCACTTCCACATCCAGCCTATCAACGTCGTGGTCTACGACGGCTCGATGAAATCTTATCTTGAGGGAGGCTTCCCGCTTAGATGCTTTCAGCGGTTATCCCGTCCATACATAGCTACCCTGCTGCGCCACTGGCGTGACGACAGGTACACCAGAGGTATGTTCAACCCGGTCCTCTCGTACTAGGGTCAACTCCTCTCAAATTTCGACGCCCACGGCAGATAGGGACCAAACTGTCTCGCGACGTTCTGAACCCAGCTCACGTACCACTTTAATTGGCGAACAGCCAAACCCTTGGGACCTGCTCCAGCCCCAGGATGTGATGAGCCGACATCGAGGTGCCAAACGATTCCGTCGATATGAGCTCTTGGGAATCATCAGCCTGTTATCCCCGGCGTACCTTTTATCCGTTGAGCGATGGCCCTTCCACGAGGGACCACCGGATCACTATGACCGACTTTCGTCTCTGCTCGACTTGTCAGTCTCGCAGTCAGGCGGGCTTATGCCATTGCACTCTAACAGACGGTTTCCAACCGTCCTGAGCCCACCATCGCGCGCCTCCGTTACTCTTTAGGAGGCGACCGCCCCAGTCAAACTACCCGCCACAGAGGGTCCCTGCACCGGATAACGGTGCGAGGTTAGACATCAGAAAACAACAGGGTGGTATTTCACCTATGGCTCCACATCAACTGGCGTCAATGCTTCAAAGCCTCCCACCTATGCTACACAGTTCTTTCCTAATGCCACTCTGAAGCTGCAGTAAAGGTGCACGGGGTCTTTCCGTCTAACCGCGGGTACTCCGCATCTTCACGGAGAATTCAATTTCGCTGAGCATATCCTGGAGACAGTGGGGAAGTCGTTACGCCATTCGTGCAGGTCGGAACTTACCCGACAAGGAATTTCGCTACCTTAGGACCGTTATAGTTACGGCCGCCGTTTACCTGGGCTTCAATTCAGAGCTTGCACTCCTCCTCTTAACCTTCAGGCACCGGGCAGGCGTCAGGCCCTATACGTCGTCTTGAAGCCGACTTAGCAGAGCCCTGTGTTTTTGCTAAACAGTCGCTACCCCCTGGCCTGTGCCCCCCATCAAAAGTTGCCTTAAGATGGGGCCTCCTTCTTCCGAAGGTACGGAGGCAATTTGCCGAGTTCCTTCAGGATACTTCTCTCAAACGCCTTGGTATACTCTACCATTCCACCTGTGTCGGTTTAGGGTACGGTCTATACGGTGGGGCTATTTCCTGGGACCCCTTCACTGCCCGGAGCAATCCAATAAGCCCGAACAATTTACGGCATCCGTCACACACCACCAGGCCCACGAATATTAACGTGGTTCCCATCGACTACCCCCTTCGGGCTCGTCTTAGGGGCCGGCTTACCCTGCTCAGATTAGCTTTAAGCAGGAACCCTTGGAATTTCGGCGAGAGGGCATCTCACCCTCTTAATCGCTACTCATGTCTGCATTCGCACTTCCGATACCTCCACGGTCGGTTACCCTTCCGCTTCAACGGCCTACGGAACGCTCCGCTACCGCTCAGTCAAAGACTGAACCCTAAGCTTCGGTGCATCACTTTAGCCCCGTTACATCTTCGCC